>CBDANP010000001.1:0-41084 GCA_965197685.1 Dehalococcoidia bacterium
TGCGTCCATGTGGGGCCTCCCCTGATCTGTGAGGGAAATGTGGAGAAGGTCTGGACGTGATAGCCGACCTGGGCATTGGCCTGGGCGAAGCCTTCAGCCGATGTGACAACACCCTGGCCGCCCTCTCCGGCGAACCTGACTACAAAATCGGTCTTCTTCAATTCAATACTCCCGGAGCTATGTTTGCTCACAATTGAACGGCGCACTTAGCCATTGTCTGCGTGTTGAGTAGGGATATGGATACCACCCATGCGTCGCGCCGCACCGGAGCGCGAGAAAACAGTTCAGCCGCCCGAAGGTTTCTTCGGCGGCGCAATGATCACCTGGATGGTCTGTGGGCAATTGATGAAATTGGGGATCTTAATCGAAGCGCTGATAAGCATCGCGCGCCTCTCCTGTTATATGTACATAAAGAATATACCAATTGGATTTTTCGGGTGTCAATTTTGTGATAATTTGCACATACTCTACGCCCCGCTGACCGACTTCACAAACGGTGTGGTATAAAATATATTCTGAAGATACGAAGCTCGAATCGTCAAGAGGGTGATATATGCTTACACGGCTTGTCATACGCAATTTCAAACGCTTCGGAGATGAGGTGGAAGTCGAGCTTGGAAGCCCGGTCGTGTTCATAGGCCCCAACAACTCCGGCAAGACCTCGGCCATGCAGACCCTCGCCCTCTGGGACATCGGACTGAAACGCTGGAACGAGAGACGCTCGGGCAAGACGCCCGAAAGGCGTCCGGGTGTCACTGTCAACCGTCGTGACCTGGTCTCTATACCCGTCCCGAACGCCCGTCTTCTGTGGCATGGACTCCACGTGCGAGATATATCCCGGGATGAAGAAGGACAGCGAACGCAAAATGTCCGCATCGAGGTCACAGTCGAGGGTGTGAATGAAGGGAGAAGATGGATATGCGGCCTCGAATTCGACTACGCGAACGAGGAGTCGTTCTACTGCCGTCCTCTGCGACTTGCCGAAGGCCACTCTCCGGAGCGAATGACAATCCCAGATGATGCGGGGAAGACCCAGATAGCCTTCCTGCCCCCCATGTCTGGCCTGGCGGCTACCGAGACACGCCTCGACCAGGGCGCGGTGAATGTCCGAATCGGTGAAGGCCGCACCGCCGAGGTTCTGCGCAACCTCTGTTTCCGTATTCAGGAAGAGCGCCCAGATGACTGGAAAAAACTCGTTGCCAGCATCGAAGGTTTGTTCGGAGCGGAACTCGATCCCGCCCGATATGTCGTGGAACGCGGCGAGGTCACAATGACATACCGTGAGCGTGGCATTACTCTCGACCTCTCTTCCAGTGGACGCGGCTTGCAGCAAACGCTTCTCATCCTAGCCTATATGTACGCCAACCCGGGATCCATCCTGCTTCTGGACGAGCCAGATGCCCACCTCGAGATTCTCCGACAGCGCCAGATATACCAGCTAATTACCGAGGTGGCCCGTGAAAGCGGCAGCCAGATCATCGCCGCCAGCCACTCCGAGGTTATCCTGAATGAAGCGGTGGGCAGAGACATGGTTATAGCCTTCGTCGGAGCTCCACATCGGCTCGGTGGGAGAGGAAGCCAATTGATGAAGGCGCTCAACCAGATAGGATTTGAACACTACTACCAGGCCGAGCAGAGGGGCTGGATTCTCTATCTGGAAGGCTCGACCGACCTTGCCATACTGCGCGCCTTCGCGCGTCGCCTCGGACACGACGAAGCGCTTGAAGCCCTCAACAGGCCATTCGTTCACTACGTCACAAACCAGCCATCCGCAGTCCAAAGTCATTACTATGGACTCAGAGAAGCCCTGCCAGATCTGAAAGCCGCCGTCATATTCGACCGCCTGGAATCGGTACTCCCAAGCGACGACCGGATCGAATACCTTATGTGGAGACGACGTGAAATTGAGAACTATCTATGCTCTCAGATTACGCTTGAAGCCTATGCGCGAGCATCCGCGGAGGCGGACGTGCCGGGGCCCTTGTTCACACCGCTGGAAGTCGAGAAACGGTTGAGAGCTATGCGAGAGGCAACAGCGGAAATCGAGCAAGCGATGCAGACACTGGGTAGAGGTTCACCCTGGAGCGACGACACGAAGGTGAGCGACGACTTCCTGACTCCCCTCTTTCGAGCGTACTTTGACAAACTGGATTTGCCCAATCTGATGGACAAAAAAGACTTCTACGAACTAGCCGAATATGTACCCGAGGACGAGATAGACCTTGAGATTGGCGAAAAACTGGACGCCATCGCCCGCGTTGCCCAGAGCGCAAATCCCGTCCCATTGTGAACGATCAGTTGGCTGATTTCACACTCCGCGTTGACCAATCCCAAACGCCTTCCTATAATTCAGGACACTCGAAATTCACCAGGAGCGGCCCCATGACTCCCAGCGCAGAACCCAGGCACATAAGCATCGCGGACATCGTCTCCAGACATGGCGAACCGCCCTGGGCAGAGGCCCTGTTCACGGATGGGCGCAATAACGTCGTGCTTATTTGCAACGCGCCCGGACAGGAGAATGACGCGCACGCTCACCCCGACTTCAACGAATGGTGGATAGTCCTTCAGGGCGAACTCCTGTGGGAGATAGGTGACCATGCCCCCCTGCGCGCAAGGAAAGGCGACGTCGTCATGGCCCCGAAGGGACGCAGGCACGCCATCAGGACGGTCGGAAGCGAGAACTCCCTGCGCCTCGGCATCACTCACCCCGACTCCAACCACGACACGAAGGGGACGCGCTCCAATATACTCAGACCCCTGCCCAACCAGGATGAGCCGCCCAACCGCCTGCATACCAGCCTCGGGTATATGCTCGACAAGTTCGGCGAGCCGCCCTGGGCAACGTCCATACTTACCGACGACCGCAACAGCGCCAACCTCATCTGTCACGCATCGGGAATGACCAACAACGCACACTGGCACCCCGACTTCAACGAATGGTGGACCATACTTGCGGGCGAACTGACCTGGGAGGTAGGGGAAGACAGGCCGGTAATTCACGCCAGGGAGGGCGACATAGTATTTGTGCCGGAGGGGATGCGCCACCACATAAGCAGTGTTGGGGACGGCATTTCGTTCCGGCTCGCCGTAACAACACCCGAACAGCCCCACATATACACCGACGATGACGACGCGGCCCCGCCGCCGCTGTCATAAGCCTTTACTCGGTATCCTCGGGAGAAGCTCAAACTCTTTCAGGCGCGTCGCATAAATATCAGCGCCGTTCAGCCTCGGCCACACGTCTTACGAACTCTTCACTCTTGAGGTTACGCTCAAGAATCGAGCGGATATACCGGGTATGGATACCTTCGACTTCTTTTTTGAGACGCCTGCCAATGCTGGGAGTCCCTACGTCGAGGAAACGTTTTGAGCGATGGAGGTGTCTGAGAACTCTCATCGCACTTTCGGAGATGTGAGCCTTTCTCCCAGGACCAAAGGCGCGGCAGTCGGGACACAATATGCCGCCGGCGGCAAGGTCGAGAGTGTGGTCGCCGGGTTCCAGCGCAGCGCCGCACTCGACACAGGACTCTAGCTCCGGCCTGAATCCGGACACGTCCAGCAAACGCGCCTCGAACCACCTGGACACCAGCCACGCGTCCTCAGAATCGGGGAATAAGTCGAGAGTCACGGTTACCAACAGGTACAGGTCGCGGCTGGGAGAGCGTTCCTCGGCGAACGAATCGGCCAACTCGCATACGTAAACCGCCTGGGAAAGCAGAGACAGGTCTGTGCGTATGCGCGGATGGTCGTCACGCACCTGGGCCTCTGTCACGACATCGAGATTGCGCCCGTAGGATGCGGAGAACTCGACGACGTTGGTCAGGTCCAGATGCCCCCTCAGCCTGCTTTGGGGTCTTCGGACACTCTTGGCCACCACGCGCACCTTGCCCATGTCTGGGGTGAGAATGGAAAGAATGCGGTCCGCCTCTCCCAGAGTGTACTGTCTGAGAACAAGACCCTGACTTGTGTAAGTGCGTAATCTCAAGATACACTCGCGAATGCCGGTTAGTCAGACGGCTAGTACAGTGTCCATGTATTTTTGCCATATGCCAGCCTGCCTGGATTCCCGCTTTCGCGGGAATGACGGTAGGGGCGCGGGAATGACGGAAAATCGTCGGTATGTGGCATATTCAGGTAGAAATGGTACTAGAACGTCTGTCGGCCCTCGATGGCCCTCCCCAGCGTGGATTCGTCCGCGTATTCGAGGTCGCCGCCGACCGGCAGCCCTCTCGCGGGCTTTGTTATCTCGATTCCGAGCGGCGACAGCAGCCTGTGAATGTACATGGCCGTCGCGTCTCCCTCCAGATTGGGATTGGTGGCAAGGATAATCTCTCTTATGGGTTCGCCGTTCATTCGAGTAAGCAGCGGCTGAATTTTAAGGTCGTCCGGGCCGATGCCGTTCATAGGGGAAACGGCGCCATGCAGAACGTGATACAGACCGCGGTAGCTGTGCGTGCGCTCCAGGGCGAGAACGTCCAGGGCCTCTTCGACCACGCACACCATCGTCTCGTCGCGCTGCGGGTCGGAGCATATATGGCATGGGTCGGTCTCGGTGAGATTAAAGCACCTGGAACACATAGCCACCTGGTCTTTTACCGCAACAATAGCGTCCGCCAGTTGCCGTGCGTGTTCGTCGGGCATACGAATCAGGTAGTAGGCGAGACGCTGGGCGGTCTTGGGGCCTATGCCGGGCAACTTGTGGAATTCCTCGATCAGCCGGGCTATCGGGTCGGATGAATGTTCGGCGGGCGCGTTCATATCAGGTCAGGCCAGGGATATTGAGTCCGCCGGTCAACTCGCTCATCTTGGAGTTAGCCATTTCCTGGGCCTTGCCGAGTCCTTCGTTTACGGCGGCTATCACAAGGTCTTCGAGAATATCCACGTCATCAGGAGAAACGACTTCGGGGTCTATGGTAATGGACTCGATTGTCATTTTGCCTGTTACGACGACGCTAACAACGCCACCCCCTGCGGTCGCTTCAACCGTTGCGGACTCAAGTTCTGTCTGAAGTTCCGCCATTCTCCTCTGAAGCTGCTGCGCCTGGCGCATCATACGACGATTCATTGTTCCGTATCCTCCTCGAATTTATCTACAAGCCGCGCGCCCATTCTCTGGGCGGCCACTACCAGGTGGCTCTGATTCGCTCGTCTCGTGTCGGAACCATTGTCATTTGAAATCAGTTCGGGAACAAGTTCATACTCTCCGCCCATTGCCTGGGAGAGCGCTTTCTTCAATTGCTGTTTTACGCTGGGGTTGTCTATTTCCTCATTTATGCGATCAACGTGAGAACTGTGCGCGAATCTGACGATAAGTTTATTGTCTTCAAGGGTATATTCCCGTGAGCCGCGGAGCAATGCGCCCAGCTTGAACCTGGCGCCCGTAGTCCTGAGCGCACGCAGCACACCGTTCCAGGTCGCCGCATCCAGACTGCCATCCTGTCCGCTCCCGGGTGCGGGGGGACTCGCGTTGCCGTTGACGGGCACCCGGGGCTGGGCGGGCCGCGCATTGGATGCGGCCGGGCGGCTTCTCGCCGGGGCGCGCTCGGCAGGAGGCGCGGGCTGCCGCTGGGCGTACTGGGCTGGCGCGGCCTCTCTTCGGGGATATGCAGGTGGAGCGGACGCGGGAGGCTGGGGAGCGGCGACCACAGGCTCGAGGCCGGATTCGACAAGCGCGAGTTCCAGCGGGAGCGGGGAGGCGGTGTCCATTCTGAGGTCGGCTTCAGATATGGCCTTGAGCGCCCTGAGTATGTATCTCCGGTCCACGCCCTGGGACATACTCTTGAGACGCCCGGTGGTGTCATCGGAGAAACCGACGGTCTCATCGGCGCCCACCGCCATCAGCATGACAGACCTGAGAAAGTCGGTCACCGCGCGCTGAAGCTGCCTGAGGTCGGAGCCTTGCGTCGAGACCTTGTTGACTATGTTCAAGCTTTGCGAAACGTTCTTTTGGATAATAGACTCGCACAGGTCGAGCGCGTCCTCGTCGCCGGACAACTCGAGCATATCGCGCACCTGATCGGCTATCAGGGGAGAGTCGTAGGATACGACCGCCTGCTCCAGCAGGTTCTCGGCGTCGCGAAGGCTTCCGGTGGAATGGCGCGCGATGAGGTCTAGAGCCTCACGCTCGGTCTTCACCCCCTCGGCCTCACACAACTCGGCGAGCTTGTCGCTAATGTCGTTCAGGGATATTCGGCGAAAGTCGTATCGCTGGCACCGCGATACAATCGTGAGAGGCACTTTATGGACTTCAGTCGTCGCCAGAATGAATATCGCGTGATCGGGCGGCTCTTCCAAGGTCTTCAGAAGGGCGTTGAACGCCTGATCGGTGAGCATATGAACTTCGTCCACGATATAGACCTTATATCTGAACTCGGTCGGAGAGAAGTTTATCTTGTCGCTCAGATCGCGAATGTCGTCTATGCTGCGATTGCTGGCGGCGTCAATCTCGATAAGATCCAACGCTCTGCCCTCGTTGACCGCAACACACCTGTTGCAGGCGTTATCAGGTTCGCCGCCGGAGGGGTCGAGACAGTTCACGGCCTTGGCCAGAATCCGCGCGGTGCTGGTCTTTCCGGTGCCGCGCGGGCCGCAGAAAAGGTAGGCATGGGTCAGTCTGCCGGTGGACACGGCGTTCTTGAGCGTGTTGGTCACCGTGTCCTGACCTACTACCTGGTCGAGAGCGCGAGGACGCCATTTTCTGTACAGAACTTCCGCCATTGTCCTCTTTCGGTCTAAGTAACTGATGTTACGCACTTAGCTATGAATTCCTAAACGAGAATGAGCCAGCTCAGCTACGAAATCTCTCTCAACTGCGTAAGGTCAGTAAGTAACTGTCTCAGAATTCGGCGCGGAGGGACGGGTATGCGCTTCACCCGCTCCCATCTCCTCTCCCATCAAGAGAGAGGATGAAGTGAATTCTTCCAGGGCAGCCATTGCTCTATTCTGAATGGATAGCATCTCGGCGGCCTCGGCCTCCCGCTCATGGTCGTAACCTAGCAGATGCAAGATTCCATGGGCAAGCATAATGGCTAGTTCCTTTTGGACGGTGTGTCCGGCTTCGCGCGCCTGCCGCCCGACCTGGGGATATGAGATTATCACCTCGCCAAGGTCGGTTTGGTAGCCGGGCGGCAGTACGAATTCCGCGCCATCCGGCTCTGGATTCGGGCTGTCGTCCTCACCGTAGTATTGACCGGAATGATTATTGGAAAAAGAGAGCACGTCCGTGGTGTCGTTCAGCCCGCGATGGGCGCGATTGAGTTCGGCGACGCTTTCATCGTCCGCTATGACCACGCTGACGTTCTCACGCGACCATTCCGGCTCGATTGACAACACACTGTCGGCAACCGAGCGAATCCATTCGGGCGAGACGCTATCACTGAATTCTTCAAAGATCTGTATTCTCACCTGCGGCGACATCTTTGCGGCTCCGGCGGGACTTCAGTGGAGAAGACTGGTATCAGTCCCAACTGAGAGAATGTATGTTCTGCATACTAGGATAGAGGATACTATGAGTTGTGTAAAGTATGCGACTGAAGGGGAGTTGCATCAATTTGGCAGGCGGCTTCAATTAGAGCGTCGGGCCTACTTCCAAACCCTGTGGATTCCCGCTCCCCGTTTCCACGAGGACAGGCTTCGCGGGAAAGACGAGTGATACGGGGCTTTTGGATTTGCGACAATAGAAAGGCCCCGGGGGCGGAAGCCGGTCTATTCGTCCTCGTTCTTGAAATCTCCGCTGAGGCCGCTGGGAGACTGGAGAAACTCGAACAAGTTGCTATCCGCGGGAAGGACTGCGGTCGAATTATTGCCCGCGAGTATCTTTTTGTAGGCTTCCAGAGAGCGCTGGAACGAGTAGAACTCGGGGTTGGCGGAGACGGCGTCCGCGAAGATCTGGATAGCCTGCGCCTCGCCCTCGCCCCGGGTGATGTCCGCCTGTCTCTGGGCGGTGGCCCTGATGATGGTGGCCTCTCTGTCCACGACGGCCCTGACCTCGGCGTCTATCTCCGCGCCCTCCGCGCGCTCCTTATCGGCCTTGCGCTTACGCTCGGCCTGCATACGGGCATAGACCGACTCGGCGATTTCGGGAGGGAAGTCGGCGCGCTTGATCCGCACGTCAACGATGTTCAGCCCGAACTCGGCGAGCTTGAGTTGGACATTTTCCCTTACGCGGTCCATTATATCTTCACGCTTGGTTGTTATTATCTCGGCCTGGTTGTCGCTCGCGATCTCGCGCCGAAGTTCGGAGGAGATGATGTCTATCGCCCGGGATTTACCCCCAGTCTCCGTCCTCACGGTTTCCCTGAACAACACCGGATCCACGATCCGCCCCCTGGCATAAACGTCTATTATCAGGCGTTTCTTATCCTTGGTGAGCAATGAGTCGGGCGGCGCGTCGAATATCAGCAGGCGCTTGTCGAAGTAGGTGGTGGCATCTATGAAAGGGGTCTTGATGTAAAGACCAGGCTCGTCTATGGACTGCTGGACTTCGCCGAATCGAGTGACGATGGCAAGTTCCTTTTCGTCCACAACGAAAAAGAGCTGCGGGCCGACGATAGCGACGATGACCGCCAAGAGTATAAGTATAAGCGCAATGAATCTCAATTTAGTAGCCCTTACTGGCTCCGACCCAGGGTAGTGTCAGGCAGTTGCACATTTTCTGTCAGTGGGAGGAACTGAAGCAGGTTGCCTCCGGATTCGTCCGATACTATGTACATCTTGACTTCGGGAAGAATCTGCTCCATCGTCTCCAGGTACAGGCGCTGGCGCGTTACCTCGGGGGCCTTTTCATACTCGAAGAGAATGGATGTGAAGCGTTCTGCCTGTCCTTCGGCTATCGCTACGCGCTCCTGTTTGAACGCTTCCGCCGCCTCCAACAACCGGGCTGCCTCACCCCTTGCCTTTGGCAGAATGTCCTCTCTGTAAGCGTCGGCTAGATTGATAATTCTGGCCTTATCTTCTGTGGCGCGGACAACATCGTCAAAAGCGTCTCTGACCTGCTCGGGCGCATATACGTTAAGCAACTTGACCTCACGCACATTTATGCCGGTCTGGTAATCGTCCAGCAAGCGCTGGAGAAGAAGCTTGGTCTCAGCCTGAATGTCCTCTTTCTTGTCGGTCAGAGCGTCGTCAATGGGACGGCTTCCGATGACCTGGCGCAACGCGGTTTCGGTGGCGTCTTTGATGGTCTGCCCATCCGGGTCGGATACTCGATAGAGGTAGTTCACCACGTCCTTGATGTCGTACTGGACGAGAAGCTGAAGGTCAACGATGTTGGGCGCTTCGCCGGGCTGTCCCTCTTCGTCGGGGTCGCCGGTTATCATCAAAGACTCGCTGATAACGGGATTGCCTGAGGCAACCCCCACTTCGAGCTGGCGCACACTGTCCACAAAGACAATATCACGCGCGCCTATTGGAGCAGGCCACCACCAGTGAAGACCGGGGCTTTGTATGCTGTCCCACTTGCCCAAGCGTCGCAAAGCGGCTTGTTCTCCCGGCTGAACTGTGAAAATGCCACTGCCCAGCCATATCGCAATCCCCACCACGAACAGCCCAATGACAATGAGCGATCCTATTCCACTTCCACCGCCGCGCAATCGGAAACGGCCAAAGAAGTTGCGGATCCGATCCATCACCTGGTCAAAATTTACTTCCGGCTCTTCAGGACGATACATCGCAGTCAAACTTTCGATCTGTGAACATGGATAAGACTATACTTATGTTATCACATTGGGGCAGGCCATTCGATAGAGATTTCACGGGGGTCTTTCAGTTATTAGTTGTCAGTTGTCAGTTGTCGCGGCCTCGACCTCTCTCAACAGTTCCAGAAACTCGGCGTAGCTCGACACGCCCGACACCAGAGACATGAACGCGCCAAAATCGGGTGACAGGTCTCTCAGGCGCCTGACCTGCCCGCCTATGGGGTTCACCGAAGCCGCGCTCTCGGCGTATGTTCCGTTGAATGCGAAGTATGCCTGGTTCAGCTTGCGAATCGGGTGTCCGTTGGCCACGAACAGCCTGCGGCGGGTCTCCATGTACGCCTCGGCCTTCTCTATGTCGCCATCCATCAGGAGCCGATCCACGCTCCGGCGCGTTTCTTGCATCTCCCGTCCAAAATCGAAGTCCCTGGCGGGAGTGGGGGCAATATCGGGTATGTCGGCGATCATGTCGAACGCGGCGGGAATAGTCAGGGGAATTCTCGCGTCAATACGTTCGTGTGCGACGACGCCCAGTTCCCGCCCACCTAGATCGGCAACCGTTTCGTTCAGAACCAGCATATCAGACGATTTGTGCATATTCTGTCCAAGTGGACGCAGGAAAAGATAGTGGTGGAGCCATTCGTGAGCCATTATGGAGAGCGTGGCGTGGAGGTCGCCGCCATTGTATATCGAGGCGGGATAGGTCGCCACTCCGCCTATGTCCAGAACCAGGGCAGACAAGTCCTCAGTCTCCAGCAGCCTTGTTTCAATCTCCTCACGATTCTCTACGCTCACGCGCGGTTCCAGCAGAACGCCATCCAGTCGTTCCATTCTATCGCGAGGAGACGTTATCAGCGCCTTGGGCGTCTCGGTAAGGCGAACGTCCACCGGCGGGAAAACCATCTCGCCGATAAAACCAAGCCCCTGCGCGCGGACGACGGAACTAATCTCCGACTCCAGCGCTTCCTCGACGTCGTTGCGTATGTCATGCCGAAGCCGATGCACTCGTTCGAGGTCCCTCTGGAGACGGCTCAGTTCCGGCCCCGTTCCGGGGTCGTGGGACGCGACCACTTGTATCTCGCTCTTCAGGTCGTTCTCAATACGGCCCAGCCGGAAATACTCATTCACCAGCGCAAGGCGGTCCGCGTCGGATACAGCCTGCCCCGGAATCGCCCTGACGACTCGGTGGGTCCACTTGCTCATCGAGTTGGTGAAGTGCCATCCAATCAGGTCGAATGCGTATGCGGACGAGGCGTTCTGGGCAGGGTTCAGAGTGAACACGTCGCCCCGGACGGAAAGCATCAGCAGAGCAATGAGTACAATAGCGGCCCACCCGGAAGATCTGGCTATCATTCGTCGGCTGAGCATGGCATATACATACCTGCGGCTGAATGTTCGGGCCGCGAACTAGCGGCGGCGAAAGAGGTTCAGGAATCTGTCCTCGTAGAACTCGAACGCGCCCCATCGGTCTATTTCCCGTCTCAACTCCTCCGGGTCTCTGCCGCTCTCTACCTGCCTGAACATCTGCTCGATTCGCTGCGCCGCCGCTTTGGGAAGCCCGCCCGCGGACGGGCTTGGATCGAACATACCGCGCGAGCGGAGTTCCTGCGCGTTTTCTACCGCGGACCTGGACGTGAACTCGTATATGAACTTCAGCAGAGCCACGTCCCAGAGTTCATCCACGCCAACCATCACGACCGAAAGGTCGTCCTTCGCCCTGTCCAGGTCGTCGCTGATGCGATGAGCTATCTCCGCGGGTGGGCCGCTCAGAATGTCCGTCTTTTCGGTCTCGTTGCGGTACTGGTACAGGATGCCCGGGCTGTTGGGGCCGAACTGCCGGGACAGGTGCTGGAAATAGCTGTACGCGTCGTCGCTGAAGCCATCCAGGTTCATGGCGTAGAAGGGCGTGACTATCGCGGGCTTTTCGGCGACCACCTTGCCCTGCCTCACGACACTCTCGGTATCATCCGGCTGTATATCACGGTAGATGGGTTCGGTGACCACGTAATAGGACAGGCTGGTTGTTCCAAAAGTGGCAAGATGCTGCTTGGGATACCTGACAACCCATGTTTGTTCTGCTGCGCGAATCAGGTCGCGTTCGTCTTCCATTGGCTACCTTCTTCGCCTGCGCCATAAGAGTCCGACAAGACCCAGCGCAAACAGCGGCATTGTTAAATCACTAAGAGCGAGCGACTCTCTATCCGGGAAACCGCAGCCCGAAGAGTCGACGGACTCGGGCTGTTCAGAGCCAGATTCGGGGGCCGCCGCGGGCGCCGCCTCGGGAACGGGCGTGGGTTCCAGCTTGGCCACCGCGGGCGGTTCCGTCGGTGTGGCCGGGGCGGGGGTGGGCGTCGGCGTGGACTCGATTGTCCCGACAGGCGCCGAACCGGCCTGTGGCGTGAGACTGAATAGCTGTACGCTCGGTCTGGAAATCGGAGTCGGCCGGGCGCTGTCACGTTCGGGCTGCACATATTCCGGCGCGCCGATAGTGTATCGCCACTTATTCTCCAGTTCAATGCGGCTTACACCGTAAATCTGCGAAATAGCGTCGTCCATATTCGTGCCTTCTCTGAGAACTGCCAGCAACTCGCGCATAGCCCTCGGTCCGTATTCGAATATCATAAACTGCACTATGCTCCGAGCCTGACCGTAGAAGATAATCACGTCCTCGGGGTCTCCCGGCAGTACGGGCATGGATGTTATCGGCAGCAGCCTGTCCGTCCCCAGAGCGAACTCCAATGCTATATCATACGAGAAGCCCGGAGCGACGTTCCCGAATTCGGCAAGGCCCTCATCGAGCCACGAGGGAATACCGCGAAAGGAGCTGTCCCCTGCCCTGTGGTTCAGAATATGGGTAAGTTCGTGCGAAGCGGTGCCGGTCGCGCCGCGACCACCGCCAAGCACGAGAAGCGTGCCCAGGTCGGTGAAAGCCTGGCCCTCGGTAATCAGTTCACGCCTGATTGTGCTCGATCCGGGCGGAAGCGCCTCCAGCATCTCCTTGATGTTATTGTACATCGTGACTCGAATCGGGATTGTAGTATCGGCTCCGAGAAGCGGCCCCATGAAGTCCAGGGTCTCGGTTATGGCTTCCAGAACTATCTCGGCGCGCCTTCTGACCGGCCCGTGGTAAGCCACCGCGACAGGGCCTTCAATCACCTCTTCCCACTCGAAGCGGGCGTCATGGTAGATAAACTCCGCAGGCTCAGTGGAAAACTCATTGCCATCGACGTCTATTACCTCGAAATAGTAAGTGATTATCGTCCCCGGCGGAATATACCTGCCCCTTATGCCGGTGCGCCAGAAAAGCTCCGATTCGACGAGCGTGTCCTCATCGAACTCCAGGTATTCATAGACGGTATTTTCATTCTGTCCGACTTTCACCCTGACTGAAATCTCTTCTATCTCACTCTCGCCTTCTACCTGGAGCGTAAATCGCATCCCCTCCGGGAACTCGCTAACCACGTCGGACTCTATCATCCTTATATGATCGCCACCCTCGGCAAACGCGACGTGGGGTTTCACGCTGCCGAATAATACGGCGGCGCCCGCTATCAGCAGCAAGATAGCGCGACTGAATTTGAGAAAGCAGACAGCCTGATTCAATGTGATCCACCCCGTAACGATAAATAGTCTCCTGTCAAGCGCATGGCGGAGGCGTTGCACGTTGGCGCGCGGGCCGGAGACCCTAAATAGACGACCATGAACTCTCCCGCACCTGTATTACGTTCCCAACATTTGTGTGAGATTCATTGAATCGTACAAAGAACGTTCCTAGTCCTCCGAACCCAACATCCGCCAGGTGTGTGTGAGCCTGTGAACCGCGGTCAGTATTGTCAGAGCCGTGATAACTCCCAGTACCACAAGCAGTACTGGGGGTATCCAGTGGGCGACGATAAGGCCAAAGCCCATAAGTGCAACTCGTTCGGGCCTGGTCATCACTCCAACTTTGCAGTCTATCCCCAAACCCTCTGAGCGCGCCCTCATGTAGCTGACCATAATCGAGCCTACGAGCGCACCGTAAACGAGCAGCGCGCCCATGTCGTTGTTTTTCGAGAGATAGTAGGCCAGAACCCCGAGAAGCGCTACCGCTTCGGAAACTCGGTCTATCGTCGAGTCCAGCAGCGCGCCGAAATTCGACGCTCTGCCGGTCGCCCGGGCGAGCGCGCCGTCGAACATATCGAATGCGCCCGCGAAGAGAATCACCAGGCCGCCTGCCCACCACTGCCCGACACCTATGAGATACGCGCCCGCGCCCGCTATCAGGAGGCCGATTATGGAGACAAGATTTGGCGTCAGTCCCATACGGCCCAGCAGAAGAGCCACGGGGGTTTCAACGTAATTCGAGATTACACGCCGGGCATCGTCCCGCCCTATCATCATACAACCACCTAAAATTGGCTAATCAGGACATATTAGAAAGTATCCGGGCGGGCGGTCAACACGAGATTCACAGGTTCGCGGTGGCGGGCAGGGAGACAAGCTCTTCGTAATACTCGAGAACCCGACCCGCGACCCGCTCCCATCGGAAATTGTCGGCGGTTCGGATTCCCTGTTGGGAAAGACGCGCGCGCAGCGCGGGGTCCTGGATAAGCGTATGGATAGTCTGGGCAAGCGCGTCTTCATCCTTCGGTGGAACCAGAAGGCCGTCATGCCCGTGTTCCACTACACTCGCATAGCCCTCTATGTCCGTCGCCACCACCGGCGTCCCCGCCGCCATTGCCTCCAGAAGCACTATTCCGAAACTCTCTTTGTCAATGGCCGGGGAACAGTAGATGTGAGCGGACTTGAAATACCTGGACCGCATCTCGTCCGAAACGCGGCCCGTGAATATCACGTCCTGAAGATTTCGCTCGCTCATAATGCGGTAGCTGTCCGCGTCCGGCTCGCCCGGGCCGACAACTATCAGGCGCAGGTTCGGCCAGTCCCACTTCAGCTTGCTGTACGCCAAAAGCAGGTACTTGAGGCCCTTGCGCTTCTCCAGCCTGCCCAGAAATAGAAGGTTCGTCTTGCCGTCCATCAATTCGGGCAGCGGCTCGGCGAGGGCGAATTCGTCAACCTCGATGCCGTTGGGTATGACCCTGTATTCTCCCGGAAAATGCCTGCTGATGAACTGCATGGCGGGCTTGGACACGGCTATCCTGCCATGCAGCCGCCTGAGCAGCGGATCTACAAGTTTGTCGGAGCCTATCGCCCACCACGTTCTGCGCCCCCTGTAACTGTGAAACGTAGCCACGTTGACCGTGCTGTGTATGTTGAGCGAACTCAAGGCTCCCAGCGGAACCATACCCGCGCATGGCTCATGGATATGCACCACGTCGAAGCGCTCATTCACCAGAAGACTCTTTATGCTCGGAGTAAGCCACACCGACAGCGACACTCTGGCGACGGAGCCTGCGGCGGGCAGCGGAACCGGACGGCCCATAGGTATGAAATAGGGGTCTTCGATTGAGGCGGGAGATGAACACGGGGCGACTATTCGCACGTCATGTTCCCAGTTCCTGAACTGGGCGGCAATCTCGTTTATGTGGTTACGCACGCCCCCATGAAATGCGTGGTCATAAGGTGAGAACAGGCCGATTTTCAGTGGCCGATCCATACTCTTCACCTCAACTGGCCATTGACTAATGCCGTCTTTCCCGATGCTGCCCCCGATGGAAGATACGTATTAAAGACAGTGCCATTGTATATGTATCTGAGTCAAATGGCTAGTTGCGCGATATGAGTGGGCTATGGAGGTCAAGAAATTTGACCTTGGCGAGACAAAATGACCCGGGCACGGAACTCCGGCCCCCGGGGTCGAAAATGTCCAATTACGCCTGGATTAGAGCGCGCCTGACGCTCAGTTATCCCTTCCAGATATGAAGTCCTCGACCATGTCGCGGGCCTCAGAGTCCGTGTACTGTACGGGCGGGGATTTCATAAAGTATGCGGACGGGCCGAGAATGGGGCCGCCCAGGCCCCTGTCCTTGGCTATCTTCGCGCACCGGATAGCGTCTATAACCACTCCGGCGGAGTTTGGGCTGTCCCAGACTTCCAGCTTCAGGTCTATGTTCAGTGGAACGTCGCCAAAGCTGGTCCCCTCGAGCCTGATGTGCGCCCACTTGCGGTCGGACAGCCAGGGAACGTGGTCGGAAGGCCCTATGTGGATGTTCTCGGGTTCGAGATCGGTGTCTATCTGCGACTGGACTGAGTTCGTCTTGGAGATTTTCTTGGACGTGAGACGTGAGCGTTCCAGCATATTCAGAAAGTCGGAGTTGCCGCCGAAATTCAGCTGGTAGGTGCGCTCCAGTTCCACGCCGCGGTCCATGAAGAGCCTGGTCAGCACGCGGTGAACGATAGTCGCGCCGACCTGCGACTTGATGTCGTCACCGATTATAGGCGCTCCGGCGTCCCTGAACCTGCGCTGCCAGTAGTCGCCTTCGCCGCTGGCTATGAACACCGGAATGCAGTTAATCATCCCGCATCCCGCGGTCAGAATCTGCTCGGCGTACCACCTGGTGGCGTCTTCGGAGCCCACCGGCAGATAGTTGATTACCACGTCAACTTCACGCTCTTTGAGGATTCCCGCTATGTCGTCGGTCGGTCCGGGCGCCTTCTCGATAATGTCGGACATATACTGTCCCACGCCGTCGAGGGTCATCCCTCTCTGAACCGTAATGCCAGTGTGTGGAACGTCGAAGAACTTGATGGTATTGTTCGGGGGCGCGTATATCGCCTCCGAAATGTCGAGTCCCACCTTGCTGGCGTCAACGTCAAAGGCTGCAACCACCTTGATGTCGCCAATTCCGTACTCGCCGAGCACCGGGTGCATAATTCCCGGGATACTGTTTTCAGCTCCCGCCTCGGCGTATTTGTGAACTCCCTGAACCAGAGAGGAAGCGCAATTGCCAAGACCGATTATCGCTACATTGATGTCAGCCAAATGACCCTACCTGCCTCATACTCACTAGGACTCCCCTTTGAAAAGGCGGCGCCCATCCTGTTCACCATCCAGATCCAACGCTTACGATTATGGAATTCTAGCGCATGAACGCGGCCTCTCACAAGTTAGACGCAAGTCAGGCGTATGAAAGACTCTCCGCCCAGGCGAGCGCGTCCCGTATGCCGTCCTCCAGGCTCAATGTCGCGCGCCATCCCAGAAGTTCCGCCGCCCTGTCCGCGTTGGCATACGCCCCCGCCACGTCGCCCGGCCTTGGAGGCGCGTCCTCCTGCGGTATCGGCGAGCCGTGAACCCGCTCGAAGGCTGATACTATCTCCCGAACCGTCACCCCGGAACCCGTACCCAGGTTTATTACCATGAAACCCTGACCGTCCGGAAACACCTCGTCTATGCGCTCGACCGCCTTGACGTGCGCCTGCGCGAGGTCCCACACGTGAACGTAGTCCCTGATACCGGTGCCGTCTCGGGTCGACCAGTCGGTTCCGGTGACGCTGAAAACCGGCCTGTCTCCGTTTGCGACTGCGACCAGAACGTTGATTATCTGCGTAGCGTCCCTCTGGACCTGGCCGGATCGCAGTTTGGGGTCCGCCCCAATTGGATTGAAATATCTCAGCGAAATGGCTTTCAGACCATGGCTCGCCGCCATGTCCTCGAGTATCATCTCGGTCATCAGCTTGCTCCGCGCGTACGGACTCTGTGGGCGTGTCGGTGACCCCTCTGTAACCATAAAGCCCTGCACACTGTCGTAAACCGAGGCCGACGAGCTGAAGACAATGTTCTCGCACCCGTAATGGGCGAGCATTCGGAAAAGCTCCGCCGAGCCTGTCACGTTGTTGCGGTAATACTCGTATGGCCTGTTGACCGAATCGGGAACGACCGCCAGCGCCGCGCAGTGAATGGCGAAACTGATGTCCGGGTGTTCCGCGAAGATCTGTGAGACTATCTCGGGGTCGGCAATGTCTCCCCGGTACAACGGAAGAGACCGGGCAAACGCTTCGTGGCCGTTGACAAGCGAATCGAGAACCACCGGCGAGTGTCCCGAATCTTCAAGAACGGAGCATATGGTACTGCCAATGTATCCCGCTCCGCCGGTCACAAGCACCTTGCGCGGAGTTGGTTCGGCTTCTGTTTCTGCGTCACTCATAGCCTGAGTATCGTAAGCGATTCGGATACCCGCGCTCAAGCACAACCTTTGCTATCTCCTCAGCGTCCCACCAGTACAATTATAGATGGAACTATATGAAATAACCTTGAACCGTGTGTCTCGCCAGTGTTACATCCAAACCACCAAACTCGGTTGATTCCCCGATTTTCGATTGTCCCACATCTCCGGTCAGGGCAAAGATAGCCCGTACCCGGTTATGGTATGCTTGACGCTGAGATTCGAACTATGGAGCGACGAGTCGAGAATGGAAACCGGCGGTAAAACCGAAATCATCGAGCGTCAACCCGAAAACGCGCCCAAAGCGGCATGGCGCGACTGGATTATCATGGCAACCACTGGGGCCGCCCTTGCCGCCGACCAGGTCAGCAAATACCTCGTGCGCGACAATATGCGAATCGGGGAATCCTGGCCCGCCGAGGGTTTTTTCCGCCTTACGCACGGGACGAACACAGGCTCGGCGTTCGGGCTGTTCCAGAACCAGACCCTGGTTCTGACGATAGCCTCCATATTCGCCATTGGATTCATAATCTACTTCTACCGCTCTCACGGTGACCGCACCTGGATAACCAGGGTAACCGTCGGACTTCTTCTGGGCGGCGCGGTCGGAAATCTCATTGACCGTATGGTGGCGGGTAGGGTCACCGACTTCATTGACGTGGGTCCATGGCCGATTTTCAACCTCGCCGATTCATCCATAACCGTGGGCATCACCCTGCTGATAGCGAGCCTGGTACTGACCGGCAACAAGACGGAAGATCCGTCCGGACCGGAGGAGGTCGAGTCTGCGGACTCGGATGGCAGGTGAGCGGTGTCCGGGTTTTCGTATGTGAAACTCCGGGCGAGCGTCTCGATAAATTTCTCGCCGACCGCTGCGCCGACCTGTCGCGCTCCAGAATCAAGCGACTGATAGCCGATGGCAGTGTCACAGTGGACGGACGCAGGCAGAACGCCGGATTCAGACTGAGGGCGGGCCAGTCGGCGGCTATCAACGTCCCCGAACCCTTGCCGACACATATGCTGCCGCAGCAAATTCCGCTCGACGTGGTTTACGATGACGACGACCTGCTGATAGTGGACAAGCCTGCCGGTATGCCCGTCCATCCCGGCGTGGGACATCCCGACTCGACCTTAGTTAACGCGGTGCTTGGACTTGACCCGGCTATCGGAGAAGTGGGGGGAACTATGCGTCCCGGTCTCGTCCACAGGCTGGACAAGGACACCTCCGGCCTGATAGCGATAGCCAAGACTGACCGCGCCCATTCGTCCATCACAGGCCAGTTGAGAGATAGAACGGTCAACAAGGGATATCTGGCCCTTGTCGTCGGCGCTCTGAGACCATCGGAGGCGATAATAGACGCGCCGATAGGCCGCGACCCTCACGACCGCAAGAAGATGGCCATAGTCGAGGATGGCAGAGCGGCGTCCACCCGATACAAAGCCATAGCCGCCTTTCCAGGGTACACATACACTGATGTCAGGCCCGAGACAGGCAGGACTCACCAGATAAGAGTGCACTTCGCTTCGATAGGCCATCCGGTAGTCGGGGACTCGCTGTACGGGCGAGAGGACTACCGGATCGGCAGACACTTCCTCCACGCCGCCTACCTGGAGTTCGACCACCCCGCCAGCGGCGAGCGAGTGCGATTTCACTCTCCCCTGCCCGCAGATCTCCAATCCTTGATTGATATTATGGAATGACATGGCCGACGGCGACGCCCGCTACATACGTCAAGATCGCCAGAGAACTCTCAGTCTGATATGACGACTACCTTACCGACGCCAGAGTATATGCAGGCCGCAATGAAGTTTCTCGACGAGGCCAATCAGGAATTCGCCAATGGAAAGACGCTAAAGGGTTCTGAAATGCTGTGGGGCGCAGTTGCTCATGCTCTGATTGCGGTAGCCTTGCAGGGCGACTGGACCTATAACAGCCTTGGCGCTTTGAAAAACGTAGCCCGACATCTGCCCAACGTTCCGCGTCACCCCCAATGGCTATCGGAGTTCGATACCGCCGAACGCTTCCATATCAACTTTTATCACGGCAGTTTAACCGACAGGTAAATCACCCGCGACCGCCCGAAGGCGCGCGAATTGGTCGCCCGTCCGCTCTCCCTGAATACATGAACGTCCCACACCGCCACAGGAAAGATCAGCCATGCCAATACAGCTATTCGCCGAAACCGTCTATAAGAACGCCAATGTCATAACTGTTGACCGTGAGAATCCCAAGGCGCAGGCCGTGGCTATCCGAGACGGCAAGTTCGTCGGAGTCGGGAGCAACGACGACATCGAGGGACTCGTCGGCCCGACTACTCGCGTCAAAGACGCCGGCGGGCTGACTGTTATCCCTGGCCTCATAGACGCCCATATCCATGTGCTGAGCAGCGGCATCAGGCACGTGATGGCGGCGGACTGCGATCAGCGGTCTTTCGCGGCTATCCAGTCCGAACTCCGCGCCCGCGTAGAGCGCGCGTCTCTGGGCGAGTGGGTCGAGGGATTCAAGTTCGACGACACCAAGACCGCAGAGCGAAGATTCCTGAACAGACGCGATCTGGATGCCGTATCCACCGACCTTCCCATACTTGTATCCCACCGCGCCGGACACGTTTACTACTTGAACTCCAGGGCGCTGGAACTGTCCGGTTACGACGACCGAAGCGCCGACCCGCCCGGCGGCAGGCTTGGCCGAGACCCCGACACCGGCGCGCTGGACGGCGTCTTGTACGAACGCGCCATAGAACCCGTACAAGGGATGCTGCCCAGGGTCACGCCTGAAGTGCGCCGCGAAGGTCTGCGAACTATCTGCAAGATGCTGATCGCGAGCGGCCTGACCAGCGTTCACGACGCGATGGTATCGAACGACCAGTTGAGCACATACATCGAGGGCCGCGACAACGGCGACCTGAGCTTGAGGGTGTATATGCTGGCCGCGAGGCCGCACTTCTCCGCCCTGCGCGACGCCGGAATGCGAACAGGGTTCGGCGACGACCGTCTACGCCTCGGCGGTATCAAGATGGTGTCTGACGGCGCGATAGCGGCGCGCACGGCGTATATGTCAGAACCGTATATCGGGACCTGCGATCACGGCATCCAGGCTATGACCCAGGATGAGATCACCGAATCCGTGTTGGAAATACACCGCGCCGGATTCCAGGTCTGCATACACGCCAACGGCGACCTCGCGATAGACTCGGTTCTGAACGTCTATGAACGGGCCCAGTCGGACCATCCGCGCACCGACCCCAGGCACCGGATCGAGCATTGCACCCTCGTCAATCCCGACCTGCTGTCCAGAATGAGCCGCCTCGGAACCATAGCGACGCCCTTCTGCACCTACGTTTACTATCACGGAGAGAAGATGGATTTCTACGGTGAAGACCGCTTGGAGTGGATGTTCGCCCAGCGTTCGTTCATAGACAGCGGTGTTGTCTCAACTGGCGCGACCGACTACCCGCCCGGCCCGTTCGAGCCGCTCATGGGCATCCAGAGCTGCGTCACCCGGACAGACATGAACGGCAAGGTCTGGGGGCCAAGCCAACGCATAAGCGTGGAAGAGGCGCTGCGAATATACACTCTGAACGGCGCCTACGCATCCTTCGACGAGAACAAGAAGGGTTCCATCGAGGCGGGCAAGCTGGCCGACATGGTTGTGCTCGCCCAGGACATAACATCGGTCGAACCGACCACTATCAAGGACATTCCAATAGTGGAAACCATAATAGGCGGTAAGACGGTTTACGGGGGCTGATAGTTGTGTGCTGTGATTGCTATACGCCAATCAATTCACTATTCTAAATTCACCATTCACAATTCCAAGAGGAGACTCGCGCAATGCCTGCCAACACCAACCGCCGAATAGTCATGGCGTCCCGACCGACGGCTTACCCCGAGCCTGAGAACTTCAGGCTGGAGGGAGTTCCCACTCCCAGTCCTGCCGAGGGCGAGGTTCTGGTCGAGGTCGAGTGGCTGTCGCTCGACCCCTATATGCGCGGACGGATGCGCGAGGGGCCGTCGTATGCGACGCCCCTCCAGGTTGACGAAGTGATGACGGGCGGAGTCGTGGGCCACGTTGTGGAGTCGCGCACTCCCGAACTGGCGGTCGGCGAGATAGTAGAAGGCTCGCTTGGATGGCAGGAATACGCGGTCGCCAGACCCAGCCAGCTCAGAAAGGTTGACCCCGAACTCGCGCCCATTTCGACGGCAGTGGGAATTCTGGGAATGCCCGGCATGACGGCGTACTTCGGCCTTCTGGACGTGGGGGAGCCTGAGGTCGGTGATACGCTCGTGGTGTCCGCGGCGTCCGGGGCGGTAGGCCAGGTGGTCGGGCAGATAGGCAAGATTATGGGCTGTCGCGTCGTGGGAACGGCGGGCAGCGACGACAAGATTGACTTCATCGTGAATGAACTCGGCTTCGACGCGGGAATCAACTACAAGACTGAGGACGTGCCATCCGCGCTGGCCGCGGCGTGTCCCAACGGCATAGACGTCTATTTCGACAATGTGGGCGGTCCCGTGACCGACGCGGTGTTGCAGCTAATCAACGTGCACGCGCGCATCTCGGTCTGCGGCCAGATCTCGCAGTACAACCTGCCGGAGCCTGAACTCGCGCCCCGTAACGTGGGCCTGCTGATTCAGAAGCAGGCCAAGATGGAAGGATTCCTCGTCTTCAACTTCGCCCACAAGCACGAACACGCGCGCCAGCGAATGGCCGAATGGATACGCGGCGGCCAACTCAAGTACAAAGAGGATGTCGTGGATGGCCTCGAAAACGCTCCTCGCGCCTTCATAGGCATGATGAACGGCGAAAACTTCGGCAAACTGCTCATCCGCGTCAGAGGCGAGTAGCCGAACGCCGCAGGTCATTCGAGGAAGACTGCGTAAACTCTACTGATGAGGTGACAGCCTTCAGTTACTACAACGACATCTTCATGTATCAAGGCCCTCGGCTCTACGTAGTTGGATAGTTGCGTCGTGTCGCCCGTTTCGAGATCATGTATGTAGAAGCCGATATTTTTGGGCTCGCTGTCGGAAACAACATCGCAGGGCCATCTCACTGACCAAGCTACGTATCTATCGGATATAAGCGGTCGTCCGCCGTGTCTTCCCGTGTCTGCGATTTCCCGCTCCAAGCCCGTTTCAATATCGAGCAGATATACTGAAAAGGAATCCGGATCTGCCTGGTATCTCAGCCATACTACTTGTTTGCCATAGGCCGAGGGGTCCGTGTTGAGCGCGCCAGTCAGGACTATCGGCCCTTCCTCTCCCGTTTCAAATTCATAGAGATAGATGTCGCGCCGATTTTCGGCGCAATTCGAACAACCGGCCTAAGAGCCTGTTTACGAACTCTGGAATATGTTATGTTGAGACTATTACCCAGGGAGGGCATTCTGATGCTCCTATAGATGTCAAGCCGCTTTATCGACTATCTGGGCAGGCTTCCGGATGGCGAGAAGACTTCCCGAGCAATATAGCGTTTGAGACAGCGGATGACTTCGGATTTGCTCATTCCCTCTGCGGTCCGGCGTCTCATGTATGCCTGGGTCCGCAGTTCGTAACGTAGCCTGACCACGACGATGCGATAAAGCGCGGCGTTCGCCTGACGGTCTCCACCGCGGTTGAGCCGATGCCGGTTGGTCTTGCCGGATGAAGCGGGTATCGGGTTTACACCGCACAGCGAGGCGAAGGCTGCCTCTGAGCGAAGACGATCAGGATTGCTCCCTGCAGCGATCAACAGAGTCGCTGCCGTATCGAGTCCCACACCGAAGGCGTTGACCAGGTCGGCGCTACTGACCGGGTGAGTCGTTCCATCTCGGCCTGCAAGTCTCGCATCTCCTCACTCAGTTGAAGGTATCGGCAGGCAAGTGAACGAAGAGTGTACTTGTCCGCAGTCTTGGGATCATCCAGACGACCTGGGCGGAAGTTTCTGCATCGCTTGGCTAGAGCGCTGGTGGTCAGACCATCGAGCGTTTCGCGAAGGTCTGCCGGAGATGTGACGACCAGCGCCTTCATCTGGTTGACGGCCTGGGTGCGAGCCTTGACGGCCGAGTCCCTGGCGCTCTTGAGCATACGGATCATTTCGACTTCGCCCTCGCCCGACTTGGGAGTGGCGTCGGCTACACCGGCAAGCACTGCGCGCGCCGCCATCTCCGCATCGACCGGGTCGCTCTTCCCCTTGCGATGGCGGACCGACCGATCAGGCCTATTGACCTCGACGACCATGTAACCCCGACCAGTCAGGAATCGGACGACTCCAGCCCCGTAGGAGCCCGTGCCCTCAATCCCGAAAGCGCCAATGTCTCCCAGACTATCGGACCACCGTTCGAGCTCATCATACCCATTGGTGGTCGCTGACACGTGCCGCTCGCCAAGTCGGACACCTTGCCGGTCAATGGCTACCGCCATATGCTGATCCCGGTGAGTGTCGACTCCGATCCGATGACCACCTGAACTGCGCGATGACTTTCGTAACCTGCGACTTCTATCATCTCTGCCTCCTGGAGTATAGGGCGCAGGCCGGATGAGCGGACAAGACTGCGATGGGACTGATGCCAAGCTCCTATGAAGTCACTGCTCAACGAAGCCCTCGGCGCCGTATGGACCATCTCGAGAACGAGCCGACAGATCAAAATCAGAGCATATGAGCCAGTCTCATTGAGAGTCAGACCCGAACCGAGATGGTTCGTAAAGTATCATCGCAGTCTCATTCGGTTTTGGTGGTCGTAATGAGCGATGATCAGGCTATATCGACTCTCCGATATTGACCCTCTATAGCCATTCCTTCTTCTCAGTCACGTATGTCTGTTCAAAGTCCTCGTCAGTTTTGGTCAGATACATGACACCATCTATGAAGCCTGTCAATCCGGACACGGCAATGGCAAGCCAACCCAACGTCCCTAGCAGGCCAACGAGACGACATATTTCTGCTACATTTCATCGCTATCGTGAGGAGTAACACGGATACTTCACTACGGATACTTCACTAAAGAGATGTAAAGATGATCTGTAAGAAATTGATGACGAAAACATTCTTGGTTGGGCTGGTCTTGGCGATTATACTCTCCGCGGCGATAGTGACCGGCTGCACGGGTGACACCGCACTCACAGACAGGCGAGAGCCAGGCGAGGAGCATCGGTCTGATGGCAACACGGCAAGTCAGGGTATCACCGAGCGAGAAGGTGGGGACTCTGGAGGTGAGTATGCCAGTAGAGTCGAAGGCAGTGTTTCCTGGGAAGCGCGTAGTGGAGAACACGGCTCTGGCGATGCTCCTGCTAGTGCAAGTTCTGATGGTGGTGGAGAGACCAATGAGGCCGGTATGTCGAGCCCAATCATTCCTCTCAGACAGTCGTGGAACGGTGTTTTCGGTGGATTGGCTGTTTCCATGCAATACGATTCAGAAACCCAGTCTGTCTACGGAACGGTACGAAACACGCTCTCACAGGCACTCTGCTACGTCCAGGCCGAACCTCACCTGAAGTCAGGAACGAAGACAGTAGGGGAGCTTGGTCCCGATAAGCTGGGACACCTGAATCCTGGACAGGAGGCAGTGTCAAGCCTGGCAGTCGTCAGCGAGCCGAAACTTGCGGGGGTTTCCTATGATGGGTACGTCGTACACATGGAAGTATTTGACTGCAGCGGCCCTGGCCCCTCAGCTCACATAGGAGGAGAAGGTAGCGGAGGCAACGGTGAACACGGCCCCGGCGGTGAAAACGACAATGAATCCTTCGGAACCGGTGGCGAAGAAGGCAGCGGAGCTGATTCCCTAGCGCTGGACGAAACCTTCGATGAAATTCGTAACGGAGCTCGACTGATTCTGGACTACGACGCTCTGAGCAACTCCTTCAGGGGAACTGCAGAGAACACGACCAACGGAGTCCTGGACCGGGTCAGGATCGAGGTGCATCTTTCGAACGGAACGGAGCTAGGACCAACAACTCCGACGGACATGGCTCCAGGCGAGGTGGCGACAATCAACCTGCCTGCGACGCCGGAATCGTTCACCGGATGGACGGCGCATGCGGAGGTCGGTGGTGGAGGCGAGAGAAGCGAGTCAGGCGATGAGCATCGGTCTGGTGGCGAGCATGACAGCGGCCGGGAGTCCGACGGCGAACACGGTGGTCGCGGCGAGCGGAGCGGAGGCGACTAGAGCAAATTGGAGTCGTCCGAGGAAGGAAGTCAGAACTTCCAGTGAGATAATCTGACCAGGGCGTATCCGGCTGATAGAGGACTGGTGATGAGCGGGACAGTATTGATAATCGAAGACGATATGAGGATCGCGAACTGGACCAAGGTGTACTTCGAGCGCGCCGGATTCTCCGCGGAGGTGGCTCACGATGGTGAATCCGGGCTGGCCCTGGCCCGCAATCTGGCTCCGGACCTGATAATCCTGGACCTGACTCTTCCTCGTCTCGATGGCGTGGAGCTGTGCAGAATCCTGCGGCGGGAGTCGGAAGTTCCAATAATCATGCTGACGGCCAGAGAAGCATATGCCGAGCGAATCACCGGACTGGACAGCGGAGCCGACGATTACATCGTCAAGCCCTTCGATCCTGAGGAAGTTATCGCGCGCGCCGGCGCCGTGCTTCGCCGCGTCAAAGGCAGAGTTCAGCAGGTCCTGACGCGCGGCAACATCACACTGAACGAGACCACCCGCAGCGTAACTGTCGATGAAGAACCCGTAACCTTGAGCCAGGCGCAATTTGCGCTCCTATCAACGTTCATGCGTCATCCCAACCAGGTGCTCACCCGCGATCAGCTAATCTCGCTGAGCTTCGACTACGAATTCGATGGGTTCGACCGCGCCATCGACAGCCAGGTAGCTCGTCTGCGAAAGCGGATCGGCCAATACGGCAGTCAGCCCATTCAGACTGTGTACGGCGCTGGCTACAAGTTCGTCGCAGGGGGCGAATGATGTCTCTACGCTGGCGAATCATGGGTTTGACCGTCCTCGTCATTGTTCTTACGGTCACGATCAGCGTTGGTGTGGGTTATTACGCGACCCAATCCCGGCTGGGTGTGTTCGTAGACCAGATAGGCGACGATGAGGCGAGTCAATTGGCCCAGAATCTGAGCCGGGAGTATACCGCCGCCGGTGGTTGGGAAACGGTGGACAGAACGCTGTCCGAGGCCGGATACATCTATGATGGAGTTCTGCGGAGGGAGAGATTTGAGGGGAGTGAGAGAGAAGCTTTCGAGCTTTTCCACGAAGACCCAATACGAGTCGTCATCACTGGGATCGATGGACGCGTGGTGAAAGACAGCCTATCCGAGCTGTTGCCCGGGACCGCCACGCCCGATTTGGACGGCCATAGCGAGACAGTGTTCGAATTAACCACAAACCGGCCCGTAGGACGCGTCTATGTGGATGTGAACCGCGAGTTTCTGTCGGCTGAGTCGCATGGGTTTCTCAACACCCTTCTGTTTATCACCGTATTAGGCGGAATGCTAACAGTTGGCGTCGCCGTGTTGCTGGCTGCCTGGCTGTCCAAACGCATCACAGCGCCTGTGACGGCTTTGACGAATGCAACACAAGCAATCGCTCAGGGGGACACCGCCCAGCTGCCAGTCATATCCTCGGATGAGTTGGGACAAATGAGCGCGGCTTTCAACCAGATGACCTCCACGCTGGAAACTCAGCGCAATCTCCGTAGGCGGCTGATAAACGATGTCTCTCATGAGCTGAATACGCCACTGAGCGTCATACAGCTGGAGGCAAAAGGGATGCGCGATGGACTTCAGACGCCCGAAAGCGCGTCCGATCACATCATCCAGGAAATAGATAGGCTGTGCGGTCTCGTGACTGATCTGGACTGGCTTGCTGAGACGGACCATGGTGAGTTGAGGCTCACGCTTGAAGCAAGTTCGATTTACGAGTTGCTCACCGCGGAGGTAGCTCGCTGGCAGCCACAGTCTCAGGCTCGACAGGTTGAACTGTCGCTAGAGGTACCTGCCGACCTCCCGGACATGAACCTCGACCGGATGCGTATGAGCCAAGCGCTAGGAAACGTCCTAAGCAACGCCGTTCAATACACCGAGGCCGGTGGGCATATCGCGTTCAGGGCGGGGTTGGAAGACGACGAGGCATTGACTATCTCGATTGTCGATGACGGGATCGGCATCCACTCTGCAGACCTTCCTCACATCTTCGACCGATTCTATCGTACCGACCAGTCTCGCAGTCGTAGGATAGGTGGAAAGGGCCTGGGTCTGGCGATTGCTCGATCTATAGTCGAAGCGCATGGAGGTACTATCGCGGCGACAAGTGACGGGCCTGGACAGGGCACCACCGTGACTTTTCGCCTTCCCCTGAACAAGTGAGTATCATCCTCAGCCGATCTGTATGTGCCCCGTGAGCGTCATAGGCAGGGACGGGGGTATAACGCTCACGGAATGGATGCGATTGACCGGTATTCAGCACCCCTTTTGCATGGAGAAATCAGAATTACATGAGACATCTTAGAGGAGCTGAGTTCACATTGAAGAATATCCTGATCGGCGCGGCAATAATCCAATTGACGGTTATCGGGCTTCTCCTGGCCGCGGGTTCGAGTCCCACCGTAAGAGCGCAGGAAGAAGACAGCGCCTTCAAGTATCTCACCCGCGTCCTGGAAGATGCGAATGAGCGCGGCCTGATGACGGAGGATCTCAGCAGAACGCTTGGGGACCTCCTAGTGGAATACCTTATAGCGCCCTCAACGGGGGAGACCGTGCAGGAGACAAAGAAACGTCTCGGCGGAGATTCCAACGATGAATCGACGACAACGGCCAGTCCGACAGCTACTGCCACTGCCTCTCCCACATCAGGTGAGAACAGTGAGGGAGACGAGTCTGGTGAGCATGGCGAGGAATCCGAATCGAGTGAAACCGGTGAGGGAGGCGAAGAATCGAGGACACAGCTTTCGCTGAGCGAGACATTTGACGAAGTTCGGGCCGGCGCCCGGTTGATCCTTTCGTATGACTCAAATGCCAATACCTTCGTAGGTACGGTGGAGAACACCACGAGCAGCGTCCTAAGCCGGGTTAGGGTAGAAGTCCATCTTTCCAATGGGACCGAGTTGGGCCCGACCTCGCCGGTCGACCTGGCCCCTGGACAGATAGCAGTAGTCGTAACTGATGTCACGCACTTAGCTATGAATTCCTAAACGAGAATGAGCCAGCTCAGCTACGAAATCTCTCTCAACTGCGTAAGGTCAGGTCGTAATTCAGACTATCAGCCAACCCTTCACCACATGGAGCGCGCATCCCGGAGTCGGCTGATATCAGTCCCGTGGGAGCGGTTACACGGCATCCAGCGGACTCAGGGAGTCTCATGAAGAGTCGGCGGTCCGGTTCAACCGAGGGGTATATGCAGCGTCCCCTACCGATTCCGGCTCTCTCTCTATGCGAATAAGAAAAGGAGCAGGAATACCACCAGCCCAAAAGCGGCTATGAGTATGGACTGCTTTCTCAGATGGGGCGCGCTCAGCCCCAATGTCAGGCCGAACAGAACGACGAGCGACAGGCCCACCGCCATGGAGCGCTGGAAGTTCTTGAACATCGTGGGGCCGTGGCCATTGTGCAGCTCTATCATCCGCTTCTGAAGGCTCGGCTCCTGGAGCTTCATTACCAAAGAACCATCGTCAGCGATTGTGATCTTGTAGTTGGTCCGCGACGTTGGGCGCGTGTTGCCATTCTTTTTGATGTGCTTGAAGTTGTGGTCGATTCCCGCCGAAATCAGGATGGCGCGGAAGTCGTTCTCGAGGGTGGGCAAGTCAGGGTCGATGGTTGTGCCCTCCGGCAAGGAGACCTGAGTGGCCGGAGTAAGTCCCTTTGATGTTCGTCAGGTAGAGTCCGCACGATGTGGGGACCGGGAGCGCCATCGGCGCGACGGGGTTCTCCTCACCAGGGAAGCCCACCCCGAAGTAGATAGCAAGACGGGAGGCTGTTCATGAAGCGAAGCGCAAGGGCCTATCCATCAGAGGGATAACCCGGGAGACGGGCATCCACAGGAACACAGTGAAGAAATACCTGAAAGCTGAGAGTCCGCCGATGATGCGCTCTCCGCACTCTCGAGTAAAGGCGTAGGTGACGTAGTCTGTTACCATGGCAAGGCTAAGCAGGTGACATTTTCCCTGAACAGTTAGGTGGACATATTCCCTGGACTTCGACAGCTGACTTTCTCATTGCTCATCACAAATATCAATGCGACTGCCCTGCTCGATGCGACGCACGTCTAGGTTATGGGGTATACTACCCTTGATGGCGGCACTCTAAGTTCCCCGGTCGTTCCTTGGCTCCCCAGCTCACCCCTCGGTTCTCGTCAGTTTCCCTCCGGACCTCCCAGGGCCCATTGCGGCTTTGGCACTGGTAGCCGTCTACTTGTCAACTATCTGATTGAACGGAGGACATCAATGAGTTACGAGGACAGAACCCTCTCCTGTGTGGAGTGCGGTCAATCTTTCACCTTCAGCGCTGATGACCAAGCTTACCACGCCGACAAAGGTTACACGAATGAGCCCAAGCGCTGCCCGGCCTGCCGCCAGACGAAGCGCTCCCGGCGCAACAGCGACGGCTTCGGTGGTGGGTATGATCGAGGCCCTCGGGAAATGCACCCTGTCGTTTGCGCCGAATGCGGCAAGGACACCACCGTGCCTTTCCGGCCTAGAGGCGACCGCCCGGTCTACTGCAACGACTGCTTCAGACAACAGGGCAGACCGGCTGCCCCGAGCAGATACTAGGATCCCGTGTAAAGAGGGGACGCGAGCAATGCGCTCCCCTCTTTACATCCGAATGCAAGAATCTGAGGACATCGCGGCGACGCGCTATGTACCTAAACGAGGCAGGCTTGGCAACGAGCAGGTCAACCGGGTATTCATCTTCAATCCGCCCGCCCTTTCTGGTCCGGAGCTAAGCACTCGGCCAAGGATAGTGTAGATTAGTTTTCAAGCGGCGGAGTTTGAATCAGGATTTGCTGGATTCGTAAGATTATCAGAATATGAAAGACGGGTACTATGCAACGCTCCTGCGACTGTGAACATTAACTCAGGCCAGACGCTTAGCATCAGCCAACTATGAAAACCCGACGATCCCTAAATAAGGGCCGACTCTTCACGGGGCACATCAAGAAGGCCCCCGAATTCTCGGAGGCAAACTTGGTCGTTCTCTACGATAAGGGTGCCGTGTAAGGACATCACGAATCCCCGCGAACGAGACCTTCGCTTAACCATCTTTGGCCTCTTTTCGGGTAGTATCAATAGCGGCGCCGTCTTGTGCCACCGGGCGGGAGGTTACGTCAATAGGTGTGTAAACGACATCAGGCGGCGACCTCTTCCGCGGTCTCTATTCCTACCCCGTCTTCGCACTTCTCACCGTTATAGACGGGCTTCATCAGATCCGGTGATCCGCTTCAACCATTTTTGCCGCACATCAATTAATTTCGGCGGTCTGACTCCTCTTCCTCTGTCCGACGATTCTGCTCCGTATCGATCCTGTAGCTCGGCACGTCGAACTCCAGCATGACCGAGTTGTGAACGATCCTGTCCATCGCCACCTCCGTCGCCGGACCAAGAAGTCTGAGATGCTCCCTGAACCTGTTTTTCTCGGTGCCAGCGTCAGGCTAGAGCCCATGGTCGGAAGGGGACACTGCCGGACCAGGCTGATAACCTGGATCATCAAGGCTATGAGACGTAAGACGGCAAAAGCAACCGTCTTGAATGTCAAGGCGTTGCGATAGTCGGATTCCATCGCTCGCCTGTCCTCACCATGCTGTTGAGTATGGTCAGCAACTTCCTCATATATGCGGTGAGGGCCACCTTCTTCGGTTTGCCGGCTTCCAGCAGACGCTGATAGAACTCACACAGCACAGGATTGTGCCCACTCGCCACCAACGCCCCCATGTACAGCGCAGAGCGCACCGGGGCTCTACCGCCCCTACACTGCGCTTCCCTCTATGAGGCCCACTGTCTCGACTGAAGGGCGCCACACCGACCAGGGCGGCGATCTGCTTGCGGGTTGCCCAGTTCCGGCAGGTACGCAAGCAGGGTCAGCGACACCTGTGGTCCCACTCCGGGAACACTGCGCAGCAGGTTGTCCTTCTCACGCCATACAGGACTATGCAGTATCCTGTGGCGCAGGTCGGTGTCCAGGTCGTCAAGTTCCCGCTTCAGCCAACTGATATGTGCCTCTATGCGAGAGCGAACTTCTGCACTGGCGCAACCAAGTCGGTTCTTCTCAGCCACCAATATGTCCATCACCTGTTGTTTGCGCGCCAGCACAGCGCCGAGCGCCTGGGTGTCAGCGTCCCTAAGTGGACGTATTGATGGACGTACCGCTTCACCGAAGTGTGCCAGTACCTGAGCGTCCAGCCGATCAGTCTTCGCCAACTGCCCGGTGGACTTGGCGAAGTCGCGCACCTGGCGGGGATTGACGACCGCAACAGGCAGTGACGCCGCCGCCAGAGCCGCAACCAGGGGAAGCTCCAGGCCACCGGTGGACTCCGTAATCACTGCGACAGGCTTGAGACTGTTCAACTGCGCCACGAGACTGTCCACACCGGCTTCATCATATTTCACGATCCAACTTCTGCCAGTGGGTCGAACCGCGACATCAACTTGGTCCTTGGCCACATCGATGCCAACGTAGGTTGGTTCCTGAGACATACTCACCTCCTTGATACTGGCCCTACCTTGCAGATACGGGCTATTTGGCCCAGGCAACAGTTCGGGCTCTGCTGAAATGAGTGCGGCGACCCTCACTTTTGCACGGTCTGCTACGACCTATGTCCTATCGGTCTGCCGCACTCCGAACTGTCTTTGTCAGGCATTTTCGCACACACGTCAAAGATACAATGTCCTATTGGGTTTGGGGCGGTTTACGACGGTCCCTCCGCTAAAGATAGCCAAATGGAACAAGTTCATTGGGGAGCCCAAGATGGAGAGCCATCATATCGGCAGGTGCGAGTGTAGCAGGCCTATGGGAAAGTTCAAGCAATAGATCCTGCCGACGGCACGGACTCACAGACCGCAGACAGCCCCTGACACGCTATCAGATAGACGCTCCAAAGTCTGGCCCGCACGATAGCAAGACCGTTCGTTTGCCTCGCGAGCGCCAGTCCACTATTAGTGATGGTGCCTTTCATGCGCTAGCCGAAGAAAGATGGAGATAGTCGACGAGCACGCTATGTTGTCCTGATTGCATCGGCGCTGCGTAAGCCGGGACATCTGACGGCAAAATGTCTCACTGATGTTACGCACTTAGCTATGAATTCCTAAACGAGAATGAGCCAGCTCAGCTACGAAATCTCTCTCAACTGCGTAAGGTCAGTGTCTCATTAGATTTCGAAGCCATGTCTGCGGCATGGGAACTGACCAATTTAGGACCACTCTAACGCTCAGATACACTGGTAGTCATTCGAGTCCCCAGAACATCCTGAACGAAATCCCCAATTGGACAGCCTATCCCGAACTCAGCCACGTCTGTTATTTGCTAACTGCGTAGATCTGCCGACGTTATATAAACTGCACTACCAATAAATGTACATCTAATTCCTGAGGGAAATCTCCTCAGACGAAGACTTTGCCGGACATCGAGGAGCAACGATGAATCAGCACTACAGGGCGGGCAACGGATCTGACATGATTCCCAGAGAGACGCTGTTCGGCAATCCGGAGCGGGCCACAGTCAGGATAAGTCACGACGGCACGCGCATCTCGTACCTGGCACCCGTGGAGGGCGTGCTCAATGTCTGGGTCGCGCCGGCCGACTCGATACATGGTGCCCGAGGATACGAACAGGGGAATCAGGTTCTATTTCTGGACCTACAATTCAGACCACATCGTTTACCTACAGGACCGCGGCGGCGACGAGAACTGGCACGCCTACGCGGTTAACGTGGAGACCGGCGAGGGCAGGGACCTGACTCCTTACGAAGGAGTACAGGCCAATCCGCTGCCATCCTCCGAAAGGTTTCCCGACGAGATTATCATTGAACTCAATCGCCGGGACCCGGAATTCCATGACCTCTTTCGTGTCAACATACTCACGGGGGAGTCCAATCTCATCGTGAAGAACGACTTTGGTGCCGCCGAATTTCTCGTGGACAGGGACCTCAGACCGCGCCTGGCCACTGTTCTCACGCCGAACGGAGATGTGAACATCCTCTCTCCATCCGGGTCCGGTAGGTGGCAGACCATGATGACCATTGATCACGAGGATGAGATGACGACCTTCCCGCTCTCCTTCAGTGCCGACGGCCGCACGCTGTACATGCTCAGCAGCCGCGGGCGCGACACTTCAGCTCTCGTGGCCTTCGACATGGAAACCGGCGAATCGCGGGAACTGACAGCGGATGCCAGAGCGGATGCCCTCACTGCCATCTTCCATCCGAGAACGGGCACGCCACAGGCAGTGGCGATAGAGCATGTGCGGGTTGCCTAGGAGATTCTGGACGACTCGATCGCCCGTGACTTCAAGCGTATTGCCGGCGAAGATAGTGGGGACTTCTATGTCGGCTCCCGCTCCATGGACGATGGGAAGTGGACTGTACAGTACGACAGGGACGACGGTCCGGACAAATACTATCTGTACGACCGGGATACGGGCGAATTGCAATTCCTGTTCTCAGACCGCCCCGAACTCGAATCGTCTCCTCTCGCCCCCATGCGCTCGGCCATAGTCAGGTCCAGGGACGGGCTGGACCTAGTCATCTATTACACACTTCCCCTCGGGTCGACGGATGGAGCAGGCCGCCCGTCCGAAGCGCTGCCCACAGTTCTGATCGTTCATGGTGGACCATGGGGCAGAGACAGCTGGGGATTCGATCCGGAGCATCAGCTGCTGGCGAACAGAGGCTATGCGGTGGTGAGCGTAAACTTCCGCGGTTCGACCGGCTTTGGAAAGAGTTTCGTCAACGCTGGCAACCTGGAGTGGGCTGGGGCAATGCATGACGACCTCATCGACGTGGTGGAGTGGGCGGTTGAAGATGGGATAGCCGACCGCGATCGCGTTGGGATAATGGGTGGAAGCTACGGCGGATATGCCGCGCTTGTCGGCCTCACCTTCACACCTGAGGTATTCGCCTGCGCCGTTGACATAGTGGGTCCGTCCAACCTCAATACGCTTCTGGATACCATTCCGCCTTACTGGCAGCCGATAATCGCGTCTTTCCGCACCCGTGTGGGAGACAACTCTACGGAAGAAGGCCGTCGCTTCCTCGCCGAACGGTCGCCTCTCTCCCGTGCAGATGAGATAGTTCGCCCGCTGCTCATAGGTCAGGGCGCGAACGATCCGCGCGTCAAGCGTGCTGAGTCCGACCAGATTAGTGGATGCCCTGAGCCAGCGAGGGATTCCCGTGACTTACGTCCTTTACCCAGACGAGGGACACAGATTCCATCGACCCGAAAACAACCTGTCTTTCATGGCAGTCGCCGAGGCGTTCCTGGCTCAGCACCTCGGCGGCAGTTACGAGCCCATAGGCGACGACCTTGAGAACTCCTCTATCGAGATACTTGCCGGGGGGCAGGACATACCAGGGCTAGAAGCGAGGTTGGTGTAAAGGGCCCAGCTAAGCTCGACTTTGTACATTCATACTGCGTAGGTCAGTGATTCTATGAACCTGTTGAACAGCGGCGTTGGGATTTGTTGCATATCGGGTTTTTGCGGCGACGTGTAGAAAGTCTCTGAAGCAATCCACATCTGACGACGCACCAGAGCGATGGCATCGACGAAAGTCGGCTCAGTCTTGGCATACCAGGCGGCTGATCGTGGAGTCCCCAGACATTGATTGCCCAGCAGGTGGGCTGCGAGAGTTATCCAGGAGAACAGTCCGAGCAGCAACGGTGTGGTACGGGCGATTGCCCTGTCCGACCACTGACGCTGAGTCTCCACCCCCAGGTGTGCCCGTGCCTCCTGAAAGGTAACCTCCACCTGCCAGCGCAACACGAACCACTCGATGATCTGCACTGGGACAACCGCAGCATCAGTACACAGCAGCGCCTGTGAGTCGAACTGCTGCATGGGGTCTCGAATGAGCACCCATCGAATGGGCACAGGGGACTTGCCCGTGTGATACCAGAGCGCTGTTTGAGAGCTGAACTCCACAGTCCGAGTAACACCGTCGTACCACGCGAGCGCTGCGCTCATCCAGCGCGTATCGGGACAGTCCAGGAATGTCCTGAGTGTGGGCAGGCGACTGGCCCTTGACGCGCGTACGACCCATCTGACCGGGCCGACGAGGCGGAGCGGGTTTATAGAGCGCGGCATCGAGACGCAGTCTGGTAATGAAGGTGACCGGACGAGTCATGGACTGACAGAAATGGAGCAGATCGAGGGCGGCGTAGCTGCTGTCGGCGACCGCGACGATGTGTCGGTTGGGTAGCCAGCGACGTAGCTGGAGGATCATCTGACGCGCCCAATCGGTGATCTTCTTATGGGGTTTGCCGATCTTGAGATGGTAGTGTTCGGACGGCGCCAGTGCGGTCAGCACCGGCAGCGCCCAGGTGCCGATGCGCCCAGGGAATGGTGGGCAGCCACATCAGGCTTATCCAGCGCAGACCGGAGGCCTTGACGAAGTGACTCCCGCTGGAGCGCACTCCGTCACGATATATCCCCTTGGCCTTGATCCGTTTGCCACGCCGCCGCTCCAGGGTCTCGTCTATGCTGAAAACCAGTGGACCATCGCCCTGATCGAGGTGTTGTACCAAGAGAGATAGCAGCACACGGCTCAATTGAAGGGGGGACCACTCAGCGCGGCCTCAGAACGTGGTGGTACCGGGCAAAGCTCGTGTCGTCGCTGAGTCCCATTACCCAGAGAGCGGAGGTGACGGTCCTCTTGCGCGTGGCCAGGACTGCGCCAACCAGCAGCGCCCGGACTTTCGCCCATGTCCTGGCCTGAAACATCGGCGCGAACGGATTGAGTAGGGGTACAATGGTATCGGGCAGAGCCTGCCCCGTACTTGATACGGGGGTGAGCATGACATGACCTTTCAGAGGTGTTGGGTCTCGTCAGCTTACCCTGTTCTCTCTATCTAAGTTTTGTACAAAGCATCCGTATGCCCTTTCCGGGCCGTGCAGAGGCGACTAACTATATCGCCTTGTGATGCCGTGTAAGATTATAGGGAGGCGTGTCGTCGTACAGAGACCGGAGTTGGCATTGGCGCTTATTGCCCGGTACAAAGCATGGTCCGGGAGTCTTACGACGGCATCATTGGTGACGCTCCGATCAGGGCAGGCTCCCGTTTGAAAGATTGTGCGAAGTCGATGATTCCCTGCGGCGGCACGCCTACTCGATAGTAGCGGAGGGCGCGATGGAAAGGCACGAGACAAGTTCAGGACGAAAGAAAGTTAAGAGAGATCAAACGAGGGATTTGCCGCAGGAGTTGTCGCGGGTGAACCTGAACGCTGCGGGGATAGATGTGGGAGCGAGCAGCCATTTCGTGGCGGTCTCCGAAGGGCGCTCCGAGCGGCCAGTGCGTGAGTTCGAGGCGTACACTGCGGAGTTGTACCGGATGGCAGACTGGCTGGTTGAGTGCGGAGTGGAGACGGTGGCGATGGAGTCAACCGGTGTGTACTGGATACCGCTGTTCGGGGTTCTGGAGGAGCGTGGGCTGGAGGTGCTATTGGTGGACCCGAGGCGTCTCAAGAGCGTGCCCGGTCGCAAGACCGACGTGCAGGACTGTCAGTGGCTACAGCAGTTGCACACCTACGGTCTGCTGTCGGGAGCGTTCAGACCTGAGGCGGAGATAAGAAGCCTTCGGAGCTATCTGCGTCAGCGAGCGATGCTGGTGGAGTATGCGTCTCACCATATCCAGCATATGCAGAAGGCGCTGACGCAGATGAACATAAAGCTTCAGCACGTCATGAGCAATATCACCGGCAAGACGGGTATGCGGATCATTGAGGCGATAGTAAGAGGCGAGCGCGATCCGCGCGAACTGGCGCGGTTCAGACATCCTACGATGAAGGCGGATGAGAAGGAGATAGCGAAGTCGCTGCGCGGTCACTGGAGGGAGGAGCACATCTTCGAGTTGACCCAGGCGTTAGAGCTATACAGAGAGTACCAGCGCAAGATAGAAGAGTGCGACCGACAGATAGAGTTGCAGCTTGGAAGGTTCGATGACCGCAGCGACGGTGGCACACTTGCCAACAGGCGCGGCGCGAATCCTCATCAGGGCAACGCGCCGCGCTTCGACGTTAGAACACACCTGTACAGGATGACTGGGGTGGACCTGACAGAGATAGACGGGGTGGAGGCGTACACGGCGCTGAAAGTGGTGAGTGAGATAGGAACGGACATGAGTCGCTGGCCGACTGTGAAACACTTTGCCTCCTGGCTGGGGTTGAGTCCGAATAATAAGGTAAGCGGCGGCAGGGTGATGAGTTCACGGACGAATCCGAGCGCGAACAGGGCTGCGGCCGCGCTGCGCCTTGCCGCCAATGCGTTGCATCGCTCCGACAGCGCGCTGGGGGCGTTCCTTCGCAGGAAGAAGGCTCATCTGGGCGCTCCGAAGGCGATAACGGCAACGGCGCACAAGTTGGCGCGGATCATATACTCGATGCTGAAGTACGGGCAGAAGTACGTTGACGCGGGCGCGGAGTACTATGAGCAACAGTACCGCAAGCGCGCACTGGGTAACGCCAAGAGGAGGGCCGCTCAGCTGGGCTACAAGCTGGTGCCGGTGGCTGACAGTCAGCAGGAGCCTACGCCGGGCACAACTCCACAACCGGCGGTAGCGTTCGCATGAGAAGGTAAGTTAGTTGAAAGTCGAGCTAAGGCGAATTGGCATGGATGAGCAAGCGGTTTGAAGGATGCTTGATCCCCGTGTGCCAACACCCGCAGGTTGTATAGAAGAAGCGCTTAGAGACTATCTCAAAACCTTAAGTCGCCACCAACGACGATACCATATCAGTGAGCACGCCAGTTGAACCAAGGCAAGGTAGTTCCGCGCCTTCTTCTCGTATCTCACCAGGATGCCTCGACTCTTCGAGAGCCACCCAAGCGTTCTCTCCACCACCCAGCGATGCGCAGGATAGCGTTTCTGCTCTGATGCGTCCAGTTTCTCCTCACCGATCCGACGGATGTGCGACTCATATCCGTACAGCGATGCTGCCCTCCAACCTGTGGGGTTGTCATATCCTTTATCCAAACACAGGTGTTGAGGACGCTTTCTGCTTCAACTGGATCACTTTGGCCATACGATGCGCTCCCCGTATGGTCCAACTCATACCCCGCTTCTTCATTCGGTTCGCAGTGAGCTTGTCTCCGTTGGACACCCTCTAAACACTGCGGTATTCATGGGTGGTGGATTTGCCTCGGCTGTCGGTTCGGAAGGCATGGGCCAGCGGAGAGAAGTCGGCCTGTTACTGATTCAAGTCCACCACGGTGGGTGGTTCGGCGTGCTTACCACCAGCGTGCAGCGCCCTACCTCATAGCATTCGTGACAGTAGGGTCTAACCCTGTTTCATTGGGCGAGGGGAATCGCCACAGGCCCTCTGAAGAGTCCCGTCAGAGCTTCGCTAGTTTCTGGACTCGCTGGTTGGCAGTGTCCAGGCCGTAGATGCTGCCCTGGGAGTCGGTGTAAACCTGGTGGGCTCCCTCGAAGGTTCGGCCGCGGGAAAGCAGCTCGCCGTCAAGGGTGAATATGCTGATGCGGGGGATCTGGTCAGTGACGTACACCACCTGGTTGGCGTCGATGTGGACGCCCATGGGGCACTTGAAATCGGTCCATTCGGCTTGGAATTTGCCCTCTGCCGTGAACACCTGTACCCGGTGGTTCTCGCGGTCGGCCACGTAAACCCGGCCGTCCTGGGACACGCGGATGCTGTGGGGCACCCGGAACTGGCCGGGGCCGCTGCCGGGGCTGCCGAAACTGCTTATGTATTCTCCGGTGGCGCTGAACCGATGAACGCTGGAGTTTCCGTAGCCGTCGGCGACGTATAGCTCCCCGGATGGGGCCACGCAGACGTCGGCCGGGTGGTTAAACGGCGCCTGCATTGCCGCCCGGTCCCGTGTTCCCAACGACCGTTGTAAATTGCCGACAGAGTCGTAGATCAGAACCTGGTGGGCGTCGCGGTCGGTGAGATAGACGGTGTCATCGGGGCCGACGTGGATGTGGTGGGCGTCCATAGGGACGCCGTTCCGGCGCTCCCAAGCCTCGAGGAAATGCCCGTTGCGGTCGAACACCAGGACCGGCGGTCCCTGGCGCTGGTACACGTACACTCGGTCCATGGAGTCGACTGCCACGCCGCTGGGCTCCTGCAAGGACATACCGCTCGGCATCTGGGCCCATCCCGGTTGGTATTCGTACCTGAAGTCGCCTGCGCCTATGGTTGATGCCATGATGTCCTCCCGCTCGGTCAGATTTGCCCACGCTATACTGCCATCGCCAGCCTGCTGGACTGTTTTCTATCATATTACTTCATTACTTCATTGTTAGCGTGTCGAAGTCCAGGGAATATGTCACCTGCTTGTCTTGTCATGGTATCAGACTACGATGCTTCCGACTTCACCCGAGAGCGTGGAGAGCGCATCGTTGGCGGACTCTCAGCTTTCAGGTACTTCTTCACTGTGTTCCTGTGGGTGCCCGTCTCCCGGGTTATCCCTCTGATGGATAGGCCCTTGCGCTTCGCTTCATGAACAGCCTCCCATCTTGCTATCTGCTTCGGAGTGGGCTTCCTTGGTGAGGGCGTCTCTTTCTTTCGGATCCTGGCGGAACCGTCGTCATAGACGGCTTCGCAGACGTTTTCTTCCGCTCTCTCCCTATCGACAGACGCCAGAGCCGTCGCCCAGCGACTACCCAGGCCGTTACGGTCCGGCGGCGTATGTGAAGAGTGTCCGTTGACGCTGCGAATGACATTCGGACGGGGCAGAGCCTCCTGGCTGGGGATGATATGGCCCTCGTGTTCATCGTGTGGCGTTCCTAGCTGGAACCGGATGACTTCGCCGAATACCGAGATGATGATTTGTGGACCTTCTGAATGTGAGCCTCAGGCATCGCCGCCTCAGCGACTTCTGGTCGAGAAAGGGTCCCGTGTGGGATGGCCTCGCCAGAACAAGCGGGGGACGCGTTATCCGGGTGAAGGCGAACATCCCCATACACGGTCCAGGTACTTTTTGGAAACCTAGATCGTCATGATGCTACCCCGAACGTAATCCGCGTCGGACGACGCCAGGAACGCGATGACTGCGGCGACCCCGTCAGGCGATGACAGCCCAGTCATTATGTTGTCGTAAGTCTCGCGGTCCCCGGTGTTGACTAGTTGCTCCTCGGTCGCGCCAATCTTCAGTGGTGTCTCCAGACTTCCCGGCAGCAC
>CBDANP010000002.1:0-82915 GCA_965197685.1 Dehalococcoidia bacterium
CTGGTTTTCGGCATAGACGAGACCCTGGAGCGGCGGCGTGGCAAACGGATCAAGGCCAAGGGGATATATCGTGACGGAGTGCACTCCAGCGGGAATCACTTCGTCAAGGCCTCCGGTCTGCGCTGGATAAGCCTGATGTGGCTGCCCACCATACCCTGGGCGCATCGGCACCTGGGCGCTGCCGGTGCATGACAGCGCTCGCTCCCTCCGAACGCTACCATCTCAGAGGATAGGCAAACCCCATAAGAAGATCACCGATTGGGCGCGTCAGATGATTCTTCAGCTACGTCGCTGGCTGCCCAACCGACACATCGTCGCGGTCGCTGACAGCAGCTACGCCGCCCTCGACCTGCTCCACTTCTGTCAGTCCATGACTCATCCGGTCACCTTCATTACCAGACTGCGTCTCGATGCCGCGCTCTATAAACCCGCTCCGCCTCGTCGGCCCGGTCAGATGGGTCGTACGCGCGTCAAGGGTCAGCGCCTGCCCACGCTCAGGACACTCCTGGACTGTCCCGATACGCGCTGGATGAGCGCAGCGCTCGCGTGGTACGACGGTGTTACTCGGACTGTGGAGTTCAGCTCTCAAACAGCGCTCTGGTATCACACGGGCAAGCCCCCTGTGCCCATTCGATGGGTACTCATTCAAGACCCTCTCGGACAGTTGCGCACACAGGCTCTGCTGTGTACAGAGACCACGGTTGACCCTGTTCAGGTCATCCATTGGTTCGCGCTGCGCTGGCGGATTGAAGTTACTTTCCAGGAAGTTCGCGCCCACCTTGGAGTGGAGACTCAACGCCAGTGGTCGAACCTCGCTATAGCACGTACTACTCCTGTGCTGTTGGGACTGTTCTCCTGGATAACTCTCGCAGCCCACCTGCTGGGCAATCAATGTCTGGGGACTCCACGATCAGCCGCCTGGTATGCCAAGTCGGAGCCGACTTTCGTCGATGCCATCGCTCTGGTGCGTCGTCAGATGTGGATTGCTTCAGCGACTTTCTACATGTCGCCGCAAAAACCCGATATGCAACAAATCCCAACGCCGCTGTTCAACAGGTTCATAGAATCACTGACCTACGCAGTATGAATGTACAAAGCATCCCTATGCCCTTGCCGCGCCATGCGGAGGCGACTAACTGGGTCGCCGCATTGAACCGTGTATGATTATGGTGGGGCGTGTCGGCAACATAGAGACCGACCTCGGCATTGGTGCGCATTGCCCGTTACAAAGCATGGTACGGGCGCCTTACGACGGCGTCATTGGTGACGTCTCCCTTGGGGGACGCTCCCGTTCGATAGGTTGTGCTAAGCGTGTGGCGCCCATCGTCGACACGCCTACTCCATATTAGTAGAGGGTGTGATGGATAGAGACAAAGATGCGAAGGGAGAGCGAGCGAAGGGACTGCCTGTAGAGTTGTCGCGAGTGAACCTGAACGCGGCAGGGATAGACGTGGGGGCGAGCAGCCACTTCGTAGCGGTGTCGGAGAGGGCGTTCTGAGCAGCCTGTGCGCGAGTTCGAGGCATACACGGCGGAGTTGTACCGGATGGCCGACTGGCTGTTGGAGTGCGGAGTGGAGACGGTGGCGATAGAGTCGACCGGGGTGCATCAGGATACCGCTGTTCGGTGTGCTGGAAGAGCGCGGGCTGGAGGTGATACTAGTGGACCCTCGCCGTCTCAAGAGTGTGCCGGGTCGCAAGACCGATGTGCTTGACTGCCAGTGGTTGCAGCAGTTGCACACATACGGACTGCTCTCAGCGGCATTCAGGCCGGAGTCTGAGATAAGAAAACTTCGGAGTTACCTGCGTCAGTGCGCGATGCTGGTGGAGTATGCGTCTCATCACATCCAGCATATGCAGAAGGCGCTGACGCAGATGAACATCAAGCTCCACACGTTATAAGCAACATTACGGGCACGACAGGTATGAAGATCATCGAGGCTATCGTGGAAGGCGAGCGCAACCCGCGCGCACTGGCACAGTTCAGACATCCAACAATGAAGGCTGATGAGAAGGAGATAGCGGAGTCGCTGCGGGGCCACTGGAGAGAGGAGCACATCTTCGAGTTGACGCAGGCGCTGGAGTTGTACAGGACCTACCAGAGCAAGATAGCGGAGTGCGACCGGGAGATTGAGGCGCAGCTCGGGAGGTTCGAGGACCGAAGCGACGGAGGTATGCTTGCCAGCAGGCGTGGCGCGAAGCCCGGTCAGGGCAACGCACCCAGGTTCGATGCACGCACGCACCTGTATCGGATGACCGGAGTGGACCTGACCACAATAGACGGTGTGGAAGCGTACACGGCGCTGAAGGTGGTGAGCGAGGTTGGAATGGACATGAGCAGGTGGCCGACTGCCAAACACTTCGCCTCATGGCTCGGGTTAAGTCCCAATAACAGGGTGAGCTGTGGCAGGGTAATGAGCTCGCGGACGAATCAGAACGCGAACAGGGCGGCGACGGCTCTTCGACTCGCGGCCAACGCGCTGCACAGATCGGACAGTGCGCTGGGAGCGTTCCTTCGCAGGAAGAAGGCTCAACTCGGAGCGCCCAAGGCGATAACGGCGACAGCGCATAAGCTGGCCCGGATCATCTACTCAATGCTCAGGTATGGTCAGAAGTACGTGGATGCAGGCGCAGAGTACTATGAAAGACAGTATCGTCAGCGAGCGCTGAGCAACGCGAAGAGGAGGCCTGCTCAGCTCGGCTACAAGCTGGCGCCGATGGTTAATAGTCAACAGGAGTCGCCGCCGGGCATAACTCCAGAACCGGGGGCGGCACTCGTATGACAAGCTAAGTTAGTCAATAGGCGAGCTAAGAGCGGCAAAGGACAGTTTGTGTTTCACGAAGATGACCCCCTTCCGGTAGCTGTAAAGTCTGAACGGTGGGTACGGACGATACCTGACGGGCAGCGCGGGACCTTCCGGCCTGCCCGTGCGCACTCAGGGGCAGGCGCTCCGGACAAGCCGCAACGTGAGGGAGTGGGCCGGTCCGACGAAGGGGCTAAGACGGAGGTGTGGGGCTATCTGGCGACGAAATTCGTCCGGGGGGGAGGTTGATCGCACGGAACCGTGCAGTGTCTGCGTCGTTTTGCCCGGATGGTATGTCATAGTGTTCTCGCCCTACATTGCTTCCAGTGTCGGCGACCTTGGACGACTACTCGTCTATCCACAACTTCCCAGTCAACATTATAGCATTATACACGGTTAGGGAATGATCAGGGCATGAGGCCAGGGCCTGTGCAAAGTTGTAATTTCGGGATTCTGGACTCCGTACCGTCATCCCCGCGAAAGCGGGAATCCAGAGCAGCGCTACTGACAAAACCGTGATACGCCGACTTTGCACAAGCCCTGCATGAGGCCGCTTCACTCGCGTCTTCTGGAGGCGCGCCGTCGAACAGGTTTTCCGTTTTATGCGCTCAAGCGAGACTACCTGCTGTCCTGGGTTCTGGCGGGCATCGGCGAAAAGGCGACGCTCAGAGACACGCTGGTCTTCAAGGGCGGCACTGCGCTCAGGGAATGCTACTTCGGCGACTATCGGTTCTCCGAGGACATGGACTTCTCCGGACTGGAAGGCGCGCCCACGGGCGAGGAGGAGGGTGGTCGGTGCCCCGCGTTCACAGGTGGCGACCATCCTTCATTCAGACGATGAAGGATGAAACCTATGCCCAATGCCGGGATATTCGTGAGTTTCGAGTTCGACAAGGACATAGACCTCAAGAATAGTTTCTACCGGCAGGCCAAAGAGCTGTCTAGCTGTCTCCCCACCGAATCCGGGACTGTTCCCCCAAGGAGGCCTACCCGACCGAAACGTGGAGGGACAAGGCAAGGTCTGCGATTCGGGGTTGCGATGTCGTAATCGTGCTGGGTCGGCCCCGATACTCACAACGCTCCCGGAGTCAGGACTGAGGTTGAGTTTGACCGTCAACTTGGGAAGCCCGTTTTTCAGGTCATACCCCAGAAGCGTGCCTACCAGGGCGTTCCATATATTGACCGGCGGATGCCCTGGAAGTGGAAGCGCATCAACCGGCGTCTGGACAAGATACCCACATCGAAACGGCATTTATATTAAGTTTGTGAAATATCCTTATGTCCTATCCAGGTAGCTCAACTTGGACCCTCGAACATCCAGTCAAGGATACTCTGTCCGAATTCGCCGGACAGCCTGGGGACATGGGAGGACCCTTTCATCTCCCAGAATTCGACCACTACGTTGTCCCGGCAGCCGGACCGGTAGCGCGTAACACTTGTCTCCTTGCCGCCTACCCCCGCGTCTATGTCGAGATTGGGGAGCGTCTCCGCCGCGGACAGGTCGCAGCCCGCGCGTCTGGCCCAGCGCTGTGTCACTTCGCTTGCGGCCGGGTAGCTTCCCTCACCGATTTCGGGATTCCAACCCCCTTCTATCCGCACAGTATCGTCGTCGTCGCCGTGAATATGCAGAACTGAGATGGGACGAGCGGAATCGCATCGCGTCGCGTCGGAATGGGACGATCCCGCGAGAGCGACGATGCCCGCGAGTCCCGGCATACCCTCACAGGCGAGGCGATAGGACATGAACCCGCCGTTGGACATACCAGCCACATATACGCGGTCTATGTTGATATGCTCGGCAGCCTCCTCGACGAGTCCTATGAGATACGTCGCGTCGTCCGGCTTGCTGTCGGAAACGCCGCAGCAGAAATCCGTGGCGTTCCAGAATCGGCTCCCTTTCTCGTCCCTCGTTCCGTTGGGCAGTATTAGGGCAAAGTTATAAGAGTTCACGAACTCGGACATCCCAAAGTAGGAGTCCTGACTCATGTAGTGGCTCGTGTAGCCGTGCAGGTTGAGGACCAGAGGGAGAGGGGGCCGCAGGTCCAACGGGCCCCGGTTGTATCCCGACAGCAGCGCCAGCAGAGCGGGACGGTCGAGGCCTATTCTCTGAACCGCTCCCACTCCCGATTCCCTGACAAGATGGGACATGGCCTCATCATAGGATGGCTCGCTCGCGCCAAAGATTATGACGGCGGCGCCTAGCGCAGCGCATTATGTTGACCGTGAGCGCCGATAATGGCATCACGACGCTCCTGCCTTTGCGCCTGAAAAGCGCCAGCGCAGACAGGAGCAACCCCAAGCCGATGCTGACCACTACAACGAGCGCGCCCACGAAGAAAGGCATGAGCCCGATTATCAACAACATAAGCCCGAGCGTCAGCGCGATAATGAGCGCCAGCGAGATGATTCCGAGTACCAGCCCCGAAGCTGCCATAATGTCTCCTCGTCAGGTCGCAGGCCAGTGCCGCTCTCGCCTTCCTGATAGCCATCCACTCACAGCCCACATGGACAGAATCGCCACTGAGACAATGCCGATAGTCATCGCGGCTTCCGTGTCGGTTATAACATCGCTCTTACAGAATGATTCCCGAACAGGCAAGTCCAGTATGCTCACGCTGAGTCTCCCGGGGCCTCCGGCATTCGGTCGAGACTCCCAGTTCTTCTGCAACCTGAATGGAAGTAAGTGTATGCCGAAATTTAGGAACCCTCTGAACAAGACCGACAATAATCAGATTTTGGCAACCTGAGCAGCATTCACGGAAACAAGCATCTCTCTACCCGTTTCCTTGAATATTCCGCCCCCTGATTCCGCTCCTATCGGCGCTCCGGGAACGGCTTCGGACGCGCTTCTCCCCCGTCACGCAGTCAGACGACCCTCCGCCGTCAGCAGGCTGTCCAGTCTCATCAGCAACGCCAGACGCTCCTTGTTCTTAGCCAGACTACGATAGCGCACCTTGCCGTAGCCGAACATATGTTTCGCGCCAAGTGGCTATCTCAAAACTCTTTACGGAAGCGAATGGCTTGGAGAAAATAACCCCTCTACCTTGACGGTATAGGACTGAGATGGGGGTGAAATTCTTTCCAACGAGGTTTTGAGATAGTTTCTTAGTTCTCTTTACGCAGCGGTGAACCCCCCATCCACCACAAGTTCCGCCCCCGTGATATACGACGCCTCATCCGACGCGAGGAACAGCACCGCATACCCCACCTCTTCGCGCTGTCCTACCCTTCCCATCGGCACATTCGAGAGCATCTCGCGCCGGCTCTCCGAGCCGCAGGTCATCGCCGTCCTTCTCATCGGCGGCATCAAGCCCGGATGCACTGAGTTCACCCGTATGGCGTCCTTCGCATACTGCACGGCGGCGGATTTGGTGACCGTGCGCACCGCGCCCTTTGAGGCGTTGTAGCCCATGTGAACTGCGCTCTGCCCCACGATGCCGCTGATGGACGATATGTTCACGATGGAGCCGCCGCCCACCGCCTGCATCTGTGGAATGGCGTGCTTCATCCCAAGGAACACGCCTCGTGCGTTGATGTTCATGAAGGCGTCCCACTCATCGGTATTCAGCTCGCCCGCGCTGTGCGACCCACCGATACCCGCGTTGTTCACCAGCACATCCAACTTCCCATAGCGCGCGACCGTCGCCTCCACCACCGCCTGCCATGCCCCTTCGCTGGTAACATCCAGGCGCATGAATACGGCATCGCCCCCGGCCTCGGCAATCTCAGCCTCCACCTTCCTTCCTTCCTCTTCCAGAATATCCGCGATGATCACCTTCGCGCCCTCCCTCGCGAATATCCTGCACTCCTCGGCGCCCATCCCGTTCGCACCGCCCGTAATAATCGCAACCTTGCCTTCAAGTCGCATGGATCACCTCTCTACTTAACAACTAAACACGGATGAAGGGGGATAGGCAGGATTCAGGGATGAATATCCTGTTAATCCTGTCCATCCATGTTGTTGGGGATGCTCTGAAGAAGACCGGCAATAGCCGGAATGTCCATCTCCAGTCTCTTTTTATGGTATCTGCTTTGCCACAAGTATGCCACAATCTCCCGGACCTGTTCAGGGTCTTTTCATTTTCCAAAACGTACTATAATGATGGTCAAAACTCAGGGGGTGAAAGCAGCCATGACATTGAGAGAGGCATTGGACAGAGTGCCTGACCCTCGCGGAAGACACGAACTACGCCATCCCTTAGGAGCTACTTTGACATTGGCGGTGTGCGCGATGATGTGCGGAGCGCGCAGCCTGTACGCAATCAGCCAGTGGGGACGCGACCATAGCCCCGCAATGTCCAGGTCTTTGGGATTCAGTTGAGATCAGACTCCGAGTGTCGCCACGCTTCACAGGGTGTTCAGCAGACTGGACAGACAGGCGTTTGAGAGGGTTCTGGGAGAGTGGATGAATCAAAACGGACTGGATGACTCAGAGGCGGTGGCGGTGGATGGCAAGAGTCTTGGCGGGATTCATGGCGAACAGATTCCAGGCGTTCATCTGGTGTCGGCCTTCAGCCACCGGAGTGGAGTGGTAATAGGTCAACAATCAGTCAAAGACAAAGGCGGTGAACTCAGCGCTCTGAGACGACTGCTTGATGAGGTGGACATCGGTGGTCGAGTGGTGACCGGAGACGCTCAATTCACCCAGCGACGCGACTGTGAGGCGATAGTCTCAAAGGGGGGGACTACTTTTTCGTAGTCAAGGACAATCAGAAGAACTTGCGTGAGGATATTGAAGCGGTCTGGACAGGTGAACAACCTCCATCGTATGAGCATACTTCCAAACGGGCGGGTCGTGTGGAGACCAGAGCTATACTCGACTTTGTACATTCATACTGCGTAGGTCAGTGATTCTATGAACCTGTTGAACAGGGGCGTTGGGATTTGTTGCATATCGGGTTTTTGCGGCGACGTGTAGAAAGTCTCTGAAGCAATCCACATCTGACGACGCACCAGGGCTATGGCATCGACGAAAGTCGGCTCAGACTTGGCATACCAAGCCGCTGATCGTGGAGTCGCCAACTGTCGGTTCCCCAGCAGGTGGGCTGCGAGAGTTATCCAGGAGAACAGTCCCAACAGCACAGGGGTGGTCCGGGCTATGGCGCGGTCCGACCACTGGCGTTGAGTCTCCACTCCCAGGTGGGCCCGTGCCTCCTGAAAGGTAACCTCCACCTGCCAGCGCAACACGAACCACTCGATGACCTGTACAGGGGTGACCGCAGGATCAGTACACAACAGAGCCTGTGAGTCGAACTGCTGCATGGGGTCTCGAATGAGCACCCATCGAATGGGCACAGGGGACTTGCCCGTGTGATACCAGAGCGCTGTTTGAGAGCTGAACTCCACAGTCCGAGTAACACCGTCGTACCACGCGAGCGCTGCGCTCATCCAGCGCGTATCGGGACAGTCCAGGAGTGTCCTGAGTGTGGGCAGGCGCTGACCCTTGACGCGCGTACGACCCATCTGACCGGGCCGACGAGGCGGAGCGGGTTTATAGAGCGCGGCATCGAGACGCAGTCTGGTAATGAAGGTGACCGGATGAGTCATGGACTGACAGAAGTGGAGCAGGTCGAGGGCGGCGTAGCTGCTGTCAGCGACCGCGACGATGTGTCGGTTGGGCAGCCAGCGACGTAGCTGAAGAATCATCTGACGCGCCCAATCGGTGATCTTCTTATGGGGTTTGCCTATCCTCTGAGATGGTAGCGTTCGGAGTCCCATTACCCAGGAGCGAGTGCGCTGTCAGCACCGGCAGCGCCCAGGTGCCGATGCGCCCAGGGTATGGTGGGCAGCCATATCAGGCTTATCCAGCGCAGACCGGAGGCCTTGACGAAGTGACTCCCGCTGGAGCGCACTCCGTCACGATATATCCCCTTGGCCTTGATCCGTTTGCCACGCCGCCGCTCCAGGGTCTCGTCTATGCTGAAAACCAGTGGACCATCGCCCTGATCGAGGTGTTGTACCAAGAGAGATAGCAGCACACGGCTCAATTGAAGGGGGAGACCACTCAGCGCGGCCTCAGAACGTGGTGGTGCCGGGCAAAGCTCGTGTCGTCGCTGAGTCCCATTACCCAGAGAGCGGAGGTGACGGTCCTCTTGCGCGTGGCCAGGACTGCGCCAACCAGCAGCGCCCGGACTTTCGCCCATGTCCTGGCCTGAAACATCGGCGCGAACGGATTGAGTAGGGGTACAATGGTATCGGGCAGAGCCTGCCCCGTACTTGATACGGGGGTGAGCATGACATGACCTTTCAGAGGTGTTGGGTCTCGTCAGATTACCCTGTTCTCTCTATCTAAGTTTTGTACAAAGTCTAGCTTGGCTTGCGTTTAATATCTGGAGAGCGTAAATCTCCGCCTTCAATGTCGCTTGCTCTCATTGCAAGCGATCCTCATGATGCGATCCTATCCCCATTGATACCTGTCGTGCCGGACTATGCGTCCGTGCGGCGGGTCCCCGCCCGACATATCCGCGCCCCACCACTCGAGAGAACGGTGCCTCACTACCTCGGTACTGAAATTTATGTCAAGAATTATATAGTCATATAGGCTCCCTAAATGTGGAATCGTAGTAGGGTCGTCTCGTCATCGCTTTCTCGATTCAGGAGACAGGACGCAGGTGAACAGTATGATCGGTGTATTGCCGAGAGCTCCGATTACGGAGAATCTTGCAAAAGCCCTCCATCTCGCTCATCTGTCCTTCCCGCGAACCTTGTCCTTGTGAAAACGGGGAGCGGGAATCCAGAGATTGGAGGTCCGTCCACTGCTATACTTCCACTTATGCAATCTTCTTTGATTAGCGCCATTTTTCAAGGTGAATCTTTGTGTCTTCCCCCCTTTTGGGCGATAATCCGCTGGCAATGGAAGTAGAACAGTCATCGAGAGTCAGGTGGGTGGGGCTGGTTGTCGCGGCGTCCGGCGTGTTTCTGACCGCGCTGGACATAACGGTCAACGTCGCGCTTCCCGACATTACCGACAGCTTCGGCGCCGACCCGGTTACCATCCAGTGGATAATCATCTTCTACGTAGGCGGCAGCACAGGGATGCAGCTCGGGCTCGGCGGCGCGGCTGACGCTTTCGGCCTCAAGCGAATGTTCCTGCTCGGGCTCGTGTCCTACATGGTCGCCGTTCTGGCCATCGGGCTGTCGAATGACCTGGCGCTCGTGTTCGGGCTGAGGGTGTTTCAGGCCATCGGCAACGGACTGCTCATCGCGCTCGGCCCCGCCATAGTCACCAGCCTGTTTCCCTCCGACTTCAGGGGACGCGCCCTGGGGATAATGGCCGCGCTCGGAACGCTGGGCATGATAACCGGCTCCCTCGGCGGCGGGATACTGGTGGATGCCTTCGGATGGCGCGCCATATTCATCGCCCGAGTTCCCCTCTGTCTGCTGGCCATCGCTTTCTCGGCGGCCTTCCTGAGAGTTCCGAACAGGCCCGGAGCCGCTTCCCGATTCGACCTGCTCGGCGCGGTCATCCTGTTCGTGTCGGTCGGGTCGCTGATACTTCTGCTGTCACTCGGAGGTCGAAACGGCTGGACTGCGTTCTACATACCCGTTCTGGCTATCGTGTCAGTGTGCGGATTCGGCGCGTTCGTCGCGGTCGAGCGCAGAGCCGCCAGCCCGATACTGCGGCTTTCTCTGCTGAGACACCGGATACTCGCCCCCGCGCTCATAACTTCGCTGTTGGTATTCGTATCCACGTTCGTGAACTGGTTCATCCTCCCCTTTTTCGTCATAGAATCCCTCGGAGCCAGCGCGAGTGTTTGGGGACTTCTGCTGATGCTGATGACGCTGGCCAACTCCATATCCGCGCCGCTCGGCGGTTGGCTCTCCGACCGCTCCAATCCTGCCTACACGATAACCGTCTCAGTCGCGGTATCCACGCTGGCTATGCTCACGATGTCCAGGCTGGGAGCGGGTTCCTCGGTGGTGGCGGTCGGGTTCGGGCTGGTGATTGTCGGGATGGGGATGGGGCTGTTCCAGTCGTCCAGCGCGAATCTCATAATGGGGAGCGTACCGCACGATCGCCTCGGCATGGGCGGCGGGATAATGGGCCTCGCCCGGGGAATGGGAACAGTGTCCAGCGTGGCGATAATGGGCGCCGTCTTCTCCGCGAGAGAGACCGCGAGAGGGGTGTCCGAGACGCCGGAGGCCGCTTTCATCCTCGCTTTCCAGGATACCTACCTGGTGGCGGTTGTGCTGGCCGTTGCCGCCGTTCTGATGTCCTTCGCGCTGTGGCCGCAGATAGTAGGCCGGTCGAAGGCCCCCACGCTCTGACCGGCTCCGCTCGCAATGGCGCTGCTCCAATCGTTCAGCCGATAGGGGCGGACCATCAATGAATGATATATAATCAATGCCAGCGACTCCGCAGCCCACGATGCCCTGAGAGGTCTGCAATGACCAACAAGACGATCACCCTTACAACGACAGACAGGGATTTCGAGCCGTTTCCTGAATTTCCGCCCAGAGACGATATGCAGAACTGGAATTATCTCTACAAACGAGGCTAGGCGGCCGGCCTCGCGCTCCATATCGGCGACAGGGAGACCACAACCGCCGGGTGCGAAATCCCAGTAGGCCCGACACTGGACAGTCACAGGGACATTCGTATCCCGGACCTGATGGTGTCGCGCAACTCCAAGCCCGATGTTATCCAGGAACATGGCGGCTACGCGATTGACCGACAGGGCAAGCCCCCGGACTTTGTTCTGGAGGTGGCTTCCAAGACGACAGGGAAGATTGACTACACTGAGAAGCGTGTTGACTATGAGCGTTACGGGATAGCGGAGTACTGGCGATTCGACCCGACGGGAGGTGAGTATCACGACGTGGCGCTGGCGGTGGACCGCCTGGTTGGAGGCCGGTATCGTTCCATCGAGATCAAGTGGTTGGACGAACCGCGTTGTCGTGGATACAGCGAGTCTCTGGGGTTGTACATATGCTGTGAGTATGGGGAACTGAGGTTTTACGATCCTGTTACTGAGAGCTACATACGCACCCACGACGAGGAGACAGATCGAGCTGACGCGGAGGCCGCCGCTCGGCGAGGAGCCGAAGACGCTCGCCGGGCAGAGACAGCCGCCCGCCGTCGGGCCGAGACCCGCGCATCTGAAGCCGAAGCCGAACTCCACAGACTTCGGGAGCGGCTGGCAGACTTGGGAGATATCGAGTAAAACCCGTGACGCTCATGAGAGCAATAGCAATCACTGCCGACATTCCCGCTGTCGCGTAAATCCGAGTGGATTTGGGAGCAGCGCCAACGCCTTTACCGAATGCACCTGCGAAAATGAACATTCTGCCTAAGCGCATCTACTATGGATGGTGGGTCGCCGGCGCCGCTTCGGGCATCCAGTTCGCTAACGCCGCCACCGCTATTGGCATTCTGACCGTATTCGTCATTCCCATGAGTCAGGAATTCGGCTGGAACCGTACCGAAGTGGCGGGCGCCACCAGTCTCGGCGCTGTGCTGGGCGCGACTCTGGCCCCCTTCAGCGGGCGGATGGTGGACCGCTTCGGCGCTCGGATGATTCTGGCCGCCGGAGGTTCGGTTGTAGTTCTGGGGTGTCTGTACCTTTCGACGGCGCAGGCGCTGCTGGGGTTCTACGTTGCTTTCACCATGATTAGAATAGCCGACCAGGGGCTGATCCAGATTGGGGCGTCGGTTAGCGTGGGCAAGTGGTTTCTGAGGCATCGAGGCAGGGCGGTCGGTCTGGTATTCTTCGGCGCTTCCGGCGGGATAATCGTAATGGCCCCGATGGTTCAGCTTGTGATCGCCTATTGGGACTGGAGGGCCGCGTGGGTCGCGCTTGCCGGAGTGATGTTTTGCGTAGGCGTAATTCCCTCCGCGTTAATCATTCGGCGACAGCCGGAAGACCTGGGTCTGGTCATTGATGGCGTCTCCGGGCAGGCACAATCAGCGGACAGACATGAGTTGCGGCGGGATGAACAGCAGTCGCCTTTGAGCGAAGTAATCAGGACTCCCGCCTTCTGGATTATTCTGGCGTCATTGTTCCTCGCCAGCGTCGCAATATCCGGCATTGGACTTCACATGGTGCCGCACCTCACCCAGCAGGGCCTGACTCCCGCGGCGGCGGTGGGAGCGGTGAGCGTCATGTCAATAGCGGGAGCGGTGGCGGCGTTGGTGTCCGGGGTATTGGCTGAAATAGCGTCCGCCAGGCGGCTGTTGATTCTGGTATATCTGCTTGGCGCAGTCAGTATGTGGACGCTGATCCATGCCGACACCCTGCCCGAGACCTACCTGTTCGCCGTTCTTCAAGGATTGCTGGGCAGCGGAGTGAATACCCTGGCCCCAATAATGTGGGCCAGCTATTACGGACGAAGGACCTTGGGGAGCATCTTTGGAGTGAGCAGAACGGCGCAGGTCTTAGGCTTTGCGGTGGGGCCTCTGGCTTCCGCCGTCGTATTCGACAGGACGGGAACTTATCAGGGAGCTTTTATCTCACTCGCGCTGGTTGCCGTCCTGGCCGCGCTGCTCCTCTCGACCGCGCGGCGTCCGGGTATCCATGACGCATCTCGACATACCTCGCAGTAGTCGGTTCCAAGGGCGTTCATGTCCGGCGGTCAGACTTCGCCAAGCCTCAGAATGCGCTGGAGGGATATTCGGCGAACCAGGATTATGACGCCGGTTATGATAATGGCAAACAGCAGTCCCATCGCTATGTACGTGATTGTGAGCGTCTGCCAGTTGACATCTACGACGAACGGAGGGAGAACCTGTGTCCCCCGGTCGTCGTGTCCAAGGAAGGGCATCATCGAGGCGCCCAGACGTCCGCCCATCCAGGTGCCGAGCGCGAGGCCCGCGCCTATGACAAGCACCTGCTCCAGAAGAACGAGAGTGGTCAGCTGTCTCATCGAGAAGCCGACGGTGCGCATGAGCGCGAACTGTATCTCGCGGCTCTTGAAGGACACGTAGGCGTGCACCATGAATCCGAGTCCGCTGAGTATCAGCACTGTGGCGAAGGCGACGAACAGCAGCGCGCGCCATCCCGCCTCGACGAGAGGGTCAACCTGGGAGTCGGACATCGCCTGGGCGCGGTCGTGTATGTTGCGCGATACGAAGGGGCGTCCGTCCTCCAGCATCGAGATAAGCTCGGCTCGATCTTCGTTCTGGCCGTTTGTCGTTAGCCACACCTCGTTTGGCCGTATCTCGCCGCCGGTAGCCTCCAGGTTGGTGTAAGCAACCACAGAGGCCAGGTCGGCGATTATATAAGAATCAGTGAACGTTTCCAGTGTGGGGAAGTAGTCCATCTCGTCCGTGAGAGTGACGTAAATGCGATGTCCCTGAACCGAAACCTCTATCTTCTCTCCGATATTGTGCCCGTTGACACGCATGAACCTTTTCGTGGCTATGGCGGGCAGGGGTTCGAGGGCCGGGCCGGGGAAGACGCCGCGGCTGATGAGCGGGCGGCCTTCGGCCCATATGAAGTTGGCGGCCGCTGAACCGTTCCCCGTCTCCGCCGGCTTGAACACGTCGGATTGCGCCTCCGGCACCGCGCGCAGCAGGCTCCATTCGTCGAGCGAGTCGAACGATTCTATCACCTGCGCGCTGCCATCAGGCATACGGACGTATATGTCGTCCACGAGCATCGCGCCCGACCTCAGTCTGTTGCGACCGTTGCTCTCGAATACCGTTAAGGATACCAGGCTCATCGGGAGCGTTGGCCGGAGCCTGCTTCTGATTCGTGAAACGTTGGAGCGCGATATTAGCGCCTCATAGAACAGCCATTGATTTCTGTCGAGCAGGCCGAGGCTGTAGGTGAAGTAGCGGCCATTCGCGTCGCGCAGCCGAGCGGCGACCACCACGCTGGGATGCGGCCTGTCCGGCTTGATAGTCATGCCTATGAACTCCGCTTCCGTCGGTATCGGAATTCCTTCGGGGAGTCTGTCCATCTCCAGCGAGGTCAGCATCTGCTCCATTGGCGTATCTGAGAAGTCGTCCCTGAACCAGCCTATGTCCCTGATTTTGTCACCCTCTATGGCGAACATCGTGTACGAATCCGCGAATATCTTGGACAGGTCGGTTCCAAAGCCCCTGAAAGCCAGGCTCACTTCCTGCACGGATGGCAGGTTCTCGTATGACTCGCGTATCGGCCTGGACAGGCCGTCGTTGTTGGGCAGGAAACCACGCACTCTCACGTCGGCGCCGGTGGAGTACAAGGCCCTCTCTTCGAAACTGCGCTGGAGGGTGCCGCCAAAGCTGGCAGCGAATATGCCGAGCCCGGCCATAAGTATGAGCATCAGCGAGAGACGCGCGTAGTGGGTCGGGTTTCTGGCCATCTGCCAGATTCCGAGAACGAGGCCAGCCGACAAGAAGGACGACAGCAGCGCGCTGGATAATCTCATGAATAGTGGGAACAGTCTGAGGAGGGCCAGCGCGGACGCGACCAGTATTACGGCTGGCACGGCCAACAGAATCTGGTCAACCGCAATCTCGCCGAAAATGCCGACCGCGACGACCGAACCCTGCTCCGATAGCTGCCTGAGAAGAATTATGCCGATTATCAGCAGAAGCACGTCCAGATAGTAACGCTGGTAGAAGGGCTGGGTATATGGCCTGGCGGACTGCTGGCGGAAGGTGGTAACGCTCATGCCCGAAGCCTGGAACGCGGGTATCATCAGCGCGGCGAAACTGAGCAGGCCGCCGATCGAGCTCATAAGGTATGCGTTCGGAGAGACCAGAATGTGCAGCCTGTCGCCGCCACTCAGGTCGGAGAACGCGGGAGTGAAACCGAGCAGGCTGATAACCGTAGCGGCCAGGAATGGCGCGACCAGAGTGGCGAGAACGGCTATCGTCAGTCCTTCCAGCGCATACACCGACAGTACCTGCGCCGAGCTTGCGCCCCGGCTCTTCAGAAGAACTATCTCGCCCTTCTGCTGTTCGACAACCAGTGACGACAGGGTGATGACGTAGTACAGAATCACCACGGAGATGAGAACCAGGATTACGAACATGGGCAGTTTGGAGAAGAATAGCCTGACATCGTACTCGAAAAGCGCATTGTCCAGATCAGTTAGCTGCCGGTAGCTGAAGAGGTTGGCGGACAGCCTGTCTCCCATGGACTTTATGCTGGCGTGGGCTAACCTCGAGTTGTTGGCGTTCAACTTGTTTGTGTCCACCATCAGCAGCCAGCCGAATACGCTGTTCATCTGCTTGAATGTGGCTCCCAGCGTCTCGAAGTAAGCCTTCTCGGTCACGTAGAAGGGCAGTGTACGGAAGCTGTCCGCGGTTGCGGCTTTGAATATCCTGTCGTTGAGATACCAAAACTCATTGGCCGGGTCGTTGGGCGTGAAAACGCCGGTTACAACTACGTGGATGAACGGAGACGAGTCGTTCCAGTAGGGGACCGCCGCGAACCTGTCTCCAATCTGCACTCCCATGTCTTGCGCCGCATCCACAGGCACCAGCGCCTCCATTGTAGGAACGCCGCCCGGGTCGTTGGCGGGCGTGTCGCCCGGCGCCCGCCCGCCGGGCGCTATCGTTACATGATCCAACAGCCTTGGCAGGTGTCCGAAGAACGTGCGCGGGCTTTCTGTGTCCGCGCTCGCCTCCTCGCCCACTTCGGACAGGAAGAACGTCGCCGTTTTGACCCCGGTCGTTCTGTCTCTGAGCATCCAGGCGACGCGGCCCCGAATTTCACGTTCGGTCTCGCGGACAACCTTGTCGCGCTCTGCATAGGTGGTTGGGCCTCTATCCGACTTGAGGGCGATGTTGGTATCGTCCACACTGAGCTGTGCCAGCGCGTTCTTGAGGGCGAGTTCTCTCAGCGCGTCGAAATATATGATGGTGCCAGCCATAATGGACGAAGCGAGAAGCACGCCCACGATGACCGTGGACATTAGCTGCCAGTTGGCCGCCGTGCGGCGCACTACCTGTGGCCATGCGGTGATAATTCTGGAAACCAGACCTGTCATTCGACCTCCATTCGTGTCATCTCATGCAGGTTCACCTTCGTTGCGGAGCGTGACAGCCACAGGAGCGCGCCGACGAATATGAACGTCAGAACCGCGTATATGGCGACCATGAAGGCCCAGTCGGTCGTCAGTATATACGGAGGGACAACCGAACGGCCATCCTCGGTAACGGCCACGGCCGATACCATTATATTGCTCATAAAGAATCCGGCCGCCGTTCCGATTGCCAGACCTATGGCGGCTATAACAAGATGCTCGGCAATCAGCAGCCATGTCATCTGCCGCTGCCTGAATCCGAGAGCTTGCAGGAATCCCATTTCCATCCTGCTCTGGCCCGAGAACGACAGCAGGTAGGTTATATAGCCAAGCGCGGCGGCGAATATAATGACGGCTATCGCCATCAATATCATCGCGCGCCACCCCGCGGTTATCAGCGGGTCCAGGCGGATATTCTCCAGCAGCGCTGCCCTGCTATGCACAAATTCGGACCTGGGGGCGAGAGAATGGGCTACGACGGTTACCTCGTCCCCGGTTCCCGGCACGTAGGTGAGCAGCAGTTCGTTCGGGTTTATTCTTCCGACCGGGCTTAGAATGTTCAGATGCCTGAGCAGGTTTTCCAGATCGGCTATAAGAAAGCCGTTGCCTTCGGGATACAATGTGGGGAAGTAGTCCACTGTATCCATTATCTGCACCGGAATGAGCCTGCCGCGGACGTTGACGATGAGTGAATTGCCGACCCGCGTTCCCGTGCGTTGAGCGAAACTGGCGCTTGCGACTACCGGCACCGGCCCTCCCGTGGGGCTGCGGTAGAATCCGCGAATGCCCTGGTCGGTATCCTTTCCAAACACGAATATGCCGGACCTTTCACCGTTCTTTACCTTATCCCTTGTCACTCCTACGACGTCTTTGGAGATCATCGAGGTGGACAGTGGAGTCCATTTGTTCATACCCTCGAAATCGTCAAGCATATATCTTTCGGTCTCTCCCCTGACCGATACCTGGATGTCGTCCAGAAATATGGTTCCGGCGGTTCCGGCGGGCCCGAAAGCAGGCTCGTATATCTGGACGCTGACCAGACTGAGCGGCCATTCCAGGTTTCGCGGTATTTGGGACTCCATAAGTGTCCACTCCGCACCTTGCATAGGCCCGAATGTGACAGTGTCGATAATGCCGTACCTGTCTTTCAGCACCATCCACAGGAATACATTGGCGTATTCATCCATCGGATGCGCCCAGACGTATATCTTGTCCGCCCCCCTGGGCACCTCGATTGGCGGAAGGCCTGCTCCCGTCTTGAGCAGGCTCATGACCTGGGTGAGCGGGCGTTCGGAAAAGTCGTCCCGGTACCAGGTCACGTAGGAGAATTCGTCCGACTCGACGGCCAGTACGTCGAAGCTGTTGCCTGAGTACGTCGCCCCCACCGACCCCTCGCCCCTCATGGCGAGAGACAGGGAACTTATCCCCGGTATGGTGAGGTATTTCTCCTTGAGTGATGCCGTGCCGCGAGAAAAGTAGGTAGGAATGCCGGTTACGCGAATGTCGGACGCCACCTCGTAAAGCACACGTTCTTTATATGAGCGGTCGAGAGTGCCGCCGACGGTAGTGGCGAGAACGCCGAGTCCCGTTACCATGACGATCAGCAGCACCAACCAGCTATATTGCAAAGGATTCCGCGACATTCTCCATATCGCCATTGACGCCCACACAGGGTACGCCCGCTCCAGGCGGCGAAGGATTATGAACAGTATCTGCATCGGTACCAGAAGCGACAGGATTATTGTCGGGATGTATATAGCCGCTTCTCTCTCAGGCACGTTGTTATACACAAAGAGAGCGGTCATCGCGGCCTGAAGAGTCATTCCGATGATGACGAAGTAACGCCTGCGAATTTGCCATGTTCCGGCGTACAGAGCGGCGACGACAGCCAGGTGCGCCACACCCCACACCCACCATATTCCTGCGTCGGTCCTCAGTCCCTGGACTGCCGTCATCAGCGCTATGGTTGCAAAGGTGGCCGCGGCGAGCAGGTGCATGAAGGTGGGCGACTCCCCGCTCATGTAGCGCACTATCAGCGGGAAGAATCGCATGAAGAGCAGAGCCACGACGGTCAGAAGCAGGACAGGGGCGAACAGCAGCGCCTCGTTGACGCGCGCGTCGTTGAACAGGCCGCCCGAGACGATCTGCCCGCGTGAGAAAAGTTCCCAGAAAATAAGCCCGCCTATTACCATAAGTCCTATGTCTATGTAGTAACGGTGGAAGAACGGCTCGGAAGGCGGCCTGGCGGAACGCATTTTCTGGACTATCAGCCCGGTTCTCGCGCCGATCACGCCCGGTATGACATATATGGCGAGGCAGAGCGCTCCGGTGGCCAGAGCGACCAGGAAAGGCATCCACTCCAACGATACGGGCAGGAACCTGCCCAGTGTTATATCCTGGAAGTAGCTGAGCTTGCCTGTCGCCGCTATCGCGCCGAGCGCGAGAAATGGCGCGATAGCGACGGCGATAAGCGTGATTGCCAGCCCTTCCAGCGCGTATATGCGGGCCAGGTGCCATGATCCCACGCCGCGGCTCCTGAGCAGCGCGACGTCCTGCTCGCGGCCCGTTACCAGGTATGACACCATCATCAGGATGTAATAGAGCACAGTGATGGTCATAACCACCAGCAGCAGAAGCATCGGTATGCCGGTGAAAAAGCTGCGGCGTTCGAATCTGTTGAGCATGGTGTCAATGCCGGTGAAGACCGCCGACCCCTGCATGGCGACAGAGACGTCCGATTCCATACCCGCAAGGCGCGCGCGGGTTTCGTCTTTGTCCCACTTTTTCAGATTCTCTTTGTCAATGAAGACGAACCAGTTCGAGGTCACAAGAGTGCCGGGGTATGCTATGCCCACACCTTCTATCAGCGCTTCGCGGGTCAGGAATACCGCCATTGGCGGCTCTTCCGGGTCAACCTCCACACCCGCGTCGGGAAGCTCTTCCAGCGGGACCGGGTCAATGAACAGGTTGGGATTCTGCTGCCAGTATTCCTCGCTGGGGTCGGAAGGCTCCAGTATGCCGACTATCTCGATGGTCGCGCGGGTCGGATCAGTGAGCGACGGGGTGAATATGATGGTGTCGCCCAGATGAAGATCGAATATGCGACTGGCGTTGTATCCGATGACGGCCTCCATGCTCGGATTCTCATTGCTCCAGGTAACCTCGTCTGAGGCCATGCGCCCCTCGATGAAAGTTACGTGGTCGGCCAGATTGGTGACGTACTGGAAATACCCGCGCGAGACGCGCGGCATCTGGTCTGGGTTGACAGAGGCCCTGACCAGCAACGGGTTTCGATTCGTTCCTACGAGGAAAGTGGGCGACTTCAGAAAGCGTTCGCGCCCACGGTATATATTCAGGACGTTATCGTCTATCGCGTTCTGGAAAGCCTGGTCCGTAGCGTCCAGGCTGTCCCTGGATAAGACAATGTGCGGAGCGGCGCCGTATATATTCAGAAACGACTGGTTTGCCCTGTCTATGGCGGTGTCTATGCCTTGGCGTTCCAGCGTGCTTATGTATATGGGCGCGCTGGCGAGCAGGGTCGCGGCGACAGTAATGCCAGCGAGTATAGCCGCAAGCAACTTCCAGTCGTCGGCCAGCCGCTTGAGGACGAATGATGTTGTAGTCATAGGGGGCATTGAGAGTTTTCTGTATCGCGCCTAGATCAGAGTCCAAGCGTCGAGGAGATGTAGTTAAGGCCATGCTCGAAGTTGTAAATTAGCCGACAGGCGCGGTTGCTCAGTTCGTTCTTGACATTAGGCTCACCAAAATCTTTGATGTTTTTGTTGAGAAAACAGGATGTGCCGGGGTTTGTTTCCGAAAGATGGACTATGACTGATGCCAGAACCAGGGAATCGGGAGGTTCCATTCTAATAGTTCTCTGATATGTCTGCGCCAGAGTCAGCGATGGCGGACTGAGTGATATGAACTCGGCGATGCCAGCCAACCTTGACAAGACCAGGTTCAACCGATCGAAGTCTTGAGATATAGATTGCAGAAGAATGTCAGTCATGGTTTGGATATGATTTGCCAATTCATAGCGCTCTTAGGAATAGCTGAGCTGAGACTCTCTTGTATGGAGGTCGTTCACAAACGCTTTACGCTCTTTTTCCCTCCGATACAAAGTTTCATAGGACTCTCCGATGCTGAGTGAGGGTATTGCCAGAGTGATTTGCCCATTTTCGGCAAACTCGATTATTCTTTCGCAGAATTCGTTCTCCGACTGTCGAAATGCCATCTCCAGTATGAAGTTGGTTTCGACATATACTCTCACCGGAGATCCTCGATATGATGCACCGACCCGCCCTTGATCCGGTCATAAAGCCCCGACTCGAACACCCACTTCAGTTCAGGGAATTTCTCTTCCCGAAGCATTTCAGGCATGACCAGAGTATCCAGCCAGAAGCGGACTACAAAAATGAGTGAACTGTCGGAGTATTTCTGTATGCGAGATGGGGTAAATACCTCGGTGGTCAGAAGCGACATGGTCGGAGCTTTGAAGTCAGGATAATCCAAGTCGGGAGAATCGCCTCTCCGCCACAGGTACATATGGTCGGCCATGACAATCATGAAATAAGCGGCAGGCGGAACTAAAATGATGGAAGCCAAATTGCGCCTGTATTCGACCAGCCAGCGGTTGTCCTGATCTTTCAGCCCCTTTACCTCTACCAGCAAAGCGATATTACCGTCCGGTCCTCGAACCTCGATATCCGCCCTTACTCTGGTCACCATGATGTAATACCTTCCTGCGCCTCATTCTTTTCAGGCGCTAAGGGCCGCGCTCACAGCCCAATCGCGGACGCCACCGCCTCCATGTGATACTCGGCATCGCCGAACATAAGCTCCGCGGACTTGGCTCGGCGCGAGTATAGCTGCAAGTCGTGTTCTTTCGTGAACCCGACTGCACCATGGCACTGGTGCGCCAGCGCGCATACTCGCTGAAAGGCGTCCGACACCCATGCCTTTGCTATGGCTACCTCGCGCGCCGCGGGCAGTTCCTGGGACAGCGTCCACGCGGCCTCGTAGGTGATGTGCCTGCACCCCTCCACGTCCGCCGCCATATCCGCCGCATGGTGCTGTATCGCCTGGAAGGAACCGATAGCCCTTCCGAACTGTATGCGCTGTTTGGCATAGGCGACAGTCATTTCCAGCGTCTGCTCGGCGCCTCCGAGCATCTCCGCGCACTTGCCGACCGCTCCCCAATCCAGCGCCCTCTTGAGACTCTCCCATCCGCCGTTGATTTCGCCTACCAACGCCGAACCTGGCGCATAGAGGTTGTCCAGTACCAGTTCGGACTGTTTGTCCGAGGCTATCGTCTCAAGCGCCGTCCGTGTAAGGCCGTCCGCGTTGGACGGAACGACGAACAGGCTTATGTCCGATTCACCCTGTCCTGTCCTCGCGGCAACGATTACATGGTCGGACACGTTGGCATTTGGCACGTACAGCTTGACGCCGTCCAGCGTATAGCCGTCGCCCGAAGGCCGCGCGGTCGTCTGCACGCCCCCGGCGTCCCAGCGTCCACTTGGCTCCGTCAGGGCTAAGGTCATAATCAGCCGTCCGCTCGCTATGCCGGACAAGTACTCCCGCTTTTGCTCCTCGGAGCCGGCGTCCGCTATGGTCATGCCCGCCATGAGAACGGTCGAAAAGTAGGGCCCGGGCAGTAGAACGCGGCCCATTTCCTCCAGCAGAATGGCGAGCTCGACGAAGCCAAGTCCGCTGCCGCCGTACTTCTCGTGAAACACCAGTCCCAGCCACCCAAGCCCCGCGAGTTTGTCCCAAAGCTGGGGCGTGTATCCCCGGTCGTCTCGCTCCATGTCGCGGACGTAGGAGGTGGGACACTCGGCTTCCAGGAACTCCCGCGCGCTCGTCCTTAGCATCTGCTGGGTCTCATTCAATCCGAGGTCCAATTGCCAACTCCCAGTGGTATCATTCCAAATCGCGCGGGGGCGCACCATCGTGCGCCCCCGTGCAACTACTCTGTTTTATATAAAAGTGAAGGATGCTCTCAGGTCGCGCAAGCTACAGCCCGCCCACTACCATGCAGGTTACCGTTCGGACAATGCCGGGTACGGTGTGAACCTCACGGGTAACTATCTGGCCCACGGCGTTCAGATCGTTCGCGGTCACGACCGCGATGATGTCATAGGGTCCGGTAACCGGGTCAACGGTATCCACTCCGGGCAGAACCGCCAATGCTGTCGCCACATCCCCCGACTTGCCGACTGATGTCTCTATCAAAACGTAGGCTTTTGTGCTCATCAGGTAAAGTCTCCCAGCCATGTGTCTAAGGATTAAGTGTGTGCATTCTAAGGTCGAGTGTTGCGGGGTGTCAATTCCAGGCTGAACCGGAGCAGGGCGTTTTCAAAGTCAGTAATCAGCCGGCGCGGTCGAATCAGCGCGAACATGATAGAAAAGCTAGATCTGCGCGGTTGCATATACCGGGATTTATAGTTGCGGAGTGAGACGCTGGGCATACGCTGGGTGATTAACAAGGAGCCGCTGGGGGACGCTGGGGCCATTTTCACCCAGCGTTCCCCAGCGTTTCCCAGCGTTTGTAGCTAAGAGAAATTTTTCTCGCGCAGGGGAACGTGACTAATAAGGTAGCATTTATGGATAGTCTGTCGCAGAAGTTGTTCATCATGCGTACATTGTAGCGCATTGGAGGTATATTTGTGTAGTAGAGGGGGAAACTCAGGCAGACTTCGCAAAGGCCCTGGGAGCCAGAGAAGCGGCACAAGAGCGCTCACCTCGAATATCACCCCCCCTCTCAGATACCTCGGTCTGACTGAAGCTCGAAAGTAGGCGCGCGTGAGCCGCGTAACTACATTGACAAGCCACAGTGGTTGCGTTAATCTCACCTGACAGACTAACTCTATGTATTGCAAGGGCAAAATAAGCTCAGGGAGGGAGAATATGGGCGACTCCAAAGTCTATTGGATGGATGCGCATTCGGAATCCACGGAGACCAGCCTGATAGCGAAGATGGTTACCGTCTTCAACGCGGCCAAGCTGGACGATATGATAAAACCCAACGATGTTGTAGCAATCAAGATACACTGTGGCGAGTGGAACAACACGGCCTACCTTCGCCCCGTCTATGCGCGCGCGCTGGCCGACCGTATCAAGGAACTGGGCGGCAGGCCGTTCGTCTGCGACACCACGACCTCCACCTACGCGCCTTACGGCTCACGCTCCAGCCAGCTCGACATTCTGCTGACCGCCGAGCGCAACGGCTACAGTTCGGCCACGCTGGGCTGCCCATTCGTGTGCGCGGACGGCTGGCTCGGCACCGGCGACTTCAGAGTGGATATTCCAGAAGGTTATCTGCTGAAAGAGGCATACGTAGCCGAGGCAATCGCCGCGGCCGACGTTCTCATCGCTCTGACCCACTTCAAGGGCCACTCGATGGGCGTTATCGGCGGCGCGCTGAAGAACCTGGGCATCGGCGCGCAGTCCAAGCGCGGCAAGCTCAACGTTCACATGGGGGGACACCCGAACTATGGTCTCGGAGCCGCCGCAACCTTCCATCCCGAGGCGTTCAAGGGCAAGGCCAACACGCCCGACTGGGAGATCCTGGAAGACTGCTGCCCGTTCAACCTGTGGAACATCAACGAGGACGACGAGCTTGAATGGGAGCGCGAGAAGTGCGCGACCTGCCTGGGCTGCTTCGGCGTCATGGGAAGCAGGGGCATTCTCGAAATTCCTCCGGTGAACTTCGACGCGGTGGACATAGCGATAGCGGACGCCTGCCTCGGTGTCGAAAAGGCGCTGAAGGGCAAGGTCGGCTACATCAACATGGCGATAGACGTTTCGCCTCGCTGCGACTGCGCCAACCATGCCGACGTTCCAATCGTGCCGCACCTGGGCGTCTTCGCCTCGACCGACGCGGTGGCGATTGACATGGCCTGCGTTGACGCCGCCAAGCGTTCCGCCGGTATGCCCGGTTCAGCCGCCGAACTGATGGAAGCGCACCATCCGGGCGACCGTAAGTTCGAGGCCGCGGCCGCGACCTTCCACTCCCAGAGCGAGGTCACCTCGATCAACACCGGACACGAGATAGGACTCGGCAGCCGCAACTACGAACTGGTGGACGTGGAGCCGGAAGCGGAAGAGGGCCACAGGTTCCCATACGACCGCAGGCCCAGCCGCCAGCGCTTCATGGCCAACTTCGAGCGCTTCCAGCCGTTCCCGTATGATCGCCACGACGGCAAGGGCTTCAACCGCAACGACGAGGTGGACATCGAGAAGGTCAAGCATCACTACGAGGACGACCTGAACGGCTACTCCATACTGGAGGAGATCGAAGAACTCGTCCCCGCCGACGACGACTAGAATCTCACCGAAATCTCCGTACACAATCCGCGGGGGCGCTTCCTATGCCAGGGACGCCCCCGCTGTGGTTAGTCCTTGTTCACGTGTTCAGTGGTCGGTCATCAGCGCAGGGTCTATTCATTATCGGACATCCCATAGACGAAATAGTGTGGATCACCCTCACCCTGAGGGAACTGACAGGGGTTAGGCATTGGACCTATTCACCCTCACCCCAGCCCTCTCCCTGAGGGAGAGGGGGCTAAGTTGATTGAGGTTCAAGCCTGAAAGTCAGTTTTACCTACCCCTGTCAGCCCTGAGGGAGAGGGGCTGTACGTTGGTATTCATACTTGGCTGTACACTTTTACCTACCCCTGTCAGCCCTGAGGGAGAGGGGGCTAGTTGATTGAGGTTCAAGCCTGAAAGTCAGTTCTACCTACCCCTGTCAGCCCTGAGGGAGAGGGGACGGTCATCCCGTTGATCAACTTGTCTCCTGAAAACGAAAAGACCCTGGTCATCAGCGGAGACTATCGGGACTTGGATAGTCCGCTTAGGTTAATATATGCGGGCGCGACCATAAGCGCCCCCATACTGTTTTCCCAGGAGGTCCCAAGTTGATTCTCACAGCCTTGGCCATGGCTTTCATCACCACGCTGGTCGTCGCCAACGTCATCGCCATAAAGCTGTTCTCATTCAGCGTTCCGATAATACCCGACGACTGGCTGATAGATAACGTCTGGGTGTTGCCGGTAGGCGCGTTCACATATCCTATAACCTTCCTGCTCACCGACACCATCGCCGAGTTGTTCGGGCGCAAGGCCACTACCCGCATCGTCTGGATAGGCTTCGGGTGCAGCATCCTCATGCTGGCAATGATCTATTTCGGAAAAATCCTGCCGGGCGCGGGCTTCTGGGTCGCGGACGGCGGCCAGAAGCACTATGATTTCATACTCGGAAGCGTGCCTCGCATTGTGCTGGCATCCATGGTGGCCTACCTGGCAAGCCAGAACTTCGACGTGTTCGCCTTCCACTTCTGGAAACAGGTTACCGGCGGACGCCACCTGTGGTTCAGGAACAACGCCTCCACGATGATGTCCCAGGCCATAGATACCGCGCTGTTCATTACAATCGCGTTCGCCGGAACGGTGCCGGGCAGCGTGTTGGTGACTATGCTCGTCGGCCAGTATCTCGTCAAAGTCTGTCTGGCAGCGCTGGACACGCCGCTGGTGTACGCGCTGATTGGCGTCATCCGCAGATATGGAAGCGATGACCCCGAGATAGGACGCGCCGCGCCAGGATTGACGCAAGCGTAAATCGGCGTCAAAATATATCTACAAATACACTCAAGGAGTTTTGCGAATGCCACAGTCAGGACAGGAAATGCTCGACCAGAGCATAGCGACCTGCGAGCGAATAGCGGACGGACTCGGATCGCGGGACGCCGCGTGGGAGACCTCGATGGTCGAGATAGTCGAAAAGTTCGATGAGATAAGCGGCACGTTCTTCTTCAAGACAATGCCCTCGATACCCCCCACCCGCACGGCCATGCGCGATGCCGACGCGCTGCTCAGTCTCAAGGACCAGGGCAACTGGGACGACTTCGTCCCCGCGCTGACCAAGCTGATCGCCAGCGCTCAGCAGGTTATCGAGAAGGCCGGAATGAAGGGAACGACACTCACATGAGCGGTCCCGTACTCATCACAGGAGGCGCGGGCAGCGTTGGCCGTCAGCTTGTGGAGATGTTCTCGGAGGCGGGAAGCGCGATTCGCATATTCGACCTGCCCATGATGGACTTCTCCGGACTGGAAGACAGGGACGGCATCGAGATAGCGCGCGGCGACATTACCGACGCGGATGGCGTGCGGAACGCGGTCGAGGGCGCGGACGCCGTTCTGCACCTGGCCGCGCTGCTCCCGCCCAACAGCGAGCGCAGCAGGGACATCACCTTCAGGGTGAACGTCGGCGGCACGCAGAACATCATCACCGCCATGGAACAGGTCAACCCCGACGCCCGGCTCGTGTTCACGTCGTCCATCAGCACCTACGGCGATACCAGCGTCGAAGAGCCACCCATCCGAACCTCACACTCGCAGAGCGCGATAGACATTTACGCCGACAGCAAGATAGAGGGCGAGAAGCTAATCAGGGAATCCTCGCTGAAGAACACGATTGTCCTTCGGATAGCGGGCATAGCCGTGCCGGCGTTCCTCGAACCCCCGGACCCCTGGCCATTCATGGAAGACCAGCGGGTCGAAATGGTTCACCGCGACGACGTGGCGGACGCGCTGTTCGCGTCCGCGTCCACGCCGGACGCGGGCGACAGGGTATTCAACATAGGCGGCGGCCCGACATGGCAGCTGTTCGGGCGCGACTACGTGAAGGATTTCTTCGACGTGATGGGCGCGCCGGTCGAGATGGCGACCTACCGCGACAGCCCGGGCTGGATGGACTGGTACGATACCGCCGAGTCACAGAGCGTACTCCGCTACCAGAACCGCAGCTACCAGCATTATATCGGCGAGATGCAGGCGATTATCCAGGCCATGATGGAGGAGTAGGGTTTAGAATTATGACCATGCTGGAGCGTCATGCCGACGTAAGTCGTCGTTTCATCAACCAGGCCACCGCCGAGTTCTCTCAAGGTGACTATCTTCAGGCGTCCGAAAAGGCATGGGGCGCGGCTGCTCACGCGGTCAAGGCCGTCGCTGAAAGACGCGGATGGAAACACGACGGTCACAGAGAACTGTTCAGGTGCGCGCGTCTAATATCCGAAGAAACCGGACAGCCGGAAATCAGAGAACTCTTCAGCTTGGCGAATAGCTTGCACACGAACTTTTATGAGCGCTGGATGGATCCCGAGACCATAGAAGGCAATATAGACAGTGTTAAGAGACTGCTAGACAAACTGGAAGCGTTTGACTAGCAGTTCTTCCGTCGGCATTAGACATACTGGAAACAACGGAAATATGAAAGTCCAGACTAATACAGAAGAATACCGACAACCTTTCCTCGGCTCTGGCTTTGGGATAGAGGAAATGTCCGGTAACAAGTGGCTCGCCAACCGCGACAGAAAGTCCGTAGTTCAAGTCGCGGACACGAGTGGGCGAACTATCATGGCTTGCCAGGACAACATCGAGTTTATGCGCGACCTCCCTGATGACTCGATGAAGCTGATAGTGACCTCGCCCCCATACAACCTCGGCAAGTCATACGAAAAACGCTCTCCAATGGAGAACTACCTTCAGAACCAGGAACAGGTCATAGCCGAGTGCGTGCGAGTGCTTCACCCAACCGGGTCGCTGTGCTGGCAGGTCGGCAACTACGTAGAGCGTGGCGAAGTCGTTCCGTTAGATGTCATGCTCTACCCGCTGTTCAAGCGGCACGGCCTGAAGATGCGAAACCGGATCGTCTGGCACTTTGGCCACGGCCTGCATTCGTCCAAGCGGCTGTCGGGGCGTTACGAGACAATCAACTGGTTCACCAAGACCGACGACTACACGTTCAATCTGGACCCAATCAGGGTTCCGTCCAAATATCCGAACAAGCGCCACTTCAAGGGACCTAACATAGGCAAGCTGTCCGGCAATCCCAAAGGCAAGAATCCGAGCGACGTGTGGATGTTCCCCAATGTAAAGAGCAACCACGTCGAAAAGACCGTCCATCCCTGCCAGTTTCCGGTCGAGCTTGTGGAACGGCTTGTACTCTCGATGACCGATCCGGGCGACTCGGTTCTGGATCCGTACATGGGGGTCGGGTCGTCGGTAATCGCCGCGCTTATGCACGGACGCAACGGGTACGGATGCGATATAGTTGAAGAGTACGTTGATATTGCGTGGGACAGGGTCCGGGCGCTGGAAGACGGCACTCTCAAAACCCGCCCGATGGGAAAACCCGTTTACGACCCGACAAAACCCAACGGGGGACATTGATGCGAGTGGCTGCCCGTTATTCACACCTAAACGGAGAGGAGTTCCTACTCGTTCACCACAAAGAGTTATGGAATGAGATACTGGAAGTCATTGACTCCGTTGACGCCGAGGTGTGCCGTACCAAAGTCTCCCGCGAAAAAACTATGGCCGGAAAGTTACTCTACTCGCCAACAGACATGAACAAAGCTATGGAGGTTGGATTCAAAAAGCGAGGCTGGGACCAGCGCAGGCAAGGATTCTGGGTGACCGATGATCATAGGATAGTTCGGGCTATCGCTAATTTAACGCCAGACCGACAAAAAGCAGTCATTGAAGAAACGGGACACCAGCCGATCTACTCCTACAACCAAACCGATTTTGTCAAGGATAGAGTGGCGGTTGAGGTCCAGTTTGGAAAATATGCCTTTGTAGCGCATGACTTGTTTGTAAAACATATGGCATTCTTCGTATCCGATGTTATTGACGTAGGAATCGAAATTCTGCCGATGAAGGAACTTGAAAAAGATATGTCTTCGGGCGTGCCGTACTATGAGCGCGACTTGCTCAACATCATACGCCAGGGGCGAGGTATCCCAGCTGTCCCTCTGGTACTTATCGGTGTGGCTCCTTAGTTCGCAGAATGTAATGTATAATAGACTCACACCCAGCCATCCTCTACGGAGACAGCGGTAATGGCTACCCAGACTGAAAATCATATGAAAATTGGTCGCAGGCTGATGCTGCACGCAGACGACCAGTTCAATGAGGGAGACTTTCTTCAGGCGTCCGAGAAAGCGTGGGGTGTGGTCGCTCACTTTCTGAAGGCACACGCTGCCAGCAGGGGTTTGCCGCATTTCAGCCATTATGACCTGAGGCAGGTCGCCAATCTTCTGGTGAAAGAGACCGGGGTTGACAGGATTAGAGAGTTGTTCTCGATATGCGAGAGCGTACACGCCAATTATTATGAAGCCTGGATGAGCGAAGATGAGTTGGAAGGAAGTATAGGCAACGTGAAAGAGTTGATTGCCCTGCTGGAAGATACTCCAATGCCTCCTCTTTCAGAAATGTCGGTTGGACAACCCAATCACAGGCAAAGACAGTTTTTCGTAACGCGCAACGACAGCTTGTAACCCTCTTGGATATATGTAAACAGGCTGAAATGCCGTATAATTCCCACGGAGACAGCGCAATGACAACCCAGACCGAGATCCAGGTAATTGACAGGCAGACCGCCGGACGGAAGATGGAGAATCTCCGCTCCATCCTGCGCAAGATGGACGGGGTTATCGTGGCGTACTCCGGTGGGGTGGACAGCGCGTTTCTGGCTGCCGCCGCGCACGAAACGCTGGGGGCAAAGGCGCTGGCGGTTACTGCCAAGTCGCCGAGCCTCGCGCCCTCCGAACTTCGGGAGGCGGTCGAACTCGCCGGGCTCATCGGACTCAATCACCGCGTCATAGAGACCCACGAAGTGGAGCGCGACGACTACGCCGAGAACAACCCGAACCGCTGCTTCTTCTGCAAGGACGAGCTTTACACCTACCTCGCCGGGTATGCCAGTGACGAGGGCTACGAACACATCGCCAACGGCACAAATACGGACGACCTCGGCGACTTTCGTCCCGGACTCAACGCCGCCAAACAGTACGGAGTCCGCAGCCCGATGGTCGAAGCCGACCTGTCGAAGGCCGAAATCCGCGCGCTGTCCCGAGAGATGGACCTGCCCACCTGGGACAAGCCCGCCCAGGCCTGCCTGTCCTCCCGCATCCCATACGGCACGCCCGTAACCGTCGAGGCGCTGACGCGAATAGCCCAGGCGGAAGAGTACCTGCACGACGAAATTGGCATCCGCCAGCTCCGCGTCCGCCATCACGACACCGTAGCTCGCATCGAGGTCGAACCCGCCGACCTCCTCACGCTGACCGAAGAGACCACCCGCGAGAAGGTGACCTCATACTTCCGCTCGATAGGCTACTCATACGTCACCCTGGACCTGGAAGGCTTCCGCTCCGGCAGCCTGAACGAGGTGCTCGCGGGTCTGCGAAACAGGCAGAGAAGCGCCGCCGAAACCAAGTAACTGGACTCAAAAATGGATAGTGAACCCCTTGCGGTCATGCGCTGTTAGCGGCGGAAACTTATCCTCTTGAACGACTCGGAGTAGAGCATTCCCTTTCCGACGGAGCGGCCTCTGCGCCACTCCTTCATCCTGGGCAGCAGTTCTTCGTAGGGCCGCCCGCCGGTCTGCGTCGTGTGTTCGGCCAGAGCCTTGACCGCGGTCTCCATGTGGTCGGTCACGTCAACGAAGATGTCGGGTTCGGGATGTCCCATTATCCAGACTTCGGCGACATTATGCGGCTCGAATCCCTCCTCCAGCAGTTCCGGGAAGGTCATGTGGTCGCGCGCCGTGGGGAATACCGCCGCCAGCGCGGCCTCTCCCGCCGCCATGTGGTCGGGGTGTCCCACACCCCAGCCGCCGTCCAGAACCCGCATCGGATACTGGCAGACGACCACATCCGGCTTGTGTCTGCGAATCTCGCGGGCGATGTCCCGCCTTATGTCCAATGTTGGCTGAAGATAGCTGTCCGGGTAGTTGAGAAAGGCCACGTCCTTCAGGCCAAGTACCTTGCCCGCATCTATCTGCTCCACTCTCCGTATCTCGGACAACTCTTTCTCTGATATTTCACGATCCGAACTTCCCTTGCTGCCGTCGGTGCACAGCACATACGTCATATCCCACCCGTCCGCGCACAGCTTGGCCACCGTGCCGGAGCAGCCGTATTCGGCGTCGTCGGCGTGGGCGATTACAACCATTCCGCTAGAAAATTCTTGTTCTTCCGGCATCAATACTCCTCATGTTTCAAGTCGAATTTGCGTCAATAATTGTAGCATCCGGCCCTGTCTCTCAGTTAGGCGAAATCTGGGCGATAACCTTGAACCCGTATGAATTTGCCAGCGCGTCGCTGGCGTACTGAACAGCGTCCATGATTAGTGCGGGATATACGCCCAGCACCACCATGCCCAGCAGCAGGACCCCCAGGAGTCCGACAGTCAGGCGGGGCAGACGAATCCTGCTTCCGTCAACGGGCGCTTCTATATACATCTGTCTCAGAATCTGAAGGTAGTAGTACAGCGATATGAGGCTGGTGAATATCGCAAGCCCGGCCAGCCACAGCAGACCCTGTGCCGCCGCCGCGTTGAACAGGTAGAACTTGCTCACGAATCCGGCGAATATCGGCAGGCCGGCCAGCGACAGCACGGACGCCGACATAACCATCGCCAGATACGGCGACCTGCGCGCGGCTCCGGCCAGGCCCGCTATGTCGTCTCTTCCGGTGGCGTTGTAGAACGCCGCTATCGCCAGGAAGGCGGCCAGGTTCGTAACGCCGTAGGCGATGATGTGAAGCATCAGCCCATTCGAGGCCAGGCGCGAGACCTGAGTCCCTATTCCACCGTCCGGCCCGACCGACGCGAGCGCGGCGACCCCCATCAGCAGGTATCCCACGTGACCGACGCTGGAGTATGCGAGAAGCCGCTTGAGATTTGTCTGCGCCAGCGCGACCAAATTGCCGAGCGTCATCGTGAGCGCGGCCATTATCACGAGTATCATCTGCCACTCGTCCGCGACCGGCATAAAGGCCTGGGTGAACAGCCTGAGTATCAACGCGAAAGCGGCGGCCTTGGAGGCCACGGCAAGGTAGCCGGTTATTGGTATCGGCGCGGCTTCGTAGGCGTCCGGCGCCCACATGTGGAACGGGACGGCCGCCACCTTGAACCCCAGCCCCGCGATTATCAGCACAAGCCCGACCACGACTCCCGGACTGAGGCTGTCCGCCGCGGCCAGCGCCTCCGATATTCCGTCGAAACGAGTGGTTCCGAGCAGCCCGAAAATCTGGCTTATGCCGTACAGAAGCAGCGCTGAAGACACCGCCCCCAGCAGTATGTATTTGGTCCCACCCTCGTTGGACTTAGGGTTGTAGCGGTCGAAAGACACCAGGACGTACAGGCCGAAGCTAAGCAGTTCGAGGGATATGTAGGCGGTTAGCAGTTCGCCGGACGCGGCCATCAGCATCATTCCGACAATCGTAAACACCAGTATGGCGTAGTATTCGCCCGCATAGCTCAGGTTGCGGCGAACGTACTCGACCGAAGACAGGACGACCACTATACCCATAACCAGGAATACCGACTTGAACAGGAGCGAGAAGCCGTCAACGACCACGAGGCCGTCGTACAGGCTGTCTTTGACGTTCCACTGGTAGATGAGCGTTACAGCGAGAATCAGGGACAGTCCCACGGCCGTTGCGTATCCGAGCAAATGTTTGCGTTCCTCACGAATGAAGAAGTCCAGCGTCAATATCACGAACGCGAGTCCGGTTACCATGAATTCGGGGGTCAGGAGCAGGAAGTTATTGTTCATCCCATCTCCCCGAATCGCGCGAGTATGTCGAATACGCCGCCCTCTATGACCCGTATGAACGGGAATGGGAACAGCCCGACCAGCAGTATGAACCCCGCCAGAACCAGCATAGAGAACCTCTCCCGCGGACTGGCGTCCGTCTGGTCAGTCCACTGCTCGCCCAGAGGCCCGAAAAACACTCTGGACATGAGCCGGAGTATGTAAACCGCGGTGATGGCCGCGCCGATAATGCCCAGTATTCCAAGAATGGGATATGTCTGGAAAAGGCCGAGGAATACCAGCAGCTCGGCGACGAATCCACTGAGTCCCGGCAGGCCAAGCGAGGCCATTCCGGCAATGGCGAACAGCGTCGCCGTGAAGCCCATTCGCTTGGCAAGCCCGTTCAGCGTCTGGATGTCGCGCGTGTGGGTTCGCTCGTATATCACCCCGACTGCCGCGAAGAAAAGCGCTGTCATTACGCCGTGGCTGAACATCTGCAACACAGCGCCGTTCAGTCCAAGGGGGTGAAGCGTCGCTATCCCCATCAGGACATAACCCATGTGGCTGACGCTCGAATATCCGATGACGTACTTCAGGTCGGTCTGCCCCATCGCGGACCACGCGCCGTAGATGACGTTGACCGTCCCCAATCCTATCAGCGCGGGCATCCAGAACGTCGCGCCTTCCGGCATCAGCGTCATGCCTATGCGGATAATGCCGAACGCGCCCAGTTTCATGAGCACTCCGGCGTGAACCATGCTCACGGCGGTTGGCGCGGCCACGTGGCCGTCCGGTGACCATGTGTGAAACGGCCAGAGTCCGGCCAGAACCCCGAACCCGACCATCATGAACGGGAAGAACACGCGCTGGAAGCCCTCCGACAGCGCGGCCTCCTGGAGAGCTACCAGGTCGAATGTGCCGAGGCCCGCCTCGACGAATATGGCGAGTATCGCAATCCAGATAAGCACGCTGCCCGCAACGAGGTAAAGCATCAGCTTCATCGCGCCGTACTCTTTCGTGCGAATGAAGGTCGGGAACCGCGAACTGCTCCCCCACACTCCGATGAGCAGGTACATCGGCATCACGGCCAGTTCGTAGAAGAAAAAGAAGAAGAACATATCCAGCGTTACGAACACGCCGAACACGCCCGCAAGCAGCAGCAGATATAAGACAAAAAACTCTTTGGCGCGGTCCTCTATGTTCCAGGACACCAGAACGCCCGTGAACAACACTATCCCCGTCAGCAGAACCATGAGCGCAGAAATTCCGTCGAGTCCCAGGTGAAATGTGATAGCGCTGTCGCCCAGCGGCCAGGGGCCGGGCATCTTCAGCCAGTTCCATGTTCGCTCGAACTGCATTCCACCCGCCGCGTGGTCGTATGACAGGAAGACGTACAGCGACAGCAGCATCGTGACCAGCGCGACCACTAACGCGGTCCGGCGCACGGCCAATACACTGGAGGCGGGTATCGGAATGAGCAGACCGGCGCCCGCCATAGGCAGGGCGATGATAAGCAGAAGCGCGTATGAGTCGAGAATTTCCATTATCGTTTAATATATCTCCGACGCTTCGCTAGAGCGTTGGAAAGTACCTAGCTCCCAGGTAGTTCACGTATTCAGGTTCAGCTTGTTCAGACGCTCGGATACTCATGTAAACATCCTGATACGTGAGCGCCTTGAATCGTATCTCATTCTCAACGCGGTCGGAGAAGCGAGCTATTTCCTCCCTGTGTTTCTCCGCTCTGTCGCCTGGGCAATCGTAGTACAGATAGTAGAGGCTGAATTTATTGCCAAGCTGTTTGGCCAATCCAAGCGCGTGCTTGAGAAGTTGCCCAGGATCCAAATACTCGAATCGAAGGCGCTTTTCGTGTAGTTCTTCAGCAAGCGTTTGACATTGCGGTAATCCCGCTCGCGTCCACAGACCGCCGGAACAAGGGAAATAGCTTTCGGCAAACTCGCCCTTGCCCTTAGTCGAGCGTCCTAACGGCTCGGTGAATTTGCATTCGACCGCAATGACACAGTCGGAATCCAAGGTTATGGCAACATCCAGATGCGGTGGAGTACCCGCAAGCCCTGTGGGGAACCGCGCCTCAAAGCACAGAGACTTTGCGCTATCGGCGTCTATACCCAGTGCCCACAACAAGATAGTCTTGTCCCTGTGGGTCCAATAGTCGAAGAAGTTCGCAGCCAGCGCCGAGGATGAGTGTAACGCCCTCATCTTTCCTATTAGTTCCGAACCAGCCCCTCTTCCAAATGCGTTCCTTGCGCGAACTGATAGACGTCTTTTCCAAAAGTTGGCATTAACTTCGTACACATAGCCCTTTGGGTCGAATGAGATTCCATTCGGCTTCGCCCAGGCTTTTTGCGCTTGCTTTATATTTTCTTGTTCAGTAGCCACCCGGATGAACACTCCTTACAGCACAATCCACCAGATCAGGGCCAGTAGGACGACGCCGGCGGCCATCGCCATTCCGTAGTTGTAGATTCTCCCCGTCTGTACGAATCTCATACGCAGGCCTGAGCTTTTGACCATATCGGCGGGCCCGTCCACGCCCACGTCGTTGACGACGGCCCTGTCGAAAACGGCCACAAAGCGCGCAAGCGCGAGGGCCACCTTGTCAATGACCCACTGGTACATCTCGTCCATGTAGTATTTGTTGACCAGAATAGTGTGAACGAGCGCGAAGCGTTCGGCTATTTCCCGCGCCGACAGGCTTCCACTGACATACGCCATCCAGCCGACAACTATTCCCGCTCCGGCCAGTATCACGGATGCAAGGGTTAGCCAAGGGACGATGCGGAAGTCGCCATGCCCTTCTATGAAGGCGGCGAACCCGTGGTAGCCTTCCCATAGACCGAAGGCCAGCAGCCCGACTCCTACGGCGAACGGCGCAAGCAGCAGTAGCGGAACGCTCATCGAGACGGGTGACTCGTGCACGCCGGAGTGGTCAGACTTGGGTTGCCCCAGGAATGCGGCGAATGCGACACGCGCCATGTAGAGCGCGCTCAGAGCGACGCCCGCCAGCGCCAGGATGATATAGACGGGGGGAAGATGTTCCAGAACGTGCAGCAGAACCTCGTCCTTGCTGAAGAACCCCGCAAGCGGAACTACCCCGGCCAGAGAGGCAGAGCCTATGACGAACGTCCATCCGGTGACGGGCATACGGCTCAGCAGACCGCCCATCCTGCGAATGTCCGTCTCCTCATCCATTGCGTGCATGACGCTGCCCGCGCCGAGGAACAACATGGCCTTCGATACGCCGTGCGCGGTGAGGTGAAACAGCGCCGCTCCGACTCCGCCCGCGCCCAGCGAGAGCATCATCAGCCCCAGATGGCTGATTGTCGAGTAGGCGAGTACGCGCTTTATGTCGGTGACCACCAGAGCGATGGTTCCAGCGAATATGAAGGTGAACAGCCCGACGGAAGCGACCGCTATGAGAACCGCAGGGGCAAGCTCGAACAGCGGCATAAGCCGCGCGACCAGGTACACGCCGGCGGCGACCATAGTCGCGGCGTGTATGAGCGCGCTCACGGGAGTCGGGCCTTCCATCGCGTCAGGCAGCCATACGTGGAACGGGAACTGCGCCGACTTTCCCATCGCGCCCAGGAATATCAGCAGCGTGGATACAATCAGCGTCGCGTCCGAGACGCCGCCATTATCGGCTACGTGGATGATGGTGGATATGTCGAATGTGCCGGTCGCCCTGAACAACAGGATAATTCCGATGAGCAGGCCGACGTCGCCTATCCGCGTCGTTACGAACGCCTTCTTCGCCGCCTCCGCGGCCGGGCGCCGCTCGTACCAGAATCCTATCAGCAGGTACGATCCGAGTCCGACCAGTTCCCATGCTATATACAAAAACAGCAGGTTGTCCGCTAAAACGAGAGCCAACATCGCGGCTACAAAGAGCGAGTGAAAGGCGTAGTATCGGCCCAGACCGGGGTCGTAATGCCCGTCGTGTTTCATGTATCCGAGCGAATAGACCTGCACTAGCAGGGCGACGAACGTGACAAGTCCGAGCATCGTTACCGAAATCTCGTCAACCGCTACCCCCCAGTTGATAGTCGTATTGCCGATGCTGAGCCAGCTTATGCCGTAAGCGGTCGCCCCACTGCTCAACAGGCCAACCAGGGCGAACCAGAACAGCGCGAATCCCAGCAGAATAGCCAGGATGGATACGAACGCGCCCCGCAATGGCAGGTATCTCCTGAACGGCAAGACAATGAAGAACGCGCCCGCGCTGAGCGCGGGTATCACCCATGCCCAGTTCGCGCCTATCTGTTCGGTCATTGGAATCATTGTCGGGTCGGCCTACAGTTCGAGTGTACAACGCAGTCACTGCCAGGCGTACTTCCCGGCTTCTGAGGATACGGGCAGGCTACCACTTCAGACTATCAATCCGGTCAACGTTTACCGAGCTTCGGTTGCGATACAGCCTGAGTATGATGGCTATTGCCAGCGCGAGTTCGGCGGCGGCTATCGTTATCACGAATATGATGAGAACCTGGCCCAACGCCCTCTGCGCCTCCCCGAAGTCAACGAACGCGGCGAAGCCTATCAGGTTGATGTTGACCGCGTTTAGCATCAGCTCTATGGACATGAGAATCAGCACCGCGCTGCGTCGCGCCAGCACGCCGTACAGGCCTATGGAAAAGAGCGCGGCGGCCAGTATCTGAAGATGCGCCAGTTCTATCAATCACGGCCTCCGACAGTTCGCACCAGGACTATCGAACCTATCAGCGCGACCAGAAGCACAAGCGAGGCGACCTCGAACGGAATCGCCCAATCGGTAAAGAGGCTTTCACCCAGAACCGCGAACTCCACACTCTTTCGCTCGACTGTGCGAACGCCCGTCGTGACGACTGTCGCGGTCAGCAGGGCGAATATCCCGAGCGAGATAACGGCGGCCAGCGGCCATTGGCGATGGTCGGTGAGATTCTCGAAATCCTGAATTCTCGTCAGCATAAGCGAGAACAGCACCACTATCACGACCGCGCCGCCATAGATCAATACCTGAACCAGCGCCAGGAACTCCGCATACATCAGCAGGAACACTCCCGCCACTCCCAGCAGCGAGGCCAGAAGCGCGAACGCCGCATAGACTATGTTTCGCGTGAATACCACGCCCAGCGCGCCCGCAACGACCAGCGCGGCGGCGGCGTAGAAGAAAACGAGGGATGGGGAAATCATCAGCCGTTCGATCCGTAATTTACGTTGTCGGGGTTGTCGGGCGCGGAGTCCGTTTGGCAGGTGTCCCGGGTTGCTCCGGTTTCTCGACGGGCGCACCGCTGTTCTTGGCGGGATTGGTTGGACGCCAGCCGGTTTCGGACTGGAACCGCTTACCCATATCCAGAAGCATATCCAGGTCAACCCGGTTGCCGTTGCGCTCGTACTTGCTCAGTTCGTGTTCGTGGCTCATCTCTATCGCGTCGAAGTTGCACACGTCAACGCATATGCGGCACAGGATACACCGGCCAAGATTTATCTCGAAACTCTCGATAATCTTGCGCCGGCGACTTGTTTCTTCGGAGTATTTCGGATTGTCGGTCATCTGCGCGCTCATACACTGCGTTGGACACTCGCGCACACAGACCATACAGCCCGTACAATACGGCTCTGGAACGTCCCCGTCCCACAGCAGCGCGGGAAACCCCATATAGCGCGGGGCCACCTGACGCCGCTTCTGCGGGTCAGGATATTGATCTGTAACCGGCTTTCGGAACGCCGTTTTCAGCGTTACCTTCAGCCCTTCCAGGAATCCTATCATTGCTTGACCAACTGCAATACAAGGCTAACCACTGCCGTTATCAATCCGCCGCCGCCAATTGCTATCAATGTTATGAGCAGCTTGTACATATCATCCATCCGCTTGCTCATCTGGTCCTGGATGCCTTCGACACGTCCTACGCGATCATATAGGCCATATAGGCCGTCCACTTTGGTTTCCAGACTGTCCACTTTGTCTTCAAGTCTGCCGAGTCTATCTTCAGTAGCCACCACATTGTTCTCCTTAATCTATTTCCGGAGACTGCTGGCCGAGTACACGGTGACCGTGTTGCGCTCAGTCTTTGCGCGCGGCCCTCGGAAGATGATATAGACCGTTCCCCCCAATAATACCAGAGAGAGGGCAGTCAGCACCCACAGCGGCCAGCCGTAGAACAGGACAACGCCGGTTGCGACTATGTTCAGGAACGACAGCGGAACGAGCATCTTCCAGCCGAAGGACATCAACTGGTCTATCCGAAGCCTCGGATAAGTCCCGCGTATCCAGAATATGACCCATATGACAAGCGCGACCTTGACCATGAACCATAAAACGGACAGCGTGGAATGCGCCACTCCGTCCAGCGGCATCGCGGGCCATCGCCACCCGCCCAGGAACAGCAGCGCGGTCAGCGCGGCCACTGTGAACGTGTTCAGATACTCCGCCAGAAAGAACGCTGCCCAGTGCGCGCCGCTATACTCGACGAACGGCCCGCCCACCACCTCCGATTCGGCGTGGTGTATGTCGAACGGAGTGCGTCCGAGTTCCGCCAGTCCCGCCGTCAGGAACAGGAAGAGTCCCAGCGGCTGGACAAGCGCGTATCCGTAATTTGCCTGTCCGTCCACGACGACGGTGAGGTCGAGAGACTGCGCCAGCATCGCCACGCCCAGTATTGCCATGATAAAAGGTATCTCATAGCTCACAAGCTGGCCCGCGGCGCGCAGGCCGCCCAGAATCGCGTACTTGTTCGCCGACCCCCAGCCCGCCATTATCAGCCCCATCACCGACAGCACGGATATGGCGGTTATGTAGAAAAGCCCCAGGTCGAGATTCCGCAGTACCAGGTCGCGGGCCACCGGAAGAGTCACCCACAGCATAAACGATGGGATGAAGACCGCCACGGGCGCCATCCAATAGACGCGCCTGTCTGCCCAGGACGGCAGAATATCCTCTTTGGTGAACAGCTTGATGCCGTCCGCGATGGGCTGAAGCGTCCCATGAAATCCGACGCGCATAGGGCCCATCCGCATCTGAATTCTGGCAAGCGCCTTCCGCTCCGCCCAGGTCAGAACAAGCACGATCAGCGCCAGAAAGGTTAGCAGCGCAACGCCGCCAAGCGCGTAGTATATCGCCTGGGGCAAGCTCACCTGTCCACCTCACCCAGAACGATGTCTATGGAGCCGAGAATAATCACCGCGTCCGCGATGTATGCGTCCGTCAGCATTGCCTGGAGCGCCTGCAAGTTGCAGAACGACGGCGCGCGCACCTTCACCCTGTACGGCTTATCGCTCCCGTCGCTGACGAGGAACACGCCAAAGTCGCCACGTGGGGATTCGGTGCGAATGTACACCTCGCCCCTGGGAGGTCTGGCAATACGCCGAACGTTCGCCGTTATTTCACCTCCGGGCATATCTCTCATCGCCTGTTTGATGATGCTGAGCGACTGGCGCATCTCCTCAACCCTGATATAGTAGCGGTCCCAGCAGTCGCCCTGGGTTCCAACTGGTATCCCGAAGTCGAACCTGTCGTATATCGAATAAGGCTCTGAAACACGAACATCCTCGGGGACGCCGCAGGCTCGGAGCGGAGGGCCGGTGACGCCGAGGTCAATCGCCTCTTTCGCCGAGATAACACCTATGCCCTTAGTCCTGGCCAGGAACATCTCGTTCTGGCTCAGGAGTTCGTCGCACTCCTCAATGCCGCGCTCCAACTGATCAATCAGCGTGTTCATTCGCGGAGCGAAATCGTCGGGAATATCCTCGTTGACGCCGCCGATGCGAATATAGTTGTGCATCATGCGAGCGCCCGTAACCGACTCGAACATCGCCTGAATTCGCTCGCGCTCGCGGAAGCCGTACAGTACCGGCGTCATCGCGCCCGCGTCCAGCCCATACACGCCGTAGAACATCATGTGACTGGCGATCCGGTTCAATTCGCACAGGATGACGCGGATGTACTCCGCCCGCTCCGGCGCTTCGATGTCCATCAGTTTTTCGACTGCCATACATATGGCAAGCTCGCCGTTCAGGTTCGCTACGTAGTCGAGCCTGTCGAACAGGGTGATAATCTGGGCGTACTGCTCACCCTCGCACAACTTCTCAGAGCCGCGATGCAGGTAGCCGATGTGGGACTCCGACCGGGCTATCTTCTCCCCATCCACCCATATCACGAGCCGAAACACCCCGTGCGTCGAGGGATGCTGCGGCCCCATATTGATCATCAGGTCAATCGCGTCGCCATGTTCGGTTGTCTGTTCTTGTATCTGCATAATAATCAGGCATCATCGAGTAACCGGAAATATCTTTCCCTACTCATTCCCGCTGTCCGCATATTGGCGCGTATGTGCGCTACCGCAACGAATCTGGGGCTTGTCCAGCATATCCATGCGGCCTGCGATGTAGTAGTAGCCAGCCCAATCGAGAAGTTCCAGGTTCTCTTCCTCGAACTCACATCTGTTGTACCTTCGGATGAACTCGCCGGATGTCATTCCGTATTTGGACTCGAACCCCGCCAACTCCTTCTCGACATCTTCCTGGGTGAGTTTTTCGACTTTCAGTTTGACCCTGTTCTTCTGCGCAACCCATGCTTGTCATCTCCTGTGGCGGGCTGTCCCAATTCTACCACTCATGGCGTCCGCCCCATGAACATCTCAGCATTGTAGATTACCCCGTGTGCAAGTTTTTGGATAAAGGATAGAAACAGTTGAAAGTCCAAGTCATAGCGTCTCTAATAGGGTTGCATCAAACTCCGAGGATGACGCCATGGACCTGGACGACTTCATAATAACCGTTTTCTGCATTATTGACGACACTATGAAACAGCTTTTTGGAACAATACGCCTCAGACAGAGAGGGCCTGTGCCCGCACTCTCAGACAGCGAGACGCTCACCATGGAGATAGTAGGAGAGTATCTGTCTCTGAACCAGGACAAGGCCATCTATGACTACTTCCGCAGACACTATTCGCACTTCTTCCCTGAAATGGGAAAGATACATCGCACCACATTCGTCAGACAGGCGGCCAATCTGTGGCGCGTCAAGGAGATGATATGGCAGCGTATGCTTGAACAGGTCAGATACGACCCCTCTCTGAAACTGGTTGACAGTTTCGCTGTCCCTGTCTGTCAGTTCGCTCGCGCATACAGATGCCAGCGCTTCAGGGGTGAGGCCGGCTTTGGACACGATACCGTTGCGCGCCAGACCTTCTACGGCTTTCGATTGCACGCACTGGTGGCGTGGCCGGGTGTGATAGTCAGCTTCGGTATAGCGCCTGCCCAAGTCCATGAGACAGCTGTGGTTCCCGAGTTGGTCAACGGGCGGCGCGGAACCATGTTGGGAGACCGAAACTACTGGAGTCCCAGACTCAAAGAGGAACTGGATAGAGATGGGCTTAATCTTCAAGCACAGTTCAAAAGAGCTTCTTCCGAGCCCTGGCCGCACAGAAGTGCGACGATCAGTCGCTTCCGTTATAGGATAGAGACGGTCTTCGGACAATTAGTGGACCGCTACCTGATCAAGCGTGTGTGGGCCAGGGATATGTGGCATCTGAGCAATCGTCTGCTCAGAAAAGCGCTCAGCCACACCATGGCTTTCATGTTGAACCAGGCTCAGGGTAATCCTCCTCTGCAAATATCTAAATTGGTGAACTGAACATAAACCCGCACATCGGGTTAGATTACTTTTGTCATAACAAGCCCTCAGTCAGCTATTGGTTCTCAGATACGACTCTATCTCATCGCGGATAGCGGGGACGCTCGGTTCAGGACAGCCGGAAACCATTTCATCCAGACCTTCATGCTTGTGATGTGGGGAGCATCGCAAGCCTCGGTAATGATCGGCATTATCGTATTTGAATATGCACACGCTCTCTCCTGTTATATAGTGGAACGAGTAGGCCAGCCACCGGGGAGGCTTTCTGGAAACGGCCAAGGTCAGGTTTACATCCAGACGGCTACCATATGGGAACCTTATAATAGCCTCTAGTTTCTCATACCTCCCGCTCGTCTCTCGAATTCCCACCTTCTCCACCGCTTTCGCCCCCGCAGGGCAATCGCATCTAAATTTCAGCGGTCTTATATATCTTCGTTTATATAGTTCAGGTGATCTAACAGGTGGAACGGGTGGCTTTGCAGGTGGGGTCTGGTACCTGTATTTGACCTGCATTCACCAGAATTTGTAGCTAAATGGCCGGAATTTTTTCTTCTGTCGGGCTTGCCATATATTACAATTTATGATTTTCAGGGTTCAGTTGCCGGTTCCGGGCGCTGGGCGTCCGGTGGAGAGTTTCATATTCATAGTGGCGAGTCATGAGGTTACTATAGCCAAATCAGCACAAATGTGCAAATATGTCGCACCGTGGGCCAGGGTCTATTCATTATCCTGGTTGGCATGATTTTACTGTGTCGGTCGCTTAGATCCCACGGCTGGATTGACGATTCACCTACATTTATTCACTGATGTTACGCACTTAGCTAACCCGATGTGCGGGTTTATGTTCAGTTCACCAATTTAGATATTTGCAGAGGAGGATTACCCTGAGCCTGGTTCAACATGAAAGCCATGGTGTGGCTGAGCGCTTTTCTGAGCAGACGATTGCTCAGATGCCACATATCCCTGGCCCACACACGCTTGATCAGGTAGCGGTCCACTAATTGTCCGAAGACCGTCTCTATCCTATAACGGAAGCGACTGATCGTCGCACTTCTGTGCGGCCAGGGCTCGGAAGAAGCTCTTTTGAACTGTGCTTGAAGATTAAGCCCATCTCTATCCAGTTCCTCTTTGAGTCTGGGACTCCAGTAGTTTCGGTCTCCCAACATGGTTCCGCGCCGCCCGTTGACCAACTCGGGAACCACAGCTGTCTCATGGACTTGGGCAGGCGCTATACCGAAGCTGACTATCACACCCGGCCACGCCACCAGTGCGTGCAATCGAAAGCCGTAGAAGGTCTGGCGCGCAACGGTATCGTGTCCAAAGCCGGCCTCACCCCTGAAGCGCTGGCATCTGTATGCGCGAGCGAACTGACAGACAGGGACAGCGAAACTGTCAACCAGTTTCAGAGAGGGGTCGTATCTGACCTGTTCAAGCATACGCTGCCATATCATCTCCTTGACGCGCCACAGATTGGCCGCCTGTCTGACGAATGTGGTGCGATGTATCTTTCCCATTTCAGGGAAGAAGTGCGAATAGTGTCTGCGGAAGTAGTCATAGATGGCCTTGTCCTGGTTCAGAGACAGATACTCTCCTACTATCTCCATGGTGAGCGTCTCGCTGTCTGAGAGTGCGGGCGCAGGCCCTCTCTGTCTGAGGCGTATTGTTCCAAAAAGCTGTTTCATAGTGTCGTCAATAATGCAGAAAACGGTTATTATGAAGTCGTCCAGGTCCATGGCGTCATCCTCGGAGTTTGATGCAACCCTATTAGAGACGCTATGACTTGGACTTTCAACTGTTTCTATCCTTTATCCAAAAACTTGCACACGGGGTTAGCTATGAATTCCTAAACGAGAATGAGCCAGCTCAGCTACGAAATCTCTCTCAACTGCGTAAGGTCAATTATTCATATCGGTGGGGTGGATTTCCGCTTTCGCGGGAATGACGGGACGAAAACGAAAAGACCCTGCACCGTGGGCGCAGCACGTTTTAGATGCGATTGCCCTGTTCGCCCCCGCAGATAAGAGGACATTCAGTGTCCTTTCCAGATAGTCTTGTATGTTCGGATCCAATGGCTACGATCTGGTAATTTTCAGATCATCAAAGCCGACCTCGCTCGCAAGTTCGCAATACCCCGCCCAGTCAATATGCTCGCGGCAATCTCCCTGAAGACCTCCGTGATTCCATTTATACATGAACTCGCTGGATGTCATGCCGTGCTTCGCCTCGAATTCGGCGAGTTTTTGCGCGATGTCCTCGTTGGACATACGGACTACTTCTATCTCGTAGCCCAGGGCTGTCTTTATCTTGTAGCTGTCTTTCCGTTCGATCATAATCTCACCTGTCGAGGCTGCCCGGTTTTGATTCGATGACCCCTCTGCGTATTCTACCACTCATCGTAATCGTGGAACGGGAAGCTCCTGCGGCCCGGGTATCCCTCGAATCCGTCGTACAGCAGGAGCGGGACGAGGTTCAGGTGTCCCTCGAACCTTACGCCAAACAGGTCGTAGCTCTCGCGCTCGTACCAATCGGCGCCAGCCCACACGCCCGTGACAGTCGGCGCGACCGGCGTGTCCTCCGGCAGCCGGGTCTTGACCACCATCTTGTGCCGTATATTCAGCGAATACAGGTGATAGTTCACCTCGAACTCGCCCGAACTCTCGGCATAGTCAACCACCGACAGGCAGCGCAGGTAGTCGAAGTCGAGGCGCGGGTCATTCTTGCAGACGGAGCATACCATCGGAATATCTTCAGGTCTGACTGTGAGCGTCACCTCGTCCACCGCCGCGCCGACCCGCACGTCGAGTCCGAGTGCCTCGGGACCGAATATCTCCCCGACCAGCATTGCCAGACCCTCGCCCGCCGCGTCGAGCGCGACCGGAGCTTCGGGGATACGCGGCTCACGTCTAGCTCGCCGCGCCACTCTGCGCCGCGTCCTGTTGGATCTTCTCTTGAAGCTGCATAATCCCGTGCATCAGCGCCTCGGGGCGTGGGGGGCATCCAGGCACGTACACGTCAACCGGAATGAGGTGGTCCACTCCCATCACGACCGAGTATGAGCGGTAGTATGGCCCGCCGTTGGTCGCGCAGCTGCCCATGGCGATAACCCACTTGGGGTCGGGCATCTGTTCATAGAGCAGCTTGATAGGGTCTGCCATCTTCTTGACGACCGTTCCTGCCACTATCATCACGTCCGCCTGTCTCGGCGACGGCCAGGTCACCACTCCGAACCTGTCCAGATCGTGATGGGACATATGAGCGCTTATCATCTCTATGGCGCAGCACGCCAGGCCGAAAGAGAGCGTCCAGAGCGAGTTCTTGCGCGCGAGCGCGAACAGTTCGTCCGACTTTGCCGTCAGCGCGTTGGGCAGCGCGCGATTGAACACGCTGTCCCCGGGTGTGTTGCCTCTGCCGGGTTCATAGCCCTGTCCCAGATTCATCTCCACTGCAAGACTCCCTTTCGCCACCCATATATGATACCGAAAAACAGGATGGCTATGAAAATGAGCATCTCGTAGAAGACCGCTGGTATGGTATTAAGGAAGATAATCGCCCAGGGGAACAGAAAGACCGCCTCCACATCGAATATCAGGAACAGTATGGCGAACACGTAGTAGCGTATGTGTATCTGCGACCAGGTGAAGGGCGCGGGCGGGATACCGCACTCGTAGGGTATTTCTTTCTGCTCGGAGTATCGCCTCGGGGCCAGGACATAGGACACGCCGAAAAGAGCGCCCATGGCGCCCAGTCCGACCGCCGCAACCAGCAGCACGGCTATCCAGTTGATGTCGTAGCCTTCCGGCATTTCGTCCCTTGATGATTGTCTTGGTAAGGCGCACGAGACGCCGCGACGGTTCTTGCGGAAACCAGAGGGATCGAATTCCGCTGTCTCAGGAGTAAATTCAGTGTAGCAACGGCCTTATTTAGTGTCAATTCAGACCAGAGCGGGCAGATCATCTCTTGAGCGTTCCAGCCCCGTGTACACGCGACCACCGCCGTTCAGGCTCACCTTCACCTGAACGGCGGTGGCAACGTCCCTGTGTACCGCCTGAGCGGGGTACATATCTACCCCAAACTCAGGTACAGATCAACCTTACGCCGTCGTTAGGGACAATGCAATATAAAGGTGTTGTTCGGCTGCGCCGGCTGCGCGGACAATCACCGGAAACAGAGGAAGGAGGTCATTATGTTCGAAGGCAAGGTGCAAAAAATTCTTGCAGTGATACTGGGCGTGATTGCAGGCAACATTGTCTTCTTTCTTGTAAGCATGGTTGCTGGCCGCATATATCCTCCACCACCAGAATTGTTGAATCCACAAACCCCTGAAGCTACGGCGATGCGAGTGGCTTCTGCCCAGACAAACGGATTGCTGTTGGTACTGCTTGGCAGCGCCCTGGGCGGATTTTTGGGTGGCGTCATTGGCGCTAAAGTTGCGAAAGAAAACATAGTCTCTGTCGCCATTGCCATCGGGGGACTGCTCTCCCCCTGGGCCTTCTACTCCTTCTATGTGTTTTATCCGGCAAGACTTTGGTTTCCTATTGGTATGCTAATATCTTTCCTTCTTTCCTCCTATCTTGGAGGTCTTGCAATAATGCAATCGCAAAAAAGAGGACCGCTCGTAAATAAAACAGAATGAAGGGGCGATTCTTCGTCATCCTCAATCTGTGGCATACTGGTTCTAACAAGCATTGAAGATAACAGGGAAGCTCGTATGAAGAACTATTGGCTCATAGGTGGAGGAGCGGCGCTGGGACTGCTGCTCATAGCCAGCATCGTCGCGGCCCTTCTCCAGCGCGAGGAGGAGTTCGCGCCCGGCTCGCCGGAGGCCGCCGTGCAGGACTACCTGCGCGCGCTGGACGACGACGACTTCCAAGCCGCATACGATGCCCTGTCCCCCGAACTGCAAGAGAAATGTTCCATCAAGGATATGTTCGGTGGAAGAGACTCGATCAGGTGGCGGATCGGAGACAGGCGGATCACACTGGAGGACACGCGAACGCTCGACGACACCACCTTCGTGAGCGTCAGGATAGCGGGGTTCCACGGCGGCGGCCCGTTAGGACCATCTGAATACGCTTTCGACGAGAACTTCGCTCTCAGGCTGTTCGACGGACGCTGGAAATTCTCCCAAGACCCGTGGCCACGCTTCCACTGCGCTCGGACCACTCCATCGCCCCCGCCCGCAACACCGCATCCGGTCACACCATAGGAAAGAAGGGATACATTGGGAGTCTTGTCTATAATCATTTCACTTCTGATCCCGCTCGCGATTGTGGGCGGGATCATATACGCCATATACGCATGGCGCAGGCGCGGACAGGATTCCCCCACCGACTATGACCCCAGTATGGGGACGCTGAAGCGGCTCTACTTCTACGTCATATCGTTCGCCGCCCTGATGGTATTCATAGTCGGAATCTCGCTGGCCGTACAGAGCTTGCTGAACGTGCTGTTCAATGGAAAAGCGTTCTCACTTTCGTCCAACACGCTCGCGTGGGGACTATCCCTGTTCATCGTCGGCCTGCCGATATGGGCCTTTCACTGGCGGTTCATACTGCGAAACGTCGCTGCCATGCCGGTCGAACGCCGCTCTATTGTCAGAAAGCTATACATCTATCTAACGCTGGGCGTCGCGCTCGCCATCCTCGCGCCTTCCGCTTACGAGATAATCAAGTGGGCCTTGAGAGCGGGCGAATTCCCGGAGTTCAGCTTGGCCTCCGTCCTGCCATGGGCGATAGTCTGGGGATACCACTGGCAGATCGAGTCCGCCGAGGGGCAGGACTCCGTGGAGACGCGCGGAATCCGCAGGCTCTACCTGTACGCCGCGGCATTCACGGGCGCAACTATGTTTGCCGTCGGCGCAGGCAGCATCATTCACAAACTGCTTCAGGATGGATACTCCGCCATGTTCCTGGTCCAGGTCGCACTTTCCGAGCAGACCGGTCTGGCCCGAGAATCCCTGCGAATTGATTTGGCCGTGGCCGTCGTGGGCGGAGTGGTGTATTGGGCGCACTGGTTCAGGTTCGCGCTCCACGACAGGGACTCGATACTGCGCTGGATATTCCTGTTCCTGACATCCGTGGGCGGCGCGGCTGCCGCTCTCTCGAGCGGCGGTGTCGCCGCGTTCACCACGCTGTACTGGCTACTCGGCGGCGCGAACGAACGCGCCGCAATCCACTTCGACGATCTGCCCGGCGTCCTGGTCGTATCGTTCACCGGCGTTATCGCATGGAACTTGTTCAGGCGGCGGATGCTCATAGAGGCGGTCGGCGAGTATGCCGATCCGATCCGCCGAATCTACGACCACCTGACGGCCGCGCTGGGACTCGCCGCGCTCGTGGGTGCGTCATATATGATATTCAACACCGCGCTGGTCATACTTGCCGACAGCCTGAGCGCGACTATACGAGACAGCGGCGCGTGGCGTTCACCCGTAGCTATCATACTCACGCTGCTCATCATTGGCGTCCCAGTCTGGTCATACCATTGGCGACGCCTGCGGCTGGCGGCAGACGCGGATCCGGCGCCGGAGGCGACCGCATTGTCCCACAGGATTTACGTATTTGCGGCGCTGGGGGCCGGCGCGCTGGCGTTCCTCGGCGGCGGGGGCGGAACCCTGTTCGTCATCCTGCGCGACATTCTGGACGCCGAGCTATCGGTAGAAACGCTTCGCGGCCTTACCCCCGCAATAGGCAGCGCCCTCACCGCTGCGCTCTTCCTGCCATATCACTGGGCCATATACCGCGCAGACCAGGCCCACCAGCCCGACGACCCGCCCCCGAAGCCGCGCCACCTCCAAAAGCGCGTAACCCTTCTCATAGCGGACGGAGGTTCCACGCTCGCGCAAACCATCGAGGAGGCTCTCGGATACTCGATCCGAGAGGCGCGCTGGTCGAACCCAGAAGCATTTGTCCCTACGCTCGACAGGGAGGAAGCAACTCAAATCGCAGACGAAATATCACAGTCCGGCGGCTCCAACGTTCTGCTCATACCTGAAGCCACCGGACTGAGAATAATATCTTACGATTGAGTGGCTATTCCCCACCTGCCAAGCGAAAAATATCGCTTGACAATATGTCTCTTATATAAGACAGTATAGGTATGGAAGTCGCCTACACTGAAACCTTTGAGACTTGGGTCAGGAGACTACGCGACCAACGAGCTAGAGCCTCTATCATAACTCGCATTGAACGCATCGAAGACGGAAATTTTGGCGACCGCAGATCAGTTGGAGGTGGTGTCAGCGAGCTCCGCATCAATGTGGGTATAGGTTACCGCGTCTATTATACGATTCGTCGAAACACGGTGGTGATTCTGCTCTGTGGTAGCGACAAGTCGAGTCAACGGCGGGATATAAGACGCGCTCAACGAATGGCGCGTGAAGTTTAGGTGGCGTGATGAAACTCAAGAAGTTTGACGTGATTGACTTTCTCGACAGCGACGAGGCGTTGATTGAGTATCTTAACGCAGCATTGGAAGAAGATGATCCAAAGTACTTCGCCAAGGCTCTCGGTAACGTTGCACGCGCTAAAGGGATGACATCCATATCCGAGGAGACCGGCTTAGGGCGACAGGCTTTGTACAGGTCTCTCTCCGATGAAGGCAATCCACGTATCGAGACTTTATTCAGAATTCTCGCCGCATTGAAAGTCCGGCTTGCCATCACCAAGTAGCCCTTTCAATGCGGCAATTATTTCCTGCGCCGTCCTACCAGTTCGTAAGCGCGCCGTCGTTGCGTACCAGCTGCGGCGGCCAGCCGTTCAGAGGCGCGGGATTGGCGATAGCGACAGCTTCGTCGAAGTCAACGCCCAGCCCGGGCCTGTCCTCCGGTGTCCAGGCGTAGCCGTCCGCCCACTCTATCTGCACCGGGAAAAGGTCGGTGGCGAAACTGCCCGGACGCCTGGGCATCTCCTGTACGCCGACGTTGGTCGTGGCCATGCACAGGTTGACACAGGCAGCGGCGCTCACCGGGCCGAGCGGGTTGTGCGGCACAATGTCAATGTAGTGCGTCTCCGCCCAGTGGGTAATCTTGAGCGCCTCGGTCAGCCCGCCCACTATGCACAGGTCTATGCGCGCGTAGTTGATAAGCTCCTCCTCGATAACCTCCCTGAACGGCCACTTGGAGGCCCACTGCTCGCCCGCCGCTATCGGCAGCGACACGTGCCTGGCCAGCGTGCGATAGCTGGCGGGGTTCTCCGACCTGAGCGGGTCTTCGATGAAGAACGGGTTGTAAGGCTCCAGCGCGCGGCACATCGTTACCACGTGCGCGGTGTCCAGGCGGGTGTGAACGTCGAAGCAAAGTTGTATGTCCGGCCCCACAGCCTCCCGTATCATCGCCATCTGCTCTTCGGCGAGGCGGATGGACTCGACCGGCTCCAGTATTCCGGGTTCGCCGAGTGGGTCGCTCGCGCTGCGATACTCGAAAGCGCCGCCCGTCTCCGGCTGTCCCCAGCGCACGAACTTCCAGCCGTCGGCCACAGCCTGCTTCGAGTTCTCCACAAGCTCCTCATTCGTCCGGCCCTGAGTATGCGGATAGCAGACGACCTTGTCGCGGACAGGCCCGCCCAGCAGTTTGTACACGGGCATATTGACCGACTTGCCCTTGATGTCCCACAGCGCTATGTCAATCGCGCTTATCGCGCAGCAGTACACCTTGTCCGCCGGAAAGAAGCCTCCCCTGAACATTTGCTGCCACAGACGCTCAGTGCTCCACGGGTCCTGCCCTATCACTACCTGCGACAGGTGCTCGATGGCCTGCGTAATCGCGCCGCCCCAGTTCCTTATGCCTATCTCGCCGAGGCCGTGTATCCCTTCGTCCGTTTCCACCTTGACAATATAGTAACCGCCCCCCTCCGCATCCCGAACCGAATAGGTCTTTATAGCCGTAACCTTCATTTATCGCTCCTTAACTTGTCCTGATACAAAATTCGTCTCATGGTTTTCCTGAAGGGTTATTACGCTCGGACGCCTCACACCTTTCCCACCAGGGACTTGAGCAAGGCGCGAGTCCGCGATACCGATCCGGCGGCGTCTTCACCTGTCGGGAATATGGACGCCAGAAAGTCAGTCGCGCCCGCGTCCGAAAGCGTCCTGAGATGCGCCTCGACCTCCGACTCGCTGCCCACTATCGCCACCTCCGCCGAGCTCTCAACCCCCTCGATGTCCAGCATACGCCGGTAGCTGGGCAGGTCGCCGTAGCGTCGGAAGAACCCGGCCGCCGATTCGAACCCCGTCTGGCGGTCGTCGGTCACGCATATCGGCAGGCCGACACACACCCTGGGAGTGGGCCTGCCCGCGCCCTCGGCGGCGGACGTGATTCTCGGCACGATATGTTCTTCGAGCGTTCTCGGCCCGGCCATCCACGTTATCGTGCCGCTCGCGCGTTCTCCCGCCATTCGCAACATACGCGGAGCGAGCGCGGCGACGCATACGGTAGGCGGCGTATCGGTCATGCGTTGTATTTCACCGGACACGTTGAAATGCCGTCCCTGGTAGTCAACGCTTCCGGTCTCCATCAGCGAGTTCAGAATCGTCAGGTACTCGTCCATGTGCTGAGCCGGGGCATGAAACGACAGCCCCCAGCGGCCCTCCACGACCGGCCTGTGCGACAGGCCAATGCCGAGCAGCAGCCGTCCGCCCGTGGCCGCCTGCGCGGTCATAGCCTGCTGAGCCAGCGCCATCGGGTGCCTGGGATACGTAGGAACCACGGCGGTGCCGAGTTCTATACTTCGTGTCTTGTCTCCGGACAGCGCGAGCAATGTGAGCGCATCCACACCCGCCACCTGCGCCGTCCAGAATCCCTCGAAACCGTCCGCCTCGGCCTCAGCCGCTTGCTGAACCTGTCCCTGCAGCGTGTCCGCCGCCCCCATTGTTCCGATAAAAAGCCCTATTCTCAATTTCAGCCTCCTGTTGATTCCTGTTCCGCGACCCACTGCCTGGCGGCAGCACGCGCCGCGTGCCGGTTGGGCGCGTTCATTCCGCGACTTCTCAGGTCAACCGTGGATTCTACGCTATGCCCCGCCGACGGGCGTCCGCTCACCAGGTTCTCCCTGAATCCCTCGATGTCCTTTGCGAACGCGGCCCGCCATCCGCGTGTGCGGTCGAACGCCGGAGATGTTTCCAGCACGCCGACCTCGTTGAATCGGTCCATGAACTGCGTGTCGACCACCGACTCGCCTTCCCAGATGAAGACTCGCTTGTCGTTGCCCAGGTTGTACGCGCCTATAAGGTTGACGCTCGGCGGCGGACTGCCCTGCCAGATAGTGGCCCAAAGTTCAGGGTCGCGCGTCCGGTCCGAGGTTAGTATGGATACAAACAGCATTTTAGCTCCTCGACAAGATATTGCCTTTTTCGCTCTCTCCGACCACCGACGCGACAGCGAAATCCCGCGAATGGCTCAGGGACAGCGCTATGTCGGTCAGCCCCAGCCTGTCCGCTCGCGCCCGCGCCGTCCCGTGAAGCTCTATTCTGGGCGCTTGTCCCCTTCCCCTGACCACCTCGATGTCGCGCCAGCGCACTCCACGGACTCCGGTTCCCAGCGCCTTCATCGTGGCCTCCTTGGCGGCGAATCGGCTCGCAAGCTGCGGCGCCCTGCCACGGCAGTAGGCCGCCTCCCGATCGGTGTAGATGCGGCGCACGAAACGTTCTCCATAGCGTTCGTAAACGCGCCGCACTCTGGAAATCTCGATAATATCAACGCCTGCTATCAGCACTTCTCTGCCTCTATGTGTGAAGTTGCGCCGCCTATTATATACCCGATGCGGCCAAACGCTGTATATAATACCCGTGAGCGGAGACGCGCGCTCCCGGAGTCATAGTTCACACGGACAGGGGTTTTCAGATGTCTGCGACAATAATACGCGGCGCTAATATGGCCGAAGAAATCCGCGCGGAGGTCGCCGTGGGAGTCGCCGAGATGCGCGCCAAACACGGTATCGTTCCTGGCCTTGCGGTCATACTGGTCGGAGACGACCCCGCGTCCTCGGTATATGTGCGCAACAAAGAGCGCGCCGCCACCGAGGCCGGAATGGTGTCCGAGGTCGTCAGAATGTCCACCGCGTCCGAGGACGACGTTCTGAGCGCGGTGCGCCGCCTGAATGCGGACGCGCGAATTCACGGAATGCTCGTCCAGCTCCCGCTGCCCGACCACATCTCCGAAAACAGGGTCATCGAATCGGTCAACCCGAATAAAGATGTGGACGGGCTTCACCCGTTCAATATGGGCCTGCTGGTGGCGGGAAGGCCGCGCTTCATATCCGCCACTCCGGGCGGAATACAGCAGATGCTCGTCCGCTCAGGCTTTGACCCGTCCGGCAAGAACGTTGTGGTGCTTGGACGTTCCAACATCGTCGGCAAGCCGATAGCCAACCTGCTCATGCAGAGAGCGGACGGCGCGAACGCCACGGTAACCGTGTGCCACACCCGAACGCGAAACCTGGCAGACATAACCCGCGAGGCGGACATCATAATCGCCGCCATAGGACAGCCGCGCTACCTCAAGGCAGACATGGTGAAAGAGGGCGTGGTCGTCGTGGACGTTGGCATCAACCAGATAGACGCGCCCGAACGCAGGCGCGGATACCGGCTGGTCGGCGACGTGGACTACCGCGCCGTCAGGGAAAAGGCGGCTGCGATAACCCCTGTTCCGGGCGGCGTCGGCCCCATGACAATCGCCATGCTGCTGTCCAACACCCTGAAAGCCGCGCGCATTCATATACACCCCCACCTCGATAACGAAAACTGACCGGTGTTCGCAGTCTGATTCCCACATCTCCATGAGGTAAATCCCCATGAGCCCAGTTCATAGCCAGGTGACAAGGCCGTTCATAGTCCGCCCGATGGAGGAGCGCGACCTGAACCAGACCGCCGAGGTGGAAAAGGACGCATTCCCGACGCTGTTCCCATCTACGCCGTTCCGCCGTGAGTTGAACAACCAGGTAGCGTGCTATCTGGTCGTATCACGCCGCGACAGGAGCGAATTTCCCGACCCGACCCTTCCGCCGCTTCCATACCCCGACATCTATTCCGAGAATGGTCGCCCGCTGCTCAACCGCATGGTCAGCGGCGCGCGCCGCATCTGGAGACAGCGAAATCCCTCCTGGCAGCCCGGAGACGAGTTCATTGCCGGATTCGTGGGCATCTGGCACATGGTGGACGAGGCGCACATCGTCTCGATAGGCGTGAGAACCGAATACCGAGGTCTTGGACTGGGAGAACTGCTGCTGCTGTCGGCCATCGAGCAGGCGATAGAAACGAAGTCTCGACGAGTAACATTGGAAGTTCGGGTATCCAACCACATCGCCCAGAACCTGTACAAGAAGTACGGCTTCACCGAGCGCGGCGTCCGCAAAGGCTACTACACCGACAACCGCGAGGACGCTCTGATAATGACCACACCCCTGATACTGACCGGCTCCTATAAAACCCGCCTGCGCGATCTGTCCGCCGCATACGAAAGCCGGCGGAGTTCACCCGAACGCCACCCTATCCCGCGTTTCGACGAATAACCGAACGAGTCAGTTGAAGACATAGTCGGGCATCACTCACCTCCGGCAGTTTCCAGATCAACATTCCCGCATACAGGGACGCCGCGCGCCGCTCCGTTTTCCTGTGGGCGGACGCTAATCGTAGTACACTTGGCAAACCGATTGAACTCGACTGTAAGATAAGGCCCTCCTGTCCATGCTTCCTGTTTTCCGCCGTCTCAGCTACGCTCACGTCGTGCTTGCGACCGGGTTCGCCATGCTGTTCTTCAGCACGGGAACGCGCTTTGCGTTCGGTCTGGCGCTGCTTCCCATGACCGAAGACCTGGCTCTGAGCCGCTCCGCGCTGTCATCGGCGCTGACGCTGTTCATGCTCGTCTCGGCGTTCGCCATGCCAATAGTGGGCCGGCTGATAGACCGCCACAGCATCCGGGTAGTGATGTGCACGGGCGCCGTGATAAGCGCGCTGGCTATCGGGCTGATGGGCAGTGTCGGCGCGGGGTGGCAGATATTCCCGCTGTACGGCGTACTATACGCGGTCGGCTTCGCCGCCACCTCAGTGGCCCCTGTCAGCGTACTGATGAGCAGGTGGTTTCCCAACAACCGCGGGCTGGCGTCCAGCGTGGCAATAACCGGCAATGGCACCGGACAACTGGTAATCATCGCGCTGCTCACCTCGTTCCTCGCGTCCATCGGTTGGCGAACCGCATACACGATCCTCGGACTGGTCAACGCCGCCATTGTAGTTCCTCTAACACTGCTGGCAGTCCGGTCGTATCCCACGGAGCGCGGCGAACAGGCCGCGTCGGACACGCCCTCACCATCTCCCACCCCGTCCATCCGGCCAGTGCTCGTATCCAGGGATTTCTGGATGCTGATAACGCTGTTCGCCGTGTGCGGGACGCAGGACTTTTTCGTGGCGACCCATATCGTTGCCTTCGCCCAGGACCAGGGAATCAGCCAGATTCTGGCCGGAAACATTCTCGCGTTCATGGGTCTGACCGCGCTGGTCGGAGTGCTGCTGTCCGGCGCGCTCGCGGACAGGATGGGCGCGTCCGCTCCGACAATGCTGTGCTTCCTGCTCAGAATCGGACTGTTCGCTTTCATTCCATTCGTACAGAACCCTGTCAGCATCACCGCGTTCGCGCTGATCTACGGATTCACGTTCACGATGACGGCCCCGCTCACCGTCGTGTTCGCGGGAAACATATTCGGAACGGCGCGCCTCGGAAGCGTCAGCGGACTCATCAACACGGCCCACCAGATAGCGGGCGGGGTAGGGGCGGTGGCGGGCGCGGCCATATTCGACACCACCGGCAGCTACGACGGAGCCTTCTTTCTCCTGCTTGTTCTCGCGCTGGTCGGCGCGGGCGCGACATTCATGGTGAGAGAAAGCCCGCAGGTCGCGCCCGCACTCTGAACCCAGTCCTGCGCATCCCAACATCCTGTACGTCCTGATTCAGACACTCAACGGCCCCGCGCTCGGAAAATCACCCAACTCCATCCCCGCTTCCGCTATCTGACGCCTTATTCTTCCGAAGCGTATCAGCGGGAAATCGCTGCCAGGCAGAATTTTCTCCGTCCCAACCAGCGCGGCCACCGATGAGAACACCTCGGGCGAATACAGGAAAGGCGAGGCGGCGGTGTCGAACCACACGTTTTCGAGCGCGTCCCGAACCTCGGGCATCAGCGCGTAGAACGGCAGCCCGCCGCCCCAGTGGGCGCAGACTATCTTGACGTTCGGGTAGTCTCGGGCGTTCTTAATGAAGAGCATCATCACTCCGGGAGTCATATGGCCCTTGCCCTGGTAGAGATGGCCGACAGGCTCGGATGTGTGGGCGGTGATTACAAGCCCATACTCATCCGCGGCTTCCAGCAGGGGGCGCATCGTGTCGGCGTCGCCGATGTCGAAGCCTTGTGTATCAGCGTGAATCTCGCCCACGCCGACCAGCCCCGCCCTGGCGCATCGCTCGACCTCACGCGCCGCCTCGGTTCCCCTGGCCGGATTCACGGAGCAGAATCCGACTATCCGCCCCGGATACTTTCGCGCGGACTCAATGATATAGTCGTTGGACTCGCGGGCGAGGCCGGAGTCAGTCCAGCCGATTCCCATAGCCACCGAGCGGTCAACGCCATCCTCGTCCATGGCGCGTATAAGGTCTTCCGCGCTCGCCGTCTTCGCCTTCGGGTCAGCGTACAATTCCGCGAAGGTGGCATCCCGTTCGATCCACTTCTCGCGCTCACGCTGAAGCCAGGGCGGGAATACGTGAGTGTGGAAGTCGGTGATTAAGATGATTGACCTCTTGCTTGAGTGCGACTATAATCCGTATGTAAACTTAAGAGTTTACATTATTTTTGTTTCGGAGGATTATTCCCGTGAATCTACTATTGTTTACCAGCGGCTCAAGATTTGCCATTTACGCAGTTACCCTGAGCAACAACCCCGACCAATCCAATTACCCCGCTATAGAATTTTTGAACGACCTAAAAGTATCTGAACCCGGTTCATACAAGTCCATGCTACAAACACTGATATTGCACGCTAACAACGGTCCATTGGCGAATATCCAAAAGTCGAGAATGCTCAAGGGGGCAGACGGCATTTTTGAGTTCAAGAACAGACAGGGCGCCCGAATTCTCTATTTCTATCCTGGAAACATCAGATATGGCACGATACTAACTCATGGGTTCAAGAAGGGATCTAAAGTTAACACGGAAATACAAAGGGCAGAGCGAATTCGTGAGCAATACTATAGATATAGCGATAAATAACACATAAAGGAAGTCGAATATGGCAACATGGAATTGGGAAGCCCGTGTAACTCCTGATCCTGAGATCGGATTTCTGGATGAGGCTGTCAAAGAACTGTCCGACGATCCCGAGTTTATAGCCGAAGGGTTGGCTATAAACTTCGCTGAACGGATAGCCCGGGTTATGGAGAGCAAGGAAATTACAAAGGCCGAACTGGGCAGAAGGATGGGGGTGTCGAGAGCGTACACCACGCGCTTCCTGGACGCGCCACCCAATCTCACGCTGCTCTCGATTGCGAAAGTGTCTCTGGCGTTGGGCTTAACTGTTCAAATTCATGTGGCAGAGGCTACTTCAGACGAGGAATCTCCCAACACACCCGAGGCGAGGCCCCCTGTCTTCGAGGCAAGTCCATCGCGTCCCAAAGACAGGGTAACCGCTACGGGCTGAATCCTTACAGAGTCAACCTACTGCGCCGTCATGCCGCCGTCTATGACGAGTTCGGAGCCGGTCATGTAGGACGAGTCGTCCGACGCGAGGAACAGTATCCCTTGGGCTATCTCTTCAGGTTCTCCGATGCGGCCCATAGGTATGCGGCTCAGAACATACTGCCTGCGCTCGGCATCCTGGGAGCCGAAGCTGCCCATCGTCATAGGGGTCGCCATGAAGCCGGGATGCACCGAGTTGACCCTGATGTTGTCCGGCGCAAGCTGGATGGCGGCGGACTTGGTGAATATGCGTATCGCGCCCTTCGCGGCGTGGTACGCGCTGGAGGTAGGACTTCCAACGATGCCGTATATGGACGATATATTGATTATCGAGCCCCCTCCCGCCGCACGCATCAGGGGTATGGCGTACCTCGTTCCAAGAAACACGCCCTTGGCGTGAATGTCCATCTGGAGATCCCAGGCTTCCTCTGTCGTATCCTCGACTCTGGACGCTCCTCCGATGCCCGCGTTGTTTACCAGGATGTCCAGTCCGCCGTATGCAGACACGGTCGCTTCTATCGCGTTCTCCCAGTCGCTCTCGCTGGTAACGTCCAGCTTTACGAACACCACGTCGCGCCCATCCGCCTGAAGCTCGGCCGCAGTTCGCTCGCCGGAGTCGGTGTCAATGTCCGTCAGCACGACCTTCGCGCCCTCCTCCGCGAACATCCTAGCCGCCACCCCACCGAATCCTTTGACCTCACCCGTGACCCCGTGCGCCGCGCCCGTTATAAGCGCGACCTTGTTCTCGAGCCTCATATCGTTCACCTCCTGATACAAATGTGGATTTCTCGATTTCACTGCCCGCCGCGCTACCCGACTGGATCGAACGGCAGGAAATATAGCGCTGATTATATCAGTTGTTAGGCAATGGGTTACGTGCTAAAGTCGCGGCATGGCGACGGCGGCAAAATCAACGCACAGGCATTTCAGCCGCATAAGGCGCATCGCCCGAACGCTCGTAGTCCTGATCGCCGCGCTTATCCTAATCTCTCTTGTTGTGCGATATATGCTGATACTCGACCGCATGATGATATATTTCCCAGAGCGTGAGCTTGCCGCCGCCCCGGACAGCGTTGGCCTGGCCTACGAAGACGTAAATCTCACCGCCTCCGATGGGAAAAGAATACACGGGTGGCACATCCCCGGACGCTCCAAAGTCACCCTGCTCTGGTTTCACGGCAACGCGGGCAATATCAGCCACCGGCTGGACAACATCCTCATTCTCCATCAGCGCCTGGGCATCGGCATCCTGATAATAGACTACCGGGGCTACGGCCTGAGCGACGGGAAGCCGTCCGAAAAGGGCCTGTATATGGACGCCGAGGCCGCCTTCGACTACTTGACCTCCGACCTGGGCCTGAACGCCGAGCGGGACATAGTCCTGCTCGGACGCTCGCTGGGCGTGGGAGTGGCAGTGGAGATGGCCACGCGGCACAGGGTCAGGGGCGTCATACTCGAATCGGGCTTCACGTCCATTAGGGAGATGGCCGATTCTTCCGATTCCCGCCTGCCCATCGCTCTTATGCTAATGCTGTTCGAGGCGAGGTACGACTCCATATCCAAGATAGGGCGTGTCGAATCCCCGGTGATGGTCCTGCACGGCGACCGCGACGACACCGTCCCGTTCTGGATGGCAGAGAAGCTCTTCGGCGCGGCCAGCAGTCCCAAGACGCTGTATCCGATACGCGGCGCGTCTCATAACGACACTGTCTATGTTGGGGGAGAGGCGTACTTGAAGGCTTTGGAGGGTTTTATCTTCCCCGAGACTCCGTAGCTTTCGGCGGACACAGAAATCCTTATGGGATTACCAGAGATCCGTATCCGCAGGCTATTTCATCACCATATAATGACTTCCGCTACGCGATACATTCGAAGCCGTGGGCAGTGAGAGCATTGACACTGCTTCGGTCCTGGGCCAACTCACGGTCCCGGAACTAAGAACCCGGGACGACGATGGAGGTTAGCGTAGCAGTAGTAATTGATTAGCGGCTGCTGCTTGGGGATTGCGGTTCTCAGCTCGACTTTGTACATTCAAGCTGCATAGGCTAGCGATTCTATGAACCTGTTGAACAGGGGCGTCGGGATTTGTTGCATATCGGGTTTTTGCGACGACGTGCAGAAAGTCGCTGAAGCATTCCATAGGTGACGACGAACCAGGGCTATGGCGTCAACGAAAGTCGGCTCCGACTTGGCATACCAGGCGGCTGATCGTGGAGTCCCCAGACATCGATTGCCCAGCAGGTGGGCTGCGAGAGTTATCCAGGAGAACAGTCCCAACAGCACAGAAGTAGTACGTGCTATAGCGAGGTTCGACCACTGGCGTTGGGTCTCCACTCCAAGGTGGGCGCGAACTTCCTGGAAAGTAACTTCAATCCGCCAGCGCAGCGCGAACCAATGGATGACCTGAACAGGGTCAACCGTGGTCTCTGTACACAGCAGAGCCTGTGTGCGCAACTGTCCGAGAGGGTCTTGAATGAGTACCCATCGAATGGGCACAGGGGGCTTGTCCGTGTGATACCAGAGCGCTGTTTGAGAGCTGAACTCCACAGTCCGAGTAACACCGTCGTACCACGCGAGCGCCGCGCTCATCCAGCGTGTATCGGGACAGTCCAGGAGTGTCCTGAGTGTGGGCAGGCGCTGGCCCTTGAGACGCGGACGCCCCATCTGGCCGGGCCGGCGAGGCGGAGCGGGTTTATAGAGCGCGGCGTCGAGACGCAGTCTGGTAATGGTAGTCTGGTAATGAAGGTGACCGGATGAGTCATAGACTGACAGAAGTGGAGCAGGTCGAGGGCAGCATAGCTGCTGTCGGCGACCACCACGATGTGTCGGTTGGGCAGCCAGCGGCGCAGTTGAAGTATCATCCGGCGCGCCCAGTCGGTGATCTTCTTATGGGGTTTGCCTATCCTCTGATGGTAGCGTTCGGAGGGAGCGAGCGCTGTGATGACAGGGAGCGCCCAAGTTCGATGCGCCCAGGGAATGTTGGCGAGCCACATGAGGCTTATCCATCGCAGTCCACTGGCCTTGACCAGGTGGGACTCGCTGGAACGAGCGGCGTCTCGGTAGATGCCTCTGGCCTTGATTCGTCTGCCCCAGCGCCGCTCAATGGTCTCGTCTATGCCGAACACCAGAGTCTCATCACGCTGTGCGAGACGCTGTACCACAAGCAGTAGCATAACCCGGCTCAGTTGAAGGGGAGAGAAGACGGCGCGGTTTAGAACGTGGTGGTACTTTGCGAAGCCTGAGTCGTCACTGAGTCCCATGACACGGAGCGCCGAGGTGATGGTGCGCTTGCGCGGACTGAGGATGGCCCCGACTAGAAGAATCTGAGCCTTTGTCCAGGTCCTCTGCTGGAACAGAGTTGAGAAAGGCTGGAGTATGGGTACAATGGCATTTGGCGGGGTGAACATGGCCGGACCTTTCGTCGTGGTTTGGTCCGGTTAGCTCATACCATTTCAGCTTGATGAAGCCGCATAGTGTTCGGGCAGCCCCTGAACGTTCCGCTTGATCCACTCCCAACCCACAAGAGACTTCACTCGTTCGGGATCAGATTCCAACCTGCTTAGACAGGCGTTCACCGCCGCTACCTTCTCCTCTATGCTCCCATATACCCGGCCCTCTACCCACCTCCGAACCTCCTCGAACACCCGCTCGGCAGGATTCAACTCAGGACTGTACGGAGGCTGAACTATCGTCTTCACCCCAGCTATACTCTTCACCAACTCGCTGCGATGGCTCCGCGCTCCGTCCCACACCAGCGCTCTCACTTCCCTGTATCGCCTAACACTCAACACCGCGCGCGCCACAGTCTCAGACTTCATCGAGTCCATCCACGCCCACTCCAGCTTGCCACGCATAAAGTCCACCACCAGGAACAGGTACTTCCACTCATACACCAACTGCAATCGCTGTACCACCTTCACCCCACGAACTCCCCACACCCGGCGCGTCATACCACGAAGCCCCACTCTCATCTCGTCGGCAAACCCAATCAGCGTTCCCGAACTCACTCCCGCTCTCCGAAGGGAACTCCCGAGCCCCCCCTTTTTCCAGGACTTCTGAGCCTTCATGTTCGCCTTCTCATGTCTGGGTCTGGGAACCTTCGGTGAACATCCCAGCCGCTGCAGCAAACTATATATGCTGTTCCCTTTGAATCTCACTCCATACTCCGACTCCACCCAGTCCGCGATCTCTCCGGCGGTTCTGAACCGTCCTCCACCAACCTCCTCCTCCAGCTTGCGTTCCTGTTCTGAGTTCAGATAACGGGGCTGACCCACGCCCCCCATCTTGCGGGACACAACTTCGTTGAGGCCGCCTTCTCTGTACCACTCCACCCATCTCTGGGCGCTGCGATAGTGAACTCCCACAGCCTCTGCCGCCGCTTTGATCTGCCAGTCGCAGCGTATCAGCCACAGTACGTGCAGTCGGGTACGAATACTCACATCTCTCTGGGACAGGTAAGTCCTTTTCAGCGCTGCTGGTGTATCTTCTTCATGCCATTCCATTCTGAACGGGCGTCCAATCATCTGCTGCCCTCCAACGTCTGAACTGGCTTGAGCATAGATGAAGTATCAGATTCCTCCCAGTTCCTTCACGCCAACATCAGCCTGGAATGGTATTACCCTGCTTTCATATTCTGTCTAGCTTTTGTACAAAGTCGAGCAGAGAAGACATAACAGAAGTGATAACTGAATTAGACTGACTCTGCATATGTAGCTAAAATACGAAGATAGTGGCTGCCCGGCCAGGATTCGAACCTGGGTCAGAGGCTCCAAAGGCCCCTGTGCTGCCACTACACCACCGGGCAACATTCATAGATTCAGAGCGAAGCCGCCCCGGGCCGCTGGTACACCCTCTGCAAAACCTACGCCTGCGCCTCGTCCCCATCCGCCTGTAAAAAGCCCATATCACGGCCTGCTTGGTACAGATTCATTGTCCATCCAATCCCAAACACAGTCGGAGTGATAACACGGGTGTCATCCGCGTTCCATACCCTCTCCATTACACGGGCCACGGTAGGCACGCGGAAATCGAACGGGACACCGTAATACTGCCCATGTCACTTCTTTTCCCTGTATGCGTGGACCGCGCCCGCAACAGATGCAGCCACATACACCAGCTTGATAAATTTACCGACCATGCGAAAATCTCCGGGGCCATGCCCATTCCTGTCATTATCTAACTATACAGAAATTCACACTCCGGCGAAACGGCAACCCCGATCTCCCCAGGGTCTTTCGACTGTTGCAAACCCAAGAGCCTCGCGTTACTCGTCATCCCGCCTTTCGCGGGAATCCATAGGTCACTGTACTAGCGAATCTGTATAACCGAAATACCCTGCGAGTTTCCTCTTCCACTACATATTCACTTCCTACTGTGCTACAATACATTCCAGGACTAGGAACCGACTACTGAGAACTGAACACCGACAACCATAAACTAGAGGTTATCAATGACAACCCGTTCAACTGAAAAATATTCTCCCCAAAGCTAAACACTGGTGAATTCAGATCAAATGCAGGTGATAATTCACACCAGTACCCCACCAGCAGCCACCTGTTAGGGTCACCAGCACTTACCAGCACAACTATAAATTACACTATATGAAAGCCTTTCAATCCGGCCCACTCGCCGCTGTTCGATCCGAATCGTTCACCCCGATTCCTTCAGACTTTGCAAAGACCCTGCCAGACCTACACCCTCAGTCGCATCGAGCGTAGCTATGCGGTATGATTACAGCACTCTCGAAAATGAGGGCCAAATACATCGCCCCTGATTCCCAATTCATCCCCGGAGGCAAAAGTGACCGCAGTCCCACGTCCCGATGTTGTTGTAGTAGGCGGAGGAAACGCCGCTCTCTCGGCTGCTCTCGCCGCCCTCGAACAGGGCGCGAATGTGCTGGTTTTGGAGAAGGCCCCCGAATACCTGCGCGGCGGCAACTCATACTTCACCGGCGGTCTGTTCAGGTTTGCCTACGACGGCCTCGAAGACATTCTCTCACTCCTGCCCGAAATGTCAGAGGAGGAAAAGTCCGGCATTGACATCGGATCGTACACCCAGGACGCGTTCTACGAAGATATTATGAGGGTGACCGAGGGACTGTCCGACTCCCAGCTTGTCGAGACCCTGGTATCCCAGTCCCTCCCTACCATGCGCTGGCTCGGAGAACAGGGCGTCCCCTGGATCCTGGCATACGGACGCCAGGCTTTCAGGCACGAGGGCATTCTCAGGTTCTGGGGCGGGCTGATAGTCGAGGCGGTCGGTGGAGGCAAGGGGCTGTCCGACAGGCAGTTCGAGCTTGTACAACAAAAGGGCGGAAACATCAGGTATGGCACGAAAGCCAGCAGCCTGACGACGAACAGAAGGGGCGAGGTTGTCGGCCTGACCATACGCGACGAGGACGGCTTTCACGAAATAGAATGCGACTCGGTGGTGCTGGCCTGCGGCGGATTCGAGGCCAACGCCGAGATGCGCACCCGCTATCTCGGCCCGGGCTGGGAACTTGCCAAGGTGCGAGGAACGCAGTTCAACACCGGAGACGGCATCAGAATGGCCCTGGACATAGGCGCACAGTCCTTCGGCCACTGGAGCGGCTGCCACGCCGTGGCCTGGGACCTCAACGCGCCTCCCACCGGCGACCGCAACATAGCCGACCTATTCCAGAAACACTCATACCCGTTCGGCATAATAGTAAACGTGGACGGACAGCGCTTCGTGGACGAAGGGGCCGACTTCCGAAACTACACCTACGCCAAGTATGGCAGGGAGATACTCTTCCAGCCCCAGCGCGCCGCCTTCCAGATATTCGACCAGAAGACCAAACACCTTCTCAGGGACGAATACCACATCCCGCAGGTCTCTATGATGGAGGCGAACAGCGTCGAGGCGCTGGCCGACGGCCTGGGAATAGACCGCGACGGTCTGTCAGACACCGTGCGCCAATTCAACGACGCCGTCCTGGACGGCGAGTACAACCCCACCGCCCTGGACGGAAAGGGCACTCTCGGAATCGAGCCGCCCAAGTCCAACTGGGCCTTGCCCATAGACTCCCCGCCATACATGGGTTATGCGGTAACGTGCGGAATTACCTTCACCTTCGGCGGCCTGAAGATAGACGAAACCGGACGTGCGCTCGACACCGAGGACGCCCCAATCCCCGGCCTGTACGCGGCCGGCGAACTGGTAGGCGGTCTCTTCTATCACAACTACCCCGGCGGCTCCGGCCTCATGGCCGGTTCGGTGTTCGGCAAGATAGCGGGCGAGGGTGCGGCCCGATATGCCCACACACTGTCGTTATGAATCGGGGCATCGGCTACTCATCGCCGTTTAAGGTAACCGCCCCAAATCCACAACTCCAGATTCCTGCCAGACTATGAACACCTGGGAGATTATGAAAGCCGCTTCCCACAAAGTGGAATCATGGGCGCTGTCTTTGGCGGACGCGTTCCCTCCCTACTATTCGGTCGAAGGAACGCTCGAATCCAAGCGCGTTGACGAGAACGGCAGACAGATTCTGCTGGTCAACGGCGCGCCAATATCCGTCGACCGTTCCACCTTCGACACCTTGGACGTCGGAGAGCGCATCCGTGTGCGCTATACCCGCGGCGCGCGCGCCATAAGTATAGATCGCTACATCAGCCCCAACGGCCACCAATGACGACGGATCGAATCCTCCGGCTGTCTCCACTCGCTTCACAGGAGTTGCGCGTCCCCGTTGGAGGGGGGATCATAATTGAGAACCACGACTTCCCGGTTGAGAGTTCTCTTTCTACCGGATAGCCGGGCTTCGGTTTTGGAAGAGCGCATCCCCGATGAAGACCGAAGCGGAATGATATTGTAGCGTCGAAACTGGGTTCTCACCCCTTCGGTATCGTATGAAGAAAGCATCCATCTGAACTGGACCCTGTCGAGTCGTTCGGCAATGGCTGAGTGCTCCGCCATTGATCTCATGTTGTGCTTATAGTTTGCCCCATTGCCCGGATACGGAGGATCCAGATACATGAACGACGCGGGGCGGTCGTACTTGTCTATGCACTCTGTCCAGTCGAGGTTTTCAATTATGACAGTCTTGAGTCGGTCGTGGACAGGCTCGATCCTCTTTCTGAGAGACTTGAGAGCGCCTACCAGCCTGTTGCCATGTCCACCATCGGAAACGCTGGTCTGGAACCTCGGGTATCGGGCTTCGCCGCCCCATCCGGCCATAATCAGATAGTAGAAGCGGTGCGCGCGGGCTATGTCAGACAGTGATCGCGGGTCGGTACCAGCCAGCTTGTGAAATTCACTTCTCGATACCAGATCCAGATCGAACGATTTGAGCAGATCTTCAGGGTTGTGCTTCACCACCCTAAAGAAGTTAATCAGCTCCTCGTCAATGTCGTTGAGAACCTCTATTGAACTTGGAGGCTTGCCAAAGAGAACCCACGCCGCCCCGCAAAAGGGTTCCACATAACACCTGTGAGCAGGAATTAGAGGAATAATGGCTTTCCTGAGCCTGGACTTGCCGCCTACCCATTTGAATGGGCTGTTAATCATTCGGATTTGCCTTACCTTACCCATAAATGAAGGTACTCTGGGGATTTCCTGAAATTATAAGACGCACACTGGCCAAAACCAAGCAGATTACCCACTAAGTCACAGAATTATTCCATTTCACACGCGAAATATGACATGAACTAGCTAGTTACCCTGAAATGTTAATACGATCTGGAATCTAGGTAGTGGCTTTCCCCTTCACACCTATGACCCGCATAACTGATATGATTTCGGGTATCCAAATCAAACAGCGATAAATGGAGAGAGGCGCGCTATGCCCAGTGACAGCAAGCGAGAGTGGCGGGAAAACACGCTCGACCCCGTGTTGAAACGGTTCGGAGAACGGCAGGACAGGTTCGAGACGGGTTCCGGGATCGGAGAGGATATTCTGTACACCCGGGAAGACAGGCCGGACTCGGACCGCACTCTGGGCTACCCAGGCGAGTACCCCTACACTCGCGGTGTTCAGCCCAATATGTATCGCGGACGGCTCTGGACGATGCGCCAGTATGCGGGAATGGCATCCCCGGAAGAGTCAAACCGCCGATACCGATACCTGCTAGAACAGGGACAAACCGGCCTGAGCGTGGCGTTCGACCTTCCCACGCAGACCGGCTACGACTCCGACCACCCCATGGCGCAGGGCGAAATAGGGCGCACCGGGGTCCCGATAAGCAGCCTGGCTGATATGGAGGCGCTGTTCGACGGGATTCCACTCGATAAGGTCAGCACCTCAATGACGATCAACGCCACCGCGTCCATACTGCTCGCCCTGTACATCGCGGTCGCCAGAAAGCAGGGCGTCGGCGCGGAAAAGCTCAACGGCACCATCCAGAACGACATTCTCAAGGAATACATCGCGCGCGGGACGTACATCTACCCACCCAAGCCCTCCATGCGTCTGGTAACGGACTCTTTCGCCTACTGCTCTCAGAACGTGCCGCGCTGGAACACCATCAGCATAAGCGGCTACCATATGGCCGAGGCGGGCGCGACCGCAGCCCAGGAGTTGGCCTTCACGTTCTCCAACGCCATTGCATACGTACAAGCAGCCGTGGCAGCCGGACTGAACGTGGACACATTCGCCCCCAGGCTCAGCTTCTTCTTCGTCGCCCAGAGTCACCTGTTCGAGGAGGTAGCCAAGTTCAGGGCCGCTAGACGAATGTGGGCGAAGATTATGCGCGAGCGGTTCAGCGCGGAGAATCCCAGGTCGTGGACGTGCCGCTTTCACACCCAGACGGCGGGCGTCACGCTCACTGCCCAGCAGCCGGACAATAACGTGATACGCACCACCATCCAGGCTCTCGCGGCCATACTCGGCGGCACACAGTCGCTGCACGTGAATTCCAAGGACGAGGCGCTCGCGCTCCCGACTGAGGAGTCCGTCCAACTGTCTCTGAGAACCCAGCAGGTTCTCGCATACGAAATGGGCGTCGCGGACACGGTGGACCCGCTCGCCGGTTCGTACTACATAGAAAGCCTGACCGACCAGGTCGAGGAGAAGGCGTTCGAGTATATAAGCGAAATGGACAAGATGGGCGGCGCGCTGTCTGCTCTCGACAGGGGCTACCAGATCCAGGAGATACACGAAAGTGCGTTCAGGCACCAGCGGCAGGTGGAGTCCGATGAGCGCATTGTGGTCGGCGTGAACCGGTTCCAGTCCCCTACCCCGCCCATAGAGAAGTTGCAGATGATCGAGCGCGCCGAGACCCAACGGCAGTTGGACAGGCTCGCAAGAGTAAAGAGTGGAAGGGACGAATCCGCCGCGTTGACCACCCTGGCCAGGCTGGAAGACATGGCGCATGGAACCGATAACACCATGCCCGCCATACTCGAATGTGTCGAGGCATACGCCACGCTGGGCGAAATATCCGACGTGTTCAGAAAAGTGTTCGGCGAACAGCAGGAGTTCTCGCCGTTTTAACCTATGCCAATTGAGGAGTCGTCAGTGTTGGACAGAGTTGTCGTACTGATCAAACACTCCATGCCCACTATTGACCCAGATGTGCCACCTGCGGAATGGTCGCTCAGCCAGGATGGGATCAATCGCTGCGAGGCACTCGCGGCCCATCTAGAAAAATTCCTTCCCGCTATGCTGGTATCCAGCCCCGAAAAGAAGGCTATAGAGACCGCCGAGTTAGTCGGCGCAAAGTTGGGGCTGAAGTTCTCCATCAGGGATGGCTTGTGTGAGCATCGGCGTCCGGGGAAGTTTCTCCCATCCCAGGAATTCCACGATAACGTACACAGATTTTTCGATTCCCCGGCAAGTATCGTCTATGGAAGTGAATCGTCCGACCAGGCTGCAAACCGTATCGAGTCTGAAATCCGACGCGCGCTGGCAATGTGCCCAACCGGAAACGTCCTGCTCGTTACGCATGGGACCGCGATGACCAGTTTCATAAGACAACATACCGAAGCAGACCCCTATGAGATCTGGAAATCTCTCGATCTGCCCTCATATATTGCGCTCCAAGTTCCGACCTTTGATATAGTTGACTGTGGCGGAGTTGACCGCGGATTGTTCCACAAGGCCGATACCGGAGTTGATACATGACTGAACTGCTGCTCACGGAAGAAGAACTGATGCTGAGAAACACCGTCCGCGAGTTTGCCGAGTCCGAACTCGCGCCCAGGGCAGCGGGATACGACCAGAGCGGCGAATTCCCTGCAGACAACATCCGTGGGCTGGCCCAACTCGGCATCCTCGGGCTGGGCATAGACGAGGAGTACGGCGGAAGCGGAGGCACGACGCGCCAGATGGTCGTAGCAGTCGAGGAGATAGCCAGTGCCTGCGCCGCCACCGCCACGATACTCGGCGCTCATCTGTCACTTTGCACCCAGTACATAGCAATGTTCGGCACTGAGGGGCAGAAGCGAGAATTCATACCGCCGCTGGTGTCGGGCGAAAAGATAGGCGCGTTCGCCCTCACCGAGCCGGGCGCAGGCTCCGACGCCGCCGCACTCCGCACAACCGGGACGCGCTCCAACGGCGGATACGTCCTGAATGGAACTAAGACCTTCATCACCAACGCGCCCGAAGCGGACACCATGGTCGTAATGGCGACCCAGGATAGAGCATTGGGTTCGAGAGGCATCAACTCGTTCATCGTGGAAGCGGACTCGCCGGGCATAGAGATAAACCCGTTGCACGGCAAGATGGGCATAAGAGCGTCCTCAGCGGCCGAGGTGGTGTTCGACAACTGCGCCATTCAGGAGGAGAATCGCATGGGTGGCGAGGGCGACGGCTTTCGTATGACCATGGAAGTCCTGAACGCAAGCCGCATGGCAATCGCCGCGCAGTGTGTGGGCATAGCGCAGGCGGCATATGACGCCGCGCTGTCTTACGTCAAGGAACGCGAGGCGTTCGGGCAGAAGCTGGCCGAATTCCAGGGCTTGCAGTGGTATCTTGTCGAAATGGCGACGAACATCGAGACCGCGCGTCTCCTGACGCTGAAGTCCGCCACTCTCAAGGACGCGGGCAGGCCGTTCGTGATAGAGGCTTCCATGGCGAAACTCTACTGCTCCCGCGTCGCCGTGGAGTGCGCCGACAAGGCTGTCCAGATGCACGGCGGCGCGGGTTACTTCGCGCCCACCGCTGTCGAGCGTTACTACCGCGACGCCAAAGTAACCGAAATCTACGAAGGCACAACCGAAGTCCAGCGCCTTATCATCGCCCGCAACCTGCTGCGCGACTGAGGACAACGGGAACCAAAGACACACTTATGCTGGGAGCGGCCTAATGATAACAAGAGTATTCATCAAAGGGTACAAGTCCCTGCGGGACATAGACATATCGCTCAAGCCCCTGACGTTGATAGTCGGCCCGAACGCATCGGGAAAAAGCAATCTGTTGGACGCGCTCGGACTGCTCAGCAGGATAGTGACCAGCCCTACAATCAATGCAGCGTTCGATGAACACAGAGGTCTCCCGCTTGAAGCATTCTTCTGTCCGCCCGGTGGCATTGAGGAGTTACTGCGAAAGGAGACCCTTCGCTTCTCTCTGGGCGCAGATGTAAAACTGTCTCCCGGCGTCGTTGAGCATACCGAAAAACTGATTAGGGATATGCGGGCGGGCCTGCCCGGTCAGGATTCGAGAGATCCACCCAGGCGAGTCCGAGAAAGGCTCCTGCGCTACGAGATAACGATAGAGTTCTACACGCCCACCGGACAACTCAGGGTGATGAATGAACGCCTGCTGGCTCTCAGACAGGATGGAACACCCAAAGAATCTCGAAGACCGTTTTTGGACCTCGACGAAGAAAACATCAGACTTACGCTCCGAATGGAAGGCCAGGCGCACCCCAGCTATCACGATGTGGGACTTGACCACGCACTGGTATCAACCTCTCTATATCCGCCCCACTACCCTCACATCACTGCATTCAGAGAAGAGTTGAAAAGATGGCGGTTCTACTATTTCGACCCAGGCGTGATGCGCCGAGAATCTGCTTTGAAGGCGGTAGAGTCTGTGGAAACGGACGGTAAAGACTTGTCCGGCTTCTTTCACACGCTGAAAAACGAAGCTCCAGAGCAGTTCGCAGGCATCTCCAAATCCCTTCCGTACATCATACCCAGCGCCGAGTCCATTGAAACATCAATTACCGAGCAAGGGCTTGTCAGACTGATATACGGAGACAGCGGGAATAAGTACTCCTCACGTGTAATATCAGATGGAACTCTGCGCGTACTTGGACTTTTCGCTATCATGTCTCCTTTCAACCAAGCCTCGACCATTGGATTTGAAGAACCTGAAAACGGCGTACACCCAAGAAGGCTGAGTGTCATTGCCCGGATTCTGGACAATGCCGCACTTGGTGACTCTCATATACAAGCACTTGTAACCACACATTCGCCCAAGCTTCCCGGATTTCTGAACCCAGCATACGACAAGGCAGACTATTCCTCCCCAGTGTCGCTTGTAATATGCGCTAAGCGGGGTAATGAGACCAAGTTTGAATATCTGCACACTGGCCCCTTGCTTGTGGAAAAGGACGCCGAAGACGCTTTGAACGAAAACTACGGAGGCGCATTAGAAGAAATCCTGATGCGGGGTGACTTTGGTGGCTGACCCTGTCATTGGCCTTTTCATGGAGGACATCGCTCACGAAAAATTCATAACAAGCCTTGTTGAAAGAATAGCGTCCGAATCAGGTACCAAAGTGGAATTCGATGTACGGAACGCAACCAGAGGAATACCCCAAATGCGCGGTGAGTTGAGAAGATTCTTGCGGGATCATACGCAAATTGGGAACTCCATATTCGATATATTGATAATCGTTCAGGACGCCGACCACAACTCTGAAGCCGAAACCAAGAACGAAATTCAAAGACATATTGAACGTATAGGATACCCAGGGGAAACTATTGTCGCAGTACCGGATCCCCACATTGAGGCTTGGTATCTTGCTGATCCCATTTCCATTCAGGCCATCGGTGGGTCACAAAACCTTATTCAGACTCCACAGGGTGATAGTGAAAAGGATAGATATAAGCGTGAATTGTCCCGAGCTTTTCCGTATGCTCCGCTAGGCGGAATTGAATATGCAGACGAAATCGTAATGAATATGGACCTGTATTGCGCAGGTCGAAATGTAAGCTCACTGCGACATTTCATAGATGACCTACGCTCTACACTGACACATCTAGCAAGCAGCAACTGAGGAACAGCCATGACCACTCCGTGTAAAGCGCGCCATATCAATCACGTCTGCATCGCCGTCAAGGACATTGAAGACACGCTTGCCTTCTACCGCGACGTGTTCGGTACAGGCGAGGCCGAGGTGGAAGACATCGAAGACCAGGCTGTCAGGGCCGCCCTCGTCCGCGTTGGAGGCTCGCAGATAGAATTTATCGAGCCGACCGACCCGAACGGCGTCGTCGCGCGGTTCATAGAACGCAGGGGCGAGGGCGTCCACCACATCTGCTTCGAGGTCGAGAATCTCCAAGAACGCCTTGACGCCCTCTCCGAACACGGAGTCCAACTCATAGACACCGCGCCGAGAGAAGGTCTTTCAGGGATGATAGGTTTCATTCACCCCAGGGCGACCCGCGGAGTGTTGATAGAATTGGTGGACCAGGACACCGCGCGGAGGTAAGACGCATGACGACCCAGTATCCAATCCGTGTGCTTGTCGCCAAGCCCGGCCTGGACGGCCACGACCGCGGCGCGAAGATAATAGCCCGCGCACTCAGAGACGCAGGCATGGACGTCATCTACACCGGCATTCGCCAGACGCCGCAGATGATAGTCGAGGCCGCGCTCCAGGAAGACGTGGACGTCATCGGCCTGAGCATCCTCTCGGGCGCGCACATGGACTTGTTCCCGCAGATACTCAATGGGCTGGAGCTTAACGAGATGCAGGACGTTCCGGTCATCGCGGGCGGCATAATCCCCGAATCCGACAGGGCGGCTCTGGAAGAAATGGGCGTGTGCGCCGTCTATGGCCCCGGAACTCCGACTGGCGACATAGTCGAGCGCGTCCGACAGCTGGCCGCGCAACGCCAGTCGAACCTGTGAGCATCGCTCCCAATCTACGTCCAACACTGAGATTTACTACTCCAGCGTCCACTTATTTCTGCCGTGTAGAAGCCTGCCGCAATCTCTGGATTGCCGAGCGGCGAGCCCCTTCGGGGATTCCCGCTCCCCGTTTCCACGAGGACAAGCTTCGCGGGAATGACGGAAAATGGTCGGTGTATGGCATATTCAAGTGGAAATGGTACCAGCTCAGCCGTCCCCCAAAACCACCCGGTAAAGTCTTTCATATAGCGCTCCGCCCGGGCGCAGGATGCTTTGTATCAGGCTGATGCTCTCCACCCGGATCGCGGGCCGCGCGTATTCATGCGAGAAGAGGGCCTCTGTCACGCGCCGCCTGCCTGAGCGCGATGCCCTGTCCCGTATTCGTCCGGCGGTAATGTGCGGATTGAATCGGCGGCGCTCCGGCCCGAATCCCAGGTCTGCCAAGCTCAGTTCCACGCGTTGTTGCAGCCGTCCCAGACGCTCCAAGTTCCCCTCGACTCCGACCCACAGCACACGCGCCGTGCTCGTATTGGGAAACACTCCCGCGTCTCCGAGCGAAAGGTCAAGCGGCTCCGCTCCGGCCGCGACCCTGTCCATTGCCGACTCGATACCCGGGATAAGCCCGGCGTTCACGTCGCCCAGGAACTTGAGAGTCAGGTGTATCCCATCCGGCCTGACTGTCTGCACGCCCTTTACCTCCAGCGCGTCTATCGCCGATACCAGATCCGCGAACTGAGCCTTCACCGCATCGGGCAGCTCCACCGCGACGAATACCCTTAACTTATCGCCCTCGCCACTCACGTATCCGGCCCTCTACTCCGCGCTCCAATGGCCGATGTCGGCAAGCCAACCTGAAATCTCGCGGCCTATCTCGTCCGGCGAGTCCTCCTGTATGAAGTGGACTCCCCTTACCGTTACCTCCCGCTGATTCGGCCAGGCACGGCAGAACTCGCGCTGTTCCCCGGTGAGGATCGCGCCCGGCTCCGCATTGACGAACAGCTTTGGAATATCGCTTTCCGACAGCCACGAGGAATACCCGTCCACTATCTCGACCACATCCGCAGGCTCGCCATCCAAGGGTATCTCGCGCGGCCAACTCAGAGTCGGTCTCCGCGACTCGCCGGGTTCCGTGTATGGCCCACGATAGACGTTCATCTCATCCTCGCTCAGGTCGCGGATTATGCTGCCCGGCAGAACGCGCTCGACGAACACGTTGTTTTCCAGCACCATACCCTCGCCCGCGTCCGAGCGAAACCCCTGGAATACCCGCCGCGCCGCTTCCGGCCACTGCTCCCACGTCAGACTCTGCACAATCGACTCCATATAGGCAATGCCCGCAACTCGCTCGGGGTATCTGTGCGCCCAGTGAAACGCCAATGCCGAGCCCCAGTCGTGGCAGACCAAGACCACGTCCCGCTCCAGTCCCAGGGCGTCGAACCAGGCATCCAGATATTGGACGTGCTCCACGAACCTGTAAGTGCCTGAGGGCATCTTGCCGGAGTCTCCCATGCCCACAAGGTCCGGCGCGAGGCAGCGCGCGCCATCCCGGACGTGTGGAATGATGTTTCGCCAGAGGTACGCGCTCGTCGGATTGCCGTGCAGAAACACTACGGGCGCACCCCGTCCGGTGTCCACGTAAGATACTTCGGTATCCAGCGCCCGGGCGCGCCTTCGCGGATGGGGACCAATGGCTGAAATGGGCATAGAAATGTAATCCTAGAAAATGTCCACAACACCGTTAGTAATCGCTTGTCCAGACAAAAACGGCCCCTTGCATATGGAGGGCATCGGATCAACGATACTATCGCTGGGATGGTATCGTCATTATGGGCATTATCGTACATAATATCAAGATACTGCTGACGATAAACTGCGGGACCGCATGGCCAAGCCTAGCGGATATGCGCTGACACAGCGTGAGAGTTGGTAGTGAGGTTATCTATCAAGATTTTCCAATGCCCTTTGCACGAAAGTGACCGCCTTGGGACCGAAACTATATGCCATACAATCCGCATATGTAGTCTCGGTTAATTCGGCGAGTCGTTCAGCATCGAGATGGTACCTTGATTGGATGCGGGAAACTATTCCCTCTGATAGCATGAGGTCCAAGACTGCTTGTCCTGTGCCTTTTATCATACGTGAGCTTTCAATTTTAGAACTATGTCTCGCCAAACCTCTGTTACCATGTGACCTAAACTCAATCACAAACTTACGAAATCTGCGCAGGGCCTCGTCCATTCTTGGATCCTCATCCCCTGTACTCGGCAATTCCACAGTAAAAGTCCTCCATGGATATACGTTTGAACCAGGCCATGATACAAACAACTTAACGTTGTTTCGAGCTAAAGGGACAGAAGACATTGGAGTTCCGCCAAAAATTTCAGCTTGGAGGAAAACTGATCCAGTTTCAGAATCCGGTGGATTTTCAACAATGAGCTTATTCGTATGAAGAACAAGCTCGTCACACTGGATATCAATTGGTGCAACTAATACAACATCAGAATTCTGTCCTATTTCAATTCCTGACTGTGGCATATCGATAGTGACGTCTTTGACATGAGCACCTAAATAAATGGGTCCGATTACTCCAGTTATAAATCGTAGAAATCTAGGGTCGTCATATCCACGTCTGGTAAACTCAATCTCCACTTCCGCTTGATCGACTTCATCATCGTAATCATCAGGTTCCTCTACAAGTAGGCTCGCGGATTCACCCTGAAGCAGACTAGCTCTGAGTGAGGCATAAATGACACCGATATGCTCTTCGGGAACTGCATCTTCTTTGGACTCGGAACATTCATCGGTGTAGAACACATACAAGAAAGGATTTGCGGCATCACCTTTACTAAGTTCCTCTCGCAATGCAAGTGAAGCTGCTTGAGTTCTCTTCAGTGCCCATGTACTGATGGCCGCCTGAAAAACCACAGTTGATGGACGATTGTAGCCATCAAGAAATGCATGTGTGCCTTCCCAGTCCTCTAATGCCTTCGAGTAAGTCTCTGTATCTTCAGGGTTCATATCGGGGAGCTCAGGAGGCGGAACTTTATAAATCCGAGACACTAGACGATCTAGCTGCTCTTCTGGCGAATATAACATACCAACTAGGCGGGTATCCTGAAATTGTAGGGAATTGAGTTTACTTTGTTCTCTTTCCAGTATGGCTGATACCACAGATTGCAATGTGACGGCCTGTTGTCTCCCCTGCTCCATATCAGATACGAGGCCACTCGGGTTGCTCTCACGCGCCACACGTTCTACTACGGCCTGGAGTACTGGAGCGTACCCAGCAAAACGGTCTCCGTCTCTCGCTGTTTGACTGCGCAATACGGTCAGTAACAATTCCAGAGCCTTACGGTCAACCTCAGGATGGTTACGATCTGGGTATTTCTGCTTCAGTACTGCTTCAGCAAATTCTACCGATGCTGTAGGATCATAGGTAATTGATTAGCGGCATTCTCGTGGGATTGCGTCGGGCCGAGCATATTCTTATACTGCGGCTATGTGTACGGACAAAGACCTTTCTCCCTCTGAACGCGACGAACTGACGTCCGCGGTCAACCGGCTGCAAATGCAAGTTGCGCGGCAGATGGCGACGATCCGAGAGTTACAGAAGCGACTCGCCGAGGCTCAGCGAGCGGGAAAGCGCCAGGCCGCTCCGTTCTCCAAGGGCAAGCGAGCCGCAAAGCCCAGGCGGCCGGGCCGAAAGCCGGGAACAGGGTCATTCAGCTTCCGAAAGCCTCCCTCTGCCGATGAACTGACAGAACCGATCATTGACGTTTCGGTGTCGGCGGAGAGTTGCCCGGGATGCGGAGGCGCGCTCGAACACGAGGGAGTGGGCTATGCCTACATCACCGACATTCCCCCGATGCCCAGGCCCGAGGTGAAGGGATACAGAGTGCAGATATGCCGTTGCCGGTCCTGCGGCAAGAGGGTTCGTGGTAGTAATCGGGAAGTCGCCCCTGACCAGTATGGCGCGAGCGCTCACAGAATGGGCAAGCGCGTGATGTCGGCGGCCCATATACTGCACCACAGCGCGGGGGTCCCGGTGAGGAAGATTCCATCTATACTCAGGACTCTGACCGGGGTGAAGATAACCCAGAGCGCGATCACACAGGACGCTCTGCGCCGCGCTAAGGGAGAGGTGGGAGACGCCTACCGCAGTCTGCGCGGTTCGGTGCGCTCAAGTTCGTTCGTACACACCGACGACACGGGCTGGCGTGTGGGCGGAGAGCCTGCTTTCCTGATGGCGTTCGAGACCGATGAGACGACCGTGTACCAGATACGCTCTCGCCACCGCAACGAGGAGGTCAGAGAGTTGATCCCCTCAGGCTATGGCGGAGTGATGGTTACGGACAGGGGCCGGAGCTATGACGCGCGTACTCTGTCCGGTGTCAGACAGCAGAAGTGCATGGCGCACGTCATACGTTCTATCGGTGAGGTGGTTCAGACCAAGGTGGGCAGAGGTCGCAGCTTCGGAAAGCGGTTGATCGAACTTCTGAGAGAGTCGATTGAGCTGCGGGAGTCGGAACGTCGCGGAGAGGCGGCGGACTTTGTGGGTGAGGCTGAGCGGTTGAAACGGGAGGTGTCCCGCCATCTGCGAGATCGTCAGATGCCGGACCCGGACAATCAGAGACTTCTGAATGAACTCGGCAGGCACAACGACCGCGGCAACCTGCTGCGCTTTCTGGATGACCCCAACGTAGAGCCGACCAACAATCGCGCTGAGCGGGCTCTGCGTGGGGCTGTGATAGCTCGGAAGGTGTCGCAGTGTTCGAAGACCGACGAAGGGGCTGAGGCGTACTCTGCGTTCACGAGCGTGATCAGGACTCTGGCGCGGAAGGTTGATGACGATACGCTGGTGGATGCGCTCTGCGATGTGTTCGGCGGCGCTCCTCTGCCGGCCCGTTCCCTCTGACTCTCTTCCGCCCACTCCGCAACCCGCTAATCAATTACGATCATAGTAACCAATTTCCAGTATGGCCACATCACAATTATACTCTCTGGTTAGGACATTCCAAGCATCCTGAACTATACCAGTACGCCCGAAAATAACTGTTGGGGTAGTTCGTTTTCTTGACAATTCTGCTACGTCTGAAAGGAACGCCTCAAGACCCTCTTTTGTGGTTCTGAGAGTTGCCTCATCTAATGCGTCTATTAGTACGCTTATCTGTTCTTCCTTCCAGTAGGAATAAAGTTCTGATCTTGCAAGTCCGCCACTTAAAGTGTTACCGCCTACTGGTTCAGCTTCAGCTAAATCTATGTAAACTGAGCCGGTTCTATATGCAATTTGTCTAGCTAATGTAGATTTACCTACTGCACCCGGAGCTGACACGAGAATTATCGAACTGTGCAAAGGATCAATATCGTGCCCGAATTCTTCAGTACTGAGCGTAAGAGGAGCTTCCTTGAATGTATCCGGTCCCGAGTACTCGAATGACCAACCAGTTACTAAGGAAGAAGAGTCAAACTGATCTGGTTCACCCAATCGGTCAGTCCAGAATCCATCAATAGTATAGTGATCCATAATTTTCTCCATGGTGATCGATCCTACAAGACTATAGTGTTAATCATCATAAAGGGGGCAGATGCCCCCTTGAACTAAGTTAGTCGTCGTATTGGGTGGTTTGGCTGCCGGTGCCGGTGAGGGAGATGTGGGAGAAGTCCTTGCCGTCGGCGGCACCGTGCCAGTGTTTTTCTCCGGCGGGGATGAAGGCGGTGTCGCCGTCGGTTATGGCTATTTCCTCGTCCTCGGTGGCGACTATGCCCTCGCCGCCGGTGACGAACAGGACCTGGTCGGTGGTGTGGGAATGGAACTTGTTCTTGGCACCATCGTAGAAGTTGACCTGGGCGAAGTTGAAGAAGCTGCTCTGCGCGCCGACTATGGGCTGTCTGCTGACGGGGCCGCCGTAGAACAGCGGGGCGTTGGTGGCGTCTTCTTCGGGGACTGATCCGTTTTTGATTACTTCCATGTGTTTTCTCCTGGGTGTTAGTGGTTGGTTATTAGTTTTCAGTTTTCTGGCGTTCTTTAGGGGTCAAGGCTTAGCCTTGTCAGTCTTGTTTGCCGCTGCGGGCTCGGAGGTTGGCGGCGCCGCCGAGGTAGATTCGTTCGAGTTCTTCGGGACGCTTGTCGGTATTTACGAGTATCATCACGCGAATGCAGCGCGCCTGTCCGCCCGGCACGTCCATTTCGTAACCGCACATCATGGCGACCTCGGTCCAGCCCATATGCACACGGGCGGCGACGGCGGGGAATTCGGCGTTAAGGTCTTTGGTGGTGCTGAATGTGACGGCGGCTATGTCGTCGGTATCAACATCGTTGGCCTCGACGAGCTTCTGGAGAAGTTCGCGGGTCGCGTCCAGAATGGATTCTTTGGTGTTGGCGTCGGCGGTTGTCGCGCCTCGGAGTCCTCTAACTTTGGTCAATCTACCTGCCCCTGCCGTTAGTTCCTTTGAGTGAGTGTATGAAATTTCGCGCGGCGTCGAGTCTGCCGTTTTCGGGCGCCCTGTCCACTGTGTCCAGGAGCGCGCTGCCGACAATTGCGCCGTCGGCGAACGTGGCTATCTCCTGGAGGTGCTCGCGCCGCGATACGCCGAAGCCGACCAGTATGGGAAGGTCGGTGTATCGCCGGATGCGTTTGACGAGGGCGGGCGTTGACTGTGAACTCGAACTCCGCGCGCCAGTAACCCCAGTGAGGCTAACGCAGTATATAAATCCGCCTGCGGCTTTGCAAGCGTCGCGTATTCGCTCGTCGGAGCTTGTGGGCGCGAGCAGGGGGATCAGGTGTATGCCGCGAGTCGCGGCCATCTCCGCCATCTGAGCGGCCTCCTCGGTGGGCAGGTCGGGGACTATTATGCCGTCCAGCCCGGCGGATGCAGCATCGTCGAGGAATTTTTCGAGGCCGTAGCGCAGATACGGGTTGTAGTAGCCCAAGAATATGAGCGGGGAGTCCACTCCGCCGTCGCGGAGGTTCTTCACCGCCTCAATGCACCTGGCGAGCGTAACGCCGTTCTGAAGGGCGCGGTAGTTCGTCATCTGTATGGTTGGGCCGTCGGCCAGCGGGTCGCTGAACGGGACGCCGAGTTCGAGCATATCGGCGCCGGAGTCGAGAATGGCGCGGGCGAGCGATTCGGATGTGGGAATGTCGGGGAAGCCGGTGGTGATGAACGGGACGAGGGCGGGCTGTCCGGCCTCGCGGAGTTTGCTGAGTGTTAAATCAATTCTGTTGGGCATTTCGGACGCTCCTTTATATTATCCCCAGTCCATCTCCAACCCGGCTTCCGAGCGCGGGCAGAGCGTAGCGGGATGCCAGCAGGGCCAGCAGGTTCTGAGCGGAGTGCGCGGCTATGGGTATCCACAGGGACCTGGTTCTATGATACACCAGCGCGAACAGGATCCCGGTTACGAATATGGGCAGCATTGCGGCGAGTGAGAAGTGGACAAGCGCGAAGAGGGCTGCGCTGGCGACCGCTCCGACATACAGCCCATACCTGGCGGCCAGCCCGGCGAACAGGAATCCCCTGAAGAATACTTCCTCTACGAACGGGACCCAGCCGCCGAGGGCGAGGGCGGATATTAAGATGTAGGCTCCCTCTCCGGCGAGTTCCACGGGCAGCGGCTCCGGCACCAGCGTATCTATTCCCAGAGCGGACGCCGTGAAGGCGTATGCGCCCGTGAACGCCAGGCTTGCGAGCAGCGCGGCGCCGGCGAGCAAGAACGAATAGCCGCGAACGGGCAGGCGAATCCCGACCGCCTTCCAGGACAGATTATACTTCTTGACGACTATCAGCCAGACGGCGCAAAGCAGGACGCTCTCGGCTATGGCGGCCAGCCATGCGACTATGGTCAGGTTGCGGTCCTCGCCGGTCGCGGTGAATGCGCCGCCTACTGCCAGGAAGAACACGGCGAAACTGCCGAAGCAGATGGCCGTTGCCAGAACGATGTCTCCGATGCCCCAGCGGACTTCGCCGCGCTCGTATCCGCCAGTCATCCCGGGCCGCCTTATGCCGTGAACCGTATCGGGGTCGTCAGCTCTTGAGCCATTCCACGTCGCCTTGCAGGTCGTCGGGGTGTTCTTTGGAAGCGAATACTTCGTATTTGCCCTTCTCGGTGTCCAGGTCACCCACGTCGCCGTGTCCAGGGAAGAATTCGCCGATTCCGTCCAGGGTGAACAGCCTGCCGGTTATGCTCCCGATAAGCTGTTTGAGGTTCTCGGGGCTTCCGGTTCTGCCCGGGCCGTTCGGGAAAAGGGTGTCCCCGGTGAACAGGTGGGGGCCGAAGGTGAAGCAGGTGGAGCCGGGAGTATGTCCAGGGGTATGGATGGCGGTCAGGGTGACGTTTCCTGCGCTTATTTCGTCGTCGTCGTCGATTCTTATCTGGGGCGAGTTGGGGAGCTTGTCGGCGTCGTCGGCGCCTATGCCGACGGGCGCGCCGAGCGCGGATGCAACTTCGTCAAGCCCTTCGATGTGGTCGAAGTGGTTGTGAGTAATGAGAATCGCCTTGACGTCGGTCTGCTTAGCGGCTTCGACAAGCGCGCCCGGGTCGGGAGGCGCGTCTATTACGACGCTCTCGTTCGTCTCCGGGCAGACTACCAGATAGGCGTTGTTTCCGTAGGGGCCGCACTGGATTATGTGTATGGCGATGCTGTCGTCCTGGAAGTAGGCTGTCATGTATTCCTCCTAGCCGGTATTGGTTCAAGGGTGATTATAGCAGTTGGGGGTTGGTAGTTTTCAGTAGTCAGTTATCAGTTGACAGTTCGTGCGTGGCGGCGGGCCTGACTGGATGGATGGATGATTGTGTAAAAGAACGGGGAAATTCGTAAGACACCGGAAAGCAGTAAACCAGGCTGGTTTGGGAGTTATGCACTGGTATAATTGGGTAGTGCGGAGCTTCGGACTGTCGCGTGGGGGTGACCGCAGTTTCAGAAAGATACAGAGGCATTTGGAATGGGTGAATTCGGATTGAACGTGAAGACGGACAGCGGTGGAAAGCGGGTGGAGCTGGAGTGCGAGCATCAGAACGGGCTTATCTACGTGGTGCCGGCGGAGTCAACGTGGGTGTGTTCGGAGGAACTTATGCACGCACACGCGATGGCGGGGTTTTTCAGGCAGCTGATGGAACTGGAGGACGAGCGGGTGGAACAGCTTATGCAACGCTG
>CBDANP010000003.1:0-60704 GCA_965197685.1 Dehalococcoidia bacterium
GCGAGCGGCTCGAACAGGCTGGCCGCGATTCCGGGCCTGTCCGTGACGCCCTGCACGGTCACCTTGGCGACATTGGTGTCGGTAGCTATACCGGACACGCGGTTTCTTATCTCACCCACATTTTTGTTCATATCAACATCACCGTGAATCAGTGTACCCTGCACGTCGGAAAAGCTGGAGGCGACCAGTATGGGGGTGTTGTACACCATGCCAAGCTCAATCGAGCGCGGGTTCATCTTTGCTCCGTAGCTGGCAAGTTCCAGCATTTCTTCAAAACTTATCTCGTCCAGCTTGACCGCGTTGGGTACAAGCCGGGGGTCGGCGGTATATATGCCGTCCACGTCGGTATAGACTTCGCAGCGGCTGGCGTCGAGTCCGGCGGCGAGGGCTATGGCAGTAAGGTCGGACGCGCCGCGTCCGAGCGTGGTGGTATCCATATCGGGAGTGATTCCCTGGAATCCGGCAACCACGACTATCTTGTCCTTGTCGAGTTCGTCCGTTATGCGCTGGGGGTCGAGTCCGGCTATCTTGGCCATGCCGAACCGGTCGTCGGTGCGTATGCCCGCCTGGGCGCCGCTCAGGCTAATCGCTCTATGGCCGAGGGACATGAGGGTCATGGCGACGAGGGCGCACGAGCGCAGTTCGCCGGTGGAGAGCAGAACGTCTAGCTCACGCCGGTCGGGGCTGTCGGACACCTGCGCGGCGAGTTGGATAAGCTCGTCGGTGGTGTCGCCCATCGCGCTGACGACCGCGACGACGCGGTTTCCGGCGTCGTTAGCCTTGGCGATGCGACCGGCCACGCTCTTTATCTTGTCGGCGTCGGCGAGTGAGCTTCCGCCGTACTTCTGTACAATCAGGTCCATTTCTCTGGTGTATCCACTTCTGGAGTCGGGGCGCTGAGGCCGTCCGCAATGATGGTTTAGCGCGGTGGAAGGTCGAATGTCAAATCCGGCGGCTTGAGTCATCAAAATGCGGTGTCCGTCACACACACGCCGAGGGTTGTGGGTCTGGTTATGATGACCTCGCCATTCAGGCCGGATTTCACGGCCGCGTCGGCCATCTCGTAGCCGATTGTGAACTCCTTCTCTGTGGCGAACGCGAGGACTGTGGACCCAGCGCCGGACAGAAACGCGCCCAGCGCGCCCGCGCCCAGCGCGGCTCTGATTATGTTCTTCATAGGGAAAAATATGGTCTGACGGGCTGGCTGGTGCAGCCGGTCGTCGGTGGCTATGTCGAGGTGTCGGATGTCGCCGGAGGCCATCGCGCGAACCAGCAGAGCGGCTCTTCCTATATTGAACACGGCGTCCGACCTGGGCACATGGCTTTGTAGAAGGTCGCGCGCCTCCTCGGTCGGCATCGGCGCGTCGGGGACGTACAGGACGGCGGAGAGGGTTTCGGGAATCGGGACGGGCGCGCTGAGGACTCGCCCGTTGTGTGTGACGGCTATCCGCATTCCGCCGAACAGGGCGGGCGCGACGTTGTCGGGGTGTCCCTCCGCGTCCGCTGCCATCTGGAGCAGCTCGTCCTTGTCGAAAGGCTTGCCGCAAAGCTTGTTGCCCGCCACAAGCCCGCCCACGAGCGCGGCGGAGCTGGAGCCGAGTCCGCGAGTTGTGGGGATGTCGTTGCGGCAGGTCAGCGATATAGGGGGCATTGTTCGGCCCGTCTCGTTGAATATCCTGGCAATGCTGGACCATACGAGATTGGACTCGTCCCGGGGGAGTTCGTCTTCGCCGTGGCCGGAAATCTCGAACCCGCGTTCGCCGACCTGGACGGTCACGCTGTTCCATATATCGAGCGCCATACCCAGGCAGTCGAACCCGGGTCCCATGTTGGCGGAGGTCGCGGGGACTTTTACTGTTACTTTGGTCTGGTTCATGCTTCACAACACAGTCTATCTAGCCCGGACAGCAGGATTTGAAAACTTGCTGAGGAATTTCTCTCCCTAGACAGAAAATTCGCCATTCTTCTAGCGCCTCTAACTTTCTGGAACTCGGGTACGAGTTTGATGAGCGCGTCTTAGGGTTGTTGAACACTATCTGGGTCACGGAATCGCGCTCTCTGACCAATCCTGCACAACTGTTCATTTCCGAATGCTTGGGCTAGTGCATCAGGGTCGCCCAGATACCATGATTCCAGTTCGTAACACGCAATTCTCACAAGTGTGTCCGGGCGTCCAGCCTCTTCACAAATAGCAAGTAGTCTCTGCTTGAGACTCACACAATCGTTCTGATCCTTATCCCGCAAAACTACGAAGCGCACCCCCGGCTCCCGCCATGCCCTTAGCTTGCGAGGGATGCTCTTTTCCAAGTCATCCTTTCCCTCGTGGGCTATACATTGGAACATAATGCCAGGAAATATACGTGGCAGGAGTCCTTCGAGCAGAAATTTCATGGAGGATTCTTCCAGCAAGAAGACAATCTTGTTCATCGCGGACCGGCTCCTTCAAAGAGTCCCTGTCGCCAGAGCGCTCCTGGCAGATCTCCTTCAGCGACTAAATTTCGCAGAAGCTCCTCGCTTGACGCCCGTCTGACAGATGTGAAGCCGTTCTTTTTGACCAGCCAGAATATCTCTTCTAGCTCTGCACCGTTCAGAAAGTCGGGCGAGTGTGTGGACACGAACACCTGGCCGCCGAGTCGTGCATAGTCGCGGAATTCCTCTACTAATTCACGCATCAACTCGGGATAGAGTTGGTTTTCAGGCTCTTCGACCGCGAGTAGGGGATGGGGCCTAGGGTCATACAGCAGTACAAGGTACGCGAACATTTTAATAGTCCCATCTGAGACATACCGGGCGATGAAGGGGTCTTTGAAACTCCCGTCCTGGAAGCGGAGTACAAGCCGCCCGTCCTCGGTGGGCCTTGCCTCAACAGCGCTGACGCCCGGGACGCGCTCTCGCATAACTCGGAGAACGGTATCGAATTGATCAGGGTGGTTCTGGTACAGGTATTGTGCGACCTGAGCGACATTGTCTCCCCTAGCGGAAAGATGTTCTGCATACCCCGCGTCTGCGCTTGGTCGGGCGTCTGCGATGTGAAAGTCGGATATATGCCAATTCTCTATCAAGTTTCGGAATTCCGACACCACCTGGAAACCGCGAAATTGTCCCAGGCCCTTGATGGCTAAGACACTAGGGTCATCCAGTTCATACTCTTCCCTCTCCTCTACGGCGTTTTCCGTACCGTACACGGACTCGTTCGTGATGGCCATGCCCAAACCTTGCCTAAAATCCACGAAATGCCATGGCTTTCCGTATTGGCCCCTACGATAGCTCAGCACCTCACGTTCTACGATAACACGCCCAGCGTTCTGTGCATTTACGTCCAGCCTGTACGTTGCCAGCCGCCCGCCACTCTCACGGAACTTTACCCTGATTGCGATAGGACCTTCCTGCCCCCTACTAACCAGTTCACGATATCCGCCGCGTCTGGCTACAGCTGTTGCGACATTCTGAGCCAGGGCATCTTTTAGGAAAGTGAGCACATCGAAGAGCGTTGACTTACCCGATCCGTTCGCGCCCACTATAACTGTCATGCGCGGCAGTTCATCCAAAACGATGTGGCGAAAGCAGCGATAGTTCCGGATCTCTATGCTTTCAATCTGAGTAGAGTTTGGCATATGTTGTTCTTCCGAATGCTATGACGCCTACGCAGGGCGGTATGCTTCCGCCGAAGGATCCGTCCTCCAGCTTGTCGTACTCGGCCTGTTCCATCGCGCTGCCAATGTAATCGCTTAGTACGAACTTTGAGGTCATGATTATCTCTCCAGGCGGGCGAGGTACTGCGCCTCGACGTCTATTCCGACCATGCCGCTGTATGCCTTTGTCAGCCGTTCGGTGACGGGGCCGGGGACGGAGCCGTCGCCTATCTCGGAGCCGTTGACCGACGACACGGGGCATATGCAGAAGCTGGTGGAGGTGACGAACGCTTCGTCCGCGGTGTAGGCGTCAAACAGGTCAATATCCGCTTCGTGAACTGCGATGCCAAGTTCCTGGGCGAGTTCTATGGCCACGCGGCGGCTGATGCCGGACAGCACATACTGCTCTTTCGGGGTCAGCAGTTCGCCGTTCTTGACGACGAATATGTTGCTCCCCGGACCCTCGGCCAAGTTGCCGTTGGTGTCCAGCAGGATGGGCCATGCGTCGGGGTTGTACGCTTTGGCCTCAAGTTCGGCCTGCACGAGGTTGACGTAGTTGTGCACTTTTGCCCTGGGACTCTGCGAGTCGGGGGGAGTGCGGCGCACGGACGGGACGACCACGGGCAGGCCGTCGCGGTAGTATTTGGCCCTGACATCGAACGGGAGGGGAGCGCATTCTATGACGACGGTCGGCTTGTACTCGCCGTCAACCATCACTCCTCTTGAAACCCGCTGGCTGACCCAGTAGTCGTCATCTTCGCCCAGCAGGGACAGGTTGGCATCGAGGACTTCCATCGTGATTCTGGCGAAGTCCTGCTTGGACAGGCCCGGATCTATCCGCATATATTTGAGCGAGTTGAAGAAGCGGTCGAGGTGTTCGTCGAGCCTGAATATCCTGTGTCCGAACGTGCGGGTGGTATCGAATACGGCGTCGCCTTGGAGGAATCCCCTGTCCCGAATGGAGACGACCGCCTGGCTCTCGGGTACTACTTTGCCGTTGATGTACGCGACTCTCTCTTTTGCCATTTTTAGCCTCCCTGTGTTGCTCTACCTGTCTTCCCTGAACCTGTATCCGACGTTCCAGATCGTTTCTATGAAGTTGTGCTCGGCGTTTTCTATTTTGCTTCTGAGACGGCGGATATGCACGTCAACCGTTCGCGTTCCTCCGAAATACTCGTAGCCCCATATCTGGTTGAGCAGCGCATACCTGGAGAATACCCTGCCGGGATTCTCGGCCAGAAGTTTGAGGAGTTCGTACTCTTTGAATGTTAAGCCTATGCGCCTTCCGCGTATTGTCACATCATAGCTGGAGGTGTCTATCTGAATATCGCCAGCGCGGATTATGTGGCTGTCGTCCTCTTCCTGTTTGTTTCCCGATTCGAGGACGCGGCGAGCGCGGATTACCAATTCGTCCGGGTCGGGTGGACTGGTGATGAAGTCGGCCAGTGGAAGCGAGAGTTGGAGGCCGGGCACACGTGTGCGAGGCACCAGGGCAATCGCAGGCACATCGGCTTCGACGCAGGCGCGAATGCACTGTTCGACCTCGGCGGAGGTCATGTAGGCGGTGTCAATCAGGGCCAGGCCGGGGTTGGCTTCCGAGTTGCCGCCGAACGTCGCAGGTTCGGTGTCCGAAGACAGAAACACTGAAGCGACGCCCTGCCTGCGCAACAACGCCACAAGTTCATGCTCCTCATGCGCGCCGCGAGTGGACGCTCTCTCCAAAGACATACTTCTTCCCTTGTAAGGATTCTACGGGAGACAAGGAAGGCTGAGCCTTCGCCCTTATTGGGGATGGCTGTGAACTGTCTAAAGTTCGCATACCCCTGACCGATTTTCTTCGAGACCAAGTATAGCAGACCGAATCGAGTCGGGGATTGCATCGCAGGGCGTTCTCAAAGTCAGTAATCAGTCGGCGCGTTCGAATCAGCCCGAACATGAGAGAAGAGCTAGATCTGCGCGGTTGCATATACTTGGATTTATAGTTTCGAGTGAGCCGCTGGGGGGACGCTGAGTGATTAACGGGGAGCCGCTGGGGGGACGCTGGGGCCATTTTCATCCAGCGTTTCCCAGCGTTTCCCAGCGTTTGTAGCTAAGAGAATTTTTTCTGACGCAGGCGAACGTGATTGATAAGGTAGAATTTATGGATAATCTGTCGCGGGAGTTGTTTATCATGCGTACATTGTAGCGCATTGAAGGTATGATTGTGTAGTAGAGGGGGAAATTCAGGCAGACTTCGTAAAGGCCCTGGGTTGCATGGGCATCCGGGCTCCTACTCATCAGCAAATCTGACATCGGGAATAAATATGTGATTACATTCACGGATGATTTGGTAGCGTCTGGAAGCAATCCGTGTAGTTGGAATGTACGAAAGTCGGGTCAAACAGATATGGGGGAAATAGATTATGACGCTTAAGCGTGTTCAATCGAAATCGCGATTGGCATTGGGTATGGTCTTGATAGTGTCGCTGTTAGCGGCATTTGCATTGGCGTGCAGTTCAGGAGAAGACGAAGCGGCGCCTGCGGCAACCGCCATGCCCGCGCCTGCGGTCACCACGATGGAAGAGAGCATGGAGAGCGTGACCATCACGGTCGTGCTCGATAATGTCGGTACGCCTCAGTTCCGCAATGTCAAGGGTACATGGCCGGACGTGATGTTCCACGGATTCTTCGGCTTCCAGGAGCCGGTGCTGGGATGGGAGCCTACGTTCGACAACATAGGTAACCCCATAACTTCGACTTCGGAAGCGTGTCACGCGCCATTTGTGGCCACCGGCTGGGAATGGGAGTTGCCTTCCAAGTCGGGCGGAACTGTCAAGATGGACGGAAAGGCCATGGAAAAGTTCGACGAGGCTGACCTGTCTGTTCCAGATAACCAGGGCCTTATAAGAGTGTTTATCCGCGAGGACATTGACTTCTACCGCTCGGTTGACGGCGAAATCGTCAAGGTTGGTCCACTGACTGCCGAAGACGTGGCATGGTCTTTCAACGATGCGGGCTCTGAAAACGTTAGCTCAGCCCACTCCAACTCATCACAGGCTTATGAGTACTACAAGCCCTGGCGCGCCGAGAGCAAGTATGTCGCGGTAGCCGAGAACAGGGCGTTCCGCTCTGACGGGCTTCAGGACGCTTCCTCGATGTGCCAGGACGCGGTCTGGATACAGTCCAAGCAGTTGTTCGACGAGCTTGGCGACACGTTCGGTATTGCGCACGGTTCCGGTCCTTTCGTAGTACACGAATGGCTGCCTGCCGAGCGCATCGAAGCCGAAGCCAGGGTTGACCACTGGCGCGCGAACGCCGCCTATGAGAACCTGGTATTCATACAGGCGAACGAGGCTCAGCAGCGTTCTGCTATGCTTCAAACCGGCGCGGCTGACATAGCGATGGCGTCAATTCAAGACGTCGGCAAACTGGAAGAGGAAGGCTTCCAGTTCCACGAGGGCCTTGATACTATCAATGGCAACTTCTTCTACTTCGCAGGCAATAACTGGGCGTTCGCGTACCCACCCAACTCCAAGTTAGGTGACGAAGACTTGTCCGGCAAGCCAGTGCTCAGGCAGGGATTCCTTCCTTCTGACAAGTATCCGTGGATTGGCGACCCCAGACTTGAGTGTGTTGGGATAGACCGAAGCGGTCCGGCGATTCAAGACACGCCCGGCGCAGGCTGTGAAGTGGCGGACTTCGAGCTTATCGAGTTCGATGGATTCGAGTCCCAGTTCACCGAAGATTCGGTGGGATTCGACTATAACAACACTGAGAAGTTCTCCTACGATACGCCTTCGATGCTGAGGGCCAAGGCGTTCCGCAAGGCTCTGGCTTACTCCATAGACAGAGAGCTCATAGCCTCATCGGTAACGGGTGGATACGGTGGCGCCGTTTATGGCGGAGCTTTCCCGGGAATGACCCTTCATCAGCTTCATCCCGAATACAAGGACCAGTGGAATTATGCGTTCGACCCTGACAAGGCTCAGGCATTTCTGGCTGAGTCGGGCGTCGCGCCCGGATTCGAGTTCGAGTTCTTCTGCTCGCGAGGCAATGGTACGTCTATTGAGGTCTGCGAAGCGACATTAATTCAATGGAAGGAGAACCTGGGATTGGAGCCCTGGATGAACAGCGCACAGTACTCTTCTCGCCACCCAACAACTCAGGGTCGACAACTCCACGTGCCGTGGATGACATGCTGTGGACCAACGAGCAAGCAGAGCCGCCTAGAGGAAGGCGGCGGCACTCTACTGGATGGCAGTCTTTGGCCTCTACCTGTAGGCGGTTGGAACCCTGGCATCGAGGACAACCGCTGGTGGTCCAACCGGGAGGAGACTCGCGTCCAGAAGAAAGGGTCGCCTGAGAACCTGGCGTCCCGTGAGCGGATCCTTGACGAGGCATACGATATGACACTGACCGCCGGCGTTGTCGAGGTTCCCGTACTTATTGGGTTCAATCCCGATACGGTCGAGAGCTGGACTCTCAACCCGTGGGACCTTCCCAACTCGTTCGAGACCGTAATTCCCGCCAAGAAGTAGCAGCCCACACTTAAACGGGTTTGCAGCCTGAACAATAGCTGCCTCAGCGCAATCGCGCAGGGGCAGCTATCCGGTTCAGGCAACAAGACTGAGCATTCGATAAGAACTTGGGGCGTGACGGATGAGGACATTTGTAATCAGACGGCTTATTTTTCTGGTTATGGCTGTTATCGCGGCTACGCTGTTCGTGTTCGCGCTGTCGAGACTTCAAGGGGATCCCCGCAACGTGATGTTGAATGTGGGGTACGTTTCTCCCGAGCAATGGGATGCTTGGGGAGAGGACCTCAACCTCGATAAGCCGTTAGTTATTCAATATGCTGTCTGGATGGGAAAAGGTATATTTCAGGGGGACTTCGGCGACTCTCTAAAGACCGGACAGCCGGTAATGAAAATGGTGCTTGGATTCGCTCCCGCCAGTCTTCAGCTTGGCCTGTCTGCTACGTTGTTTGTGTTAATAACCGGGATTCCTCTGGGTATGTTGTCCGCAGTGAAGCGGGGAACTATATGGGATGTCATAGGTAGAACGTTCGCAGTTTTCGGCCAGGCGCTGCCGCCGTTCTGGCTAGGCATAATGCTCATACTTATATTTTCCGTGAATCTCGACTGGCTCCCCTCCGGCACTCGTGGACATGACGCCACAGGCTTCTTGGACCGTCTGACATATTTCATCATGCCTGCCGTAACTCTCGGCTGGCTTGCGTCGGCGGGACTGATGAGACTTGTGCGTTCTTCGATGCTGGAGGTGCTGGATTCGGAGTTCGTTAAGCTGGCCAGGGCGAAGGGTGTAGGTTCGAACACAGTGATCTGGAAGCACGCATTCAAGAATGCACTGATACCGCCGCTAACGTTCTCCGCGCTGATCCTGGTGGGCTTTATAGGTGGAACTGTTGTAACCGAGACGGTGTTCGCATGGCCAGGACTGGGCCGAATGATCTATACCGCCGTCATAAACAACGACTTCCCATTGATGACCGGGAGTGTTCTGGTATTCACAGTGGCGTATGTGATTGCGGTCTTTATCATAGATCTACTGTACGCGACTATAGACCCTAGAATTCGATATTCGTGAGGATCCGCAGTTGACCACTTCAGCGCGTTCAATGACCACTTCCGAACTTGAGGAGCTAGGAAAAGAGTCCAGACTTCAACGAACGCTGTACGTATTTCGTCGGTGGCCGCTGATACCATTTTTCATACTGGCGATACTGGCGATATGCGCTGCCTTCGCACCCTGGGTCGCTCCTTATGAGCCTGAGAAGGATCAACTTCGCGCCGTTCTCGCGTCTCCGCCGTGGTATCCACCATGCGAGGAGGGACAGCTTACCAACAAGTTCCAGCCCTGCAATACTAACGGAATTCCCCTGGGCAGAAAACAAGAGGTGTACCATTTCTTGCTGGGAGCGGACCAGCTGGGTCGTGACCTGCTGAGCAGGATAATCCATGGAGCGCGTCTCTCATTAAGTCTGGCGGCAATCGCCATCACTATCGGGACCCTGTTTGGAACCTCAGTGGGACTTATCGCAGGGTACTTTGGGAAATGGATAGATGAGATAATAATGCGCATCATAGACGTGTTTAGCGCGGTTCCATTTATTCTGATTGCGATTGCGATTGTTTTTGTCCTGGGTCAAAGTTTTGCCATCGTCGCAGGTGTGCCGTCACTTGGCGCTTGGGCTGGAATTGCGCGTCTTGTGCGCGGGCAGACATTGCAGGTTCGCAACTTCGATTATATCGCCCTGGCGAGCGTAGCCGGAGCGTCCACTCGCAGAATAATGATCAAGCACCTGTGGCCCGCCGTCGCCAACACGGTTGTTGTCGCCACCACGCTTCAGGTCGGGAACACTATCTTGTCGGAGAGCATACTTTCCTTTCTGGGCGCAGGCGTTCCGCCGCCCACTCCGTCCTGGGGGGCGGACATCTCAAACGGACGTGAATACCTCGGCTCAGCATGGTGGGTGGCATTCTTCCCTGGCATAGCGATATTCCTGACGGTGCTGTCGTTCAACTTCATCGGCGACTGGCTCCGCGACCGATGGGACCCCAGGCTCCGCCAGATATAGCGCGTGCCGTGGTTCCACAGGAAGCAACTCACCGGCTTGACAGCGTAACCGCCTCGCATATCGCGCGAATTTCAGTAATGCCAACAAAATTGGTTATACTGATATTTGCGTGTTGTAGTAATCGCGCGGTTTCAGTAGTGCTGGGATTGGGCCCATGTTGAAGTACATAGTCGTGTTTGGGGTTGCCCTGGCAATCCTGCTCGTATTTGCCACAGGGGACATTCCATTCAGGGAACGCAACTACGCCACGTCCGAAGAGACACGGGCCGCCGCCAAAGCCGCGAATACGCCAGAGTACACCCGCCAGCAGGCCATCGCGTTCGTCGAAGAGGATATTCGGAACAACTGCGCCGCGTCCGACGAGTATCTGCCCCACCTGAGCCGATTTGAAGCCACCTGGATGCGCCAGCTCCGAACCGACGACCATCACGAAAGAGGTATGCGGGAATGGACTGTTACCGATCCTCTGACCGGCGCGTACTGGCGATTATATGAAGATAACAATGAGGTTATCGCCGTCATCGGAAACTGCTGAATACGAATCCCTGAAACACGTTACGGAGATGTTCTGTCCATTGTCCTCGCTATTCGATCTGCACGTACACACAAATCAAGGCAGCCCGGACAGCGGGCTGACACCGGAGGAGATGGTCGAGGACGCGCGGCGTCTTGGGCTGACGGGAATCATGGTGACCGAACACGACGGGTGGCCGCGCCACGATTTCGAGGCGTTCGCAGCCAGCGTTGACGACATCGTTCTGATTCGCGCTCTGGAGGTTTATACTCCGCTCGGCCACATCATCACCATGGGTCTCGAAGGGCACGTGGCGGGCTATGGCGACAGCATAGAGACTATTCGCACGCTCAGGCGCGAGGTGGACAAAGTGGGCGGCTTTATGATTCTGGCTCACCCGTTCAGATTCCTGTTCGACCTGCCCCACTACACCCAGAATATGCTTTTCCAGGACACGGACAGTATTCCCAAAACGGCCGAGGAAGCGGCCAAACACCCGGTTTTCGAGATTGTTGACGAGATAGAGGTCGTCAACGGAGGGAACATAGAGGTCGAGAATCGCTTCGCCCAGGAGGTCGCGGCTATCATGGGTTTCTGGGGAACGGGCGGCTCGGACGCGCATTCGCTCGACGGGCTGGCTCGCGGGGTAACCGCGTTCAGGGGCGATATTCGCGGTGAATCCGATATGCTGGAAGCTCTCCGCGCCGGCGACTTCGCGCCGGTCGAGGGCTTTCACGTCGGCAAGGCGGCCAACTATGGCCGTTCCACGTGGCTGAAGCCGGAGATGGTGAGCGTCATCCGGCAAGAGGAGGCCGCGGGGTGATAGGGTAAGCGGCTAGAATGTACTCGTGTGCTTGTCTCGTTCCAGTCGCTTCTTGGCAATCCCCCCGGACCACGCGCTCGACCAGTCCGAAAATAGGCTTCCATCCGTTCTTGCTAATAGAGCCTGTGACCAGACCCTGCAGCATAAGGGCTTTGAGGACAGAGCCAAGTTCGTCTCTGGATAATCTTGTGGCGGCTTGCAGGCTGCCGAAAGTTCGCCATTCCCAGTCCTTATTGGAAAGGATCAGCAACACCTTCTGCTCGTCCATATTAAAATCATACTGACGCTCTCGCCATTCCAGGTTTTTCAGTTCGGAAACGATTCTGTGAGGAGGGACTGGAGAGAGCGCTCAACGAACGTCCCCGTCCTGGACAGAAGCGAAAGCTGGACGGCAGACAGGAAGCGCATCTGGTTGCCATAGCTTGCAGCGACCCACCCGAAGGACACACACACTGGACACTCCAACTGCTTGCTGACAAAGTGGTGGAGATGGAGTTTACACAGAGCGTATCGCTTGAGACGATTCGGCAGATACTCAAAAAAACGAACTGAAGCCCTGGAAGAAGAAAGAGTGGTGTATCCCCAAGGTGAGCGGGGAGTTCGTAGCTCGAATGGAGGACGTGCTGGAACTGTACAGTGAAGACTACGATCCGGAGCGTCCGGTGGTCTGCTTCGACGAGACATCCAAACAGTTGATAGAAGATACGAGGACACCCATAGCTCCCAGAGCCGGACGATTGAAACGCTATGACTACGAGTACAAGCGAAACGGAACGCGGAACCTGTTCATGTTCTGTGAACCGAAAGGAGGGTGGAGACACGTGGAGGTGACCGAGCGTCGCACCGCTGTGGACTTCGCTCAGCAGATGCGCTGGCCGGTTGACGAGGCGTACCCTGCCGTGGGGACAATCCGTGTGGTATTGGACAACCTCAACACCCACAAGTTCGGCTCTCTTTACGAAGCGTTTGATCTGTCTGAAGCGCGGCGCATAGCCAGGCGTCTGGAGCTTCACTACACCCCCAAGCATGGAAGTTGGTTGAACATGGCGGAGATAGAGTTCAGCGTCTTCAGCAGCAGTGTTTGAATCGTCGCATAGGCGACGAAGAGACCTTGAAGCGAGAGGTTGTCGCGCTCGAACGGGAGCGCAACGAAGCCTGCGCCACCATAGACTGGCGGTTCTCCACCACGGACGCTCGCGCTAAACTCGAACATATCTACCCAGTATAATTACATTGAAATGGTACTAGTGAGAGCATCAATATCGCCAACTTAGCCAAGTTCATCCGATTCATGGCACCACCTCCGGCGAATTTCCTGATTCCTGCTCTAACTTAGTTCTGGAGTCACAGCAATTGCGCTACCGCCTGTATCCGCAAGATAGCGGACAGCCTGGGGGGTGAGAGTTCCGTCAACCGAGACATACTCGCCCGGTTCCATATCTTCGAGGCGGAACGAAACGTACCGCCCCCATGACCTATCCTGATACGGTTGCTCTCCCGGATAATCAACTGTCCCGCCGCACGGCCAGCCATATGCGTAGTGCATTATTCCAAGAGAAGGCTGCATGATCTCGGAACTGACCGAGCCGCCACGGCCCCTGCCCTGCATTACTTCCCCATGACCGTGCGCACAGATGGACCATCCGGTATTTTCCAACGTGGCATGGTCGCTCAGGCACCCAGCGACATAGGCCGGATCAATCCGGCCATCTCCTTCGGCCATCAAGGTGGTTATCCTCTCGAATCTGACGGCAGTGGAATCGTGAGCCTCCGGAGCGTGCCCAACTTCGGACATAGACGCGGAAATCCAGTGGTTGGACCGCCCAACCCAGCCGCAGTTAGTCCGGGTTTCGACGTTCATGGACTGTGTGCTCACCTCGACCAGCGCCACCTCTCCCAGTGCGTCTGTGAAGAGATAGTTGCCGTGAATTGCCCGGGGATAGGATTCGAGCAGACCAATGGCATCCTCGACAGACTGGGCCTGACTGAGCATCAAACTGCCAAACTGGTAAAACGGGATGCCGTAGGCGTTTTCGCTGTCAGGCTCCTTCGCCGGATCCGGTCTCACGGCAGACCATGTGTAGGCGAAACCCTGCGAATTGAGTCCCCGCGTGTGCATTTTATTGAATGAGACTGCCGCGCCATCATCCGGTGAGACTATCTGTGTTGTAATGAACCGCTGCCCACTGGGTGGATTGACTACGACAAGGCGAGTTCTGGTCGTGAAAGGGTCATCGCTGTTACTCGCGATCAACGAATGTCCATTTACGGTAGCTGACCCTGTGGCCCCCGCTATCGTACAGTTGTCAGCAAATCTGTTCACATCGAACTGTTGCCACATGGTCCGACTCTCCCTGCGCTCCATCTTGACTTTATAGTTATCTGACACTACTATCGGGCTACATAAATCATGGATCATCTTTATTTCAGGAATAGATGTTCCTGAATAGTGGCAGGCTATCATTAGACGCCATGACTGTGAATTTGCTACGCAGGTTCACGCTTATCCACTTAAAGTTCCGGTTCGGACCGAGGTATCTGAGAGTAGGCACGGAATTGAGGGGTCGTACTCCGATCTGGTGAAGGACTCCAAGACGGGTTCAGTAGTGTAATAAATAGAATCGGGCCCGGCCTAGCCAACGTATGCGGAGTCGGTTCAGTTCCGCGATTACAGCAGGAGAAAAGCGATGAATTTACAAGTGGCAAACTTTAGGGCGCTTCTAACGCTTATGGCTATCATGCTCTCGTTCTCAGTCATGGCCATCGCCTGCGAGACTGAGCGTGTGGTTGAGGTGGAGGTCATCAAAGAAGTCCCTGTTGAAAAGGTGGTAACCCAGGAAGTGGTCAAGACCGTCGAGGTGCCGGGCCAAACCGTCGTCAAGGAGGTGGTCAAGACCGTCGAGGTGCCGGGCCAAACCGTCGTCAAGGAAGTGGTCAAGACCGTCGAAGTGCCGGGCCAAACCGTCGTCAAGGAGGTGGTCAAGACCGTCGAGGTGCCGGGCGAGACCATAGTGGTGGAGAAAGAGGTGGTGAAAACCGTCGAGGTGGAGAAACCCGTGGAGGTAATCAGGGAAGTGCTGAAAGAGGTGGAGGTGGTCAAGGAGGTGGTGGTCGAAGCCCAGCGTCCGATGGTACGCCCGTCTCCCGGCACGGTGCTCAACATCGTGGCGAGAGATGTTGGTCCCGCGAACTGGCACAGGCCAATAGCGCAAGCCCCGTACAACATGATGTCAACCCGGATGGGCGTTTCTGAACACCTCGTGGACGTAGCGCCGGACGGTACTCTGTTGCCTATGATCGCCAGGGAGTGGGTTGTTAACGAGGTGGGGATAACCTGGACCATCCAGCCGGGCGTGCCGTGGCACGACTCCGCCTACGGAACGGTTGATATCGACGACATACACTGGTCATACGAAAATGGATCGCGAGAGGGAACCGTCAGCCACTTCACCGGCTGGTACCGTGACGACTATTCGAATCCCAGAATAGTTGACGAGAACACTATCCAGTGGGACTGGGGCGAAAATGGCCCCACACTGCGCTTCGCACTGACCACTCGCGGATTGGGTTCGGGGACGGCTATCGAGAACAAGGACTACTACGAAGCAGTTGGTGAGGAAGTCCACAGTTCGGAGTTCATGGGAACCGGCCCATACAGGGTGCAGTCCCATGTCGCCGACGACATCATCACGCTGGAAGCGATCAAGAACCACTGGCGGAACACGCCCGACTTCGAGATCGTCCGCGCCATAGAAGTGCCTGAGCAGGCGACACGCATCGCGCTGATGAAGGGTGGCCAAGGCGACATTACCGATGTCTCGATCCCGCTGCTCGACCAGATAGCAAACGAGCCAGGCATAAGGCTGGTACAGGGCTCGCTACCGAACATTAAGACGTCCGTGGCGTTCCTCATGGGCGGGAATTTCCAGATCCAGCCGACCCTGAGCGATGGAACCCCCAACGTTCCGGCCGAGCTTGGAAACCCGTGGGTCGGGGAGCCGGGCAACGAGGAGGACCTAGAGAGGGCCAGAAACCTCCGGCGGGCGCTTTCATACGCGATTGACCGGGATTCCCTCAACGAGTTCATCCTGTTCGGACAGGGCTGCCACCAGTACGTGTACCTAATTGACGTGTGCAACTCGCGCCACCAGGACGAGTGGGCCCACCCGTACGACGTAGGTAAGGCTAAAGAACTGATGGCCGCCGGCGGATTCCCTGATGGCTTCGATATGCCGCTGTGGATTCCAACCGCGACTACGCCGGACACATTCATCGAGGTCGCGGAAGCGATAGTGCCGATGTGGGAAGAGCTGGGAATCACCATAACCATAGACAAGAGCGTCTACGCTGCCCGAAGGCCGGAGTTCCTTGAGAGGGGCGCGGTGAAAGATGTATTCGCCTTCCCGTATGGCGGCGACCTCGAACTGTTGAATTACACTGACTTTCTGTGCGATCTAATTTCCGGCTGCACAAAGTGGAACAGCGGGTACGACGACCCAATTGGGTATGATGTCCACAAGCAATTCTCCCAGAGCTACCGTGATACGAATGAAGCCTGGGACGCGCTCATACCCTATTGGGAGTATCACTCGCATCTGGGCGACCTCCCGGTGATCATGTCGGTGAACTGGCTGGACCCGTTCATAGTCGGGCCCCGCATAGGAGAGGTGAGCATAGTGGAACATGATCTTGTCATGCCGGAGATCGAGGGAATCCATATCGCCGATCAGTAAACGGACGAAGCGCGGATAAGCGCGCGGTTCGGACTTCGAGCTTGTTGGCGACTGCGCTACCATGTGGCCGGTCGCCAGCAAGTTCAATTAGTCCAGTAACCGCGTCGTCGCCTCGCCACCTTCCCTACCTAAAATTGACAGGCCCTGTTCGCGGTGATAATCTGCCGACATTCAGGAAATTATAATCCTGAATCAATGAAAGGTGCGCGAACCGATTCCACCTGATATCGCTCCCGGCGATTTTGGATGACCGTGAGACAGACGGGTGGGGAGTTGGCGAATATCCCGATTGGGGCTTCCCGTCCAACGCGCTTTCAGCCGGTTCGTTTCCACCATTACAGCAGGAGGGAAACGATGAATTCACGGATGGTAAGCTCCAGGGCGTTTCTGACGCTCCTGGCAATTGCAATGTTGGTCGTGATTATAGCCGTGGCCTGCGAGACTGAGCGCGTGGTCGAGGTGGAGGTCATCAAAGAAGTCCCTGTTGAAAAGGTGGTAACCCAGGAAGTGGTCAAGACCGTCGAGGTGCCGGGCGAAACCGTCGTCAAGGAGGTGGTCAAGACCGTCGAAGTGCCGGGCCAAACCGTCGTCAAGGAGGTCGTCAAGACCATCGAGGTGCCGGGCGAAACCGTCGTCAAGGAAGTAGTGAAGACCGTCGAGGTGCCGGGCCAGACCATAGTGGTGGAGAAAGAGGTGGTCAAAGAGGTCGTGGTTGAGAAGCCCGTCGAGGTCATCAGGGAAGTGCTGAAGGAAGTGGAGGTTGTCAAGGAGGTAGTGGTCGAGGCCGAGCGCCCCATGGTGCGTCCTTCTCCCGGCACCATCCTCAACATCGTAACGAGCGACGTCGGCCCCGCGAACTGGCACAGGCCGATAGCCAACTTCCCGTACAACTCGATGTCAACCCTGCTGGCTGTCTCGGAACACCTGCTGGACGTGGCGCCGGACGGGGAGCTTCTGCCGATGATCGCCAGGGAATGGGTTGTTGACGACGTGGGGATAACCTGGACCATCCAGCCGGGCGTGCCCTGGCATGATTCCGCTTACGGCACGGTTGATGTGGACGACATCCACTGGTCTTACGAAAACGGGTCGCGAGAGGGAACCGTCAGCCACGCGACGGGCTGGTACCGGGACGACTTCCAGAATCCCAGAATCGTTGACCAGAACACGATCCAGTGGGACTGGGGCGAGAACGGCCCCACGATGCGCTTCATGCTCACGACACGCGGACTGGGTTCCGGGACGGCCATCGAGAACAAGGACTACTACGAAACTGTGGGGGAAGAAGTCCACAGTTCCAAGTTCATGGGGACCGGCCCGTATAAGGTGCAGTCCCATGTCAACGACGACATCATCACGCTGGAAGCGATCAAGAACCACTGGCGGAACACGCCCGACTTCGAAATAGTGCGAGCCATCGAGGTGCCTGAGCAGGCGACTCGCATCGCGCTGATGAGGGGCGGCCAGGGCGACATTACCGATGTCTCGATCCCGCTGCTCGACCAGATAGTAAACGAGCCCGGTGTAAGGCTGGTGCAGGGCGCGATAGCGGGCAAGACGTCCACGGTGTTCTTCATGGGCGGAAACTACCAGATTCAGCCGACGCTGAGCGATGGAACGCCAAACGCGCCCGCCACTGTCGAAAACCCGTGGGTTGGCGAGCCGGGCAACGAGGAGGACCTGGAGAGGGCCAGGAATCTCAGGCGCGCTCTCTCCTACGCTGTTGACCGGGATTCCATCAACGAATTCATCCTGTTCGGGCAGGGCTGCCACCAGTACGTGTACGTAATTGACACGTGCAATCCCCGCCACCAGGACAAGTGGATACATCCTTATGACATAGATAAGGCCAGGGAACTCATGGCTTTGGGCGGCTTCCCGGACGGCTTCGATATGCCGCTGTGGATTCCGACCGCGACTCCGCCGGACACCTTCATCGAGGTCGCCGAAGCGATTGTGCCGATGTGGGAAGAGCTGGGAGTCACGGTGACTATAGACAAGAGCGCATATTCATCCCGAAGGCCGGAGTTCTTTGAGAGAGGCGCGCTGCAGGACGTTTTCGCCTTCCCGTGGGGCGGCAACCTGGAGCTGGTGCAGTACACCGACTACCTGTGCGACCTGATTGACGGTTGCACGCTCTGGAACAGTGGGTACGACGACCCGGTTGGGTACGACGTCCACACGAACTTCTCCCAGAGCTACCAGGATCCGAATGAAGCCTGGGACACGCTCATACCCTATTTCGAGTATCACTCGCACCTGGGCGACCTTCCGGTGATTACGTCGCTTGACTGGCTGGACCCGCTCGTAGTCGGGCCTCGCATAGGAGAGGTTGACATGGTGGAACACAGCTTGGTCATGCCTGAAATCGAGGGAATCCACATTGCCGACCAGTAAACGGACGAAGCGCGGATAAACGCGCGGTTCGGACTTCGAGCTTGTTGGCGACTGCGCTACCATGTGGCCGGTCGCCAGCAAGTTCAATTAGTCCAGTAACCGCGCCGTCGCCCCGCCCACACAGAAAATCCGAGACTCGCGTTTTTCCGGTCGGTTACGGCGACTTCAGGGTCTTGAGTCACAGCTAATTCACGACAGTCTAAGAAACTATCTCAAAACCAATTGCGGGGAACGAGCGGCAAGTCCAGGATTGCCTCCTCTCCCTTGAGGGAGAGGATTGAGGTGAGGGTGTAATTCCTTCCGGTTGGGTTTTGAGATAGTCACTAAGTAGGGTCTGTGTTCAAGCCAGACCATCGAAGGAGTTAAGCGGAGTTTGGTCGAGTTTCTTGTCAGACGAACGGCGCTGATGCTGCTTACGCTGTTTGCCGTATCCGTTCTGGTCTTTACGCTGTCCCGGATCCAGGGCGACCCCCGGACAATGTTCATGAACCGGGGGGTAACGCAGGAGATGTGGGACGCCTGGGGCAGAGAGATGGGCCTGGACAAGCCCCTCCCCATTCAATACCTGGTTTGGGCGTCGAAAACGGCGCGCGGCGACCTCGGAGACAGCCTCTGGGAGAGAAGGGCGGTCACGACCGCGATATTCGAGAAACTCCCGGCGACCATTCAGTTGGGCGCGGCGACTTTTCTGTTCTCCGTAATTTTGGGGATCCCCCTGGGGGTCCTGTCCGCCGTGCATCGCGGGACTATCGTTGACCTTATAGGGCGATTTATAGCCGTAACCGGCCAGGCCCTACCGCCGTTCTGGATAGGCCTGATGCTGATTCTGGTCTTCTCGGTGTGGCTGGACTGGCTGCCGGCCGCCAAGAAGGGCGGGTTGGACTCGTTTGTACTGCCCACGATTACCCTGGGATGGCTGTTCGCCGCCAGCGTACTGAGGCTCGTCCGTTCGAGCATGTTGAGCGTACTGGACGAGGAGTTCATCAAGCTGGCGAGGGCGAAAGGCGTTTCGAGTAGGTCGGTCATCTGGAAGCACGCCTTCAAGAACGCCGCCGCCGCCCCCCTCACCTACAGCGGGCTGCTGCTCGCCGGTCTGTTTACCGGTACGGTCGTAACAGAGTCGGTCTTCGGATGGCCCGGGATCGGTCGGATGTCCGTGGAAGCGGTGCTGCAGAACGACTTCCCAATGCTGGCCGGTCTCGTCCTGCTGTTCACCCTGCTATTCATCATCGGAAACCTGGTGGTTGATATTGTCCTCGCCCTTATTGACCCGAGGGTAAGGTACTCATAATGCAGGGCCAAGACGCCAACATCAAAGAGTCTTCCGCTCTGTTCGCGGCTCCCGGGGATACATGGAGGGGCAATCTGCGCCGCATTCGTCGGTGGCCGCTCCTGTCCATAGTTATCCTGTTCACGCTCGTATTCGCGGCCGCGACGGCCGACCTGATAGCCCCCAACGACCCGGTCAAGGCGACGCTGAGCGCCCGGCGGGTCCCTCCAATGTGGGAAGAAGGGGGCAGCAGCAAGTTCATACTGGGCGGGGACCTGCAAGGCAGGGACGTTCTCAGCCGGATAATTCACGGCGCGAGAGTGTCGTTGCTGGTTGCCGGTTCGGCAATTTCCATAGGTTTGGTGTTCGGCACCATGTACGGCCTTATCAGCGGCTATTTTGGGGGATGGCTGGACGAGATACTCATGCGAATTGTCGAGATATTCCTTGCTTTTCCCTTAATTATGGCCGCTCTGGTCATTTTGGTCGTGGCCGGGGCCAGCTACCTCAGCGTGATTGGGGTTCTGGTGCTATTCAGCTGGGTGCCTTTCGCCCGCCAGGTGCGCGCCGAGACGCTCGCGCTCAAGGTTTTGGACTATGTAGCGCTGGCCCGTGTCGCAGGCGCGCCGACTCATCGGATTCTGATTAGCCATATACTCCCTGGCGTTCTGAACACTGTCATCGTAGTCGCTACCCTCCAGGTGGGCAGCCTCATCCTGACTGAGTCCATTCTCAGCTTCCTGGGTGTTGGGATTCCGCCGCCGACGCCCGCGTGGGGAGCGATGGTGGCCGACGGCAGAAACTACCTGGCAAGCTCGTGGGGAATCGCCTTTTTCCCCGGCATGGCCATATTCCTGACAGTAGTCGGCTTCAACTTCATGGGGGACTGGATACGAGATTCCCTGGATCCCCGCTTGAGACAGCTGGACTGAATATCTTCCAGACGGCTGGGCTGCCCTTCGGAAAGAGCCAGCCATATCGGGCTGCCCCTGTTTCCTTGCATATCCAACATCGGCTGGCAATCCGGCAGTCAGATCTTTCACTATGCCACAGGCCGGATCCAATTCCCAAGTGGAGAGAAAATCTCTTTTGGCGGCTGACACGATGTCGGATGGGAGGACTGCTTCTCGCTTCCGGGTCTTGCACCGGATTGCGGACAGTCCGAGTATGGAGGTATGCGAATGAGATTCGAAGCGCCTCTGGAACCAAACCTGGTGGACGAACTCTTCGAGTTCTGGGAGCCGATATTCGGAGGTCCGATAGACGTGACCCTGGAAACGCTGCTGGGGAGTGAGGGTTCACAAACTCTCATTACAGTCTATGTCAGGAGACTGGGTGAAAAGCTGGTCGGCGCGTGTCTGACGGCGACCTCAAGGGCGGTGCCCATTCTGGGCGGGTTGGGTGAGGTTGCCACCAGCCAAGAAGCGCGAGGCTCCGGCATCGCCACTGAACTTACGCGACAGGCCAGGGACGACTTCGCGGAGAGAGGTGGGCAAGCCCTCTTTCTTGGCACCACAAACCCCGACGCGGCGAGAATCTACTTCCGTCTTGGGTGGCGCAAGCTCGCCGGGGCGAACCTGATGGTCAATGTGTTGAACGGGAGCTCTCCCGAAGAGTTCCTCGTTGATTACTTCCGCGGCCTTGGGTCAGTGGAGATCAGAGATTCTTCTCCCGCCGACCGTGTGCCGATGATACCTCTTCTTGTGTCTCCGCATGACTGGCAGGGGCTGGATTTCAACACGGCAATGTTGTCCACCCGCTACGCAGCGCAGGACTCCTGCCTCGGCTTGTACCGCCGTTACTCCGCCCTGGCCAGGGATGGAAGAGGAGCGTGGTTCTGCGCCAGCGCCGACCCTGGGCAGGTGGTTGGGCTTTCGACCGCTCGGCTGGATAGTGACGGAGGATGCCGGGTGGATGGTTTCACGCGCAGGGAGAACCTGGAGTCTTGGAAAGCGCTGATTCAGGCGGCGACCGACTGGGGCGTCGGTAGGAAGGCCGCCCCGATCTGGACCACCGTCTCGGCTGAGGACGATGAGAAGCTGGCATTGTTCGAGGCGGTCGGATTCAGGATCGCGGGCGCGGGCGAATCATTTGACTTGGGCGGCAGGAAGATAGCGACTCTCCGCTGCGAGTTGACGTAATGCTCATGCTGTTCGAAGCGGCATCTAGTACAGTTTCCATGTATTTCTGCCATATCCCAGCCTGACTGGATTCCCGCGAAAGCGGGAATGACGGTAGGGGCGCGGGAATGACGGAAAATGGTCGGTGTATGGCATATTCAGGTGGAAGTGGCACTAGCCTGACCTGAGCGGACGGAAGAATTCCCTGATTTCCTCGGCCAGAAGCTGAGGTTCTTCCAGCGCGGCAAAGTGTCCGCCACTCGGCATCTGGGTCCACCGCCGCACGTTGTAGGAGCGTTCCGCCCACTCCCTGGGCGGCCTGCTGATTTCGGCTGGGAACGCCGCCACTCCCGTGGGAACCTCAATCCTCTCATCTCCGGCCATTGTCCAGGTGTATCTCTGATTTTCCTTGTACATCCGGGTGGACGAACTGATGGACTCCGTAACCCAATAGATAGTTACTGTGGTCAGTAGTTCGTCCCTGGTGAAGCGTCTCTCCACCTGGCCATCGCAGTCGCTCCAGGTGCGATACTTCTCTACTATCCAGGCGGCAAGACCGGCGGGCGAATCGTTCAGCCCGTAAGCGAGAGTCTGGGGCTTGGTTCCCTGTATATGGGCATAACCGCCCTCGGCCTGCTGCCACTCCTCGCGCTCGCGGATCAGGGTACTCTCGGCCTCGGACAGTTCCCTGGCTTCAGGGCCGAGGTAAGGCGTGGGCCTGGTGACGGCAGTAAGGTGGATTCCAATCATGCTCTTCGCATGGCCGTAGCCCAACCTGGCCGTGACTCCGGCGCCGATGTCGCCGCCGTGGGCCGCGAACCGTGAGTAGCCCAGTCCCTCCGTCATCAGCTCTTCCCACAGGGCGGCCGTCCTTCCCACCTCCATGCCCTGTTCCCGGGCGTGGTCCGAAAATCCGAAACCGGGCAGGGACGGCGCCACCACGTCGAATGAATCCCGCGGGTCTCCACCGTGAGAGGCGGGGTCAACCAGCAGGGGGATGATCTTGTGCATCTCGAAGAATGAACCCGGCCAGCCGTGGGTGATTACCAGAGGCATAGGATCGGGACCCTTCCCACGCTCATGGATGAAGTGAATTCCCAGGCCGCCCACGTTCGCCCTGAAATGCCGGAAGGAGTTGATCAGACGCTCTTGACCACGCCAATCGAAGCCGGTTCGCCAATACTCTACCAACTCCTTCATGTATCCCAGATTGGAACCGTAGTCCCATTCCGTTTCCGGCAGCTCGTCCGGCCAGCGTGTTGCCGCGAGGCGACGAATCAGGTCGGCCAGAACCTCGTCACTCACGTATATCTCGAATGGCTCGATCTTCATCGCTTGACTCCTCTATCCGAATTCAATCAATCCAGGGACGCACTTCCGGGTCCGGTAATTGGTCCGGTAACTGTCGGTGGCTTCAACCCTGGCGTGAACGCGAACCTGTAAGACGTTAGAACATACGGAAGGGCATATCCTTCTCGGCGTCATCGGTTACGATTTCCAGCAGCGCCGTCCGCCCCGACTCCACGACGCCCGCGCAGCGTCGCACCGCGGCGCCGACATCATCCGGCTGCGTGACGCGCTCGCTGTACGCGCCCAGAGCCTCCGCCATCTTCACGAAGTCGCCGCCGGTCGTCTTTGTACCATACAACTCGTGAGCGGTGGCGAAGTGCTCAGGCCGGTATATGCCCATAGACGAATTATTGAGAACGATGGTCAGGATCGGGATTTCCTCGCGCACCGCCGTTTCAAGGTCGGTTCCCACCATCCCGAAGCCGTAGTCGCCGATCACGTTGACGCAGAGCTTGTCGGGCGCCGCCAACTTGCTGCCCATCGCCGCGCCGAGGCTGTAACCAAGCTGCGTTGACTTGCCCCAGGCTATGAAGCCGCGAGGTGTCACCGTCCGGTAGAAGGGAATCATCTGGTCGCGCGGGCTGCCTGAGTCGTGGTTCATTATCGTCCGCTTGCGGTCTATCGCATTCGACAGGTCGTTGAGGGCGCGGTACGGGTTGATAGGTACGGCATCCGAGTGCATCTTGGGTAGCCATTCCTTCATCCACTCTTCGCGCACCGCCTTGATTTCGCCGGCGACATCGCCCCGCTCCGCGCGCTCGCTGCCCCTGTCCGCAAGCATTACCCTGACCTCGGCGATTAGCTGCCGCATCACCAGCTTAGCGTCGCCAATCACTGCCACATCCGCCGAGTAGTCCTTGTTCAGGTCGTTTTCGTCGTTGGTAATATGCACCATCACCTTGCTGTCGAACGCATCGGCGCCGTAGTGCATACGAGTGAAGCTGCACCCAATTCCGAACACCACATCCGCGCGCTCCAGAAAATGCGCGACCATGCCTGTCGTGGTACTCGAGCGAGCGCCAAGCGACAGCGGGTGGTCCTCACGGAAGGCGCTCTTGCCCGCCATGGAAGTCATCACCGGTGTCTGCGTAAGCTCTGCCAGCTCTTGCAGTTGGTCCCAGGCTTCGGCGTAGAGTATGCCCTGTCCGGCGTGTATTACCGCGCTTTTCGCTCCGAGCAGCGCCTTGGCGGCATCGCGCACGTCCTGCGGATCGCCCTCGGAGCGGATCTGTCGCACCGGCATATACGCCGCATCGCCGTCGGGCAGCTCACCGCGCAAAATGTCGCTCGGCAACTCCAGCAATACGGGACTGGGACGTCCCAGCCGCAGTTGGCTGAACGCTCTCCGCAGTTCATTGGGAATCTCCTCGGGCAACTCCACCCTGCCCGACCACTTGACCACCGACTCGTAGGTGCGGCTCGGGCTAAAGGTGGGATGCACGCCCGTACGGTTGCGCGGCGCAGAGGCCGGCAGCAGAAGAATGGGCACAGAATCGGCGTATGCCTGCGCCACGCCCGCGAAAGCGTTCTCTGCGCCCGGCCCCGCCTGCATCGAGAAAACGCCCGTGCCTCTGCCGTTGGTAACGCGCGTGTATGCATCCGCCATGTTCACGCCCACGCGCTCCTGCCGGAATATCAGTGGCCTTATGCCCGCTTTCGCCGCTGCCTCTTCCAGCGAGTTGAAGGGGATTACCCCCATGAAGTCCACGCCTTCTTGCTTCAGTATTCGTGCAACCAGGTCCGCGCCTGTCATATTGTTCGCCTCTCAAACGTATAAACTAAGGGGATATCCTATGCACGAAGAATACTATCATGTTCACTGAACGCTTAGGCAGGGTTTTGTCAAAGTCAGTAATCAGCCGGTGTGGTCGAATCAGCCCGAACATGAGAGAAAAGCTAGATCTACGCGATTGCATATACCTGGGTTTATAGTTGCCGAGTGATACGCTGGGCAATTAACAGGGAGACGCTGGGGCAATTTTCACCCAGCGTTTCCCAGCGTTTGGGGCTAAGAAGGTTTTTTCTGACGCAGGCGAACATGATTGATAAGGCAGCATTTATGGATAATCTGTCGCGTAAGTTGTTTTTCATGCGTACATTATATCGCATTGAAGGCATATTTGTGTAGTGGAATGGGAAACTCCAGGGTCTTTCGGTTATAAGTTTTCAGTCATTCCCTGCCCAAGCCTATTTCATCAGGGCAAGAGACGCCTTCAATCAAAGGTCGAAACCTGGGAAATAGAGTGCGAGTCTATGGTGAGGAGGATACCGAATGACCCTGTGGGAAATTCAGGCCGACTTTGGAAGGGCCGTGTCCGACCAATTCCGCCGCTTGCATCCTCTCCCAGCCCGTGCTAACTTCCACCTGTGGATGCAGTCCACACATTTTCCAAGACTGGTACAGGATACGAGCCATGCCTTCCGACGCCCAATTCACCCTGATTACCGCCGACCGGCTTATTGACTCCAGGGGAGGCCCGCCGATTGAAAAGGGCGCGATCCTGATAGAGGGTTCCAGAATCGTCGCGGTCGGTCGAGCGGACGACATTCGCGCCCCGGAGGGGGCGTCCGTAGATGCCAGTGACTATCCCGGCTGCACCGTCCTTCCGGGCATGGTGGACTGCCACACCCACCACAACGGCTTCGGAGACGGGCGCATGGGAGACGACCTCGCGCTGCTTCCCGACGAGATTCTCACAGTCCAGGCAGCCAGAAACGCGCGAGCGAGCCTCTACTCCGGCGTCACCACAATCCGCGAGAACGGCCCCAAGAACGTCACCATGTTCAGACTGCGCGACTCTATCAATGCCGGCCTTACAATCGGCCCCCGGATGGTTCTCTGCGGGCGTCCGGTCGCTATCATCGGCGGCCACATGGGCTACTTCGGCGGCGAGGTAACGGGAGCGAACCAGACTCGCGCGCTGGCAAGACAGTTGATAAAAGAGGGCGCGGACTACATCAAGATAACCGCGACAGGCGGAAGCACACGGACATCCTTCCCTTCCCTTCCCTCATTCAACATTGAAGAACTCAAGGCGGTGACGAGCGAGGCGCGCAAGTTTGGCAAGCTGACAGCCACCCACTCCATGTCGTCCGCCGGAATAGCCAACTCGCTGGAAGCGGGCGTGGATATGATAATCCACTGCCAATTCCGCGACCCCGACGGCTCAGAGAACTTCAGGGAGGACGTTGCCGAGCGAATTGGACAGCAGGACGCTTACGTCAACCCCACCCTTCACGTAGGACGCTCCTCCGCCTGGACGCTCGCCCACAAGCGTGACGACGAAGGGCTGACCCCGAACGAGCAGTCACAGCTTGACGACGCCCGGGCCACTATGGAAGTCCGGCTGGACCACACGCGCCGGATGATCGAAATGGGCCTGAACGTAATCACCGGGTCGGACTCGTCCTGGGGCAACTACCGTCTGGGCAACACCGTCTATGAGACCGAGCTTCTCGTCCACGCCGGATACACCCCGATGCAGGGAGTCCTCTCGGTAACGAGCTGGGCCGCCGAGGCGCTGAACATGGATGACAGGGTGGGAACGCTCGAACCCGGCAAGGAAGCCGACGTCCTAGTCGTGAGAGGCAACCCTGCCCAGGACATAAACGACCTGTGGAACGTAACCGACGTATATTTCGCGGGCCGCAAGCTGGAGCGCAACTCCGGGGAATCGCAGGCCGCCATCCGACAGCCTCCCGCGCCACTGTAAAATCTCCCAGCCAGAACCAGACCGGAGACCGGATATGCCAGAATCCAACACCCAGTTCACAATACTTAAAGCCGCCAGGCTGATTGACGGCGGCGGCGGACCCGCAGCCGAACAGGCTGCCATACTTCTCGAAGGCGACACAATCCGGCAGATAGGCACCGCCGAGACAGTTCACGCCCCCGAGGGTGCGCCTGTCCGGGAAATTGACTACGGCGACGCCACGATTATGCCCGGCCTGGTGGACTCCCACGTTCACCTTATCGGAATCGGGGACGGACGAGCGGGCGACGAACTTGTCACCCTGCCCGACGAGGTACTGGCCGTTCAGGCCGCACAGAACGTCCGCCGCCATCTGTACTCCGGGGTCACGACTGTCCGGGACTGCGGCGCGAAGAACCGCACGACGTTCGCGCTGCGTCAGGCCGTCGAAATGGGTATTGTTCCGTCTCCGCGTCTTGTGCTGGCCGGGAGGCCGGTAGCTATCATAGGCGGCCACCTCAGCTATTTCGGCATACAGGCCACAGGCGCGGACGAGTGCCGCGCCGCCGTCCGCCAACTCATCAAGGAAGGCGCGGACTTCATAAAGATAACCGCGACCGGCGGAAGCACCCGCACCAGCCATCCGCTCAGACCGTCGTTCGACGTTGACGAACTGAGAGCCATCTGCGACGAGGCGCACAGGTTCGGCAGACACGCCGCCGCCCACTGCGTTTCCTCCCAGGGCATGGTCAACGCGCTCGACGCGGGGATAGACACTATTATACACGGCGTGCACAAAGACCCGGATGGCTCGGACACATACCGTCCCGACATATCCGAGCGCATCGCCGAGAACGGAGCCTTCGTAAACCCCACTATCGGCGCGTCGGTAGCCCGGATACGCGGGTTGGAGAACATGGACAATCTAACAGCCGGGCAGCAGGCCGAACTGGACGCGGCCCGCGCGGCGTCGGATGTCAGAATGGACCAGTTCGCGCGGATGCGGGACGCCGGGGTCGTTATGGCCGCGGGGTCGGATTCGGCCTGGGGCCACTATCAGATGGGCGACTTCCAGACCGAGATAGAGGCGCACGCCATGGCCGGAATGTCCAACATGGAGGCCATAGTGTCTGCCACCCGCGACGCAGCCCGCTCCTGCTGGACGGACTCGCTGACAGGCTCTCTCGAACCCGGTATGCAGGCCGACGCGCTGGTCGTCAACGGCAACCCGCTGGAGGATATATCCCACCTCAGACGGGTGGCCGACGTTTTTCTGGCTGGCGAGAGGGTTGACCGCCAGAACCTCATATAGTCTGGTCCATAGTCGCAAAAACCGCCCCGCCGTGTGAAATATCCGGCGGGGCGTTTTTATGTACTCACTTCGACGCGAGAAGACTACCTCTCGATGGGAGCGCCGACTATGGAGCCGTACTCAGTCCAGGAACCGTCGTAGTTGCGGACCTTCTCGTGGCCCAGAATCTGCGACAGGACGAACCAGGTGTGAGAGCTTCTCTCGCCAATTCGGCAGTAGGCTATGGTCTCGCCGCCGCCGGATATGCCGGCCCCGCCGTAGATTTCCTGGAGTTCCTCGACCGACTTGAACGTTCCGTCCTCGCTGACGGCGGTCGCCCAGGGTATGTTCGCGGCGCCCGGGATATGGCCGCCGCGCTGTGAGCCTTCCTGCGGCATATTCGGAGGAGCGAGAAGAGCGCCACTGAACTCGTCGGGCGAGCGCACGTCCACCAGGCCGGTGTTGTTGCTGGTGGAAGCGACATCGAGAACATAGTCTCGCGTCGCGCGTATGGACAGGTCAGGAGCGGGGGCGTCGTAGGATACGCTCCCGAGCGACGGCGCGTCCGTGGACACTTCCCTGCCCTCGTCAATCCACTTCTGCCTGCCGCCGTCCATTATCTTCAGGTCGGAGTGTCCGTATATCTTCATCTGCCAGAAGGCGTAGGTGGCGAACCAGTTGTTGTTGTCGCCATACAGGACAACGGTCGTGTCCGGGCCGATGCCCGATTCGCCCAGAAGCTGGCCCATCTGCTCCGCGGACAGAATGTCGCGGGTAAGCTCGTCGTTGAGCTGCGACGTCCAGTTCCAACCGACCGCGCCTGGGATGTGTCCCTGGTCGTAGGCTTCCGTGTCAACGTCCACCTCCACCAGCCTTACATTCGGGTCGCTCAGGTTCTCGGCGATCCATTCGGTCGTAACGATAGATTCGGGATGTGCGACACTTGCTGACATATTGCTAATCCTCCCAGTGAGAGCTATCTGCGCTCTCTGCTATTCGATGTGTTTCAATTCGTCGTTTATCCGGTAAGCGGTGCGCCTCCGCAGAAGGCGACGTAGTCTATAAGCTCGGTTACCGTCGGGTTGTCGCCGCACAGCGGGCAGTCCGGGTTGCGGCGCATCTTGACCGCCCTGAAGTCCATCTCCAGCGCGTCTATCAGCAGAAGCCGACCGGACAGCGACTCGCCTATCCCAAGCAGCAGTTTCACGGTTTCCGTGGCCTGTATCGTGCCTACCATTCCGGGCAGCATTCCCAGTACACCCGCCTCGGCGCAGCTTGGAACTTCACCCGGAGGCGGTGGCGTCGGGAACAGGCAGCGGTAGCATCCGTGGCCAGGAATGAACACGGTCGCCTGCCCGTCGAACAGCAGAATGCTGCCATCCACGAGCGGCTTGCCCGCGAGATAAGATGCGTCGTTCACCAGGTACCTCGCGGGGAAGTTGTCCGCCCCATTCACCACGATGTCATAGTCCTGAATTATCTCCATCGCGTTGTCCGAGGTAAGCGGAGCCTCGTGAACGATGACATTGGTCTCGGGGTTGTAGGCGTTGAGCGTCTCGACGGCGGACTGCACCTTCGGCTTGCCTATATCGCCGTCGTAGTGGAGCACCTGCCGCTGGAGGTTGGTGACGTCCACGGTGTCGAAGTCCACGATCCCGATGGTGCCTACGCCCGCCAGGGTCAGGTATATGGCGATGGGCGAGCCAAGACCGCCCGCGCCCACAATCAGCACTTTCGCGTCAATCAGCTTTCGCTGTCCCACGCTCCCGACCTGCGGCATGATTATATGGCGGCTGTATCTCCTTACTTGGTAAGGCGTAAGCGGCCTGACTTGAGTAGCTGTGGTCATTGAGTTCCTCCAATTGGTTTTGCGGTCTGACGATAAAGAGTCGGCCTGCTCGGATCCGAGCTTAAAATGAAAAAGCCCCATCGCCGAACGCTAGGCGCTGGCATGGAGCCTAATCCTGAGCGGCCCGCCATTCACAATGGCCGCAGCCTCGAGGTTGCTACCGGTCTCCGACTACCCTACCTGGCGCCCGCACGCTGGAGGGTCTTACAGGAGCATCCGATAGCCGAATCTGTTTTGTACAATGTTCCCGATTCCTCGCTGATGAGTTATTGGTTACACCCCAGATTATAACACGCTGTCTTCCCGGCCTTCAAATGCGCGCGCCATGTTCGGACCTGTACCAGCTTAGTCGGTATGCCGCTCGCGGAATCTGTAACAGCCTTCACCCTCATTCCCGATTTCACGGGAATCCACAGGGGTTTGGAAGCAAACCCAACGCTCCAGTCTAAGCCGCCTGCTAAATTAGTACAGGCTCCGTCATGTTCAGCGGGAACGCACGAAACCGGCACACATACGCACAACCCGACATGATAAAATAAAAAGTGGCGCTTGAACGCCAAAGTTATCAGCGCCGCGGCGCAATTGGATTTCCAACATGACCATTCCCAACGCAATATCGTCATTCGATGAGGTGAATCTATCATTCGACAAAGCGGCGGAGCGGCTAGAACTGCCCGACGGCGTCCGCAAGATGCTCCGCCGGCCTTGGCGGGAACTCCAGGTCTCGGTTCCGGTCAGAATGGACGACGGTTCGATAGAAGTCTTCAACGGATACAGGGTCCAGCACAACGGCGTGAGAGGCCCGTACAAGGGTGGCGTGCGCTACCACCCCGACGCCGATCTGGACGAGGTGCGCGCGCTTGCGTCCCTAATGACCTGGAAAACCGCGCTCACCGACATACCATTCGGCGGGGCGAAGGGCGGCGTCCAGTGCGACCCCCACGAACTGAGCATGGACGAACTGAACCGCCTGACTCGCAGATATACGCTGAACATCGAGCACCTCATCGGCATAAACCGCGACATTCCGGCCCCCGACCTCGGCACCGACGCGCAGACAATGGCCTGGATGATGGACGCATACGGGCAGATCCACGGCTATGTTCCGGGCATAGTCACCGGAAAGCCCGTCGAGCTTGGCGGCTCCGTCGGCAGGGAGCAGGCCACCGGCAGGGGCGTCGTATTCGTAACGCGGAATGCCGCCGCAGACCTGGGTATGGACCCTTCGGACGCCCGCATAGTCATACAGGGATTCGGCAACGTCGGCGCGTGGACAGCGGTCATCGCAGGCGAACTCGGCTGCACTGTCATAGCCGTCTCGGACGTCAACGGCGGGGTCTATAACGAATCAGGCCTGGATGTATCCGCTCTTTTCGATCACAGCCGCGAGGCGGGAACCATAATGGGATTTGACGGAGGCGAGGCCATCTCAAACGCGGAACTGCTCGAACTGGACTGCGAGATTCTCATACCCGCCGCCATAGACCGCGTCATACACGGAGAAAACGCGCCCCGGATAAGAGCCAGGATGATAGTCGAAGCCGCCAACCATCCCCTCACTCCCGAGGCGGACGATATTCTCCAGGACAGGGGCATCAGGGTTATCCCAGACGTTCTGGTCAACGCGGGCGGAGTCATCGTGTCCTATTTCGAGTGGACACAGAACCTGTACCAGCACCGCTGGACGCTTGAAGAGGTGAACGGCGAGCTTGACGCGATCATCAGTAAGGCATACAGGGAAGTCCGCGAGACCGCCTCCACAGAAAACATCACCCACAGGGACGCCGCCTTCCTGATAGGGGTCGAAAGAGTGGCCGAAGCCTCACGCATAAGGGGCTTCCTCTAAGCCGCGTTCCCGTGGTCCTCTATCCGCCCGTCGCGCATTCTGACGATGCGGTGGCACTGGTCGCCTATCTCCCGCGCGTGGGTAACGATGATGAACGTCTGCCCATTGCGCCTGTTCAGGTCGAGTATCAGGTCCATTACCTCCTGCGCCGTCTCCGAGTCCAGGTCTCCGGTTGGCTCGTCCGCCCAGATTATCTCGGGGTCGTTGACCAGCGCGCGCGCAATCGTCACTCTCTGCCGCTGGCCGCCGGACAACTCCGCGGGCTTGTGCGACGCCCAGTCCGCCAGGCCCACCATGTCCAGCGAGGCCATAGCGCGGCGGCGCGCCTCGCCCGAATTCACGCCTCCGACCAGCATAGGCAGTTCCACGTTCTCCACAGAACTCAGCACTGGAAGCAGATTGTAGAGCTGGAAAATAAAACCCATCTCCCGCGCGCGGTAGTCGGTGCGGCTGTTATCATCCATCCCGCGAAGCGAGAGGCCCCCAATCGTAACATCCCCCTCGTCAACGTCATCCAGCCCCGACAGGCAGTTCAGCAGGGTCGTCTTGCCACAGCCGCTCGGCCCCATAACTCCCACAACCTCGGCTCGGTCGACCGTAATATCTATCCCTCGTATGGCATGAACCACGACGCCCTTCCCGCTGTCATAAGTCTTGTGGATATCCGATGCGACAACGATGGGTGAATCGGCGATATGTGTCATGGAGTTCCCCTCTCTGATTGGGCGTCTTTCACGTAAGCCCATACCGACAATTGTGAAGTGCCGCTCAACCGTCTGTCAATGACAAACCGTCCAGAAACGTTGAGGCAGAACAACTGACAACCAAAACCCGACTCCCCGAACTTGACCGCCACACACGGAAAGCGTAGTCTGAAACAGTCGGAAAATGGAGACTATCAAGCGTCTGGAGGCAGCTATGCAGTTCGGCTCATTCATGGAATTTCACACGCGGCCCGACCGTTCGCAGGCGGGAGCGTTCAAGGAGGGAATGGAGCATATTCAGGAAGCCGAATCGCTCGGACTGAACGGCGTGTGGCTTGCCGAATCACACTTCAACCCGCAGAGGTCCGTCCTGTCCGCGCCCCTGATTATCGGAGCCGCCATCGCCGGACGCACCAACACGATCAAGATAGGCACCGCCGTCCACGTAATCCCGCTCGGAAACCCTATCCGAATGGCGGAGGAGGCCGCCACTCTCGACCAACTCAGCCGCGGACGTTTCGAGTATGGGGTGGGACGCAGCGGATTTCCGGGTTCCTACGAAGGATACGGCCTGGCATACGGCGAAAGCCGCCAGCGGTTCTACGAATACCTGGACATCATCAAGACCTCATGGACATCCGAACGCTTCAGCTACGACGGCGAATTCTATTCGTATGATGACGTGTGCCTCACCCCGAAACCCTTCCAGCAGCCCCACCCGCCCTTCAGGGTAGCCGCGACAACCACCGACACGTTCCCCGTACTCGGCAAAATGGGCTATCCCATCTTCGTCGGCGTTCGCGGACTTGGAATGTCCCAGGTCGCCGAACAGGTAGCGCTCTACAAGGAGGCGTGGGAAGACGCCGGACACGAGGGTGAGATAGACATATCGCTCAGGATTCCGGTCTATGTCGGCGACAATGAAAAAGAGGCAGTTACCCTCCCCGAGAACAGCTTTATGAAACAGTTCCGCAGGCTCGGAACCCAGCTTGCCGCCTCCGCGACCAGGGCCGGAACCGACCCGCGTGAAGACCGCGTGGAAAGAAGTTCGGAGCTTGCCGAAATTACATGGGACTTCGTGCGAAAGGAAAAAGTGGCCGTCGGCACGCCCGACATGGTAATCGAACAGTTGACCACGATGCGCGATACGCTCAGCCTTTCCGGCGTGGTCGCCGAACTGAACGCGGGTGAGGAGATTCCCCCCGATAAAATAGCCTCGTCTCTCAAACTACTCTGCGAGGAGGTCATGCCCGCCTTCAAATAGGCCGCTCGAATATGCTCCTAGCCATAGACATAGGCAACACGAACGTAACGGTCGGCGTTTTCGACGGGGACGACCTGAAGGCCACATTCCGGCTGTCCACCGACACGCGCAAGATGCCGGACGAGTACGCGCTGGCAGTCAGCCAGCTCCTGCCCCTGCGCGGCCTCTCCCTGGGAGATATAGACGCGGTGGCGATTTGCAGTGTTGTCCCGCCCCTGACGCCCAGTTTCACCCAACTGGCGAGAACATATTTCGGCGTCCGTCCTCTGGAAGTAGGCTCAGGCACCCGAACCGGCATCAGCGTCCGCTACGACTCCCCCCGCGACGTAGGCGCGGACCGCATCGTTGACGCCGCCGCCGCGTTCAGCATATACGACGGCCCCGTCATCGTCGTGGACGTTGGAACGGCCACCGTCTTCGACGCCGTTTCCGAGTCCGGTGACTACCTGGGCGGCGCAATCGCTCCCGGCATCTCTATCGCCGCCGACTCCCTCTTCCACACCACCGCCATGCTGCGCCGCGTAGAACTCGCTCCCCCTCCCGCTGCCATAGGCCGGAACACCGTCCACGCGCTGCAAGCCGGTCTTGTGTTCGGATACGCCGAACTGGTCAAGGGCATGGTGGGACGATTCAAGAACGAACTTGGCAGCCACTCTAGGGTGGTGGCAACCGGCGGACTCGCGGACGTGGTGGCGAAGGAGTCCGGCGTCTTCGATGCCATAGACCCAAACCTGACGCTGACCGGACTGCGAATCGTTTACGAACTGAACACCGGCGCTCACTCACCATGACATACTCATTGGAAGGCAAAACCGTCGCGCTCGGCGTAACCGGCTCCATCGCCTGCTACAAGGCGGTTGACCTGGCGAGCAAGCTCGTTCAGCTGAACGCCAACGTGGATGTTCTTATGACCGCCGCCGCCCTGCAATTCCTGACTCCGCTCACCTTCGCCGCGATAACCCACCGCCCCGTAGTGACAAGTATGTTCGACCCCGAATCCGAACTGAGCATCAACCACGTCGCAGCCGCCGAGCGCGCCGACCTCGTAGCCGTCGTCCCCGCCACGGCGAACAGTCTCGCAAAAATCGCGCGCGGCATGGCGGACGACCCCATATCCGCGACAATTCTCGCTACCCGCGCCCCCGTCCTCGTCGCCCCGGCCATGGACGCCAATATGTTCGACAATCCGGCCACCCGGGCCAACGTCCAACTCCTGCGAGAGCGCGGCGTCTATGTCGCTGGCCCCGCCGAGGGCAGAATGGCGTCCGGGCTTGTGGGCAAGGGCAGGCTTCTCGAACCCGCAGAACTGGTGGGACACATAAGAATCCTGCTCGGACGAGACGGCGACCTTGCCGGACGCAAGATAGTCGTCAGCGCGGGCGGCACGCGCGAGGCGATAGACCCGGTTCGGGTCATTGCCAACCACTCCTCCGGCAAGATGGGCTACGCCATAGCCGAGGCCGCGAGGGACAGGGGCGCGCGGGCCGTTCTCGTCTCCGCTCCCACCGCCCTGCCCGATCCGACCGGCGTAAGCGTGATCCGAGTCAACTCTGCCCTCGAGATGGGCTACGTCCTCGATAGAGAATGCGCGGACGCGGACGCCGTTATCATGGCCGCGGCAGTCGCCGACTGGCGGGTCGCCGAGATAGCCGAACAGAAAGTCAAAAAGGGCGACGCCGACACGTGGACAATAGATCTGGTTAAGAACCCCGACCTGATTGCGGGAATCCCCGCCGACAAGCTGGTAAAAGTCGGATTCGCCGCCGAGAGCGAAGACCTCACAGAGAACGCCCGCGCCAAGATACAATCCAAGGGCCTGCACCTCATAGTCGCCAACGACATTACGGCCACCGACGCCGGATTCGCCTCCGACGACAACCGAGTCATAATCCTGGACCGCGAGGGCTCCTCAGACCGCCTCCCACTGATGTCCAAGTACGACGTGGGAGTCAAGATACTGGACAGGGTCATACCCCTGTTCCACGGCCCGACGAATGCTTGATCCAAAATTATTATGTATATCCCCTGTACTTATATACCGCACAGCGCCAATCGGAATTGCCCAATTCAATGGGGATTGCTAGAATCTCGCCATCCCCAACAAATTCAATGCACGGGAGACCAAAATGCCCATTGTAAGAGTCGAAATGTGGCCCGGCCGCACCCATGAACAGAAGCAGGAACTCGCTAAGGCGATCACACAGGCGGTAGTCGAAATCGGCAAGGCGCCCGCGGATCAGACCTTTGTTATCTTCGAAGACGTTGCAAAAGAGAACTGGGCGCAGGCCGGAACGCTCGCGTCCGACGAATAGAACCCTTCTTGCGGAGACACATTGATGATTAGTCGAGAGAGAATAGTCCAAAGATTCTGCGACCTCGCCAGAATAGACAGCCCGTCCGGTGAAGAAGAGGCCGTCGCGCTCCACCTGATCGGCAGGCTGGAAGACATGGGACTGAAAGTAGTCCGCGACGATTACGGCAACGTCATCGCCAACGAAGGGGGTGATGACCCGATTATCTTGTCTGCGCACATGGACACAGTTGAGCCGGGACGCGGCGTACAGCCCTCCGTCCAAGGAGAGCGCATCATCTCCGACGGCACGACGATTCTTGGCGGAGACTGCAAAGCGGGCGTGGCCGCCATAATGGAGGCCCTCGAATCAATCTTCGAGGATGGCACGCCGCACAGGTCCATCGAGGTGGCGTTCACGCGCGAGGAGGAGATAGGACTGGTCGGCGCCCGCAACCTCGACTTTTCTCTCATCGAGGGAAAAGAGGCCATTGTGTTCGACGGCGAGGGGCCGCCCAGCCAGATAACCTCCTCCAGCCCCGAATACATAGGGTTCGACATAGAAATAACCGGACGCGCCGCCCACGCGGGCGTGGAACCTGAAAAGGGCATTTCCGCCATACGAATTGCCGCCGAAATAATAACCAGGCTGCCACAGGGCCGCCTCGACGATGAAACAACCTTCAACGTCGGCACAATTGAGGGAGGCACAGTGCGAAACGCCGTTCCCGAACTCACGACAGTCCACGGCGAGTTCAGAAGCCGGAACATAGAGAGTCTGGACGGCATACGCATCCAGGTGGACGAGGCTCTGAACGAAGTGCGAACCATGTTCCCCGAAGCCGACGTACAGTGCCACCTCCACACCGAGTTCGTCGCCTACAACCTCACCGACGACGACCCCGCGCTCGGAAGAGTCAAGTCTGCCCTGGAATCCCTGGGGATGACGCCCACCATGCGACCATCCGGGGGCGGGACGGACGGAAATGTCTTCCGCCTGAACGACATCAGCGCTGTGGTAGTCGGCATGGCGGATCACGGGATGCACACGGTTAGGGAATACGTGACTATCCCCGACCTGGTTGACGCCGCTCACCTCTGTGAGACGCTGCTGAGAACGGACGAATAGAAGATGTCTGTCCGTTATCTGGGCCACTGCGCTTTTCTGTTCGAGGACGCCGCCGGCGAAAGCCTGCTGATTGACCCATTCGGAAATTCCGACGAAGACAACTGGTTTCTGAGGCCATTCCCATCCCTGGACGTTGACCTCGTTGCCGTCACGCACGACCACTTCGACCACAACGCCGCCTCCGCTTTGCCGCCGGGTACTCCCCTGTTGACCGGCGAGGATACTCGACAGGTGGGGCAGACCACGATAACGGGCGTGAGCGACGTACACTCCGGATCTTCCGGGCGCGCCGGAATGGAAAACGTCATATACGTGGTAGAACACGAGGGAGTGAGATACTGCCACATCGGCGACAACCGCCACGACATACCCGACGATGCGCTTGCGTGTCTGGGCAGGCTGGACGTGCTAATGGTAACCGTGGACGACTCCTGCCACCTACTCACATACGACGAGGTTGACCATCTGGTCGAACTGCTGTCTCCCAGGGTCGTTATCCCTATGCACTACCGCATCGAGGGGCTGACAACCCAGGAGTCGGGACTCAAAGCGCCGGACGGCTGGGTGAGAACACAGTCGCCGCGCCGCACACTGCGACGCTCCTCCATCAGGATAGACCGCCGCGGAATGCCCTACGAGCGCGAGGTCTGGACAGTCCCCGCCGAACTCGCTCAATAGGCGGGACGGCCTCAACAAGGAAATATCTACACACTGACGGCGATGGGAAGAAAGTTTGAAAGTCAATCTCGCATACGGCAAGACCGGCCTGATCGTCGAACTGCCCGACGACAGGACAACCGTCGTCCAGCCCAGCTACCTGCCCGGCCTTCCCGACCCGGACGGCGCTATCAGAACCTCCGTCCGAGACCCCGTGGGCGGAACTGCGCCCTTACGCAAACTGGCCAGACCGGGGCATACCGTCGCCATATCGGTATGCGACATCACCCGTCCCATACCCAGCGCGACCGTTCTGCCCGTACTTCTGCGCGACCTTTCACACCTTCCCGACCGGAATATACTAATCCTCGTGGCCACTGGAACACACCGCGCCAACACTAACGCGGAATTGCGCCAAATGCTGGGAGACGAAATCGTGGACCGCTACACCGTCCTCAACCATAGCGCTTTCGACGACTCCATTCTCACCCACGCGGGCGACACGCCGGACGGAATCCCCATATATCTCAACCGCCACTGGGTCGAGGCAGACCTGAAAATCACGGTCGGCTTCGTCGAACCCCACTTCTTCGCCGGATTCTCGGGCGGCCCAAAGATGGTCGCGCCCGGACTGGCGGGGTTTGACACCATTATGAGACTGCACAATGCGGAGATGATAGGTAATCCGGAAGCCAGGTGGGGCGTAACCGTCGGCAACCCCATTCACGACGCAATTCGTCAGATAGCCGCCCAGACCGGCGTGGACTTCGCCCTGGATGTCACAATCAACCGCGACCACCGCATCACGAGTGTATATGCGGGCGAGCCGACCGCCGTCCACCGCGCCGCGCGCAGATTCGCCAGGACAATATCCATGCAGCCGGTGAATCGCCCCTTTGAAGTCGTGCTCACTACGAACAGCGGATACCCCCTCGACCAGAACCTTTACCAGGCGGTCAAGGGAATGTCCGCCGCGGCCCAGATAGTCAGGCCGGGCGGTTCCATAATCGCAGCCGCCGAATGTCTGGACGGCATACCGGATCACGGAGAGTATGGCCGCCTGCTGCGGTCGTCGTCTGGCCCACGCGAAATCCTGGAAACCGTTCATACGCCAGGCCACAATGTTCACGACCAGTGGCAAGTGCAGATCCAGGCGCAGATTCAACTGAAGGCCGACGTCAAGCTCAAGTCCACGTACCTGACGGATGAACAAGTTCGCGGCGCGCACATCCAGCCGGTTCAGGATATAGCGCAGACGGTCGAAGAAGAACTCCGACGGCACGGAAGCGACAGCCGCCTTTGCGTCATCCCCGAAGGCCCCCAGACCATCCCGTACCTGGCGGTCTGACGCTCTTCGCTTCTAAGTTCTCGTTCGCCTCCCGACCATAAACGAAAAAGACCCGCGCGGTCGCGCGGGTCTTGCTCACATCCTATTCGGCAAATAGGGATCAGAGAACTAGCCTACCTCAACGACCGCGCCGGCGCCTTCCAGCTTCTCCTTGAGCTGATCGGCTTCGTCCTTGGAAATAGCTTCCTTGACGACGGTCGGCGCGCTCTCTACCAGGTCCTTCGCTTCCTTCAGACCCAGAGTGGTGACCTCACGGACCGCCTTGATGACATTGATCTTTTTGGGGCCGATCTCTTTCAGGGTTACGTCGAACTCGGTCTGTTCCTCGGCCTCCGCCGCCGCGGCCTCGGCAGTTCCAGCGACGCCCTGCACAGTCGCCATAGTGACCGGAGCGGCTGCGCTCACACCGAACACATCCTCGAGTTCTTTCACCAGATCGGCGAGTTCCAGGACGGACATCTCCTTGATACCTTCGATAATCTCGTCTTTGGTCAAAGTCATATTCAGTTTCCTCCTACTGACTTAATCAGGTGTTCGAATCATCGTTTGACTGAAAAACTATTGCGCTTCCTGATGCTGAAGATTGTCCACGTGACCTTGGATCACGCGGGCGAGGCCCGAGATTGGGCCGTTGAGCACAGTGACAAGCCCTGTTACCGGGCCATTCATACGCATGAGCAAATGCGCTATAAGGTCTTCTCGGCCTGGTATGGTCGCCAACTGGTTTACTTGATCGCCGGTCAGGGCCTTGCCGTCCATCTCGCCGCCGCGTATAGCAAGAGAAGACCTGGTGGAGCGTATGAACCGCAACAGCGCCCTTGCGGGTTCGAGCGGGTCGCCGTATCCGAACGCTATGCCCGTCGGACCCTCGATCACGTCCTTGATGGCCGACTTACCCGCCTTGTCTGCCGCGATGTAGGCCAGTGTGTTCTTGATAATCCTGTATTCGACGTCGGCTTCTCTGAGCGCGCGACGAAGTTCGGTCATCTGGGATACGGGAAGACCTGCATAGTTTGTGGTGATGACTATGGAACTGCGCTCGAACTTATCGGCGAGCAGCTCCACAGCTTCTACTTTCGCTTGAGTTGGCACTCCTACCTCCGCTCCTATTCAAAAATAAAGCCCCGATCCGGAGACACGGGGCTGTCGGTCGCATAAGCAAGTCCGAAACTCGGTTTCGGTACAGCGGCCTCGGCAGGCTGGAATTTTAATTCCCCGATTCTCGGGGAAGCCCACTGTCTCCGGCGATTTTTCCTATTCTACACGAAGAGCCGACAGGCGATCAACATCCATGGATACGCTGGGGCCCATCGTCGCGGTCAGGTATGCGGATCGGATGAACTGTCCTTTTACGCCACCCGGCCTCGCGCGGACGATATTGTCAACCAGCATGGTCAGGTTGTCCATCAGCATTTCGTCCTCGAAGCTGGCCTTTCCAATCGGAACGTGTATCAGGCCCGTCCTGTCCAGTCTGAACTCCACACGGCCCTTCTTGGCATCCGCCACGGAGCGGGGAATGTCATCAGGCTGCACCACGGTGCCGGTTCTGGGGTTGGGCATAAGACCACGCCTTCCCAGAATACGTCCCAGACGCCCGATACGACCCATAAGGTCTGGTGTGGCAATCGAGACGTCGAAGCCCAGGAACCCATCCTGGATCTCTTTTATCAGTTCGTCACTGCCGACAAAATCCGCTCCGGCTTCCCGCGCGATGGTCTCCGCCTCGCCCTGGCAGAACACAAGGACTCTGACCTGCTTTCCGACACCATGCGGCAGCACCGCCACACCTCGCACCATCTGGTCCGCGTAGCGGGGATCAGCGCCGGTACGCAAATGGAGTTCGATAGTTTCATCGAACTTGGCCCTGGCGGTCTTCTTGGTTAAGTCAATGGCTTCGGACGGAGCGTATGAAGAGTCGCTATCTATCAGTCCGGCGGCTTCTTTATATCTCTTTCCCCTGCTGCTGGCCATGTGGAAATTCCTTGTCTGCCGACTATCACCCGCGGCGGAGGTCTCAGCGAACTCTTATACCCATGCTGCGAGCCGTTCCCTCGATAATGCGAATCGCGCCCTCTACATCGGCGGCGTTCAGATCCTTGAACTTGGTCTCCGCGATGTCTTTGACCTGATCGCGCGACACCGTAGCGACCGGCTCGGCCTTGGGATTTCCGCTTCCTTTATCCACTCCAGCGGCTTTTCGCAGAAGGTCGGAAGCGGGCGGGCTTTTGATTATGAACGTGAACGAGCGGTCCTCGAACACAGTCAATTCGACAGGGACAACAGACCCCGCCTGCTGAGCCGTTCGCTCGTTGTACTCTTTGACGAACCCCATTATATTGACGCCGTGCTGACCAAGCGCAGGCCCGACCGGAGGGGCGGGGGTCGCCTTGCCGGCCTCAATCTGTAATTTGATTAGAGCTCTTACTTTTTTTGCCAATTGTCGTTATTCCTGAAAGAAATTTGTTAATGCGTCATCGGGCGCCCGTAGCTAGACCCTCTCGACCTGGAGGAAGTCCAACTCGACCGGCGTTTCGCGTCCGAAGAAGGATACAAGCACCTTTACCTTTGCGCGCTCCTGGGAAATTTCGTCCACGCTGCCCATGAAATCCATGAACGGCCCGTCGGTTATCCGAACGCTCTGGCCCTTTTCAAAGCCGATCCGCTGTTTGGGAGTGTCGGTTTCTATCTGTCTCAGAATAATCTGAACTTCCTGCTCCTCGAGTGGAACGGGCTTAGGTCTGTTATTCTCGCTCTCATCTTCTGCCGATATGAAACCCGTCACCCCCGGCGTATTGCGCACCACGAACCAACTCTGGTCGTCCATGCACATCTGCACGAGGATATAGCCGGGGAAGATAGTCCGCGATACCGTCTTGCGCTGCCCGCCCTTGATCTCTATCTGATCTTCGGTCGGCACGACGACCTGGAATATCTTGTCCTGCATATCCATATTTTTGATGCGATGTTCAAGGTTATCCTTGACGCGCTTTTCCTGACCGGAATATGCGTGGATTATATACCATCGAACGCTGGGATCGGTATGCGAAAGTTGCGTCATGTTTCTAGTTCCCCAAGACTATGCCCATGAGCCTGGCGAATACAAGATCAACCAGGCCCAGGAATATCCCCATCGCCACCGCCACCGCGACGACCATAATCGAGAGGCGAAAAGTCTCTTCACGAGTGGGCCATGTGACCCTGCGAAGCTCTCCAACTATCTCACCAATCGCGCGAACGCTAAAGGCACGCCTTGCGACTTCAGAACTAACTCTGCGAGTTACGCCTGGATCCCTGGCCACCTCTATCTTACCTCTCGATGCATTGTATGCTTGCGACACCTCGGACAGAACTTTTTGAGTTCCAGCCTTTGGGGGTCGTTTCGACGGTTCTTACTGGAATTATACGTTCTCTCCCGGCAATCGGTACATCCAAGAGTTATGAGTATTCTCACTTCTCCCCGGCGGGCCATATTATATATGCTCCTCGACACACATCGGGGCCGATAAATTGCCGGCGCCGCTAATCGTTCAGGATACGAATACCCTTCGCGCGTGTCTGGTTATCTGAAATTCCATTATAGGGCAAATGCCCTCTTCTCACACTGGCTGTGAGGAGAGGGCAATGTCTTGCTCACTGATTCCGCTAGACGAGAACCTTCGTGATTACCCCAGAGCCGACGGTTCTTCCGCCCTCGCGGACGGCGAACCTGAGCTGCTCATCGAGCGCAACCGGCATAATCAACTTGATGTTCATCTCGATGTTGTCGCCGGGCATAACCATCTGGACGCCGTCGGGCAACTTTATTTCACCCGTAACGTCGGTAGTTCGGATGTAAAACTGCGGCTTGTAGCCGTCGAAGAACGGGGTATGCCGACCGCCCTCATCCCTGCTCAGCACATATACCTGCGCCTCGCATTCCGTATGAGGCGTTATGCTTCCGGGCGCCGCGAGAACCTGGCCGCGCTCGACCTCATCACGATCAACGCCGCGAAGCAGTACGCCGACCGCGTCTCCGGGTTCACCTTCGTCGAGAGTCTTGTGGAACATCTCCACTCCGGTTACCACCGTGCTGGAAGTATTCTTCATTCCTACTATCTCAATGTTATCGCCCATCTTGACAATGCCGCGCTCCACGCGACCAGTTACAACCGTGCCGCGCCCCTTGATGCCGAAAACATCCTCAACCGGCATGAGGAAGGGCAGGTTGCGCGGGCGCTCCGGTATGGGAATGAACTCGTCCACCGCGTCCATCAAATCCCAGACACCGCTTGCCCATTCACCGTCGCGCGAATCGTCATCGCTCTCGAGCGCGTTGAGAGCGCTGACGCGAACGATGGGAATGTTATCGCCGTCGAAGCCGTACTCCGACAGAAGCTCGCTCATCTCAAGCTCCACCAGCTCCAGAAGCTCCTCGTCGTCCATCGCATCAACCTTGTTGAGCGCGACGACCATAGCTGGCACCTCCACCTGGCGAGCAAGCAGGATGTGTTCTCTTGTCTGGGGCATGGGGCCATCCGGCGCGCTGACGACGAGGATAGCGCCGTCCATCTGGGCCGCTCCGGTAATCATATTCTTGATGTAGTCGGCGTGGCCTGGGCAGTCCACGTGAGCATAGTGGCGAGTCTCAGTCTCATACTCGACGTGCTGAATCGCAATGGTCACGCCGCGTTCGCGCTCCTCTGGAGCGTTGTCAATGGAGTCGAACGGGCGAAAATTCGCCATACCTGAAGACGCCAGAACCTTGGTTATGGCAGCCGTCAACGTGGTCTTTCCATGGTCGACGTGGCCAATGGTTCCAACATTTACATGGGGCTTGTTTCTCTCGAACCTCTGCTTTGCCATTAATCTATACCCTCCGCAACTGGAGCCCACAAGCAGACTCGAACTGCTGACCTCGTTCTTACCAAGAACGCGCTCTACCTTCTGAGCTATGTGGGCCCTGTTTAATGTATTTTTGTGAACTATTCTGGTGGTGGACGGGGTAGGATTCGAACCTACGTAGCCCTTCCGAGCGCCAGATTTACAGTCTGGTGGTATTAACCACTCACCCACCCGTCCATGTTATCAGCAGTAGTTTAGCATAGCGATGTTGCCTAATCCAAGATTGAATTGACCCGTCTGAACCAACCCGACGGATGCAAAACGACCTATGCAACATCCGATTCTATTCCGATTCTATGAGGTGAAACGGAAAGCCCCAGGGGGGATTCGAACCCACCAACCTCCCGATTACAAGTCGGGTGCGCTGCCAGTTGCGCCACTGGGGCCTGTAAGTCTCTCTCCGGCTCCGGGAATCCGAAGCGTCGGAACATACTAGGCAGGCGAACTCATAACACGCCAACGCCCTGTAAATAATTCTAGGGTAGCCATTCGGCGCAGGTCAACCGCGATTCGGAGACTTCAGTATTGCGTCCCCTGCCTCACGCTGAACCGTCATAAACACCTGTTGCAGCGGCAGGCCGGTTTGCACTGCCAGACGACGACAGTCCTCGTACTCAGGACTCACAGACAATGGATCGCCGTTGACTATCTTCACTTTCACCGAAGCCGTTCCCAGGGAAGTTTCGAGCGACCTTATCTCGCGGCCTGCCTCATAGCGTTTAATGGGGCGAACACGAACTCCCAGCGTCGTGGTCTCCCTCAGTATCATTTCTACTGCCTCGCGCTCATCTCTCTGGGATACGATGACACTCAGCATAGTGGCGGGCCGGTTCTTTTTCATCTGTATCGGTGTGAACCAGACGTCGCGCGCTCCCAGGTCGAAAAGCCTCTCCTGCACGTATCCCAGAACCTCGCCGGTGGAGTCATCCAGGTTGGTCTCGATAAGGCTCAGGCCACCTGTGGGCGCCGCGTCTTCCATCTCGCCGAGCCAGAGCCCGAGAGCGTTCGGATACGCCTCCGGGTTCCTGCTCCCCAGTCCGTAGCCGACCGCCTGGACATTTATTGTGGGCTGCCGAAACTCCGCGAGAGTGGTGATTATGCCCGCGCCGGTCGGCGTTACCATCTCGCCCGTCCACGTCGGATTTCCGGGCGCCGGCGCCAGCGGAGCGTCCGCCATTGTGAACAGCGCCGAGGTAGCGGGCGACGGAACCGGAAGAACTCCGTGCGCGCTCCTGAACACCCCCGCGCCCATCGGAAACGGCGATGAGAAAACTCTCTCCACTCCGAGCGCTTCCAGGCCGACAACGCTTCCAACAACGTCAACAAGCGTATCCAGTGTTCCCAGTTCGTGCAGATGAAGATTGTCCGCACTGGTTCGGTGGACTCTCACCTCCGCCTCCGCCATACGCCTGAAAACCGCGCTGGCCTGCTCTTTTACACGCTCGGAGAGAGTGGACGATCCAACCGTCTCAATGAAATCGTCAAAATTTCGCGTCCTCTCTCCCTCGGCGTCCAGCATCACCCGCACGAACGTCCCGGTAAGTCCGCCCCTCTGGGCCTGTTCACAGTCCAGAGAGACACCGCGCACGCCCATCTGGTCGAGCGCGTCAACTATCACGTCCAGAGACAGCCCGACGTCCACGAGAGCGCCAAGCGCCATGTCGCCGCTCGCCCCGCCTATACATTGGAAAAATGCGGCTTTCAGTTTCACACCCCTTCGTACAGCCTCAATAAGCTGTACCTGTACGTTCCGGCCTGCGAATTCCCGCGCCCATCGCTTCTCTCAGCGACGCGACCGGAGTAACCCGGATATGCCCGCCCGAAAACGACTGGCCGCTCCCCTTCCGACCGCGCGGAACAAGACAGGTGTCCAGCCCCAGTCTCGCCACCTCCTGCACTCGCCTCTCAATCTGGGAGACCGATCTGACCTCTCCACTCAATCCCAGTTCGCCGACAGCCGCCATCCTCTGTCCCAGCGGAACATCTCGGACGCTCGAGACTATGGCGAGCGCGATGGCGAGATCCGCCGCTGGGTCGGCGACTCTCATTCCGCCCGTAACATTGACTATCACGTCCTGGGAAGCCAGGGATATGCCCGCCCTTCGAGTCAGCACCGCACATATGAGAAGCATCCTGTTGTAGTCCACCCCGGAGGCCACCCTACGCGGGGTTGGCAGCAGAGACGGATTGGTGAGCGCCTGCACCTCTACAAGCACTGCGCGACTCCCTTCCAGCGCGGGAACTATGACCGACCCGATAGAATCGCTCGAGTGCTGTGCGAGCAGGTGCGCGGAGGGGTCTGGCACGTCCCGCATACCCTTCTCGGTCATCTCGAACACGCCCACTTCGTTCGTGGAGCCGAACCTGTTCTTTATGGATCTCAGCAGCCTGAAAGAGCTCACCGGATCGCCTTCGATGTACAGAACGACGTCAACGACGTGCTCGAGAACACGCGGACCAGCGATGTCTCCGCTCTTGGTGACGTGACCGGCCAGAATCACAGACGAGCCGGACAACTTCGCCCACTGCGTCAACTGCCGGGCGCACTCTCTTATCTGGGACGTACTACCCGCTTCTGACGGCAGGTCTTCGTGGAACACGGTCTGAATCGAGTCAACCACGACCAGGGAGGGCTTGAGTCTGTCGAGATGTCCCAGAATCTCGGCCAGGCTGGTCGTGGGAAGCAGATACAGGCGGTCCGGCGTCGATTCCCAGCCGGTCGGCGCGCAGTTTGACCTGAGCCGAAGACTCCTCTCCGGTCACATAAAGCGCTTCGCCGTCCGCCGCGGCGTCGGAAGCCACGTCCAGGAGCAGCGTGGACTTGCCGATTCCCGGGTCGCCCGCGACCAGAATCACCGAGCCGGGAACCATCCCGCCGCCCAGAACTCTGGTGACTTCGCCGGAACGGAACGCGAGCCTCGGCTCCTTCTCGCTCCGAACTTCGCCAAGCCTTACCGCCTCGGTCTCCGACAAGCCGGCCCACATGCGGCTGTTTCCGCTCAGCCGAGTCGCGCTGAACTCCTTCAGCGTGTTCCAGTCGCCGCACTTGGGACAACGTCCCTCCCAGCGGGACGATTCGGCGCCGCAATTGTCGCAGACGTATATGTTGGGTGATTTTCTGGCCACGAGGCGCCTAATAAAAGCGAAGGTCTGGGAACGAACAACGCCCCAGACCTCGATTGTCACATTTGGCCGAATTCCAGCTAAGTGGAGGAAACTACTGAGAACGGCGATTCCGACTTGACCACTATCCCGTCGTCAACCACGTCAATAATCGCGGTGTCGGCGGGGCCGAGGTCCCCTGCCAGAATCGCGTCGGACAACTTGTCTTCCACGTTATCCTGGATAACGCGGCGCAGCGGCCTGGCTCCGAATAGCGGGTCATACCCATTCTCGACAAGCCAGTCCTTTGCGGCGTCGGTAATTTCCAGGTTTATTCCCTTCTCTATCAGGTTGGAGGCGACGTCCTTCATCTCGATTGGGATTATCTGGTGCATATGCGCCTGGTTCAGAGAGTGGAACACGACCTGGCCGTCAATCCTGTTCAGGAATTCGGGCCGGAAGAAGCGTTTCACCTCGTCCAGAACGTTCGTCTTCATTCGCTGGTAAGCCTGATCTGCCGACTGCCCCGAATCCGACCTTGCGGCGAAGCCGATAGACCTGTCCTGTCTTATCAGGTCCGAGCCTATGTTGGACGTCATTGCGATTATGGCGTTTCGGAAATCAACCCTGCGACCCTTGGAGTCGGTGAGGTGGCCGTCGTCGAATATCTGGAGCAGAATGTTGAAGACTTCGGGATGCGCCTTCTCTATTTCGTCCAGCAGAATGACACAGTAGGACTTGCGCCTCACGGTCTCTGTCAATTGGCCGCCGTCGTCATATCCGATATATCCCGGCGGCGCTCCAACGAGACGGGCCACCGAATGGCGTTCCATGAACTCCGACATATCTATGCGTATCAGCGCGTCCTCAGAGCCGAACATGAACTCGGCCAGCTTGCGTACAAGCAGCGTCTTTCCGACGCCGGTCGGCCCCAGGAACATGAATATGCCCGTCGGGCGGCGAGGATTCTTGAGACCGGCCCTGGCGCGGCGAACCGCTTTGGATACCAGCGTTATCGGCTCATCCTGGCCTATAACCCCCTCGTGGAGGACCTGTTCCATGTTTATCAGCCGTTCGGTTTCTGTCGCCGCCAGGCGCGTAACCGGGATCGAGGTCCACATACTGACGACCTCGGCAATGTCATCGTGCGTAACCGTCGGGCTTTCGTCAGCCTGTTCGTCTTTCCAGTCCCGCTCCAGTTCACTGAGCTTTTCGGCGATACTCGCCTCTCTGTCCCTCAACTCGGCGGCATACTCATACTGCCGGCCCGCTATCGCCTCATCCTTCTCCTTGCGAACGCTCTCCAGCATCCTGGTTACTTCCTGAACCGATAGAGGCGCCGTGGTGAAATTGATTCTGACCCGAGACGCGGCTTCGTCTATAAGGTCTATTGCCTTGTCGGGAAGGAAGCGGTCGGCTATGTACCGCGCGGCGAGGGTCGCCGCCTCCTGAACCGCTTCGTCCGTTATGTCCAGTTGGTGATGCTCTTCATACTTGCCCTTGACGCCGCGCAGTATCTCGACAGTCTCCTCCACGCTGGGCTCTTCGACCCTCACGGGTTGGAAGCGTCTTTCGAGAGCGGGGTCGCGTTCGACATATTTGCGATAGTCGTCCAAGGTGGTCGCGCCTATGGTCTGGAGTTCTCCCCTGGCCAGGGACGGCTTGAGGATATTCGCGGCGTCCACCGCGCCCTCTGCCGAACCCGCGCCCACAATCGTATGCACCTCGTCAATAAACAGCACGCAATTGCCCGCCTTTGTGATCTCCTCCACCACCTTCTTCAGTCGCTCCTCGAACTCGCCGCGATACTTGGTTCCGGCGACCAGCGCCCCCATATCCAGGGTAACAAGACGCTTGTTCTGGAGCGTGCCGGGCACATCGTTCTTCGCTATGCGCTGGGCCAGGCCCTCTACGATAGCGGTCTTGCCGACTCCGGGTTCGCCCACCAGCACAGGATTGTTCTTGGTGCGGCGACTCAATATCTGGGTAACGCGCTGGATCTCCTTCTCGCGTCCCACCGTCGGATCCAGCTTGTCTTCTCTGGCCGCCTTGGTCAGATCTACGCCCAACTGGTCGAGAGTGGGAGTGCCGGAGGAGGAACGTCCACGAGAGCCGCGCTGCTCCTGCTGCACGTTCTGGCTGAGAATGCGGCTGGTTTCAGCGCGTATCTTGTCAAGGCTGACGCCGAGACTTTCCAGCACGCCTGCGGGGACGCCTTCGCCCTCACGCATCAGGCCGATTAGCAGATGCTCCGTGCCAATGTAGTTATGTTGCAGCCGGCGAGCCTCGTCCACGGCCAATTCAATGACCTTCTTGGCTCTTGGAGTCAGACCGATCTCGCCCGTGGTGGTCCGCTCCCCTCTGCCAATAATGAATTCTACGGCAGAGCGCACCTTGTTAAGCTCCACGCCGAGATTGGAAAGAACCTTGGCGCCGACCCCGTCCGTTTCACGGACAAGGCCAAGAAGAATATGCTCCGTACCTATGTAAGTATGATTGAATCTCTGAGCTTCTTCTTGTGCCAGGGAAAGAACTCTACGCGCCCTTTCCGAGAATTTCTCAAACCTGCTTGCCATTGGAAGAGTCTCCTAGTAGGGAAATCAGGAAGTCGGAAAGTTTTCGGTTCCTAGAAGTAGTTGCCATCGTCAGCTTGTTTCAGGCTGAGTCCCAGCCTTCTGCGCTCGGGCTCGATTCGCAGAATCTTCACCCTCACGTCGTCGCCTTCCCTGACCACTTCCCGAGGATGGTTTATCATCCTCGCGGAGAGCTCTGAAATATGTATCAGGCCCTCTATGGAATCTTCCACCCGCGCAAAGGCGCCAAAATTAGTCAGTTTCGTAACGGTTGCGTTCACTACGTCGCCAATGTTGTGTCTGTCTTGTATCGTCTCCCACGGCTCCGGCTGGAGTCTCCGCAGGCTGAGGGCTATCTTCATGTTCTCGGCGTCAACCCGGAGAACATAGACGTCAACCTCCTGTCCGACACTGACAACCTCCTCCGGCGAATTGACCATGCTCCACGACAATTCCGAGATGTGGATAAGGCCGTCTGCGCCCCCGATGTCAACGAATGCTCCGAAACTGCTGATTCCGGTAACGCGGCCCATGCGGACTTCGCCCTCGTCCAGCTCGGCTATCAGCCTCGCTTTCAGCGCGTCCCGCGATTCCTGTACGGCCTGCCGCTCGGAGAATATCGCGCGATTGCGGCTCCGGTTGACCTCCAGAACCTTCATCTGGATGCTCTTGCCCAGCTCCGCGGCCTGTGCTTCCTGAATGCTCTGCTGTTCCTCAGCCGAAAGGCTGCTGCCCTCCTCCTGGTACAGCCGGAATCTCTCTCTTGGCACAGAGATAAGCTGCGACATAGGCACGAAGCCTTGTACGCCCTCCACCTCGACAATCGAACCGCCGCGATTGAATCCGGCTATCTTGCCTTCTATAACCTCGCCCGACTCCATCGCCTTCTCAAGCGACCGCCAGCCCTGCTCTCCCACGGCGCGGTCAACCGAAAGAATCGCGGGGTTGTCCCCAGACTCCGGTCGCACCACCATCGCGATAATCGAACCGCCCGCGAGACTGGAAATGTCATCCGTCTCCACCGTCCGCATCTCGTTCGCCGGCACGTGAGCCTCGGACTTCTGCCCGATATTGACGAAAAGCCCATCGGACGGGTCGGCCCGCATGATGACTCCCTCGACTATGTCTCCCCTGCGGGCGGACTTCATTTCTCCCATTTCGTCAAGTAGCTGACCCATGTCCTCTAGTTGACCCATGTCCTCTTCGGCGGTCATCTGCTCTCTATTCTCTTCAGTAATCATTCTTGCAGCTTTCCAACATATAGGTTTTGTCCCAATTATATGCAATCGCCCGCATATCGTAAAGCGCGCCGACACAGCTAATCGGGGCATTGGGCCTGAGAGGGCGTATGGAACCCAAACGAATGGCCAACCAACCTTCCTGTTTTATTGAGTAGTGATATTGCACGAAGTGATTGTAACACGGGGAGAAGGGGCTGAAAAGGCGTCACCCTGCGTAGAACGCGACCAATCCGAGCATTGATGCCATAGAAATGGCTCCCATTCGGCTCGGATATTTCAAGACTCGGGAAAATGGGCAACAAAAAACCCTGGCAGTGACCTATTTTCCCACACCCTTGCGAGTGCAGTATCGTCGGCGCTGAAACGTTTCACTTCCGTGTTCGGGATGGGAACGGGTGGGGCCGTCTCGCTCAAACCACCAAGGATTTATGAAAAACAGTATAGTCCCACCCCAAATCCCCTGTCAACGGGATTTCAGACCCACAGAAAATCGCGAAAGCCCTCCATCTCGCTCACCTGTCATCCCCGTGAAAGCTCCTCCTTCGTGGAAACGGGGAGCCGGAATACGCAGATTGGCGGCCCCTAGACTACTAAAATTCCATAATTCCACTTATGCAACTTTCTTTGGTTTCCCATATTACTACATTATCACCTCCATACTATGCTACAATATCCGTATGAAGAACACGACTGATACCGCTGAATACATAAATGCGAGGTTATCAATGACAATGCGCTCACCCGCGAAATTTTCTCCTCAAAGCTAAATGCAGGTGGGAACAGGTCAAATGCAGGTGAAAATTCACACCAGCACCCTACCAGCAGCCACCTGTTAGGGTCACCAGCATTCACCTGCACAATTATAAACCTGAATATATGAAACCGCTCCAGTCCGGCCCTCTGACCGATGTTCGACACGGATCGTTCACCCCGATTGATTACCGGCTTTGAAAAGACCCTGGCCGACCGACCGATTTTTCTTGACTGGCATACAAGCCCGTGATAGCATGAACCCCAACTTACAAACCCTTAAAATTCGCCTGCGGAGGTTGTGCACGTGGCGACTCAAGAGCTACTAGAGGTCAGCGATCTGGCCGCCGAAAAATTTCAGGACATCCTTAAAGAGCAGGGCGAAGACGAAGGTATGCTCCGTGTCATGGTCATGCCCGGACCGCAGGGCGGCATCCAGTATATGCTGAGTGTCGAGAAGGAAGTCGCAGACGACGACCTCGTGATAGACACCTCGACCATCCAGGTCCTGGTGGACTCCGACAGCGCTCCCCTGCTTGACGGCTCCACCATAGACTACATGGAAGGTCTTATGAGAAGCGGGTTCGTCATCAGCAATCCCAACTTCCAGGGCCAGGGCGGCGGCGGTGGCTGCGCCTGCGGTGGCGGAGGATGTGGTTGCGGTGGTGGTGGCGGCGGAGGATGCGGCGGCGGTGGCGGAGGATGTGCCTGCGGCGGCCACTAGACCCTGACGATCCATAACCGACTGCAATCTGAAGCGGAGCGACCAGGTCGCTCCGCTTCTACTTTCTTACCCCGCGCGCCCCTCTCATCACGACATTTACACTTTGGGCCGTAGAACTTGCTGCTCCGAACCATAGACCTGTTCCAGACAGACCCCGCCCTTGCGCTTATCACGCTGGCGGCCTTCTCCCTGTCCCTGGTCGTCGGGATAACGTTTCACGAATTCAGCCACGCTTACGTGGCCACGACGCTGGGCGACAACACCGCTCGCGGGCAGGGGCGCCTCACACTGAACCCGCTCGCTCACCTTGACCCATTCGGAACCATCCTGATATTCTTCGCCGGCTTCGGATGGGGCAAGCCCGTGCCGGTCAATCCCATGTTCCTCAAAATCGGCTACCGCCAGGGGATGGCGGCGGTCTCCCTCGCCGGTCCCATATCGAACATCATCGCCGCCGCCGTGTTCGCCATACCTCTCAGGGCGGGTCTGGTGGAATCCGGTGGCGGCGGATTTTCGGTACTGGGCCAAACAGGCGTCCTCAGCTATGCCCTGCTGTCGCTCGTATTCTGGAACCTGATTCTCGCCGTATTCAACCTTCTGCCGATTGCGCCCCTGGACGGTTTCAAGGTCGCGCTCGGGCTGTTGCCGCGCAATGCCGCCAACTCTTTCGCCAGGCTGGAGCCTTACGGCCCGGGCATACTTCTGGTAATCATCGCGCTCGGATTTCTGTCCCCCGATCTGCGGATTTTGTCAATAATCATCAGTCCCATTCTGAATTTCCTCAGCCTTGTCATTCTTGGCAGACCTCTTATGTGATAACCTATCCTTAAACAACCACCGATATTCTGATGCCCGCGGAGGTACGAGTTGGAAAAAATAACCATCGTAGGAGTTAGCCCGGTCGGGGTGTCAATGGGCCTGGCGCTAATGGACCGTCGTCTGAGCAACACCGAAATCGTCATTACGTCCGGGGACAGAAGCGCGACGTCGGCGGTCTCCAAGCTTGGTGCGGCAAACAGGACTGTAAGCTCGATGCGAGATGCCGTCCAAGACGCTCATCTCGTAATTCTGGACTCGCCCATCAGCGAACTGCACGACGTCTTGGACACAATCGGACCATACGTAGAATCCGGCGTGGTCGTTACCGACACGACCAATGTCAAAGGGCCTGTAATGAAGTGGGCCGAGGAACTTCTGCCCAGAGACGCGAATTTCATCGGCGGCCATCCGCTGCTGAAATCTCCACCCGAGTCCATCGAATCTTCCAACGCTGACATATTCAAGGGTGCCAAGTACACCATTACGCCCATGAAAACGTCCGACCAGCAGTCAATCAGAACGGTCGTCGGCCTGGTGGAGGCTCTCAGGGCAAGTCCCGTATTCCTCGATCCCGCCGAACACGACTCATACGCCGCCGCCATGCACCACCTTCCGGTCATAATGTCATCCGCGTTCGTAACCGCGACGGCCGGCAGCGACGGATGGCGCGATATGCATATGCTCGCCGAGTCGCAGTTCAACACGTTCGGAAAGCACGCCTCCAACGACCCTCTCGATAACGAAGCCGTCTGCCTCGCCAACCCCGAAGACCTTGTACACTGGGTGGACCAGCTCATTCTTGAACTCTACAACTTCAGAAACGACATAAAGGGAGGAGGCGACGACCTTCTCGACCGCTTCATCAAGGCATGGGAACTCAGGGCCAAGTGGGAAGCCGATGCGGTTGTCCCCAGTGAAGGCACAAAACTTCCATCCGCGGGCGAATCAATGATGAGCGCGATGCTGGGCGACAAGCTCACCCAAAGACTGAGGGGCGACGGCAAAGACGACGAAAGCCGCACGTCGTACTTGAGGAGAAATAGATAGATGGAACGGACAGTGCACGGCAGCGCAAGGCTCGAAGCGACTGTCGTTCCCCCGGGAGACAAGTCCATATCACACAGGGCCGCCCTGCTCAACGCCATTTCCGACGGACAGGCCCGCGTCGCCAACTTCTGTGTCGGCGACGACCGCACGTCCATGATCGGCTGTCTGCGCGGGCTGGGCGTGGAAATAGAGGAGCAGTTCGAGGACGGACAGGAATCGTTCCTGATACACGGAAGAGGCACGGATGGGCTGTCCGAGCCGCTCGACTACCTGTACTCCGGCAACAGCGGCACCACCATGAGACTGGTCTCGGGACTGCTCGCCGCGCAGCCGTTCTTCAGCGTCATCACCGGCGACTCATCACTCCGACGCAGGCCCATGAAGCGAATCCTGTCTCCTCTGTCGCTGATGGGCGCGCAGGTCATGGGACGCGGGGGCGGCTCGCTCGCTCCGCTCGCCTTCGACGGCGGCGGCCTTCACGGTATCGAGTACGAAATGCCCGTGGCCAGCGCCCAGCTGAAGTCGTGCATCCTCATAGCGGGTCTGTTTGCCGAAGGCGAGACCTCAGTCGTCCAGCCCGCCGAGTCCCGCGACCACACCGAGCGCATGATGCAGTCCATGGGCGCGGACGTCGACAGAGACGGCCTGCGCATAACGGTTCGACCCTCCAGGCTGGCCTCCCTGGACATACAGGTGCCGTGCGACATCAGCGGCGCGGCGTTCTGGCTTGTGGCCGGGGCCGCCCACCCGAACGCGCGAATAACCGTGCAGGGAGTGGGCATCAACCCCACCCGAACCGGCGTCCTTGACGTGCTTCGTGAAATGGGAGCCAACATCAGGATGGAAAACGTCCGCAAGATTGGCAACGAGCCTTCCGCCGACCTGGTGGCCGAATCCAGCGACCTGCGCGGCGTCGAAATATCCGGCGACATCATCCCGCGCGTGATTGACGAACTTCCCGTCCTCGCGGTGGCCGCTTCCCAGGCCGCCGGACAGACCATAATCAGGGACGCCGCCGAACTCAGGGTCAAGGAGTCCGACCGCATCACCGCCACCGTCACAGGGCTGGCCGCGCTGGCCGCGCGGGTTCGAGAGACCGAGGACGGCATGATAATCGAGGGCGGCTCCAGGCTCACGGGCGCGGAGGTCGAGAGCCACGGCGACCACAGGATAGCTATGTCAATGGCCGTCGCCGGGCTGATAGCGGACGGACAGACTACCATCGGAGGGTCTGAGGCCGCCGATGTCTCGTACCCGACATTCTGGGATGAAATGGACAATGCGAGGGCCTGAGGACAAGCCGGATTCCGACTCCCAACCGCCGCGGAGAGGACGCCTGTTTGTGCTTTCCGGCCCATCTGGAGTCGGCAAGGACGCGGTTCTCTCCAAAATGAAGCAACTCGGAAGACCCTGCCATTTCACCGTTACCGCGACCACGCGCCGAATACGCCCGGGCGAGCGTGACGGAGTTGACTACATCTTCCTCACCCGCGATAAATTCGAGCGCATGATAGAAACGAGCGGCCTGCTGGAGTGGGCCGAGGTCTATGGAAATCTGTACGGAGTGCCAAAATCACAGGTAACAGAGGCGCTGGAACGCGGTCTCGACGTAATCATGAAGGTGGACGTGCAGGGCGCGGCGACCATCAGGCGCATGATGCCCGATGTGTCCCTGATCTTCCTCGCGCCACCCGATATGCCCACGCTCGAAAGACGTCTGCGACAGCGCAACACCGAGTCTGAAAGCGAGTTCAGGCTCAAGCTGGAAACGGCATACGAGGAGATGAAGGAGGCCGCGCGCTTCGACCACACCGTCGTAAATTACGATGACAGCCTTGACGAAGCGGCGAACTCCATAGACCGTATCATGCGCGCCAGCACTGGACGGCATATGTCCACAGCCCTGCATTTCGATACATAAGGGCCAAAAAGCAAGGGGGTAGTCCAATGGAACGTTCGCTATCGGACGTGAAAGTTCTCGATCTCACTCACGTTCAGGCAGGCCCGTCCTGCGCCCAGATGCTCGGCTTCCTGGGAGCCGATGTAGTAAAGGTCGAAGACACCAGGGGCGGCGACAGCACCAGGGCAGACCTCGCGCACCGCGAGGACTCCGACAGTGTTTACTTCCTCATATTCAACAACAACAAGCGGGCCATCACCCTCGACCTGAAGACTGAAAAGGGCAAGGAAATGTTCATCGGCCTGGCGCGCTGGGCCGACATTCTGGTCGAAAACTTCGGCCCAGGTATGCTGGACAGGCTTAGTCTGGGCTGGGAACGGCTCCATGAAATAAACCCGCGCCTGATCTACGCGACGATAAAAGGCTTCGGCGCCTACGGGCCATACTCCGGCTACAAGGGCTTCGAGTTCGTCGCGCAGGCCGTGGGCGGAGCAATGGCGACAACCGGCTTCGGAGACAGGCCCCCTGTTCCGGTTTCGCCCGGTGTCGGCGACTCCGGCAGCGGACTTCACGCCGCCATCGGAATCCTGGCTGCGCTTCACAAGCGGGAGCGAACGGGCCTAGGGCAGATGGTTGAGGTCTCCATGCAGGACTCAGTAGTCAACCTGATGCGTATGTCGCTGACCCGCACGCTCGCGGAAGGCATTCCCAACCGTCGGCTGGGACACGTGGGAATGCGCGGTCTGCCTATGGTGTTCCCCTGCTCGCCCGGAGGCCCCGACGACTACGTGATGATCCACCCGCGCGGCGACGGCTGGGACCTGACTCTGGCCGCGATTGATCGCGCCGACCTGATAGGAGACCCGCGCTTCGACGACGAGGAACAGCGCTACGAGAACTCCGAAGAGGTCACACGCATCCTCACCGAATGGACTTCCCAGCGTACCAAGTGGGAGGCGATGGAAACGCTCGCGGGCGCGGGCGTGCTGTCCGGCGCCACCATAGGCGCGACAGAAGTCCTGGAAAACGAACACCTCATAGTCCGCGAGATGATAGTCAACGTGGACGATCCCATCCGAGGCGACTACAAGATGATTGGGATACCAGTCAAAATGTCCGACGACCCCAACATTGTCACCAGGGCGCCTCGCTACTCAGAGCACACCGACGAGGTCTTGACCACGATCCTGGGCTGCTCAGAAGAAGAAGTCGCCGAGATGCGGATGGCGGGGGTGGTGGTGTGAACGCTGAACGTCGGAAGCCCAAGGAGAAGTTGCGAATGGTAGAAATCAGGGTCGTTGTGGAGGACAATGAGCTATGCGCCGCAATCGAGAAGGTGGCGGAGGAGACTGGATTCACATTCGAGCAGGTGGCTATCCGGGCTCTTGAACTCTGGAAGCACGAAGACGATCTGGATGAAATAGACTTGGCCGAGATGAAGGCGGACGAGGCCGAGTTGCGGAAGACGGGGATTTCCGCCGCCGAATGACTTTCCGAATTGAAATTGGACCCACCGCGCGGAGAAACCTTCGACGAATCAGATCGCCACACAATCTTCGCATTGACATGCTTATCCAAAGTCTTGCTGAAGACCGATATCCGCGCGGAGCCAAACAGTTGAGCGGACGCGAGCGCAGATGGCGGATTCGTACAGGTCGCTTCGGAATCATCTACGATGTCTATACGAGTTTACGAATGGTTAAAGTCGTAATGGTTGCGCGCCGAGACGAATCCGCGTATAGGCAGCGTTAGGAGAAGTGGAAATGCGCGAGATTACCCTGGTTCTGGACGAAGGGCTTTATGAGACGATAGAGGATTACGCCAATGACACAGGCTTCTCATTCAATAAGGTGATCATTCAGGCACTCTCCTATTGGTTCCACGACATTGATCCGGACGCCTGTATGATGGCGGAGTTGAGCGTTACAGAAGCCGAGTGGCGGCAACTCTGGGGAATGGACGCCAACGCGGTCGTTCACAATCTGCGAGCGCAACGGAAAACGGAGGCTAATGCCGCCAGGCGTGAAGAACTGGCCGAAGCGCGCCGAGAATAGTAGAAAGAAGGCAGAGTGGAAGTTCACGCCTTCTTCAAAAGCCTCGTTGAGTTCGCTTTCCAAGAAGCGGCGAACATCACGCATGAAGTCTGAGGGGTTCGTTTCCTCGAAGGCTTGTGGTTCAAGAGATACACGACCTTGACATACCCTGCCTCCTTTTATCGTTACTCCGATCTCTCCTCCAGCCATTCGCGGGTGAATTCGAGGCCGAAGCCGGGCGCGTCGCTCGGTGTCAGGTAGCCGTCCTTGATGACCGGGGTGCCGGGGAGCAAGACCATCTCCTCCAGCGGAACGCCGGGAGGAGCTACGCCCTCGGAACGCTCTCCCCAGGGTATGACGGGCATGGCGTATGCGAGGTGCTGGCCGTAGGGGTAGTTCATGCCTCCGTGACCGATTACCGTTACGCCGTGCGCCTCCGCGATGTGGCATATACGCACGCTCGCGGTAACGCCCCCAACCCAAGATATATCCGGCTGGAGTATGTCAACCAAGCCCTGGCCCGCCGCCAGCGCGAACGGGTGAATCGTGTACCAGTGCTCGCCGGTCGCCAGGGTCTGCCCAGGCACGCGCTGGCGCACCTTGATATAGCTGTCCATGTCTTCGGGCAGCAGATAGTCCTCCAGCCACTTGATGCGATACGGCTTGAGCGCCTCCACGAGCCGGACTATGTACTCGGTGTTCAGCGACATCCAGGAGTCAACCGCTATCTCCACGTCCGGCCCGACCTGTTCCCGCGTGCGTGCGACGAGTTCCTCGTTTTTGCGGAGTCCCTCGATTCCGTCCTCGGGGCCGTGGCGGACGAACAGCTTGACCGCCTTGAACCCAAGTTCAAGGAACCACTCGATGTAGTTCTCCGTGCCGTAGGTGAGCATAGTGTTGGAGGCGTAGCAGAATATCTTGTCCCTGACCGGCCCGCCCAGCAGTTCATAGACCGGAAGGCCGAGCAGCTTTCCTTTCAGGTCCCAGAGCGCGTTGTCCACTGCGCTTATCGCGTAGCTCGTAAGCCCGTAAGCGCCGTATGGCGAGGAGGCGCGGCGCATCAGGTCCCAGTGCTTCTCTATGGACATTGCGTCCTGGCCTTCGAGCAGGGACGCGAAGTGGTCGTTGATAATGGAGACCACCGGCCCGCTCAGCGTCGAGAATCCGACTCCCCAGGTTCCGTCTTCGGCTGTCACAACGCAGGCGACGCGACCCCAGCCCTCGCTCCAGCCCCTGCCCGGGAACTCGGCCTCATATCGCGCCATGGGGCTTGTGAAGTGGCCCGCGCCCGGTATGGCGGGAACGCGCGGTACTGTCTTGACAGGCGGCCTGAAAGTAACGGCTGCGGCTCGGATTTCCTTGATCTTCATTGGGTTTCCTCCAGTTATGAGAGTCGGCTTTCTCTGGACGGGCAAGGGTTGGGTCTTTTCATTGTCGGACATCGCATAGACGAAATAGTGTGGATCACCCTCACCCCAACCCTCTCCCTGAGGGAGAGGGGGCTAGTTGATTGAGGTTCAAGCCTGAAAGTCAGTTCTACCTAACCCTGTCAGCCCACAGGGAGAGGGGGCTGTGCGTTGGTATTCATACTTGGCTGTACACTTTTACCTACTCCTGCCAGCCCACAGGGAGAGGGGACGGTCATCCCGTTGATCAACTTGTCTCCTGAATGAGAGTCGGCTTTCTCTGGACGGGCAAGGGGTGGGTCTATTCATTGTCGGACATCGCATAGACGACAATAGTGTGGATCACCCTCACCCCAACCCTCTCCCTCAGGGAGCTGACAGGGGTATGTAAAGTCGAAGGACAGGTATGAGGAGTTGGAAAGCGCGTGGCATTGTGGCATCTTTTTGGTACCAAACAGAAAGGTTGCCACAGATTCGCCATGCGCCTCCCGCCCGAATGTTACCAGATCGCTCAGACCATACAATACCATCTGCCGCACCTCAGAGAGTCTCAGTCGCTGGGTCTGACCCTGTGGGTGTACGGCACTATTGTCATGGGCAGCGCTTGTCAGAACGCAGTTTCGACAGCGCTTTCGTTCATGGGCAGCTTCGACACCATGCGCCAGTATCTCAGACAGTGGTTGTACGACGGTCAGCACAGGCCCAGACCGACAGCGACACAGATCGACGTGGAGTCGTGCTT
>CBDANP010000004.1:0-133865 GCA_965197685.1 Dehalococcoidia bacterium
GTTCTTAAGTTTGAAGTTCAGGAAAGCGTCCTGGTCGAGAGGATCGTTCTCCCACCCGCTCTTTGCGTTTTCGCACCACTCTTCGATCCGAGAAAACAAGCCACCGACGGTGGTCCACTCAAGGCTGGAATCGTCGTCGTGCCACATGCACACGTATCCGCCCAGAGTAGAATGGTTGGTGTTGAGTCCTTCGACGACCACAGCAGGCGATTGGAACGGCCACCCGGGGCGGATGACGACATCCATCATCGCCGCATCGGTCAGCGAAGAGAACGCCGGATGAATCCTGCCCCGCCATCGCAGTGGCCTCGAACCATCAACCGGCTCAAAGCCCGCGACCGTCAGTTCCATGGTGAATTCGTTGAGAGAGTCCAGATGGAAGTGATCGTCTGTCATCATGATCACCCGAATCTCCTCGCTTCGTTCCCTCGCTTGGTGACCGGAATTGAAGCGGCGGGCGCAACGCGGCCTCTTGACCCGTTCCGGGAACCTTTTCCTTTCCCGCCGCTTGTCGAACCCGTGCCGAAGTTGTCTCCGAATAGTTCCTGCCAGACCTTGATGGCTTTTTCGTTCGACGACTCGGACCTGGCCTTCTTTGCCCTCAGCGCGTGAGAATGCACTTTATCCCTGAAATTGGCGTATTTTCTCTGGTCCCAGTGCCGGTTGAAGGTCTCACTCGGCAGAACGGGGTTCTTGATTTCGGGCATCTCCGGATGCTTCTGCAGGTAGTCGTCCATTCTGGTCAGGACGGTAACCAGCGTGTCGGAAACGGTGCTGACCCCCTTCGTTCCCTTGTCTGATTTCCTGATCATCATTCCCGCGAGCGTGGTTAGAAGAATTGACCTGGCGGTGTAGTTGTTCTTGTGGTCCCTGAGGTACTTGAGCAGCCGGACCACCTTCTTCAGATTGCCCCCCGTGATCCGGTTCTTGTCGTTGAACCAGTTCCGGTAGCCGTTTCCGTCCGTTCTTTCTCTCTTGTTGTCCCCCCGATTCAGGATGTAGTGCTTGCCGTTGACAGTGATGCGGGGGACCACATCCAGGTGGAAATCGCCCGCGTAGTCTACCGTTACACACCTCGTCTTCAGCCTGAGCTTGTCGGCATAGGTCTTGTTCTCCTTGAGCGTGTCATACACCGCCTTTATGTAGTCTCTGGGCTGCCAGTCCGGGTTCGGGTTCATCACGACCTGAATGTCGGCGTCATATTCGTCGTTGTCGTCGACCGGACGGACGATGGTCTCCAGGGCAAGCGAGCCTTGGGGCTCGCCCTTCTGGTAGCCCTTCATATTGTCTTTGAGGTAGCCGCTCACGGCCCTGACGCTGGTATGTAATCTATCCAGCCTGGATGGGTTGATGTTCACTTCGTCCCTGAGAAATTCTTGAAATTCCTTGTTGTTCTTTGACACTTTGAAGTCTCCTACGATTATGGATTTGGAGGATGAGTTCTCATTTGCTGAAAAGTCGGATGCGCGGCTGTGTCTTCAGCGCCTCGCGCTGACTTCGGATGTTCGATTTGCGCCTCCTCATGCTGTTCATAATGTCTTCGCTTGATTGGGTGAAGTCCCTGTCGGCCAGCGCTTTCAGGTTGTCCAGGTGCTTGGTATCGTCCAGATCCCAGTCTTCGATATCCGGGTCCAGCCGGACATACCTGTCTTCCAGCATCAGCCTCGCCATGTTTGAGGATGACTGAGACTGGAGATTGAGAAAGTAGGACACGAGCTTAGTACGACCCCAGCCGGTGGCGATTCCCCAGAAGGACCGAGGCCCGTAGAGGTTGACCGCGCGTCCCGTCCCAACCGACAGGATGTGCAGTTGTTCTATGGGGCGCCTGAACTTGGAGATGGCTTCGGTAACAGCGAGAATTGACGGGTTGTTCGCCCATAGACCACCGTCGGCGAGAAGATATCTACCCACCCGTACAGGATCGAAGTACGTGGGCGCGGCGCAGGACGCTAGAATTGCGTCTCGCAATGTAACGTCCCCGTCCCGTGCGTACGGTTCTCCAAGCTCCTCCATGTACCTGGACTTGAAGACGTGAACGCCGCCGGTCGAAATATCCGAACTCGTTATGAGGAGGGGTGTTGAGATTTCCCCCATGGTCACAGCGGGTAGATGGCGCTGAACCATATCTTCGAGCGGTCCGCTTGGGTACTTGCTCCTGAAGATGCCCCGGTGGAAGGGTCTTTTCTTGAAGATACGCTCCGAATGGCGCTCGAAGAGGTTTACCACCGTTTCAAGTGGAACGCCTGCCGCGGCCGCTCCGGCGATGATTGACCCAGTGCTGGTTCCGGCAATCAGGTCGAAGCAGTCCTGAATCTGAGCTCCAGCCAAGCGTTCGATGTTGGCCAGTATCTGTGCTGAATAGATGCCCCTGGCGCCACCTCCGTCCAGAGACAGTATGTAAAACATTTCGTCGCCACTCATATAGGATACCCCACTCAGTTACCCTTGACGCAACCTTTCCAAGACAGACTACGGGCTGCGATACTATCTTGGCCGTTTCGGAGGGTTGATTATTCCGAATCCATGGATTACCATCTGCGCGTAAACATATAAGAAAGTGTTTCAGCGCAGATACAGTGACGTTAGCATGGCAGTGTTTCACTGTCAAGAACATGTAAGGCATTTATTACAGGATGGAATCATGGCTAAAGTCACGCTGCAGAATCTGGGAACCATCGTACGCAAGAAGAGAGGAAGCCAGGGGCTTCGCGCCGCCGCCGCTGAAATAGGCACCAGCGCGCCAACACTGTCAAGAATCGAATCCGGAAAGATGCCCGACCTTCAGACATTCGGCAAGATCTGTCGTTGGCTCGAAATCGATCCGGGATCACTCCTTGGCGTGATTGCCCGACCTGCGGAAAATTCACCACCCGACACCGCCGTGGCCCATCTGAAGGCCAAGCGTGAGATCGACCAGCGAACCGCCACGGCGTTGGCAAATGCAATTGTCAGGGCGCAGCAGATGCTCGCAGACATTCCGGGAGAGCCGAATGGAGAGAGGATTTAAGTCGCGCTGCGAGGAGATATCCCGTCAGCTGCGGATCGAGATCGGTCTTGCCCCAATCGACCCTCTGGCAGTGGAAGAGCTGTCGGATTATCTCGACGTCTCCGTGTGGTCCGTTTCGGACATAGGACTCTCTGAAGTGGATCTGAGACAGTTGGTCGAAATAGACGCGGATTCGTGGTCTGCAATAACGGTGTCCGTCGGAGAGAGAGACGCAGTGGTCTACAACCCCAAACACTTCAGGGGACGCTATTCCAGCGACGTCATGCATGAACTGGCTCACCTAGTCCTCGGGCACGAGCCGACTACGATGTTCTTCGTGGGAGAGGGTGAACTGGCGCTCCGGGGATTCAACGCTTCCACCGAGGAGGAAGCCAACTGGCTGTCTGGAACCCTGCTTCTGCCCAGAGACGCTCTGGTGTATGTCAAAAAGCGACGAATACCGGACCAGCAGGCGTGCTCCAAGTATGGAGTAAGCAATCAGATGCTGAATTATCGTATGCGCATGACCGGTGTTGATCGGCAGTTCGGACGGCGTCGCCAAAGGCATTGATAAAAGTGGTAGCCTCACTGAACCTTGCTCGCAGAATGATAGGCTGTTCAATTCACAGATGTGAGAATTCCAACCTGAGTGAGGGTCTGCACAACATTTCGCTGTCGTCTACTCGTAGGAGAAACTCGTGACTACTATTGTGGGTCCTGGAAAGGAAGTTTCAGAGAAATCGCTAGAATTAAATATCTGTGCAGAGTTTCTTCAACACATAAGATCATGGCCTGGCTGTGAGAGGGCCCTGTGGCTTGGCCTAACCCAGCGTCAAGAACGCCGTACTGGGCTTGACGAGCTTATTCGGAATGTAGGATCGGGCTTCTTGCTTATGCTGCAATTCAAGGCACCTTGGCGAAGCTCGAATGTCGATAGCCTCTACAAATTCAATATTAACGAACGTCAGCATGAAGCTCTGGAGCAACTTGCCAACGATTACCCTGCCCACGTATTCTACGTGTTCCCCCTCTATACAAAGTGGACGAAGGCGGATCAGTATGCGCCAGACCTTGCCCAAGACACTTGGATGGTTCCGATTTCTTCTCTACCCCTCTCCATGCTAACCTCGCAATCAACTCCAGCATCTGGCAGACATCGAGTGGAGGTGGAGCGATTCTTTTCCCAAGTGACGGTAACCGTTCACTCGCCAATTGTCGAAGGCAAAGTAATCAATGCTAAGGAATATTTCACCGATGCCGATGGACAACAGTCGCTGAATGATGGCATAAGAGGTGTACCTTCAGAGCGACTACAGGAATGGAGTGAGGAGTGGGACGATGAATTCGCCCCGCGATTCCGGGGCCTGAACGCCCTGTTTATCCCAGGGCAATAATCAAGCTATGACCCACTGTATTAGATTTCAGATTGTCCAGAAAGCCACCGAGATTAGCAATCCCCAAGCCTCTGAACTCGAAGATATATTATTGACCGTGGTGAGCATTTACGCATACGACTCGTCAAGAGACGAACGCTTAATCTGTGATAGATCGACGCCAGGTCATCGGGATATCATTACCCTGCTTGAATACCCCAACATCATGCGAACATCCGTATAAACTTATTATAACCGCGCTTATATAAAGCTTATCCCAGGCCACACTCGCAAGCCTTCACGGACGCCTCCCCTTTCGCGCGCCGCCTCTTCAATCGAGCCTGAGGACTCCTTCCGCTCAGACCGTGTGTGTTAATCTATAAGTCGTTGGCGCCAACCGCGATAGCGCTGACAAATTACATTAGGAAGCGAGGAGAGATTGCCGCGCCCAACACAAGTCAGGTCGCTGCCCGAATACCGAATCTGGCTCGAGTACGACGATGGCGTGTCAGGTGAGATCGACCTCTCACACCTGGCCGGGAGGGGTGTCTTCAGAGCCTGGGAGAGACCCGGGTTCTTCGAGGATGTGAGTATAGACTCCCACGGGGCGATTGCCTGGGGCAACGAGATAGATATGTGTCGCTACGCGCTGTACATGGAACTCACAGGCAAGACCTGGGAGGAGCTGCCGGAGGAGGTCGAGGCGGCGGTGGGCGATGCCTGAACTCTGCCGATTCTACGGCATCGTTATCCGCATACACATCCCCGACCACCCCCCGCCCCATTTTCACGCGCTGTACAGCGGACAGGAAGCCCTGTTCGACATTGACACCCTCTCCGTTTTTCGAGGGAGCGTCCCCACGCGGGCGCGCCGCCTCGTCGTCGAGTGGGCGTCCATGCATCAGGAAGAGATCAGATCTGCCTGGGACCGCGCCCAGCAGTCAGAGCCTCCCGGCGCCATCGAACCGCTCCAGTAATCCATTGGGACCGCGAAAGAGCGTGTCCCGCCGGATGAATCTCTCCGCCCAGAGCTGTCTGACACTACCTGGCCGCGCCATTCAGGCGCCCGGACCCCGGTGTCAGCCGGAGCGGGTTCCATACAGCGCCGCCACCAGCCGGAATACGCTGGAGAATCTGGGCATTCTGGACGAAGATGTGAGGGACATGGCGGGTGGGATTGAGGATATGCCGGAACAGCGCTGTGCGGTGATCGACCGGCAGGCCAGCCCCGATGTCTCGCGAGTCACGCGCAGGGACGTCAAGCGTGAATCGGCTATACGGGAGAGCGGCCGGAGACGTTGACCAACCGGATTGTCGATGTGGCGCGCAGCGGGAGTTGACGGTGATCGAACGGGACAGCGTCCAATCAGGCGATACGACCATCGAGTACGAGGTGCGCCGCAGCCTCCGCCGCAGGAAGACCGTCCAGATAAGCGTGGACCGAGGAGCCGTGCGCGTCGCAGCGCCCGCGACGACCCCGGACAGTGAGCTGCGCGCCATCATTCGCAAACGGGCCGCGTGGATACAGCCACACGCCCGGGGAAGGAATGCCGGAGGCCGCGCCCAGGCGGTTCGTCAGCGGCGAGACGCTGCCGTACCTGGGTCGAAACGTCAGCATGGTCGTTGAGCCGCAGGACGCGCGCTCACCGAGGGTCCGCTTCGATCACTGGCGGTTCAGGGTCTCGATTCCACAGGGTCTCGACGGCGATGAACGCTACGAACGAGTCCGCGGCGCGTTCATGAAATGGTATCGGGAGAGAGCGGCCGAGCGTCTGGAATCTGAGATTGACCGCTGGTGGCCCCGGCTCGGACGGGGTGAACGTCGGAGCGCACTCATCAGGAACCAGCGCAGACGCTGGGGCAGCTGCGCCGCGGACGGAACTCTGCGCTTCAACTGGCGTATAGCGATGATGCCTCCTGCTCTCATCGAATACATCGTCGTGCATGAACTCGCCCACCTGACGGTAATGAATCACTCGGTTGACTTCTGGGAACTGGTGGCCGGCGTACTGCCTGACGCGCAGCTGCGCAGGAGACGTTTGAGAGAGGCGGAGCGATGTCTTCCACTGTGACGCTCAGACGAGCGCGCCACGCTGGGAGATTCCATACATGAGAGCCGTAACGCTCCACCAGCCCTGGGCCAGTCTGATTGCCCTGGGACACAAGACGACCGAGAAACGCGGCTGGCCCGCCCCGAAGACGCCGGTCGGCACACGCATCACCATTCACGTCGCTAAACGCAGGCCCAGGCGCTCCGAGTGGAACGACCAGGTGGCTGAGACCGTGCCCGGCATGGAGTTACCGCTCGGCGCAGTTGTCGCCACCGCGCGGGTGGACGGCTGCGTGAGGGCGCTGAGCGCCGGGTTCACCAAGCTGTCCGAGCCGATCCACCCCGGAAAGGTGTGGGCCGTGGACAGGTCCGGTCAGGAGCGCAGGGACGCCTATCAGATGAAATCGGATCCCTACGGGGACTACTCAGAGGGACGCTGGATATGGTTGCTGTCCCGCGTCAGGCCCGTCGAACCGCCCATTGAGGCGAGGGGCAACCGGGGAGTCTGGACATTGCCACCCCAGGTCCGAGCCCAGTTAGAACTTCCCACCTACCCGGGATGAACGGAATGGCCGCGGCGCTACTCCGGTCTTCGCGCTCCGCGGGAGCTCCCTGATACCGGGTTTGCGCGTGTAGTGAATCACCCTGCCCCATCGCCTGCATTGACAGTCGCAATTGACGCGCCATATCTTTGGGCGAGACAACGGTCCCGACCAGCCCGACACGAACCCGGAGAGAACATGCCGCCCGACTTCCAGACTGAGCGCGCCAGCACGCCGGACGAAGCTCCTGATACGCGACAGTCGTTCTTGCCGGTGACGACAACGATTTTTACCGGTCAGTAGATATGATGGTCTGGTACCAGGAGGCGCCAGAAAGGTTCGGTTCCACTGCGCTCAGCCGCATGATACGCCAAGTCCGAACCGACGTTCAGCGACGCAATCGCATTGGCGCGTCATCATATGTGGAGAGCCTCCGAGACCTTCTGTGTGTCTGAGCGGAAAGCCGACATCGTGAAAATCCCCGCGCTTCTGTTCAAACGACTCATGGAATCGCTAACTTATGCCGCCTGAATGTACAAAGTCGAGCTGAGGTACACTCGGCTAACTTGGCCGTCGATGGCGCTTCGACACTGGCGTAGGTTCTCTTCTCCACGATTTTCGCCTCCAAAGAATTGCAATGGCGTTGTCGAAATAGACGGGCCTCCTCCGCATCCTACAAGTAATTCGCTGATGTCTGTTGGATCAAGCATTGCGGCAGCCTGTCTGCGCTTAGGACGGCTGAAGCCGCCGGTTAGTCGGACGGGCGCACGCCCTCGAAGTACCTCCTGGGATTCTCGATCATCATCCGGTCGATGACTGCTTCCGAGACCCCGGATTGTATTAGCCTGGGAATCACGGCGCGGCTGATCCAGAGGTATCCGTCCGGATTCCGCTCCCTGCTGGGCATGCCGGGCGATCCGATGCGGGACAGCACGATATTCCAGTCGTGGGACAGCATCAGGTTGGCGCCCATGCCCTCGTCCAGCCGCTCTTTGAGATAGTCGGTCCTCTGCCGCCATGGAGGCAGGTTCGGCCGGCCGAGGGGATTGTTGATGTCCCAGCCCAGCCAGACTCCCAGTCTGGCCAGCTCTCGATGGTAGTCAGGATCGAGAGTGTTGTTGAGGTGTCCTATGTATATGTGATGAGATTCCACGCCTTCCTCATTGAGGATTCGCACTTGCTCTTCGCCTATCCGTGAATCGGCCTGCGTATGGGTGGTAATGGGGACGCCGGTGCGCCGGTGTGTCCGGGCCGAGGCCCGCAGCATCAACTCTTCCTGCTCGGTGATCGGGTCGCTGGTGGCTACTTTGATGATGCCGGCCTTTATGTCCGTACCCTCGATCCCCTGTTCGATCTCTCGCACCCAAAGGTCCGCGATAAAATCCTTGTCCCGACCCCAGAAACTCCGCGGAATATCCAGCCAGCAGCCGGTGCAGCAAATGAACTGTACCCCCGTTCTTTCCGAAACCTCCCTCATGAGGAGGACATCCCGCCCCAGATCCATGGGAGAAACTTCGACGACGGTATCGACTCCACCACTCTTGGCCTCGTTAAAGGACTCCAAGGCCATATCCAAGACCTGGTCTCTGAGTTCCAGCTCGTAATACGTAGCCCGGATGCCGGCGGACGAATCGACCAGGTGTTCATGAGGCAGAGTGAATCCCAGGTCCGCCGTATCCAATGGCCCCAGCGCTGAGTTTATCGTTGTCATATCTCGCTCCGGTTCACATGCGGTCTGGATTGGGCGCTGTCTCTCACCGGATTATACAGACGTTGGATTCATTCCATGGTGGTAGAATCAGCAAATCGTCCCATCATAGTCAATTCAGGCTATGCGACAAGAGACAGGAGGAGCGAAATGCCATTGCACTTCACCGAGCAGGAGTTGGCCGGCCGCAGGGAGAAAGTTGTGGCTGAGCTGCAACGCAGGGAGTTGGCGGCCCTGCTGATTTTCAGGCCAGGGTCTTTCGGTTATTTGGGAACAGTATTAGACTTAGGGTATGAATACAGAGGGATTGGGTAAAAGCCTACTCAGAGCGTTCGAGGAGGTTCCCGATCCCCGTTCAGCCCATGGTCGTCGCCACCCTTTGAGCGCCATCCTGTCACTGTCGGTATGCGCGATGGTCAGCGGCGCGCGCAGTCTTTATGCCATCGCCCAATGGGGAAGGATGCAGGATCCTAACACACTGAAGGAACTGGGGTTTACAAGAGACAGAACCCCTGCGGTATCCACTCTGCACAATGTATTTGCAAGAATGGACACCGATGCGTTCGAGTCAGTGTTGGGAGAATGGGTCGAGTCCTGGTTGGGAACGCAAGAGGATGCAATAGTGGAGGATGCAATAGCGATAGATGGCAAGGCGCTGAGAGGGGTACACGGGGATCAGATACCAGGAGTTCGACTGGTGGCGGCCTATACCCATCACAAGGGTCTTGTGGTGGGTCAAAAAGGGGGGACTGTTCGGAGAAGCGAGCGTCCGAACTGAACATGGCGGGGAATCTGCTGGATAGAGTGGTTGTTTCGGACAGGGTTGTAACCGGAGACGCGCTCTACTGTCAGCGACAGTTGTGCGAGCGGATTGTGTGCGAGGGTGGGGACTATCTGCTGATAGTCAAGGGCAACCAAAAGAGCCTGTACGAGGACATAGAGTTCTGTTTTGAAGAGCCGTTGTCTGGGAAGTACGCCTATGCTGAGACCGAGGACAGTCATGGAGACCGCTGGGAGCGTCGCAGACTGTGGGCTACGGATATGCTGAAGACGTATCTGGACTGGCCGGGACAGCGGCAGGTGATGAAGGTGGAGAGTTGGCGCATGGTGAAAGGCAAGGAGACTCGCCAGGTGCGATATGCCATAACCAGTCTCGGAACTCAGATACCGGCAGACAGGCTTCTTGGTCTGGTGCGAGGTCATTGGGGTATAGAAAATCGTCTGCACTATGTGAGGGACGTTACAATGGGCGAGGACAACAGCCAGGTGCGAACCGGTTCAGCGCCACAGGTGATGGCTGCGTTGAGAAACCTGGTGCTGAACATACTCAGGATGTGTGGTGAGAAGAATATAGCGGCTGCCATCAGGAGGGTAGGCTGGAGACCCAACGGCGCTCTACAACTGCTCGGACTATTGTTATGAAAATAACCGAAAGACCCTGATTATCGCTGCCGCATTTGTAACCTGACGTGGACGACTAATTTCACTATCCCATGAAGAGCCGCCATGGATAATTTGTGTGCGCAGAGTGTAGAGTCTATCGAATAGGATGCACAATGCGCCTCTTACGTCCCCACGCTTATTATTATCTGATGTTACGCACTTAGCTATGAATTCCTAAACGAGAATGAGCCAGCTCAGCTACGAAATCTCTCTCAACTGCGTAAGGTCAGTTATTATCTTCAAATTCCTTGTTTTTACCGCGAAGACACTTCCTCCAACAACTACAAGGCTGAGAAGGATGGCTGTGGCGACAATCCCAATACGGATGAAATACGAACCTATTTTCTAGGAATCGTTTAACGGTTGGATCGTCGCGCATATCCCAAACAGCTTTAGAGATTCTACGACAAGAGCGACGGTCGATCTCAACAATGCGATAGAAATATTTTCTGAAATCGACGAACGCATTTTCACGATTATCTGGTTTATTTTGTGCGTAGGCTGCATTGAACGCTATCCAGTAGAAAATGAATTTAGCGTCCAAATCTTCGTCTTTTTTCTCAGCGCGTTTCACCCAACTGATGGCGCGATGTATGCGTAGCGCGGTTTTGTCGCTGGTTTCGACGCCATTGTGATACCACTCCCTATCTGGGTCCGACCAGACTTCCCCAAATCTTCGTTTCAGACACTTAGCAGTCAGCTTATCTGGCATGAGGTACTCCCTCAATCGCCCAGCCGTTGCTATGACGGCCGGACAGTTTCCTTTCAAGACAGAGAGCAGCAGTAGAGGCCTTGCAGGGAATCTTCGAGAAACCTTGATTGTCCGCTCGCTAGTCCCTGGTGATTGACTCCGCGGTCGCGACGGTCTCGGTCGCGCCGTTGGACTCTTCCATAGGCTCATTGGTCCAGGGACTCAGCTCAAATGGGCCTTTGAGTTCAAGTTCGTCGCCAATCTCGCGCACGGCGGGGATGACGTACTCGCCCATGAGTCGCAGGCTGCGCATCTGGTCCTCGTGGGTCATCGCGCCGTCGCCGTCCCAGAAGAAGACGCTACCCGGGCGCAGGGTTTCCAACACGTGCTTTATCTTGGGTATGACGGTGTCGGGAGTGCCGGTCACAATTGTGTAGTCGTTAGCCTGCTCTTCAAAAGTGCGGCGGTTGGTGCCGAAGCGTCCCGTAGGACCGAACCTTGACGCCTCCAGCCTGCGGGAGGTACGCGACGTGTGTCCGGGGAGCGACATAACCGCTGGATTGACCATGCCCTCGTTGCCGCTGAGGAAGGGGTTGGACACGCCAGACAGGTATTTGCGCCCGACCTCCGCCGCCTTCTCCTCGGTCTCGTCCACGTGGACTTTCCACAGGTAGGATACGTGCTGAGTGCCGGACTCGTAGCCGAACTCCGCAGCGGCATCGTGGTACATATCGAAGGCGTCCTTAGTCGGGCCGAGACGGGTCGCCAGAAGCACGAGCGGATAGCGGTGTTGAGCCGACCAGCGCACGGTCTCGACGCTGACGGTGGAGGGTATCCAGACCTGCGGGTGGGGCTTCTGGTAGGGCCGCATCCAGGGGTTCACGTAGCGGTAGTGGTAGTGCCTGCCCTCCCATCGGAAGGGGCCGGGGTCGGTCCACGCCTTGATAACGAAATCGTGCGCCTCCTCGAAGCGTTCTCGGTTGAACACGGGCGGCGAGTTGTGTGACACGCTCTCGCGTCCGCCACCGCGCACGAAGCCCGACACCAGCCTGCCGTGGCTTATCATGTCTATCATGGCAAGCTGTTCGGCCAGCCAGAGCGGGTCGTCCCAGATAGGCAGAATGTTGCCCAGTATTACTATCTTGGCCTTGGTGGTCTGACGGGCGAGAATGGAGGCGCCGATATTGGTGACGCCCTGCATACAAAACGGGGTGCTGTGGTGCTCATTCAGCATCAGGCCGTCGAAGCCCATCTCCTCGGCGTACAGCTTCTCGTCCAGATACCTGTTGTAAAGCGCCGCACCGACCTCGGGGTCGTACACCTCGTTGCTGATGCTCAGGTCGGTTGTCTGAGTGCCCATCAGCCCCGTCTTGTCGTCCTGCCACGGCTGCTCGGTGAAATGACCTATAAACATAATCTCTCCCCTGCTTCTCTGAGCCTGAATATGGCTCGACGCTCCGGATGATCGCAGTCTATCACTGACCCAATCGCGTGTCGAGATTGGCGGCGTTCATAGGCCATGGTCTTTGCAAAGTCTGAATGAATCAGGGTGAACGATTCGGATCGAACAGCGGCGAGTGGGCCGGATTGGAACGGTTTCATATAGTGTCATTTATAGTTGTGCTGAGTGAGTGCTGGTGACCCTAACAGGTGGCTACTGGTGGGGTACTGGTGTGAATTATCACCTGTATTTGACCTGAATTCACCAGTGTTTAGCTTTGGGGAGAATATTTTTCAGTTGAACGGGTTGTCATTGATAACCTCTAGTTTATGGTTGTCGGTGTTCAGTTCTCAGTAGTCGGTTCCTAGTCCTGGAATGTATTGTAGCACAGTAGGAAGTGAATATGTAGTGATAAGGGAAACTCAGTCCGACTTTAGAAAGGCCCTGGCATCATAGCCAAGGGTCTTTTCATAGATAAGTGGGTATATATATCAGGCAGCGTATCTATTGCGTTATACGAGTATTGGAGCAGAATAGGGGGTATGATGTGTAGTTGTGTGGGAAACCGATCCTGACTTTGAATAGGTACTGGCGAAGGCGATGCTTGTTGACTGAAAGCTGTTCTACTCATATAATTGCGTGACTACGCTGAACCGACCGCTGAACCGACCACTGAGGTCTGACGATAACCATAGGAGAAAGATAATGAAACGTTTCAATTGGACGATACTCGGGCTTGCAGTCGCCCTTGTATTTGTACTGTCATGCACGGGTTCGGACGAATCCAGCGCGCGCGCCGCGCCCGCCGCGCCCGCGCCCGCCGCGCCTGCTATGGCCCCTGCCGCACCCGCTGTGCAGCAGGCTGCCGCGCCGCAGGCTCCTGCCGCGCCCGCGCCCGCCGCGCCCGCTATGGCCGCGATGTCGGTTCCGACTGTCGTGGCTCCCGTCGTGCAGCCCGCGCCGAGGGTATATTCCGCCGTTCCGACCCCGGTCACCACGGGTATGCCAAAGTTCGGCGGCGCACTGAAGATAGTCCCGCAGGGCAGCCTGAAATCGGTTGACCCGCAGTGGACTACCCTCATCGTCACCGCGCACGTAGCCCGGCACACGATGGAGGGACTGTTCCAGCTGGATGATTCGTTCAGCCCCGCGCCTATGATGGTGGACGACTGGGATGTCAGTGAGGACGGCCTCACCTGGCAGTTCAACCTGCGGGACAACCTGATGTACCACGATGGCAGGCCGGTCACAGCCGCCGACGTTGTCGGCTCGTTTGACAGGGTCAAAGAGAAGGCGGGTATGTACAAGCGTCTGATGGGCGAGTTCGGAGCGAACATGACCGCCGACGGCGACTCTTCCATCGTCATCACGCTCACGGAGCCGACCGCGCTGGTTCTCGACTCGATTCACACCAACCAGAGTTTCGCTCCATACGTGCTTCCAGAAGAGATACACACGCTGCCCCAGACCGAATCGTCGCAGACAGTGATGGGCACCGGTCCGTTCAAGTTCGTGCGCTGGGCGCCCGGCGACAGGTGGATCGCCGAACGCTGGGTGGACTACGCCAAGCGTGACGAGCCGACTTCCGCGCTCGCGGGCGGCCACACGGTCTATCTCGATGCCATCGAGTGGATCGAGATACCGGACATGGCATCCAGAATCGCCGCGCTGACCGTCGGACAGGTACACGCGCTGGACGAGTTCAAGGCCGACTTCGTTCCCCAGATCAAGGAGAACCCCGATCTCAACCTGTTCATAAACAAGCCCGGCAACGGCACCGCCGTCTGGCTCAACCACCTGAAGCCGCCGTTCGAAGACAAGCGAGTCCGCCGGGCCCTCCAGCTTGCCTACCCAATGGAGCGCGCGCTGACCGCGGCCGTCGGCGACCCTGAGTTCTGGAGCCTCTGCACCAATTACCAGGCTTGCTTCACGCGCTGGGACACCGACGCCGGATCCGAGGGACGCTACAACGTCCAGGATATTGAGCAGGCGAAGGCGCTTATCAGCGAGGCCGGAGTCGAGGGCATGAAGGTGCGCGTCATGCAGCCCCTGGATATGCCCGTGCTTCCAGATCTGGCAGCAGTAACCGCCGAGGTGCTGGAAGAGCTTGGGTTCGACGTTGACCTCCAGCCTATGGACTGGGCAACGCTCGGCACGCGCAGGGCCGACCCCGAACTGTGGGAGGCTTTCCACACCTGGAGCGGCACCGGCAGAGTTCTCGGGCCGCTCACCAACACGTCCTTGCAGAAGGACGGCTGGTTCAACAGGTACCAGGACACCACCGGCGAGATGACCAACCTGATGAACAGATTCGCCAGGGCCAAGTCCTCCGAAGAGCAGTTCGCCATCTGGGAAGAGATAAACGCCTTCGCGTTCGAGGATATGCCCATGATAAGAATTGGTGACTTCTATCCTCCTCTCGCATCCAGAAAAGAGGTCAAGGGCTGGAATCCGATACCGTTCCCCGTGCTGTGGGATACCTGGCTGGAGGAAGAGTAGGCCGGACTCCACCCCTGATTAAGTCAACTCACGATACTCGGTATAGCTAGAATGAAGGCGTCGGTGATATACTCCCGACGCCTTCATTCTAGCAATTCACCAACCCTCAGCGCGCTGTCCAAATCTCAAAGGCCATACTGGTGACGCCCTAAATGTCTGGGTACATAATAAGAAGACTGCTTGCTAGCATCCCCGTTATCTTCCTCGTCGGGATAATCACGTTTTCTATTCTTCACATAGCCCCCGGCGACCCCGCCGTCCTGATGGCGGGAGAGGAAGCGACGCCCGAGGACGTGGAAAAGATGCGACAGGCGCTGGGCTTCGACAAACCCTTCCATATTCAGTTCGGCGTGTGGGTGGGCAATCTCCTGCGAGGCGACCTGGGCACGTCCATATTCTCCAAGCACACGATCACAAGCCTGATGGCCCCCCGCTTGCAGCCTACGCTCAGCCTTGGGATGCTGGCGATAGTCCTTTCTATCCTGATGGGCATTCCGATGGGAATTCTGGCCGCCTGGAAGGTGGGCAGCCTGACCGATAGAGGGGTCATGGTATTCGCGGTGCTGGGATTTTCCGTTCCCGTATTCTGGCTTGGATTCATATTTATATGGGTGTTCGCGGTCAACTTCAGAATATTTCCCGCCGTTGGCTTCGTCCCCATATCCGAGGGCATTTATCCATATCTCAAGAGTCTCACGCTGCCCGCGCTGGCCAACGCGATTCCGTTCTCCGCTCTCGTGGCGCGCATGACCAGGTCAACGATGGTCGAGGTGCTCCAGGAAGACTACATAAGAACGGCGCGCGCGAAGGGTCTGGGCGAGCTTGGAGTGATCGGGCGACACGCGCTCAGAAACGCCTCCATCCCCATAGTAACCGTTATCGGCCTGGTGTTCGCGGCCCTGGTCAGCGGTGCCGTGGTTACGGAGACTGTCTTCGCGATTCCCGGGCTCGGCAGGCTGCTGGTTGACGGCGTTGTCAGGAGGGACTATCCAATCGTTCAGGCGATGTTGATGGTAACCGCTGTCAGCTACGTCTTCGTGAATCTTGTAATAGACATATTCTATGCATATCTGGATCCCAGGATCAGGTACTAACTAACCCTCAGGCGAAGGGAAGGCAATTGACTGAAAGCCAACAGGTAGGAGCTCGAGCCAGCCGCGGAATCGTGGGCGGCTCCGTGTTCGCGCTCCGAAGAAACCCCAATATGCTTCTGGGGTGCGTCATACTTGCGGTCGTGGTGGTCGTAGCCCTGTTATCGCCCTACCTGACTCGCACGGACCCTTCGAAATTGAACCCGTTTGAACGCCTCCAGCCGCCCAGTTCCGACCACTGGTTCGGAGCCGACCACCTGGGCAGAGATGTCTTCGACAGAACACTGGTGGGCAGCAGAGTATCCCTTCTCGTCGGATTCTCGGTCGGGATCATCACCTCGGTCGCCGGACTCGGTATGGGTCTGATAGCCGGATACTACCGCCGCATGGACAACATAATTATGAGGTTCATGGACGGCCTGATGGCCTTCCCGTCCCTGCTGCTCGCGCTCGCGCTGATTGCGGTGCTGGGCGCCAGCGTGTTCAACGTCATCCTGGTTATATGCGTCGTTGACACTCCCAGGATGGTCCGGGTCGTGAGAGGTTCGGTTCTCACCCTGAGAGAGCAGCAGTTCGTTGAGGCAGCATACGCCATAGGTACTCCGGCCTGGAGAATCATGCTCCGGCACATAGCCCCCAACACGTTCGCGCCCGTCATGGTGCAGGCCACATTCATATTCGCGCTCGCCATAATCGTAGAGGCGAACCTCAGCTTCCTGGGCGCGGGCGTCCCGCCTTCCATCCCAAGCTGGGGCAATATCATGGGACAGGGCCGCACATATCTCCAGATCGCGGTATGGGTCACCTTCTTCCCCGGCCTGTTCCTTTCTCTCAGCGTTCTTTCCATAAATCTCGTTGGCGACGGCCTCCGCGATACTTTGGACCCCAGATTTGCCAGAAGAGCCTGATTTTCAGGTTACAATAATCGGCATAACAGTCCTCCAGGCGCGGATTGGCCACACTATCGTAACATCCATGTCACGTACTTGTAGCGTATATATAATCATGTGACGCTCTGGTCGAAATGAATGATACTTGTTGACTGAAAATTTTTTCAGTCATATAATCCCGTCAACACTCAGAGTTAAATTTGCTGAGAAGTGGTGAGACCACCACGGTTTGAATTAGTCCATGCTTTTTCGAATGTTGAGAGAATAAACAGTTAGCAGGGAGGATTTTCATGCGACCATCTAAATGGATGATATTGGCTTTAGCGGCCATACTGGTATTCGCGCTGGCCTGCGCGAGTTCGGACGAGCCTGCCGCGCCCGCCGCGCCACAAGCGCCCGCGCCCGCCGCGCCCGCGCAAGCAGCGCCTGCGGCCTCGATGCAGCAGCCCGCCGCGCCACAAGCGCCCGCGGCCGCCGCGCCCGCGCCCGCTGCTGCCCAGGCGCCGTCGGGAACTCAGGCGCAGGCGCCGTCTGTCGCCGCAGTGAGGCCCGTGCCCAGACTGATAGCCATGGGCGGCGAAACCAAGTCCGGCGGCACGCTGAAGTTTGTGCCGCAGGGGTCTATCAAGTTCATTGACCCAATGGCCACCGGCGCAATCGTTACCGGAACGGTCGGTCGTCACGCTTACGACCAGCTCTTCTGGAGAAACGCCAACTACGAGATATTCCCGCAGATGCTGGATAGCTGGAGCATCAGCGACGACGGCACGGAGTACACCTTCAAGGTGAGGGAAGGCCAGACGTTCCACAACGGCGACCCCCTCCGAATGATGGATATCGCCGAGTCTCACAACCGCTTCGCGCGCGTTGACCCGCTTGGCCGCCAGCTTCTGGGTATTTCCGCCGGAAACGAGGGCAAGGAACGCTCAGACCAGGTGTTCAACCAGATTCTGGACGAGAGCAACAATACCATCGTGATGAACTTCGAGCAGCCAACCGCAATGGTGCTGGAATTCCTCGCGCAGTTGGATCCCCGGCAGCCGTCCATTATGCACGAAGAGATCTGGTCTCTGGCCCCGGGCAAGCCTGTGGATTTTGTCTCAGGTACCGGAGCGTATGAAATGGTCGAGTGGATTCCGGGCGAGGTTCTCAAGTTTGAGAAGTTCGCGGGATACGTACCGAACAGCGGCGAGGCCTGGGACTTCACAAAGGGCGAGATAACGCAGTATCTGGACGGCTTCGACGCGCTCGACATACCCGACCACGCCACCCGCGTAGCCGCCATTCAGACCGCGGAAGTGGATGTTCTGGACGATTTCAGGATTGACCTTGCTCAGACTCTGACGAACGTCCCCGGTGTCGAATGGTCTCCCATTCGTGATGGCAACTATGGCGGGACGAGCTTCAACCCGGCCCATCCTCCCTTTGATGCCAGCGAGGCTGGCAGGTTGACGCGGCAGGCCGTGTATGCGGTGGCGCCCAATGACAAGATAATGCAGGCTGCTGTCGGCGACGAGAGTATGTGGACCGAATGTTACCTTGTGGTCCACTGTGGTACTCCGTGGGGGTCGGTTGCCGCGACGGAAGTGCAGGACCAGGGTATCAAGACGAGATCGGGAGACCTCGATACCGCCATGCGTCTTCTGGCCGAGGCCGAGGCTCTGCGTCCGGGCACGAAGGACATGACGATTCGTATCGTTGCCGCATCCGATATGCCATTCATGCCCGAGGCCGGTCTTGTGATGTGGGAAGCCATGAAGGAAATGGGCTTCACGGACGTCCAGCTTGTTTCCGTTGACTGGGCTTCTCGTGTGGCTCTCACCGGCTCGGACGGCCCCTGGGAAATCGCCACCACTTGGTCGAACTTCGCCAACGGTCTCAATCCCCTGGCCCCGCATATGCCCGCCAGCCCGAGCAACCTGGGTTGGAACGAGCCAAAAATAACCGAACTGCGCAACCAGTTCCTCACAGAAACCGACCCGGTCGTATTGCAGCAGCTCTACGACGACATGAACCGCGCAATCTACAATAACCCTCATTCGATCAACCATTTCATGTTCTCTCCGCCGCGGGCGATTCGCTCCGACGTGAAGAACTTCTGCATAGACTGCCTGTTCCCCATACTTCACAACGTGTGGCTTGACAGGTAGCATACCGGCTTAAACCGTGGGGCGGGGAAGCGCGATTTCCCGCCCCACACCCTAACTCACATCGCGTTCAGCCGTTTTGAGGTTCAGCGTTATGCTGCCCTACATTCTTCGAAGAATCGTTCTAACGATACCCGTATTCATAGGCGTATCAATCATAACGTTTTCCATAATGCAGCTTGCGCCCGGAGACCCGGCGGCTATTCTTCTCGGCGGCGACTTTATTCAAATAGCCACCGAAGAGGACATAGCTCAGGCCAGGGCCGCGCTCGGCGTTGACCGGCCCGCGGTTATCCAATACCTGGACTGGATGGCCGGATTCTTTAGAGGCGATCTCGGCACTTCACTGTTCACTGGCAAATCGGTCTCCGAACTTATCGCGCCCAGAGTCGAGCCCACCGTATCCATGATTCTTTTTGGGATATTCATCGCCATTGTTTTCGGCATTCCCATGGGCATCCTGGCCGCGTGGAAGTCGAACAGCTGGATTGACCGTAGCGTGATGATCTTCGCGGTTATCGGCTTCTCTATGCCCGGATTCTGGCTCGCGTTCAATCTTATATGGCTGTTCAGTGTTATCCTGGGGTGGACGCCGGTGTTCGGCTTCGGAGAATTCTCCGACGGTATTCCTCAATTTTTCAGACACCTGATTCTGCCCTCAATCTCCATCGGAGTATCGTTCATGGCTCTCAACGCCCGCATGACTCGTTCGAGTATGCTGGAAGTTTTGAGAGACGACTACATACGCACGGCGCGTGCCAAGGGTCTGGTGGAACGTGTGGTTCTGTTCAGACACGCCCTTCGAGCCGCCTCGATGCCTATTGTCACAATTGTCGGCCTCAGCTTCGCGGGCGCGGTTACAGGAGCCGTTCTTACGGAGACGGTTTTCGCGATTCCCGGAATGGGCAGACTGTTTGTGGGCGCGGTGGGAGACCGCGACTTTCCCGTGATTCAGGGCCTTATGATGATTTTCGCGGGCGCATACGTGTTCGTGAACCTGGCCGTTGATATTGTGTACGCATATCTTGACCCTAGAGTGAGGTATTGATGGCTACTGAAGGCACAGGCGCCGCAGGAAGCCTCGAACCTCGCTCCAGGTGGGCGACCGGGGCTATAAACGCCCGGCGCGCGCTGATTAAGAACCCGAATATGTTGGCGGGTTTCATAATCCTGTCCGTAATTTCGTTTTTCACAATCTTCGCCGGAACCATAGACAGATATGATCCGCTGAAACTCGCTCCCCTCGACAGGCTGTTGTCCCCGTCATCCGAGCACTGGTTCGGGACGGACAACACGGGCAGAGACGTGTATTCGCGCACTATTCACGGCGGCCGCGTCTCGCTTCAAGTGGGATTTACGGTCGCGATTCTCACCGTGTGCGCAGGGATGGTCGTAGGACTAATATCGGGCTATGACCGCCGCGCCGACATGGTTATTCAGAGATTCATGGATGCGATAATGTCGTTCCCGACGTTGCTGCTCGCTCTCGCCCTGATAGCGATGCTTGGAAGCTCTATTAGCAATGTGATAATTGTGATCACTGTTGTGGATACGCCTCGCATGGTGCGAATTGTGCGCGCGCAGGTACTATCTTTGCGCGAGGTCCAGTTTGTCGAGGCCGCTCGCGCCGTAGGAGCGCCTACCTGGCGGGTTCTAATGCTCCACATCGCCCCCAATACACTCGCTCCTGTGATGGTACAGGCCACTTTTGTATTCGCCAGCGCGATACTCACTGAAGCCGGACTTAGCTTCCTTGGGCTGGGCATTCCGCCCGAACTTCCAAGCTGGGGCAATATACTGGCCCTCGGCCGTACATACCTCCAAACCGCCGTATGGGTCGCGTTCTTCCCCGGACTGATCCTGACGGTCACCGTCCTGGCCATCAATCTGGTGGGCGACGGCTTGAGAGACGCTCTCGATCCCAAATTGGCGCGTCGTGAATAGGGTTCGGTGGATAAGAGGCGTGGACTCGCTCTTCGCTTCGATTCCGGCCAGGTGAAGTTTCAGATATGTACCTCGTATTCGCGCTAGGTCTCAGAATCTTCGCCGGACTCGGCCTGTCGGTGCTGTTGTCCGTATGCGCTATCATGGTGACCTGGGCCATGTACTATTTCATGGACTATCTCTGGCCACGCTGGATGTTTATCATGCTGTGGTTCTCGCTGCCCGGCGTGTGCGCCGGACTCGGCGCCGCAATTGTCTGGTGGGATTCGGAGGAGGCGAGGTGGATGAAGGCTTTGCGGGCGGGCGCATGGGCGCTGCTGGGACTGGCAGGCGCTTGGGCCGCTTACTATTACAAAACCGTGATAGACCCGAACCCCGCGCTTTTCACCTCGCGCGAGATTTCGGAAGCGGCCATTCTATGGGCAGTGATTGCGCCCAACCTCGTCGCGTCGAGCATCGGCGCGTTCAGACAGATACGCTCAGGCTGGATATGATGCCGGCGCGTAGAACGTCCCTGGTGAACACGGATATTACGCAGATTTTGCCTCGCTCATAGCCTCCGACTTGCCGGAAGTATTTCAAGCCTGAGCCTAACCTTCCGGCTCGGTGACCTTCACCACCTGGTCGGCGATCAGGCCGGTCAGGATTTGGGCGCGGCCGCTGGGCCACAGGATAGTCACCTCTTCGACAACGCTCACGCTTCCGAGTCCGAATTCCAGTTCCACGCTGTCCATGGACAGGTAGCTCGAACCGGCCTGCACTTCTCGCACCTGGGTAATGGGACCGCTCCCGTCGTCGGGGCTTGTCTTAAGGTAAACGCGGGCGCCGATGCCGTCCGCGTTGCTGCCCGTGCCGTCCACGGCCATTCGACCCTCCAGCCTGAGCGTTATCCAGTGATTGTCGCCCGGCTCGTTTATCCACATGAATGTCGGGCCGGGCGCGTAATCCGCGTCGTAGCCCTCTCCGGTGAACATCATTCCGCCACTGTTGGTGCCTATCAGGTCAACGTAGCCATCCCCGTTCAGGTCGCCGTGCGCAAGCCCTTTTCCGTTCTCGTGGTATCTTGGCGTCAGCTTGATGGAAGCGGGGTCCTGGCCTGGCTCCAGCGTGTCAATCTTGTCGTAGCGCACGCCCTGAACATCTATCAGGCGGGTTTCGACGGTAAGGTCCTCAAAGCCTTTCCCGCCCAGATTTCTGAGCATCCGGCCCGCGGACTGGTATATGTCACCGCCCGGGCCGTCCCCACTGGCTATTTCCGACCCCAGCCAGTACAGGTCCTGGTAGCCGTCGTTGTCCATGTCGAAGAACGTGGCCCCATAGCCGAACTCGTAAGCCGACAGGCCGGTCGGAACGGGCCAACTCGGATTTATGTTGGCCGAGTCGAGAGAGGCGGGAGGCATGAGTGCACTGGCCTTGACGTCCGTAGAGGGCGCCGCATCCTCAAACCGGCCCACGCCGTTCCGCAGAAGAGCGTTGAGGCAACTTCCCCACCAGAAGCGTTCCTGGTATTTGCAGTCCGGCCCCGGGTTGCGCTGAGGTTCTCTCATTCTGAGGTGATAACCCGCGTTGGTGGCGAATACGTCGAGCCGCGAGTCGGCGTTATAGTCACCGATGGCGAAGCCCATCCAGTTGCCGACATGCGCGAAGCCCATTTCTCTCTCGACCGGAGTGAACCTGACGCTGCCGGGAGTGGAGTCGTTTCTGTACAGGCGCAGGAAATCGCCGTCCGTGGCGACCCAGAGATCGGGAAGCAGGTCGTCGTTGTAGTCGAAAAACGTCGCCGCATGGGTGGGGCCGGTCGGGTCGCCGACGCGATTGGCTTCCTCGTCCACCAGAGAAGGGTCGTAGCCCTCATAGGCGACTCCCTCGCTGTCGGTAAAGGTCAAGGGAGAGCCGTTCGGGTCGCGCATCCATATCTGTCCGCCGAGCAGTCCCGACTCCTCGGATACGTCAGCGAAGGTCAAGTCGCCGTTGTTGCGGTACATGACGTTGAAGTGGCCTGGGTGATTGGCCTCGCCCATGAAGAAGTAGTCTTCGTCTATGAGGTTAGCGACGAATATGTCCGGCCAGCCGTCGCGGTCAACGTCGGCGCACGTTACGGTGGCCGCGGCGCGCAGGTTCGGGCTATCGCCGAAGGCCGTATCGCTAACGTCCGTGAACGCGCCGCTGCGGTTATTGATGAACAGCCTGTCCGCGTAGGCGGGCGCGATGGGCTGGCCGTCCTCACCGACGACTTGCGCCGACCTGAAATCGAGTCCGTCGCCCTCAATGCCGCGTCCGCCGACGTAGAGGTCCTGGTAGCCGTCGTTGTTCACGTCGCAGGCGACAACCCCGCTGGAGCCTTGTTCGACTGCCGCGACCCCGGCTGATTCGGCGAGTTCGGCGAAGTTCATGTCGCCGTCATTGCGGAACAGGCGATTGGGATGGCCCGCCTGCTGGGTGAGATATACGTCCTGGTCGCCGTCTCGGTCATAGTCGAATATGGCGACGCCTGGCCGGTAGTTGGAAACGCGGTACGCGCCACCCATAGCCTCCCTGGCGACGTTCGTGAACGCGGGTATGGAACGTTCGGACTCGGTGACAGGAACCGCATCCGGTTCTGATGAGCAGGACAGCATCGCCACAATGAGAGTCGCGGTTATAACCAGGGCCCGGAGACGTGAACATTCGGCATAGGTCATTGAGTTGAGCATGGGCACAATCTTGGGTTTATTGGCGGAATCCTACCGCTCGTCAATGCCAAGTGTCGCTAGACACCTTTCGGTAAGTTCCGTCGCGTTGGACTTCATGACATCTACAAGGATGAACCCATGCTGGTTTACAACGTCAACCATCCGCGCGTTATAAGTGAGAGTGCGTTCGAGAAACTTGTCGATCATCATCCGCTCCCGAGGAGACTTCGACATGTACAGGCTTCCAACGTGAATTCTCCGCCGAAAGACCTCCTCGCTGGCCGTAAGCCATATCGCCGCGATTTTGTCGAAGTCCAGGCTTGCCACGAATTCGGGCCACAGAGCGGATCCTTCCAGGATTATTCCAGTCGTGGAGGTATCGGTCGAGTGCGACGCGATGATAGCCTCAACTTTCGGCCAGACATTTGTCCTGTAGTGCCAGAGGACATCATCAATAAGTTCGTCGCTTGACAGACAGAGATAGTGCTTCGCCACTTGGTCCGGCACCTTCTCCGGCGCTGACTTCCATGGCCTGCCGGGGTGGCGCGCCAACCTGTCGGTGGAGACGTGGCCCCAACCCAACGCGGCTGCCAACGATTCGGACACTGTCGTCTTCCCGACGTGGGAAGACCCGCCGATGAGGATTACATTGATGTCCACCGACGTAAGGTCTCCTTTCGCGGGAATAGCAATAGAGCGGTATGACCGAATTTTACAATCATCCCGAAGTGGATGGTATTCAAAACCCCGAAACCGCCGGGTGGTCCCTGTTAGTCAGGCTTTGCGCCGTAGTGTAGAGTATCACGAAGCTCAATGGTCATAAATGCGGGAGCCTGCCTGTGTCGTCAGATTCAAAGCCAGCTCCATTCGGTCTGGGAAGTTGGACCGATGTCGTGTGGCTCGTCTCTATAAGCTCCACTCTGCTCCTGACTCTGCTGCCGTTTTCCAGCTACATCGCCTCTATCCCGTTCCTGGGTGACGAATGGGGAATGAGCAACTCCCAGGCGGCGGCGGTATTCAGCGCGTACCTCGTTGGATACGCTGTTTCATCCGCGTTTCTGATCCCCGTTACAGACAGGCTGCCCGCAGGCAGGGTAATGCTCGCCAGCGTCGCGCTGATAGCCGTGAGCAATATCCTGTTCCCCCTGCTGGCGCGGGATGTGTGGACAGCGTCGGCCCTCCGATTTGTCGCGGGCGCGGGACACGTTGGCGCGTACATACCGGGCATCAGGATAGTGTCGCTCCGTTTCGCTGACGGTATGCGCGGCACGGCTGTCGCCATATTCGTCGGTGCCGGGTACGCGGGCACCACTATCTCCTATGTCTTTATGGGACAGCTTCTGAACCTCACCGATTCGTGGCGAACAGCGTACATGATTACCGCGCTGGTAGGACTGATCGGCGTACTGATCGCGCTGATACACCTATTGCCGCGCCGGTCGCGGGAGGGCGAGGCGGCGCAGACATCCGGCAGTTCAGGCAGGCTGAATCTGGGTGTGCTGCGCCACCGTCCTATGCTGCTTATCAATCTGGCCTACGCCCTGCACACGGCGGAGCTGTATCTCGCCCGGCTGTGGCTTCCATTGCTGCTGGCGGCTACTCTCATTCACAGCGGAAAAGAGCCGGGTGAGGCAGCGGTATTGGCGGCCACCTGGTCTGGTTTCATGTTCATGACCGGTATAGTGGGTGTGTTCGCCGGCGGGGTCATATCCGACCGATTTGGCCGGACTGCGGGCGCGGGCGTGATTTTCGCGGCGAGCGGCGCTATTTCGTTCGTCTGCGGATGGTTCGTGGGCGCGCCGCCCGTGGTCCTTATCATCCTGGGCTTTGGATACGGGTTCGCCACATCCGCGGACTCGGCAATCTACTCCACCGCGGTTACTGAGTTGGCCCCCCAGAACCTCATAGGTTCGACGCAGGCTATACAAAGTTCCATCGGATTTACGGTGGGGGCAATCGCTCCCATCGTTGCCGGCGGGCTGCTCGACGTGTTCGATGGCGCCCTCGGGTGGGGCGCGGCATTCGGATTCAACGGACTGCTCGCGGCTGTGGGAGTGGCGGCGCTGCTCATCCTCAGGCGTATGCCGGAGGCGGTGAACATGGCGGCTGGCAAGAAGTAGAGCGCCTGAATTCCGATATTTTACTGACCGTCCATTGGATAGGCGCCGAATGTGAACGAGTACAGGGAGAAATTATCGTCTTTGGGCATGAGCAGAAGTTCGTGCGCGGAGACATCTTTCTGGCGTACCAGGCGATACATACGGGCGGAATCCACAGTGACGATGCTGTCGCCGTTTTCGTCGAATGTTATATCCGCGCCAACCGACTCCGCCGGAATCGGGCCGCCGTCCATAGTCACCCTGAACTGGTACTCAGCGCCGGGTTCTACGTCCATCACGGCGTTCACCTCGTTGGCGAAGAACTTTATTCCCAGGTAGTCCTCATAGTCGGCGTCGGCGCGCGCGTGGCGCAGGTTCTCAGGCTCGTTGATCCAGTGACCGTGCAGGAAGATGAAGTGGTTCTTCCGCTCGCGGGGGTCGGTGTATTCGCGGGCGACGCCCGCTTCTTCATAGTATTCTTCGTTCACTATATACGCGCCGCCGAAGTCTATGTTTCTGCGCGTTCCGCCGTAGAGTTCGCGCGTGATGAAGTTTTCGGGGTCGGTGGCGCGCGAGCCGGTTATCCGTTCGGGGTCGGGAGTTGTGTCCGGTTCTATGTGGGACAGGTCGCGGCCCGACTCTTCGAGCAGGAAGCGGATTACCTTCTCGGTGTCGGCGTATGAGCCTTCTCCGCGGTGATAGTACCGCACGAATCCGCTGCCGTCCATGATGTACTTGCTGGGCCATGCCTGGACGCGGTATATGCTCCAGGTCATATAGTTGTTGTCCTGGGCGACGGGATACTCTATCTCCAGATCGGAGGTCGCGGCCCGGACGTTCTCCGGCAGTTTCTCGAACTCGAATTCCGGGGTATGCACGCCGATGATAAGCAGTCCCTCGTCGGAGTATTTATCGTGCCACTCTCTGAGGTGGGGCAGGGTGCGAATGCAGTTGACGCAGGTATATGTCCAGAAGTCGAGCAGGACTATCTTTCCCTTCAGGTCTTCGACTTCGAGCGGTTCTGAGTTTATCCAGCCGTCCAGACCCAGCGGCGTGGGAGCGGGTATCTGCCCCGCATCCACCAGTCCCACGACATCGGGCGGAGTCGGGCCTGCGGGTTCTATGCCCACCACGGTCACCGCTGTTGGGGTTGGTTGGGATTCCGCTTGAGCGGGCGGAGGCGTGGTCGTCGGGCGTGGGGTTGCGGTTGGGGCGGGAGTTGCGGTTGGACGGGGAGTTATCGTTGGCGCGCGTGAAGGGCTTGGGCGCGGAGTGGGCGGCGGCGAAGGGGACAGGGAGGGCGGAACGGATGTGGAGGTCGCTATCGGACCAGGAGTCTCAGGCGCGGACTGCTCCACGCCGCAGGCCACCAGCGCCAGTCCCACCAGCGCGAAGAGAGTGATGGACATCAGAGGAAGGCGGTCAGACACTATTCGCGACTGGCGGAATTTTCATCTTGGAAGCTCCGCAGTTGTTGACGCATCTGCTCCAGTTCGGCTTCGGTTTCGGCGCGTCGGGCTATCTCCGCGTCTCTTTCCCTGATGGCGGCTTCGCGCTCGCTTACAGCGGTGTCGCGCTCTTCCATGATCTCATTGTATTCAGGGAAGAATTCCCCGGTAACTGGGTCTTTGATACGAAGTTTCTTGTTCTGCCAGTATATGTCCAGACCCAGTATCGCGCTGTGTCCCCAGATTGTCCCGTCCGATTCGTGATGCAGCGGGATAGGCTGATAGACGCCATCCACAAGCCTGTCTCCGGCCAGCGGCTGACCGTGATAGTCCCCACCTGTTTCGTCGAACCGCCAGTATTCGGGTACACCGAAACTCGCGTATCCCTCGCGCTTTCTGGAGATGTCCACCCGCCCGGTGGTTCTGGAGCCGATTTCCATGACGAATTCAGGCGGCTTGCCCATCTCGCTTATTACGTAGCCGTTTCGGGCGAAGACATACATGGGATCAACGCCGAACGCTACCATGCAGTCCGGCACAAAGCGGATCGAGCCGGGCCGGGTGTCTATGCAGAGGAATCCCTCGCCGCCCCGAAACACGTCGGGGCGGTCTTTGAAAACCCATGAGAGTATGTAATTCGCTCTTGAACTGTGCGGGAATTGATTAACCACAAACGGATCGCGCGGGGGAGGACTCGGCAGCGGCTTGATATGTTTGTACAGCCGATCCCGTTCGGATGGCGACAGACCTACTGCAAGTTTGGTAGTCATAGTTGGCCTCGCGGCTCATGCGCCGGATCGCTCTGTCGTCGTATTTTATATTGGCTAGATGAGAAGTTCGTTCTCCCGTTTGACCACGCTGCCCTGGGATACGATGGTGTTGACGTTGTGGAGGGCGGTGATGTCCTCGTCGGGATTGCCGTTGATGATGAGGATGTCCGCCGACTTGCCGACTTCCAGAGAGCCGATTTCGTCTTCGAGACCGAGACACTCGGCAGAGGTGCTGGTAGAACACACGATGGCTTCCATGGGCGTAATGTTCATTTCCTCGACCATGACCTGCGGGATGTACGCGAAGTCGTCGAAGTTGGCGTTGGTCATTCCGGCGTCCATTCCGGTTACGAACTTGACGCCTCTGTCCCACATATCGCGGAGTATCTCGAAGCGTCGAGCGGGGTCGCCCATAGCACTGCTTCCGGGCGGGCGGCTTCGTCCCCTGATGCTGTTCAGCCTTCCAAGCGCGAGTGTGGGGTCAACGTAGATGCCCTTCTCGGCTATCATGTCGGCGTAGTCGGGGTCGTAGTCGTACATATCCTCCTCGCTCTCGGCGAGCCAGGAGCAGTGGATGAGGTTGTGAATGCCCGCGTTGACGCAGTTTCGGACTCCGGCGGATGCGTGGCAGTGGGCGGATACCCGAAGGCCGAGCCGTTCGGCGTCCCTGACCGCCGCTCTCAGCGTCTCTACCGGATACTGGGGGGCGCGGACATTGGTGCCGGGCGTGAATCCGCCGCCGGTTGACATCATCTTGATGCAGTCGGCGCCCAGCTTGAACTGCGTTCGTATGGCGGACACGACAGCCTCAGCGGTGTCGGCCTCGGTGCCGAACATATTGCAGTGGCCGCCCGTCGTGGTGATGGGTGTGCCAGCCACGACCATGCGGGGGCCGGGTATGATTCCGTCTTCCACGGCGGCCTTGACTGGCAGGACAACCTGGTTGCGGCTGCCGAGGTCGCGCATGGTGGTTACGCCGGAGCCGAGCGCGGAGCGAACCGCACCCACGCCGCGCATTATGAACGTCGCGTCACTCTCGGTCATAATGTGGGTGTAGGCGTCGGACTGCGCGCTGCAATGGATGTGGGTGTGCATCTCGATGAAGCCGGGCATCAGCGTCCCGCCCGCGACGTCTATGACGCTGACATCCTCTCTTTCGCCTATGTCCAGTTTGTCCTGGGAGGTGATTTCGGAGATGCGCCCATCCTCGACCACAATCGCCGCGTTCGGGACTGGATCCGCGCCTGTGCCATCTATCAAAAGGTCGGACTTCAAAACGAGCTTCATCTTCTGTTCATACCTTTCCCTTGTCGGTCATCCCAGCCGCATTGTATAGCGTCCCGAAACGGGTTGCCATACGAGACATATAAACTTCGCGTGAACTCGATCAGCCCGAGGGTATAGCCGCCCTCGCAATTTCCAGAAGTTCCTCTTCGGATTGCGCGAGGTCAACCGGGTCGCCGTGCGGCTGCGGAACCGGGAAGCCGGTCTTGTAGTACACCTCTATGGTGTTTCCCTCCGGGTCGGACGCGTACATTCCGAATGCGTTGCCGTGGCTTACGGTTCGCTGGATATGCACGCCCTCTTCCCTGAAGGTGGCGTAGAACTCTCTGAGTTCGGACAGGGTGTCAACCTTGAACGAAATCTGCTGAATCACCTGCGCGTCCTCGGGGCCGGATCGTCCCTTCATTATGACGAATTCGTGGTGCTCCTCTTCGGGATGGGCGCTCAGAAACACCATTCCCCGGTTTTCGAGGTCTTCATCGGCTATCTGAAGGCCCATTACGCGAGAGTAGAAGTCGCGCTGTTTCATAAGGTCGTTTACGAATATCCCCACGTGTCCGAGTCCGCTAACCTTGGGCATGGCTTTCCTCCTCATACTGCATTTATGGATTGATCTGCCGTTTCAGGCCGTCAGCCTTTATCTGTTACCCAGTTCAGGCCGTTCAGTACGAGCCGCTGGAACTGGGGTGTCTGGAAGCTGAGGCCATTGTGTCCGAGCGTCGTCTTGAAAACCTTGCCGTTGCCGTAGCTTCGTGTCCAGGCGAGGTCGTATGTGCCTGCGGGCATGAAGGTTGGCGCGCGGTCCGGCCCCCAGGCATGGGTGCCTTCGTCGGAGTCGGCTGTCAGGAATACGTCGTTTCCTGGGCGGGAGGCGATGTTCATGTACAGTTCGTCGTTGGTGACGAAGTCGCCTATGCCCTCTGCGCAGGGGTGGTCGGAGTTGCTGACGTTTACGGTGAACTGTCCGTATGGCGGGTGGTAGCTCTCGCCTGTTATCCAGCCGCCGCCGGTGACGTCGTGGTACTGGGGCCAGTCCGCCGGCCTGCACCCGGAGATGTGTATGCAGACGAACCCGTGTCCGCCGCCTACGTACTGTGTCAGGGCGACGCGCTCCTGCTCTTTCATAGTCAGTTCCAACTCGCGCCTGGTGTTGAACACCAGCGCGTCGAATCCCTGCATGGCGTCGGTGGTCAGGATGCTCGCATCCTCGGTCATCTGGACCTCATGCCCGTCTTTGCCCAGGAAATCAAGCAGTACGGGCGTACTTTCGTGGTATGGGTGTCCACCGCCTGAGATAACCAATAGGTTCATAATTCGCCTCCTGTGATTGCAGAAATACCCTTTGGTTTATGAGTGTCTATGAGCGATTGGAGTCTATCCCAGTGGGCAATGCGGGTCAAGTTGGGAATAGCGCAGAGGGTCTTTGGTCTCCGGCATATCTCCCTCTCTTTACCCGGGACCATGTCCCACGCCCCAACACCTGCGATTCACTCCCATATTGTACCATCACACCCTCTAAAGCCCGCCGCTCCGAAACCCTTGAGTAGGCTTTCCAATGCCTTTTCAAAGTCGGCCTCAGGAGACCATTGCATAACCCCCTCTCCCTTGAACGGGTGATGCATATTAACAACTGAAGAAAGTGGAAAGCGTCAAGGGATGGTGTACGCTGGCCTTACCCGACAAAAGGAGGCTGGCGATGACCTTAGACCTTGACGCTTTCCTGACCGCATTGTACACGATAGTTGACGACCTCTATAAGCGATATTATGTCTGCCGCAAGCCGATTCGTCCCGGCAGGCGCCCTGAACTGTCTGACAGCGAGGTTCTTACTCTGACTCTGTGCGGTCAGTGGTTTGGGACTTCTGAGCGCGCTTTCGTTCGTCATGTGTCAGAGCATTGGACAGGCTACTTTCCAAACATGCTCACTCAGAGCGCGTTCAATCGTCGCAGTCGAGACCTGTGTGGAGTCGTTATAGCATTGTCCGAGGCAGTGGCTGAGGAACTGGGAGCCTATGGCTCAGCCTACCAGGCGATAGACAGTGTTCCTGTGCCTCTGGCTCGGATGTGTCGAGGAGACCGCCATCGTCTGTTTGGGGACGAGTCGTCCATAGGAAGGGGTGGAAGCGACAGACGTTTTTACTATGGCTGTAAACTGCTTGTGTCAGTATCGCGCCAGGGTGTGATAACCGGCTTTCTGATCGCGCCGGCCAGTACCGAAGACCGCTGGGTGGCGGAGAGTTTTCTGTGCTGGCGCAACAACCAGATGGGAAGACCCCGCCAAGCCCAGGACCTCCCGATCCGACGAAATGGCAACAGATATGTCGGAGCCACCGGCCCTATATGGCCCAGGTCTGCCGTTGGCAGGCCAATCTCAGAACCCTATCTTGGAGACAACGGCTTTTTCGGATCCCTGTGGCAGACACATTGGCGACAACAGTATGGGGCGAGAGTATTGACTCCCAAGAACTATATCGGGAGTGAGTCGAAGGCGGCCAGACGGCGACATTGTAGCCTCAAACAGGTGGTGGAGACCATCAATGGACAGTTGGAGGAGGTGTTTGGCCTTCAGTTCCCACGCGCGCGCAGCAAGTGGGGACTATTGAGTCGAGTGGCGGCCAAGGTGGCCGCTCTCAACGTGGGCATATGGTTGAATCGCCTCTTCGGTCGTCCTGACCTGGCGTTAGCTACGCTCTTCAATCGTTAAAGAACTTATACAATGTGCATCACCCGTCTGAGGGAGAGGGTTGGGGTGAGGGTGAAAATGGATTGATCGTAAGTTGCCGCGCACTACGCATACCTCTCTGGATTCCGGCGTACCCCCGAATGACGGACTTATGCAATCTTCTCCAGTTTCCCACATCACTACATATCCACTCCCTACTGTGCTACAATATACTCCAGAACTAAGAACTAAAAACCATAAACCAGAGATTATCAATGACAACCCGTTCAACTGAAAAATATTCTCCCCAAAGCTAAATGCTGGTGAATACAGGTCAAATGCAGGTGATAGTTCACACCAGCACTCACCAGCAGCCACCTGTTAGGGTCACCAGCACTCACCAGCACAACTATAAATTACACTATATGAAATCGTTCCAATCCGGCCCATTCGCCACTGTTCGATCCGAATCGTTCACCCCGATTCATTCAGACTTTGAAAATGCCCTGAACCCTTGAAGATGCTTTCCGCCCGGCAATCCTGATTCCGACAAGTTGACACCAATCTCACCCCTAGATAGCATGACTCCGAAACTGACTCTCCGTACACCGAAAGCGTAACTCACATGACAAGTCCCACACATCAACAACGAAAACCTAGGCTTGAGGGCAAGGTGGCTATCGTGACTGGCGCGGGGGCGCGGGGCGATATTGTGGGCAACGGGCAGGCCGCCTCCATCCTGTTCGCCTACGAAGGCGCGAGCGTCCTGCTTGTGGACTCGGATGAAGAGCGCGTTCAGCGCACGCTGGACGCCATCGAGTCGCACGGCGGCAGCGCGTCGGTGTTCATCGGCGACGTGACCTCCGCTCAGAGCTGCCGAGATATGGTTCAGGCGGCCTTGGAGCGATACGGCAGGCTGGACATACTGCACAACAACGTGGGAATAGGCGGCGCGGGGAACGTGGTCGAGGTGGCGGAAGATGTCTGGGACCAGGTGATGGAGGTCAACGTCAAGTCCATGATGCTCACCGGGAAGTACGCCGTTCCGGCGATGGCGGCTACGGGCGGCGGCTCTATCATCAATATATCCTCGATATCCGCTATTCGTCCGCGCGGTCTGACCGCTTATACAGTGTCCAAGGGCGGAGTCATCGCGCTTACGCATGGCATGGCGATAGACCATGCGGCCGAGGGCATACGGGTCAACTGCATTCTGCCCGGCCCGGTGTATTCGTCCATGGTCGCGGGGGGAATGTCCGACGAGCGAAGGCAGACGCGCCGCAGCTCATCGCCTCTTGGCGTCGAAGGCACGCCCTGGGACATCGGCTGGGCCGCCGTTTACCTGGCCAGCGACGAAGCGAAGTGGGTGACCGGCGTGGCATTCCCGGTTGACGGCGGAGTGACGCTCGTCAGTCCAAGCAGGTGAGCATTCTGAAGGCTGCGCGCCTCTCCCGTGTCCTATATTCCGTACAAAGAACACTCTGATACATGGATGGTAATTTAATGCGCACAATAGACATACACGCTCACATTTCGCCGGAAGCCTTCGTAGTAGCTATGGACGCGGGGGAGGACTGGCACGGCATCACTGCAGAGGCGGTTCCGGCCCACCGGCACAATCCGCGCACGATGTGGACGCCGGACGAACGGCTCGCCGACATGGACTCGCTCGGCGTTGACGTGCAGGTACTTTCGACGAACGCGGTACTTTACAACTACGACAAGGACGCGGCGGCAACTGCCGCAATGGCCCGCGACTGCAACGACTACGTTTCGCAGCTTACCAAAGACCACCCCGACCGATTCGCGGGGCTGGCCACACTGCCCATGCAGGACGTTCCAGCCGCAATAGAGGAGCTGGAGCGGAGCGGAGCGCAGCTTGGTCTGAAGGGGGCGATGATCGGCGACCACGTGAATGGACGCACCTTCGACGAGCCGGAGTTTCTGCCTTTCTGGAAGGCGGCGGAGCAGCTTGGGGCTTTCATACTGGTTCACCAGGGCGGCCCGACCATCGTAAGCCCACGCTCGAATCGGTATCACCTGCCCAACACGATAGGTAATCTTGCGGACCGCGCGGTCACGTTCGCGGCGTTCGTGTACGGCGGGGTCATGGACGCCTGCCCGGATCTGCGAATCTGCCTGTCGCACGGCGGCGGATATACCTGTTTCGGCATTGGCAGGATGGACAGGGGATGGCGGGTGCGTCCGGAGGCCAGAGAGCATATAAGCCAGCCGCCGAGCGCGTATCTGAACCGCTTCTACTACGACACCATCACTCACAGCGAACAGGCGCTCCGGTACATAATAAACGCGGTGGGAGTAGAGCGTGTGGTGTTCGGCACGGACTGGCCCTACGATATGTGCGAGGACTGGCCCGTCTCCTGGATACTTGGCCTTGCGAGCCTGACGCGGGAGGAGAAGGAGATGATTCTTTGGAGGAACCTGGAGGGGTTGCTGGGGATATGAACGCCCTCCCTCGGTCAGATTCACTAACATGGAGGAAATTAGCGGATATGCCTAACAGACTTGTGGACCAGGTAGCGATAATAACCGGAGGAAACAGCGGCATAGGAGAGGGTACGGCCCGTGTGTTCGCAGATGAGGGGGCGAAGGTGGCTCTGCTGGCGCGGCGCGAGAAGGAGGGCCACGCCGTCGAGCAGTCCATACGGGACAACGGCGGAGAGGCTCTGTTCGTGAGATGCGACGTGTCGGACCGTGAACAGGTGGACTCGGCGGTGCAGGCGGTGGTGGATGAGTACGGCCGGATTGACGTGCTGTTCAACAATGCGGGTGGAGGTGACCGAGGCAACTTTCCGAATGAGGAGGACGACGGGTGGAACAGGGTGCTGTCCGTGAACCTGACCGGGACTTTCTATATGTGCAGGGCAGTGTGGCCTCACATGGTCTCGGGCGGGGGAGGCAAGATCGTCAATATGTCGTCGGTGGCCGCGGTCAGAGGATTCAGCAAGAAGATGTATGACCTGGTCGGCAGATACCCTTCGGCTTCATACTATGCCGCGAAGGCGGGAGTGGATGCCTTTACGCGGTATGCGGCCAGCATGGGCGGACAGCACAATATCCGCGTGAACTGCGTGCGCCCGGGCCAGATCATCACGCCGTTGACCGACGTTGGCGGCGGACACCACAGCCTGGAAGCTATGTTCGATTCCATCCAGATACTCGACGGCGTGGGCTACCCGCAGGACGTGGCGAACCTGGTGCTGTTCCTCGCGTCCGACGAGTCCAGATTCATAACGGGCGAGATAATCAACGTGGACGGCGGAATGCCCGGCAAACTTTAAGGTTGTCTGGTGTGATGTGTAATGCCATTTCTGTCTGAATACAGCGTACACCGGCCATTTTTCGCCATTCCCGCGAAAGCGGGAATCTATTGGCCGTAATATGGCAGAAATATATAGACATGGCATCAGAATCATAGGAGGATAACATGGTCACGCTAGGCGGGTCGGCTACTGAGTCTCATTTCAAGGTATTTCAGGGTTTGGAGGAGATATTTCGCCGGCGGGGGATCAACCTGGACTGGGTTCTGTACTCGGACTACGACGCGATGGTGGACGCCTTTGTGAAGGGCGACATTGATATGGCGTGGAACGGGCCGCTCGGTTACGTCAAGATCAAGCGCCTGCTGGACAAGCCGTGTCGGGTCATCGCTATGCGCGATGTTGACATTGACTTCGTTACCCAGTTTATCGCCAACTCGGACTCAGATATCCTGACGGTCGAGGACTTGCCGGGCAAACGATTCGCTTTCGGTCGCCGCAGTTCCGAACAGGCCGGTCTTGTGCCTTACTACATTCTGAAACAGGCTGGTCTGAACCCCAACAAAGACTTGACGGTCGTCAGCTTCTATGAGGAACGTCAATCACGGAACACGTCAGACGAACGGGATGTGGTGGAGCGCGTGGGATCCGGCGAATTCGATGCCGGAGCAGTCAGCCAGAAAACGATGGATCTGATGGCCGAGGACGGCAGCCTATCCAGACATCCGGTGCGAGTGTTCTGGGCCAGCCCAAGCTATAGTCACTGCTGCTTCACCGCCCAGCGAGATATGGAACCGCAGTTAGTGGGTCAGGTCGAAGCGGCCTTCCTCTCCATTACCGGGTCTGATGAGGTGGAACGGGCGGTGTTGAAAGGGGAAGCCTGCGACAACTTCGTCGCAGGCATCGAAGAGGGATGGCAGATAATCGAAGACGCGGCGGCGGCCGAAGGGCTGGTCTGAATTCTCAATTCTTCATTCCGACCGCTCTCACGGCGGCCGTAGAGTAGTAGGCGTCCGGGTGTTCCGCCCACTCGCGCATACCTCTGCGAACCGAGTCCAGCTCCTCTTCCGAGGTGAGGCCGAGCGCGATTGACTCCTGGAACAGGGGCAGATTGTCTATCCACGCGATAAAGCCTTCCATCCCCCTGCTGACAGACTCGGTGTCGGTGTTGTTGGAGGCCCGCGCCTCGAACTCGACGACCTCGAACCCCGCTTCCCTCATGTCCGACCTGAGGAACCGGCCGCGGTTCAGCGAGCCGCCGTAGCGGTTGAATCCGCCCTCGAACAACTCGAAGAACCGGCTGACCGATTCACTCTCCGGCACTATGAACGGGAACGACCACTCGGTGCGTACTATGCCCGCTATTCCGCCGCGCTTGATGACCCGGCGGACCTCTCTGAGCGCCCCAACTGGGTCGGACAGGTGCTCGGTTACTGAGCTTGAGAATACGGCGTCGAACTCGGCGTCTGCGAAGGGCAGATCGTAGATGTCCGCCACCCTGAATTCGACGTTGCCTATGTCGGTCTCGGACGCGAGGCTGCTGGCCTGCTCGATCATGGTCGGTTCGAGATCAATGCCCACGGCGCGGCCGGGCGATACGAGCTCGGCCAGTCCCAAGGTAATGCTGCCGGGACCGCATCCACAGTCCAGTATGGTCATGCCCGCTGCCAGGCGCGGGAGCAGGAAGCCCGCCTCGGAATTGGCGGTGCGGGCCGCGTAGCCCTGCTGCACCTGTGCCGAGTCGTAGCCGTAGAACGGCCTGCCCGCAAACTCCGGGCTTTGTGGCGTTTCGGCGGTCATAATGCTTCTCTCCCGCTGCCTGGACAGGCGCTTAGCTTATGCCGAGTTCCTCGCGCAGAGTGTTGATCGTCTCGGCGCGGCCGCGCGAGGGGCGGCGTTTGCGCAATCCAATCGGCGCATTCTCCACCTCAGCCACGACCTTTATGGCGACGAAGACAGGCCCTTCCTGCTCCATTATCTCTCCGACACTGGTGCTGAACTCTTCCAGATCGTCGAAATTGTACGTGGAGGCGTAGCCCGCTCCCTGTGCCATAACCGCGTAGTCTATCCCCTGAGAGTTTGGCACGGGCTGGCCGCCGGTGGTTGCGTAGCACTCGTTGTCCAGTAGGAAGTGGTAGAAGTTGGCGGGCTTTTTCCCCGCAATCGAGGCGATAGCGCCGAGGTTCATAAGCAACGAACCTTCGGCGTCGAACAAGACTACCTTCTCGTCCGGCAGTCCGAGCGCCAGTCCGAACGCCGCGGACGTGGTCTGCCCCATGGCTCCGCCCAGGGATATGTCGCGCTTCTCGTTCGTGCTGAAGTCCACCCAGTGCCGGCCGGCCGTTCCGGTCGCGCTGACTATCGCGTCGCCGCGATGTTCCTGAAATGCTTTGAATACGTCTGCTGGCTCTATCAATATAGCCTCCTGTCAAAGTCGAACTGCTGTTGATTCTGTAAGTTGGGGCGAAGTAAGGCGCTGGCGCCTCACTCCCGTCGGTTATCTGTTGAAGCCGTGGTATTCGTCGCCGACCAGAATAGCCACAGGGCGGTTGGTCGCCCGGGCTTCCTGGAAGGCGATGGATATGCGGTCGCCGTCCTCGTTCTGTTCCACGAGATAGTAGTTGATGCCGAATGCGGTCAGGAAAGGCTCGGTGTACTTGGCTACGGAGTCGGCAATAACGCCTCTCCGCGTCCATCCCCTGTATCCGATGACCATAACCAGGGGGAAACCCGCGTCAATCGCCATTCCGCGAATCGAGTCGCCGGACTCCAGCATTCCGGTGTTCTGCACTAGTACGACGGGCACCTTTCCAGCTATGTTAAGCCCCATGGCGGTGCCCCACGCCTCGCCCTCGCGTGAGACAGGAACGACGTCCAGCCACTCCTGGTTCTCCATCAGTTCATAAAGGTAGTTCGTCTCGCTGTCGGGTATAGTTACGACGTGAGTTACGCCGTTCTTCTTGAATTCCTCGACCATGGTCTCAGGTCTGAGAATAGCGGCTTGCTGCTGTACCATTCATTTGCCTCCGTACTTGTTTGTGGGTGAGTCCCAAATATCCTGTGGCGGATGTTATCACATTAACGAGGTCTTTTTTTGTCTTTGAACTAATTCCATAGTATTTTATACTTGTGACATACAGCCAAACGGGACCAGAAGACCAAGGAGCGGCCACATTGGACTATACCATAGACGGCAATCCTGACTATGGACACCTGTCAGTCAGTCTGGAGCCGGGCGAGACCTTCATCGCGGAGGGCGGTTCGATGGCATGGATGTCGGAAGGCACCCAAATCAACGCCAGGCTGCTCGGTGGATTCACGCGGGCCTTCGTCAGAAAGATAGTGGGCGGAGAGTCGCTCTTCGTCGGTGAGTACAGCCACCCGGAGGGCGGGGCGGTCACATTTTCTCCCGCCGTGCCGGGCACAGTGCATCACAGGCCGGTGAACAACGACACGCTCATTCTGACCGGCGGGTCGTTCATGGCGTGTACGCCCGGCGTGAGACTCGGCACGCAGTTCGGCGGACTTCGGTCCATGTTTTCGGGCGAGGGACTGTTCTTCTTGGAGTGCAGCGGGCAAGGAGACCTGTTCTTCAACTCGTACGGCGCGCTGATCGAGAAAGAGGTCTTCGGTGACCTCACAGTGGACACCGGACACGTTGTGGCGTGGGAGCCTACTCTCAGATATACCATCCGAGGAATGGGCGGACTGAAGAGTACGCTTCTTTCGGGCGAGGGTCTCGCTATGAACTTTACCGGAGTCGGGAAGATATATCTCCAGTCGCGAACGATGCCCGCGCTGGCAGGCTGGCTTGCCCCGTTTGGATGACAGCCCTAGCACTTGTGATTGAGAGCAGAGACCAATGCCCAGATATACAGTATCCGAAGAAGGCTCATACAGGTCCGTGCTGGTCGAACTCGACCGGGGGGAGCAGTTCATATCCGAGGCCGGGGCGATGTTCCGCGCTTCGGACAACGTTGAGATAGACGTTACGACCAGAAGCCGCGGTTCGGGAGGTCTTATGGGCGGCCTCAGGCGGATGATGTCGGGCGAGAGCTTCTTCCTGTCAACCTACAGGACGCGCGACGGGGGCGGGGGTGAGGTCGGACTTGCGCCGACGCTGGCTGGCGACGTGGTCGTTATCGAGTGTTCAGGCATAGGCGGCTGGCTCTGCACCGGGGGAAGCTATCTCGGTTCGTCGGACGGTCTTAGCATAGATACCCAGTTCCAGGGGTTCAGGGGTATGCTGTCGGGGGAATCGCTGTTTTTCCTCGACATAGAGGGCAGAGGCCAGCTGGTGGTCAGCGCATTCGGAAGCGTGAAAGAGATTGACGTGGACGGCGCGCTGACCGTGGACACCGGCCACATCGTCGCCTTTGAAGACTCTCTGGAATACACGGTTGGCAAGGCGGGGGGAAGTTGGCTCCAGTCTTTCCTGTCGAGCGAGGGCATTGTCATGCACTTTTCAGGCCAGGGGAAGGTGTATCTCCAAAGCCACAATCCGGACCAGTTCGGCCAGACTCTGGGCGGACTGATGCCGCCCAGGAGTTAGATAAATGGATTACACGATTCAGTCTCAGCCGAGCTACAGCCTTCTGGAAGCCTCGCTCAGCAACGGTGAATCCATCGTCGCGGAGTCGGGCGCAATGACCTGGATGAGCGGCGACATTCGGATGTCAACCTCCACGCGGGGCGGCATACTCAGCGGACTTGGCAGATCGGTCCTGGGTGGTGAGAGTTTCTTCCAAAACACGTTCCAAGCCGAGGGCGCTGGCGGGATGGTAGGCCTTGCGCCGGGCCAGCCCGGAGACATCGTTGCCTACGAGATGACGTCGGGAAAGGACCTCTTCTTGGAGAAGAGCGCGTACTTGGCTTCCGAAGAGGGGGTGAAAATAAACTCCGACTTCCAGGGGCTGAGCGGCCTGTTCAATGAGGGACTGTTCATCCTTCGCGCGTCCGGCAGCGGTATGCTCTTCTTCAACGCCTATGGCGACATCGAGGAGGTCGAGGTGAATGGCTCCTATCGCGTGGACAACGGCCATGCGGTAGCCTGGGAGCCAACGTTGGAGTACCAGATAATCCGAGGAGGGCGCAGTATCCGCTCGTTCCTGTTCTCGGACCAGCTGATATTGCGATTCACCGGGCATGGCAAGCTGTGGGTTCAGTCGAGAAACCCGCGCTCGCTGGCTAGTTGGGTCTTTCCGTTCAGGCCCCAATCCAAAGGCGGCGATAACTAAAAGATGCCCCTCCCCGGGATAGGAAAGGGGCATCTCGCAGTAAACCCTGTTCATTCCATTCGTTTAGACCCTGGTTCGGAAGTCCGAATTCAGCGACACCAGCCCGCGGTGAATATCGCTCACTGTTCGGCATCCGCAGTAGGCCATCGCGCGGTCGAATTCGGTGCGCATAATGTCCAGCATCTTGCGTACACCCGCTTCTCCGCCGTTCGCCAGACCCCAGAAGAGCGGTCGGCCCACGAACACGCCCCTGGCGCCGAGCGCAATCGCCTTGAGTGCGTCCATTCCGCGCCGCACTCCTGAATCGAGATAGATCTCCAGGTTATCACCAACGGTGTCGGCGATTTCGGGCAGCGTCTCTATGCTAGAGCGCGTGCAGTCCAACTGACGACCGCCGTGGTTCGATACCACGATGCCGTCGACGCCGTACTCGGCGCACATAACAGCGTCTTCCAGCGTTCTTACGCCTTTGATAACCAGCGGCAGCCCGGTCAGGCTTCTCAGCCAGTCGAGACGCTCCCAGGTAAGGCCGCTGTATTCGGGAGGCTCCCAGTCCATCATATCTGGTAGGCCGACGCTTCGACGCTGTATCAGGTCGCTGCGGTCTTCGGGACGAAGCAGGCTTCCCCAATAGAGGCCGGGCGTGGGTCTGTGAGCATTCCTGACGTCCCGCTCCTTCGGGCTGGGGGCGGGAGTATCTATCGTGAGGCAGATAGCCTTGTATCCGGCGGCTTTGGCCCTGGTAACGAGCAGTTCGGTCACCTCGTCGTCGAAGTGGTAAAGCTGAAACCAGAGCGGCCCGGTGGCGACTTCCGCGACCTCTTCGATGCTGTAACCCGATCCGGTGGGGAGTGTGTAGAGCGTACCCAAGGCTCCGGCGGCGGCGGCGGTCGCGCGCTCGCCATCGGGGTGTACGTCGCGCTGGCTACCAGCAGGCGCTACCATCACCGGAAATTCTATCTTTTCTCCCAGCACTTCGATGGAGGAGTCCCTGTTTCCCACGTCCACCAGGAAGCGGGGATTCACCGTGATTTCGTCGAAGGCGGCCCGGTTTCTGCGGACCGTTATTTCATCTGCGGCTCCAGCGTCCACAAAAGTCCATTTGTGGTGGGGCATGACTTGTTCCGCCATAGCTTCAAGATCGAATAGTGATACCGGATTCATCTCAGATGTGACCTCCTAGATAGTCTGCGGGATATAATGAATAGTTTTCCCATAGATTGCAAGTATGCTGAGAGCTAATTCCTGAAAATAAATACCCCCGGCATACTATCCGGGGGTATTTGGCCTGTTTTCTTACGCGATCTTCAGACTGCCCTCAAAAGCGCGCGGGCAGTGGAGGCTGTGAGCTATACGGCCAGCGCTCCCACTTTCTCGTATTCGCCCTTGACAATCGGTCTGGCCTCGACTTCGAGCCAGTCCTCCAGTATCTCGGTATAAACGCTGCGGAAGTCCAGGTTGAAGGCGAGGTCGCCCTCGACCAGCTTGTCCGGGTCGAGCGATGGGTAGTTGCCGTAATTGCCGCCGTTCACGCCGTCGCCGATCATGAACGCGACACCTCCCGACCCGTGGTCGGTGCCGTTGCCGTTGTCCTTGACACGCCTGCCGAACTCGGAGAAGACGAATATCAGCACATCCTCGCTGGCGTCGTGCTCCTTGAGGTCGGTGTAGAGGTCGTATATGCCGCCCGCCACGTGATTCCAGAGCGTCTTGTGCAACGCGACCTCGTTGGTGTGTGTGTCGAAACTGCCGTGCTGGGTGTAGCAGATGCGGGTTCCGATGTCCGCGGTCAGCACCTGCGCAGTGTCTTTCGCCCGCTGCGCGAACGGGTTGGATGCGTATTCGACGTTCGACGAGTACATATCCGGCACCCCGCTCAGGATGTCGGACCCTTTCAGCGCGTCCAGGCCGGTCTGGCTGAGGAAGTCCATCACCGGGCCGCTGCCGATGGCGTGGGTGTACATATTGCGGAAGGCTTCAAGCGCTTCGGTTCGCTGGTCGCCGCCATCCATGTGGTTGAGCAGGCCGTATGCGCTGAGATCGGAAACAGAGGCTACCGGAGCGTTCTTGGCGACCAGCGCCCTAGGGAGCGCGGCGGCAAAGTTGACAGCCGCAACCACGTTGTCACCGTCGGGGTGCATCTCACGCACCGCCTGGCCGAGCCAACCCTCGTCGCCGACCTTTGTCGGCTCGGCAGTGTGCCAGATGTCCATGGAGCGGAAGTGTGACCTGTTGGGCACCGGATATCCGACGCCGTGTATGACCGCGACCTTGCCCTGGTCGTACAAGTCCTTGATCGGCCCCATGGCAGGGTTGAACCCGTACTGGTCGTCCAGCAGGATTACGTCTTCCTGCTCTATGCGCACGTTGGGCCGGTTGTCTATGTATTCCGGATTGGTGTAAGGCACGACGCAGTTCAGGTAGTCGTTGCCCCCGGACAACTGTACCACGACCAGTTTTCTATTATTCGCTTCACCCATAACGGCTTTGCCTCCTGCCGGTTGTCAGTTATCGGTTATCAGTGTTCAGTTCTGGACCGTGAATCTATATGGCGAATTCTCTCTCCAGCCTAGCTATCAGTTCTTTCGATTCCTCTATACCATCCCAGACTGTATTATCATCAAACCAGTCTTCGTAGAAGTTGGAATGCAGACTGTTCATGCTTCTGAACAGATTATGGATTCTATTGGGAGCGTCGGATTCTTCCGACAGGCGGTCAACAACTCGAAACAGGTCCCTATGCGAACTGTTTCGCCATCCCCGTCGCTTGGCGATGGATTTCAGATAGTGGGCTGCAGCCCCCCAAGCCTTTTCGGACGCCTGTGGCATATCGCCCTTTTGGAACCATTCCTCGGCGTGCAGAATAAATCGTTGGCTAATCTGAATGTGTCTTTCCGGGGGTGTGACCATCCAGTCTTCTCCCTACTATACTTTCTCCAGAATGGCTATCAGTTCTTTTGCGTCCTCTATACCACCCTTGACTGTCGCATCACCAAACCAGTCCTCGTGTGAATTGGCGTACAAGCCGTCCACGCTTCTGAACAGGTTCCCCATTCTGCGAAGGTGGTCGCTCTCTTTCGAGAGGCGGGTGACGACACGGGAGAGGTCAAGGTGCGATTCGTGGTTCCATCCTCGCTGGGTGGCGACGGACTTCAGGCAAAACTCGACCGCGTCCCAGGCGCTTTTGGACGCCTCGGGCATATCGCCCTCTTGAAAATGCTTCTCGGCCCGCTGAATGAATAGCAGACCTGTCTGCGTGTGTTTGTCCGTAAGGGTCATCCGCTCACCTTCTCGTACACCTGGAAGCGGTGTCGGCTGGTTTCCAGGACATAGACTCTTTCCTGGTCGTCAAGCGCGACCCTCACCGGATCCCAGAAGTAAGTCTCGATTCTTGCCGAGACCTCGTTTTGGTCGTCCGTGTCCACCTCGAACACCGGGACGAACTTCGAGCGCGCCTCCAGCTCGTCGGCGTTGGCGTTCAGGTATTCGACCGCCCATGAGCCGAGAATCGCGTCCCCGCGCAACGCCTGGATGAAGTTGCCCTCCGAGTCCAGCGCTTGAACTCGTTGGTTCCCCCAATCTGCCACGTATATATTGCCATCGGAGTCCACGGCCAGCCCGGACGGGCGGTTGAATTGTCCCTCGCCATCTCCCGACTCACCATACTCGGCGACGAACTCGCCGTCCGGCGTGAACTTCTGGATGCGGTCGTTGCGCCAGTCGGCGACGTAGATAAATCCCTCGCTGTCCTGCGCGATGCCCCAGGGAAGGTCGAACTCGCCGTCACCATGTCCCTGACTTCCCCACTTATCCAGGAACCGGCCGTCCTTTGTGAACTTCTGGACCCTGTTGTTGCGGTGGTCAACCAGGAGCAGGTTGTCGTCCGCGTCGAACAGCAACCCCGATATGCCGTCGAACTCGCCATCCGCCGTCCCTTGCGTTCCCCAGGTCGCGGTCACGTTGCCGTCGAGGTCGTAAACTGTGATTCGCTGCAAGAAGTCGTCGGCGAGATAGAGGTTGTTCTGGCTGTCGAGCGCGAGCGCGGACGGCCATATCATGTTACCCGCGCCCTGTCCGTATGCACCAATCTGGCCGAAGAACTCATGCTCTATCGTCGCCATCTGTATGCCCACGATGTCGAGCGCGGTGGTGTTGCTGCGGCTGGCGACGAATATCCGCCCGTCGGAGCGAACCACGAAGTCGGTGGGCAGGTGAAAGCCGCGCCCGCCCTGGTCGGCGACGAAGCCGACGGTGGTCACAGGCTTCAGGGTGAAACTCTTTGTCCTCGTTTGTGTAACCATTGTTCAGTCCTTAGTTTTCAGTTCGCTAAGCTAGCTGGTACTCCTGTGTGGTTACTACTAGCTGGATGAGGGTAACGATGTTTCGCTCGGCGCGGTTGGCGGATTCGGCGTCTGCCGAAGCTGAACTCTCCCCACTTGGAGGCGTAGTCAACAAGGCCCTGCCGTGTGCTGTCCAGGACGGGCAGCGGGCCGAGTATGTCCAGTATCGCGTCCACCACTCTTTCGGTGGATATTGGCTGACCGCCGGAAATCGCCTCGACGCGCTCGATTATTGCTCGGATGCCGGTCTTGTCGGGGTCGTTCAGGACTCGGCTGGCGAAGTTGACGCGCTGCACGTACGCGCCGGTGTTTATCCACTCGCTGCCGCCCTGCCATCCCTCCACGCTGGGAGGGTTCAGCAGGCCCTGGCCCATGGCGGCGCACGCGCCCGCGGCGGCGTATGTGTCAGTCGAGGGCAGGGAGACAGGCCCCGCGATTCTCAGCGTTCCTATCACCATCTCCGCCGGGCTCTTGATTCGCGCGAAGCGGGACGCCTCGGCCTTGAAGAAGTCGGAGTTGAACATCGCGCGCAGCATCGCGGAAATGTCGTAGCCTGAGTCGAAGTAGGCTTGGGCCATTATCTCGGTGGCTTCCGGGTCTTTCGGCTCGAAGTGCGGCCATTGCGGCACAGGGAGTTCGTCGGCTACGAAGAAGTGGTACAGGTGGCGCGCTATGAACCGCGCGGTCGCGGGCTGTCGGCATATGATGTCAACAACGTCCTCGCCATTGAAGTCGCCGACCTCGCCCAGGAACTGCTTGTCGTCGTGGTCGTGGTCGTGGTCGTCGTATTCGAACTGCCAGGCTATGTAGCCGTATGGCCGCGCGGTGTTGTTCCGCATCTTGATGGACATATAGTCGGGATTGACGACTCGCCAGCCGGTGAAGGCGCGCGAGCACTCTTTTATGTCGTCCTCGCTGTAGTTCCCCACTCCCATGGAGAACAGTTCGAGTATCTCACGTCCGTAGTTCTCGTTGATCGAGTCTTTATGGTTGTCCTGGTTGTCGAGCCACATGAGCATCGCGGGGTCTCTGGACAACTGAACCAGCAGGTCCCTGAAACTGCCCATGCCGTACTCGCGGAACATATCAACCTGGTTGGTGACCATGCGGGCCTGTATTAGCTTGGTCGCGGCGGTGGCGAAGACGCGGTGCCAGAACAGGCATATCTTTTCGGTCAGCACTGCGTCGGTGTTTACCATCCTGTAAACCCAGTGCGCACCCGCTGCCTGACCGCTGCGAAGGTCTGACTGTTCCACATGGTAGCGGCGGATCAGGTCGGTCGGCAGTTCGTCGGGCGCGGGGCGCGCGCTCAGAAGCTCTTCGACAGCTTCCTCATAGCTCATGTCCATATAGTAGTCCAGCTCATTGGCGGTGGCCCCGAATCCGGCCCGCCTGAGCAGATGCGCCATAAGCGCAACGTCTTGCTTCTGGTGAACGGTCGTCATTCGCAATCTCCTTGGCTCAATCGGGTTTCGTTAGAGAGTATATCAAAGGGAAAGGGATTTTAGAATTCCCGTATTGACAACCTTTGCATGGCTATATTATCCGCCTTACGCATAGTCGGTATCTCCCGCAGGGATATGCTGGTATTGTCGCATCTCTGATTCTAGGGTTGTGTCTCCGAACGGAGCGTGTATGTATTGTCTGGCAGCTTTGTTTACGAAGTGAGTCCGATTCGGACACTTGGATATGAGGGGATTGAGAATGAAGATTTCCACCTACAATGGCGCAAAGCGCTTTCTAATTATCGGAAGCTTGGCAATCGCGCTGATGATTGCGCTGGCCTGTGCCGGAGATGAGGATACACCGGAACCGGCGGCTCCCGCTCCCGATACTCCGGAACCTGCCGCGCCCGCGCCCACTACTGCGCCCGCAGCGCCCGCTCAGCAAGCCACCTCTGCGCCCGCTCAGCCCGCGCCCGCCATGCAGACGACCAAGTCCGATATGGACAGCGGGCTTACCGACGAGTCGCTCACCCTGCTCGTAGCCAACGTCGGCGCGACCGGAGGCTGGGACCCGACCCCGCTCGGGCGGCGATGAGTCTATGAAGGTAAGCCGCTATTACAACTGCACGCTGGTCAGCGGGGGTGGCGGCGGAATTCTGCTGCCCGGCGTCGCCGACAGTTGGTCGGTCAGCGCTGACGGCAGAACCATTGACTTCGTAATCGCGGACGGCATCAAGGCGCACGATGGAAGCGACATAGACATAGAAGATGTCTGGTGGCGTTTTGAGTTCGCAATCGGCGAGTCGGCCCTCAATCGTCCGGGTGTTGATCCGACCGCACTGAGCCTGGCAAGCGTAACCGAGTCCGTCCAGAAGATAGATGACAACACGCTGAGGTTGGTCTTCCAGAACCCGAGGCCGGATACGCCATTCTTGGTGTCCGAGAACTCGCAGGGCCAGGAAGGCCAGATATTCAACGCCGACCACTGGAAAGAGGTAACCGGATACAACGCCGCGGGCGGCGACATATCCCAGACCGATGACCCGGCCTATCAGAACAACCCGTCCAGCTGCGGCTCGATGAAGTTCGCTGACCAGATACCGGGCCAGAAGTTCGAGCTAGAGCGCTTCGACGACTACTTCTACCAGCCCGCGAACGGCTACGACGAAGACCGTCGCCCCAAGTTCGCCAAGTATATAACCGAGGTTGTCCCCGAAGCCGCAACCCGCATCGCCGGACTACAGGCAGGCCAGGCGGACATGATAGAAGCCAACGTATTCCTGCTCGAGGATATCGAGGCCGCGGGCGGCCAGGTCGTCTATCAGCCTGAAGCAGCCTACTCCTGGATAGTATTCGTTGACTGCTGGGACCCTGAACTCTGGTGCTACGACAAGCGTGTCCGACAGGCGCTTGAGTACGCCATTGATAAAGAGGCGATAATTGACAGCCTGTACAACCGCGACATGGCTATACCAAAGGGCTGGCAGCATGTTACGCCCAGCACCATTGGTTACAGGGAAGGCGTAGCCGACCCGCGCCCATACGACCTCGAAAAGGCCAAACAGCTTCTTGAAGAGGCGGATGTGGACATCCCGCCATTCGATATATGGACATGGGAAGCGGGCGACCTGCCCCTCCAGCCGCAGCTCGCGGAAGTGTTCGGCGCGACCTGGAAAAACGACCTCGGCCTCGACGTTACCGTCAGGACCGGAGACGCCACGTCGGTCAGGCAGCAGTGGAACGAGCGCAAACTGCCCGGCAGCGTCCTGGTCCGCACCAACGAAACCCGCTGGAACGGGCTGAGCATCACGCGAGGTATTTACACCTACGCCGCGGGCGCACAGGCCTGGCGCATCTGTGATCCTGAGTGGACATCCGACGCGCATCCCGACGGCGACCCCGTCTGCCAGCGCCTGAACGAAGTGGTGACCGATGGACTGGTGAACGAGGTCATCCCTCTCATGACGTTCGGAGGGCTAACACTCGCCGCGCATGGCCGCGCCCCAGTTCTCCGAGTTCAACTAGAACTGATCGGCGGAATTGACCTACCGACCCCGTGGAGCGGGTCAGGTGGGCTGACAACAACTAAGCTAACCAGTAATAACTCTACTTCCGGCGCCTGACTGCCAAAATGACCGATATATAGGAAAATTTCTGGAGGCGCTCAATGGCTCCATCGTGGTCGAGCAGGTGTTTGCCTGGCCCGGACTGGGCAGAATGATGATCGAAGGCGTAATACAACGCGATATGCCGCTGGTGCAGGCAACCGTGCTGGTATCTGGTTTCTTCTACGTCACCACCGCGCTGATAGTGGACATACTGTACGGTTTCGCCGACCCAAGAATCAGAGACACCAACTAAGCCCCTTATAGCAAGGATGATAGCCCACATTGACTATCTTCACTGAAAGGTGTGCCAAAATGTTAACCAGAAACGTTATCTGCGGGGAAAATGTGGCAACCGTTGCAAAATCCCCCCATAACATTGGCAACGAGGGCGGGATGATGTCCCTGCAAGACTTGGGCGGAAAAGTTGGTCATGTTGGATCGGTTAGCGATGACTCTGAAGAATCGCCGCCAAGTCCGCCGGGCGGGTTGACAAACTGACAACTTGAGTATTCTGGGAAAAACGAGTAGGGAACTCATGGCCTCGACAATTGCATCTGAAAATCAACTGTCTCGACTGGGATCGGCATACGCCAAATCCAGGGAACTCAAGTTGCCCTGGACATCGCTCGTCGTTATCATCGTGCTGGTGATCCTGGCTGTCTTCGCGCCGCTGCTCGCCCCGCACGACCCGAGAGAGCTTGACCTGCCCGATGCCCGAACTGCCCCGTTCCAGACATGGGACCACCCGCTCGGCACCGACTTCACCGGCAAAGACGTCCTCAGCCGCCTGATCTATGGTGCGCGCACGTCCGTTTTCATCAGTATGTTCGCCCTGGGCGCGGGCGTCGTCGTCGGAACCATTCTCGGCCTCATCTCAGGATACGCCGGCAAGTGGGTGGACACTATCATCATGCGCATCGCCGACGCGACTATGGGTTTCCCGTCCATCCTGCTGGCCATGATCATCGTCGCCATTCTCGGCACAGGGCTGATGCCCATCGTCATGGCTATCGCCGTCTCCACCTGGCCGCGCATCGCGCGCATGATAAGGGGAGAAGTCTTCTCGGTCAAAGACCAGGACTTCGTTACACTCGCTAAAATCGCGGGTGTCTCCCCGACCGTCATCGTCCGTCGGCACGTGTTCCCCAACGTGCTGAACATCCTGATGGTCATAACCAGCCTGTCGGTGGCGGGCGTGATTCTCACCGAGGCGTCGCTCAGCTTCCTCGGTCTGGGGCTGCCGCCGGGCGACCCAGGCTGGGGCATCATGGTCGCCGAAGGCAGACAGAGCCTGTTGAGAACATGGTGGGTCTCACTCTTCCCTGGCATTGTCATCACCGTCGTCGTGATGGCGTTCAACTTCTTCGGCGACTGGCTGCGCGATACGCTCGATCCCAAGCTGCGTCGCGTTTAATAATGACTGTCTGATCAGAAGTGCCAGGCGGCTGAAACTATTCCAGGGTTTGCTTGCGCACGGGAACTGAAAACTAATAACTGCCAGGGAGACAAATTGAACAACGGCAATGACGCGGTTCTGCAAGTAGAAGACCTTCGCACTCACTTCTTCACCCGCACGGGTGTCGTCAAGGCTGTGGACGGGGTTTCTTTCGACCTGAAGAGCGGTGAGACTCTCGGCATTGTGGGCGAGTCCGGCTCGGGCAAGAGCATGACAGCCCTGTCCATAATGAGGCTTGTGCCTGAGCCGGGAGGCCGCATCGTGGGTGGTCGCATCCTCTTCGATGGCGAAGACCTGGTTGAACTGAGTGGAAACGAAATGTCCGACATCCGTGGTCGGGATATCTGTATGATTCTCCAGGACCCGATGACTTCCCTGAATCCAGTCCTCTCAATCGGCGACCAGTTGATAGAGACCTACCGCTCGGACACCTCCGGCCCGGGTAGGGCGATATGGGAGCGCGCAGTTGAGCTACTCCAGATGGTCAGGATTCCGGCGCCGGAGATAAGGATGCGGGCCTTCCCTCACCAGATGAGCGGCGGTATGCGCCAGCGGGTCGTTGGAGCTATTGCCATATCCCGCTCGCCCAAGGTTCTGATAGCGGACGAGCCTACGACGTCGCTCGACGCCACGATACAACTCCAGTACCTGCGGCTCCTGAAAGACATTCAGGCCGAGACGGGCACGGCCATCATATTCATCACGCACGACTTTGGAATCGTGGCCAGGATGTGCGACCGCGTGGCGGTCATGTACGCGGGCAAAATAGTCGAGATAGCGGATGTTGAAGATTTGTTCGCCAGACCCCAGCATCCGTACACGCAGGCGCTGCTGGGATCGGTTCCCGACCTTGAAGAAGACGTGGAGTGGCTGACCTCGATAGAGGGGCAGCCGCCCAACCTGGATGATATGCCCGTCGGATGCAGCTTCGAGCCTCGCTGCGCCTACGCATTCGACAAGTGCAAGGATGAATACCCGCCGGAGTACCTGGTCGGAAATAAACACATAGCGCGATGCTGGAGACTCGATGACAACCGCACAGCTTGATCCCGTCACCACAGCCGAACCCCTGATAACTGCCCAGGAAGTGAAAAAGCACTTCCGGGTTACCAGCGGCTTTGTGTTTCGCAAAACCATCGGACAGGTCAGGGCTGTGGACGGAGTATCCTTCAGCATACCCGAGGGGCAGACTTACAGCCTTGTCGGAGAGTCCGGCTGCGGCAAGACGACCACCGCCAAGCTGGTGCTTCTCGTCGAGCAGCTAACCTCCGGTCGCCTCAGTTTCCAGGGCCAGAACATAAGCGATTTCACGCCCGAACAGTTGAACGAGTACCGCGAGTCCGTTCAGGCGGTGTTCCAGGATCCATGGAGTTCGCTGAACCCTCGGATGAAGATCGAGTCAATCATTGCCGAACCCATCACCGCGCACCGAAACCCCACAAAGGGGGAACTCAGAGAACAGATACTCTCGTTGCTCGAAGAGGTCGGGCTTCACTCCAGTCACGCGCACCGCTACCCGCACGAGTTCAGCGGCGGCCAGAGGCAGCGTATCGCCATAGCGCGAGCGCTTGCGCTGCGTCCCAAGCTAATCGTTCTGGACGAGCCTGTGTCCGCGCTCGACGTGTCTATTCGGGCGCAGATAATGAACCTGCTAAAACGGCTTCAAATGGACTGAGCTATCTGCTGATAGCGCACCAACTCGCCACGGTCCGGTACATGAGCCACAGGGTGGGCGTAATGTACCTGGGTAAGATGGTTGAAGAGGCCGACTCCGCCGAACTCTTCACGAATCCGCATCATCCGTACACAAGGGCGCTTATCTCCGCGTCCCTGTCCTCCCGTCCGGGAGTTGAAAGAGAGGAGATAGTGCTGAGCGGCGAAGTGCCTTCCCCGATCAACCCGCCGTCGGGATGCCCGTTCCACCCACGTTGTCCATCGGTGTTCGAGCCTTGTGCAGACGAAGTGCCCGAGATGCAGGAAGTCGCGCCTGGACACATGGTTTCTTGCCACCTGTACTGAGAATGTCATTCCCTCCCCTGTCCGGTATCCCTCGCCTGCTGTAACTTGGCGCGCCTCACCATCCGTCCGATTGTCTGCGTTCTCGTCGTTCTGCTGGCCGGTTGCATAGGCCAGTCACGGCCGGAGGACTCCGGCGACGGCATAGCGCCATTCGTCAATATAGCCCCGGAGGCGCTTGGCAAAAAGGCGTTTACCATAAACCGCTATCCTGGCGTGGCTATTTTCGACTATGACCGCGACGGCGACCAGGACTTCTACGTTACCCAGGAAGAGGGAGGTCCCAACTTCCTGTTCAGGAACGAGGGCAATGCGACGTTCAGCGAGGTATCCCAGGATGCCGGTGTTGCAGCGGTCGTCAGCAACAGCACAGGCGTGGCGGCGTGCGACATCAACAACGACGGCTACCAGGACCTCTACGTCGGCGCGCACGGGCGGAAAGGGGACGGACTTGACTATCGGTCGGCTGCCGAGAGGGACGACCTCAGCGCGGCGGTCACGGACAGGCTCTTTCTCAACAAGGGCGACGGCGCTTTCGAGGATATAACTCTGTCGGCGTTCGGCGACGCTGTGAACCTTAGATCGGCCATGAGTATTGCCTGCGCCGACGTTGACGGCGACGGATGGCTCGACATCTACGCGGCGAACCGGGCAGACTTCGACTTTGTGCGATTCACTGTGCCTCAGCATCATGGTCACTACAACGTTCTGTACCGCAATAACGGCAACCTCACGTTCAGCGATGTTAGCGAGCAGGCGGGGGTGCGCGGACAGCAGATAACCATGCGCGCGCCGGATGGCCTGGCAATCGAGTTCTATGATCGCGACACGGGAGAGTTCTACGAGGGATACGACCCCAGGCTAACCGACCGCTTCCAGAACAGGGTCGGCGATCCGACGGGGCAGTCGTGGGCCACACTGTTCTTCGACCACGATGATGACGGCGATCCCGATCTTTGGGTCGCTCACGATGGCGACCGGCTCGAAGTCTATCGGAACGATACGGACGGGGAGAACATCGCCTTTACGTCCGTCGCGTCCGCTATGGGGGTTGACGTGACCGGGCAGTGGATGGGTTTCGCGCTGGGCGACTACGACTCGGATGAAGACCTGGACGTTTTCGTCACCAACATCGGGTATCACCCGCTTACGCGGCGTCCGGTGCCGTTTCCGGGGGCGGACTGCGCCTACACTCACCAGTTCGAGTGGGGCACGTGCCTGCACTTCCTGTTGCGGAATGACGGCGTGACCAGCGTGGCCGACATTGGGACGCTGCCTCAATTCTCGGAAGTTGCGGGGGAGACGCAGGTTAGGCCCAGCGCGATAATGCCTCCGATGTCGCTGGATTCGGCCACTATACACCCGGCGTGGGGATCTCCGAGCGGACTGGCGGCCTACGACTTCGGATTTGGCGCCGCGTTCTTCGACTATGAGAACGACGGCGACCAGGACCTCTACTGGCTGGGTTCTCTTATATCGCGCGGAGAAGGGCCGGGAGGGCTGCTGTACCCGGCGGCGGGCCGGATGCTGCGGGGCGACGGCGCGGGCGGGTTCGAAGACATCACGGTAGAGGCGCGCCTGCTGGATATTCAGGATGTGGATTACTCCGTACTCGGACCCGACGCGCCCGAATTCGACGCGCCAGCGCAGCGGATAGGCCCTGAGTCCACGAGAACGGGAAGGGGCTGGCGAAGGGCGACCTGAACAACGATGGCTTTGTGGACCTTATCGCCACTAACAGCAGCGGGGAGATCAAAGCGGACGGCAGCATACGCTTTGTCAAAGGCCCGCTGTTCGTGTGGCTCAACGGGGGCGGGGGCGGCAACTGGCTGACCATACGGCTGAGGGGGGGCATGGCGATACGCAGGACGGGCAGCAACGCGGACGGCATCGGCGCGAGGGTTTACCTTACCGCGAAGACCGACGCGGACAGCATATCCACACAGGTACAGGAGGCGCTTGGCAGTTCCACGTACCTGTCCATGAACAGCCTGGATCTGACCTTCGGGCTGGGAGAGGCCGATAAAGCGGACGAGATCGTGATTCGCTGGCCCAGTGGAGTTACGCAGACATTGGAGAACATCAAGGCCAACCGGGTTGTCACCATCGAGGAGCCTGAGAACTGAATGTTCGAGCAATCAGTGCGCGTCACTCATTCAGATCGGATAGCCGAGTAGCAAATCGGACGCCGAATCCGTCGGGGTCAGCTATGGTGAAATCCCGCAGACCGTAGGACTGATCCGTTATATCAGAGAGGACGCAGGATCCCATTTCCATAGCGAGTTTCCAGTAATCGTCCACGTTCGGCACCATCACGCGGATATTTCCCTGCGTGAAATCGGTGGTGGGGGGCATATCCTCGCGCTCGTCTAGGAAAAGAAGATGGGTTTCCCAGCCAAGCTCGACGAATCCGCCATCGTCTCTCACTAGCTCGAAACCGAGTTTGCGGTAAAATTCCACCGACCGACCGATGTCGCGCACGAATAGCTCAATTACCAGTTGTTCAGTAGGATGAACATAGTGTGTCATTGTGTGTTCCTCAGACGGCCCCTAGGTCCGAATCCCAGTAGATACACTACCAGAATCGTAGCCAAAACACCAACTATAATGCCGCCAATAGATAGCCAAATTGCATTGCCGTCGAAGCGTGAACTTTGGATGCGCGCGCTGTCCTTGGACTCCGGCATTACCTGGAGGGTCTTGAGGAACTCGACGACGGCGGCGCGGTCGTCGTCGGGCAGGTTGGCGAAAGCGTCGCGGCTGGCCTGGGCCTCGCCGCCGTGCGCGAGTATCGCCTCGGAGATGAGGGTTGCGCGGCCATTGTGGAGGAAGGGCGGCTCGTTGGCGAAACCCCAGAGCTTACGGGTCAGCCACTGGTCTGTCGGCACCATCTCCTCTTCCAGCGTCTCGTTGTTCAGGATTTCACCCATGCGGTGGCGTTTGAGGTCTGTGAACACCGGCACCATGACGGTCCCGTCCGGCCCGCTTCGCAGTCCGGTTGCCTCGCCGCCGTCCGGGAGGGCGACGGAGTATGAGTTGGCGACCTCGAACACCTGGAGCTTGCCCGCCGGATTGAAGGGATTGGGTTCGCTGAACACGGGGTTGTTCAGTGGAAGTTCGGGTACGTGGCACGTGACGCATCCGAGCGTCCAGGGCCTTTTCAAAGTCCAAGAAAAGTAAGAACATAGCGGGATGGAGGTGAGTGATGGAACGCTTGTCAACATTGCCGGATGAGTTCAGTCTTTTGAGGGAGGAACTGGGAAGGATCCCCGACCGACGCCATAGACGCGGCACGGTCCACCCTCTTGGCGGAGTATTGACGCTGACGATGTTGGCTCTGATGTGCGGTCAACGCTCTCTGAGCGCGATTCACAGATTTGGCGATACTCACCCAACTGTACTGTGTGCGTTAGAGTTGAGGCGCAGTCCATCGGTGGCTACGCTGTCGAGGCTGCTGCGAATGGTGTCGGTGTCCGAAGCGCGTGAGGCATTGTTGAACTTCATGAGACAACTGGTGAGGTTGCGCGGATGCGATGAGACAGTGGCATGTGTGGACGGAAAGACAGTAAGAGGGGTCAGGGAGGAAGGAGATCAGCTTAGGACACTGCACGTATTCAGTCGAGAGGGAGCGTTGGCGCTGGACCAGATGAAGATAGAATCGCACGCTGACGAACCGAGGGCGGCCTTGGAGTGGGTGAAGCGGGTGTCGGGGAGCTTTTCGGGTCTACGTGTTCTGACCGGCGACGCGCTTTATGCGCACGCAGACCTTGCCGAGGCGATATTGGCCGAGGGCAAGGACTACGTGGTCAAGCTCAAAAAAACCAGCCTCAACTCTATCAAGACGTAGAACTGCTCTTTTCAGAGCCGACCGAACCCGACATGGAGTTGACCAATAAAGGCCACGGGAGGCTGGAGCGTAGAAAAGTGTGGGTGTCTGAACAACTGTGTGGCTACAGCGAATTTCCCGGACTGGCGAGCGTTATCAAGATTGCAAAGCGGGTGGAGTATCTCAAAGATGGTCGGGTTGTCCAAAGCATCCAGTACGCTGTGAGCAGTCTGTCCGAACTGTCTCCTTCAAGGGCGTTGTCGCTGGTGCGAGGACACTGGAGCATAGAAAACAGCCTGTTCCATGTCAAAGACGACAGCTTCGGGGAAGATCGACACGTGATGCACCAACATAGCAGTGGAGAAATTCTCAGCCTGCTTCGGAACGTCGCGGTAAGCTTGCTCAGGGGAGTGTGTTCTCTGTGGTCTTGCCAGGAACCTCTCACGGGCAGGTCTCAAAGACTCTGCGCACAGCCTTCTGTAGCGCTCAACCAATACTGACTTTGCAAAGGCCCTGCCGAGCGTCGAGAACAGGGCTTCACCTCTCTGCGCGGCGACGCGCGCTTCGGTGTGTGCGGGCATTGCGCGGCCGGGTGGGGGCAGCATTGCCTGGAATATCACAAGCGCGCTCACGTCGCCCCTGCTCAGTTCGTCGGCCATGCCATCCCCATCGTGGTCAACGGCGTCGCCGAACCGCTCGGACGCCTGCATACCGAAGTGCTGGTTCATCGCCTTGACCGCAAACTCGCGCAGCGAGACGATTGTGCCCTTCTGCATGAACGGCCTTATAACCATGTCGGGGTCCACGCCCTCGACCGCGCCGGTGTCCAGAGCGCCGTCCGGGGCGGCTGTGATGGTTCCGAAGTCAACTCCCTTGGTCGAAAGGGGCATGGATACCGGAGCGCCGCTGTCCCGCGCCCGCTTTCTGGCCTGGTCGCGGATGGCGTGCAGGTCCTCGGTCATCTCGCGGGCGAGAAGCTCGATGTATCCCGAGCCGAACAGCCCGAGCGACGTTCTCTCGTTCCCGACGCTTCTCAGCGTGTGCGTCTGGAAGCCGTCGCCCTCTCCGGCGTCGAAATTCACGAAGTGGAAGCCGTCGGCCAGCACGAACACGTTGGTCGCGTTGTCGCCGCCTCCGCCGATGCGTGGGACGCCGTGACAACTGGAACAGGCGTTGGCGTCGGGGCCGGAGATGCGGTTGAAATTGTCGGGGAACGGGCGGGGCGGGCGGAAGTTGTCGGGGCTTACGTCCGTTGTTTCGGGGCGTCCCGCGCCGTCCAGGGTGTTGAAGGAGGCGGTGAACAGGCTCTCACCCCGCTCCACTATATGCTGGAGGGTCAGGCTGCCGTTCTCTATGTCACCCTGGCTGGTGTGGCCGTTCAGGGTTGCGGTATCGCCGATTCGGGGCGCGGACGGCGGTTCGCTGGTCGCCTTGTGGCAGGCCGTGAGCATGACTCCGGCAACGGCGGCTATGGTGAAGACCAGGACTTTTCTGAGCGCATTCATGGAAGGATGCTCACCAACAGGGCGCTATCGCGTTTCAGCGCGAGCCGCTCTTGAAGAAGGTTTGTCTGGACATCTTCCATAGCACGCTGAGTATGAACAGCACCAAAAGGCCGGCACAGGCCCCGATAGGCACGAACAGGATACTCAGCCCGAGCGCGTCCAGGAACACAATCGTGTCGAACGTGGGAACGGGCGGGCCGTCCAGCCTGACCGAGTCTTCCCTGAGATCGGTGAGAACGTAAATGTAAGTGTAAACGAACATCGCCAGGCCGCCGATGAGGGCGGCGGCGAACTCCTCTTCCGCGCCCTGCCAGACCATTATCGGGATGATGTGTATGGACAGGCCGGTCTCGGAGGGTGGAGGCGGCGAGAAGAGTCCAGAACACGCCGGTTCTGAGCGCCTCGGACAGGGAGAAGTCGTAGGATGCGCCGGGGACGCCGGAGCCGGACGGCGCATCCGGGGCGGGCGGGGACATTTGCTCGACCGCATCTACCTGGTCGGGCGGGGTGCGGACAAGGCGCGAGAGGAGCAGACCGGATACCAGCACGAATATAGCTGAGTATATCAGCGTGGGACGCCACCCTATGCTGGCGACGCCAAGTCCGAGCGGGTACACAAAGATCGCGCCGCCAGCGGCAATGCCTGTCAGCATTATGGTGAGGGCGATGGCCTTTCTTCGCACGAACCAGCCGTTGGCCGCTGTCATAAGGGTCGGGCCGAAACCGAAGTTGGTAGGAACCGAAACCAATATGACGTAGGCGATGATAAAGAGCGTGTAGTTGTCTGTGAGCGTTACGACCACAAGGCCGAGCGACGTGAATATCGCGCCGAGGACTACAAGCGGCCTGGGGCCTATGCGGTCCACCAGACAGCCGTACAGGGGCGCGCCGAGGCTGGACTGAGCGCGGGAGAGGGTGAATATGAGCGATGTGTTGGCGCTGGACAGGTTCAGGTCGCGCTTGATGGGGTTGAAGAACACCGCCGCACCGTGGTAGAGAATGCCGCCGGACATGAGCGCGAGCAGGGTAACGCCGAGCAGCACCCACCAGCCGGAGTATATGTCTCTCAGACGGTCTGGGATATGTGAGTATGGGCGCATAGGTGGCGTGGCACGGTGTCTGAGAGAGTATCAGGCCGTGCCGGACACGGCGGGCAGGCGGCGGGCCGATACCAGTTCGGACAGGAGAGCGTCGTACTCGTCGCGGTCAACCGGAATGTCCACTCGCTTGTTTCTGCATCCCGACAGGGTGACAGCGGCGACGATTTCCTGCGACCTCAGCCCGTCCTCGCCGGTGACGGCTGGCTCTCTGTCCTCGATTATCGCCCTTGCGAAGTCGTCAATAGCGGGCGCGTGTGTGCCGCCCACCGGCTCGAAAGCGAAGGTTTCGGCGCCAGAGCCGGGGCTGTCGTAGGTGGGGGAGGTGTCGTGGTTGATGAAGTCGTCCACTGGGGTTTCGAGGCGGTGGAGGGTAACTGTCCAGTCGTCCATGATTATCGCGCCCTTTTCGCCCCATAGTTCGAGACGCTGGTGGTTGGGCGCCTGGGCGGTGCTGCAATGGAGAGTGCCGTGTCCGCCGCCCTGGTATGCGAGCGCGGCTGTGGCGAAATCCTCGACCTCTATATCGTGTTTTCGGGTGGACACGATGCCCATGACGCCGGTGGGAAGCCCGCCGAGCCACTGCATGAGGTCAATAGCGTGTATGCCCTGGTTGAGAAGCGCGCCGCCGCCCTCGGCCTGCCACTTGCCGCGCCAGTCGAGGCGATTGTAGTAGTCCTGGCTGCGTATCATGGCGGAAGCCATTGAGACGCGGTATATCTGGCCGATGGCTCCCTGTTCTATAAGCTCGCGCATCTTGAGCGCTTCGGGACGGAAGCGGTTGTTGAACAGGACTCCGAGCTTGACGCCCGCGTCGCGGCACGCTCGTATCATGCGGTCGGCCTCGGACGGGGTGACGGCCATCGGCTTTTCGACCAAGACGTGCTTGCCAGCGCGCGCGGCGCGTTCGGTAATGTCGGCGTGGGAGCGGTGGGGCGTCGCTATGACAATGGCGTCAACGTTAGCGTCGGACAGCGCGTCGTCGAGGGTCGGATAAGGTGTGACGCCCAACTCCGCCGCCTGCTGGCGGAGGGGCTGTTGTGTGCGGGCGGTGATTCCGACGAGTCGGCAGGTGTCGAGTTTTCGGATGGCGTCTATGTGGACGCGGCCTATGACGCCGGTGGAACCTATGATAGCGAGTCGTACGGTGTTCATTGTGAGGTTCCTGGTTGTTAGTTGTTAGTGGCCAGTTGCAGATTGATATGAATCGTATCATATTTGCGTATATTCATAATGAATGGCTGGCTTCGCCGGGAAAAGTTTTGAAAAACCTGCCCTTTCTGTCATTTCTGCACCCCCGTGGCCTGATTTAGCTATGAAACAGGCCACATCCGGGGTGCAGTTTTATGGAATTAGCTACACCAAACCTGCACCCTCCTGCCCCAAAACTGCACCCCTTCTGTCCCCCTATTGCCTCACTTCTGCCCTATTTCGCTCCGCCTGTCCAATAGGTACTGTCTGTGATTTATGATAGTGTCGTATCCACTGTTGGTATATACACTGGCTGTCTCAGTAGTCTTTGGACATTGTAGCACATATTAGTTCATAAGTTCTGTTGAAGTTGTCTGAATGGGGTTTTGCGGGATATTGGGATGTGGATGGATGTAGGTAAAGGGCGCGTGGGGAATTAGTTGTCGCGCTGGGCGATATGCGCCAAGTGATTCCCTAATTCAGGCTGGCGTAGGCCGGACTCCCACGCCGTCAGCGATGACGACGTGGGAGTTGGCGGAGCAAAATCGCATATCCCTGGCCGGAGCGTACTCATCAGAGGCACGTTACGCGATGGCCTGTTCCATGCTGTCGAACTCTATTATCACAGAGCGGTTGGGGGAACGCTCGCCTTCGAGAAGCACGGTCTCTCCGCCACGCGCCAAGTATCTACCGCCGAAAGCGTTCACAATCGGCTCCACGAGGCCGCGATACTCGGTGAACAGGTCGGGGTCGGTGACTTCGACGTCGGCGATTACGTAGGCTGGCATGATGGTCTCCTGTGTATGGCTTGAAGCAGTTATAAATTATCATGGATTGATCGCAGTGGCACCAATAACACTTTCGAAACATTGAGATCAGCCTGGGCGTTCATGGTGTCCAAATGGGTTGTGGGTTATGTTGTGGTGGAGAACAGCTCTTCTCGCATCCTCGTACTCTTGCTGCTCTTCATACTGAGCGATTATCTTCACCCGTTGTGTTTCGGTCTGCCAAAAGGGATTATGGAGTATGCGAACGGGCGGGTTTGGTGTGGGCTTGAAAGGATTCCGTACATCATGCTTGTCCGTGACCTTCTGTAGGTCATCCTTTATTGATATTGGATAAATCTCGACCCAGACACGCCCTAGACGGTCCACGACGAGTCTGGCACTATCAGCATGGGGACCGCGATATTCTTCTCTCGGCATTCTCAACGCTTGCGGGCCCCAATCGTATTCATGATCACCGTCCGAATTTTCGATCAAGACGGAATAAGATATTTCTCCATCTGAGGTTAGGGAAACCCACTGTGTAATTGATTAGCGGGTTGCGGAGTGGGCGGAAGAGAGTCAGAGGGAACGGGCCGGCAGAGGAGCGCCGCCGAACACATCGCAGAGCGCATCCACCAGCGTATCGTCATCAACCTTCCGCGCCAGAGTCCTGATCACGCTCGTGAACGCAGAGTACGCCTCAGCCCCTTCGTCGGTCTTCGAACACTGCGACACCTTCCGAGCTATCACCGCCCCGCGCAAGGCCCGTTCCGCCCGATTGTTGGTAGGCTCTATTCTCGGATCATCCAGAAAGCGCAGCAGGCTGCCGCGGTCGTTGTGCCTACCAAGTTCGTTCAGCAGTCTCTGATTGTCCGGGTCCGGCATCTGACGATCTCGCAGATGGCGGGACACCTCCCGTTTCAACCGCTCAGCCTCACCCACAAAGTCCGCCGCCTCTCCGCGACGTTCCGACTCCCGCAGCTCAATCGACTCTCTCAGAAGTTCGATCAACCGCTTTCCGAAGCTGCGACCTCTGCCCACCTTGGTCTGAACCACCTCACCGATAGAACGTATGACGTGCGCCATGCACTTCTGCTGTCTGACACCGGACAGAGTACGCGCGTCATAGCTCCGGCCCCTGTCCGTCACCATCACTCCGCCATAGCCTGAGGGGATCAACTCTCTGACCTCCTCGTTGCGGTGGCGAGCGCGTATCTGGTACACGCTGGCCTCATCAGTCTCGAACGCCATCAGGTAAGCAGGCTCTCCGCCCACACGCCAGCCCGTGTCGTCGGTGTGTACGAACGAACTTGAGCGCACTGAACCGCGCAGACTGCGGTAGGCGTCTCCCACCTCTCCCTTTGCGCGGCGCAGAGCGTCCTGTGTGATCGCGCTCTGGGTTATCTTCACCCCGGTCAGAGTCCTGAGTATAGATGGAATCTTCCTCACCGGGACCCCCGCGCTGTGATGCAGTATATGGGCCGCCGACATCACGCGCTTGCCCATTCTGTGAGCGCTCGCGCCATACTGGTCAGGGGCGACTTCCCGATTACTACCACGAACCCTCTTGCCGCAGGACCGGCAACGGCATATCTGCACTCTGTATCCCTTCACCTCGGGCTTGGGCATAGGGGGAATGTCGGTGATGTAGGCATAGCCCACTCCCTCGTGTTCGAGCGCGCCTCCGCATCCCGGGCAACTCTCCGCCGACACCGAAACGTCAATGATCGGTTCTGTCAGTTCATCGACAGAGGGGGGCTTTCGGAAGCTGAATGACCCTGTTCCCGGCTTTCGGCCCGGCCGCCTGGGCTTTGCGGCTCGCTTGCCCTTGGAGAACGGAGCGGCCTGGCGCTTTCCCGCTCGCTGAGCCTCGGCGAGTTGCTTCTGTAACTCTCGGATCGTCGCCATCTGCCGCGCAACTTGCATTTGCAGCCGGTTGACCGCGGACGTCAGTTCGTCGCGTTCAGAGGGAGAAAGGTCTTTGTCCGTACACATAGCCGCAGTATAAGAATATGCTCGGCCCGACGCAATCCCACGAGAATGCCGCTAATCAATTACCCCACTGTCCTAGATGATCTGCCATGGGTTTGTTGAATGGCAACTTCTGAAATGCCTCGTATCTATCCTCCGAAGTCGAATTGCCATCCGTTACGGTCAGGGTTATCGAGGCAGGAATGCGGTCAAGAGTCACTGGAACGTACTGTTGGTCGTGCGTGTAACAAGCACCGTGAGATATAGCCGTCAATGCAGGGTCAGTTATGCTCGCTCTGCCCTCCGTGCGAACAACATCCTCTGCTGTCAATATCTTCTCATCTCCGAAGATATTGACCAATTGGCTTCGGAAATAAGGCATCTGTGTGGGGCCACCAACCACGATCACTCGGTCAATGTCTTGGGCCATATCCTCATAACTCAATGACCACACCGACTTGTACGATTCAGCGGTACTTCCTTCCTCAAGACCTTCCCCTATTGGAGGAGCACCCGTATGACGTTCCCTCTTCCACATGAGTTTGGCTTTCTTGTACGCATCCAGTACTGCTGTTAGCGTTCTCTCCGCGAATCGCTCATTTTCCAAAACCTTGACTATGTCTTCTTGAGTAAGAGCGAGGTTACCAGGCAGTGGCATCGGCGCTCCAGTGTTAGAGGATAATTGCTCTTTAGCACCACGTAACAGGTGAAGCGGGCCATCATAGTTCAGTTTCTTTATGAGCGCGTCGTCTATATTCATTCCTCCCAATGTCGGAATGCCTTCTTCCGAGAGAACAGTCATTTGTCCGTCGCTAATTTCAGCTATAGCGCAATCGAAAGACCCTCCTCCCAAGTCATATACCAAGTAGGAGCCATCTTCAAGAGAACCTATCTCCATGCCAAGAGCAAGGAGCAACAATGGTTCCTCTGTAATCCACCGTACTTTCCCTGCACAACCTAAATCGGTTAGTGCGGAGATCAGGGATCTGCGATAGGTGAGGTCACTATTCACTGGGCAACCGGCTCGCCATTCAGCAACAGTGCCTTCAAGATCGGCTCTGGATATTGCTTTCTTCAAGATTAGGCGGATGACTTCCTCCACCGGCACGGTCTTGTTCCATAGTCGAACTGTCCTGCTTTCGGGGTCCCACCATGTAGGCCATGATTCACCTTTCTGCCCGAGACTCCATTCGAGATGCTGAGAAACATACCTGTCGCTCCCTACTGCCCATCTCTTGATGTTTCTGATAACAACGCGGGTATTGGGGTCGTCATCACGCTCGTCGGTGTCGGCTTCTTCACCGATCTCGAAGCTCACATCACCACCGGGTAGTCTGGTAAAAGCTATCACGGCTGGCATCACAGAGGAAGTCTCGCCACTTCCTAAAAGAGAGCTTGAAGCGGGCTGATCACTATCAACATCCCATTCGCAGATGCGAACGTTAGTTGTGCCAAAATCTATTCCTACTACTTTCTTCATTCCCCATCCTTTACGCGAACTTGCGCCCGGATCATCACCAGTGGCGAGTCCATGCCTCTAGTGAACTTTAGTCCGGGGGCGATAATCTCTACTGGCTCATTTTCCGATGTGGGCTGACCCGTTGTGTGGAGTTTAGAGTTGAACGAGGTAACTTCTCCTACATTGCCAAAAGGTTCGGCTCCGAGGGATCCGATCACAAGAGTGACTCCGGCGTTAGCGTCTTCAATTTTTTGTGACGGTGAATGTGGTGAAGCGACCAGTTGTTGGAGAATCTCACCAAGCATGAGAAGAGCGTCTCGAGTAATATCGAGTACCGCAACCCTGCTTGCATTCTGGAGTTCGCCTTGAAAGTATCTAGCCTGTCTCTTCGCCCTGTCCAGTTCTGATTCAGCTTTCTTCTGCCTGTCACGCGCAATGTCCAACTCATGAGTCATATCTGAACGTATCTGTTCAATTTCATTCTGAGATAGGTATTGAGCCATGCTTTTCCACTTTGCCATAAGTGAATCTTCGGACGCAGGGCTACTTAGGTTAGAAAGCATCTCTTCCTTGAGTATTGTTTCGGCAGAAGGTCTCAACTGCTCGTGCAACAGCCATGCCAGCATAATTGACCTGAACAGATATTTATGTTCACGAGCCCTAGTCAGACTAAGCCCTCGCTGACGTTCACGCACGCTGGGCGTTCCCCACTCAATCTTCAGCAAGTCTCCTATAGCCTGCACTGAATCCTCGTTCTGAACGGATGTAAGCAGTGATGAAATCACTTCAGCCTTTTCCACTGGGTGGAGCATTTTTAACCATCGCCGTTCTATGGAACCAGAAATTTGCCTCGGATTGGGATTGAGAAACTGATGCCATAGGTCAATTACGGTTGGTTCATCTAGTCTGGTATGTATCAGGGTCAGCAACCGCTCCGTCTCATCAGACGCTTCCACTGAAGTGGAGCGTAGGGCGTCAGCCATTTTGCTAGTGTTATCCCTGTTTTGGGATGTGTAATCAGTCATCCAGTTTACAAGGTTTTTATACTCTCCTTGATCTAAAACGCCAAGAACACGTGTTGTGAGGTTGACAAGCCTAGAGAGGGGAATGGGCGGGGGATCCGGCAATTCAAGCCACCGCTGAAGAACTGAAGCAAGAGAGTTCAGCCAAGCTCGACTTGATGATGTAGCAGGTCGGTTTGAGGCGAGAATGTTTTGCTCAATCCCCAACGCGAGTCGTTCAATGGCTGTCGGTACGAGCGTCAGGGGTAGTTGCCGGAGAATCGGTCGGAGTGTGTCAGGGGGTGATAGCTTAGGCATATCACCTGCTTCGTCGGAGTGAATCCATATCACCCACTCAGCAAGTCGCATTGCTGGGGTGGTAGTTTTCTTGGGAGAAGATTTCCCAGCGGAGATAACAGGGGGCGGTATAGTCAGTTCATTCAGTCTGACAGAATGAATATCCGAAGGTTTCGCTATAAGCCTTATTTCTGTTTTACCGTTATATCTGAAATATTTGGATTTCATCAACGTGGGACGGACCTTTTTCCACCATTGATTCCAGCGGGCAGGTTCTATGACACTGGCAGTAAGCTTATCCTTAAGAGGGGTAGCTCGCGCTTTGTTATCCATATCTACAAGAGCGGCCGCCACAAGACGCAAGGGAGCTTCGTCAATCCATAGGGACACTGCTCCACGATTTTCCAGAAGACTGGCTTCCAGCCCATCTTCTGGAATTTGTGTCCAATCTTCCAAAACTTGGTTGAGTGCTCGAATTGCCATTCTGCGAGTCATCAAATGTCCGGGCTTAGATTGGAAATCAATTTGAAGATGCTCACCTTCGTCTGGCATACCGACAATCTCACCAGTTCCAAACTTATGGTGGGATACTATCATCCCTATGTGAATGTCCTTGTCTTGTAGCACGAGCATATCTCCCGGATGTTAGCCTGATTCTTGCATCAGTGGCATATACTCATTATAACATGGGCATCCTATGATTCATGTGGTGGAGCCGTGATAACTCAACCTCCGACTTCTCACATGCAGATGATGAGGTCTCACTTACAGAGCTAAATTCCTAAGCGGGGGATTGATTTTCAAATCCAAGCAGATACTTTTGGAAGATGCCGAGGTCAACTGTCCGATGGAGTGAACCACGGCTTGAGGGCGGCTTCGTGGGGCCAGAGGAATTCGAAGCCGCAGCGCAGCGCCATCTGCCTGTCGAGGTCTTCTCTGTCGCCTATGTGCCAGTAAACTTCGGCGTCAAACTTGGTCTTGACGTCCTCGACGAGCCTGTGCTTGGCGCAAACGAAGTCCGGCTCGATATTGTGGTCTTCCCAGATTCTGCGCTGAGCGCTGGGTGGCCGGTCGGAGCAGCTGCCGATGATGATGCCCTTCGACTGGGCGATTCTCACCATGTCCATGGTCAGTTCGCCGGGCGGGTCGCCGACTTCCAGGGTGCCGTCTATGTCGAAACTTATCAGTATCACGAAACAATTTCCTCTTTTTCTATACTCCAATCACAGAGATTCAAACTCTTCTGGAGTCAAATTGGCCTGCCGCATGATACTTCGTAGAGTTCCAACTGCCAACTCTCTATGACGTGGAACTATTGCTGTTCGTGTACCAGCGTCGGTTTCCTTGTAGAACTTTACATGACTACCCTTTTGACCGGCTATTGCAAATCCGGCGTTCCTGAGTTTACGGGCAGTCTCGCGATAGGTCAGCGGCCTAATAGACGGCGGCAATATCTACCTCTAACACCTCAATTGTGGGTATCTGGCGGTTGGCTGTGGCAAAAGGCGGCTCAAAGTACAACTCTAACGCCTCGCGCAGACTCGCAAGCGCCTCTTCATGTGATTCCCCTTGGCTGGCGACATCAATATCCAAAGCTTGGGCGATATGCAAATCGCCTTCCTTCCACACTCTTACGGCGAATTTTCGTCTCATGCGCTCTCTCCCGATCATTATCGCCTTATGGTTTATATATGTGGTCAAGACAGGCGTCGCGCTAGCGCCGTGTCCATGTATTTCTGCCGCGCCTCTTGGATTCCCGATTTCGCGGGAATCACCCATGTAGGTTGGCGCCCCTCACAACAAGCAATAAAAAATAGTCGTTTTCATACCAATGTAATGGACCCTCTGATCAGCTCCGAGTTTCTGAATCGCCATTGCGGCCGAGTTTGCGTTCCGCGTCTTTCCGCACATCCTCATCGAGTACACCAAGCACCTCGGAGCGGCCCTCAGCGCGGATTTTCTCCTCATAGGCGGCTATGTTTCTGTCAACAAGGTTCTTGAACCATCCTGCCGTAATCACCAGATACCTCCCAATGTCAACCAGCGCTATGGCGATGACCGCGGATATGAGAACATCGTCCGCTACCTCCGACCTGATAAATCTTTTACGCTCACTCAACTCCATAGCCGAGAGGCGCGCTAGTCCGGCGTCGCGCTCCAGACGGTGAAGTTGCCGCCCAAGGGCATCGGGCCGCCGGACACGGCGACTTCGGGCTTCACGCCGGTGACCTGCCGCGCCCCGGCACGTCCCTGCAACTGCTGAATGGAGTCGGTGTGCATCCAGAAGCGGCTGCGCCCACTGCCTATGTTGCCGCCGCTGGGCAGGATGGGGTTCGGTCCCTCGATGCTGATGTCGGTCTGGTAGAAGTCGAGAGCGTCTCCGAAGCCCATGCCGCGGTAGCCCAGCCCCTCTATATGGAACTGGTGGAACTGTGTGAAGCCGTCGTACATATTCTCGAAGGAGAGGTCGTCCGCCGTAATTCCGGCAGCCTCGTATATCTTTCTGCCGGTGCTGGCGGTTTCGGCCTCGACTTCGGCGAGGGTGGGCGTGATACTCCTGGGCGTACCCTTGCTGGAGGCGTGTCCGAGGATATAGACGGGCTTCTGTTTCATGTCCTGGGCGCGCTGGGCGGTTGTGAAGAGGTAGGCCGCGGAGCACATGATGGGAATGTCGTTGTCGAACAGGTTGGCGGGCTTGGCTATCCAGCGCGAGGATAGGTAGTCTTCGGGGGGGAGTTCCTCGGGCCTGTGCTGGTACCAGTAGCCTTCGGGAAACATCAGGCCGTTTCGCCGTGAGTTCTCCATGAATGGGGCCATCATGTCGTGGTTCTTGCCATACTTGCGGCAGTATTCGGCGAACTGCAAGGCGGTTCCGTAGCATCCGGGCGGGCCCCACAGGGTGCGCCCCGGACCGATGGCGACTGTGCCGGGGACGGCTTCTGCCGCGCTCAGGCCACCGTGGTTGTAGCGGCCTTCCAGGTTGTGCCAGCCCTTGAGCACCAGACAAGTATTGGCGAGGCCGTCGCCTATGGCCTGGGCGGCAACGACTATGGCGGCGGACATACAGCCGGGCGCGTTCATGCCGAACTTGACGTTGGTGAGTTCGGGCATATTTTTCAGGAGCCACTCGACGCTGAGCTGGCCAACTCCGTCCAGTGGGTCGTCGGTGGTATTGAATGAGTTCACTACGTCCATTGGCAGGGGAACGTCCTCCGGCCAGTGCGCTCCGGTGGTTGTAACCGGAACTATGACGAGGCCGTCAACCTGGTCGGGAGAGACGCCCGCATCTTCCATCGCGTTTCTCATGGACAGGATGCTGTCGGCGCCGACGGTGGTCTCCGGTCTGCCGTCCCAGCGGCGGGATGTCGGCGAGTGTCCGACGCCGACGGCGGCCACCTTTCCGCGGTGTTCCCAAACTCCCAGCCCCTCGGTGGACCTGTACATGGACTCCGGCGCATCTATCGTTGTCATGGCTCGCTCCCTTGTTATTGTCTGAATCAAGATTTGCGTGATTTTCAGGATGGGCAGGGTACGGGTTCCGCTATCAGGTGACTACCTGCCACTCAGGGACGACCTGTCCGTTGGCGGTCTCCTCGAATATCACCTCCACCACCGAGCCTACCGGAACGTCGTCAACCGGGATTCCGGGCAGGTGAGAGTACATCTGTATGCCCGGGTCGTCTTCCAGCATGATAACCGCAAGGTTAAAGGGCTGGTCTTTCTGGAGCAGCCCAATCGGGCAGTCGTACACGACACAGTAGTTGTATATCGTGCCGCGCCCGCTCATCTGCTTCCATTCGAGGCCGTCTGCCGATCCGCACTGGGCGCAGGCGGGCAGGGGCGGATTCTGAAGCCGGTCGCATTCGGTACAGTTCTGGATAACAAGCCGTCCGTCGCTGGCGGCCTCCCAGAAGGGTTTTGTCAGGTCGTCGGGTATCGCACCCTGCTTTACCATATCTCTTCTCCATGCTTGTAAAGTCGTGGACGAAGCCTCGCGGATGGCGCGGGGCCAGTGGATTCGCAGAGATGATAATACAGAGCGTCGAAGATTCCAAGCCTGCCAATCTCATGCTTGCAGAGAGTGTGCGTATTTGAGGAAGCTGTCGGGAACCCCCGCGCCGAGCGGGAAGGGATCGGGGAGAGCCAAATCCGGAGGGGAAATAAGGCTCGGCGGAGTGCTACACCATATGCCCGTGGGCGGAGGCGGCGACGGACACCTGGATGTCGTAGATGGCCTGGGACATGGCCTGACCGATGAGGTCCAGCCTGCTCACCTGCGCGATTCGGGGGGTTGCCCTGTTGAGTTCCTGTCTGGACAGCAGGCGGCTGAAAATGTCGCAGGCGTCGGCAAGACAGATGATCATTACGTCGCGGGGAGAGGGTATATCGTCGCTGAAGAGTACACCCATTATTCGCAGTTTCACTTCGCGCTCAGCGGCGCCATCTATAATCGGGTAGCGCCTGGATTTGAAGACCCAGAGGAAGCGGTCGTCCTCGCGTTCGAGGATGCCGTGGTTGACAAGTCGTGTGAGGGCCTCTTCCTGGATATTGTGGGAACGTCTCGCGGTGTGTTCGACCCAGAAACGGGTGTCGCGGTTCTCATTCACCGCCGCAATTTCGGCCAGCGTGGAGTCGAGAAGGTTATCGCCGACCGGAGTGGAATCTATCAGAACCAGGTTCTCGAGGTCGGTGTCTATACGGTTTTCCATCGCCAGTTCCATTAGCACGCCGCCTGCGATGGCATAGTCCAATGACCAGCTAGGCACACTAATGAATCTTCCATCCTCGTCGTGGAGCAGGAGGAGGAGGATTTCCTCTACGAATCTCAACATGGCGCTTGTCCTCTAGTAATCTGGGATGCTGATTATGTCAGCGTGAACCTTATCATAAAAGGACTTGATTTGTATAATCTGGTGGAGCTGAGGGGATTCGAACCCCTGACTTCCTCCGTGCAAAGGAGGCGCTCTCCCGGACTGAGCTACAGCCCCACGTTGAGAGGGATTGGGTTTTCAGACGCGGATTAGGAGTAAGCTGTCTGAACCCGGATGCCGATTACAAGAAAACACCTTAACGACTGGATAGTGGAAAGAACCTCACCGTAGGTTTCTATGTGTGTAAATTACGACGGGCTTTCTTAGGGAGCGGATTTTGGCTTTGGGGAGCTCCTTCTGTGCGCTGGGCTTTCGCCTGACGCCGAATCCTGCTCGACCCTATTCCTCTGTTCCACTCACCCGCCGAACGACCTGGTCACGCCGTCGGTTGTTAGACCTTTGGCGATTCCTGTCTCCCTAGAAAGGAGGTGATCCAGCCGCACCTTCCGGTACAGCTACCTTGTTACGACTTAGTCCCAGTCACCAGTCCCACCCTCGGCGCCTGCCTCCCTTACGGGTTAGCCCAGCGACTTCAAGTGTTACCGACTTCCATGACTTGACGGGCGGTGTGTACAAGACCCGAGAACGTATTCACCGCAGTGTGCTGACCTGCGGTTACTAGCAACTCCGCGTTCATGCAGGCGGGTTTCAGCCTGCAATTCCAACTGGGGCCGGGTTTATGGGATTAGCTCCGGCTCGCGCCTTCGCAACCGGCTGTCCCGACCATTGTATCGTGTGTGTAGCCCAGGACGTAAGAGCCATGATGACTTGACCTCGACCCCACCTTCCTCACCCCAGTGGGGGCAGTCTCGCTAGACATCCTAACTAGCGACAGGGGTTGCGCTCGTTGCGGGACTTAACCCAACATCTCACGACACGAGCTGACGACAGCCATGCAACATCTGTGCAACTGTCCCGAAGGAAAGGCTGCTTTCACAGCCGGTCAGATGCATTTCAAGCCCTGGTAAGGTTCTTCGCTTATCATCGAATTAAACCACACGATCCGCTGCTTGTGCGGGTCCCCGTCAATTCCTTTGAGTTTTAGCCTTGCGGCCGTACTCCTCAGGCGGGATACTTATTGCGTTAGCTGCGGCACGGAGGGGGTCGATACCCCCCATGCCTAGTATCCATCGTTTAGGGCGTGGACTACCCGGGTATCTAATCCGGTTTGCTACCCACGCTTTCGCGCCTCAGCGTCAGTTACAGCCCAGAGAGTCGCCTTCGCCTCTGGTGTTCCTCCCGGTATCTACGCATTCCACCACTACTCCGGGAATTCCACTCTCCTCTACTGCACTCCAGTCTGCCAGTATCCCATGACCCCTCCCAGTTGAGCCGGGAGATTTCACATGAGACTTAGCGGACCGCCTACGCGCACTTTACGCCCAGTAAATCCGGACAACGCTCGGTTCCTACGTATTACCGCGGCTGCTGGCACGTAGTTAGCCGAACCTTATTCCCCGGGTACTGTCCTTACTCATCCCCGAGAAAAGGGGTTTACAACTCGAAAGCCTTCATCCCCCACGCGGTGTCGCTGCGTCAGGCTTTCGCCCATTGCGCAAGATTCCCTGCTGCTGCCTCCCGTAGGAGTGGGGGCCGTGTCTCAGTCCCCCTCTGACCGATCGTGCTCTCACACCGGTTACCCGTCTTCGGCTTGGTAGGCTTTTACCCCACCAACTACCTGATAGGCCGCAAGCTACTCCCAGAGCGCCGGAACTTTTCCTCTCTTTACCGTAATAAAGGGAGCGTACGGGGTATTAGACCGGATTTCTCCGGCTTATCCCCCTCTCCGGGGCATATCACTTACGTGTTACTCAGCCGTCTGCCACTAGCTAGGGGCCGAAGCCCTTCGCCCGTTCGACTTGCATGCATTAGGCGCACCGCCAGCGTTCGTCCTGAGCCAGGATCAAACTCTACGGATTTGTTTTTTGGGTTTTGGTTCTTTCCACTATCCAGTTGTTAAGGTGCATTTATTAGGTGCAGATGCAAATCCTATAACACCATATTCACTGCTGTCAAGGCGATTTTGCCAAAATCGCGAATAAAAGATGAATTCTCGACTAATATCGCTCTTAAATTCAGTCCAGACCGACCCTGCCGATACCGCCGCTCGCTCCCGGGCCGGACAAAAAACCCCGAACGTCGTCCGCGTACTTGACTTCGGAGTCGTCCTCCGGCGCGTAGCCCAACGTCTCACGGGCGTTGGACAGCGACCAGAACGCGCGGGTGTTGTTGCTGATGCCGTACACTACCTGCCAGGGGATGCCGTGCTCGTTTTCGATATTCGGCGTCTCGATGGAGCGCGTGAAAAGCTGCGTGAGGTCGCGCGGGCTTATGTACGCGCCGAGGTCGCGCTTGTAGTTGGCGGGGTCGCCCTCGTAGGTCGCAAGATCTAGGTCGCGCGGCGCGCCTATGCGCACCATCACCACTTCCAGCTTTCTCTGCTGGGCCTGCGACGACCCTGTGTGGTCCTGCCCGCCGCCCGCCGTCTGAAAGTCCATCGCTCCGCAGGCGAACAGGAAGCCCATGTGCTCATAGGTCGCTTTCGCCCAGCCGTAGAAATTGTCGGACAGGGGCAGTCGGTAGGGATCGAGCGACTCCATCTTGCGCGCGTGTATCAGGTTATGCTCGTACCAGTCGGCGGCGTGGTTGGAGCTTGCCATGACCACCCTGGACGCGCCCGCGTCATACGCGCTTCTGAAGACGTTGTAGGCCATCTCCACGTTCTCTTTCTCGTCGAAGAAGTGGTCGAGCGGATTTCCAGACCGCCGCTTGTAGCCCAGGTGGACAACCGCGTCCATCCCCTCGAACAGCGCGGAGTAGGAGGCGCGGTCCGGGTCAATCAGATCCTGTATGACTACGCCTTCCACCTTCTCGCCCCTGCGGTTGGTATCGTTCACGTCCACCAGAACAGTCTCGTAGCGTTCCTTGAACGTGGGCAGAAGCTGATCCGCTATGTATCCGGCGGCTCCGGTCAGCAGGACTTTGGTCATCTCTATCTCCTTTGGAAAAATTGGCCGTTCTCTGTATTGGGCTGTGTGGTCATATTTGCGGGCGGTCGAGGTCAGCCGTCCACCTCTATTCTCAGGCGCTTGTTGATGCGGCCCTTGGACTCGCGGCCCGTGACCCGGATGCGGCCCACTTCGCTGGTGTTGGCGACGTGGGTTCCGCCGTCCGCCTGGAGGTCGAGACCCTCGATGTCAACAATTCGCACCTCTGTTATTTGCGGCGGAAGCAGGTTTATCTTGGTGCGTATCAGGTCTGGGATCCGGAATGCCTTCTCGCGCGGCAGGACTGAGACGTGTACCTCGCGCGCCGCCGCGACCTCAGCGTTGATAAGCTCCTGCACCCGATCTGCGAAGTCGACGGACATACTCTCAAGCTCGAAGTCCATCCGCGCGCGCAGCGGGGTCATATTGCCCCCCGTAACCTGCGCGCCATAGTCTCGCCACACCACCCCGCAAAGTATGTGAAGCGCGGTGTGCGTCCGCATCAGTTGGTAGCGGCGTTCCCAGTCCAGAGTCCCATGAACCCGCGTTCCGACGCCGGGCATATCGCCGCCCTCTATCTCATGGACATACGCGCCCCTGTCCCGCGCGACCCGCTTCACGCGGTATTCGACGTCGTCCGCATTCAGGACACCGCTGTCGGGCGGCTGTCCACCGCCTCCAGGATAGAACGCAGTGTGGTCCAGAACGACACCCTTGCCCGCAAGCGCGGTCACCGTCGCGTCGAACTCGCTGAGGTAGCTGTCTTCGTAGCAGAGTATGTCCGTCAATTAGCGGTCGCCTCCCGATTCAATGGTGTAATGCTATTACAGTTTCCTCTACGACCTGTTCTATGTCAGGCTTGGCAGATAGAACCACGGTGTCTGGTAAATGCTTATGATGTGGAAAACTCCAGATATTGGGATGGTGAGGTGTACTGTCATAACGGAAGATCATGCGGTTGTCCTCATCCTGAAACGAATGTTGACCCGTTCATACGAAATCACCTCATGGAGATAGTAATCAACATACAAGTCAGGAAATCGGAGAACAAGTCTCTCGACCAGTTCCATGTAATCCGAGAGCGCTTTATGCAACATCCCGAAGTTGATCCGTGATCTCTTGTCTAAGATTCAAGTAATCCCGATAGTCTCTCGCCCACTCCATAAAGTCGGCGGCGTCCCCCATCTCTCCCATTTGATACCTGTGATAGAACTCCTCGGATTCAATGTGGTACTTGCTCTCTTTCAGGCCCAACCTCTTCGTGATGGCGATGAGCGCGTCAAGTGGCGTTGAGTACTGAATCGTCTGCTTACGCATTGAAGCCTCCCTGCCCTGATTCCTAATTATGCGGCGGTTCGTTCGTGAATATCAGACTGCCCGCGGCCATGAACATACCGCCCACGCCCTGGCAGAACGACGTCTTGACACCCTCCACCTGGTGCGCGGCCTCGCCTCGAACTTGGCGCACCGACTCCTGCATGGCGAACATTCCGTACATTCCGGTGTGAGTATATGACAGGCCGCCGCCGTTCGTGTTCAGCGGGAGCTTGCCGCCGGGCGACGTGTTGCCCTCTTCTATGAAGGCCCCCGCCTCGCCTCGCCCCACGAATCCCAGGTCTTCCAGACCGTATATGGGCAGGTGCGCGAAGGCGTCATATATCTGTATGTGGTCAATATCGTCGTGCGACACTTGCGCCTCGTCGAACGCCTTCGCGCTGGAAGTCTTGAACGCCGCCGAACTGGTCATGTCGTACATCTGGCTGACGGCGGGCGTCTCCACCGACTCGCCTGTTCCCAGGATATAGACCGGCTTTGTCGGGTAATCTTCCACCCTGTCCGCGCTGGTCAGAATGAACGCACCGCCGCCGTCCGTAACCGGGCAGCACATGAACAGGCGATACGGATAGCAGATCATCCGGCTGTTCAGCACGTCCTCGACAGTAACAAGCTGTCGGAACATCGCGCGCGGCACCTTTTCCGACCATCTGCGCTGCGCGACCGCGACCGAGGCCACCTGCTCAATAGTCGTGTCCGTATCTTTCATGTATCTCAGCACGCCGAGGCCGAACTGCGTTGTCGGGCCTAGCACGCCGTATATGGACTCGAACTGTCCGGGATACGAGTTGTCGTACCTGGGGCCTGAGGCTTGGCCGGCGGTCCCGATTCGCATTCCGCCCACTCCGACGCGGCTGCGCCCACTCTGGCCCATCGTGCAGAGAATTGTCGTAGCCAGGCCGGACGCTATGGCCGCCGCCGCGTGCCTCATGTGTATCAGGAACGACGTTCCCCCGACCTGCGTGTTGTCCACCCACTTGGGAACGATGCCCATGTAGTGAGCGATTATCGCCGGGTTCATAGTGGCGGAGATGCCGTCTATCTGGCTCGCGTCTATGCCCGCGTCCGCCATGGCGTTCATCGCCGCGTCTATGTGAAGCTGGGTCTCGGACATATCGGGTATGACGCCAAGCTGGGTTGTCTCCGACGCTCCGACTATGGCCGTCTTGTATCGCAGTGACATTTTGTTGTTTCTCCTGGAAATTGGTGGGGATTGAATGGTCTCGCGGCAGGCCGACAGCGGTTACGCCGGTTCCCAGTTCGGAATGGCGGTCTCGTCGTTGGCGTCCACGAAGACGACCTTGAGCGGCATATCAAGCACAAGATTCTCCGGCGTGTTCTCTATTCCGTGGATATTGCCCATCATGCGCGGGCCTTCCTCCAACTGGATGATCGCTATGGCGTAGGGAGCGTCCGCCTCGAATCCGGGCGCGGGCCTGTAATTTATCATATAGCTGTACAGCGTCCCATTGCCCGACGCCTGGAACCACTCCACCTTGTCGGACCTGCACGCAGGGCAGTGCAGCCTGGGATAGAAGAACGCCTTCGAGCACTCGATACATCGCTGTATCCATAGCTCGTGTTCCTTGCACTTCTTCCAGAAGTACGCCGTCTCCGGTGTCGGGTCCGGTATGATTTTCCTGTATTCCTGCTGAGTCATTGAAGTTCGACCTCCATTCGAGTACGGATTGCGGATCGCCCCTATTGTATGAGAGCGCAGGAGTAAGGGCAACGCTGGGGTCTGTATGGGAATCAAGCAGACCTACCCAAGCTGAACACACGAGCGCGGATTGCAAAACTCGTCCTACTGTATGAAACGACCCGCGGCAAGACTATCTATAAGGGCCTATCGGCGCTCAAGTTGTCGGCCCTGGAATGAGTTGCTTGATTCTCTGATGGTTCGCGGGTTGACGGCTTGATGACGCGCTTCGGACACACCCTCTTATGGTCGCCGTATGCTCATACACTCCGCAACCAGTATTCCGGTAACGACTTCTATCCTTTCGGTCCAGCCGGACATTTCCAGGAGACTTTCCATCGTGTAGCTGCCCCAGCGCGTCTGGTCCGAATCCGGTCTGCCACCGAGGATGACTGAGCTAATGTTCGCGTTCATCAGTGCGCCGCAACACATGGGGCACGGCTCGAACGTAGTGTAGAGGCTGTATCCGGTCATGTCTTCGGCGCCTAGAATCTCGGAGGCGGCTCTCAGCGCGACCGTCTCGGCATGGGCTGTGGGGTCGTGGGTCGTCGGGACCAAATTGCGGCCCCGCGCCACCACCTCTCCATCCCGGACTATCACTGAGCCCACGCCGACGTTTCCCTCGTCGGCGGCCTTCTGCGCCTCTTCCAGCGCTACCCTCATGAACTGTTCGTGATCCATTTTCTTTTTCTCCCGACGCGTTTTCATCTGAATCTGTCAACGTGGTCTGACCCGGTACGTCCAAACCTGGAAGTACACATCCGGTTCGCCTTTTGGCATACCCTTGAACTCTTCGGTCACTTCCACTAACTCCCACGCTCCTTCGGATTCCAGCTGCTGCTGCTTATCCCGAAACCCGTTGCGTTCATATATATCGGGACGCAGGGTAAAGACGACGCATCCTCCCGGTCTGACGACGCGCGCAAGTTCGTCAAGCGAATGCGCGGGCGCGTGGCCCAGAGTCAGCACGCCGACGCAGATAGCGGCGTCGTAGCTGTCCGTGTTCAGGTCAAGAGGCTCGCCCATGACCATCTGATGCAGGCCGCCGTACACTCGCTTGCGGCTCGCCTCATCTAGCATACCGCGCGACATATCCATCGCCTCAAGGTCTGTGTAGCCCAGCCGATGCAACTCGACGCCGACCAGTCCTGTGCCTGCGCCCGCGTCAAGAACTCTCGCCTCCTTGGGAACGAATCTCTCGAAAGTCTCCGCCGCCATTCGCGGCATGACGTACCCGAAATCGGACTCCAGGTTATCGTCATAGTCCTGCGCCCACTCGTCGTAGCGTTCCTCGAGCTGCTGGTTGTCTTCCGATGCGTAAACCCACTGGACTTTATTGTCGCTGTTCATAATTCCTTCTCTTCACTTGCGTCCGAACGCTTTTCCCCTGGCGCTGCCCTGCGCGTATCCCGCAATTGGCCGCAGCAGTCGGACTTGATTATAAGAGGTGTTGAAGACAGCTTGTAAGTGTGCGGACTGAGTGAACGCTGGCGCCGCTCAGGATCTCGACGACCGGGCGCGCACCTTTATACCGAATATATTGGTCTTAAGGGGTGTCCGGCGGATCGTCCAGCGGGTAGTAGCGGTGCTTTATGGATGATTCGTCCATCGTGACCAGCCTGATTCCGGAAGGGTCGTTACCGAGCGGGTATCCGACAGCGCCGGTGGTTATCATGTGAATGTTCCCGTCGCGGGTGTAGTTGTTCCTGTGCATATGGCCCGCGAATACGGCTGAGGCGTCGTTGTCCCTGAGGATGTCCAATATCACGTTGCGCCGCTCTGGAGGGATGGTGAAGTAGTCTTCGTCCTCGTCGGCTCGCTCGATGAACAGAGGGTGATGCACGAGAAGAACCAGATGTTGAACGCCGGCGCGCCTGGCGGCGCTCAGGTCGTCGCCGAGGAACTGAACTATTCTGTCCCATTCTTGCCGGACATTGGACGGATCTGACGCGACGGAACTGTTAATGATGGTGAAGTGGCTGTCGGAGTGATCGAATGAGTAATTGTCGGCTCCGAACTTTTCCCGGTAGAGAGCTATGGAGTCGGCGGTCGGCGACTCGCCGACATCGTGGTTTCCGGACACCCAGTGAACAGGAATGCCTTCGTCCAGATTCTTGGTAATACGGAACAGTTCGGCTATCTCCGAGTCGTCGCCCGTATGGTGAACCATGTCTCCGCAGACCACCACGAAATCGGGCTTCAGCGTGTTCGCGCTTTCGATGGCCTTTGTGTACAGGCGCGTTTCGTCCGCGAACCCGCTTATCGGCCCGGGAGCTTTGCGCATCATTATGCCCCGCAGCCTGCGTTCCTCTATCTCTTCCTCGGTGTAACTGCTTACGGAAGCGAACATACCGAACTGGGGATCCGACATCTGAACAAAGCTGAAGGACATGAGTTATCTCCAAATCTGTGTGGGCTGCGCTAACGCGAATGCTGATCGAGTTTCAGTTCATACCAGACGCTGTGATGAACCTTGCGGTATCCCAGCTTCAGGTACAGTTCCCTGGCCGGCGTGTTCTCGGCGTCAACTTCAAGTTCCACGGCATCCACGCCCCTGGATACGAGGTGATCCATTCCGCTGACAACGACCGCCGTGCCAAGCCCGCTGCCCCGATAGGACGGATGCACGCCGGTCATCGAAACGAATCCGACGTGTCCGTGCGCGTTCTCGTTTCGATGCGTCCAGTTGTACGCCGCGGGCTTATCGCCGTCCATGATGAATATGATTCCCTCCGGCGGGCTGTTCTTGACGCGCACTCGCGCCGCTATCTGCTCGACGCTGTTGGGGCAGAAGCCCCAGTTTTCCCCGAAGGCCGTGTTTTGCAGTTCGGTAAGCATGGCCTCGTCTTTGTCCGGCTCGAAGGACTTCAGCCGAAAGCCGGGCCTGAGTCGCAGCGGGGGGAGTTCCGCTCCCTCCCACCGCATCTGCCAGAACTCCTTGATCTTCTCGAACCCCTCGGACTCGAGAAGACGCCGGTCGTCGTGCGCGTTCAGGGCGGTCTGAATATGGAGCAGGTGCGCCCCGGTAGTTCCTGCGCGGCTGATCGAGTCGCGCAGCAGGCGAGGGAGTATCCCACTGTCGCGGAATTCGGGAAGCGCTCCTCCCGCGACCACCGCCCTTCCGATGAGCGGTTCGGGAGAGAGCAGGTGATATCCGATCATGTCCACGCCGTTCACCGCGAGGCGCAGGTTGGTTTCGGGAAATATGGACGGCAGCGACAGGTTCTGGCTCACAAGTTCGCTGTCCAATTCCTTCTCGGTTCCCCCGGCTCCGCCGACGCGGTTGAACAGATCGGTTACCGATTCAAGGTCTTCCCACTCGAACCCGCGTATCTTGATGTCTTTAGCCATATTACCTGCCTGCGCTCGACTGACTTGTAAGGACTGTCCGATTGTATCAGACAAACGTCCCTCTCCATACCTTGCAATATCACACAATATCACTGGGGTGTAAGTGTGATATACTACTCACTGACCTTACGCAGTTGAGAGAGATTTCGTAGCTGAGCTGGCTCATTCTCGTTTAGGAATTCATAGCTAAGTGCGTAACATCAGCTACTCATTGTTATATATCCGGCCCTCGGGGAAGTTCGCATATTTCGCATATCAGGAGATGTATCATGGCATCCGGCGCATCGGGCAGCGATTTCTCTTTCTCCACCTTTTCCCAAAACCCGTTCTACGAAAATCTGAATGCCCGGTTGGTCGCTATGGCCGAGCCCGGCTCCGGTCAGCGGATAGTTGACCTGGCCTGCGGCACCGGCGGCGTTACCAAGCTCATTCTCGAACAGGTCAGGGGAGCCAGGGACTCTGTGGTCATCGCAATGGACCACTCGGCCAGTGCTCTCAAGCAGGCCATGGAAGACCTCAAGTCTCACAGGGATAACGCGGTCCAGTTCGTCCAGAGCCAGGTAGAGCAGGTATCGGACTCTCTCAAGGAGAGGGCGGACACAATCATATTCTGCAACGCGATCCACTACATACCGGACAAGGACGCTCTTGTCGGAGAAATATCCAAGTCTCTCAACCCCGGCGGCAAGTTCGCTTTCAACACCTCGTTCTACGAAGGCGGCCAGGTTCCCGAATCCATGACCTTCTACCGCAAGTGGATGTTCAAGTCGGCGCGGGTTCTCCGAAGGGAACATGGGCTCTCGCCACAGAGGTCGGCGAAGGTAGAGTCCAGAAAGCACCTCTCGGCAGAACAGTACAGGGAACTGCTCGAACGAAACGGATTTCAGGTGATTCGCCTGGAAGAAGACACGGTTCTCGTTCCCATAGAAGGGTGGCTGGACATCAGCACGTTCGAGGACTTCATAGCCGGCACGCTGCCCGGCGTACCCTTGAAACAGGCCAGCGACTCGCTCCAGAAGGGCGTTCACCAGACGTTCGAGGAGATGAACATAGACCACGTACCGCGAAATTGGCTGGATGTCGTTGCCGTGAGAAAGTAGCAGTTGGCGCTCTACCTCACGGAAGGGGACGTTGACCGAATCTTCGATATGGATGCGGCTCTGCACGCTGTGGAGTCGTCTCTGCTTCACCAGGCGAACGGCAGCGCCATTAACCAGTCCAGACAGCGGCTGACGGCAGGCCCGGATACCCACGTCAACACAATGATGGCCTCGGACGGCGAGTGGGGCGTCTTCGGATTCAAAACCTACACCTACGCAGGCGGCGTTTACAACTTCTTCGTGTTTCTCTCCGACAGCCACACCGGCGCGCTGCTCGCGATTATAGAAGCCAACCGGCTGGGACAGCTTCGCACGGGCGCGGCGACAGGGGTGGCGACCAAATTCATGGCAAGGCCGGAAGCGTCGAGCGTGGGCGTGATTGGCAGTGGATTCCAGGCTCGGACGCAGCTCGAGGCCGTGAGCAATATACGCGGCCTGGGGCAGGTGAAAGTGTATAGCCCCAACGTCGGGCGGCGGAGCGCGTATGCGCTGGAAATGTCGGAGAAGCTGGGACTCGGTGTAATTCCGGTGGAGTCCGCGCGTGACGCCGTGGACGAGGCCGACATACTGATAACAATCACCAGTTCACGGACGCCCGTGCTGTATGGCGAGTGGCTGGAACCCGGTATGCACATAGTCGCGGTGGGCGGGGCCGACCCTTACGTGAGCGAACTGGACTACGCGGCGGTTACCAGGGCCGACCTCATAGTGGTTGACCATAGAGATCAGACACGCATCGAGTCGGGCGAGTTGATGATGCCGGCGTCGCGCGGCCTGCTTATCTGGGAACGAACACAGGAGTTGTGGCAGGTGGTCAGCGGCCAGGCCCCGGGCCGAAACACCCCCAAGGATGTGACGCTGTTCAAGTCGCTCGGAATGGCCCTGTGGGACGTGGCTTCCGCCAAGGTCGTATATGACCGGGCGGTCGAGCAGGGTATTGGGCGCGCTATACCTTAAATTTAGTCATTGCCGCCCGCTGTGCTAAAACGGCTGTCCCCAGATGTCTTCCAGTTCCAGTATGAACCCGTCTAATTCTGGGTCAGCCGCGACAGTGTCGGGATTCTCCAGAATCTCTACGTCAGAGTCCGTGCGATAGACGTACACGCGCCTGTTCTGCGGCTCAATCAGCCAGCCCAGCCGCGACCCGTTCTCCATGTACTCATCCATTTTGTTCTGAAGCCTTTGCGGGCTGTCGGTATTTGAACGCAGTTCGATCACGAAGTCCGGGCAGATGCGGGCGAAGCCACTTCTTTGGTCGGGGGTTAATCCGGCCAGGCGAAACTTGAGAATCCAGGAAGCGTCGGGGGAGCGCACCGCTCCGTTGGGCAGAGTGAAACCGGCGCTTGGACCGAAGGCCACGCTGCTGCCGTCACGCCGGGTCCAACTTCGCAACTGGGCAGCTATGTCCAGTTCCTTGCTGCCGGTATCACTGTAAACCGGAGGCATGATTTCCAACTCCCCGTTTGCATTCCGTTCTATGCGCAGTTCGCTATTCAGTCCGCAAAGATTGCCGAACTGCTTCTCGCTCAGTTCGGCGAGCGGACCGAGCTTTAGAACGATGGGTTGAATCTCATGCGCCACGCGAGGCAGCGTTTGTTCCGGCGCCTTGCTCGCGCCGGGCGGGGCTTCTTGGCTTGTGGTGAGTGTCAATGGATAAATTCTCCCACGAGAATATGCTTGAAGCCCGCCTGCGCTCTCGACTGGAGCTAGAATGGCTGGCCCCAAATGTCTTCCAGTTCCAGTGTGAACCCGTCTAATTCGGGGTCAGCCGCGACAGTGTTGGGATTCTCCAAAATCTCTACTTCAGAGTCCATGCGATAGACATAAACGCGCCTGTTCTGCGGCTCAATCAGCCAGCCCAGCCGCGACCCGTTCTCCATGTACTCATCCATCTTGGCCCTGAGTTTGCTAAGTCTGTCGCTTCTCGATCTGAGTTCCACAACGAAGTCCGGGCAGATATGTCCGAAACCTCTCTTGTCATCAGTAGTCAATTCGGCCAGGCGCAACTTGGGAATCCATGCCGCGTCAGGGGCGCGCATCGCTCCGTTCGGCAGAGTGAATCCTGTGGACGAGTCGAAAGCGATTCCGGTGCCGTCACGTCGGGCCCAAACCCTAAGCTGGGTAGTGATGTCAGCGTTTTGAGCTCCGCTATATAGACCTGCGGGCGGCATTATCTCCAACTCTCCCCCGGCTGTTCGCTCTATTCGGATGTCGTCGTTCAATTCGCAGAAGACGACGAACTGGGCCTCGGTCAGCTCTATAACCGGACTAAGCCTGAGAACAATGGGCGGTATCTCTGCCGACCGCTCCACATGGGTTCGGGTCAATGTCTGCGTCGTCATAGCGATAATCTCCAACGCTTCGTAGTCTGTGATAAGGCAAGGTTGGTCAAAGAGTCGGCTGACCACCAATGAATGTTATCCCCACAGGACAGGCTTGAACACCATCAGGTAAACCAGCGCGATAATCACAACCACCTTCGCGGCCATGAGTACCCGGCCCCGCGTGTGGGCGGCATCGTATTCGGCGGAATCTGATGATCCGTCAGAGGCCAGCGCTATCTGTCGTTTGATGACGCGAGCGTGGACTCCGACCAGGCCCATCAGTACGATAAAGAGAAGAATCGAAAGCTCGAGCCAGGGTGTGGACCAGCCCCACGACGCGCGATCTATCAGCCCCAGGCCGGTCAGAAGTACGATGACGTATGATGGCGCCACCATGCGCTGCTCCAGCAGCCTGATGGTTTCGAGCGTGAACGATCTGGACTCCGGGACCAGTACGGCGCGGCGGAGCCAGAAGAAGTAGGACACAGTGGCCCCAACCGCGACGAGCGCGGTCAGGATGTGCAGGGTCAGCAGAATCTGAACAGTGGTCATGGATTACACACCCATGGAACAGGCGCAGCCGCCCGGTCCGCAGCCGCCACAGCCGCCCATGCCCGCCACTGAACCGACGCTCCCGCCGTCACCGGACGTGAACGCGGCGAACACCGACAACTTGCGCTCTGAGTCGCTCTCGCATATCGGGCAGGGCGCGTCGTCGTCCATTCGGCTTATCGGTCGCAGCTTGTCGAACCTGTGGCTGCAAGTATTGCAAACGTATTCATATATAGGCATTCTCATTCCCTTCTGCTCCGTATAAATCTCGGAAACTGACTATATTCTAGATTCAAGGTCGCAAAGGGTCAACTTATCGCTTGCCCTCGCTGATGACGACTCCGACCGCCACGCCAATACCGGCCCCGAACACAATGCCCATTGCGACACCCATCGCAACGTTGCCAGTGATAGACCCTATGACGGCGCCTACGACAATGCCTATGCCTGTACCCATCCCCGAGCTTAGAGCCATGCCCACTCCAACCCGCCCGTCCGCGTCCCGTTTCCCCGACTGCTCCTGGCCTTCCTCGTTATCCGAACTCATTGTGTGCTCCAATCCAGGACCTTTGTGAAGTCTGCCTGAGTTTCCCTTCTACTATATAAATATACCTTCAATGCGCTACAATGTACGCATTATGAACAACTTCCGCGACAGACTATCCATAAATTCTACCTTATCAACCATGTTCCCCTGCGCGAGAAAAAAATTCTCTTAGCTACAAACGCTGGGAAACGCTGGGTGAAAATGGCCCCAGCGTCCCCCCAGTGTCTCCCATTAATCACCCAGCGTCCCCCCAGCGGATCACTCGGAAACTATAAATCCAGGTATATGCAACCGCGCCGATCTAGCTTTCTCTCATGTTCGGGCTGATTCAACCGCGCCGGCTGATTACTGACTTTGAAAACGCCCTATGCTCCAATCACGGCTGAATCACCGACTCACTGGATTATAGTATAATCAACCAACGCAAATTTCAGGAAGTGACAGATGCTGCAAGCACAGGTTCTACCGGATGAAAAAGGACGTTTCGGAGCTTTCGGGGGAATGTTCGTCCCCGAGACGCTCATGGGCGCGATTCACGAACTCGAAGCGGAGTATCGAGCGGTCAGCGCGGACGAGGAGTTTCAGGCAAGGCTCAGGCTTTTGTCCCGCGACTATGTCGGCAGGCCCACAACATTGTACTACGCGGAGAACCTGACCCGTGAACTCGGCGGTGCGCGCATCTTCATCAAGCGAGAAGACCTCGCCCACACCGGCGCGCACAAGATCAACAACGCGCTGGGGCAGGGACTTATGGCGCAGCGCATGGGCAAAAATAGGATCATCGCGGAAACGGGCGCGGGACAGCACGGCGTCGCCACCGCCACCGTGTGCGCCATGCTTGACCAGGAGTGCATCGTCTATATGGGCGAGGAGGACATCAGACGGCAGGCCCTGAACGTGTTCAGAATGCGCCTACTCGGCGCCGAGGTTCGCCCCGTAACCAGTGGCAGCCGCACACTCAAGGACGCTATCAACGAGGCGATACGCGACTGGGTTACCAACGTCGAGACCACGCACTACCTCATAGGCAGCGTCGTAGGCCCACACCCCTATCCCAAAATCGTGCGCGACTTTCAGTCCATCATCGGACGCGAGGCCAGAGAACAGCTTCTATCCACAGTCGGCAGGCTCCCGGACTACGCGGTAGCGTGCGTCGGTGGAGGCTCCAACGCGATGGGCCTCTTCTACGAATTCATCAAGGACGGGGGCGTAAAGTTGGTCGGAGTCGAGGCGGGCGGCAGGGGTATCGAGACCGGCGAACACGCCTCCACCCTTGTGGCCGGAGAGGTGGGCGTGCTCCACGGCAGTATGTCGTACCTTCTCCAGGACGGCGACGGCCAGGTTCACGAGGCGTACAGCATATCCGCCGGACTGGACTACCCGGGAGTCGGCCCGGAGCACAGCTGGCTCAAGGATACGGGCAGGGCGGAGTACGTCAGCGTCACCGACGACCAGGCGCTGGAAGGCTTCCAGCTCCTGTGCCGCACGGAGGGTATAATCCCCGCGCTGGAGCCGTCCCACGCCCTGTACTACCTATCCCAACTTGCCCCCAAGCTGGACAGCGACCAGATAATCCTGCTCGGTCTCAGCGGGCGCGGCGACAAGGACATGGACACGGTGGCGAGCGCCCTGAACGTGGAGATGTAATTATAGGAGTTGAAAGATGATCGCCAGAATACCTCTCACGGCGAAAGTGCCTGTATTCATCGAACCTCAGCCCGAGGGCGGATACACGGTTACGTCACCGCTCTTCCCGGAACTGTTGACCGAGGGGGACACAATCGAGGAAGTTCTGAAGAATATACAGGAGGTCTTCGGAATGGTCATTGAGACCTACGAAGATATGGAGCGTCCACTGCCGCGCGGCCTATTTGCCGAAGACCCCGCTGTAACCTTGGAACCGACAGCCACGATTTCTTGAGATACCGAGAGGCCGCCCGAAAGCTGACCCGTTTTGGATGCTACGAAGATACCCAACGAAGACGGGGGTCGCACAGAATGTGGGTCAATCCACACACGGGCGTGCGAACACATATGCCGGACTGGGGAAGACGCGACTTGAAGATCGGAACACTTCGCTCAGCCATCCGGCAGCTCGGTCTCGACTGGCAAGAATTCAACGAAGCGTAGAGGCTTGAGAAGGAAGCGGTACTTCCAGCCTAATCAGGCTTGACCGCCAAGATAGATTACCTTCGCGTTGGAGTTCTAGACATACTCTGCGCTTTTCCAACCTCGGCTTCCCGCGCCAGGTGAAGCCGGTAGTCGGCCTCAATGCCAAGCCATATACTGGAGTCGAGGCCCAGCGTTCGCTCGAACTGTATTGCGGTATCGGGGTCAATAGGCGCTTTTCCAGCGATTATCTCACTGATGAATTTAGTCGAACGGCCGCATCGGCGAGCAAACTCCGCTTGCGATATGTCCAGCGCGTCGAGATGTTCCTTCAATACCCATCCAGGCGGAACCACGTAGTCCGGTCTGTATTGATTAGCCTGTGTAGCCATATCTTTCCCCTTTATCAGTGATATCAACCACTTCGAGGCCGTTACCCGATCCGTGTCAATCCCACCGTCGCCCCTATACGGGATTGGATCATGCGCCGGTTTGAAAAGCGGAGATGGACAGGAACATCGGCAGGCTTCTGGACTGACGGGGTAAGAGAACTACGCCAAGCCGTTCGCGGACGACGTCGCGTTCTACCACGACCAATAGCGGATCCAAAACTGCGCCCGAACCGGACATAAACTTTACAATATGCTGGCATAATGTCTATTATATGTCTCTAATATGGACACGCGATTTTCAGCCATGCAGCAATGGAGGACATAGTACCCTTGACGACTTGGACACCTGACCCGACATTTTACCCCTCTCCCAAGATGGCGATGGACGCGCCGCAGGAGGAGATAGCATACGTTGCGATAGTAAGCCCCAAAGACAGTGGTCAGCCGGACGCGGTGGGCGTCCTGAACGTGAACCCGGAATCTCCAGAATACGGGAAACTGGTAGGGCGCGTGGACCTTCCCCATGTGGGCGATGAACTTCACCATTTCGGCTGGAACGCTTGCAGCGCGTCACTCTGCCCGAATATGCCGCATCCTCACGTTGAGCGGCGCTATCTGCTGTTCGGAGCGTTGCGCTCTTCCAGAATATACATCTTCGACACCCAGCCCGATCCTCTCAACCCCACAATCGCCAGGATTATCGAGCCTGAAGAACTGGCTGAGAAGACCGGATACAGCCGACCTCACACCGTGCACTGCGGCCCGGACGCCATATACATGAACGCGCTCGGCGCGCCGGACGGCGGCGGCCCGGGCGGAGTGTTCATGCTCGATCACGACACCTTCGAGCTCAAGGGCGCGTGGGAGGCCGACAGGGGTCCGCAGACGCTCTCCTACGACTTCTGGTGGCACCTGAACCACGACACGATGATTACCAGCGAGTGGGGCACCCCCAGCATGGTCGAGAACGGCGTCAACCCCGAACTGCTCATGAGCAGCAGCTACGGCCACAAGCTGCACGTTTGGGACCTTCGGGAGCGCAAGCACCTGGAAGAACTCGACCTCGGATCGGATAACCAGATGGCGCTCGAACTGCGACCCGCGCATGACCCGCGCAAGACCTACGGATTCGTGGGCGTTGTAACAAACCTGAACGACCTCTCCGGCTCGGTGTTTCTGTGGCACAGGGACAACGACAAATGGGCGGTTCGCAAGGTCATCACGATTCCGGCGGAGCCTGCCGACGCCGACCTTCTGCCTCCGCTGCTGAAGGGCTTTGGCGCCGTGCCGCCCGTGATAACGGACATCAATCTGTCTCTCGACGACAAGTTCCTCTATGTATCCTGCTGGGGAACGGGCGAGTTTCAGCAGTACGACGTGTCCGACCCGTTCAACCCGAAACTGACCGGCTCTGTGCACCTGGGCGGCATCGTCCGCAAGGCGGGGCATCCCAGCAACGGCAACCTGAACGGAGGCCCGCAGATGGTCGAGGTCAGCCGCGACGGGCGCAGGATTTACGTCACCAACTCGCTCTACGTCGCGTGGGATGAGCAGTTCTACCCGGAAGGCATTCGCGGATGGGCCGCCAAGATAAACGCCTCCCCGGAGGGCGGACTGAGCGTGGACGAGGACTTCTTCGCCGAGTTCGGCGATGAGCGTCCACACCAGATCAGGCTCCAGGGCGGCGACTCCTCGTCCGACTCCTTCTGCTACCCTGACTAGACTGCGCGATATGGATGTAATCCATATAACAGTCGGGGGCGATTCGATTTTCGCCCCCGACTATGTTAATGCCCGGGTTTGGGCCGGAATGAAGTCGTCATGTTGGCGATAGGCGAGCTCTGGCCCTGGCTGGTACTGGCCGCTCTGGGAGCGTACCACGGCGTCAATCCCGCGATGGGCTGGCTGTTCGCAGTGGCGCTGGGACTCCAGGAAGGCAGGCGCGGCGCGGTCTATCAGGCGTTCATCCCCATAGCCCTGGGACACGCGCTGTCGGTCGCCGTGGTGGTGGGAGTCGTGCTGCTGGTGCGGGCGGTCATCCCGTTCGATATCCTGAAGATAGCGGGCGCGGTCATCCTGGTGGGTTTCGGGATTTACAAACTGGTGCGCGCCTCGCACCCGCGCTGGGTTGGGATGCGCGTCGGGTTTCGAGACCTCACAGCCTGGTCTTTTCTCATGGCGTCGGCACACGGCGCGGGGCTGATGCTCGTCCCGATTCTATTCAACCTGCCTGGATACAGGCTCTCCATTGCGGAGGCAGTTGACCTCCGCGATCTCCCGCACTCGGACTATATGCTGCTTGGCGCGCCCACGAGCGTCGAGACCGTCGTTTCGCAGCTTACCGCTATATCCATTCACACGCTGGCGATGTTCGGAGTGATGGCGATTGTGGCAGTGGTGGTGTTCGAGAAGGTGGGCGTGGCGATACTCCGCCGAGCTTGGTTCAACCTGGACAAGGCGTGGGCGCTAATCCTGATCGGGACGGGCGTATTGACCCTGATACTCTAGGCTGTGTTGACATTTCCCGTCATTCCCGCAAAAGCGGGAATCCAGAGATTGGCGGCCCCTCGACTACTATAATTCCACTTATGCAATTTTCTTTATCCTGAGAACCCTCGAAGAGGCTCGCCGCTCGGCAAGTCCTGATTCGGACAATCAGCTTCCGGTGGACAGGTAATGCCGCTCGCCGAATCTCCATACTCGGAGCGCGAGGATGAGGAACGCGACGCCTATCAGCGGTGCGGCGTACTGGAACCACAGAGGCGATCCGATAGGGTCCGGCTTGCCGATTATGGCGAGGGCGGGGAAGTAGCTGACACAGGCAAGCGGTATTCCGAATGTGAACAGCTTCTGGAACCAGGGGCGATATATTGCGATGGGGTATTGGGTGGTCTCTACGCCGCCGTAGGTGACTGTGTTCATGATTTCGAGCGTCTCGGTTGTCCAGAAGGCGAGCGTGGCCTGAATAACGACCAACCCGATGAACATACATACGCCTCCGGCGACCGCTCCGATCAGCAGCGCGACGTCGGCCGCGGACCAGCTTACGTCCAGCGCGACGCTCGCCCAGGCCATTACTCCGAAGCCCTGCGCGAGCCGACCGACTCGCCTGAGTGTGAACTCCTGGCCCGCGAGTTGGAGCGCGGTCGAGCGCGGTCTTGTGAGCAGGCGGTCGAAGTCGCCGGACTTGACCATGTTTCCGAATAGATCGAAGCCTCGCGCGGCGGCGTCCGCTATCGAAAAAGCGATGTTGACCATTCCGTAGAGGAACGCGACTTCGTGAAGATTCCATCCCTGGAGGCTGCCGAACCTGTCGAAGAGTACCAGTATGGCGACGAACTCGACGCCGGTCGCCAGCAGGTGACCGATGCTGAGCATGATGAATGAGGCGCGATACTGCATCTGTCCGCGGACGGAGATTTCGATGTAGCGCAAGGATAGATAGATGCTATTCAGCATTGCGTCGCCTCTGGATTCCCGCTTTCGCGGGAATGACAAGTAACAATGAGAATGATTGAAATTGATCAGCCTTCGTTGTATCCAATTGCATATGCGCTATCCTCCCTGTATTACCGCTTGGCGGAGGCCACGGGCGAGAACCCAGCGGCCCAGGATGACGATAGCGGCTGTCCAGATTAGCTGATGCGCCAGAAGCATGGGGAGGTCGCCGGGCGGGAAGTGACCGAGGTACAGTCGGAACGGAACATCCACCAGCCCCCGGAATGGGAGGATGTTCAGGATGGTCTGCGCCCACCCGGGATAGAGCGGTATGGGGACTATCATGCCTGAGAGTATGGTGACAATCGCGGGCGCTAGACCAAGCATTCCATCGGCGGATAGCGTCCAGAGGATTGTGATATTGAACAGTGTCGAAATCGCCGCACTGAGCAGGACCGCGCCCAGCATGGACAGGATGAACGCGCCCGTCGAAGCCCAGGAAGGAGGCGTACCCATATCCATCACGATGAACGCGAACGCTATCAGCAGCGGCGCCCTGAGAAGGGTGGGGGCGGTGCGCCAGGCGAGTGAGCGGCTGAACCAGTAGCTGTACAGATCAACGGGGCGAAGCAGTTCGTAGCCGACTCCGCCGGAGCGTATCTGGGCGCGCAGGTTGAGGTCGAGATTCCAGGGCAGAAGCGCGAGGAATGCCTGACCCAGCCAAACGTAGGTCATCACCTCTGCGATTTCCATGGGATGGGATGCGCCGGACGAGCGGTAGAAAGCCTCGAATATCATCACGCGGATCAGCCCCCAGAAGAGCTGCGTTCCCATGCCCGCGACCGCCGCGGCGCGGTACTGGAGCAGCTCCCTGAAGCGCGCGCTGGCGACCGCCCAGTAGCTTGTCACCCTTCATTCTCCTCGTAGATGCGCGCTATGATTTCCTCGATGGGCGGGTTTTCGACGAAGAGGTCGCGCACCGGGTGCGCGGCGGTGACGCGCGATATGAGGTCTGCGGCCGATACGCGGTCGGGATCGAAGCTGAGGTGGGCGCGGTAGCCTTCGCGGCGCGTGACCACGGCGTCGGGATCGGATACGTGGGCGTTTTCGTCGAGAAGGTGAATGACGAGCAGGCGTTCGCGGGTGATACGTCGGCGGAGGTCTTCAAGCGGACCGTCGGACAGGATACGCCCGCTATTGATGACCATGACCCGGTCGCAGAGGGCTTCGATGTCGTCCATGTCGTGGGTCGTGAGAATGACCGTGATTCCGCGCTCCTTGTTGAAGCGGCTTATGAAGTCGCGGAACGCGAGCTTGGATATGGCGTCCAGGCCGATGGTTGGCTCGTCGAGAAAGAGTATAGAGGGGGAGTGCAGCAGCGCGGCGGCCAGGTCGCAGCGCATTCGCTGTCCGAGGCTCAGTTGGCGGACGGGCGTATCCAGCAGCGATTCCAGACGCAGGATCTCGATGAATTCGTCGCGGTTTCGGGCGTATTCAGCTTGCGGGACGCGGTAGATGTCGCGGAGGAGGTCGAAGGACTCGATGACGGGGAGGTCCCACCATAGCTGGGTGCGCTGTCCGAACACTACACCGATGCGGCTGACGTGCGCCTTGCGGTCGTCCCAGGGGACTCGGCCAAGTATCTCGCACCTGCCGGAATCGGGAACTAGGATGCCGGAGATGATCTTGACGGTGGTGGACTTCCCGGCTCCGTTGGGGCCGATGTAACCGACGAGTTCGCCTCGCTCGATTTCGAAGGACACGCCGTCCAGGGCTTCGACGGTGTGGTAGCGGCGGCTGACGACGCCGCGCAGCGCGCCCAGCAGTCCGGGCGGGCGTTCGGCGACGCGGAAATGCTTAACGAGGTTTTGGACGACTATCTGAGGCACTGGGCGAGTCTCCGGGCGGCGGCTACTGGCACGAACGGAAAACATTCAGTGTACAGGATTCGGCGGGCGTCCGGCGACCCGGAGGAGCTGACACGAAGCATCGCAAGAGTGGTGGGCGTAAACGGTTTAGTCGGCAGTAGCACGCTGGATTGCCGAGCGGCGAGCCCTTCGGGATTCTCGCTTTCGCGGGAATGACGAGACGCGGTCCAGAAAGACCTTGACCCATGACTCCCCACCAGATATTTGAGAGAATTGCATAAGTCTTGTTACTTCCCTGTCCAGTACGCGGTATCGAACCTGATCACCCTCACCCCAACCCTCTCCCTCAGACGGGTGATGCACATTGTGTAAGTCCTTTAACAATTGAAGAGCGTAGCTAACGCCAGGTCAGGACGACCGAAGTGGCGATTCAACCATATGCCCACGTTGAGAGCGGCCACCTTGGCCGCCACTCGACTCAACAGTCCCCACTTGCTGCGAGCGCGTGGGAACTGAAGGCCAAACACCTCCTCCAACTGTCCATTGACGGTCTCCACCACCTGTTTGAGACTGCAATGCCGCCGTCTGGCCAGCTCCGACTCGCTCCCGACATAGTTTTTAGGGGTCAACACTCTCGCTCCATACTGTTGTCGCCAATGTGTCTGCCACAGGGACCCGAAAAAGCCGTTGTCTCCAAGATAAGGCTCTGAGATTGGCCTGCCAACGGCATATCTTGGCCATATGGGGCCGGTGGCTCCAACATATCTGTTGCCATTTCGTCGGATGGGAAGGTCCTGGGCCTGGCGGGGTCTTCCCATCTGGTTGTTGCGCCAGCACAGAAAACTCTCCGCCACCCAGCGGTCTTCTGTGCTGGCTGGCGCGATCAGAAAGCCGGTTATCACGCCCCGGCGCGATACCGATAAAAGCAGTTTGCAGCCATAGTAAAAGCGCCTGTCGCTTCCACCCTTTCCTATGGCCGACTCGTCTCCAAACAGACGATGGCGGTCTCCTCGACACATCCGAGCCAGAGGCACAGGAACACTGTCTATCGCCTGATACGCTGAGGCATAGGCTCCCAGTTCCTCAGCCACTGCCTCGGACAATGCTATAACGACTCCACACAGGTCTCGACTGCGACGATTGAACGCGCTCTGAGTGAGCATGTTGGGAAAGTAGCCTGTCCAATGCTCTGACACATGACGAACGAAAGCGCGCTCGGAAGTCCCAAACCACTGACAGCACAGCATCAGAGTAAGGACCTCGCTGTCAGACAGTACAGGGCGTCTGCCAGGACGAACCGGCTTGTGGCAGCCATAATGTCGCTTATAGAGGTCGTCAACTATCGTGTACAATGCGGTCAGGAAAGCGTCAAAGTCTAAGGTCATCGCCAGCCTCCTTTTGTCGGGTAAGGCCAGCGTACACCATCCCTTGACGCTTTCCACTTTCTTCAGTTGTTAATATGCATCACCCGTCTCAGGGAGAGGGGGCTGTACGTTGGTATTCATACTTGGCTGTACACTTTTACCTACTCCTGTCAGCCCATCGAGGGGAGAGGGGCTGTACGTTGGTATTCATACTTGGCTGTACACTTTTACCTACTCCTGTCAGCCCATCGAGGGGAGAGGGGCTGTACGTTGGTATTCATACTTGACTGTACGCTTTTGCCTACTCCTGTCAGCCCTGAGGGAGAGGGGCTGTACGTTGGTATTCATACTTGGCTGTACACTTTTGCCTACCCCTGTCAGCCCTGAGGGAGAGGGGGCTGTATGTTGGTATTCATACTTGGCTGTACACTTTTGCCTACCCCTGTCAGCCCTGAGGGAGAGGGGGCTGCATGTTGGTATTCATACTTGGCTGTACACTTTTGCCTACCCCTGTCAGCCCTGAGGGAGAGGGGGCTGCATGTTGGTATTCATACTTGGCTGTACACTTTTGCCTACCCCTGTCAGCCTTGAGGCAGAGGGGACTTTTGCAATTGTCTCACCAGATATTTGATGCTTCCGCGCTGACATTTGCCTAGTACAGTGTCCAGCTTGTTTTGCCACTTATAAGCCTCCCTCAGGCTCTGGATTCCCGCGAGAGCGAGAATGACGGTAGGGACGCGGGAGTATCTGTGTTGAAAGTCAAGTGATCTGAGGCGTTGGATCATAGCGCTCGGTCCAGGGAGTTCCCCGCCGAGCGACGGCGTTCAGTTGCAGCAGTATCTTGCGCATCAGCGCAACCAATGCCACCTTGCCGGGCTTCCCACGATCCCGCAGTCTCTGATAGAACCGCTTGAGACTCCCCTCCCGACGCGTCGATGAGAGCGCGGCCATGTACAGAGCGCTCCTGACAACAGACCGTCCACCCCTGATGGAGCGATAGCCTCGTTGCGCTCCGGAGTCTCTGGACCAGGGAGCCAGACCGCACAGAGAGGTCAGCGCTTTCGCCGGACACTGTCCCAACTCTGGAAGATAGGCTGCCAGGGTCGCGGCGGTCAGTTCGCCCACGCCGGGCACGCTGCGGTACAGACTCGCGCGCTCAGACAGCCGGCTCTCGCTTCTGAGCGCCTCTTTGTACAGCTTATCCATGCGCTCTATCTCCTTGTCCAGCCAGCGGACGTGGCGTTCAGTCGAGGCTCGAACTCCAGATGAGACGCCCTTGTCCAACCGATTGCGCTCAGACGCTCGCTGGTCAACCAGCTGACGACGACGACTCAGAAGCTCTTTCAGAGCCTCTCGGCCAGGTTCGTCCTCAGTCTGAGACCTCAGCTCGAACGTCCGACCAAACTCAGACAGTACCTTCGCGTCCAGCGCGTCCGTCTTCGCTTCGTGTCCACGCGCGCGAGCGAACGATCTGACCCTGTTGGGGTGAACCAGACCCACCTCAACCTGACTCTTTCTCAGACCGCTAACCAACTTTCTCTCGTAGCCTCCGGTCGGCTCACATACAGCCAGAACGATCTCTTTGCGCCTGAGCCAATTCGACAACTCGACGATCCCGCTCTGTGTATTGGAAAAACGTCTGACCGAACCACAGTCCACCGACACGTCCAGATTGGCCTTCCCAACGTCTATGCCCGCTACCACTCTCATCTTCTTTCTCCTAGGTGTATAATGTCGGTGTCCTCCACACTTGCTGATTCGGGCCTTTAGCCCACGTATCCGTTCGGAGCGACAACTCTGGCGTGAGGGGTGTCTTACTCCCGCTCGGCGCAGCCCGGGTGGACTCACCTAATGACGGACGACGCGCCCCTCGCGCCTGTCTCTCAGATTGGCCTTTCCGAAAGACATTTGCAACATACAAATGACGGAAAATGGTCGGTGTATGGCATATTCAGATGGGCATGGTACCAGTATGGATCACCCTCACCCCAACCCTCTCCCTGAGACGGGTGATGCATATTAACAACTGAAGAAAGTGGAAAGCGTCAAGGGATGGTGTACGCTGGCCTTACCCGACAAAAGGAGGCTGGCGATGACCTTAGACTTTGACGCTTTCCTGACCGCATTGTACACGATAGTTGACGACCTCTATAAGCGACATTATGGCTGCCACAAGCCGGTTCGTCCTGGCAGACGCCCTGTACTGTCTGACAGCGAGGTCCTTACTCTGATGCTGTGCTGTCAGTGGTTTGGGACTTCCGAGCGCGCTTTCGTTCGTCATGTGTCAGAGCATTGGACAGGCTACTTTCCCAACATGCTCACTCAGAGCGCGTTCAATCGTCGCAGTCGAGACCTGTGTGGAGTCGTTATAGCATTGTCCGAGGCAGTGGCTGAGGAACTGGGAGCCTATGCCTCAGCGTATCAGGCGATAGACAGTGTTCCTGTGCCTCTGGCTCGGATGTGTCGAGGAGACCGCCATCGTCTGTTTGGAGACGAGTCGGCCATAGGAAAGGGTGGAAGCGACAGGCGCTTTTACTATGGCTGCAAACTGCTTTTATCGGTATCGCGCCGGGGCGTGATAACCGGCTTTCTGATCGCGCCAGCCAGCACAGAAGACCGCTGGGTGGCGGAGAGTTTTCTGTGCTGGCGCAACAACCAGATGGGAAGACCCCGCCAGGCCCAGGACCTTCCCATCCGACGAAATGGCAACAGATATGTTGGAGCCACCGGCCCCATATGGCCAAGATATGCCGTTGGCAGGCCAATCTCAGAGCCTTATCTTGGAGACAACGGCTTTTTCGGGTCCCTGTGGCAGACACATTGGCGACAACAGTATGGAGCGAGAGTGTTGACCCCTAAAAACTATGTCGGGAGCGAGTCGGAGCTGGCCAGACGGCGGCATTGCAGTCTCAAACAGGTGGTGGAGACCGTCAATGGACAGTTGGAGGAGGTGTTTGGCCTTCAGTTCCCACGCGCTCGCAGCAAGTGGGGACTGTTGAGTCGAGTGGCGGCCAAGGTGGCCGCTCTCAACGTGGGCATATGGTTGAATCGCCACTTCGGTCGTCCTGACCTGGCGTTAGCTACGCTCTTCAATTGTTAAAGGACTTACACAATGTGCATCACCCGTTCAAGGGAGAGGGGGTTATGCAATCGTCTCTATTATCGAACATCCCATAGAGGAATTAGTACAGTTTCCATGTATTTCTGCCATATGTCAGCCTGCCTGGATTCCCGCTTTTGCGGGAATGACGGTAGGGGCGCAGGAATGACGAAAAATGGTCGGTGTATGGCATATTCAGGTAGAAATGGTATCCTGCATTGCGGGGATATTCGGTTTTGGCCGTCGGAGGTCAGGGGTCGGCTTCGGGAGAGTTCTGATAGCCCATTATCTCGGCGCGCTTTCTCAGGGCGCGGCGAGCCCATTCCTTGTTCCTCTCTATCTCTTCATCGGTGTACTCGGGCCATTTAATGCCGTAGTAGGGACATTCGCCCTCTTTGTCCGGGCAGTAAGGCTCTCTTCCCTCGTATTCGTCTATGGCGCATGGGTACTCGTCCAGAGGGTCGTCGCCTTCTATGATCTCCCTGAGTTCGGGAGACATCTTTTCCAGTATGGGGTTCGGCTCCTCGTAGGCGCGCACGGCGTCGGAGATGAAGTCCATCAGCGGTTCGGGCAATGCCTGGACGGGCGGGGCCGGTTGGGTTTCAGGCTCATGCAGCGGCTGAGGTTCCGCGGCGGGTCCGGGTTCCGGCCAAGAGGCGGATACGGGGCCGAAGCCGCGCAGCAGAAGTTCCCTGGCGGCGGCTATTCGGTGGTGAGGCTTGAAGCCTTCGGGGTCTCTGAAGCCGTCCATTATCTCGGAGTAGAGCCTGACGACGGTTTTGCCGTCCTGTGTGATTTCTCTCGCGTAGCGAGCGAGCTCCTCGCGCGCCTCCTCTATTTCGGGGGAGACTTCGGTGTCTTTAGAGGACGGACGCGCGGCCTTTGGGGCGCGCCTCCTTGGAGGCGAGGCGTTGGAGTGAATGTAGTCTTCGAACTCCGTGAGACCTATCTTGACGAGTTCTCTGGCGGAGTCCATGCGGTGGTTGGCCTTGAAGCCTTCGTGGTCGAGTCTGCCATCGGCGACTTTCATGAAGAATTGGACAATGCGCCGCCCGTCGCCGGTTTCTTCGGCTACGATTTTGGCGAGTCGTTGTTGCGGACTCAGGTTGTAGTTGTGGTCTGTCATGCGGGAGTATGCAACCTTAGAGAATATATGTTCTGTCAGGGAGTGTACAGAGGTTGGGAGGGATTGTAAAGGGGGAGTTCTGGAGGAAGGCGGGTCTTTTCATTATCGGACATCCCATAGACGAAATAGTGTGGATCACCCTCACCCCAGCCCTCTCCCTCAAGGGAGAGGGGGCCTGTTGATTGAAATTCATAGCTGACCGCGCATTTGCCTACCCTAATGAGCCCATCGAGGGAGAGGGGACGGTCATCCCGTTGATCAACTTGTCTCCCTGAAAACGAAAAGACCCTGTGGAGGAAGCCGGATATGATCTTGATGGTGGTGCACTTTCCGGCTCCGTTCGGGCCAATGTATCCGACGAGTTCGGCCTGTTGGATGTGGAAAGAGACGCCATCGAGCGCGTCCACGGTGTGGTAGCGGTGGCTTCCTGGTCATCGGGCGCGTGGAAGTAAGACTCACAGGCTCCGAACAGGACAAGTTGGAGAACCTGCATCACGTGGTACGTGGGAGTAGGTCGGGGTTGTCGCAAGAGCGAACCGGGCGCGTAGTCAGTTCGCTCTGGGGTCATGCTGCAAATCTATGAGTCCCGCGATTGTCTGTGGTCTATCGAATCCAAATCCGTAAACAATGTTTTCCAGCCAGCGATTTAGGTCTGCCAGCATCCTAGGATTCACCCACTTATTTGAATCGTCGCCTTTCTTAGCGGCTTCGTTTACGCGATTGGAGAGGTATCTCCCTTGTTCAACGTCAAATTCCTTTCGGTGTTCGTACAATCCTTCGTACAATCCAAGGAATGCGTTCATCGAGTCGCGTTTTCTTTCGTAGTCTCTGGTTTCGATGACGTATAGATACGCCTCTAGGAACGTCAGCGTATTTGCGCCGTTGGGCTGGTTGGCGAAGAGTGGCTCAATTTCGTTTATCATGTCGCAGGCGTGGATCTTACCTGATATGAAGTCGTCGTAGAGTTCGGGGTATTTGAGTCTCAGAGTTGAGATCGCTCCGACTTCCCACGCGGCTATGAATCTACTCTGATCCTTAGCCATGACGCGAACGACTGTATTGATGAGTGAAGCCGTTTGTTCAATGTCGCGGAGCGAAAGTTCGAAGGCTTGCCAAGTTATGATCATCACCTGTCTGAAGGTATCGCCGCTTAGCAGCATCATGCTGCCAGGAGGATGTTCCAGCAGTTCATTGATTCTGAGCTTCTCGAAAAGGCTGCTGGAGTAATCTTCTATGCCGGGGGTGGGGAGAGTAAACCTATGGTCGAAGAACCGACGAAGGTAGATGTCGGCGTCTATGTCGCCATATACGGATTGGACGGATTTGGTCAGTTCAGTGCGGTTGATGCCGAAGACGAAGATGATGCCCGGCACCTGGTTGAAGATGTGCTTAACTCGCTCCAGGAGTTCTATGGCGAAGGTCGGTCTGCATCGGTCGAGTTCGTCAATGATGAAGACGATGGGTTTTGGGACCTCTGAGCTATCGGTTCGCTCAAGCGCTCTGCGGGACAGCTTCGTGAGTTCTTCTTTCAGCACCCTTCTTTCTTGGTCGAGGACTTGGTACGCGGTGACCGCATTGGTCCGCCCCCAAGCCTGTTCGGGATCTATGGCCATATCATTGAGATTGACGCCAGTGGCCTTCTTGAATGCTCCCGTCCCCGCTATGGATATGTTGTATGCAGCCAGGCTGACGTATGTGGCCGACACTTGGAGTAGCGTCTTCACATCTAAGTCGCGTTTCTTGAAGTGTGACTCTAGTTGCCCGAGAATGGATATGAGCGGATTTTCTATGAAGTCGTCTTCCCAAGCGTTGAAGTAGATTGGGCTAGGGAAACCTACCTTTTCGAGATGATACTTCCATCTTTCCAGGAAGAAAGTCTTGCCTGTGCCCCATGCGCCGTCTATGCAAATTGATAGAGATGGGTCTTCAAGATCTTTGACTAGGTTGGTCAGATTGTCGGCGAGGTCTTTGCGATTAAGCAGATCGTCTCCCCATGGGTTGATTGCTGATGCTTTTGATGGTTTTAATATGGAAATCGACATTGGATGCTTTGTTCCCTCATGGGCGCAATTAGTGGCTTCGGTATTGTAGGTTGTGGTGTCTTGCTCACGTTAGTCTGCCCTGGGCGGCGGGTGCGCGGCGGCGGCGTGGGGCGCGGGGGAGGGTGGCTTCGGGGGCGAAGCGGGGGTAGTCGGCCTGGGCGCCGGAGAGGAGGTCCTCGATGGTGAGTATCTGGAGGCGCGGGTAGCGGTGGTCGGGGAAGCGCTCGGGGGTGTATATGCCTGCCGAGGCGGCTTCTTGGGTCATGGGGCGCGTGGGCCGGTTGAGGGTGATGAACAGGCCGATCTCGGCTTTCTCGCGGGCCATGTCCCCCTTGAGGGTGGCTATCATGTCGCGGCGGACGTGTCCGCTCTTGACCTGGACGATGATGCGCTTTGCCTTGCCGCTGTTGTCGTCGAAGAAGTTGATGTAGCCGTCTATGCCGGAGTCGGCGCCGCGGCGTCCCCTGTTGGATGGGCGGGCGTCCACGAGTCCCAGAGCCCAGTACTCGAACTGGTAGCGTCCGTCGTGTTCGCTCTCGACCGCCAAGGCTCGCGCGCTTTCGACGTCCTGGGGGACTCCCACGACGTCATAGTCGGAGAGGTCGGGGCCGAAGGTGTCGCGGAGGCGGCTCTTCATCAGGGATATGGCGAGGTGGGTGATGTCTATGCCTATCCACCTGCGGTTGAGTCGTTCGGCGACGGCGATAGCGGTGCCGCAGCCGCAGAAGGGGTCGAGGACGACGTCGCCCTCATTGCTGGAGGCGTTGATGATGCGTTCGAGCAGGGCTTCGGGCTTCTGGGTGGGGTAGCCGAGGCGTTCTTTGGCTTGGGATTGAATGGGTCTTATGTCTTCCCAAAGCGCCTGAGCCGGTCTGCCCTGCATTTCATCCAAGTATCTCTTTCGCCGTATGCCGCCCGTTCTGGTGAAGTGAAGCCTACCCTCGGAATCCAGTCGTTCCATCGTCTCCAGTGGTACGCGCCACAGAGAGAATGCCCCTTTGTATTCATATTCATATCCACCGCCGGACAGTCCTTTTGCAGTTAGGTTATAGTCAGCGTATGCCCGCCCGTCTGGATCTTTGAAACGAAAACGCGCCTTGTATGATTCATCATAGGGCTGGTACTGGATATTCCAAGTCCGCTGCCCGCTCTTGGTGTAGAAGAGGATGATGTCTGTATTCCTACCGTAGCGCGTGGAATCGCTATGAGCTGTGGTGCGTCGCCACGTTATCTCATTCCGAAAGTTCTCCAAGCTGAATACGGCGTCCATCATGAGCTTGAGGTAGTGGCTGGCGGTTGGGTCGCAGTGGAGGTAGATGCTGCCGGTGGGCTTTAGGACGCGGTGGAGTTCGGCCATGCGCTGGGCCATCATGGTGAGGTAGGCCATCATGTCGTTCTGTCCGAGGAAACCGCGCATGGCCTGAAGGAGGCTGCCGAGCTTTTCGGGGCCGCCGGTGACAACGTCCTGGAAGGCGTACTCGGACTCGATGCTCCAGCGCCAGGTGTCCTCGAAGGCGGTTATCTGGGCGGCGGATTCCTCGCCTCCACGCTCGCGGAACAGGACGTTGTAGGTCGCGTTGGAATTGAAGGGCGGGTCGAGGTATATGAGGTCAACGCTCTCGTCGGCGACATTCTCGCGCAGTATGTCGAGGTTGTCTCCGAAGTAGAGCTTGTTGCGCCAGTCGGTGGTGGTCAATGTAGGTATCCTTAGTCTTCAGTACGCGGCGGCAGGGTCTATTCATTATTGGACATCCCATAGACGAAATAGTGTGGATCACCCTCACCCCAGCCCTCTCCCTGAGGGAGCTGAGAGGGGTATGTATCTGTTGCTCATGGTGGTGTATGTTGAATGATCTTCATTCCGGGTGGTGGTTTGGGCCATTCTTCGGGAAGCAGCCACACTCTCTTCCATACTCTACCCCTGTTAAGAAGCCGTCTCAGCCAGGCCGTGCCGAGTCTCAGCACACTGACGCTCCGACCAGGACTGCTGTGGGCGCTGCGATGAGTCGGCGATAGACACTTCGGCGGCGCTCTGAGGTTGCCCGGCTCTCGCCCCAGATCGGCGGCATCCTCGACTCGGCTACCGTACGCCATCGTCAGCAGTGTCGCCACCGACAACACCAACCAGTGTCGACTCACCCGCTGAGGGTCTGTCCTTCGAGTCTTGTTCCACTGCCAGCCCAGACTTTTGAGCGCTCTGAAGCCCAGTTCTATCCAGAACCGAAGTGCGTACCAGCACACTCCGGCGGCGTCCACAGCCAGGTCGGTCATCACCAGCCACGGCTCGTCCGCTCCGTCCACCCACACCACGATCATCGTTCCCAGACGACGCTTGGAGGTGGCCCTGAACGCCGTGCCGTAGCCGACATATGCGTGATTGGGTCCTGGAACCAGATGACGCGCTCTGATGCGGGTGCCTCCCTGCGGACAGAACACGGTGTTGATCGACTGTCTGACGTACGGATGGAAGCCCACAGAGCATATCTTCTTCCACAGTCTCGGACTCCTCAGTCCTCTGTCGCACATCACCAACACACTCATATGGTTGGGCACCGCATCGGCCAGCAGATCGAGCAGCCTCATTGTGGGCGCTATCCACTCGCCCGGTCTGTTCGCAGCCAGCACGTGCCAGGCCACCGGAATAGCACAACTTCGATAGACCACGCTTATGACTATCGAGTTGAGCTGGTCTCCCTTCATCGTCGGGTCTATTGCCAGCGCCAGTCTGTCCGACTTCCACAGACACAGCACCCATCTCAACAGCGGAGCGAAGCACGACTCCACGTCGATCTGTGTCGCTGTCGGTCTGGGCCTGTGCTGACCGTCGTACAACCACTGTCTGAGATACTGGCGCATGGTGTCGAAGCTGCCCATGAACGAAAGCGCTGTCGAAACTGCGTTCTGACAAGCGCTGCCCATGACAATAGTGCCGTACACCCACAGGGTCAGACCCAGCGACTGAGACTCTCTGAGGTGCGGCAGATGGTATTGTATGGTCTGAGCGATCTGGTAACATTCGGGCGGGAGGCGCATGGCGAATCTGTGGCAACCTTTCTGTTTGGTACCAAAAAGATGCCACAATGCCACGCGCTTTCCAACTCCTCATACCTGTCCTTCGACTTTACATACCCCTGTCAGCCCTGAGGGAGAGGGGGCTAGTACCATGACCAGTTAGTTTTGCCATGCATAACCCTGCCCCAACCTCTGGATACCCGCTTTCGCGGGAATGACCGCTAGGGACTGGAGTATGGCATTTTCACATGGTTGTTGTACTAGTTGATTGAGGTTCAAGCCTGAAAGTCAGTTCTACCTACTCCTCTCAGCCCACCAAGGGAGAGGGGACGGCCATCCTGTTGATCAACTTGTCTCCTGAAAACGAAAAGACCCTGTACGCGGCGGCCAGTCGGTTTGCATAAATGCGGATTTATGATGTGCTGGTGAGCTTGCAGGTGGCCTTCTGGTGGTCTTCTGGAGGGGTCTGGTACCTGCATTTCACCTGTACAGACCTGTTTTCACCAGTTCGGCGGGTTTTTTTGGCCTCCGGCTGTTTGCTGATAAATTCGACCTTATGTATTTGGGACGTTTGTTCTGTCGTGGAGGCATTGTAACACAGGACGGACGGATTTCGTCAGGGGGTGGCGGCAGGAGGCTTAAGCGTTTAAGTATATCTGTGGAGAACTTTCTTAAATTCCTGATAGGCAACATATGATATGTACTGCATTCCTGTATAAATTTGAAACTGATCCCGTTAGAATCGGGCAAAGCCGTAAAAGACGGAAGTCGCAGGGGGAGAAATGAGCACTCAGACCAAAGACCGACTCGTTTCGCAAGAGAACGACGCCTCACAAGCGCCCTCCACATTTGACAGGTTTGTAGAGCAGCTTGAGAAGCGTATCCGGGAAAAGACCAATCATGGCGCTGTTTGCCCCATGTGCACTCACGACACCTGGGAGATCCCGAATGGTGAACTCAGCATTGCTCTACGAGGCTGGGACGGAGGTCGGTCAGGGCAGGTGCGGGCCGTGCCCGTGATATGCGAGCACTGCGGATTCATAGCGAATTTTTTGATCAATTCGTATGACCTATAGGGTTACCTGCTGATGGATACTACCGAAGACACACAACTGGGCAGATACCGAAGATCGTATGTCATTGATGCAGTGGACAGCACTGAGATTTTGATTGGTCGCGCGACCCTAGAATTGAAGTTGCTAGACTTGGAGAGCGCTGGCGCCGCATCGAAGTACGAGGACATAGCCCCGTGGGTCGTATCCGCGTTGACGTTGTTGGTGTCTGCCATTCCCCTATATGTATCATCGCAAGATGGTTGAGCAAGAACGCTTGCTGTTGTCATGGGCACTTGTGTCCTTGTCCCCGCTACACTCGCCTTGCAGGGGTGGATAAAGGCTCGTAACGATAGGGAAAAGCGAAAGGTGACGGCAGGAAGTGTTCTGGCAGACATTCTGAGTGCAAACGAAAATAGGGACGCCTGAATTCTGAATTTGACACAAGCGTCACTCGTTGCTAACATTGGAAATGCGCTCTTGGGGGAGCCAACGAGTCCGCGCAAAGGCCGAGCCTACCCCATTTCGTTCAGACGACTGAACTATCGACACTCTTTTCTGCCCGACGAAGCGGACGCCGGGCCACAGGAAAGGAGTGCTCATGCCACCTTCTTCTCTACCCGTGCGCCCGAATCTTGAGCATCTCAGGAATCAGGCCAAGGACCTGCTGAAAGCGTACAAGGCGAGCCTTCCATCGGCCCTCGCGCGCTTTCGCGCATCTTCATCCCGTTACTCCCAATTCACGGACGACGCCCTGAGGCGACTGTCGCTGTCTCTTGGCGACGCCCAGCGTGTCGTTGCGTCGGAGTATGGGTTTTCAAATTGGCTGTGTATGCGACATTACGTCGAACGAAAGGACAGCGCGAACATGATTGAAATGACAGTTCACCACGTGAGAGTAAGCTACATTACGGACCAGAGAGTGGTTGTGTTGAAGGCGAAGGAAGAAGAAAGGTATCTGCCAATCTGGACAGGACGGGCGGAAGCTGACGCCATCGCAATGAAGCTTCAGGGACTGGAAATGCCCCGTCCGCTGACGCATCGCATAATGGACACGATGATACGCGACCTGGGCGGACAGGTCGAGCAGGTTGTGGTCAGCGACTTAGTGGATGCCACATATTTCGCCACCATCAGGGTGAAGAATGGCGAGAACGCGATTGACTTCGATTCCAGGCCAAGCGACGCAATCGCCCTGGCCGTCCACAGTGGAGCCCCAGTGTTCGCCGCTTCGAAGGTGCTCGACGCGGCGGGGGTCGAAATGGACCCGGAGACGGGTGAGATACCTGCGCCCGACGGAGGCAGTCGGAAATTGACGGAAAGGCATAGTGAAGGGCACATATCGGATAGGCCTCGCGGCGTTGATATAGCGATGAGTGGTTACTGGCATACGGTGAGCGCAACCGGAGGGTGAATTAGTCGGCGAAATGGGAAGCGTCCATGACGGGTGGCGCTGTCTGCACCGAGCATCTTCTGATAGGTCTGGTTCTAGTGGACGACGGGCTGGCGTCCGCCATCCTGAAAGAGAGCGGCATAGAGATAGGGTCGGCCCGCGCGGGCGTGGTGGCAGCATTCAGGGCTAGATCGGAATCAGGCGAATAGAATGCGAGACTTCGAGCATCCCAATCAGCCGCGTACCCCCTACTGCGGTGTGCTACAATTGCGACCACTATGACCGAACTTCTTCAACAGGCTTTCGACAGAGCCGCCAAGCTGTCACAGGACCAGCAGGATACGTTTGCGCGTTTCCTGTTGGCAGAACTGGATTCGGAACGGCGATGGGACGAGTTGTTCAGCCGAACTGAATCAGAAGATATGCTGGGGCGTTTGGCGAACGAGGCACTGGAGGCGCACCGAGCGGGGCAGACGCGGCCTCTGGACTTGGAAGAACTTTAAGTGTGCGCTCATATACGCTGCCTAGCTTCTGGGACGCCTATCGGCGGCTCCCTGAGCGCGTGAAACGACAAGCGCGTGAAGCCTATCAGTTTTTCGCGGCAGACCCTCGACATCCAAGTCTAGATTTCAAGCGTGTGGGACGGCGTCGCCCGGTGTACTCGGTGCGCGTGAACATAGATTATCGCGCTCTCGGGGTTGTTAGCTCCGGTGAGATCGTATGGTTCTGGATTGGTCCACACCACGAGTACGACCGTCTTCTGAAGCGCATCTGACTTCCTTCCCAGGGCATTTTCAATTGGCCTGGGTCGCTATGCTATAATCAGCGACGGTCTTGGAGAGGTGGCCGAGCGGTTTAAGGCGCTGGTCTCGAAAACCAGTATGGGGGCAACTCCATCGTGGGTTCGAATCCCACCCTCTCCGCCAGAGCGAAAAAGCGGGTCTCGATTTCTCGCCCCCGCCTGTATATACTGTCCCCCGGCATATGGTAGTGGGCGCGGCTCCCGCCTTTTGTCGCGGCCTCGCGGAGAGGTGCTAGAGTGGCCGAATAGGCGCGACTGGAAATCGCGTGTCGTCTGAAGAAGGCGACCGTGGGTTCGAATCCCACCCTCTCCGCCATAATTTTCTCATTTGCCCATCTCATGGTGTATGGAAACTTCCGAACTAAAATACTGGATTGCTTTCAACCGGGTTCGCCGTATAGGCCGTGCCAGAGTGGTGATGTTGGAAGCCCATTTCGGCTCTCTCGCCGACGCTTGGGGCGTGAGTTCCGCCCAGCTCCAGCAGGCCGGCCTCGACCGCAGAACCGCCGCGACCGCCGCCCGCTCCTGGGACAAAATTGACCCGGACGCTGAGATGGACCGCGTTCAGCAGGCCGGTATAACCGCGCTTACCTGGCACGATGAGGGCTATCCACCCCGGCTCAAGGAGATATACGACAAGCCGTCGGTCCTGTACGTAAAGGGCAGCATTCTTCCCGAAGACGAACGAGCGCTCGCGGTCGTCGGAACGCGCAGGCCAACCGCCTATGGTCGTGAGGTAGCGCGCCAGATTACGTCCGACCTCGCCAAGAACGGCATCACCATCGTTAGTGGACTCGCTAAGGGTGTGGACGGAGTGGTGCATCGCGCCGCGCTGGAATCCGGCGCTCGCACGATTGCCGTTCTCGGAAGCGGCCTCGACGTAATGTATCCGCGCGAACACGCCGATCTCGCAAAGCAGATAGCCGACAGCGGCGCGGTCGTGTCCGAATTCCCGCTCGGCGTTAGGCCGGACGCGCAGAATTTCCCGAGGCGCAACCGCATCATAAGCGGTATGAGTCTCGGCACACTGGTCGCCGAAGCGCCCGAATCCAGCGGCGCGCTCCTGACCGCCAGGCACGCGCTCGAACAGGATAGAGAAGTCTTCTGCATACCCGGCAGCATACTCTCTCCGGTATCCAGAGGGGGCAACCGCCTGATACGCGACTCCGCCGCCAAGCTGGTAACCTGCGCCGACGACATTATCGAAGAACTGAACCTTTCTACCATCGAGTACCAGATAGAGCTTGCCGCCTTCTTCCCTGAAGACGAGGCGCAGGCCGCGGTGCTAAAGTACGTCACGTTCGACCCGGTACACATTGATGAAATAATCAGAAATTCGTCTCTCGCATCCTCGACAGTCAGCGGCGCCCTCACTATGATGGAACTGCGCGGACTCATCAGGCAGGTGGGCGGCATGAATTACGTTAGACTCAGGGAAACCTCAGAAGAGTATCAGACTGCGCAAGGTGAAAATGGCTAAGGACCTCGTAATAGTAGAATCTCCCGCAAAAGCCAGAACCGTCCAACGGTTTCTCGGAAACAAGTACATCGCAAAAGCCTCCATGGGACACGTCCGCGACCTGCCCAAGACCAAGATGGGCATCGAACTGGAAGACGGCAGCTTCACGCCCACCTATCGCGTGATGAACGACAAGCGAAAAGTCGTGTCCGAACTGTCCAAGAGCGCCAGGAGCGCCGGCACCATCTATCTCGCCACCGACCCCGACAGGGAGGGCGAAGCCATATCCTGGCACTTGGTGGAAGCCGCCAAGATACCGCTCGACAAGGCGAAGAGGGTCGTGTTCCACGAAATCACGCGTGATGCGATCCAGGAAGCCTTCGACCATCCAAGAGAACTCGACTACAACCTGATTGACGCACAGCAGGCGCGCCGTCTCCTGGACAGGCTGGTGGGTTACCGACTCAGCCCCGTTCTATGGGGCAAGGTGAAGCGCGGCCTGTCCGCGGGCCGCGTGCAGTCGGTCGCGCTGCGGCTCGTGGTTGACCGCGAGAGCGAGATTAAAGCCTTCGTGCCTGTCGAATACTGGACGATTGACGCCAAACTCGCCAAGCATATCCAGACTGACGAAAAGCGCATCGAGTTCAAGGCCGTTCTGCATTCGCTCAAGGGCAAGCGAAAGAAGCTGGAGATCTCCAATGGGGAGCAGGCCGCGAGCCTCACCTCCGACCTCGATGGCGCGGAGTACGTCGTTGACTCGGTTCGCAAGCGCCAGACGCGCAGCCGTCCCTCGCCCCCATTTATCACCTCCACGCTCCAGCAGGAGGCGTCGCGAAAGCTAAGGTTCACCGCCCGGCGTACCATGGTCGTGGCTCAGCAGCTCTACGAGGGCCTTAACATCGGCGACGAGGGTTCGGTCGGCCTGATTACCTATATGCGTACCGACTCCACCAACGTGGCCGGGACGGCGCTGAAGGAAGCGGGCGAGTACATAAAGGACAAGTTCGGCCCCGAGTACGCCCCCAAGTCGCCCAGGGTCTATACCCGGAAGGTGAAGGGCGCGCAGGAGGCGCACGAAGCCATACGCCCCACCTCCATAATGCGCGCGCCGCAGGCGATACGCCAATACTTGAACAACGAGCAGTACAGGCTCTACGACCTGATCTGGAAGCGGATGCTCGCCAGCCAGATGAACGACGCGCTGTTCGACTCGACCAGAGTGGACATCAATGCCGCAAGTCGCAAGTCGGACACCGGGTACGTCTTCCGCGCTACCGGCTCGGTGCTCAAGTTCCCTGGCTTCCGGGCGCTGTACATGGAGGGCGCGGACGACTCGGCCTCCGAGAACGAGGAGACCCCGCCTCTGCCCGAACTCGCCACGGGTGACGCGCTGGATTGCCTTGATCTCGCGTCCGACCAGCATTTCACTCAGCCGCCCCCGCGCTTCACCGAGGCGACTCTCATCCGCGCCCTCGAGGAGCAGGGCATAGGCCGCCCCAGCACCTACGCGCCCATTCTGGCCACGATAATGGACAGGGACTACGTTCAGAAGGAGAACAACCGATTCGTCCCGACCAGGCTGGGCATTGTGGTCACCGACCTCCTTACCGCGAACTTCCCCGACATCATGGACGTCGGCTTCACCGCGACTATGGAGGAACAGCTCGACGATGTTGCCGAGGGCGAACGCGAATGGGAGCCGGTTCTCAAGGACTTCTACCTTCCCTTCGACCAATCCATAGAAAAGGCCATGAAAGAGGCCGAGCGCGTACCACGCGAACTTCTCGACGAGGAGACCGATGAGGTCTGCGAGAATTGCGAGCGTCCCATGGTGATAAAGTCTGGCCGCTACGGACGCTTCCTCGCCTGCACCGGCTACCCCGATTGCAAGAACACCAGGCCGGTCGAGAGCGAAGAGGAACGCGCCTTGAGAGAGCGCGTGAGCGAGGAAATTAACGAGTTCTGCGAGAAGTGCGAACGCCACATGGTCGTCAAGACTGGCCGCAACGGGCGCTTCCTAGCTTGCAGCGGCTACCCGGAGTGCAAGAACGCCAAGCCGTTCCTTGTCGGAGTAGATTGCCCCGACTGCGGCGGCGACCTGGCCGAGCGTAAGCAGAAGGGACGCAACGGCAGGATTTTCTACGGCTGCGTAAACTACCCGGAGTGCAAGTTCACCGCGAATCCGCTGCCGCAGCCATGCCCCGATTGCGGCAAGCTGCTGGTATCCCAGGGACGCGGCAGGAAAAACGCCCGCTGCCTGGACAACAAGTGTGGATTCAAAGGCCCGACGCCTGAGTCGGAGACGCCGGAACTGGAAAAGGCTTCCTGATATGGACGAGGCTGCCTGGCAAGACCTGATGAACCGCTTCCGCGATCACCTTGTCGCCGAGCGCAGCCTCGCGCCGCTCACGGTCCGCAACTATCTCTCGGACCTGGAGCCGCTGCGCGACTTCATGTCTGACCGCGACATAGATTCTTTCGCGGACCTGGACCGTCGCCGCGTCCGGGCGTATCTCGCCTGGCTTCAGCAGATCGGCTACGTTCGCGCCAGCGTGTCGCGCAAGCTGAGCGCGCTCAGAAATCTGTTCAAGTGGCTTAGCCGAATGAAGATAGTAACGCACGACCCGCTCCCGCCGCGTGGCGCGTTCAAGTTCGATTCGCGCCTGCCCAGGTTTCTCTCGGAGAATGAAGCCGCCAAGTTGGTGAATTCCCCTGATCCAAGTTCGGACAAGCGAATCAGGGACAAGGCGTTGCTTGAACTTGTGTATGCCTCGGGATTGAGGGTGAGCGAGGTCGCCAGCCTGAATCTCGACAGCGTCAACCTGGACACGTGCGAACTCAGGGTAACCGGCAAGGGGTCGAAAGATCGCGCAGTTCTCATCGGCCAATCCGCCAGGGACGCGATCAAGATATACCTTTCCGAGGTCAGAAACACGGTGGGGTCTGTCTCCTCTGAAGACTCTCTTTTCGTGAATCGCTATGGCCGTCGGCTCAGCGAGCGCAGCATCCAGAAGATAGTGCGCGAATATGCGACGCGTGCGGGTATTGTCGGCAATGTGCATACCCACACCCTGAGACACTCATTTGCGACCCATATGTTCAACGGCGGCGCAGACATTCGAGTAGTTCAGGAACTCCTAGGACATTCCAGCCCCGCCACGACCCAGATATATACCCACGTAACCAGAAAAGAGGCGAGGCAGGCATATATGTCCGCGCACCCGAGGGCAGCCGCGCAGTCGGATTCAGACACTACGCCGCCATTGAAAGAGAAGAACGGAAGGGCAGCCGGTGAAAATTCTGATAGTCAACGGCCCAAACCTCAACAACCTCGGCAGGCGTGACCCGGGCCACTACGGCAGCAAGACTCTTGCCGATATAGAGCGGGCCGCCGCCGAAAAGGCGAGCGACCTGAATATCGAGACCGCCTTCTTCCAGTCGAATCACGAAGGCCACATCGTTGATTTCATTCAGAAGTCGTCCGACGAAGCGGACGGCATCATCATCAACGCGGGCGCACTCACACACTACGGCCTGTCTTTGCGCGACGCGCTTACCGACGCCCGCCTGCCGATTATCGAGGTGCATCTGTCCAATATCCACGCGCGCGACGAGTTCCGCCGACACTCGGTCATAGCCGATATGGCTGTCGGGCAGATAGCGGGCTTCGGCTGGCGCGGCTACCTGTACGCGCTGGACTTTCTCGCCTCGCACATCAGCGAGCGAGGCGCTGAATGAGCATATCCGACAGGCTCGTCCGGCTCCGCTCCGAAATGGCCGACCTGGAAGTTGACGGTTTCCTCGTGTCCGCGCCGGAGAACAGGCGCTACCTCTCCGGCTTCACCGGCTCCGCAGGATACCTGCTCATAACCGGCTCCGATGCGGTTCTGGCGGCGGACTTCCGCTACGTCGAGCAGGCCGAGGCGGAATCGCCGTCTTATAGCGTCCGCCGGGTCAGGGGCGGCGTTTCCTGGCTTCCCGACATAGCCGCAGACCTGGGAGTGAGTACACTTGCCATCGAATCCGACTATATGACAGTCGCATCCCACAATGCGCTCGTGTCCGCGCTCGCCGAGTCCGAAAAGGCGTCCAACGTTCGCATCGAGGATACCGTTGGCGTGATAGAGCTTGTCAGGGCGGTCAAGGACGCCGGTGAGTTGGCCCTGTTGGAGAAGGCGGTGCGAATAGCTGACCAGGCCCTTGAATCCGTCGCGAGCGGCATCGAACCCGGTATGACCGAGAGCCGGATTGCGTGGGAACTGGAGTTGGAGATGCGAAGGCTGGGCGCAGAGGGCGCGGCATTCGACATTATCGTAGGCGCGGGGGCCAACGGCGCGCTTCCACACCACCGCGCGGACGATTCGACCGTCCGGCGGGGCGACTCCGTTGTCATAGACATGGGAGCAATCTACAAGGGATACCGGAGCGACCTCACCCGCACATTATACGTAGGCGACCCGGACGACAAGTTCCGCTCGATATACGCTATCGTTTTGGAGGCGCAGGAGACGGCTATTCGAGAGGTCAGGCCCGGAATGACCGGCGAGGACGTGGACAAAATAGCGCGTACTGTGATTGCCGACGCGGGCTACGAAGACGAATTCGGACACGGCCTCGGACACGGAGTTGGGCTTGCCGTCCACGAACGCCCTACGGTGGTGCCAACGTCCGAGGACGTCATCGAAAACGGTATGGTCTTCACCATCGAACCCGGAATATACATATCGGGCTGGGGCGGTATCAGAATAGAGGACATAGTGGTAATGGAAAACGGCCGCGCGCGAGTCCTGACCGGCTCCCCCAAGTAGTCCGCTCGATGCCGCCAAGCGACCACGATCAGCCCAGACCATCCATGCTGAGCGTCCCCGCCCGGTGGCGCGAGCTATATTTCAATGTTTTCTCCATACTGTGCGTTCTCGGAGTGATATTTCTGGTATGGTATGAAATCTACCGGCGCGATGGTGAATCCGATTATCTTGATATAATCATGAATATCCTGTTGGATTCGGGTCCGGTCGGCGTAACCGCCGCCATCCTGGCTTTCATTATGTTGAAAGGGAGAGACACAATGCTGAGTACCTGGGAGACGTTCAGCAAGAAGAGATTTGATCGAGGCATAGAAGTGGGGGAGGAGCGAGAGCGAGAGCGCTGGCGTGAAGAGCGAGAGGCGCTGGCGAGGCGTGTCGCCGAACTTGAGAAACAGATCCGAGATATGAAAAATTCCAGTGGCGCATCACAATGCTGAGTACCTGGGAGACGTTCAGCAAGAAGAGGTACGAACAAGGTCGTGAGGATGTGCGTGAGGAGCAGGCAAAGCGTATTGCCGAGCTGGAAGAAGAACGCGAGGAAGCCCGCAATGAGCGTGAGAGTTCGGCACAGCGGGTTGCTGAACTCGAAAAAGAGATTGAAGACCGTGGTCTGATGACAAGAATCATTGACGCGCTTGAGAAAGAAGTCGAAGAGCGCAAGATGTTGGCCAAGCGCATCGCCGAAGTTGAGAAAGTGATTAACTGACCTTACGCAGTTGAGAGAGATTTCGTAGCTGAGCTGGCTCATTCTCGTTTAGGAATTCATAGCTAAGTGCGTAACATCAGTGATTAAGGAGCGAGACCAATGACTATCGGATACGGAGACCTGAGAAAGGGCATGGCCATCGAGCTTGATGGCGAGCCTCACATGGTCGTGGACTACGAGCGAAGCAAGATGCAGCAGCGCGCTCCCACAATGCGAATTCGCTTCCGCGAGATTCGCTCCGGCAAGGTACTCGACCGCAGCTTCTCCGGCTACGATGTCAAGCTCACCCCCGCCGACGTGGAACGCCGCTCCGCCCAGTACATATACGATGAGGACGACCTCTGCTACTTCATGGATACCGAGTCCTACGACCAGTTCCCGCTTTCCAAGGACCAGATTACCGAGGAGCTAAAATATCTCATAGAGGAGATGACGGTCGACCTGGTCTTCTACGAGGAAAACCCAATCGCCATCGAGCTTCCCATCACGGTCGACCTGAAGGTCGTGGACTCCCCGCCCGGACTGAAGGGCGACACCGCCACCGGCGCGACAAAGCCCGCGATTCTTGAAACCGGACTCCAGATACAGGTGCCGCTGTTCGTGAACGAGGGCGAGTCGGTCAAAGTGGATACGCGCTCCGCAACCTACCTGTCCAGGGTATGACATGGCTGTCATATACGGCGTCTCGCAGATAACCGCATATCTCCGCGAACTGCTGACATACGACGACATCCTGGCGGACATCTGGATAGAGGGCGAGGTCGCCAACCTGCGCCGGCCGGGTTCGGGACACGCATACTTCACGCTGCGAGACTCCCAAAGCTCGCTTCGCGGCGTTCTGTTTCGCAACTCGCGCGGACTCGACCACCTGAAGGACGGCGTTGCCATCGTCGCGCATGGTCGCATATCGCTGTACGAGGCCAGGGGCGACCTTCAGCTTATAGCCGACATAATCCAGCCGGAAGGCATTGGCGAGTTGCAAATGCGGCTCGAACAGCTCACGTTGCAACTCGAACGCGAGGGCCTGTTCGACCCGTCCCGCAAGAGGCCGCTGCCGGAATTCCCCAAGCGTATTGGCGTCGTAACGTCGCCAACCGGGTCGGTCTGGCACGATATTCAGAGCGTTGTCGGGCGACGCTGGCCGCTGGTGGAACTGCTGATAGCCCCCGCGATGGTTCAGGGAGACGGAGCCGCCGCCACGATAGTGGAGGCGCTTGCCGCTCTGAACGCCGAGCCTGACGTTGGCGTCATAGTCGTCGCCAGGGGAGGGGGTTCACTGGAAGACCTGTGGCCTTTCAACGAGGAATCTGTCGCCCGCGCCGTCTTCGCCAGTTCGACGCCGGTGGTGAGCGCAATCGGACACGAGACGGACTTTACGATATGCGATATGGTGGCCGACGTGAGAGCGGCGACACCTTCCGCCGCCGCCGAACTGGTAGTCCCCGACCGAACGGAGATGCTTGCGAGAGTCGCAGGCGCGGCGCAGGTCATCGAGAACGCTGTCGCCACGCAAGTTGGGCGGGCGACGGATGACGTGGACGCGCTGCGCGACCGCTTAGGGCGCGCCGTTCCTGAACTGGACAGTCTTCGGCTCCGCGCTGACGACCTGCTCCAGGACGCGCAAATCGCTCTCTCCCACCGCGTCGAACTCTCCCGCGCGCGTCTATCGGGTCTGTCGTCAGCGCTCTCCCCACTCTCGCCATACAAGACGCTGCGGCGCGGGTACGCTATCGTCTCCCCCCGGTCCTCAGACGGAGTTCTGACCGATAACCGCGATGTCGCCACAGGTGATATACTGGACATCACCCTGCACCGGGGCAAGGTGACAGCGTCAGTCGAATCCACGTCAACAGGCGCAGAACACAGCTAATCTGCATACCTTACCGAGGTAGAGGATGGTAACAGAAAAACAAGAAAGAATCAGCAGGCTCGAAGGGGCCTACGAGCAAGTTGACAGGCGTCTGGACGATATGAATCTGTCCATAGAAAGAGTGTGGGCAGAAGTAAACAGCCTGCGGAACGAAATGAACAGCCGAATCAACAACCTCTACATACTGATAGCCGGTTCGTGGATCACACTGATGGGCGCCACTATCGGTTTGTACATCAAGGGATAGCGTGAAAAGGTGTAATCGAACTCGATAATCATCATATTCCGGGAGGAACAGAATGGCCCACTACGACGACGATATGTACCCGGTTCAATACAGCGTTGATTACCCGGAGGAATCCAGAAACCGACTCACGGCTCTGGTGAGAATCATACTAGCCATCCCAATAGTCGTGGTATTGATCCTGATAGGCGGATACTTCGATACCAGGAACGACGAGATCAGCTCCGATACCTTTGTGATAGTCTTCATCGCCGCCGGAATATGGATAGCTACGATATTCATGATCCTGTTTCGACACAAGTACCCGCGCTGGTGGTTTGACTGGGGGTTGGAGGTACAGAGATTCGGCGCGCGTGTCGGGGCGTACTTACTCCTGTTGCGCGACGAGTACCCATCTACAGACGAGGAACAGGCGGTGCATCTGGATATAGCCTTCCCGGACGTCGAAGGCCAGCTTAACAGGTTCATACCTCTCGTAAAGTGGATTCTGGCCATCCCACATTACATAGTCCTGATCGTACTGTGGTGGGTTGTCTTCGTGCTGACTATCATTGCTTGGTTCGCGATCCTGATAGTTGGTCGTTATCCACTCGGCATGTTTAACTTCACGGTGGGAGTGGAACGCTGGACGTACAGGGTAATCGCCTACGCGTTTCTGTTGACCACCGACAGGTATCCACCGTTCAGTCTCAGCTAGTAAGGAATCGCGGGAGGAATGAAATGGCCTACGACACAAGCGATATGTACCCTCTGCAATTCAGCGTTGATTATCCTGAAGACCCCAGAAACAGACTCACGACGCTGCTGAGGCTCATCCTGGCCATTCCGATCATCATAATCAGCATATTCCTGGCCTGGCAGGTGATCGTTCCAACCTTCTTCATGATCCTGTTCCGCAACAAGTACCCCCGCTGGTGGTTCGACTGGAACCTGGAAGTGATGCGGTTCACGTCCAGGGTCAACTCCTACGTGCTGCTGCTGCGAGACGAGTATCCGGCTACCGACGACGAACAGGCTGTTCACCTGGACATGGCTTACCCCGACGAAGGTGATCTGAACAGGTTCATGCCGATAGTGAAGTGGATACTCGTCATTCCCCACTACATAGTCCTGTACGTCCTGTCGCTGATCGTGCTGGTCGTATCGTTCATCGCGTGGCTGGCCATACTGATAACCGGGAGTTACCCCAGGGGGATGTTCGGCTTTACGGTGGGCGTTATGCGGTGGAGCAATCGTGTGACCGCCTACGCATTCGTGCTTACAACCGACAGGTATCCGCCATTCAGGTTCGGAGACTAGACAGGAGCGAATATGGCGTCCGACGGAGCGACGGAGAACCAGTCCACACTGGAAAACCTGTCCTTCGAGGAGGCTATGGGCCTTCTCGAACAGACAGTGCAGGCACTCGAGTCCGGCGGCCTGACCCTCGCCGAGTCCACCTCGATGTACGAGCGCGGCATGAAACTGGCGCGGGTCTGCAACGAGATGCTGAACTCTGCGGAGGCGCGTATCACGCGAATTCGCACGACTTACGGTGAGCAGATCAGGATGGTCGCTCCCGAAGATGACGGATTCGACAGCGTTGAAGACATCGGATAATGCTCAAGGCCGACTTCCATATGCACACGAGCTATTCGCCCGACTCGGAGATGGCCCCCGAAAAACTGGTCGACCGCTGCCTGAAGGTCGGTCTGAACTGCATCGCGGTCACCGATCACAACACGACGGACGGCGCGTTCCACGTTCAGAGGATCGCTCCCTTCATGGTTATCATCGCCGAGGAGGTCGCAACCAGCGAGGGCGAGGTCACCGGCCTCTTCCTTCAAGAGACAATCCCAATGAGGCTGTCGCCCGTCGAAACCGCCAAGCGAATCAAGGAACAGGGCGGGCTGGTCAGCCTTCCACACCCGTTCGACCGCTTCAGAAGCGAGGTCATAACCCGCAGCGGCATAGAGGACGTTCTGCCTTATGCCGACATTGTGGAGGTGTTCAACTCCCGGAACAACATGAGCGCGGACAACCGGAAAGCCCACGAATTCGCACAGGAACACGGCCTTCTCACATCGGGCGTAAGCGACGCTCACACCCCCATCGAACTGGGCAGGACATACGTGACGATGCCCGAATTCGACGGCACGCCGGAGGAATTCAAGGCCGCCCTGGCCGAGGGCACAATTCACGCAAGGAAGATGACGCCCCTCATCCACGCCGTAACCACAATGACCAAAATCAAGAAGCGCATTCTCAACCGATAACCCAAAAGGTACTACCCTATGCCCATCAGCAACGAACTTAGTTTCTCGAACTGGCTTGCCCAGAACATAGAGGTTCTGAATGAGAAACTTCCCTGGAATATAGACTCCACTTCGATAAGGCGCGAAGCGTCCGCGCGCAGAGTGGGCCGCGTTGACCTGCTCTGCCAAGCGACCAAACCCGATGACGACGAGACTTTCAATGTGATTATAGAGAACCAGTTTGGTAGAACAGATGATAACCATCTAGGGCGTATAATGGAATATATCGCCGCATTCCAAGCTAGGGCTGTGATTTGGATTGCTGAAGACAGCGGATACAGTCACAGAGAAGCCATGCGATGGATGAATGAAAGTGCCCAAATAGACGCCTACATTTTCAAATTGCAGTTACTGGAATCGGACGTCCCAAAGCTAACGCCTGTAATTTATCCGGGCGCGCCGGCAGAGACTGAACCTACGCCCTTGCCCAAAAGCGCCGCTAAGTCCGGGAGAATCCAAAACGCTCCTAAATCATGGAGAACCAAAACCCGCCTCTGGTTCGAGCGGGTTCTTCCGATAGTCGCCGCCGAATGCAAACCCTTTGGCTTATGGCAGACTCAAACGATGAAAGACACGACACAGGCCAACCGTGAGCTTTTATGGATCAAGCAACCCGTTCTTCACTACGATAATCGCGTCAGTGAATATCTCGCATGGACAATAACACCTCGTTCTTCCGACGTAGCAATTGGCCTATATGTCCCAAACGGCCCGCGAGACAAGTCCCAGTACTATTGGGATTCGCTCATGGAGCGGAAAGCGGAAATGGATGAGAAATTTGGCGCGATCCTTGATCCAGTGGTTCTCCGTGGCGGCTTTAAACATATCAGCTGGTATCCCATGAGCGTAGGATATGAAAACGCCGACAAGAAGGCGCTGGAAGCCGGGGCGGAACAGGTTGCCAGTGACATGGCCGACCTCATAGATGTGAGCTGCAATGTCATTGCAGACTTGACCCCCTACGAAGACATCGCCCCCAGCCGCCCCACATAACCCACCGATATGGAGTAAACCGTATGATCTCTGCCTCAGGTCAGAGAGACTTTCTCACGTATATCAATGGGCGGGTGATGCCATACTACGAGGCGGTACCCGTCCTCCAGAGAATCAACGCGCGTTCCGCGGGCGGATACTATGACGCTGCCCGCACATTCGGCGGAAAGACCTTCAAACTTCGCCAGCATCTTGAAAGGCTGTTCAATGGTCTTGCCTACTCCAACATAGATACGGGACTGTCTATCTCGGACCTCGAGACTATTTCGATTGGACTGGTGGAGACGAATCACTCGCTCATTGAGGGCGAAAACGACGAGATGACGGTAACTCAGACCGTAACTATAAGCCGTCCCGAATCCGCCGACGATCTGCCCGGTGTGGATGTCGCGATATATTGCGCGCCGCTGGATGTCTCCGCGTTTGCGCGAAGCTACATCGAAGGCGTCCAGATATACACACCGAACACTTACCCGGAACCTCAGGGACAGACCGCGGGAGATGGCAAGACCGGCGCGGCCCAGACTTTGCCGCTCATGTCCAACGCTCGCGGTCACATTACCGAGTGCAGGGGCGCGAACTTCATGTTCGTATCCGACGGCAGAATCAAGCTCCCCGACAGGAGCAACGTTCTTCCGGGCGTCAGTATGCAGACCGTATTGGAGATTGCCGATTCACTAGGAATCAGTGTTGACGAGGGACTGTACAGCCAGCGGGAACTATACGACGCCGACGAGGCTTTCGTATCCAGCACCCGCTACTGTCTTCTGCCCGTGGCGACGATAAACGGCTATCCGCTTGGCGACTCTGTCCCGGGCCCGCTGACAGACAACATCCTATCGCGCTGGAAAGAATTGGTCGGCGTTGACTTCGTTCAGCGGGCGCTGCACTCGCTGTCCGACTCCTGAGGCTATATGGACACTCGTAACGCCGTATCCGGTGTACAGAAAGACAGGTGAGACAGAAAATGCTTCCCCAAGAGTTCGAGGTAAGCGGCAAGAGCGTGATTGTTACAGGCGCGGCGCGCGGCATAGGCAAAGGGATAGCGAGGGTGTTCGCAGAATCGGGCGCGAAAGTCATGGTAACGGCTCTGACAGACCGCTACCTGACTCCGCTGGCCGAGGAGATGGACGCGGCGGGGCATCCGATAATCCCGGTCACGGCGGACGCGACGGACTCCGACGACTGGCAGCGCACCGTTGATACCGCACTTGAGGCGTGGGGGCAGATTGACGTTCTGATAAACAATCTGGGCGACTCCATTCGCAAGCCCCTGGTGCCCGCCCCCGGTTCTGACGGAACGCCCATCTCGGATGATGAATGGCGATTCGTGCTGGACATCAACCTGACAGAGGCGTTCAAGGGTTGCCGAGCGGTCGGACCGCATATGATAGAGCGAGGCAGTGGGCGCGTCATCAACATCAGCGGGTTCGCGGCGCGGAAGGGAAGCCCCGAGGCGCTTGTCTATTCCACCGCTAAGGCCGGACTCGCGCGAATGACCCAGACGCTGGCCCTCGAATGGGCGCCCTACGGGATAACCGTGAACTGCATCGCGCCCGGTATATTCCCCGACCCGGAGACCGGAAACCCGCAGCAGATAGCCACGTCCAGGGAGAACGCCAGGACAAACATACCGCTTGGGCGCGTGGGCGAACTGCGCGAGGTCGGCCTGCTGGCGTTGTACCTCGCCTCCGACGCATCGTCCTACATGACCGGGGAAACGCTGTTCCTGGATGGCGGCCTGAGCCACTCCTGACGCTCACACCTCCACCACGTCGTTCTCCAGAATGCCGATACCCTCGATGGTGATCGTTACCACGTCGCCCTCGCGGAGCGAGAACTCCGGCGGCGGAACGATGGCCGTTCCGGTCAGAACCGTCGTGAGGTCGGGAACAAGGTTGTGCCGCTGGAGCCAGTCCGCTATCTCCTCGCAGCTTCTCGCCATGAGCGACGTGGATGTGCTGTCGTTCCAAACCTCCTCGCCGTCCCGCGCTATGGAACAGCTTATTCCCAGGTCCGTCGGGTTTACATCCTCGGCGGTTACGAAACATGGGCCAATAGAGCAGCACCTGTCGAATACCTTCGCCTGCGGCAGATAGAGCGGATTTTCCCCCTCGATGGAGCGGCTGCTCATGTCGTTCCCTATCGTGTACCCGACGATGTCGCCCCTGTACAGAACGAAGGCCAACTCGGGCTCGGGTACGTTCCAGTCCGAGTCGCCCCGGATCCCCACCGACTCGAACGGTCCGACGCAGCGATCCGACGACGCCTTGAAGAAAACCTCGGGCCGGTCGGAATTATAGACATTGCTGTACACGTCGGGCGTATCGCTCTCGCGCCGCCGCTCCATCTCGCTGGTCTCGTATGTAACGCCCGCGGCCCACACCTCGGATGGCTCGAATGGCCGGTCGAGCCGGTAGTAGCCCTCGCCGCCCCTGGTCGTGTCCATCACCTCGTTCAGGTCGAACCTGTCCGCGCTGCCCGTCTCAAGAGTCAGATTCGCTATCTCGTCCACTGACATACCCGACAGGGATGAAGCCAGTAGCAGATCGGACAGGTCGGTGAGGTCCGGATCCAGGCTGGTCAGGTCCATGGCCAGCCCTCTCGGCGTCTCGACAATCAGACGGACTTCCCCTTCATTCGACAAAAGCGTGTAATACCGCATCGCGCGATTCTCCTCAATGGGCTTCTGCGGGTTTTTGCGACCCGCTAACTTATTCCATCCGCTTCGATTCCCGAGCCATGATACACGTCCGAAGCGGGCATCGAAACCAAGCGTCTCATAGTGGTGTCTGGGTTCATATCCAGGTATCTTCGCACTATCTTGTATCCGAGCGCATAGCCCGTCCAGGCAGGAACCCTATCCCCGTCCCCGAACAGGAAACGGCGTATCTCCGTGGTGTCGGACATGGCGAAACGCCTGTGGACCCTGGGCCACATTCTTTCCAGGCCGCTCTCGTCATGCGTATCCATCCAGCGCGGGCGCGCTCCGTCAAGGCATTCCCGCGCGAAACAGTCCGATATGCCCTCGACTACCATCGCGTCCAGAAGTGTTTCCGGCTGCTGTGTCTTCATATACACAAGCCTGCCGCCCGCGATACCCCTGGGAAACAGGAGATTTCGGACCAGGTGGGCATACTCATGGACTACGTTGTAGCGCAGGTTGGCCTCCCAGTCGCCACGCGGCCACACGAACAGCAGAGTTGCGCTCGCGCCCAGGCTGAAGCCCAGTACCCCGCCTAGCTGCCTGGCCAGAACGCTGCTCTCGCCATCGCCCGGAAATATGAACATTCGTGCCGACAGGTCCGGCCTGGGCAGCGCGCTGGAAGCGACGGCCAAGGCATCGCGGGTGACAGCCTGCGGGCCTGTGTCGTCAAGCTCGGCCAGCGCGGCCATGAGCTGACCGATTTCGGGATCGCCCAACTGCCCGATAACCGAGCGGATGCCCAGTTCGACGAGCGACGAGTGCATCTGAGCGAGCTGCGTTCTCACGTAGTCGCGGATACCGAGTTCCAGCGAGTCGAGCGCGGCGGCATACTCCAGCCCGTCGGTGCGCCGCGCCAGGTGCAGGATCACTCTATAAGATGGAATTACCGATACTGACATTTCGGAAATCCGCCTGACCTATCTGGTTCGATGTTCGTATAGCCGAATTCTTGGCGATAAGTGTGCATCTGCGTTACATCCGCCAACCCTTTGATTTCGTCATGCGTGTATAGTATCAAAACAGACAAGCGCCTACTAACCGGAGAGGATTCTTTCCGCGGTGAACGCAGCCGGTTCATATGTACCCACTTTATCGGATTCTTAGCGCGAAGTAAGGTTGTGTCGAACATGAAAATAGCCGGCATCGAGACGTTTCAGCTCAGTTCGCCTCTGGAGCGGCCTTTCGGATGGTCGCAGGGGTGGATCGGACACCGCAGTGTTGGCCTTGTGAAAGTGACCACCGACGATGGGCTGGTCGGCTGGGGCGAGGGGTGTGGAGGGGCGGCCGCCGCGGTCGTCGAGAATGTTTTCGCCCCCATGCTGATCGGTCAGGACCCCGCCAATCGCATCGGACTGTGGCAGAAGATGTTTTCCACGCTGTACAACGCCAATGTCGCGGTGGGATTCGGCGGGTCGGCTATCAGCGCGGTGGATACCGCGCTGTGGGACATCACAGGCAAGGCGCTGAATCAGCCGGTGTACCAACTGCTGGGAGGCAGGGTGCGCGACAAGGTAGCAGTCTATGCGACTGGACTGTATTACACTGAGGGCGAGTTTCCGACCCGTCTGCTCGACGAGGCGCGTGGATACGTCGAGGCCGGGTTCAAGGGCATGAAGACAAAGGTGGGCGGTCTTCCGATGGACGAGGACGTCAGGCGAGTAGCCGCGCTGCGAGATGCGATAGGCCCCGGCATAAAGCTGATGGTGGACGCGAACCAGGCATACAGCGCCACCGGCGCGATTCGCATAGGCAGGCGTCTGGCCGAGTTGGACATACTGTGGTTTGAGGAACCTGTGAACGCCCAGGATATAGAGGGGTATCTGCAAGTCAAGTCCGCGCTGCCAATGGCCATTTCGGGAGGCGAGAACCTGCGCACCAGGTATGAATTTTCTCAGTTTCTATCGCGCCGCGCATACGATATAGCGCAGCCCGACGTGATAAACGTAGGCGGCATTACTGAGATGCGAAACGTGGCTATGACCGCCAACACACACGGCATCCAGGTCAACCCGCACGTATGGGGGTCGCCGGTGATGATTGCCGCCAGCCTGCACGTCGCATCTACTATACCGCCCTGCCCACCCTCGGCAGACCCCGAACCGTATGTGCAGGAGCCGGTAATGGAGTTCGATAGAACGCCGTCGCTCATACGCGAGGGGCTTATGGCCGCGCCCTTCGACCAGGTGGACGGCTTTCTCGCGGTGCCGGAAGGGCCGGGGCTTGGGATAGAGATAGACGAGAAGGCGGTGCGCAGGCTGTCGGTGTAGTTCGGAACGGAACGGGCATGGAGTTCGCTGCGCATCCACTCCACCCATCTCGAATTAAACCGATACAGTCCAGTAACCCACAGGGCAATCGTCCTGGATGGGGAATGGGCTAAACTTGTTTACTCCGACGCTCGATGCTATACTTTGCGCGCTCTGAAAATAGGGGAGAGGAGGAAAATAGGGGAGAGGAGGATTTTCGTGGAAGGTAGAGATTTCCCCAGTTGTATGAGTTGTTCGGAGGGTAACCTGTTGCCCCTATCCGATTTTGGAAGCCAGGGCGCTCCTATACACTATAAGGCTTGGGTATGCAGCAACCCCGATTGTGGATTCAACATCAAGATTCGCAACGGAGACGTGTATCTGAACGAGCCTATCGCCAACGGAGCCACATACACACCGCGTTTCCGATAGACGCGACCGCCGCCCTGAGATCAAAAACAGCCCCTCTTACTTGCGGGCTGTCTTTGTGCGCGTGGAATGTTAAGGTGAGCCGTTAGGCGGACTTTCGAGTCGGGTATCCCATACGGACTCGGGTCCGACGAGTTCGCTTTTAAGACACGTGAAAAAATGTTCCGAACCTCATGTGTCTCGGTTATCATCAAATGATATAATAAATATCCGACACGCGGCAGACGCAGACTCTGGGATATATCGCCGGATGTACTATTATCCACAAATGACATACTCCAACCCGACGCCGAGGCGGCCTCGCAAGCTGTTTTTTGCGGGTGTCTTTATGACGCTCATGGGAATGATGATTCTGGTCGGAGTCTGCATATACACTTTGTTCGGACTATACAACACGTCGAATCTGGAAGAATTGAACACGTCTATACAGGGGCCGGTTGCGCTGCCGAAACTTCCCGTCTCGCAAGCGCAGGTACGCGGGGATCTGCTGCCGGATGGCAAGTTCAAAACCATACAGGTCATAAAAGAGGTTCAGACTATCGTCAAAGAAGATTCGTCCGTACAGTACGCCCCGGCCCCGAAGCGGACAGCGCCCGGAGCGAACAGCGCTCCGATAACCCAAGACGCGGGCACGCCCTCGCAGGCTGCCGAAACTGTCAAAGCGACGTTCGCATCCTCCGATCCGAACATCCGGGAAGCGCCCGCGCCCGAACAGTCGGAAACCGTCGGCGAGGCGGACACCCGCGAACTGGTCGCGGTGTACAACTCCATCTATCCCGGACACAAGATTCACCCCAAGTACTGGGACCGTCCCTTGACAGCGGGCGCCGACGAATACACATACGGCGTTATCCGGCGCGACGATGGCTTCCTGGAGGTTCCCGCCTCCAACGGACTGCCCAAGGGTACGTTGTCGGACGCCACTCACCTCCGCATTCCGAGCATAGGCGTTGACTCTGAGATAACCAATCTGGCCATACTCGACCTCGGCGACAGCAGGAAATATGAGACGCCCGCCCATGTCGTTGGCAGAATACCCCAGACCTCGAATCCGGGCGAGTTGGGCAACACGTGGCTGTTCGGCCATCTTGAAAGCCCCATCCGCGGCGAAGGCAACGTGTTCAAAAGGCTGCCGGATATTCCCGGGATTCTGAATAACGGCGATCCGGTATATGTCACCCTTCTGAACGCGGAGGGCGAAGAATTCATGTACCAGATAACAGAAACTGAGGTGGTGTACAAGGACGACCTGGCGTTGTACGACACAGACGATTCGACACACACTGGTAGCCTGCGTGCCGAGGCTCGTTTACGACCACCGCATTGTAGTGACAGGCAAGCTGGTTGGCATAAGAAAGCCTGCCTAGACTACACTCGGGGAACCGACGCCGACAGAACGTCACGCATCACTGACATGAAGTGCTGTGTCGGAGTCGAGAGCCTCTTGCCCTTGAGAGTTATGATTCCGCCCTGCTCGACTGGCAATATGTGCGCCAGGCTGACAACCCCAAGCACGTCGTTGTCTTCCGGGTCTATCGCAAGCCTGGGGCCGACGGATACGCCCATTCCCAGCGCCACGTACCGCTTTATCATGTCCATGCTGTCCAGATCTACCACTATCTCATAATTCACGCCGCGACGCCTGAGTTCAGACTCCAGAAGGTCCCGGGTATGAGTTCCCTCGTTCATCAGTATGAGAGGATAGCACGCTATCTGTTCCAGGGACTCCACGGGCTGACTGACCAGCGGATGGTCTGGTGGAGTGATTAGCACTCTTTCATAAACGAACAGCCCTTCGAACGCGAAGGAGTCGTCTCGGTCATAGTGCTGAATGATGCCGATGTCGGCCTCGCCTTCCGAGATCATCTGGCTTACCTGCACCCTGGTCGCCGATTTGATAGTCAGGTGGATGTGGGGATGGCGCGCCAGAAATACCCGCACAACCCTCAGCAGGGTGTGGGGTATTATGTCGGGCGTGGCGGCCAGCACCACGGGCCCGCGCTCCTCTGCCTCCGCGGTGGTGTCGGCCAACCCGTCAATGCCCTCGACAAGCGGCGATGCCAGTTCGGACAGGCGTCTGCCCGCGAGAGTGAGTTGTATGGGACGCTTCACCCGGTCGAAGAGAACCGTGTTCAGTTCGCTCTCCAACTTCTTGATATGCGTCGTGACCGTCGGTTGACCTATGCCCAGCCGCTCGGCTGCGCGCGATATGCTTCTGAGGCGAGCCGCCATGCAGAAGCTCCTGAGCTCTCTTATCTCCAATTTACGTTCCTATATCAAGAAAATTGATTATATATATCATTAAATATCTCTTTTCAAGATGTTGTGTTCTTGGGATAATTGTATATGTAGAACACAGTATAGTCCATTCCGCCCCCGTTGGGACGGAATCAGAAAAGAACAAGGAGACTCACCATGATTAACAGAATCAAAAGGATACTTAGCACGCAGCGTCTTTCGGCCGCGACCGGTATCGAAACCTACTTCGGAACTGTCAACAAGCCCGGCGACTACAGCGGCCCCACTTTCGATGAGGCCCAGAAGGACTTCCGCGAGATCCACCGCAGGTATGCCAGGTACAGCAGCTAACTACAACGACCGTCTCGGTCGTCCAACCCACTGAAGGGGACGCGGCAGATCATCTCTCCCTCCGCATCCCGGACCTTGCCGAATGTTTCGAGTATGCAAGAGCGCCGCGTCCCTTCCCCCTTTCACAGAGCGCCGGATCCGCTGAAGCGGCCCCGGCGCTCTCACCTTTCCGACAAGTTATAATGTCCCTATGAGAATCGCAATACCAGGTTTCATGTTGGCATTGGTTGCGGTCGCGTGCATAGATACGACCGCGGTCCTGGACGAATTCCCGACTCCCGACAGGCGTGAAGCGCCCGCCGCGACCGGAATTTTACCCACCATCACGCCCATGTCCACATTCGCGCTGCCGCCAACTGTCACCCCCATACCCACGTTCGCCCTCGCGCCCACCATTACGCCTATCACCAAATTTGGACTTGCCCCGACCGTCACGCCAATCCCAAAGTGGCGAGGTTTCGGACAGGCGGAGCCGCTCAGGGAATTAAACATCGAGCGCGTCTTCTCAAACCTGTCGTTCGACCGACCCGTGGCGCTCATATTCCCCGACGATGGCGCGGATCGCGGATTTGTGGTCGAGCAGGCCGGACGGATTATCGTCCTGGCCGGCGAGGACGACGCCAGGCCATTTCTGAACATCCGCGACAGAGTCAACGACCGTGGAAACGAGGAAGGGTTGCTGGGCTTGGCATTCGATCCCGATTTCGCGGACAACGGCCATTTCTACGTTTACTACACCGCAGGCGGCCCCCGACGCTCGGTTATCTCCAGGTTCAGCGTAAGTCCCAGCGACATTGCCACCGCAGACCCCAACAGCGAGACCGTAATCCTGGAAGTCGAGCAGCCGTACTCTAACCACAACGGCGGTCAGATAGTCTTCGGAACGGAAGGCTTCCTGTACGCCGGCCTGGGCGACGGCGGCAGCGCCGGAGACCCGAAGGGCAACGGTCAGAACACCGGCGCTCTGTTGGGCGCGATTCTCAGGCTGGATGTATCAACCCTCGATTCAACCGGGAGCTACGCGATACCGCCCGACAACCCGTTCGCGAGCATCGAGGGCGCGCGACCGGAGATATGGGCCTACGGCCTGCGCAACCCGTGGCGGTTCACCTTCGACCGCGAGACGGGCGACCTCTGGGCGGCGGACGTCGGCCAGAACGCATTCGAGGAGGTTGACCTCATCATGCCGGGCCTGAACTACGGGTGGAACATAATGGAAGGCGACGAATGCTTCTCGCGCTCATGCGACACGCGCGGCCTCGAACCTCCCATAACAGTTTACGGGCGCGACGACGGCTGCTCTATAACCGGAGGATACGTATATCGCGGCTCGCGCCTGCCGAGCCTGTACGGCGCCTATGTCTATGGCGACTTTTGCAGCGGCAAAATCTGGGCACTCAGATACGACGGGTCGAGAGTAACCGAGTCCATCGAACTCGCCGACACCAGGATCAGCATATCGTCCTTCGCCGAGGACACAGACGGCGAACTCTATATACTCGATCTGGAAGGCGAGATATACAGGTTCGCCGAATAGTGTAGTCGCAAATATTGGGTATGAGCTATCGGCTCACCGCCGCCTGCAACGCTCTTACCTCGTCCCCGACGCTCACCGCTCCGCCGCTGACCACTGTGCCCAGCATTCCACGCTGCCCTTCGAGAGCTACTCTCAGGCCGTCTCGTATCTCGTCCATCCGAGCGCATGGGGCGCAATGACCCGTTATCTCCACAACCGCATCGCCGCCGAGAGACACCCGATCCCCTGCCTCGAGAGCGTGAATCTCGAGCCCGGAGATGGTTATGTTCTCCCGAATGTCGCCGCGAGACAGACCAAACTTCGCCAGTGTCTCCTCATCTGTCAGCAGAACCTGACGCTTCGTTCTCACGCCTTCCGAGACAGCGTGCCTGTCTCCCTCTATGCCATAACCCTCTCTCATCTGCGCTGACTCCACCGACTTCATAGGGTCCCTATGTCCGACGCATATCTGAATCGAAACCACCGAACCCTGAATATCCTGGCCCATCATGTCCCCCTGGGTACTCTTACTATTGTTCACGGCCACTGTCAGTCTCTAATGTAGTTCAATGTGGCGGCGCGGTCAATTCAGGTTGAGGCGAATTTCCGAACCGACGTGAAACACTATATAATCAAGACTGTTAGAGAAGTCTGCACTATACGAGCTTTCAGGAGGAACAAATTGGCCAGCAGCGTAACACTGGGCAGCGGACAATTCGCGTATGAAGTCGTCGTCAACTGGGAGAAACTCCCCGACGGCATAGGCTGGCGCGAAACGGCGGGCGTCATAACCGACGCCGACGATAACGTTTACGTATTCAGCCGAGGCGACCACCCGATGGTCGTCTTCGATAAGGACGGCAATTTCATCAAGACCTGGGGCGAGGGCGTATTCACCCGCGCGCACGGCGTAAGCACAGGCCCCGACAACACCCTGTACTGCACAGACGACGGCGACCACACCGTCCGGCAGTGCACCCTGGACGGCGAGGTGCTTATGACCATCGGCGTCCCCAACCGGCCCGCCGAAGCGCACAGCGGCAAGCCGTTCAACCGTTGCACCCACGTCGCCACCGACCCCGCCAACGGCGACCTGTTCGTCTCCGACGGCTACGGCAACGGCAGCGTCCACAAATTCAGCGCGGACGGAGAGCATATCAAATCCTGGGGCAGCCCCGGAACCGACCCCGGCCAGTTCAACATCGTCCACAACATAGCCACCGACCGCGACGGCTACGTATATGTCGGCGACCGCGAGAACCACCGCATCCAGGTATTCGACCGCGACGGCAAGCTCGAAGACGTTTGGCACAACCTGCACCGGCCCTGCGCCATATACATCAGTGACGACCAGCGCGTGTATGTCGGCGAACTCGGATTTGGAATGTCCGTCAACCGCAACACGCCCAACATCGGCCCGCGCGTCGCCATTATGACCACCTCCGGCAAGGTGCTTGAACGGCTCGGAAACGGCTTCGGTCTGGACGCCGGCCAATTCATCGCTCCGCACGGAATCTGCCTCGATTCCCATGAGAGCATCTACGTCGCCGAGGTCGCTCACACCAACATAAGCCACACCGAAACGCCACCCGACAACGTCCGCGCCTTCCAGAAACTTGCGCGAGCCTGAATTCCCAATTCTCCCGATATATGCTACCCTCAGCCCATGAACACGAAGGAGGTTATTCAATGACCACGGCACACAAGCACGCATCCGCTGCCGGTATGACAAAGGCGGCCAAGAGGTTCGTCGAGAGCCTCAGCGGAGACCAGCGCGACAAGACCATCTACGAGTACATGGACGGCGAGCGTATCTTCTGGTACTACCCGCCCGTCAACAGGCACGGCCTCCCGCTCAGGGACATGGACGACGACCAGCGGCAGATTGCCTACTCCCTGATGGAGACCGGCCTGACCGACAAGTCGTTCGATCAGGCCAAGCTGATTATCGAGCACGAATCCGTCCTCGGCCCATTGGAAAAAGAGGCAGGCGTAAGAAGTTTCGTCCGCGACCCCGATCTCTACTACTGGACCGTGTTCGGCGACCCGGGCAGCGACAAGGAACCCTGGGGCTGGCGCGTCGAGGGGCACCACATCTCCCTGAACTTCAGCCTGTGGGGAGACAAGTTCATCTCTATGACCCCGTTCTTCTTCGGCGCAAACCCCGCCGAGGTTCGCAAGGGACCTAAAAAAGGACTGCGAATCCTGGACGAGCGCGAAGACCTCGGCTTCGAGCTTATGAAGAGTCTCGACCAGGGGCAGACGAGCAGGGCAGTCATCTATGGCGAAGCGCCGTATGACATCCTCACGTACAACGCCTCCCGGGCATCCCTGCCGCCCGAAGAGGGCCTGCCCGCGTCCAAAATGAACGACACCCAGACGGACATCCTCCGAAACCTGATCAATGTCTATGTCAACCAGGTTCGCACCGACATGGCTCAGGAGAAGCTCCAGCGGCTTGAGGAAGCGGGATTCGACGGTCTGCACTGGGCCTGGGGCGGCCCCATGGAAGAGGGCAAGGCACACTACTACCGGATCCACGGCGGCAACTTCGTCGTCGAGTTCGACAACCGTCAGAACGGCGCCAACCACATACACTCCGTCTGGCGCGATGTCGAAAATGACTTCGCCAACGACGTGCTGCGCGAACACCTGCTCCTCTACCACGTCCTCTAAGAGGCGCGAGCTCCCTTCAGACAACAGACCATAAATCGCAGGGTCGCCGGGCTTCCGGTGGCCCTGCGTCGTCTTTCGTTGCAGTTAGGCGCGTGCTCAGCGGACTGACTTCAACTATTTTCGGTACAGGGCATCTGGTCCCATATACGATTATCGAGGATGCGTCCGGTGCGCTTCTTGAACACGCCCCCCCACTGCTTGAAGAAGAAGGGAACTTGGCTTTGTACGCAGTTATCGCGGATTTCCCTGACCCAATCGGCGTCCATCGGTCTTGCGCCCGGCCCCGACTCGCCACCCGTGATTACCCAGTCAATGCCGTTCAGATCCAGGCTTGGCAGCGGACCCAACAGGGGTTCAAGGGAGAGGAATTTGGTCTGGGCATCGGTACTTTTCAAAATTTCCGAGCGATTCAGCCACCTCTCCGACTCTATGCTCACGCCCATCCAGATGTTCGGTGTCCAGTTGATTTTGCCGTTAAGTTGACTCACGCGGCTGGGACGTTTCGTTAGCACCTGGAAGGTGTGTTGAGACGCCTGGTTCATAACGTCGAAGACCGACTGGATGAACTCCGTGGGTACGGACTTGTGGAACAGATCACTCATGGAGTTGACAAATACCAGGCGCGGCTTTTTCCACCTCAGCGGTTCGTCTAGGACATAATCATGGATGGTAACGGTGAAACCATTTTGGTACTTCTCCATACCCATCGCCTGAAGTCTTTTGGACATACGCTCCGCATAGCACCGCTTGCACCCGTAGCTGATCTTGGTACAGCCGGTAACGGGGTTCCAGGTGACTTCGGTCCATTCGATTTTAGATGTCGTTGACATAGCATCAGTCGCTCGCGTCCAGAATATATCTGGCCACCTTCTTGGCAAGTGTTGCTCCTCTGGGATTTCCAGCGCAGAACATAAACTCAAAAAGAGGTGAATTTCTCGAATTTGTGAATGTCTTGGATTCCTCCAAGAATCTATGCTTAAACAGGCTACGCAACTTATTTTTATATATTCTGACGATACCATCGGCACCGGGATCTCGCTGTTGCGTTTCGTCTCCGAACATACTTAGCTGAGGACTCATAGAGTACAGATTTCTCCAACTCTCATCACCAAATATGCGATTTAGGCTTTCCGCCCAACTCGATGATATATCGTCCGGTGTCTTTGACCTCGGCATCATTCTGGCAATTGCGGACACAGGAAAGAGTATCCAAGTGTCCAGCGCGTTAAATCCCGCTATCTTCTCAATCGTGGACCATTCTATCTCCGTTGCGAACGGATCGAGGAAAAGGACGCCTCTCCACCCCCTCCAATCTTCTTGTAAATTATTCAAGAACACATTGGCGTCGGCATTCTCAGTTCTAACATCCCTGCCAGTATTGCTTTTACGCAACTCCTCTAGTGACTCATACCGCTTGACATCCTTCTCAACAAAAATCAATCTGTCAAACGGTTTATCGTCAACTTTTAGCGCCCTTGCCGCAGACCCTTCCATAAATTCTTCTGCGCCTTCGTCTTCCCGACGCGGATTTATCCTGCCAGTACCAGCGAAAGCGTCTATATACATCAGTTTGAAAGGCTGGTTTTTCAACGCGGTAGTATAGAAATCCAAGTAGTTTTCCAGTATCTCCAACTTCAGAACAGTCCATGACCCGCCAAAGTCGCCGGGTACGGGTTCATAGGTATCGGTCATAGTCGTGCAATCTTCCTCATGTTCAAATTATCTGCAAAGGAGCAAACATCTTGCGAACACAAGTATTGCATATATGTTCTGTATTATCAATAGTAATGCCACAAATTAGGTCTAATAAACTAGACCCTCATGAGCGCCTGTTGCAGGTCTGCGATTATGTCCTGGGGGGATTCGAGGCCGCAGGACATTCGGATTAGGCCGTCGGAGATGCCCGATTGAGCGCGTTCGTCCTCGGACAGGGAGCGGTGGGAGGTCTTGGCGGGGTGGGATATGGTGGTGCGCGACTCTCCGAGGCTGGGGGCGAATTTTATCATGTCGAGGGCGCGCACGAAATTCGACGCGGCAACGCCTCCGCCTTCCAGTTCGTAGGACACCATGCCTCCGAAACCGTCGTCCAGGGTGGACTTGGCGAGGTCGTGCTGTGGATGGCCGGGCAGGCCGGGATAGTGTACCGCGTTGACCTTCGGATGGTCGGCTAGGAAGGCGGCGGCCCGCATCGCGTTGTCGCAGGCGCGTTCGACCCTCAGCGGCAGAGTGCGGATGCCGCGCGCTATCAGCCAGGCCGCGAACGGGTCGGGAGCGCTGCCCCACACGCGATTGGACTGTCGAATCTGCATGGCAATGTCCGCCCGCGCCGCTGCGACCCCGCCTGTCACGTCAGAGTGGCCTCCCAGGCTCTTGGTCGCGCTGTGAATCGCCACGTCCGCGCCCAGTTCCAGCGGCCTCAGCAAAAGCGGAGTGGCCAGCGTATTGTCAACCAGGAGCATTGTGCCGCGCTCACGCGCCAGCCTGCCGATGGCCTCGATGTCGGGCAGGCTTAGAAGCGGGTTGGTAATGGACTCTATCAGCATCACCTTTGGCTCGCTTCTGAGCGAACAATCCACGGCGTCCAAGTCGGTAACGTCAACGAACTCCGCGCGGACGCCCAGCCTTGTCAGATGTTGGCGCAGCAGCAGGTTTGTCCCGCCGTATAGCGCGTCCGCGGCGAGCACAGTGTCTCCCGACTCGACCAGCGCGAGCAGTGTAACGCCCACCGCGCCCATGCCGGACGCGAAGGCGACCGCATCGTCGGTATCTTCGAGTTCGGCGACCACGCGCTCCAGGATCGCGACGTTCGGGTTGGCGTCGCGGGAGTATATAAATCCGTCCTGCCGTCCTTCATATATGTCGTCCACCTGCTCGAGGCTTTCGATCTCGAACACCGAGTTCTGGTATATCGGCGCGGTGAGCGGCCTTGTGACGGACGGCATATCCGAACCCGCGGTGGCGCATATCGAATCTATGGAGCGTGAGCGGGGATAGCGCATGGAAAACTCCTTGTCGTAAGCATTGCGAACACGGGCCTGGCCGCGCTACTCGGCTTCCAGGATTATGTCGCCGCTCTTGCCCCCTGTCTTCCGTGCGAGGCGGATAGCCTCAATACGCATAGCGCGATCAACCGCCTTGCACATATCGTAGATAGTCAGGGCGGCGACGCTGACGGCTGTCAGCGCCTCCATCTCGACTCCGGTCTTTCCGGTCGTTCGCGCTGTGGCGGTAATGTTGACGGCGCTGGCGCCGGTATCAAAGTCGAACTCGACCGCGACCTTGTTTAGGGGCAGCGGGTGGCACAGCGGAATTAGCTGGGACGTGTTCTTCGCGCCCATGATGCCCGCTATCCGCGCGACGCCCAGCACGTCGCCTTTGTCGAATGCGTTGTCGCGTATCAGCGCCAGAGTCTCGGCGCGCATGACGACGCGCCCCCTGGCCACGGCCTCACGCCGCGTGTCGGGCTTGTTTCCCACGTCCACCATCTGGGCCTTGCCGCTCTGGTCAACGTGGGTCAGTTGGGGATCGCTGGTATTGGTCAAGGTTTCACCGTTGTTGGTTCTAAGTTGTCAGTCATTTCAGATCAGAGTGTCTTTCGCCGGTGTTTCGTAGCCGTTGTCAATGGCCAGGTCTTTGCCGTTGGCGGCGGCGACAGCGAGCGCGTCTGCTCTCTCGTTTCCCTTGTTGCCCGCGTGTCCCTTGATCCAGCGGAATTCGGTATCGTGCGTGTCGAGCAGGGTCAAGAGGCGCGCCCAGAGGTCAGGGTTCACCGCTTTCTCATTCTTGTTCCTGCGCCAGCCGTTCGCCTTCCAACGTCTTGCCCAGCCCTTATTCACGGCGTCCACAATGTACCTGGAGTCGCTGTAAATTGTCACCTCGCAGGGTTTCTTCAGCATTTCGAGACTTGCGATGACGGCGAGAAGTTCCATGCGATTATTGGTCGTCCTGCGAAAGCCGCCGCTCAGTTCCTTGGTATTGTCGCCGTATTTGAGGAACGCGCCATAGCCGCCCGGCCCCGGATTGCCCGAACACGCGCCGTCGGTATATATCGTCACCTGCTTTTGATTCACAGTCCACTCACAGGAATAGAGTAACCGGCATTATCCAGTTCCTTAGCCAATGTAACT
>CBDANP010000005.1:0-350328 GCA_965197685.1 Dehalococcoidia bacterium
ACTTGGGATTCTATTGTACATCATGCCTCTCTGCGTTGACCTGCTATCCAATGGGTCATAGAATCCGACAATCAAGCTTCACGCAGGGAGAAGACAAAGATGCCGGTAGATTACGAGAAGCGGGACAAGGTCGCGTACATAACGATAAACAACCCACAGAAGGCGAACATTCTGGACAGGCAGATTTCAATGGAGATCTCGGAGATATGGAAAGAGGTGTGGGACGACCGCGATATTCGGGTCGCAATCCTGACCGCCGTGGGCGACCGACACTTCTGCGCTGGGCATAACCTGGCGAGCAGGCCGGACATAACGCCGGAGGAGCGGGAGCGGCTGCGCGCCGAGGGCGTGTTCTGGCCTCTGAGCGGCACGGTGAACGGCGCGCGCATCGGAGCGGACGGGCGGCTTGGCGATCACTACCCGCAGATATACAAGCCGGTCATAGGCGCGATAAACGGCTGGGCGGCGGGCGCGGGGTTCTACCTGATGCTCACCTCGATGGACATCCGGCTGGCGTGCGCCGAGCACGCGCGGTTCAAGTTCGCGCTGCTCAGCCAGGGCTGGGTCGGCGGCGGACCGGGAGCTACGTATCTGACGCGGCAGATAGCGCACGCGGACGCGATGCGTATTCTGCTCATGGACGAGCCTTTCGACGCGGCTGAGGCGCTGCGGATCAACCTGGTGAACGAGGTGGTGCCGCACGACAATCTTATGACACGCGCGGAAGAACTGGCAGCGCACGTCGCGGGTATGCCGCCGCTCGCGGTGCGGATGATGAAGGAGCTGGTGCTCAGGTTCCGCGACATTCCGGTCACCGAAGCGTGGCGGGTGCAGACGCTTATGAACGCGCTGCTGACACAGTTCAGCGCGGACGGAGACGAGGGACGCGCCGCTTTCTTGGAGAAACGTCCGCCCGAGTTCACAGGCTCGATACGGCAGAAGGGTGAGCCGTACCCCGATGCGACCCCCGAGGAGCGCGCGCGCCTGGACGAAATCAGGCGCGAACTGCTTGGCTAGACGGATGTCGTTAGACTCGCGTCTAACGACCAACTCCGTGCCATTTCTATCATGGCCTCTGAACGTTCACTCCAATCGTGCAGGGTGGCCGGGTCGAAGTCCGCCCCACTTGACCAGACCAGGGTATGAACCTCCGGGTCTATACAGACCTGGTTGAACAGCGCTTCGTCCTGAAGCGGCCCGTATAGCTCGCCCTTCAAGACAGGCCGGAAGTCAATATCCTGCCGTGTTCGGTCGTCGAATTCGACTCGCAGCGTGTACGCCGCAATGGTCTCGAACGAGGACACCCTGTATATTGGATGCTTCATTTCAGGACTGACCGCTTGGCGGGAAGATCTCTGACAGGAAGTCTATGATGAGCCGGGAGGCGACCATGGCGGTAACGTTGGCTTGGTCATAAGGAGGCGCGACTTCCACCATGTCGAAGGCGACCACCTTGTGATTGCGGGCGAGACAGACCAGCGAGTCGCGCAACTCCTCGTAGTACAGGCCGCCGACCTCGGGCGTTCCGGTGCCGGGCGCGTGAGACGGATCGAGAACGTCAATATCTATGGTGACGTACAGGTTCTCCGACTCCGGGATCTGCGCCATAGCCGCTTCCGCGCCCAGTTCCTTGAACCTCCGGGTGGTCATAACCAGGTTGCCGTCCGCTATGGCCTCGTCATAGACTTTGCGGCTCTCCTTGCGTATCCCGATGGAGCTTATGTTGCGGACGAAGGGCAATTCATGGCAGCGACGAATCGGACTGCCGTGAGTGTATAAAACCCCCTGGGTCTCGTGGGAGTAGTCCATGTGCGCGTCGAAGTGAACAATGTCCAGCGGCTCGTATGCCCCCAAGCCGCGCACTACGGGAAAGGTGATAGCGTGGTCGCCGCCCACGACGACGGGCATAGACTCCCGCGAGGCTATCTTCTCCACAACGTTGGTCAGCTTCTGGAAGTTGTTCAGAATATCCGAGGGAACGACGGTGATATTGCCGCAGTCGGCCATCGTAACGCCGCCAAGAAGCTCCACTCCCCTGTCCGAGTCGAAGTAGCCCGCCGCCTGCCGGTCGAACTGCATACCCCCGTATCCGACATACGAATAGCTCCTCGCGTCCCGAACTCCGTCGGGGCCGTACCTCGCGCCCGGCCTTCCGAAAGTTCCCTGGTCGAAAGGCATTCCGACGAACGCCACCTGTGCGTCGAGGTCGTCGAGATTCTGGCACAGGGGTGCGCTGTAGAATGTCCTGGCATTGGGACGAATGTCTGGCCAGACCTCCCCAACCGCTTGGTCAGATTCAGGTTGCCGCTCAGTCATGCTCTCATCTCCTGTTCCTAGACCAGCACCCCGAAGCCGGATTTGGTGCAGATCTCTATGCGGTTGCCCTCGGTGTCCTCGATGAAGAACACACGCTGGCCGTCGTGCCGCGTGGTGATGTCCGTTGTCTCAACGCTCTTGGAGTGCATATACTTCTGGGCCTCTTCGATGTCCTCGACCTCGAAAGCACCGTGGTGAGACGGCTCCGAGGGTGCGTCCTCATTCTCTATCAGGTGTACCATCGTGCCGCTCGGAAGCTGGAGCCAGACGATGTGGTCCGAGTCCACCTGGCTCGGTATCTCATTGACTCCCAGCACGTCCACCCAGAAGCGGGTGGCGCGCTCCTTGTCCTTCACGCAGTACGTGAGATGGTTTACTCGCCTCAGCCTGATAGCTCCTGTCATTCCCGCCATGATCGAACCCTCCGTTGTTCAAGTATGTAAGTCGCGCAAACATGATAACAGGATTCGGCGCATACCGAAATCCGGCCTTGGTCAAGGACGGCATCCAGGGCACGGCATCGGTAGGGTCTGAAGCCCTTCTCGAACGCCAAACCGGCTAAGTTGGGACGATCAGGATGGCGCTTCGACCAGTCGGTTTCCTTCTTGCTGCGATCTCAGGAAACCCAGCATTATCTGGAGCGTCTTGCGGGCCTCGGCAGCAGTGGAGACGCCAGTACCGCCGTTCTCGATTACTTCGATCAGCTCGCAGTACGTCGCCGCCAGCCCCTGCACCTGGTACTGGGCAGGGTGCAGCGTGTGCGTCGTCGGAACTCGCGCGTCAGCGTCGTATTTCGTGACAACGGCTGGGCCGCGGGCGTCCAGATTGAATCGGACCTCGCCACCGGCCCCCCTGAGCTGCATGAAATCGGAGGCAAGAATCGTATCTTTAGAGCCGTCGTACAGCGCCCTGACTCCGTTCCTGAACACGATCATGCCTGACGCGCTGGGATCGTTCTCGGGCAGCCTCCCGCCGTCGCCTCTGTATCGGTCCCAGTCCTCGAAACCATCCTCCAGTATCCCAAATACCTTTGCGGGTTCGGACTCCGCGAAGAAGCAGATGGCATCTATCATGTGCGTGCCGCTGCGGAACAGCATCGCCCTCGGGCCGCCATGCGACACTACGATGGAGCCTAGTGGTCCGATCAGACCGGACCGGACCTCATCGCGCACCTTGTGCATGAGAGGGTTCCAGCGGCGATTATGGTTGACGTGAATGGGGATACCGCGCTCATTGCACGCCCGTATCATCCGGTCGGCGTCCTCGAGGGTCGTGGCCAGCGGCTTCTCACAGAGAATGCCCTTGACGTCCGCGTTGGCGCCGTCAACCACGATCTCGGTGTGCCTGTTGTCTGAGGTCGCGACTGTCAGGATGTCGAGCTCCTCTCGCGCCAGCATTTCACGATAATCGGTATATGTGTTGGCGTCAGGCAGATCGTCCGCCCAGGCCGCTTTGAAGTCGTCCAGCAGGCCAGGAACCAGATCGCACACTGCGGCGAGGTCAACATTGGGGAGCATGGATAAAGTCGCCGCGTGGGAAATAGCGATTGCGTTGCCGGTGTCGTTCCCGAAAGGAGGCGTCGGAGACCCTATATGCCCGACGGCTATCCCGGTTGCGCCGACTATTCCCACACGATAGCGTGACTGTCCCATGCCAACTTTCCTCACAATCTTGAAAGAGTCCTGATATAGTACTTCATCTGGGCCGAGCGTCAAGGCAGTCGCATCTTAGGTTGTGTTGACATTTCCCGTCATTCCTGCTCCCCGTTTCCACGACGACAGGCTTCGCGGGAGTGAGGCGTAATGCGGGGCTTTGGGATTTGCAACAATCGAAAGACCCTGCCGAGCCTCACAGGGCCTTTGCGAAGTCCGCCTGAATTTCCCCCTCCACTACACAATCATGCCTTCAATGCGCTATAATGTACGCATGATGAACAACTTTCGCGACAGATTATCCATAAATACTACTTTATCAATCACGTTTTCCTGCGTGAGAAAAATTTCTCTTAGCTACAAACGCTGGGAAACGCTGGGAAACGCTGGGTGAAAATGGCCCCAGCGTCCCCCAGCGGCTCCCTGTAAATCACCCAGCGTCCCCCCAGCGGATCACTCGACAATTATAAATCCAGGTATATGCAACCGCGTCGAACCGGGCTTTCCTCTCATGTTTGGGCTGATTCGACCGCGCAGGCTGATTACTGACTTTGAAAACGCCCTGCCGGGCCTCCGCCAGGGTCTTTCGGTTATCCAGATTCACCGGTTCAATGACCACCGTCATTCCCGCGAAAGCGGGAATGACGGTGGTGGAGTGCGGGAATGACATATAGGCGCGGGCTTTCCGATTCGCAAATAACCGAAAGACCCTGGGCCTCCGCGTTGATAATAGTCTTGGCAGAGGGCCTGTGATACAATGCTCCCGAGTTCCGAACGGAACCGAAAACCGATTTTTTCAGGAGGTGTTCGACCCTATGACTACCGCGACCGAACCCAGAACATACAAGACCGTAGGAACGCGCCCTATTCGCCACGACGGTTACGACAAGGTAACCGGCAAGGCCGCATACGGCGCAGACGTAAACCTGCCGGGAATGCTCCATTCCAAAGTGCTCAGAAGCCCCCACGCCCACGCGATTATCAAGTCCATTGACACCTCCGAGGCTGAGGCCGCCCCGGGCGTCAGGGCGGTGATCACTTCAGCGGACTTCCCCGAATATGAAAACAAGCCCGTCGTCGGCGCGGCCGGTGGCCCGCCCCAGAACCTGTTCCACCTGAGCGGCAAAATACTCGCGCGCGGCAAGGTGCTGTTCAAGGGCCACCCGGTGGCCGCGGTCGCCGCCGACAGCCTGCACGACGCAGAGGAAGCGCTCGACCTCATCAAGGTCGAGTACGAAGTTCTGCCCGTCGTGACGACCGTCGAGCAGGCCATGGCGGACGGCGCGCCCCTCCTCCACCCAGAGTTCGCGAACAACGTGGCCAGCCACTCCCGCCTGGAGATTGGCGACATAGACAAGGGATTCGAGGAAGCGGACACCGTTATCGAGCGCGAATTCCGCACCAAGACAGTTCACCAGGGCTACATCGAGCCGCACTCCGCGACCGCATGGTGGACACCCCAGGACCGGATCACCGTCTGGGGAAGCTCGCAGGGCCACTTCCAGATACGCGACCTTACCGCCACGGTCGTCGGCGTCCCGTTCTCGTCCGTTAAGGTCGTGCCTATGGAGATAGGCGGCGGATTTGGAGGAAAGACCACCATCTACCTCGAGCCTATCGCGGTCGCGCTCTCGAAGAAGTCCGGCCAGCCGGTCAAGGTCACAATGACCAGGACGGAGGTCATGGAGGCTTCCGGCCCGACCTCCGGCTCCTACATGAAGGTGAAGATGGGCGTAACCAACGACGGCAGGATAACCGCCGCCCATGCAGACCTTCGCTTCGAGGCGGGCGCGTACCCCGGCTCTCCGGTCGGCGCCGCGGCGAGCTGCATATTCTCCCCATACGACATCGCCAACATCGTGATTGACGCCTACGACATTGTTGACAACAAGCCCAAGACCACCGCCTACCGCGCTCCCGGCGCGCCAATCGGCTCGTTCGCCGCCGAAACGATCATTGACGAGTTCTGCGAAAAGCTCGGCATGGACGTCTTGGACTTCAGGATTCTCAATGCGGCCAAAGAGGGAACCCGTCGCGCCACCGGCATCATAAACCCGCCAATCGGCGCAATCGAGACCGCCCAGGCCGCCAGGGACCATGACCACTACGCGCAGATACTCGAAGGCAAGTGGCGGGGCAGGGGCGTAGCCTCCGGGTTCTGGATAAACGGCGCAGGCCCCGCGTGCGCCACCGCCAACCTGAACTACGACGGCACCTTCAACCTCACCATCGGCTCAATGGACATCGGCGGCATTCGCCCCGCCGCCGCTCAGCAGTTCGCCGAGGTTCTCGGCATTCCCGTCGAGAACGTCAACCCGCAGGTCGGCGACACCGAGGCGATAGGATACACCTCCATGACCGGAGGCTCCGGCGCGGCGTTCAAGACCGGCTGGGCAAGCTATGAGGCCGCGCAGGACGTGAAGCGCCAGATGATAGACCGCGCAGCTCTGCTCTGGGAAACCGACTCGTCCGAGATAGAGCTCGATGACGGCGTGTTCAGGCACAAGTCCGACCCCGAACTCAGTATCGGATTCACCGAACTCGCAGGCCGCGCCGCCGAGACCGGCGGCCCCATCGTCGGCAGCGCCAACATGGATCCGAGCGGAGCGGGCAGCACGTTCGCCACGCACATAGTGGATATTGAGGTGGACCCCGAAACCGGCAAAATCGAGATACTCAGGTACACCGCCGCCCAGGACAGCGGCACCTCCATCCATCCCAGCTACGTCGAGGGACAGATACAGGGCGGCGTCGTTCAGGGCATCGGCTGGGCGCTCAACGAGGAATACTACATGAGTGACGACGGGCAGATGATGAACTCCAGCCTGCTGGATTACAGGATGCCCACCTCGCTCGACCTGCCGATGATAGACACCGTGGTGGTCGAGGTTCCGAATCCCAACCACCCCTACGGCGTCCGTGGTGTCGGCGAGGTTCCGATAGTTCCGCCGCTGGCTGCTCTCTCCAACGCGATCTACGACGCCACCGGCGTCCGCATGAGGGAACTGCCGATGAACCCGCCCGCCGTCGTCAAAGCCATCGCCGAGCACAACGGGGGCTAGGCTCTCAGAATTGCGTCGCTATAAACCACCGGGGCAGAGGGACATCCTTATGCCCCGGTGGTTTTGGTCCAAATCAACGCCAAGCAGTGACGCCGATGGTTTCTATCTGACAGGAGAAACGGCCATGACTGCCCCGTATCTGAAATGACGCCGATGCAATACATGGCCGACGCAGACCGGGAGTTGGCTTTGGGCAATCACCGAAAGGCTGCAATGCTCCTCTGGAAAGCTCCCGAGGCCACCTTCGTCGGACTCGCGCGCTCCCGGGGCCTGGACTCTGATAACCTCATAGCTCTCGCCAAAGCCCTGGAAGCGGATAACCCCGACGCGAAGGGCTACTATCGAGGCTCTCTTATCACCGGCCAGTTGCTACTCGACCACGCTGAGATGGATGCGCTGGAAAGCTACGAACTTGAGGATGCCTACGAAGGCGCGCGCGAGTTCGTCCGAAGAATTCGTTGAATCGTGGGACCGTACTCAGGCATTCATCAACGATATGCTGACCCTCTATGCGCGCGGTGAATAACCTGCTCACGCAGTAGTCGGAAAGCATCCCAGCACGGAAGGTGGGAACCCGATGCGCTCCGGTTTAACATCTGTAACCAACGCCGCGCGGTTCACCCTGTATGCAATAGGGTTGCTCGTCCTGTCGGCATACGCTTGTCAGCAGCCTTTTGATTTCCCGCCCAGACCAACTCCCTTTCCTCTCGCCGAAATCAACGCGGTCGAACTGGACAAGAACCATCCGCCGTCTGACCTGTTCGGACATAGCTATGTGACCAGAGGCCCCACCGGCGAGATTTACATAGTGAACATCGAGACCGGAGAAACTCGCAAGCTCACCAGCGATGGCCGCCGGAAGCGCGGTCGGGTCATATCTGAACGTTATATGGCATGGATCGAGTATCACAATCCAAGCAAGTTGTCGGACCGCGCGGCCTCGAGCGATGTATTCGCGCTAGATCTCGAAACGGGCATACAGCGGCGTATCACCGATGTAACGGCCATGCGATCCGGTCTGAGCATTTACGGCCATCGCGTTGTCTGGAGCGAGGATAGACGGCAGGAAACGGGTTCTGACATCTACGCATACGATCTTGAATCGAATAAGGAGATTCCCATAACGGTTGCGCCACGCTATCAGGGCGAGCCGGATATTCACGAGAATCTCGTCGTGTGGACGGACGGTCGTAACAGTCCCAACATCGGGACTCCTCAGAACCTGTTTACAATCTCTTTAAGAGTAGGTCAGCAAAGGCGAGCACCACCATTTGCAAACTGGTATTCAGCTTTCTTTCGCAGTTCTTCCAGAGCCGGCGACACTTCTCGAGCCAGGCGAAAGACCGTTCCACCACCCATCGCTTAGGCAGCACCACGAAGGTGTGCAGTTCATCCCGGCGCACGACCTCTACGGTGGCGTCCAACAGACGCTGCACGGCCTCGGCAAAGGGCTTCCCGGTGTAACCCCCGTCAACCAGCACCTTTTGCACATGGCCCAGGTCGGCCTGGTGGTAGTCCAACATGGCCAAGGTCCCAGCCCGATCGGGCACGTTGGCGGTGGTCACGTGAATCGCATGGGGCAACCCCTGGGTGTCCACCGCGATGTGACGCTTGACCCCAGACACTTTCTTGCCCGCATCATAGCCCTTGTTCTCGGCGCTGTCGGTGTTCTTCACGCTCTGAGCGTCCACGATACAGAAGCTGGTCCGCTCATTCCGGCCATTGCTTTGTCTGACCGCGCCAACCGATTTTTTAAGACTCGCTCCAGAATGGACGGTTGCGCCGAGTCGGGACGCTCGCTCCATTGCCGAAAGTATTTGTAGCAAGTTTGCCACTGGGGAAAGTCCGCGGGCAGCATGCGCCACTGACAGCCGCTTTTCAAGACATACAACACCCCGCAGAAAACATCGTACAAGTCAACGGTGCGGGGCTTGGTTCGGCGGCGGGCCGTTAGCAAAATAGGCAGAACGCGGGCGAATTGCTCTCGACTGATGTCGCTGGGGTAGGAATGAGACTGCGATGATACTTTACGAACCATCTCGGTTCGGGTCTGACTCTCAATGAGACTGGCTCATATGCTCTGATTTTGATCTGTCGGCTCGTTCTCGAGATGGTCCATACGGCGCCGAGGGCTTCGTTGAGCAGTGACTTCATAGGAGCTTGGCATCAGTCCCATCGCAGTCTTGTCCGCTCATCCGGCCTGCGCCCTATACTCCAGGAGGCAGAGATGATAGAAGTCGCAGGTTACGAAAGTCATCGCGCAGTTCAGGTGGTCATCGGAGTCGACACTCACCGGGATCAGCATGTGGCGGTAGCCATTGACCGGCAAGGTGTCCGACTTGGCGAGCGGCACGTGTCAGCGACCACCAATGGGTATGATGAGCTCGAACGGTGGTCCGATAGTCTGGGAGACATTGGCGCTTTCGGGATTGAGGGCACGGGCTCCTACGGGGCTGGAGTCGTCCGATTCCTGACTGGTCGGGGTTACATGGTCGTCGAGGTCAATAGGCCTGATCGGTCGGTCCGTCATCGCAAGGGGAAGAGCGACCCCGTCGATGCGGAGATGGCGGCGCGCGCAGTGCTTGCCGGTGTAGCCGACGCCACTCCCAAGTCGGGCGAGGGCGAAGTCGAAATGATCCGTATGCTCAAGAGCGCCAGGGACTCGGCCGTCAAGGCTCGCACCCAGGCCGTCAACCAGATGAAGGCGCTGGTCGTCACATCTCCGGCAGACCTTCGCGAAACGCTCGATGGTCTGACCACCAGCGCTCTAGCCAAGCGATGCAGAAACTTCCGCCCAGGTCGTCTGGATGATCTCAAGACTGCGGACAAGTACACTCTTCGTTCACCTGCCTGCCGATACCTTCAACTGAGTGAGGAGATGCGGGACTTGCAGGCCGAGATGGAACGACTCACCCGGTCAGTAGCGCCGACCTGGTCAACGCCTTCGGTGTGGGACTCGATACGGCAGCGACTCTGTTGATCGCTGCAGGGAGCAACCCTGACCGTCTTCGCTCAGAGGCAGCCTTCGCCTCGCTGTGCGGTGTAAACCCGATACCCGCATCCGGCAAGACCAACCGTCATCGGCTCAACCGCGGTGGAGACCGTCAGGCGAACGCCGCGCTTTATCGCATCGTCGTGGTCAGGCTACGTTACGATGCGAGGACCCAGGCATACATGAGACGCCGGACCGCAGAGGGAATGAGCAAATCCGAAGTCATCCGTTGTCTCAAACGCTATGTCGCTCGTGAAGTCTTCTCGCCATCCGGAAGCCTGCCCAGATAGTCGATAAAGCGGCTTGACATCTATAGGAGCATCAGAATGTCCTCTTTTGTCCCATTCTTCTGTTATTGCTCAGCAACAATGTCACAATGGAGAATGTGACATTGAACCAGAAAGAACAGACAAGACTTCAGGTCCTCAACAGTCTATTGGCGGAGCATATCACGATAGACCAGGCAGCTACTCTGATGGGAGTGAGCACACGCCACACCTGGCGACTACTGGCGGCTTACAGAAAGGAAGGCGCAGCCGCACTCGCTCACAGCCACCGAGGACGCAGGGCTCCCACAACACAACGCCGGAGAAGACAAAGGCCGAAGTGCTGCGTCTTGCTCGAACCCGGTACTCAGGAACCAACCACACTCACCTTAGCGAACTGCTGAGAGAACGCGAGGGTATAGACATAGCTCGCAGCACATTGCGACGGATACTGGTTGAAGCCGGAGTGAACAATCCGCGTCGGCGGCGTCCGCCGAAGCATCGTGTTCGTCGTCAGCGTATGCCGCGCGAGGGGATGTTGATACAGATAGACGGCAGCTACCACAGGTGGCTTGGAGACGATGGTCCTCAGTTCATGCTGCTTCTGGCCGTGGACGACGCCACGGGTAGAGTCGCAAGCGCCCTGTTCTGTGAGTATGAGAACACCCGAGACTACTTCCTGCTGATGCGGGGTCTGATCCGGCGCCCTGTATACTGACCGCCACTCTGTCCTCAACCGCGTACCTGGGTCCGGACTACCGAGCGCTCCAACCCAGTTCTCTCGTGCTATGGACGAGCTTGGCATACAGATGATATTCGCCCTGTCTCCTCAGGCCAAGGGACGTGTGGAGAGGGTGGCGGGAACCTTTCAGGACAGACTGGTAACTGAGCTTCGACTCGTGGGTGCGACCACCATCGAAGACGCCAGGGTCGTTCTGAAAGCCTTCCTTGAGCACTTCAACGAGCGCTTCGGTGTACCTGCGCAGGAGCCGGAGGGCGCCTACTGCACTGTGGAGGCAGAGACATGTCTGGACAGAGTGCTTTGCTTCAGGCACAGTCGCAGGGTGGCAAGGGACAACACGGTGAAGTATCGCCGGAGTACGCTTCAGCTGCTGCCCGGCACTGAGAGACCGACCTACGCCGGGTTGGCAGATTGCGCGACGCTGTAGGCTCCGGCAACCTCGCCCTCGCCGGCGAGACGAGGGCCGAGATCATGGCGCTCGGACGCCACCTACCTGAGAGTCACCAGGCATCCCGCCTCGCCGAAGCCGCAAACTCTGGCGGCGAGAACGCCGCCAGGCTGGTAAGCCTCTACCTCCAGAGCTGCTTCCACCTGATGTCCAAAGAGTACGTCAAGCTCGGCCAGGTCGAAGAAGACATCCGAGGCATAGAAGAGTCCGACGGCTGAGCGCCGCTATCCCCTCCTCACTTCAACTCTTCAAAAATAGGCCCCAGCCTGGCCCTCGCCTCCGACTGTTCCTCAGTCTCCAGCGCCTCGTAGATCGGCAGCTCTTCATCCAGGTCCATTCTCAGGTCGTACAACTCTCCGGTCTCGTACAACTTCCAGTGGCTGTCCCGAACGAACCGGAATAGGCGTGGAGTGGAGGAACGGGCGCTCATCGGCTCGAAGTGGAAGAACATCCACTCTCGCGGGTTACCGGCCTCTCCCGTCAGCTGCGGGTAGAACGACCTTCCATCAGCCACGAACCCAGCCGGAAACTCCAGCCCAGCCGCCTCCATGATTGTCGGCAGGAAGTCCGTGGACTCCACCATGTCCCTGTTCACGACTCCCGCGGGAATCGTTCCCGGCATACGGCAGATGAGCGGGACATGCGTGCCCCGGTCATTCGTCTTGCCCTTGCCTCCGCATATCTCGTTGTGCTCGTGCATAATCGAGCAGACATCGTCGGGACTGCCGTTGTCGCCTACGTATAGTACCAGTGTGTCTTCGCCGAGACCCTGCTCGTCCAGGTAGTCCATGAGTCCCCCGATGGCCTTGTCGTGGTACTCGACCATGTCCTTGTAAAAGCGCGGGTCGTCGCCCCAGGACCCTTCCTCAAGCTCTGCCCATGTCCTACCGCCGAGCGTCCTGTTGGATGGAGGGTCGAACGACTCCCATTCAGGACTGTCCGGCGTGGGCTCGTGAGGCTTGTGGGTCGCTGCCATTGGCCAGTACACGAAGAACGGCCTGTCACCGTCCTTATTGCGCCCGATATAGTCGATAATGTAGTCGCAGAAAATGTCCTCGCCGTACTTGCCCTCTGTGTCGTCCCTGTATTCGCCGTTTTCGTAGATGATGGGGTTCTTGTACCGGGACCCCTTCTCCTCGGTGTGGTGAGCATGCCAGACGCAGAACTCGTCGAATCCGGCATCCTCGATCCGCTGACCCTTGGAGCGCATCTCCGGCGCCTCGTCGGGCGGGTTGTAGGAGTAGAGCTGCCACTTGCCTGAGATGCACGTGTTGTACCCGGCGTCCGAAAACAGGTGTCCGAACGTGACTTCGTCGGGCTTGATCAGTCCGAACCCGATGTAGTTGCGGAAGTTGTACTTACCCGTCATCAGCGAGAGCCGAGTGGGAGTGCAAAGCGGCATCACGTGGGCCTCCTCGAACCGCATTCCCTCCAGCGCCATCTGGTCAAGTCGAGGGGTAGCGTACGAAGTACCTCCGTTTGCTCCGATGACCTCGTAACCAAGGTCATCGGACATTATCAGGACTATGTTGGGCTGCTTGTCGGACATTGTATCTTTGATATGCAGGGGATAATTTACTGACAAAGACAGTTCCGAGCGCGGCAGACCGATCGGACATTGGTCGTAGTAGACCGTCGAAAAGCGAGGGTCGCCGCACTCATTCCAGCAGAGCCCGAACGGTTGCCAGGGCTAACCAAGCCCGTATCTGCAAGGTAGGGCCAGTATCAAGGAGGTGAGCATGTCTGAGGAACACACATACGTTGGCATCGATGTGGCAAAGGACCAGGTTGATGTCGCAGTTCGACCCACTGGCAGAAGTTGGAGCGTGCGATACGACGAGGCCGGTGTGGACGGTCTTGTGGCACAGCTGAATAGTCTGAAGCCCGTCGCAGTGATTACAGAGTCCACCGGTGGCCTTGAGCTGAAGTTGGTTGCGGCTCTGGCCGCGGCATCGCTGCCTGTGGCAGTCGTTAATCCCCGCCAGGTGCGCGACTTCGCCAGGTCCACCGGTCAGTTGGCGAAGACTGACCGGCTGGACGCTCAGGTACTGGCACACTTCGGTGAAGCAGTACGTCCGGCGATACGTCCACTGAGGGATGCCGACACCCAGGCGCTCGGGGCAGTGCTGGCGCGCAGACGGCAGGTGACGGACATCCTGGTAGCTGAGAAGAACCGCCTTGGCCGCGCCACAGCACAAGTTCGCCCTCGCATAGAGGCTCATATCGGTTGGCTACAGCAGGAGTTGAACGACCTGGACACCGATCTGCGCCACAGGATACTGCATAGCCCTGTATGGCGTGAGAAGGACGACTTGCTGCGCAGTGTTCCCGGAGTGGGACCGCAGGTGTCGCTGACGCTGCTTGCGTACCTGCCGGAACTGGGCACGTTGAACCGCAAGCAGATCGCCGCCCTGGTAGGTGTTGCTCCTTTCAGTCGAGACAGCGGGCCTCATAGAGGGAAGCGCAGTGTATGGGGCGGTAGGGCCACAGTGCGTTCGGTACTGTACATGGGAGCGTTGGTGGCGAGTCGGCGCAACCCTGTCCTGCGTGAGTTCTACCAACGCCTTTTGGAAGCAGGCAAACCCAAGAAGGTGGCCCTCACCGCGTGTATGAGGAAGTTGCTGACCATCCTCAACAGCATGGTGAGAACGGGTCAGCGATGGGATCCGATCATCCCAAAATCTTGACAGATAAGACAGTTGCTTCTTGCTCTCCCTGTCTAGTACAGCGTCTATGTAATTCTGATGTACAGTGAACATCCCCTCCCACCCGTGGATTGCCGAGCGGCGAGCCCTTCGGGGTTCCCGCCTTCGCGGGAATCCCCCATGCAGGTTGCACTCAGCACAACGAGCAATGAAAATGTCCATTTTCATACCAATGACGAGAGGGGAGTGCGGGAATCCAGAAGCTGGACCGACCGTGAAGGTCCATGGCGCCGTCATCCCCGACGCTGAATCACCTGCTCGCCGAAGTCTGAAATTAACTCACGCGCCGCCTGTCGGTCCACCGCCGCGAGCGCTACGTTGTTGACGCCGATTGCCTCCAGGTCGTCCAGCTTCTCGCTGATCTCGTCCCCTGTGCTGGCCAGCGTGCGACCGACCATATCCGCCGAAACGAACCGCTCTTCTCCATCTTTCAGGTACACATAGTGTCCTTCGTGAACATCGAGGTATCGCCTGTCGTCCGGCGTGGGATTCGGACGATTATCCCCGTATTCATGGACGTACCGGTCGTATTCCTCCGCGAGGCCCGGATTGCTCATTCCCAGGTTTGAGCCCGGTCCATAGTCGCGCTCCCACATCGCGTGGATGCCTGGGACCAGCGTCGGTCCCACGTTCCTGATCACCCGCTCGCTCGACACCGACTCGCCCTCTCTGAGAACGCACGCCGATGTGAGCACTGTCACATACGGCTTAGCCCCGTGTCCACCGAATTTATCGAAGCTGTTGCCGGTCGCTTCTGCGGCCGCCATCACCCTGGGCAGTCCTTCGGGGACGGTCGCGCTTCTCGCGGTCGTTATCCAGCCGTCGGATATCTCTCCGGTGATCTTCTGACCCCGTGGGCCGTTGGCGGCAAGCATCACGGGGATAGGGTCTTCAATATTGAAGAACTCGTCCCGTCCCGAGTTGGACTTGGAGTGGATCAGCCGTATCCATCGCTCTCGGCTTCCCTCCCGCAGCAACACGTCTTCCCCAGTGAGCAGCCCCTTGACCTGCAGCGCGTACTCCTCGAACTGGTCCATTGTCAGTGCGGGAAGACCCATGGTGTTCCGACCCGTGTAGCCGGTGCCGAGACCGACGATCACCCTGCCGGGCGCGATCCTGTTGATCGACGCCGCGGCGGCCGCCGTCACCGGCGCAAGCCTGTTGCTCGGTATTGCGACCAGCGTCCCCAGCTTGATGCTCGTAGTGTTCTGCGCTGCCAGCGCCATCGTGGCCCACACGTCGGAGTAGATGAGTTGCGAATCGAAGAACCAGGCGTGTGTGAAACCCGCCTCCTCAGCCGCTTTCACCTCGCGCCAAGCCTCTATGTACGACGGGATGCCTATTCCGTAGTCCATCTGGTCCGCTCTTCTCCCCAGGGGCAATCGAACTTAGACTCAAGCCCACCTCCAACAACCCCCTCTCCCTTGAGATGCTTGATGCACAATAGTCCTTTAGTGATTGAAGAGTGTGGCGAGTGCAAGATCAGGTCGACCAAAGTATCGGTTCATGCATATGACCAAGGTTCGGCGCGGTCAGTTTGGCAACCACCCAACTCAACAACTCCCACATGCTACGGGCTCTGGGAAAATGTGTCAACGCAGAGTTACAACTCGACTATCGACTAACTTAGCTTGTCATACGAGTGCCGCCCCCGGTTCTGGAGTTATGCCCGGCGGCGACTCCTGTTGACTATTAACCATCGGCGCCAGCTTGTAGCCGAGCTGAGCAGGCCTCCTCTTCGCGTTGCTCAGCGCTCGCTGACGATACTGTCTTTCATAGTACTCTGCGCCTGCATCCACGTACTTCTGACCATACTTGAGCATTGAGTAGATGATCCGGGCCAGCTTATGCGCTGTCGCCGTTATCGCCTTGGGCGCTCCGAGTTGAGCCTTCTTCCTGCGAAGGAACGCTCCCAGCGCACTGTCCGATCTGTGCAGCGCGTTGGCCGCGAGTCGGAGAGCCGTCGCCGCCCTGTTCGCGTTCTGAGTCGTTCGCGAGCTCATTACCCTGCCACAGCTCACCCTGTTATTGGGACTTAACCCGAGCCATGAGGCGAAGTGTTTGGCAGTCGGCCACCTGCTCATGTCCGTTCCTATCTCACTCACCACCTTCAGCGCCGTGTACGCTTCCACACCGTCTATTGTGGTCAGGTCCACTCCGGTCATCCGATACAGGTGCGTGCGTGCATCGAACTTGGGTGCGTTGCCCTGACCGGGCTTCGCGCCACGTCTGCTGGCAAGCATACCTCCGTCGCTTCGGTCCTCGAACCTCCCGAGCTGCGCCTCAATCTCCCGGTCGCACTCCGCTATCTTGCTCTGGTAGGTCCTATACAACTCCAGCGCCTGCGTCAACTCGAAGACGTGCTCCTCTCTCCAGTGGCCCCGCAGCGACTCCGCTATCTCCTTCTCACCAGCCTTCATTGTTGGATGTCTGAACTGTGCCAGTGCGCGCGGGTTGCGCTCGCCTTCCACGATAGCCTCGATGATCTTCATACCTGTCGTGCCGGTGATGTTGCTTATGACGTGCTGGAGCTTGATGTTCATCTGCGTCAGCGCCTTCTGCATATGCTGGATGTGATGAGACGCATACTCCACCAGCATCGCGCGTTGACGCAGGTAACTCCTCAGCCGCCTTATCTCAGACTCGGGCCTGAATGCCGCTGAGAGCAGTCCGTACGTGTGCAGCTGCTGCAGCCACTGGCAGTCAAGCACGTCAGTCTTGCGACCCGGCACACTCTTCAGACGCCTCGGGTCCACCAGCAGCACCTCAAATCCACGCTCTTCCAGCACACCGAACAGCGGTATCCTGATGCACCCCGGTCGACTCCATCGCCACTGTCTCCACTCCGCACTCGCGCAGCCAGTCGGCCATCCGGTACAACTCCGCCGTGTATGCCTCGAACTCGCGCACAGGCTGCTCAGAACGCGTCTCCGACACCGCTACGAAGTGGCTGCTCGCCCCCACGTCTATCCCTGCCGCGTTCAGGTTCACTCGCGACAACTCTACAGGCAGTCCCTTCGCTCGCTCTCCCTTCGCATCTTTGTCTCTATCCATCACACCCTCTACTAATATGGAGTAGGCGTGTCGACGATGGGCGCCACACGCTTAGCACAACCTATCGAACGGGAGCGTCCCCCAAGGGAGACGTCACCAATGACGCCGTTGTAAGGCGCCCGTACCATGCTTTGTAACGGGCAATGCGCACCAATGCCGAGGTCGGTCTCTATGTTGCCGACACGCCCCACCATAATCATACACGGTTCAATGCGGCGACCCAGTTAGTCGCCTCCGCACGGCGCGGCAAGGGCATAGGGATGCTATGAGAACCCGAACAGACGCAGAATGAATGTGATGGCGGAGATGATGAGCGATGGCCGCGCCGGATCGCTGGCGTGGTCGAAACAGCCAAGTTCGTTCAAGTCTGAGGAGTTTGTTGAGTTCCTGACGCGGACATTCTCTGACGTGAGCGGGTTGAAGGTGGTTGTATTGGACAACTACTCCATCCATCGCTCCAAAGTGGTCAGAGAGGCGCGCGGGAGACTGAGGAGGGCTGGGATAGTTCTGTACTACCTTCCCACGTATACTCCTGAACTCAACGACATAGAGGGAGTGTTCGGAGTGATCAAGCATCACGATATGCCTGAACGCGCCTACAAGAGTCTGGACGAACTGGGAGAAGCTATAGATTCCGCATTCGGCAGGGCAGACCGGCGACTTAAATCAAGATATGAATATCAACTCAGGCCAACTGCTTAGACCACGGGCCTTCGTCAAAAATATCATCAGCATCAGGGCAACTTATACAATAATTGACCGCACGCACCTGAATAGTGTACTCGACGTAGGGGAGGGCAGGTTCTCGATCCGTCTGCGGGATGTCCTAGTACTACGTCCATATTATTTTGACGATATACAACAACTCGTATAGTCTTAGGTATGATCTTTCTGTGAGGGTGTACCTGAATATGGTTACGAGTAAATACAAAGTCAAGCTGACAGAGGCCGAACGCGCCCAGTTGAACGCGGTGGGACACAAGGTCAAGTCGTCAGCCCGCACTGTCAAGCGCGTGCTTGCGCTATTGAAAACTGACCAAGGACTATCTGATTCGAAGATAGCTGAGGCGCTTTCGATAGGGATGAGCACAATTGCCAGGCTGCGCAAGCGATTCGTCACCGAGGGACTCGAGAGCGCACTCAGTGAGCGACCACGTCCAGGTCGCATACGCAAGCTGAGTGGTAAGCAGGAAGCGCACCTTGTGGCAATAGCGTGCAGTGATCCACCCGAAGGACACACCCACTGGACACTCCAACTGCTTGCAGGCAAGGTGGTACAGTTGGGATTCTCTGAGGGTATCTCCCCCGAGACGATTCGACAGATACTCAAAAAAACGAACTGAAGCCCTGGAAGAAGAAAGAGTGGTGTATCCCCAAGGTGAGCGGTGAGTTCGTAGCTTGAATGGAGGACGTGCTGGACCTGTACAGTGAAGACTACGATCCGGAGCGTCCGGTGGTCTGCTTCGACGAGACGTCCAAACAGTTGATAGAAGATACCAGAACACCCATAGCTCCCAGAGCCGGACGATTGAAACGCTATGACTACGAGTACAGGCGAAACGGAACTCGCAACCTGTTCATGTTCTGTGAACCGAAAGGAGGGTGGAGACACGTGGAGGTGACCGAAGCGTCGCACCGCTGTGGACTTCGCTCAGCAGATGCGCTGGCCGGTTGACGAGGCGTACCCTGCCGTGGGGACAATCCGTGTGGTATTGGACAACCTCAACACCCACAAGTTTGGCTCTCTTTACGAAGCGTTCGAGCCGTCTGAAGCGCGCCGCATAGCCAGGCGTCTGGAGTTTCATTACACCCCGAAGCATGGGAGTTGGTTGAATATGGCGGAGATAGAGTTCAGCGTCTTCAGCAGACAGTGTTTGAATCGTCGCATAGGCGACGAAGAGACCTTGAAGCGAGAGGTTGCCGCGCTCGAACGGGAGCGCAACGAAGCCTGCGCTACTATCAGTGGCGTTTTACCACACAGGACGCCCGTCGTAAACTCAAACATATCTACCCATCATGAATATATGGACATGGTACTAGGTCCGTCGAATATAAACTCAAGTGTGGACTGGGATTCCTCGGCCACATTCGCAGGGTCGTTGGTGGGATAGTAGCATTTCTGGTATTCGAAAAGGGGATGGCCCCCATTGTCATCGGGAGTGTATCACGAGATGCGTACAGCGTTTTCTCCGATCTCTATTAGTTTCAGCTACTTCACAGCGGACGGGGAATGGCCGGGCGTGTGTATAGCCGTGACGTTGACGTCTTCTGAGCTTACCTCCTCGGCGGCGCCTTCAGTCTAGCCGGCCCGGTAGCAACGTGCATAGACAAGAGCGCGTGCCGTTGGGTGACCTCAATGCTATCTACGGCGCTATCTACGGTGTGGCGGCAGCGTAATTCGACCACTGGCTGGTGCCTGCTTCGTTTATGGCGTACACACGATAGGTGTGGCGGGTGCCCGACGTTACATTAGTGTTGGTGTAGCTGGTGTCTGTGCTGTTGGTGTTCTCCACATAGACTTGCAAGACAGTCTCCCCCAGCAGAGGACGGCGGCGCACAATCCGGTAGCCCGTTATCGTATCGTCGTCGGGCGTGTCCCAAATCAGCGTGATTACGCCGTTCTCAGCCACCACGCTCAGGTTCTGCGGCGCATCAGGCTCCTGTGCGGCGCTCACAGGAGACGGCCTCGCGGAGACAAAGTTCGACCGCTCGCTTGCCCCGGCGCTGTTTATCGCCTTCACTCGGTAGAAATAGCGGACATTCGGCGACACTTCCGTGTCCGTGAATGTGGTTTCTCTACTCTGGGTGTCTTCCACATATATCAGCAGGCTCGGCTGCTCGCCGGGAATCCGGCGCAGTATGCGGTAGCCTGTTATCGTCTCGTCGTCGGATGCGTCCCAGCTCAGCGTGACTGCGCCTTCCTCAGACACTACGCTCAGGTTCTGTGGCGCTGGCGGCGACTCTGATGCTGCGGCCGGCGTCAGTGTGGCCGTGTGCGTTGCGGTGGGCACGGGCGTGTGCGTTACAGTCGGTATGAGTGTGTGCGTCGCGGTCAGCACAGGCGTGTGCGTTGCAGTCGGTACGGGCGTGTAAGTTGCGGTCGGCACGGGCGTGTGCGTTGCAGTCGGCACTAAATTGGCCTGTTGGACCACATTCCAGGACAGCGTCAAGGGAGGACCCACGGTGAAATCAATGCCAGCAAAGTTATCTTCGTTATACCCTTTATACCAGATTCCGGAGTTCTCCACGGAAAGTCGCACGTCGCTGCTTAGCGTGAGTGTAACCGCCTGCCCGACTGCGCTCTGAGTCACCGTTATCTCTTCGGTATAGATCTCTCCGGAGTCGATAGAGACTGATGACACTGACGCTGTTCCACCGGACACGGTCAAAGCGGTTGTTATATTCACGTGCGCGCCACCTTGTAGCGCACCTGCGCGCTTCCAATACCGTTTTCGTCAGTGCTCCGGCTCACCTCTTCGGCTTCCAAAGTGAATGCGAAGGGCGCTCCCGGGTTGCCATCCAGTTGCAGGAGCACCATATAGAGTGATTCAACATGGAGAAGATCATCCGGCAAAGCGCTCAGTTGGTTGTTTCTCAGGAATAGGCAGAGCGCAGCCCTTGTATCAGTCGGGTCAGGGATGAACGGGGCAGGGATGAAGCCAGTCGGCAGAGAAGTCAGCTGGTTATCGTTGAAATTGATGTACCACAACTTAGTATTGTTGTCGAAGATGCCCTCGGGCAGCGAAGTAAGACTGTTTCCGTCTAAGTGCAACTCTTCCAAACTGGTGAGGCCGTCGAAGATGCCATCGGGCAGCGAAGTAAGACTGTTTCCGTCTAAGTGCAACTCTTCCAAACCGGTGAGGTTATCGAATATGTCTGGCGGCAACTCTTCGAGATTGTTGTCGTCCAAGTACAACGCTCGCAAGTCGGTGAGATCGTCGAAGACGCCATCGGGCAGCTCACCAATGCTGCTGCCGGATGCGTATATCCATACCAAGCTAGTGAGGCCGTCGAAGATGCCTGGCGGCAGTGAAGTCAATTGCTCGTTGTTATGCAAGGCCAAGTGAAGCAAGCCGGTCATGCCATCAAAATCACCTGCTCTCAATGACCCGGGACCCTTGCCATCCCTGCCAACATCAGTAAACAATGCGCGGGGACGAGCCAGACTATCTTGGGTGACATCCTCGCATCTGTCAAATCCGGATAGCCAATCCAAGATGGCATTCCGAACCTCAAACGTGCGGCCACAGATGCCCAGGCTTGGATCCGGTGTGGGCGTGACGGTCGGCGTGTTGGTAGGCGTGGGTGTATTGGTCGGTGTAGCCGTAGCTGTGGGCGTGGGCGTGATGGTCGGCGTGGAGGTGGGGCCATAAGTTGGTTCCACTGTCGGTTCGGGAATGCCCTTAAACTGGTACGCAGCGGCAGCAGCCATGAATATGGTATTCGACCACTCCGACCACCCAGCCGCGTTCCTCGCCCTCACACGAAACTCGTAGGCTCCCTCCTGCCCCAGACCAAGCACTATCGCCCTGGAATCGTAATACAGTACCTCAGCAACGGAGAGGCCCGAGGAGGCATACACCGAGCTATACCCATTAGGCGGGACTTCCGGCGGAGTGTACGGCAGGGCGTGCCACTCGCCGTACAGCCAGAACTGCCAGGGCCTTTTCAAAGTCCAAGAAAAGTAAGAACATAGCGGGATGGAGGTGAGTGGTGGAACGCTTGTCAACGTTGCCGGATGAGTTCAGTCTTTTGAGGGAGGAACTGGGAAGGATCCCCGACCGACGCCATAGACGCGGCACGGTCCACCCTCTTGGCGGAGTATTGACGCTGACGATGTTGGCTCTGATGTGCGGTCAACGCTCTCTGAGCGCGATTCACAGATTTGGCGATACTCACCCAACTGTACTGTGTGCGTTAGAGTTGAGGCGCAGTCCGTCCGTTGCCACTCTGTCGAGGCTGCTCAGGAAGGTGTCGGTGTCCGAAGCGCGTGAGGCATTGTTGAACTTCGTGAGACAACTGGTGAGGTTGCGCGGATGCGATGAGACAGTGGCATGTGTGGACGGAAAGACAGTAAGAGGGGTCAGGGAGGAAGGAGATCAGCTTAGGACACTGCACGTATTCAGTCGAGAGGGAGCGTTGGCGCTGGACCAGATGAAGATAGAATCGCACGCTGACGAACCGAGGGCGGCCTTGGAGTGGGTGAAGCGGGTGTCGGGGAGCTTTTCGGGTCTACGTGTTCTGACCGGCGACGCGCTTTATGCGCACGCAGACCTTGCCGAGGCGATATTGTCGGAGGGCAAGGACTACGTGGTCAAGCTCAAAAAAACCAGCCTCAACTCTATCAAGACGTAGAACTGCTCTTTTCAGAGCCGACCGAACCCGACATGGAGTTGACCAATAAGGGCCACGGGAGGCTGGAGCGTAGAAAAGTGTGGGTGTCTGAACAACTGTGTAGCTACAGCGAATTTCCCGGACTGGCGAGCGTTATCAAGATTGCAAAGCGGGTGGAGTATCTCAAAGATGGTCGGGTTGTCCAAAGCGTCCAGTACGCTGTGAGCAGTCTGTGCGAACTGTCTCCTTCAAGGGCGGCGAGGACACTGGAGCATAGAAAACAGCCTGTTCCATGTCAAAGACGACAGCTTCGGGGAAGATCGACACGTGATGCACCAACATAGCAGTGGAGAAATTCTCAGCCTGCTTCGGAACGTCGCGGTAAGCTTGCTCAGGGGAGTGTGTTCTCTGTGGTCTTGCCAGGAACCTCTCTCGGGCAGGTCTCAAAGACTCTGTGCACAGCCTTCTGTAGCGCTCAACCAATACTGACTTTGCAAAGGCCCTGGGGTGTCGCTACGCCCGCCAGTCTCCGTTTTGAAAATCATCATGCTGGACTTTATGTGCGGTAAGATTCAGTGGCGGGTAGTCAAGCGGTTTGCGGACGCCGCAGGCATACCGGAAAAAGAATTCCGGGAAGATTAGTAACCTGAGAAGACGCCCGGAAATCCGGAAATCCTGTAATGAATAAACCCCGCCGGAAGGTGGGGTTTTTCTCTTGGGACGTGACGCTCGGTCTGGTCTATGGAAAGGAAATCGGCGGCTATAAGTGGTGGGACGGCTCGCGGGGAACCAAGGTCAACGGCCATGTCCACAGCATCACGAAAGCCGCCGGGTTATTCTAACGAAAGCCGCTACTTTCAGAGACTAAGCGGTAAGTAGTGGCCCTAGCCGAGATTCACCCGCATACGCCTGATTCGCTTGAACTCGCCCGCCTTGGCCCGCCCCAGCATCGTGCCGAGGTACGTGAGGACTGATAGGTTCGCGTGAGTCTCGACCTTCTTCTGAGTCCTGTACTGGTGTTGATTCAGAATGCGGCTTGTCTTCATACTTCCAAACATCCGCTCGATAATCGGCCTTTCGGCGTACAGTGATTTCCACTCCGCGCTTGCCCGCGCCACGACTCCGACCACTCGGTAGTTCTCAGGGGTGGGCTTCTCTCTGTATATCTCGCGCCGGTCGCAGTACAGCATTGCGCCTGACGACTTGGCTTTCAGTTCACACCCTGCGGGATTGCAACGATAGAGGTGTTCCCCCGTCTTCGGGTCTGTCGCTATGTACTCCATAGGGGTTGTCTCGCTGTCTGGACACGTAGGCCGTCCCTGAACGTCGTAGAGGCCGTCAAAGCGGTCTTTCTTCAAAGCCAGTGAACTAGGCGCTTTCGGATGTGGATAATCGGGATAATCCCGCGTTCCATACAGACCGCGTGATTCTTCCGAGAATCGTATCCCCGGTCGGCCAGCATATGCCTAGGTTTAAGCCATTCGTGAGTCCTGAGAATGTCAAGGGCGGAGACATCTTGGGCCATCAGGGCGGAGTAAAAGTGTACCACCTGGGCGGTTGGCTCTCAGCATAAATGTCCTCGCCAACTGGGGATGTGATGGAGACCGGCAGTCAGTCCGAAGACAGCAGCACCGCGGCCTGCCTGCTCTGCTTTAGCCTGTAGCTCTCGCCGTTCATCTCAAGGATGTGCACGTGGTGTGTCAGTCTGTCCAGCAGCGCGCCGGTCAGCCTCTCAGACCCGAACACCTCGGTCCACTCGTCGAAGGGCAGGTTGGTGGTTACAAGGATCGAGCCCCTCTCGTACCTCTGGCTGAAGACCTCGAAGAGCAGTTCCGCTCCGCTCCTCGACAGCGGCACGAAGCCGAGTTCGTCTATGATCAGCAGCTTGAGACGCGACAGCTTCTTCTGAAGGTTCAGCAGTCTTCTGTCATCCCGGGCTTCCATCAGTTCGTGAACCAACGCCGCCGCCGTGGTGAAGCCCACGGACAGACCCCTCTGACAGGCGGCGAGTCCCAGCCCCAACGCGACGTGGGTCTTGCCCGTACCGCTGTTGCCTATGGCGATGACGTTCTCACGACGCTCCACATACTCGCACCGCGCCAGTTGGTTCACAAGCTGCTTGTTCACGGACGGGATGGCCAGGAAGTCGAAGGTGTCCAGACTCTTGACCGCGGGGAAGCGCGCGGCCTTGATCCGTCTGTCCACCATGCGGTGATGGCGGTCTATGAGTTCAAGCTCGGACAGTCTGAGCAGGTAGTCGGGATGGTCCACTCCCTCGGCCGCGCACTGCTGCGCCATCTTGTCGTACTCTCTGAGGAAGGTGGGCAGCCTGAGTTCCTTGAGGTGATGTTCCAGCAGCAGCTTCGACCTGTCGCTCACGATGCCCTCCCGGTAAGAAGCGTCATGTAGTCTCCCGCCGACGTCGCACTCACGCTGACCCTGGGAAGGTATGGATACAGCTCCAGGTCGAGTCTCGGCGGCCGCCCCTCTATCCTGCACAGTACGAGATGCTTGACCGCGTCGAAGCTGATCGCTCCCAGCCTGATGGAGTCTCGCGCGGCGTCCCGAACCTCTTCTATGGAGAAGGTCTCCATCAGCCTGAGAACCTGCACGAACTCTCTCTTGCCCCGTCTGCCCATCCTGGACTCCAGCAGGCGCCGCAGCGTATCGAACTCCTCGGGCAGGTCCCATCCGGCGAGTGGAGCCGCCTGGTCGAGCGCCGCGGTCTTCCGCTCCAGCAGCGGCAGGTAGTGGATCGGGTCGAAGACGAAGTCGTCTCGCTCGTAGGAACGGCGATGCCTCGCTATGACCTCCGATCCGCAGCTTATGACCACCTCGTCGACGTACCCTCTCACCAGCACGTCCCTGTGTCCGTAGGCGACCGGAACAGAGTAGTCATTGGTCCCGTACCTGACCAGCGACTGCGAACTCACCCGGGTCGAATGCTTGTCGCTCGGGTCATAAGGAACCGCGGGCAGTGGTAGCAAGCGCGTCCAGATCCCGCGCCATCCGCTCACCTATGGTCTCGTGGTGTCCCCTCAACCTGGCCTCCATACGTTCCATGCAGCGTCCCTCAAGATAGAGGTTGAGAGCGAAGAAGCTCTCGAACGACGGGATGGGAACCAGGAAGTTCCTGCGTGCATATCCCACCATGCCTTCCACATTGCCCTTGTCGTTGCCCTTGCCGGGACGTCCGAATCTGTCCTCAAACAGGTAGTGGGACTGAAGCTCGGTGAACACCCTCGTGCGCCTGCGACTGTCGTCTCCCAGTATCCTTGCCACTGCCAGCGTCGTGTTGTCGTACAGGACGCTCTGCGGAACGCCTCCCAGAAAGCGGGACGCAGACACGTGTCCGTCCCAGAACGCCTCGGTGGTCTCCGCTGGGTACGCCCTAACGAAGATGCCGTCGCTGTGGGGCAGAGACAGAACGAAGAAGTGGATCTTGTGCTTCACCCCTCCTATGATCGCCCAAGCCTCTCCGAAGTCGCACTGGGCGTGTCCCGCAGGATGCGTGAGCGGAATGAACATCTCCCGGGTCCTGTGGCGGCGCTCGCGGACGTAGTCCTTGACAATCGTGTACTTGCCGTCGAACCCGTACTCGTCCCTCAGACGCTCGTAGATGCGCTTGGCGGTGTGGCGCTGCTTCTTCGAAACGCTCCGGTCGTCCTCCAGTATGCGGTCTATGACCCCGGTGTACGGACCGATCTTGGGACGTCGAGGAGCGCGCCGCCTGCGGTAGCCCGGAGGAGTGGAGTACTCGATCATCTTACGCACGGTGTCTCTATGCAGGCCGAACACCCGGGAGGCTTCCCTAACGCTCATGCCCTCCACCATGCAGGCTCTTCGGACGCGCAGATACAGTTCCACACTGTACATCCTTCTCACCTTCCTTCGGGTTGAGTTCAACCCTATGGAAGATCATGGACGGTACGGTTTTCAACCGCCCTCAGCCAGCGGTCGAGCCGTCCACGCAGTACAGTTTAGCTCCGCCTTTTACATGTGGCTCCATCGCAGGGGGTGCCCGACGTGAGAAGCGGGCGCCCCCCGTATTTTTGTTTTACTCCATCGCAGGGGGGCGGTTATTCGGCTGGTTCGGGCGGTTGAAAAGTGAGAAGCAACCCACCCGGAACCTTGACTCTAGGGGCTGTCTTGTTAGCAAATTTACTATGCTATAATTATAGCATATATGTCCTATATTAGCAATGATTTCAGCTATGAAAAGCCCCGATATTTCCAATTTCAGATGTTTCATTTTCAGTACACTCGCCTCACTTAATCACCGTCAACGGCGTCGGTTCAAGCGCCATGTCCGGGCTGGTGTAGTCCACCAATGCCCACAGACCCTTGCCGACGTTCTTAAACCGCCTGTCCGTACTCTCAGATATTGGCCGAGCGCGTTCAATGGCTTCTTCGCGCCTATGTGAATGCCTTTCTCTATTACCCTGTCGAGGATGACGCGGCGATGCAAGGGCTGTTCCTCGGTCAAGACTCCCTCTATCGCGTTGGTGAACAGTTCGCCGTAAGTGGGTTCTCTCTTGGCGACCGCGCCTCCTGTCTCCGCCGTGAATGGCTGGATGTTGCCGCGCTTGATGTCCTGTATCGTTCCGTAGAGGCGGCCACGGGCCTCTGTCAGTCGGCTAATGTCCGAGTCCACTCCTTCAAGCATCTGCTCTAAGCCTTCAAGTATCTGCTCCTCTATCTGCTCCTCGCTTATCATGTTTTCACCTTTCTCTCCGGTCGGTTGTGAGCAAGTGTTGTCGCCCATGCCCCGGCTTCTCCGTTCGCGCCGGCCACAAATGGCTTGCCGAAACTCTGAGCGTCTAAACTATTGACGTATATCTGATACCCGCTATACTAGATGCCAGACAGGAAAGAGATAGCCAAGTCGAACGCGCCGCCAACGCCGACCTTTCCCTGTTCTTCTACAACCCCGCCTGCTTGGGTAGAATTATTCAGGCGGGGTTGGTCTTTGTAACGGGCTATACTTATAAACTGATGTTACGCAGATAGAGAAGGAGCTGATATTCTTGAGGCATGAACAAAGAACTGCTTGAACTGTATAGCGATTACCTGCTGAGTTCGTTTGGAGCCACCACGGCGACAGGTCTGTCCGCGATGTTGGGAGGCGAAGTCAGCCATGACAGGATAACCCGTTTTCTGTCCGGGGAGGTCTATGACTCTCGAACCCTGTGGAAACTGGTCAAGCCAATGGCTCGCGCCATAGAGAAGTCTGACGGGGTACTGATATTCGACGACACCATACAGGAGAAGCCTCATACGGATGAGAACGAGATAATCAATTGGCATTTCGACCACAGCAAGAACCGAAGCGTCAAGGGCGTCAACCTTCTCAACTGCGTTTACCACGCCGATGGAGTCTCACTGCCGGTGGCGTACGAGATAATCCGCAAGCCGATAGTGTTCACAGACAAAGACAGCGGTAAGCAGAAGCGCAGGAGCGAGGTCTCAAAGAACGAGTTGATGTGTCGGATGCTGAGAGTCTGTGAGAACAATGGTCTCAGGTATCGGTATGTTCTGGCGGACAGTTGGTTTTCGTCCAAGGAGAACATGAACTTCATACGGCGAGACCTCAAAAGACATTTCGTTATCGCGCTGAAAAGCAACAGGACGGCGACATTGAGCCATGAAGAGAAACTGAAAGGCGGATTCGAGCGGATAGATACGCTTGCATTGCCGGAAGGCGAACCTGTGCGCGGCTGGCTGAGAGGACTGGACTTTCCGGTTCTTCTGATTCGCCAGGTCTTTACGAACAGAGACGGAAGCAAAGGTACACTGTATCTGGCTTGCAGCGAGTTGGACGCTGGAGGAGAGGCCATCAAAACGATCTACCACAAAAGGTGGAAAGTTGAGACGTTTCACAAGACGCTCAAGAGCAACGCCGCGCTTGCCAAGTCGCCGACCAAGACGGTTCGGACACAGAGCAATCACTGTTTCGTGTCCATCTACTCGGCCTGTCGTCTGGAGTGGCTGAGTGTGAGGCATAAACTGAATCACTTTGCATTGAGAACCCAGATGTATCTCAAGGCTGTCCGATATGCCTTTGACGAACTGCAACTCCTCAAGGCTGCGTAACATCAGTTACATAACTGATGTTACGCACTTAGCTATGAATTCCTAAACGAGAATGAGCCAGCTCAGCTACGAAATCTCTCTCAACTGCGTAAGGTCAGTTATGTAAACTACGCCAGTCTTGGACGCTCACGCTGCCGTTGCCGTTATGGAAGACCAGGGACGGCACTGTTTCAACCGGCAGTCGAGCCGCCCGTGTGGGACAGTTTAGTTCCGCCTTTTACACAACTGGTAGAAGTCGGTGAACAGGGAGTGCGAGATGGAATTTGAAGTCATGCACGCTCACGGAATGGACAATAACCCAAAGTTGGGTATGCTATACCTATATCTAATCGTAATTGATTAGCGGCGGCGGCTTGGGGATTGCAGTTCGTTGAACATATTCTTATACTGCGGCCATGTGTTCAGACAAAGACATCCCACCCTGTCAGCACGACGACGTCATTGCTCAGGTTGACCGCCAGCAGGTTGAAATTGTGCGGCTGCAAGATCAGAACGCTCGACAGTTGGCGACGATCAGGGAGTTGCAGAAGCGACTCGTCGAGGCTCAGTGAGCTGGAAAGCGTCAGGCCGCTCCGTTCTCCAAGGGCACACGAACCGCAAAGCCCAAACGTCCGGGACGAAAGCCGGGCATGGGCCGATTCAGCTACCGAAAGCCCCCTCTGCCGATGACCTAACGGAACCGATGATTGACGTGTCGGTTTCCGGGGAGAGTTTCCCGGGCGCTGGTTACGGCCTACTGACGCTCGCTGAGGATATTCTCCCCCGAATCAGCATGAAGCAGGATATGATCGTCAGGGCAAGAGCGAACGGCGCTATGAGGATTCCTATACTGATGATAGTCAGCGCGGAGAACGCGAGAGCCGCCACTCCTATCAGTCCCGCTGACAGCCATCGCGTAACCATATCTTTAGTCGCTACCGCTAGTACCGCCATCAGTGCGACACACACGCCAGTCAGTGCCAGCATCGACCACGATAGGAGGTCGTTGGGGTTCATGTTCACTATCCAATAGGCGTCGTATATCAGGACGGCCAGCGCCGCAAAAGCCACAATGAACAGAACTAACAGGGACAGTCGGTCCAGAAGTCTCATGTCGAACCTCCCCACACATCTGTGTCAATACTAAGTATAGCAGTCAGTATTGATTCATCGAGATCGTGTTATGATGGAGTCCTTACGACCATGCTGATTACCTTCGATTCCCACCCAATGGCGGTGCGCCCCTTCTCCCTGCGCACCCCTGTAATCTCCCCATCTAGACATAGCCCTGCCCACGTTGCATATCGCGTTCTTGGCTGCGTTCTGGCTGAGATGGAGGATAGCCTAGGGAGCGAGTTCGGTCTTGCGTGCGGTCCACCGTGGACGCAACGTCTTGTCGTCAAGTCACTCTCGTGCTGCCAATCCCTCCTCGGAGAGGCGTTGGACTTTGTGGGTGAGTCTGAACGGCTGAAACGTGCGTTTTCTGGATGACCCCAACGTAGAGCCGACCAACAATCGGGCTGAGCGGGCTCTGCGTGGGGCTGTGATAGCTCGGAAGGTATCTCAGTGCTCGAAGAACGACGAAGGGGCTGAGGCGTTCTCGGCGTTCTCGAGTGTGATCAAGACGCTGGCTCGGACGGTTGACGACGAGGCGCTGCTGCTGGATGCGGTCTGTGACGTCTTCAGGGGCGCTCCTGTACCCAGCCGTCCCCTCTGAATCCTTCTCCATCCCCAACCCGCTAATCAATTACTGCCGAAGCGAAGATTGCGTGGGATGAACACTACAGAACGGTCAGCGCTTATGCCGCACACCCACGACCACAGAGCGTTCGAGGACTAACCACAATCGCCCTTGATGGACGTACCATGCTTTCTCCTCATGGACATTATGACGAAGTTGCCGTGAACATCGCGCTCTACTTTTTGCTACGGGAGATCGAACTGGTCATGGTCGCGACCGCAAAGCTCACAAATAAAATTGGAAGTAGCTGGGCGGACAATGCCTTGTCGGTATTCCAAGACGTAAATTCCGTCTGGCGCAGAAAAGATGACTGGAGCCGCCGGCAACTTCAAGACCCTAACCAACAGGAAACTGAAGAATAAGCCTCGAGGAACCAGACACATCGCCAAGAATGTCTCAGGGATCTGGCACGGGCCCACATTGCATACTGTCATTAACGTGGTGGCGTGGATTACTGTTTACGTACTGCGGCATCATTTCATCACTCTGACAGTCAGGATCGTGCCTAGTGAAACTGACTACCACACCAAGAACACAAGGAAAGACCAATCATGACGATTCCTGAACACCTGCTGTCAAGGGCGGCGATAGGTCCTGCACCTCGAGCGCCAGCGCCTCCGACACCCTCAGACTGGCCCGCCACTATATAAGATACGGTAGCCGAGCCCGCGAGTTCGGCGCCGCGCGTATCAGCGCGTTCACCTCGTCGGCCTCAAGATACTCAGGGAGTGGCTTGGGCCTGCTCTCGGAATCCCGCTGCTTCGGGTACTGGCCCCTGGGCCTTCGGTATCGCTGAACGGCTGTGGTCTGTGTGGTCATGGTGCGAGTTCCCCCGGCGTCATGCGGCCTCTATGTCCGTGAGCGCGAAGTCCTCTCCCTTGAACAGAACCGGTTCCCTGGTGGCTTCTGCCAGCGCATACGCGAAGCATTCACCGAAGTTCAGGCCCGCGGGATGGTTCCGCTTGGCGAACCTCATCCATGCCCTCATCGCGTCCCGGGTCTGTTCAGCCGTAACGGGAACCAGTTCTATCGGCGCGCGCTCAACGAAGAAATCAAGTTCGTGTCCGCCGGAAAATCTAATTGTCGCTATCACCGCGGCCGCTCTATCTCCCGCCAGAACACCTTCGACTCCTGGTTGACACCCAGTGGCTTTGGCCTATCCCAGGTCAGTATGTCTCTTGCCCGCGGTCTGCCTCGACACTCACTATGGCAGCGTAGGCGGGCACCCCGGTAAACCTGGCGATGAGTTCGGCGTCGCGGATGGCCCTTTCTACGGCTTCTCTGTCTGCAGCATAGTAGACACCCACCACGACGTAGTTAGTCTGTCCGCCGGCGTCCTTCGCCTCAAAAACCAGATCGGTGTCCATAAATGCCGATATGTCGTCGTATGCGATGTCTTTGGTCAGACCGCTTCGAATCGCCTCAGACGCTATTGCTGCGACCTCACCCGGTTCCAGGGACCTCTTCCATTCCAGCCCCATGTCGTACGCCACGATAGGGGCGTTCTTGGGGGCTTTCATCTTCAACTGGAATGCGATCACCGATGCAGTGCAGGGAAGCAGGTTGTTCTCACACATCGAAAGATCAAACCTCCCTATCTTCGATGTCTGTTGTCGAGAAGCTCCGAAAAGAGATACAGAGGGCCAAATCTGAGTGGGAACTTCTCCCCGAGTGATTGTCCCAGAATCGGTGTAGATTGACAAGTTTAGGAGGCGGCCTCAGCTACGGCGTGGCCTGGGAAATGGGACATTTGGGTGCAAAGATGTCCCATCGGGCTGTTATTGCTCAGCAACAATGTCACAATGGAGAATGTGACATTGAACCAGAAAGAACAGACAAGACTTCGGGTCATTAACAGTCTATTGGCGGAGCATATCACGATAGACCAGGCAGCTACTCTAATGGGAGTGAGCACACGCCACACCTGGCGACTACTGGCGGCTTACAGAAAGGAAGGCGCAGCCGCACTCGCTCACAGCCACCGAGGACGCAGGGCTCCCAACACAACGCCGGAGAAGACAAAGGCCGAAGTGCTGCGTCTTGCTCGAACCCGGTACTCAGGAACCAACCACACTCACCTTAGCGAACTGCTGAGAGAACGCGAGGGTATAGACATAGCTCGCAGCACATTGCGACGGATACTGGTTGAAGCCGGAGTGAACAATCCGCGTCGGCGGCGTCCGCCGAAGCATCGTGTTCGTCGTCAGCGTATGCCGCGCGAGGGGATGTTGATACAGATAGACGGCAGCTACCACAGGTGGCTTGGAGACGATGGTCCTCAGTTCATGCTGCTTCTGGCCGTGGACGACGCCACGGGTAGAGTCGCAAGCGCCCTGTTCTGTGAGTATGAGAACACCCGAGACTACTTCCTGCTGATGCGGGGTCTGATCCGGCGCCCTGTATACTGACCGCCACTCTGTCTTCAAGCACGTACCTGGGTCCGGACTACCGAGCGATCCAACCCAGTTCTCTCGTGCTATGGACGAGCTTGGCATACAGATGATATTCGCCCTGTCTCCTCAGGCCAAGGGACGTGTGGAGAGGGTGGCGGGAACCTTTCAGGACAGACTGGTAACTGAGCTTCGACTCGTGGGCGCCAGAAGGTCGTTCTGAAAGCCTTCCTTGAGCACTTCAACGAGCGCTTCGGTGTACCTGCGCAGGAGCCGGAGAGCGCCTACTGCACTGTGGAGACAGAGACATGTCTGGACAGAGTGCTTTGCTTCAGGCACAGTCGCAGGGTGGCAAGGGACAACACGGTGAAGTATCGCCGGAGTACGCTTCAGCTGCTGCCCGGCACTGAGAGACCGACCTACGCCGGGTTGAAGGTGGACGTGCTTGAGAGTCTCGACGGCCAGTTGATCGTTGAGTACCAGGGCCGTGTCGTCCCCAGCCAGGAGGCTCCACCTCGTCCAAACACCCTGTGCGGTATCGATGGACACTCTTCACATACACCACCGGACCGTAACGGCCCGGGTAGTCGGTGGGCGACGGTTCTGGCATCGCTCGACAGGGAGAGAGCCGAAGAGAGCAAACGCCAAGCCGTCTATAGGGAACGGAAGAAGGCGACGCCCTTGCCATGGAAGCCCACCCCGAAGCAGATAGCGAGATGGGAGGCTGTTCAGGAAGCTAAGCGCAAGGGCCTGTCCATCAGAGGGATAACCCGGGAGACGGGCATCCAAAGGAACACAGTGAAGAAGTACCTGAAAGCTGCGAGTCCGCCCATGACACCCTCTCGGGTGAAAGTGGAAGTAACGTAGCCTGATACCATGACAAGCGAAGCAAGTGACATTTTTGCCGGTCACTTACCCTGACATTTATGCTGAACTTCGACATGCCGACTGGATGATTTATGCAACCCTAGCCGACTGACTCAGCTGCATCCACCTTTTGCCAAGTGCAGCTATTTAGAAAACATGCCCCCGTTTCTCGATCGACCTATAACAAGTGAAGGAGATATGAGCCATTTGAGGCGGCGCCCGCTTCAAACCTCTTCTTGCAAAGGCTGGTTAGCGGGGTTATAAGCGCTCAATGGCGAAGACGACCGGGATGACACATGAATGAAAAGTCGAGACGGTTCTTCTACGGCTGGGTGATCGTCGGGGTGATGGCCGTGTCCACTGCTGGTAGCATGGCGAAGGGGACGCTCAATTTCGGACTGTTCGTAAAGCCGATAGGTGACGACCTTGGGATAGGTCGCGCCTACTTCGGGTGGGCGCAGACCGCGCGACGAGGCGCGAGCACCCTGTCCAGCCCCGTGGCAGGGCCACTGATAGACCACTTCGGATAGCGAGCTATACTACCGGTCGTCGCACTGATGACCGGACTCGCCCTCATAGGACTGGCTTACGTCAGCCACGTTTGGCAATTGATACTTTTGTTCACCGTCATGGGACTCGTCGACATGAGCGGTCCGGGTGCGCTTGCGATGTCCGTGCCCGTTCTGAAATGGTTCGTTTCGAACAGAGGTCGCGCCCTGGCGTTCATGTCCCTTGGCATTCCCGTGGGCTCCATGCTGTTCATACCCTTTACCGAGTACCTCATAGAAACGATCGGATGGCAACTGGCATGGATAATTCTGGCAATCGTGGGCATGGGAATCATCGTGCCGCTCGCCGCAATATTCGTCCGAAGACAGCCCGAGGACATGGGATTGCTCCCGGACGGGGACGAAGAAACGGACCCCCCGAAGCGCGCCTCGGACACGTCAGAAAGGGATTCTGATGAATTCTCATGGACAGTTTCCGGGGCTATGCATACCACAGCACTTTGGAGACTCGTCATAGTGTTCAGCGTCGCCTCGCTGGGCGCCGGCGCGGTCGACCTACACAGAATACTGGCTTTCATGGACAAGGGACTTGATCCCGCGCTTGTATCGTTTGCCACTGCGTTCAACGCCGTGTGCGCAGGAGCTGCGACCTTCGCCTTCGGCATGCTGGTCAGGTACATTCCCGTACGCGTCCTAGGAGCGACAGGGTTTATGATGTTGGCCTTGGCAAGCGCTATGACGATTTACGCTAACAACATACCGATCATGTTCACATCCATGGCGGTATTCGGACTGGGAAACGGCGGGATGATGTTCTTGCAGGACTTCATCTGGGCCGACTACTTCGGATGTGAGAACGTCGGCAGCATCCGCGGTCTCGTGAACCCGATCAATCTGGTTGTCGGTGGGTTGGGCCCGCCTGCCGCGGGCTACGTCCGCGACATTACCGGCACTTACGATCCGGCATGGTGGACGGGAGTTGCCCTGTTGGTCTTCGCCGCCATGTTCACCCTGGCTACACCGGCTCCAGGAAGAGCAGTTGGGAGCGAGTCCGTCGAGTAACTTGGGCGGTAGTCAGACTGTCTTCCGACACTGCGGGATGGATATATCATTCTTCTGTAGGAATGGGATAGGTCAAGCGACTTTAGCCTGACGTAGCTACGTTAGGGAATCCATGCACTTAGTTGACGAAAGTCGCATCCGGCAAACCGAACTCGACTTGTACCCTGAATTTATGATGGTGATAGGCCGAACTTAGGCCTTCCATGAAGATGGGCGAGCAGGCAGACCATCGAGGGGGACATTTGACGGTATTATGTCCTATCGACTCTTGGTTTCTGACGTCAATTCGCCGTGACCGGCGATAGCTGGGTCAGCACGATGAACATGGCAAAAATCGCGAGTGCTGGGAGTTGAAGCGATTTTCTGTTCACTGCCCATATGAGCCGGATAGCACCTCGGGCAGGCAGGTGGTGGCTGCGCTACCGGAGTTGATATGCCACGTGGGCCGTACCTAATAGCGGCGCGAGTGCTCCGGCCACAGGCCCCAGCACCGTCATTTCCCGTTTCTCGTTCGATCTGCCTGCCTCGCTTCAAGTTCGATAATGCGAAGCTGCCGCCTCTTGTGCGCAGGCTTTGAGTCGAGTCGGAAGTGTCGCGGGCCTAGTTCTTCAGGAAGCCCACCTTTTCGTACTCGCCCTTCACGATTGGCCTAGGATCGACCTCCAGCCAGTCCTCCAGCAGCTCGGTGTACACGCTGCGGAAGTCGAGATTGAAAGCCAGATCGCCTTCAACCAAGTCTTTCGCCTGCAGGGACGGGTAGTAGCTGTGGTGACCGCCCCGTACGCCGTCGCCGATGACGAACGCGACCCCGCCGGAGCCATGATCCGTCCCGTCGCCGTTGTCATTGACGCGTCGTCCGAACTCCGAGAAGACGAATATGAGCACATCCTCGCTCTGATCGTGCTCCTTCATGTCGGTGTAGAAGTCGTAGATTCCGCCTGAGACTTCGTCGAGCAGCCCTGCTTGTAGGTTGATCCCGTTGGTGTGGGCATCGAAGCTGCCGTGCTGGGTGTAGCAGACGCGAGTGCCGATGCCGGCCTGCAGCACCTGCGCCGCGCTCTTCATCGACTTGGCGAAGGAGTTGGGGGCGTATTCGACGGTCGAGGAGTACTTCTGCGCGACGCTGTTGATGATGTCAGCACCACGCAGCGCGTCCAGCCCCGTCTGCGTCAGATAGTCCATGACAGGGCCGCTTCCAATTGCCTGGGAGTACATGTTCTTGAAGACGTCGAGAACCTTCTCCCGGCGGGCGTCGTCCTGCATATGCGTCATGAGTCCGTAGGAATCCAGGCTGCTGACGCACGCGACGGGTACGCCGGAGGCTGCCATCGCCTTGGACAGACCCGAGCCGAAGTTCACGCCTGCCACCGGGTTCTCGCCGTTCGGGTCCATCTGCTTCAGCGCGAGTCCAAGCCACCCCTCGAGTGAGACCGTCGTCGGCTCCGCCGTGTGCCAGATGTCCATGGAGCGGAAGTGCGACCTGTTGGGCACCGGGTAGCCGGTGCCATGGATGATCGCGACCTTGCCCTCGTCGTACAGGGCCTTGATTGGCTGCATCGACGGGTTCAACCCGTAGTCGTCGTCCAACGGAATTACCCTGTCCTCTGGAATGTTGACCAGCGGACGGTTGTCGTAGTAGAGCGGATTGTTGTACGGGACCACGCAGTTCAGATAGTCGTTTCCGCCCGATAGCTGGGCGACGACGATCTTGCGGTTCTTGCTGTCATTCACGATATCTCCTCCAAATGCCCGCCATAGCGATTCGGCAGCTCCTCGGGGATCCTATGCCAGTTCGTATATCTGGAATCGGTGTCTGCCTGTCTCCAGCACGTATCCGCGGCCCTCGGCGTCCACCGCGACCACAACGGGATCCCAGAAGTATGGCTCGATCCGGGCCGATTCTTCATTGACGTCGTCGGTGTCCACCTCGAAGACGGGCACGTAGGTGGAGCGCGCCCGCTCTTCGTCCTTCTGAGCGCTTATGTACTCCTGCGCCCAAACTCCCAGGTGAGCCTCGCCGCGCGCCTTCGCGATGAAGTTGCCTTCAGGGTCCAGGACCTGAAGCCGCTGATTACCCCAGTCGGCAACCCACATATTTCCGTGTGAGTCCACCGCGACGTCAGAGGGTCTATAGAATTCACCGTCACCCGTGCCGGGGGCGCCGTACTTGGCGATGAACTCGCCGTCGGGAGTGAACTTCTGAATCCGGTCGTTCCTCCAGTCGGCGATATATATGTTGGCGTCACTGTCCTGCGTTATGCCCCAGGGGAGGTTGAACTCGCCGTCGCCCTCGCCGAAAGACCCCCACTGGGAGATGTATGCGCCGTCTTTGGTGAGGCGTTGGATTCTGTGGTTCATGTGATCGACGAGAAGCATGTTATCGTTACGGTCGAACGCTATGCCGGACGGACCGTCGAACTCGCCGTCGCCGCTGCCCTGATTGCCCCAGGTGGTGATCAAATCGCCTTGCCGGTCGTACACTGTGATCCTCTGAAGGAAGTCGTCCGCCAGGTACAGATTGTCGTCGCCGTCCAGCGCGAGGGCGGTGGGGCCGATCATCTCGCCGGGCTCCCTGCCGTGGCGACCGATCTGGCCATAGTAGTCGTGGTTCCGAGATACCATCTGGATTCCCACGATCACGGTCTGACTAAGGCTGCTGCGGCTGGCGACGAATATGCGCCCGTCGCCCCTGATAACCATTGTGGTGGGAAGATGGAAGCCGCGGCCTCCGTTATCCGCGTTGAAGCCGACGTTGTCGACATATCTGAGGCTGAGCGTGGTTGTAGTCATACCGTCCTGTCTCCCCTAATCGTAGCCCGCAATACTACAGCATCTGGTATTCCTGGGTGGACACGATCAGTTGGATTAGATTCACGACCGCCTCCTCTGTATCGGCAGCCCGGCCCTTGTCGGAGAAGCTCAGCCGTCCATACGCGCTCGCGAAGTCCGTGAGGTTCGCCCTCGTGCTGTCCAGAACATCCATCGGGCCGAGCGCCTCCAGACAGGCATCTATCAGACTTTCAGGGGAGAGGTCGCCGTCACCGGCGGCGCGGCCGATGCGATCAATAATCGCCCTTACTCCGGGCCTGGTCGGATCGCCCAAAACTCTGCTCACGTAGTTGACCCGCTCGACATATGTCCCGGTATTGATCCACTCGGCGCCGCCTTGCCAACCCTCAACACTTGGGGGCCCCATCAGCGCCTGGCCCATGCCGGAACTGGCGCGAGCCGCATTGTAGGTCTCATAGCAGGGGAGCTCCATCCTTCCGGCGAGCCGTAGGGTATTGACCACCATCTCCGCGGGGCTCTTCGTCCTATAGTATCGGAAACCCTCCTTGAAGTAGTCGGATGTGAACAAGGTCTTGAGCATGTGTTTGATGCTGTGGCCCGATTCGAAATAGGCTTCCGTCATGGCATCTATCGCTTCGGGATTCGTGGGCGGCGTATGCGGCCACTGCGGCACCGGCGGCTCATCGGCCACGAAGTAGTGGTAGAGGTGACGGGCTATGTATCGTGGCGTGGCCTCCTGCCTGCAGATGATCTCAACTACGTCTTCGCCGTTGAAGTCGCCCGTCTCCCCCAGAATAGTCTTCTGGCCATGGTCGTGATCGTCGTCGTCGTACTCGAATTGCCAGGTCATGTTGCCGTATGGGCGCGAAGTGTTATTGCGCATCTTGATCGACATATAGTCCGGGTTTACTACTCGCCAACCGGTGAATGCCCGCGCGCACTCCTTGATGTCCTCTTCGGTGTAGTTGCCGACACCCATGGAGAAAAGCTCGAGCAACTCCCGCCCGTAGTTCTCGTTTATTGATCCCCTGTGGTTGTCCTGGTTGTCCAGCCACATGATCATGGCCGGATCGCGGGACAGCCAGACGAGCAGATTGTCCAGGTTGCCCATCCCGTGCTCCCGGAACATGTCTATCTGGCTGGTCACCACCCGGGTCTGAATGAGTTTATACGACCCAGTGGCGAACACACGATGCCAGAAGAGACACATCTTCTCTCGCAGGGGGTAGTCGGTCACCGCCATACGGTAGACCCAGTTTGCCTGGGCGCCGCCACCATGCAGGTTCGACTGGTCGACGTGATACCGGCGAATCAGGTCATTAGGGATGATGTCGTCCCCGGCAGGGTTCAGCAGCTCGTCCAGGACGGCGTCGTACCCTTTGTCCATCGCTCGGTCAAGCTCGTCCGGGGTCGCCCCAAATCCCGCTCGTCTGAGAAGGTGGGCCATGAGCCTCAAGTCCTGCTTTCTCTCGACTGCGACCATAGTATTGCTCCTTCGTATTCAAGAGTCTTCAATACATTGCGAATTTATAGGTCGTATGGCAAGTCTGTCAAGGTTTGAGAATCTTGCAAAATTAAGATTCTCGGCGGCTGGGTGAGTTAGGCGTTTCAACGCTTGTGCTTTCCGCACATGATAGACCATTTGTGCTACCGCTTCCGTAACTGCCTTCATTGGGCATTCTCGCGCATCCGCGACTCCGGTTCGAGGCTGGATTGCCCGATTTTTCGACTTGCGCCGAGATTCGCCGGTTGCCAAGGGACTGTGATTCACGAGCATAGGGCATCCCTGCCAGCCTGTTTCGTCACGCCCGCGACATTCAATCGCGGCTTTCCGTTTAACCCTGCGCGAGTATTCACTGCCGGAATCCGTAATGCGCACGAGTTTGAGAAACGGCCCAAATAGAACATTTGCCTCTTGTGATGAGAGGACAGGGCCACTAACTTTATAACTGATGTTACGCAGCCTTGAGGAGTTGCAGTTCGTCAAAGGCATATCGGACAGCCTTGAGATACATCTGGGTTCTCAATGCAAAGTGATTCAGTTTATGCCTCACACTCAGCCACTCCAGACGACAGGCCGAGTAGATGGACACGAAACAGTGATTGCTCTGTGTCCGAACCGTCTTGGTCGGCGACTTGGCAAGCGCGGCGTTGCTCTTGAGCGTCTTGTGAAACGTCTCAACTTTCCACCTTTTGTGGTAGATCGTTTTGATGGCCTCTCCTCCAGCGTCCAACTCGCTGCAAGCCAGATACAGTGTACCTTTGCTTCCGTCTCTGTTCGTAAAGACCTGGCGAATCAGAAGAACCGGAAAGTCCAGTCCTCTCAGCCAGCCGCGCACAGGTTCGCCTTCCGGCAATGCAAGCGTATCTATCCGCTCGAATCCGCCTTTCAGTTTCTCTTCATGGCTCAATGTCGCCGTCCTGTTGCTTTTCAGCGCGATAACGAAATGTCTTTTGAGGTCTCGCCGTATGAAGTTCATGTTCTCCTTGGACGAAAACCAACTGTCCGCCAGAACATACCGATACCTGAGACCATTGTTCTCACAGACTCTCAGCATCCGACACATCAACTCGTTCTTTGAGACCTCGCTCCTGCGCTTCTGCTTACCGCTGTCTTTGTCTGTGAACACTATCGGCTTGCGGATTATCTCGTACGCCACCGGCAGTGAGACTCCATCGGCGTGGTAAACGCAGTTGAGAAGGTTGACGCCCTTGACGCTTCGGTTCTTGCTGTGGTCGAAATGCCAATTGATTATCTCGTTCTCATCCGTATGAGGCTTCTCCTGTATGGTGTCGTCGAATATCAGTACCCCGTCAGACTTCTCTATGGCGCGAGCCATTGGCTTGACCAGTTTCCACAGGGTTCGAGAGTCATAGACCTCCCCGGACAGAAAACGGGTTATCCTGTCATGGCTGACTTCGCCTCCCAACATCGCGGACAGACCTGTCGCCGTGGTGGCTCCAAACGAACTCAGCAGGTAATCGCTATACAGTTCAAGCAGTTCTTTGTTCATGCCTCAAGAATATCAGCTCCTTCTCTATCTGCGTAACATCAGTTACATAACTGACCTTACGCAGTTGAGAGAGATTTCGTAGCTGAGCTGGCTCATTCTCGTTTAGGAATTCATAGCTAAGTGCGTAACATCAGTTACATAAGATAAGTAGTGCGAACCACAATCGGCCCGAATCTTCCCGTCCGTTGCTTGTCTATGCGCTTATGGGAGAACCATTGCGCTCAACATAGGGCAGCATGACCGATTTGTCGGCTTTCCCGCGCGCTAAGGCCCTGTGGCGGCGATTCTCAACGCCAGGTTTCGACGATAGCGGGTGCATTTTCAGGCTACACAGTCCAGCCATCTGCGGGTGCGCGGGATCCCGATAAATTATCTCTCACGCCGGCCCGGCCATTCGTCCAGCCAGACTACACTCATCTACCTGGGAGGTAGCGCTGTGCCTGACAGGGAGTTTGGCGATGATGCCGTAGGGAGGAAATCCGAGGAAGTCATCGTAGTAAATCTGCGCCGCGGACAAATCGAATATCCGCATCCACCTCTACTCCCTCGATAGCAATAAGTGGGGCAGCAGCTTTGATGAACGGCATTAACTTAAGAATAGTTGTCACGATGACATCCGCTCGATTGACTAAACCCGCCCACGCGAGAACAATACCTTTACTGTCGTTTTCTGATGCCCTATGAACTCGACTTTGTACAAAAGCTAGACAGAATATGAAAGCAGGGTAAGCTAACCGGACCAAACCACGACGAAAGGTCTGGCCATGTTCACCCCGCCAAATGCCATTGTACCTATACTCCAGCCTTTCTCAACTCTGTTCCAGCAGAGGACCTGGACAAAGGCTCAGATTCTTCTAGTCGGCGCCATCCTCAGTCCGCGCAAGCGCACCATCACCTCGGCGCTCCGAATAATGGGTCTCAGCGACGACTCAGGCTTCGCAAAGTACCACCACGTTCTAAACCGCGCTGTCTTCTCTCCCCTTCAACTGAGCCGGGTTATGCTACTGCTTGTGGTACAGCGTCTCGCACAGGGTGATGAGACTCTGGTGTTCGGCATAGACGAGACCATTGAGCGGCGCTGGGGCAGACGAATCAAGGCCAGAGGCATCTACCGAGACGCCGCTCGTTCCAGCGAGTCCCACCTGGTCAAGGCCAGTGGACTGCGATGGATAAGCCTCATGTGGCTCGCCAACATTCCCTGGGCGCATCGAACCTGGGCGCTCCCTGTCATCACAGCGCTCGCTCCCTCCGAACGCTACCATCAGAGGATAGGCAAACCCCATAAGAAGATCACCGACTGGGCGCGCCGGATGATACTTCAACTGCGCCGCTGGCTGCCCAACCGACACATCGTGGTGGTCGCCGACAGCAGCTATGCTGCCCTCGACCTGCTCCACTTCTGTCAGTCTATGACTCATCCGGTCACCTTCATTACCAGACTGCGTCTCGACGCCTCACTCTATAAACCCGCTCCGCCTCGCCGGCCCGGCCAGATGGGGCGTCCGCGTCTCAAGGGCCAGCGTCTGCCCACACTCAAGACACTCCTGGACTGTCCCGATACACGCTGGATGAGCGCGGCGCTCGCGTGGTACGACGGTGTTACTCGGACTATGGAGTTCAGCTCTCAAACAGCGCTCTGGTATCATGCGGGCAAGCCCCCTGTGCCCATTCGATGGGTACTCATTCAAGACCCTCTCGGACAGTTGCGCACACAGGCTCTGCTGTGTACAGAGACCACGGTTGACCCTGTTCAGGTCATCCATTGGTTCGCGCTGCGCTGGCGGATTGAAGTTACTTTCCAGGAAGTTCGCGCCCACCTTGGAGTGGAGACCCAACGCCAGTGGTCGAACCTCGCTATAGCACGTACTACTCCTGTGCTGGTCGGACTGTTCTCCTGGATAACTCTCGCAGCCCACCTGCTGGGCAATCAATGTCTGGGGACTCCACGATCAGCCGCCTGGTATGCCAAGTCGGAGCCGACTTGGTCGGAGCCGACTTTCAGCGACGCCATAGCCCTGGTTCGTCGTCACCTGTGGAGCGCTTCAGCGACTTTCTGCACGTCGTCGCAAAAACCCGATATGCAACAAATCCCGACGCCCCTGTTCAACAGGTTCATAGAATCGCTAGCCTATGCAGCTTGAATGTACAAAGTCGAGATGAAGATATTCCTTATTTCTATTATACACTCCAAAGTTCCTGTCCACCGCTTTCCTGATTGCCTCAGCGCCTAGGAGGCGATAGTCAACTATCGCCTCTCTTATTTCATCGAGGCCATCAATCAGAATTGTCTTGAGATCATCATCAAAGTCAGAATCCAAAATCCTATTGATGAGCTTTTCTACCTCCAACTGAATGCTTGCTAGTTCTTCTTCTGAGATGGCTTCTTCGTCCCAATGGTATGACATATTCACAGCAAGCATTTCTAACAATCCCAAGAAGTCAGGGATCCCGGTCAGGAGTTCAGCCAGGAAGACGAAGAGACCCTGGTGATGTTCGCGTCCCAGGCGGTGCTGGTCATCGCCAACGCCCGCAGGCACCGGGACGAGCGACGCGCCAGGGCCGACCTTGAGACGCTGATCAACACCTCGCCCGTGGGTGTCGTGGTGTTCGACGCCAGGACGGGGAACGTGGTCTCGCTCAACCGGGAGACGAGAAGGATTCTGGGAGACCTGCGGACGCTGGGCGGCTCCGTGGAGCAGCTCCTCGACGTGCTCACCTTCCGGCGCGCCGACGGGCGCGAGATTGCCCTGGACGAGTTCCCCCTGGCCCAGGCGCTGAGCACGGGCGAGACGGTGCGGGCCGAGGAGATCGTTCTCCAGGTCCCCGACGGCAGGACGGTAACCACCCTGGTCAACGCTACGCCCATTCGCTCGGAGGAGGGCGAGGTCGAGTTGGTGGTCGTCACCCTACAGGACATGACGCCGCTGGAGGAGCTGGAGCGGCTGCGCGCCGAGTTCCTGGGCATGGTGAGCCACGAGCTGCGCACCCCGCTGACCTCAGTCAAAGGCTCGGTCACAACCCTGCTGGACCCCTCCGCCGCTCTAAACCCCGCCGAGACGCTCCAGTTCCACCGGATCATCGACGCGCAGACCGACCGGATGCGGGAGCTGATCAGCGATCTTCTCGATGCGGCGCGCATCGAGACGGGCACGCTGTCGGTCGCTCCCGGACCAGTGGAGCTGGCTGTCCTGGTGGACTAGGCCCGGAACGCGTTCCTGAGCGGCGGGGGCCGGAACAACCTTCGCATCGACCTCGCGCCGGACCTGCCCTGGGGCATGGCGGACCGACTGCGCATCGTCCAGGTGCTGGGCAACCTGCTCTCCAACGCCGCCAGGCACTCGCCGGAGGCGTCCACCATCTGGGTGAGCGCGGTGCGGGAGGGCGTCCACGTCGCGGTCTCGGTCGCCGACGACGGCAGGGGCGTGGCGGCCGACCTTTTGCCGCACCTGTTCCGGAAGTTCTCCCGGATCGACGGCGATGACCGGGGGAGCGGCATTGCCGGGTCGGGCTTGGGCCTGGCCATCTGCAAGGGAATCGTGGAGGCCCACGGGGGCCGCATCTGGGCCGAGAGTGGCGGACCGGGCCTGGGAGCGCGGTTCACCCTCACCATCCCGGCGGTCGAAGAGGTTGGAAACGGCCCAGTGACCGCACCCGCTCCGCTCTCAAGTCGCTCCTCGCGGCGGGCGTTGGGGGAACAGGTGTGCGTACTCGCGGTGGACGACGACGACCAGGCACTCAGGTATGTCCGGGACGCCCTCTCCAAAGCGGGCTACACGCCGATTGTGACCGGGGACCCGGAGGAGGCGCTCCGCCTCGTGGAGGAAGAGAAGCCCCAGTTGGCGCTGCTGGACCTCATGCTGCCGGGGACCGACGGGATCGAGCTGATGAATGACATCCTGGAGACGACCAACGTGCCGGTCATCTTCCTGTCCGCCTATGGCCAGGACCAGCTCATCGCCAGGGCCTTTGATATGGGAGCCGCCGATTACGTCGTCAAGCCCTTCTCGCCAACGGAGCTGGCGGCACGGATCAGAGCGGCCCTGCGCAGGCGGGAGTCGCCTGAACAGGCAGAGCCCACCGAACCCTACCTTCTGGGCGATCTGGCCATCGACTACTCCGAACGCAGGGCGACCCTCGCAGGCAGTCCGGTCCGGCTGACCGCAATCGAGTACCGGATGCTCACCGAGCTTTCGGCAAACGCCGGGCGCGTGCTGACCTACGAGCATCTGCTGCAACGGGTCTGGGGCGTGAAGAGCGACGGCGACGTGCGGCCCATGCGCACCGTCGTAAGCAGCCTCCGCCGCAAGCTGGGCGACGATGCGGACAACCCCACTTACATCTTCACCGAGTCTCGCGTCGGCTACCGCATGCCCAATGGCGAGGGGCGGGCTTGAGTTAGCCCGCCCCGTCGCACTACAATTCTTGAGCCGAGGCCTCGGTAGGATCACAGAGCCCCCAGCCACATCTCGAAGATGGTACTGCCTACCGTCAAATCAGGCCCACCTAACTGGACAAAATCAAGAACCTTCACGTTGCGGTTCAGTCTAGTACTATAAGCCTGCTCCTTTTCCGACGGGTTCGTTTACCGGACCCGTCGGGACGGGCTGATAAAAGCTGACGACCCAACTGAGGCCCTGTCGTGGCGGTGGGAGCATCATGCTTGCGTCTGACTTGCCGCCGCGGACTGGCTGAAGAAGGGTGGGCAGATCCGCATATGTTTAAAGTCCAAGCACGGAGCGGTAATGGGTGTAGGGGCTTTGTATCCTTGGGCCGTTGCCGACGGCGGCAACCGGACGAGTTCAAGATTCTGCTATTCTAGGATCTGGGCACCGTGCCTGCCGTCCTCAGTCTTGGCATTCCATAAGCTGATGAAAGGAACCAGGAACCATGCTCCATCAAACCGTATACCGGCGCCCAACTGCAATTGCCGGTGTCGCTCTTGCCCTAGTCATGGCGGTGACGGGAATCTTTGCGCCGGTCCTGGCGCCCCACGATCCTAATGCAGTAAGTTCATCCGCGCTTTTCGTACCTCCTGGTGGGAATGCGGTGGACGGCCAGAGCCATATCCTGGGAACGGACCATCTTGGTCGCGACGTACTGAGCCGTATTGTCACAAGTTTTAGAATCAATCTGTACATTGGTCTCTTGGGAATCCTTTTGGGTCTCTTGGCCGCATGGCTGTTGGTGATTGTACGCAGCATGAGAAGCGCTGCCCTTACTCAGAATATGCCGCGCCCGCTGCTCGGTGTCCCGTTCTACGGCTTGGCCATCCTCACGTACATCATCGGTTTTTTTCTATCCATTACTATCGCGGCTTCCGTGGGGTCGTCGCTTGAGGCCGCAATCGGGTGCTCAGGGGTGTTTTCGGCCCTCCTGCCAATGGCCCTTGTTTATGGGTCCGTCAGAGGGGATCGCGCATCCTCAGGCCCGGTTCGGCTTGCTGTCCGCCGCGGGATTGCGCTATCTCCGATAGGCTTCAGCCTGGCCTTTCTGATGGGCCTCTTCATCGAGTCTTCTTTGTCGTTTCTCGGAGTCGGTGTGCCGCCTTCGGTTCCGTCTTTGGGCGGCGCGGTTGCAGTGGGAGCCGCCCACTTAAAGACAGGGGCGTGGATAGTGGTTTTCCCCTTGGGAATTGTGCTGGTAGCCGTGGGGGCTGTCTCAGCCATCGTCATTCCAGTAGGCAGGATCTTATCCCCGCCGGCCGGAACAGCTCTGCAGGCACAGGCTGGCACGCCGGCGGGGTTCTGGATAAGATTGGTGGCCCGCTTGATTGACTACTTTGCCGTGATGGCAGTCCTCTTTGCCATCATTGCCCTGCTATCCGCGCCTGCAGGTACCATTTTAGCAATCGCGTTGCTCACGGCCTTGGTTTGGATTTTGGTGACCTCGCCCGGCAAACGCGCCCTTGGCTTGCACGTCTTGAGACCTGACGGCTCCAGGGTTGGGCTACGCCGTAAGTCCTGCCGCTCCCTGGCGGGGTTATTTTTGGGACTGGATTTCGGCTTGATAATTGCTTTCCGGAAAGACAAGCGCGGGATTCACGACCTGATTTGCGACACGGTTGTAGTCCGTCTGTAGAGGCCCATCCTCCTTGCCGCCCATGGCTCCACCAATTCAAGACCGGCCTGTTCCACCAAACTTGACAAAATCAAGAACCTTCACCATAAGCTTCGTTCTGGACCTGTAAGGTAAGTAGGCCACCAGCGACGCAGCCGAGGCCGCTCTCGCGGAGCTGACACGCCAGAAGGAGAACGGAGACCAGTAGCGCTGGATTCCGTTCGGCTAAAGGGGCTGGGTGACCGAAAGGTTGCCCAGCCCCTTTCTTATTGGACACAGAGTCAGGCTCCGTCGTTTCTGCGCGGCTAGTACCGTGTCAGTGTAGTTTTGTTGGGTAGATATGTCGGAGCTTGGTACGAGCGTCCTGAGTGGTGAACCGCCAGTCTATGGTAGCGCAGGAGGCGTTACGCTCACGCTCGAGGGCCGCTATCTGTCTCCGTAGAGTCTCTTCATCACCGATGCGGCCCTTCAGGCACTGCCTGCTGAACACGCTCAGTTCTATCTCCGCCATGTTCAGCCAACTCCCGTGCTTCGGCGTGAAGTGTAGTTCAAGCCTTCTGGCTATGCGCCGAGCTTCGGCAGGCTCGAACGCCTCGTATAGCGAACCGAACTTGTGGGTGTTCAGATTGTCCAACACCACTCTGATTGTCTCCACATCCGGATACGCCTCATCCACAAGCCACCTCATCTGCTCAGCAAAGTCCACAGCGGTTCGGCGCTCTGTAACTTCCAGGTGTCTCCACCCACCCTTGGGTTCGCACAACATAAACAGGTTGCGCGTTCCGTTCCTCTTGTACTCGTAGTCATAGCGCTGAACCCGTCCCGGTTCTGCGACTATCGGCTCTTTTGTATCCTCAATCAGTTGTTTGGATGTCTCGTCGAAGCAGACCACCGGACGCTCAGGGTCGTACTCCTCCTCGTACAGGTCCAGCACATCTTCCATTCGAGCCACGAACTCCCCACTCATCTCCGGGATGCACCACTCTTTCTTCCTCCAGGGTTTGAGTTCGTTTTTTTCAGGATCTGTCTCACTGTCTCAGGGGAGACGCTCTCGACAAGCTCCATCCGAACCACCTTGTCGGCGAGCAGCTTCAGCGTCCAGTGAGTATGTCCTTCGGGCGGGTCGCTGCACGCTATGGCGACAAGGTGCGCCTCGGCTCTTCCATTCAGCTTTCGCCTCTGTCCCGGACGAGGTCGCTCATTCAGCGCGTTCTCCAGTCCCTCCTCACAGAAGCGTTTGCGCACTCGCGCCACGGTAGCCGGACTGATCGCGAGTCCTTCGGCTATCTGCCTATCGGATAGACCCTGATCGGTTCTCAACAGCGCAAGCGCGCGCTTTATCTTGCGAGCGGGCGACCTGCCTCCGCGGACCACACCGGTTAACTGGTTTCGTTCGGCATCTGTCAGTTCAACTTTGTACTTGCTCGCAGTCATGTCTTGCCACGTCCTTACAGAAGATTTGCTAGCAAGACTATCCGCTTTCTTAAACTATTGCAAAATCAGCTGGTTGCGGTACTAGTATGGCGACGACGCTCTGGTGGGAGCCACCTGGCTGAGGACTGGTATCAGCCTGTCGCCGTCGAGTGGATAAACGACAGTCGTTGGCGCGGTCCCAGTGAGGTACTGGGCCTGTATGTCCGCTTCGTAGCAGCGGCGAGCGTATCCTTCACGCATTCGGTTACGCGGCGGCGGATCAGCCCGCTGACAGAAGCCGGCGAGTCGTGAACGGCAACGACGGCGTGAGCGTCCAAAGCTGGTGGGGTTTACATAATATATAAAGTGCGAACCAGAATCGGGCCGTATCTTCCCGTCCGTTGCTTGCCCATGCGCTTATTGAATGACTCCTGCGCTCACCACAGGGCAACATGGCCGATTTATGGGCTTTCCCGCGCATTACGGTTCTGTCGCGGCGATTCTCAACACCCGATCCCAGCGAGGGCCGTCGTACTTTCAGGCTACAAGTTCAGCCAGTGGGGAGACTGTGGTGGGCGCTGAAGACGTCGCGCCAGGGAGCCTGCATAAACCCATCTCCAGTCGTGCGAGCGCGCTTGTCGCCGTTGATCCAGTGGAGAGCCGGACTCCGGGTGTCGGAAGCCCTGTCTCTCGATGCGGGCGACCTGTCACTGGACACGGAACTGCCGACGGTCCACGTGAGGCCCGGTGTCAGAGGTGCTTGGGCAAAAGAAAGGGTGGCGACGGAAGAGGGAGAACCATGTCTTGATACCAGGGTCTTTCGGTTATCCAGATTCACCGGTTCAATGACCACCGTCATTCCCGCTTTCGCGGGAATGACGGTGGTGGAGTGCGGGAATGACATATAGGCGCGGGCTTTCCGATTCGCAAATAACCGAAAGACCCTGGTCTTGATACCGATTCGGTTGAATCTGGCACGATACTGCGCTTATCCTGGTGTAGCGTCCGCTCCCGTCTCGTCGACCGCAAGGGAAACCTGTCTTCCATCCGCGTCCACCGAAGAAGTTCGCCTACCCGTCAATCAAACTTGAGAGCTTCGACGAGGTCCTGAAATTTCCTAACCCAGCGTCGAATCTCACGGGGATTCCGGTCACAGAGTTTCTTCAACTCTACCTCAAGTTCTGTGGCTTGCTCGCGAGTCGAAACCGTGCTGAACCAGACCAACTTCGGTTCTTTTCCAGCTGTAGATCGCGTAGTGCCGTCCTGGTGCTCCATCAGTCTTTCGCGTAGCTCACGTGTCTGACCAGCATAGAAACTGGCATCGTTCAGCTTCAGGATGTAAACGTAGAATTCGGTGGCGTTGGAGTCCCTGGACTGCCAGGTATCGGAATGTTCCCGTCTGTATCGTGGATTGGATTGGCTGGGCGGCTTGGAACTCTTACCAGATGGCTTACAGTTCAAGAAGGTAGGATATGAGGCGTCTTTACCGCTGCCGCATTTCGGGCAGTCGTCAACCTTTCCCGCCTTGTAATCCCTGTAATGCTCGTAGCAAAAGGTAGGATTGCCCTTCTTTGAGCAATTCCAAAACGTGCACTTCGCACCTTTCGTTCGCTGGCGTCTAGTTGTCATGACGATTCCTCCGTTGAACCCCAGTGATCTAGCACCCGGCACTACCTTTATCGCTAGCTGACCTATAATTCGGCCATGCTCATTCCGCCAGACGCTATTGTACCCATACTCTAGCCAGTAATTGATTAGCGGCGTCGGCTTGGGGATTGCGGTTCTCTGAACATATTCTTATACTGCGGCCATGTGTTCAGGCAAAGACCTCCCACCCTGCCAGCATGGCGACCTTCTTGTCCAGGTCAACCGACTGCAAGACCGGAACGCTCGACAGTTGGCGACGATCAGGGAGTTGCAGAAGCGACTCGTCGAGGCTCAGCGAGCGGGGAAGCGCCAGGCCGCTCCGTTCTCCAAGGGCACACGAACCGCAAAGCCCAAACGTCCGGGCCGAAAGCCGGGCAGGGGATCGTTCAGCTACCGAAAGCCTCCTTCCCATGGTGACCTAACGGAACCGATCATTGAGGTGTCGGTAGCCGGGGACAGTTGCCCGGGATGTGGGGGCAGACTCGAATATGAGGGAGTGAGCTTCGCCTATGTGACCGACATTCCCCCGATGCCCAGGCCCGATGTGAAGGGATACAGGGTACAGATATGCCGGTGTCAGTCGTGTGGAAAGCGGGTTCGCGGCCGTCATTCCGAAGTCGCCCCCGACCAGTACGGCGCGAGCGCCCATCGGGTGGGCAAGCGGGTGATGGCGGCGGCCCATGTACTGCACCACGGCGCGGGCGTTCCGGTGAGGAAGGTTCCCTCCATACTCAGGACTCTGAGCGGAGTGAGGATAAGCCAGAGCGCGATCACGCAGGACGCGCTGCGCCGCGCGAAGGGAGAGGTGGGTGACGCCTACCGCAGGCTGCGCGATTCGGTGCGCTCAAGCGCGTTCGTCCACACCGACGACACGGGCTGGCGTGTGGGCGGAGAGTCTGCTTTTCTGATGGCGTTCGAGACCGATGAGGTCACCGTGTACCAGGTACGCTCTCGCCACCGCAACGAGGAAGTCAGAGAGTTGATCCCCTCAGACTATGGTGGAGTGATGGTTGCGGACAGGGGTCGGAGCTATGACTCCCGTACTCTGTCCGGTGTGAGACAGCAGAAGTGTATGGCGCACGTGATTCGTTCTGTCAGTGATGTGGTTGAGACCAAGGTGGGTAGAGGGCGCAGCTTCGGTAAGGGACTGATTGAACGTTTCAGAGAGGCGATGGAACTGCGAGAGTCATACCATCGTGGAGAGTCGGATGACTTTGTGGGAGAGTCGGAGCGGTTGAAACGGGAGGTGTCTCACCATCTGCGCGACCGTCCGATGCCGGACCCGGACAATCAGAGGCTGCTGAATGAACTCGGCAGGCACAACGACCGTGGCAACCTGCTGCGCTTTCTGGATGACCCAGGCATAGAGCCGACCAACAATCGCGCTGAGCGGGCACTGCGTGGAGCGGTGATAGCTCGGAAGGTGTCTCACTGCTCGAAGAACGACGAAGGGGCTGAGGCGTTCAGTGCGTTCACGAGCGTGATCAAGACGCTGAGACGAGCTGTTGACGACGAGGCGCTGGTGGATGCTCTCTGCGATGTGTTCGGTGGCGGTCCCGTTCCCAGCCGTTCCTCCTGAACATCTTCCGCAATAATACCCCGCTAATCAATTACGCTTCGACCTCCCCGTTCTGGCCCAAGCGGACACCGAGGGTTCGTTATTCTAGACAATGCTATATGTGAGTGTAGTTTGATGCTGATAGCCAACTCCGACATCCCTAGGCCTGTCATAGACGCGCTCAGGACGTTCAATTGTCCTATCGTCACCTCTGCAGAGATTGGCGCAGTCAATCTATCGGGGACGGACGTGCTCGATCATGCGTTCCGACACTGCTCAGGACTCGTAGTACTGGTAACGAGAAGCAAGGGAGTACCCATGCAAGCATACGCCAACAAATACCATGAACGTGGTTTGACGGTCGCGCTCCTGAGATGGAAGCATTTCACAAGGCGCGACAAGGCCGATATGACGCGGATAATCCACAGGGACGCCCCGCTATGGGAGGATATGGCGAAGCACTCTCCGTCTGTCATCAGTATCAGCAGGAATTGAAGCCGGGTACGGTCCTCGTACGACATCCCCGAAATCGTCGCGGCAGGTCCAGAATCCGCGGAATGTGAGGACATCCTTCCGGCCCAAGACTGGCCTCTGATCCAGGTGTATACGGACGGCTCTTTTTTGCCACAGCAAGACAGGGCTGGAGGATACGCCGCGATTGTGCTTTTCCCCAACGGACGCACAGATATGGAAGTCGTTGTGGGCTGTCTCAATGCCGACTCTTCCCAGCATGTTGAGTACTTGGCCATCGCCCAAGCTGTTGAACTGGTTCTGAGAACGTACAACAGGCACGGAGAATATGACATCCTCGTCTATTCCGACTCTGGATACCCGCTTTCGCGGGAATGACCGCTAGTGGCTGGAGTATGGGATTTTCACATGGTTGTTGTACTAGTTTTGTTGGGTAGATATGTTTGAGTTTACGACGGGCGTCCTGTGTGGTAAAACGCCACTGTATAGTAGCGCAGACTTCGTTGCGCTCCAGTTCGAGCGCGACTATCTGTCGCTTCAAGGTCTCTTCATCGCATAGGCGACGATTCAGACACTGTCTGCTGAAGACGCTGAACTCTATCTCCGCCATGTTCAGCCAACTCCCGTGCCTGGGGGTGTAGTGAAGCTCCAGACATCTGGCTATGCGGCGCGCTTCAGACGGCCCGAACGCTTCGTAAAGAGAGCCGAACTTGTGGGTGTTGAGGTTGTCCAATACCACACGGATTGTCCCCACGGCAGGGTACGCCTCGTCAACCGGCCAGCGCATCTGCTGAGCGAAGTCCACAGCGGTGCGACGCTCGGTCACCTCCACGTGTCTCCACCCTCCTTTCGGTTCACAGAACATGAACAGGTTCCGAGTTCCGTTTCGCTTGTACTCGTAGTCATAGCGTTTCAATCGTCCGGCTCTGGGAGCTATGGGTGTTCTGGTATCTTCTATCAACTGTTTGGACGTCTCGTCGAAGCAGACCACCGGACGCTCCGGATCGTAGTCTTCACTGTACAGGTCCAGCACGTCCTCCATTCGAGCCACGAACTCGCCACTCACCTTAGGGATACACCACTCTTTCTTCTTCCAGGGCTTCAGTTCGTTTTTTTGAGTATCTGTCGAATCGTCTCAAGCGATACGCTCTGTGCAAACTCCATCTCCACCACTTTGTCAGCAAGCAGTTGGAGTGTCCAGTGAGTGTGTCCTTCGGGTGGATCGCTGCAAGCTATGGCAACCAGATGCGCTTCCTGTCTGCCGTCCAGCTTTCGCTTCTGTCCAGGACGGGGACGTTCGTTGAGCGCTCTCTCCAGTCCCTCCTCACAGAATCGTTTCCGAACTCTGGCTACCGTGTACGGGTTGACTGCGAGTCCTTCGGCTATCTGGCGATCCGACAGTCCTTGGTCAGTTTTCAACAGCGCAAGCGCTCGCTTTACCTTGCGGGCTGGCGACTTGCCCTTGCGGGCCACATTATTCAGTTGGGTTCGTTCGGCTTGGGTCAGTTCGACCTTGTACTTGCTTGCGGTCATGTCCTGGTACGTCCTCCACAGAAAAGTCACACACAAGACTAACCAATTTCTTAGTCCGTTACAAATACACATGGTTTAGGTACTAGACCACTGGTCGCGCCATTGTCTCAGGCGACACCTTGCGCTGCAGCCACTCGCCGTCCGACGAGCTGCCGACCAGCTTCCCGTCCTCCACGATCACCTTGCCCCTCAGCATCGTCTTCACCGGGTATCCCTCGCACTCGAATCCCTCCCAGATGCTGTAGTCGGAGTCCGCGTGGAGGTCGTCGAGCGTGAGCGTCTTGCGCACGTTCGGGTCTATGAACGCAAGGTCGGCGTCGCTGCCCGGCGCAATGACCCCCTTCCTCGGATACAGCCCCAGGATCTTCGCCGCGTTGGTCGAGGTTATGTCCGCGAACCGCGTCAGCGACATGCCGCCCTGCGAAACGAACTTCGTGAACGCAACTGGGATCCTCGTCTCGACGCCGTTATGACCCCCGCACACCGTCTCGATGGTCTTACCCCAGAACTTGACGTCCTTGTACGTAGTGTACTCGTCCGTGGCCGTCGTGGACACCCGACCGTCCATCAGCCCAAGCTGAAGCGCGTCCCTGTCCGACTCGTACTTGATAGCCGGGTACGTGTGAATTTTCGTGCCGTTCGGCTTCTTGTAGTCGTCGCAGGTGAACTCGAGGTAGTTGTGCAGCGCCTCGCCGTACACCGGCTGACCCCGCTCCCTGGCCTCGCCGACAGCCGCAACGCCCTCCTTGGACGTGACGTGGACGAAGTAGATCGCCACCTCGGCGTGCTCCGCCATCCTGATCACCTTGCGGAACGAGATGTCCTCGGAGATGTTGCTGTGCGCCAAGTGCAGGTTGTGACCCTGGTCCCTGCCCTCGCGCTTCAGCTTCTGCTCCATGTAGGTCACCATGTCGTCGTCCTCTGCGTGGACCGCCATGATGCCGTCATTCTTCGACACCTCCTCGAAGATGGCCTGAAGGTGACCGTATGGCACGCGACCGCCGAACGTCGTGAAGATCTTGAAGCTGGCCTGACCGGCCTGGATCGCCTCTCCGATCTCACCGATGGTCTGCGGACTCACCGCGCCCGCGAGTATGTGGTGGTACGCGAAATCGATGTAGCTGTGGCCCGCGAACGCCTGCCGCCGCGACTCCATCTGCCGCATGATCGGGTCCGGAGAGACAGGGTCGTCAGGCGTGACCGGCAGCGTCCCCGCGAAGTCGAGAAGCGTGGTTACCCCGCCGAACGCCGCGGCCCGTGTGGCCGCCTCGGGAGGCTGCGTGAACACCTCCGGCCGACCGGCCCACTGCTCAGGCACCGGAATGCCGATGTGCGTGTGTGGCTCTATCCCGCCCGGAAGCACGATCAGCCCCGACACGTCGACGACCTGCGCCCCTTCAGTCGAGAGCACGCCAGGATGCGCCAGCGCCGCGATCCTGCCATCCGAGATGGCAACGTCCACCTCCACCACCCCCTGCGGAGTCACAACCTGCCCGCCAGTAACAATCGTATCCAACATGAAGACCCACCTCCGCTTGAACTTACAAGGCGGATGGTATGTTCAAGGCCGCACACTGTCAAGGAGTGGCCCGGGAGCGTCAGCTACTCGTCGTTCCGGGGAAGGCCGGAATCCGGGGTGAGGGCAGCGCACACGACCGGATCCTTTCGAGGGGGGTGTGGCGCGAGATACTGGACTGGCTTCAGCAGCAGCAAGAGTCGAAGGCTGCCGGGTTGCTGGGCCGGTTGATGGCACGTTATCCCGGACGTTACAGCAGGCGGCAGCTGAGAACGCTTCAGCGCAGGGTTCGCCAATGACGCATCGTCGTGGCGAAGCAGTTGGTGTATGCTGCTGCTGAGCAGAATGAAATGAATGTGGCTGACCGAGGGGACATCACACCTGTGAGCGACAATTAGAAGCTGTAAAATTACGGTAACAAATTCCAGTGAGGCAGCAGCCAAGTCTTACGAGGAGGTTGTGAAGCGGTGTGGGCGGTACTGAGAGGTGTAGGCGAACAGGAGTCGTCATAAGGAGAGCGGTATGAACATTGGGTTTATCGGGCTGGGCAATATCGGGAAGCCGATGGCGCTGAATGTCGTGGGCGCAGGGCACCGAACTGCGGTGCACGACATCAGGCCGGAGGCGGCGACGGACTTGCTGGAGGCGGGTGCGATGTGGGCGGAGACGCCGGCTGATGCGGCGCGTGGAAGCGATGTGGTGATGGGGTCGCTGCCGGGGCCGCTGGAGGTGGAGGCGGTGGTGAGCGGAGAGCAGGGTGTGCTCGATGGGGCTGCGGAGGGTACCGTGTATATCGACCTGGCGACGAACTCGCCGAGCATGGCGCGAAAGCTGCACCGGATATGCGCCGAGAAGGGTGTCGAATATATCGATGCGCCGGTGAGCAAGGGGTCGGGGGCGGATTCGGCGGACCGAGGCGTGCTGACGGTGATGGCGGGGGGCGATCCGAAGACGCTGGAGGGCGTGCGGCCTGCGCTCGAAGCGATCGCAGACCCGGAGCTCATCTTTCACTGCGGGCCGGTTGGCGCCGGAGCGATCTGCAAGCTGTGCAACAATCTCGTGAGCCATGCGACGTTCGGCGTGATGGCTGAGGCGCTTACGATTGGATTGAAGGCGGGTGTGCCGCTGGAGACGCTTGCGACGGTGATGGCGGCGGGATCGGCATCCAGTCCCAGGATACGCAGATTCGAGTCGGTGTTCGACCGGGACTTCGACCCGGCGGGGTTCGCGTTCGTGAGATCGGATGCGAAGGACGTGCGGCTGGCGACTGAGCTTGCGCGGGAAGTGGATGTGCCGGCGGACATTGCGGCTGCGGTGGACCAGAAGTATGTGGCGGCGGTGGCGGCGGGGATTGGTCATCTTGGCGGGTCGGCGGTGGTGCAGGTGCAGGAGGAGCGGGCGCGGGTGGAGTTGCGGCGGGGGAGTGGACCGTTGAGCTAAAGACCAATTGCTTCGGCAGTGTCTAGTCTCCATTGGTGTCTCGTCCGGGGAGGCGGGTTGGGGATTTCGCGTTGACGATGATCAAGCCGATGGCTCCGATTAGCGCGACTATGCCGGTCAGGCCGAATGTATTTTCCGTGCCGATGTACCCCTGCGCCGGCCCGATGTCAATACTAACTTACATTTGACCCTTTTCCCTGAACAGTTAGAGATGACCTATTCGCTGAACATCGACACGTTACCGGGTCATTTTAAGGTCGCGGTGACAGTCTTCGCTGTCCACTACGCCTATCAGGCCGCTTCGGGATCATGTCAGTCTTCACAGTCCGGAGTCGACGTTTTTCAGGAAATCTTCAGCGCCGATGCGGAGCAGGCCCCAGGCGGAGACGGTTACAAAGTTCGCGCCCTGGTCGATGAACTCGGCGACTCCGGCGGTGTCGGCAGGATTGTTGCCGCCCACTCCGGCGAATTTGCCCCCGGCCCGAATCCGTGGGATGACCTCATTCATTCATTACTCGGCGGACTTCGGCCGCACCGGGGTTGCCCAGGCTCTGGCCCAGGTCAGAGGCCGCCACGTGGAGAACGTCGGCCCCGGATACCTGGAGGATGTCGTCGAGGTTGCGGACTGCTTCGATGTCTTCAACCATGGGGATAACTAGCACCTGGGAGTTAATCCAGGCTGTTGCCTCATCCCGGGACACGCCTATGGCGGCGGCCTGCTCACCGGTGTTGACATGGGACACGATTACCCCCTGGAGACCTCGGTCAAGGAACCGGAGTATGGTGTGCTCGGAGTGGTCCGGAATACGAGCCATGGGAGTAATCTCGAAGGATTCTGCGGCGCGTACCATGTGTTCGACCTGATCCAGGTCGGAGGGTCCGTGTTCGCAGTCGATCATCACAAAGTCATAACTGAGAGCGCCGAAGATTTCCACCATGTCGGGAGCGTATCGGGTGATGATAGCTCCGAAGACTACTCTGCCCTCTTTGAGTTTAGCCTTTGTCGTATTCGTGCGCATGAGAAAATCCCCCTAATGTGAATGGCTCCAGGACTGAAGCAGGCGTCTGGTGCCATCGGCGAAGACGGTCCTCCCACGAACCGTCATCCTCCATTTCAGGAGAGTCGGTCTACGGAAGCCGAGGCTCAGGCCACACCAGCACAGGCTTTGAACGGATCGGCCTAGCCTGATGAATTGCGCCCCCACAGTCGCCTAAGCGCCGCTCCTGTGCCAGCGATTCTTTCAGATCAAGGCATTCTCGTCCAGTCCTGGAACGTGACGGCACGGCACGGATACAGGGAATGAAGGGAGATCATTATCGTCGCCTTCGGGACCATGGGGGCAACACTCGGCTTTCACATTCTGACCTACTTGGCCCGCCTTAACGAGAGTCTAACCGACTTGGCCAGGTTGTCTCCATTCCACTACTACCTAGGCAGCGATCCACTCAACAACGGTGTGGATAGGGGTGACGCCGTATTGGTGGCTACGCTTTCCGTCGTGCTTATCGGCCTGTCGTTGACCCTGTTCCAGCGACGAGACATAAGACAGAGAGCGTAGCACCCTGTCCTGATTGCCATCCTAGACTGACCGGCCCTTGATTCCATGGGAACTTCTGGAGCCACAGAGGTGTTGATTGAGGTGGATCTCGGAAACCGGACAGATGGTTAGGGATTCAGTGTTCGAGCTGTATTGCTTTGATTGCAATACAACTCCGGGGGCGTCATATCAAGACATTCGCTATGCATTGAAAACTACTGTCAGACATAAGCACTCTCATGCAAGAACACACCAAACTGGACATAATATAAGTAGTGCGAACCACAGTCGTGCCCCATCTCCACGCCCGTTGCTTGCCTGTGCGCTTATGGGAGCACCTCTGCGCTCACAACAGGGCAACAGGGCCTATTTGTCGACTTTCCCGAGGGCTAAGGCCTGATGGCGGTGATTCTCAACACCCGATCCCGGCGATAGCGAGCGTCCTTTCAGGCTACACAGTTCAGCCTGCGGCCCTGGTTCATGGCCCCGCCTATTGCGATGCTGTACCATGCAATCCACTTCGCAACTGGCGCGTGAGACCACGGAAGGGGGAGATAATGACGGAACCTCCAGCCTCTCTTGGGACAAACTTTGAAGTCGTGGGGTTTTTTATAGCGGGCACGGTGATTATGGCCTTCCTGAGATGGCGTTTCGCTAGCAACCCGGCGCCCGTATTCCGAAACTTCGGCGCTGGACTGGCTTGTTTTTCGGCGGCATTCGCCATTTGGAGCGTTATTGTTTGGATTCAGCCACAGGACCTACGGTTGTGGACAGCGCTGGGCGTGGCGGCGTTTCTGCCGGGTTACCTCTTCTTCCTGAGATCCGCCACCCAAGACTGGCGGCCGCGCAACAGAATCCTGTTGCTGGGAGGCGCCCTGATTTACCTGGCGGCTCTCTTCATCGCGCGCACCTTTGTAGCGCCCTCTGAACCGGCGTTCAGCGAAAGGGGCCTGTTCTACTTTAACGCCAAGCCAATAGTCCTGCTGCTCTACGTAATTTCCTTCGTGGGCGCGGCGCTCCCCGCGATACACGCCGTTTCGCGCAGCATTTCTGTGCCTTGGCTGTCTCGGGCCACGATGATCTGCTTCAACCTTATCGTTGTGTGCGGCGTAATTCTGCTGACCAGCTATGACGATGATCTGCAAACCTACAATGGCTACCTGATGGGAACCAGCTTTTTGGCTTTGCTCGCGATTTACCTGCGCCACAGACCTGCCTAGGGCAGGGCTGGCCTCGCTATCCGCTGGTTATGGCCCTGTTGGTAAATGGCCGCCCGTTTCGTTCGGGCAAGCGCGAGCCGGTCTCCGTCGGCCTGGTCAGCTGCCGCGGCTTCGGGGAGCTCGGCGGCGCACCCGAATACGAGGCGACAATCATGGCGGACTCCTACGGCGACTTCTCCCCTGGCAGATGGCTGTGGGTGTTCCAGGACGTGCGAGGGGTGAAGCCGATTATGGTGACCGGTCGTCAGGGGGTCTGGACGCGGCCGGCTAGGGTCGCGGCGGGGTCATCTTCAGAAATAGAATAGATTCGCACTAGAGTCGTTATGTCAAGTAGAGGCGAAATCAGAAACGGGGGATGGTAACTCTTACATCCCCTACCTTTCGACCTATCTCCGAGCGCTCCGCGACGAACAATATTGCCCTCTTCCGACGCTTCTCTCTCTAAGGATACTGACCTAAAATCTCCGTAGGCCCACCCGTCAGCAATTGCCGTCAACTGCTAGAGGGTGTCGTCAAATGAAGGAAGGGATGATAAATTGACGCTGCAATAGTGAAACAGGAGCGTCATATGTCAGCATCACATCGCCGGCACGATATATCAGACAGGGTCTGGGACTGTTCGGAACCCCTTCTGCCGGGAGGCGCTGGCAAGGTCGGCAGACCCGCCTTCAACAACCGCCTGTTTCTGAATGCCGTATTTTGGATCTTACGCACCGGCGCGCCCTGACGTGATCTGCCCCCAGACTATGGAGACGGCAAGAATACCCATCGCCGTTTCTGCCGTTGGCTGGACCGGGATGTCTGGGGAAACCTGCTGGATGAGGTGATTGACGAGCCGGACTTTGAGTGGTTGATGATAGCTCCAGCCACGTCAAGGTACATCCCCACGCGGCGGGCGCTGTGGGAGGAAATCAGGAGATGGCGCGTATAAAGGGGGGCTCAATACCAAGCTGCGCCTGGCGGTAGATTCCCATGGTATGCCGGTTCGTATGATTCTGACAGAGGGAACCGCGGCGGACTACTCTCAGGCAATTCCATTGATCGAGGACATCGAGGCGGAACATCTGTTGGCGGACAAAGGCTATGACAGCAATGAAATAGTGGAAGAGGCGTTGTCCAGGGGGATGAATCCGGTGATCCCGCCCAGAAGCAACCGCAAGAATCCCCGGGCGTATGATAAGTACCTGTATAAACTGCGGCATCCGGTGGAAAACGGCTTCCTCTATCTGAAGCAATGGAGAGGGGTGGCAACACGGTACGCTAAAAAGGGAGATTCTTTCCTGGCTATCTGCCAGATCCGCACTCTTGTACTGTGGACCAAATTGTTTTGACGACACCCTCTAGCGAACTGCACTACATTTTAGTGCAGTTCGTGGTATTTGACAACTTGAGAAGTTCGCTATTACCTTTGGCACTCGGTACTTTCTCAGGAGAGCATGGTTTGCAAGGATTCGTGGCATTTGACAACTTCGGAATTTCGCTATTAACTTACGTACGGGTACTTTCTCAGGAGAGCATGGTTTGCAAGGACTGGATGTCAACTGGGAAATATCGGTTAACCACTGAGGAGATGCACTGTGGCCGAAAGACCGCTGGAGGGGAAAGTAGCGATAATCACCGGCGCTGGAAGTCCCATTGGGATTGGACACGCGATTGCATTGGGATTAGCGCGGGACGGGGCCAGGGTGGCGCTGACCGACACAAACCAGGAGTGGCTGGACCAGACCGTCAACGAGATACGAGAGATGTGTGGCGACGACCGCGTCATCGGCATCGTATCCGATGTAACCGACCCGCAGGCGTGCCAGGATGCAGTGGACGCCACCATGACGCAGCTGGACGGGCTGCATATCCTGGTAAACAACGCCGGCACCAACCCCAGGGCCGCCGGACTGGGGACCACCAGTGGGGCCACCCCCACCAACTTCTGGGAGAACTCTCCAGAGGCCTGGAGCCATGTGGTGGCGGTTAACCTGAGTGGCAACTTTTACATGGCCAGGACGGCGGTGGTCCATATGCTGGACCAGGGATGGGGTCGCATAATCGGAGTGACCACCAGCATGGACACCATGTGGCGCAAGGGTGGGGCTCCATACGGCCCGTCCAAGGCGGGACACGAGGCGCTGGTCGCCATCATGGCACAGGAACTGCGAGGAACTGGAGTAACCGCCAATGTTCTGGTTCCCGGAGGCGCCACATACACCAACCTGACATACAGCGGCGACCCCAACTTGAGAAACCAGCTAATCCAGCCCGAAGTGATGCAGAAGCCGATGGTCTGGCTGGCCTCGGATGATTCGTGTGAGTTCAACGGTCGGCGCATAATAGCCTACAACTGGGACGATAGTCTTCCCCTGGCGGAGCGGCTGGAGAAATGCAGCGCACCGGCCGCCTGGCCCCAGTTGGGGCAACAGGCCATCCGCCTTGACCGGTAAGGGGTGGATAGGCATACCCGCATGGAGTCCTGGTCCGTTCGCGGTGAGCCTGTCGAACCGCCTGCCTAACCTCAGCTCATAATTGCCCGAGGAAGAGGCTCAGGACTCACGAAAACCAGAAAGCAACTGAGGTTCACCTACAAATGCCAGTTTGAGAAAATCCCCAAAGCTACTGAAGTTTTGTTCCAGGGCTAGAGTCCCCGCTATTGGATACAGTTTCTGGCCCAGTAATCCTCCATGCGACGAAACACCAACACATACAGGGATGACATAAGCCCGTGCCCCAAGCCTCTGGGATGTATGTCTAGCGACCGGATGGAACGACAAATTCGGATTTCAACAGGAGAGAAGCATGAGCAACTTTGAGAAATTGCAGGGCCGCCTGGCAGCGGGTGAGACGATCTTGATGGACGGGGGTATGGGCTCGGAGATAGCGAGGCGGGGGCTGGCAAGCCCCACCACGTGGTCGGGCGGTCCGATGCTCACCCATCCAGAGTTGGTGACGGATATTCATCAGGAATACATAGAAGCGGGCGCTGAGATTATCATCACAAACACCTTTGGCACAGGGCGTGACGTGCTGGAACAGGGCGGGCTCGAGCACAAGGTAGCCGAGGCCAACAAGCTGGGAATCGAAGCGGCGGTACAGGCAAGGAGAAACGCAGGGACAGAGGACTCGGTGGTCATTGCGGCCTCCGTATCTACGATGGTTCCTATGGCACACGCGGAAGTTCCGGTGCCCTATGAGAAAGCACTAGAAACCTACCGGGAGCAGCTGGGAGAGCTGGTCAAAGGCGGCCCAGACGTGACGGTGGGCGAGATGTTGGTCCGGATATCAGACACGCTGGCGGTGATAGAAGCGTCAGCCGAGTTGGGTCTCCCGGTGTGGATCGGGCTCTCTCTGGTCCGGGATGGAGACGGGCTTTACCTGGGCATCCAGGACAGGCATGGAGGCGAGACCCTTCAAGACGCCATGGACGCCATCAAGGATAAGGACATAGCATCGGTGTTCATAATGCACACGTCGGTGGACGACACGGGGCCCGGGCTGGAGTTAGTCAAGAAGAATTGGTCGGGAACCTTCGGCGCCTACGCCCATTTCCCCCGTCCCGGCGGCCCAACCCACAAGGCAAATCCCCTGGACCCACAGCAGTACTTGGAATACGCCAAGGGGTGGAGTGAGCAGGGGGCGCGGATAATCGGAGGGTGCTGCGGCACGAGACCCGACCACATCCGGGCACTCAGGGAGTGGCTGTCCGGCTCCTAGGCGCACTGTCCATCTAACGCCCAGATGGCGTAAGACACTTGAATTTGTCTAGAGGGTGTCGTCAAAACAATTTGGTCCACAGTACAAGAGCGCGCCCTCGGACCGTTACTTCGACCGCATCCTGTGGCGCGTTGTCTCAAGGAATTTGTTACCGAACTGAAGCTATTGCCTCACGATAGATGTTACCGAAATCAGGTCATTGCCTCACCATGGTGTTACCAAAGACCAAGGAGGCGCGGATATGGTCGGAGACATAAGCCTGGCCACGAGGACCGAGGTCCTCAGAGCCATTCGCAACCGGTACGCCGAGGCGTCGAGAAAGGACAAGAGCAGGATGCTCGATGAGTTCGTTGCCCTGATGGGCTGCCACAGAAAGCATGCCGTCAGGCTTCTGAACCAGGCTGGACAGCGGACCCTGAAGCGGTCCGTGCCCAGGGGCAAGACTATCTACGGCGAGGCCGTCAGACAGGCCCTGATCGTGGTCTGGGAGACCTCCGGCAGGATCTGCGGCAAGAGACTGAAAGCAGCGCTTCCCAGCATGGTCGAGTCACTGGAGAGACATGGTCACCTTGATCTTGACCCGGATGTGCGGGAGCGACTGTTCGCGGCGAGCGCTTCCACGATAGACCGGCTGCTGAGACCTGTGAGGGAGAAGGCTGGGAGTCGAAGGAGACTCAAGAGGAAGAGGAAGATGGGGAGTCGGGTTCCGGTGCGCACCTTCACGGACTGGAACGAGCCGGAGCCTGGGTATCTGGAGATAGACCTAGTAGTCCAACATCATTGAAATGAAGGTTTGTCAGGTATAATCTTCTGGAAGTTGCAATCATACATGGTTGCAATCAAGGAGGAATCATTATGTCTGCCAAGAAATACCATATCAGACTGACAACGGACGAACAACAGGAATTGAAGGCGCTGGTGTCGCGCGGACGGAACGCGGCGTACAAACAGACTCATGCGCGCATATTGCTTATGAGCGACGAGTCTCGCGCGGACGGCGGAATGAAGGACACGGACATATCCGGCGCGCTCGGAGTTGGTCTGTCAACTGTGGAGCGAATACGCCGACGCTGTGTGGAAGAAGGAATAGAGTCGGCTCTGAACCGCAGAAAACAGTTGCGTCGGCGTCAGAAGGTACTGGATGGTGAGGGAGAAGCGCGCCTTGTGGCGATAGCCTGCTCTGAACCGCCGAGCGGTCGCGCCAAATGGACCCTGAAACTGTTGGCCGACCGTCTGGTGGAATGTGAGATAGTCGAGAGCGTCAGCACAGAGACGGTTCGAAGGGTGTTGAAAAAACGAACTGAGGGCCCTGGTTGAAGCGGAGTTGGTGTATTCCACCCGGTCAGAGCGCGGACTTTGTGTGCGCGATGGAAGATGTTCTGGAAGTCTACCATCGGTCATACGATTGCGATGAGGCGCTGGTGTGCATGGATGAAACGAGCAAGCAGCAGGTGAAGGAGACGCGAGTTCCGCGTCCTGCGGCTCCGGGCTCGGTGTCGGATGAATATGAGCGCAATGGAGTTAGCAGCCTGTTCATGCTGTTTGCGCCGCTAGAGGGATGGCATCGGGTGGAAGTCAGGGAGCGTCGCACGAAAGTGGACTGGGCTCACGTGATAAAGAGACTGGTGGATGAGGACTATGCGGACAGAGAGCGGATAGTGTTGGTGATGGACAACCTCAACACGCATAAGTTCGGCTCGCTGTATGAGGCGTTCGAGCCTGCTGAGGCGAGGCGTATAGCAGAGCGTCTGGAGATACACTACACACCCAAGCATGGTAGTTGGCTGAACCCCGTATCGAGTACGGGGCAGGCTATGGCTGAGATAGAGATAGGCGTAATGGCTCGTCAGTGTCTGGAGCGTCGCATTGCGGACAGGGACATTCTGAGTCGGGAGGTGGAAGCGTGGCAGGATTGTCGCAACAGAGACGCCGCGCGAGTGAACTGGCGATTCACCACCGAGGACGTGCGCATCAAACTGAAGTCTCTATACCCATCAATACAATGATTTCGGACTACTAAGCATCTGGCCTGAGTGAATGTTCATATCTTGATTTAAGTCGTTGCTCAGACCTGTCGAATGCGGAATCAATTGCATCTTCCAGTTCTTCCAGACTCCCGTAGGTACGCTCAGGCATATCGTGATGCTTTATAGCTCCGAACACACCTTCTATGTCATTGAGCTCGGGACTGTATGGCGGAAGGTAGTACAGAACTATTCCCTCACTCCGAAGACTCTCACACTCCTTCTTAACCACTCTGGAGCGATGGATGGAGTAGTTGTCCATCACAACCACTTTCAACCCCTCAACAGGCGCAAGCGTCCGTCTGAGAAACTCAACAAATTCCTCAGACTTGAACGAACCCGACTTCTTGGACCACGACAGCGCGCCAGAGCGTCCATCGGTCATCATCGCCGCCATCACGTTTATCCTGCGTCCCTGGGGGTTCTCGTAGCGCACGCGCTTGCGCTCACCCGGCACAGTCCACGAGTAGTCGACCGGCTGGGACGGACTGAATCCGCATTCGTCCACAAACGCCAGGGTCAGCTTTCCCCGGATAGACTTTTTTGAGTGTCGCTATCCTGTCCCGCGTCCGCTGTACCTTCTGAGAGTTCTGCTTGTGCTTGAGAGTGCGGGACGCGCGAAGGTAGTAAGCGTTCATGTCCCGAAGGTATCTGCGCACTGAACGCGCGCTGAGAGTTATACCATTTGATTCTGACTGCGCCGTGAATGTCGGCTGAAAGTTGCGTATCGTCATTCCCGCGAAAGCGGGAATCCATCAAGCCCAGTGAGTGCAAACACGGCGACGTCACTGCGAATTGGTATTATGCCTCGCTCCGACAGAGCCGCGGACAACTGGGGCGAACTCCATGTACGCTCCTGGGACAGCAGTTGTGTGAGCGTCGCCTGAATCCGGAGGCGACGCTCTGTGTTCGGCTCCGGCCCGCGCGGTCTGTATCTGACGGCGTCTGCGCCTTCCGCCTGAAACTGGCGCAGAACACGGCGGACAGTGGCGACGCAGTAGCTCAGGTGTGAGGCTATGGCGACAGGAGACCAGCCCGAATCGGAGAGCAGAATCATCTCCACCCTGTCTCTCACAGCGGGTTTGAGAGTCGAGTCCCGTCGCAGAGCCTGGATCTTGGACATATCGTCTGGTGTCAGTTGTATTCGTATCATTCATCAAGTATATACTATCTCTGGCCGAGTGCTTAGTACCTTCACAACTTCACTGTGGCCCTCTCCAGCAGCCCAACATAAAGCCGTGTCGTTACTTTGATCCCTCTTGCGAACATCCGAACCTGCAGAGATCAATATCTGGACTGTCTCAGCATGTCCTTTAGCAGCTGCCAAGTGCAGAGACGTTCTGCCAAACTTATCTCTCACATCAATGTTCGCATATTTAGACGTCAATGTCTGCACGGTTTCTACATCACCGTACCATGCTGCCAAATGTAGAGCCGTTGTGCCAACAAATACCCCAGATGGTTGAATAAGTGCACCCAACGGAGTCAAGATACGGATAATATCTGTATGGTCCTTCTGTGTTGCCCAGTAGAGAGGTGTAGTGTCGTTATCATCGGTTGCGTTGACGTCGGCACCAGCAGAGATTAGCGTATGCACGGTTTCTGTATGCCCATTCCAGATTGCCCAGTGTAAGGCCGTAGCACCAATCGAGCCATCAATTGCCTCAATGTCTGCACCAGCAGAGATAAGTACCTGTGCCACTTCGGTATGACCTTCCGCAGCAACTGCTTTCAGAGGTGTATCGCCACGATTATCTCTTACATTGACATCAGATCCAGCAGTAGCAAGTAGCCGTACCGTTCCATTATGACCCCTCCAAGCTGCCCAGTAGAGGGGCGTATAACCGTCCGGGGTCCTTGGGTCAAGGTCAGCACCCGTAGAGATAAGTTCCTGTACAATTTCAGTGTGACCATAGGTTGCCGCCACATGCAAAGGCGTGTTCTCACGTTCATCCCTAACATGAACATCAGCGCCAGCAGAGGTAAGTGCTCGCACCGTTTCAGGCGATATTGCGGTTGACACTGTTGGGACTGGTAAGCGGTCAAACCACCATGGCGCATATAGCGTTGTTCGGGAAACTGCATTGGACGGAGTTGAAGGAGCCTTTGGGCTTTGTGCGGGAGAGCGCTCCCCACACCACCACTATCTCCCGTGTATTGGCCGGAGTCCCATTCGAGCGACTGATGCCTTGATTGATTGGGTCAAGGGGGTAGTGGGAGACTATCGGGTAACCGTCTCGGTGGACGGGAAGTGGGCCAAGCAGTCGGAAGACGCCTGGGGAAATCCGATCGGGATGGTGAATGTGCCGGCGCATGACTTGAAGCTGTGCCTGACGCAGTGGCCGATGACTGAGAAGCGCTACGAACCGGGGTATTGCGCTGTGCGGTATTGCGCTGTCGGCTAGAGTTGCTGTTTGAGCATTATCCGGGTCTGCGACTGCTGACCATGGACGCGCTTTATGCGGAACGGGACCTGTGCCAGGCGATAGTGAGTTACGGACGGGACTATCTGGTGCGAGTCAAAGGCAATCGTCCAACGCTCCTAGCCGCATTGTGCGAGGGGTTTGGCGAGGCTGGAGTGGACAAACCGCAAGCCGAGACAGTGGACAAAAGGGGGCAAAATCGAGATGCGGCGGCTCTACTCAGACGCCCGGTTAGCCGATTATGTCCGAGAGGAACTGGGGTTTCCCGGAGCGCGGCAGGCCGCAATGGTGCAGAAGGTGAGCGTGGATATAGATACAGGCGAAGTATCCACACAATCCAGCTACCTGCCGCCCGAACGATGCGCCCCCGACGCGCTGCTCCGTCTGTTCCGCAATCATTGGAGCGTAGAGAACAGCCTTCAGCATGTGAAAGACCGAAGCTGGGATGAGGACCGCCACACGTTGCGCAGTCCGGGGTTGGGTGAAGTATTCGCCACCCTGCTGAACCTCAGTCTGAACGTCCTGCGGCTGCAAGGATGGTTCCCTGCCACTATGTCCATGCCCCTACGAGCCAAGACCTGCGCCTTCCGACCCAGACAGACTATCGCGCGTCTGTCCGGACAAAAATCTTGACTTTGCAATCGTCCTGACCCAGACACAGGGAGTTGGGCCGGGGACTACTGAGGGCTCTGATTCGCGACGCTGGACTGAAGAGAAGTGAATTTATGGAGTTGCTGCGGTGACCTTCTTCCCTCTCGACTTCCTGACAACCATTTGAACCGTCCGTTCGGGCCGTCGGCTAAAATCTTTTCGGACAAGTGACAATACCCAAAATCAACCTTCTTGACATAACTATGGGGATAACTCAGCCAAAAGTGGGGATAACAGCATCCCCATGTGGATAACCTCAGACATTGGCCTCTTATTAGACCTTGTATAAACACCATCACGCTCAAACATTCCAGGCTTGTCCGCAGGATGTCCACACCGCCCGAAAGTGGGTGTAGCTTCGCGCATCCGCTCATCTGGATGGTTGTCCCCGCTATCCACCCAATTATTACTGTTATTAGATATACTGAGAGAATGATTGATCAAGTAATTATCCACATAAAAAGCGGTAACGGCGGTAACGGCGCGATAAGCGGGCGCAGGGAGAAGTACGTGCCGCGCGGTGGGCCGGACGGCGGCGACGGCGGGCGTGGGGGCAGCGTATACCTCGAAGCCGACCTGAACGTCAACACGCTGCTCGCGTACAGGTACAAGCGCTACTTCTCGGCCCCGAATGCCCGCCGCGGCGAGGGCAGGCTCAAGCATGGTCGGGACGGGAAGGACATCAGCCTGCCCGTCCCCGTCGGGACGCAGGTATGGACAGAAGACTTACACCCTCGCCTTCTTGTTGACCTCGACGAGCCGGGGCAGCGTTTTCTCGCCGCTAAGGGCGGCCGCGGCGGGGCCGGCAATACCCACTACGCCACGCCGACCAACCGCTTCCCCCTGCTCGCGCAGGCCGGAGAACCGGGCGAGGAACTTGCCCTGAGACTCGAACTGAAGCTGCTGGCCGACGTGGGAATAGTCGGCGCGCCGAACGCGGGCAAATCTAGCCTGCTGTCCGTCGTGTCCGCCGCCAGGCCCAGAATAGCCGACTATCCCTTCACCACTCTCGAACCCTCACTCGGAATGATCGAGCACCGCGGCGAAACTTTCGTCATGGTTGACATACCCGGCCTGATAGAGGGCGCCCACGAGGGCGTGGGCCTGGGACACGAATTCCTGCGCCACGTCGAGAGAACCCGCGTACTGATACATCTGGTTGACGGCTCGCTTGGCGACCCCATCGCGCAGTACCACCAGATAAACGCGGAGCTTTCGCAGTACGCGCAGGACCTCACCCTCAAGCCCCAGGTGCTCGCCGTCAACAAGCTCGACCTTACCGATGTCTCGATTCTTCAAGACGACCTCCACGACGCCTTCCGAGAGGCCGCGGGCGACGACGACATACACTTCGTGTCCGCCGTAACCCACGAGGGTGTTGACCGCCTGCTCGACTCCATCCTGCGCGCGCTCCAGGACGCGCCTGACTCGATTGCCGCACCCGGTGGCGCGAGCGCGGACGATTTACCCGTCATCCGGCCCGCCCCGCGCCGCCGCCGGCCCGCGGTCTATGTCGAGGATGGCGGCGTGTTCGTCGTGGACTGGCCCTCCGCCGAGCGAATGGCGGCCATGGTTGACCCCCGCGACTGGACCGCCAACGTCCAGTTCTACAACCGGCTCATACGCTCCGGCGTCGTCAAGGCCCTCGAAGACGCCGGCATCGGGCCTGGCGACACCGTCCGAATAGGAGAGGCCGAATGGCAGTGGGACTAATACCATTTCCACCTGAATATGCCATACACCGCTACCCAACCGCCATTCCCGCGAAAGCGGGAATCCAGGGGGGTGGAGTGTGGCTAATTTCGTCCCGCGAAAGCGGGAATCCAGAGGGGTGGAGTGTGGACAGTGACAGTTGCATCTGTTTGGAGTGCTGGATCCAGGCTCAAGGTTGGGATGGCAGGATGGAATTTCAAATATCAACAGAGCTTAGGCCGAGGGGACGACAGTATGCAGACTGGGAGCGAAACGTGCACCCCTGCACTTCTCTACACCAGCCTACTTGGTCGCCCTTATCGAGAACATCTGCGGGAAGCTGTCGTTGTGCTTCGGCAACCGCCACCAGCCGTCATCGCCCTGCTCCATCACTGCGTAGGCTTTGTAACAGCTGAAGGGAAACTCGTGGAGGAACTCGATCCTCAGCCCCGCGTCTATCAGCGCGCAGACGATGTCGCCGAGACTGTGCTGCCACTCGTAGGTGGGGGTCTCGATTATCTGGGCGCCGGCGTAGCTCGGCTCGCCGCCCTCGAAAAACAGATCGTGGTGGAAGTACCTGTACGTCGGCACCATATCGCCCGACTCGGACGCATCGAACACGCCCGCGAACGGGTGAAACTCCACGATGTAGAACACGCCCCCCGGCTTGAGGTGGTTGCTGACGACCTGCGCCCACTTGGCGATGTCGGGCAGCCAGCACAGCACGCCGTAAGACGTAAATACTATGTCGAACTGCTCTTGAAGCGCCTCGGGCAAGTTGTAAATGTTGGAATGGATAAATCGGACATCCAGCTCCAACTCCTCGTTGAGTGCGCGCGCCAGCTCGATTGCGGCTTCGGAGAAATCTACGCCCGTCGCTTTGACGCCTAGACGCGACCATGACATCGTATCCAGGCCGAAGTGGCACTGGAGGTGCAGAAGCGTCTTGCCTGATACGCTGCCTATCTCCCGACGCTCGATATCCGTGAGCGTTATCCTGCCCGACTTGAAGCCCTCGACATCATAAAGCTCCGACGCCGCGTGGACCGGGACACGCTCATTCCAGCTCTCCCGGTTGACCTTAAGTCGCTCACCCACAGCAGCCCTATCCTTGCTGTCCATCATCTCCTCCTCACCCATACCGAGATTTCTATACCAGGTCGCGTTGAAATTTCCCGTCACTCCCGCGAAGCAACGTCACCCCGTACTCCGATACGGGGTTGTCCTCGTGAAAACGGGGAGCGGGAACCCTCGAAGAGGCTCGCCGCTCGGCAATCCAGAGACCGCCACGTCGCGCCAGTATGTGGGCGCTCCCCTATCCGACCGGCTTCCTCAGTCGGTATATGATGAAATTCGGCGCGCGGAACTCGTCGTCGAAAGTGGGGTTTTGGGCCAACTGTTCCTCTGACGGCGTCGGCTCCTGCAAGCCCTCCAGGACGAACCCCGACTCCAGGAACGCGGTGACGTAGCTGGACAGCGTTCGGTGCATATTGACGAAACTCCGACCCCACCAGGTGAACTCGCGAGCTCCCTCTCGGGTGTAATTGTCCACCGGGTAAAAGAGCTTCCTGCCCGCCTGGTTGATCCACCCCATGGGCACCGCGGAGCGCAGCGGATGGACGTTGCACACGATGAACTTGCTGCCCGGTCGCAGGACGCGATATGCCGCCTTGATGGAGCGGCGATAGTCAAGCAGGTCAACGAGAACGATGTACGAGACTGCGAGGTCGAAACTGTCGTCTGCCAGTCCCGCGAGCTCCTCCGCGTCGCCGACCAGGTATGTCTCATTGCCGGCCGCTAGGCCACGCGCCCTGTCTATCAGCGGTTCGGTAAGATCAACACCCGTGACGTCCGCGCCGAGTTCGGCCAGCAGGCGGGAGAATCGACCTTCGCCGCATCCGATGTCCAAGACACGCCTTCCCGGTATGTCGCCAAGCGCGTCGAGCATCCAGGAGTCGAGCATACCCGTGCGTATAGACTGATCCTGCTGGATCCAGTCCTGCGCGGCTTCGGTCCATTGGGTCTTGAGTTTGTGTTCCAGGTTCACGTTTTGCGCGCCGCGGATGCCCACCCAATCGTTCTTTCGTCACCAGAGATCGCGGCAGGCCACTGCACGTTAGAAAAATATGGATACTGTGTTAGCGTCGGCGTCGGCGTCGGATGCGCCGCAGGCTGCGCTGCTTGTCCAGTCTCGACTGCTCCCCCTTCGACCGGAAGAAGCGGCGGTTGCGGAGTTCTCTGAGTATGCCTGACCGCTGCATCGAGGTCTGGAAGCGTTTCAGAAGAGCTTCTGGGTCTTCGCCTTCTCTGAGGTTTACAAATGCCAAATACATCCTCCCATATATTGAAATGCCTGGTATATGCCGCGCGCCCGGCCACCATACCTGAAATGCGTGGAACAAACGGAAGCACACCTCCAGCGGCAGGTATAGCATACCACATGGCCAAATACCCGTACAACGACCGGGGATTCAGAGGGACCTCCGCCCCATCACAGGCTCTCCCCCGCGAATACGGTCAGCGCTTCCGCCTCCCGCTCCTTCCGCCCGAGTTCTTTCAGCCGATCTTCCTCCGGCTTCTTCCTCAGCCTTTCCGCCTCGTACTCGCGTATCTCGCCGAGAAGGACTTCCGGAACCTCTGCCTCTATCGTTCCAACCACCACGTGGGAAGCGTGAACCCCGGGAATCACCGGGTCCCGGTGCGTCTCCGCATGAATCTCCAGAATCAGTTCCAGGCACTCCTGCGCCATCTCGAACGCCTCCTCCGGCGTCTGCCCCCAACTAATGACTTCCGGGTAGTGCGGCACGATCACCTGGTAGCCATCTTCATCCGGCATCAGTATCACGGTGAACTTTTGCTTAGCCATTTTCATTTTAGAGAACCTCACCCGCGATTCTGTCGAATTCATCTTTCGTCAGCCTGGCTTGCCGCTTGATGCTAGTCAGTGTCCCAGGTTTCACCTGCCTGCCAGATTCAGGAACAGACACATGGTTCGGTTCTCCCGGTTTGTTGAATATCCTGTGGGAACCGCACTGGCGGCTGAACCGCCAGCCCTGACTTTCCAAAATCCTGGTGATTTCACGTGGACTGTATCGTCTCGGCATAACCTGAGTTTACCTCATGACCACTTCCGCTGCTATCCCTCCGTTCCCCACAAACTCACCCCGGCTCCCCCAACATCCACTCCAGGATACGCCGTCCAAAGTCACTCGTCTCGAGCTCCACGACAGGGTGATTACAGGGTGGACTTCTCTTTGCTTCCCAATCTCTCCTCAACTGAGCTGTCCTGGACATTTTCATCTTGTCACCTCTTTACTACGCTGCTCTAAGTATTCTGATCATCCCAGGGATGTGCCTTTCGTGCAGTTCATAGCGGTGACGAGAGTGCCCTGGGCGACCCATCATCCGCACGTTGTCGCGGAGGAAATTGTGCAGTCTGCGACTATTCGGGAACCGTTGATTCTCAAGGGCGCTGATCGTCATGTGAATCTCTTGGTCATTGCTCTGAGCGTAGACTGACGAGTGAGCATATGTGCCTCCTGCTTCATTTCTGACTAGGAAACGTGTAACGCCCCCACTCGGTTGGTATGATACTTCCTCGAAAAGTCCGCTATCCCTTAGCTGTTGCATTACAGACCTGCCATGTTATCAACGGACTGATCCCTCGGTCGCTTTTGTAGTCGTGCGTAGAAGACACCTAACACTGCGGGACGGATACACCCAGAGCAAGGTACGGTCACAAGAAGTCGGACCCAAATGCCAGGGCCTGTGCAAAGTTGTAATTTCGGAATTCTGGACTCTGTACAATCATCCCGCGAATCCTGTCTATCCCATCATCCCCCAACCCTCTTCACCATCTCCTCATCCAGCTCCACCCCAAGACCCGGCCCCTCCGGCACCGCGATATGCCCGTCAACCACCTCCAGCGGCTCCTTCAGAATCGGCCACTCATCCCGTATCGAGATCGGTTCGATATTGTACTCCTGCGAATACGGGACCATCGCGCTCGCCGCGCAGAAGTGCAGATGAGCCACCGTGCTCAGTATCGGCTGCGTATTATGAACCGTGATTGGCACATTGAACGCCGACGCCAGCGCCTCTATCTTCACAAACTCCGTAAAGCCCGGAACCTTCACGATGTCCGGCTGTATTATGTCCACCCTCCCCTTCATAATCAGGTCGCGGTACTCGTGATGCGTATAGATCATCTCACCCGACGCTATCGGTATCGTCAGCGCGTCCGCTATCCGCGCCAGCCCCTCCAGGTCCTGCGCTGGCCGTGGCTCCTCGAAGTGGAACACCCCCAGGTCCTCCAGCGCCGCCCCGATGTACATGGACTGGTGCACCGAGTACGCCCCATTCACGTCCACCAGAATGTCAATGTCGTCCCCAACCGCCGCCCTCACCTCCGTCACCGTCCTGATAGTCTCGTCCGCCGGGTCGTCAATCTCCCCCGGAACCGCGCTGTGCAGCTTATACCCGCTATACCCCTTCTCCACGAACGCCGCCGCCCGCCTGCCCTCCTCCAGCGGAGTCAGATCGCGCCGCATCGAGCTTGCGTAAACCCTCACCTTGTCCCGCAGCTTGCCGCCCAGCAGCTTATATATCGGAACCCCGAACGCCTTCCCCTTGATGTCCCACAGCGCGATATCCAGTCCCGCGATGGCGCAGAACACCGCCCCTCCCATCTCCACCGCCGAACCCGCGCCCATCATGTCCCGAAAGCGCAGACCAGTATCCAGCGCGTCCTTCCCCACAATCGCCGGAGCCAGATGCTCCTCGATAAGAGCCTTCGTAACCCCGGGCTGCCGCCGGAAACACTCCCCTATCCCCGTAATCCCCTCATCCGTATGCACCTTCACGAACGGATAACCCCCATCCAGTATCAGGCACTCCACAACCGTAATCTTCATTTCCCAAAACCTCCCGTGAATTCAAGATGTGGACAAAAGGCGGATGGCGCGAAGAAAAAGGCTCTTCACTCACCTCCCCAATCCCCATACTATATACATATGCCATACACATCGGACGATGCAAATATGTACGGAGCGAAAAGAGAGTACAGCGTAAAGCCAATCGTTGCCAGAGCATAGGGGAATACGGAACAAGAACATTCATGGCTTTGGTCCGTGTCGCCTTCTCGGATTCTCACGCTCTGTCAAGTTCTGTCAAGGTCATTTTTGCGCCATTTATTGGCTTGTGATAGCCTCTGCTCTGAAAATTGCTAAAATTGCCCTCAACCGGGAAATCTGCCATTGATTGAAATGTGTTAGAGTTGAAGGCTCATGGAGAAGAGGTTGCTGCCAGAGTTCGAAAGACCGCCTGTGGTTGAAGTCGCCGTTTCGGTGCAATTCGACGAGCCTGCCATTAGTGGCCCGCTGATCATGCTCAGATGGAGTCAAATCCGGAACAGTTTCCCGAAATACGAAGAGGTTCCACCGATACCCTTTAACATCGAAATGTTCGATGGCCCACGGGAGCCGAGATTTGAATTCGAGATTAGTGATGCTCCACCAACACCACGCTTTTTCATGAAAAGTGAGTCCGAATCCGAAATCCTGCAAGTCCAGGAGAATATGTTTGGGTATAGCTGGCGAAAACTTGCTCCAACCGACGAGTATCCGCGATACAAGAAAATCATATCGGGATTCAAAAGAGAACTTGCCGCATTTCAAATGTTCTTGTCCGAAGAGAATTTGGGAGATATATCCCCTGTTCAATGTGAGGTAACTTACGTCAACATTATATTGCCCGAAGAGGTTTGGAGCAGCCATTCAGAGCTTGGAAAGATAGTCCCTTCGGCCACTCCCCGACTCACTGAAGGCTTTCTGCCCCCGCCGGAGCAGTCACGCTATGTCGCCCAGTATGTCATATCTGGCGATGACGGCTTGCCGCAAGGCAGGTTGTATGTAAGTGTCGAACCCGGGTACATCATGGGAGAAAAGACCCCGATGTATCTTTTGAAACTCACAGCCCGTGGGGCGCCGCAGGGGCTTTGCCGCGCCGGCGTGATCAAGACCATGGATATTGGGCATGAATGGATTGTTCGAGGTTTTACGACTCTGACTTCGGGCGAAATGCACCAGGCATGGGAGAGAATGCCTTGACAACAATTACGATACCGGTCAGACCGATCCTGAAAGCGCAAAGAAAGTCAGTCCCGGACAATTCTACTCTTTGGGAATACGGGAACGCCGTATTTGCTGTTCCTTCCAGTGACACCTTCTCACTGCCCGGCGCCACCTATGAGCGCCAGGATGGGAAGCTTGATGTGCGACGCAACAGCGCGCAAGATTTATATAATACGAAATGGTTCACCCCCACGTTCGATACACTGGTCACACTGTCCTGGAACTCAGATACTCGAATAACCGACTCCAGGCCCACCCAACGCGCGGCGGTCGCCGGAATGCTGACGATACTGATTGAGGTTCTCGATAGCCGGACTCCTCCCCCAAGCGTAGTTCCCACATGGAACGGCGGTGTACAAGTCGAATGGCACCGCAACGGCGTTGACCTCGAAATAGAAGTCAGTCCTGCTGGAGACGCCGAGTACTTTTTCTCCAGTCCCGACGAAGAGCGCGAAGGTATGGCTTGGGATGAGATCGAGCGTCTGACTAAGTACGCGCGATCTGTTCTCTAACAGGCGAGTCTCTGCGTGAATGAATAATGGAGTTAGACGGTGATGATACCGGCGTTGCCGACGATGAAGTAGCGTTGCGTCGCATAGCTGAATCGTTTGTGGTATATGACGAAAACCTCCAGAGACTCCGGCCATCTACCCAGGCATTCAAGCAAGACGCCCTTTCGGTGTATCTGAATTCCCAAACCACTCCTGAGGTGGTTGCCTCTGAAGGGTCGGAGCCATACATGGTTTCCATAGAGGTAGCCGTATTGCGCGAAGTAGGGCTAGGCATAGTTCTAGACCCTTCGTCAGGTGGGCCAGGCCATTGCCGGATCACGGGCAAAAGGACTAAGGGAAAGCTGAACCAGATAGTCAAGAGAGCCGAATGGGTTGATGGTTTTGCCCCATAAACAGTGGTTCCGAGGCAGCGGCCTCAACGACACACTCCGCAAGGCCGTCTTCGGACACTGAACCACTCGCGCTCATCCCTCTCCCCCGCTCCCCGACCCGCCCACACGCGGCAGCGGTATCACCGCTATATGCCGCCTCCCGTGCCTCCGGTCCATAATCACAATCTTCCCATTGCGAATCTCCGCCATCTTCTCCCGCCCGCAATCATCGCAATAGATAGGATGCTTCTCCATCATTCCCTGCCTCCCCGAATCATGTACATCACATAAATCCCACAAATCACAGTTCAGACACCTATATCACAATCTTCCCATTGCGAATCTCCGCCATCTTCTCCCGACCGCAGTCGTCGCAGTAAATAGGACGCTTCTCCATCATTCCTGCCTCCCCTGAATCATGTGAATCTCATAAATCACAGCCCAGACGCCTATATCCACAGCCACAGCCCCGTCCTGTTCAAGAGCAGCTCCGTTACCGCCCACACCAGCGCGTCCATCCTGTCCGGCGAACCCTCCGCCCCGGGCGTCCACATGCACATCTGATCCTCCAGCGCGTCCAGCCCACCTACGTGATGCACCTTCCCCTGTTCATACAGCGCCGACACCGGCTCCGCCCTTGCGTACTTCCCCCGGCTCGCGTGCACCGACTTATAGGGTATGACCCTGCTCTCGTATGCCGTCCTGATAGTGTGCTCCACCAGGTCGCCCCCGTTGTTGCTCTCGCCGATTATCCGGTCCGCCCCGTACTTGTCCAGCATCGCTATCGCGCGCCTCGCCCACCCGTCCGGCGACATCCGCCCCGATGCGTCCTCCAGAACGTATGCGTGTCCGTCCTCGTCCGCGCCCGCCACTATAATCCCCGTCTCGTCCGACGACGTCCGCGACGACACCGCCGGATCAACCGACACCACTATCCGCGAAAGCTCCGGCGCCGACCGCACCCGCGCCTCCTCTATCCAGTCCCGCTTCCACAGCGCGTCCTCCGACTCGTCCAGCAGTTCCGCGTATATCTCCTGCCGACCCGTCCGCGTCCCCTCATAGCGCCGCCTGATATTCTCAATGTACTCCTCCGGCAGGTTCGCGCGGTTCTCGTATGTAGAACCTGTCGTCACGCGAACATCGTCACGGCCCTTCAATTCCCGCAGCAGCGCAATCGGCTTGGGCGTAGTCGTAACCGCACACCTCGGATCATTCCCCAGACGCAGCGTGAACTGGAGATTGTCCCAGGTCTGCCGCGCGTACTTCCACGACGCCAGCTCATCGCACCACGCCGTGTCGAACTGTGGTCCCCGCAGACGCTCCGGCTCATGACTCGAAAATGCCAGCGCGTACGCCCCGTTCGGCCAGGTCAGCTTGCGCTTGGACGGCTCGTACCTCGGCCGCTGCCACGGCGGCGAAATCTGGAGCAGCCCCGACTCCCCCTCGACCATCACGTTCCGAACGTCGTCCGGCGTCGGAGCCACCAGCGCTATCCTCCGGCCGACCCCCGAATATATCCGCTTCCGGATCCACTCCGCCCCCGCCCGTGTCTTCCCGAACCCCCGTCCCGCCATCAAAAGCCACACCGCCCAGTCCCCGTCCGGCGCAAGCTGCTTCGAAGCCGCCCACTCGTTCCACCTGTACGCCTTCCACGCCTCCCACGCCTCTTCCTGTTCCTTCATCCTATACATAACCCTCTCCCTCAACTCCAACAACCCAGTTCCGTCAAATTCTGATTTAGATAGACCCTTGGGGAGTCCCACATCTCAATACGGCGTCCACTTCGTCGGCCCCCGCGACTCAGAATCCTCCTTCAAGTCATCTTCCGCCCACTCCACCATCCTCAATATCGTATCCGTAACCCTCGCCATCGCCATCGCGTCGGACGCTCTCGCATTCCCTGAATGAAGCTCATCCAGAAGCTCCTTCATCGTCTCGTGAATATGCCCGAGGCCCGCATCCTTCATCCTCTTGGCCACCCGTCTCTTCTTGGCGGTTGCCCGTCCGCCCATCGCCCTCCAATCCGCCGCCTCCGGGTCGTGCGCGAAGCAATACCCCGAAACCGAGACGATGGTGGACCCGCAGACCTCTCCATTGCGCTTCGTTGCTGGACACGGCCTATTCCTGCGTTCCCTCTCATGGTCCATTTGCTTATGTCTCCTCCTACAACAATTCAGTGTTGCGAATAAATGTTCTCTAACTATAATAAGGCAAGGAACCAGTTGCGTCAAGAGGAGCTTAGCTAACTTCCAGTAATCACCCATGTCTTCTAACTCGACTACACAACTATACCCGTTTATCGCTACAATATATCCATCACAGAGGAAGGCAATGACTGAAATTGAGAGCTACTTTCTATAAATCCAGGTTTATCAGTGGCCATGCCTGCGCCCGCGAATTTCGCTCCCATAGCTAAACGCTGGGAAACGCTGGGAAACGCTGGGCAAAAACCGGCTCAGCGCCCTCCCAGCGCATCCCTGTTAACTCCCCAGCGTCCCCCCAGCGCAACTATAAACCAGAATATATAATTCTTCTCTCCCTGAAGACACTGGGCCAGGAATCGCTGACCACTGAAAACTAAAAACTGAACGCCGACCACTGGAACCTGGCAACAATCGCCTCTGATACAATTGACCCGCCGCATGGCCCAAGACAAGAAAATCTCAGGGAGAATTCACAAATGATGGAAAACATCAGCCCCGGACAGGAAGCCGTCCTTGAAGTAGAAGTAACAACCGATCTGACCACCAACCGCATGGGTAAAGAGGGCGCCGACGTCCTCTCCACCCCGCACCTCCTCGGCCTCATGGAAAACGCCAGCATCGAGGCGACCGACCCACACCTGCCCGACGGCTACACCAGCGTCGGCTACGCCGTGGACGGCCTCCGCCACATCGCTCCCACCAACGTCGGACAGACCGTCCGCGTCCGCTCCGTCCTCACCGAAGTTGACCGCAACCGCCTCACCTACGAAATAGAGGCGTTCGAGGGCGACAAGCAGATAGGCAGGGCCGTCCACAAGCGCGCCATCATCCCCGTCGCCTGACAACAGCCAACGCCGAACCGCGAATAGCGAACCGGAGATAAACACATGGTCCAGACAATACAGAAGCCCCCGCCCCGCGTGTCGGACGCGAGCGAGATTCTCCCCATTGTCCTGAAGCTGAGTCCGCTCATCGAACTCACCGAAGAACAGTTCGCCCAATTCTGCGAACTCAACCGCGACCTCCGCATAGAGCGTACCGCCAACGGAGAACTGGAGATTATGTCGCCCACGAAAGGCTTTACAGGAGCCACGGAATTAGATATAGCGGCGCAGGTGAGGGAATGGAATAGACGCTATCGCGGCGGTATGGCTTTTGGTCCGTCCATGGGTTACACCCTGCCCAACGGTGCTGTTCGCTCCCCCGACGCTTCCTGGGTATCTTTGTCTCGGCTGTCGGACTTGACGTCCGAAGATGAGAACCGCTTTCTCCCCGTCTGCCCCGAATTTGCCGTGGAATTGCGCTCGATTACCGACCGTCTGAATATCCTCCACGCAAAGATGGAAGAATACATACAGAACGGGGTTCGTCTTGGACTGCTGATTGACCCTCTTGACAGGCGCGTGTACATATACCGACCGGGAGCTGAAGTTGAGATTCTCGAAGACCCCGACAGCGTTTCAGCCGACCCAGTTCTCCCCGGCTTCACGCTGAAACTCAGGGAAATCTGGGACCCCTGGCATTGGCTTGCGACTGAGAATGACGAATAGCGAACCGGAGATAAACACATGGTCCAGACAGTACAGAGGCCACCGCCCCGCGTGTCGGAAGCGAGCGAGATTCTCCCCATTGTCCTGAAGCTGAGTCCGCTCATCGAACTCACCGAAGAACAGTTCGCGGAGTTCTGCGGACTTAACCGCGACCTCCGCATAGAGCGTACCGCCAACGGAGAACTGGAGATTATGTCGCCCACGAAAGGCTTTACAGGAGCCACGGAATTAGATATAGCGGCGCAGGTGAGGGAATGGAATAGACGCTATCGCGGCGGTATGGCTTTTGGTCCGTCCATGGGTTACACCCTGCCCAACGGTGCTGTTCGCTCCCCCGACGCTTCCTGGGTATCTTTGTCTCGGCTGTCGGACTTGACGTCCGAAGATGAGAACCGCTTTCTCCCCGTCTGCCCCGACTTCGTTGTGGAACTGCGCTCCGATACCGACCGCCTGAACACGCTCCGCGCCAAGATGGAAGAATACATGGAGAACGGCGCGCGGCTGGGTTGGCTGATAGACCCCCATGACCGGCGCGTGTACACATACCGCTCGGGTCAGGATGTTGAGATTCTCGAAAGCCCCGACAGCGTTTCAGCCGATCCCGTTCTCCCTGGCTTCACGCTGAAACTCAGGGAAATCTGGGACCCCTGGCATTGGCTTGCGACTGAGAATGACGAATAGCGAACCGGAGATAAACCCATGGTCCAGACAGTACAAAAGCCCCCGTCCCGCGTGTCGGACGCGAGCGAGATTCTCCCCATTGTCCTGAAGCTGAGTCCCCTCATCGAACTGAGCGAAGAACAGTTCGCCGACTTCTGCGGACTCAACTCGGAACTACACATAGAGCGGACGGTGAACGGAGAGTTAGAGATAATGGCCCCCGCATTCAGCGAGACAGGCGGTAAGAATGCTGAAATTAGCGGTCAGCTTTGGCATTGGGCGCGGGAGGATGGCACAGGTAGAGCTTTTGACTCGTCCGCCGGATTCACCCTCCCCAACGGCGCGATTCGAGAACCCGACGCATCCTGGATCTCGATGTCTCGCCTGGCCGCCCTGTCACCGGAACAACGAAGCGGCTTTTATAGAATATGCCCCGACTTCGTTGTAGAACTGCGCTCCGATACCGACCGCCTGAACACGCTCCGCGCCAAGATGGAAGAATACATGGAGAACGGCGCGCGGCTGGGTTGGCTAATAGACCCCCGGAACCGGCGCGTGTACACATACCGCTCGGGTCAGGATGTTGAGATTCTCGAAAGCCCCGACAGCGTTTCAGCCGACCCAGTTCTGACCGGCTTCACGCTGGAACTCAGGGAAATCTGGGACCCCTGGCATTGGCTTGCGACTGAGAATGACGAATAGCGAACCGGAGATAAACACATGGTCCAGACAGTACAGAGGCCGCCGTCCCGCGTGTCGGACGCGAGCGAGATTCTCCCCATTGTCCTGAAGCTGAGTCCCCTCATCGAACTGAGCGAAGAACAGTTCGCCGACTTCTGCGGACTCAACCCGGAATTACACATAGAACGGACGGCGAATGGAGAGTTGGAGATAATGGCGCCCGCAATAGGGTTTACGGGAGGCAAGGAATTAGAAATCGCAAGGCAATTGGGAAACTGGGCGCGCCAGGACGGCAGCGGAGCCGCGTTTGGGCCGTCCATGGGTTACACGCTGCCCAACGGCGCGGTTCGATCTCCCGATGCCTCATGGGTTCCTAGGTCCCGGCGAGCGGAGTTGACGCCGGAAGACCGCAACCGATTCATTCCCATCTGCCCCGACTTCGTTGTAGAACTGCGCTCCGATACAGACCGCCTGAATACCCTCCGCGCCAAGATGGAAGAATACATGGAGAACGGCGCCCGTCTGGGTTGGCTGATAGACCCCCGGGACAGGCGTGTGTACATATATCGCCCGGGTCAGGATGTTGAGATTCTGGAAAATCTCGACAGCGTTTCAGCCGACCCCGTTCTCCCCGGTTTCACCCTGGATCTGACAGAAATCTGGGAGTGGGAGTTTTAGGTTGCGTTGACATTTTCCGTCTTTCCCGCGAAAGCGGGAATCCAGAGGGGCGGAGTGTGGCTGATTTCGTGACAATTACACCTGTTTGGAGTGCTGGATTCAGGCTCAAGGTCGGAATGGCGGAATGAGATTTCAAATATCAACAGAACCTGAAACAATCGGATTTCTACAAGGACTGAAGGTTCTGGACCTGACTCACTACGTGGCGGGGCCTTATGCGACGCGTCTGATGTCGGCGCAGGGTGCGGACGTTATCAAGGTGGAGCGCGCGGACGGCGGGGACCCGGCGCGTCGTGTCGGGCCGTTCTCGGGCGGGACGCCGCATCCCGAAAAGAGCGCGCTGTTCCTGTACCTGAACGTATGCAAGAAGGACGTGACGCTAAATCTGAAGAGTGAGGCGGGCAGGGATATTCTGTGCTCGCTGGTGGAGTGGGCCGATGTCCTGGTCGAGAATTTCCATCCCAGGGTCATGCCGTCGCTCGGCCTGGAATACGGCCGCCTCTCGGAAATCAACCCTGCGTTGGTGATGACCTCGATATCCAACTTCGGACAAACCGGACCGTACAGCGACCGCCTGGCGAAGGAGATAAACCTGTACGCTTTCGGAGGACTTATGTATATAACCGGCGACCCTGGGCGCGAACCTCTCCAGATGGCCGCGCGGCTCGCGCAATACGGGGCCGGACAGAACGCCTTCGTCGCAACGATGTCCGCGCTGTGGCACAGGGATGCTACCGGAGCGGGGCAGCAGGTGGACGTGGCGGTGTCCGAGTACCTGGCCACGATCCTGGAAAACGCGCTCAGTATGTATTCCTACACCGGCGCGAACTTTACGCGGACGGGCAACCGCGGCTATGGCCGCGCCGCCTGGGGGCCGTACCCGTGCAGAGACGGCTACGTTGGCGTGATAGCGGGCCCCGACCACAAGTGGCCCGAAATGGCCGCCCTCATGGGCATACCCGAGCTTGACGACCCCAGGTTCGCCGACCGCGCCGGACGCGGCGCGAACGCCGACGAGCTTGACGCCCTGATGCTTCCCTGGCTCATGCGCCACGACAAGCGCGACATATTCGAGCGCGCCCAGGAGCGTGGGCTTGCCTTCTCATACGTCGCCGCGCCGGAAGACATACTGGAGTGGGAGCATACGGAGGAAAGGGGCTATTTCGTGGAAGTAGAACATCCCGAAGCCGGGACTCACCGCTACCCGGGCGGCCCGTTCGCGTCCGAAGGCGTGGACTGGAACCTCGCTCCCGCCCCGACACTCGGCCAGCACAACAGGGACGTCATATGCGGCCTGCTGGGGTACTCGGCAAACGACCTGATAACGCTCAGAGGGCAGGGCGCCATCTGATTTGCGCCGGCGCCATTACCTCACGTACTCTTCAGGAAAATTGCATAACTCGTCCCACTGGGGTTAAAACGACCGGAAGCTAAAAACTGACAACTAAAAACCAAGTATGATAATCTCAGGTTCGGGAAGCTATTTGATAGAGACGGTTGCCGAGGGCGCTGGTCAATGCCTAATACAATTCTGATTGTTGAAGACGAGCCGAATTTGCTGGCCGCTCTCCAGTACACCTTGAAACAGGAAGGATACATCGCGCTGACCGCCACCGATGGCGAGGCCGGTCTGCGGATGGCCTCCCGCCTGTCCCCCGACCTGGTGATCCTCGACGTTATGCTCCCCAGCCTGGACGGTTTCGAGGTATGCCGCATCCTCCGGCGCGAGTCCGGCGTTCCAATACTGATGCTCACGGCGCGGGGCGAAGAGGTGGACCGCGTGGTCGGGCTTGAACTCGGCGCCGACGACTACGTCACCAAGCCCTTCAGTATGCGAGAACTCCTCGCCCGGGTTCGCAACCTGCTCAGGCGAGTATCTTCACCTCAGGCATCGGGCTTTGCCGGACGCTCCGAAGTCATCAGGTCGGACGATCTCACCATAGACCAGATCAGCCATTCGGTAACGCTGGGCGACAAGCCCCTGGATATGAAGCCGCGCGAGTTTTCGCTCCTCGCCATGCTCGCGGCAAACAGGGGACGCGCATTCACCCGAAATCAGATACTGGAGCGGCTCTGGGGACATGACTACATCGGGGACTCCCGCACCGTTGACGTGCACGTCAGGTGGCTTCGGGAGAAGATAGAGCTTAATCCTTCGAGGCCTCGCAGAATAGTTACGATAAGGGGGCTGGGCTACCGCTTTGACGGATGAGGGTCTGTTCCCATGCGTTGAACGGCCTGCGCCGCGCAGGCGCGGTAGTTTCTTTCCCGATTTGGGGGATCTGGCGTGAGAATGCTTCCCGACTCGCTGTGCTTGAGAATGGTCATATCCCATATGGCGGCCGTCTCTCTGACTGTTGCTGCGGTCGGGATTGCGCTCATCGCCCTGGAAGTTCCAGGGGCCGGCATCATAGTCGCCCTTCCGATAACCGCGCTGGTTGGCGTACTTGGCTCGGTCGGAGCCTCTTTTCTGATGGCGCGTTCCATTGCTCATCCTGTTCATAACGTAGCTGAGGGTGCGCGCCGCCTCGCAAGAGGGGACCTCGATCACAGGGTGAGAACGTCGTCGCTGCGCGAGACCCGGCAACTCAACGAGGCATTCAACGAAATGGCGGTCACGCTCCGCGACCTTGTGCGCGGACTGGACGACGAGCGCAGCCTCCTGGCGGTCGTCATGGAGACGATGGCGGACGGCGTGATAGTCCTGGATTCCGATAACAGGGTAAGGCTCATCAACCGCGCCGCACAGTGGCTTCTGGACGCGGATATACACACGACCCGCGGGCGTCCACTGGCCGAGATAGTGCGCGACCACGAGATACTGGAACTCACCTCGAACTCCGCGGCCACCGGCCGGATACGCAGCGCCGAGATTGAACTTCTTCACCACAGGCGATTCCTGCACGCCATCGCTACCCCCATCTCCGAGAGACCGCGACGTGGTGTTCTGCTCACGCTCCAGGATGTGACCCGGCTCAGACAGGCCCAGACTACCAGGCGCGAATTCGTCAGCAACGTATCCCACGAACTGCGCAGCCCTTTGGCTTCGATCAGGGCAATGGTTGAAACCCTGGACAACGGGGCGATAGACGACTCCGAAGTCGCGCGCGACTTCCTCTCCCGAGTCCATGGCGACGTAGAGCGCATGACCGCTATGGTGGATGAATTGCTGGAACTTTCTATCCTCGAGAGTGGACAGATGCCGATTCACCTCGCTCCCGTCGAACTGCGCGGGATAGCGGACAAGGTGCTGGAACGCTTCGAAATGCGCGCCGCCTCCAGGGGTGTAAAACTGCTCAGCCGTATTCCGGCTGACCTCCCCTATTTGATGGCCGACTCCGGCAAGCTCGACCAGATTCTGACCAACCTCGTGGAGAACGCCCTCAAGTTCACCCCCGAAGGCGGGCGGGTCTCACTTTCGGCAAATGCGGTTCGGGAAGGAATAGAAATCCGGGTCGCCGATACCGGCATCGGTATTCCGAGAGAGCATCTGCCGCACGTATTCGAGCGATTCTACAAGGTGGACAGGGCGCGCAGGAACGTCGGCACGGGGCTGGGACTTGCGATTACCCGCCGCCTCGCGCAGGCTCACGGCGGGGATATAACGGTCCGGAGCGTCGAAGGCGAGGGCAGCGTATTCACTTTCAGGCTGAGCAGGGCGTCGTGACTCTTGCGGAGGCCGCCCTTCTGGGGCTGATACAGGGGTTGGCGGAGTGGCTGCCCGTGAGTTCGGAAGGCGTGGTGACCGCTGTCCAGTCGCTCGTGTTCCGCGACTCGATACCCGAAGCGGTGAATTTTTCGCTGTGGCTCCACCTCGGCACTATGCTGTCCGCGCTCGCGGCGTTCCGCGCGGATGTGTGGAGCGTACTGCGCGATGTGGCAAGGCGTCCCGCCGCCCCGTCCCCGATGACCGCCTACCTTGCGATTGCTACACTTTCCAGCGCGCCGCTCGGCTTCCTGCTGTTGGCGGGACTTGGCGAATTCTCCGAGCGCGTTGGAGTCGCCGCCATGGCGGCGGTGGGCCTTCTGATGCTGGTGACCGGCGCGCTGTTGCTGAAAACCCGGTCATCGGGAAGCCGCACGCGCGATGACGTGAGGTGGCCGGACGCGCTTATGACCGGCGTTGTTCAGGGTCTCGCCGCTCTGCCCGGCCTGAGCAGGTCGGGCCTTACGATCAGCGCGCTGCTTTGGCGCGGCGTGGACCGGCGCGAGGCTCTCACGCTCAGCTTTCTTCTGAGCATACCCGCAAGCGCGGGCGCGGGCGTGTACGCCGCAATCAGCGCGGGCTACTACGCCTCGCCGGAAGCGGTTGCTGCGCTTGCGGTGTCCGCCCTGTCGGGCTTTGCGACTATAAGAGTGTTGATGGCAGTCGCGCGACGGCTGAACTTCGGCTGGTTCGTCCTGGTCATGGGCGCGGGTATAGTCGCCGGGGCGCTTTGGTTGTGGTGAATCTGGGTTGGAGTGGCTGGCGTTGGGATGTTAACGATACCTTCGCCGTTCGATAACAGTCTGTTAATCCCGTGTTCATGGGCAACGCCTGCACTCTATCTATCCTACTCACTGATGTTACGCACTTAGCTATGAATTCCTAAACGAGAATGAGCCAGCTCAGCTACGAAATCTCTCTCAACTGCGTAAGGTCAGCTACTCATTCTGGAGACGTTAGATTCTGTCCAACCGGTTAATCGCGCGGCGCTCTTCTCTCCTTTTGCTTGCGCGCCGACATAGCGAATGAGAATTCTCAAAGTCCCTGTTCGGCATCCGCCCCGCGATGAGATCGATCGTGTTTCCGCGCATCCCTGAAAATTTGAGCGCGCGTTAATGAACTGTTAATCAGTCCTTTACTGGATATTAACGGAGGGCGAGTAACCTTGTCTGGCGCAACAGAGACAAGTACGCACAAGTCCTGGAGGCAAAATAAAATACGATGAATAAATACATTAAATCCAAGCTGTCGGGCGTTTCGGGACTGCTGACCCTCGGAATGGTCACGGTGGCCCTTGTAGCTGTTGCGTGCGGCTCGGATGACAGCGCGGCGCCGACTCAGCCGAGCGCGCCCGCTCAGCCGGCATCGGAAAGAGACACGAAGAGAGCCGCCCTGGGCGGCACAATCGAGATAGATGGCTCCAGTACGGTATTTCCGATAACCGAGGCCGTAGCCGAGGAGTTCAGGAAGGTCGCCCCCGATGTCCGCGTCAACGTTGGCGTGTCCGGCAGCGGCGGCGGATTCAAGCGATTCACAGTAGGCGAAACGGACATATCCGACGCCTCCCGCCCCATCAAGGACTCCGAGGCGACGGTTGCCAAAGAGAACGGTATTGAATACTTTGAGTTCCTGGTCGGCGTTGACGGACTGTCCGTTATGGTTAGCCCCAACAACGATTTTGTAGAGTGCATGACGGTCGAGCAGCTTAACTCCCTCTGGAATCCCGAGAGTTCGGTTGATAGCTGGAACGACCTCGATCCTAGCTGGCCGGACAGGAGGGTCAACCTCTACGGCCCCGGCACCGACTCCGGCACGTTCGACTACTTCACCTACGAGATAAACGGCGAGTCCGGCCTCTCCCGCGCCGACTACACCGCGTCCGAGGACGACAACGTACTTGTGCAGGGCATAAGAGGAGACCGCAATTCGCTGGGCTACTTCGGATACGCCTACTACGCGGAGAACATGGACAAGTTGAAACTGGTTTCTGTGGACTCCGGCGCGGGCTGCGTCGCGCCGAGCGTGGAGGCGATAGCCGACGGCAGCTACGCTCCGCTGTCCCGCCCGCTCTTTATCTATGTGAGCAAGGCGAGTCTGGCCCGCCCCGAGGTCAGGGCATTCATCGAGTTCTACATGGAGAACGGCGCGGAACTGACCCGCGAGGTCGGATACGTGCCTCTGAGCGCGCAGGAGTACCAGGCCAACCTGGAATTGGTAAAGTAACCGAATAAACGCCAAGCCGCCCATCCCATCTAATTATGTTGAATTTCAGGGAGACTTTGTTGGAGAACGCAGTATCGGGCGTGAGTGAGCCGATTCCTTCTTCCGGCAGCGGGGTTGCTGGCGGAAGATTCCGCCGCGGTCGAGGCCGGAATATCGAAAGTCGCGTAGTGCGATGGGTGTTCTTCGGCTGTGCCATTGTCTCTATATTTACAACCATAGCTATCGTATTCAGCCTGGTCAGTCAGGCTGTCGGATTTTTCCAGGAAGTCCCGATCTGGGACTTCCTAACCGGCACCCGCTGGACTCCTATTCTCAAGCCGCGCTCATACGGCGTTCTTCCATTGGTGAACGGCACCTTATTGGTGGCCGCCATCGCGGCGATTGTGGCCCTGCCTGTTGGGCTGGCTACGGCCATCTTTCTTGCCGAATATGCCCCCGACAAGCTCCGAAGGATCATCAAGCCTGTCCTGGAGATACTGGCCGGAATTCCGACGGTCGTTTACGGCTACTTCGCCCTGACCTTCGTTACTCCGCAGCTCCAGAGGATATTCCCTGACATGATCGTGTTCAACGCGCTGAGCGCGGGTGTGGTCATGGGTGTGATGATAATTCCGATGGTGTCTTCGCTGAGCGAGGACGCGATGATCAGCGTGCCGAGGTCTCTGAGAAATGCGTCATACGCGCTGGGGGCAACCAAGCTGGAGACGAGTATAAAGGTAGTCGTTCCGGCGGCGCTGTCTGGAATCGTGGCGTCGTTCATACTCGCTATTTCGCGGGCGATAGGCGAGACGATGCTGGTAACAATCGCGGCGGGCGCGACCCCGCGCATGACTATCAATCCTCTGGACAGTGTTCAGGCCATGTCCGCGTACATAGTCCAGTTGAGCCTCGGTGAAGCCCCTCACGGATCGCTCGAATACAACACCATATTCGCGGTCGGAATCGTGCTGTTCACTATGACGCTCGCGCTCAACGCGCTGGGTTACTGGGTAGTGCGTCGCTGGAGACAGGTTTACTAATGGCTCGAACAAACGCTAACTTTAACCCCGCTCTCACGCGGCGCAAGACTGTCGGCGCGATATTCTATTTCGTGTTCCTCTCCGCGGTTATGATCGGCATAGTCGGCCTCCTTGTGCTGCTCACTCAGATAGTCATTACCGGCTGGTCCTGGCTCGACTGGGGCTTCATCTCCAGCTACCCGTCCCGGCATCCCGAACAGGCGGGCATCCGCTCCGCGATGATGGGCACCATCTGGGCCATAAGTCTTACCGCCCTGCTCACCGTGCCTATCGGCGTGGGCGCCGCCATCTACCTCGAAGAGTACGCGCCCCGCAACTGGCTGACAGGACTCATAGAGATCAACATATCCAACCTGGCGGGCGTTCCTTCCATCGTGTACGGACTGCTCGGATGGGCGCTCTTCGTACAGCTTATGTCGCTGGGCAGGGTGGTTCTGGCGGGCGCGATGACACTGTCTTTGCTGGTGCTGCCCATCGTAATCCTCGCGTCGCGCGAGGCGATACGCGCCGTCCCGAACGAATACAGGCTGGGCGCGTTCGCGCTCGGCGCGGACCAGTGGCAGGTTATCAAGGGAACGGTTCTTCCGTCCGCCATTCCGGGCATTCTGACCGGGACTATTCTGGCTTTGTCCAGGGCTATCGGCGAGGCCGCCCCTGTAATAGCTATCAGCGCGCTGGTGTACCTGACGTTCGTGCCTTCGTCGCCGCTCGATCAGTTCACTATTATGCCCATACAGATATTCAACTGGATTTCTCGTCCGCAGGAAGAGTTCCAGAATCTCGCGGCGGCGGGAATTATCGTCCTTCTAATAATCCTGCTCTCCATGAACGCGGTGGCGGTGTTGCTTAGAAACAAGTTCCAGACCAGGTCGGAGGAGTAGCTTGAACGACACAGCTCCCATTTTTGAAGTCCGCGACCTCAGTCTCTACTACGAGATGTTTTGCGCTCTCAGAAATATAAACATGGCGATCAACCGCTACTCCGTTACGGCGCTTATCGGCCCGTCCGGTTGTGGCAAAAGCACCCTGCTGCGCTGCTTCAACCGCATGAACGATCTCGTGCCGGGAGCGCGTATAGAAGGCCGGGTATTATTTGAGGACTCCAACCTGTACGCCGCCGACGTTGACGCCACCGAGATACGTTCCCGGATTGGCATGGTCTTCCAGCGCCCCAATCCGTTCCCGAAGTCCATATATGACAACGTCGCCTTTGGGCTGAAGATAAACGGCTACCGCGGCGACATGGACGAGGCGGTGGAGCGTTCGCTCAGGCAGGCGGCTATTTGGGATGAGGTGAAGGACCGCCTGCGGGACAGCGCTCTCACGCTGTCGGGTGGCCAACAGCAGCGTCTGTGCATAGCTCGCGCGATTGCGGTGGAGCCTGAAGTCATTCTTATGGACGAGCCGGCGTCCGCCCTTGACCCAATTGCTACGCTCGCCATCGAAGACCTGGTGCGCAAACTGAAGGAACAATATACGATAGTCATAGTTACCCACAATATGCAGCAGGCGGCCCGGGTCTCGGATGAGACGGCGTTCCTCATGACGGGTGAAGACCGCGCGGGCTACCTGGTAGAGCACGGCGACACGAACAAGATATTCACCAACCCCGAAAATGAGCGCACAGAGGCTTATATAACTGGAAGATTCAGTTAAACGGGTGTCGGTTATCAAGTTCCTGCCAGTACAGTGCAGTTATTTTTGCAATGTATCGGCCTGCCGCAATCTATGGATTCCCGCCTCCCGCTTCCACGGGGACGAGCTTCACGGGAATGACGGAAATGGACGCGATTGTCATATATTTAACCGGATGTAGTATTAGGAGGACTCAAATGCCGCGTATAGATTTCGATAGAGACCTCAGAGAACTTCAAGACGATCTACTACAGCTTGGCGGAATGGTGGAAAAGGCCATTATAAAGTCGCTGGACGCGCTCAAGAACCGCGACATGGCGCTGGCGGAGGAGGTCATCCAGGAAGATGACGCGATAGACAGGAAGCGTTTCGAGCTGGAAGAGGAGTGTCTGGACCTGATAGCGACACAGCAGCCGCTGGCGGGCGACCTTCGGATTCTGATAACGGTCCTGCACGTTTCGGTCGAGCTTGAGCGCATAGGCGACTATGCCGAGGGCATCGCCAAGATAAGCGTGGCAATGGGCGATGAACCTCCCCTCAAGCCGCTTATTGACATTCCGCGCATGGGAGACCGTTCCATGGATATGCTGCGCCGGAGCCTGGACTCGTTAGTGAATCGCGACGTTGCCGCGGCCCAGCAGGTGTGGGAAGACGACGATGAAGTGGACGCGCTCTATGAACAGGTCTATCGCGAGCTTCTCACATACATGATGGCCGACCACAGCGCCATCAGGCGCGCTACCTATCTCCTGTGGATTGCGCACGACCTGGAACGGATAGCTGACCGCACGACAAATATCTCCGAACGGGTAATCTACCTTGTCACAGGCGACCTGTCCCAATCCGGAGCGCGCGCCGCAAGCTAATTCAAGAACGTCGCCCTTACGCCTCTATGAATTCCTGCCAGTCCAGGCCCAACTGCCTGATAACCGAGCGAAGCGTTCCTATACTCACATCATGTCTTCCGTGATCGGGAAGTACTGTTGTTCTCTGTGTATTTGGGTTGGCCCACTTTCTGTGCGACCGCCACCCTTGCGTGTTACTTCGTAACATCCCATGCGGGCCAGCTTCTGCGCTGCATCTCTATATCTCAAGATGCAGGAACGGAAATGGGAAAGGGAACCGTGACCGGAGCCAGTATTGCTACTTGAAGAGGCTCCTCGCCATTATGTTCGACGAATAGTTCAGATGGTAACATGCGGCCGAAATCTTCATATATCTCAACTACTGCCTGGAAGGCGTCCTGGGCGTTGAACAGCGCTTCGGCAATGGTGTCGCCTTCAGTTACCAATCCTCGCAATAAAGGGGACGTTACTGTATATCCGCCCTCGGGCTGCGGTTCGAGAATCAATGGCACTTTTGCGATCATGGGTCAACTCCTTGGAAAGCGAACGTACATTTCCGAGTCACCAATAGTATAATCCTTCCGACGGCAACTTTGAATTCAGGACGGTCTCAATGACACACCAATCCCCTCGAATGGCCTTGGACGGTGTTCGGGTTCTGGACTTCTCCCGTATATGGGCTGGCCCGCACTGCACCAAGTTGCTAGCCGACATGGGCGCGCAGGTCGTCAAGGTGGAGTCGGCCCGCAACTGGGACCCGCATCGGATGATAGTCGGCTCCGGCAATCTGCCGGACGGAGACCCTGGCGCCGATCCCTGGAACCGCTCCGGCTGGTTCAACACGCTCCATATGTCCAAGTACGGCATTACGTGTGAAATAAGACACCCGGAGGGCAGGGCGGTGCTGGAGGAGCTAGTCTCTATAAGCGATGTCGTGGTCGAGAATTTCAGGGCTGGCCTCATGGCGCGCAGGGGCTTCGACTATGATAGCCTGCGCCGGTTGCGCCCCGACATCATCGTCCTCTCCATGCCCGCGTTCGGAAATACCGGCCCCTGGAAAGACTTCATACAATACGGCATCGGGCAGGAACAGCTCGGCGGCATCGCTTCGATGAACGGGTACCTGAACGAGGACGCCCCGGTCAAGTCGGGCGTCAACTTCGGAGACCCCATTAGCGGGGCGCACGCGGCGGGCGCGGCGCTGTCCGCGCTTTGGCATCGTCGTCGGACGGGCAAAGGCGCTTTCATAGACGCATCCCAACTGGAGTCGTCGCTGTCGGTGACCGGCGAGTATATACTGGGCTGGCAGATGAACGGCGCGCAGTCGCAGAACCGGGGCAACCGCCATCTGAGCATGGCTCCGCACGGCGCATACAGGTGCAGGGGAGAGGACCGCTGGATCACGATAGCGGTCGGATCGGATGACGAGTGGGGACGGCTGTGCGGCGCGATGGGAAGGCCGGGCTTGGCTGAGGACTCGCGGTTCGCGGATGTGCTGTCCAGACGACGCAACCAGGACGCTCTGGACGAAATCATTTCGGCCTGGACGGACGCTCACGACGCTCACGAATTGGCCAGCCTACTCCAGGAAAAGGGTGTCGCCGCGTCCGCGGTAATGAGCGGCGAGGACATCTTCAACGACCCCCACTACCAGGAGCGTGGCCTGCTGGAACTTGTTGACCATCTTTCGACCGGGCCGTATTTTCTGCCCGGGATCGCTTTCAAGCTGTCCGAAACGCCTGGGGTGGTACGTGGGCCGTCGCCGCGCCTGGGCGAGCATAACAGGTTCGTCTTCCGGGAGATCCTGGGAATGTCCGCCGACGTGATAAGCGGCCTTGATGACGGCGGTGTAACGGGGATGGAGCCGGTTGGGTCGTAATTTCAGATGAAAAAGAGAGGGTCCGATACCGAAAACGCCAATTCACATAGGAGAGAGCGGTCTTTGTCCGCTTTGTGGAGTAGCGCGGCAGGACGGGGAAGGCCTGCGCTGAGTCAGTTCACGAGGCTGTGGCCGTTGCTCGGATTGGCTGTGGTGAATATAGCGCTGATTTTTGCTTCTGACGCGCCTCCTATCTATGTGATGGCAGTTGTACTCGGGACGTTGGGGGTGGCTGTTGGCGTGCGCGCCTCCGCTCTGTCAACGGATTTGCGCTCTACGGGAAACCTGGCGCCCCGATTGCGAAATCCCAAGGTCATATTGTGGATAGTCGGCTCTGCGCTGCACCTGTTCCTGCTGATTCGAGTGCTGAAAGAACCCACCAATGGATACGACATAGTGTTGTGGGTCGCAGGAATGGCCGCATTCGGCGTGTCATTCGCAGATTTACGAGGCCTGAGGAATTTAACATTTCGACCGCCTATCGTTGACACAGTGATAGTAGCCGCCCTGATGGTCGTGTGCATAGGGCTGCACTCGCACGATCTTCGAGACTGGTACTATGCGGCTATTGGAGACGACATAGGATTCTTCCTGCGTGTGCGCCAGATACTGGAGAGTGGAATCCAGAAGCCGTTCGCGCTTGAGGGGGTTTACCATAACTCCCCAATGCTCAACAGCGTATATCAAGCGTTCGTCAGCCGGGTCTTTGGTGGCGGCGGGTGGGGATGGAAGTTCTCCTCGGTTCTAAAGCATTGCCATTGCTGTCCCGGCTGTTTATGGTCTTGGCTATCTATTTGCCGGTCGCATAGCCGGAGCCGTGGCGGCCACTGTTCTCATTAGTTCTCACTACGTCATGGCGTTTACCCATACCGGCTATACCCACCTCGACGCTCTGCCGGTGACTGTATGGGCGATGCTTGCCTTCATAGTGGGAAACCGGCTGAAGAGTATGCCAATCCTATTTGGCGCAGGTGTCATAGCCGGTCTTGCGCTATACACGGCTCTACCGGCCCGTGTAGTGTTCCCGCTCCTTATCGCCTGGATCGTAATCAGTCGTATGGGAGCGCGACAGTTGTCCGCGCTCTGGCCCACGGTGCTCGGCTTCGTAGTATGCGCGCTGCCGTTCCTGGTGGAAAATAGACTGGATACCGTCTTCGTAATGGGCATTGATACCATTTCACCCAATAGCAGGTACGAGTCTGAAATAGGCAATCCGTTCAGCCGCATGACGTCCAATCTGGCGGACAATCTGCTTGTATGGTGGTGGAATCCTCACTTGAGCCACTACACCTCCGGGTCTCTACTGGATCAGGCGTCCGGGCTGCTGGCGATACTCGGGATAGGCGTCGCGGTAGGCAAATGGCGCCCTTCGGACAAGCTGTTGATTACCTGGCTCGCCCTGACCATGCTCGCAACGGCTATGCTTTCCCCCTATTCATACGTGCCTCTGACCAGGCTGCACTCGACTCTAATTCCGCTGGCGCTGCTGTCCGGCGTTGGAGTGAGCGTGTGCCTCGACTGGATCAAGGGGCATCAGACTTACAAGTATGTCGCGGTCGGGGGACTCCTGGCAATAATCGTGGGACTCAATATGTGGCGATTTCAGGTCACCACTCCAAACGCGCTGACCCACTATATGCCGGAAAGCCTGGCAGTTCAGGCCTGGCAGTCGGATGAATGTGGCCGGGACAATGACACGCTGTTCGTGGGTCGGGACGGTCATCTGATGGATCTCGTTCTGCTTACCTACATTCCCGAAGGGGAGCGTCCGAAGGTAGTTGAATATGAGGACCCCCTGGTTCTGCCGCCCTGGCCCGCCTGTAAGATATTCTTCCGCCCGAACGATTCGAAGGCCCGGCAGAGATTGCAGATTCTGTCGGATAATCCGTTGGTAGTGGCCAATCCCAGCGGCCACACGCACGTCGAGGTCGTGAGGTAGAGAAAACATATACGGACAACCGCAAGGCTTTGGCGCGCCCGAAGCAGGCCGTTGTTCAAGATATGAGCCTCTGATATACTATGCGAGATTTGCGGACATTGCTCTCACTACCCTGTTTGCCTGATAGTGTGTGAAAGTATGGTATCTTAGTCCGCAGACGGCGTTATATAGAATTTGTTCACAGAGTTGACCCACACAAAGCACAATAATGACAAAGAAAGAAAGGAGGTGGGCTATTGAAGTGGATTGATTATGAGGCCCCCCACTCTGTACGGGAAGCTGTTGACCTGCTGAATCAGGCAGGAGACAGGGCTAAGCCCCTGGCGGGAGGCACTGACCTCCTGGTCCAGTTGAGGGCGAGAGCTTTTGACCTGGATCTGGTGGTGGACTCGAAGAACATACCCGAACTTAATGAGCTTACCTATGACCCGGATAACGGGCTGACTATCGGCGCGGCGGTGCCGTGCTACCGGATATATGGGAATTCGACGGTGCAAAGCGTGTACCCGGGCATCGTGGACGCCGCAACCATCATTGGCGGAACGCAGATACAGGGGCGCGCCTCCCTGGGCGGAAACCTGTGCAACGCCGCGCCCAGCGCGGACTCCGTGCCTGCCATGATCGCCTACAACGGCGTGGCGCGTATCTCCGGCCCCAACGGTGACCGCGAGGTCGCTCTTGAGGACTTCTGCACGTTCGTTCGCCAGACCGTCCTGGGGCCGGGCGAGATAGTAGTATCTCTGCACTTCCCCTCTCCCCCCGCCAACTCGGGGGCCAACTACATCCGGTTCATACCCAGAAACGAAATGGACATCGCCGTGGCGGGCGCCGGAGTATCGGTCGTCCTGGACAACGGCAATATAGAGTCGGCTAGGGTAACGCTGGCGTCGGTCGCTCCGACCCCACTGTTTGTCGAGGAAGCGGGCAGCGCGGTCGCAGGAAAGCCCGCGACCGAGGAAACGGTCCGCATCGCATCCGCCATTGCCATGGAAGCCGCAAAGCCAATTACCGATATGCGCGGCACCATTGAGTATCGCAAGCGCCTCTGCGAGGTGCTCACGCGCCGCGCGATGATGACCGCTATCGAACGAGCTAAGGAGAACTAGATTGCCCGCAAAGACCCATGTACAGACCACAATTAACGGCGAGTCGGTCGAATTTCTCTGCGAGCCTCGCCAGAGCCTGCTAGAGGTTCTGCGCGACGTTATCGGACTCACAGGCACCAAAGAGGGCTGCAACGATGGCAACTGCGGAGCCTGCACGGTCGAGTTCGACGGTCGCATCGTCACCTCCTGCCTGATTCTCGGCGTCGAGGCGGACGGCAAGGAGATGACAACCATCGAGGGCGTCGCCGACGGAAGTACGCTCCACCCGGTACAGCAGGCGTTCCTCGAGAACGCCGCGCTCCAGTGCGGCATCTGCACCCCGGGCTTTATCGTCGCTTCCAAGGCCCTCTTGGAAATTAACCCCGATCCCAGCGAACACGAGATCCGATTCTGGCTTGCCAACAATCTCTGCCGCTGCACCGGATACGACAAGATCGTCCGCGCGGTGCAGGACGCGGCGGTGAAGATGCAGGAGGCTTAAACCATGACCCAAACCGTTGACTACGAACGAAACATAGTGCTGGCCACACAGACCTACGATGTGGTCGGCACCCGCCCCATCCGCCACGATGGGACGGACAAGGTGACAGGCAGGGCGCAGTATGGAGCGGACTACGACGACGCCGGACTGCTTCACGGACATATCCTCCGAAGCCCGCACGCCCACGCCAGTATCAAGAACATAGACACGTCGAAGGCCGAGGCGCTGGAAGGTGTCCTGGCCGTGGTGACCCACGCCGACTTCACCAGCGAGGCCGACGGCTTGGTCAACACTGGCGAAGGCGCCCCGACAAGCCTCAAGTGGCTGCGCGACAACGTTCTCGCATCCGACAAGGCGTTGTACAGGGGCCACGCCATAGCGGGCGTCGCCGCCGTTAACCCGCACATAGCGGAGGAAGCGGTCGGCCTTATCGAGGTGGACTATGAAGTCCTGCCTCCGGTCATAACCGTCGAAGACGCGATGGCCGAGGGTGCACCGATACTTCACGCCGACCTCAAGACCATGGAGCTTGGCGAAGAGACCGACACGGTAAGCAATGTTGCTGATCACTTCCAGCACAAGAAGGGCGACACCGCCGCCGGATTCGCCGAGGCGGACGTTATCGTCGAGCGCGAGTACAGGGCCAAGACAGTCCACCAGGGCTACATTGAGCCTCACAACGCGACCGCGCTGTGGAACGCCGACGGCAAACTGCGCGTCTGGTGCAGCACACAGGGCGCGTTCGCTGTCCGCGACGCGATGGCGCAGCTTCTGGAAATGCCGGAGTCCAATATCAGGGTTACACCCATGGAAATCGGCGGCGGCTTCGGCGGCAAGATCCCAATATATCTGGAGCCTGTCGCGGCGCTTCTGTCCAGGAAGACGGGCCGCCACGTGAAGTTGGTAATGAGCAGGGCAGACGTCTTTGAGGCGTCCGGTCCCACCTGCGGCTCCTGGAGTCGTGTGAAGATAGGCGCGAAGAACGACGGCACGATTACCGCCGCCGAGGTAGTACTCGCTTTCGAGGCGGGCGCGTATCCAGGCTCCCCCGTTCCGGCGGGAGCAATGTGCGCTCTGGCCCCCTACGACATAGAGAACGGCACGGTTGACGGCTACGACGTTGTTGTCAACAAGCCCAAGACTGCCGCCTACCGCGCCCCGGGCGCTCCCAACGCCGCGTTCGCGGTCGAGCAGGCGGTTGACGAACTGGCGCAGAAACTGGGCATGGACCCCATAGAGTTTCGCCTGAAGAACGCCGCCAAAGAGGGAACCCGCAGGGTTGACGGCCCGGTTTTCAACAGGGTCGGACTGGTCGAAACGCTCGAAGCGATGCGCGACCATCCCCATTACAACGCGCCGCTGGGCGAGAACCAGGGGCGCGGCGTTGCCGTCGGGTTCTGGTTCAACATCGGATTCCATTCGGCGGTTGACCTCGCGGTCAACGGAGACGGCACCGTCAACCTGACCGAAGGCTCCACCGACATCGGCGGCTCGCGCGCCTCCATCGCCATGCAGGCCGCGGAAGTCCTGGGCATACCCGCCGAGGATGTTCACCCCTCCGTCGTTGACACCGACTCCATCGGCTACACCTTCCTTACGGGCGGCAGCCGCACCACCTTCGCCACCGGCTGGGCGGCATACGAGGCCGCGCAGTCCGTCAAGCGACAGATGATCGAGCGCGCCGCCACCATATGGGACGTGGACACGGACTCAGTGCAGATGGAAAAGGGCGTCATCAGCTCCGCTTCCGACCCCGAACTGAACATGACCTTCAAGGAACTGGCGGGACAGCTCGCCGGCACCGGCGGCGGCATATCCGCCAGCGAGTCGGTCAATCCGCAGAGCTTTGGCGGCTCCTTCGCCGGCAATATCGTTGACCTGGAAGTTGACCCCGAAACGGGCAAGACCGAGGTGACGCGATTCACCGCCGTCCAGGATGTCGGCAAGGCCATCCACCCCTCCTACGTAGAAGGCCAGATGCAGGGCGGCTCCGTGCAGGGCATCGGCTGGGCGCTCAACGAGGAATACTACATGAACGACGACGGCGGCATGGTCAATTCCACGCTGCTTGACTATCGAATGCCAACCAGCCTCGACCTCCCCATGATAGACACGGTGATAGTCGAGGTCGCCAACCCCGGCCACCCCTACGGTGTGCGCGGCGTCGGCGAGGCCAACATCATTCCTCCCACCCCGGCCATAGCCAACGCGCTCCAGCAGGCTATCGGCACAAGGCTGTTCGAGACCCCCATGAACCCCGTCGCCATCGTGGCAGCCACGGAGGCCAACGGCAGCTAAACCAACCTAACGGAAAACAAGATAGTGCAGTTACACGGGGCGGGGTCTTGGACTTCGCCCCGTGTATAATATCCGGGACACGAATAGACGGCATCCACTCTGATAGGAGGCTGACAAGTGATAGCGAAAGTCCCCCTAATCCTCGATCCTCAGCCCGAGGGCGGGTACACAGTAACATCCCCGCTGCTGCGTGGCCTTGTAACCGAGGGCGACACAATCACCGAAGCTCTCTTCAACGCTCACGATGCGTTCCAGGCGATTGTCGAGATGTATGAACATTTCGATGACCCTCTACCCCCTGAACTCTTCATCGATCACAACGACGGGGAACCTCTCCAAGCGGAAATACTTGCTCCGGTTCCAGCCACATCCTGAATGAGAGGAGCGAACTAATGGCCACTACTGAAAGGCTCAGAAAGATGCGATCTTGGGGCACTCGCTTCCCGGATCCTGTCAACGTGCGCGCCCTGGACGATCTGAAGATATGGCTGGAATACGAAGACGGCGTCAAGGGGATGGTAGATCTCTCCCACCGTAGAGGATGGGGCGTATTCAAGGCATGGGATGACACTGATTTCTTCAACGGAGTCCATATCAATACAGAAACGGGCTCTGTCTGTTGGGGCCGTCCGCAATGTATGGATGTTGAGCTGGATTACAATTCCCATACGCTTTATGCGTCTCTGCTAGGTATGTCCTTTGATTCCATCTATCACATGGACATACCTGATTTTTATGACGAGGTGGATAGGCGCAGGATCGAGTATCATGCCAGAACTCAGTAGATGGGCTGGCATTGTTATATCTATGTATTGGAAAGACCATGCGCGCCCACACTTTCACGCCCGATATTCCGGAGATAATGTAGTTTACAGTCTGTACTATATGGATTTTACGGAAGGTGACTTACCTCGCACTCAGAAAAATCAAATACGCGAATGGACTGTTATACATCAAGATGAGCTTCTGGCTAACTGGAACCGAGCGGAATCCGGCGAGCCTCTGTATAAAATAGAACCTTTATAGATAGTCCCTGCGATAAAGTATCCAATCCTCCGTTCTTCACAGGAATAAAATTGAACAAGATCGCATTATCTATTCTAGCGGTGTTTACCATATTTCTGACTTTGGCCGCCACCGCCTGCGATCCCACCCAACCCTCCCCACCACCGGCGCCCGCCGACACAACCCCCTTCAGAATCGGCGTAATGGAGTCCGTCACCGGCATAGGCGAAACCTACGGCAACGTCGCCGCCCACGCCAAGCAGATGGCCGCCGACGAGATAAACGCCGCGGGCGGCATCAACGGGCGGATGCTCGAACTCATTATCGAGGACTCCAAGTGCAACGCTCAGGACGCCATCACCGCCTTCAGAAAGCTCACCGATGTGGACGGCGTCAAGATAATCCTGGGAACGTCCTGCAGTGGCGCGATGCTTGGAGTCGCCCCGCTCGCCGAGGAGAGCGGTATCATCCTCTTCTCAGGACTGGCCAGCAACCCGGACATCGCCAACGCGGGCGACTACATTTTCCGCACCCAGATCAGCGATCTCGAGGTCGGAATCAGCACCGGTAATGTCCTATGGGCAGATGGCGTCCGCGCGTTGGCCACAATCACTGAAGAGACCGACTACGCCGAGGGCGTGAGACGTACCTCCGTAGCGCAATTCGAGAAGCTCGGCGGCAGGCTCGTGGCCGAGGAGCGATTCTCGTCCGACATTACAGATTTCAGGACGCAGTTGACAAAGCTGTTCGAGGCGAACCCCGACGCGCTCCATATATCCCCCCAATCCGAGTTCGCCGGTGGAACCATCGTCAAGCAGGCGCGGGAACTCGGCTACGAAGGGCCTATCTACGGCGAAACGGTCTCCGTGGGAATCACCGCGCTCGAGATCGCGGGCGACGCCGCGACCGGAATGAGGGCAATCACCGCCTCTCCCGACCCCGAAAACGAGAAGACGCAGGAAGTCCTTGGCAACTTCAGGGAACGCTACGACTACGTCACCCTCCCTTGGCACTTGGGATCAGCCTACGACGACATCTATATCACGGCGGAGTGCCTCAGGAAGATCGGCAGCGACCAGGACGCGGACGGATTCAGGGACTGTCTCTACGGTATCACCTGGAGCGGCGCTATCGGGTACGACTACAGCTTCGACTCCAACGGCGATGTCGTCGGTCTCTCCAGGGCAGTCGTGGAGATTCTCCCACCGGACGATAGGACTGAGGACAACTATGGATACAAGGTACTCGGCCTCGCCTCCGAATGGAGCCCCTGATGTAGTCTCACTGCTGGAACATCCGACGGAAATTCTGGCTGCCATGGCGAACGCGAATAACTTCCACACCGTCATCTATCGGTTGATATATGACAACGTAATTAGTGCCAGGCACGACGAAACTGCGGCACTCCGCCCCGAGATCTGAACGCTCTATCCCCATGTAAGGATAATCTGCCAGCAAGTGGCATATATCCTCAATGCGCTGCACAAGACGCAGCGCGCTTGTAGGATTGTGTCTGCCTGTATAATCATGAATCTGCTGGAGGTCGGCGCGAGCCGTAGGCATTATGATGCAAAGACTCATTGCTTCACATCATTGGGCGCTTCTCATGGACAAGATCGGCATTCCGCCTTCGTAGCTCGTCAAACACCTTATGAGCCGGAATCCCTAGTCCCGCTTTCGACTCTTCCAGTCCTTCTCTCACGCTTTCGCGCATATCCGCCCACTCGCGCTCGACGTCGGGGTCAAGCCTTTCCAACAGGGCGAGCGCGGTGTTTATCACGTCATCGGTAGAGGTATAGAGGCCCGACTCCATCTTGCGTTGGATTCTTTTGTGGTTACGTTCGCTGATTGGGATGTCCATGCCTGTATAGCAACCTTTCACCGCTTCTCGCGGACAATCTCAGCGTTCCGCCGCCGAAGTTCGGCAATCACTTCTTCGCCGGGAATCAACATACCCTTGTCTGCCTGCTCCGCGCCTATCCTCACCTTTTCGTACATATCGGCTAGCTCGCGTTCCAGTGCTTCGTCGCCTTCTTCCTGCCAAGCGTCAAGTCTTTCCAGCAAGCCAAGCGCCGTCCCCACCACATCGTCCGCCGACTTGTAGATCCCCGACTCCACCTTGCGCCTGATACGTTCCTGATTCTGCTCGCTTATTGAAATATCCATACCTGTATAATAACCTTAGACTGACGAGGCGCTCAATACCTATGAAGGTACGCGACGTAATCAGAATGGTCGAACGGGACGGCTGGTACTTGGTAAGGATGCGAGGGAGCCACCGACAGTATAAGCATTCTGACAAACGTGGGAAGGTGACCGTTTCGGGTCATCCCAGAGAGGAAATGGCCCCCGGGACTTTCAATAATATCCTGAAACAAGCGCAATTGAAATAATCACGGAGCGGTCAATATGCGGAGATTCCTGATAGTCATAGAAAGGGCTAATAGCAACTACTCTGCATATTCGCCTGACCTGCCTGGTTGCGGGGCGACTGGCAAATCCCGCGAGGATGCCAAACGCAATCTATACGAGGCCATACAGATGCACCTGGAAGGCTTGGCCGAAGACGGCGAACCTATACCGGAGTCGGAATCTTCCGCCGAGTATATATTGGTCAGATAAATCTGAAGCCCTGCCCTGTCGAAATTCGGAGATAACAACATGGCAACCGTATTCATCCCATCACTGATGCAGAGACTCAGCGACGGCAACACCAGAGTCCGGGTAGAAGGCGCGACCGTCCGCCAAATAGTCAACAACCTGGACGAACAGTACCCGGGATTCAAAGACCGCCTCGTCGAGGACGGCAGAATCAAGGGCAACATCTCTGTCGCGGTAGATGGCGAGATAACCCCGCTCGGTATGCTCGAAAAGGTCGGCGAAAACAGCGAAGTCCACTTCCTGCCCGCCATAGGTGGGGGCGCATGAGTGAAAGAATACTCCAGCCACTCGACGAGGACTGGCAGACTGCGCTGGCCGTCGTTGCCCACCCCGACGACCTCGAATACGGGGCCGCCAGCGCCATATCCAAGTGGACGTCCGAGGGCAAGAAGGTTGTCTATCTGCTCGCCACGCGCGGCGAGGCCGGAATAGACGGCATGGACCCCGGCGAAACCGCCAGGGTGCGTGTTCAGGAGGAGATAGACGGCGCCGCCGTCGTCGGCGTTGATACCGTGGAATTCCTGGACCACACCGACGGCATTGTAGAATACGGTCCCGCGCTGCGCCGCGACATCGCCCGCGCGATACGCACTCACAAGCCCGAGATCGTCATAACCACCAACTTCCACCTCCGCTTTTCGCAGGGCATGGCCAACCAGGCCGACCACCGCGCCGTCGGACTCGCTGCCCTCGACGCATCCCGCGACGCCGGGAACCGATGGATATTCCGCGAACTGCTGGACGAGGGCCTCAAACCCTGGAACGGCGTCAAGGTGCTGATGGTCAATGCCTCTCCTAACCCGACCCACGCCGTGGACGTAGGCGACCATATCTACAAGGGCGTCGAGTCGCTTAAGAAGCATGATCTGTACATCAAGGGTCTCGGCACCGATTTCGATCCTGAGATGATGCTCACTATGAACGCGAACGCCGTGGGAATGGAGTTCGGCTGCGACTATGCGGTGAGCTTCGAGGTGTTCGATTTGTAAGTTTGCGCTTGCCAGTTGTCGGTTGACAGACTCTGTAAACTGACTGCTAATAACTAACCACAGGAGATACAACGAATGACAGACAAGCAGATAAAAGGCGTAATAGTCCCTATGCTCACGCCGCTGAATTCCGACGAGACAGTGGACGTACCATCCCTCCGCAGCCTCGTCAACTACCTGATAGACAACGGCGTGCATGGCATCTGGGCGTCCGGCACCACCGGCGAATTCGCCAACCTGCCCGACTCCGAGCGCGTTCGAAGCATGGAGGCCGTGGTGGACGAGGTCGCGGGCCGTGTGCCGGTTATCGGGAACATATCTAGTACCTCGACACAGATGTCCGTAACCCTCGCGCAGGAAGTAAGCGAACTGGGATTCGACGGCATCGCGCTCACGCCGCCCTACTACTACCCCGACTCCCAGGACGAGCTTATGGACCACTACCGCTACACCCGCGACAGTGTCGGCGTACCGCTGTGGGTCTATAACATCCCGCAGACGGTCAAGACCGCTGTCGAGCCAAGCACGATAGCCGCCCTTGCCGCCGAAGGCACGGTCGTCGGCGTCAAGGACAGTTCCGGCGCGGGTGAACTGCTGGCCCAGCTCAACGTCCTGTGCGACCAGGGCGAGATTTCGCTGCTGCGATTCCTGGGCACGATGTTCAGGGTTACGAGCGCGGGTTCGGTCGGTGTACACGGCGTCATACCCGGTATAGCCAACCTCGTGCCTGGCGTCTGCGCGCGCGGCTGGGAGGCGGGCGAGGCAGGAGACACCGACACCGTGCGCGAGTGTAACGCCCAACTGATACGGGCGCAGAAGGTGGGTGCGGTCGCCAGGGGCGGCGGAGCGAATGCCGCCAGTTTCGGCGGAATGAAGGCTGCGCTCAAGCAAATGGGCGTGATCGAAAATGATACGACCTCGCGTCCCTTCCGTCCGCTGACCGACGATGAGAAGGCGCAGATTCCGCCGATTCTGGATGAATTGGGACTGACGGGGTAGTTGGACAAAAGACCACAACCCCAGAGCCTGTGTGTAACCCTCGGAGACCTCAGACTGCGATACGTTGACTGGGGCGCTCCGCGGGGTGCCGACGGCAGCCCCACACTATTTCTGCTGCACGGCGATATGCGTACCGGCAGGTCTTGGGATGCCGTGGCCCGACACCTGCGCGACCGCTGGCGCGTCATCGCGCTCGATTCGCGCGGACACGGGGACAGCGACTGGCCGGAGTCGGGCTACACGTTCGCCCAGCGCGTTGACGACCTGGAAGCCTTCTGTGACGCCGTTGGGATGCGAAACGCCGTGGCCGTGGCGCACTCGACCGGCGGATTGGTTGCCGCGCTGCTGTCGGAGCGTCGCGGGGATATATTCGGTCGCCTGGCTCTGCTGGAGCCTATGGTCGTCGTTACCGAGAGCTTCCAGCGAATGGTATCCGGGCGGGCGGAGAGGCCACGGCGCACCTGGGCCGACCGCGAAGAGATGTACGACTACCTGAAAGCGCACCGCATGACGGGCAGATGGCGTGACGACGTTATCCGCGACGTTGTGGCGCACGAATCATACGAACTTCCCAACGGTCGTCTGGATATGAAGTGGGCTACCGCCTCTATGCGGTGGAGCGAGCGTGATGGCGATTACCTGGACCTGAAGCCGGTACTGAGGACGCTGGGTAAACCGATCATGTTCATAATGAGCGACTCCCGAGCCGACCTCTTCAGACACCTGGCCCCGATTGCGGAGGAAACCCCTGACTTCAATCTGCTTACTATACCCGGCAGCGGCCACAATATGTACATGGACCAGCCTGCGGCCGTCGCGGAGGCGGTTGCGCGGTTTATAACCCCTGGCAAAAAACCGTTCTAGCGTCACACGGATGGCCGTCCGTTGCGGCGTTGCGTATAGCGGGCAGTTTCAATACAATAAACACTATCCAAATTCACAATATATGAGGAGTATTGGAATGGCCAAATTTCCCACTGAGCGTATCAGGAATATCGTGCTTCTGTCGCATAGTGGAGCGGGCAAGACTATATTGGCCGAGGCTATGCTGCACACGTCGGGCGCCACGACACGTCTGGGAAGGGTGGAAGACGGCACGACCGCATCCGACTTCGAGCCGGAGGAGCACAAGCGCGGCACAAGTGTCGGCGCCGCTGTCCTGAACATCTCGTGGCGAGACCACAAGATCAACGTATTGGACACCCCCGGATACGCCGACTACCGGGGAGAGGTCATTTCCGGCATTCGAGTGGCCGATACCGCCGTGATAGTGGTGGCGGCGCAGGCGGGGATAGAGGTCGGTACTACACAGATGTGGGATATGGCGAATGACAGAGAACTACCCCGGATAGTCTATGTCTCCAAGATAGACAGGGAAAACGCGGATTTCTACTCGGTTGTGGACTCGCTTCAACAGAGGTTTGGCCGCCACCTGGTGCCTGTCCAGATTCCCATTGGCTCGGAGTCTTCATTCTCCGGCGTAGTCAATCTGCTGGATGCGAGCGCGGATGTTCCCGATGAAGTGGCGGATGCGGTCGAAGATGCCCGCGAACGGCTGACCGAGGCGGTCGCCGAACTCGATGACGACCTCGCCACCAAGTACCTGGAAGGCGAAGAGATAACCCATGACGAGATGGTCGCGGGCATAAAGCAGGGCATAATGAGCGGCGAACTGATCCCCATACTCGCGGGGTCTCCTCTGAATGAGCTGGGAGTAAGCGAGTTTATGGACTTCGCGCTGGAATATCTCCCGTCTCCCGCCGAAATGTCCGCTACCTCCGGCCGCCCCCCCGGATCTGACGATGAGATAGAACTGGCCTGTGACGATTCAGGCCCCATTGCCGCGCTGGTCTTCAAGACCGCCGCCGACCCGTTCGTGGGCAAACTCTCCTACTTCAGGGTTTACAGCGGCACATTCAGAGGCGACTCCCAGATGTACAATGCGACCAGGGGTCAGACAGAGCGTGTCGCGCAGGTCTTCGAGGTGCAGGGAAAACAGCAGTCCGCCGTTTCCGAACTCGCCGCCGGCGATATTGGGGCGATTACCAAGCTGAATACCGTCCTCACTGGCGATACCATAAGTTCCTCCGAACAGCCGATCATCCTGGAAGGGCTTACCTTCCCCCCTCCGGTCTATCAGAGAGCGGTGTATCCCAAGTCCAAGGCGGACGTTGACAAGATGTCCAGTTCTCTCTCCAGAATCGTGGAAGAAGACCCGTCCGTCCTGATAACGCGCGAACCGGACACCAACGAGATGCTCATGGCGGGGCTTGGCGACACCCATCTCGGAGTTACCATAGAGAAGATGCAGAGAAAGTTCGGCTCAGAGATGCTCCTGGAAATTCCGCGAGTGCCATACAAAGAGACCATCAACCGCAGGGCGCGGGTGGAGTACAGGCACAAGAAGCAGACCGGAGGACACGGACAGTTCGGTCACGTGTGGATCGAGGTGGAGCCTATGCCGCGTGGCACGGGATTCGAGTTCTCGGAGACCATCGTGGGCGGCGTAGTGCCGCGCGAATACATACCCTCCGTGGAGAAGGGCGTCAGGAACGCGCTGAGCGACGGCGTGGTCGCCGGATACCCGGTTGTGGACATGAAGGCCACTCTTGTGGACGGCAGTTTCCATCCGGTGGACTCCTCGGGCGTATCCTTCGAGATAGCCGGAGGTCACGCGGCCACCAAGGGCATACAGCAGGCCAACCCGATTATCCTGGAACCGATTATGAAAGTGGAAATAACCGTGCCGGATAACTTCACCGGGGACATCATCGGCGACTTGAACAGCAGGCGCGGCAGGATACAGGGAATGATTCCGGAGGGTGACCGAACCACTACCGTTCAGGTCGAAGCTCCGCAGGCCGAGATGCTTACCTACGCCACCGAACTTCGCAGCCAGACACAGGGTCAGGGAAATTTCACCATGGAGTTCGATCACTTTGAAGAAGTGCCGACCCACATGGTTGACCGCGTTGTGCAGGTTACACAGGAACACAAGGAAAAGGCGGAGGCGCGAGCGTAGCGCCATTTCTACCTGAATATGCCATATACTGACATTTTCCGTCATTTGTATGTTGCAAATGTCTTTCGGAAAGGCCAATCTGAGAGACAGGCGCGAGGGGCGCGTCGTCCGTCATTAGGTGAGTCCACCCGGGCTGCGCCGAGCGGGAGTAAGACACCCCTCACGCCAGAGTTGTCGCTCCGAACGGATACGTGGGCTAAAGGCCCGAATCAGCAAGTGTGGAGGACACCGACATTATACACCTAGGAGAAAGAAGATGAGAGTGGTAGCGGGCATAGACGTTGGGAAGGCCAATCTGGACGTGTCGGTGGACTGTGGTTCGGTCAGACGTTTTTCCAATACACAGAGCGGGATCGTCGAGTTGTCGAATTGGCTCAGGCGCAAAGAGATCGTTCTGGCTGTATGTGAGCCGACCGGAGGCTACGAGAGAAAGTTGGTTAGCGGTCTGAGAAAGAGTCAGGTTGAGGTGGGTCTGGTTCACCCCAACAGGGTCAGATCGTTCGCTCGCGCGCGTGGACACGAAGCGAAGACGGACGCGCTGGACGCGAAGGTACTGTCTGAGTTTGGTCGGACGTTCGAGCTGAGGTCTCAGACTGAGGACGAACCTGGCCGAGAGGCTCTGAAAGAGCTTCTGAGTCGTCGTCGTCAGCTGGTTGACCAGCGAGCGTCTGAGCGCAATCGGTTGGACAAGGGCGTCTCATCTGGAGTTCGAGCCTCGACTGAACGCCACGTCCGCTGGCTGGACAAGGAGATAGAGCGCATGGATAAGCTGTACAAAGAGGCGCTCAGAAGCGAGAGCCGGCTGTCTGAGCGCGCGAGTCTGTACCGCAGCGTGCCCGGCGTGGGCGAACTGACCGCCGCGACCCTGGCAGCCTATCTTCCAGAGTTGGGACAGTGTCCGGCGAAAGCGCTGACCTCTCTGTGCGGTCTGGCTCCCTGGTCCAGAGACTCCGGAGCGCAACGAGGCTATCGCTCCATCAGGGGTGGACGGTCTGTTGTCAGGAGCGCTCTGTACATGGCCGCGCTCTCATCGACGCGTCGGGAGGGGAGTCTCAAGCGGTTCTATCAGAGACTGCGGGATCGTGGGAAGCCCGGCAAGGTGGCATTGGTTGCGCTGATGCGCAAGATACTGCTGCAACTGAACGCCGTCGCTCGGCGGGGAACTCCCTGGACCGAGCGCTATGATCCAACGCCTCAGATCACTTGACTTTCAACACAGATACTCCCGCGCCCCAACCGTCATTCCCGCGAAAGCGGGAATCCAGAGATTGAGGGAGGCTTCTACACGGCAGAAATATATGGACGCGCGGTACTAGCCGAACGACCTCTAATCCAGATAAGCGAAATGACCGTGGCGCTGTCGAGCACCGCGGTCATCTGTGTTTCAGTTGGTATGAGAAATCAAGAGTACCCCTGCCCGGACTCGAACCGGGGCACCCGGTTTAGGAAACCGTATCCGTACCCTACAGACCCGGCCAGTGGAGGTCAGTGCGGGACATTTCAGCTATGAATTCGAGGTTCTCAAGTCAATCCGGGTCAGTGAGAACCTGTGAGAGTCGCACAGGGGGTGGGCAAAATGTGGGCAGACCGCCCCAATTCCTGCCAATTCTCACGCCAGATAGATTCTTTTCTCGAGGCCGAAAACTTCCCTGATTGAGACGAAGTGCCACATTTCCTAGCAGCCTGTCTGAGGATTGACTGACGGGCCTTTGGTACAGGCGGAGGTCAGACGACGACAACCATTGTTGCGGGGTGCAGCCACTGACGGACCAATAGCTTCATACTCATCACTGTGCTGACCACCCCAGCGACGTTCGGGACACTTGCGGCAAACCTGTTGGTCGGTGTTTCACGAGGCTGATAGACTCCAGAGCGGAACAGCTTCAGCAGGTTGTGGCCGGCGCAGATCAGCGACCACTCACCGCCGACCTTCTCCAGACCCCGCAGCAGGAACTGCCGGAAGCCTCGGCCCTGCTTGATCTGGCCGAACACCGGCTCCACCGTTTGCATCCGCAGAGCATAACGTTGCCGACCCCGTGTGGTCTGCAGCTTCCGGCGCATCCGCAGGGTCTTTCGGTTATAAGTTTTCAGTCATCAGTCATTCCCTGCCCAATCCTCTTTCGTCAGGGCAAGAGACGCCTTCAATCAAAGGTCGAAACCTGGGAAACAGAGTGAGAGTCTATGGTGAGGAGGATAACCGAATGACCCTGGGCGCATCCGATCCCTGGCAGACAGATGACTGGGTATGCGACCCCGGGGCGCCGGCGCCACTCTGCCGTGGCGGGTCTGCTCCGGCGCAACGAACGGGTCCACGCACAGCCCGTAGAGACTTTCAACCGCCTGCGCCGAGTAGTAGCCTGCGTCGGCCGATACCTCTTTGGGCACTGCGCCAACGTTGTCGATGGTCTCCTCCACCATCGCCACTGCCTGCTGCTTGTCCGAAGTCTGGTTGGTCGCACGGGCTGCCACGATCACCTGGTGGGCGCTGTCCACCACCGCCTGACAGTTGTAAGCCTGCACAAAGTCCTGTCCGCCCGGCGCGGGCATGATGCGCGACTCAGCATCGGTGAAGCTGCGCTGCACTTTGTCCTCGGGCACCCCCGAATGGTCCTTGCCTGCGGACTCAGCCTGCTCCGCAGCCGCCACAGCTTCCGCCTCCAACGACGCCATCGCCTCACGTATCTTCTCCAACCGCCCCTCCCGAAAGGCCAACTCCTCCGGCAGCTCATCACCACGCTTGCTCTGTCCGTACCGCCGGTCCTCCTCGTCATCAACCTCCTGGGCACGACTCAGCAGTTCCTCGACCTCCGCCGCCAACTGCGCTTCCTTATCTTTCATCCGACCGTAACTCATCGCCTTGTGCTTCGATGCGTTGGCCCTCACCTTGGCGCCGTCCAACGCCACGTGTCCCAGCTTCACCAGCCCCGAATGCTGGCACAACGCCAATACCTGCAGGAACAACACCGACATCGCTTGCAGATTGTCCTTGCGAAAGTCCGAGATGGTGCGGAAATCCGGCGTGTTGTTCGCCGCCAGTACCCGGAAGGCTATGTCCTCATGGAGCCGCTGGGCTATCCGCCGTAAGGACGACACCCCGACGCAGTAGCCGTACAGAAGCGCCTTGACCATCATCCGCGGATGATAGGGCGGTCCGCCTCTGCTCTCCCGCTCGTAGCGGGCGGTGATCTCAGACAGGTCCAACTGGTCCACTACGTCGGAGATGAAGTAAGACAAATGGTCATCTGGTAACCACTCACGCAATGCCGCCGACAACAGCAACTGCTGGTCTGGATCACAGGGACGGTAGGTCTTGCTCATCGTCGGCTCCACGCTACTGAACTGTGCCTATTGTACCCCACAACACTCGCCTACCGTGTTTTTCGGACCGGCTGCTAGTGCTTAGACGGTCCGTTTTATTTCCGCCTTTTACATATCTCGCCCTCATGAATTCGAACTGATTCTGTTAGGTGGAAAAGCTCCAGATGTACGAGGCGTAGGAAAATTCTGTGCAATTTAGCTCAGGTCAGTGGAATTTGGATGTGAAAAATATTAAGGCTGGGGAGGCCCTATTTTCTTTCGGATAGCTATACACCGCCGGAGAAGCGGTATCTGTACTGAGTATGAACGTGCGCGCATTTAACGAGCGCGTCTGTGAGGAAATGGTAAACCTCACATGTGTACGCAGTTATGACGCAGTGAAGTTTTCTGTCTGATTGCAGACAGAGGACTACGTGACTATATGCCGGTCTATGCGTGTTCCACAGGGCTGGATGATGAACTGAGGATCATCCAGCTCCAGCTATCACGAAGGCTGACTGGCAAATTGGAGTCTCACAATGGAGCAGATATTGGACGGGGAATGGCAGCAGATGGTGAGTGCCTGGCTCAGGGAACGGGAGATGAGCTGGGCTTCTCACTGCCGCCAGGCCGGCCTAAGCGAAACGCACTTCAGCCACCAGATGCACGGGCGCAAAGGGATAACGGATAAGGCACTCCGCAGTGTTGAGCGGGTGATGGGTCTCGACCCCGACACACTGGTGAATCTCAAGCGTGTCTCCAATGGGAACGCGGGCTGATAGAAGTGGGTTATGGAGAGAGGTTGATTATGTCTTCTGAGGAGGTTCATCTGTCCATTGGCAAGGCGTACAGCGCGACTGAGGCCGCCGCGCTGCTCACCATGGACGTGAGGACTTTCAACAGGCGGGTCGATGAGGGAATGATCGCCCCATTATGGCCGACGGGGGACAGGCGGTTCAGCGGATACATGATCGCGAAGCTCCTGGGCTGGCCGCTGAGCGATGACACTAGAGATTACCTGCCTTCCGAAGCAGGCGGATTGCTCCTGTCTGAGATGGACGACAATACTGAATAGCCAGAGAGGATGAACTGACTAACCCGATGTGCGGGTTTATGTTCAGTTCACCAATTTAGATATTTGCAGAGGAGGATTACCCTGAGCCTGGTTCAACATGAAAGCCATGGTGTGGCTGAGCGCTTTTCTGAGCAGACGATTGCTCAGATGCCACATATCCCTGGCCCACACACGCTTGATCAGGTAGCGGTCCACTAATTGTCCGAAGACCGTCTCTATCCTATAACGGAAGCGACTGATCGTCGCACTTCTGTGCGGCCAGGGCTCGGAAGAAGCTCTTTTGAACTGTGCTTGAAGATTAAGCCCATCTCTATCCAGTTCCTCTTTGAGTCTGGGACTCCAGTAGTTTCGGTCTCCCAACATGGTTCCGCGCCGCCCGTTGACCAACTCGGGAACCACAGCTGTCTCATGGACTTGGGCAGGCGCTATGCCGAAGCTGACTATCACACCCGGCCACGCCACCAGTGCGTGCAATCGAAAGCCGTAGAAGGTCTGGCGCGCAACGGTATCGTGTCCAAAGCCGGCCTCACCCCTGAAGCGCTGGCATCTGTATGCGCGAGCGAACTGACAGACAGGGACAGCGAAACTGTCAACCAGTTTCAGAGAGGGGTCGTATCTGACCTGTTCAAGCATACGCTGCCATATCATCTCCTTGACGCGCCACAGATTGGCCGCCTGTCTGACGAATGTGGTGCGATGTATCTTTCCCATTTCAGGGAAGAAGTGCGAATAGTGTCTGCGGAAGTAGTCATAGATGGCCTTGTCCTGGTTCAGAGACAGATACTCTCCTACTATCTCCATGGTGAGCGTCTCGCTGTCTGAGAGTGCGGGCGCAGGCCCTCTCTGTCTGAGGCGTATTGTTCCAAAAAGCTGTTTCATAGTGTCGTCAATAATGCAGAAAACGGTTATTATGAAGTCGTCCAGGTCCATGGCGTCATCCTCGGAGTTTGATGCAACCCTATTAGAGACGCTATGACTTGGACTTTCAACTGTTTCTATCCTTTATCCAAAAACTTGCACACGGGGTTAGCTACTACGGTCGCTGAGACGTGAAGTGGCACTTTACATAACGGATCGAGTGCGAACCAAATCTTACCCCCAATTACCCATCGCTGTACTACTTCCCCGTTAACAGCCAAGCCCTTGCACCTCCGACACGACATGTCGGAGGTGCATCTCGGAGAGCATCTCAGGAGACCTGATCAAAGCGGCCTCCTCGATCGTGGAGTCAGCACGCTGACGATTGGGATGTTATCGCCAACATAAAGTGTGCCAAGAAGCCAACTTGGAACTGCTCCCTACACGCGGAGCGCATTTTAAGGAGCGGGACAAACACGGAAGGATTCGAGGACGCCGTCCATTACGAATGGGGTTGACGCGCGTCTTCAGTGGGCTGCATACTCAGACTCTCCAGCTAGCTTCGGTCGCAACTGGGTAATCCCGATTCCTGTATGTTCTGTAACTGGCTGGAAAGAAAGTTGTGTACCGAAGGTATTGACGAGACGGCGCCTATTCAACTGAAGGCGGAGGTGGACCGTGGCAGGACCATGTACTGGCCTAATCGTCCTGGACTTCTCCTTGGGGATGCCAGGAGCCATCTGCACCTTGGTAATGGCCGACTACGGGGCCGAAGTGATCAAGGTTGAACCTCCCGGCGGGGACCCTTTCCGTTTTCAGCCCGCCTGGATTTCATGGAACAGGGGGAAGAAAGGCATTGAGCTGGATCTCGGGACAGAAGAAGGCCGTGAGCAAGCGATCCGGCTCGCCGGTGAGGCTGACGTGCTGGTGGAGTCCTTCCGCCCCGGAGACATGGCCGACTGGGGGTTGGCGTATGACGACCTTTCGCAAATCCACCCAGGGCTGGTGTACTGCTCTATCACGGGCTTTGGGCAAAAGGGCCCGCTCCGCCGGGTAAAAGGGTATGAAGGCGTCGTTGCGGCCAAAGCAGGCCGGATGCTCAACCTGCAGGGACAGCCTAACCGGGAAGGTCCGGTGTATTCGGCTGTGTACACCGGCGGCTGGCACGCCAGCCAGGCTGCAGTGCGCGGAATCATTGGGGCGCTCCGCGTGCGGGACCTGTGTGGGCGTGGGCAATGGGTCCAGACCAGCATCGTCCAGACCCTGGCTTCTCCTCACGACAACAATGTCGGTGACGGCGGACTGGTGAATTTGCAGCTCCGGCGCAGGGACCCGGAGCGGTTTCCCGGCAGGCCCGGCGGCAACCGGGGCCTCTCCTCCATAGGATACGTTCCGGTGCGGACCAAGGACGGTACGTGGCTCCAGCACGCCAATCAGAGAGTCCCGCACATCCGGGGGCACCTCAGGGCCATTAGCCTTGGCCGCCTGCTCGAGGACGAGCGTTTCGAGAAAGTTCCCGCCATTAGCATGGAGAACCGGGAGATATTGCGCCGGGAGATACTGAAGAAGCAAGCGGAGAAGACTGCCGACGAATGGATGGAGATTTACATCCAGGACGGCAACATCGCCGCTGAGCCCTACCGCGACAGCATCCAGGCCATGGATCATCCTGCGGTGATCTCCAACTCTACAGTGGTAACGATCGGTGATCCCAGAGTGGGACCAATGTGCACTCTGGCACCCCTCGTGGATTTCAAGGATACCCCGGGAGAACCAAGCGGACCGGCCCCTGATGTAGGACAGCACAATGCCGAAGTGCTGGGACGCCTGCGGCCGCAGTCCGTATCCGCAAGTGACGGCTTGCCTGAGGCTCCTGACGCCGGTGTGCCGGCCCACCCACTGTCAGGAGTTACCATCTTGGACCTGGCGACAATCCAGGCCGGGCCCTACGGCGCCTCTCTTCTGGCAGACCTTGGGGCGCGGGTGATCAAGATCGACGCCACAGATAGGCGATTGGATGAGGGGCGGCGGTCCACCGCACAGGCAGTGGCCGACCCGCGGACCTACGCCGGCAAGGAATGCATGCAGGTTGATCTTCAAACCCCTGAGGGCAAAGAGATCATCCATAAGCTCATCGCCAGGGCCGATGTGCTCTCGCACAACTTTCGCCTCGGCGTTCCGGAGCGTCTCGGGGTCGACTGGGAGACCTGCCAGAAGATCAATCCCGGCCTGGTCCATGTCTGGATGGCGGCCTATGGCGAAAATGGGGAACACGCGCGCAGGCCGGGCGCCCATCCCATTCCCGGCGCTATCATGGGCGGCGCCATGCGACAGATGGGCCGGGGGATGCCCCCGCCTCCGGAACAGGTCATGGATATGGAGGAGACCGTTGAGGCGACCCGCTGGCTCATGAAGTCCAACTGGGGACCGGACCAGAATACCTCACCGGCGGTGGCCACGGGCATCGTCTTGGGCCTTCGGGCGCGGGACGTCACCGATAAAGGCCAGCCCGTCCACATCACCATGCTCAACGCTAACGCCTGGACTAACGCCGATGAGTATTACGACTACGCAGACCGTCCCCCCATCGCCATGCCTGACGAAGAGATTCATGGCCTTCATGCCCTGTACCGTCTCTACAGCTGCCGAGAAGGGTGGGTGTTCCTGGCTTGTCTATTCCAGGACGAGTGGGAAACATTTTGCCGAACTGCGCAACGGGAAGAACTCCTGGCCGATCGTCGCTTCTCGACTCCTGAGGCACGCCATGCCAATGACGTAGCATTGGTTGCTGAGATCTCGGCAATCCTCGCAGGGCGTACCGCTGCCGAATGGGAGGAGTTGCTAATCGAGGCGGACATCGGCTGTGTCCGGGCCGACGAGGCTCTGGAGGGAGAGTTCTATGCGGACCATCCCCACGCAAAGGCGAATGGTCTGAGCGTTGAGGTGGAGCACCCACATATCGGAAAGTACCTCCGTTATGGTGGGTTGGTCGACTTTTCTCTGACCCCGGGACTGTACCGGACCTCCACCCAAATTGGTCAGCACACCAAGCCCCTGCTTCGGGAAATCGGGTACGGCGACCAGGAGATCGATGACTTGGGAGCGAGGGGAATCGTCCAGTGGGCGGACCCCTCGATAGGTGGGGAGCCATAGGCGAGTATCCCAAGAAAGCGTCAAGCCGGTCCACAACTGGGTAATATCAACTGAATCCAATCTGCGATCCGCTCATACTATGCAATGCAGGTAAGTTTCGAAATAGAATGTACTCTGCATGTAATCCATACCGGATTGTGTCGGTAACGACAGCGAGAGGTGTGCAAGAATCCACAGGAGATGAAAACCATGTCAACGATTCCAGGCTTGGAGAGACCTGCGCCGGTTCCCAATGATCTGACAAAGCCTTTCTGGGACGCCTGTAACGAGCGGCGGTTGGTTCTGCAGAACTGCGCCGCGTGTGAGCGGCTGCATTATCCGCCCACCCAGCGGTGCGACAAATGTGGATCGGCCGACAGTTTCGAGTGGAAAGAGGTGCAGGGCAATGGACACATTGACGTGTACTTCGTGATACGCGACTCCCGCGTCAGGGGGTTCCGATCTGCCCAGCCCATCAACTTTGCGGTGATAACCCTGGACGAGGACCCGGGCATTAACTTCCTGTCGAACCTTCCGGGTACCCCGCCGGGCGAGGTCCCCGTTGGAGCGCCGGTGGAACTGATATTTGAAGAAACGAGTACCGGCCAGTTGGTCCACGAGTGGCGGGTGGTCACCTAGCCAAATTGGATTCCGCAGAGACGGTCGATAACGCAGTGGCGATAAGGGAGCCGAGATGGTTGGCGACACGAGTTGGATGAGAGATCGGGAAGGCATGGGAGCATGGGAGCACCGGGGCAAGGTCGCCGTTGTGGGTTGGGGTCAGTCCCACATGGACCGACGCTGGGACGGAGTGACCCTTGACAGGAGTTGCGGTGGCTTGAGCAAGGAGGCATGTCTGAAGGCAATTGCGGACGCCGGCCTGTCGCTGGACGACATTGATGGGCTTATCACCAGCCCGGAGACCCGCGCTGAGCAGACCTGGGCGCCCCGCCCTTATTTTGACGCTCCCTACGATAGCGAAGACGGCCTGACCAAGGCTTCGGCTGAGTGGATGCAGAGGGAGTTGGGTTTCAAGAACATAAAGTATCTCGAGTCCGACGCGCCCTACATCGGTCCGATGATGGGCCTGGCCGCTCAGGCGGTCGGTGACGGTTTATGCGAGACCGCCCTGGTGTGGTATCCGATGGTCAACCTCTCAGGACGGTACGGGCACAATAATCCACAGAATGTCAGTAATGAGGCCCCCGGAAACAGCGCCTTTTCTATTCCGTGGGGATATCAGAGCGGGGCAATGTTCAACAATTTGATGGTCTTCCTTCAGTACTGCCAGAAGTACGGCAAGTCCCACGACGGGCTGGCTCCTCTCTGTTTGAACCTGCGCAGAAACGGCCTGATGACACCCTGGGGTTTCTACGCTCTGCACGAACCCTATCAGCTCACAGTTGAGGACTACTTGAACGGGCGCGTGATCGAGGAACCGCTGATGATCTACGACTGCGACAGGCCGGTCAATACCTGCGCGGCCTTCATCTTCACCACTGCTGAGCGTGCCAGGGACCTGAGGCAAAAGCCGGTCTATGTCCTTAACCATGCACAGCAAAACAGCAGGGGCAGGAGCGCCATGGCGACTCTGGAGGAGCATCAGGAGGCGGTCGCCAGTCTCGCGCGGAAGATGTGGGAGGGTTCTGGGCTGGGTCCCGAGGATGTTGATATATTCAACCCGTACGACGGCTACCTCACGTTCACGCAGCAATTCCTGGAGGGCTTCCAGTGGCACGGTGTCAAGTGGGGGGAGGCCCACGACTTCTATGCCGACGACATCAGGGTCGAAGGGCCGCATCCCTTCCTTTCGAGTGGCGGAAATAATGGAACGGGGCGCAACCGCGCCGTCCTCTACGCCGACAGCATTCAGCAGCTCCGGGGGACAGCAGGTCCACGGCAGGTGACGGTGCGGGCAGAAACTGCCCTTGCGGGCTGCAATACACCCGACAATAACGGCTTCATCATGTTCAGCAAGTATCCGAGCTAGAATTCGGCCTAACAGATCATATCCACTGCCCCAGGCTCTAACGCTATCAAGGGGAAAAGTTCGTCGAGATTTGGTGACAATAACCAGCCCTGCTCTAGGTTCAACTCTCGGAGGGGCATCTTTCACGTTCCCAGTCCAGTGTCTTCTCGACCGTTTGCACCATCCCTAACTGGACCGACTTTTGAGACAGACACATGATGGCGCCGCCCCGGTGGTCCAATATTCGCCCGTCCTTGACCTCGCCTATCGACTAACTTAGCTTGTCATGCGAGTGCCGCCCCCGGTTCTGGAGTTATGCCCGGCGGCGACTCCTGTTGACTATTAACCATCGGCACCAGCTTGTAGCCGAGCTGAGCAGGCCTCCTCTTCGCGTTGCTCAGCGCTCGCTGGCGGTACTGTCTTTCATAGTACTCTGCGCCTGCATCCACGTACTTCTGACCATACTTGAGCATTGAGTAGATGATCCGAGCCAGCTTATGCGCTGTCGCCGTTATCGCCTTAGGCGCTCCGAGTTGAGCCTTCTTCCTGCGAAGGAACGCCCCTAGCGCGCTGTCGGAGCGATGCAGCGCATTGGCGGCAAGGCGCAGCGCGGCCGCAGCCCTGTTCGCGCTCGGATTCGTCCGTGAACTCATCACCCTGCCGCCGCTTACCTTATTATTCGGACTCAACCCCAGCCAGGAGGCAAAGTGTTTCACAGTAGGCCAGCGACTCATGTCCGTTCCTATCTCACTCACCACTTTCAGCGCCGTGTACGCCTCCACCCCGTCTATCTCTGTCAGGTCCACCCCAATCATCCTGTACAGGTGTGTTCTAACGTCGAAGCGCGGCGCGTTGCCCTGATGAGGATTCGCGCCGCGCCTGTTGGCAAGTGTGCCACCGTCGCTGCGGTCATCGAACCTTCCAAGCTGCAACTCTATCTGTCGGTCGCACTCTTCTATCTTGCGCTGGTACTCTCTGTATAGCTCTAACGCCTGGGTCAACTCGAAGATGTGCTCCTCCCTCCAGTGACCGCGCAGCGACTTCGCTATCTCCTTCTCATCCGCCTTCATCGTAGGATGTCTGAACCGCGCCAGTTCGCGCGGATCGCGCTCGCCTCTTACTATCGCCTCAATGATCCGCATACCCGTCTTGCCGGTGATATTGCTCATGACGTGCTGAAGCTTTATGTTCATCTGCGTCAGCGCCTTCTGCATATGCTGGATATGGTGAGACGCATACTCCACCAGCATCGCTCGCTGACGCAGATAGCTCCGAAGGCTTCTTATCTCCGCCTCAGGTCTGAACGCTCCCGACAGCAGACCGTAGGTGTGCAACTGCTGTAGCCACTGACAGTCCTGCACGTCGGTCTTGCGACCGGGCACGCTCTTGAGACGCCTCGGGTCCACCAATAGCACCTCCAGCCCACGCTCCTCCAGTACCCCGAACAGCGGTATCCAGTACACACCGGTCGACTCCATCGCCACCGTCTCCACTCCGCACTCAACCAGCCAGTCTGCCATCCGGTACAACTCCGCAGTGTGCGCCTCGAACTCACGCACTGGCCGCTCGGAGCGCCCTTCGGAGACCGCCACGAAATGGCTGCTCGCTCCCACATCTATCCCCGCAGCGTTCAGGTTCACCCGCGACAACTCCTGCGGCAAATCCCTCGTTTGATCTCTCTTAACTTTCTTTCGTCCTGAACTTGTCTCGTGCCTTTCCATCGCGCCCTCCGCTACTATCGAGTAGGCGTGCCGCCGCAGGGAATCATCGACTTCGCACAATCTTTCAAACGGGAGCCTGCCCTGATCGGAGCGTCACCAATGATGCCGTCGTAAGACTCCCGGACCATGCTTTGTACCGGGCAATAAGCGCCAATGCCAACTCCGGTCTCTGTACGACGACACGCCTCCCTATAATCTTACACGGCATCACAAGGCGATATAGTTAGTCGCCTCTGCACGGCCCGGAAAGGGCATACGGATGCTTTGTACAAAACTTAGACAGAATATGAAAGCAGGGTAAGCTAACCAGACCAAGCCACGACGAAAGGTCCGGCCATGTTCACCCCCGTATCAACTACGGGGCAGGCTCTGCCAAACGCCATTTTACCTATACTTCAACCTTTCTCAACTCTATTTCAGCAAAGAACCTGGATGAAGGTTCAGGTTCTACTCGTCGGCGCCATTCTCGCTCCACGCAAGCGAACCATTGCCTCAGCGCTCCGTGTCATGGGACTCAGCAACGACTCCGGCTTCGCAAAGTACCGCCACGTCCTCAACCGCGCCGTCTTCTCTCCTCTTCAACTGAGCCGAGTTCTGCTGTCGCTACTCATCCGGTATCTTGCACAAGACGACGAACCCCTGGCGTTCGGTATAGACGAGACGATTGAGCGGCGACGGGGCAGTCGCATCAGCGCCAATGGCATCTACCGAGACGCGGCGCGTTCCAGCGACAGTCATCTGGTCAAGGCCCGCGGACTGCGATGGATAAGCCTGATGTGGCTCGCGGCCATTCCCTGGGCGCATCGCACCTGGGCGCATCGCACCTGGGCGCTCCCTGTCCTGAACGCGCTCGCTCCCTCCGAACGCTACCATCAGAAGATAGGTAAACGCCACAAGAAGATTACCGACTGGGCGCGCCAGATGATACTCCAACTGCGGCTCTGGCTGCCCAACCGCTCTGTGGTGGTGGTCGCCGACAGCAGCTACGTTGCCCTCGATCCGCTCCACTTCTGCTAGTCCATGACTAGCCCGGTCACCTTCATTACTAGACTGCGGCTCGATGCCGCGCTCTATGAACCGGCCCCACCTCGTCAGCCCGGACAGATGGGTCGTCCGCGCCTCAAAGGAGAGCGATTGCCCACACTGAAGGAGATTCTCGACCGCTCCGATACGCGCTGGATCACGATGTGTGTGGCCTAGTACGACGGCGCCATCTGCACGATGGAGATCGTCTTTCAAACAGCGCTCTGGTATCACACCGGCAAGCCGCCTGTGCCCATTCGCTGGATCCTCATTCGAGACCCCCTACACCGGTTCGACTCCCAGGCGCTGCTGTGTACCGAACCCGCAATCAGTCCGGCCCAGATCATCGAATGGTTCGTGCTGCGTTGGCAGGTAGAGGTGATCTTTCAGGAGGCGCGCGCTCACCTGGGAGTGGAGACTCAACGCCAGTGGTCTGATCGCGCTATAGCCCGGACCACTCCTGTGCTGTTGGGACTGTTCTCCTGGGTAACTCTCGCAGCCCACCTGTTGGGAGACCGACAACTGTCGAATCCACGCAAAGCGGCTTGGTACGTCAAATCTGAGCCGACATTCATTGACGCCATAGCCTTGACGCGTCGCCATCTGTGGTTTGCTTCTGAGACTTTTTGCATGTCGTCGCAGAAACCCGATATCGTGAAAATCCCGATTCCGCTGTTCAACAGATTCATGGATTCGCTGACCTATGCAGCTTGAATGTACAAAGTCGAGCTCAGTAGTTAACCGATATTTTCCAGATGGCATCCAGTCCTTGCAAACCATGCTCTCCTGAGAAAGTACGACTGCATATAGTAATGGCGGAATTAGGATGCTTTGACGGGATGCCCTTCAAATAAGAGTCCTCTGATTCATGTAGACCTTTCTGCCGACGTGTTGTCCCGGGCAGAATTTCGGCCTCTGGAAGATGTTACAGCAATCAAGTTACTGGCCTCCGCATGTAGGAGCCGGAACTAAGCTGTACGGCGTTGGTGCCCCGACTTTCTTAGTGTCGCGGTTGAAGGCCGGATCGTCTGCTGATTTCTGCAAGAGCTCATTCGACCCAAAGGGTAGGCAAGATTCATACGGTGTGGAAAATACATGACATTGAATGGAACGATTGGCTGAGTGTATGCCGGAGTGATGCAACAGAGTGGGGACTTTTGTCCCATCCCGCTGTGCTCCCCCTAGCAGATAGCCATTGTCAACCACCCCCAACGCTGAAACGTTATTCACTGATGTTACGCACTTAGCTATGAATTCCTAAACGAGAATGAGCCAGCTCAGCTACGAAATCTCTCTCAACTGCGTAAGGTCAGTTATTCATATCATCTGGTTAGAAGATACGGTTCCCCGTCGAAACGGGAGGCCGGATCCCGGACGAAGGATCACTCCGTCAGAACCGGACCGAGAGGCAGGTGTCCCTCTTCCAAATCAATATCGATGTCCGTGGCGACAATCGGCAAACGATCCCATTGCCAGTGATCGAGGTTGATGGTACAACTGAACCGTCGCTCTTGATCAGAAGAAGGGCTCGTCTGCCCCGGTTGGAGATTGACCGAGTCGATCTGCAACCGACTCAAACCACAAAGGAGACGCTCTTGATTATCGTTCGACGAACCTACACTCCAAAACCTGGCGGGGGAGGACTTCAGCAACACCTCAGGGAACTTCAGAGGGCCACGGTTGAGGCCGGCTTCCCTCCTCTGAGCGTGTACCGAAAGGTACTTGGTCTCCACGGGACGATGGTCACTGTTCAACGTTGGGATTCCGTAACGGCCTATGATGCTTCACGTAATGAGGTTCGTGCCACGCGATCAATAACTGAGATCTTCGAAAGAATCTACCCTGTGCTGGCATCCACGCATGAGACGGAGATCTACGAAGAGATTGTATAAAAGTCCCGCATGCCTGGGCGCTGGTCCCTGCACTGAAGCTCACGTCAGTGCAGGGGGCAACCGGTGGTGCCGAAGTGGTAGCGCAAGGACCTACTTCACAGAATCATTCTAGGAGCGTGTCCGAGTAATACCGTTGGCGAGCTATTGTGGGTATGATGGTGGGACAGCCAAGCATGTGGAGCCATCGATGAGCAAGACCTACCGCTCCCACGATCCGAACCAGCAGTTTCTGCTTCCGGTGGCGATGCAGGAGTGGCTGCCTCCGGACCACCTGTCGTACTTCATCTCCGACATCGTGGATCATCTGGACCTGTCCGCGATCACGTCTGTGTACGAGCGGGAGAGTCGAGGCGGCCCACCCTACCATCCTCGGATGATGGTCAAGGTATTGCTCTATAGCTACTGTATCGGGGTTGCCTCCTCGCACCGCATCGCCCAGCGTCTGTGCGAGGACATCGCGTTTCGGGTACTTTCGGCCAACAACACGCCGGACTTTCGCACCATATCCGACTTTCGCAAGGATCACCTGTCTGATCTATCCGAGCTTTTCCTGCAGGTGCTGGTTCTGTGCCAGCGGGCGGGTCTGGTCAAGCTGGGACACGTGTCGTTGGACGGGACGAAGGTCAAGGCGAACGCATCGAAGCATAAGGCGATGAGTTACGGACGCATGAAGGAGAAGTCGGCTCAGTTAGAAGCTGAGGTGGAGGAGTTGCTGCGCAGGGCAGAGGAGATGGATGTAGAGGAAGACCGGCGATACGGCGGGGACAAGCGGGGAGACGAGTTGCCGACAGAGTTGTCCTTTCGCGAAGGTCGATTGAGGAAGATACGTGAGGCTATGGCGGCGCTGGAAGCGGAGGCTCGGACTGATGCGGAGCGGGCGGAGACTGCGGGTCGTAAGCATCCGGGTGTTCCAGACGAGAGGGCGCAGCGCAATTTCACCGACGCCGAATCGCGTATCATGCCCGCCCCCGGAGGTCGGGCATTCGTTCAAGCCTACAACTGCCAGGCGGTGGTGGACATCGGAAGCCAGGTGATAGTGGCGGCGCGCGCGACCAACCAGTCCTCGGACAAGCGTCAGGCGGCAGTCATGATGGAGGAGACCATAGCCAACTCAGGCGCAGTTCCCCGTGAGTTATCCGCAGACGCGGGCTACTACTCGGCAGAGGCGGTTGAGAACATTCACGCCTTGGGAGTGGAGCCGTTCATAGCTCCTGAGAAGACGCGCCACGGCAGGATAACGCCGCCCGCTCCCCGGGGTCGAATACCCCGAGATCTGTCGGCCAGAGACCGGATGCGACGCAAGTTGCGGACGAAGCGTGGCAGAGAGCGTTACGCCTTGCGGATGGGAACGGTGGAACCTGTATTCGGACAGGTCAAGCAGTGTCGGGGCTTTCGGCAGTTCTTGCTGCGGGGTCTGGACAAGGTGAACGGCGAGTGGCTACTGATCTGCATGGGCCATAACCTTCTGAAGCTGTTCAGGTCTGGGGTCAGGCCGTATCCCGGAGTGCGGCTGAAACGATCCGCCGCAAGCGCAAGTAACCCGTCTGAGGTGATGAACGGCACGATGTTCGAGAAACAATCCGGACGCCTGACTCTACGAGCGGCAAAAATAGTTGTCGCCATCCACTGCCTGGGCCATACCCCATAATCAATCACCTATACTCGGACAGGCTCCTAGGATGACGTATCGGAAGTTACGGAAGTCCCTAATGATAAGGCTTGTCAGCATAGCTTTTTTCTCCTTGTATTCAGGTTATATTTGCAGGCGGTGTATTTTCAAGCCAAAGATCCAGCCTTACTATTCACATGGGTTCAGAAGGATCATCCACTCATAACTATTCGGCCTCGGAATTACCCCATGACCACACAGCAGACCGCCGCCCAGGGGACAGTAGATGAAGAGACACGATCCGAACCGTCGTCCCGAGCCTCTGTCCGAGTACCTCGAGGCCGACGAGGTGAACGCGCTGATACGCGCGGCCCCGAATTCGAGAGCGCGTCTTCTGTTTCTGGTCCAATGGCGGGCCGGACTCAGGGTGTTCGAGGGCTTGGCGCTGGAGGTCCGGGATCTGTCACTCGACTCCGGACTGCCGATGATCCATGTGAGGCGGGGCAACGGAAGCAAGCCCCGGATGGTTCCAGTTCCCCCGATCTGCGCGTCGTATGGAAGGCGGTGGTCGAGGAGGCCAAGCCTTTTGATTCTCGGGATCATGCAGACCAGTTGAAAGCCCTTCTGACAATCTCTATGTGCTTCTCACAGGTCTCGAAAGAAACGGGATTATCCTTGGAGAATGCTATAGAAACAGTATCTATCCACTCCGCGAGCTGCAAAAGGGTGTCTGGTGTCAAGGACAATTCCTCAGTTAACGCTGTGCGATTGTCTCGTTGCACTGACGAGTCTTGCGACTTCGAGGGATTCGCCTTCGCCTCTGACAACCTGTCGTGCCTCACTCGGTGAGGAAATGGCGAGTGGCTGATCGTCAGGAAGTTGAGGATACCGGCGCCTGGACCTTAATGGCAGGGCGGGTAAACGCCCTGTCAGCCAGAGCTGGCCTCCTGGTATGGACTCAGGCCGGCGATGGCATCCTTCGTCGCCTCCACGAGTCTCGCCATGTCATACGCGATGGCCTCTGCCTCGTCAGGGCCTTTGCAAAGTCAGTATTGGTTGAGCGCTACAGAAGGCTGTGCGCAGAGTCTTTGAGCTCTGCCGGTGAGCGGTTCCTTCGCCGACCACAATGAGCACATTCCCCTGAGCAGGCTCACCGCCGCGTTCCGAAGCAGGCTGAGTATCTCGCCGCTGCTATGTTGGCGCATAACGTGTCGGTCTTCTCCAAAGCTGTCATCTTTGACATGAAACAGACTGTTTTCGACGCCCCAGTGTCCCCGCACCAACGACAGCGCTCTGAAAGGCGTGAGATTGGACAGGCTGCTCACAGCGTACTGGACGCTTTCCGCCACGCTCCCGTCCTTGAGGCGCTTGACTCGCTTTGCGATCTTGATAGCGCTCGACAGTCCAGGAAAATCGCTGTAAACCCGCGAGTTGCTCTGATACCCACACCTTTCTATTCTCAAGTCTCCCGTGGCCCTTATTGGTCAACTCCATGTCGGGTTCGGTCGGCTCAGAGAAGAGCAGTTCTACGTCCTCGTGGAGTTCGGGCTGGTTTTTTTGAACTTGACCATGTAGTCCTTGCCCTCGGCCAAGATAGCCTCGGCTAAGTCAGCGTTCGCGTACAGCGCGTCGCCGGTCAGCACGCCCAGACCCTCGAAACGGCTCGACACCCGCTTCACCCACATAAGGGCCGCCCCGGGTTCTTCTGGGTGGGAGCCTATCTTCATCCGGTCGAGCGCGACCAGGCCCTCACAACTGAATATGTGCAGTGTCCTCAGTTGTTCTCCGTTCTCCCAAACCCCTCTCACTGTCTTTCCGTCCATCGCCGCCACTAAAACCTTGTTCCCGCGCAACTCTGACAGTTCCATCACAAATCTCAACAACGCCTCACGCACTTCGGACACCGACACCATTCGCAGCAGCCTCGACAGCGTAGCCACCGATGGACTGCGTCTCAACCCCAATGCGCCCATCAAGGTCGGATAAGTGTCGCCGAATCTGTAAATCGCGCTCAATGAGCGTTGACCACACATCAGAGCTAGAATCGTCAGCGCCAATACTCCATCCAGTGGATGTACCCTGCCACGACTGTATCGTTGGTCCGTGATCTCTCCCAGTTGCCTTCTGAGCAGGCTGAATTCTTCCGGCAGCGTTGACAAGTGTTCCATCACTCACCTCCATCCCGTCATATCCTACCCCTTTCTTAGACTTTGCAAAGGCCCTGCTGCCTCGTACTGTAGAGAGACTTCGTCGGCGCATTCATAGCCCACACCCTCGTGGGGCTCCCAGACGATATGCTTGAAACCGCCCCGGTATATTCGCGTCTCCAGTGGCTCTCCAAATGCCCTGTCCATCTTCGCTTTACGCTCCGAAAGGGAGTTGAAATAGTAATGAGACTTGTCTCGTGGACTCCCGGGGACATATATGCCGAGTCTCACAAATCCGGAGTGAAGTTCGATGTACCAGGAGATGTACTCGCTGACGCGACTGTCGCCGTGTACGACGGGCTGCTGGCACCACATCAGGTTTTGAATAGGCGATTTCAGGTCTCTCACGGTCTGCGTCTGCCATACACCGAGATGCTCACACCGGGCGGCTACCTTCGGCAGAACACGGTCGAACCAACCTCGGGCCAGCGCTCTCCAGCCGGAGGCGCTCCTTGACACGGTCAGCGGTGGCGCTTCCGCATTCTTCGGCATACCCGGATAGACAACCGGCTCAAGGTGAGGGGCGGCGGTCCTGTCCAGCCTAATCAAATAGGCGTCTATTCCGGCATTGTCGTTCAGCCAGCGGAAGACCCGGTCATGGATGCGCTTATGGTTCTCGGCAATCCACACCACTCCCCTGGCATCGAAGGCGGCGGTATATTCCATTATTCGCGCCAGGTGATCGTTGTCGGTCGTGCGGAGCTGGTTCTCTATTATTACGTTGAACCTTTCCCCGCCTTCCGGCTTGGTTGCCTCGCAAAAGAGATCAACGCGAAGCGAGCCATCCGACGCGCTCTCCTCTCGACGTACGGACTGGGGATCGATGTCCCATATCACCTGCTCATTCAGGACGCCTATGTTATCGGCGAGCCAGCGCGAGAAGTCCAGCTCGTTATTGATTTTGTCTGTCATGCCTCGTATCGATCCTGCCTATGTCTGTCGTGAAATACGTTGTCAAAGTAAATGTATTGGGGGACGCTCTCTGTGAGGCGGGAAACTGCCGTGGTCTATGAAGGCGCCGAAAAGTACCGGCCTCCCAGATAGTCCACATATTCCGGTTCAGCCTGTTTGGATGCCCGAATCCTGCTGTAGAGCTGCTGGTAGGTAAGTGAATTGAAACGTATCTCAGTCCCAACCATGCCGGCGAAGTACTCAACCTCTCTCCTGTGCGCCTCGCCTCTCTTACCAGGTGAGGCGTAATACAGGTAATGGAGACTGAAGCTTTCGCCAAGCTGCGTCGCCAGACCCAGCGCGTGCTTCAGGAGTTGCCCGGGGTCGAGATACTCGAACCTGTGCCTGTCCTCGTACAATTCTCTAGCCAGCGCCTCGCACTTCGGCATATCCATCTGCGCCCAAAGACCGACCGGGGACTGAAAGTAGCTGTGCGCAAATTCACCCTTACCCCTGGTCGAACGCGTAAGATACTCGGTGAATTTCGATTCGGTTGCACAATGACGAAACCTGAGTCCAGCGTCCTGGCGACGTCGAGATGCGGCGGCGTTCCTCCCAGGCCGGTCGGGAACCGTGCCTCGAATTCAAGGGTTGCCGCACAGCTGGCCGCGGCGCCGAGCGCCGTCAGCAGCGGGGCTTTGTCCCTGCCCGTCCAGTACTCGAAGAAGTTAACTGCCAGAGCGGAGGAGGAGTGGAGCGCTTTCATATGCCCACTCAGCTCGGAGCCCGCTCCTCTTTCAAAAGACGAACGGGAAGGCGCAGAGAGCGGACTGAGCAGGTTGTCCCGCGCATTGAGCGCATAATCTCTCGAATCAATGGCTATGCCGCGAGACGCCGCCCAAGCTCTCTGAGCCGCCTTTATTTCTTGCTGTTCACTCATCCGTCAGTGCATTCACAGGTATCGGGGTTCTAATTGTCGCGCTGACCATTATGCTCACTTGATAGGTTATGTGTCAGAAGGTGGGCGAGGGCGCCAATGGCCGGCCGGAACGCGGTTCGCATGCCATGTTATGGGAGTATGTGTAGAACCCGTACAAGTGCAACCCACTCACATCATCCCGAATAGTTCCCAAGATGTCTGGGCCCACACTTACTATCCTCGGTTCAGGCGCCCTCTCGTACACTACTAAGAAACTATCTCAAAACATCTATTCTGGCTTCCTCTCCCTTGATGGGCTGAGAGGGGTATGTATCTGTTGCTCATGGTGGTGTATGTTGAATGATCTTCATTCCGGGTGGTGGTTTGGGCCATTCTTCGGGAAGCAGCCACACTCTCTTCCATACTCTACCCCTGTTAAGAAGCCGTCTCAGCCAGGCCGTGCCGAGTCTCAGCACACTGACGCTCCGACCAGGACTGCTGTGGGCGCTGCGATGAGTCGGCGATAGACACTTCGGCGGCGCTCTGAGGTTGCCCGGCTCTCGCCCCAGATCGGCGGCATCCTCGACTCGGCTACCGTACGCCATCGTCAGCAGTGTCGCCACCGACAACACCAACCAGTGTCGACTCACCCGCTGAGGGTCTATCCTTCGAGTCTTGTTCCACTGCCAGCCCAGACTTTTGAGCGCTCTGAAGCCCAGTTCTATCCAGAACCGAAGTGCGTACCAGCACACTCCGGCGGCGTCCACAGCCAGGTCGGTCATCACCAGCCACGGCTCGTCCGCTCCGTCCACCCACACCACGATCATCGTTCCCAGACGACGCTTGGAGGTGGCCCTGAACGCCGTGCCGTAGCCGACATATGCGTGATTGGGTCCTGGAACCAGATGACGCGCTCTGATGCGGGTGCCTCCCTGCGGACAGAACACGGTGTTGATCGACTGTCTGACGTACGGATGGAAGCCCACAGAGCATATCTTCTTCCACAGTCTCGGACTCCTCAGTCCTCTGTCGCACATCACCAACACACTCATATGGTTGGGCACCGCATCGGCCAGCAGATCGAGCAGCCTCATTGTGGGCGCTATCCACTCGCCCGGTCTGTTCGCAGCCAGCACGTGCCAGGCCACCGGAATAGCACAACTTCGATAGACCACGCTTATGACTATCGAGTTGAGCTGGTCTCCCTTCATCGTCGGGTCTATTGCCAGCGCCAGTCTGTCCGACTTCCACAGACACAGCACCCATCTCAACAGCGGAGCGAAGCACGACTCCACGTCGATCTGTGTCGCTGTCGGTCTGGGCCTGTGCTGACCGTCGTACAACCACTGTCTGAGATACTGGCGCATGGTGTCGAAGCTGCCCATGAACGAAAGCGCTGTCGAAACTGCGTTCTGACAAGCGCTGCCCATGACAATAGTGCCGTACACCCACAGGGTCAGACCCAGCGACTGAGACTCTCTGAGGTGCGGCAGATGGTATTGTATGGTCTGAGCGATCTGGTAACATTCGGGCGGGAGGCGCATGGCGAATCTGTGGCAACCTTTCTGTTTGGTACCAAAAAGATGCCACAATGCCACGCGCTTTCCAACTCCTCATACCTGTCCTTCGACTTTACATACCCCTGTCAGCCCTGAGGGAGAGGATTGAGGTGAGGGTGACAGATACAATCCCCCTCATCCTAACCTTCTCCCGCCAGGGGAGAAGGGACTTTTGAGATAGTCATTAAGTGGTGGCTGCCTCGAACTCTTCCGATTCTTCGCCCTCTCCGACCGTGTTGATGGCGGTTATGGTAAAGGAGTATTTATTGCCGGATTCCAGGTCGCTGATCGTTACTTCAGGCTCGCATACATTTAGCGTCTCCTCATCTCGACCCCAGAACCCCTGTGAATATTTGAACCGGTACTCTGAAATTTCGGTCTGACCATCGTCGGGGTCCTCCCACACGATGTGCAAACTGTCTCTGGTCGCTTCTATGCGAGAGATCGTGGTTACCACTCCGGGTTTTACGAGATATGCGCTTTCGTGGGGTATGGGATCTTCGTCCATTTCCCGAATCAGTCGCTCTGCATCGAGCAGCGCCTGCCCGACATCCGAGACAGCCTGGTCCGGTTTGGCGTCATTCGATGCGCCGGAAATGTACTCGAGCACCGCGGTTGTCCTGATGAGCCTCTTCTGTATCCCCGACGCTGCCTCCCCGTGCTTCGACAACCACTCCTGGTTGGCGGCCATGCGCTCCTCGGCTACTTCCATCACACGTTCGATCTCTTCGTTCTGATTATCCCTGCGTCTCCTGCTCATGTTGGCGAAAAACAACGATGCGGCCAGTACAGACAAGCCGGCTGCCGCGCCGATGCCCGTGAGAGCAAACGGCGCAGCTACCATTCCCAATCCACCCGTCGCCAGCGAACCACTTCCGAACCACGCCGCCGTGGCTCCGCTGGCCGCAGCTCCTGACAGACCGCCGATGGCAGCCCCCGTCGAGGCGGTGCCGAATATCCCGACCAGCGTCCACGCTGGTGACAGGAGCTCCAAGCGCAGCCACTATGCCCAGCGCTCCTCCCGTCAGTCCAACGTTCATGCCCTCTTTTGACGGATCCCATTCCTTATCGGTATGGACATTGAAGTTGTACCAGCCTTGCGTGATTGTTCCGTTGTGGCAGCAATCGTGAGAGCGCCTGAGTCAATTATCGCCTGGACCGCTTCCTCGTATTCATCTGCCAGGCGCTTGAACTTCGCGCGCGCAACCGCCTGAGTCTCAATGTACTCTTGAAGCCTCTCATTATGCTGCCGGGATCGGTCGGCGTGATGATCGTCGCTGGACATATATTTCCTCCGTATCAAAATTCCGGTCATATCCGGTCTAATCACTCAAATATCTTGGACTGGTTTAAGTTTCACTGTTGATAGGATTACCAATTCCCCACAAACGGCGCGAGACCTGCCCCATCAGTCTATTTTGGACTGACGCCGAGCCAATCTGAATCCGCATCGCACCCAGGGCTCCCGCCCATTTGTATTGCCAGTCGTGCCCCTAAAGGGAACGCAGGTAGGCTATCTGACCAGTTCTATGAACTCTCTCCTGGTCAGGCCGGCATCGCGGATCAGCGCTCTCAACAGGCCTCGGCCCAGCTCCCTGTGCCTGGGCACTGAGAGCCTCTGGCCCCCAGGACCCACCAGTATCATGTGGCTTCCCTTCGTGCGATCCCAGGCGAACCCAATTCTGGCGATCGCCTTGACGAAATCGTCTCCCGATATGACGGGAAGGCGAGCCATTACACATTCACCTGAAATACGGCGTAGTCGGTCGAAGAGGGCATCGGCTCCTCACGCTCACGCATACTCGCCAGGTAGCCCCTGATGGCCTCCTGTATGTTCTCCGACGCCTCTTGCTTCGTTCGACCCTGACTGTGGCACCCTGGAAGTGACGGGCAACTCACCACTACCCAGCCATCCTCATCCTCCTCGAAGGTAACCAGCAGATTTACCGCGTCGCCATTATTACCGGGTACACCGGCGAATGTCGTCCGCGACTCGGAGCGCTCATAGACCTCAAAGCCAAGCTTCGTCAGAACCCTGTACGCGGTATGTGCCGTGAACTCGGCCACCGGACGGTTTATGACCAGTTCCAAGACCTGCTTGATGGGATATTCTTTTTCGTGGAGCCGGACGAAGTATTTGTTCCGACTGTCTGTAGGCGCGGGAGCGACACCCGCGGTCCTCTCATAAACTTTCTCCTCGGTTATCGGGTGCTTCCTGCCGCGGATCTGAAATTTCATTTTCAATCCCTCTTCCTTATGTTACTGTTCATCATATGAACAGTAACAGCCTATTGTCAAGCGATATTTTCCTCTCTCCCGGAGTCGCTGGAGCTACGGAGTGGATTTCCCGTAGCCCTAACTCGCGCACCTACGATACAATACCCACTAGCACAGACGTTCCATGCACGTGCTGCATTCGGGAATGTCAGGAGATATTTATGCGCGACACAATACGCTCGGCCTATGATCCAGAACACGAACGGGAAGTTCACATTGATGGCGCTGCTCGCGGAGGACGCTACAAGGGCATTCCCAGAACATACCACCAGGACTGCCTCCTATACCCCAGGTTTCCTTCGCGCAAGCAATCCTCATTCGCCCACATTCCATGTGAGGCTTACTGCCCTGAAGGACGAGGTGAGTCTTCCGAACATCGAGAGTCGAAACGCGCTTGGGTCGGGTTCCTCGAGGACCAGTTGTCGGGATGTTTCATCTGCGCAATGGAGGGACGCGATGCGAAACCTGATCACTTCTGTCCGCCGATAAATATCAGTGGAGAGGCTGTCCCCGTCATACCTTCATGCCACGGTGTTCTCTGGTTCTGCGAATCCTGCGACCAGCCCCATCTGTACAAGCTACTGCGAGATGCTCGGGACGTGAAAGAGGAGTGGTGGACCCCCGGGCGGACGGCCCGGATCGACATAGTGCTTCTCGATGACGATGGAAATCCAGTAGCCCTCATCGAGATAAAGCGAAAGCACCTCTCCGACAGGCCCTTCGAGTATGCGGAAAAGCATGACATCCCCCTGTTCGTCGTGGACGTGTCTCTAGGGGTGAACGCACAGCCTCCCCTGCACAATAATCGGCAGAGTGCATTCGTCCAGTGGCCCGACCTCAGCGTGTTTCCTCCACGGAGTTTCGACTTTCTGAGGTACGACCTTAACGGGATTAGTCTGGCCTGCGGGACTGACGGCAAGGGTCGCCTGGCCTGGCGCATCGAGTACGAAGATCCCGACGACGGCCATTACCGCACTCCTCACCCGGCTATTGGCCCGTTCATTCTCGCCTCTGAAGCCACCGTCAGCTGCGAAAAAGTAAGGGAAGAGGCGCTGAGCGGCGTCTTTATTTCTGAAGGCGAATCCCCCGACGATACAATCGACTGGCGAGATTGGTGACTCTCGGTTCGTGATATGTATAAGAACCGCAAGGAGACACCCTCTTTGGGTTATCGCTTAATCCAGTAGAGGCAGAACGGCATGGACACAATGGAAAGATACAAAATTCAGCACTCGATCAAGGACGTTATAGACATCCTCGACTCAGCTCCGATTCGTCCAGATATGATCGCTGAGACGAACCTTGTGCAACTGACGAATCGCATACCCATTGCACACCTGGCCATTGAGAGGGGGTTAAAGGCGCTCATAACTAACGCCGCCGCCGCCCCGGAGCCTACCCACGCGCTTAACAGACTCTATCGCGACTTGCGCCACTGCGACAGGGCGTCGGCCGAATATCTCACAAGAGCATTCGAAGATGCCGTCGAATTTTATGGATACAACGTCAATGAGAAAGGGCGAGGACATTTCCGTTCGATTAACGCCTATCTGGACAAGGTAGGTACGGAAGATACGTTCGAGACGCTGAGGTATTGGGCAATAGGGGAATCAGGAAAAGGACAGAGCCCCTGGCGGTATATATCACCGTCGATTCACAGAGAACTCCTCTGCGCCTTGTGGTGCGTCTTCTTTCCCTCCAGGCGTGACATCGTTTCAGAACGAGTTGAGCGCAAAGTCTCGGAGGCGTTGTTTCACCCCCGCATTACCGTTCGCGGGGCCGGCGACACCGCCAAAGAGCTCTCAATACGGTGGTATCTGGACTGGCTTTTCAAGGAACATAGAACCCGCCGCAGCGCCCTCGAAGAGGCGATCCAGCACAATCTCAATATCAAGGACGACGAATTTGTCAGTCAATGGCTGCGCGATGCGTACAACAAACTTCGGGAGTCTGATGATCCAGCGGTGCAGTATTGCATCCGCACACTCACGTACCTGCCCAAAGGCTCTCAAAAACGCAATCCCGACGCTGTTCCTGAAGTGGAGTGGATTGACGACAGGCAAACCCACGGAGCGATTGCAACTCCTGCGGGCACCCCCCTCGGTTTCATCGAAAAGTACGCCGACGGAGGATGGGGGATTACGCCCATGGAGGACGGATTCGTGCGGGTAACTGAAATCACAAAGTCAATTTCAGTCGCTAAGCGCTATCTTGTCACTCGCCTGACCAGGCGAGTCGCAGTGACTGTTGACGACACAACAAGGCAGTTGCGCATAGTCAGTAGCCGCGACTTCTTTCTCCAAAAACCGGTTTGGGGGGACGATGTATATAAGACATTGACTTACGATCTCGAATTCTGGGACGAGAAGCATGGATTATGCCAGGGAGATACGATTTGGGTTGAACTCCAATTGGAAAGACATGACGGGTTCACACACGTTCTCGAAGGTGAGGTGGCTGAGGTTGAGAAACAGAACGTCTCGATTACCGGAATATCTTTCCTCACATCAGGAGAATTTACTGAAAGCCAGTAGTACGAATTTACACCATACCTGTTATGCCAAATGTGGCGCACAGGTTGAAGGCACGCCTCAATGAGCTTGGGGAGAGATAGTAACCACGGGACCCCGCCAAGGGTGCCTCGTTGTCGCTCGGATATGCCGGAGTTGACTCCCAAGCGGCCCGAATCGCCGATCCTGGGTTGATTCCCCAGAAGTCTCGAGAGTCCCTGTTTTCGAGCTTGCGGAATGCTTGGAGCTCCCGGAGTCTCCGCGCTGTCGGCACTCTTCGCTCGACCTAAGACCGTGTTCTTTAGCTCGAACGCGCAGACGGCAGACAATCATCCCAGCCACACTAATCCCGGCTTCAATCCTAGCCTTTCTTGGAATTCTAAGGGAATGGAAGCCCAGTGCTCAGTCAACAGGTCAACCAACTGTTGGCCGTTAATAAGACCAATGCGAGGGAAGCCTGGTTCGAGTGCTATCTCCGGCGCCATGTGATGATAATCAGCTGTCGTGATGACTGCTCCTTGCCCACCGAATGGAATCATCTGACGAAGCTTCATAACGTCGTTCCGACTGACTTTGGACCCCACTCTATGTCTTTTGGCCTGAACATAAATACTCACGGTGGCTAGGTTGGACAGATTCAGTTCGCCAATCACATCCACGCCGCCATCCCCCGGTTTTCCAGTCACCTCTGTGCCTTCGAAGCCAAGAGCGGTTAGCAGGTGTCCGATCAGTATCTCAAACTCGGAAGGGTCGAGTTCAAGGATTCGTTCAAGGACGACCTGGTATGGATCGTGCAAAGTCGGGCGAATGGCGGCCATCACTCCTATCTTTGTCAGGAACTCTTCACGATGCGAAACTCTAAATATTGTTAACGATGATCTGATCGTATGCTGGAATGGGACCGAAAAGTCAGTGCGGTTCAGGCGAGTCTTGTCCCACACTACTCCACGCCGATGTCGATATGGACACCCATCGCTTTCACCAGGATAGGAGTACGAGGGTTCGCTTTCGACCTTGCCGAAGTGAAGCCACGCAGTGTTATTGGGCGGCGTAATCACATAGTCGCCGGCTTTGATGTCGAATAGGAATCGTGAAATCTGCCCGACCTGGGTGCCAATTTTATATTCATTCTTGTCGTCTGGATAAGCTTCTCGATAGGCTCGGTCAAGGTCGTCACGGCTTTCCATCTGCCCCAAGTCCTGGTTTGGGATCCATCCAACGCCAATATATCCGCCGTTTATAAAATGCTCCGTGTACTTACCGAATTCTGCTCGAACCACCCAGACGTTAGCCATGTCGTCTCCTGTCGAATTTTAAGTTGTCCAGAATCAGAAGAGTTTCGCTTTGCCCAACCTGAATATATATAGTCAAGAACAAGTACTGTATCACAAGATTCCGACCATGGTAGCCTCACAGAACACGTATGCTGAGCAATGGCACTCGAGTGAGACTGCGATGATATTTTACGAACCATCTCGGTTCGAGTCTGACTCCGAATGAGACTGGCTGCGGCATAGTTGTGGGTCCCGACTACCGAATAAGTCGCAGGCGGGTACTCTCGAATTGGTTCGTCCTATTGGCGTTATGTCATCAGTTCGGCACCATCACACAGGATGACATGCTGATCAGGGCTTCAAGGTCAAACGCAGACCGCTAGATACAGACCGCAGCCGGTCGCATTGAGGGAGTGGACGCGACACCTGTAAAAGGCGGAGCCAGACTATCCCACGTGGACGGATTGACCGCCGGCTGAGCGCGGCTGAAGACAGCTCCGTCCACGGTCGTCCATAACGGCAACGGTGGCATTTGTGTCCAAAGCCGGGATAGTTTACATAAGATACTTAGTGCGAACAAGATTCACGCTGAATCTCCCCGTCCGTTGCTTGCCTGTGCACTTATGAGATTGCCTCTACGCTCAACATAGGGCAACTTGGCGAATTTGTGGGCTTTCCCGCGCCAGATGGCGCTGGGGCGGCGATTCTCAACGCCAGGTTCCGACGATAGCGGGCACATTTTCAGGCTACAAAGTTCAGCCCTTCTGGTCTGTTCAGATCCTGCCGAAGGCGGTAAATGGTACGGTTTCAACCGCCACAATCAGACGGCCGCGCCGCCCGCGCGGGATAGTTCAGATTCGCCGCTCTCAGTCCCCGCGCCGCCCTGACGTTACGCAGCAGGCCGATGGCTCGCAATTGCGGCGCCCGCACATGGTCTTTTTCTCAGTCGCAGATCCATGCCGACAATATTCCGACAAGATGCGGTAGTATTTAGCATATCGTGAGGGAGTGAATTTGTAGGCGGTTCACCTGGAGCAAGAACAGGAAGTTAGGTTGGGCGTTGAGTAACTGTAAGTACTGTGGCAGGACAGCAGGCATATTCAGCGATCAGCACGAGGAGTGTCAGGAGGCTTTCGTAGGCGCCCTGGCCTCCATCAAGGAAATGGCTAGAGACGCAGCGCTGAACCCATCGCTGCTCGACAGGCTGCCAGGCCGAATACGTAATACTGCCGATCGCGGCCATGCACCCTTGTCCGAGGATCTCTTCAGTAAGGTCCTGGCGAACTCTTGGTGCGAAGCGATTGCCGGGGTCGTCGAAGGGATGAAGTTCTCCACGGAGAACCAATATGCGCTTAATCAATACCGTAAGCGCTTCGATCTAACCGCGGACGACCTGCCTGATGCCTACTTTGAAGTTTTCAGAATGATGACGATGCTCAGGTCTCTGTTAGAAGACGGCGTCGTTCCCAGATTCGACCGCAACGCCGAACATGACCGCAACGGACGTATCCCATTCAACCTGAGAAGGAACGAAGAGCTTATCTGGGCGTTCCGCGACGTGTCGTACTTGAAAATCGTCACACTTTTGAAGGAGAGGCTATTTCGCAGTAATCAATACGTCAGGTCCATGGATCACACCGACATCGGAACTCTGGGAATCACTACCAGGCACATATACTTCGCAGGCTTTACCGAAATCTTCCGTGTCAGTTTCGACGACATCATATCGACCAAGCGATACAACGACGGATTCGGCATCATGCGTGAAGCGGAAGGCGCCAGCCCGGAAGCGTTCACAATGGAAATGCCCGACTCGTGGTTCGCAATCAGATTCATCGACACAATTCTGGACATGGACGACATAGTACGGCCCAAGAGCGATTCCCCGACACTGGAGGACATCATGGAGAATGATGATAACCTCGGAGAAAGAGCCGACGCAGAGGCTCTTATTTGATGCCTTCCCCCAATCCCGCCGAAATTACCGAATATGCAGGTTCCCTTCGCACCACCCCAATACAATGACAATCTCCTATAGGGGGGAAGCTCATGAATCTGTCGCATATATCCAGACTTGGCAAATTAGAACATGTGAATGTCCGCGAGATATGGCCTATCGAGAGTGACGATTTCACGCCCTGGTTAGCTGAGAACCTTGACGAGCTGGGAGACATTCTTGGGATGGAGTTGCAACTCGAGGATACCGAAGTTCCCGTAGGCAAATTCAGTCTCGACATCTTAGCTAGGGACACGCGGGAAGATAGACTCGTGGCTATTGAAAACCAGCTGGAGCTTTCGGACCACAGACATCTTGGGCAACTTCTGACCTACACCGGCTCAGGCGCGCAAACAATGGTTTGGGTTGCCACGGAATTCACCCAAGAACATAGAGCGGCCCTCTCATGGCTAAATGAATATACTGCGGAATCGATGCGGTTCTTCGGAATCATAGTTGACGTGATAAAGATAGGTGATTCGGATTCGGCTCCCTTCTTCCAGGTTGCCGAGAGCCCTCCGGAGTGGTCGCGTGAAGCCCCTTATGAATCTCCAGCGACTCTCTCTCCTACCGCCGAGCGATATGTAAATTTCTGGAAACCTCTCTTAGAAGATCTGAATGCAAAGCATCGGTGGAATGTATTGACCCATAACCCGCGTTCAAGTCAGTCGGCCGGGTCAGGATATAGCTACATCAACCGGGTGATGCGATTCAGCTGGGACGGTTGGATACGGGTTGAGCTTGTCATCAGGAGTTCTGATGAGGGCTGGAACAAGACAGTATTCGAAGCTCTTCAGGAGAGAAAGGAGGACATAGAGGCCACGTTGGGCACAGAACTGATTTGGGAGCGTCTCGATGGTCAAAAATCTTCACGAGCGGTGTTGCAAAGACTTGGCTCTATCAATGACTCAGAATCAGAACTGACCGAAACTAGATTATGGATGGCTGCGAATGTAGTCAAATTCAAGGATGTCTTCCAGGCACACATCGGAGAAGTCATCCGCGACTTGTCTGGATGAACATTCACTCAGGCCACCCGCTTAGTATCTGCTCGGTGCGGCCTGCCTACGCTGTTGTCTGAAGCAGTCGCTGCAATAGACCGGGCGGGCGCCTCTAGGCTGGAAAGGCACGGTGGTGTCCTTGCCGCATTCAGCGCAAACGACCGGGTGCATTTCCCGAGTACCTCGATCATGCCCACCACCGAAGTCGTCGCTGTTGCGCCTGGAGCGCTTCGCCTGGCGGCAGGCAGGGCAGCGCTTGGGCTCGTTCGTGTAGCCCCTGTCGGCGTGGTAAGCCTGGTCATCAGCGCTGAAGGTGAACGATTGGCCGCACTCCACACAGGAAAGGGTTCTGTCCTCGTAACTCATTAGTGTTCTCCGTTCAATTAGATAGTTGACAAGCAGACGGCCACCAAGTCCAAAGCCGCAATGGGCCCTGGAAGGTCCGGAGGGAAACTGACGAGAACCGAGAGGTGAGCTGGGGAGCCAAGGAACGACCGGGGAACTTAGAGCGCCGCCATCAAAGGCAGTATACCCCATAACCTGAACGAGCGTCGTATCTGGCAGGGCAGTCGCACTGACACTTATGCTGAGCATCGACAAGTCGGCGGGACATTCTGCGCCCATCTGTCTCAGGATCGCCGAAGCAGGGGATACTGGACAAGGGCCATCGTCAATCGGATATGGCCTCGGAAGTGTCTGCAAGAGCGTATCCCATTCGTATGGTAGAATTGGCTTGAGCCAGGAGGAGTCCATGACCACCGGAGCCGCCACCGCCATCGTCTATCCTGAAACGGACGGTATGCCATTGCCCGACGGAGAATTTCAAGCGCCGCTGTACATCAGGATCGTCGGCACGCTCAGGGTCCACTTCAGGGATATTCCGGGCGCCAGGGTGAACGGAGACACGTTCATCTACCATGTCGAGGGCAATTCCCGCCGCTCGGTGTCTCCTGACTGCTACGTGGTCTTCGGCCTGTCCGATGAGTCGCTTGGGTCTATCGAGCGCAACAACACCTATCGTCTATGGGAGGTCGGCAAGCCGCCGGACTTTATCCTGGAGATAGGTTCTGGGAGTACGGCGGCGGACGATCTCGGGCGCAAGCGGGAGCTGTACGCGGAGATCGGGGTGGGTGAGTACTGGCGGTACGACGCGACGGGCGGAGAGTTCTATGGAGAGCCGCTGGTGGGCGAGTACCTGGTTAATGGGGAGTATCATCGATTCGAGCTTCGCCATGAGAGCGGCGGCAAGGTATGGTCGCACAGCGAGGCGCTGAACCTGGACCTGTGGTGGGTAGATGGCGAGCTTCGCTTCTGGGACCCTGTTGCGGGACACTGGCTGCTGAGCCAGGAGGAGGAGCGGGAAGGACGTCTGGCGGCCGAGACCCGCGCTGAAGCCGAGACTTTCAGGGCAGACCGCGCCGAGGCCGAGCTCCGCAGGCTCAGGGAGCGGCTGGCTGAGTTGGGCGACGTCGAGTGATCGCGGGCGCCTTTTCTCCGACTCCTAGACTAAAGCCAAGGTGGGATGTGCATTTACGGGGCGTTGGGAATTGGGCTGTGTGTTGCGGAGGAGACCTTCGGCCCTGGATTGTAGGACGGTCCGGCAGCGCCTCTTGACCTCTTCTTTCCGGCTGGCCAGGCCGATGAGGAAGTTGCCGACCATCTCCTGCACCGCCACCCTGGTCCCCAGGCACAGGTTTCCCGTTGCCTCTTCCCTCGCCCAGCCCCAGATAGCCTCATCGCCATTGAAGTCCGGACTGTAGCCTGGCAGGTTCACCAACCGCAGGTGTAGACCGGGTGTCCTCAGATACTCCCGCACCGACTCGCCCCGGTGCGCCGGCGCGTTGTCCCAGATCACCCTTAGCGGACCGGAGTGTGTCTCTCTCAGTTGCCTCAGGAACACGGCCGATGTTCCTGAGTTGCTGTTCCCCTCCAACTCCATCCACTCCACCTCGCCGGTCTCCAAACAAACCGCCGAATAGTAGCTGGCCTTCTCGCCATAGCGCGGACTGCTCGAGTCCACCAAGGCCGGCTCTCCCTTCAGCGCCCACTTGCCCCGCACTTCAGCGTCCGCACGGAAGTGGGCCTCGTCGGCAAAGAATATCTTGGCTCCAGTACGCCGCGCCTCGTCCCACAGGGCGGCGTATTCCGCCACGAAGGCCTCCCGCTTGGCTTCGTCAGCCTTGACCAGACGCTTCTTGGGCCGCTTCAGGACAAACCATAAGCGGTGCAGATAGTTCAGGCAACTGCTGCGGCTCAGGCAGATGCCGAACCGTTCCGAGACAAACTGACGGACCACCTTCCAGTTCCAGTTGGCCAGTTCTATGCCCGACTTGGCGGGCGGTTCCGGCACCGCTTCCTTCAACTCTGCCTGTTGCGCCTCGCCGAGGGCGGGGGGGGAACCCCCAGACTGCTCGAAAATCAAGGCTGACGGCCCATCGGCCAATGGTGTGTGGGTCTCGTTCCAAGGCCTCGGCCACCGCCGAACCCGTCCAGCCCTAGTACCGCAACCAGCTGATTTTGCAATAGTTTAAGAAAGCGGATAGTCTTGCTAGCAAATCTTCTGTAAGGACGTGGCAAGACATGACTGCGAGCAAGTACAAAGTTGAACTGACAGATGCCGAACGAAACCAGTTAACCGGTGTGGTCCGCGGAGGCAGGTCGCCCGCTCGCAAGATAAAGCGCGCGCTTGCGCTGTTGAGAACCGATCAGGGTCTATCCGATAGGCAGATAGCCGAAGGACTCGCGATCAGTCCGGCTACCGTGGCGCGAGTGCGCAAACGCTTCTGTGAGGAGGGACTGGAGAACGCGCTGAATGAGCGACCTCGTCCGGGACAGAGGCGAAAGCTGAATGGAAGAGCCGAGGCGCACCTTGTCGCCATAGCGTGCAGCGACCCGCCCGAAGGACATACTCACTGGACGCTGAAGCTGCTCGCCGACAAGGTGGTTCGGATGGAGCTTGTCGAGAGCGTCTCCCCTGAGACAGTGAGACAGATCCTGAAAAAAACGAACTCAAACCCTGGAGGAAGAAAGAGTGGTGCATCCCGGAGGTGAGCGGTGAGTTCGTGGCTCGAATGGAAGATGTGCTGGACCTGTACGAGGAGGAGTACGACCCTGAGCGTCCGGTGGTCTGCTTCGACGAGACATCCAAACAACTGATTGAGGATACAAAAGAGCCGATAGTCGCAGAACCGGGACGGGTTCAGCGCTATGACTACGAGTACAAGAGGAACGGAACGCGCAACCTGTTTATGTTGTGCGAACCCAAGGGTGGGTGGAGACACCTGGAAGTTACAGAGCGCCGCACCGCTGTGGACTTTGCTGAGCAGATGAGGTGGCTTGTGGATGAGGCGTATCCGGATGTGGAGACAATCAGAGTGGTGTTGGACAATCTGAACACCCACAAGTTCGGTTCGCTATACGAGGCGTTCGAGCCTGCCGAAGCTCGGCGCATAGCCAGAAGGCTTGAACTACACTTCACGCCGAAGCACGGGAGTTGGCTGAACATGGCGGAGATAGAACTGAGCGTGTTCAGCAGGCAGTGTCTGAAGGGCCGCATCGGTGATGAAGAGACTCTACGGAGACAGATAGCGGCCCTCGAGCGTGAGCGTAACGCCTCCTGCGCTACCATAGACTGGCGGTTCACCACTCAGGACGCCCGCGCCAAACTCCGACATATCTACCCAACAAAACTACACTGACACGGTACTAGGTCAGCAGCAGAAGGGCGTACCACCGTTCCCGCTCCCTGGGCGTCGGCGACCAAATCATCCGCCGGCGCAAATCCCTCCCATCCATCTGCCATTGTTCGAGGAACCGCTCTATCGCTCTCACACCCATCATCAACCCCTCTCTGCCTCCAAGACAGACTAACCTGGTACCTCTACAACTTTACCCCATGCTCCTGCGCATTTCACCTTGGCTTTGGTTTAGTTGTGATCTGAAGTGTACGCGCGCGGCAGACAGGGCGCCGCGTTACATCTGACCAACCTCTCGGGGCTATGAAAATAGCCTGAAAAGCGGATGCAACAAAACAACCCCTTTTGTTGCATCCCACAGACATCCCCATAGCTGAGGCTGGTCCTTAAACTCGTCAACCTAACCTCAATATGCAACAATGTGTCGGAGTGAGTGTTGCATAGAGGAAAGGGTTATCCAGATGACCACAACAGCAGTCGCCCGTCGGCGCAGACCCCGCGGACAGTATCCCAGGAAAACCGACCGGGAGCTTCAGCCCAGACCGCTTCCCCAGTACCTCGAAGCGCACGAGGTCAATTCCATCATCGGGGCCGCGGACGACCCCCAGGGCGCGGCTGTTGATGCTGGAGCAGTGGAGAGCCGGTCTGCGCGTCTCTGAAGCCCTGGCGCTTGAGATTGCTGACCTGTCACTGGATACCGAGCTGCCAACGCTCAGGGTTCGCTCGGGCAAGGGCAGGAAGACGAGAATCGTGCCCGTTCATCCCGAATTGGGAGCGGCCTTCAGGATGGCGCTGTCGTATGGGAGCGTCTCGGAAGGACGCATAATCGAGGCCCACAGGTCAACCGTGTGGCGCTGGGTGCGGAAGGCGGTTGACAGAGCCGAGCGGCTCGGCGCGATACCACGGGGCCGCGAGGTTGGAACCCACACGTTCCGCCACAGCTATGCCAGACACCTGCTGATGAACGGGATACCGATCAACTACCTGTCGCGCTGGCTGGGACACTCGTCGATACAGACGACTCTGATCTACCTGGAACTCGTGCCGGACCCAACCGGGAGTTTGGCGGCGGTACCTTAAGGCGGGCTCCCATGGGTTCGAATCCCATCCTCTCCACCATCCGTCCAAGAAAGCCACTTCAATACGCGGGCTTCTCACGTCTGACAACCGGAAAAGGACACGAGGCACGCGCTGGCGCTTCAGAAATCCGGTCGGGGCCTAGACTAAAAACCCCTTTCTTTCGCCAGCTACGAAAAACCCACTGAAACACGACCTCTAAAAGGCATGCCTTTTAGAGAGTGTCGTTTTGCGATATTCTGATCAGGCAACAGGTAAGACATACACTTGAACAGATCCCCTGCCTGAGATAGATACCACATGCAAGAAACCCTTAGATTCATCCTGATAGCCGTGTCTGCCGGAGTGATCGGATACATAGGCTGGACGCTGTACGAAGAGGGAACCAGAACGACTGCTGCAAGAATGTCGGAGTCAGTGCATCTCGCCCAGACCCGGGCAGAGAGCATGAACTCATCGCTTACCCAAATAGGCGCCATCGGCAATGGAGAAGGGTCCAGATTCTTCCAGGATACGATTCCCTCGAACTCACAGACACCGGCGACTCTCGAAGTATCCGAAATCTCCAACCTGGAAGCCTTGATGCTCGAATGGGAGCCCAAGTACACTTCTGCCAAGACAGCCTATGCTAAGTTCCATGCCTCCATCGCGAATGCCAAGAGCCGAGCAGCGGACTATTTCGCCCAGCAGCGGGCACTGACAGACCGGATGCGTGACCCGGACAACCAGTCGAAAGCTCGCCTGGAAGACGAGGCGGAACTGGCACTATACCGGCAGTGGGAAGCGCAGGCAGACCTGACCCTGGAAAAGGCCAATAAAATTGGCATCCAGTTGGACGATATGGACGCGAACCTGAAGAAGATGGATCTTCGCACAGAGTTCGTGTTCGATACGTCAGAATTCCTCGAAGTGCCTCAGGCCATCGCCGAACTCAACCTACAGCTTTTCGAGTTCCAGGTTGCCAGCGAGAATATCAAGTTGTCCACAGGTTCTCCTTTCGAGACACAGCAGCGATGAAAGTTAATCTGAGTGAGGTAACCACCACCGCGTTCAGGGTCATGTGTAAAAGGCGGAGATAAACTGTACCGCGTGGACGGCTCGACCGCCGGTTGAGGGCGGTTGAAAACCGTACCGTCCATGATCTTCCATAGGGTTGAACTCAACCCGAAGGAAGGTGCGATGGATGTATCACGTGGAACTTTATCTGCGCGTCCGAAGAGCCTGCATGGTGGACGGCATGAGCGTTAGGGAAGCCTCCCGGGTGTTCGGCCTGCACCGAGACACCGTGCGCAAGATGATCGAGTACTCCACTCCTCCGGGCTACCGAAGGCGGAGCCCTCCCAGAAGGCCGAAGATCGGGCCGTACACCGGGGTCATAGACCGGGGTCATAGACCGGATACTGGAGGACGACCGGAGCGTTTCGAAGAAGCAACGCCACACCGCCAAGCGCATCTACGAGCGTCTGAGGGACGAGTACGGGTTCGACGGCAAGTACACCATCGTCAAGGACTACGTCCGAGAGCGTGGGCGCAGGACCTGGGAGATGTTCGTTCCGCTCACACATCCTGCGGGACACGCCCAGTGCGACTTTGGCGAGGCGTGGGCGGTCATAGGAGGGGTGAAGCGCAAGATACACTTCTTCGTTCTGTCTCTGCCACACAGCGACGGCTTCTTCGTGAAGGCGTACCCAGCGGAGACCACCGAGGCGTTCTGGGACGGACACGTGTCTGCGTTCCGCTTTCTGGGAGGCGTTCCCCAGAGTGTACTGTACGACAACACGACGCTTGCGGTTGCGAAGATACTGGGAAACGGCAGTCGCAGGCGCACCCGTGTATTCACCGAGCTTCAGTCCCACTACCTGTTCACCGACAGGTTCGGTCGTCCGGGCAAGGGCAACGACAAGGGTAACGTCGAGGGCATGGTGGGCTTTAGTCGCCGTAACTTCCTCGTGCCCATCCCGTCGTTCGAGAGCTTCGACGCTCTGAACGCCCACCTTGAGGAGAAGTGTCTGGAGCGCATGGAAGACAAGTTGAGAGGACACACGGAGACGATAGGCGAGCGCATGGAGCGGGACCTGGACGCTCTTATGACCCTTCCAGCCGCGCCGTACGACCCAAGCGACAAGCACACGACCCGTGTCAGTTCGCAGTCGCTGGTCAGGTACGGGACCAATGACTACTCTGTTCCGGTCGCCTACGGACACAGGGACGTGCTGGTGAGAGGGTACGTCGACGAGGTGGTCATAAGCTGCGGATCGGAGGTCATAGCGAGGCATCGCCGTTCCTACGAGCGAGACGACTTCGTCTTCGACCCGATCCACTACCTGCCGCTGCTGGAGCGGAAGACCGCGGCGCTCGACCAGGCGGCTCCACTCGCCGGATGGGACCTGCCCGAGGAGTTCGATACGCTGCGGCGCCTGCTGGAGTCCAGGATGGGCAGACGGGGCAAGAGAGAGTTCGTGCAGGTTCTCAGGCTGATGGAGACCTTCTCCATAGAAGAGGTTCGGGACGCCGCGCGAGACTCCATCAGGCTGGGAGCGATCAGCTTCGACGCGGTCAAGCATCTCGTACTGTGCAGGATAGAGGGGCGGCCGCCGAGACTCGACCTGGAGCTGTATCCATACCTTCCCAGGGTCAGCGTGAGTGCGACGTCGGCGGGAGACTACATGACGCTTCTTACCGGGAGGGCATCGTGAGCGACAGGTCGAAGCTGCTGCTGGAACATCACCTCAAGGAACTCAGGCTGCCCACCTTCCTCAGAGAGTACGACAAGATGGCGCAGCAGTGCGCGGCCGAGGGAGTGGACCATCCCGACTACCTGCTCAGACTGTCCGAGCTTGAACTCATAGACCGCCATCACCGCATGGTGGACAGACGGATCAAGGCCGCGCGCTTCCCCGCGGTCAAGAGTCTGGACACCTTCGACTTCCTGGCCATCCCGTCCGTGAACAAGCAGCTTGTGAACCAACTGGCGCGGTGCGAGTATGTGGAGCGTCGTGAGAACGTCATCGCCATAGGCAACAGCGGTACGGGCAAGACCCACGTCGCGTTGGGGCTGGGACTCGCCGCCTGTCAGAGGGGTCTGTCCGTGGGCTTCACCACGGCGGCGGCGTTGGTTCACGAACTGATGGAAGCCCGGGATGACAGAAGACTGCTGAACCTTCAGAAGAAGCTGTCGCGTCTCAAGCTGCTGATCATAGACGAACTCGGCTTCGTGCCGCTGTCGAGGAGCGGAGCGGAACTGCTCTTCGAGGTCTTCAGCCAGAGGTACGAGAGGGGCTCGATCCTTGTAACCACCAACCTGCCGTTCGACGAGTGGACCGAGGTCTTTGGATCCGAAAGGCTGACCGGGGCCCTGCTGGACCGTCTCACCCATCACGTGCATATCCTTGAGATGAACGGCGAGAGCTACCGCCTCAAAGAGAGCAGACAGGCCGCGGAGCTGCTGTCTTCGGACTGAACCCCGTCCCCAATCTCAGACCAATCAGGGCTGACATTTTCGCTTAGCGCTTAGGCCTCAGTGGTACACTTTCTCACCGCCCCGCTGGTATGCTATGTCGCCGCCCTTGACACTGGGAGTGGAATAGCTCGCAATCCAGCCAGGGCGCGACTGAACTGGGTTTCCCAGGGCCAGTGTTGGGGAAGATGCAAAGTGAGGCGACGCGCCTTGCGGGTGAGCCGTCCGGGGAGGGAGAAGAAGCACCGCCTGAGGGTCTTGGTGCTAACCACCTGCTGGCCCAGACCGATGCGCACGGTCCAGCGGGCCAGGTTATGGGCCATCACCTGTGTCGCCAGCCAGGCGGCGTTGGCGGCGAAGCGCCCTGAGGGGAGATGGTTGAGGCCGACGCCGTACTTGAGGTCTCTTATGGCGTTCTCGACCTCGGCGTGGCGGCGATGGTCGGCCTCCAGTTCCAGGGTCTCACCGTCGCGGTCGGTGATGAAGCCGTGATAGCTGTAGCTGGCGAAGAGCGCCAGTTGGGAGCCGGGCGTGGGCCTGACCCTGCGGACGATGAGACGCACCGGTTCGGCGTCGGTCTCACCCTGGAAGGGAGTGTAACTGGTCTCGGCCACGTCGGCTGCGCCGTCCATCCAGTAGGGGATCGGCGTCCAGTCCCGCTCGGGTATGGCCTCGACCAACTCCCTGAGACGGGCGTGCTGGCGGATGGTGATGGAGAAGCTCACGTTCAGCTTGCGGCAGACCGATACCACGCTATGGGCATAGAAGCCGCTGTCGGCGCGCACCGTGAGTTGACCTGTGGCTCCGGCATGGCGCACCCGTCCCACTGTTTCCCGCAGGAAGTGGGCGGCGCCCCGAACGGTGTTGGCGCGGCCCGCTCGCAGCCGGGCCATCAGCACGTCACCGGTTCCGGCGGCGATGGCCAGCAGCGGGTGATAGCCTCGCTGGCAGGTGTAACCGTGATGACGCGCGCCCTCCTTGCCCAGTCCGTAGGTCTCCCATATGGTGGAGTCCAGGTCGATGGTCAACGGCCCATCGCCGGGTCCGGCGCCAGAGGCCCAGGCCCGCGCCAGCAACTCCCGGCTCACCCGATCCAACTGGCGCACGTGCCCCCACCGGAAGCTGCGCAGGAAGGTTCCCAGGGTGGAGGGCGCCTTGAGCGTGCAGCCGATGGCTCCAGCCGTCCCCCCGGTACGCAACACGTCCGCGTCGTCAATACAGTCTCCCCCGGCCAGTGCAGACGCAACCAGCGTCATCATCTTGTCTCCCGTGTTCGTCCGCCCCGGCGCATCTCCCAGGTCAAGGTGACTGTCCACCAGTTCACCCAGACCAAGGCGCCGCACAAGGGTGAGCGGCAGCGCTAGCCCGGCATTGGCCACCAGGCGGTGATCATCGAAGGTTACGTGGATGCGGTCGGGACGCTCAGGTGATAGCATCTATTGGGTGCTCCTTGTTCGGGCTTGGTTTTCCGTGTAAAAACCATTATCCCAGATTCAAAGGAGCGCCTTCTCAACCCTTCAGCAGACCTCTAATATCCTCTCATTCGGTGGATTGGGGCTAAACTCCAACGGATACCTGACCAACGGCATTCACGGCGTGGACCGTTTCGGTACCTGGCTGAAAGTGGAGGGGAGGGCCTTCACGCCCGTGGCCGTAAACAGGATACTCAGGAATCCGATCTACGCTGGACAGGTTAAACTTGGCGACGAAAGATATGAGGGGAACCACAAGGCAATAATCGATTTGGAAACTTACGTGACCACTCAGAAGAAGCTGGCTAGCAATCGCAAGAATAAGTCCGTTTCAACAAATAAGTTGGTAAGGCACGCTTACCTCCTTACCAACTTGGCACGCTGTTCGGAGTGCGGAGCAAAAATGTGGTGCGAAAGACAGGGGTCCCGCGTTTACTACAGGGCACCCTATTCTGAGCACTCGAGAAACTGCTCTTACAACGGCCGGCGAATGAAAGCAGCCACCATAGACGCAGACATAGATATTCTGTTCCGAGAATTCGAGCTGCGTCCGGACTGGAGACAGTGGATACTCGACAACTTCATTCGAAATAACGACACGAATGAAGCATTGAACAGGAAGAAGGCGTTAATTGCGGAAATAGAAAGGGTCAAACAGATGACCCGCGTTAGGATGTATTCTCTTGAGGAGGGTGAGCGGATACTAAATCGGCTCGAAGTGGAGCTATCAGGACTGTATATTCCTGAGTTTGATGGAGTTGAAGTGGCCGGTAACATACTGGAAGACTTCGGAACTCACTGGAAAACTCTGGACATCCGCCATCGGCACGAGATACTGGTGACTATGCTGGACGCCGTTTATGTTGATATTGAGAACGTAAAGGTAATCGGATTACTGCCAAAGGAGGACTTCATACCTGTTTTCTTGGCGATGACAGAGAGAAAGGACATAAAGATCCATGACGGACGTAAGAGAAGTGGGTAACCATAACGTGAAGGGATGAGAACGAGATAATCAATTGGCATTTCGACCACAGCAAGAACCGAAGCGTCAAGGGCGTCAACCTTCTCAACTGCGTTTACCACGCCGATGGAGTCTCACTGCCGGTGGCGTACGAGATAATCCGCAAGCCGATAGTGTTCACAGACAAAGACAGCGGTAAGCAGAAGCGCAGGAGCGAGGTCTCAAAGAACGAGTTGATGCGTCGGATGCTGAGAGTCTGTGAGAACAATGGTCTCAGGTATCGGTATGTTCTGGCGGACAGTTGGTTTTCGTCCAAGGAGAACATGAACTTCATACGGCGAGACCTCAAAAGACATTTCGTTATCGCGCTGAAAAGCAACAGGACGGCGACATTGAGCTATGAAGAGAAACTGAAAGGCGGATTCGACCGGATAGACACGCTTGCTTTGCCGGAAGGCGAACCTGTGCGCGGCTGGCTGAGAGGACTGGACTTTCCGGTTCTACTGATTCGCCAGGTCTTTACGAACAAAGACGGAAGCAAAGGTACACTGTATCTGGCTTGCAGCGAGTTGGACGCTGGAGGAGAGGCCATCAAAACGATCTACCACAAAAGGTGGAAAGTGGAGACGTTTCACAAGACGCTCAAGAGCAACGCCGCGCTTGCCAAATCGCCGACCAAGACGGTTCGGACACAGAGCAATCACTGTTTCGTGTCCATCTACTCGGCCTGTCGTCTGGAGTGGCTGAGTGTGAGGCATAAACTGAATCACTTTGCATTGAGAACCCAGATGTATCTCAAAGGCTGTCCGATATGCCTTTGACGAACTGCAACTCCTAAAGGCTGCGTAACATCAGTGAGTAACTGACCTTACGCAGTTGAGAAAGATTTCGTAGCTGATCTGGCTCATTCTCGTTTAGGAATTCATAGCTAAGTGCGTAACATCAGTTATTAAGCTGGGAATCTAAGTAATGCGTCTGCCGACGCTCATGTCAACGGTTCTCCAACGGGAAGCGCGATGGTCATCGACAGTTACTCTGTCCGCTCAGACTTCTGTAACTGTCTTTTGTAATTGTCGTTTCCGCTCTGTTCCTCTCGCTCTGAAAGATACTCTGTATAGCGCTCCAGCAGAGGAGATGTTATACCATTTCCGACTGATGTAAGCATGAAAATCTGTTAGAAGCCCGATACCTTTGCTATGCAACTCAGGCCACCTCACAAAACTACACGCCCTCGTCAACATGAAATGGTATTACTTGTACGTCGTCACCACCGCCGTATAACTTCGACATCTCCCAGCATCCCTGAATCACCAATTTCTCAAAAAGCGGGCCTGGGTTGGCATAGTTGCGTGTTTCGCGGAGATACCCGCTTTCAGTCAGGCGGAAAATAGAATCAACTACTTCCTGTCACTTGCCTCTCCTCGAATAAACCTGTGGTAGAGGTCCAAGTCCACTGTGCGAATGATTATGGCTACGGCAGTGGCCAGTCCAAACATACCCCGATCACCGCACAGCGAGGCCAAAACTAGCCCTAGTCTTTGGAACGCTTGGCTGACTGTGCGAATGCTGAGTGAAGAGGTTCCAAGAAAATGCTCCAACAACACTACGTGGTCCATTTTATCTCCGCCTTTTACAGTCCACCTCGGATCTCAGTCCCTCCATGAAGTCGGATGCGGACTCATCGGTCATATTCCTCCAGATGAAACTCAACGGATGCCGCTCAAGGGCAACAAAAGTAGTCAACCCCGTGTGCAAGTTTTTGGATAAAGGATAGAAACAGTTGAAAGTCCAAGTCATAGCGTCTCTAATAGGGTTGCATCAAACTCCGAGGATGACGCCATGGACCTGGACGACTTCATAATAACCGTTTTCTGCATTATTGACGACACTATGAAACAGCTTTTTGGAACAATACGCCTCAGACAGAGAGGGCCTGCGCCCGCACTCTCAGACAGCGAGACGCTCACCATGGAGATAGTAGGAGAGTATCTGTCTCTGAACCAGGACAAGGCCATCTATGACTACTTCCGCAGACACTATTCGCACTTCTTCCCTGAAATGGGAAAGATACATCGCACCACATTCGTCAGACAGGCGGCCAATCTGTGGCGCGTCAAGGAGATGATATGGCAGCGTATGCTTGAACAGGTCAGATACGACCCCTCTCTGAAACTGGTTGACAGTTTCGCTGTCCCTGTCTGTCAGTTCGCTCGCGCATACAGATGCCAGCGCTTCAGGGGTGAGGCCGGCTTTGGACACGATACCGTTGCGCGCCAGACCTTCTACGGCTTTCGATTGCACGCACTGGTGGCGTGGCCGGGTGTGATAGTCAGCTTCGGCATAGCGCCTGCCCAAGTCCATGAGACAGCTGTGGTTCCCGAGTTGGTCAACGGGCGGCGCGGAACCATGTTGGGAGACCGAAACTACTGGAGTCCCAGACTCAAAGAGGAACTGGATAGAGATGGGCTTAATCTTCAAGCACAGTTCAAAAGAGCTTCTTCCGAGCCCTGGCCGCACAGAAGTGCGACGATCAGTCGCTTCCGTTATAGGATAGAGACGGTCTTCGGACAATTAGTGGACCGCTACCTGATCAAGCGTGTGTGGGCCAGGGATATGTGGCATCTGAGCAATCGTCTGCTCAGAAAAGCGCTCAGCCACACCATGGCTTTCATGTTGAACCAGGCTCAGGGTAATCCTCCTCTGCAAATATCTAAATTGGTGAACTGAACATAAACCCGCACATCGGGTTAGTTATGTAAGAGTAGGCGATGGCTCCCTTCTTCTACAGTCCGCTAGAAATTACCCGGGAGTCCCTGCGGGTACTTCCGCCAGTGTAGGTGACCTCCCTGAACCGATGAATGCGAACCACCGTCGTCCCGACACGAGTGTCCCCTCGGCACCGGTACTTACTGCGACGGCCTGCCTCGGGCTCTTCGCACTCCGCGCGATCGTAATCCTGGAGCGGTCAGCGAGATGTGATAAATCACAATGCATGTAATCACGATGATAGTTCTTCATTCAGTCTCCTGGCCAGCGCCACCACATCGTTCTCCACCTGTTCCTCTATGCACTCTCGCACGTAGTCCGCAACCCTCATGTTCTTAGAGTCCGCGGCCAGCCGTATCTTCTGCACGAAGCTCTCAGGATACCTCAGCCCTATGTATCGCTTCGGCTCGTCGTCGGTCTCCCTCATCCCCGGCCCGCTGCCCCGGCCCGGTCCCTCCGGCTGTCTCATTCTCATCGTCATGTCGTCTCTCCGCTGATTTCCCTAAATCCCTACATGTCCATACTGACCCGGGTGATGCCACGATGCGCGTAGGGATCGCCAAACACCATCTCGCACACCGCCGCCATCTCCTCCCTCGCTCTGCCGGGACTCTGCGGGTACTCGTGGACCGTCATGCCCGCTGTGAGAGCGCGCCGGAACGCCACCCTGTCGCAGACCCTTATGTCCGTCACCCCGAGCGCGGCGCACCCCTCCAGGGCGGTTCTCGCCTCCGCCTCGTCCCTGTTGCGCGGGTTGGCAGAGGCCCTGTTGAACAGCGCCCAGGGCCGAAGCTGGGGGTTGCGCTCCAGCGCGGCGGCTACACGCGCGTCGACAAGTCCCATCGTCCACACGTCGACGCCCGCGGGCTGCAGGGGCGCTATGGCGCAGTCGGCGGCCCTGAGAGCCGTCTCCATCTCCGCGCTGTCCCCCGCCCCTGTATCTATCACCACATCGTCGTACCTCGAGGAGAGAGTCGCCATCTGCCGCGCGAACGCCTCCCCATACAGCGGCATCGAGTTCACCCCCGGCAGTCTGAGCGACGATCGGGTCTGCGCCCAGAAGTGGGAGCTTCCCTGGCGGTCCTCGTCAATGAGCAGGACACTGTTTCCCACGGACGCGCGCATACCTGCGAGGTTGGTCGCGAGTATGGTCTTTCCGGCGCCGCCCTTTTCGGCGATCGTCGCGACGATCATGGATGTCCTCCTCTCAATCAGGGTGTCGTAGCGCGACGCGCGAATATAAAATATCACAACGTGATACGACACACAGCGGGTTTCTGGACAATATTCCGGGATTGTGGGAGACAGACTCTCCCATCCGGTTGAAGGAAGGAACTGGATCATTCTTCCCGCGCTGACGATCGCACCGGGGTTCAGCGGGATATCCCCCCCGGACGATGTCCACGTCGACCCCGGAGTTAGCGGTCGGCGCGGCGAGCCCGTCGGACGGGAATCCGTCGCTCGCATTTTCCCTTCCTTAATGGGACGACGGTATTGGGAAGCGGGTGTTCGCCGCGCCACAGTTCGTGCCGACATGCGGTCCCGACCACAGGCCGAGAGATGCCCGATCCCCCTGCGGAGCCGACGCGCCCGGCTCGGCGCTGGCCTTCTACGAATATGAGCGGATCGACCAGCTCCAGAACATCGACCGCCCCGGTGCCGCGACTTCTGTCCAGACCTGAAGGGCGTCACTCGTGGCTGCTCGGCCCGAAATCGCCGGCCTGGCGGCCCTTATAGGAGAGACTTTCAAAAGTCCGGCTGCCAATGTCGTTTCTTTGCGCTTATGCAGGATGATCCTGAGAACGAGTTGGCGCTGACGCCTCCATCAGGCACGACTGTTACGACTCCATGCGTAGTGGATCGCGGGTCTGCAGCTCGTTGAAGAGCGAGAAGTCTCTGTCTTTGGTGAGTAGAACATCCACTCCATGAGCTACACAGATTGCAGCCACACGCGCGTCGTGTACGACTCCGCCTGAAACGTGCGGCCTGTCGACAAATCTATGCAGGATGTCGACGAAATCGCCAGTCTCGCCGATGAGCCGATTGGATGGCGAGTCGGTCCAGGCGACGACCTGCTGCCAGGCTTGCTGGATCGGGGTCGCCCGATCTCCCCAGATACGCCGGTTGGTGACCACGCTGAGGAATTCATAGCAGCAGGGCCACGGCACGGCCCATGGGAGGTCTCCCTCTGCCAGAGACGTAATCAGAGCTGCTGCCTGAGAATGGTACGGTGAGTCTGCGCGATGAGCATAGACCAGTATGTTGGTGTCGACTGCGATCAAGGTATGGAATCGTCGCCGTAGATAATGCCGCGTAGCTCAGGCCATGTGTAAGAGGCCAAGGGGTCATGGATCTCGGGACCGCCATAGCTGCGGTCCGGCAGAACGTAACGCTCGGGGCAAGTCTCTTTCGACAAGACCAGCCTCAGTCCCTCCTCGACCACTGCTCGAAGCGGGCGCCGGGTTTCCTGAGCATGTCGCTTTGCCCTGGTCAGCAACTCGTCATGGATATCGAGCGTCGTTTTCATAGTACCCATATTACCCATATATCCCGTTATGGTCAATACATATGAGAATCCAGGAAGGGACTTTAGAAAGTCTCTCGCCCTTTGAATAAGCTCTTTCATAAACGTAGTTATGGTAGTCTTTTTGTATCTTTCCGAAATACTCGTCAAAATCAGGAGATCCCATGACCCAGGAGCTCGTCCGGGGACCGCACCGGGGCCTTCCGGCAGAGATCGCGGATCGGCTACCGTCCATGATCGCCAGCGCCGACGATCGCACGGCGTGGAGGTTCGTCGACTTCTTCGCCGTCACCATCCGGAACCCCAACACCCGCGAGGCCTACTACCGCGCGGTGTCGCGGTTCATGGACTGGTGCGAGCAGCACGGACTCCACCACCTCGGCGACATCATGCCGATCCATGTCGCGGCCTACGTCGAACAGCTCCCTCTCTCCCGGGCGACCGTCAAACAGCGCCTGTCCGCAATCAGCCGGTGTTTCGACTGGATGGTCTCGGGAGGGACACTCGAGATCAACCCGGCAACATCAGTCCAGAGACCGAAACACGTGGTCAGGGTGGGGAAGACCCCTGTCCTCAGTGATGACCAGGCTCGCCAGCTGCTCAAGTCGATCTCCATCGACAGGTTGGCCGGTCTCAGGGACCGGGCGCTCATAGGCGCCATGCTCTACACTTTCGGGCGTGTCGGAGCGGTCATCGCCATGGACGTCGAGGACTACAGGATCTCCAATCACCAGCGATCCTTCCTTCTTCATGAGAAGGGTGGGAAGGAGCATCAGGTCCCGGCGCACCACAAGCTGATCGAGTACCTCGGTGATTACATGGACGCCACCGGTCTGTGGTACAGACCGAGGGAGCCGATGTTCCAGGCGGTCGACATAACGAAGTCCAGGCTGAAGGGTACTCGCATCAACCGCCATCTCGTCTTCCAGATGGTGAGGCGTCGTGCCAGGAGGGCCGGGCTGCCACCGACCGTTAACTGCCACAGCTTCCGGGCCACGGGCATCACGAATTATCTGTCCAACGGCGGAGCCCTTGAGGACGCTCGCGCCATCGCCGCTCACGAGTCGTCGCAGACCACAAGGCTCTACGATCGCACCGGGGACAGGATAACGCTCGACGAGATCGAGCGGATTAGGTTTTGAAAAGTTCGGTCCTCAGTGGACTGCGATCGGATGTGGTCGCCCTTCCCTTATCGTATCATCATGGGCCGGTGCGCCTGACAATAGCAAGTCGTTTAAACACACTCGGCTTATCTTTCGGAGAAAACATGAACACCGCAGCTGACCGAATCATGCTAAGAGTTCTGGGTCCGAATGGATATTTTCTGGAGGACCGAGCGGCTGTCCTGATCGGTGGGTTAGCCGTAAGTCATAAGCACCGCAAGGCTTTTGGGCGCGTCCAGCCGATTCCTTTCCATCAGCAGGTTGCCGAAGGTGAAGGTCCGCCGCAGGTTGGCGCTGCCTGTGTTGTCTATCTGGAGGATGAAGCTAGTACCGTGTCAGTGTAGTTTTGTTGGGTAGATATGTCGGAGCTTGGTACGAGCGTCCTGAGTGGTGAACCGCCAGTCTATGGTAGCGCAGGAGGCGTTACGCTCACGCTCGAGGGCCGCTATCTGTCTCCGTAGAGTCTCTTCATCACCGATGCGGCCCTTCAGGCACTGCCTGCTGAACACGCTCAGTTCTATCTCCGCCATGTTCAGCCAACTCCCGTGCTTCGGCGTGAAGTGTAGTTCAAGCCTTCTGGCTATGCGCCGAGCTTCGGCAGGCTCGAACGCCTCGTATAGCGAACCGAACTTGTGGGTGTTCAGATTGTCCAGTACCACTCGGATTGTCTCGGTATCAGGGTATGCCTCATCCACAAGCCACCTCATCTGTTCAGCAAAGTCCACAGCGGTTCGGCGCTCTGTAACTTCCAGGTGTCTCCATCCACCCTTCGGTTCGCACAACACGAACAGGTTGCGCGTTCCGTTCCTCTTGTACTCGTAGTCATAGCGCTGAACCCGTCCCGGTTCTGCGACTATCGGCTCTTTTGTATCCTCAATCAGTTGTTTGGATGTCTCGTCGAAGCAGACCACCGGACGCTCAGGGTCGTACTCCTCCTCGTACAGGTCCAGCACATCTTCCATTCGAGCCACGAACTCACCGCTCACCTCCGGGATGCACCACTCTTTCTTCCTCCAGGGTTTGAGTTCGTTTTTTTCAGGATCTGTCTCACTGTCTCAGGGGAGACGCTCTCGACAAGCTCCATCCGCACCACCTTGTCGGCGAGCAGCTTCAGCGTCCAGTGAGTATGTCCTTCGGGCGGGTCGCTGCACGCTATGGCGACAAGGTGCGCCTCGGCTCTTCCATTCAGCTTTCGCCTCTGTCCCGGACGAGGTCGCTCATTCAGCGCGTTCTCCAGTCCCTCCTCACAGAAGCGTTTGCGCACTCGCGCCACGGTAGCCGGACTGATCGCGAGTCCTTCGGCTATCTGCCTATCGGATAGACCCTGATCGGTTCTCAACAGCGCAAGCGCACGCTTTATCTTGCGAGCGGGCGACCTGCCCCCGCGGACCACACCGGTTAACTGGTTTCGTTCGGCATCTGTCAGTTCAACTTTATACTTGCTCGCAGTCATGTCTTGCCACGTCCTTACAGAAGATTTGCTAGCAAGACTATCCGCTTTCTTAAACTATTGCAAAATCAGCTGGTTGCGGTACTAGTACCTACATGGAACAGGTTTGTCGCAGCCTGGAAGTCCACGCCACCTCAAGCCAAGCGGCGAACCTTCCACGTTAGCGGAATCATGGTTGCCCCGCCGGCGCTCTACTTCATCGCTGGATTAATCTCACTCATGATTTCACATGACACTTGGTACTATGAATTGCCATATGTCATCTTTCTGATGATGGCAGCGATCTCATTGCCCATCTATTTCTACTTGCTCCCTCGATGGATATGGCGCGGGCTGCGGCGAGCTCAATTGATTTCACTGACCTTACGCAGTTGAGAGAGATTTCGTAGCTGAGCTGGCTCATTCTCGTTTAGGAATTCATAGCTAAGTGCGTAACATCAGTGATTTCAGTAAGAGCAAGACTTACTCGATCCACCCCGCCCCTGGGCATCCCTTACGTTGCTCTATTCTTTCTCGTACTCTCTCGACGGATGGCGAGAGGTTTTTGGCGTACTAAACCAAAGCCAAGGTGAAATGCGCAGGAGCATGGGGTAAAGTTGTAGAGGTACCAGGTTAGTCTGTCTTGGAGGCAGAGAGGGGTTGATGATGGGTGTGAGAGCGATAGAGCGGTTCCTCGAACAATGGCAGATGGATGGGAGGGATTTGCGCCGGCGGATGATTTGGTCGCCGACGCCCAGGGAGCGGGAACGGTGGTACGCCCTTCTGCTGCTGACCCAGGGCTGGACGGGTTCGGCGGTGGCCGAGGCCTTGGAACGAGACCCACACACCATCGGCCAATGGGCCGTCGCCTTCGGCGAGGGCGGGCCGGCAGCCTTGATTTTCGAGCAGTCTGGGGGTTCCCCCCCGCCCTCGGCGAGGCGCAACAGGCGGAGTTGAAGGAAGCGGTGCCGGAACCGCCCGCCAAGTCGGGCATAGAACTGGCCAACTGGAACTGGAAGGTGGTCCGTCAGTTTGTCTCGGAACGGTTCGGCATCTGCCTGAGCCGCAGCAGTTGCCTGAACTATCTGCACCGCTTATGGTTTGTCCTGAAGCGGCCCAAGAAGCGTCTGGTCAAGGCTGACGAAGCCAAGCGGGAGGCCTTCTTGGCTCCAGTACGCCGCCCTGTGGGACGAGGCGCGGCGTATTGGAGCCAAGATATTCTTTGCCGACGAGGCCCACTTCCGTGCGGACGCTGAAGTGCGGGGCAAGTGGGCGCTGAAGGGAGAGCCGGCCTTGGTGGACTCGAGCAGTCCGCGCTATGGCGAGAAGGCCAGCTACTATTCGGCGGTTTGTTTGGAGACCGGCGAGGTGGAGTGGATGGAGTTGGAGGGGAACAGCAACTCAGGAACATCGGCCGTGTTCCTGAGGCAACTGAGAGAGACACACTCCGGTCCGCTAAGGGTGATCTGGGACAACGCGCCGGCGCACCGGGGCGAGTCGGTGCGGGAGTATCTGAGGACACCCGGTCTGCACCTGCGGTTGGTGAACCTGCCAGGCTACAGTCCGGACTTCAATGGCGATGAGGCTATCTGGGGCTGGGCGAGGGAAGAGGCAACGGGAAACCTGTGCCTGGGGACCAGGGTGGCGGTGCAGGAGATGGTCGGCAACTTCCTCATCAGCCTGGCCGGACGGAAAGAAGAGGTCAAGAGGCGCTGCCGGACCGTCCTACAATCCAGGGCCGAAGGTCTCCTCCGCAACACACAGCCCAATTCCCAACGCCCCGTAAATGCACATCCCACCTTGGCTTTAGTTTAGGAAAAGAAGAAGGAGAGATCAGCCAGATCTCACGAAAGAGATTGGTACCCTGTCAGCGCTAGGTTGTTTCATACTCGCCATCGTCCTGAGCCTATTTATCACAATGGCAGCGATTCCGATTGCGATTGATGTGAATGTACGCGGACGTTCAACGCAGGATGACTTCGAGTTTGCGCGGGCCATGATAATGGTCATGCCGTTCACCCTGGCATGTGGATTGAGCTACCTGGGTCTTAGCTATTCCGCAGAGCTGAGCCAGAGCAAGGAAGACTCCAAAGAGTAGCCTTACTATGACCACAAGAGTGGGTTTCATAGGGGTCTTTGGCACTGGCGTTGGGGCAAACCCGGTCATTCTGCGGTGGCAATGAGACATTCTACCCACTTATGTCTCGCTCGTCGGCTGCGCCGGTGTCTATCACCACATCGTAGTACCTAGAGGCGATGGTTGCTATCTGCCTGGTGCACACCTCGCCGTACAGCGGTGTCGAGTCCAGCCGAGGGAGCCTGAGAGGGGAACTTCCCTGCCTGTCGGCGTCAACGAGCAGCGCTCTCTGTCCCACGCCACTCTTCTCGGCGAGCAGCGCGACGATCATAGCATTCCTTGATGTTGAGGTTTATTACAGCGCGATGCGCGTCTATAAAATATCACAACGTGATATGACACACCGCTAGTATGGCGGTCATGTTCTCGATGAAAGTCCAGCTCTCGGAACTGCCCGTGAGAAGCTGGACTGCGGCAAGCCCGCCGTTGTCCAGGCGAGGTTTGGAGAAGTAACCGTGGCGAGAGCATGCTCGGACCATGCGCACGAACTGATCGAGTTTATCAATCGTCGCATTGGGGCTTCGGAACGCGAGATGGTCACGCAACCCGTAAGGCAGAATGGGACAACGTAGGGTGGTTCGCACTTTTATAGTTATGTAAAGTTATCGGATTTCGTCGGATCGTCAGTTGGCTGTTTCGTACGGCAAGGACTAAGTGTGGTAAAAGGCAACGCTGAGGACTGGAAGATCCCCAGGGCACCGAACGCTAGGAAACCTCTGATAGCAGGGTGATGTACCATGACTTCGCTTTCAGGACGACGCTCTGAGATATGCGTAGAATGCGCGGTGAGAGAAGATAATAGCGTGCCGAGTTGTTCATACATATTTCTTGACGAGGCTGGCAACTTCGACTTCAGCGACAAGGGAACCCGTTACTTCGCGCTCGCCAGCGTCAGCGCTCGAAGGCCGTTTGATTGGTTACACCCGCTTGACGAGTTCAAACACGACTGTATCGAGCAGGGGATCGGCATAGAGTACTTCCACTGCTACAACGACAGCCGAAGAGTTCGCGGTTCCGTCTTCGACCTGATTGCGGCCAGTTCTGCCAACCTGAACGTTGACTGCCTGATCGTGGACAAGGCGAAGGTATCTCCTTTCTTACGGGATGAGTCGCGTTTTTATCCAGAGATGCTGGGACTCCTGCTAAGCCTCGTCATTCCAATTGAGACGGAGACCGGGGATACCGACGAGATCATCGTGATAACCGATACGATCCCCGTGAACAGAAGGCGCAGGGCGGTCGAGAAAGCGGTACAGACGACTCTGGGGAGGATGCTGCCGCCACGGACCAGGTATCGCATTCTGCATCACCAGTCGCGTTCCCACTACGGGTTGCAGGTGGCGGACTACTGCTGCTGGGCGGTCTTCCGCAAGTGGGAGAGTCGGGACGGAGTGTGGCTCGGCCGAATCAGGTCCGCGCTCAGGAACGAATTCATATTTGACGAATTCGGGAATCCAGGATGAGGATTGTTCCGAAACCGCGCAAAAGACGACCCCCCCGACTACTCCGCAGTGGAGAGAGCACTCTCAGCGCTCTTATCATCAGGGGGGAACCTTTGATAAAGGATAACACTGGGGGGTCCTGGCCGCAAGCAGACATGGCTTGACTCCGCTCAGGCGAAAGGGAATTTGTGCAATGTATTCCACCGCGACTCATGGCTCCTGGTGCAACACTCGCACATACCCTACACAGTGTCCGAGATGCACGAGTCAGGTGTTCTTCTTCCAGTGCGATCACGAGTCTCGCGTGTTCTTCGACCATCTCGACCAGCCGTGGCCCATCCACGATTGCTTTCTGCGTCGCATGAGCCGGCGAAGCGCGGCAGCTCCTCCAAGACCGTCCGGAAAACGGGCATGGGACACGCTGGTTGATGTTTTCGAGAGTAAGGAGAGTAAAGAATCCGGCCTGCTAACCGGAATGAAGAGGTATCCAGGGGGCATTGATGTCGCCAGTGTATCCAGGAAGCCCTCATCGGAGTCTGGGCAGAGTCCCGCGCAGACTCAGGCCATCCACCCCATAGGCAATTCTCAACCGGAATATCTCTCAGGCATCGTGCATGACGTCAATCATCTGTCGCTCCTGGACAAATTGGGCATTGGTCCAGACACGGTCGGAGCGGGAATTGTCGGGCAGACGTTCCCGGAACTGGAGGTCGTACAGATTACCGTTCTGGTGAACGATTCCGAGGCGGAGGACATGCTCAGTTACACCGCCTGGTTCAGGCCAACTGATGTAGCGGAGTCCCTGGCCAGAGGACACTTCGTAAGCGCCGCATTCAGGGCGGAGAATATCCTGATAGCCGGTCGCAGGTGGATTGGCGAAGACTTGGAGAGAATACTGTAGCATTGGTTGTCCTCCGTCGTCCTTCGACCTACGCGGATCCGACAACATCCCAGCGCGAATTTCCACGACAGCGGCGTCAGCGCATCACAGGTCAGTCGTATCCGACGTCGAAACAGGGTCAGGTCCTCAGCCTAGTCACATCCGGTACGATCGGAGACCGAGTTCCGTGCCAGTGTATTTCCAGGTGATGCCGGGCGCGCGTGCAGGAAAGGTACAGGAGCATTCGGTCCAGTTCAGACTCTGTGAAGTTATCCTTGTTGGCATTGGCGACAAGGACGGCGTCGAACTCAAGCCCCTTGGTGAGTATTATCGGGCTCACCGTCACATCTGTGTCTATCAGTCCGTCGCTAGTGAGCAGGCCGACGCTGCTGATTACCTCTTGCTCAAGCTCGTCGAAGACGGCCTTCGCGGTATGTTGCCACTTCGTGAGGACCGCCACGGCGCGCACATCATCCAACGGTTGCAGCCTTCGAACAGCATTCGCAATAGATTGGCGCATCCCTCCCGCGCTCTGGGAACGAACGAGTTTGGGGCGTTCGCCCGCTCTGTCGTAGGCAACCGGCATCTTTGTCCGCTCTGGCAGTCCCTGGAGGATGCGGTTCGCGTACTGGGTGATCTGGCGGGTGCTTCTGTAAGTGAGGCGACTGTCGAGCCGCGTCACGCTCCCCTGGTCGAACAACGTTCGGAACTGATTCCAGTTGCTGATGGACTTGTATGGCAGGATGCTCTGCCTGAGATCACCCAGGATGGTGAAGCTGTTGAGTACCTGAAGTCTTGCCTGTTCTTTCTGGGTCAATGTCAATGTCTCCATAGTAGTGACATTTTCCCTGATCAGTTAGCCCGGACGGAATCGCTGACCGTTCACAGATAGACGGTACAGTTTTCAACCGCCACAATCAGGCTGTCGAGCCGCCTACACGGTCCATTTTATCTCCGCCTGTTACAGTCTGGCGTGCCCGCTGTGTCTGTTGTGGCCGAATCTAGGGCTGGCCTAACCCCAGGGTCAACAGTAACGCCGTGGGTACCGAATAGCTCCCAAGGTCTGAAGGACTCCACGAAATCCTTCGCTTCTTCGATAGATGGGAACCCCTTCCGGGAGCGGCTCGGGTCGTAGCTAAAAGTCTTCGCCAACGCGTCGATGCCCCGTTTGGTGTCTCGGAACCCTCCAAGCTCCTCTTCATGGCCGTCGTTTTCGTCACTGAGAATCAGGTTCTCTCCCCTTTTTACCTTTCGCCAATACACTCTCATGCAAACCCTCCTCGACTCCGGTTTCTAGCTTGACGGTTTTGGGACCTTGATAGTCTCTACTTCTAAAATTTGCTCGCTTGGTCTCGGAGAGGTGTGTTCTCTCTCCAGGTATGGCAACTCCTCGGCGATGGTCAAGTTCCTTAAGTGGCGTGCCCTTTACAAGTTGGCCTGTTGCCTCAGCCGACTGGTGTCGAGGGTGACTAGCCTACGCCTGGCTCGCTTCCCCAGCGCCACCAGGAACATCACGCTTTTACCTTCCGCGTGGGGCGAGAAGAATCCGGATACTTGGTCGTCGTAAAACGTCAGGCCAGAGGCCCCCAGTCTTTGGGCATAGGCTGCCAGGTAGATTTTGCCCGCTGTGATACTGGCATCCAGCTGAGCCAACCGGTAACCCCGGTTACCAAAACGCTCCAGTATCGGATTCAGATTAGTCATGAAGAAAAAGTCGACGCTGGCATCGGCCGGAAGCGGCTGATCGAGCCCCAGATGACCAGCTTGCCGACGGTAGTCTCCTTCTTTCAGCAGCTCCAGAGCCTTCAGGTCTCGGTGGAACACATATGCGCCAGATGGGAGGTCGTCCACAGTGTTCACGATCAGATAAATATCATTGAGAGCAGCGCCAGGTTGTCCTAAAAAGTCTGCCGGTATGCCCTGCGTGGCCTTTTCGAGCACCGTCGACAGCTCCCGGAGGGTTATCGATTCGTGGCTGAAACGGCGTGCGGACCCGCGCCGAACGATGACCGACTCGATGGAGTCCTGGGGCGCCTCGCCGTCAGAGTAGCGATTTAACGGTACGAGGCGTCCCGAAGGATGGGGCATCAGCATTGCCGGGCCTTCGCCTCGCCAAGAAACCACCTCTGCTTCATCCGTCAGAGAGGAGGCACCGTGCATCTCCCAAATGGCGGGTAATTCTACCTCGTACTCCGAAATCGGCTGAGTATCCAGCGAAAGTGGCTCTATGTCGGAAGAGGATCCGATTGACGGCTCGGGAACGAATCCAACTGGTACCAACACGAGAGCTACTTCCTGCCGGTTCTCCAGATCCAGCAGGCGGTTAACCGAGCTGTCCACGAATCCGGCCACCACCTTAGCAGGTAGGCCATGCGCCGCGGCTATGGCTAAAGTGTTCGCCAGAATGGTTCCGCTGTCCCAATAGGAGTGACGGTATTCCCGGGCCTGGTACTTACAGGCGTTCCGCCAAAATACATCGGTATAGAGGATTATGGCGGGAGCATCGGTCAAGCTCGGCTCGTTGCCACTGGCAGCCACCAGGGTTCCCCGATAGTCGCCCGGCCGTAGCCGGGTTAGGGCCGGCCCTCCGGGATTATAGTGGTAGACTCCGGCTGCTAAACCAGGCAGGTCTCCACATACCACATAAAGCTCGATGTGGTACAGAGCGCCGGTACAGGCCGCGGCACGAAACGGCATGGATCCCCAGGGGAAGTTCAACCTCTTGGTAATCCCAGCTGAGAAGTACAGAATGCTGCTCAAGGTGGTGATATCCAGTGTTCCGTCACTGACTGAGGGAATAACCTCCATGGAGATCGCGGATAGCGCGGGCACCACCGATGGCGATGCCTCAAACGGCAACGGAATCGGATCTAGGTCCGGGTATATTTTGAACAGCAGGGGTTGGCTCGACGGGTCAAAGGAGTGCCGAGGGTCCATCAGATTCCCGTGGGGGTGCTTGGTGCCGTTGTGGTAAAACCAGGTGGCTTGAATTTCTCGATTTACCATAGGTTCCCCTGGTTCTCCTGCTGGCGTTCACCGAGCTATACTAGCATGGTTTCAATAGGGTTCTCAAAGTGTAAATAGACTGGAGCAAGTTGGTCTATGGCGTACCAGTCTGCTACTTCTGCATCCTGGCAATAGGCCAAACGCTTGCCGATATCGCTGAGCAAGTTTCCGATTTCAACGCCCATGAATTTGGGAGAAAAGGGGGTCAGGGCATATTGGGCGTCACGGAGCTTAGCTGTCCCTCCATGGCGGTTATGTCGCTCTAGGTGCAGGAGGCCAACCGCCGCCTTGATCAGTCCATGGTAAAACAAGCGCAGGGGATACCCTTCGGGCAGCCAAAGTTCTTCCAGGGTTTCGTGACATTGCCAGTATTGTGCTCGATTGAACTCGCGTATCGCTTGCCCAAACTTGGCCGGTGGATCGGACGCTACCGGCAAAAAAGGAGGCAGTCCCTCTTGATGCAGCAATTTTATCCAATCAAGGTCCAGTTTCTGCCTTTCCCCCTTGGCAGCATACTTGGGCAGGTCGCCAGTCGACACAGAACCTCCTTGCATCAAGCCTAATGTACCAGTCCGTCTTGTCTTGATTTGTGTCTTCTACCCCCTGATGTCGGTCGGGACAATACCGTTACACGGCCCAGGAGCAGGCGCTCGCTAGGGCCATTTTGATGCCCTTAGCGTTGCGACGTGGTCAGGACCAACATTACGCTCCGAGCGGCCGCGGATCCCAAGGATTTTCCCGATGCTTCCTGTTCCAAGCGTACTCCTTCGGCCACGGCATCGTAGACGGCCAGACCGATCAGATTGCCTACCAGGGTGGATGTGCCGCCTACTGAGAAAAGACGCCACCGCCGGTGGAGGCTACGACCATCGCGTCCAAGGAAGTCCCAGTAGCCGTTGACCCTCCCTCGGTCTTTACCCCGGCCTCGAACAACGCCAGAGTTTTAGCCACTGTGGCGAGGGGGGCCGATAGCCAGAGCGGCCACTTAGGTCTCCCCTTCGGCGTAGGTCGCCACCTGGATCCGATCGTGGTCCAGGCCGGTGATCAGGCCCACGACCGGGTCGCTGATCCCCAGGGCCCGGGCTCGTTCCCGGACGAAGGCTCTGGGTCTACGAAGGGCGTACTCCCGCTGCTCAGGGTCAGCCGGCACTCCCGCGCTGAGGATATGGCTGGTCTCTTCGAGGTCGCCCCCTACTGAAGAACTAAGCACCTTGAGCGGGACCTCCGACGCCACCCAGAAGCCCTCGCTATCCACCTTGAGCGAGACGCCGTTCATGCCGATGTTTATATCCCGCCTCCGATCATAACCTCCCCTCCCTCAGCAGGTAATGGCCCTGTAAGGCGAACTCATCGAAAAATCCGTTATTGGCCGGACCAATCGTTTTCCTGCCCAATAAGAAAGTCGCCCCTAGATGAATCTGGGATACCTTACCCGCTGACGCTGCACCGGAGGTTGTGCTACATGGCCAGCAACTCCCGAAGAGAATAAACCGACATTCCCCATATCAGACTGCGGGTGTCCAAAGAACCCGCCATCCTTCACGACGGTTATGGTAGGGGCATCCACGAACGCCGTCAACTATCCCATCGGGCTCACAAAACCATCTCTCGGTGCCGTGAATTAGCGTCCGCCAGGCAACGGAGGCAGCTTTCAGCACGTTTGCACACTCTTCAACTCATCCAGGCGCACAGCTCCCCCTTGGCTATCCTCGTCACCTCCGATGATCCCAAGGATACTCGCTACCCTGGTGCTGGATGGAGCCCGCCGATACGCTCCAGCACTTGTCGAAATACCTCCCGAGGCACTGCTACCTCGGCTAGCTGAAACACCAGCCGCCGGGCGTGGCGAACTAGTACAGCAACCATGTAATTATGTTGGGTAGATATGTCGGAGTTTGGTACGGGCGTCCTGAGTGGTGAACCGCCAGTCTATGGTAGCGCGGGTCGCGTTGCGCTCACGTTCCAGAGCCGCTATCTCCCGTCTCAAAGTCTGTTCATCGCCGATTCGACGCCTCAGACACTGCCTGCTGAACACGCTCAGTTCTATCTCCGCCATGTTCAGCCAACTCCCGTGCTTCGGCGTGAAGTGTAGTTCAAGCCTTCTGGCTATGCGCCGAGCTTCGGCAGGCTCGAACGCCTCGTATAGCGAACCGAACTTGTGGGTGTTCAGATTGTCCAGTACCACTCGGATTGTCTCGGTATCAGGGTATGCCTCATCCACAAGCCACCTCATCTGTTCAGCAAAGTCCACAGCGGTTCGGCGCTCTGTAACTTCCAGGTGTCTCCATCCACCCTTCGGTTCGCACAACACGAACAGGTTGCGCGTTCCGTTCCTCTTGTACTCGTAGTCATAGCGTTTCACTCGTCCCGGTTCTGCGACTATCGGCTCTTTTGTATCCTCAATCAGTTGTTTGGATGTCTCGTCGAAGCAGACCACCGGACGCTCAGGGTCGTACTCCTCCTCGTACAGGTCCAGCACATCTTCCATTCGAGCCACGAACTCACCGCTCACCTCCGGGATGCACCACTCTTTCTTCCTCCAGGGTTTGAGTTCGTTTTTTTCAGGATCTGTCTCACTGTCTCAGGGGAGACGCTCTCGACAAGCTCCATCCGCACCACCTTGTCGGCGAGCAGCTTCAGCGTCCAGTGAGTATGTCCTTCGGGCGGGTCGCTGCACGCTATGGCGACAAGGTGCGCCTCGGCTCTTCCATTCAGCTTTCGCCTCTGTCCCGGACGAGGTCGCTCATTCAGCGCGTTCTCCAGTCCCTCCTCACAGAAGCGTTTGCGCACTCGCGCCACGGTAGCCGGACTGATCGCGAGTCCTTCGGCTATCTGCCTATCGGATAGACCCTGATCGGTTCTCAACAGCGCAAGCGCACGCTTTATCTTGTGAGCGGGCGACCTGCCCCCGCGGACCACACCGGTTAACTGGTTTCGTTCGGCATCTGTCAGTTCAACTTTATACTTGCTCGCAGTCATGTCTTGCCACGTCCTTACAGAAGATTTGCTAGCAAGACTATCCGCTTTCTTAAACTATTGCAAAATCAGCTGGTTGCCGTACTAGCTATGCTCATCTGACCCGTGAAATGGCCTCTAGCCTGTCTAATGCCCTTTCTGCGGCGGTAGAGATTACTCCCGACTTGATGAGCGAAACAATTAAAATGGCCGCCCTAAAGAGGTAATTGATTAGCGGGGGGAGGTGGCAAAGATATTCAGAAGGAGCGACTTGGCATAGAAGCGCCACCGAAGACATCACAGACCGAATCCACCAGCAGCGACTCATCACCAACCTTCCGAGCCAGTGTCCTTATCACACTCGTGAACGCACTGAACGCCTCAGCCCCTTCGTCGTTCTTCGAGCAGTGAGACACCTTCCGAGCTATCACCGCTCCACGCAATGCCCGCTCAGCCCGATTGTTGGTCGGCTCTACGCCCGGGTCATCCAGAAAGCGCAGCAGGTTGCCACGGTCGTCGTGCCTGCCGAGTTCATTCAGCAGCCTCTGATTGTCAGGGTCCGGCATCGGACGCTCGCGCAGATGGTGAGACACCTCCCGTTTCAACCGCTCCGACTCGGCGACAAAGTTAGACGCCGCACTGCGCCGTTCTGACTCCCGCAGCTCAATCGCCTCTCTCAGCAGTTCCATCAGTCCCTTACCGAAGCTGCGCCCTCTACCCACCTTGGTCTCAACCACATCACTAACAGAACGAATCACGTGCGCCATACACTTCTGCTGTCTCACACCGGACAGAGTACGGGAGTCATAGCTCCGACCCCTGTCCGTCACCATCACTCCGCCATAGTCTGAGGGGATCAATTCCCTGACTTCCTCGTTGCGGTGGCGAGAGCGTACCTGGTACACAGTGACCTCATCTGTCTCGAACGCCATCAGAAAGGCGGGATCTCCACCCACACGCCAGCCCGTGTCGTCGGTGTGGACGAACGCGCTTGAGCGCACCGAATCACGCATCCTGCGGTAGGCGTCACCCATCTCTCCCTTCGCGCGGCGCAGCGCATCCTGGGTGATCGCGCTCTGACTTATCCTCACTCCGCTCAGAGTCCTGAGTATGGAGGGTATCTTCCTTACCGGAACGCCCGCGCCGTGGTGCAGTACATGGGCCGCCGCCATCACCCGCTTGCCCACTCGATGGGCGCTCGCGCCGTACTGGTCAGGGGCGACTTCGGAATGACGGCCGCGAACCCGCTTGCCACACGACTGACACCGGCATATCTGTACCCTGTATCCCTTCACATCGGGCCTGGGCATCGGGGGAATGTCGGTCACATAGGCGAAGCTCACTCCCTCATATTCGAGTCTGCCCCCACATCCCGGGCAACTGTCCCCGGCTACCGACACCTCAATGATCGGTTCCGTTAGGTCACCATGGGAAGGAGGCTTTCGGTAGCTGAACGATCCCCTGCCCGGCTTTCGGCCCGGACGTTTGGGCTTTGCGGTTCGTGTGCCCTTGGAGAACGGAGCGGCCTGACGCTTCCCCGCTCGCTGAGCCTCGACGAGTCGCTTCTGCAACTCCCTGATCGTCGCCAACTGTCGAGCGTTCCGGTCTTGCAGTCGGTTGACCTGGACAAGAAGGTCGCCATGCTGGCAGGGTGGGAGGTCTTTGCCTGAACACATGGCCGCAGTATAAGAATATGTTCAGAGAACCGCAATCCCCAAGCCGACGCCGCTAATCAATTACTCTGGATGTTTCATGCTTTCGTTCATCCTTGGGATGCTTTCTAGTACCACGACCACTTAGTTTTGTTGTTTTCAGTGTACTTTCAACTTCCATTCGTCATTCCCGCGAAAGCGGGAATCCAGAGATTGCGGCGGACTGGTACATGGCAAAATCAACTGGACGCGGTACTAGGTACTATCCGGCATATTGGATTGACGTAGGGAGGTCTCGAAACGGAGACGCAGTATATCCTCTGATAATGAGGCTCCTGGATTGGATTCAAGAAGCATTTCCCGCAATGGCCGTGGACATCCTGCGCGGCCCATATGACTTCGAATAGATGCCGTTGAAGATTGACAGTATCATGGATGCGCACCGTCGATGGTATCGAAGTTAAAATCCCCTTTCCCCGTAGGTATGACACACTCGATACGCGCCAGCCTCTAAAAAGCATGCTTTTTAGTTAGGCGTGGCAGGTATCGGTTCGAACTTTAGACATTATGTGAACTAATCCAGCCTTGGCCGACGCTCACTCCAATGCACAAATTCCAACGGTCCGCAATTAGGCACGCCAGCCACCACTTCTGGTACGGTTGTACCTAGGATTCCAGCCAGCGTGATTGCGGCGGTAGGTGGATAGGCGATTGCCCTCCCATCTCCGCGCCGTCTTCTGCTTGGACATCGGGCGAGTCTCTATCTTGAGAGTCCCGCGCTTGCCGGATTTCCTGTGTTCCCGTGCCCGGCGCTCCGGGTCATTGGTCACGCCTACATAGTCTATGCGGCCATACTTCCCGCGTAGGGTATATCCGTAGACAGACGAGCGTTTGGAGGCCGCTGGCTTGCCAGCGCCAAAACCGAAACGTCGTCTGCCTGACGGCATTCCAATACTGCTGAATCGCATAATTTAGCCACCATGCCTTACCAGGACGATTTAATGTCCCCCGAGGAGCGGACGCTCCACAAGCTGTGCAAACGTCATCTCCTGTATCTGCTGATCAGTTCCAGAACACCGTGATTGCTAGGGTTTCTGCAACTGATTGTGGAGACGTTCCACCAAACGCCTAGCCCCTTCGGGGCCGATCCAAAAACCAGTTCCTTCTATGGGGATCTGATAATCCGCATCTGTTGCTCTCTCGATCTCGGTCCGCAAGCCCTGAATTAAACGAATCACGTCGAACCAGCGATAGGAGAACCAGTGCCCATCTATGGATAGATTGACCAACGGCTCATCCATGGGTGACACGGGAAGTGTCTTTTCAACAGCAATGACCGGCACTACAATACCTCCTCGGAATCAGCTTTCAAGGTTTGGGCTGAGATTGACCGCGGTCGCAGTCAGTGCAGTGAACTCACAATCATCATTGCAAATCGCGTCATACAGCACTCGCATCGTGCCAGGGTAGCAGTCATATATCTGAGGACCAATCCCACCAGTCCGAGGTAGTCCTGTCACCAATCCGACCAGCTGGAGAACTTCATGAGCGGCGACACTCATACTGAATGGGAATACGTTTCTCCGCGAGAAAGCAGCCTTGTCTGTTTCGCTTAGGCCCGCGACATAATCAGGATCGTCGAGCTTCCCTTCACGGTCGAGCGCGACGTCACTGCGTCGCAAGGCGCCGAGGCAGACCATACATACATGATCTGGACCAACAGTATGAATCCTCCATGCAATATGCTGCGGCGTTCCGTCTTGTTTAACAGTCGCCATAATACCGCCGTCGATGACGGGAATGAGGTGGCTATAGGCCACAGCGTTTAACAGATGCCGTGGCCAAGGCCGATCCACGCAACAGACGAGTACGTCGCAATCGAGCGCTGCTGAAAGTCCATCCTGGCTAAGCACACTGCTCGGAAATTTGCATAGGTCGAGATACTCCGCAGTTGAGCTCAGCCGTGAAGTACGAGCTGCGACCTCCACTTTCAGGAGGCCAACGTCGGAGGCACTGGCGCCTACCGTTCGATCCAGATTCCTGGATTCAATCTTGTCGTGGTCGATGTACGTCATATCCCTCAGCCCGACGCGGCTCAAGGACTCAGCAACAAGGCTACCTACACTCCCTAGTCCAACGACTCCAATACGGGCTCGGACCAGTTGTTCCTGGGCCGCGTGTCCCCACACGCTCAAGGTTGCCTCCTGGCTTTCTGTTGTGCCGACGGGAGGCTCATCAGGATGGTACGTGATTGCAAGGCGTGATCCTACTACACGGACTGCGCGCGCCCATTGCCTCTGATAAAACGAGCGCGCTTTCCGGAGCCACAGACGGCCACTCCACTGTCCATCTGCGCCCCTGGTCAAACCCACAAGCGGCAATTGGGTTCTGCCTGCCACAGCGCCTGCGAGACGATCCCGCTCGGCCACAATGTCATCACCGCTCATTGACGGCCATCCGGGTTTAGGATGGCCGTGTATAAACGCAACACCGCTACCCTCGGGGACTCCAGCTAGTACTCTACGTACATACTCAGGACGGAAAGCCACATTACCTTGGAGAATACGTTCCCCGGCCTTGGGAAGAATCAGTTCGGTGATTATCGCCGTAAACCGACGACGCCCTGCGCTCGGTCTCCAGTAGGCGAACGCCAAGTCCTCCTGACAGTCCTCCTTATGCACATGTTTACTAAGCACAGCGTCATGCTGTGCGGTCATAGCGACCGAAAGCTCGAAGTTGGCGAAGTCTGTCAGCTGGTAGGCCATCTGTCATCACAGAGCACGGTCAGGATATGAGCCCAGAGAGCTTTTGGAGTCGGGCTACGATCATAGCGTCGGCTCCAGTACAGCCAGTCGGAACCAATTCCACTCACCATTGTTCTTAAAGGCTCACTTGAATCCATAGGAACGAGGTGTGGTTTGGTGTGTATCGCCGGAGGAGGCACATACGGGACCATGTCATTGCGTAGTATCGCAATATCGCAATGACACCCCCGCAGCGCCCCCGCCGACAGTTCCACGTTACGTACAACGGAGTATGCCTGTCCGTCGTCTCCGATGGTCACCTCAACGATGTAACCCAAGTCTCTAACGTACAGGTCAAAATCATCAGCAATCATTGGTCAGGACGCCGGTGTAACGCCCCTGAACAGGGCTGTGAAATGATCGCCATTCTCGACAGGCACCTCATCGTCCAGTGACTCATAGGTATGATTATCGGCATCTCGCGTGAGCTCATAATCCTCTTCGGGTGTGAAGCCAGCGCTCTCGAGAATCTCACGCACCGTTAGTGTGAATATCTTACGGTCAGGGGATTTCTCGTAATCGCGGACGATCTCTTCGCCATTGACGAAATATTTCACCGACTCTTCAGCTTCCGGCTCAACGTGTACCTCTAGTTCTTGAACCATGATTGACCTCCTAGGTTCAGACTATCGCCAGTAATATGTAACATATACAAGCATAGTATGGAGGTATTTGTCAAGTATAACTTGACATTATAACTGTGATAAGGTAAGACCGAGCATACTGGAAAGGAGGAGTGAGAATGCTAGCAGAGAGATTGCGCCAAGCGAGACTTGCAGCTGGACTATCACTGGAGGGCCTAGCCGTTAAGCTGGAACGACCAATTACCAGACAGGCGTTATCGAGATATGAAACAGGAGCGTCGCAGCCACCACCGAGCAGGATCACTGATATAGCAATCGCGCTGAATATTTCGGCATCCTCGCTACTGTCAGAATCAACGACCGAGATTCGCTGGGTGGCATTCAGGAAGCTGGCGAAGTTAAGTAAACACCGTCAAGAACGAGTTACCGCCGTCGCCGGAAAGCACTTAGAGGGCGAGATGAGACTGCGTGGAATGTTCCACCTTGGGGAGCGGCATAATCTCCCTGGTCCGATTGAGGTCCAAACTTTTAATGACTGCGATTACGCCGCAGCGGCTGTACGAATGCGTTGGGGTATTGACTATCGTCCTATCAACTCCCTGATCGAACTAGCGGAGGATCATGGGATCGCTGTTGTGGCGTGGCCGGAAGAGTGGGGATTCGACGGACTCTCAGGCTGGGCGAACCGAACGCCTGTTATCGTTCTTAATGCGGCCGTGCCTCCAGATCGACTTCGGCTCAACGTAGCGCACGAGCTTGGCCATCTTGTAATGAGAAGCACCGGCGATGCGAAACGTGATGAACAGTTCGCATTCAGATTCGCCGCCTCGCTCCTTGTGCCGCCTGATGCGGCGCGGCACGAGCTCGGTACTCACAGGCGAGACATTTCAGCATACGAACTCGGTCTGCTAAAACTGCGATGGGGCTTGAGTATGCAGGGCTGGATTCGGCGCGCATACGATCTCGAAATCATCAACAGTGACCTCTACCGGGCTATGAACATCAGTTTTCGGCAGGCCGGCTGGCATAAAGACGAACCCGTCCAATATGAAGCGAGCGAATCGCCGACACTGTTTCGACGACTCATTTATCGCGCATTGGCCGAGCGCGTCATAACACATGACGAAGCTAATCGTCTTGACCCCGACTTTGCGCCCCACAGTGGTTGCGTCAGCGCGACCCAAGTGTCTCTTCGCGACATCGCGCGGCAACCACGTGAAGAGCGCAGTGGTGTACTGAGAGACATGGCCCTTGCGCTCGGTGAGTCTCGAATGTACAGGTGGGAAAGGGCTGGTGGTGAAGACCACAGCTAGACGGTGAAGCTTTCTGTCATGAAACACCCATCCACACGTGGTGAGATCTGGCTGGCCTGCCTTCAACAAGAGAACGGTCCGGAAACGGAGCGCGACTGTCCAGTCGTCATTGTCAGCTCACCCGCATTCGATAAAACGCCGGTTCGCATCATCGTTCCTCTGTCGAAGTGGCAACCTGAGTTCACAAATAGGATGGATAAATTTCCTATTGCTGAGAGTGAGCGAAACGGTCTGGACGCTAAAGCCGTCGCCGAATTTCTACGGGTAACCAGCGTATCCACTGAACGCTTAGTGAAAAAGAAAGGGTTGCTTGACGCCGAACAGGTTGAGGAGATCGTCGCAGGTATCGTAATTGCTATTGATTATGGGCCCTAGCAAGAAGTCCAGTATTTCGATAATGCTCCATGTAACCAGGACAATTATTGTTGCCGGCTCGAAGCGCAGGGATGGGGCTGCTCATCGAGAGGCAGAACGAGTTCAAGACCGAGAGTTCCACCTCCGGCCTGGTCATACACGGCAGGCAGGACATAATCGTCGTTGACCCAGACGGCGGACTGGTGTACCCGGACGGAGGCGAGAATCCGATACCCGCGTCCAACGCGGATGGGGCGTTCGTAACAAGGGCGGCGGAGTTCATGCGGAAGATGGTGTCGGACACCCCAGCCCGCCGCGTTCCGAGCACGCCGCAGACTCATCAGGGCGTTGAGGTCAACCACCAACCGCTGGATACGGACCAAGTCCAGCCACACGCTGAGACACAGCTACGTACGGCATCCGCTGACGCGCGGGATACCGATCAGCTACCTGAGCCATTGGCTGGGGCACTCATCAATTCAGACGACACTGATATACTTGGAGCTGGTGCCGGACCGGCGGGGAGCCTGGCAGCAGCTCCATGAAGAGTTGGGCAGCTCCGACAGAACTGAAGACAGGATATAGAAGAGACAGTGGGACCTCAGCACGTATCTCAGAAGATTGACCTCGACGAATATGAAAAGGAAATCCTTGCTAGTGAAGATCGTCCTCTGTTTTACGAAGCTGTAGTATCGGGAAGTGCTGGCGCATTCCGAGCTGCCTACCTGATGATATGGTTGTCTTGTGCGGAATCATTGAAGCGTCGTTTTCAAGAGGCGGGAACACACGATAACGCTGCGGGCAAGATTGTCGGCAAAATCGACGATCTGGAGAAGAAACATAGATCGGTGGATAAGGTTTTGCTGGATGAAGCCCTAGAAGTGCGGACGAAAACCCCTTGTTGTAAAGAACGATTGTGGCGCTGAGACTAAAGTTGTCATTGTCAGCGGACACCTCCGTCCGATATGAGGGTTGCCCCGCTTGGTCGTGGATATGACAGCGAGAGAGAAAGCAGAAGACCGGAAGAAGTTTGCGGCTTTGGCCTCACCCATCATCCCGACTTTGCCAGCCACAAGCGTCAGATTCGCCACAGTCGCCGCCATGGACAACTGGAACAGCGTCTTTGAGCGTCCGAAGTACCGCGCTTGTCTTATCCCGAGCTGCGCGAGACGAGCCAATCGGTGTTCCACCACCACCCGCCGCTGACGATACTCGGCATAACCTTCGCTTCTCTGCAACGCCCGCGCCTGCTGAAGCAGCGCTTCCTGAGGGTGCAGACTCACCGTTCGGCCCTTACCCTCTCCCGCTGACACACACCGCTCTCGCAGCGGACACGCTCCACACACCGCAGCGTCGAATCGAAAGCCTCTCTTCCTGTGCAGGCGTCCGGTTCTGTCCCTCCGACTCCCTATCCTGTACACCTTGCTGGTTGTATGACCCGCCGGGCAGGCGCAGGTCCCAGACTCGAGGTCTATCTCGAAGTCCTCCTTGGGAAAGTACTTGCGTTCAGGGCGGCGGGGCAGCTTCGCTATCAGATTCCGACCGGCTTCGGCGAATGTCTGGCGCGTGACGCCGTCGCCATAGGCCGCGTCCCCAATCGTCTCCTCAATAGCCGAGGCCGTGTTCTCCTCGCTGCGCTCCACCATCTGAAGCGCGCCGTCGCTGTCGGTGGCGTTGCCCGCCAGTACGTCCACGGCTGTTATGAGCTGCGATTCGGTATCCACCGCAACTGACGCCTTGTGTCCATCGAACCGCCTACTACTACTCTTGCGCCCATGACGCATATCGGGGTCGTGTACCGACACCATCCGGTCCCTGCTCACTCCATCCTTAAGACCCACTCCACCTTCGGTACGCTCGACATCCTGAAGCAATAACCTACACAGCAGTTCGGACGCTTCGGCTATCCGACCGCACTCAGCGCTGTCCTCGTCCAGCAGCGTCTGCGCCCGACGGGACAACTCCACCAGCATGTCGGCGTCGCTCACTATCTCTGCCAGCAACTCCGAACGAGCGCCCCTGTCGTCCCAGTCTATACACGCGTCCCCTTTCACGCTCGCGCCGACATACCTCTGATATCCGTTGGCCGTCGCCCACTCAACAAGTTCGCTTCCCTCAACTTCCGACAGCGCCCGCATCAACTTCACTATCCCGTCCGAAAGCAGGTTATAGGTGTCCTTCACCGCGCCCCGACCCAGTATGTAAGTCGTGTCCAAGGCCACCTTCATGCGACGACCCCTGAGGTATCCGGTCTCCCTGGCGAACCGCAGGCTGCGCTCGAACACCTCTTTTGCCTTCTCGTGCAGTATCAGACGAGCGCGAAACAGTTGAAGCGTACTCTTGGCGAATGGACTGTCATTCACCTCGATGCCCAGCGCCACCTTCCAGCGTATGTCGAAGTCCGCTCTCTGCTTGGCCTCGGCATCGCTTGCCCTGTCGTAGGTCTGAAGCAGTAGCGCTGTCGCCAGAAGGCTCGGCGGCACGCTGTCCCTGCCGTTGTCCGCGCAGTACAGCTCCGCGAAGTCCTCGTCCCGAAACAACCGTCCTCTCATCGAGGCCAGCAGACCATAGAAACTCCCGCGACCCACGTGGTCTATGTACAGACTGTCGGCTTCCCAAAGTCCTCTCTGGTCGGATTGCCTTCCCAGCATTCACGCCCTCCGCTATCAGTGTTGGCTACAAGTATAGACCCTACCAAACACTTTTCGGCCAGACTTCTAGGCTGAAGAACGCTGTCGCAGACTCTCGGTCGTAGGGCCAGATGCCGAACTCGTCGACGATCAGAACCTTCGGGGACATATACACACGCATCATCCTCCGATCCAGCCGATTCTCTGCCCTGGCCTTTCTCAGGTCCTCCATCAGACCGTAGGCTCGCACAAAGTAGGCGCCCTGACCGTCCTCTATGGATTTGAGCATCTTAGTTGTTTACCAATACTAAGTATAGTACAATAGTACTATAACAAATCGCATAAGAAATAGGCCGAAGGAGCGGCAACTCCGACGGCCCGGAAAGCTACTGGGAAGGGCGTGAGTATCCCAACAGTGGCTCACGCGGATTTTACATCCGAAGGGCCCATACGACAACCTCCGACCTTCCCCGATATCGCAGAACACCGTGAGATTCTGGATAACGTCGATCTCTAATTGCGGAAGGGAGTGGAACGAGATGGCACGAGGATCGATAAGAAAACGTGGGACGAACCGCTGGCAGCTCACCTACGACGTGCCGCCTGGACCCGACGGGAAGCGGCAGCAGAGATACGAGACGGTGCACGGCACCAAGAAGCAGGCCGATGCGCGATTGACTGAGATACAGCACGAACTCAGCCGCGGCGCCCACTTTGACCCGACCACTATGACCGTGAGTGAATACCTCGACGTCTGGAAGCGAGATTATGCCGATGTGTCAGTGCGTCCGCGCACGCTGGAGGGTTACCATGGCATCATCGAGACACATCTAAAGCCCGCCTTTGGCTCCGTGAAGCTCGCTGACCTTGGTGCGCACCAAGTCCAGGCTTACTATGCCACCCGTATCCGCTCTGGCCTGTCCGCGCAGACGGTCCTGCACATCCATCGCCTGCTGAGCCAGACGCTCAAGCAGGCGGTACGCTGGCAGATGCTCCACAGAAACGTCCTCGAAGACATCTCACCCCCGCCCCGACGAAGGCCTGAGATGCGTGTGCTCACGCCCGACGAGGCGGACGCGCTACTCAGAGCTGCAGAACACACTGAGTATCACATCCCCATTCATCTGGCGCTATTCACGGGCATGCGCCGCTCCGAGGTACTCGGGCTCATGTGGCGCGACGTGGATATCACAGCCCGCAGGCTCACTGTTTCGAGGACTATGATCAACCTCATCGGAGATTCCACCCATATGAATAGGCCCAAGTCGCGCCGCTCAGCGCGCTCCCTCTCCTTCAGCGAGGAGACCACCACGTTGCTGAGCTCCCACCGGCAGAGCCAGATCGCCCAGTACAGAGCGTTAGGCAGCGACATCAATGGCGTCATTTTGCCGAATACCCAACTCTGCGCGCGCGCCGACGGGAGTATCATAAGGCCCAACGTCCTCTCCAGGGCATTCAAGCGAATAGCCGCCCGCGTCGGCACAAAGGGTGTACGCTTTCACGATCTGCGCCACACTCACGCGACATTTCTCCTGTTGGCAGGCGTTCCCATCCACGTCGTCCAGGCGCGGCTGGGGCACGAAAGCATCCAAACCACGGTGGATACATACGGCCATCTCCTGCCAACATCGGGTGCTGCGGCTGGAGAAGACCTTAAGAATTTTGTGGGCAGAATGTGGGCAGGCTTGGATTGGGACTGGATATATAGGGCCTAGTCAGCCTGAATTCGTAGCTAAATCAAGAGTACCCCTGCCCGGACTCGAACCGGGGCACCCGGTTTAGGAAACCGGTGCTCTATCCTCCTGAGCTACAGGGGCATAATCGCTTTTCAAAGCTATGCCGACAGGTTCACCTGACGGGAATGCGGCTTAAATAATATCCTGCTGATCCCCGCCGTCCATCAGGCTCTCGAACGCGTCCACCTCTCTGGGACCATACCGGTCTGGGACCATACCGGCGCATACCCACGGCGGCTGTAATTGTACTATGGCCGAGCCTGTCTTGTACAATCTTGAAGCTCTGTAAGCACGCTCTTTCGTTTGATTGTTGCAAATCCCAAAGCCCCGTATCACCCGTCGTTCCCGCGAATCCTGTCTTCGGGGAAACGGGGAGCGGGAACCCGGAGCTACGATGCCAGCGAAACATCGGTAACACCGACTTTGCAAAGACCCCAGGGCCTTTCCAAAGTCGGACTGAGTTTCCTACATCACTACATATTTACTTCCTACTGTGCTACAATACATTCCAATACTAAGAACTGACCACTGACGACTGAACACTGACAACCATAAACTGGACATTATCAATGACAACCCGTTCAACTGAAAAATATTCTCCCCAAAGCTAAATTCTGGAGAATTCAGGTCAAATACAGGTGATGATTCACACCAGCGTTCACCTGGCAGCCACCTGTTAGGGCCACCAGCGTTCACCAGCACAGCTATAAATCACAATATATGAAAGCGCTTCCAATCCGGCCCACTCGCCGCTGTCCGATCCCAATCGTTCACCCAGATGATTCAGACTTTGCAAAGACTCCAGGGCAATCGCATTTTACTGAGCGAGTACCGTGAGCAGGTAGTCCTCATCCCATCCAGCCCTTTTGCGCTTGGCGGCCACGCCTCCCTTCGACGTGGATTCGCGCTTGATCATATTGAGCGCCATCCGACGCAGTACGGAGAAGTTCTCAGCCGCGTTGCCCGCCCTCACTCTACTGTCGTCTTCGCTGAAAGCTACGTCCAAGACCCAGTGGACAGAGTTCTCTATTCCCCAATGCGTTCTGACGCCGGACAACAACTTCCGAGCATCGTTTGACAGGCTGGATATGTAGTAACGGGTCTGCGTGGATGTCTTGCCATTCTCGGTACGCTCCGACTCGACCATCGCCAGACTCCTCAGCTCTGACCACTCGCTGCGGTCGTTAAAATAGCCAAGATAGTCCGGGTCGGATACCGCCCAACATCGTCGCTTCTCGATTCGACCATGTCCTTTTTCCAGTGTCTCACAGAAGCGGTAGCCCAGGTCTGAGAGCCCGGACATTCTCGAGTGCTCGAACATCTCTTTTACGTCACCATGGAGTTGGGGCTGGTTTCGTTTGAGAGCCAGAATATAGTCCGCTCCCTTCTCTGTGATCTTACTCGCTATCTCCTTCTGACATCCCATTGCGTCTATGGTGACTGTGCATCCCGACACGTCCAGAGTGTTGAGCAGCTCAGGAATCGCCGTGGTCTCATTGGATCGCGCGTCCACCTTGACCTGACCCAGAACCAGGTGATTGGCAGACGCCCACGCACTCACCATGTGGGTCGCGGACTTGCCCGCGAGTCTGTCGTGGGAACCGCGCAATGTCTTTCCGTCTATAGCCACCACCTGACCTTCCATCACCTCGTTGACCGCATCAACCCACTCTTTGAAACAGCGCTCGAACTGTACGGGGTCCAACCTCGCAAACACCCTGCCGAATGTGTCGTGCGATGGGATGCCGTTGGGCAGTTCGAGCAACCGAGCCAGCCAGTCCTTCTTCGACTTACCGAACATCTCCACATCCACCCACGAGTCCGCTCCGCAGACGACGGCGCAGATGGCTATGACTATGATATCTATGAGATTATGCCGTTTGGCGCGACCTGTTCGTGGGTCCTTCAGATTGGCGAAACGCCCGGTCAACAAGGCTGCGATTGAACTGTCCATGAGGCCACTCCCATACTGAATTTGACCACATCATACTGGACTTTATCTTAGCCCACTCAAAATGCGATTGCCCTGGACCCTGTGCCAGGGCATGTGCAAAGTCACTTCACGGGTCGTACATGCTGACATACAAGAACTATCATTAGCTTTACTGAGTCTTGCGTCAGGTGGCGTTTCAACTCTGAAATACCGCTGTCAACCGACTTTGCACAGGCCCTGACCCTGCGCGCTGAGGGGTTGACAGCGCGGGGGAAAAGTGGTTTCATCTGGCATGGATTGGACATTCCTGAATCGGTATGCATGAATTCATGGCGTATGTCTATTCGGCCAGATGCGGAGGTGCAACGTGAGGCGTAAACTTCAATCTTTGAGTTACCTGTTGGTCATTGGAGCCGCCGCGCTTCTCGCCGGGCTGGTGCTCGCCTGTGGTGGAACCGAGACAATTACCAAAGAGGTGGTCAAGACCGTCGAGGTGCCCAAAGAGGTAGTCGTCGTGAAAGAGGTGGTCAAGACTGTCGAGGTGCCAGGCGAAACCGTCGTGAAAGAGGTGGTCAAGACCGTCGAGGTGCCCAAAGAGGTAGTCGTCGAGAAAGAGGTCGTCAAGACCGTCGAGGTGCCAGGCGAAACCGTCGTGAAAGAAGTGGTCAAGACCGTCGAGGTAGTCAAGGAGGTCGTCGTAGTGGCGACCGCTGTGCCAGCGGTCAGTCAGCCGGTCGTCCCGAAGAAGGTAACCTACCCTGTACCCGGCAGCGTTCTGCGGATCGCCTCCAGGGACGTCGCAAGTCCGGGCTGGTGGATACCGCTTTCGGTGACTGGACGCAGCTGGGGCAACCACTTGGGTGTGTTGGAACATCTGGCAAACTACGGCCACGACGCGATTCTGTCGCCCGAGATAGCTCGGGACTGGGTAATAGACGACACCGGCATCACCTGGACAATCAATCACGGCGTGAAGTGGCAGGATCCCCAGTACGGCACGGTTGATGCGAACGACATTCACTTCACGTTCGAACAAGGGTCTCGTGAGGGAACTGAAAGCCACTTCGTCGGTTGGTACGCGGCCGACTTCCAGAACCAGAGAGTGATTGACAACAACACCCTCAGATGGGACTGGGGTGAAGGCGGCCCCACGATGCGCTACATCATGTCGGTGCGCGACAATTGCTGTGGCGCCGGCATCTACAGTAAGAAGTACTATGATGACGTGGGCGAGGAAGAGTTCAACATCAACACGATGGGTTCGGGGCGCTACAGGGTCGTTCAACACACCGCGGACGACATAATCGAAGCCGAGGCGGTGCCGAACCACTGGAAGCAAAATGGAGAGTGGGAAATTGTGCGGGCGTTGGAGGTTCCTGAGCAGCTCACGCGCGTAGCGCTGGTGAAGGCCAACCAGGCCGACGTCAGCGACATGTCAATGTCCCTGCTCGACCAGGTGACCGGCGACTCGAATCTGAATCTGGTACAGGGGTCGCAGGGAGAGAGCAGCGCTGTCCAGATAGTCCCGGGCGGCAACTGGCAGATCACGTACTGGAGGAACTCGGATATGCCGGCGGAATCCCCTCCGGCCCTTGAAAACCCGTGGGTGGGCAACCCGGACGACCCGGACGATCTGGAGAGGGCGAGGAACATTCGCCGTGCCATCTCCTTCGCGATCGATCGCGACACGATCAACGAAGAGATACTGCTGGGCAATGGCTGCGCGCAGTACGTCTATCTGATCGACGAGTGCAGCCCGTTCTTCCAGCAGAAGTGGAAGCACCCTTACGATGTGGAGAAGGCCAAGGAGTACATGGCGCTGGGCGGGTTCCCGGATGGCTTCCAGGCAAAGGTGTGGATACCGTCCGAATCGCCTCCACAGGCGTTCCAGGAGATCGGAGAGGCGCTGCTTCCGATGCTTAACGACATCGGGATCGAGGTGACCGTGGACAAGAGCTCGTGGGCAGCCCGCAAAGCCGAGATGTACAGGGAGGAGCCCCTGCTGAGGGACATAATGTTCTTCCCCTGGGGCGGCAACCTCCCGCTCGTGAACTTCACTGACTACCTGGCCGACCTGATTGATGGCGAGACGCTGTGGAATACCGGATACGACCACCCGATCGGCTACGAGATCTACGACAACTTCAAGGCCGCGTACGCGGACCCGGAGGCGGCGTGGGCATCGCTCGAACAGTACTGGCACCACCACTCCTGGCTCGAGGACATTCCTGTAGTGTCCGTCATCAACTGGCTCGATCCGATTCTGGTTGGGCCGAACATCGGAGAAGTGGACCTGATCTGGCACACGACGGCGTCCGTCGACGGCTTCCACGCCAAGATCGACGAGTAGAGAGCCGGAAACCAACGGGATCGGGGACCCAGCGGCTACGTCCGATCCCGTTGGCGGGCCCGACACGCCGCCGCATCCGCCAACGGGAATCTAGGAGTACGCGCCGCGCTGGGATCTGCTGAAACGAGACGACGCCCCAAAGCAATCATAGGAGCCGCGATTACGGAATGGTCACGTTCTTGCTAAGACGCTTGGTGTTCATGGCAGCGACGCTGTTCGCGGTCAGCATTCTGGTGTTCGGGGTGTCCCGGGCCAGCGGCGATCCTAGATACACGGCGATGTTCCAGTTCTCCAAGGGGATCACCAAAGAGAACTGGGAAGCCCTCGGCAAGATGTACGGGCTGGACAAGCCCCTGCCGGTCCAGTACCTGATCTGGGCAGGGAATGCGCTACGAGGCGACCTAGGCACCAGCTTTGCCGGGAAGCGCCCGGTCGTGACTGCCATCGCGGAAAAGGTGCAGCCAACGGCTGAGCTCGCGATCCTTGCGACCGCATTCGCGGTGGCGATCGGCATCCCACTGGGCGTGTTGTCGGCGGTCCGCAGAGGTTCCATATTCGACTACATGGGGCGTTACCTCGCAGTCGCCGGCCAGGCAATTCCGCCCTTCTGGTTCGCGCTGGTGTTGATTCTGATCTTCACCGTGTGGCTGGGGTGGCTTCCGGGAGCCAAGCGTGATGGCTGGGACTCTTACATCATGCCGGTGCTGACCCTGGGATCGGGGTTGATCGCGGGCATCCTGCGGCTAGTGCGCTCCAGTATGCTGGAGGTCCTGGACAGCGAGTATGTCAAGCTCGCAAGGGCCAAAGGCGCGTCCGCCAGAGCGGTCGTGTGGAAACACGCACTCAAGAACGCGGTCGCCGCGCCGCTGACGTATGGTGGCCTGCTCATATCGCTCCTCTTCATGGGAACGGTGATAACAGAGTCAGTCTTCGGATGGCCCGGCCTCGGTCGTTTGACCATACAGGCGACTCTGAATAACGACACTCCGGTGCTATCGGGCGTCGTTATGTTTGCGACGCTGTGCGCCATCGTTGGGAACTCGATGGTGGACATCATCCACGCGCTCATAGATCCGCGGGTCAGGTTTAGATGATGGCTGGCACGAGCGCAAATGCGCCGTCGTCGTTAGAGCTGTTTCAGCCGACCGATGGCCCGTTCAGGAAGGTACTCCGCCCGTTCAACCGATGGCCCATAACTCAGGGAGCTATGATAGCGCTGCTCGTAATTTGCGCGGTGTTCGCGGACGTGATCGCGCCGCATGACCCCAACGACGCAAATCTCAAGGACAGGCGGGAGCCTCCGATCTGGTCCTCGGAAGGAAACGGCAAGTACATACTGGGCGCCGACCTCCAGGGGAGGGACCTTCTCAGCCGGATCATCCACGGCACCAGGGTCTCGCTCAGCATAGCGGGCATCTCGATTAGCCTGGGAGTGCTGGTCGGCACGGGATACGGGCTTATTAGCGGCTACTTCGGCGGGTGGATAGATGAGGTGCTGATGCGCGCGGTGGATGTGTTCCTGGCATTCCCGCTGATAATGGCAGCGCTCTTTCTACTGGTGCTGTTCGGGTCAGGCTATGGAACGGTCATCGGCGTGCTGGTAATGTTCAGCTGGGTGGGATTCGCACGGCAGGTGCGCGCCGAGACGCTGGCGCTAAAGACGTCCGACTACGTCGCGTTTGCGCAGGTCGCGGGCGCATCGACATTTCGTGTACTCTTCAGACACATCCTGCCGGGCGTCGTCAACACAGTGATGGTGATAGCGACCCTGAACATTGGGGGGCTGATCCTGACGGAATCCATACTCAGCTATCTTGGCGTCGGAATACCGCCTCCGACCCCGGCATGGGGCGCGATGGTAGCCGACGGCAAGGACTACCTGTCCATATCGTGGCAGATTTCCTTCTTCCCGGGGATGGCAATCTTCCTTACCGTGATGGCGTTCAACTTCCTGGGAGACTGGACCAGGGATTTCCTGGACCCGCGGCTGAGACAGGTAATGTAAGCGCGCCTGGCGCGTTCTGGAACTTAGGCAGGCTAACAATCTAGTACAAGGCGAGAGGCAGACGGATATGGCAACCATGCTAACCGGAGAGCAACTGGAGGAAGTAAAGCAGCAGGCGTCGGAACACTTCTGGCCTCACGCCCGGCAGGCGGGCGACGTCTCCGAGGAGACTGGACTGAAGATCGTGACCGACGCGCAGGGCGTGTGGGTCAACGACGCGGCGAGCGAGCCGTGGTTCGACCTGATTTCGGGTATGTTCCTAAAGAACATAGGACACGGGCGGCGGGAGATCGCGGACGCGGTGTATGAGCAGATGCAGGGCATCAGCTACTCGCCGGGCGGCACCGTGACGCCGGTAACCGCGCAGCTGGCCGCCAGGGTAGCCGGACTCGCGCCTGACAAGAATTCCAGGGTCTATTTCGTCAGCGGCGGATCGGAAGCTGTCGAGACCGCGCTCAAGATGGCGAAGCAGTACCACAACAATAACGGCGAGGCGGGCAGGTGGAAGGTGTTGAGCCGGAAGGGCTCATATCACGGCGCGACGCACGCCTGCATGGCGCTAGGGCAGTCGGGCAGCTTCGTCGCGCCGATAGGCCCGCTCATGCCCGGAAACATACACGTCGCCCAGCACGACCCGTACAGGGGCATATGCGGCGACGCCGACGGCAACTGCAACCTGGAATGCGCAAGGGAGATAGACCGCACAATCGAACACGAAGGCCCCAAGACGGTCGCCGCGTTCATCGGAGAACCGGTCTCGATGGCCGCCGGGACGCACGTTCCGCATCCCGACTACTGGCCCACGGTCCGGGAGATATGCGACAAGCACGGCGTGATAATGATCTGCGATGAGGTCATCACCGGCTTCGGCAGGACGGGCAAGATGTTCGCAACCGAGCACTGGGACGTCCAGCCCGATATCACGACTGTCGCGAAGGCGCTTACGAGCGGCTACCTGCCGATTGGGGCCGCCATAGCGCGCAAAGACATGGCGGACATGTTCATCGGCGATGAGGACACCACTTTCCGCCACCTGATTACCTTCGGCGGCAATCCCGCGTCCTGCGCGGCGGGCCTGGCCAACCTGGACATCATGGAAGGCGAGGGCATGGTCGAGAACTCCGCCGTGATGGGAGACTACCTCTACGAACGCCTCCAGACTCTCTACGAACACAGCATCGTCGGCGACGTTCGCGGCGGCCAGGGCCTCCTGGCGGCGGTCGAGATTGTCAGGGACCGCGACACGAAGGAGAAGTTCCCGAAAGAGGCCAAGCTCGGAGACAAGCTGAGCAAGCTGATGGACGAGAACCGCATTCTGGGCCGCGGAGGGGACGTGATACCGATTGCCCCGCCGCTGTGCATAACCCGGAGCGAGGTCGATGACTTGGTGACGCGGCTCGACGATGCGATCAGGCGGGTGGAAGCAGAGCTCTAGACAAGACGACATCCCTGACTCCGGGCGACGTCGACGCTCGCCCGGAGTCAGGGCACTGAAGGTGGCCTGGGGAGGACGAATCCTAGCTGCTCCGCCTTCTGTATATCTCGCGCAGCCTCCTGGTTCCTGCCAAGTTCCTGGTGCACGATACCCCTGGCGAAGTAGGCGGCAGCGTAAGTCGGGTCCAGCTCTATGCTACGGTCGTAGTCGGCGATGGCGCGACCAAAGTCTTCCAGTTGTCCGTATCTGGTGCCCCTGTTGTAGTGGGCTTTGGCGTCTTCGGGGTCGATCTCGATTACGCGGCTGAAGTCTTCGATGGCGAGAGCGATCTCGCCCAGCTGGGTGTAGGCCAGGCCCCTGTTGCCGTAAGCCTTGGTGTTCCCCGGCTCCAGCTCCAGTATTGCGGTGTACTCTTCTACGGCTTTCTGGAACTCTCCTTCTCTGTAGAAGCGCGCGCCCGCGATGAAGTGAGTCTGCGCGGGCGGTATGGGAGTGGCTGTCGGCCTGGGTGTCGGCGTTTGCAGGGACGTGGAGGTCGGCGTTGGCCCTGCAGAAATGTCCGGAGTCGGCGCCGCCAGAGAAAGCGCGCGCGCAGTGGCTTGCGCGACTATCGCGGCGTCCCGGTTGCCTCCGAGAGGCGAGCTCCCCTGCTGATTGGCGTCTGAGCAGGCCGCGAACAGCACAATCATCGCCGCGAAGATCACTCGCCTGGAATGCACACCACCCATGCTCACCCACCTCATTCGGCGTTCGGCCCGCGCTCGGCGAGCGGCTGCTCGCAGTCGAACGGGCATCGTTCAACATACCAAGGCTAGAGTACCAACATCATTGAAATGAAGGTTTGTCAGGTATAATCTTCTGGAAGTTGCAATCATACATGGTTGCAATCAAGGAGGAATCATTATGTCTGCCAAGAAGTACCATATCAGACTGACAACGGACGAACAACAGGAACTGAAGACGCTGGTCTCGCGCGGACGGAGTGCGGCGTACAAACAGACCCATGCGCGCATATTGCTGATGAGCGACGAGTCTCGCGCGGACGGCGGAATGAAGGACACGGACATATCCGGCGCGCTCGGAGTTGGTCTGTCAACTGTGGAGCGAATACGCCGACGCTGTGTGGAAGAAGGAATAGAGTCGGCTCTGAACCGCAGAAAACAGTTGCGTCGGCGTCAGAAGGTACTGGATGGTGAGGGAGAAGCGCGCCTTGTGGCGATAGCCTGCTCTGAACCCCCATGCGGTCGCGCGAGTTGGACCCTGAAACTGTTGGCCGACCGTCTGGTGGAATGTGAGATAGTCGAGAGCGTCAGCACAGAGACGGTTCGAAGGGTGTTGAAAAAACGAACTAAAGCCCTGGCTGAAGCGGAGTTGGTGTATTCCACCCGGTCAGAGCGCGGACTTTGTGTGCGCGATGGAAGATGTTCTGGAAGTCTACCATCGGTCATACGATTGCGATGAGGCGCTGGTGTGCATGGATGAAACGAGCAAGCAGCAGGTGAAGGAGACGCGAGTTCCGCGTCCGACGGCTCCGGGCTCGGTGTCGGCTTACGACTATGAATATGAGCGCAATGGAGTTAGCAGCCTGTTCATGCTGTTTGCGCCGCTGGAGGGATGGCGTCGGGTGGAAGTCAGGGAGTGCCGCACCAGGGTGGACTGGGCGTATGTGATAAAGAGACTGGTGGATGAGGACTATGCGGACAGAGAGCGGATAGTGTTGGTGATGGACAACCTCAACACGCATAAGTTCGGCTCGCTGTATGAGGCGTTCGAGCCTGCTGAGGCGAGGCGTATAGCAGAGCGTCTGGAGATACACTACACACCCAAGCATGGTAGTTGGCTGAACATGGCTGAGATAGAGATAGGCGTAATGGCTCGTCAGTGTCTGGAGCGTCGCATTGCGGACAGGGACATTCTGAGTCGGGAGGTGGAAGCGTGGCAGGATTGTCGCAACAGAGACGCCGTGCGGGTGAACTGGCGATTCACCACCGAGGACGCGCGCATCAAACTGAAGTCTCTATACCCATCAATACAATGATTTCGGACTACTAGTGGCACATGGCGATGGTGTTACCAGTGGAACGTATATACACAGTCTCGTGGTCACCGACGTAAGCTCGGGGTGGACTGAGGCCGTGCCGCTCCTGGCACGCGAGCAATCCCTGGTGGTCGAGGGACTCGAGGCCATCTCCCGTGTCTTCCCCGTGCCCGTCCGTGGCATAGACTCCGACAACAACAGCGTGCTCATCAACGACACCCTGGTCGGTTACTGTGAGGACCCGGGCATCGAGTTCACCCGTTCCCGGGCATACCGCAAGAATGATCAGGCTTGGATAGAACAAAAGAACGGCTCGGTGGTCCGCCGCTTCGTCGGACACGAGCGCTACTCGGGTGCGATTGCCGGTCAGGCGCTCGCCCACCTGTACGGTGCAATGCGTCTGTACGTGAACTACTTCCAGCCCTCGTTCCAGTTGCTGACCAAGAGCCGGAACGGAGGCAGCGTGACCAGGCGCTACAGCAAGCCGGCCACACCCTGCAATCGTCTGCTCGACCGTGACGACGTGAGCGAGGAGATGAAGCGGAGGTTGTGTCAGAACCGTGCTGCGCTTGACCCGGTATCCCTACTGCACAGTATACGGAAGTCGCAGACGGCCCTCAGAGCGATCAGCGTCCCAGGCTCAGGGAGCATATCCGATGGAGAGAGCCTTGAGAGCTTCCTGTCCCAACTGCCCGATCTGTGGAGACGGGGCGAGGTGCGACCGACACACACACCGAAGAGCAGGAAGTATCGGACACGAGTGCCTCACACATGGCGGAGCCGTCCGGATCCGTTCGAGGGGGTATGGAGTGAGATACTGGACTGGTTGCACAAGCAGCCGGATGTCGGGGCCACAGAGCTGATGGACCGGCTGATCAGACGCTACCCGGACCGTTACAGCAGGCGTCAACATCGGACCTTGCAACGCAGGGTCAGACAGTGGCGTGGTGTGATGGCAAACAAACTTGTGTATGCTGCAGCCGAACAGAGTGAGATCGATTAGGAACGACTGGGCAACATCAGACCTGTGGGCGTCAATTAGAAGTGGCTGAAACTTCGGTAACATCTCCTGGTGAGGCAACAGGAACCGGCAAGAATGGTTGACATTGATCAGGCCCTACCCATTCAGGTAGGGAAACCGGCGGCGCCGTCATTGTGGGCGGGCGCGCCGTGCTTGCTTCAATGAGGCCCTACTCATTCAAGTAGGGAAACCTGTATTTCCTGTTCGACTCTAATTTGCTCACCAGGCTTCAATGAGGCCCTACCCATTCAGGTAGGGAAACGGGTACAACCTGCGCCGGATAACTAGGGATCAGACCCAGCTTCAATGAGGCCCTACCCATTCAGGTAGGGAAACTTTTGGGAATTATATACTAATGCACATTTAGCTTGATTTCCAACCCCTCTTAGTGTACACTAAGTGAATAAATAAGAGAGGGTTTCGACATGGCACAGAAGGCTCCGGGTAAGTCATTCCGCAAGGGTATCACGCTGGTTGAAGCGGCTCGCCAATTCGGAGACGATGCCAATGCCGAAGCATGGTTCATAGAACGACGCTGGCCCAATGGTATCCAGTGCGTACAGTGCGATTCCGACCGCATCCACACCCGAAAGCCCAACGCACGGCGCAAGACCTCAGTGTTCCACTGTAACGACTGCAAGAAGGACTTCACAGTCAAGACCGGAACGATCATGCACGACTCCCGCCTCTCGCTCGGCAAGTGGGCGTTGGCATTCTTCTTGTTCTCAACCAATCTCAAGGGTGTCAGTTCCATGAAGTTGCACCGCGATCTGGGTATTACCCAGAAGGCGGCGTGGCATCTCTCCCACAGAATCCGCGAGACTTGGGATGACGCCACCGAGAAGTTCGAGGGGCCGGTTGAAGTGGACGAAACCTACGTGGGTGGCAAGGAGTCCAATAAGCACGCGAACAAGAAGTTGCGCCAGGGACGTGGGACAGTCGGCAAGACCGCCGTTGCGGGAGTCAGAGACCGCGAGACGAACCGGGTCCAGACCGCCGTTGTCGAGTCCACTGACAAGCGGACGCTTCAAGAGTTCGTTGGCTACAGGACTGAGGAAGGTGCGGCCATCTACACGGACGATCACAGGTCGTATCGCGGACTTCCGAATCACCAGGCGGTACAGCATGGCGGGGGAGTATGTGCGCGGGCAGGTTCACACCAACGGCATGGAATCCCACTGGGCGATGCTTAAGCGGGGCATCAATGGCACTTACCACCATGTCAGCCCCAAGCACCTTGACCGCTACGCCACCGAGTTCGAGGGACGGCATAATGTCCGCCCGCTAGACACGGCTGACCAAATGGGCCTGATGGTTGACCGCTCGGTTGGCAAGCATCTGCCCTACGATGAACTGATAGGCTGACAGTTCTTTAGTGTGAATTCAATTCGTGGCCCTAGGCCGGCGCGAAGGTGTGGTTTGTTCTCTCATAAAGCGGTCCATAATCAACCGCATCAGTCTCTCATTACGATGTAGTAGCAGAATGACGAGAACTATGAAGAACGCTAACGATGCTGTCCAAATGTCACACAGTAGTTCGTTCCTCTGGATGCAAAACCCGACGACAGACACCAGAGATGTCCCCAAGCCTGCGTAAATAGCATCATTGAGGTAATCGAGTATGTCTTGATCGTGACCGGTCTTAGCCGCAAAGGACAAGACCTCAGACCCTTTCAGGCTTAGCAGCATATTACGCTGTGTGGCGGTGAACCCTGATACCACTACGCCGAAGGTTAACGTACTGACCGAGAGCGTGTTCGATATGACAGTGAGATCAAACCGCTGTGTCATGACAAGCGCGAGGATGGATAAAAGGGCAGCAACCCAAAGAGGATAGTATCTCCGTATGGTGGCTGGTGTTATCCTCATTGGTTGTAATCATCCCAGAATTCTAGCAGCACGTCCCATCGTATCCGGTGATTTATATTCCTCTGCGCATCGTCCACTGGTAGGTTGCGAGTCCTCTTTTCCCTATGCTGAATCAGATCGATAGGTTGCAGTGGATCGTCGTCATGTTCGCGCCCGTAAAGTTCAATCTTGCTGACGCCTGCCCCATCGTTTCTTTCTCGAAAATGGTGGATGATGCTCCATATTTCAGTAAGATCAAGTGAATTCCGGCGGCTACGTCCAGCGGAAAGCTCGAATTTGAAGGATTCCACTCCACTACTGCTACTCAAGCTCACAAATGGATCAATGCCAGCATCCCGATCTGAGGAAGTAGCAGGATTCGTTCGTGCATTTATAATGAGCCTCCTAATAGTTTGGAAACGCTCTGCCCGATTGGAGGCATCATCGTCGGTCTTCGGCACTAACTGATAGTTGGTTCTCGGGGATGTGAACTCTCTGAAGGTAATTGATTAGCGGGTTGCGGAGTGGGCGGAAGAGAGTCAGAGGGAACGGGCCGGCAGAGGAGCGCCGCCGAACACATCGCAGAGCGCATCCACCAGCGTATCGTCATCAACCTTCCGCGCCAGAGTCCTGATCACGCTCGTGAACGCAGAGTACGCCTCAGCCCCTTCGTCGGTCTTCGAACACTGCGACACCTTCCGAGCTATCACCGCCCCGCGCAAGGCCCGTTCCGCCCGATTGTTGGTAGGCTCTATTCTCGGATCATCCAGAAAGCGCAGCAGGCTGCCACGGTCGTTGTGCCTACCAAGTTCGTTCAGCAGTCTCTGATTGTCCGGGTCCGGCATCTGACGATCTCGCAGATGGCGGGACACCTCCCGTTTCAACCGCTCAGCCTCACCCACAAAGTCCGCCGCCTCTCCGCGACGTTCCGACTCCCGCAGCTCAATCGACTCTCTCAGAAGTTCGATCAACCGCTTTCCGAAGCTGCGACCTCTGCCCACCTTGGTCTGAACCACCTCACCGATAGAACGTATGACGTGCGCCATGCACTTCTGCTGTCTGACACCGGACAGAGTACGCGCGTCATAGCTCCGGCCCCTGTCCGTCACCATCACTCCGCCATAGCCTGAGGGGATCAACTCTCTGACCTCCTCGTTGCGGTGGCGAGCGCGTATCTGGTACACGCTGGCCTCATCAGTCTCGAACGCCATCAGGTAAGCAGGCTCTCCGCCCACACGCCAGCCCGTGTCGTCGGTGTGTACGAACGAACTTGAGCGCACTGAACCGCGCAGACTGCGGTAGGCGTCTCCCACCTCTCCCTTTGCGCGGCGCAGAGCGTCCTGTGTGATCGCGCTCTGGGTTATCTTCACCCCGGTCAGAGTCCTGAGTATAGATGGAATCTTCCTCACCGGGACCCCCGCGCTGTGATGCAGTATATGGGCCGCCGACATCACGCGCTTGCCCATTCTGTGAGCGCTCGCGCCATACTGGTCAGGGGCGACTTCCCGATTACTACCACGAACCCTCTTGCCGCAGGACCGGCAACGGCATATCTGCACTCTGTATCCCTTCACCTCGGGCTTGGGCATAGGGGGAATGTCGGTGATGTAGGCATAGCCCACTCCCTCGTGTTCGAGCGCGCCTCCGCATCCCGGGCAACTCTCCGCCGACACCGAAACGTCAATGATCGGTTCTGTCAGTTCATCGACAGAGGGGGGCTTTCGGAAGCTGAATGACCCTGTTCCCGGCTTTCGGCCCGGCCGCCTGGGCTTTGCGGCTCGCTTGCCCTTGGAGAACGGAGCGGCCTGGCGCTTTCCCGCTCGCTGAGCCTCGGCGAGTTGCTTCTGTAACTCTCGGATCGTCGCCATCTGCCGCGCAACTTGCATTTGCAGCCGGTTGACCGCGGACGTCAGTTCGTCGCGTTCAGAGGGAGAAAGGTCTTTGTCCGTACACATAGCCGCAGTATAAGAATATGCTCGGCCCGACGCAATCCCACGAGAATGCCGCTAATCAATTACCTCTGAAGTATCTGGCAATCGCACCTGGCCCCATACCTGTTAGTGACGATTCCAAGAACATCAACTCTGCAGACGCATCATATAACGCAGCGGTCTCGGTGGTAAAGTGTTCGTCGTTCGCCAGATCGTTAGATTCTTGCCGCCTGTCAGGCACGGCTCTGCCCGGCCCCGGGTATGAATACGTCAGGAAGTTCAGCAGGTACAAATCATCTTCGATCCGATGATGATCGAGGCGTCTGCCTTTGCCAGAGATCACCTTGTATCGATCTGCCAATGGCCTATCTGTGGCGAAGTCTATGGCCCTTTCAAAAAGCACATCTCTCCGTTTCTCATCAGGCCGCAACACATCGAAGATGTACACGCTGAATCTCTTATCTACCATTCGTTATATTCTCCTGTACTTAATCACACTTCTTGGCAGATTCATGGGGATGCCCCCTTGCGACCTGAGACAGTAGCACACTTGCCACAGCAGACCGCTATCCCGTATGAAGCCGTCAAGGGGGCGCAGGGGGCGCCCCGCTCAGGAAGTCAGAGAACGACTTCACACGGGCTAATCTACTGTGGCAATGCGGAGATTACACGATGTCAGCAGGCGTGACAAGCAACAGATGGGTATTTTCTGCCCATGAAATGGGTATATAATGGCTATAATAATTACAGCACAGGTGGACAGCGGACTTACTGGACGCTATGGTTCCCATCTGTGTATCCAACCATGAGAGAGGGAATTAGATGCCAGAGAAGAAAGAGAAGGGCCGCCCTCCAATAATGAAGTATCCAGAGCGGATAGACGCCACCCCAGAGGAAATAGCGGAGAGGGTGCTTGCCATGCGGCCTAAGAAGGCCGGGGAGTGGCGGTATGAGAAGAAGGACCGAAACTAGATAGGGAGAGAATCATGGGGTTGGAAACATCTCGATTTTCAGGGGATACAGTCCGTATCATATCTGATGCATATCCTGGAGTCCGTATTGTAGTCACAAGAAGTAGAAGCTCCGTCGATAAATGGAGTGTCACATATCATCACGTAGCAAATGCGGCAATTGGCAGGGGAGCTGAGACCAAAGGATTGGCGACTTTCAACAATGCTGAAGATGCAATCCTTTTCGCTAAGGAATACTTGGAAGATGGGGAAGAAGAACTGACCAAGGCCCTCAACGACGCTGGCCTTGCCTAAATGTGCATAGGTATATAATTCCCAAACATAACTCCGAGAATGCTTTCGGACTGGGGTATTGAGGCTTCAATGAGGCCCTACCCATTCAGGTAGGGAAACTGTTGAAGCCGATGAAAGGATTCGCTGGAGAAGGGTGCTTCAATGAGGCCCTACCCATTCAGGTAGGGAAACTGCTCCCGCTGAGTAAGCGGAAACGCTCTCTACAGCAGCTTCAATGAGGCCCTACCCATTCAGGTAGGGAAACCTGTAACTCCTGATACTCCAGGGCCTCCTACATAGTGGCTTCAATGAGGCCCTACCCATTCAGGTAGGGAAACCTGACCTGCTTCACCGCAGACGATACTTTTCCCGACTGGCTTCAATGAGGCCCTACCCATTCAGGTAGGGAAACCAGCCGGCCCGCCGCCGCCGATGAATACGCAGATGCCGGCTTCAATGAGGCCCTACCCATTCAGGTAGGGAAACGCGTCGGCCGCCGTGATAATCGCACAGGGTTCTAATGCTTCAATGAGGCCCTACCCATTCAGGTAGGGAAACCTGGACGCTGATATGCGCGGTCTGATCAGCGGCATGGCTTCAATGAGGCCCTACCCATTCAGGTAGGGAAACTATTGAACGAAGTATCAGGAGGAAAGACATTGACCACGCTTCAATGAGGCCCTACCCATTCAGGTAGGGAAACCGACTACAACGAAATTGTTCTCGACGATGTGGCCTATGCTTCAATGAGGCCCTACCCATTCAGGTAGGGAAACGAAGATGAATCTGCGGATTTCGACCTCGCGGGAGCTCGCTTCAATGAGGCCCTACCCATTCAGGTAGGGAAACCAGGCATAAACATCCGCATAGCTGTTTCAGCTGATACTGCTTCAATGAGGCCCTACCCATTCAGGTAGGGAAACTATCAATCCTACGCTCGCGCAAAGACAGAAATAGCCGCTTCAATGAGGCCCTACCCATTCAGGTAGGGAAACCGAGCGCATCAATGTCCACCCAATTGGTGGTAGTCAGCTTCAATGAGGCCCTACCCATTCAGGTAGGGAAACTTCTCCTATGTACATACCTATGCCCGACTATTCGTAGCTTCAATGAGGCCCTACCCATTCAGGTAGGGAAACCGTCCGCCTGGATAGAGGAATCTGTTGGTCCACGACGGCTTCAATGAGGCCCTACCCATTCAGGTAGGGAAACGACAGCCGCCCGAGGGGCTCGATGACTTCAGCCTGAGCTTCAATGAGGCCCTACCCATTCAGGTAGGGAAACAGGTCTATGAGGAGCATGTCGCGCTCCTGTCCAGGCGCTTCAATGAGGCCCTACCCATTCAGGTAGGGAAACGCGCATGAACATCAGCCGGATGATCGCCGAAAAGCCGCTTCAATGAGGCCCTACCCATTCAGGTAGGGAAACTTCGTCAGCGCGAGAGCATGAGGAGTTTTCAGATGGCTTCAATGAGGCCCTACCCATTCAGGTAGGGAAACCAGGCATCGCGGGCGCGAGCGCGCTGGTATTCCGGGCTTCAATGAGGCCCTACCCATTCAGGTAGGGAAACGAGGGAGATGGCGCCTAACGAAGTCAGGGGGGTCGCGCTTCAATGAGGCCCTACCCATTCAGGTAGGGAAACGGGATAGACAATATGATACAACATAAGGAGAGCAGGCTTCAATGAGGCCCTACCCATTCAGGTAGGGAAACCTGCCCCTCTACTGCATGGGCCTGGACGTCATCACGCTTCAATGAGGCCCTACCCATTCAGGTAGGGAAACCAACTGGTCAACGCCCTGATACTCTCAATGTGTACGCTTCAATGAGGCCCTACCCATTCAGGTAGGGAAACCATCCCGCTGAGCGCAGCCCCCGCGCTGGTGTACGAGCTTCAATGAGGCCCTACCCATTCAGGTAGGGAAACAGCCGTTAAACGGACTATGAACGCTGTATCATCATCGCTTCAATGAGGCCCTACCCATTCAGGTAGGGAAACCCGGCTGTTAGGGAACCCGCGCGTGCCGTAACCATGAGGCTTCAATGAGGCCCTACCCATTCAGGTAGGGAAACTTCCATACCCTATGGGGGAGCCACGTCTCCGGGCGGTGCTTCAATGAGGCCCTACCCATTCAGGTAGGGAAACCTGGGTCTCGATGCCGTGTCGGTGGTCCCCGCGGGCGCTTCAATGAGGCCCTACCCATTCAGGTAGGGAAACCGGTTCAGCTGCGCGACCTGCCTCGACTCCGGCGTCGTGCTTCAATGAGGCCCTACCCATTCAGGTAGGGAAACATGAACTCGGCAAGACGGCGCAGTGGCTCAGTCAGGCTTCAATGAGGCCCTACCCATTCAGGTAGGGAAACCCGAGAGGCAAGGCTTGGCACCGGTTCAGAGAACCGGCTTCAATGAGGCCCTACCCATTCAGGTAGGGAAACACGGGCGGCACGTTCAACCGAGACCGCATCCCGAAGCTTCAATGAGGCCCTACCCATTCAGGTAGGGAAACGGGGTTGCAATCCCAACGGGCCTTTTCTATGTAAGTGCTTCAATGAGGCCCTACCCATTCAGGTAGGGAAACCTTCATTCGCCCTGTCTCTCAGGAGCTCAAGTGAATGCTTCAATGAGGCCCTACCCATTCAGGTAGGGAAACTCCATGAAGCAACTGATGCTCGGCGGCATGGTAGAGGCTTCAATGAGGCCCTACCCATTCAGGTAGGGAAACGGGGCGGCCCGCGAATGTTCGTCTCGATGATCCCGGCTTCAATGAGGCCCTACCCATTCAGGTAGGGAAACGCGCCCGTATCGTCATCTTTGGGTATGGCAGCACGCAAGCTTCAATGAGGCCCTACCCATTCAGGTAGGGAAACAAAGAAGCTCCGGTCTGGCGACTTGCCTCCTCGTCCAGGCTTCAATGAGGCCCTACCCATTCAGGTAGGGAAACTGGCTCATCACGTTGCGGCACTTCCATTCTAATAGCCGCTTCAATGAGGCCCTACCCATTCAGGTAGGGAAACCCGAGGTCCTGGCCATCAATATCCGTTGGAACACCGCTTCAATGAGGCCCTACCCATTCAGGTAGGGAAACGGTCTCTCTGGTGGGATTGCCACAGGCGGGGACGAATGCTTCAATGAGGCCCTACCCATTCAGGTAGGGAAACTCGTTCCTGTGGGAGTATCTGTGCGCTTCCTGTCAGCTTCAATGAGGCCCTACCCATTCAGGTAGGGAAACAGGCTATCCTCTAGGCGAGTGCATTTCCGCCTTGCAGCTTCAATGAGGCCCTACCCATTCAGGTAGGGAAACGGGTCTCAACTTCGACGTTCCAGCCAAGCCTATCGGCGCTTCAATGAGGCCCTACCCATTCAGGTAGGGAAACCAGCATAGCTCCCCTGATGGAGGGCATCTTATCCACGTGGCTTCAATGAGGCCCTACCCATTCAGGTAGGGAAACCTGCCACTACCAGCCGGCCCCCACCTCTACACAGTCGCGGCTTCAATGAGGCCCTACCCATTCAGGTAGGGAAACTATATGGATGTGCAGGTATGTTCCGCGCAGACCCTCGCTTCAATGAGGCCCTACCCATTCAGGTAGGGAAACCTCTATAGGCGATACAGGTCGCTCGCCATTGCCATAGGCTTCAATGAGGCCCTACCCATTCAGGTAGGGAAACCTGTCGGATTACGAGCGCGACGTGGCTTCGACGGCTGGCTTCAATGAGGCCCTACCCATTCAGGTAGGGAAACCAGGCTCCTCGGCTATTGGCCTGCCGGTCGGCTCGGCCGGCTTCAATGAGGCCCTACCCATTCAGGTAGGGAAACTGCCTTCGTGCTACGGATTGCAACAATTCAGACTCGAATATCGCGGAATTCTCTCGAATTGGTTCAGCGTTCAAGTTGTCAATGATCAAATTCGCCTCTCTCTGAGACTCTGCCCCCGATTTCGCCGCCCAAAACTGCGAGCGCTCCATACCTGACCACTTCACCACCGGACCGCTCGCGGCCCGATACGAACCGCGCAATCGCCCCAGCGCCAACGATAGTATCACATCGTCCTCAAACAACAGTAACATCCCTCGCCTCCGGAACCAGTTGCCGCCCAAGCGTTCGCAGCGCCCCCTCACCCCGACCGTCACTCGGCCCCGTATCTATTATCAGAACCCTGTCCTCCTTCACGTTGATAATCTCCGTCAGCGCCTCCTCCAGCAGAACCCGCTCCTTCCTCGACAAGTCGCACGCGAACACCGAATACTGAAGCGGCTCCCCGAACCCGTTCATCTTCTTGAACATCCGGCGCAGCCTCTTCGCGTTACTCACATCATACGCAACGATAAACCTGTTCCGCATCCCTCACCTCGTCGTAAACGCCGGATACTTCGGCAGCTCCCCCAGGATATGCCGACCCAGCAGCCGCGCCTGCACCTCCATTATCCTCCGGTAGCTTATCGAATAGCCAAACAGCGGGTGCGTTATCAGCGTATCCAGCCGACGCTCGAACGCCCGTATAACCGCCTTCCGGCCCGTCTCAGTCAGCGCCACCGACCCCGACCTCTGCACAAAATCCCTCTCCACAAGCTCCGAATTGTTGAACAAAGTCAGCGCCGCCGAGTCCGCCACTATCGGCCTGAACTCCTCCGCCAGATCCAGCGCCAGCGCAGGCTTCCCATACTTCGGCTGATGATAGAACCCCATATACGGATCGAACCCCACCGCAATCGCCGACACCAGCGTCTGCTTGATCAGCATCGAGTAGAGGAACGACAGAACCGCGTTCACCGGGTCCTTGGGAGGTCTGCGATTGCGCGTCCTGAAGTCGAACGCCGACTCCTCCGAGCGGATCATCGCCCCGAAATTGGCGAAATACACACTCGCCGCCGCTCCCTCGATACCCAGCAGCGTCTGGAGCGAGTCCACCTTCCGCGCGTTCCGGGAAAGGCGCATTATCTCCTTCAGCGCCTGCTCCGGCGCGTCCGGGTGATTGCGCCGAAGCATCACCCGGCTATTCCTCAACTTCGCTATCACAAGCTCCCGCGCCACCATCACCGACCCAATCCTGTCCCCTGCCGCCGCGAACTGATGAATACGCAGGTCCACATTCTTGTGCCCCATCCCCCACGTCACCCCCTTCAGCCAGCCCCCGTAGGTAAAGTGGCAGATCGGTATTCCGCGGTCGAGCAGTTCCCGCACCGCCTGCGCCGTAACCTGCGCGTTCCCGAAAATAGACAGACTCGACACATCCAGCAGACGGGTTTTCGACACCACCTGCCCCTTCACCCGCACCGTTACATTGTCCCCCGACTTCCCCACCACCGCGCCCTGCGCCTGCACATACATCGGCAGCGCGTCGTCTCTCGCCGGAGCCATCCGCCGAACATCATCCGGCTTCACCACATAGGCGCTGCCCTTCAGAAACGACACCTCATCCGGCAGGCAGATCCCCACCAGAGAGCAGCGCGGACACTTCGGGCTGTCCTCCAGCGGCGGCGGTATTTCGTCCAGCGACGACATCGCCCGCGCGCCGTCCATCAACTCCAGCGTCCGAGTCACCAGCCCATCATCGAACCGCACCCGCACCCGCCGCTTCGACGCCACGAAATAGATAATCCCCTCATCGCACTCATACCCGTGCGCCCTCAGCAGCAGCCCCTGGACGCAAAGTTGAACCCGTTCCGGCTCATACGCCCCCTCCGGCACATTCGGAACCGTCCCCCGCTTATAATCCACCGGAGTCGCCCGACTCCCCTGCGCCTCCACCAGATCAATCCGCGCGATAGCCCCCAGCCCCTCATCCGACAGCAGAACCGACCGCGCGTGAATCACCCCATCATCCCCCGGATCCGGCCCCGACAGATCCCCCGACGGGCGGTCCACCCGCCGGTGCTGAAAACGCCCATCCAGCGTATCCTCGCTATGCGCGAACTCCCCCTGAACCCACTCCAGATAACACAACCTCGGACAATACGCGAACTCATTCAGCATCCTTGCCGGAACAAGCTCAGCGCCAGCCTTCCGTTCAACAACATTCCCAGTAACAGCCATAATCGAGCCTCCACATCGCCGGGTGGTATAAAACCCCATTCCGACGACATGGAGGCAAACTCGACAAACAAGATTCAATTGTTAAGGTGCGTTAGATTCCCACTGGCCAGCCATAATCCCCAGCCCAGCGTGGCGGCCCGAGCCAATCGCGAGCGGCCCTGACACGGGTTCTAGAAATTCAATCTGAGCGTGCCATGCTGGTAAGTGTCTGAGGTATCGCGGCCTGCGGTAGTTGCGTGGATGCTGAGAGCCAGGCCAGAATGGAGCCTTTCGCAGAGTAACATCCGTGATCCCGTCAACCGAAATCCCGGCCTGCTGAACCGCCTTCAGGAACAACTTCTCAGCCTTGACCAACTTCCCGTCGTCAAATCCAGGCAGCGCCACAGGAGTTACCGTCGACCAGGCTTGATGCTCCCCTGTGTATCTTCTTACCATGCCTCTCGACGACCTTCTCCATAGTCCAAGCAACTGGCCTCTCTCATTGCCATCCTTGTCGGTTATTGTTTGTCCAAGCAACCTCCGACCTGCCCACGTTGCCCGCGCTCCATCCCCACCATACGGCTCGGCAATCAACAGGCGGCGAATCATGCCGTCCGTAGGTCCTTGACGGATTGTAGGTAATGGGATGTATGAGAATCGAGGAGGCGGCGTGCGGTTTTCACCCTTGACGTGTCCAGCCAGATAGACTTCTGTATCGTCTCCGAACTGTTCCCCGAAATCATCCCTGTTCCGACAGGCCAGCGACCGAAGCATAGCCGCGACCTCATTCGCCGATTCCTGCCGAAACGCGCAACCCTCAGGCAACTCGAACGCAACGTATGGTCTGCGCGGCAACCGCGTATCTCTGACATACCTCACCCTATCGAACCTAGTAGGTTTCAGAGGCGGGTTATACACGCCACCTTCCAGTTGGGCGCAGAACGACTCATGCACCGCTTCCAGGTCTCTCAGCGACCCTTCTATCGGCACTCGTAGCCTATCTTGCTCTAAGACGTCATTGGGGTAGGGTCGCCATCGTTCGCCGGGCAACTGGTCAACCTCCGCTTCGGTAAATATCTCGCCATTTCCTACAACCTGATCAATCCCCCAGCCCAAAGCCATCAGACAACGCGCCTCGCGCGCCATCGTCTCCGCATATGGGCGCGACACTGCCCAGTCCTCTTCAGAAATCGCCCAAAGGTAATGAACCGTCTGGCCATCGTTCGAATCGCCATCCTGTGACATCAACCGATGAGGATGGGGATCCTTGGAAGTGAGTCTATCTTGGCGTTCTTTTCTGTCGCCGTCATTATTCGGCGGCGATAATCTGTAAGCAGACATTTCCTTTGCGCGAGGCGCAATTATTTGAGGCAGGTCTTGCTGCTCCAGCCACAGAAAGGCATTCCGAAGATTGTTTGTGCCATCTGTGAACCAGCGCGATTTCCTGCATCCTGCGTGCGAGCCAGCCAGCAATGCTTGAAACAGACGCATTGGAGATGGAGGCCATTCTGGTGCGTCATTATCCCCCTTCCCATGAAAGAGGCCATCCAGGATTCTGACAGATATACAGAGGAAGTGTTCCATTTTACAAGCCTTGCTTGATAATTGGACTGGTTCGCCGAATTCTATCCTGTTGCTCTCTTGATTTACTTAGCCACTTGTTTACCTGACTCCTATCGAACACGAAGGGTTTGTCAAATTGCTGTACACCAAAGGCCGCCGCCGTTCCGGTAGCGTATGAAAGTGCTTCCTCATGCCTTATTTCACAATGTTGATCATCGCCCTCAAACATCGCCAACTTCCAAGTGGTAGGCTTGGCAACGCGGAGAAGGCATCCTTCACGCAGGTTGAATATCTGGTCGCTGCGATGAGATAACGCGACAAGTGCCAATCCCAATATGTATCTACGCAACTCCAATGTACGGCTGTTCACGTCTTCAGGCGACATCTGCCCATCCGGGACAGTTCCTAGACTTCGCAGGGCGGCTAAGTTTACGATTGCGTCACGTCTGATTTCTCCCTTGACTTCAATGCCGCCATGTGTGCCCGTAGCCGGGTTATCCCGAAATCCTTCGCGACTAAGAGGATTCTGATCACCCCTCCCCTTGTCGAACTTCTCATCAATTACCCCTTCATTCACGTAGTGAATAGGTGGATTGTACTGGGCGGATCGGGTGTGGGGGTTTACGTTGTATGCGCGGACGACTGATCGAACGATGCGGGGTAATTTAGCTTGGGTTGCGCGTGAGTCCCAAGCGCCGAACAGACAGGTAGTAGGCGCGGTTCGGACTAGTAGCTCAGCGTCACCTTCTCTCTGAAGCGCACTGAAAGCCTTCCATAGTTCCTCTCCAAGAATGATGGAGTCAGATTCGTCTTCCAAGTGAGACGCGAATCGCACTATCGCATCAGCGGCTCGATGTCCAGCGTCAAGGATATGAATGACGTCATCTCCGATTCTGATTGAAACCTGCGGGACTAAATGCTTGTAGGCATCCTTCTTGAAAATAGGTTCCATTCTATTAGCTTGCGATCCAACACTGTCAATCTGACATACATTGCCATCACCAAACGTGTCTATGTTGTACCCCGTCCACTTACTAGACGGTACTCCGTCTGGCCTAGCGAAGGTTGGAGGAAAAATCACCCCATCTTTTCCTTCCACAGACTCCAGATACTGGCGCATCACGAGTGCTGCAATATTGCTATCATCCTGTATCCAGGCATCGAACTGCTTTATGTCGCTGTTCTGCGTATTCACTTCTAATCTCCTATCTGCGTTGCAAATCCAAATGCTTTGTATCTCTTTTGGCTGTCACGGGAATTGAGTCCGAAACGATATTTTGATGAATCAGATATAGGTACAGCGCATGACGCCACGGCTGCCGCAGTAGGAGCGCTAATAGGGGTTGTCCATGTTTGGTATTCAAAGTTCCACTTGAGTTTCGAAGGCATTGGACGAAAACGCTGCAATCCAATCAGGCACAATAACTCCACGGCAGGATATGCTATCGTCTCAATGTCTTGTGTATCGAGGGAGAATCCAGTATCCAATGCATGTGTGAAGCGTCTCGCATCAAAGTAGAACGGTTCGACTTTTTTCTGTCGTCTGCTCTTGCCATTTTGCGGTTCTCGTAAGATTGCCCCATAATTGAAGAGAGTAGAGTCACTCACCTTTGGTAGAGCGTCCTGTGCAGCCTGCGCAATCTTACTCAATTCCTGTCGACCAGCCCAGGTCTTTGGCGATTTTGAATCATCATCCGAAGTCTGCCACCAATTCAGATATAGAGAAAAAGGGGGGCCTATCTGGATAGCTCCCTTGCGAGCTTTTCCTCCCAAGTGTTTACGCCTCTCTTCTTTTTCAGGTGGAAGCTGCTCACCGGACTTTCTAAGCTCTCTCCTCTCAGATTCAAGGGAGTCTCTTTCCTGGAGATCCGCAATGCTTAGGCCGCTTATCGTGGATTCACACAACTCGGTTACGAGATTCTCTATTGGTGTGTGAGTATGTTGAGGTATGAAAATCTCAAACTTGGAGTTGTCCACATTGAAACACCCCTCTACATGAGACCATCGGCGATGCGCCAGCTCTAGCAATCCACAACAAGCAAAGAAATGCCCCGGATTGGTAACGTCAACTCGAACCTCTATGTCTGAATTCATAATCTCACCCCTTACAGCAACTCCATCTGGACATCATAGACGGATGGTTCTTCTTTCTTATCTGGCCCTTCGGAGGCGTCCGGGTCTTGAGAAGCTGCTATATCCGCGCATCGCATCAGCGCTTCAAGCCACGCCAGCCCCCAGCGTCCGTACCGCTTCTGAAGTCGCCCAAACCGCCGCATAGCTTCATTGACCGCATCTTGGTTCGCCCGTGTACCATAACATTCATTGTCGAAAGCGCGGGGGTCGAAGTGTGGGCGCGCGTATCCATGATGCGAAGCTATCAGATGAAGAATCAGGTCCCGCTCAGGGTGAGCCTTCACGTCCTTGTCGCACATAGCGTCAAGCAGAGAACCCAACTCGTGCCGGTATCCCCCAAGTACCCGCCAGTTTAGATAATCTTTGGACTTCGCATACGGCGGCTCATAGGCATCGCCCTTCCTCGCGTTCCGCTGCCACGTATCCTTGTCCTTCTTCGCGTACCGTTGCCATCTATCTCTGCCCTTCCCCTTGTCGTGCCACTTGCAGGCCAAACCGAGAGCGTCCGCGATTTCGGGTTTCAGCTTGATCATATCTCCAATGTCTGTCACGTTGAACACGATATCCTTCGTATGTTTTGCCAGAGTCATATCAAATCTAGCCTGTTCGTGGTCGTCAATGGCTAAATCGAAATCCCGCATTGCTAGAATCAATATCTTCTCTTCCTCCTCCACTTCCAAGCCCTCACTGGCATCCCTAAGAGTTATCCTGCCTCGCTCCTTCCATGTCTCCGGCATTGAACAATCCGGGAAAACTCGCCTCCGTTTCACACCGCCGTCATTCTTCTCCGCCACATCTATTTCACTTTCAGGTTTGCGGGATTTCCAATCAAGCTCCCCACTTCCTGCCAGTCCACCGATTTCTTCCGGCAGAACGACGGTCCTGTACTCAACCACATCCTTGTTCAGTATCTCCGATAGATGTTTGCGCCTGGCATTTCTGAGGTTGTCCAACAGGACAATATAGGGGTCGTCTTCCAACTCTTCGCGCTTCCTGCACTCGTTCAGCAGACTTCTTAGAAAAGACACCACCCTATTGGTGCGCTCGGTGACTCTCTCATGTGACAGGATCGGACATATGCGAAACCAATCCCTTGCCACCCTGTCAGACACTTCATACTGACTGAACAGATTAACCTCGTTCCGCCACGCGACATACGTTTCCGGCGGATCATCCGAATCCCCATGGAGATACGCCCTGACCTCTGGACGACCGGGCATATTATTAACGCTGGTCAGCGACCACGCATCCAGCAGAATATCCGTCACCTCTCGCATTTCAGGCTTCGGCGAGAACGCCGCATCGCGTTCTTCACAACTCAAACCGTCAATCATGTCCCGGACATTGCGCGGGCTGGCGTCAAGCGTCCCCCCGGATTTTTCCTCCCATCGCTGAAGAATCTCAAGCGTATTGCCAGCAGCCTTCTCAAACTCAGATGGGCGAGCCGCCTGTTCCTCAATCCACACTACGTCAACCCGCGCTTCACGCTGGTGACCGCCCCGCCTGTTTACTCTCCCAAGCCGCTGTATCATCGAGTCCAGCGGCACTAGGTCGCAAACCATCTGGTCCGCGTCAATATCTATCCCGACCTCACCCGCCGACGTGCTGACCAGATACACCGTTTCCGACGGACGCGCCGCAGGGTCTAGCATCTGCTGATAGACTGGATCATTATCTACAAGTCCGTCTCGCTCATGCCCCCTGATAGTCCCCGTAAGCAGCGCTACTCTTGACTTATCCTTGATTCGCTTTTCCAAATCGCTCGCTATCTTGCCCGCGTCATCTGGCAAGCGGACATACACCAAGACCTTAGCTTGTGAACCCTCATGTCCATACGCGAGATCTGTCATATCCTTGTTCTGAGTCCTCTTGGACGACGAATGTAGCCGAATCAATTTCCTCGCGCCAAACCGCTCAGCGACGATGCTGTTGCGTTCATCAGCCGCTTCCAGTCGTAGAACATCGCCCCCCGTGTCACCGTCGCGCCGAGTCGCCGACAGCTCCATCACGCGGACTGGACGGAGATTGGACTCTTGTGCCTGAATAGCCGAAACGTTCCGCAGAAGCTCGCTGAAAGCGGGCGTGAGATGCGCTTCGTCATGGACTATCAGCGAATCCTGCCCAATAAGTCCCGCATGTTGAGGACGCTTGTAGCGACCATCACCGTACCCACTGAACAACAGCTTGCTCCCAATCATGTCTATCGTTCCAACTATGATTGCCGCGCGAGCCGGGTCCGTCTTCCACTCCTCATTGTCAGCCAATTCGCCCCGGAGTGTACTCACCGCAAGTGGAAGTTCTCCCTGGGACAATTCCAAAAGAGCGGAACTAAGCGACTTCAGAGTCTCCGCGTGTTCCGACCATTCGGCGCAATCCGATTTCAGCAGCCTCTCACGAATTTGCTTCACAGTGTCGGTGGCCTGATCCACGACCGTTCTCCGATTCACGATATACACCAGTCGTCTCGGTAACCCAACTCGCCCATCAACCGCCTGCTGGCACAATGCAATCAGCCAAATCGCAATCACCGAAGTCTTACCCAACCCGGTCGGCAAATCGCAAACCCTCGGAATCTTGCCGGAAAGCATCTTGCCGAAGAGTCTCTCTTGCCAGGGCAGGGGAGTGTGACCTGTCAAAGCATTGAAGGCCGGTTTGAATTCAATGCGGAGTTCGCTTGATGTAGGTCTTACTGATTCGATCATAGGTTTCCTCTAATGGATCAAGTAGGATGTCTATGGCTCATTGCTCGGTGGTAGTGGAATTGGACGTGGCGTTTCAGATCTGGTGTCAGAACTTATTCCCGACCCCGGTTCATACGTGATGACTCGTGATGACTCTGTGCTACACTCATATGAAGTGCGTTTGGACACTCTTAGGCCAATGTTGAATGAACTGCTGTGATTCGATGCATAATATAATTCCCGCCCCGAGGTTTCATTGACGACATGGGTGTGGCTTGAAATCCCGGTCATTCTCATTGACCCTGTCTCCTGATTTTATGTGTAATCTTATCACTGATATAAACCATAATCCATGCGCCACCGCTCTGTCAAGTGAGCGAGGTCGTTGTTTGGCCCCATTGAAGAATATCCGTGATGAGATTCTTCGGCGGACGTACCGCGTATTTCCCTACCTGAATGGGTAGGGCCTCATTGAAGCGTTTACGGCGCGTTCATACTGATGATGAGCGGCGGGTGTCCTCGCTCGAAAAAGGCGAGGCCCCATTGCAAGACCCCGCCCCCGTCACGGAGTCTCCACTCGCCCTACCCATCCACCCTCAATCCATGCTATAATCAGAACATGCGAACCAAAAATTGACCGCCAACAACCATAAACCAAAGATTATATACACCAACCTGATAGCCCGAAAAATATCGCCCCAAAGCTAAACGCAGGCAAACACTGGGCCAACGCAGGTGAGATCCTCACCAGCGCATACCCAGTTCCCACCTGTTAACCTCACCAGCGCACTATAAACCCTGATATATTAAACCGCCCTCGCCCCCTCACTCCTCCGCCATCCGCAGACGGCACTGCGTCGGGTCAATCGTCACCAGCATCGCCCGGCTCAGATGCGTAAAACTAACCACCGCCTGCCCCGGCGCCAGCGACGTCACCCGCTCCCACAATTCGGCGTCTATCCCGCCTATCGAGCGACGCAAACGGCTGATAGTATTCGAGTCATTTATCCGGTGCAGAACGTAATTATTCAGCAGACCCAGTAACTCATCCGGCAGATGCTGAGGATGCTGCGTAACGAACACAAGCCCTAGCCATCGCTTCCTGCCCCGCTTCGCGATTCGGCTCACCGTCTGGAACAAATTCGGCATACGACGCGCCCGCTCCGCCGACAGAAACTCGTGCGCCTCCTCCACGACCACCAGCGTCCTCGGCAGCCTCGCTCCGGCGCGCGCCGCCGCCTCGAACGCCCGCTCCTGCGCCCCCTCCACCCCTCGGATGATGTCCGCTATCACCAGATTCCGTAGCTCCGGCGCCTCCATATCCGACAGATCCACGATAGACACCGCGCCGGGCCGCACAAGCCCGTCATAATCCATCCGCCGAACCCCCGAATCCCGCGAGTCGAACACATTCAGCCGCATCAACCTGAACAGTCGCGCCCTCAGCGCCCGCCAACTCACCGCCGAGTCCGCCTTGGCCTGGTTCACCCGCCGCATCACGCCGTCCGCGCTATCCCGGAACTCGGCGGAATACAGCCTGGGATTGCCCTCCTGCCGCTCGACCTTAAGAAGGAAGGCGGTCACCACGTCCAGCAGCGCCCCAAGCGTCATCCCCGGATACCCCTCGCTGAACTCATCCAGACGCTCTATCCGCCGCTCATGCTCCTCATCAACCCGTCCCATCACCCTCTGCGGATAAATCCCCAGATCTCTCAGCAATACCTTGCACGTCTCATACGCCTGCCAGTACCGCGTCTGCTGCGCGTCCGTCAGGTCGAGTATCTCGCACACCATGTACGGAGACAGCCGCGAGAACGGCGGCGAGAACTCCCGCCTGTCCGGATGCCGCAAATTCGTCGTCTCCGTTCCCGCCAGGTGGTACAGCGTCGTCCCGTCCACCCCCTCGGGCCAGACGCCGCGCTCGGCCAGCAATTCGACCATTTCAGGATTGTCGGCGGGCCAGCCAATCTCCGTGTACTCCCCCTCCACGTCCAGCAGAACGACCGCCATGCCCGCCTTCCGCGCCTGCTGTATCAGCCTGGAAACGGTCGTGGACTTGCCCGCGCCCGTCGTTCCCAGAACCCCCGTATGCCGCGGCATCACCGACTTGCGCTCCGACGGTATCCCTACTGCGAGATCGTCATGCCCCGAAGCCAACCCCAGCGCCATGTCCCCCTCGCACCGCAGCAGCTCCCGCGTCTCCTCCGCGTCCAGCAGAAACACCGGACTCGACGGCAGCGGGCGGAACCTGGGCGGAACGACCGCGCTTCCCGACTTCTGCCCCATCAACTCTATGTGGATCCTGCCGTGGAACTGCGGCATAAGCATCTGTCCGCTCCGCGCCTGCACCGTTACGATCAGTGGCGCGTCGCCCCGCAGACCATCCGGCTCCGCGTACGGTCCCGCCTGCACTATCCCCAGGTATGTGCGCCCATCCTCCCCGCTCTCTATGCGCACCAGTCCACGGTTCGGAACCTTCCCTATCCTGTCCTTCGGCAGCAGCGCGACCACAGTATCATCGCGCGCCGCCGGCGTGTCGAACATAGTCCAGCCGATCATCCCCTCCCCATATAGCGGGGGTGTAAACGCCTCCAGGCCGTCCAGCTCCTCACGTATAGCGTCGTCCGGCACATCCCGGACAACCGACGACGATTGCCCGTTGACACGCTCACTGTCGTACTCATTTGGGTTGATACTCATGCCCACTCCTCTCCCTGTCTCTCCAAGCCTGTTCCGGCAATATGATAGGCTTCCTCACGAGTCAACGGTCGTCCACGGTGCCCCCGCCTCCGTATATGCCACCCTCAGCTGAGGCGCGAAACTCTCGACGCCGAAGGTCGTGTCGCAGACCGTCCGGGCAAGGTCCAGCAGGACCGGGTAGCTTCGCTGCTCCTGCAGAACGCTGTCCGCCAGCGCGATGAGCGCCGCGCCGTGAACGTGGTCCCGGTGAGCGTAGAAGACCTGCGGCGGCCCCAACCTCGACGCCCGGAACACCCCTCTCACGACCACATCGCCCACATCCTCCCTGAACCGGGAGACCACCGCGCGCTGGCCGGCATCATAGTGCCCCGCCTGCTCCACCGACTCGATCTGGTCGCTTATCGTATCTATGACCGCGTATTCGAGCGGAGCCAGCGCCTGCCCGATTGTCACAAGCCACCTGTCCCGCGCGCTCTTCGGAACGAACACGAACCTCCGGTGCCCAAGCAGCAACTCCCTCAGAACCTCCATCCCCGCCTCCATGAGCGGGTACGTCATCCCGGATTCGCCCGGGCTGAGCAACCCGGCCCCGGATATCAGTTCGAACGGGGCCGGCATACCCTGGCACATTCGCCATCGCGCCTCAGAGTTTCTCGCGAGAAACATCCTCTCCGCGTAGGCCAGTATCCCCCTTCGCGCCAGATAGCTCATGCGATCCGCGTCTGTTTCGCCTCTCTGGTTGGGGCGTCTCCCATCCAGAACCGACAGCATCTCCGTGATCCGGTCGCTGCCATCCTGGCGATAGTCGCGTCGGAACATGCGCTGAGACCATGCCTGCTGATCCCCATCATAGGTAACCAGGCAGACGCCGACCTGGATGAACGTCATCGCAAGCGTCTCGTGCTTCATGCTGATTCCGGCGCACGCCTCGACGTTGCTGTTGAGAAGCAGCCTGTTATGCACGCCGCTTATCTGGGAGGGCGTCGCCCTGTAAACGCCTGATTCCGGTCCCGCGAGAGCGCTGGCCTCTATTCTCGGAAACAACTCTTCCCGAACCGTGTTGGCGACGCGGCGCTCCCTGTTCACGGCGAGACCGACCTCCCGCTCCATGCGCGCGTAGGTGTTCGCCAGGTCAGCGCCCGGCGTCCAGGACGCGGGGTTCAGAAGACTGTCCAGGCTCTCTCCGAAGCGGCGGCTGAACGTATCCGTTCCGGTCTTATCCTCGAAAAGACCGGACTCGTCTGTGTTCTCGGCGGGAATCTTCTGTGCGCTCATCTTATTTTCCATTCCCGGAAAGATCGGAAAGTGCGACGGCTAATTTCTGAACCCAAACAACTCCGCGGTGGATGGGCCGCCTTTCATCCTCCAAACGATCCGGCTTGCGTACCGCTCCGCAATGCCTTCCGGCAGACCGAATCGCCGCTCCGAGACCCTCCGCGCCACTTTCAGTGACTCGGAAAATTCCATCGAGGATACGGCTGCCGTCAGTTCCGAGTGGGGAGCGAGAATCTCGAGGGCCAGATCGTCGGCGAGGCATTCCGCCTCCTGTGTCCGCGCGCATCCGTACCCACCTGTGTCCGCGCGGTCCATGAAGTGCGCGAACGCCTCCGAGCGCGTATTATTGAGCCATGCGTCAATGCGTTCCGTCGGAGTCGCTTCCCGCAATCCATAAAGCGTGTCCGCAAACTCCCGCCCCATCCTATCCGCCGCGCGCTCGTGGCGCCGCTTCACCTCCAAGATGTAGTGCGAAACTTCGTGGGCGATGGTGAATCGTTTCTCCGCCTCGTCGTCGCTCTTCTCCACCAGGATGGCGGCGCCGCTCCGACCGACGATGACGCATCCATGCAGACTGCGCTCGTCAACCCCATCCAAGAGCCAAAGTCCCTTGCGTCCGACGTGGGCAGCCGCGCTGACAGGCGTAAGACCGGCGACCTCATCAACGTAAACATCCAGCGCGCACGTGACCGCATAAGCGATATCGGCGGGATAGTCGAACCGGCCGCCGGCCCTTTTCCAGAACCAGTCCGACCAGTACCGGACCGAGTCCATAGTCACTCGTCCCGCGAGACGTTCTGGGAGTCCTCAATGTCGCGATCACGCGCCGCGAGCAGTACCCCCGCGTCAGAAGACACCCGGACATATCGAACGATGCGCGCGAGCTTGTCCGCGCGCGCCTGGAACCTATCCGCGACCGCTTCCACATCCTCTCGAAAGTGAGGCTCGACGCGTGGGGCGCGACAGAGCGATATGGAGTCCACTGTCTCGGGCAGGCAGCCCAGTTCCATGCCCACTTCCTCTATGCTCATGCCAGTAATCTCCGCGTAGCTGGCTAAGTGCCAACCCAGGTAGAATGAGTCTCTGGATGCCAGAGAAACCATCTTTCGAGTCATATCGCCAGTCATATTCGAATGACCCCCTTGCGCTGTATGCGCTTTTTGATCCTGTCCTTCACGCGCTTTACTTCTCTGGCCTGTTCCGCGGGAAGCAGGTGGCCGATATTCATGGCGTCCGCTGCGACTTCCGTACTGCGTTCGCCGTCCATCATCAGCAAGAACACCGCTCGCTCATCGGGCGACATTTCCCGCGTCAACTCATCAACCGCGCGCCGGCCGTCTATATCCTCCGCAACCCTGTCAGATACATCATTCCCGTCGGAACTGCGGAATTCGACACTTTCGATAGAAAGCCTGCCGGTCACATGGCGGGACTCCTTACGTAAGAGGTTCTGCAAATCCCTTCTGCACGCAAGCCTCAGATACGTCATCAGACCACTCTTGGCGGAATCGTATTTGTCCGGATTCTTGAAGTAGTCGGTCAACGCCTCGTACACCGCCGAGAGATAGATGTCCGGATCCACGCCGACAGCCATGCTTGGGAACCGCAGCCGCAGATGTCTCTCGAGCTCTGGAGCCACGATGTTGAAGAACTCTTCGGTCGCCACGGGGTCGTCCAACAGCAGCCTATTGTGGAGCTCCAGCAACTCCGCTTTGTGATCTGGTATAGAGTTCGTGTTACTAATCGGACATCTCATCATCGAAAAAGGATACTTCCAGAGGATACAGCCATTACATAGGAGTGTCTATTGGCGTCATGTCCGTGCAGGGATACATCCTCGGATGATCGAGAAGCCACCTAGATAAAACAAGGTCTCCTATCGCCCAGCGCAACGCATGAGAGTGACGCGGATTGTGGTCGGGAATGCGTATCTGGATCATGATGGCATAGCAACGGAGAACAGGAAGAGGGAGAATTGGAATGGATCATGCAGACGGCTCGACTGCTGGCTGACAATGGTTGAAGGCTGGATCACCTATCGCCTCTCATCGGTTCGCGCTATACCGCTTATGTAAGCAAGCTCATCGGTGGTAACATCGAAGTCCATGGGCTGCGGCGCTGTGAGCCTTCCGGTCTGCCCTCAACCGGTGGATTCACACAGTAACTACTGGCTGATCCACGTCAACTACTTTTGCCGGCGCGTCGCCTCAAGGAAATTGTTACCGAACGGAAGCTATTGCCTCACGAAGCAGACGCTCGGTGGCACCGATGCCCGGCCAACCCGGATCGTTCGACGAGAGACACGTACGCAGAGAGGATTTGCGCCTTTCTGTGAGAGGCTTGATCCGTGCCATAACATTCAGCGCAGTTCCGTTCTGATGCTATGATGCTTCAGGCCATCAGACTGAGGGTCCGTCGGCGAGGGTACGGCCATTCGAGTCAGAGAGGGTAGCACAGTGACAGGTTACCGCGTAAAGTGCAAGGAGAGACGGGAGATCCAGGAGACCCTCACCTCAGGCAGTCACGATGAAGAACGGCAGGGCGGCCACGCAGGAGCGCCTGTGGCGAGTGTGGGACGACAATGTTCAGGATCGGCAGGACGTCCTGACCTGACCGAGCCCCTCAATCCAACTTGAAGGCTTGGTGTCAAAGGCATCCGGCCGGGACGTTTCTGCATCTGAGGACGTGACATAGAAGGCTGGCCTGGGATCGGCATTGGCGTGGCTGCGCCGGTGGTCCGTTATTCGCCCGCCCTTGACACCCGGCATGTCCTCAAGCTCTTTCGGGGACTGGCCAACCAGGCAATCATGAGCTTGTCAGGGACCGGCGATTAGCAAGTTAGCGTCGTCGCTTGACGGCCATGAGGATTGCCAATACCGGGGGAACCAGGCGTGGTCGTTCCACTTATGAGGAACCCACAAATCGACCGAATCCGAGATCATCGCACATGCTCACTCGTCTCGACTTACACAAGTCTTGACTGTTGACACTTTGTTTCAAGGAGGCGCTTGGCAATGGACATACCTTCGACGACTGTAATCAGGGCCAAGACATTGATAGACGGCACGGGCGGCCCGCCTCTGGAGAGTCCTATCGTTGTGGTGGAAGACGGCAAGATCACGGCGGTGGGTCGGCAGGGGAAGGTGCAACCGCCTCAGCGAGCGGGCGTCCGCGAGTTGGCGTTTCCAGAAGGACATCTGCTCCCCGGACTAATCGATGTCCATACTCACCTGATGTTCGGGACAGTGGGGGAACACGGGTACAGATCCGGACCGTACGAAGCAGTGATCGAGCGCGATACCGACGAGATAATGTTGCTTCGGGCGGCGCACAACACACACGTACATCTGAGCGCCGGTGTAACCACCCTGCGAGACTGCGGCGCCCGCAACCGTATCACGTTTGACCTGCGGGAAGGCGCCAGTCAGGGTCTGGTCACTGCTCCCAGGCTGCTGCTTTCCGGCCGTCCCGTGACCATCACCGGCGGTCACTTCTTCTGGTGCAACGGGGAAGCGGACGGCGAAGACGGTGTCCGCAACGCGGTGCGTCAGCTTGTCAAAGAGGGGTCTGACTTCATCAAGATAATGGCGTCGGGCGGAGGCACCGCCATCACCGACAACCGAAAGTACTCCTACGGTGTCGGCGAGCTGCGCGCAATAGTGGAAGAGGCCCACGTACATGGGAAGCTCACCACGGCCCACTGTCTGGCGACCCAGAGTATGATAAACGCCCTCGACGCGGGTGTGGACATGATGGAGCACGGGGGATTCATAGAACCTGACGGATCTTACGTTTTCCGCCCGGAGATCGCTGAGCGCATCGCCCAACAGGGAATGCACGTCAGCCCGACCGTTCAAACAGGGTACCGTGGGAGGGAGGCGCTCCTGGAACGGTCTAGGAATTCTCAGCTGAGTTCAGTGGAGAAGCGGCAACTAGAGGCTCTACAAGCCAAGTGCGAGAGTCAGCTGGAATTCTTGGGGAGGCTGTGGAGCGAGTGGGACATCAAGATCGTAGCCGGGACCGACGCTATCCAGACATTCGGCGACTACTGCCTGGGTCTGGAACTTCAGAGCCAGGCTGGCATGGGCAACATGGAAGTCATAAAGTCGGCCACAAGTGGCGCGGCCAAGGCCATCGGGATGGACAACCAGGTTGGCGCCGTAGCAGTGGGAAAAGCCGCAGACCTGATAGTTGTGGAACAGAACCCGTTGGAAGATATCTCGGCTCTGCGGACGATGACCATGGTGATGCGGGAAGGCAGAGTCATTGTCCCCTACCGTTCGATGGAGGAGTGAGCCGGTGGCCCAATATGTCACCTATGGTCCTCAAACATTTCGCCTCCCCGGCTCAGACACGCCTGCAAAAGTCTTTGCCGTCCGTGGAGGCGAGAGACCAGTGAGGATTATCCACAAGCGGGATTCTGAGGAGGAGGCTCCATGGGCATACGAAGCCTGATAGTGGTTCTGATGGTCGTTCTCGCGGTCGCCTGTGGTCAGGACACCACGAGTCCCACCCCGATTCCGACTACAACGGCCACGCCAACCCTGAGTCCTACGCTAACGCCTCACCCCACCGTCACTCCCTTTCCCACATCTACCCAGACTTCTACGCCGACAGCCGAACCGTCTGTCACGCTGACCCCGACAGTCACCGCGACACCTGAACCGACAGCGACGTTCACTCTGACGGTCACGCTGACGCCCACACCGACCGCGACCGCGACACAGACTCCCACACCGACTGTCACGCTGACCCCGACAGCCACCTACACTCCCACTCCAACATATACTCCAACGCCGACTCAGATTCCGGGCCGGGCCGATCTGTACGAACCTGCCAGCGTCCCAGAGCACATGGCCTACGTCTGGTGGAACTGGAACGACAACCAAGGCAGGTTCAGAGAACTGGTCGTTGACCTCACCATCCATAACGATCTCGACAGCTTCCTCGGTGACTATGGCATCTACCTCATTCTCGGACAGGGCCACATCTCAGAAGAAGGTTATTACTTCGGTATCCAGACTGACGTGTCAGACCCACGCATTGGTGGTAGCCGAGGCAAGGGACTGGTCTTTTCCCGTTGGGGGACTCGGGATCTTGCCAATGCACGTGTGCCCGAAGACGGATGGACTGAGTCCTCCGGCCACGAAGGGGACTTCATCGGCGTTAGAAGGAATTACGACTGGGCAGCCGGTGACTACCGGTTGCGCCTTGGGCCGGACGGCGCTGAGACCGATGGCGAGTGGTTCAGCCTATGGATCACCGAAATGGCGTCTGACACCACAACATGGATCGGAGCGTTGAAGTTCCCGTATCTCGACAACAGGGCTGTGATTGCCCCGCCGTCCTACACCACAATCGAAGTCTATGGCATCAAAAGGATTCGGCCCATAGACATCCCCGAATTGAGCCAGTGTGAAGCCACCGCAGGGCGACGGAATCCCGGCAACTCACGGATACATGGGATACTCACCCTTCAATAGCGAGATTCTCAACTCAGAAGTCAGGTTCGACCCCAGGATCGGTACAGTATTGCTACAGGCCGGTGGTCTGACTCAGCGACGAACCCGCGGAGACCGGTGGCTCGAACTCAGATAGCGGTAATCGACACAGCCTGTTGTGGGTCGGATGGATTGGACGGCTTCGACACTGAGTGGAACAGCTAACGCACAAGGACAGGCCGGATCAGCGCTGTCATTTTGCAAGCCCAGCCGCGCCCACTTCCCTGTTGCCATGAAACTGCGTAACTCACGCCGAAACGAGGCGATTTTGTGATTGCGGTTTTCTTCACCATTGACTAGGACTGCATGGCTTAAACCCACACACTTTTCGGTGCCCTCAATTGAGGCGACTTTTGCAAGCGTCTCGGCTCACTTGCCGGGTTGACAGTATCGCAGCGAGCCAATAGATTCCTTAATTGGAGCCGCAGCTCTAGCGGTAATAAGGAGGTAGCACGATGGTTGCAAACTTGAGGCTGGATGGGCAAGTGGCCATAGTAACTGGGGCGGCCCAGGGTATCGGCAAGGGTATCGCCCTTGTCCTGGCCGAGGCCGGCGCACGCATCGTCATCGGGGATCTTCAAGACGCCAGCTCTACAATGGAAGAAATCCAACATGGAGGTGGGCAAGCAGCTACCATGGTCATGGATACAAGCAATCCCCAGGAGGCCAACTCCCTGGTAGACCTGGCCTTGAAGGAGTACGGTCGCTTGGACGTTCTGGTCAACAATGCCGGCATAGATGCGCCTGAGGGACACGCATGGGACCTTCCTGACCATGAGTGGCAGAGGACCATAGACGTTAATCTGAGCGGCGTGTTCTATTGTTCCAGAGCGGCTCTGGAACCAATGTTGAAGGCTGGCAGTGGATGCATCATAAACATCAGTTCTCAGGCCGCAAGAGTTGCAGGGGGTAAGGACGGGTCTCCTGCCTATAACGCCAGCAAGGCGGGGCTTATAGGTCTAACGGTTGGCTTCTCTGCCCAGGTGGCTGAAAGAGGCGTGAGGGTGAACGCTATAATGCCGGCGCTGGTCGAGTCCAGAGACTTTGGCTGGTCCCCGGAGGAGCGAGTTGCCCAAGAACGACAATATCCTCTGGGCTTGGGAAAGCCGAGAGATGTTGGTCAGGCCGTTCTTTATCTAGTCAGTCCTCTCTCCCGTTGGGTGTCCGGGACGGCGCTCCACGTTACGGGCGGATATCAACAGAGCGGCCCCTGGCTCTAGGACGTTCATAAGACAGAGCCGGCATCAAAGGTCCGGCCCGGCGTTTTGTAGATCGCATTCGGCAGCGTCTGGTCGCGCCGCTCGCCGAGGACGCGGATTAGACTCCTGTCCCACCCGCGCCATTTTCATATTCGCGGTAACCATAGAAGGTTACTACCGGCGAATCAGTGAACTTGGAATTCAAGGTCGCTGTCAGAACGCGCAGCGAAGCCGTCAGGACGATGTGCGCTTTCCTGAACCCAGTGCGTCGGGGGGCTTGGGCAGCGGAATCGAGGGTTCCCGCCGCCGGACTATGCGGAGTTCGTCCTTGCCGATACCTCCCCTAGTACCATTCCCATCTGAATATGCCATACACCGACCATTTTCCGTCATTCCCGCTTTCGCGGGAATCCAGGCAGGCTGGGATATGGCAGAAATACATGGAAACAGTACTAGGTCTAGCGCCTATACCGTGGACGACCAGCCTACCCAGCCGGCGCAATGCCGCAACCTAGCCCCCTGTGGGCCGGGAGACTCGCGGGGTCCAATCCGGACTCGCTTGACCTCTATATCGGGGCATCCCATCGGAACATTCACGGTTCACAAAAGACACGAAATATTGAGATACTCGTGGCTAGTGGGGTTAAAGCCAGCACGTAGTCGTACGACACCATTCGTGCGGGGTGCTATCGTCCTTGAGGAGGACCCGTTGTCTCCCCCTTCGGCATCCGATAGCCGACGCGAGGCTCGGTGAAGATGTAGGTGGGCCAACGTCGATGGTAGGTAGTACCATCTTCGAGATGTGGCTGGGCAGCCTGTGAGCCTGCCGAAGCCCTCGGCTCAAGCATTATACCGGGCGCGCCCGTCAGCGAGCGAGCATCGTCCACGATCTCTTGCAGGACGGTATCGAGTCAAGGCTCCCGATGATGCGGTGGCTGGCATCGCTCAGCCCCGAGAGGCGAACCCCCAGCGTCTGGTTCTCCTTCTGAACCTGTCGGTTTCCTTCATTGGCAGGTCCCGGCTGAGGACGACATATTTCTGCGACATTTCATCGCTATTGTGAGTAGCACCACAGATACTTCACGAAAGGGATGGAAGGATGACTTACAAGAACCTGATAATGAAGACGTTCCTGTTTGGGCCGGTCTTGGGGACCATACTCTCCGCGGTGATAGTCGCCGGCTGCACGGGCGACGCCGGACATGGAAACGGCCAAGATTCTGACCGTGCCACGGTGAGTCAGGGCATCTCCAAGCGAGAAGGTGGCGACTCCGGAGGTGAGCATGGCCGGGGACGCGAAGGCAATGAATCCAGGGAAGAAGGTGGTGAAGGCAGCGGAGAACACGGCTCCGGTGGTGACGGTGGTGATGGAGAGAGTAGGGAAGCCGCCATGTCGAGCCCAATCATTCCTCTCGGACAGTCGTGGAGCGGTGTCCTCGGCGGATTGGCTGTTTCCATGCAGTACGATGCAGCAACCCTGACTGTTCACGGAACGGTACGAAACGCGCTCTCACAGAAACTTTGCTACGTGCAGGCCGAATCCCACCTGAAATCTGGAACGAAGACAGTAGGAGAACTTGGTCCCGAGAAGCTGGGACACCTGAACCCTGGAAAAGAAGCAACGTCAAGCCTGACGGTCGCCAGTGAACCGGAACTTGCAGGAGTTGCCTACGATGGATACGTTGTCCATATGGAAGTATTCGACTGCAGCGGCCTCGGCCCCACTGCTCACACAGGAGGAGAAGGCAGTGAGGGCAGCGGCGGACACGGCCCCGGTGGTGAAGGCGGTAACGAACCCGTTGGCGCCGTTGGCGAGGAAGGTAGCAGAGCTAATGCTTTAGTGCTGGATGAGACCTTTGATTCAGTTCGCAGCGGCACCCGGCTGATACTGAACTACGACGCTGCCAGCAATTCCTTCAAGGGGACTATGGAGAACACGACCAACGGAGTCCTGGACCGGGTCAGGATCGAAGTGCACCTTTCGAACGGAGCGGAGCTAGGTCCGACGACTCCGACGGACATGGCTCCAGGCGAGGTGGTATCGATCCGCCTACCTGCGACATCGGCATCGTTCATTGGATGGACAGCATATGCCGAGGTTGGCACCGGAGGTGAGGGGAGCGAGTCTGGCGGCGAACACGGCAGTGGTGGCGAGCGGCAGGGAGGTGGCTAGAGCTAATCGGAGTCAACCGGAGGAAATGTCGAAGTCTCATGTGGGATAATCTGACCATGGGCGTATCCGATAAATAGACACGGTATCTCTATGAGGCATAGCTTTCAGGAATACTCCTTAGAGGACTGGTGATGAGCGGGACAGTATTGATAATCGAAGACGATATGAGGATCGCGAACTGGATCAAGGTGTACTTCGAGCGCGCCGGATTCTCTGCGGAGATGGCTCACGATGGTGAATCCGGGCTGGCCCTGGCCCGCATTCTGGCTCCGGACTTGATAATCCTCGACCTGACGCTTCCTCGTCTTGATGGCGTGGAGCTGTGCAGAATCCTGCGCCGGGAGTCGGAAGTTCCAATAATCATGCTGACGGCCAGAGAAGCCCACGCCGAGCGAATCACCGGACTGGACAGCGGAGCCGACGATTACATCGTCAAGCCCTTCGATCCTGAGGAAGTTATCGCGCGCGCCGGCGCCGTGCTTCGTCGTGTGAAAGGCAGAGTTCAGCAGGTCCTGACGCGTGGCAACATCACACTGAACGAGACAACCCGGGGCGTGATTGTCGATGAAGAACCCATAATCTTGAGCCAGGCGCAATTTGCGCTTCTATCAACGTTTATGCGTCATCCCAACCAGGTGCTCACCCGCGATCAGCTAATCTCGCTGAGCTTCGACTACGAATTCGATGGGTTCGACCGCGCCATCGACAGCCAGGTCGCTCGCCTGCGAAAGCGGATCGGCCAATACGGTAGTCAGCCCATTCAGACTGTGTACGGCGCTGGCTATGAGTTGATGCGGCCTGAGACCCTTAGACAGTACGACTGCGAAGGAGATGAAGCCCGTTTCTGGCCGGCGGTCTGGGGCAGCGCTCGACCGATCATGCGATGGTTGGCGCTTGCGCTGGTGCTGGAGGTCCTACTGCAGCGATTGGTGCCGGATGCGTGGGTCGTTTCGCTGTTGGGTACCGATGCGCTCTCATCGGTACCCCTCGCCGTATTCGTGGGCGCGCCTATATATCTGGACGGCTACACGGCACTACCCCCGGTGAGGAGACTAATGGAAATGGGCATGGGCTTCGGCGCCGCTCTTGCGTTCATGATCTCCGGCGCGGCAGTCAGTCTCTATGCTGCTGCTGCTGTTATTTCAATTGTTCGCGCCCGTGTCTTCATGCTGTATATCTTGCTTGCGCTGTCTGGCGCCTGCTTGGCTGGTTACATAGCGAACTGGATCCTGTACAGATTGGTGGCTATTATCGTAGGAGGCCCGGGGGATAGTAGACAGGGTCCTGCCAGAGATGTCCTGCACAGCCCTCAAAAAACCTTATGCCCTGTCGCCGCCCAGGCGTTCGCCCACACGGTCGCTGACCTCGAGCAGGACCGGGGCGAAGCCCCGCTTCCTGAGGGCATAGGCTGCGCTCAGCCCAGCGGGTCCTCCACTGAAGCGAGTTCGACTCACATGATGAGCGCTCGCCATTGTGGAGAAAGGATCGGTTTCCACGATTCGCAGGCCTCCGGCACAGCCCAACAAGCTCCATACAAGACATGAAACAGGGCTCCTGGTAGCTAGGGCGCTGTGCGGACGCAATCACAGCCCGCATATACATTATATCCGTTTAACGACCGCATCCTTCAGAATCAGATATCACCGACTGTGTTACAATCAGCAATGTCCAGTCTGAAAGTAAAGTTGGGGGCTGGATACTTATACTAAGGCGCGCGTTACTCCGATCAACGGTGTAAAGGACGAAATGGTTAGCAAGACACACACCAGAGCAGGTGGTCAACAAGCGCAGAGGGGCTGACTTCGCGATAGCCCGCGCAGCACAGTGGCTGAGGCCCCCACCGCATTGGAGTGTGAACCAACAGAGGGCGGAGAGGATATGACGACAGGAAGTTGAGGGACCAGTTGCTACGGGGATCTCTTCTCCACACTGCTGGAGTGGGGGCACAGACAGACTACTTACACGTCAGGCCTCACCGATCCCTCTGGGTAACCAGCCCCTGGCGCCGGAGGCTTTCCTGCCAGCCCTGCTCCCATCTCGGTGGGACTAGCATAGCGGGTGGTACAAACATCGGGGGCAGATAAGTGGAATATAGATCCGCCAATCAAACCGGACAGGCCGGACAATCTGACATAGACGCCGGCTCCAGACTCGTGTGCCGAAACCTGTGGAAGGTGTTTGGTGAAGCGGCCCGGGATCTGGCGGACTCCATAGACCCTGCCCTATCCAGGGAAGAAGTGTTGGCCCAGACCGGCTGTGTGCTCGCCGTCAGGGATGTCTCTTTCTATGTACGCGAAGGAGAGACCTTCGTCATCATGGGCCTCTCAGGCAGCGGCAAGTCAACGCTCGTCCGCTGTCTCGGCCGTCTCATCGAACCGACGCGCGGACAGGTCCACATAGACGGTGAGGATATGCTCGCGATGAACAAGCGGCAGTTGCGGGATATTCGCCGCCACAAGATGGCCATGGTCTTCCAGCACTTCGGCAACTTTCCCCACAAGCGGGTCTTGGAAAACGTGGTCTACGGTCTGCAGATCCAGGGCGTTGACAAGACCACCCAACGCAGGCGCGCGGACCAAGTCATTGAGTTGGTGGGACTGTCGGGATGGGAGGAACGGTACCCGCACGAACTGAGCGGCGGAATGCAGCAGCGTGTTGGGCTGGCTCGCGCTCTCGCCGTCGACCCGCAGATCCTCCTCTTCGACGAGCCGTTCAGCGCTCTCGATCCCCTCATCCGGCGAGATATGCAGGACCAGTTGATAGGACTCCAGAAACTGGTCCAGAAGACGATGGTCTTCATAACCCACGACTTCCTAGAGGCGCTCAAGGTCGGGGACCGGGTGGCCATAATGAAAGATGGCGAGTTCGTTCAGATAGGCACACCGGAGGAGTTGGTCTCCAACCCGATCGACGACTACGTGCGGGACTTCACGCGGGATGTGCCCCGGTCCAAGGTTCTCACCGCACGTTCTGTTATGACCCCGCCGCGAGTCTACGCCTCAGCGGATGAGAGACTAGCCGACCTGATGAACAAGTTGGCCGCCCAGGAATGCGAGAGCGCGGTGATAGTCGACGGGCAGAATCGCTTCATCGGAACGGTGGATTTGGCGGATGTGCCCAGTAGTGGGGTGGCGCACTCCAGGGTCGCCTCCGTCATGCGGGACTCCTGCCCCGTCGTGGAGCCGGGTACCCGGCTCGAGAGGCTCATTCCCCTCACCCTCGCCGGCGACGCCCCAATCGCAGTCCTGGACAGCGGCCGATGCATCGGCACAATCAGCCGAGAGGCGGCGATGGCCGCCCTCGTAAGCGACGAGGGTGTGGCGATGTGACCCGCACAGAAACTCTCCAGATTCGCTTTCTCCAAGGACGCCGGTACCAGGGCATTCTGTGGGTGCTCATCGCCGCTGCCGCGTACGTCTTGGCCTATTCACTGGCGACCACCAATGCGGGTACTGACTTCGGAGACTGGCCGCGGAGTTGGGAGCTTCCCATTCAGGAGCCGATCGACGACTTCTTTGAGTGGATCAGTGACGCCTTCGCCTGGTTCTTCAATCCAGTCTCCGAGGTCATAGACGCGGGCCTCGCTGGGATAGACACGTTCCTGCTTTGGCTCCCCTGGCCCCTTGTCGTGGCGGTGGCATCGATGGCGGGGCTTAGGCTCGGCGGCAGGTGGCTGGGGCTGTTCTGCGGCGCGGCTGCCCTGTTCATCGGCCTCAACGGGTTCTGGGACTCCGCGATGCTCACCTTGAGCGTAGTGGGAGTTTCAGTGATCATCGCTGTGGGACTGGGTGTACCAATCGGCATATTCGCTGCCTTCAGCAATCGCTTTGAGACAGTCGTTCGTCCGATTCTCGACACAATGCAGGTCCTGCCTGCTTTCGTATACCTCATTCCCGCCTTGGTTCTATTCGGAGTGAGCGGCACCCAGGGCATCTTCCTCACGGTGGTTTACTCCATCCCCCCCGTCATTAGGCTGACCAACCTGGGGATCCGCCAGGTCCCCCAGGCCGCTATAGAGACGGCCCATTCGCACGGATCGACGATGTCCCAGACGCTGTTTCAGGTGCAGTTGCCATTGGCAAAGAGCTCGATCATGATGGGCATAAACCAGACCATAATGATGGCAGTGTCCATGGTGATCATAACCGCGCTCGTGGGAGTGGATGGACTAGGCAGGGACGTATGGCTCTCGCTGAGGGAGGTGAACGCGGGGGAGGGTCTGGAGAGCGGTATCGCAATCGTACTCCTAGCCATCATTCTGGACAGGTTCAGCTACACTCTCGTGAAGTCCGGTCCCAACTCCTCTGCGTCTGTCCTGGCCATCACTCCGCGGGCCGAGGAGACGGCCGGCGAAGGCCTTCAGAAAATAGCTGCCCGCTACGCTCTTCCCATTGCGGGCGTGGCTCTGATGGCCGTCCTGCTGTTCCTTGGAGCCTTGGTCGGGTCCCTGAGAGACTTCCCGGACGAGCTGACCTTCTCGATGGCGGAGCCCGTCAACCGGGTCTTCGATTGGATGGCCGTCAACCTCCACTTTATCACAAGTTGGGTACGGGACAGCCTATTCCGGCAGCTTGGTTACTCACCTATTCACACACTGCTCCTCTGGCTCCCCTGGCCGGCGTTGATGGTCATCGCGGCCGGGCTGGCCTACTTCACTGCGGGCTGGCGCGTGGCGCTTCTCGCCCTAGTAGGGCTGGCCTTCGCAGGTATAGGCGGGGTCTGGGACGTGACCATGGACACCTTGAGCCAGGTGCTGACCGCGGGGGTGTTCACAGTGGTGGTGGGTATCGCTCTGGGCATTCTCGCCTCCCAAAGCAGGGCCCTCGAGTCGGTCCTGCGGCCTATCCTGGACATTATGCAGACAATGCCGATCTTCGTTTACCTGATCCCGGTCATAATGCTCTGGGGTATCGGACCCCTGGTCGGCATCATAGCCACCTCGGTATACGCGCTGCCTCCAGTGATCCGCATGACCAGCCTCGGAATCAAGGAAGTACCGGTACAGGTGATCGAGACGGCCCAATCCCACGGCTCGACCGACCTTCAGACCATGCTCCAGGTCAAGATTCCCCTAGCCTTCCCGACGTTAATGATGGGTGTCAACCAGACCATTATCATGGTGTTGGCCATGGTGATCATCGCCGGACTTGTGGGCGGCGGCGGCCTGGGGCAGGAAGTCTTCATAAACTCCATCTGGCTCAGGATGGGCCATGGCCTGATCGCCGGGATGACCATCGTCTTCATGGCGATGGTGCTCGACCGCATGACCCAGAGCAAACAAGGCGCTGCAATACCATATGCGGCAATGAGGTAGCGAGAGTCCGGCACGGGGCCCGTGAGCCCGTGCAAGAAGATGCCGAAGGGACGATAGAACATGAGGCAATCTGTCAAGTTTATCTAACACACTCCCAGCCCAGAAAGGAAAAAGAAAATGAAAACAGTGAAGAATAGGTGGATTGGTCTTTCGATAACCGTGGCGCTGGCCATGGTCCTTGCAGTGGGGTTGGCCTGTGGCGAGGAAGCCGATGAGTCGGAGACTAGAGGAACCCTGTATCTGGTCGACCAAGACTGGAACGGTCAGCTCGTCACGACGGCTGTAATACAGATCCTGTTGGAGCAGGAGATGAAACACACGGTCGCGACCAAGTTCGCGCCCGCCGACTCGGCGCCCCTCTTCATCGGTCTTGAAAGGGGCGACTTCCATTTCGTATGCTGCAACTGGCCTTCCTACAGCGCCGCCCTCCTCAAGGAATACGTGGACGCCGAAGACGGCGGTAAGGTAGAGCGCATGGGGTCGGTAGGCATCACGGGTGGGACGGGCTGGTACGTTCCTTCCTACGTCATCAATGGCGACGCCGACCGAGGCATCGACGCCGTCGCCCCCGATCTTCGCGCCGTCAGCGATCTGAACCAGTATAAGTCCGTCTTCGCCACGAGCGATACTGGCGCCAAGGGCAGGCTCTTGGAGTTCACCGCGGCGTGGGACACCAAGCCCGATGAACGACTTGAAGCCTTCGGAGCCGACTTCCAGACAGTGTTCGCCGGGTCCGAGGGCGCAGCCCTGGCTCAAGTCGACGCTGCCTTCCAAAGGGGCGAGCCCGTCCTCACATACCTCTGGGAGCCCCACTGGGCCCACGCCAAGTACAACCTGGTGCAGATAGAGATGCCCGAGTGGACTTCGGACTGCTATCCCGACGGCAGCAGTTACAACTGCGGCTTCCCAACCGACGCCGTAGCCAAACTGGCCTGGCCTGGCCTGAAGGACGAATTTCCGGAGGCATACGAGTTCCTCTCCAGATTCCAGATGACCAATGAGCAGCAGAACGAGATTGTCCTCAACCTCACCGAGAACGACCTAACCGTACGCCAGGCCGCGCAAGAGTGGGTCGATGCCAACGAGGCAGTCTGGAGAGCCTGGATCCCCTAGCAAGAAGTTCTACCTTCAGGTTAGGCGCCGAAGCCGTAACAGTTCGATAGCGATGGACGGTTGTCGTGGGGCGAGAGCAGGCTCCCTTCCCGAGACCGGTTGGTATGGGCGTGGTTCGTCCGAGTTGAGTAGGTGTGTCCTCGGGCATAAGGCCACGACGCATGACCAGCAACAATTGAGCGGCCTCTCGGAACGGGTGAGTAAAAGGTGGCATGGATGAGCGGGTCCTGGTGGTACAAGAGAAATATCCACATACACACGACCGAATCGGACGGTGGCGAGGACCCTCACAAGGTCGCGAGCTGGTACCGGAGACATGGATACGACTTCCTGGTTCTGAGCGACCACAATCACCTGACACTTCTGGAGTGATCAGCGAAAATCAGATTTGTCGGCCTGTAACGGGGGGCATCTTCTGCCAGGAGGTAGAAGATTGTTCACAGATCAATAGGGAGTTCTACTGAGGCAGAAGCTAATGGAAGGCAAGAGTCAACAGGCAGCTGCGACGTCCCAAGCCGCTTCCCGCCAGGTTCGTGACATCCTGTGCGCAGGCGAGTGAATTGCCGGATCCTACGACCGAGGCCCCTCCGGTAAACGGAGCGACCCTATGGAAGGCGATAGACGGTACGGTTTTCAACCGCCACAATCAGGCAATCGCGCCGCCTACATGGTCCATTTTCTGTCCGCCCTTTACACACTACCCCCTACTCTCTACAAGAGGAGGGGTAGGGGGAGGTAGGAAGAAGGGCGCTTTGGGGCGCCCTCTCCCGACCTCTTGAGGAATAATAATCACACGATTAGCAAAGCAACTCCAAAGGAACCGATATTGCTAGATAGAGAAGACATCCAGTGGTTGCTAAGGGGTCGAGAAGCGTGGAACGATAGACGAGCAGCCGATCCCTACCGGCGACCTGACTTGAGTGGAATCCCGATCTCGTCCTTACTCCACCATCATCAGAAAACAACGCAAGCTGGAAAACCCGACATGCGTTGTTACGACCTGTCCTACACAAATGTTTCAGAGTCTTCATTCAACGACGTAGATCTGACAGGCGCGAATCTAAATGACGTGGATTTTTCAGGAGTCCGTCTCAATGACGCGGACCTCACAAATACTAAATGTCACGACACCAAATTCAACGGAGCATATCTCCGTAACGCAAAATTTATAGGAGCAGAATTCTGGTTGACCGAATTCTTGAACGCAGAGCTGGTAGAGGCTGACTTTTCGGGTGCGGGCGGCTTATTCGCGGACTTTAGGAACGCTGACCTTTCAGGCAGCAATCTCGCCGGGGTCTCCCTCAGTGGTGAACAGCTAATTGGTGCCGACCTATCAGGATGTAAGCTCTGGGAGGCGTTCCCGGACTTTGGCTATCCAGCATGGCGTTATTCGAAAATGGATCACAGCGAAGCTCCGAAGGTTGAGAGGATCCCCGACCTCTTGGACCGTGTTGAGGAACTGAATAGCAATTACGCGCCTAGGGAGGATTCTGAGCCAACTCTATTCTATTATCGAGGAGAACCTGGGATATTTCCGCACCTAACCCCTAGCGTTATGCGTTCTAATGGAACGGGCATATATTCCCTGTGACCCAATGAGCCAGATATGTTGGTGGACCTTATGACACGCTGGCCGGACGATTTCAGCGAAGAGCCCGGCGCCCTCGGCCAACTTATGACTGCCCAGCACTTCGGCTTGCCGACCAGACTGCTCAATGTGACTCGCAATCCATTGGTCGCATTATTCCACTCAACTGCCCCGAACAGGCAGTCGGATGAACCCTCGGATGGTCGATTGCATGTACTTGCCGTGCGGAAGTCAATGGTGAAGCCATATAACAGCCATAGCGTGAGCGTTGTCGCAAACTTCACCAGACTGCGAAGAGGTGAGCAAAACCTTCTCTTAACTAACTGACCTTACGCAGTTGAGAGAGATTTCGTAGCTGAGCTGGCTCATTCTCGTTTAGGAATTCATAGCTAAGTGCGTAACATCAGTTAACTAAGACCGAGGAGTACACAGAGAGAGAAAGACTCTCCGCCATATGTTCAACGAGTGCCTTTCCGATCCAGCAACTATTTGTCGGCGATGTCTCGATTGGTACAGTACGTCAGATTAGAGCACACTTCCTTTGAAGAGCGTATAGACCCGTGGGACCTATTTCGTGTATTCGTGGTCGAGCCACAACAATCGAATGAACGCATCAGGGCACAGTCAGGGGCATTTCTCTTGTCAGCGTTCCACGAGCGTTTTGACGAAGCCGAAGTTAAGAATCTCAACGAGAGGATACCAATCTATCACCACTACACCTTTGAAGTTCCATATGGGCGTAAGGGTGATATTCGACGACAACTACAATTGTTAAATATCACTGAGGAGACAATGTACCCAGGGCTCGAAAGAGCATCGGAGGCAGTAAAGAGGCGATACGGAGATATTTAGTAGGCGATAACCACAATGCTTCACACTCTAGCTCTCAAGGCACCGCCGCCAAACTCCCCGTCGGGTCAGGCACAAGCTCCAGGTAGATCAGAGTCGTCTGTATCGACGAGTGCCCCAGCCAGCGACTCAGATAGTTGATTGGGATGCCGTTCACCAGTAAGTGTCGGGCATAGGAATGCCGCAGCGTATAGCTGGATATGCGCCGGCAGGAGGGCAGTGCACCCAGCTCCTCGGCCCGGGCCTTCGCCGCTCGTGTCCACCTGTCCGCGGTTGGCCTCGAATCCCTGATGAGCCTGTCCCCCTGCACGATTTTCCCGAACTGGAGAGGGCGGTGTGAAGCTCGGGATGGACCGGCACAATCCGAGGCTTGGCTCCCTTGGCCCACCTCACATAGATCGTCGGCAGACCGGAGTCCAGCGGCAGGTCGCGCACCTCGAGTGCCAGGGCTTCGGATACCCTGAGTCCAGTCTGCCACTGTACCAGGAATAGAAGAGCCTCTCGCGAGTTCGGCGCGGCGCGTATCAGCGCATTCACCTCGTCGCCTCGAGGTACTCGGGGAGAGGCTTGGGCCAGCGTTCACTATCCCGTCGCTTGGGGTGCTGGCCCCTGGCCCCTGGGCCTGCGGTATCGCTGTACGGCTGTGGTCTGTGAGGTTATGGTGCGTGGTCCCCCGGCGTCATGCGGCTTCTATATCTGTGAGGCGCTGCCCGGTTGAATGCAGTCCACTGACAGTTAGCACTGGGTGAAAGGAAATCGAATCGATCCAAGACGGGCATCTACGCGCCCTCGGCATTGCTTCCAGAGCCAGCTGACTCTATTGAGGTCCTCGTGCCAGGAGCCGGGGAAGTTGAAGATGTGCTTGGAACGTGTGCCTCCGGCTCAGGACCCGGACTGGCGGGCCTTTCGTCTGGCCCTGAAGAGCCGAAGTTGCCCGTAATTATCCTCAGCGCGAACTCCAGGACAACGACTGCGACGAGGTAGTAGATGATGGTATCCCACTGGAGCGCGCCCTCTCGAAAGCCCTCAGTCAAGTCTTCGAGGATGATCTCTCACTGGAATACGGCCCCTTGAACGCCCTCAGTCGAATCTACGATCCTTATAATGGAGTTATTGATAATCGTGAGACCCAGCAGGGCAAATGGGAGAATCTTGGCAATGTCGGTTGCGAGCGCCTCACTGTAGTAGGAACACACTCGAATCGCGCCCACGACTCCCATAGCGATGAGCATGACGGTCTCCATCGTCTGACTCCCGCTCAGAATATAGAGCAGTCCGGCCATCACTCCGAACCAGAAGAACGCAAAGACTGGATAGAGGATCAGGTACATGAATATGTAGAAGACGACCGAGACAGTCTTCCTGAGCGCCGCGTGTCTGGCCTGATTGTGCTTCTGGAGATCGAGAGTGAACATGTCCTTTCGCGCCAGAAACCTGTAGAAGTTGAACACGAAGACCCCGTAGACGGTTATGCTTCCTATGATGAGTGTCAGGGGAAGGAGGGTTGTAAATGCCTCCATCCAGTCGAACGTAATCTCGGGTAGCGCCATCGCCAGCCTCCGGTTTTGATTGGGATCGGTCTCGAACAGACTCTGATCTGCGGTCACTTTGATCTAGTCGCAGGTCGGCGATTTCCGAACGCTCACCCGGCGGCGCCCCCTCAGAACCCGGCATGAGGTGTCGTAATGCCAACGCCGGGATCTCGCGTCGTCTGGGCCTGAGCTTGTTACGGAGCGCCGCCGGCGTTGGCAGCTCGCGACCCTGCTGCTGGGGGTATTCCATGTGCCGCGTTAGCCAATGGGACGAGTGGTAACTTCTCCCCGAGCGATTGTCCCAGAAGGGGCAGAGGTTGACAAGTTTAAGAGGCGGGGTCAGCTATGGAGCCCTCAGCAGAATAGGACATAAGTGGGCAGAATGTCCCGCACTGTCTCAGGCCCTCTTCTGAAACAGGTTTGAGAAGGGCTAGAGTAATTGATTAGCGGGGTATTATTGCGGAAGATGTTCAGGAGGAACGGCTGGGAACGGGACCGCCACCGAACACATCGCAGAGAGCATCCACCAGCGCCTCGTCGTCAACAGCTCGTCTCAGCGTCTTGATCACACTCGAGAACGCCGAGAACGCCTCAGCCCCTTCGTCGTTCTTCGAGCAGTGAGACACCTTCCGAGCTATCACAGCCCCACGCAGAGCCCGCTCAGCGCGATTGTTGGTCGGCTCTACGTTGGGGTCATCCAGAAAGCGCAGCAGGTTGCCGCGGTCGTTGTGCCTACCGAGTTCATTCAGAAGTCTCTGATTGTCCGGGTTCGGCATCGGACGTTCGCGCAGATGGTGGGATACCTCTCGTTTCAACCGCTCAGACTCGGCGACAAAGTCATCCGACTCTCCACGATGGTATGACTCCCGCAGCTCAATCGCCTCTCTCAGCAGTTCCATTAGACGCTTGCCAAAGCTTCGTCCTCTGCCCACCTTGGTCTCAAGAGCCTCACTGATAGAGCGCAGGATATGCGCCATACACTTCTGCTGTTTCACACCGGACAGAGTACACGCGTCATAGCTCCGACCCCTGTCCGCAACCATCACCCCGCCATAGTCGGTGGGAATCAACTCTCTGACTTCCTCGTTGCGGTGGCGAGAGCGTACCCGGTACACGGTCGTCTCATCGGTCTCGAACGCCATCAGGAAAGCAGACTCTCCGCCCACACGCCAGCCCGTGTCGTCGGTGTGGACGAACGCGCTTGAGCGCACCGAATCGCGCAGCCTGCGGTAAGCGTCTCCCACCTCTCCCTTCGCGCGGCGCAGTGCGTCCTGGGTGATCGCGCTCTGACTTATCCTCACTCCGCTCAGAGTCCTGAGTATGGAGGGAACCTTCCTCACCGGAACGCCCGCGCTGTGGCGCAGTATATGGGCCGCCGCCATCACCCGCTTGCCCACCCGATGGGCGCTCGCGCCATATTGGTCGGGGGCGACTTCGGAATGACGGCCGCGAACCCGCTTTCCACACGACTGACACCGGCATATCTGTACCCTGTATCCCTTCACATCGGGCCTGGGCATCGGGGGAATGTCGGTCACATAGGCGAAGCTCACTCCCTCATATTCGAGTCTGCCCCCACATCCCGGGCAACTGTCCCCGGCTACCGACACGTCAATGATCGGTTCCGTTAGGTCACCATGGGAAGGAGGCTTTCGGTAGCTGAACGATCCCCTGCCCGGCTTTCGGCCCGGACGTTTGGGCTTTGCGGTTCGTGTGCCCTTGGAGAACGGAGCGGCTTGGCGCTTCCCCGCTCGCTGAGCCTCGACGAGTCGCTTCTGCAACTCCCTGATCGTCGCCAACTGTCGAGCGTTCCGCTCTTGCAGTCGGTTGACCTGGACAAGAAGGTCGCCATGCTGGCAGGGTGGGAGGTCTTTGCCTGAACACATGGCCGCAGTATAAGAATATGTTCAGAGAACCGCAATCCCCAAGCCGACGCCGCTAATCAATTACGAAAAAGGAACCGGACGCTTACCCTTCTCTCCAAGTTGGTCGATCACCCATTCGACCACACGACCGGGATCATCGTCGCTCACGCCTGCCGCCGCGAGTTGTCGCAAGGCTCTCTTAGACATCACCACAGAATAAATGTCCGAAGCCTTTTCGGGCTGCACCGCCCTTTGAAGGTCAGTGATGAGATCGAAGCTCGCCCGGTATCTCCCCGCACGATTCGCATTCAGCATCCGCTTAAGGATGGTCTCTTCATCCTTCCTAAGACTGAGTGCATCGATCGCCTCTCCAGCACGAAAATTGCCCGCGGGTCGGTGCTTGCTTAGGATGTGATATGCCACGAGGCCTAGGGAATGTCCGAGGAGTGATCCAGACTTTCCCTGTTACTGCCCCTTCTTTCTGGAGACGCATATATGTCGTACGGCTGAGGAGCGCCGTGTGAAAGCGCGTGGGCCAAGTAGTTCACACCCAAGTGTGCCAATTGTGGAATATCAGTACCCTCAGCGAGAAGTATGTTGGATGGGTTAATGTTCCAGTGAGCGACATTTTCGGCGTGGGCCCTGCCCAGCGCTTCGCATATCCGGATTAATCTCGACCAGCAGTATGATGAACGATCCGGATGTCTGACCGCGTTCCTGAGCGTTTGCTCAAGGGACAATCCATGCACGTAATCGTAGACAAGGTAGAAACACCCAGGTCTCTCCGTCCAGCCATGCTCCCTAAGAGTGACGATGTTCGGATGCCCATTGAGACGCTTAATCGTGTCAACGGTCTCTGAAAAATACCTTCTAAGGCCCGCATCGCGAGGGTTGCCTGAAAGTATTTTCAGGACAACTTCATGGTCTCCGCCATCCTGGTCTAGGGCAAGAATCGTCCGTTCCCCCAAGTAATCATAGACTTCGTAGCGGTCTCGGAATGTATCTCCTATGTCGATTCCTGGAATCATGAGGCACCTTGCGATATCTAGACGACTTATGGACTATCTCCAAATTCCTCTCGAGAGCGAACGGCTTGTGGATGCAAGTCTCCTCTGCCTTGATGGGAGAGGATTGAAGTGAGGTTAAATTTCTACCGGTCGGGTTTTGCGATAATGACTTAAGAGTCGGAAAAGAGGCCGACAATATCTCCGCGAAATGGATCTGGATTCAGTTCATAGTCAGCGGGGATCCCGGCTGACTGTCTCGGTGAGACCGACGTTCCCCAACGCTGACTCCGATTGAGTAGCACTTTACATTGCGGACACAAATCACGGGCAATGAACAGGCGGCCCGCCGACCCAGGCAAAGCTACCGTGAATGGCAAAGCATGATACTGTTTGCCGACCTTCTCAAGGGCAGTGTAAGTCATAATCCATCTGAGTGCAATCAGCCGAGAGTCGAGGAAATACGCTGGGCATGGGCCATAAATTAGAGCCAAATTACTCCACTGACACCAAAAATGCCTGCTAAGTGTCAAGGGCGGCGACATAACATACCAGCGGGGTGTCGCCGCTGAGCGATTATGTCCGCTTAAGTGTTCAGCGAAAATGTCAGCCCTGATTGGTCTGAGATTGGGGACGGGATTCAGTCCGAAGACAGCAACTCCGCGGCCTGCCTGCTCTCTTTCAGGCGGTAGCTCTCGCCGTTCATCTCAAGGATGTGTGCGTGGTGTGTCAATCTGTCCAGCAGCGCGCCGGTCAGCCGCTCAGACCCGAAGACCTCGGTCCACTCGTCGAACGGCAGTGATATGGTTACAAGGCCGCCCATTGTCAGGAAGCGGTCAATCTTGGTGTCGACCCTGGTTCCTACCCACACCCCCAGAGAAAGTCCCAGCGGGACCGCTATCAGGAAGGCAAGTCCGGCGAGAAGCGCCGAGTTAGCCAAGCGTCCACTCATTATGCCGGATATGGAAGCCCTGGATTTCGCCGATTCGCCGAGGTCTCCGCGCGCGGCTCCTGTGATCCAGTCGAGGTAGCGGACGTGTGGAGGACGATCCAGCCCCATCTGCGCTCGGAGGTTCTTGAGGTTGTCAGGCGTTGCCTGTTGCCCCAGCATCACCTGAGCGGCGTCTCCCGGTACCAACTCTATCAGGGTAAAGATCGCGATGGAGACGGCGAGCAGCGTCACAACTATGAGGGAAAGTCTGATTATAAGAAATCTTGCCATGCGCTCTTGCTCGCTGTTGCAATATCTGAGTATTGCCGACACATCTGTGTTGGCAGTGATAGTCAGTGGGTCGCTCTCCAATATTTTTGTTTGTTACTGGCCGGTGGGTAGAGTGCCATCGCCCACCGGCCAGATAGACTCCGTTGCCTAGTTATCCGAGACCCACCACTCCTCGAACAACCAGTGTCCGTTCTCTGCGTGAGCCCTGACGCCCTTGATGTTATCGCGATGAGCGTACAGGACAGGGTTATACGTGAGATAGAGTACTGGAACGTCCTCTATGAGTATCTCCTGCATCTCACGGAAGTATTCTTTGCGCTTGTTAAAATCCGCTTCGGAAAAGGCGAGATCGAGCAACTCGTCCAGACGAGGGTTGTTGTAGAACGATTCGTTCCAGACACCGCCACCTCTGAGTTGTACGCTAATGGAGGCGTTGGCAGGTCGCGACCCCCAGTTACTGGATACGAGCGGGCAGCAGGGATTCATCCACTGCGCTGTCCAGTAGGTTGATTCATCATGGGGGGCTACTTCCACGTTGATTCCGGCCGCCTTGACGGACTCTTTGACGGCGAGGGCGACATCCTGCATCTGGTTGAAGTCGGATGTGTTCAAGACGACGTCAATGCCGTCCGGATAACCCGCGGCGGCGAGGTACTCCTTCGCCTTGGCGATGTCCTGCTTGATTATGGGCTGTTCGTCCCAGTAGTACTGGTCGTTTATGCCTACCGGGTGGTCATTCGCGGGTCGGCCGCGTCCGAAGAATGCGGCGTCCACCACAAAGTTGCGGTCCACGGCGTACTGCATCGCCTTACGCAGGTTCTTGTTTGCGAACAGAGGCTCTTCCGCACCCTGGAACGGGGCGAACTTGTCGTCGCCCTGAAGATGTTCGTAGCTGGTGTGCATATCAATCACGCCCACACCCGCGGACGCTGTTTCGGCGATGCGAATGTCAGGGTTGCCCGCCAGCGATCCGAGCGAGGAAAGGGGAGGACCCAATATCACGTCTATCGCGCCTGTCTTGAGAGCTTCGACGCGAGTGACCGCCTCGGGTATATAGAAAAATATCGTCTGATCGGCGTATGGCCTGTCTTCACGCCAATAATCCGGGTAGCGCTCCATGACCGACCTCTCTGTCGGGTTGTGGTCCTGGAGAGTAAATGGTCCAGAACCATGCTCGCCGGTGGTGATCTGATCGTTGGTGGTTCCATCCGGGACTATCTTCGTGTGATAGTCGGTCATTTCACCTAGGAGGAAGGCGTTGGGGTCGCCAAGTTCCATTACGACTGTGTTTTTGTCAGGTGTGTTTATGGTGTCAATGAAAGTGATGTTGTCCTTGTGGGGCGATGCCGAATCCTCGTGACGGATGCGGTCTAGTGTGTACTTTACATCGGCTGATGTGAGCGGTTCCCCGTTGTGGAAGGTTATTCCGTCGCGAACCTTGAATGTGTACTGCGAAAGGTCGTCTTTGGATGACCAGGACTCCACCGCCCAGGGAGTAACTTCGCCATCGTACCAATATACGACGATGCTGTCATAATTAAGCTCGCCATATGGCGCTTCGGCCTGCGCCAGACCCGCGAGCATTGGGTCGAGGGAGTTGAACGCAATCATTCCGAATCTGATTGCGCCGCCGTAAACCGGATCGGAACTCGGCATGGCAGGGACCGCGGTCACCATGACCTCGACTTCCCTGACGATCTCCTTCTCCACCTCTTTGACAACTTCTACTTCCTTGACGATTTCCTTCTCGACCTCGACGACTTTTTCGACCTCGACGATCTTTTCAACCTCGACGATCTTCTCGACTACCTCAGGATCCGATGTGCAGGCTATCGCCGCCGCTACTACTATTGCCATCAGAGCGGCGATCAATATAAATGACCTTGTCATACTACGGGCTAACATTTTGTCTCCTCTCGAGACTATTCTTACGTTCCATTCGGTTCTTTTCTAAGACATTGTTCAATAAGTAAGTGAACGCTCGCATTCAATATACATTGAAGTAGATATAGAGGTCAATTACGCGAAGAGGGGTGGCAGGGCAATCGCATCTAAATTTCAGCGGTTCAATATATCTCAATTTATGTTGTTCAGACATTCAACAGGTGGGAACAGGTGGCTTAACTGGTGACCAACAGGTGACCTCTGAACCAGAGTTTCACCAGAGATCACCAGAGTTTGTAGCTAAATAGCCGGAATTTTTTCTTCTGTCGAGCTTGCCATATATTACAACTTATGACTTTGAGGTTCAGTTGCCGGTTCCGGGCGCTTGGCAGCCGGTGGAGAGTTTCATATTCATAGTGGGGAGTCATGAGGCTACTATAGCCAAAACAGCACAAATGTGCAAGTTTGCCGCACCCTGGGCCAGGGTCTTTCGGTTATTTGCGAATCGGAAAGCCCGCGCCTATATGTCATTCCCGCGAAAGCGGGAATGACGGTGGTCATTGAACCGGTGAATCTGGATAACCGAAAGACCCTGGGAGGTCAGTCGGATGAGGATGTTATTGGAATCGGTGTGTATATGACGGAGGTGCATTGTCCGACGCAGACGGCGAGACTACCGGATGGGGGCGGATGAAAACAGCGCGGTCCGCGATCTTCCATAATTGCAACAGAGTAGTGAGCGAACAGAGCTGGGGCGGTTGACATAACGGCTCTAGTACGAACCGGATACAAAGCAAGGCTCCCCATACGCTACCTCCAATATCACGTCCCCGTGACAGTCCCGGTCTTCTCGGCAGTAGCTGGCAACGCCATAGCCGTGCTCGCCTATCTCACGTTGAGTGTCCCCTACCGTGATCGGGAGTTTCCCTTCTGCCAGTAGGGTCCGGGATCCCTGTACAACATCCTTACGGGATGTGCCCATATCGATTCGGATCGGATTGGACCACCGGGTCGGGCGCGCTATCCAGAGATATCCATCTGGCAGAGACCACCCCGCTCTTCTGTGTATCCGGATTCGAGATGGTTCCACCCGAGGACTCGGCATAGCTCTATTCTCTTTCAAGCGACTTGAGAGGCAATCCCACCACGATCCGTATATCATTCGCTCATGTGGACCAAAGTGGAGGCTGTTCCTGTGAACCCTCCCAATCTCTGGCGCAGGAGTAAATGTCCGTGAGACATTCTAAAGTTTCACACATTGGCATATGTAATGACCATACCCCGGCTTATGGGTAATTTGGGCATCATGAAGACGACGCTTGACATCCATGACGAGTTGCTAACCAGAGCAAAGCAATATGCGCAGGAGACCGGTCGCCCACTCCGGGCTGTGGTCGAGGAACTGCCCAAGGTCTATTAGGCGATGGAGTGTTTACTCGCTCAGTTGCCCAGCCTTGACCCGGAGGAGGCACGGAACCGGCAGAGCGAAGGCCGGTGGGGAGTCGTATGGGTCGAGATAGCCTCAAATTGGGGGCACAGATGGGGCCCGCGAAGACAGGAAGGCGCAGAACATCAAAACCCGAATGAATCTGCGCGATGAGCCAATTGACTTCAGCGGCGACGCGAACCTGGAACAGCGTGTGGTGCGGATTGCCCAGGCCACCAGAGACGGAATTGTGATCTGCATACACGCCAGGAAAATCCTCACCGACTGCGGGGTGTCGAAGGTAAGCAAGAGCAATCTGAGAAATCTTGTACAGAAAGTGATGTTTGAGCGTGAGGACTTCTGTCACATCGGACCCGGCACATTCAAATAACTGCCTATATCGGATGAAGATGGACAGTGAAGTGATTCCGGTCCACTTTGTTGCCGGCGCCTATTTCGACCTCCTCCAGACACGGAGGATTCAAGCCAGAGGCTGCACGCCGAACTAGTAATTTCCTGTGAGAATACGGGCATGTGAGAATACGGGCAATGGTGGATGCCGGCACGCACACGAGACTATTGGAAACGCTAAGCACTGCGAACTGCGCGTGCCCTGGGCTCTACATGATTTATGACAGGGGGCAGAGGGGCATTCGGCGGGGTGTATGAAAGTGTGATTGAGCCAGCCAGCCCATGCCTTCGGCCAACGAGGATAACCTGAGTCGCCACATTTTATAAATCTAGAGGAGTATTCGGTGAAACCGAGAGCTAAGCGACAGTCGACTTCTGGTTCGAGACCATCCGCCCCGAGTGCGTTAAGGATCTCGACGCGCTCGATCCGGGTTCACTCCGACAACGGTCACGGCTGTGGCTGGGATACTTGGTTCGCGAACTGGCTCAAGCCCTGGGGCCTCTCTGGTCATGCGGCCATGTAGAACCCAGAAGAAGCCGAACGTGCAGGAGTTAGTCCGGATACCGATAGCAGTCCGTTGCGCTTCGGCACACGGTGAACATGGTGAAGCGATTGCACGACACTGGCCGGTCTGGATAGTGGAGCGTCCTTTATCTCGTGCGGATAGGCGACATCGCGCTGGCGATTTCCCTTTTGTTTCCTGGGACGAAGGGCCGAAACAAGTATGGGCCTCAGCCCTTAAATGTTCTGTGGGAAGTCAGCCAGAGTAGGCCATTCTGCACATGTGGCATTTGAGGGTTTTCACTACGAAACACCCTCATTGAGAGTCCCCGTTAAACTACCCGTACCCAGTGGGAAGAGAGAGTTTCTAAAGTATCCGTAGAGGACTTAACCATTCGATAACCGGGAACTCTCGCGACGTTTGAAACACACTTCCGACAGCCTCTCCCAGTGGGAACCACGGACCTTGTCCCACACGCCTGTCCTCTATATGATGTCTCTGGAACTAGCCATTGACCCGCATTGCCTCACTATAGGACACGTTGGAGAAAAATTCCTAAATTTTCCTCAACGCCGATTCCAGTGGCAGACAGGTTTGGAGGTGATGAAATGAGCAGCGAAGACGTTCATCTGATGGCTCATCTGATGCGGCGCGCCGGCTTCGGCGCGACACGCGACGAGCTGGAGTCGGCGATTGCCGACGGCTACGAGAAGACTGTGGACGCCCTGCTGGACACGTCCACGGTCTCGTACATGCCCGACGACATCATCAGGCGGTACCACGTCGACCAGTCCGAGCTGCGTGTCGTGGAAGTCGCGGTCGCTAACTGGCTCTACCGCATGATGACCACGACGAGCCCGCTCCAGGAGAAGATCGCACTCTTCTGGCACAGCCTGTTCGCCACCGGCGAACGCAAGGTCAACAACGTACAAACCATGGTGAGCCAGATCGAGACCTTCCGTAAGTACGGCCTCGGTAGCTTCCGCACGCTCCTGGTCCAGGTTTCCAGAGACCCTGCGATGCTCCACTGGCTCGACAACCACGACAACCACAGGGACGCCGTCAACGAGAACTACGGCCGCGAGCTGCTAGAGCTCTTTTCGATGGGAATCGGCAACTACACCGAGCAGGACGTAAAGGAGGCCGCGCGGGCATTCACTGGCTGGACATTCGAGAATGCCGAGTACATGGCGCTGCGAGCCATGAAGGCTTCGATCTGGCCGTACAGCCGCGTCGCCTGCCAGTTCGAGTTCAGGTCGGACGACCACGACTACTCAGAGAAGACCTTCCTCGGCGAGAGCGGCCCGTTCGACGGCGAGGACGTGATCGACGTGATAGTCCGGCAGCCTGCCACAGCTCGTTTCGTATGCACTCGTCTGTACCAGTTCTTCGTCGCCGACGAGGGTGACGAGAGCGGCGAGGCGCTGATCGAGCGACTCTGCCAGACCTACTTTGACTCCGGCTACGAGATCGGAGCGGTCTTGAGGGACATGTTCAACTCAGACCACTTCAAGTCAGTCGCTGTCCGGTTCCGAAGGGTTAAGAGCCCAGCGGAGCTGGTCGCAGGGACGCTGCGGACTGCCCTGCCTTTCCCGCGACCGACCGTTGAGATGTTCCAGGTTGGTCTCGCCATCAACTATATGGGACAGGAGCTCATGAACCCGCCAAGCGTCGAGGGGTGGCACGAGGGAGCCGAGTGGATCGACAGCGGGTCTCTCGTCGAGAGAGTCAACTTCGCCTCCCAGCACCTTGGCAACACGGACTCGCCCGGCGTCCGAGACATCGCGGACAGGCTCGTCTCCGAACAGCAGGCACAGCTCGACTCGGAGACGCTGGTAGACTCCTGCCTGGACCTTCTCGGGCCGATCACGGTCTCGGATGAGACCCGGGCGACTCTTGTGGCATCCTCAGAGGCTTACGAGCAAGACGACCTCACCACCCGCGTCGCGGAGACCCTACGCCTGATCGGCTCGACGCGGGAGTACCAACTGACCTGACCCGCTCACACCAGTCGCAGCTGTACCCCCGACCTCTCCTCCTGGAGCCTCAGGAACGCAGAGCTGTCAAGGTCGGCCCATCCTCGGGTCATCGCCTCCTCCATCTCTGCTTGGCAGACATTGGTCAGGTTCATAGGGACGCCGTAGTGTTCGGCCAGATCAGTGGCAAGCCGCATGTCCTTCATCGCGGTTTTCAGCGCGAATCGGGGCTCGAAGTCGCCGCTGAACAGCGTATCGGGCAGACGGGTGTGCAGGTTGAAGTTTCTGCCGATTGCGCACTTCTGGAACACCTCCACTAGCACCGACGGCTCCACTCCTGCGCGCACTCCCATAGTCAGGCACTCGATTGTCGCCATGTCCAGCGAGAACCCGGCGCAGTTGTGCGCGATCTTGCACACGCAGCCCGCGCCGATATCGCCGACATGCATGACCGTCTTGGCGATCGCGTCCAGAACCGAATTGCAGCGGCCGAGGGTGTCGCTGTTGCCCCCGACTAGCATGGTCAGGTCGCGTGTTCTCGCGCCCTCCGCACCGCCGCTGACCGGGGCGTCGAGCATCGCAACCCCTGCCCTCTCCAGCCTCCGGTGGGTGTCTCTTACAAGTTCAGGGGAGTTGGTCGTGTGGTCGACCAGCACAGAGCCAGCAGCTATTCCTTCCAGGATGCCATTGGCGCCGTAAACCACTTGCTGGAACTCAGGCGGACCTGGAAGACAGGTGCATACTATGTCACACTGCTGGGCGACTGCCTTTGGGGAGTCGGCCCACTCGGCCCCAGCTTCGAGCAGCGGAGTCGCTGCGCTTCGGTTTATGTCGTGGACTGCCAGAGAGAAACCCGCGGCGAGGACCTGGCCCGCCATGGGTTGACCTATGCTCCCAGTCCCAATGAATCCAACGCGCATCGGCTCACTCCTCATCAATCGTCGCAATCGAAGCCACCGCCGCGCGGAGTCAGCAACACCCAGTCGCCGCACACCAGAAGCTCGCTGTAGAATTCACCGCCTGTCTCGTCGTACCGCCAGTATTCACGCACGCCCGGCTCAGCGTACAGGCAGCGCTTGCGGACTCTGAGTGCGCCGACTACCCTGATGTACAGCGGCGCTTGGTACTCTCCGTGGGTCAATGGCATTCCGTCCGGTTCTGGGTAAACGACTGCGGTGGCGCCCTCAGGGCAATTGCATCTAAAGTGTACGGACGGTGCAGCGTTCTTGCACATTTGTGCTGAATTGGATACAATTACTTCATGGCTTGGAGGAATGAATCTTTCGACCGGATGTCCAGCGCCCCAAATCGGCGACTGTGTTCCATAAGACATAAAGCGGGGCATATGACAGGCGCGACAGAGAATTTTCCCCCAGTCATTTAGCTACAAACTCAGGTGAACTCTGGTCAAACTCTGGTTCAGAGAGTGCCTGTTGCTCACCAGTTAAGCCACCTGTTATCACCTGTCGCAATATAAATGGAAATATATAAGACTGCTGAAATTTTGATGCGATTGCCCTAGTGGCACCCTTGGTGGTCATGGACTCCTCTTTGGTTATTGCGATACTATCACAATGATATGGCTCGAAAGACGAAATTCGATGGAGAACAGAGCAGTACCATCGGTGTGGCTCAAGCTTGTCTGCACATCAGCGTCGCGGAGTTTGGCTCATTCGATACCATGAGGTTCAGGAGGTCGGGTAGGAGATGGTGGCCAGACAGGTGCTGAAGTACGATCGCACGATCGGGATCGTTGCGATGGAGGGACGCGGGTTCAGCAACCCGGTGGATATCGCCTTCTCCAGCGACGACCGTATCTACGTAATCAGCCGTACAAATTCGCTTCAGCCATACGGCATACGAATCGGCATCTGCGATCCGGAGAGCAACTACTACGGCGACTTTGGATCGTACGGCTCGGAGCCCGGACAGTTCGTGTGGCCGACATCCGTGGCGTTCGACTCGGAAGACAACCTGTATCTCGTCGATGAGCACAACCACCGCATCACCGTGTTCGATACGTCCGGCAGGTACATCTGGCACTGGGGCGACCACGGTTCGGGCGATGGACAGATCGATGGCCCGTCCGGAATTGCGGTCGATTCCTCCGGCGCTGTACTGGTCGGGGACGCCTACAACGGGCGCATCCAGAGGTTCACAGGGGACGGCGAGTTCATGTCGAGCTTCGGCCGACCAGGGGACGGTCCTGCCGAGTTCAACATGCCGTGGGGCGTCACGCTCGACCGCGACGGCAACGTGTACGTCGCCGACTGGCGAAACGATCGCATCCAGAAGTTCTCTCCAAACGGCGAGTTTATGGCGGCGTTCGGCGAGTCGGGAGACGGCGACGGTCAGTTCCAGCGGCCGTCCAGCGTCGCGGTCGATGACGAGGGGCTTATCTACGTTGCCGACTGGGGCAACGAGCGCGTTCAGGTGTTGTGGCCTGACGGCGAGTTCCTAGAGAAGCTCAGGGGACAGGCGACACTGTCCAAGTGGGCCGAAGAGTTCTATGCGGCCAACTCGGACGAGTGGCAGGCGCGCCAGAGGGCCAACATCATGGTGACTCCAGGCCCAGATGTGGAGACTCCTTACCAGGAATCCGCGCGAGTCGAGCCGTACTTCTGGGGTCCGATCTCCGTTAAGCTGGACCGGCAAGGACGGCTGTACGTGACCGAGTCCAACAGGCACCGCATTCAGGTTTACGAGAAGCTGTGAGACAGTGTTGGGAACACGACCATGAAAGCAGACCTACCACAGACGCCGCTGCTTCTTCGGCAGGCTCGTGTCCGAGTGCAGTATCTCGTCTATGACACCGGTGTATGGACTGATCATGGGTCTTCTGGGGGTTTGCTCCTGCGGTAGCCGGGCGGAGCGGCGTACTTGAGCATCTTGCGGACGGTGTCCCTGTGCAGGCCGAATACACGGGAGGCCTGGCGGATACTCATGCCGTCCACCACACATTCTCTCCTTCTTGCCGAACTTCTATGAGAATGCCATGGACATCATTGGCCCTGAGAAATTCTGCTCTTGGCTCTCTGGCAAACTTTGTTTTCTGCACGGCATTTGCATCCACTTTGATTTCCAGACTTTCTGTCCATGCACCGTCAAGCGTCTTTACGGATAAGTCTTCGTATCCTGGTCTGAGGTCATTGAAGATAGTCACCAAACAATCGAGATCTGTTTGACCCGAGCTTACAGAATAGATCAAGCGAGCCTTATCTCTGTTGAGAGCAAGTCTGCGCATCGGACCGTGTTCTGAAACCGTTGTTCCCCGGTTGCCAGTTATATCCCCGATTATGCCCGTCGAAAGTCACTCGAGCTCAAACGTTGCACCCGACTCTGGAGCACTCAATAGTTTGTCGTACCGCCGATAGCTGTAACTGTCGAATACCTCTATCGTCTTCATCAAATTCCCCATAAGGAAGTCCTGAGTGTCAATGGACTCCGACCCTCCAACACTCCATTGCCACCCATTCAACAGGATGACGAACTCTTACACCACATCCGGAGACTTGACCGCAGAAACTTCCGCCCCTCTCGTCTGGACGATCCAATGGCAGCGGCCAAGTACGCTCTTCGTTCACTTGCCCGCCGCTACCTTCAGCTGAGTGGAGAGATGCAGGACTTGGAAGCTGAGCTTGAACGACTCACCCGGTCAGTAGCGTCGACCTTGGTCAACGCCTTCGGTGTGGGACCCGATACGGCTGCGACTCTGCTGATCGCTGCAGGGAGCAACCCTGATCGTCTCCGCTCTGAGGCAGCCTTCGCCTCACTGTGCGGTGTGAATCCGATACCTGCATCATCCGGCAAGACCAACCGGCATTGGCTCAACCGCGGTGGCGACCGTCAGGCCAATGCCGCACTGCATCGCATTGTGGTGGTCAGGTTACGCTACGAACTGCGGACCCAGGCATATATGCATCGTCGAACGGCAGAGGGAATGAGCAAATCCGAAGTCATCCGCTGTCTCAAACGCTATGTCCCCCGGGAAGTCTTCTTGGCCATCCATAAGCCTGCCCAGATAGTCGGAAAAGCAGCTTGACATCTATAGCAACTGTCATGAAAGTCAAGTCGAAAGACCGACTGCCATCGGAGTAGGGTCGCGCCAGGGTGAACGATGCTTGAGCATTGAGTTGAGGATGATCAGTAGCTTGCGCATGCAAGCTGTGATGGCCAGTTTCTTGGGCTTACCAGCGGCCAGCAGACGCTGATAGAAGTCCCGTATGACGGGGTTGAAGCGGCTGGCCACTAACGCTCCCATGTATAGTGTCGACCGAACTGTGGCACGGCCTCCCCACACGCTGCGTTTCCCGCGGTGAGGTCCGCTGTCCCGGTTGAAGGGCGCCACACCAACCAAGGCGGCGATCTGCTTTCGGTTCAGCGTGCCCAGCTCCGGCAGATATGCAAGCAGAGTCAGAGACATTTGTGGTCCAACACCGGGGACACTGCGCAGCAGGTCGTCCTTCTCACGCCATACTGGACTATGAAGTATCCTGTGGCGAAGATTGGTGTCCAGATCATCAAGTTCCTGCTCCAGCCAGCTTATATGAGCCTCGATGCGAGGACGGACCTGGGGATTCGCGCGACGCAGACGATTCTTCTCAGCTACAAGGATGCCCATCACCTGCCGTCTGCGCGCCAGAACGGCACCGAGCGCCTGTGTATCTTCGTCTCGCAGGGGCCGCAGTGGTGGACGAACCGCCTCGCCGAAATGTGCCAGTACCTGTGCGTCCAGCCGGTCAGTCTTCGCCAGCTGTCCTGTGGACTTGGCGAAGACCCGTACCTGGCGGGGATTTACGACCACCACTGGCAGTGAAGCCGCGGCCAGGGCTGCAACCAATGGAAGCTCCAGACCGCCCGTGGACTCGGTAATCACCGCGACCGGATCCAGACTGTCCAGTTGAGCAACCAGCTCTTCCATACTGACACCGTCATACCGCACACTCCAACTCCTGCCAGTGGGTCGGACGGCGATATCCACCTGGTCCTTGGACACATCGATGCCAATGTAGGTGGGTTCCTGAGACATTCTCACCTCCTCCAATGCTGGCCCTACCTTGCAGATACGGGCTTCAATAGCCCACGCAACTGTCCGGGCTCTGCTGAAATGAGTGCGACGACCCTCGCTTTTGCACGGTCTGCTACGACCAATGTCCTATCGGTCTGCCGCACTCGGGAAACGTATCTGATAGGGATTTTCTCACCCATGTCAAAGATACAATGTCCTATTCACTTTCTGAGGCATTCCGGCTAATGGCCACGGCGACTATTCCCCGCGCAGACGCCGAAGCTCAGCTTCCAGATCCGCCACGCGAGATTCCGCCGCCATACGTCCGGCGCGCTCTTCCTCATGGCTCAGAAGCCAGCGCTCCGCTACCGGGTCCCAGAACCGCAGCTCCCCGTCCGTCCACCACAGGTCCAACTCCAGCGCCTCGCTGTGAGATCACACCCGACCGGCACTCTCCCGGCGCATCTCCAGACGACGGTACTCTCCGTCCACCAGACGCTCGCCCACCAGAGGCTCGCCGTAGAATTCACCGCCTGTCCCGTCATACCGCCAGTATTCTCCAACCCCAAGCTCGGCGTACAGGTCCCGCTTGCTCCCCAGGTCGGCCATGGCGGTGCTCGGAGAGCCTATCTCCAGGATGAAGTCGGGCGGCTTGCCCACTTCCCACAGCAGATAGGTGTTGTTCCCCTCCAGCGACAGCGACTCCAGCGCGGTCTCGGACAGTCCGAAGACCACGTAGCAGTCCGGCGAGAATGAGCGGCGCGGGTTGCCCTCGACGTAGTAGATGAAGCTCTCGCCGTTCACCCTGGCGCCGGGAACATCGCCGAAGTGAGTCCTGAGTGTCCCGACGATTCTGATGTACAGCGGCGCTTAGTACTCTCCGTCAGGCAATGGCATTCCGTCCGTTTCAGGATAGACTATGGCGGTGGCGGCTTGGGTGGTCATGGACTCCTCCTGGCTCCGGCCAATTTTACCATACGAAGGGGATGCGGTCTGTCGGACAAAGGGTGTCTGTCGGTTTCAGACACCGCCGTGGCCAGCGTCCGACTGACGATGACGGTTACTGTTTAATGCGTCTTGCCCCTGTAGCTCTGAGACAGTTGGGCGCATTTTGTCTCACAGAATTCTCAGTGTATTACGCAAGCCTATACAAGACTGGTCGTTCAGGATGCATATCCCGGAGGAACAGAGGTACCGCAGTCTGAGGTGGAGTCCTACCTGACTTCCTGTTAAGCCCCGGACAGCCAGGGTGAGATTAGCGTCAACAACCCGGGGTGCCATGATTGCTGCAGCACAAGTTCAATCGCCGTAGCCTGATCATGTAGTTAGCTATGCCCACAGCTAGCAGGCGGTGCTAGGGAAGACTTGACATTCCCAAGTTCGAAGACCGCCCTGAGCCAAATCTCTGCCCTGTAGTATTGTCGGACTTGCGCCCGCCGCACATGGCAGTGCACCTCCTCTATTCGTCGGCGCTGAACTCTTCAAACAGGAGACTTAAGTCCTCTGTCTGCCTACGCCGTTTCTCGATCATGTCGGCTGCGGGCCGTACCTGTTGTGCACGGCTTCGCTGGGACTCGCCAAATACACTATGAGGATAATCGCGAATATCGCAGCAGCGATCATACCAATTGCTCCGATGCCAGTTAGGGCGAGACCCAGAAGGACGAATCCCCAGAATACTTCCAAAGTAGAGTCCGCCGATCCACCACCACCGCTTATGGCCTCAGCGATGCCTGCGACCAGGCCGCCGAAAAAACTTCCTGCGAGGCCAAATGCAAGGAGATAGAAGCCAACGATCACAAGTGGAAAGGCGATGAGTGTAGGCACGGTGCCCACCAGAAGCCACCAGGCGCCGCGTCCTGTGTCATGCAACCTTCGAACGCAGACGGCTAAGGACGGCAGAAGCGTAGCGAGGGAGTACAGGAACCAGAGAAGGAATATCCCTTCATAGATTGCAGAGGACAGGATGCTCGCGACAATGGCGATGGCGGCCTGTGCCAGGGCGAACCACCAGAATTCTGAGCGACCCGCCCTGCCGTCGAAGACCGCATAACTGCGAAGTACCTTGGTATATTCAGCGAGCATCATTGAAAAGTATCACTTACTTAGAGCTGGGCAAGACTCGAGGATCTGAGGATCATGCCGAAGAAACATCGACGCGAAGTGTATGAAATGGAGGCATCATCATATCCTGCACCGAATTACAGGCCCAACCCGGGTTCATCCAATAGGCCGCTACGCACGGCCCAGACCGCCAGTTCCTGCTTCGTATCGATTCCCAGTTTGTCCTGGATGCCGTAGATAGCGTTTCGAATGGTGACCGGCTGATTGCCCCGGACTTCCGCGATCATGGCGTAGGACTTGCCCTGCGCGAACAGAGTGAGTATCTCCCTCTCCCGCGGTGTCAGTCTGCCGGGGTCATACTTCTTTCTTTGCGGCCTCCCCGCCCGCAGTCCTGTGAGCACGCGTCTTATCACGTCCGCGGGTATGGTGTACTCTCCAGCGGCGACCTCACGGAGAGTGCGCAGCAGAGTGTCCTTCCCGGAATGCTTTTGAAGGTATCCGGTCGCGCCTGCGGCAACCGCATCCATCATCGCGTCCTCCTCGGCGGCGGCGGTCAGAATCAACAGTCTTGTATCGGGCAGGATCTCGGCGATTTCCCGGCAGGCGTCGATACCGTTCTTAACGGGCATCATTACGTCCATAACAATCACGTCCGGCTCGACGCGACGCGCAACTTCCAGCGCCGCCTCGCCATCCGCCGCCTGACCCACGACCTCGAATACTCCCGAATGCTCGAGAACTTCCCGCAGTCCATCCCGCACAATCTCGTGGTCGTCCACAAGCATCACTCTAATCAGATGCGTCCGGCCCACGTCACAAGCCTCCTGGATTCGCGTTGTAGGGAACGCTGCATGTAACGGTAGTGCCTCGTCCGGATTCACCCGGAGCCGCCTCCAGGCTGCCCCCCATTCGCTCCGCGTCCATCCGCATATTCCTGAAACCGTGGCCGCGGTTCGCGTAGTCATCCGGAAGACCGATCCCATCGTCTGATATCGACATTCGGAGTCCATCTTCCTCGAAGTCCAGCGCGAGGGTTACTGTGCGTGCGTCCGCGTGCCGAAGCACGTTGGTCATGGCGTTGTGCGCTATGGTAAACAGCAGGCCGCGGGTTACGGCTGGCAGATGTGGTTCATCGCCGGACTGGACCAGTTCGGCGGGGACCGACGTTATTGTCGCGAAAGTGGAAGTGTGCGAACGCAGCACGCGGTTCAGTTCCCGCCCCTCGAATATCGAGCCTATATCTATGGAGTGCCTCAGCGCCCACATCATCGACCGCGACAGCTCCTGAGTCGCCTCTACCTTGGCGATCATCTGACCCTGATTGTCGCGGTTCGGCGATTCCGCGATTTCCTTTATGGTCTCAAGACCAAGCCCGATCATATACATGGACTGGGCCATGGTGTCGTGAATCGTCCGTGAGAACTCGATTCGCTCCCGCTGAAGCTCCTGCTCACGTTCCACCGCTTCCCTCCTCCTGGCCCGTTCGAACCGTGAGACCAGATTCACTGCCGCGACGACGGCGTATATGCCGACGATCCTCATGAACAGGACCTTCTCCTCCTTGATCCCAAAGTCCAATCCCGGCGCAACCATGAGGCTCAGCGTCGCATAGACAAGCGCCACCAGCGTAACCGCGATAAGACTGAGCCTGAAAGATGTAAACACGACCGCGAACATGGCAAGCGCCGGGTAGTACAGCACGAAGAAGGTGTTCGAAAACCCGCCGGAGATTGCCAGGCCTGCCGTAATGCCTGCCGTATCCACCACGCTCAAAGCGACCGCCCATCTCCAGGTTACGGTCCGGTCCGTCTCTATGCGGTAGTGAACGTAGCAATTGAGCGCCAAAGCCAGCACGGCAAACAGCGTGTGCGCGAAGTAGGCGGGGTGGGCGAAGTTGACTCGATAGTTCAGCTGGACCAGCCATGCTATTATAACAAACCATCGCACCCATACCGAAATCCTTATGCCGTAGCTCAGATCGTCCCGACCGTTCCCCTCGTGCGCCTGACCCGACTCCGCCAGCCTGTAGTCTGCTGTTTGCCGCGGATTCAAGACCAGCCTCCTTCAGTGTATTCCGCCCGGCTACATTGACAAGGTCTGTATTCATCACCCTCAACGGGGTAAATAAATACCCCTTCTGATAAGATGAATATGAACCTTACAGCAGGCTTCGTGAAATGGCAATATGGTGGAAACCAAGGATGCTGAACCAACTTAACCCCGTGTGCAAGTTTTTGGATAAAGGATAGAAACAGTTGAAAGTCCAAGTCATAGCGTCTCTAATAGGGTTGCATCAAACTCCGAGGATGACGCCATGGACCTGGACGACTTCATAATAACCGTTTTCTGCATTATTGACGACACTATGAAACAGCTTTTTGGAACAATACGCCTCAGACAGAGAGGGCCTGCGCCCGCACTCTCAGACAGCGAGACGCTCACCATGGAGATAGTAGGAGAGTATCTGTCTCTGAACCAGGACAAGGCCATCTATGACTACTTCCGCAGACACTATTCGCACTTCTTCCCTGAAATGGGAAAGATACATCGCACCACATTCGTCAGACAGGCGGCCAATCTGTGGCGCGTCAAGGAGATGATATGGCAGCGTATGCTTGAACAGGTCAGACATGACCCCTCTCTGAAACTGGTTGACAGTTTCGCTGTCCCTGTCTGTCAGTTCGCTCGCGCATACAGATGCCAGCGCTTCAGGGGTGAGGCCGGCTTTGGACACGATACCGTTGCGCGCCAGACCTTCTACGGCTTTCGATTGCACGCACTGGTGGCGTGGCCGGGTGTGATAGTCAGCTTCGGCATAGCGCCTGCCCAAGTCCATGAGACAGCTGTGGTTCCCGAGTTGGTCAACGGGCGGCGCGGAACCATGTTGGGAGACCGAAACTACTGGAGTCCCAGACTCAAAGAGGAACTGGATAGAGATGGGCTTAATCTTCAAGCACAGTTCAAAAGAGCTTCTTCCGAGCCCTGGCCGCGCAGAAGTGCGACGATCAGTCGCTTCCGTTATAGGATAGAGACGGTCTTCGGACAATTAGTGGACCGCTACCTGATCAAGCGTGTGTGGGCCAGGGATATGTGGCATCTGAGCAATCGTCTGCTCAGAAAAGCGCTCAGCCACACCATGGCTTTCATGTTGAACCAGGCTCAGGGTAATCCTCCTCTGCAAATATCTAAATTGGTGAACTGAACATAAACCCGCACATCGGGTAACTTAGGTGGGACTGCATAAGGCTATCTCAGGATGAATACCAAGCGCAAAACTGCGCCTAAATCTGCATTCAGTCTCAAGGGGATCCTCATCCTCCTTGCAATGTTGGGTTGTTCGGTTCTATTGCTGCTAGACTTCGCTGGACAACCTATCGAGATGGCGCCGGTCGCCGCTCAGGATGCAGAGTGCTATGCGGGTCTCGTTGTGAATCAAGGAGAACAATGCACCTACCCTGGGACATCATCTGACTTCAGCGTGGATTCATCGGGGAGGGGGCGTTTCCTCTTCGCCTCTTCACTTGTGATCATCTCGATCACAAACGCCAACGTCAATGGTGTGACGTACACGTTTATAGCAAGCGCCAGAGACGACGGATCTTGGGTTGTCGATGTGGTATGGTCGGCATCCTCGGCAAATCCGATACCGACCGCGACACAGACGGTCGTGCCCCTGGCAACGTCGATGCCCATTCCGACCGCGACTGCGACGCGAATTCCCGTGGCCTCTCCCACCGCTGCCGCTTCGCCATTACCGGCTCCCACACCCACGCCCGCTCCGGCGGCAGTCCCGACGCCGGCGGCGGTCGCCACCGCCAGCCCGACGGCTTCGTCTCAGCAGGCGGGAGTTCCCGCCTCGCCCGCCAACGTCCGCGCGGTGTGGGAGGGGTCGTCGGTGCGGGTCAACTGGAACGGTTCCGCTGGCGCCACCCACTACAAGGTGTACCACGACGATTTCTTCGGTTCCAGCTGCAGGATAAGCTCGTTCGGAACCCTGTTCGGATGCGACGAGCTGTCCTCGTCGGTGTCGGGGACGACGTACCTTCACACGTCCCCGGACGACCGCAGGAACCACTACTGGGTCACCGCGTGCAACTCGGGAGGGTGTTCGGAGATAGACCGCCACAATGCGGTCCAGCCCGGAGACCCCTCTCAGGCAGCGTCGCCCACCGTCGGTGCAACAGCGATACCCACGCCCGTTCCCACACCCACGCCCGCTCCGGCGGCAGTCCCGACGCCGGCGGCGGTCGCCACCGCCAGCCCGACGGCTTCGTCTCAGCAGGCGGGAGTTCCCGCCTCGCCCGCCAACGTCCGCGCGGTGTGGGAGGGGTCGTCGGTGCGGGTCAACTGGAACGGTTCCGCTGGCGCCACCCACTACAAGGTGTACCACGACGATTTCTTCGGTTCCAGCTGCAGGATAAGCTCGTTCGGAACCCTGTTCGGATGCGACGAGCTGTCCTCGTCGGTGTCGGGGACGACGTACCTTCACACGTCCCCGGACGACCGCAGGAACCACTACTGGGTCACCGCGTGCAACTCGGGAGGGTGTTCGGAGATAGACCGCCACAATGCGGTCCAGCCCGGAGACCCCTCGCAGGCAGCGTCGCCCACCGTCGGTGCAACGGCGATACCCACGCCCGTTCCCACACCCACGCCCGCTCCGGAGGCGGTTCCGCCGCCGACCCGGGCGGTCGCCACCGTCAGCCCGACGGCTTCGTCTCAGCAGGCGGGAGTTCCCGCCTCGCCCGCCAACGTCCGCGCGGTGTGGGAGGGGTCGTCGGTGCGGGTCAACTGGAACGGTTCCGCTGGCGCCACCCACTACAAGGTGTACCACGACGATTTCTTCGGTTCCAGCTGCAGGATAAGCTCGTTCGGAACCCTGTTCGGGTGCGACGAGCTGTCCTCGTCGGTGTCGGGGACGACGTACCTTCACACGTCCCCGGACGACCGCAGGAACCACTACTGGGTCACCGCGTGCAACTCGGGAGGGTGTTCGGAGATAGACCGCTACAATGCGGTCCAGCCCGGAGACCCCTCTCAGGCAGCGTCGCCCACCGTCGGTGCAACAGCGATACCCACGCCCGTTCCCACACCCACGCCCGCTCCGGCGGCAGTCCCGACGCCGGCGGCGGTCGCCACCGCCAGCCCGACGGCTTCGTCTCAGCAGGCGGGAGTTCCCGCCTCGCCCGCCAACGTCCGCGCGGTGTGGGAGGGGTCGTCGGTGCGGGTCAACTGGAACGGTTCCGCTGGCGCCACCCACTACAAGGTGTACCACGACGATTTCTTCGGTTCCAGCTGCAGGATAAGCTCGTTCGGAACCCTGTTCGGATGCGACGAGCTGTCCTCGTCGGTGTCGGGGACGACGTACCTTCACACGTCCCCGGACGACCGCAGGAACCACTACTGGGTCACCGCGTGCAACTCGGGAGGGTGTTCGGAGATAGACCGCTACAATGCGGTCCAGCCCGGAGACCCCTCGCAGGCAGCGTCGCCCACCGTCGGTGCAACGGCGATACCCACGCCCGTTCCCACACCCACGCCCGCTCCGGAGGCGGTTCCGACCCCGACCGGGGCGGTCGCCACCACCAGCCCGACGGCTTCGTCTCAGCAGGCGGGAGTTCCCGCCTCGCCCGCCAACGTCCGCGCGGTGTGGGAGGGGTCGTCGGTGCGGGTCAACTGGAACGGTTCCGCTGGCGCCACCCACTACAAGGTGTACCACGACGATTTCTTCGGTTCCAGCTGCAGGATAAGCTCGTTCGGAACCCTGTTCGGATGCGACGAGCTGTCCTCGTCGGTGTCGGGGACGACGTACCTTCACACGTCCCCGGACGACCGCAGGAACCACTACTGGGTCACCGCGTGCAACTCGGGAGGGTGTTCGGAGATAGACCGCTACAATGCGGTCCAGCCCGGAGACCCCTCTCAGGCAGCGTCGCCCACCGTCGGTGCAACGGCGATACCCACGCCCGCTCCCACACCCACGCCGATGGCGACGCAGGTTCCTGTGGCTACTCCGATAGAGACTCCTGCAGCTGCGGCGATCCCCACAACCATTGCCATGCCGACGCCGACTCCCTATGCAGGACAGCAGGCCAGCGCTCCCGCTCCTCCGACCAGCGTCCGGGCAGTTTATGGCAGGGGACGGAACGAGGCAAGAATCGACTGGGACCGGGTGGAGCGCGCCACCTATTACAAGGTATACGTCAGTCTCTGGGCCGATTGCAGTGAACCCGAGAACTATTTGTGCCCAGAAGTGGCCAGCAGGGTCACCGGAACGTCATACGTGGACACCATGATAGCTTTTGCCGGTTCTGGAGAGGTTACCCATTATTATGTTAGGGCTTGCAATAGCGACGGGTGCTCTTCTCTCGTTGGTGCGCCCACACTGATGCCTACGCCAGTGCCCACGCCTACACCCACGCCGGCGACCCCGACTCCCACGGCCACCGCTGCACCCGACGTGGCGGGCCAACCCGATGTGGTGGTCGACACACTCACGGTCAGCAACAGAGCTTTGACTGTGAATGAGATATTCTCGCTGAATGCAGTGATACGCAACCAGGGCAGCGGTCCGGCGAACTTCGTCTCGATAAGTTTCTATCGCTCGACGGACAACTCCACCAATACAGTATCCGATGACACGGTTGAAAACAGCTACACCGCGCGCTCCTCATGGAATGATTGGGATGATTGGACGTACGAAATGAGTCCGTCGGATAGTTGGCCCGCACCGACCGAAGCGCGTGCGCCGTCCGTAGCAGGCACCTATTATTATTATGGCTGCGTGTCCTCTCACACCGGGAACAACTGCTCCGATACAGTGATGGTGACCGTTGCCGCGCCCGCTCCGACACCTACCCCAATACATCTATTCCCCCCAACAGACGTACGCGCTGTGTTTGGCGGGCCAAGGGGTGTAGAGATCAGCTGGACCGCGGTCGCTGGCGCAGACTACTACTTGGTTTACCATAACTATTTCAACAATATTCTGGGAAGTAGTCGCTTGGGCAAGTTGTGGGGAAGTGAGGGAGAGAGAATGTCTTATGCGCACGCCACACCGCGACGGGATTCCAACTTCTATTTCATCCAGGCCTGTCCCGATGCAGTGGAGAGGCCTTATGATTGCGCTTTGGCCCGACCCGTGTGGGTGGGCGGAACGACTACACAGAGGCCGAATATTGTGCCTACCCCTGGATTCTTGAGGCCAACGCCAACACCTGTCCCCGGAATTCAGTCGTCCCTAAATTTTCCAGATACTCCGGAAGAAGCGCATCGTCGATGGTTGCACTTGTATGTCGCCGCCCTCTATGCGGACCCAAAATATAAGGCACATGCGAGCTGCGGCTCAAATTCAACGAGACCGTGCCCGTCGCAAGATCACATTAGATGGTGGATATCCTTGCCACCCGAGGCGCAGGCATGCGCCGCTCATGGGATCTGCTGGTAACAAAGCGCAGAAGAAGGGAGGTTACAGGGCGGTGTACGAGAGACGCTCGCCGCCTGACATTCTTTATTCCAGCGCTTTTCAGCTCTCGGGAACACCTACAGCGTTCTAAAATGAGCAATGCCGCAAGGGTCAGCGCTGGGGCCGTGTGAATTCAGCACGAATGTGAGCTGAATTCGCCACGTAAATAGAGTGTTCTCACAGATACAGGACGGAAGGGTGGATAGCTGTGGGGTTTATTCGCAGAAATCGATATCCGGGGGCTCCGAAAAAGCAGAGATGCCGGTTCAGGAGAGATTGAATCATGCCTAAGCGTATATTAGTTGCCATATTGGGGAGCCTTCCCGTCGCTGTTGTAGCCGCAGTGAGTTTGGGATTCGTCATTTACCTGGGAGACGCAGTTTCCACGGTCTTCTTTTGGATTGTCTGGGGCGGGTCGACACTCTATGCTGTACGAGAGATCGAGCTTAAGAGAATATTCGGCCGCACGGCGATCGCGTACGCGGTTGCCGCCTTCTCTCTCCCCCTGACTGCCGCAATCTTTGCGGTCACCGCTTTTGGCGCAGTGGAAAGTTCCATGTCCGAGGCCAAAGGGGTGCTGGAAGGCTTCATATGGATCATCTTCGGCGCAGCTCTACTTGAGATATTTCTCGTCATAGCTGCCGTCGCTGGTGTGTTTGGGGTTGTTACGGGGATAGTTGCCGTCCTCCTGGCTCGGCGCTTGCTCAAGGGACAGGATACTGAGCCCCGGCAACCGGCGGGACTCTCTGTACGTGCAGCGATCCGGGGCCTACCTACGGGAGGTCTGCGTCAAATCCGGCTGGACAATAAGGCGACCGTTCTAGGCCTGGGCCTGGTGGCGCTATGTCTGGCGGGGATTGCGGGAATAGCCGTGTACGGGATACTCGTATCCACTGACTCCTCCGAACCGACCCTGACGGTCGTGCCGACGCTCGTACCGGCAATATCCACGCCAAGTCCAGCAACTGCCGCCGAACCGACTCCCACCAGGAATCCCGAGCCAACCTATACGCCCCTTCCGAAAGCTACACCCTACCCAGCGGGAGACGCTGATCTGAATAAGGCCATACGGAGTGGCGACGTTGAATATGTGCAAGCCATCATAAATTCTGGAGAATCCGTGAACGTTAGTGACACAGACGGAGATCCCTTCCTTCACCTGGCTATATGGAGAAACCACATTGATGTCCTGCGAATTCTCGTGGACGCCGGCGCTGACATCGATGCCAGAGACTCCGATGGAAATCCGATGCTGCGCGAGGCTGTGTGGCGGGAGCATATCGAAATCGTTAGTCTTCTCATCGAAGCGGGTGTTGACGTAAATGCCAAAGATGCGGAGGGTGATCCGATATTGTATGAAGCCATATGGCGTGGGCACACTGAAATAGTGCGTCTCCTGGTAAAAGCAGGCACTGACGTAAACGCGAAAGACTCCGATGGGAATCCGATGCTATATGAGGCGATATGGAGAAATCACGCGGAGATCGCACAGATCCTGGTGAATGCGGGCGCTGACGCTGACGCCAGAGACTCCGATGGAGACCCACTACTATATACTGCTATCTGGAGGAACCACACGGAGGCAGTGCGAATTCTTGTTGGAGCGGGCGCCGACGTCAATGCCTACACAGCCGCCGGAGAGTCGATGCTTTCGGTCGCGCTCCAGAGAAGCACAGAAGAGATCGCCCAGATCCTCAAGGACGCCGGAGCCGCAGGTTAGTAAAATTCGCCATTGAATCTGGGCCACATGACCAGCAGACTGTCCGGATATTTACAACAGGAGAAGCTGTACTAACATGACAAACCTCGCGGGCTTTCGCCGGATAAATGAGTTGGTAGAGAGAGAGGCTCGATTCGTACCGGTCTTTCTGACCGAAATCAGGAAGGCCATCGTCGGACAGGACAGGCTTGTCGAGCGGGCGCTGGTGGGCCTTCTCGCCGACGGGCACATTCTTCTGGAGGGAGTGCCCGGCCTCGCGAAGACGCTGCTGGTCAAGACGGTCGGCCAGGCGATTCAGACCGGGTTCTCGCGGATACAGTTCACCCCCGACCTCCTGCCCGCGGACCTTATAGGAACGCGGATCTACAATCCGCGCTCCGGCGACTTCAGCGTCCAGAAGGGCCCTGTATTCTCGAATCTGATCCTCGCGGACGAGGTCAATCGCGCACCCGCGAAAGTGCAGAGCGCCCTGCTGGAGGCGATGCAGGAGGGGCAGGTAACGATTGGAGACGAAACTTTCCTTATTGAAGCCCCGTTTCTTGTCCTGGCGACCCAGAACCCGATCGAGCAGGAGGGCACCTACCCTTTGCCAGAGGCGCAGGTTGACCGCTTTATGCTGAAGGTAGTGGTTGACTACCCCGAGTACGACGAGGAGCGTGAGATGCTGGCCCGGATCAGCTCGGGGCCGGCGCCCGACGTCCAGGCGGTGGTGGACGCCGAGTACATCCTCAACGCAAGAGAGATCGTGAGGCAAGTCCACGTTGACGAGAAGATCATGGACTACATTCTCAATATAGTTGTCGCGACGCGCGACCCTGCCCGGGTGGGACTTGACGAACTCGCCAACCTCATCGAGTATGGGTCGTCTCCCCGCGGGGGCATTTTCCTGATCGCCGCCTCCAAGGCTTATGCCTTCATCAGGGGTAGAGGGTACGTCATACCAGACGACATCAAGCAGGTCGCTCCCGATGTGCTAAGGCACCGCATCATTACTACCTTCGAGGCCGAGGCTGAGGACGTGACGACAGAGGCGATCATACAGCGCATACTCGACAACCTGGAGATTCCCTGAGATGCTGGACGACGAGGTAATCAGGAAGGTTCGTCGTATCGAGATAACCACCCGGAAGCTGGTCCATGATGGATTTGCAGGCGAGTACCGGTCGGTATTCAAGGGACGCGGGATGGAGTTCGACGAAGTCCGCCAGTACAGCCCCGGCGACGACGTGCGCTCGATAGACTGGAACGTGACGGCGCGTACGGGTGAGCCTTATGTCAAGAGGTACATCGAGGAGCGGGAGTTGACGGTCATGCTGGCTGTGGATGTCAGCCGTTCAGCGGATTTTGGCACGCGGAGCAGGTTCAAGCGCGAACTGGCCGTGGAGCTTGCGGCAGTCCTTGCGCTGGCCGCCACCACGAACAACGACAATGTTGGCCTGCTCCTCTTCACCGACAGGGTGGAACTGCTGGTCCCACCCAGAAGGGGTAGAAAACACGTCCTGAGAATGCTGCGCGAGCTCCTCGCTTTCGAGCCGGAGGGTTCGGGTACAGACATCAAGCTCGCCCTGGACACCGTCTATGCTGTTCTAAAGCGTCGCAGCATTGTTTTTCTAGTGTCGGACTTTCTGGCCGATCCGGAGTCATACCGACAGCCAATGATGGTGGCGAACCGGCGGCACGATGTTGCGGCCTTCGACATGGACGATCCGTTGGAGCGCGAGTTCGCTGATGTCGGCATTGTCGCTCTTGAGGATGCCGAGACGGGCCAACTGCGCTGGGTCGATACGGGAAGCGCGGAGTGGCGACAGGGATTCGGTGAGCGAGTCGCGGAACTGGAAAGGCAGAAAAGGGATGTATTCGCGGCTGCCGGGGTGGACCGCGTCACCGTGACCACGGAAACGGACTACGTCGCCCGGGTCGGGATGTTCTTCAGGGACAGACTGCGCAGGTCCGCGCGATGACGACGGGAGGCGCATGGCCGAATTTGATGTGGATGTGCGCCGCGTGTGTCGTACTGGGCCTGTCAATCGGCTCTTTAGACTTAGCATTGGCCCAGGAACTTCCTGTTCCCGATGTTCGCGTCTCTCTTGTCGCCGATTCTGATGAGTTGACGGTCGGTGAGCTCGTCACACTGACTCTGGAAGTAACCCATCCGTCCGACCACTCGGTAGTCCTGCCGAGACTGCGGCCCGAGTGGGGACCGTTCGAGGTCAGGACTCAAACGCCCGCGCGTACACTGTCGACAGAGGATGGAATCTGGACGACCCTCGGGCAATACCGTGTGACTCTGTTCGCGCCGGGTGAAGTCGAAACCCCCGCCCTGTCCGTATCTGTCAGAACCCCGGATGGGAAGGTAAGTGAAGTACCCATCCCAGTCGTGAGGCTGAGGGTCGAATCGGTCCTGTCCGGTCCTGGCGATTCCCTGCGGGACATCCGGTCTCATGCGGACCTCTCGACGAGTTTCTGGAGCAGCCCTACTACTCGAGCTCTTGCAGCGCTGTCCGCTCTTGCAGCCATGGGCACGGCGGCGTACTTCGTTCGACGGCGTCACCGTCGGGGAGAGGCGACACCCGAGCCAATCGTGGATACGCGAACCCCTCTGGAGGCAGCGACTCAGGAACTCGACCGCATAGAGGGACTCGACCTGCCTGGCAGTGGCCGGTTCAAGGAACACTACGCCCTTGTCTCCGCGCTCACTCGAGATTATCTGCAGGCTACATATTTTGAGGAAACGGATGGGCTGGACGCGGAGCGCATGACGACGGACGAGATCGAAGCATCTCTGAGGCTGTCTTCGCTAGGTCAGCAGAGCCTTGGACTGGTCTGCGACCTGCTGGTCGAGGCCGACGTCGTAAAGTACTCCGGTTATGCGCCGCCTGCATCCGAGGCTCGTGACGCGCTGGAAAAGGCACGGACCTTTGTCTATCACGACGCGCCCCAAAGTGCCTCACCGCCCGGTGAGGGCGCTCTAGGTGGGCAGGAGGCGCCGGCATGAGCAACCTCACGTTCGGGGCGCCACTGCTGCTGGTTCTGCTGCCCGTGGTCATTCTAGCCGCTCTGCTGCCTTATCTATGGCGTAGGCGCATGGGACCGGTGGGCATCAGGTACGCCGACATCGGCCTTGTATCGGTCTGGGGCCGGTCCCTGCGGCTGCGGGCTATGCCATTCGTACCCGCGCTGCGATTTCTTGCCCTGGCGCTGATCATCGTCGCGGCCGCCAGGCCCCAGACCGTAAATGCGCGCGAGGTCATCCGGGGAGAGGGCGTGGATATAATGGTCGCAATCGACATATCCGGCAGCATGGGACAGACGGACCTCGAACCTCACAGACTCGGCGCGGCAAGGGAGATAGTCGCAGGCTTCATTGCTGACCGCAGGTACGACAGAATCGGGCTCGTCGTGTTCTCGCGCAAGGCATTCATACAGAGTCCCCCCACGCTGGACCACGATGCATTGTTGCGGCTTCTGAACGATGTGCATCTTGCGGACGAAATGGGCATAGAAGACGGAACCGCTCTGGGCAGCGGCCTGGCCACAGCCGCGAATATGCTGAAGGACTCGACGGCGAAGAGCAGAGTTGTGACCCTGATTACGGACGGCGTGAACAACGCGGGCAATCTTGACCCGGTCACGGCAGCGACCGCGGCAGGAGCGCTTGGCATCAGGGTCTATACGATAGGCGTAGGCAGCAGCGACGGTTCTGCGGAAAGTCCGCTGGACGAAGAGACCCTCCGTGAGGTCGCAGCCATCACGAATGCGAAGTTCTACCGCGCCACTGACGTCGAGGAGCTGCGGAACATATACACTGACATCGGCGCGCTGGAGAAGTCGGAGGTTGAGACGCTGCAGTTCGTTCGCCACCGGGAGCTTACAGCCTGGTTCATCGCGCCTGCGCTTGCTCTTCTGATACTCGAACTTCTGTTGTCGAATACAATCTTCAGAAGGCTGCCTTAAGGATCATGAGCTTCGGCGCGCCATATCTGTTGTCTGCCCTGCTCGCGCTTCCCGCGCTCGCGGGATTAGTTTGGTGGGCCTCCAGGCGCCGGGCGGCTGCGCTCAGCAGGATCGGCGAACCAGCCCTGATAGCCTTGCTGAGCGCAGCCGCCAACGGACCGATGCGCTGGATACGGCTCGCGCTCTGGTTTGTGGGTGTCGCATTGCTAATTGTAGCGCTGGCCCGGCCGCAGTGGGGCACCGACATCGAGATCGTGGAGATGCGTGGGCTGCAGATCATGGTCGTTCTGGACATATCGCGCAGTATGCTGGCAGGCGACGTCGAACCGACCCGCCTGGATAGATCCAAGCTCGAGGTTGCGGACCTGCTCTCGCGTCTGGAAGGCGACGCGGTCGGAATCGTGTTGTTCTCCGGCGCAAGCTTCATACAGCTGCCGCTTACGACCGACTACGCGACGGCCCGCACGTACCTCGGCAACGCGAGTCCCCATATGATCACCCGGCAGGGCACCGTGATCGGCGAGGCTATCGAAACGGCGATGATCGGGTTCAGCGACAAGCGCGAGAGCCAGAAGGTGATCGTCATCATAAGCGACGGGGAGTCCCACGCGGAGGAGAATGTTCTCGATCCTGTGGAGGCTGCCCGGCAGGCCGCGCGCGAAGGGGCGGTAATCTACGCCGTCGGGTTCGGTTCGACGGACGGAGCGCCTGTTCCCATGTTCGATGAGCAGGGCAACATCACTGGACACCATCAGGACCGGGATGGCGGCCAGGTCGTATCCAGGCTTGACGAATCTTTGCTCCAACAGGTCGCCCAGGCGGGAGAAGGACGTTACTACCGGGCCGGGGAGGGTGGAGGCATAGCGGCCATCGTCGAGGAGATTGAGACGTTCCAGGACGACAGATTCAGGAGCGAATTCAGGCAGAGGAAGGTCGAACGCTTTCAACTGTTCCTGATCCTGGCCGCACTCTCGCTCGTTCTGGCTGAGTTGCTGACCGACCGGCTGTATCATTTCCTTCGAACAGGACGGAGCCGCGCGTCTGGGGAGGCGGCAGATGCCTAACGTGCGGATCCTCGCCGGTGCAACTATACTGACGCTTCTCCTCACGGCGTGCGGGCCGACGCCTGCCGATGTGAACAACTCCGGGCGTGAGCAATTCCTGGGCGGAGACTACCAGGCGGCGCTGGAACAGTACGAAGACGCAGCGGAGCGCGCTCCGGACGCGTCCGAACCAGATTACAATTCTGGCAATGCCCTGTACCGGATGGGAGAGTACGGTGAATCGCTCCAGAGGTACGACGAATCTCTCCTGCGAGCGCGGGAAGAGCTGAGAGCGAACGGTTTCTTCAACAGGGGTAACGCGTCCTTTCAGCAGCGCCGGTACACTGAGGCGATAGAGGCATACAAGGAAGTTCTGCGCATGAACCCCGGTGACGCCGACGCCAAGCACAACCTTGAGTTGGCGCTGCTGCAGCTTCCCCCGCAGTCCGACTCCCAGGCACAGGAGCAAGACAACCGGCAACAGGATCAGTCCCAAGAGCAGGCGAGTCAACAGCCGCCGCCCCAGCAGCCCCAGAGCGTGGAGCCCCAGAGCATGGATCGGGAGCGTGCGGAGCGGGAGGCTGACAGCCCTCAGGATGAACAGCCGCAAGACGACCGACAGCAGGAGCAGGAGAGTCGGCAGGATTCCTCGTCCTCGCAGGCGCCGCCGCCGATGTCCGGCTCCCAGGCGCGGCATATCCTTGAATCGGCGGGAGAGGAGGCTCAGACTCTTCAGGAACGAAGAGGACAGGCGCTCGTCTCTCCTAATCCACCGAGCGAGTTCGACTGGTGAAAATTCTCCCTGGCATACGGTGGACTTTCGGCGTTCTCGCGCTCACTTCCCTCGCGTTGATTGTATCTGCGTCGGATGCTATTGCCCAGGAGGAGCCGACCGGGGAGTCTCTGTTCGTCATGGCCGCTGTGGACAACGACCGACCATACCTCGGCCAGCGGGTGGCCTATATCTTCAGAATATTCAGGCGCTCCGACCTGTCGCTTCCATCCGGACAGGTGCGATATGAGTCTCCCAGCTTTGCGGGATTCTGGAACAGCGAGGTGTCGGAGCGGAGGGAATACGTCGAGACAATTGGCGCGCAAGAGTACACGGTTGTCGAACTGAGTGCCCTGCTGTTTCCAAGTGCAGTGGGGAACGTGGAAATCGGTCCCGCCAGACTATCAAGCCCCCTGGGCGCGCTGGACAGCGAGCCGGTGGTCTTGGACGTGCGACAGTTGCCTCAAGGCACTCCCTCAGGATTCACCGGCGCGGTGGGCAAGTTCGAGATCGCCATCGAGGTGAAAGCAGAGCAGGTGGAGATCAATGAGCCATTGCAGGCCAGGGTGAGCGTTTCAGGAGAGGGAAACTTCGATGCCCTGCCAGATCCTGTCTGGCCCGAGTTCGAGCATTGGCGGTTTATCGAGGCGCCGTCGGACGCCGACAGTCATGTTGTCGAAGGACGACTCACGGGTGTCCGAACATATGTCGTGGCGCTGGTCCCCGAAAAAGATGGGCAGATCACAATTCCCTCCATTGTGTATCAATACTTCGACCCGGAACTTGATAGATACGCCAGCGCCGCGACAGCCCCGGTCGTCGTCTCTGTGGTGGATACAGGGAAACCCGCCACCGTCCCGGCTGATACAGAGATCGGAGAGGTGGACCAATCCAGGCCGGAGCCGAGGCCTATCATGACGTCTCCATCTTCTATGAGTCGGGCTGGCAGAGAGCTGACTGACCTGCCCGCGTACTGGGCCGCTTGGCTCATACCCGCGCTTTTCCTTGTTGGGGCGCTGGCCTGGAGGCGCAGGCGGGAAGCGCTGGAAGCTGCTCTGGCCACCTCACGCCAGCGCAATGCTCACGTGAATGCCAGGAATGCCCTGTCGCGCGCGGCAGCCAGCGGAGACGATCCGGCAGTCGCGGCGGCGGATGTCCTGTTTTCCTATCTGTCGGACCACCTTGGTGAGAGCCTGACCGGACTTACAAGCGAAGGGGTCGGACTGAGGATCCGATCTGCGGGAGTCCCGCACGACCTGGCGGACCGGGTGGTGAATATCCTTTCCCTGGGAGAGGAGGCAAGGTTCATGCCGGAGATCGAATATGTCGTTGGAACATCAGACGACGTCGAGCGCGCAATCCAGATTCTGGCCGATCTCGAGGAGGCGCTTGGGAAATGACGAGAGCGCCGCGGCTTCCGGCTGCATGTCTGATGACGCTCATCCTGATCGTATTTCTTACGACCGGCGTCTCCGCGCAGGACCCCCCGGCAGCCGGACTGATGGCGCTGGCTAATATCAGGTTCGAACGTGGAGAGTTCGCGGAGGCGGTTCAGCTGTACGAGAATCTGCTGGCAGGAGGATACGGCGATACCGCTCTCTACTACAACCTGGGCAATGCGTACCTCGAAGATGGCGAACTCGGGCTGGCCATCGCGAATTACCTGCGTGCCGAGGAAACTTCTCCCCGAAATCAGGACGTAAGGCTCAATCTCGATCTAGCCCGCGGCATGACGCTGGACCAAATCGAGACCGAGAGAGACTCGCTAGTCGAGAGCGTGTCCTACCTCGGACGCCGGTGGGTCACGCCTGGAGAGTTGGGGGCGATATCGCTCATGCTGTGGACTTTCGGAGCCCTGGCGATGGGGCTTCTGATCGCTTCGAGAAACGCCTTATTCAGAATCTCGCTCCGCACCGTCGGAAGCGTCATCCTGGCTTGTGCGTTCTTCTCCCTGGCGCTCCTGATATGTATGATTTACGCCAATCCATATGACAGCACAGGCGTAGTCACGGCAGGGAGGGTGGAGGCTTACAGCGGCCCTGGATTCCAGTACGATGAGCAGTTCAATCTGCACAGCGGCGCTGAGGTTCGTCTGGTCGGTTCACGGCATGGGTGGTTCAAGGTTGCATTGCCCGGCGGCACGATCAGGGGCTGGATTCCTGCCCACACCGTGGAGTCCGTGGGGCGTGGGGATTGACTGTGGTCCAGTCCGCGGGAAATCAAATCTACTCGGTAGCGCCCGCATCAATGAGCATCTGAACCAGTTCCTCCCGACCATAATATACTGCTATGCCGAGCGGCGTATCGCCCCTGTAGCCCTGGCACTTTGCGTTAACGTCAGCGCCTCCATCAATGAGAATCTGAGCTATTCCCTCACGAGAATAGAAAACTGCGCTGCAGAGCATGCTTCCAGGGTCAGCATTAACGTCAGCACCCGCATCGACGAGTATCTGAACCAGTTCCTCCCGACCATAATATACTGCTATGCCGAGCGGCGTATCGCCCCTGTAGCCCTGGCACTTTGCGTTAACGTCAGCGCCTCCATCAATGAGAATCTGAGCTATTCCCTCATCAGAATCTAAAACTGCGTGGCAGAGTCTTTGGTGCAGAGCGTTGCCGGAAACAGGGGAGGCAGTGGATCTCGCACTTTCTGTGGTTGTAGCCGTTGAGTCGGGAGACACCGTGGGCTGGGCCGTCGCTTCCTGAACGGGTGTAACTGTGGGCTCTGATGTCTGCGTAGGAGTCGGCAGAGGTGTAGATGTGGGTTCGGGGGTCGGCAGAACCGTTGGTGTCGGATAAGGCGTGGATGTTGGGTAAGGAGTGGCAGTGGGCACAGGCGTGTAAGTAGGCTGAGGTGTGTATGTCGGTTCGGGTGTCTGGGTAGGGGTTGGTTCGGGCGTGGCCGTCGGTTCGGGCGACTGGGTAGGTGTAGGCTCGGGCGTGGCAGTTGGTTCAGGTGTCTGGGTGGCAGTGGGCTGAGGTGTGGCGGTCGGATCGGGCGTCTTGGTAGGTGTAGGCTCGGGCGTGGCAGTCGGCTCCGGTGTCTGGGTAGGTGTAGGCTCGGGCGTGGCAGTTGGTTCAGGTGTCTGGGTGGGGGTGTTCGCAAGGTCGATCACGATTCCGAACTGGTCCCCGACTATGGGAGGCTCGGTCGTGGGCAGAATGGAGAACATGCCTGCAGGCGCCGTCGGGGTCTCTGCGACTCCGACGCGAGTATCGCCACAAGCGGACGCCGCCAGCAGAACCAACGCTCCAATCGCAAATTTCAAGAAATGACCGGATATGCGGTTTCCAATGTCAATGTTTTCCAAGGATTAGTTCCCTTGAGCTAGTACCTGAGTGGAACTTTACACCTGCCCATCAACAGGTGTCTAGTACGATTCATGGGCGCCCGAATTCCTGGGAATCCGCTTTATTTCTGACCCCCCTCCCCGCAGTTACCCAAATCAGGTCATTGCCTCACAATGGATGTTACCCAAAGCCAGGAGGCATTACATGGTCGCAGACATCAGCGCAGTGACGAGGGCAGAGGTACTCGTCGCTATTCGAAGTCGGTACAGAGAGGCATGCAAGAAGGACAAAAGCCGGATACTCGATGAGTTCGTGGCTATTGCGGGTTGCCATAGAAAGCACGCCGTCAGACTATTGGGTCAGTGCGAACAGGTAACCGATCGGACCGTTCCCAACGGCCAGCGCATCTACGACGAGGCGGTGAGACATGCGCTGATTGTGGTGTGGGAGGCACCGGACAGGATATGCGGCAAGAGGCTCAAGGCCGCTCTGCCAAGCATGGTGGAGTCGCTGGAGAGACACGGACATCTCGACCTCGATCCCGACGTGCGCAAGCGTCTGTTCTCAGCTCGACTTTGTACAAAAGCTAGACAGAATATGAAAGCAGGGTAATACCATTCCAGGCTGATGTTGGCGTGAAGGAACTGGGAGGAATCTGATACTTCATCTATGCTCAAGCCAGTTCAGACGTTGGAGGGCAGCAGATGATTGGACGCCCGTTCAGAGTGGAATGGCATGAAGAAGATACACCAGCAGCGCTGAAAAGGACTTACCTGTCCCAGAGAGATGTGAGTATTCGTACCCGACTGCACGTACTGTGGCTGATACGCTGCGACTGGCAGATCAAAGCGGCGGCAGAGGCTGTGGGAGTTCACTATCGCAGCGCCCAGAGATGGGTGGAGTGGTACAGAGAAGGCGGCCTCAACGAAGTTGTGTCCCGCAAGATGGGGGGCGTGGGTCAGCCGCGTTATCTGAACTCAGAACAGGAACGCAAGCTGGAGGAGGAGGTTGGTGGAGGACGGTTCAGAACCGCCGGAGAGATCGCGGACTGGGTGGAGTCGGAGTATGGAGTGAGATTCAAAGGGAACAGCATATATAGTTTGCTGCAGCGGCTGGGATGTTCACCGAAGGTTCCCAGACCCAGACATGAGAAGGCGAACATGAAGGCTCAGAAGTCCTGGAAAAAGGGGGGCTTGGGAGTTCCCTTCGGAGAGCGGGAGTGAGTTCGGGAACGCTGATTGGGTTTGCCGACGATATGAGAGTGGGGCTTCGTGGTATGACGCGCCGGGTGTGGGGAGTTCGTGGGGTGAAGGTGGTACAGCGATTGCAGTTGGTGTATGAGTGGAAGTACCTGTTCCTGGTGGTGGACTTTATGCGTGGCAAGCTGGAGTGGGCGTGGATGGACTCGATGAAGTCTGAGACTGTGGCGCGCGCGGTGTTGAGTGTTAGGCGATACAGGGAAGTGAGAGCGCTGGTGTGGGACGGAGCGCGGAGCCATCGCAGCGAGTTGGTGAAGAGTATAGCTGGGGTGAAGACGATAGTTCAGCCTCCGTACAGTCCTGAGTTGAATCCTGCCGAGCGGGTGTTCGAGGAGGTTCGGAGGTGGGTAGAGGGCCGGGTATATGGGAGCATAGAGGAGAAGGTAGCGGCGGTGAACGCCTGTCTGAGCAGGTTGGAATCTGATCCCGAACGAGTGAAGTCTCTTGTGGGTTGGGAGTGGATCAAGCGGAACGTTCAGGGGCTGCCCGAACACTATGCGGCTTCATCAAGCTGAAATGGTATAAGCTAACCGGACCAAACCACGACGAAAGGTCCGGCCATGTTCACCCCGCCAAATGCCATTGTACCTATACTCCAGCCTTTCTCAACTCTGTTCCAGCAGAGGACCTGGACAAAGGCTCAGATTCTTCTAGTCGGGGCCATCCTCAGTCCGCGCAAGCGCACCATCACCTCGGCGCTCCGAATAATGGGTCTCAGCGACGACTCAGGCTTCGCAAAGTACCACCACGTTCTAAACCGCGCTGTCTTCTCTCCCCTTCAACTGAGCAGGGTTATGCTACTGCTTGTGGTACAGCGTCTCGCACAGCGTGATGAGACTCTGGTGTTCGGCATAGACGAGACCATTGAGCGGCGCTGGGGCAGACGAATCAAGGCCAGAGGCATCTACCGAGACGCCGCTCGTTCCAGCGAGTCCCACCTGGTCAAGGCCAGTGGACTGCGATGGATAAGCCTCATGTGGCTCGCCAACATTCCCTGGGCGCATCGAACCTGGGCGCTCCCTGTCATCACAGCGCTCGCTCCCTCCGAACGCTACCATCTCAGGATAGGCAAACCCCATAAGAAGATCACCGACTGGGCGCGCCGGATGATACTTCAACTGCGCCGCTGGCTGCCCAACCGACACATCGTGGTGGTCGCCGACAGCAGCTATGCTGCCCTCGATCTGCTCCACTTCTGTCAGTCTATGACTCATCCGGTCACCTTCATTACCAGACTGCGTCTCGACGCCTCACTCTATAAACCCGCTCCGCCTCGCCGGCCCGGCCAGATGGGGCGTCCGCGTCTCAAGGGCCATCGTCTGCCCACACTCAGGACACTCCTGGACTGTCCCGATACGCGCTGGATGAGCGCGGCGCTCGCGTGGTACGACGGTGTTACTCGGACTATGGAGTTCAGCTCTCAAACAGCGCTCTGGTATCATGCGGGCAAGCCGCCTGTGCCCATTCGATGGGTACTCATTCAAGACCCTCTCGGACAGTTGCGCACACAGGCTCTGCTGTGTACAGAGACCACGGTTGACCCTGTTCAGGTCATCCATTGGTTCGCGCTGCGCTGGCGGATTGAAGTTACTTTCTGATGTTACGCACTTAGCTATGAATTCCTAAACGAGAATGAGCCAGATCAGCTACGAAATCTCTCTCAACTGCGTAAGGTCAGTTACTTTCCAGGAAGTTCGCGCCCACCTTGGAGTGGAGACCCAACGCCAGTGGTCGAACCTCGCTATAGCACGTACTACTCCTGTGCTGTTGGGACTGTTCTCCTGGATAACTCTCGCAGCCCACCTGCTGGGCAATCAATGTCTGGGGACTCCACGATCAGCCGCCTGGTATGCCAGGTCGGAGCCGACTTTCGTTGACGCCATAGCCCTGGTGCGTCGTCACCTATGGAATGCTTCAGCGACTTTCTGCACGTCGTCGCAAAAACCCGATATGCAACAAATCCCGACTCTCCTGTTCAACAGGTTCATAGAATCGCTAGCCTATGCAGCTTGAATGTACAAAGTCGAGCTCAGGGGACGGCTAGTCGGCGGGTACGGGAACCGGGGCCTCTTGCTCCTTGAAGGTGGGCATTATCTCGGTAGCGAAGAGTTCAAGTTGCTCCAGCGTCATGCTCAGCGGGGTGCCCATTGGCGTGACATTTACGTGTATCCGCTCAAGGCCCGGCCACCTGTCCTGGAGGTCCAATAGCTTCTCGGTGACCAGCTCGGGCGGCCCAACTATCCACGAACCGGCTCTTATGGCGTCCTCCACGGTGGGGAGTCCGGCGTGGGGAGCGCGGCGGGGATCCGCCAGGACTTCGATCTGATCATCATCGAGGTCGTGGCCAATGAGAGGCGCGAACATCTTCATGTTCTCATGGAAGATGTCTCTGACCTTTTCTATGGCCTCCTGTTCCGTCTCGGCTATGTGGAAGTTGATGCCGATGGCGAGGTCTCCGCCCAGCTCCGTCTCCTTTCCATGGCGCGCGAGCGTCTCCTGCCACCTCTTGACCACCTCCTCGCCCGCTCCACCGGGAGCCGCTCCGCCTCCGATGACGCCCTCGATGCCGTGCTTGGCCATGAAGTCCAGAGCGCGCTGGCTCGCGCTCACCATGGGCTGCCAGCACTCTACTGGAAGATTGCGGGGCCTGGGCACCAGCGTTATCTCCTCCAGTTCGTAACCTCTGTATGGGACCTGGGGTGGGATGTCGTAGTGCTTGCCGTGATGAGAGAAGGAGCGCTGGTGAAAGGCCTTCATCATCACCTCCACCTGCTCCTCGAACAGCTCCCTGTTGGCGTCCTGGTCTATGATGGGGTTGCCGAAGCTCTCGACCTCACGGGAGTGGTAACCCCGGCCAACGCCGAAGATGACCCTCCCTCCGGTCAGGATGTCGGCGGTCGCGTAGTCCTCCGCCAGTCGCAGCGGGTGCCACATGGGGTTTATGTTGAAGCCGCAGCCAAACCTGAGGTTCTCCGTAATGTGGGCCAGGTGGACGAACAGCAGCAGCAGGTTGGGCAAGCACTCGTAGCCCTCGTACTGGAAGTGGTGCTCGGCGGCCCAGAAGTCGTCGTATCCCAGCCTGTCCATTGTCGTGGCTATGGCCTCGGTCTTGGGGAAGACACCGGCCAGCTCATCGTCTGAAAAGCTGCGGTCGTTGACGGGTGTCCCCGCCAGGCCGATGTCGTCCATGTCCAGGTTGCCGGCGAATAGGCTTCCAAACTTGGTTATCATGTCTGCTCTCCTCTTGCGTTACTAGCTGACAGGGGTATGTAAGTGTGCGGTCGGCTACGAATATCAATCAACAGACCCCCTCTCCCTCAGACGGGTGATGCACATTACCAAGTGAAGAACACAGAAAGCGTCAAGGAATGGTGTACGCTGGCCTTACCCGACCAAAGGAGGCTGGCGATGACCTTAGACTTTGACGCTTTCCTGACGGCATTGTACACGATAGTTGACGACCTCTATAAGCGACATTATGGCTGCCACAAGCCGGTTCGTCCTGGCAGACGCCCTGTACTGTCTGACAGCGAGGTCCTTACTCTGATGCTGTGCTGTCAGTGGTTTGGGACTTCCGAGCGCGCTTTCGTTCGTCATGTGTCAGAGCATTGGCGAGGCTACTTTCCCAACATGCACACTCAGAGCGCGTTCAATCGTCGCAGCCGAGACCTGTGCGGGGTTGTCATAGCATTGTCCGGTGCGGTGGCTGAGGAACTGGGAGCCTGTGCCTCAGCGTATCAGGCGATAGACAGCGTTCCTGTACCGCTGGCCCGGATGTGTCGAGGAGATCGCCATCGTCTGTTTGGAGACGAGTCGGCCATAGGAAAGGGTGGAAGCGACAGGCGCTTTTACTATGGCTGCAAACTGCTTTTATCGGTATCGCGCCGGGGCGTGATAACCGGCTTTCTGATCGCGCCAGCCAGCACAGAAGACCGCTGGGTGGCGGAGAGTTTTCTGTGTTGGCGCAATGACTGGATGGGAATACCCCGCCAGGCCCAGGACCTTCCCATCCGACGAAATGGCAACAGATATGTTGGAGCCACCGGCCCCATATGGCCAAGATATGCCGTTGGCAAGCCAATCTCAGAGCCTTATCTTGGAGACAACGGCTTTTTCGGGTCCCTGTGGCAGACACATTGGCGACAACAGTATGGAGCGAGAGTGTTGACCCCTAAAAACTATGTCGGGAGCGAGTCGGAGCTGGCCAGACGGCGGCATTGCAGTCTCAAACAGGTGGTGGAGACCGTCAATGGACAGTTGGAGGAGGTGTTTGGCCTTCAGTTCCCACGCGCTCGCAGCAAGTGGGGACTGTTGAGTCGAGTGGCGGCCAAGGTGGCCGCTCTCAACGTGGGGATATGGTTGAATCGCCACTTCGGTCGTCCTGACCTGGCGTTAGCTACGCTCTTCAATTGTTAAAGGACTTACACAATGTGCATCACCCGTCTCAGGGAGAGGGCTGGGGTGAGGGTGAACACCTACCTCTGTCAGCCCGTTATCAGGATGCGCGGTCATAGGTGGGTCGGCCGCCCTATTCGGAGGCCGGAACCCGGTCCGGTCCGGGGAGTTAGACGTCCGCCGGAGCGTTGCCCCGCCAGTCGTGATGCAACACCCTGTGCCGCACCAGCCATTGACCATCTTGTCGTATCATCTTGTCCGCGTATCGAAGACCTGTCATGACCACGGACGGAACGCCGTCAACATCGTGAACGCCGAAAGCCACGGCGTAGCTCTCCACTTCAGCGGTGTCCCCATCAATCTGGATTATCTGGTCGCCTATGAAATGGGTGGACCGAAAATGGCTGTCCGACGGGCGCATTATCCAGTTGACGATATTATCGCGCCCTTCCCCGTCCCACTCGCCGTAGTCTGTGTACGCGTCGGAGGCAAGAGTGGAAGCGATCAGATCCGGGTCGCGGCCATCTACGCCCCTAGCGTATCTCGCCATCAGGTCGCGGATGGCGGCTTTATCTACCAACTCCTGAAGTACCGGATCAAGCGCCATGTTTTCCTCCTCTACCGGGTTAAAATGCACATTTCGCGCGCGGCAAACTCAAGTTCAAGCCGGAATTTCCCATCTGCCCCGAGCTTCCCACGAATTCCGAATCTGCGAATTTATGCTCGTAGGGTATCGTTGCCATTTGACCCTGTCAACAACCCCTCCAAGCCTCCAATAGGCCCAGTAGGTGTCCCATCACACCTGTAAAAGGCGAAGATAAACTGTCCCGCGCGGGCGGCTCGACTGCCGGTTGAGGGCGGTCGAAAACAGCGCCGTCCATGATCTTCCATGGGCATTGGCTCGGTCGGTTGTTCGAGATGGAGCGCGAGTCCCATAAGGCCTAGCTCCCATCCGCCCCCGGTCGCGGCCGGCGCCCTCGTCCGAGAAATCCGCCACGACCCAGCTGACGTCCTCGCCGAAATCCCATGTGAGCGCGAAATGTGACAGTCGTCCGCACGCGGTGATCACGCCGCACGCGTTGCCCTCAAGCTGATAGTGGCCGCCGGGTTGGAGACTGCCGCTGACCGGCAGAAACCAGCGCGGAATACTCTCTCCATTGGTCACGGCATCCCACAGGTCGGCAACCGTCGTTCCGAAGCCGCGAGAAAGAGTGACCACGCAAGCGGGCTGTCCATCGCGCTCCAGCGACGACACGAAGCGCTCTACCGCGCCGAGATGGACTTCAATGTCGAAGTCCATGGCTTCCTCCCTGTTTTTCTTATCGGACCGTCGAACACGAAGACCTCGCTGGCGCATCAGTCGGTGGCGCGGTAGCCAGAGAGCGGGGTGACGTTTATACGCCGGTTTTCGTAGCCAGGACGGAAAGTCGAGGTTGTCGCTCTTTTGGAAGAGGTCGTATTCTTTGATTCCGATGCGGTTCCCGCGGTGGAGCGCGGTCACGGGGGGCACCGCCGCCAATTTCTTCGAAGAATCGTGCGACGCGGGCGCCGAAAGAACTCGCCGCTGACCAAATCTGTTCCTGTGGTTGTAGTAAACATTGGTGCTAGTTTTATACAGAGTTGAAAATGCCACGGTGATGCCCCATTCTGTGAGTTGAACAACACTCGTAGAGGAGGAACACCCCGTGGCTATCACAGATTTTATCACCGAACTGTTTTGCAGGATAGATGACGCGATGAAAACACGCCGAACCACAGCCAGGCGGCGCTGCACCCAAGTGAACTGGTTACAATCGGTCTGCTCTACGCCATAAAAGGCCTGGGCGGCAGAGCCTTCTACCACTGGCTTCGCGCCAACTACATTGATATGTTCCCGCGTCTTCCTGAGCGTACACGCCTGTTCCGCCGCCTTCACGCCCATCAAGACTGGACAGACCGCTTCCTGGCCTCCCATACACTGCTGGGCGTCGTGGACACTTACGGAATCGAACTGATACATCCTGTGCGAGAAGGCAGAAGCCCGACACAGATAGGCAAGAAGGGAAAGTCCAACCACCGATGAATAGTTGGAGGGAAACTCTGCCTTGTCCTGAACCGACTCGGACTCGTCGCAGCCTGGGACTGCGACACCGCCAACGTTCACGACACCAGATTCCACCATCTGATTGAGCGCGTCATTGACCGGATGGTCGTGCTGGGAGACACCGGCTTCCACAGCGCAAGGCACGACCCTGCCAACCTCAAGCTCTGCCGCAGAGGCGAATGGAACGAGCGTATGAAGGTGGAAACTGTTCTGTCTATTATGCTGCTATTCGCGGCTCCCGGGTTTTTGCTCACCGGCTATGGAGATCTTTCGTGGTAGCGTCACGGGAGTTTAGGATCTCTACGACACTACAGCTTGAGTGTGCGTATGGGGCCTTCGGGCGCCATGTTGGTCGGCTTCGGAATCCTTGGGTTCGTCGCCTTACACTAATGCCGGCGTCCATCTGACTCCTTGTCCAATGTAGAGACACCCAATGAGACTGCGATGATCTATATTGGCCATCTCGGCTCGGGTCTGACTCTCAATGAGACTGGCTCAGATGCCCTGATTATGATCTGTCGACCCGTTCTCAAGATGTCCATACGGCGCCAACGGCTTAGGTGAGCAGTGACCTTATAGGAGCTTGGCTTCAAGCCCCGTCTCAGTCGTGTCCGCTCACCAGGCCACGGTGCCATATCCCAGGAGGTAGAAATGATAGGAGTCGTAGGTTATGAAAGTCGTCGCGCAGTTCAGGTGGTCATCGGAGTCGACACTCACCAGGATAGGCATGTGGCGATGCTATTGACTGGCAGGGTGTCCGCCTCTGCAAGAGTCGCGTGCCTGCGACTACACACGGGTATGGGGAACTAGAACGGTGGTCCCGCATCTTAGGAGAGATCCGCGCGTTCGGGATTGAAGGCATGGGTTCCTACGGCGCCGGAGTCGCCCGTTTCCTGACCGGTCGGGGCTATACTGTCGTCGAGGTCAAGCGACCTGATCGTTCGGTTCGCCATCGTAAGGGGAAGAGCGATCCTGTCGATGCGGAGATGGCAGTGCGCGCGGCGCTTGCCGGAGTAGCCGATGCCATTCCCAAGTCAGGTGAGGGCGAAGTCGAAATGATCCGCATGCTCAAGAGCGCTAGGGACTCGGCTATCAGGGCTCGCACCCAGGCGGTAAATCAGATGAAGGCTCTGGTTGTCACCGCTCCGGCCGAGTTTCGCGAAACACTCGATGGACTAATACTATATCCAGTTAATTGTGTAATAATCGCCAGCCGCTTTCGTCATTCCCGCGAAAGCGGGAATCCATAGGCTACGATATGGCAGAAACAACTGGACGCTGTACTAACCACCAGCGCCCTCGCCAAGCGGTGTGGGGACTTCCGCCCCTCTCGTCTGGACGATCCCATGGCAGCGGCCAAGTACGCTCTTTGTTCGCTTGCCTGCCGATACCGTCAACTCAGTAGGGAGGTCCGGGCACTTGATGTCGAGCTAGAACGACTCACACAGGCAGCAGCGCCGGCCCTGGTCAGCGCCTTCGGCATAGGCCCAGACACAGCTGCGGCTCTGTTGATCGCTGCTGGGAGCAATCCTGATCGTCTTCACTCCGAGGCTGCCTTCGCCTCGCTGTGAGGTGTGAATCCGATACCCGCTTCATCCGGCAAGACCAACCGACATCGGCTCAACCGTGGTGGAGACCGCCGGGCCAATGCGGCTCTGTATCGCATCGTCGTGGTCAGGCTACGTTACGAACTGCGGACCCAAGCATACATGCATCGTCGAACCGCAGAGGGAATGAGCAAATCCGAAGTCATCCGTTGTCTCAAACGCTATGTTGCTCGGGAAGTCTTCTCGGCCATCCAGAAGCCTGCCCAGATAGTCGGAAAAGCAGCTTGACATCTATGGGAGCATCGAAATGGGCACAAGTGTCGCATCCAGCTGGCTGCCGTCAATTTGACGCTCTGAGCTCTGTCTCAGCTGAACTGGCGTTGGTTCGACCTATCGCTGCTATGTCAACACCAGGACGGACGTTGTTGACATAAAGCCCAGAGTGCGAATCAGTTCGCAGTCCAGGACCTGTCAAGGGCGGTTCGCGAACCGCCCCTACAGCATGGGGTAGTCGCGCAATATGCCACGTTCGTGCAATGTATGGCGTTCGCGGCGTTCGGCGACCTGTGGGACGTCCCTTGCTGGCCGTAGTTGGCGGAGCGGGGGAACCCCATTCTGGTGGTCGAGCGTTGGACTAGGCGGGTGGGCTTCGTTGGGGGCGAGGGGAGGTAGCTCTAGGCGCGTTGGTACACCTGTATGCGGAACCGGCAGCTTTCCACCACGTACAGCCTGCCCTCATCGTCCACCTTCACGGCGGTGGGACCCCAGAACAGCTTTTCGATGTTGGCCGACTCCTCCCGCGAACTGCCCCGCGCCATGGGACCGAGCTCCGGCTCCATATCCGACTTTTGGCGCTCGCGCAACTCCTCGGTGTTGGCCTCGAAGTACTCTTGGCCCCATTTGGATATGCCCGACTCGCCGCGCAGCTTGGCAAGGAAGTCCCCGTCGGGATGCAGCACCTGCACGCGCTCATTGCCCCAGTCAGCAACGTATATATTGCCGTTATCGTCGGTGGTGACCCCCGCCGGACGGCTGAATTCGCCGTCGGCGTCGCCCGGGGCGCCGTATGTGGCCGTGTGGCATCCGCCGGCGTCGAAGCTCTGCACGCGGTTGTTGCGCCAGTCGGCCACCAGCACGCCGCCCTCGGCGTCCACGTGTATGCCCCAGGGCAGGTTGAACTCGCCGTCCGCGCGGCCGGAGCGGCCCCACGACTCCAAAAAGCGCCCCTCGCGGGTGTAGCGCTGCACGCGGCAGTTGAGGCTGTCGGTAACCAGCAAATTGTCGTCGGCGTCGAAGGCTATACCCGAGGGGCGGTTGAACTCGCCGTCCGCGCGGCCCTTGGCGCCCCACTTGTCCAGGTAGCGCCCGCGGCCATCGAAGATAGTGATGCGTTGCAGCGCCTCGTCGGACACGTAAACGTTGCCATCGCAGTCTATGGCGATCGAAGACGGCCACATCATCTGGCCATCTTCCACGCCGCCGCCGCTGAACTCGCCCAGGTATCGCTCGTCCACGGTGCACATGGTAACGCGCTTGTAGGGCATCCTGGCCGAAACCTCGGGGCCGGCGCGGTTGAGCACGTACATCACGCCGTCTTTGCCGAAGGCCATGTCGACGGGGTTGTTGAAACCCCGCCCCAGCAACGAGTAAAGGCCTATGGTGTGGCTATATTTGTAGAGTTGGTCCGTGGTCATCATGGCGCGCCTCCAAACCTCAAGCCATCTGGTATTCGCGGGTCGCGACTATCATCTGCAGCAGCTCCTTCACGCGCTCGGCCGATTCGCCGTCGCCGCTGGCGTCCGCCGCATGCTCGACGAGCTCCTGCCGGGTGCGCGGCGAAACGCTCATCGACCCCATAAGCTCCAGACAGCTATCCACCAGCTGCTCGGGCGTGAGACCCGGCCCCCGCGCCTGGACGAGCTCGATGATGGACCTAACACCCGGCTTTGTGGCGTCGGCGAACTGCCGCACGGCGAAGTTGACGCGGTTGACGAGGCTCGCGGTGGTGACCCACTCCGCGCCGGTGTGCCAGCCCTCCACGCTCGGCGGGTCGACGAGCAGCTGGCCCATGTTGCCGGTCTGGAGCGCGAGCTGAATGTCCTCAACCTCGGGGAACGCGAAGCCGCCGGACTGCCGCGCAGCGCTGGCGACCATCTCCGCCGGGCTCTTCACCTTCGCGAACTGGGCGCGCTTGAAGAAGTCGGAGTTGAACAGGGTGCGCAGCATGTCGCGAATCTCTCCGCCGCTCTCGAAGTAGGTGTCGACCAGTGTGTCGATCGCGGCAGGGTCCCGCGGCGGCACGGTCTCCCACGCGGGCACCTGCGGCTCGTCGGCGACGAAGAAGTTGTAGAGATGCCGCGAGATGAAGCGCGCAGTCGCGGGCTGCTCGCAGATGATGTCGATAACGTCCTCGCCGTCAAACACGCCCCGTTGGCCCAGGAACGTCTTCTCGCCGTTGTCGTGGTCGTCGTCTCTGTATTCGTACTGCCAGTCGAGGCGGCCGTAGGGCCACACCGAGTCCTGCGAAGCGCGCACCGTGTGGTGGGCGGCGTTGCGGATGGTCCAGCCGGTGAAGGCCCTCGAACACTGCCTTACGTCGTCCTCGGTGTAGTTGCCGACGCCCATTGAGAACAACTCCAGAATCTCCCTGCCGTAGTTCTCGTTCACGGCGTCTTTGTGATTGTCCTTGTTGTCGAGCCAAAAGATCATCGCGGGGTCCCTGGAAAGCTCGGCGAGCAGGTCCCGGAAGCGTCCCAGCCCGTGCCTGCGGAAGATCTCTATCTGATTCAGAATCGCCTTGGGCTGGTTGAGCTTGGTGTAGCCGGTGGCGAATATGCCGTGCCAGAACAGGGCGAGCTTCTCTTCGAGCGGGCGGCGCGTGTTGATCATGCGGTAGACGAGGTACGTCTGGCAACTGTCCACAATCAGCAGGCCGTTCTCGTCGACGTGGTAGCGCCGGATGAGGTCTTCGTCCTCGAGCGCGGGCGGCATATTTTCGGGATACAGCAGCTCCTCCACGGTCGCCTCGTATCCCATGTCGGCGTAGCATTCAAGTTCGTCGAGCGTTGCGCCAAAGCCGGCCCGGCGCATAAGGTGCGGTAGCAACGCGATGTCCTGGTCTGGCATGGCGGGAACCCTCCTGACTGTGATGGTTGCGTACGAAACGAGGGGTCTTTACGGATATTGTAATGCGACTTGCGGGTATTCTCAAGCCGTGGGCTTGGAATGACATGGCGGCGGGCGGTTCGTCTCAGCAGATGAGCAGTTCTTTCATCCAGCCGAAGATCGGCTCCACACACTTACGCACCTTCTGACTCGACCTGTATGCGGCATGGCGTGTGGTACGTCTGTCTATCACCGACCGCCGCTCCTTCTGAGCAACATACGGTGTGATGTTGAGCTCCCTGCCCTTCCCCTTCCTCATCAGTCTCGCATCGGGATCGGTCGTTCTCCGGTGTGTGGCGTTGCTCAGTTTCTCTCCCCGAAAGTCACCGCTCTGGCCTTGTCCATCGCCCGTCGAGGCATCGTCGTCATCGCGACATCTGAAGCTCTTGATGCTCGCGGCAGCCTCGGTGAGCGTCCCATCCACGCTGAAGTGCTCGTCCGACATCAGACCTCGGCGGTCCGCCTCGTACGCCACTCCTCGAACAGCTTCCTTCCCTCCTTGTGACGAAGCAGCCTCCTTCTGTTCTTGGTGAACACGGTCGGATCGAAGCTAGTACTATTTCTATCTGAATATGCCATACACCGATCATTTTTCGTCATTCCCACAAAAGCGGGAATCCAGGCAGGCTGGCATATGGCAGGAATATATGGAAACTGTACTAGGCTCCATCGGGTCCATGTCCAGAAACCAGCGATACCCAAGATTGTAGTCCAGCTCCTGGCAGAATGCCCTCTCGCTACGGACTGAGTACAGCGAGATCAGCGGCAGCGCATTCAGAAGACGCTCGGGATGGACCGAGGCCCGCCCGACCTTCGAGTACATCCTGTCGAAGTCGCCGGACATGCAGGAAAGTACGTCGTCAGCGACACGCTTGATGATCCTGAGAGGGTGGTCTCGGGGAACTCGTTCGTTGAGATTGATGAAGGCAAGCATGGTGGACTGTGGATTGCGCAGGCCTCTCCTGGGACGTTCTCCTGGGCGGTTGCCATGGTGAGGACATTGTATCCCGCCGACACGGAGAACGAGGCTTCAGGCAGCGTTTTTAGCAGCCTGCTAGAGTCATGCTCAACGGCGCGATACTGTGTGGAGTCAACTTCTCCGGAACGTGTCTCGAAGATTGCTGCCTCTCAAGCGCTGTCCTTTCTGGAGAAGATGGTGTGAATCCAGCTACTGGCCTGACTCAGGAGCAACTCGACCTGGCCTATGTTGTCCAAGGGAACCATCCAAGTTTGGTCAGTGTCGTTGACGCTAAGACTGAGCAACAACTAGTCTGTAAAGCATAATTGATAGGAGGCAAATAGTAGTCCACCAAATTGGACAAGAATAAGAACCTTCGTGTTGAGGTTCACACTAGCGGTGTGATAGGCCATACACCCCACCCGAAGGATTACTAGCCAGGCCCTGTCGTTTATGTACAGGCAACCACCTGCTTCGGGCTACCCATTGCAGCGTAATGTGGCAGGCACAGGAGTCGCTAAGCCTCTGGCATCGACCTTCCGATTAAGTGAGATTGGTTAATAAACACTCCTGACCCTACAAAAAGTTAAAGAACCGAAGCTGCGTATTCTGTGTTCATCTTGATGGCGGTTCCCCGACCCGCCGCTATATATAGAAAAATGCAGGATGCCAGCAATCTAAGGAGCGCGCGTCATGACAGACAAGATCCGCCTGGGGTTTGTGGGTGCGAACGTAAATTCGACTTGGGCCTCTCAGTCCCATTTCCCGGCGCTGCTGGCCAGTCCGGATGTCGAGATCACCGCAGTCTGCACCACCCGGCCCGAAAGCGCGGAAGAGGCTCGCCAAGCCTTTGGAGCAAAGCTCGCCTTCCATAATTTCCGAGCAATGGTAGTGTCGCCGGAGATCGATGCGGTGGCCGTCGTTGTGCGGGTGCCATCGCACTATGAGGCAACGAAGGCCGCCATCGAAGCTGGCAAGCACGTCTTCACCGAGTGGCCTTTGGGACGGAATACCGCCGAAGCCGAGGAACTTGCAACTCTGGCCCGGAACAAAGGTGTGCAAACCGCAGTGGGTCTGCAATCGCGAGCTAGTCCCGCATTGCTGTATGTCAAGGAACTAATTGAAACCGGCTATGTGGGCGAGGTACTCTCGTGTCATGTGACCACCATGCGCGATGGCGCGTTGGAACGCCCTTCCAGCCGCACCTGGCAGCGCGATGCCAGCCTGGGCGCAAACACCCTGACCATCGCCAACGGACACGTCATTGATGCCCTGCGCTTTGTGGCTGGCAACTTCGCCCGGGTGGCGTGCATGGTCAGCACCCAGGCAAAGCAATGGTACGAGACCGATACCCAGCAGTTTGTGGAAGTCACATCCCCCGACAATGTGCGAGTCAGCGGACAATTGGAGAGCGGCGCGGCAGTGTCGGTCCATGTTGGAGCTGTCCCCTGGGCCGGCAGCGGCTTTCGGATGGAGATCTATGGGCGGAAAGGCACGCTGGTCACTACGGGGAGCGTCTCGTCGCAGCGCGGTGAGACGCTGCGGGCGCAGGGCGCGCAGGGAAGCCATGAGTTGCAGGATCTGGATATACCTGGGCGTTTCGTTTATGTGCCGTCTGACTTCCCCCGCGGCGATCCCTTCAACGTCGGGCAGATATATGCCCTGTTCGCCGAGGCGGTCCGAACAGGACAGAACCGCGCGCCGACGTTCGATGTAGCGGTTGACCTGCATCGTTTCATTGATACCATCAATCAGGCGTCGGATACAGGCCGGGAGTTGCCGGTTGCCTGAGGCGACGTTTTCTCAAAAACCAGAAACACGCTGGCATCCAACAACCATAGGCGACCCGGTACTTGCGTTAGACCCATAATATGCCGCTGCCTTGTTCACGCCACATTCTTGAGTATGATCCGTAAACTGAACTGGCAGCGGATCCGGCGGCCTCAATAGATTTAGCGGTACGGAGTTGTCAGGCTGTCACGGTTGCCGGTTCATAGGTCTTCAGGAAGCGCCGGGCGTGGGCTACGACCTCGGCGATGTGCGGCTGCGAGTCTTTCCAGGGATAAATGGTCACCTCGGAGTTCGGGGCGAGGCTGGCAACCTCCATCGCGCACTCGTATGGGTGCGCCGGCACATCGTCGGGCGCTATCAGCAGTGGTGTCTGCAGGGTACGCACGAAATCGCGGGAAACGGTGAAAACAAAGTCGGCGCGGTCAGTGTACATGCTGTTCAGGAAGTCGTGGACCATATCCATTGTGATTTCAGGACGCTTCTCGCAAAGGGGCGGCCCCCACCCCGTTATGTTGTTCTGGTAGAAAATATCCGGCGTCTCCGGGTTGAACCCACTGGGTTGCATCAACGCCGCCGCCACAACGCGCTCCGGGGCCAGCCTGAGAAGGTTGTGGATCATCGGCCCGCCGATGCAGAAGCCCATGACCAGGAACTCCTCGATGCCGAGATGGTCCATCAGCCCAAGTTGGTCATCAGAGTGGGCGTCCCAGGGGCGGTCGATCTCTAGTGGGCCACTGGATTGGCCCCGATTAGCATTGCGTAAGTCGGCGGCAATACAGCGGAAGTCGCCTTTGTATGTCTCCATGGGGTTGAAGGGCACCGACGTCTGCAATGACGCCAGGGTGGAATTGAGTCCGCCTCCCGGAATGATCAGCAAGGGGAATCCCGAACCGACCTCTTCGTAGTAGATACGGTTGGGGCCTCTTTCGTAGAACGGCATGGCGATTTTCCTCCATGAGCGAGTTGCAAAGCTAACTTGATGTCTAACGAGCAGGCAGGAATGTGCGGCACAACATCCTGAGGCGGCGTGTTGTACGGGATTATGCTTCGTCTGCCTATTCTGGCTTTGAATCTAACCCAAGATGGCTCAAACGGTCAACATAACGGTACGGATCTCCGGGAGTTGATAGATGCAGCGGTAGTCCGGTATGAACCCGCCACATCGGGAAACCAAAGACAGGGTGGAGCCGGTTCCCGTGGCGAAGAGAGCGGGTTCGGCCTCCGCCAGATGACGGGCGATCTCTGCGTGGAGCTCGTCGGCGGGCAATTCTCTCCCGATAACGAGAATAACGAAAGCCACTATACCGGCGGCGACCGCCGCTAAGTACCAGTTGTCGGACGGCGCAGGAAGTTCACGATGAAGTCTCCCTGTGAGGTGTTGTGGGCTTCTAGCAAAGCCTGTCGCGGAAATGCGCTGGGGGATGCAGGTATGCGTCACTGCATTGTAGATTCATCCCAATGGGACAGAATATACCCTTCTCCATTATGAGATTGTTGCTGACCAGTTAAGTCATGACACTTATGCTGAGCAATGGGCGGTGTGTCTCCACTGCCAGGCCTCAGCCCTTTATGGTTCTGGGAAGAGGTTACACCGCCTGATCCATTTACAGACTTAACGAGGGTATCTCGGCAACGAGACATGGATATGGATCTATATCATGGCGTCACGAGTAGAGAACTGGAGCTGGTTGCGACGATCTTCGTAATTCGAAGGAGAATAAACTCTGTCGTGCGTGTTAGATATCCGTAAGCGAAGCGAGTAGGGCAATTAGCTTTGCACAGCCCCACTTGAGAATACGTTTGTAGTGAACCTGTCTAACCATCAACAGATTCTCGCAATCCTTCTTTCGACAGGCTCAGCGCTAGCGGTCTAGGCGCGCGCGGCGCTTTGCAATCGTCCTGTTATGGGAACTTCCAACACTTGTCAGACTGGTGGAGTGAGTGGTATAAAATCGGGAACGGAACGTTAGCATGGGACTCAAGGAGTTTGGAAATGGCCCGATTGGAAGGAAAAGTTGCCGTGATTACCGGGGCCACGGGCGGTATCGGAAGCGCTGCCGCCAGATTATTCGCGGAGGAAGGAGCGCGGGTGGCCCTGGTTGACCTTGACGAAGCCGCGCTCCAGGAGACAGTGCGGTCAATCGGCGAGGAGAAGGCCAGCTACACCGTGGCTGACGTCACTCAACCGGAGCAGACCCAGGCCTACATCAATGCGGCCGTCAACCGCTGGGGCGGCATAGACGTGCTGTTGGCCAACGCGGGAATCGAGGGGACACTGTCCCCCATAACCGACTATCCCATAGACGTTTTCGACCGGGTCATGGCGGTGAACGTGCGCGGTGTGTGGTTGGGAATCAAGTACGTGGTCCCCGTGATGCGTGGGCGCGGAGGCGGCAGCATCGTCGTCACCTCGTCCACGGCAGGGATCGGCGGGACTCCGGAAATGTCGGCATACGGCGCCAGCAAGCATGCGGTGATCGGCCTGATGCGCACCGCCGCTCTGGAATTCGCGCCGTCCGGCATCAGGGTCAACACTGTCAATCCAGCGCCCATCGAAACCCGCATGATGCGTTCGGTTGAAGAGATGCGGGTGGCGGAGTTCGACGACTCGAATGTGACCGTAGATGTGGTGAAGCAGTCGGCCGCAGACCGCATACCGCTGCAACGATACGGAGACCCAGAGGAGGTGGCGAGGATGATGCTGTTCCTCGCCAGCGACGACAGCAGCTTCTGCACGGGAGGCGTCTATATGGTAGATGGCGGGAGGTCGGCAGGCAGCCGCTAACCCTCACGTCACCGCACAAAGCTCTGCAGACTACCCTCATCGTTGCGAAGCCGATGAATTCCGCAGGTATTGCAGGAGAGGTCATGGCGACGTCAGTGGCTGGACGCATCGCGGAAAAGTGAAACAGTCCCAGAAACACAGGGTCTATCCAAAGTCGGCCTGAGTTTCCCACATCACTACATATTCACTTCCTACTGTGCTACAATACACTCCAGAACTAACAACTAACAACTATAAACCAGAGGTTACCAATGACAACCCGGTCAACTGAAAAATATTCTCCCCAAAGCTAAATGCTGGTGAATGCAGGTCAAAGTTCACACCAGCACTCACCTGTTGCCACCTGTTAGGGTCACCAGCACTCACCAGCACAACTATAAATTACACTATATGAAGTCGTTCCAATCCGGCCCACTCGCCGCTGTTCGATCCGAATCGTTCATCCAGATGATTCAGACTTTGCAAAGACCCTGCCCAGAAACACACATTAGTTGCGTTTATTTAGAACACCGCCTACCATATTCAACGGGCTTGGACCCCTCATCAATAAAAATCGCCGGAATGAAGAACGTCAGACAGCAAGCGCGACTTCTACTCTGCCCTGAAACCCATTCGTCCGCATTTTCAGTGCTAGGAGACCATAATAGATGCGAATCACTGACGTAACTACCACGGTTCTCAGCTACCCGCACGCCGCTCCAATCCAGGACGCCACGATTCCGCCTCCGCCACCGGGTTCGGGGGGACGGTCTCAACTCTTCGTACACATCCACACCGATGAGGGTGTCGAAGGCTTCGGACTAGGCCAGTCGAACCCAGGCGTCCGGGAGGTCATCGAGCGCGGCCTGAAGGATCTTCTGGTCGGACAGGACCCGTTCAACATCGAAAAGCTCTGGAACGATATGTTCTGGCGTGTAAGGGGATACGGACGCAAGGGCATCGCCTTCTGTGCGCTATCGGCCGTGGACATTGGCCTTTGGGACCTGAAGGCGAAGGCGCTTGGTTTGCCACTCTACAAGCTCCTGGGGCCATTCCAGGAGTCGGTGCCAATCTACGGTTCCGGGGGATGGACCAACTTTTCGGTTGACGAGCTGATCGCTGAGACCACCGAATGGGTCGAACAGGGTATAGAGCGTGTGAAGATCAAAGTGGGCAAGGACTTCGGCAGGTCAGAGCGGGAGGACATCGAACGAGTCGCTGCTGTCCGAAGAGCGCTGGGGAACGAGGTTTCCATCTACATTGATGCCAACAACGGTTATCACCCCAAACAGGCCATCTACATGGCCAGGGAGTTCGAGCAGTACCGGATAGGCTGGTTCGAGGAGCCGGTCCTGGCGGACGACATAGACGGGCTCGCCAGAATCGCGGCCTCCACCACGATACCGGTGGCGACCGGCGAGCACGAGTACACGAAATACGGATTCAAGGAATTGATCTCAAGGGGCGGGGCTGACATCGTTCAGCCGGATGTTGGGCGCGTTGGGGGGATTACGGAGTGGATGAAGGTTGCCCATATGGCGCACGCGTTCAACCTGCCGGTGGCGCCGCACGGAGTCCAACTCGTGCATCTACACCTCTGCTGTGCGACGCCTAATCTAAAAGTTGTCGAGTACCTGAAAGTAGCGCACGAGGCCGACCTCATCTGGTACACCGAGTTTCCTGAACATCAGAACGGTATGTGGTCTCCGTACCCGGACAAGCCGGGGCTTGGGCTGGAACTCAGCCCCGAGGCGGTGGAGAAGTACTCGGTGTGAACCGGCATCCCATACCTTCACCGGTCGTTCGTCTAACTGGTCCGACTCTTCTATCGACTCCCTGAGACCGCCATTGACGGCAGAGGGTTGAGTTCGCTCGAACAGTCCCGACGAAAACAGAGGCGACGGACGGCGGCAAGTGTCAGAAACACGCAACTTTGTAAGAACGCTGAACGACAACATACGCTAGTAAAGACACATCGAGGTGAGTTATGAGGCTCGAAGGGAAGGTTGCGATTATCACCGGGGGCGCGAACGGAATGGGCGCTGAAGAGTGCAGGATTTTCGCGCGCGAGGGCGCGAAGGTCGTCATCGCCGACATCATGGAAGAGGAAGGCAGACAGGTGGAGGCGGAGATAGCCGAGGCGGGCGGCGATGCGGTGTTCACGAGGCTGGATGTTACGAGCGAATCCAACTGGGAGGAGGCGGTCGAGGCGACGCTGGTGCGGTACAGCAAGCTGGACATACTGGTGAACAACGCCGGCATCAGCGGCACGCACAACCCTGATTCGATGAGTACCGAAGGCTGGGACACGTTCATGGACATCAACGCCAAAGGCGTGTTCCTGGGCATGAAGAGTGTGATTCCGCAGATGCAGGCGGCGGGCGGCGGCTCCATCGTGAATATATCGTCTATCAGCGGCATCGTCGGACAGAATGTGATACACATGGGATACAACGCATCTAAGGGCGCGGTGCGGATAGTAACGAAGTCCGCGGCGGTGCAGTACGCGCAGGACGGAATAAGGGTGAACTCCGTGCATCCGGGCGCGATGCCGCCGATGCGCTCGTCCAGCGCGGCGAGGGATCCGGATATGCGGAGCGGTATGGTGGAATCGGTGCCGATGCGCCGTCAGGGGCGTGTTGAGGAGGTCGGCTACGCGGTGCTGTTCCTGGCGTCGGACGAAGCGTCCTACATAACGGGGGCGGAGTTGGTGGTGGATGGGGGGTTCACGGCGGCGTAAAACCGGGAAGCGCATCAGTTGGTCAGCGGCATGAGTGCCGGAAGCGCCTTCAATGTTGTGGTGTGGGGGTTCATATTGCTGGTCCTCCTGGGTCTCGGCATAATGATGCGCGGCGCGGTCCGCAATAGTCGGGCCAACAATGAGGCCATTCGCGGACAGTAGGACCGGGAGTGGGAGCAGTCCAAGGCCAGGCGTCAGCGCATCCGTGAGCAGAATCAGCGACGCGCCTCCGGAGGGATACAGAGTAGACCCGAGGCCGTGAGAATCCAGGGTAGACCCGTCGGCAACCGGGCGACCTACTGGGACGAGAAGGGGCTGATCCCCGTCAACTATTCTTGCCGCGCGTTGCCTCAACAAAATTGTTACCGACCGGAAGCTATTGCCTCATGTAAATGTTACCGAGGAACGGTCGTTGCCTCACAATGGGTGTTATCCAAATCCAGGGAGGCATGGAAATGGTCGGAGACATCAGCGCAGCGACGAGGACAGAAGTACTCGGGGCTAATCGCAGTCGGTACAGAGAAGCCTCGAAGAAGGACAAGAGCAGGATGCTCGACGAGTTCGTGGCTATCGCGAGTTGCCATCGAAAGTATGCCGTCAGCCTCCTGGGGCAGTGCGAACAAGCAGTTGAACGGACCGTTCCCAGGGGCCAACGCATCTATGACGAGGCGGTGCGACAGGCGCTGATCGTGGTGTGGGAAGCATCCGATCCAACCCTCGTTTCAGCTGCTGGAGCGGAGTCGAAACGGCGGCAGTGTGAAGAAGCGCTACAAGAAGCCGGCCACACCATGCGACCGTCTGCTGGATCGTGATGACGTAAGTGAGGAGACGAAGCGCAGGTTGCTGGACAGTCGGGCGAGACTGGACCCCGCATCTCTGCTGCATACGATACGGGAGGCTCAATCGGCGCTTGCCGCTGTCAACGCTTCCGACTCGGCGAATGCGCCGAGCAGCGAGAGTCTGGAACGCTTCCTCAAACGCTTCTGTGAGGAGGGACTGGAGAGCACCCTGAACGAGCGTCCCCGTCCCGGTCAGAAGCACAAGCTGGATGAGCGGGCCGAAGCGCACCTTGTAGCCATAGCGTGCAGCGATCCACCCGAAGGACACGCGCACTGGACACTGAAGTTGCTCGCCGACAAGGTGGTGGAGTTGGATTTAACCGACTCCATCGCTCGTGAGACGGTGCGTCTGACACTGAAAAAACGAACTGAGGGCCATGGAAGAAGAAAGAGTGGTGTATATCTGAGGTGAGCGGTGAGTTCGTGGCTCGTATGGAGGATGTATTGGACCTGTATGAGGATGAGTATGACCCGGAGCGTCCGGTGGTCTGTTTCGACGAGACGTCCAAACAGCTTGTGCGACATAAGAGAGCGTCGATAGCCGCAGCATCTGGGCGGCTGGAACGCCAGGACTACGAGTATGAACGAAACGGCACTCGAAATCTGTTCATGCTGTGCGAACCGAAAGGAGGGTGGAGACACGTGGAGGTTACCGAGCGCCGTACCGCTGTGGACTTTGCCGAGCAGATGAGATGGCTGGTGGATGAGGCCTATCCCGACGCCGGTGTAATCCGGTTGGTTCTGGACAATCTCAATACTCACAAGCTCGGCTCGCTCTACGAGGCGTTCGAGCCATCTGAAGCGCGTCGCATAGCCAGACGGCTACAGTTCCACCACACTCCAAAGCATGGGAGTTGGCTGAATATGGCTGAGATCGAGTTCAGCGTTTTCAGCAGGCAGTGTCTGAGCCGTAGAATCGGCGATGAGTCGGAGTTAAGGCGAGAGGTTGCAGCGCTCGAAGGGGAGCGCAACGAATCTCGCTCTATCATTGACTGGCGATTTACCGCTCAGGACGCTCGTGTGAAACTCAACCGTATCTACCCGAAGCCAAAGCTATGAATCGTAAGTATTGCCTGTACCAACATTACATGGACTTGGTACTAAGCGTCTGGTCTGAGTTAATGTTCACAGTCGCAGGAGCGTTGCATAGTACCCGTCTTTCATATTCTGATAATCTTACGAATCCAGCAAATCCTGATTCAAACTCCGCCGCTTGAAAACTAATCTACACTATCCTTGGCCGAGTGCTTAGTACTGTTTCCATGTATTTCTGCCATATCTCAGCCTGCCTGGATTCCCGCTTTCGCGGGAATGACGAAAAATGAACGGTGTCTGTCATATTCAGATGGAAATGGAACTACGTTCGCCAGAGGCGGCGGGGCCGATTTCGGGAAGGCGGGGCTTTCGGGGATCAGAAGTCAATGCCCGGAACGGGGAAGGACTTGACCATTTCCATAACCTCTTCTCGCACGCGGGCCTGTACGGATTTGTTTCCGATGTCTCCGAGAGTCTCGAGGATCAGTGCGCCCACACGCCGGGCGTCCGGCTCCCGGAATCCCCTGCTGGTTATCGCGGGGGTGCCCAGCCGGACTCCGCTGGCTGTCCTGGGAGGCTTGGGGTCGTATGGGATGGCGTTGCGGTTGACGACGATGTTCGCCCTGCCGAGCGTTTCCTCGGCCTGCTTGCCGGTTATGTCGAGAGGTCTGAGGTCAACCAGGGTCATGTGATTGTCGGTGCCGCCGGCTACAAGTCGGAGTCCGCCCTCGGCGAGGGTATCGGCGAGGGCGACGGCGTTGGACTTCACCTGGCGCTGGTATTCCACGAATTCTTCGCTCATCGCCTCGCCGAACGCGACGGCCTTGGCCGCTATGGTATGTTCCATCGGGCCGCCCTGGGTATTGGGGAATACGGCGCTGTTTATGTCGCGGGCGATTTCGGAGCTGCTAAGAATCATGCCGCCCCGGGGACCGCGGAGCGTCTTGTGGGTGGTCGAGGTGATGATCTGCGCGTCTCCGACGGGGGAGGGATGCTCGCCCGCGGCAACGAGGCCCGCGATGTGGGCCATGTCCACCATCAGCTTCGCGCCAACCTCGTCGGCTATGCGGCGGAAGCGCGTGAAGTCAATGGTGCGGGTGTAGGCGGTGGCTCCGGTCACTATGAGCCTGGGACGGCTCTCTTTGGCCTGTCTTTCGACCTCGTCGTAGTCTATGGTCTCCAGTTCCCTATCCACGCTGTACGATACGAAGTTGTAGAGCTTGGCGGAGAAGTTGACCGGGCTGCCGTGTGTCAGGTGACCGCCGTGGTCCAGGCCAAGGCCCATGACGGTGTCGCCGGGTTCGAGGGAGGCGAAATAGGCGGCCATGTTGGACTGGGCGCCGGAGTGGGGCTGGACGTTAGCGTGTTGTGCACCGAAGAGTTCCTTCGCCCGCTCGATAGCGAGCCGTTCGACGACGTCCACGAACTCGCATCCTCCGTAGTAACGCCTTCCAGGGTATCCCTCGGCGTACTTGTTGGTGAAGACGGACCCCTGGGCCTCGAGGACGGCGCGGCTGGCGTAGTTCTCGGACGCTATCAGGTTTACGTTCTCGCGCTGTCTGCGTATCTCGTTCCGGATAGCGCCGGCGACCCGGGGGTCGCGCTCCTGGAGGGTGGTCATGCGTATCTCCAATCTGTGGGGAGCGGCCCTCTGACTCGATCTTTTTCAGGCTGCGCTATATCAGTTCCGGCTCGATAAGGCCGTAGTCGCCGTCGTTGCGCCGGTATGCGACGTTGTACTCGTTGGTATCGGTGTTGAAGAAGAGGAAGAAGGTGTGTCCAAGCATTTCCATCTGTAGGATGGCGTCTTCAACGGACATTGGGGTCATGGAGAAACGCTTGGTGCGGACGACTTCGCCGATGTCTTCAATCGCCTCCTCTTGGGCGGAATCGGGAAGGTCAATTATGGCGTCCAGGGGTATGTCGCGCAGTCCGCCACGGAACTTTTTCCCCTGTTGGGAACGGTACACCTTGCCCTTGAAGCGGCGTATCTGTCTGTCAACGATGTCGGTCACAGCGTCCACGGCGGCGAAGAGGTTGACAGCGCTGTCCTGGCCGCGCAGGGTGTATCCGGCGATTTTGAGGGTCATCTGCGCGTGAACTCGATCCCCGGTCGAGCGGGACGAGCGGCGGGACACCTCCAGCTTGGCGTCGTCCATGTTGGGCAGGTGGCGCAGGACACGGTTGAACTTCTTCTGCACGTATGCTTCGGCATTTGGGTTGAGGTCCAGGTTTCTGGCGTAAATTTTTATGTCCACTTCAGAGACCTCCTTTCCGATGAAATCGAATTGACTCACTCTCGCGCTCGATAGGGGGCGCGGAAAGGTATGTCCAGAAATTCTATCATAATCGGGTGCGCGCCGAAGGGTAAGCGTGGCGGCTGTTTCAGGGCGTTTTCAAAGTCAGTAATCAGCCGGCGCGGTCGAATCATCCCGAACATGATAGAAGAGCTAGATCTGCGCGGCTGCATATACCTGGATTTATAATTTCGAGTGATCCGCTGGGCATACGCTGGGCGATCAACAGGGAGACGCTGGGGGACGCTGGGGCCGTTTTCACCCAGCGTTCCCCAGCGTTTCCCAGCGTTTATAGCTAAGACAAATTTTTTCTGGCGCAGGGGAACGTGATTGATAAGGTCGGGTTTATGGATAGTCTGTCGCGTAAGTTGTTTTTCATGCATACATTGTAGCGCATTGGAGGCATATTCGTATAGCAGAAGGGAAGCCGAGGCAGACTTTGCAAAGGCGCCAGTGTTTGTTTATGGAGTTGTATCACTTTGGTTGGCGACCTTGGCTAAAGTAACGGGGCAAGCGCATCCGAATTTCAGCAGGCCGGATAATTTTCGCGGGAATGACGAATAATGTGGGGCTTTGGGTTTGCGATAATTGAAAGGCCGTGGAGTTGATCCTGACTATATTCAGGACAAGTTGGTTGCAAGCGAACCGGCAGGAGGTTTCGGCGTATGAGAATCATGTGGAAACCTTCTCTAAGTTTGGGCGATTTCGTTCCAAGCCTCTTTCAGATGGAAATTCACAGAGGCGTCGCTCTCTAAACTGGAAACATATTGGTGTATGAACTCGCGGGTGTCTCTAATCAGCCGCAAGTAGTACATCAGCGTTCGGTCAACGCCGTTCAGTATCAGTTGGCAGCCATGAGAGTCAGCAACCCGCTGAACATCAGGGTCGAAATCGGAGTAGTCATCACGGCTGTGAGTGGTCAATATGTAAAATCTTCGGACAGGGGTGGTCCGGAGTTTTTCGAACGAGTCTTGAATCATGCTTGAGGTTATGGGGATATTGTGCTTGATCTCGTAACCTTCGAATAGGATGCCATCGGAATCAACAATGTGTATATCGCCAATCAAGTTAGTTTGGGTGTCGGCGGCAGTGTGATGTTCCAGTGGCAGGATTGCACAGCCCTGATATCTATCCAGTTCCCTGGTCAATATGCTCAAAACAGCGTGTATGGAGAGAACCGGCAGCCGTGCCGCTCCCTGAAGCTGGATACCGTGATGCCTCTTTACTTTCTCAACTGCCTCGGATACCGAGAGGTTGACGGGCCTTGACAGAACGAGGTTGGCGTTTCTATCTCTGAACTCGATCAGACCAGTAAATATGCGGACAAGCACGTCTTGGGGTGGCAGGTCGTGGCGCTGCACTCCGTCAATGAGACTGAGGAAGGCGTTCTTAACCCCGACGTTCCTAAAGTTCCCGGGGTAGTCAAGGTCGTATGGCAGAGGTTGCTCGAGAGATCTTGTAAGCCAACCTGACTCGCTCATGTATGGAAAGCTCATGTCTTTCATAAAAGGAGTGATTGTTGAAGTGTCCAAGCCTCTGCCGCTGAAGCCGCCTTCCATTTGCGCCTGATGCAGTCGGATATCCTGGTCGGGATCAAGAATCTTCTTGAGAAGAAGGGTGATCAGGACAGCGAGGACGCCGCGGTTTCCGTCCTGACTGTCTATGATGGTTTGGCAATCCTGTTCGTATTGCGCTTCCATAGGAGGCGGCTGAACCTGAGTTTCATACAGAGTCATGGCCTGCCCATACAGACTATCAAGAGTGTCGCGTGGGTTCAATTGGCTGTACCTCGCTCGGGCAGTGTGACGTTTACCCGGGCCAGCGCGGCGTTGCAGTAATCCTGGCTGATGTCTATGCCTATGCTGTTTCTGTCCTCAAGGATGGCAGCGACAGCAGTCGAGCCGCTGCCGAGATAAGGATCCAAGACATGGCCTCCCGGAGGGCATAGAAGGCGTATTATCTCTCGGACAACACGGACGGGGAAGATTGCGGGGTGTCCGTTACCGGGAAGGCTCTCGACGGGGCTCTCTATTATGTCCTTCTTCATGCTGCGGCCTGAGATTCGGATAATTGTGAAGCCGTCGCGCTCGATGTGCATTTTGCGCCCGCCGTCCTGTCCGCCGTATGCGGGAGCGTGGATTCCACGAATTTTCATTCTGAAGCTGTGTATGTCACCATTACGGACGTCCGCAATAACCTGATCCAGGGCCCTATGGGCAGAGGCTCGCTGTTCGCCGGTCAGGTCGGCAGTTTCAATGAGGTCTCTGTACCTGCTTCCCAATTTGCTGGTTGGTTTGCTCCGGCGCGTCTTTTCCTTATCGGGTTGAAAAGCCGAGCGGTCATAGTAATACTTACCGCCCAGCGCGAAGTGAAAGAATGGTTCGGTGCTATTGGTCAAGCGGCGTTGAAACTGGTGAGGTGTTGGATTTCGTTTTATCCAGGTTATATCGTTGACAAGCCGGAGGTCGAGTTCGTCCAGAGCTCTGATGGCGAATCTGTAAGGGATAAGACGAAGACTGCCAGCGACTATCTTGTCGCCCATGTTGTACACGATATTTCCCGTGGGTTTCATTACGCGCATAATTTGTCGTAATGTTTCGGTGATGTTGTCGAGATACTCATCAAGAGTATTTTCGTTGCCGAGACCCGGCGAAGAGTATTCGCGCTGCTGGAAGTAAGGTGGAGAAGTCACGACTAAATCAATTGAACGGTCCGGAATGTTGAGGATAACATCCCTGTTGTCGCCACAAATGACCTGGTTACTAGCATCAAGACGGATTGCGCTATTGCCCGGGCGAGCGTGAGAATTGATAGTCTGAGCGGTGTCAGCCATTTTTGTCCCTAGCATGAATATGGGCAGTTCTAAGTTCATCTGAATGGGTCGCGCCAACTTTTCAGTGGACATATGAAACGCTATGCTCCCCGCTCTCGCTCTATCAAGGCGCGGTAAGTTATGAAATGGTAGAAATCTGAGGTACACCCATCTGGTTTGCAGCAGGATGATAGAACAAATATACTATATATGTCAAGCTCATGTGTGCGAATCAACCGGATATTCGATCTGGGTAGGAGGTTTGTGATGTCTGGAAAGAGTGTTGAGACGGTTTTGGTTACGGGGGCTTCGGCTGGTATTGGGAGGGTGACTTGTCTTCACCTGGCGGAGAAGGGGTACACGGTTATCGGGACGAGCCGCTCGCTGGACAGGCTGGCAGGTTTGTTCGAGGACGCCGAGCGGCGCGGGCTGCGGGTGTGGGGAGTGGAGATGGACGTGAACTCGGACGCCTCGGTAGGGTCTGTGGTTCCGGGACTGGTATCGCAGTTCGGGAGCATTCACGCGCTGGTCAACAACGCGGGGTTCGGGGTGTGGGGGCCGTTGGAGAGCGTGTCTATCGAGGAACTGAAGATGCAGTTCGAGGCGAACTTCTTCGGGGCGGTGCGGATGATCCAGGCGGTTCTTCCGGGGATGCTGTCGCGGGGGTCGGGCAGGATAGTGAATATCAGTTCGGTTCTGGGCAGGATCGGCACGCCTTTCAACGGCGCTTACGTGTCGAGCAAGTACGCGCTGGAGGGGATGAGCGAGTCGCTGCGGATAGAACTCGCGCCGTTCGGGGTACGCGTCTGCCTTATCGAGCCCGGCCTGTTCGCCACGGATTTTCAGAAGAACGAGGTGAAGGCGGCGCGGTCTGAGGACCCGGCGCTGGCATACGCTCCCTATATCCGGCGGTACAACCGGCGTCATGGACAGTTCGACCATCTGGCTTCGGACCCGATAAAGGTGGCGAAGGTGATAGAGAGAGTGATAAGCGCGCCGCGCCCGTCGTTGAGGCATCCGGTGGGCGTGGATTGCAGGGTGGCGACGGTGGCTGCGCGGATACTGCCCGAGAGGTTGTTCTACACGATCATGTCGCGGGCGACGATGCGGTGATTGTCGCTCGGCACAGTATTGTCTGGATTTCGGGATAGGCGGGATAGTCGTGTACGCCTATTTCAGCCTGCCGCGTGTTGGGAAGCAGTCAGGGTCTTTTCATTATCGGACATCCCATAGACGAAATAGTGTGGATCACCCTCACCCTCTCCCATCGAGGGCTGAGAGGGGTAGGCATTCACCCTCACCCCAACCCTCTCCCTGAGACGGGTGATGCATATTAACAACTGAAGAAAGTGGAAAGCGTCAAGGGATGGTGTACGCTGGCCTTACCCGACAAAAGGAGGCTGGCGATGACCTTAGACTTTGACGCTTTCCTGACGGCATTGTACACGATAGTTGACGACCTCTATAAGCGACATTATGGCTGCCACAAGCCGGTTCGTCCTGGCAGACGCCCTGTACTGTCTGACAGCGAGGTCCTTACTCTGATGCTGTGCTGTCAGTGGTTTGGGACTTCCGAGCGCGCTTTCGTTCGTCATGTGTCAGAGCATTGGACAGGCTACTTTCCCAACATGCTCACTCAGAGCGCGTTCAATCGTCGCAGTCGAGACCTGTGTGGAGTCGTTATAGCATTGTCCGAGGCAGTGGCTGAGGAACTGGGAGCCTATGCCTCAGCGTATCAGGCGATAGACAGTGTTCCTGTGCCTCTGGCTCGGATGTGTCGAGGAGACCGCCATCGTCTGTTTGGAGACGAGTCGGCCATAGGAAAGGGTGGAAGCGACAGGCGCTTTTACTATGGCTGCAAACTGCTTTTATCGGTATCGCGCCGGGGCGTGATAACCGGCTTTCTGATCGCGCCAGCCAGCACAGAAGACCGCTGGGTGGCGGAGAGTTTTCTGTGCTGGCGCAACAACCAGATGGGAAGACCCCGCCAGGCCCAGGACCTTCCCATCCGACGAAATGGCAACAGATATGTTGGAGCCACCGGCCCCATATGGCCAAGATATGCCGTTGGCAGGCCAATCTCAGAGCCTTATCTTGGAGACAACGGCTTTTTCGGGTCCCTGTGGCAGACACATTGGCGACAACAGTATGGAGCGAGAGTGTTGACCCCTAAAAACTATGTCGGGAGCGAGTCGGAGCTGGCCAGACGGCGGCATTGCAGTCTCAAACAGGTGGTGGAGACCGTCAATGGACAGTTGGAGGAGGTGTTTGGCCTTCAGTTCCCACGCGCTCGCAGCAAGTGGGGACTGTTGAGTCGAGTGGCGGCCAAGGTGGCCGCTCTCAACGTGGGCATATGGTTGAATCGCCACTTCGGTCGTCCTGACCTGGCGTTAGCTACGCTCTTCAATTGTTAAAGGACTTACACAATGTGCATCACCCGTCTGAGGGAGAGGGGGCTGTACGTTGGTATTCGTACTTGGCTGTGCACTTTTACCTACCCCTGTCAGCCCATCGAGGGAGAGGGGACGGTCATCCCGTTGATCAACTTGTCTCCTGAAAACGAAAAGACCCTGGGGAAGCAGTGGGTGGAGACTGACAAGATGCTTCCGATAGCTGTAAACTGGGGTGAGCCAAGGCGGCCGGGCGGTCGCTGCTCCGGTCGAGGCCGGGGTGGAGGAAAGTCCGAGCTTCACCGGACAGGATGCCCGCTAACAGCGGGGCGGGGTGACCCGACGGAAAGCGCCGCAGAAACATACCGCTCGCTCTCGGCGAGTAAGGGTGAAAAGGTGAGGTAAGAGCATCACCGCTCCGCTGGCAACAGCGGGGGTCCAGGCAAGCCCCATCCGAAGCAAGGCCGAATAGGGGGATATGATGGTGTCCGGCCTATCCCCGGGTTGGCCGCTCGAGCCTGTCGGCAACGGCAGGCCCAGATAGATGATCGCCGTCCGCTAACGCGGATACAGAACTCGGCTTACAGGCTGCCTTGGCTCTCTTTTCAACACTGCGCTCCGTTTTGGGTGTAAGTTCCTCTTGACGCAACTGGGCGGATGCTTTATTTTAGATATGGAACATATATTCTATTAGCTGAAGACCAGGAGGAGATGGTGGGAATGAAACAGACAGCGGAACGCAACGGCGTGGGCAATGGGCTGGCGGGATGGATGTCGCGGCACTTCGGGCGCGGGCGGCGGCGGGCTGACGGCGCGTCCCTGCCCGCGCAGGGGTCGGACTCGCTGATCGGGCGGGTTGGAGTTGGGGATGACTGGATGCCGAATGAGTACGCGACATATTTTGTGACCTCGGTGCCGGTGTACGCGGCTGTCAAGCTGCGGGCGGACGCGGTGTCGAGGCCGGGACTGAAGGTGTACCGGGTGAGTAGTGTGAACGGCCAGCCGCGCAAGGAGTGGGTAGGACATGAGCATCCGGCACAGGAACTCCTGGACAGGGTGAACCCGCACTGGACGGGCGGTGACCTGTGGCGGGCGACAGAGACGTATCTGAACCTGTGGGGGGCGGCGTACTGGGCGGTGGAGCGGGACGAGTCGGGGGTTCCTTTCGAGCTGTGGCCTCTGCGCCCGGACAGGGTGAGGATAGTCCCGGACGAGAGTGAGTACATCCGGGGGTATGTGTACACTGGGCCGTCGGGCAGGTCGGTGCCGTACGCGGCGGATGAGATCGTGCGGCTGCGGTATTTCAATCCCCTGGACGAGTACGCGGGGATGTCGCCCATCAGGCCGGTGCGGCTGTCGGTTGACATGGGGCGGGACGCGCTGCGGGGGAACAGGTCGGGGATTGAGAATGAAACCGCGCCAGGGGTGGTTTTCGAGACGGAGGCGGGATTCAGCGACGCGCAGGTGGAAACGTTCTACAGAAACTGGGAGTCGCGGCACGGCGGGCCAGGCAACAGGCTGCGGCCGGGGATTCTGGGGCCGGGAATGAGGGCGTCGCAGGTCGGGTTTTCTCCGAGGGATATGGAGTATCTGAATACGCTGCGTTGGACGGTGGAGGATGTGGCTCGGGCGTTCAACGTGCCGAAGCCGCTGCTGCACGACCTGGAGAGGGCGACCTACGCGAATATCGAGACGACGCGGCGGATGTTCTGGGAGACTTGCATCGTGCCGGAGCTGAAGTTTTTCGAGGAGGCTCTGCGGGAACATCTGCTGCCGATGTTCGGGGACCCGTCGCTGGTGGCGGAGTTCGACACGTCGAATATAGAGGCTTTGCGGGAGTCGGAGACTGAGCGTGCGCGGCGGATAAAGATATACGTGTCGGCGGGGGTGATGACTGTGGAGGAGGCTCGGGCGGAGGTTGGGTTGGGGTGATATGTGTGATTTGGTGAGCGACGGCTTGCGAGTTGGTTGCCGCTCCGTATTATAATGAATGCCAGTAGTGGAGGGAGTGATTTCATGTCCACAGAGATATTGGATGACAGAGGATTGCATCTGCCTGACCTTGTGATTAAGGGATTTCGGGGGATTGAGGACCTTTCTATTTCCCGGTTGGGGCGCGTGACCCAAGTCTCCGGGAAAAATAGCGTGGGCAAGACTACTTTGCTTGACGCTGTCCGGGTGTATGCGGCGCGGGGACGCTATTCTGTTCTCAACAACATACTACGAACCCGTGAGGAACTCGCCAGCACTGTCGATGAAGATGGTGACGAAATTCTTGCGCCCGATTTGGAGCGTCTCTTCTATGGTAGGGGGATGTCTCCGGATACTTACATCTCAATAGGCCCAGAGAATGAATCCCTACACCTCAGCATTAAAATTATTCCGTTTAGTGAAAAATCATTTATATCACCGGATATGTTTTCCCAAGAGCATTTCTTAGAAGAAGACTTTCGTGCGCTCAGGATCGAATTCCAACACGCGGTTCAAGAGATTCCGATAAATCGTCTTCCTCGCCTAAGACGGCGTAGATTTCCTCTGAATGAAGAAACTGAATTCCCGTCTGGAACACTATGTGAAACTGTGGGACCAGGTTTAGCCTAGCAATTCAGACATGGCGCGTTTCTGGGATAGGGTGGCGCTCACTGACGATGAAAATCGGGCAATTCACGCTCTTAACCTGATCTTTAGAGATAAGGTAGAACGTGTCGCCATGATCGGCGATGACAGAGGGCCACGCTTAATTCATGGCCGCCGAGCCGTCGTAAAGCTCAAAGTGGAAGATCGTCCGGTTCCGCTGAGGAGTCTCGGTGATGGAGCGGTACGTATGTTTGGCGTTGCCCTGGCACTCGCTAACAGCAAGGACGGGTTTCTAGTTATTGACGAGGTGGAAAACGGGATTCATCACTCGATACAGCGCGACTTCTGGAAGATGGTTCTGAGAGAGGCGTATGAGAACAATGTACAAGTTTTCGCTACGACCCATAGCGGGGACTGCGTTAGAGGTTTCGCGCAGGCGGCGGCTGAGTCTGAAGAGGTGGAAGGGTCCCTTATTCGGCTTCACAGGAAGAATGAGGAGGTTCGCGCGATAGAGTATTCGGAGAGCGACCTCAAGATTGTCGCCGAGCAGGGTATTGAGGTGCGATAGTCCTTGAATCGCTATCCTTCAGAGTCTCCAACTTCATGTTCTTTTGGTAGAGGGTGCTGATGACAGTCATGTGGTTTCGCATATCTGACCGACCAGCTGGTGCCTGAGTTTCACATTTTGGACAAAGGAGGCGCGCCGCAGTTGCTCGACTCTATCCGACGGAAGTCAGGGATCCGGACCGGCGGGCAGTATGGTATCGTTGTGGATGCCGATGCTGACTTGAGGGCGCGTTGGGACGCTGTAACGAATCTTTCAGGGATGAAGGTTTCATGCCGCCGCGGTTGCCAAATCCAGACGGCACGATTATTCCTCGGATCACAAGCGGCGTGTGGGTATTTGGTTGATGCCCGATAATTGTCAACGGGTGAGCTTGAGAATTTTGTGTCTGAAATGAACCTGGCAATGACCCTGTATGGCCGTTGTCTCAGAGCTATATTGATGGCATTCCCGCAGCGGATAGAAAGTTCGCGCCGAACAAAACACAGAGGGCTAAGGTTCATGCCGGAGAGCTGGCTGCGAGAGAAGACCCCAGGCTATGGGACAGGCTATTCGGGCGAGGGACTTGGACGTAGATGGCACACTCTGTCAGAATTTCGTGGATTGGCTTGGGAGACTTTTTGAATAATTCCGGCTGTTGTAATCAGTCTCCTATTTAGAACAGACCACGCGCGGCGGTCAGGATTTCGTTTAATTTGGTGTTGGTGAGATGACCGACGGTGCGTTGGAACACGCTGTCATTGAGAGTGATAAGGCGGTCCGGCCGCGCGTAGCTGACTACTCTAAGATTTCCGGTCTGCATATCGCCACGACCAATCTCAATCTGCAAGACGCTCTGCGACGCTCTGCTGGTTATCTGGCAGACTATCCAGTCACTCATGCCCGCATCGGCGATAACCACCGCCGGACGTGTCTTGGGTTGACTCAGATCCGTGAAGGGGTATGGCGTCAGAACTACATCTCCGACCATGCGGCCAGCCACTCCTCGTCTTCGGGTTCGCTGTGGATTGCTTGCAGGCCCATCATTGACCACTCGTGCTTGTCGCGGTCGCCGAAGACTACGAGGTTGCCCCGGTCGTCCCAGTAGGCCATGTCGTCCACCACGTCCATTGTCTTGACGCTGACTGTGCAGACGCGCCTGATGAGGTCTATCACGCGCTCTTTGTGGTCGGCGAAGCGGTAGGCGTTGAAGCGTTCGCGGATGGTGGGGTCACGGGGCTTCTTTTCCTTGTACTGGTCGAGGACCCATTCGAGGGCGGAGCGAGTGCCGAGTTGGTAGCGCCAGGCGGATTCGGGGACGCCGCTCAGGGTGGTCTGGTCGTCTATGACAATGACGCCACGCTCTTTGTCCGACTTGTTGGCGCGAAGCATTGGGCGGGTTGCGGGCTTGTCGGTGTCGCGGCGTTGGAGTGGGTACGGGTCGGCGGACTCGAAGTTGATGTGCAGGTCGAGCAGTTCGCGGCCCATCTCGGCCCATGTATCGAAGTCGTGGTAGAGGGGCAGGCGGGGGAATTCTCGCAGGAGGTCAACGCGGTAGTCGTGTCTGTACACGGGGTCGTGGAGTACGGCGTAGGTGTAGGCGAATATGTCTTCGGCGGAGATTCCGTCGGGGTATATCTTTGAGAAGTCCTTGCCCCAACTCTCGCGATAGTGGTTGTTGATGCGCCGGAGGCCCCAGTCGGTGATGTTAGATATGCGGTCGCCGTCTTGGGTGTAGCGGTAGAGGGGGAGGCATTGTGTTTTCTCGAGTAAATCGTATGAGTACACTCGGTCGGTAGCCAGCACAGAGAAAGGTTTAGTGGAGCTAGTACCAGATAAGCAGATCACTTTATTCTTACTGCGAGCACCATCGGGGAAAATCTTGGGCATCTGGTACTGCATTTCGTTCAAGTTGTTGTGATAATACATAAATTTGCGAGTGAACGGGCGGTAAAGCGTTTCGCGAATGTTGGATACATTGAAGGTGTTGGGTACGTTCTTACTCAATTGCCGTTTAAGGTCGCGAGTCCATTTTATTGTAGTTCCGAGGACGTCATTGTTAACAATCCTGCCACCATGTTCCGCACGGACATCTTCATAGAAAGCAACGAATGATTTGACTTTCTTCGTAAGATTTTCAATTTCAAAATCGTGAACCCATTGGTCTCGAGCAGTAACAATGCCAAGAGAATACAGACCGAATATTGCATCTTCCTCATTGGCTGTCTTTGCGAGCTTGGTCTTGCGGTCAGCAAGAGAAATCAGTCTATCAAAGTCCGAATTAGACTGATTGAGCCAGTTGTTCTTGCTGTCGGGCTCAATGTCCTCAAATGGAAGGCTGTTCAGCTTGGCTCTATCCAGAAATGCGAGTTTGTCAGTCGCAAGCTCAGCATCCTCGCGGCGGGCGTAGTGTATATTGCATTTTCCGAGTCTGGACTTGTCGCGCACAAAGAAGCCTATGGCGACGCCGGTCTGTATGCCAAAGACATTATGGGTGGTGCCTGAGATTTTTGGATTACGACGCACGTCCGAACCCAGGTCCAAGACATAGATGTCGGTGAACTCTTTGGATGCGATTTTGCGAAAGCCATCATCCTGGCGTGCTTCGAGGTAAGCGCGGTTGGTGATGAAGGTAATGATGCCGTCGTCATCAAGCCTGTCCGAGGCCCAGCGAATGAATCGCTTGTACATATCGTACTGCTTTGTCTTCTGCGCGGAGCTTGCGGATATATACGTATCGCGTATGCGGCGGTCTATCTCAGGGTATTCCCTGTTCTTGTTGTTGTCGTTTTCATTCTGCTGGTTGGCGTTATACGGTGGGTTGCCGATGATGACGCTGATGGGTTTTTCGTTCTGGAGTTGGACGCGCATCCAGTTTTCGGTGGATAGGCCGCCGAGGTTGAAGGCGGCCTGTCGGGTGACGACTCCGCCGGTGGCGCCGGCTTGCTGCCAATCCATGTTGTCGAGGGTGTCAACGAAGCAGAGGTTGGGGAATTCGAGGTAGCGGCCGGTCCTCTCCTTGTAGGTGTATTCGATGTTCAGGTTGGCTATGTAGTATGGGAGTATGGCGACTTCGTTGGCGTGAATTTCGTTGAGGTACTTGTACTCCAGCCTGTCGGCGGGCAGGTAGTTGATGAGGTTGGTGACGAACGTTCCGGTGCCTGTGGCGGGGTCGAGAATCTGTACGTTGTCGTCGGCGAGGCCGCGTCCGAAGTGCTTCTTCAGCAGGTCGTCCGCGCCGCGTATGATGAAGTCCACGACCTCGTTCGGGGTGTAAACGACGCCGAGACGGTCGGCGGCGGCTGGGTTGTAGGCTTTGTAGAAGTCCTCGTATATGGCCTTGAGGAACTGCTGTTTTTCGGCGTAGTCGGCTATTTCGTCGGCCGCCCTGCCGATTGCGCCGTAGTACGCGCGCAGGCGGTCTATGGCCTGCCTGCGAAGGTCGCCGGTGAAGAAGGTCTGTTCGAGCGTGTCGAGTCGGCGGGCGACGTTGTTCTCGGTGTGGAACTGGTCCTCGGCGAACACGCGCAGGAATATATCCCTGGTGAGGATGTGCTGGAGAAGCATCTCGCGCACGTCCTCGGCGGACACGTTGGGGCTGATGGTCTCTTTGCAGAGTTCGAGGAAATCGTTGGCGGCGGCGCGGTAGTCGGCGTTGTGATTTTCGGCATCCTCGATGGTCTCACGAAGGTTGGCCAGGACAGCGGGGAGATCGTTCTTAAACTGGCTCTGCGCCTGCCGAAACTCCTCTATCTGGGGCAGTTCGTAGTCGAGGAAGCGGCGTATGAGGCGGTGGAGTTCGCCCGGGCGGGACATATCGGCGCGCATGGCCTCTTCGCGGTTCTGTATGAAGACGGCGGTCTGGGAGTCCTCGAATATGATGTTGTCGCGCGGGTAGCCGCGATTGAATTTGCGTTCGATTTCGGCGTCGAGGTCATCGTGGGAGTCCTTGGCTTCCCAGTATCCGCGCGCCATTCGGAGTGTGTCTTTGACGGTGCCGTCGGGGATGACATTGTTGGCGGCGCGGAGTTCGGGAACCATCGCGAGGCGCTCGCGGTGGTCGCGGCAATATGCGGTGAGGCAATTCTGGAAGGCGGGACGGATGTTGAGTTCGTTATCCGAGCCGCCGAATTCGACGAGACGGCTTAGTTCGTCGCGGTATCGCTGGATGTGAGGGTAGGAGGGCATAGTGTGCAGATTATACACCATCGGCGCGGCCCTCCCTGAGATTGAAACCGCCGCGTCCATACCCTAGAATCGCGGCAGTGGGCAGGGCGATATTTGAGTATGCCGCTGTCCCGGAATAGAAAGCATCCTGAATCGGATAGAGAGAAGGGGCAGAGATAATGAAGATAACGAATGTTAAGGTGGAGATGTTCAACTGGAAGTCGGAGCCGTGGAGGACGGGGGTCGGGACGACGTTCGGGGATACGCGACAGCTTGGGATTGTTACTGTGGAGACGGATGAGGGGGTGAAAGGGAACGCTTTTCTGGGGTCGTCGCGGGTGGGGGCGAATCATTTCGCGCCCGGGCTAATCGAGTTCATCAAGCCTATTGTCATGGGACGGAATCCGCAGGACATCGGGGCTATATGGTGGGATATGTGGAAGATGAACAGGTCGGTCTCGACATACGTGATCGGGGCGATTGACATTTGCCTGTGGGACATCAACGGGAAGATTGCGGGTCAGCCGATTCACAGGCTGCTGGGGACTTGCAAGGACTCGGTTCCGGTGTATTCGAGCACGGCGTATCACGAGACTAAGGAGGAGTACGCGGAGGAGGCGATCCGGTTCAAGGAGATGGGGTGGTCGGCGCATAAGATACATCCGCACGGGAATCCGCTGTATGACATCGAGATATGCCGAGCGGTGCGTGAGGCGGTTGGCGACGATATGAAGCTGATGCTGGACTCGATGTGGGCGTACCAGTATGAGGACGCGATGCGAGTGGGCAGGGCCATCGAGGAACTGAATTACTACTGGTATGAAGACCCGTTGGTGGAGGAGGATATATACAACTACATCAAGCTGCACCAGAAGCTGGACATACCGATCATGTCCACGGAGTACGCGCCCGGACGCTATTATGGAATGACTTCGTGGATAACGCAGTATGCGACGGACATATTGCGCGGGGACGTGGCGGTTACGGGCGGGATCACTCCGATGGTGCGGCTGTGCCACCTGGCGGAGGGGTTCAACATGAAGTGCGAGATTCATCACGGGGGAAATTCTCTGAATAACGTGGCGAATCTGCATATAACGATGGCGGTTCCGAACTGCGAGTTCTTCGAGTTCTTCCCATGCACGGGGGATAATATGTACGGCCTGGTGAATGACATAGATATGACGGGGGGCGTGGTGTATGCGCCGACGGAGCCGGGGCTGGGGTATGAGATAGACTGGGAGCTGGTGGCGCGGGAATATACGGGGGTGGCGGAATAGTTCAGGAATTGGCGGGATTAGCAGAGCGGGGAGGTTATCGAGATGCGAATAGATATCGAGGAGGCGGGGGCGCAGCTGGCGAAGCTGGGCGCTTACGCGCGGATGGGGTCGAAGGTGGTGATAACGAAGGACGGGGAGCCGTACTTGGAGCTTGTTCCGTGTCAGCAGAGCAACAAGAGGGATAAGAGTAAGCCCGTTCGCAGGGTCGGCATTCTGAAGGGGAAGATATGGATGGCGCCGGACTTCGATGAGACGCCGGAGGATGTAATAGATTCGTTCTACAACTCGGTCATCTTCCCACCAGATGGTGAGGATGATGAGGTGAGGGCATAACATTGCGCCTGCTGCTGGATACCAATGCGCTCCTGTGGTTGATCTCGGACAATCCGACCCTGGACCCGATGGTCCGTGAAGCGGTAAATGATCCCGCCAACGAAGTTTTCGTGAGCGTGGCCAGTGTGTGGGAGATTTCTATCAAGCGTTCATTGGGTAAGCTCGACGCGCCGGAGAACCTGATCTCTCAAATTGAGGATAGCGACTATATTCCGCTTCTGGCGAATTTCGATCATGCGGAGCGGGCGGGCAGGCTGCCGTTGCATCACAGGGATCCTTTCGACCGGATGCTGGTGGCTCAGGCTCAGGTCGAAGACCTTGTTCTGGTGACGCGGGATCGGTACATGCCGCGCTATGAGGTGGTCACTATGACGGCGTGAGGGGCGATAGTGGAACAATGAAAACGGGAGGCTGATAATGCCGCAAGAAAGCCGCCAACCGGCGCTTCTGCCCGGCGCAGAAGACAATAGCCGCGCGGGGGGGCGCAGAGGTTCTACGTCTGAGCAGCTGCCGAGACTCGACAGCAATCCGCAGATACGGGAAGATTTGCTGCCCTTGTGTCGTCTTCGGCGTGGAGAGGTCTGGGAAGACCCAGTTCACGGGCATCGTGTGGGCGTTCTGGACGCTAGGGTCCCGATCGACCTGCAAGCGCTGATGGGGAGCGCCAAGGCCGACCTGGCTATCAATGACCCACCATATAACATAACGGTCGGGAGCGCGAATACTCGCAACCTTTCCAAGACCGATTTGACGTCCTACATGGACTTCTCTCGGAAGTGGGTGGGTGCAATGCTGGCTGTAATGGCCGAGGACGCCCACTTCTACTGCTGGACCGGGGCAGACTATCGAGATAACTTCCAGCCTCTGCCGGACCTGATGGTTATGATGCGCGACTTTACCGATCTCACGCCCAGGAACTATATCACCGTTCGGAACCAGCGAGGGTACGGCACTCAGGATAACTGGATGTGGGTGCGACAGGAATTGCTGCATTATACGATTGGGCGACCGGACTTTCGGGTGGTGTACACGGACATACCGAAAATACTTCGGGGCTACTATAAGAAAGTGAAGGGTCGTGTGACCGAGAATATGGAACGGAGCAGGTCGGATACAATCCGGCCGGGCAATGTGTGGGTGGATGTTCAGCAGGTTTTCTATCGAATGGAGGAGAATGTTCCGGGCTGCTACGCGCAGAAGCCCCTTGCGGCAATACGAAGACTCATAGAGACGAGCAGCGACACGAATGATACAGTTATTGATGGATTCGTGCACTCCGGCACATCGCTGATCGCGGCTGAGCAACTCGGTCGAAGAGCGTTCACGTGCGATATTGATCCGGTCTTCGCTGAGATTGCTATCAGGCGACTGGAGCGATACAGGGAGACCGCAGAAACGGGCTGGAAGTGGCGGAGTCCGTTTCCTGAGATCGGTCAGGATAAAGGCGGGGCATAATCGAGGTGAATCAAGAGCAGTTACGCGACTATCTGGACCGAATCGTCCTGTCAATGGAAGATGAAGACAGATCACTGCTTCGGGCGCGTCTTCACGGGCTGGTGTCCGCGTTTCCGTTCAATGAGTACGAGTACATCATAACGTTTCTGGTTGATAGGGGGATTCTGTCTTTCAGCGAATACGAGGAGCTCCGCGCGAATTATGTGTCCGCCAACAAGTATCTCGAACTGTTCGAGCTTTCACCCAGGTCTTTCGGTCAAACTTGGGGTGAAAGGCATCTGCTGGACCTGGACTCAGAATTTCAGAAGCCGAACAAGACACTGGACCCAAACTACGACGGCGAGTACGACCTTTGGGTTGAGGGTTTTCGCGTCGAAGTGAAATCTTCTCGGGCCTTCAATGCAAATCTGAGAGGCTCACTGGTAAGCAGAGCGCTCACATGGGAAAGCGATTCTCCATTTTGGATGAATTATCAGCAGCTAAAGTTGGACATCTGCGACGTGTTTGTCTTTATCGGGGTGTGGGTTGACAGGATTGTTTACTGGGTAATGTCGAACGACGATGTGAAGGCCGACAGTCGTCTAAGCCCTCAGCATCGGGGCGGCATTGAATACCAGATTGGTATGAGGCATAACAACATCAGGGAGTTTGACGTCTATCGAGTCGAATCGGCGGACATCGCGGCGGTGGTCAAGCGGAAGGGCAGTGAGTCAGATGCGCGCAGTTGAAAAATTGCTCTTGACATACGCACTGTTGTTCGTTATTATATAGGACATAGTTAGTTGCCTGATGGGAAATCGGGCGGCGGCGGCAGGATTGCCGCAACAATCGAATAGCGACGGGGTTACCGTCCCAGCCAGGTCTGTAAACGGCCCTCTTTGGCGAAGTGAATCGCCTTGGAGGGCCGTTTTGCGTTTGCGCGTAAATGGCCTGAAACGGAAGCAGGATTAGTTTGGCAGAAAGGATAAGGAGGACTTATGACACATAACGGCACATATAGCGAGGATAGGCGCGCGGAGGCCAACGCGCGGCCCGGAGGCGACGACGGATATACCGGCTCGGCCTTCAGGTCGGCGGCGGCCATCGGCGAAAGCAGGGCGGTTGACGGGGACGTGTACTCGGTGACGATATTCGCCAATGAGTTGTCCAGGGACGGCTTGAGCGTGGATCTGGACGGGATGGACTTCTCCAACTACGAGAAGAACCCGGTGGTGCTGTATGCCCATGACCACATGGGGAGAACGGAGGCGGGCGGGCTGCCGATTGGCCGGACGCTGCGGCTGGCGCGGACACATGACGGGCATATCAGGGCGGACTTCGAGTTCCTGGCGGGGGACGCATTCGCGGAGCGGGTGCGGAACGCATGGAACCAGGGCTTTCTGCGCGGGGCTTCCATCGGCTGGCGTCCTGTTGAGACGCGGCCCTCCGGTCGTGGCGTAAGAGCGGTGCGGTCGGAGTTGCTGGAGTGGTCAATCGTGGCCGTTCCGGCGGACCCGGACGCGCTGCGGGACGTATATCTGCGGGTGGTGAGGGCAATGCTGGAGCCGACCCCGGACGGGACGGAGCGCGGCGAGTCGGTGATATTCGACCACCGGGGAGAGGAAGGCGAGTCGCGGCGAGACAGGGCCGCGTTCGACCTGGACGAAACCCGAAGACTGCTGGCGGATTTCAGGGAACGAATGACGGACGTAAACAGATAACCCAGAAGGGAGCAGGACAGATGACTAACGCGATTGAAGAGATCAAGGCTATCAACCGGAGCATCGGAGAGATCGGCAGCTTCGTCAAGGAGCGCACTGACGAGCTGGGCGGCGACGTGACGCTGCTGAAGGATGAGAACGAGCGGCTGCGGCTGGATGTGGGGAGGATGCAGGAGCGTTTGCGTGAGCGCAGGCGCGCGGAGGTGGCTCGCGTGGACGGCGCGGAGCGCGGCATCAGGGTGAGAGACGGGAGGTTCGCGGGGTACAGCCCGCTGGACGTTGGCATCATGCGAGTGGTGGCTCAGAATCACCGCGACGACCCGGACGCGCCTCACGCGCGTGGCTGGACGGAGCATTTGCGGGAGGCCACCCGCTCGCTGAGGACGGGGACCGGCGCGGACGATGTGGACCGCCATTTCCAGAGCATGGAGCGGCGTCTGCGAAAGGCGTATGTCCAGGAGTCGCTTCCGGGAACGCTGGCGCGGGATCCGGAACACCAGTACCGGCAGGTGATTCTGCCGATGCTGACGCATCTGCGGGACGTGGCGATACGGGCGGCGCTCGACTCGACCACGGTGGGATCGGGCGACGAGCTGGTTCCGACGCTGGAGCGGGCTGAGCTGTGGATGGACGTGAGTCTGCGGACGCTGGTCGCGGGACTCATACCGGCGTTCCCGATGCCCAGCCAGCCGTTCGACATACCGACACAGCTCGGCGACGTGAACTTCTTCCCCGGCGCGGAGAATGTGGCGGCGGCTTCGTCCGCGCCCGGCACGTCGAAGGTGACGCTCACTGCGCACGAACTCGTGGCGCAGGTGCCGTTCAGCTTCTCGCTGGAGGAGGACAACGTTCTGCCGTCGCTGCTGGGTGAGATACGGACCAGCCTCGTTCGAAGCAGCGCGGAGGTTCTGGACGACATAATCCTGAACGCGGACACGACGCAGACCAACAACATCAACGCGGACGGCGCGAGTGTCAGGAGCAACACCGCGGGCAAGGCGCACTGGCTGGTGGGATACGACGGCCTGATCCACCTGCCGCTGGTGGATAACACGGATATGGCTAACAACCATAACGACGCGGTTTCGGCGGATATGTTCAACAAGATCAGGGCGAAGATGGGGCGGTACGGCGTTCGCCCGTCCGAACTGGCCTGGGTCATGGACGTGAACACCTTCATCCGCGCGCAGTCGGTGGACGCCTTCAGAACGATGGACAAACTGGGGCCGAACGCCACACTGCTGACCGGAATGCTGGGCGCTGTGGAGGGAATCCCCGTCATCGTCTCGGAGCATATGCGGCTGGCGGACGCTGACGGCAAGGTTACCGACGCGGGCAATAACACGGACACGGGGCGTCTACTGCTGCTGAACCGCTCACAGTGGGCGCAGGGCTTCAAACGGCAGCTCACAGTGGACGTGGCGCGCGATACGCAGAAGCGGCAGACGGTGGTAACCGTCAGCTTCCGACACGGGCTGACCGAGCGGAGTGGAACGCGCTCGAGGGCGAGGCACACGGCTCTCCAGTACAACATCAAGGGCGTAGCGTAAGAGTCGGGTCGCGGGCGCCGGACGCCTGGATTCGGGACGGGCCGTGTTCGCGGCCTGCCGGATTCGGGGGTCTGACGCCCGTTCTTCAGGCATTCGATACACGGTTCACAGCACGAAGAATTTTGTACATGAACGCTTACACGATACTCGATCTTCTGAAGAGCGCGCCGGTGTTTAGTCCGTGCCGGGGCAATACAACCTTAAGTTTGGAAGGATGAAGCGATGAGACAACTACCCAGCCGATTTGAACAGCGGAGGCACATGGAAATGGAAAACCGCCTGGCCATGCTCGAAAACGACACCGACATTCTGGAGGGCAAGCTCGACCGGATAATCAAGATTCTGCAGGGCATCCTGCTAACCGGGATAGGGGCGGTCGTAACGACGGTTATAGGCGTTTTGGTACAGGTGGTCAGCAAGGGAATATGACCGAAATGCGAGGGGAGAATGGGATTTCCCAGGCTTATTCTCCCTCCGTAATTATAAGAACATATGTATCAGTGTAATTTTGTAGAAAACAAGGTATTATGTAAGCCATACCATATATGAGGCTGGTAATAATGCCGCAACCTGTAATTGTAGGTGGACGTAAGCTACAAATCGGACTTAGAGTCAAGGAGGCCAGGCAGGCTATATCCATGAGCCAGGAAGAATTTTCCAAGCTCATGGGGAAGTCTGGACGGCACTGGGCATGGAAGGTGGAGGCGGGCCAGATCGGCCTGTCGGCCGAGCAGATCCCCAATGCGGCGGAGATACTCGGACGCTCTGTCCAGTGGCTTATAGAGGGCCGCGAAGAGGTGTTCGAGGTCGAAGACCCGGCGCTTCGCCTGTTCTTCCGACAGTACGAGTGGGGGGACTTCACTGATGAGGAGCAGGAGATTGTACGCCAGGGCATAAAGATGGCCCAGGCTTACAGGGCCGCTCGCAAGCAAGTGGACGTTTCCCCATAAGGAAAGAGACTATCTCAGAACTCTTCGCGGGAGAGAACGGCGGGATGAAATCCCGCCTGACCTGACGGATTTTGAGATAGTCACTGACTCCTGACCCCTGTCTAGCCGCTCTCCGGGGCGAGTTCAGCAACCGGATCGGGTTCCCCCTGCGTGGAACTTCTATTCATGTTGGAGTAAACCAGTGAAGATAACAGACGTTCGCGCCATACCGATGTCTGATCCTATTCCTGCGGAGAGGCGGCATCGCACCGATCTTGGAACCAAGGTAAAGAGCGACGCGGTTCTCATCCTGGTGGATACGGACGAGGGCCTGACGGGTATGGGGGCTTCCCTGGGAAGCCCTGAGACCGTCTCGGCCATCGTCAAGTACGACCTCGCGCCCGCGCTGGTGGGCGAGGACCCGATGTACTCGGAGTTTCTATGGGAGAAGATGTACAACGGCTCCCGCTGGAAGCCCGCGCTGGAGCGTGGACACTCGCAGCCCGCGGACGGGCGGCGCGGTGTCACGATGGAGGCGGTAGCGGGCGTTGACATAGCTATATGGGACGTGAAGTCTCAGGCGCTCAGCGTACCTGTTTATAAGGCCCTGGGCGCGGTGCGCGACTCGATACGCGGCTACGGTTCGGGAGGATGGGCGCCCGGAGACGAGGCGGAGCAGGAAATGGGCGGGTACGCGGCCAAGGGGTTCAGCGCGGTCAAGATGCGGGTCGTCGGACGGGACGGCTTTTCGGTCGAGAACACCGTCCGCCGTGTGAGTGCGGCGCGGCGCGGCATCGGAGACGACGTGGAGCTGATGATAGACGCTCACGGGTCGCTGGACGTGTCCACCGCCATACGGCTCGCGCGCCGCCTGGAGGAGTACGACCTCGCGTGGTTCGAGGAGCCCATATCGCCCGACGATCACCCGGGACTGGCCGAGGTTCGGCGTTCGACAATAATTCCAATCGCTACGGGCGAAAGGGAGTTCACACGCTTCGACTTCGAGGACCTGTTCATGCACCGCGCGGTGGACATAGCGCAGCCGGACATAGCGAGGGCGGGCGGCTTTACCGAGATACGCCGCATAGGGGCGATGGCGTCGGCGCGCGGCATCAGGCTCGCGCCGCACGCATGGGGTTCGGGCGTGCTGTTCGCGGCCAGCATCCATGTAGCGATGTCCGCTCCCAACTGTCACGTTCTGGAAGTCAGCCAGGGCTATATGCCGATGATGAACGAACTGTTCAACGAGCCATACGACATTCGGGACGGGACGGTGTACGCGCCCAAGACGCCCGGGCTCGGCTTCACGCTCAGGGACGACGTGTTCGACAGGTTCGAGTACGTGCCAGGGCCTGAGTACGTGTTCTGAGCCGTCCGCGAATACTTCGGGGTATGAAACGACTCCACATTCGCAATACCCGGCGCGTGAAACAGTTGTAATGCTGACCCGCAGCGTTGTTTCATCTTTGCTTCCCGCCAGAAGAAGTCTATGATTGTTGAGGCCAACTAAATTGATAAAGGTAGTGAGCTGGAACATCGCCAAGCGCTGGGAGCCGTGGCGTCAGTTGTTGCAGATGGACGCCGACATCGCCTTGTTGCAGGAGATGGGCAGTGTGCCGCCCGATGTCGCGCCTCACATAGAGGTGTCTGGCAGTGATCCGTGGGAACCATGGGATCCACAAAAGTATGACCGTTTCCCTATGATCGTGCGGCTGTCAGACCGCGTTAAGGTGGAATGGTTCAAGCCGGTTATGCCTCAACATCAAGGATGGGAAGATAAGGATGAGATTGCGGTAAGCGACATAGGCATAATCGCCGTAGCGCGCGTCATCCCGCAGGATGGACAGGATGAGTTTATAGCGGTATCCATGTATGCGCGGTGGCTGGAAGTCCATCCGTCCACCACCGACAGCGAGTATGCGTCGATCTACTCCGACCGATCGACGCACCGCATAATCTCTGACTTGTCGGCGTTCATCGGCAGCGCCGACCCCAGCACACACCGTATACTGGCGGCGGGCGACCTCAACATGATATACGGCGCAACGGAGGACAGCAGGCTCGAGAATCCGGCTCGCGCTCGGACCGTTACGGACAGGATGGACGCGCTCGGCATGGAGTTTCTGGGACCCCAGTATCCGTCGGGCAGAAAGGCGTATCCTACGCCACAGGGCTTGCCGCCGGACACCATGAACGTGCCTACATACTACACCACCAGGCAGTCCCCGGCGGCCGCCCAGAATCAGCTCGACTACGTATTCGCCTCGCGCGGCTTCCACGAGAGCGTCCGGGTGAGCGCGCTCAACCCGGTCGAAGAGTGGGGCGCGAGCGACCACTGCCGCCTGCTGATAGAAGTCGAATCCGCGTAAGTCCGCGTGGATTCCGGCATTCGTTAGTCTTCCAGGACGACCGCGGTGCCGAACGCGAGTATCTCGGACGCTCCCTGTGCTATGGAGGCGGTAGTAAGTCTGGCGCCCACTATCGCGTTCGCCCCCAGGCTTTCGGCTTCCTCGGTCATTCGCCGGATAGCGAGTTCGCGGGACTCGACCAGCAATTCGGTGTACTCGGGCAGTTCCCCGCCCGCGAGGTTGCGGAGGCCAGCGGTTATGTCTCTGCCGATGGAGCGCGCTCGGACGGTGTTTCCGCGCACCATTCCCTTCACTTCGGCTATCTTCCTGCCGGGTATGTCGTCCGTAGTCGTTATGAGCACTGTTCACACTCCTCGATTATGATGCCGCGCGCATCGGGTCGAAATCTTTTCCAGTCTATCAGAGTCATTCCGTGCGCTGTTAGACATGAATCGCTCGCGAGCAATTCCCCAATTGACAGTTATTTGTCGCGGTGTTACTGCTCCCCCTAATTTGGAGCGTGAAATATTTTTCACGCGAAGTAAGTCTTTCCAGGAGTTTTCAACCTGTGTCCTCAGGACATCTTCAATTGCGCGGTATCTTCGCCGCGTGAAACTCGCTCAGGAAAGAATCATATCTCCCCACAACTCTAAGGAGGGTTGCAATGCAAGTAGGCTTTCGCGAAGTCCAAACATAGGCTCGTATTGGACTGGTAGTTCTATTGATAGCGCTGGCGGCGCTCGCTCTGGTCGCGTGCAGCAGCGCGCCTGCTGAGCAGCAGGTCCAAACGAAAATAGTAGAGGTGGAGAAGCCGGTGGTGGTGGAGAAAGAGGTGATGGTCCCGGGTGAGACCGTCGTTGTCGAGAAAGAGGCAATCAAGGAGGTGCCGGTCCAAAAGGTCGTCACTGTCGAGAAAGAGGTAATCAAGGAAGTCGTCAGAGAGGTCAGGATAGAGTCGAAGGCGACGCCTGAGCCGATAAAGATGGAACCGTCCAAGTTCGGCTACCTGATGCACGCGCGCGAGTCCACCATCAAGCGCGGGGGTATTGTCAGAATGGGGGGACCTGTCGAGATGGCGCACTGGGACCTGCACTAGGGCGCGCCCGTATATACCGGCATCACCAATATGTACAACAACCTGACATACCGGAACGTGGGAGAAGGGCAGCGTGATATTGTTCCCGACCTTGCCACCGGATGGGAGGTCTCCAACGACGGGCTTACATACACGTTCACTCTGAGAGAGGGAGCCGAATGGCACGACGGCGTGGAGTTCACGGCGCTGGACGTCATTGGCACATTCGACCGAATTCTCAACCCGCCAGAGGGGGTCATTACAGGCTCGATCAGGCAGAGCTTCGAGCCTGTCGAGGATATAAGACTGCTCGACACGTACAAGGTCGCGTTCGACTTGGTAAGGCCCACGCCGTGGTTCGTAAACGTGCTGGGCGCCGCCCCGCACTTCGGCTACCCGGTCATGTACCCGAAGCATTTCCTGGACGCGCATAACCAGAATGTGCGCGAGAACCTGCCTCCCGGAACAGGCGCGTTCCTGTTCAGGGAGCGCGTGCCGGGAGAGTACCTGGAGCTGGAAGCGAATCCGCTCTGCCGCGCCGAAGATTCGGAATAGAATAAAGTCGCGCGCGCTGCCTGCTATCTCAAGAGGCGGGTACGCGCGCGACACAGGACAATGACGGTGCAGAACATATGCGACCTTACTTAGCGCGCAGGCTGCTGCTGGCGGTTCCGACAGTGTTCGGGGTAACCGTAATGATATTCCTCGCCATGCGGGTAATTCCCGGCGACCCACTGAGGTCTATTATCGGCGAGGGACAGATTTATGTACTGAGCGACGAGGAACTCGCGGCGGTGAAGGCTTCGTTGGGGTATGACAAGCCACTGGTCATCCAATATCTGGTGTGGATGAGAGACGTCGTTAAGGGCGACCTGGGCTACTCTTTCTGGCAGAAGGACAAGTCCATAGCCGACATGGTAATCAGGCGAGGCCCAATTACGCTCCAGATATCGTTGATGGCACTGCTCATCGCGTGGGCTATCGGCCTTCCGGCGGGAATAGTGACCGCCGTATGGCGCAACTCGTCTCTTGATTACGGAGTCAGAGGTCTGGTGACCCTGCTTATGGCCGTGCCCAACTTCTGGCTCGGTCTGGCGATGATCCTCGCTACCATTCTCATATGGAACTGGCGACCGCCCGTCGAGCTCGTCACCCTGTGGGAATCTCCGTGGACTAACTTGCAGATGACAATTGGGCCTGCCGTGGCCATGGGACTAGGCTTCGGAGCCATCATAGCCAGAATGGTTCGGTCGGGTATGCTGGAGGTGCTGACAGAGGATTACGTTCGGACTGCGATGGCCAAGGGGCTGGAGAACAGGACCGTGATCGTGAGGCACGCGCTGCGAAACGCCCTGCTGCCCACCATCACGCTTTCGAGTCTCTATCTGGGCGCGACTCTGGGCGGCTCGGTAGCCGTGGAGCGCGCCTTCTCGGTGCCGGGCCTCGGGTACAGCCTGATTTACGCGGTGCAGGCGCGCGACTGGACAGTAATACAGAGCCTGGTGCTGCTGTTCGCGGTAGCGTACGTAATTATCAACCTGGTCGGGGACATCATCTACGGTCTGGTTGATCCCCGGATCAGGTACGAATAGTTACGGCGCTATAAAATCGGAAGGAAGGTCAGGCAGTGGCGATACAGGGGAAAAGTGGGTCAACGCAGAGCGCCATGGTGGCTATGGCGTCCGCGAGCAGACAGCCATTCGACAGCCTGCTGGGATTCGCACGGTCCTCATTCCTCGGCTCCGTCTCGCTGATCCTTCTCACGCTTCTTCTGTTAGTGGGCCTGTTTCCGCAGATTGTGGCTCCGTATGATCCAGATCAGCTTTTCTATGTAAACCTGAAGCAGCCTCCCTCCATGGAACACTGGGCAGGCACGGACTTCATCGCAAGGGACAGCCTCTCCCGAATCATATTTGGTGCGCGAATCACCCTGCTGGTGGTCTTCGTTTCAGTATTCATCGGCGACGCGCCTGGGGAGTAATGTCGGGATACATGGGCGGAAGGTTCGACCTGGTATCGCAACGTATGGTGGATATGTTCATCGCGTTCCCCACTATCATACTCGCGCTGCTGCTGCTGGCCGCGCTCGGCGCGGGCCTTGTCACTATCATCATCGCAATCGCGGTTATCAGAATTCCGGGAACTGCCAGGGTCATCAGGTCCGTGGCGCTTTCGACTCGCTCTACCCAGTACGTGGAGGCCGCCGGAGCGGTCGGCGCGTCGCAGTTGCGAATCATGGTGCGTCACGTTGCGCCCCAATGCTTTGCGCCCCTGTTTGTCGTGGCAAGCGCGGGTCTTGGGTCGGCTATATTCACGGAGGCCGCGCTGAGTTTCCTCGGCATGGGAGTCCCTCCGCCGACACCGACGTGGGGAAATATGCTGGGCAGGGTTCTCAATGAACTGTTCCAGCCTCCGTGGTGGCTGGTGATATTCCCGGGCGTCGCAATCACTATTACAATACTGGCGTTCAATCTTCTGGGAGACGCGCTGCGAGACTATCTCGACCCGAGGCTTCGGGGGCACCTGAACTGAGCGATTCACGCGGCAAGCAGACATATCGCTGGGGAAACAAGGACGTGATAGAACGCCAAGACGGCGCGCCCGCGCATCCTTAGCAGGCTGTGGGAAAGCAGTGAGTGGACACCGGAGCATAGAGAACTCGGCTCGGCGGCGGCCTATGCCCTGTGCGGCGCGGGCCGTCAGCCCAGTGAGAGTGTCTCCGGCCGGAACATCTCTTCGGGATCAACCGCCTTCGGGATTATTCCCTGCTCAACGTTGAAGCCGATGAAGGTTTCCAGCGTCTTCCGCGAGCTTTCGTAACCGTAGGGTATGGGGTCGTCCCCCACTATCTCCGCCATTTTCAGCAACGCACGGTCCATGGGAGCCGTAGCATCCCCGGATAGCAGGCTGCAGAGGTATTGTGATTTGGCTTCGTTGAACAGGTCGAACAATTCGGACGTGAGGCCGTCATTCGACTCCAGCGTGGCATCCTTCGCCACCAGCAGATGGCTTATCGGATAGACGCCCGTTTTGCGATGCCAGGCGTCGTCGGCCTTTTGCGACTCCGGAAACAGGGGCTGGATGTCCGGCGAATCAACCGGCCCGGGACTTATAGCAGCGTCTATCTCCCTGGAAAGCAGCATGGCGCCGAGGTCATTGTTGGGCGACGATACCACGTTGGACGGCGCTACATACTCTTCCACGTGCTCGTCACCCGACAAGACCCAGGTGACCGCGTTCAGGTCAACGCCGTATTCGGTCTGCAGAATGCCCCGCGTCCAGACGCCCGGCGTGAAGGTGTAGCTGCGAACTCCTACTTTCCGTCCCTCCAGGTCTTTGGGCGTCTCGATTCCGCTGCGCCTGTTGTACATTAGCGCGCCGTGATAGAAATCTCTGGTCAGGAAGATGGGGATTCCGGTGAAGCGCTTGCCGTGAGCGCGGGAACAGAAGTAAGTCGCAAGGGCCATCTCCGCAACGTCGAATTCCAGACCGCGCACCATGCGGCGGAATATCATGGGCACGGGAGAGATCTCTATGTGCTCCATGTCGAACATCCTGGAAGTGAGAGTTCCGTCCTTCAGCGGCGTCGTATGGCCGTAGTTCCCAATGGAAGTACGCAGTACCAGGTCCGGCATATCTTCTATCTCCTAACTATCGAGGTGCTTGAAATGGTTACCCTTGAGCGAATTCAGTCATGGGCGGCCTCGTCTCGTACAGGCGTGAATGCCGTTCGTAGGCGTAGGCGGCTCGGAAGACGGTCGGCTCGTCGAAGGGCTTGCCCGCGATTTGCAGGCCGATGGGCAGCCCGCCTGACGTGAAGCCGCATGGCACGGAAATCGCGGGCATCCCGGTCAGGTTGTATGGGCCGGTGAAGCTCGGAACCCTCGATGTGGTCATGGCGTCCATCTCGCCGAAGCGCGGCGCGGGATTGGACATCGTGGGCGACGCTATCACGTCAACCTCTCTCAGCACCTGCGCGAACTGGCGTTTCAGTACGTTCCTGACACGCTGCGCCTGCACGTAGTCCGACGACGCGAACAGTCCGCCGGTCCGAAAGCGCGCCCTGACCATCTCTCCGAAAAGCTCCGGCTTGCCGCGAAGGCTGTTCCGGTGATAGGCGAACGCCTCGCTGAGCATGATGACGGGCTGCGCCGCGCCCGCGTGCTCCAGCATGGGAATGTTCACCTCTTCCATGTGAGCGCCCATATCCTCCAGGGCCTTCAGCGCGTCGTCCACACCGGAGAGGGTGTCTTTGTTTATGCGGGGGTCGTCGGCAAAGAAGAAGTGCCTCGGCACGCCGATTCGCAGTCCGCGCACGTCCTCTCTCAGAGACTCGGTGTAGTCGGGAACCGGCGCGCGGCTGGTCGTCGGGTCTTTGGGATCGTAGCCTGCGATGACCTGAAGCATGATGGCCGAGTCCTCGACGGTCCAGGTCATCGGGCCGCAGTGGTCGAGTGTCCAGCTCAGAGGCACCACACCATAGCGGCTGACGCGCCCATAGGTCGCCTTGATGCCCGCGATGCCGCAGTAGGATGCGGGGCCGCGTATCGAGCCGCCCGTGCATGAACCCAGCGTTCCCATACATAGGCCCGCCGCAATGCCCGCGCCCGAGCCGCTGCTGGAACCGCCCGGGATGTGGTCGAGGTTCCATGGGTTGCGCGCCAGCGGAAAACCGTTGGACGGGTCCGGCCCGCCCAGGGCGAACTCGTGCATCGCCAGCTTGCCCAGCAGGATTGCACCCGCCGCCTTCAGCCGCGCCGTCGTGGTCGCGTCCTCGTCCGGTATCCTGTCGGCCATCACCTTCGAACTGGCCGTCGTTCGCACCCCTTCGGTGTCGTATAGGTCTTTCAGCGCGATGGGTATGCCGTGCATCGGCCCCCTGTACTCGCCGCGCAGAATTTCGGCCTCTGCCTGCCGCGCCGCCGACATCGCGCTGTCGTGCAGCAGCGTGATGTAACATTCCAGCGTCTCGTCCAGCGTCTCGATGCGCTCCAGGAAGGCGCGTGTAAGCTCAACGGGCGAAAGCCCGCCGTCTCTCAGCAGTTCGCCCGCTTCTCCGATTGTCAGGTAGTGCAGTTCTGTGGTCATGGCTAAACCTCCGGATCCCAGCCCGGCGAGAATACAACCGCCAGATCTTCAACGTCCAATTCCAGAGCGTTCATCTGGGCCACCGGCTCCAGGAAATGCTCGTACATCGGTTTCAGATGCTCAAGCTCGTCGTCGCTAAGCTCCAGCCCAGCGCGATTTGCCAGCACTCGAAACTCTTCCAACGAGATTGTTCCGGCCATAGTGATGCCTCCTTCGTGTGGGCATTAACATAACACAGATGGACAGAGTGTCGCCGTGAAAAACTTCCGGCCACCGCCTTCCCACGCCATTCCGGTCAGGTGGCCTATCTGCCAAGCTCCCGCAATGTGCGGTGAGCGCCTTCCACCACCCAGGGGGCATCGCCTCCGGTGGTGAGGAACAGACCGCCCTGTTCGGCGCGGCGCAATGCCTCCGATGCGTTAGGCGTCCAGATTCCGGGTATCTTCCCGGCGCGCCTGGAAGCGTCGAATACTTGCACGATGAGGTCGTCGTGCGCCTGCCAGCCCGCGGTGTCCGCGAGGTCAACGCCCATGGACATACTGAGGTCGCCTGGCCCCACCCAGCAGCCGTCTATACCCTCGACGGCGAGGATTTCCTCGGCAATCCCGGCGGCTCCGACCGTCTCGATCTGCACGGCCAGAAATATCTCATCGTTTGCCCACTGCATATAGCCGTCGCCCAGGAACCCTGTTCCGAATGCGCCGCCGGAGCGCCCTCCGACAGGTGGGTAGCGCACGGCTTCAGCGGCGGCCTGCGCCTCTTCCACCGAGTTGACCATCGGAACCACTATGCCCATCGCGCCGCGGTCGAGCAGTCTGCCGATTGCTCCGAACTCGTTGCGGCGCACCCGCGCCATAGGCATCGCCACACCCAGCCCGATGCTCCGAAAAGCGTTCATGGAGCTGTCGTCGTCCCATGCGCCGTGCTGATTGTCCACCAGGATAAAGTCGAACCCCAGTGGAGACAGCAGCTCCGCCGAGAGTGGCGAGCCAAGGTTGACCTCTGCGCCGAAGGCAGGCTCGCCTTCCAGCATACGCTGTTTCGCCGTATTGATTGCCATTGTTTCTTCCTCTCAGATCAGACTTGGAATGTTAAAGTTGCGGCATTGGCTTGTCGGGCTTTGGATGACAGCCGCTCTACGTCGGAGTCTATGCGTAAGCGGGCGCCGAACCGTTGGAGTTCCGGCAGGCAGCGGCGGACGCGAGTGCAAGCGATGTATCGGAGCATCTTATCAAAGCGGTCTCATTGTAGTCGCTCTCGCCCGCATTGGCTACGACGTCCGTGTTAAGCGCAGGGCCTTTCGATTGTCAGTCGTTAGTTCTCAGTTATTAGTAACTGATGTTACGCAGCCTTGAGGAGTTGCAGTTCGTCAAAGGCATATCGGACAGCCTTGAGATACATCTGGGTTCTCAATGCAAAGTGATTCAGTTTATGCCTCACACTCAGCCACTCCAGACGACAGGCCGAGTAGATGGACACGAAACAGTGATTGCTCTGTGTCCGAACCGTCTTGGTCGGCGACTTGGCAAGCGCGGCGTTGCTCTTGAGCGTCTTGTGAAACGTCTCAACTTTCCACCTTTTGTGGTAGATCGTTTTGATGGCCTCTCCTCCAGCGTCCAACTCGCTGCAAGCCAGATACAGTGTACCTTTGCTTCCGTCTCTGTTCGTAAAGACCTGGCGAATCAGAAGAACCGGAAAGTCCAGTCCTCTCAGCCAGCCGCGCACAGGTTCGCCTTCCGGCAATGCAAGCGTATCTATCCGCTCGAATCCGCCTTTCAGTTTCTCTTCATGGCTCAATGTCGCCGTCCTGTTGCTTTTCAGCGCGATAACGAAATGTCTTTTGAGGTCTCGCCGTATGAAGTTCATGTTCTCCTTGGACGAAAACCAACTGTCCGCCAGAACATACCGATACCTGAGACCATTGTTCTCACAGACTCTCAGCATCCGACACATCAACTCGTTCTTTGAGACCTCGCTCCTGCGCTTCTGCTTACCGCTGTCTTTGTCTGTGAACACTATCGGCTTGCGGATTATCTCGTACGCCACCGGCAGTGAGACTCCATCGGCGTGGTAAACGCAGTTGAGAAGGTTGACGCCCTTGACGCTTCGGTTCTTGCTGTGGTCGAAATGCCAATTGATTATCTCGTTCTCATCCGTATGAGGCTTCTCCTGTATGGTGTCGTCGAATATCAGTACCCCGTCAGACTTCTCTATGGCGCGAGCCATTGGCTTGACCAGTTTCCACAGGGTTCGAGAGTCATAGACCTCCCCGGACAGAAAACGGGTTATCCTGTCATGGCTGACTTCGCCTCCCAACATCGCGGACAGACCTGTCGCCGTGGTGGCTCCAAACGAACTCAGCAGGTAATCGCTATACAGTTCAAGCAGTTCTTTGTTCATGCCTCAAGAATATCAGCTCCTTCTCTATCTGCGTAACATCAGTTAGTAACTAACCCCGTGTGCAAGTTTTTGGATAAAGGATAGAAACAGTTGAAAGTCCAAGTCATAGCGTCTCTAATAGGGTTGCATCAAACTCCGAGGATGACGCCATGGACCTGGACGACTTCATAATAACCGTTTTCTGCATTATTGACGACACTATGAAACAGCTTTTTGGAACAATACGCCTCAGACAGAGAGGGCCTGCGCCCGCACTCTCAGACAGCGAGACGCTCACCATGGAGATAGTAGGAGAGTATCTGTCTCTGAACCAGGACAAGGCCATCTATGACTACTTCCGCAGACACTATTCGCACTTCTTCCCTGAAATGGGAAAGATACATCGCACCACATTCGTCAGACAGGCGGCCAATCTGTGGCGCGTCAAGGAGATGATATGGCAGCGTATGCTTGAACAGGTCAGATACGACCCCTCTCTGAAACTGGTTGACAGTTTCGCTGTCCCTGTCTGTCAGTTCGCTCGCGCATACAGATGCCAGCGCTTCAGGGGTGAGGCCGGCTTTGGACACGATACCGTTGCGCGCCAGACCTTCTACGGCTTTCGATTGCACGCACTGGTGGCGTGGCCGGGTGTGATAGTCAGCTTCGGCATAGCGCCTGCCCAAGTCCATGAGACAGCTGTGGTTCCCGAGTTGGTCAACGGGCGGCGCGGAACCATGTTGGGAGACCGAAACTACTGGAGTCCCAGACTCAAAGAGGAACTGGATAGAGATGGGCTTAATCTTCAAGCACAGTTCAAAAGAGCTTCTTCCGAGCCCTGGCCGCGCAGAAGTGCGACGATCAGTCGCTTCCGTTATAGGATAGAGACGGTCTTCGGACAATTAGTGGACCGCTACCTGATCAAGCGTGTGTGGGCCAGGGATATGTGGCATCTGAGCAATCGTCTGCTCAGAAAAGCGCTCAGCCACACCATGGCTTTCATGTTGAACCAGGCTCAGGGTAATCCTCCTCTGCAAATATCTAAATTGGTGAACTGAACATAAACCCGCACATCGGGTTAACTATCTCAAAACATGGTCAGTATTCAATACTTCGGGTAAGCTGTAACCAGAACTCAGTTGAGGTGGAACACGCAATATGTCCAGACAAGATACACTTGATACGATCTGGGAAGCGCCGGATGACCTTTGGGATGAGATTGAGGTGGTGCTTGGAGAACTCGATCCCCCAAAAGCGACCGGACCCTCGTAAAATGCTGAACGCAATCATCTTTCGGATGCGCTCCGGCTGCCAGTGGAACAAGCTGCCCAGCTATCTCGGTGATGACAGCACAATCCATCGCACCTTCCAGAGGTGGGAGTCGGCCTGAGTATTCCCCAGAGTCTGGGCTGTTATCCAGTCCCATTGTGATGAGCTGGGTGGTGTGGACTGGGAGTGGCAGTCGGCGGACGCTGCGATGGGCAAAGCGCGTATGGGGGGGGATGCGGTCGGACGGAACCCAACTGACCGAGGCAAGCCCGGAACCAAGCGCAGCATCCTTGTGGAAGCAGGGGGAGGTCCATTGAGCATTGTGGTGTCAGCGGCGAATGTCCACGATACCAAACTGCTGGAGAAGACTCTGGAATCTGTCGTGGTTGAGCGTCCCGCTCCAAGCAGAAAGCGTCCTCAACACCTGTGTTTGGATAAAGGATATGACAACCCCACAGGTTGGAGGGCAGCATCGCTGTACGGATATGAGTCGCACATCCGGCGGATCGGTGGAGGAGAAACTGGACGCATCAGGGCAGAAACGCTATCCTGCGCGTCGCTGGGTGGTGGAGAGAACGCTGGGCTGGCTCTCGAAGAGTCGAGGCATCCTGGTCAGATATGAGAAGAAGGCGCGGAACTACCTTGCCTTGGTTCAACTGGCGTGCTCACTGATATAGTATCGCCGATGGTATAGACTCAAGGTTTTGAGATAGTCTTTAAATAGGGCGGACTTCATAAGAAGCCGCGGTGTCCACACTTCCAGCAACCGCAGGCACACACGCGATTCAGATAATCGTGTCCGCCTGCCTCAGTCGCATCTTAATACGAAGGGCTGTGTGGTGACAACAGGTGGGGAGAGAGGGGTAATGCTGCGGCATGATTCTCTCCGAAGTGTAGAGTCACCTGATCCGAGGCGGCGAATATGCCTTTCCTGTCAGGAGAGAGGAGGTTTCCGCTGGTATATCTGGATTCTGTGGCGGTTGGCCTCGGTCACATAGACCCGCCCGGCATCGTCGAGTTTCACGGACATAGGGGCCCAGAATAGGCTTTCTACATGCGCGGACTGGGTGTGCGGGTCCTCGCCATAGACATTGGGCAAGTCGGGTTTGAGGTTGGCGGAGGCCCTGGCCGCCGCCTCCTCGCGGTTGGTTTCCATGAAGCTGGCAGCCCACTTAGACAGGGTTGCCTCACCCCTCAGAACCTGAAGCGGAACTCCGTCGCCATCGAGCGCCTGCACCCTCTCGTTGCCCCAATCGGACACGTACATAAGGCCGTCCTCATCTACGGCCACCCCGGATGGACGTCGTAGTTCACCCGCTTTCCGACCAGACGCGCCGTAGGTCGCGACGAACTCGCCTTCGGTCGAGAATCGCTGTATCCGGTCGTTTCCCCAGTCCGCTACGTACAGGTCTCCGTTGGGAGCGACGGTCAACCCCCAGGGTAGTCTGAACTGCCCTTCGGAGGACCCCGGCGAACCGAAGGCGTGCAGAAAGGCGCCCGAGGACGTGAACTTCTGAATGCGATTATTGTGGGTGTCTGCGACGTAGATGTTGTCGTCGAGGTCGAAGGCAACCCCAGACGGACCGTTCAGTTCGCCCTCAGCCGTGCCGTGGGTACCCCAGTTGGAGACGAAGCCTCCGTCATAGTCGAAAGCGGTGATACGGTGTGTGTAATCGTCAGCGACGTAGATGTGTCCCTGGCTGCTCTCGGCCGCGCACGTGGGGGAGATTAGTTGTCCGTCACCCTCGCCCAGGTGTCCGAATGTGCCGTAGTACTCGCTATCCAAGTCAAGGACGGTGACCCTCACACCGCGTTCTCCGAAGTCCCTGGACCGATTGAGCACGTACAGTCGCCCGTTCTGCGCCGCGACCGTGTCGGTGGGATATTCGAAGCCGCGTCCCTCCATCGCGACGATGCCAATGGTCTGCAAGTACTCGAGCATAGGGTCTAGGCCATTTGGAACTCTCTGGTGGAGGCCGAGAGCCTGAGCAGATGCTCCACGCTCTGACGGCCGTGGTCACCCTCGACGAAGCGGACCAGAGTGTCGCGCGTCTCATCGGTTACTGAAAAGGCGCCCATCTCATCCAGACAGCGATCTACGAGATGTTCTGAGGAGAGTCGTTCAGTACCTCCCTGGCAGATCTTGTGGATCATTGCGCTGACGCCGGGCTTATTCGCGTCCCCGAACTGTTCTGACGCGAAATTGATTCTCTCTAAGAGGGTGCCGGTATCTATCCACTCGGCGCCCTGATGCCAGCCCTCTACACTTGGCGGATTGTTGAGCTCCTGTCCCATCCACACGCTCTGCCTGTACCTTGGGATCATATCCCTGCGCGGCATGTCGAACTCTCCGGTCATTCGTAGCACGCTCACCAGAAACTCCGCGGGACCCTTGACTTTCTTGTACCGCACATCCTCCGACCGGAAGAAGTCGGAGTTGAACAGCGCCCGCAAGACCGACTTGATGTCGTAGCCGCTGTCGAAGTAGGCGCGAACGAGGATGTCAATAGCCTCCGGGTCTCTCGTAGGAGTGTAAGGCCATGCTGGAACGGGCGGCTCATCCGCGACGAAGAAGTGATACAGGTGCCTGGAGATGAAACGCGCAGTGGACTCCTGCCGGCATACGATATCTATGATGTCTTCGCCGTTGAAGTCGCCTCGATGTCCCAGGAAGGTCTTCTCGCCGTCGTCATGGTCTTCCGGACGGTAGTCGAAGTGGTAGGCGATTCGGCCATACGGCCAGTCCGAGTCCCTCTGTGAACGCACGATCATGTACTCTGTGTTGCCGATGGTCCAGCCTGTAAAGGCCCGGGCGCACTCCTTTATGTCGTCCTCCGTGTAATTGCCGACTCCCATCGAGAAGAGCTCAAGCAGCTCACGGGCCCAGTTCTCGTTGATCGCGTCGCTGTGGTTGTCCTGGTTGTCCAGCCACACGATCATCGCCGGATCCTTCGCAAGCCTCAACAGTATGGAGTCGAAGCTATCCATGCTGTGCCTGCGGAACGTGTTTATCTGGTCGTAGAGGACCCTGCCGTTGATGACCTTCGGGACACCCGTAGCGAATATACCGTGCCAGAAGAGGGCCATCTTATCCAACAGAGGCGCGTTCGTCGTAATCATGCGATAGACCCAGTTCCGGGCGGAGCCAGGCGCGTTTATCATGCCGGATGCCTCGAGGTCGAAGCGTCTGACCATATCGTCGCCGAGCCACTCAGTATCTTTTGGGTTCAGCAGGTCCTCTACCGTGGCCTCGTAGCCCCTCGCGGCGTATGCGTCAAGCTCTTCGCGCGTAGCGCCGAACCCTGCCCGCCGCATGAGATGGGCAATGAGCTTGATGTCTGACTGGGCCATGGTATCTCCTGTCGCTGCTGCTCGCGCGGCACCTCCTGAAAGGTTGTCCGTACTATATCCAAGGCATGAGGCAATGGCAAGCAGACCGCTCGCCGAAGCAGGACAATCGTATCTAAATTTCAGTGGTCTTATATATTTTCGGTTATATCGTCCAGGTCATATAACAGGTGGAACAGGTGGCTTAACTGGTGACCTAACAGGTGGGTTCTGAACCAAGGTTTGACCTGCATTCACCTGCATTTGTAGCTAATCGACAGGAAAAATTTTCCCGGCCACGCTAGCTATACATTGTCCTTTATGGTTTTCGGAGCCCAGTCGCCGGTCCTGGACGCCGAGTGTCCGGTCGAAAGTTTCGTAGTGGCAAGCCATGGGGTCATTGTAGCCAAATCGGAACGTATGTACAAGAGGGCACGCGGCCGGCTCAGGGTCTTTCCATTATCCCGTTTGGCATAATTTTAATGTCTCATCTCACACGGCGGGATTGACGATCCAGCTACTTTGTTCATGCCGGACAGGTGGATTGCCGAGCGGCGAGCCCTTCGGGGTTCCCGCTTTCGCGGGAATGACGGTAGGGGCGCGGGAATGACGGAAAATAGTCGGTGTATGGCATATTCAGGTGGAAATGGTACTAAGAAACGGGAACGTTGAACAGGTCCTGATGTCAAATCAGGAATGCCAATTCCAGGGTGTTTTCAAAGTCAGTAATCAGCCGGCGCGGTCGAATTAGCTCGAACATGAGAGAAAAGCTAGATCTACGTGGTTGCATATATCTGGGTTTATAATTTCGAGTGATCCGCTGGGCATACGCTGGGTGATTGACAGGGAGACGCTGGGGGGATGCTGGGGCAGTTTTCACCCAGCGTTCACCAGCGTTTATAGCTAAGACAATTTTTTCTCGCGGAGGGGAACATGATTGATAAGGTCGGGTTTATGGATAGTCTGTCGCGAAAGTTGTTCATCATGCGTACATTGTAGCGCATTGGAGGTATATTTGTGTAGTAGAAGGGGAGATTCAGCAGGGTCTTTTCATTATCGGACATCCCGTAGACGAAATAGTGTGGATCACCCTCACACCAGCCCTCTCCCTGAGACGGGTGATGCATATTAACAACTGAAGAAAGTGGAAAGCGTCAAGGGATGGTGTACGCTGGCCTTACCCGACAAAAGGAGGCTGGCGATGACCTTAGACCTTGACGCTTTCCTGACCGCATTGTACACGATAGTTGACGACCTCTATAAGCGATATTATGTCTGCCGCAAGCCGATTCGTCCCGGCAGGCGCCCTGAACTGTCTGACAGCGAGGTTCTTACTCTGACTCTGTGCGGTCAGTGGTTTGGGACTTCTGAGCGCGCTTTCGTTCGTCATGTGTCAGAGCATTGGACAGGCTACTTTCCAAACATGCTCACTCAGAGCGCGTTCAATCGTCGCAGTCGAGACCTGTGTGGAGTCGTTATAGCATTGTCCGAGGCAGTGGCTGAGGAACTGGGAGCCTATGGCTCAGCCTACCAGGCGATAGACAGTGTTCCTGTGCCTCTGGCTCGGATGTGTCGAGGAGACCGCCATCGTCTGTTTGGGGACGAGTCGTCCATAGGAAGAGGTGGAAGCGACAGACGTTTTTACTATGGCTGTAAACTGCTTGTGTCAGTATCGCGCCAGGGTGTGATAACCGGCTTTCTGATCGCGCCGGCCAGTACCGAAGACCGCTGGGTGGCGGAGAGTTTTCTGTGCTGGCGCAACAACCAGATGGGAAGACCCCGCCAAGCCCAGGACCTCCCGATCCGACGAAATGGCAACAGATATGTCGGAGCCACCGGCCCTATATGGCCCAGGTCTGCCGTTGGCAGGCCAATCTCAGAACCCTATCTTGGAGACAACGGCTTTTTCGGATCCCTGTGGCAGACACATTGGCGACAACAGTATGGGGCGAGAGTATTGACTCCCAAGAACTATATCGGGAGTGAGTCGAAGGCGGCCAGACGGCGACATTGTAGCCTCAAACAGGTGGTGGAGACCGTCAATGGACAGTTGGAGGAGGTGTTTGGCCTTCAGTTCCCACGCGCGCGCAGCAAGTGGGGACTATTGAGTCGAGTGGCGGCCAAGGTGGCCGCTCTCAACGTGGGCATATGGTTGAATCGCCTCTTCGGTCGTCCTGACCTGGCGTTAGCTACGCTCTTCAATCGTTAAAGAACTTATACAATGTGCATCACCCGTTCAAGGGAGAGGGGGCCTGTTGATTGAAATTCATAGCTGACCGCGCATTTGCCTAGACTGAGCCCATCAAGGGAGAGGGAACTTTTGCATCGTCTCCCATGTGAAATGGAAGGTATCCAACCTAATCACCCTCACCCCAACCCTCTCCCTGAGGGAGCTGAGAAGGGTATGTATCTGTTGCTCATGGTGGTGTATGTTGAATGATCTTCATTCCGGGTGGTGGTTTGGGCCATTCTTCGGGAAGCAGCCACACTCTCTTCCATACTCTACCCCTGTTAAGAAGCCGTCTCAGCCAGGCCGTGCCGAGTCTCAGCACACTGACGCTCCGACCAGGACTGCTGTGGGCGCTGCGATGAGTCGGCGATAGACACTTCGGCGGCGCTCTGAGGTTGCCCGGCTCTCGCCCCAGATCGGCGGCATCCTCGACTCGGCTACCGTACGCCATCGTCAGCAGTGTCGCCACCGACAACACCAACCAGTGTCGACTCACCCGCTGAGGGTCTATCCTTCGAGTCTTGTTCCACTGCCAGCCCAGACTTTTGAGCGCTCTGAAGCCCAGTTCTATCCAGAACCGAAGTGCGTACCAGCACACTCCGGCGGCGTCCACAGCCAGGTCGGTCATCACCAGCCACGGCTCGTCCGCTCCGTCCACCCACACCACGATCATCGTTCCCAGACGACGCTTGGAGGTGGCCCTGAACGCCGTGCCGTAGCCGACATATGCGTGATTGGGTCCTGGAACCAGATGACGCGCTCTGATGCGGGTGCCTCCCTGCGGACAGAACACGGTGTTGATCGACTGTCTGACGTACGGATGGAAGCCCACAGAGCATATCTTCTTCCACAGTCTCGGACTCCTCAGTCCTCTGTCGCACATCACCAACACACTCATATGGTTGGGCACCGCATCGGCCAGCAGATCGAGCAGCCTCATTGTGGGCGCTATCCACTCGCCCGGTCTGTTCGCAGCCAGCACGTGCCAGGCCACCGGAATAGCACAACTTCGATAGACCACGCTTATGACTATCGAGTTGAGCTGGTCTCCCTTCATCGTCGGGTCTATTGCCAGCGCCAGTCTGTCCGACTTCCACAGACACAGCACCCATCTCAACAGCGGAGCGAAGCACGACTCCACGTCGATCTGTGTCGCTGTCGGTCTGGGCCTGTGCTGACCGTCGTACAACCACTGTCTGAGATACTGGCGCATGGTGTCGAAGCTGCCCATGAACGAAAGCGCTGTCGAAACTGCGTTCTGACAAGCGCTGCCCATGACAATAGTGCCGTACACCCACAGGGTCAGACCCAGCGACTGAGACTCTCTGAGGTGCGGCAGATGGTATTGTATGGTCTGAGCGATCTGGTAACATTCGGGCGGGAGGCGCATGGCGAATCTGTGGCAACCTTTCTGTTTGGTACCAAAAAGATGCCACAATGCCACGCGCTTTCCAACTCCTCATACCTGTCCTTCGACTTTACATACCCCTGTCAGCCCTGAGGGAGAGGGGGCCTGTTGTGTGAAATGGATGGTATCCAACCTAATCACCCTCACCCCAACCCTCTCCCTGAGGGAGATGGGGCCTGTTGTGTGAAATGGATGGTATCCAACCTAATCACTCTCACCCCAGCCCTCTCCCTCAAGACGGGTGATGCACATTGTGTAAGTCCTTTAACAATTGAAGAGCGTAGCTAACGCCAGGTCAGGACGACCGAAGTGGCGATTCAACCATATGCCCACGTTGAGAGCGGCCACCTTGGCCGCCACTCGACTCAACAGTCCCCACTTGCTGCGAGCGCGTGGGAACTGAAGGCCAAACACCTCCTCCAACTGTCCATTGACGGTCTCCACCACCTGTTTGAGACTGCAATGCCGCCGTCTGGCCAGCTCCGACTCGCTCCCGACATAGTTTTTAGGGGTCAACACTCTCGCTCCATACTGTTGGCGCCAATGCTTTTGCCAAAGGGATCCGAAAAAGCCGTTGTCTCCAAGATAGGGTTCTGAGATTGGCCTGCCAACGGCAGACCTGGGCCATATAGGGCCGGTGGCTCCGACATATCTGTTGCCATTTCGTCGGATCGGGAGGTCCTGGGCTTGGCGGGGTCTTCCCATCTGGTTGTTGCGCCAGCACAGAAAACTCTCCGCCACCCAGCGGTCTTCGGTACTGGCCGGCGCGATCAGAAAGCCGGTTATCACACCCTGGCGCGATACTGACACAAGCAGTTTACAGCCATAGTAAAAACGTCTGTCGCTTCCACCTCTTCCTATGGACGACTCGTCCCCAAACAGACGATGGCGGTCTCCTCGACACATCCGAGCCAGAGGCACAGGAACACTGTCTATCGCCTGGTAGGCTGAGCCATAGGCTCCCAGTTCCTCAGCCACTGCCTCGGACAATGCTATAACGACTCCACACAGGTCTCGACTGCGACGATTGAACGCGCTCTGAGTGAGCATGTTTGGAAAGTAGCCTGTCCAATGCTCTGACACATGACGAACGAAAGCGCGCTCAGAAGTCCCAAACCACTGACCGCACAGAGTCAGAGTAAGAACCTCGCTGTCAGACAGTTCAGGGCGCCTGCCGGGACGAATCGGCTTGCGGCAGACATAATATCGCTTATAGAGGTCGTCAACTATCGTGTACAATGCGGTCAGGAAAGCGTCAAGGTCTAAGGTCATCGCCAGCCTCCTTTTGTCGGGTAAGGCCAGCGTACACCATCCCTTGACGCTTTCCACTTTCTTCAGTTGTTAATATGCATCACCCGTTCAAGGGAGAGGGGGCCTGTTGATTGACAATTCGTAGCTGACCGCGCATTTGCCTACCCCTGTCAGCCCTGAGGGAGAGGGGGCGTGTTGACTGTGGCTCTATTCTAAATTTCCAGCGCGTATCGTGAATGCTTTTTCAGGAATGTACTGACACCGATTACGTTTTCAGGAATAGTTTGACAAGGGGGGGGGGCGTGATATAAAGCGGCTCAGTGTTGGATTGAATATGGGCTGAGGCCCATTTGAGTCGAGGAGACAGTGTTATGCGTTCCGTTCATTTACTTCGTTGGGTACTAATGGCAGCGCTGGCGGCGACGCTGCTGACCGCAGCAATGGCGTGCGGTTCGGCTGAAGAAGCTCAGGAGCCCTGAGTCACGGCGGAAGACATGGCGGCGATTGTGCAGGAGGCCATGCAAGCCCAGCCGCCCGGAGTCACGGCGGAAGACATGACGGCGATTGTGCAGGAGGCCATGCAAGCCCAGCCGCCCGGAGTCACGGCGGAAGATATGGCGAGCGCCATCCAGCAGGCCATGCAAGCCCAGCAGCCCGGAGTGACCACAGAGGACGTGGGGTCGGAGATAGCCAAGGCGCTGAGGGCGCAGCCAGGTGGAGTCACCTCTCAGGAGATGGCGTCGGCTATATCCAACGCGTTGGCCGAGCAACCTGGCGGAGTGACGTCAGAAGAGATGGGGTCGGAGATAGCCAAGGCGCTTGCGGCCCAGCCTGGCGGAGTGACCGAAGAGCAGATGGCGATGGCGGTAGAGAGCGCTCTGAAGGCGCAGCCCGGAATAAGCCCAGAGGATGTTCAGATGGCTGTCGAATCGGCCGTCGAGTCGGCGGTCCAAATGGCCGTTGCCGCGGCGATTCCGACAGCCGCTCCGGCGATGGAAGACTCCATGGTCATGATGGCGCCCTCCGGCACGCTCAACATAGGGTTCAAAGAATTGGAGGCGTACAGCGTCAGCCCCAGGCTGACCCAGACCACGATCACGCAATATGCTGGAACAGTCAGCCACGAAACGTTGCTAAGAATAACCATCGACAAGACGGTCGCAGGAAAGTTGACAGAAGAATGGAGTGTCGACTCCACCGGCACAGTGTGGACCTTTAAATTGAACGAAGGTGTTCAGTTCCACGGCGGCTGGGGAGAAGCCACGGTTGATGACTACATATTCTCCCTCAACGACCTCGTAGCCGACGACGGTATAAACGCGCTGGCGCCGACCACCAGACGGATCTTCTTTGCCGAAGGCGGCGGAATTACGAAGATCGACGACTACCGCTTCGAGGTCGATACCGTGACCCCTCAGTTCCAAATGCTGAGTTTTGGAACGGCGGTCTCCGCCCTAAACTATACTGTCAGCAAGAAGCAATTTGAGCAAGAGGGTGAGGACGTGGCCAAGTTCTCCGCAGCCGGCACAGGTGCCTGGGCATTCGCGGGAGAGGTAACGGGGCAGAACTGGCGTTTCGATGCGGTGGAAGACCACTACCGCAAGACCCCCGAATTCGCCAAACTGGTGATGTGGTCAATCCCGGAAGAGGCTACCCGGGTATCCAATTTCCAGGTAGGCAAACTGGACAGCTTCCAGATGGCCCTCGATTCCAAAGCCGCCGTTGACCGGACGGAAGACATCAGGTACATGGCGGTGCCCAACGGCGCCACCGAACATCTGGGTTTCTTTGGCAACTGGTACGTGGGTATCGGTACTGATGCCCAGGAGCCAGGCTACGACCCCGAATTGCCCTGGGTGTCCGCAAGCGCGGACGTGAATTCTCCCGAGTGGGAGCGCGCCCGCAAGGTGCGTGAAGCCTTGTCGATCGCCATCGACCGAGACCTCATCGTTGAGACGATCCTTGGCGGTGAGGGTCAGGCTCAGTCCTTGTGGTTCTTGGAGAATCAGATACACAATCTGGACCCCGATCTCAGGACCATCGAGTTCAACCCCGAGCGGGCCAAGCAACTGCTGGCCGAAGCAGACTACCCAGACGGCTTCTCTATCACGGTGGCGACAAGCATCCGCAGTGTTCCGGGGGAATCAGAGACATGTGAGGCCATCGCCGAGATGTGGGAGGATATCGGTATCGACACCCAGATCCAGAGCATACCCTACGCAACCCTCGGCAACCAGCTAGCGGCCAGGGAATATAATGGAGCCAACTGCCACGGCACCGGCGGACGGTTGGACCCACTGGAACTCATCCCGGTTGTTTTTGAAAGCACCGCCGGCTTTACAGGCGGCTCCAATCACCCCATCCTGGACGATTTGATTGCGGAAGCGCGGCTGCAAATATCCGACGAAGGGCACTTCAGAGTATTGAACCAATTTGCCCGATTCGTCTACGAGAACGTTATGGAGACGGGGCTGTACAGCGTCAATGTCCTGTGGCCTCTGGGTCCCAGAGTTGAGTCTTGGGTGGACCACCTGGAGTTCGGCGACGTCAGGTCCTTTGGCGCCTACGAGTTTGCAAAACACAGAAGCAGGTAAGCATCTCCCCGTAGGAAGCAACGCCCAGGTATTGATACTGGCTCAAGAGAGTAGCGGCGGGCTCTAGCCTGCCGCTGCCATATTGAAACTGTAATCGGTGGGATTCGTGACGGCTGCGAGACACCCGGCAGCGATTGTCCACCTCCATGTCGAAAAGTCAAATCCCCCTTCGAGGAGGTAGGTAAAGCGCAATGGGTGACAGGCTTGAGGGAAAAGTTGCAATCATAACCGGCGGTACTAGTACCGCAACCAGCTGATTTTGCAATAGTTTAAGAAAGCGGATAGTCTTGCTAGCAAATCTTCTGTAAGGACGTGGCAAGACATGACTGCGAGCAAGTATAAAGTTGAACTGACAGATGCCGAACGAAACCAGTTAACCGGTGTGGTCCGCGGGGGCAGGTCGCCCGCTCGCAAGATAAAGCGTGCGCTTGCGCTGTTGAGAACCGATCAGGGTCTATCCGATAGGCAGATAGCCGAAGGACTCGCGATCAGTCCGGCTACCGTGGCGCGAGTGCGCAAACGCTTCTGTGAGGAGGGACTGGAGAACGCGCTGAATGAGCGACCTCGTCCGGGACAGAGGCGAAAGCTGAATGGAAGAGCCGAGGCGCACCTTGTCGCCATAGCGTGCAGCGACCCGCCCGAAGGACATACTCACTGGACGCTGAAGCTGCTCGCCGACAAGGTGGTTCGGATGGAGCTTGTCGAGAGCGTCTCCCCTGAGACAGTGAGACAGATCCTGAAAAAAACGAACTCAAACCCTGGAGGAAGAAAGAGTGGTGCATCCCGGAGGTGAGCGGTGAGTTCGTGGCTCGAATGGAAGATGTGCTGGACCTGTATGAGGAGGAGTACGACCCTGAGCGTCCGGTGGTCTGCTTCGACGAGACATCCAAACAACTGATTGAGGATACAAAAGAGCCGATAGTCGCAGAACCGGGACGAGTGAAACGCTATGACTACGAGTACAAGAGGAACGGAACGCGCAACCTGTTCGTGTTGTGCGAACCGAAGGGTGGATGGAGACACCTGGAAGTTACAGAGCGCCGCACCGCTGTGGACTTTGCTGAACAGATGAGGTGGCTTGTGGATGAGGCATACCCTGATACCGAGACAATCCGAGTGGTACTGGACAATCTGAACACCCACAAGTTCGGTTCGCTATACGAGGCGTTCGAGCCTGCCGAAGCTCGGCGCATAGCCAGAAGGCTTGAACTACACTTCACGCCGAAGCACGGGAGTTGGCTGAACATGGCGGAGATAGAACTGAGCGTGTTCAGCAGGCAGTGTCTGAAGGGCCGCATCGGTGATGAAGAGACTCTACGGAGACAGATAGCGGCCCTCGAGCGTGAGCGTAACGCCTCCTGCGCTACCATAGACTGGCGGTTCACCACTCAGGACGCTCGTACCAAACTCCGACATATCTACCCAACAAAACTACACTGACACGGTACTAGCGGTATCGGTTACCGGACAGTAGAGATATTTGTCTCGCAGGGAGCTCGCGTGCTGATAGCTGCGCGTTCTGAGGACGTTGGGCAGGCGCTGGCGGACAGGCTTGGTGACAGCGCGTTCTTCGTACGGACTGACGTGACGCAAGAAGATGACGTCAGGTCGATGATCGACGCTGCCATGAAGCGATGGGGACGAATCGACTGTCTCTTCAATAATGCAAGCGGCGGTACGGCTGCCGGTCCAATCGACGAATTGTCTTACACCGATTTCTTAGCGGCGATGGAACTGCAAATTGGGTCGGTTTTCTTGGGGACGAAGTATGTCACCCCAGTTATGAAGAAGCAGGGCAGCGGCAGCATCATCAACACCGCTTCCATTGCGGGAATGGGCGCCGGGTATGGGCCCACGCTTTACAGCATAGGCAAAGCCGCGGTCATCAGCCTGACCAAGTGCGCAGCGATAGAGCTGGCGGAATTTGGTGTGCGGGTGAACTGCATCTCACCGGGGGGCATCGCTACGCCCATATTTATCGGCGGACACAAAGACCACGGAATGACGGACGAGGAAGCCGAGCGCGCCTTGGGCCGTATCACCACCGTCTTCGAGGAGGATTATCCTCTCAAGCGCGCGGGTAAGCCCGAAGACATCGCCTACGCCGCGGTGTACCTGGCTTCCGACGAAAGCCCCCATACGACCGGAGAGAATCTTGTCGTCGATACCGGTATTACGCTAGGGAGGAGCGCGAAATTGCAGGCGGAAAGAGGCGCCTCGATGCAAAAAGCGATCTCTGGGGCCTAGCGGTTCAGTTGTTGAGTCCGTTGATGTTAACAGCGGCGAGGTCATTCGCTTTTTGCTACTAAACAGGGTTGCCTACGGGTACGCCGCCTGGTCGTACTAGATACCCTAGCCGAGTTTGGATGTAGGCTAGATTTTGTAAGGAACACTCAACTTCATATGGAGGTCACGCATGTCAAGCGCACTGGAACAGCGCTCCTTCGGACGTACTGGCGAGAAAGTCAGCGTTATCGGCCTCGGCGGCGCCGCTTTGTATAAACACTCCTATGAACAAGGGGTAGCAACGGTCAAATATGCGCTCGATCTGGGTGTCACCTATTTCGATACATCGCCCGCTTACGGTAAAGTAAGCGTGGATGGCCATTGGATAGACAGAGGTATCTCACAGTTAATCATGGGTGAGGGGCTTGACGGGACCACGAAACCGCATCTCCTCGCAACAAAGCTAATTGGCTATCGCACGGTAGAAGACTGTCGCGCTCAAATACAAGAGAACCTATGTGCCCTGCGTCGCGATAAAGTCGACGTATTCCTGGGGCACGACATCGAGAAGGCGAAAGCCTGGATACCCGACGCGCGGGACGACGAGGAGCTTCTGGACCTCGATAAGGAGCGCGACTACGCGAACGCAGCCATCATTCAGGCGCTTCGTGAAGCAAAGGCACAAGGGCTGTGCAGCTACATTGGTCTCAGTTCAAACCGGTCTGCGGCTTTGGCTCATGTCCTACACCGGGTAGAGCTAGATATGTGACTGTCGGCCAACGAGTATTCGCTGCTGGCCCGCCGTTCCCCGCAGATGCTGCTGCCGGTCGTTCGTGAGCAGAGAATTGCTTATGTCGTGGGAGGGATTTTCTCCAAAGTTGGTTTGGGCGTGTCAAATGAAGCCTCGCCGTTTCAGCTCGCCGCTAGAGGTCCTCTGGCTCCGGTTGGAGCGGTATTCTCAGATGAGCGCCTCATCAAGTTGGCCAAGACGACCGGCATTTCGATCGCAGCATTGCTCGACTTTGTACAAAAGCTAGACAGAATATGAAAGCAGGGTAAGCTAACCGGACCAAACCACGACGAAAGGTCCGGCCATGTTCACCCCGCCAAATGCCATTGTACCTATACTCCAGCCTTTCTCAACTCTGTTCCAGCAGAGGACCTGGACAAAGGCTCAGATTCTTCTAGTCGGGGCCATCCTCAGTCCGCGCAAGCGCACCATCACCTCGGCGCTCCGAATAATGGGTCTCAGCGACGACTCAGGCTTCGCAAAGTACCACCACGTTCTAAACCGCGCTGTCTTCTCTCCCCTTCAACTGAGCCGGGTTATGCTACTGCTTGTGGTACAGCGTCTCGCACAGCGTGATGAGCCTCTGGTGTTCGGCATAGACGAGACCATTGAGCGGCGCTGGGGCAGACGAATCAAGGCCAGAGGCATCTACCGAGACGCCGCTCGTTCCAGCGAGTCCCACCTGGTCAAGGCCAGTGGACTGCGATGGATAAGCCTCATGTGGCTCGCCAACATTCCCTGGGCGCATCGAACCTGGGCGCTCCCTGTCATCACAGCGCTCGCTCCCTCCGAACGCTACCATCAGAGGATAGGCAAACCCCATAAGAAGATCACCGACTGGGCGCGCCGGATGATACTTCAACTGCGCCGCTGGCTGCCCAACCGACACATCGTGGTGGTCGCTGACAGCAGCTATGCTGCCCTCGACCTGCTCCACTTCTGTCAGTCTATGACTCATCCGGTCACCTTCATTACCAGACTGCGTCTCGACGCCTTACTCTATAAACCCGCTCCGCCTCACCGGCCCGGCCAGATGGGGCGTCCGCGTCTCAAGGGCCATCGTCTGCACACACTCAGGACACTCCTGGACTGTCCCGATACACGCTGGATGAGCGCGGCGCTCGCGTGGTACGACGGTGTTACTCGGACTATGGAGTTCAGCTCTCAAACAGCGCTCTGGTATCATGCGGGCAAGCCCCCTGTGCCCATTCGATGGGTACTCATTCAAGACCCTCTCGGACAGTTGCGCACACAGGCTCTGCTGTGTACAGAGACCACGGTTGACCCTGTTCAGGTCATCCATTGGTTCGCGCTGTGCTGGCGGATTGAAGTTACTTTCCAGGAAGTTCGCGCCCACCTTGGAGTGGAGACCCAACGCCAGTGGTCGAACCTCGCTATAGCACGTACTACTCCTGTGCTGGTCGGACTGTTCTCCTGGATAACTCTCGCAGCCCACCTGCTGGGCAATCAATGTCTGGGGACTCCACGATCAGCCGCCTGGTATGCCAGGTCGGAGCCGACTTTCGTCGATGCCATCGCCCTGGTGCGTCGTCACCTATGGAGCGCTTCAGCGACTTTCTGCACGTCGTCGCAAAAACCCGATATGCAACAAATCCCGACGCCCCTGTTCAACAGGTTCATAGAATCGCTAGCCTATGCAGCATGAATGTACAAAGTCGAGCATTGACGGTTCGTTTCTTGATAGCCAATCGGGAACTGTCGACTATCCTCGTGGGCGCATCCACGCCCGAGGAGATCGAGGAGAGTGTCGTAGCCGCGCAGACAGGTCCGCTACCGCCCGATATTCATCAGACCCTTGAAAAGCTGTATGAGGTGAGTAATGTTTAAGAAACTTGATCATATAGGCGTTGTGACTACGGAGATGGAGAGACTCATAGATTTCTATGAAGGAATCCTGGGTTTCAAAGTTCGAGAGAGATTTGAGGTCGAAGCTGGTATGGGCTCGGCTCAGTTGAAAGAGGTTGCCAATCTCGCCCTCGAAGAGGGTGCAATGATAGAACTGTTTTCGACCAACGCAGGCGCTCCACCTGATCCCGAATACAACGCGCCACCATTCGAAGCGGGCCTTCGATTAATGGCGATCGAAGTGGAGGATTTGGATGAGGCTGTGGAATATCTCACCAGCAAGGGAATAGAAGTAAACAGAGCGCACAAGGCTAATCCAGCCAGATGGATCAAAGACCCGGACGGCAATATGCTCATCTGATTTCCTTCGATAGTGTATGAGAATTATAAGAAATTAGACAAATCGAATTAGAGCGCGACCCGGGAAGAAGCTGACAACGGGTCTGTAAGACAGTGTTTTCGATAGGCCAGTCTGCGAGACTATTCGTCGCAGAGTGGCTTCACTTCACCGGGACGAAATCATGGCAGCTTGGAATCGCGCGCAGCGTTCAGAGCCTCCCGCAGGATCGCCCCACTTGAATAGCTCCACAATACAGTCGGACAGCGGAGGTGGGGCTCGGGAAGCGTCCTCGGACAGCCACGCCGGAAATGAGAGCCATAACACTCCACCAGCCCTGGGCCAGCTTGATAGCCGTGGAATACAAGAATACGGAGACCCACAACTGGCCCGCTCTCACATGAAAGGCTGTTGGGGTCCAAAGTTCCATCAACCGCATCGAGACGGTTCTCGCATGAATCCAAGACATGGCGCAGACGCTCCTGAAATCGCACTAGCCTGTCCGCACAGGCATATCACAGGTGAATTATCTCCGTCGCCGCGTTCGCCTGGCTGCCGGAAGTAGGCGATGTAACGCTGGGCGCGACTCAGCCGGGTCTCCCCGCGCTCTATTCACTCCTCGCCGGCGTTGCCTAAGACTTATTGAACTCTGGGATTACATACTTTCCGAACAGTTCGATAGACTTCATCACCTTTTCGTGTGGGATGGTCTCGGTCTGCATCATTATCATCATCTGGTCTATGCCTGTCGCCTCGTGCTTCTTGAGCGCCTCGATACAGCTGTCCGGGTCTCCGGCGATAACCACGCCGCGATCCGCCAGCGTATCGGCATCGAGGTCCTCCCATATCTTGTGGGCAATTGCCTGCCCGCCCGAGAAGTCCAGGACGTCGCTGACTTCCTCCTCGGAATCTCCATCCTGAACGTATCTCGAGAAATTCTGTTTGAGGTGGTCAGGCACTCCACCCCACTGTTCCAGCAGTCGAGCGTACACGTCCTTCTGCCCCTGAACGTAGGGCCGGTCAGGGCCGAAGAAGTTCTTCAGAGACGCCGCTCCTAGCTCGCGGGCTTCGCGGTTATCTTCGAGACAGATTCCAAGTGTGGAATTGGCCCACTGGTCATTGATAAACGCGCCCACCGGGTTCGCCTTCTTGACGTTCTCTTTGTAGGCGCGAATATATGGTTCGAGCGACGAAGGCGCGCTGGAGCCGAACGCCAGCACGCCGATGCCCTTGGACGCGGCAATCTCGTAGGTGGAGGGCTGGAGGGCGGCGACCCAGATTGGCGGATGTGGGTCCTGGTACGGTTTGGGAAGCACCTGCCTGGATGGAACCTGCCAGAATTTGCCCTCGTACTCGAACCAGTCCGACCCCCATATCTTAGGAACCATGGAGAGGGACTCCTCCCACATATCGCGGCTGTCCCTCGGGTCTATGCCCATGCCCGTTAGCTCATACGGAGCCGACCGGCCTGTGCCAAAATCCACCCTGCCGTTGGAAAGGTGGTCCAGCATAGCCACGCGCTCGGCAACTCTGTTCGGATGGTGGTACGGGAGGATGACCACACCGAGACCGAGCCGAATTCGGCTGGTGCGTTGGCTGAGCGCGGCGTACACAAGATCGGGACACGGCGACGCGGAGAATCCGGTCAGGAAGTGATGCTCGACGAACCATAGATAGTCGAATCCGACCTCGTCGGCCAGTATGCACTGATCCATGGTCTCCTGAAGGACAAGCCGGTCATCGAGACTTGGCCTCTGCATTTCGTACTGAAGCGCCAGTTTCATGGTCTGATCTCCAAGGTCGCATCGCCTGCGCCGAATTTTGGACGTATTCTACTTTGGCGCACAGCCATTTACAACAGCCGCGCGCGGGGCAGCAGGGCCTTGTATCTTATTTGATATGTAGCAATCACATCAGTAGGATGGATCAGGGATCCAGGGTCTTTGCAAAGTCTGAATCAATCGGGGTGAACGATTCGGACCGAACAGCGGCGAGTGGGCCGGATTGGAACGATTTCATATAGTGTAATTTATAGTTGTGCTGGTGAGTGCTGGTGACCTTAACAGGTGGCTACAGGTGAGTACTGGTACCTGAATTTGACCTGTATTTACCAGCATTTAGCTTTGGGGAGGATATTTTTCAGTTGAACGGGTTGTCATTTATAACCTCTGGTTTATAGTTATTAGTTGCTAGTTCTGGAATGTATTGTAGCACAGTAGGAAGTTAATGTGTAGTGATGTGGGAAACTCAGTCCGACTTTGGAAAGACCCTGACCAGGGAGCGGCAGACCATAGGGCTTTGGGTCATACAAGACCGTTCATAGTGTTTCCAGGGATGCCTCTGGCTGGTTTCACGACGCATTCGGGACACCCCAGACGATCACCAGCTTCAGTGAGTCATCCCCTGTGCTTCGGAAACCATGATCTACTCCGGGAGGGGCCATGATGGCATCCCCCGGACCGACAGGGACCTCCTCGGTCCCCATCCACATGACCCCATGACCGGCGATGAAATAGTAGAACTCCTCCAGGGCATCGTCCCCGTCATGGATATGGGAGCCCTCGCTCGCCCCAGGAGGCAGCTCCCACACTTCTATGTGGACCGGCAAACTGGTAGCGTCATGGAAAAACCTGCGGCGCGTTACCACTCCTTCCCCGTCGTGCAACGCGGGCGTCCTGATGACGTCCTCAGACTCGTTCTGCTTCCAGTCCATTAAGAATCCTCCTCGCCGTTCGCTGTCCTCGTCACGGACAAGATGTCAACGTCAGTCAGCCCTTTCACCAGCCAGGGCCTCGGGGGTGAGTAGAATAGTCGCGTGTTCCGGGTCGTTGTCAAGTCCGCGAAAGATTCGGTTTACCCCACCGCTCAGGGTGGAGGCCGCCCAGATGCCGCTGTCTCTATCGTTTTCGTTGTAGTGAGAGTCTTGCAAAAGTCCCTCTGAGGGACCATTCAGCCTTATATGACCCGATTATACCAATAGATGTGAATCTGTCCCGAAATTTCGAATGTATCCGGATCAAATGTCAAGGGTGGAGAACATCCTGAATCACCAAGACTGTTCGAACGCTCTGCGTAGGCTTTTCCCCAATCCCTTTGTGTTCATGCCCCAAGTCTAATACTATTCCGAAATAACCGAAAGACCCTGCCACAGCTGCGACGACCACCCGCTGATGTATGGTATCCTCATTAACTACTTGGTCCGTCTGATTTTGGATGCATCGGATGCGCTCCGAATGTATTTTCATATCCCGACCCACTCAACAGTTTATAGAAAGGATGTCGCGATGTCCTGGATTCGTGAAGCGGAAGAGCGACTGCACTGGGCGAATGTAATCAACGTTATGTCTATAAGCCCTGTCACGATGAAAGCGGTGAACGAGATGAACAACGCCATAACCTTCGGGTCGTCCGCGCTCACCCGCACACAGGAAGAGGCGATAGCAACCGCCGTTTCCGCCCATAACGAGTGCCGCTTCTGAACGATGGCTCACGGGGAGTCTCTCCGTCACGCCTCCGACGACCCCGAACTGGCAAGCCACATAATGCACGATTACAGGAACGCCGATCTGGACCCCACGACCAGGGCGATGCTGGACTTCGCCACTAAACTCACGCGCGAACCGGCCGCTATGCAGGAGTCTGATGTGATAACTCTCAGGGAGCATGGGCTGAGCGACGAGCAGATTCTGTCGGTCGCGCTTATCACCTGCACATTCAACTTCATGACGCGCCTGGCGGACGGGCTGGGCGTAGAGGTGCCGGATGAGCGCCAGCAGTATGTGGAAACATGGCTCAGCGGCCCGGCTGGAGAGCAGGAATGGCTGATGAAAACCAAGACCTGATTCTGGGTGTACAGTGTCCAGGGCGGCGGCAATAATAATTGACGACAGTCACCCAATGGCGGTTTTCCGCTCTCTTTTGTCCGTGTAAAGTCCGTCAGTTGGGGGCGCTGGTGAGGAGGAATCCACCGTCAACCGGGAGCGTTACGCCCGTTATGAAGCGCGCCTCGTCGCTGGCCAGGAATAGGGCGGCGTTGCCGATGTCCCAACTTTGGCCCTCGACAGGAAGTGGAGTAGAAGCGCGGCGCGTCTCGCGGGCATCCGCCGAGCCGTGCGCCAGACGGGGTGTCCACATGAGGCCGGGCATGATGCAGTTGACGCGGACGTTGTCCTCGGCGTGGTCGAGCGCCATTGCGCGGGTGAGTCCGACTACGGCGGACTTGTTGACCGTGTATTGCGCGGACGACCTGCCGGGCTTGGGCCTGAGCGCGGTTACGGAGGAGACGTTGATGATGGAGCCGCCACCCGTCGTCTTCATGTGAGGGATGGCGTAGCGGCACATATTGACCATGCTCATCAGGTTGACGGACGCGCTGCGATACCAGTCTTCATCGGTGGCTTCCACTACACTGCCGCCCCCGCCACCCCCACCGACGTTGTTGTGGAGGATGTGCAGGCTGCCGAATCGCTCGGCGGCGGCGGCGACTACTCTTTGGCAGTCGTCAGGGTTGGTTACATCGGCTGCGGCGGTCATTGTCTCCCCGCCTTCTTCCTCGATGATGCGGGCGGTGGCGTCCGCCCATTCTCCGACGGAGTCCACAAGCGCGACTTTTGCGCCGTGCCGCGCGAAGAGTATTGCGGCTGCTGCGCCGTTTCCGACTCCGCTGCCGCCGAATGTGCCTGCGCCACTGACGACGGCGACTTTGCCGCTTAGTCTCATCTCACGCCTCCAAACAACTCAGTGAACTAAAACCAAACAGGGTATATAGGATGGGAAGGATACACTTTGTTCAGGATTCTTAACAACTCCCCGCATAGACTGTCCAGTGAAATTCAGCCTTCATCGAGGATGCGGAGGCGCATGAGTCCGGCGGTGAAGGCTGTGGTTTCCTCGCGGTGGCCGCCGACCATCTCGCGGTATGGACGGGTGGGCGATCAGAGACAATTGCTTCTAGTACAGCGTCCAGTTGTTTCTGCCATACCGTAGCTTATGGATTCCCGCTTTCGCGGGAATGACGAAAGCGGCTGGTGATTATTACACAATTAACCGGACATAGTACTAGCCGGTCTATTGTGGCGACCATCTGGCGCCAAGAGTCATCAGTCTTGTTACAAATCAAAAGGTAATTCTGTTGGGACAAACGCTCATGGAAGGGAAGACTCAGTAGTAGTAGTAGGCCGCAGACGGCAGAAATGTCGATAACCCGAATTACCGAAACAGCCTTTTGATCCGGATTTTGAGTGGTTGATGATAGATTCCAGCCATATCAAGGTTCATCTTCATGTGTCGGGCGCGGCGGGCGGAAATCAGGAGATGGCCCGTACAAAAGGGGGCTGAATACCAAGCTGCATCTGGCGGTAGATTCACATGGTATGCCGGTACGTCTGATTCTGACCGAGGGAACCACGTCTGACTGCTCTGAGGCAATTCCATTGATCGAGGACATAGAGGCGGAACACCTGTTGGCGGACAAAGGCTGCGATAGCATGGATTGGCGGAGGGGATGGGATTCGAACCCATGATACGCGCTTAACGTATGCCTGTTTTCAAGACAGGTGCCTTCGTCCACTCGGCCACCCCTCCACATTTGGCTTTTACACCATATTATAGCTAAACAAAGCCTTCCGACTGAACTGAACTTCATCTCTCTTGCATTTTCTGCCCACATTCTGCCCACGTACGTCCGAGAAAATTTTCAGGTGAGCTTGTTTAGCAGGGTCTTGGCGGCATCGGCGTCTGACGACGGAAGAAGGTGGCTGTAATTGTCAATGGTGACCTGAACGCTCGAGTGTCCCATGCGCGCGCAGACAATGTGAATGCCCACGCCGGCATCCAGCAGCATCGTCGCGTGGGTGTGGCGCAGGTCGTGAAATCGAACACCCGACATACCACACTTCTGGGCGATTCTCTTGTATCCCTTGGACAGTCCGCCCGGTTTCATGGGTTGTCCATCAGTTCTGACGCAGATGCGGCTCTGAGGGAGGAGCGTGTCAGTGCGCGCGTAGGGCGCGGTCCTGAGTCGCTCATGATGAGTTCTCACGAGCTTCACGGTCTTGGAATCCATTGAGATCGTGCGCATCGAGCTTTTGGTCTTCGGATCGCCGATTATGATCTGACCTCTGGACACTACGACCGTTTTTTTGACTGACAACTCGCCCTTGGACAGGTCTATGTCCGACCATCTGAGTCCGAGGAGTTCGGAGCGTCTGAGCCCTGTGTAGATGGCGAGATGGATCGGCAGGTGGTAATCGATCCCCTTCGCCGCCGACAAAAGGGTATGCACCTCCTCAACGGTCAGGGACCGCAGTTCCGGCTTTACGAGGCGCGGAGGTTTGACCCTCTCGGCCACGTTTCGGATTAGCAAGTCCGAGTCCACTGCCTCGCGGAGTGCCTGATGAATCGTACGGTGGATGTGAATGACGGTCTGGCTCGAAAGTCCCGTGTCCAGTTTCTCGTTGTAGAGGCTCTGGAGATCCATTGGCCTCAGTTCCGCGAGCGGAATATATCCGAGCTTCGGTTTGACGTGAAGGCAGACTATGTACTCGTGATGCTCGGCAGTCTTAGGCCGCTGCTTCCTAGACGAATTGCGGAGCCATTGATCCAGGTAATCGCCGAAGGGCATCATGGAGGGCTCTGTGTAGAGTCCCCGATTGCGCGAATGCATCACTTCGGCCAAGAGTGCTTCGGCCTGCTTCTTGGTGCCGTGCACAGTCTTGGAACTTTGTTTCCTCTTACCGTTGGGGCCAGGCGGTACATCGTACGTGTACTGCCAGCGGTTGGTACCGCGTTTTCTTATTGAACCTCTGGCCATTTTGTTCCACGCGCTTTCATGATTGTCGGTTTCGGCCTGCTCTATCTGGGATATGTTTCGGCAGGGTGCCGAAGGACTTCACGATTGGTTATTACTGAAACACCGGTGCAATCCAAATTCTCCAAATTCGTGAATCATCCGAAGCAGATCCCCGAGATATGCTGGTTTTTCAGATGGGTATCTCAGATTTTCGCTGTGAGCGTCATCATCATATACTAGAATGTGGCAGACGAAGCGCCTACCTGGTCCCCCAGTATGCCATTCACAAAAATGATGTCTACAGACAGACATGGTTACTGGTCTGTCCATGAGAATTAACGCGACCCAATGCGCGCGCTACTACCCATCGTCGGGATGGTCCATAGATGTCCTCAGATGCCGCGATACTGGAGTTGACTGTTATTTCACAGAGTTCGGCTAAGCGAAGTTGCCTGAGGTCAACATTCAGTGCCATGGCAGTCTATTTATTATAGATGTCTTTGGGTCCAGTTTTCAAAATGCCGTGGTGCAGTGTCAAGGGTGTCGAAGCTCAGGGAATATGTCCGCTTAACTCGACTATCGACTAACTTAGCTTGTCATGCGAGTGCCGCCGGTTCTGGAGTTATGCCCGGCGGCGACTCCTGTTGACTATTAACCATCGGCACCAGCTTGTAGCCGAGCTGAGCAGCCCTCCTCTTCGCGTTGCTCAGCGCTCGCTGGCGGTACTGTCTTTCATAGTACTCTGCGCCTGCATCCACGTACTTCTGACCATACCTGAGCATTGAGTAGATGATCCGAGCCAGCTTATGCGCTGTCGCCGTTATCGCCTTGGGCGCTCCGAGTTGAGCCTTCTTCCTGCGAAGGAACGCTCCCAGCGCACTGTCCGATCTGTGCAGCGCGTTGGCCGCGAGTCGGAGAGCCGTCGCCGCCCTGTTCGCGTTCTGGGTCGTACGCGAACTCATCACCCTGCCGCCGCTCACCCTGTTGTTGGGACTTAACCCGAGCCATGAGGCGAAGTGTTTGGCAGTCGGCCACCTGCTCATGTCCGTTCCTATCTCACTCACCACCTTCAGCGCCGTGTACGCTTCCACACCGTCTATTGTGGTCAGGTCCACTCCGGTCATCCGATACAGGTGCGTGCGTGCATCGAACTTGGGTGCGTTGCCCTGACCGGGCTTCGCGCCACGTCTGCTGGCAAGCATACCTCCGTCGCTTCGGTCCTCGAACCTCCCGAGCTGCGCCTCAATCTCCCGGTCGCACTCCGCTATCTTGCTCTGGTAGGTCCTATACAACTCCAGCGCCTGCGTCAACTCGAAGACGTGCTCCTCTCTCCAGTGGCCCCGCAGCGACTCCGCTATCTCCTTCTCACCAGCCTTCATTGTTGGATGTCTGAACTGTGCCAGTGCGCGCGGGTTGCGCTCGCCTTCCACGATAGCCTCGATGATCTTCATACCTGTCGTGCCGGTGATGTTGCTTATGACGTGCTGGAGCTTGATGTTCATCTGCGTCAGCGCTTTCTGCATGTGCTGGATGTGATGAGACGCATACTCCACCAGCATCGCGCGTTGACGCAGGTAACTCCTCAGCCGCCTTATCTCAGACTCGGGCCTGAATGCCGCTGAGAGCAGTCCGTACGTGTGCAGCTGCTGCAGCCACTGGCAGTCAAGCACGTCAGTCTTGCGACCCGGCACACTCTTCAGACGCCTCGGGTCCACCAGCAGCACCTCAAATCCACGCTCTTCCAGCACACCGAACAGCGGTATCCTGATGCACCCCGGTCGACTCCATCGCCACTGTCTCCACTCCGCACTCGCGCAGCCAGTCGGCCATCCGGTACAACTCCGCCGTGTATGCCTCGAACTCGCGCACAGGCTGCTCAGAACGCGTCTCCGACACCGCTACGAAGTGGCTGCTCGCCCCCACGTCTATCCCTGCCGCGTTCAGGTTCACTCGCGACAACTCTACAGGCAGTCCCTTCGCTCGCTCTCCCTTCGCATCTTTGTCTCTATCCATCACACCCTCTACTAATATGGAGTAGGCGTGTCGACGATGGGCGCCACACGCTTAGCACAACCTATCGAACGGGAGCGTCCCCCAAGGGAGACGTCACCAATGACGCCGTCGTAAGGCGCCCGTACCATGCTTTGTAACGGGCAATGCGCACCAATGCCGAGGTCGGTCTCTATGTTGCCGACACGCCCCACCATAATCATACACGGTTCAATGCGGCGACCCAGTTAGTCGCCTCCGAACGGCGCGGCAAGGGCATAGGGATGCTTTGTACAAAAGCTAGACAGAATATGAAAGCAGGGTAATACCATTCCAGGCTGATGTTGGCGTGAAGGAACTGGGAGGAATCTGATACTTCATCTATGCTCAAGCCAGTTCAGACGTTGGAGGGCAGCAGATGATTGGACGCCCGTTCAGAGTGGAATGGCATGAAGAAGATACACCAGCAGCGCTGAAAAGGACTTACCTGTCCCAGAGAGATGTGAGTATTCGTACCCGACTGCACGTACTGTGGCTGATACGCTGCGACTGGCAGATCAAAGCGGCGGCAGAGGCTGTGGGAGTTCACTATCGCAGCGCCCAGAGATGGGTGGAGTGGTACAGAGAAGGCGGCCTCAACGAAGTTGTGTCCCGCAAGATGGGAGGCGTGGGTCAGCCGCGTTATCTGAACTCAGAACAGGAACGCAAGCTGGTGGAGGAGGTTGGTGGAGGACGGTTCAGAACCGCCGGAGAGATCGCGGACTGGGTGGAGTCGGAGTATGGAGTGAGATTCAAAGGGAACAGCATATATAGTTTGCTGCAGCGGCTGGGATGTTCACCGAAGGTTCCCAGACCCAGACATGAGAAGGCGAACATGAAGGCTCAGAAGTCCTGGAAAAAGGGGGGCTCGGGAGTTCCCTTCGGAGAGCGGGAGTGAGTTCGGGAACGCTGATTGGGTTTGCCGACGATATGAGAGTGGGGCTTCGTGGTATGACGCGCCGGGTGTGGGGAGTTCGTGGGGTGAAGGTGGTACAGCGATTGCAGTTGGTGTATGAGTGGAAGTACCTGTTCCTGGTGGTGGACTTTATGCGTGGCAAGCTGGAGTGGGCGTGGATGGACTCGATGAAGTCTGAGACTGTGGCGCGCGCGGTGTTGAGTGTTAGGCGATACAGGGAAGTGAGAGCGCTGGTGTGGGACGGAGCGCGGAGCCATCGCAGCGAGTTGGTGAAGAGTATAGCTGGGGTGAAGACGATAGTTCAGCCTCCGTACAGTCCTGAGTTGAATCCTGCCGAGCGGGTGTTCGAGGAGGTTCGGAGGTGGGTAGAGGGCCGGGTATATGGGAGCATAGAGGAGAAGGTAGCGGCGGTGAACGCCTGTCTGAGCAGGTTGGAATCTGATCCCGAACGAGTGAAGTCTCTTGTGGGTTGGGAGTGGATCAAGCGGAACGTTCAGGGGCTGCCCGAACACTATGCGGCTTCATCAAGCTGAAATGGTATAAGCTAACCGGACCAAACCACGACGAAAGGTCCGGCCATGTTCACCCCGCCAAATGCCATTGTACCTATACTCCAGCCTTTCTCAACTCTGTTCCAGCAGAGGACCTGGACAAAGGCTCAGATTCTTCTAGTCGGGGCCATCCTCAGTCCGCGCAAGCGCACCATCACCTCGGCGCTCCGAATAATGGGTCTCAGCGACGACTCAGGCTTCGCAAAGTACCACCACGTTCTAAACCGCGCTGTCTTCTCTCCCCTTCAACTGAGCAGGGTTATGCTACTGCTTGTGGTACAGCGTCTCGCACAGCGTGATGAGACTCTGGTGTTCGGCATAGACGAGACCATTGAGCGGCGCTGGGGCAGACGAATCAAGGCCAGAGGCATCTACCGAGACGCCGCTCGTTCCAGCGAGTCCCACCTGGTCAAGGCCAGTGGACTGCGATGGATAAGCCTCATGTGGCTCGCC
>CBDANP010000006.1:0-701378 GCA_965197685.1 Dehalococcoidia bacterium
CGATGAGTTGGACGTTCTCGTGGCCTTTAACGAGTATGCCTATGAGAATCACCGCGACGAGGTGTCCGAAAGCGGGGTGATTATCTATAACTCCGAGGAATTCGAGCTTGAGCCGGACGGCAAGAGTTTCGGCATGCGATTCGACGAACTTGCCAGGTCCACGGGCAACGCCAGAGCGGCGAACATGGTGGTTATGGGCGCGCTGGCATACCTTGTGGATATAGACCAGCAGATTCTGGAGGACTTCGTAACGAAGCGATTTACCAGGGGCCGCCCTAACGACCAGCAGATCATCGAGTCCAACCACCAGGCGCTGGGCCTGGGCAGGGTGGAGGCCGAAAAGAGCGGCTTCAACCTGGGCGAGTTGGAGGATTCGATTCCGCCCCAGATAGACCAGGTTCTGATAAACGGCAATGTCGCGCTGGGCCTGGGCGCAATGGCGGCGGGCGTGGACGTGTACATCGGGTATCCGATTTCCCCGGCCACGTCTCTGCTGATATGGATGGAGAACAATCTGCCCGGACCGGGTAGGTTCGTGCACCAGGCGACTTCTGAGATCGAGTCAATTACCAGCATAGTCGGGTCGGGCTTCGCCGGGAAAAAGGCGATGACCGCTACCGCAGGTCCGGGGTTCTCTCTCATGGGCGAGGGTCTGGGGCTGGCATGGATGGCTGAAATACCGCTGGTGGTGGCCGATATACAGCGTGGCGGGCCTTCTACCGGTCTGCCTACTAAGACGGAGCAATCCGACCTGCTGACGGCGATGTACCCGGGACATGGCGATATACATCTGCCGGTTATCGCGCCCGGCACGGTGGAGGAGTGTTTCTACGCCGCGCTTCACGCCTTCAACTGGGCGGAGAGATACCAGGGGCCGGTTATCCTGCTGAGCGAGCATATGCTTTCCGAGCGCAACCAGAATATACCGAGGCCGGACATGAACGGTCTGTCCGTGGAGGGCCGGGATACATATCGCGGCACCAACGGATACCACCGATATGAGAGCTGGGAGCGGTCACCCATGCCGATTCCGGGCGGGCCTGGTTCATACGTCGCCAATGGCTCGGAACATGACGGCATGGGCGATACCACTCACAGGCCGGAACGCCATATACAGATGACGACCCGAAGGTTCAGCAAACTGGACTTGCTTACGGACGGGACTTATGAGAGCGAAAACACCGACGCGAGTATCGCGCTGATGCCATGGGGAGGATCCAAGGGGCCGACGATGGGCGCGTGGCGGCAGCTTACGGCGGCGGGCGCGGACCTGGGCTGGTACTATACAATGTTCCTGAATCCGCTTCCGTCGGGCCTGGTAGAGGAGCTTAAAGAGAAGGAGCTTGTGATTGTTCCAGAGTTGAATTACATGGGGCAGTTCGCATCGCATCTGCGGTCTCTCGGCATTAAGGCGGAATCGGTAAACCAGTACACAGGCCTGCCATTCAAGGTGAGTGACCTTGTGGAGACTATTTCACAGAGAGCCAACATTCAGCAGAAAGAGGGTGTGACAGTATGACGTCCAAGAACCCGGAGTACGATTTCAAGTGGTGCCCCGGCTGCGGCGATTTCGGTGTGCGGCGCGCGCTGGAAGGAGCAATACAACGGCGCGTGATAGATACCGAGACGCCCATGGAGAGCAATGTGGTAGTGGCCGGTATCGGCTGCTCGGGCAACATGGTTCATATGCTGGAGAGCGATGAGCAGCCGTACGGTATTCATGGCATTCACGGCAGGACTTTGCCTATCGCCATGGGCGTGAAGATGGCGCGACCGGACCTGAACGTGGTGGTAGTGGCCGGGGACGGCGACTTTTTGAGCATCGGGTTCGAGCATATCGCGCCGCAGGCCGCGCGCAATCTGGATGTGACCGCGATTGTCATGGACAACGGCGTGTACGGTCTCACGAAGGGCCAGAGTTCTCCGACGACCGATTTCGGCGTGGTAACGAGCTCTACCCCGTTCGGCAAGCCGGAAGAGAAGATGAACCCATTCCAGCTATACCTGAGCATGGGCGTCAGTTTCGTGGCCTCCACCATGTCAAGCCAGATTCGACCGATGACCCAGATGATGCTGGACGCCATGGAGCATCCGGGCTTCTCGATTGTGCATATTCAGTCGCCCTGCACGGAGTACAATAATACCTACGACATTCTGAAGGGCAACCCGCGTAAGGGAATCCCCGGACTGGCGTATGACATACCGGACGACTATGACGAGACGGACGTCGAAGCGGCGTTCGATCTGTCGTCCTCGAACGGGATACCGCTGGGTGTCATCTACAAGGACAGCGACCGCCCGACATTCGACCAGCGCATTGACGACATATCGGAGAAGGCGCGGGTGAAGACTGTATCGGGCCTTCTGGATACCTATGTTATCTAGCGGACGGTCGGTATAGGCTGACGGGACAAGTATGTAAGGATTCGGGGCAGACTTCAGGGCCTGCCCCGTTTTTTGATAATCACCCGTTTATGGTCAGGTCGGCTACGAGCATTTCTATTGCCAGTTGTTCGGCAATCGGCTTGGTCTTCAGGGTCAGGTCGGTTTCTATGAGGCGGCTATGGATGTAGGCCAGGCGCTCGTGGGTTATGCGTCTTTCCTGCTGGAGCGTCTTGTTCAGCACCCATCCCGATAGGCGCAGCCGGCGTCCGATCTCATCTCGCGGCACGCTTCGCGTTGTCATGTCTTTCGCCATGAGCAGCAGGCGGGCCTGGCGCGATAGCATTGTCAGAACGTATGCGGCGGGGCTTCCGTCGTCCATAATGCGGCTTATCAATCTGAGAGCTATCCCGGCCTTGCCGTCTATCACCGCGTCCACGGCCTGGAATATATTCGCCTCTCTGACGTATGCGACCATGCGGTTTACATCTTCCTCCTGTATGGGTCTGCCGTCGGCGTAGAGGGCGAGCTTTCGGAGTTCGGAGTCTATCAGGCGCGGCTGTCTGCCAATGGCCTCGGCGAGCGTGGCGGAGGCGCGGGGTTCGAGCGCGACACCGAGAGTTTTTGCGCGGCCCATTATCCAGCCGGGCATATCGCGCTCCCGGGGAAGGGGGAACTCGCGCACCTCGGACTGGGGGGCCAGCTTTCTGAGCATCGGATTGTTTTTTGAGAGCGCGCCGTCCAGAAACGTGAGGTTGGTAGTGGGTGGCATGGAGCGGAGTTCGTCTGGGAGGTCGGTCCATGGGCCGAGCGGGTTTCGGTTATTGCGAGTACCGCTTGCTGCCCTGCTCCTGCGCTCGAAGGTAGTGAGCAATCCTTTGACCACGACGACGCGGTAGTCGGACATGAAGGGCATGGTGAAGACCGCGGCGGCAAGCTGCTGGGGAGTGAGCTCTTCGGCCAGGAAAGACGTGTGATTGATATCGCGCAGGTCGTCCGGGCCGGCGCTGCGTGAGGCTTCGTCCAGCGCTTCGTCCGCGCTGACTGCGTCTTCTCCGTAGATTAGTTGGATCATGGTTCTGAAGTCATCAGTTTTTAGGTTGTGTTGACATTCCCTGTCTTTCCCGCGAAAGCGGGAATCCAGAGGGGCGGAGTGTGGCTAACTTCGTGACAATTACACCTGTTTGGAGTGCTGGATTCCGGCTCAAGGCCGGAATGATGGGATGAAATGTCAAATATCAACAGAGCCTAGTTATCGGTAATCAGTATGAGTTGGGACAGTTTTGTCTGAATAGGGGTTTCCCAGAATACGAGTGTATGTGTATGTCATGGTTTATTCCATGACTCTGAGGGTGGAGGGAACGTCCATTTTGCGAAGCCTGCGAACTGTGAGAAGCGGTGCGACCGCGACCGCGGCGACGCCCAATATCACGGCGAGGGCCAGGGTTGCGGGCTTGAGTACGACTTCTATGCCCAAGTCGGGCATCGTCTTGGGAATCAGGACGATGACTACCCACTGGAGCATCAGGTAGCCGCCGATTAGCCCCAGAAGCGTCGAGATGACGCCCAGGATTGCGCTCTCGGTAACCGCCATGCCCAGCACGGTACGAACGGGGAGACCGTAGGCGAACATGGTGGCGTGCTCGCGCTGACGTTCGTCCATGTTGATGCTGGCGGTGTTGTAGGCTATCAGCAGCGCGAGGGCCATTACCGCTACCTGAATAAACTGGAGAATTCCGGTGAACTGCTCGAACTGGTCTCTGAATACGTCGGTAGATGCGGTTGCTCTCTGTACAGAGCCTACCCCGGCCAGTTTGAACAGGTCTTGCTTAAGTGTGTCAGGCTCGACTCCGCTCGCGGGCCGGGTATGGAGAATGTTCGTCATTCCCTCGATGCCGGTGATTCCAGCGTGTTCGATGGCGATGTACACGTTCAGCCGGAACGGGTGGGAATGGAGGCCGATGATCTCAAGCTGTGATTCCTGAAGCGAGAAGAGGTCCTCTCCGCTGACTACCGGATGGCGCACAGTCAGTGTGTCGCCAACCTCGACGTCGAGGTCTTTGGCCGCCTTCTCGGAGATAAGCGCGCCCGGATTTGCGGTTTGCAGGCTGCCCTGTGTCAGAGTCGGCTGCCAGAGGCTGCTGTCGAAAGAGATGAAATTCAGGAACACGTCGAACGAGGCGCCATTTTTCATGAGGATTCCGCCCAATCTCAGGCTTGTCTCCACATCCGCCGCGCTCGGCGAATCGAGAATGCTCTGAATGGTGGGAGACTCGCGGGGATAGAACGTGTCCAACGATATTTCCACCCTGTCTGGACTGGTTCCGGCTGTCTCGATCTGGGCGCGGTCGAACGTATCCAGGAACGAGTCAAGCATTCCCATGACCATGACCAGAATCGTTACGATGGCGGCGATTCCGAGTGCGGTGAGCAACGTGCGTCGGGGCGCGCGGGCGACGTTCCTGAACGGGATCTGTCGTATGGTCTGACCGGGTATCCTCACCCTTGTCAGCAGCCATGTCAGCCCGCCCGAGCGCATGGCGAGGTATCCGGTCTTGATCGCGTCTATTGGCTGAACTCTTACCGCGCTCCACACGGGTATCGCGGTGGCGAGGAACGGAATCAGAAAGCCGACCAGCGCCACTCCAACGAAGAATCCGGGCTGGAACGGCGTCCTCCACACCGGAAGCGGTAAGAATTCGGTCAGCACAATCCTGAGCGCCTGGGCCACTCCTATGCCCATGCCTATTCCGAGTATGACGCCGAGAAGGGCGACCTGAGCGCTGAAGAGCAGGGGCCTGAGCGCGACCCTGAACGGCGACAGGCCGAGGGCCAGGGCTATGCCTATTTCGCGCCGCTGGGAGTCCATTATGCGGCTGGTGAGATTGAATGCGGCGAAAACGGCTCCTCCAAAGATCGCGATGGCAAGGACGGTGTTGAACTGCCGGTCGCCCTCCACATCCTCGATCATCACCTTTATGGAGGGGTCGTCGAGCCGTCTGCTGACGGTTCCTCCAAGCGGGCTGAATGTCTCGCTCAAGGCGTCGAACAGGCCGTCCTCGTCCGCGCCCGGGGCCAGGGTCAGCAGGAGGTCGTTGACCTTGCCTTCTTTGGATGTGATCCGCTGAGCGGTTTCGAGAGAGGTGAACGCGGCGGCGAAATTCGCCTGGGCCAGCAGACCTCCCTCGGGCGTTATGACGAAGAAGTATTCGGGGGAGAGAACCTGGCCGACATATTGTACTGCGACATTCCCCGAAAGGGTGGCGAGACCGGATTCGGGCAGGTTGTAGAATTTGCCGAAATTGTGTTCCAGGACGATTATGTCCTGGCCCGCGTCCTGCGACCCAAGATTACGTCCGAGCGGGGGATGCAGCATATTTACATGAGGGCCGTCGTCGGATACATCTACTCCTATCAGACGTCCGGGGACGATGATAGTCTCTCTGTCCGCCTCGACAGACACCTGGGTAGGGAGTATGAGCCGCTCTTCGGCATCCGCAACCGATCCAGGGGCGACCTCATCGAGAATCCGTAGCATCGTTCCGCGTTCGATGAAGCTGCCCGCGCCAAGTCCGACGCGCAGGTCGAAGGTATTCACGGCCTCGTAACTGGCGTCATTCGACATACCGCGCCATATATTCATGCTGCGCAGGCCGGAGAACAGTCCGGTACCGAAGGCGATTATGATCGCGATAGCGGCGACCTGCACCCAGCGGGAGCGGAGGTCGCGCCATGACCATTTGAGCCAGATGTAGGAATTAGTGATGGTTGACCTCGTTTGTCGGTGTGCTCACAGCATAGCAAAGAAATGGAGGGAATTGAGGATGGGATGGATTTATCAGCGAAGCGTGAAGGATGCAGGCTTGTCTGACAGTGGGTATATGTATGGAGGTGATGTCATTGAACTTTCTGGGAGACTGGCTTCGAGATCGGATTGACCCTCGGTTGAGACAGCTATAACATTGTTACCGTGCCTAAGAGCGCGAGGTGACAATATGCGTAATGGTGCAGGACGAGAATATCTTCAGGACAATGATATTTACTGCGGCGACGCGCGGACGCTGCTGGGCCGCATACGTCCCGAATCGGTGGCGCTGAGTTTCTGGTCGCCTCCTTACTTCGTTGGGAAGTCTTACGAAAAAGACCTTTCCTTCGAGGATTGGCAATCCCTTTTGAGTAAGGTGATATCCCTGCACTTCGGCATTGTAAAGCCTGGGGGATTCTTGGTTGTCAACATAGCGGACATTCTCGCATTTCCAGACCCGGATATGCCGCGAATCCAGGCTGACAATGTTTCCACCAAGAGGGTGAAAATCACCAGAGAGCAGGTGTTGGAGGCGCAGAGGTCGCATCCCGAATTCAACCGATACCAGCTTGCGGAGTTGCTAGGTTGCAGTGAACAGACGATTGACAGGCGGCTCAAGAACAACAATGTGCGCGGCGGCAAGTATGCCGTCCAGCGAAAGGTGAAATTAGTCGGCGGACTGGTGGAACAGTGGGGTTGCGAAGCGGGGTTCTATCTATACGACCGGCGTGTATGGGTGAAGGACCCATGTTGGGAAAATGGACAGTGGCACAGCTTGTCTTATCGCTCGGTGGACGAGTTCGAGTATGTTTATATTTTCTGGAAGCCGGGCATCACTACAGTAGATCGCTCGCGTCTGAGCAAGGAGGAGTGGAGCCGGTGGGGTTCGAGAGCCGTCTGGAATATCCCTTCGGTTCGGGCTAATATCGAGCATGAGGCGCAATTCCCGCTTGAGTTGGCGCGTCGAGTGATTCGCCTTCTGTCAGCCCCCGGAGACTTGGTTCTGGATTGCTTTATCGGGAGCGGCACGACGGCCGTGGCTGCCATCGGCGAGGACCGACGCTATCTTGGCATTGAGTTGATTTCCCGCTACGCGGAGATGGCGCGAAACCGCTGCCAGGATATCCAATTGCCAATCTTATGACACTTGATCCGCGCTCGCTACCCCGAGATTTGGATGTTCTCGAACATATCGAGAAGGCGACTCTTCGCATGGTTACCCAGGCGATATACGACTTCAGGAACGAAGCTCGTGAGTTCTTCGTTCACGAACCCGACTTGGTGGCCGACATTGGGGAAGATCTCACCCGAGAAGCGATGGACCGCATGGGCACTTCTACAATTCCGGTCAGGCTGTTCGGGAAGATTGATTACAAGCGCGCCAGGTATGTGTTCCACCCGGACCACTCGATACGACAGGCACTGTTCGTTGATTCCAAAGCCGAAAAGACAGAAGGGGCGCGGACGATAACAATACAGACTGCCCAGACCTCCATGCGTATTCGACAGATGCGCTCCGGGGCGGCGATAGAAGAGCAAGGAACTCTACCGCGGACGCTTGAGATTCAGGGCAACAGCTATCTCGTAACGACTGTATTTGTCAAATACAACTACAGCGAGTCCCCCGAAGATTCTCAGAAGACCCTTGAGAACATTTCAGTCTCCTGTCTGCCGAATGGAATGTTGCAGGGGCGTTACAATCCAACAGAGCAACAGACTTTCTGGCTTGCGGGGAGAAATGCGCCCAGCCGAGGGGAAGCGTTTCGCGTCAGAATCAGCCTTCCCAGATTGAAGGATATGGCCGGATGGCGCGTGCAGAATATCCAGATGGTTCCTGAAGACGAGTTTGTCTGGGACGATTAGTTCTCTTGAGATAGCTGTGACGTTAATGCCCGCTCCTCGTACGCACTTCTACATGGAGGTGATCTGGTTTGAAGTCTCTTTTATGCGAGTATCGGCACAGAGCTATTGTATGGCGGGTTTAGTTTTCGAGCCATATCTTGGACCAGTGGTGGTATTCGGAGGCGGCGAAGTTAGGGTGAAAGTCGCGTACTCGGGGCTGCCACGTCCAGATTGCCATTCGGGTGAATGGCATGAACCTGTATCCCTGATCCAGGATGTGGTTCTGGATCAGGTGGATTAGTTCCGTTCTCTTTTCCATGTCGTGTTCTACCGACTGCGCTTCGAGCATTTCGTCGAGCGTCTGATCGCGGTGGCCGGTGGTGTTCCATATTCCTTCGCTGTGAAACACGGGCAGAAGATAGCCGTTGGGTGTTGACACAGGAGCCGGCGGCCCAACCATCAGTTGGTAGTCGCCTTCGAGCCATGCGTTCTCTCCGAATTGCCTGCGGTTGAGTATCTTCACCCGGGAGTCGAATCCAACGCTTTGCATAGCTACGGAGATGGCGTGAGCGTAGTCAAGGTGGGACTGGCCGAAATCTCCGACCGTGATAGTCGCCGGGATCAAGGACGCTGTTCCGGCATCGCGCAGGAGCGATTTGGCAGAATCGGGATTGTTGAATCGCCCGGATAGGTCAGAGTCCGGTAGAAGCCAATCGGGAGAAACCGCGGGGAACCCCGTTCCCACGAATCCGAATCCTCCCCACTGTTCTTCGATTATTCTCACCGGGTCCATCGAGAGCATTACGGCCTTGCGTAGTCGCGCATCGTCGAAAGGCGGCTCCGTGGTCTTGAACGCGACTTCGATACCGGAGCCGGGCTGTCGCACTGCCAGAAAAGAAGCGTTGGGAAACTGTTGGACGTACTGCAACCACTCTGCCGGATCCATCTCGTGAACGTCGGTTATTCCGGTCTGAAAGGCGGCCCCGCGTGTGGTGGCGTCAGTAAGAATCAGGATTTTCAGATTGTCCGCCAGTGGAAGAGCGGGTTCGAAATAGTCGGGGTTGCGCGTGAATGAGTGAACGTCGTCCGAGGCGGTTCGCTCGAGTATCCATGGGCCTGAGCCGATTGTGGGCCCGCCGCGGAGGTCGCCGCTCGATCCCAGCGTCTCGGGGGCAACCACCTTCGAGTGGCCGTCGGCGAGAGAGAGAAGCGAGTCGGCGTCGGGAAGGTTGAATCTTATTCGCAGTGTCAGTGGCCCCAGGTATTCCATGGTGTTGATATTGCGCAGCAGCGACGAGTTTGGGAAGTCTGGGTTGTTCTGTCGCTGATAGCTGAGTATCACGTCTTCCGCGTCGAGCGGGCGGCCCCCAACGGGGTCGAGATTGTGCCATCGCACATTATCGCGTATGTTGAACAGGTAGGATGTCGGCGACTCCATTACCCAGTCCTCGCATATATCGCACTCCAGAGCCAGGCTTGGCAGGGTCGTACTGGGGCCTGATTCGAGCCGCATAAGCCTGGAGTATGCGATTCCGGGACCCCAGGTCGAGAGTGCGGGGGATACGTCCTGGTGAACATCCTGGTGTGCGATATTCTGACGGCTCTCCAGATTCAGCGTCCCGCCTCTCGACCTGCGGTCGGGCGTTGGTTGGCTGGTCTCCAGTGGACGAGGGGTAGCCAGGACGGGAGTCATGGTCAGCAATGCCGGGGGTACAGGCGTGCGTGTCGGGGCGCTCGTGGGCGTCGAAGTGGGCACAGGTGTGGGTGAGGGTGAAATCCTGATGAGCGGCGTGGGTGAGGGCGAAACCCGGATGCCTGGCGTGGGCGTGGGCGGCGAGGCGGTTGGTTCGGTGTCCGACGTGTTCCCACAGGCTATGGACAACAGCAATACAAAGGCCAGAGCTAACGGGACGATTGGAATAGTATGTTCTCTGAATGTCATGCTGAGTCCGTAGTTGTTTCCGCGCGTCCCGATAGCGCAGACTTCAGTCTGCCGATGGAGCCGATGCCTTCTCTGGGCAGGAACATCACGGCCATGAGGGTCGGCGGCAGGAAGAACACGGCGTGTGTGATGATGGCGAATCCGAAAGCGGATTCGTGGCTTACTCCGAATAACCCCAGCATATATACGACCGCGAACTCGAATGTGCCGATGGCGGACGGCGCAGCCGGAACGGCGGTCGCGAAGAATATGGTCGCCATGATAACCATTGTGGCCGTCATTGGGGTGATGGACAGTTGGATAGAGATGGCTATAATCCATGCCGTTACGCCCACAAGCAACCAGTAAACGAGGCTCATCCCGAAGGATGCGGCCAGGCGCAGACGTTCACGTTCGAGGTCTCTGACGGCTTGCGCGAATGAGGCGAGGAAGGGCAACCGGCGTATCCGCACTATTCCCGTGCTGCTCCAGGCCAGGAGCCTGACCAGCGCTACACATACGACCGCGAAGGCCAGCGCTCCCCAAACGTAGATTCCGAAGTCCCGTATCTCAGGGATGAAAAGGAATGCGATGGCCAGAATCAATGCGCTGGCGACTACGTCCAGGACTCTTTCCATGCCGAGTGTGGCGAGGGCGACGGATGGACGCACATGGTCCTTGATGGACAGGATCGCAAGCTGGGCCGCCTCGCTGGCGATTCGGATTGGGACCAGGTTGTTAAGACCAATACCCACGTTCTGAACTATGAAGAGCCTGTTTGTCGAAACCTCGCCGTTTACAAACAGCGTGCGCCAGCGTATAGCCCGCAAGTAGCTGGCGGCGACAAAGATTAAAACCGCGAGCGTAATCATAAGGAGCGACACATCGCCGAATACTTCGAGAAACAGACTCCAGTCGAGTCCACGAGCGGCGAGCCATCCAAGCCCCACGCTGATGGCGATTCCGGCTGCGATTCTTCCTATTACGAATGCCCGACTTTTCAAACGTACTTCTCACAATATCGGCCCCCTGATTGCGGGCGGAGACTCTCATAGGTAGTATAATTAACGGGCATTACGATTGGCTATCCCAGAATCGAGTCCGAGCTATAATCGCGGGGACTCGCTGATGTTGACGAGAGTTGCTATGTTTCTCGATTGTCATGTTCATCTGGATTCGTTTAGCGACACGGAGGTCGGGGGTATTCTCGACCGCGCGGAGCAGGTGGGAGTGCGCGCCGTCATATCGGCGGGGACTACCATCGAATCTTCGGAACGCTCGCTGTATCTGTCGGAGAAGTACGACGGGTTTTTCTCCGGCGTCGGAATTCATCCTATGGATATTCGGGAGCGGTTCACGGACGTTACTTACGAGAAGCTGAAGCGGATGGCCCTTTCGACCGAGAAGGTACTGGTGATAAGCGAGGTTGGCCTGGATTTTATGAAGGGCGCGCCGGACAGGGCTATCCAGTATCCGGCGTTCAGGGAGCAGATCAGGCTGGCGAGGGAGATGCGTCTGCCCATCGTGTTCCACAGCAGGGAGTCGCACGATGAGGCGTTCCGGGTCCTGCGCGAGGAACGGGCCTACGAAGTGGGCGGGGTGATGCACTATTTCCAGGCCGACTACGAAACGGCGCGGCGGATTATTGACCTTGGATTTTACGTATCGCTGGCCCGGCCGCTGTTGAGACTGCCCCATCTTCAGCAGACGGCGGCGAAGATACCCTTAGAGCATATTGTATTGGAGACGGACGCGGCTCCACAGCCGTTCAAGGCGAAACGTGAGAACTGGACGGAGCCGAGGCACGTGGCGGTGGTGGCGGAGACGCTGGCCGAACTCAAGGGCATCGAGGTGGAGCGGGTGGAGCGGGTCACGACCCGGAATATGCGGCGCGTTCTTGGCGATGGCTGGGCTGTGGTGGAGAAGTACGTCGGTACGCCGGCGTAGCGCTATTCGACGGTCTCCAGCCTGTCAAGCGCCAGTTCGTGGGCGCGTTCAACGTCCACGTCAACCGCGACCCTGATGTTTCCGGCGTCGTAGTCGGTGCGGGTTCTGCCTTTCTGCTCACCTTCCTCGTCCACAGTTATACTGGCGCGGCGGTATTCGAGCAGATCCGGGGTGGAGGCCGCGGCGATGGTCAGAGGGTCGCAGAGTATGTACCTGTCGTGTTCGGGGTGGATGTCGAACCAGCCTTCGATGATTCGCGCGGCCAGTCGTTCGCCCGTTGAGGTTCCCGTCTTCCAGTCGGTGTCGGCGCGCCCGAACGCTACACGTTCGCATACGTCCAGGCCCACCAGGGTTACGGGAATTCCCGAATCGAATACTATGTTGGCGGCGCGCGGATCGTCGTAGATGTTGAACTCGGCGTATGGCGTCACGTTTCCACCGACTTCGACAGCCCCTCCCATGACGAATATCTCCCTTATCCGGTCTTTGATGTCCGGTTCGCGCCGGATGGCGAGCGCGACGTTGGTGAGAGGGCCGAGCGCGATCAGGGTGAGGTCGCCGCTCGAATCCATTGCGGCGTCGTATATGTACTGTTCGGCGGGAACGGGGCCTGGAGCGGTTTCGGGTTCGGGAAGCGGGGTGGTCATGCCCCCGGGGCCGTGGTAGTTCTCGGCGAACTGGAACTGTCCGATGAGCGGGGTGTCGGCTCCGACGTAAACGGGAATATCGGAGCGGCGCAGGCAGGCGAGAAGTCCGAGCGCGTTTCGCGTGGCGTTGGGCAGGGATGCGTTGCCCGCGACGGTGGTCAGCGCGATGACGTCGAACTCTGGGGAGTTGAGGGCGGCTATCAGGGCGATGGCGTCGTCGGTGCCTGGGTCGGTGTCTATGATTATTTTGTTCACGTATGAGGAGTCCTTTTTGCCGGTTGCCGCGGCGACCGCGTTATGGGTTGATTCTACCAGTCTTTCATAGCGTGGGCGTAGGATTCCCACGCGCCGCGGGAGGTGTGTCGGAACTCAATGCCGAGGGCGGCCCTGAGCTTTTCCGAACTGGCTGTCCAACGGTAGCGGATGAAGTCGAGGCCACAGGCGGGGGAGTCGTTCTGAAGCCTGAGATGCCATGCGGCTGAAGTGAGTGAATACCAGGCCGGAGCTGGAAGCCTGAACATACGGCTGCCGATTGTTGCGGCCATGTGGCTCCAGGGTATGGTTCCGTCGGCGGCGACGTTGTAGGTTCCGGCGGGCCTCTGTTCCAGGCATTGGGTGAGGACGCTGATGAGGTCGTCTTCGTGGAGAAACTGCATGGGCGGGTCCGCGCCGCCAATCGCGGGGAGCAGGGGCTTTCGGAACGCGCCCGCTATGAAGTTGTCGGCGTTTGGGCCCATGACGGGGCATACGCGCAGGACGGTGACGGCAGCAGACGGGTTCCACTCAGCGAATGTCGAAAGCCGCGCCTCGGCGGCGGCTTTGTCCTCGCTGTACTGGAAGCCTTTTATGGGGCGTATCGGGTCGTCTTCGGTGAGGAACGGGGGATTGTCGGGGTGGGCGCCATACACCGATGTGCTGCTCAGGTAGATGACGTGTCGAACTCCCGCGTTTTCGCAGGCGTCCAGGACATTATCGGTTCCGGTGACGTTTACCATTCTGGCGTGGGTCTTGCGGTGTGCCGGGTTTAGAACGTAGGCGAGGTGTACGACCGCGTCTATCCGGTGGCGAGCAAAGAGGTCGGGACAGGGCGCGGTGACGTCCCACGACATGAACTTCACCTTGCGCGAGTATTGGATGGTCGGAGGCCCGATGTCAGTGGCGAGAATAGTGTCCACTCCGTCGGACTTCTGGAGTCGGCGTATGAGCCTGCCAGCGACGTATCCCGACGCCCCGGTTACGGCTATTCTGAGCGCGCTTCATCCATCGTCGACGGTGTCTGTGAAGTCGAAACTGAGAGCGCCGAGCCCTGGAACGTCGAAGCCCATGCCGATTTTGTGCGGGCCGGGTTCCAGGCTGATTCCGGTGACGCGGATGGTAATGCTCTTGTTCATCGCCAGGGTGAAGGTCTTGTCCTGGGATACCTCGTCGAATCCGATTATTTCGCCGTCGAGGTCGAATGACGCGCTGTCTATCGGCAACTCGCGCCCTTCCAGTGTCAGGGGGCGCATTCCGAAGGCGTATCCCGAACCGAGCCGGTTCAGCAGCCGGAACTCGAAGCCGTCGGTGGTGTTCTTCAGACTCTGCTTAACGTACAGCCTTCTGAGGAGAAAGCCAGGAACGGTTACCATGAGTCAGCTCCTCCTATATGCGGATTTCTCATTCTGTATATGGTGGTTTCGGCCTCTACGAATTCGGGCGGGATGGGGGTGACCTGTCCGAGGGAGCGAGCCATTATGTATATCTGGGAGGCGCGCTCGACAAGGAGGCATATGGACAGGGCCTCTTCCAGCGACTTGCCGACGGCCACCGCGCCGTGATTGGCGATGAAGGCGGCCTTGTTGCTTTGGAGAGCGTCGCATACGTTGTCGGCCAGTTCAGGCGTGCCTGGGAAACCGTATTCGGAGACGCGGATAGCTCCGCCGACGTACACGACCACTTCGTCTATCACGGGCGGGAGGTCAATGCCGGACACGGCCAGGACGCTGGAGTATATGGAGTGGGTGTGAACGATGGCGTGAACGTCGGGGCGTCTGCGGTATATGCCGACGTGGAGCAGGCTTTCGGAGGATGGAGCGAGGTCGCCTTCCAGCGGCTCTATCTCGAAGTCGGTTACTACTATGTCGTCGCGGGTGAGTCCATCGTAGGAAGCGCCGGAGGGTGTTACGGCCATGAGTTCGCGGCCATGCTCCGAATCGAGTCGGACGCTGACGTTCCCGGCAGTGCCGACCACGAGGCCGAGCGCCGCCATTTTCCGCGCGGTGTCGGCGACGTTCTGTTTATGTTGTTGCCATGTGCTTGTCATTGTTAGATGTAGTTCTTAGCCATTGGTTGATTCCGGTCTAAGTTCTGTTATGCGAACTAAGGAGTCATGGCGTGTTCAAAGTGAGATTGCTGGATCAGCGGTATATGCTCGGATTTATAGTGGTGCTGGCGGGTGTGCAGGCGCGCTGCTGGTGACCTGCTGATGGCCTGCTTGCGGCGATTTCACCAGTATATCACCTTGTATCTTAAGTAAGGGGTGTGGCAGATGGAATCAATCTCAAGCTCAGACCGCTCGTTCATACTCATAACACTTGACTCGCAAGACAGTTGCTGCAAAATCCTGTATTTACCAGTTCAGAGAAAATTTTCAAGGCGATCTGGGTTTCATTGATAAGTTTGACTATATATTCAAGCACTGTTGTTCTGCCACATACGCATTTTATCATAGAGTGGGAGGAACTGTGTAGTATATTTGGAAACGAAACAGAGTTTTTTCAAAGTCAGCCGGAGTTTCCCACGCCACTACATATTCACTTCCCACTGTGCTACAATACACTCTAGGACTAACAACTAAAAACTATAAACCAGAGGTTATCAATGACAACCCGTTCACCTAGAAGGTATCCTACCCAAAGCTAAACTCAGGTGGGAACAGGGCAAACACAGGTGATAATTCACACCAGAACCCTCCCAGCGACCACCTGTTAGGGTCACCAGTACTTCCCCAGAACAACTATAAATCACACTATATTAAACCGTTCCAATCCGGCCCATTCGCCGCTGTTCCGTCCGAATCGTTCACCCCGATTGATTCAGACTTTGCGATGACCCTGGGATAGGAATGATGCGAGTAATGCGAGGCTATTGGAATTGCAACAATCGAAAGACGCTGTGCCAACGGGGGGCGGTTGTGAGAATGATCTTATCCCTAGACGTTCAGGTCAGCATCTGTCCGAGACTGCGCTGTGTCTGGAGCCATGTGTGATAGCGGTCGTCGTACTCGGCAGCGTTCTGTGGGTCGGGGATTAGTATGGGATTGTTGGGTACAGGATTCCGCGCCGCTTCCTCAAGTGAGGAGAAGCGGCCCGTGGCAGTCCGGGCTATGAGCGCGGCTCCTATTGCGGTAGCGTCGGGCGTGGAAGACAGCGCGACTTCTCTTCCCAGAACATCGGTCATTATCCGAGTGAAAGCGGCGCTTCGGGTTATGCCTCCGCCGAAGGCTATCTTGTCGGCGTCGAAGCCCGCGACTCTCTCGGCCTGCTCGACGTTCGCCCGCAGCGCGTAGGCGAAACTTTCGAGCGCGGCCCTGGCTATCTGGCCCCTGGTTGGGCCTCCCAGCGTCAATGGCACGGGGAACGTGAGTCCACCCATTCTCATTCCGAGCTCGGATACGTCCATAGCCTGCGGACCGAGGTATGCGGACACTCCGTCGGAGCCGGGGGGCGCGGTTCGCGCGGACTCGTCCATACTTTGGTAGAAGTCAGGCTGGTCGTGGAATAGCATTTGGGCGAGCCAGCTATGAGCGTTTCCTATATCTCCGGCGTTGCTCTCGACGGTCCATATCCGGGGCAGTTGGAAGCATCCGGCCCAGGTTTTCATTTCGGGGGACAGGGTTGGGTACGGCGCAAGCAGTTGCACGGTCGCGCTCCAGCCCGCGACGATGCCCGCCGAGCCGGAGTTTACGATGCCCATGCCCACAAGACCGCACTGGGTATCGGCGCCGGAGGTTATCACCGGGACGCGCTCGGATATGCCGAGGTCGAGTTCGGAGACCGTGCCGCGTACCAACAGGGGTTCGTGAATCTCCGGGGCTGGGCATCGCAGATCGAGTTGGTCGAACATTGCCGAGGCGGGATCAAGCCGGGTGAGCTCGAGCAGGCCGCTTTCGGAAGCGAGAGTGCGCTCACAGGCCAGGTTTCCGGTCATCTTGAATGTAAGCCAGTCGGCCAGTGTTACGACATGAGCGATTCTGTCGTAGGCGTCGGGCCGGTGGTCTCGGAACCAGGCAAGTTTGCCCGGCGCGGTCATAAATGCGGGGCGGTGCCCGGTGGTGGAGTAGATCAGTTCGCCGTGCCGGTGGTCGAGGGCGAATCCTTCAAATATGGCGCGGAGGTCAGTATTAGGGCCTGCGTAGAGGACTTCAAGGTTCTTGTCCAGAAATACCAGTGACTGTCGCTGGGAGGTTATGGCAACGGCTGAAATTGTGCCGTCGGCGTCCGGCAGTCCGGCGAGACACTCCGTGATTGCGTCCCGGGCGGCTTGCCAGCAGGCGTCGGGGTCGAAGGCGCGCGCGAGTTCGGGCGCGTCCGGCTCTTTCAGATATATCCAGGGGCGGGAGGCGGAGCGGGTTATCCGGGATTGGGAGTCCACCACGTGACAGCGTATTGAACTGCTGCCCGCGTCCAGAACGAGAACCTGGTCATCGGCCATGTTGTTTCCATACTTCGGGGTTGACTATATTGAGGGGTCGTTCACCTCGGGTGAATCTCAGTATGTCGTCGGTCATCATCTCCGAGTGGCGTTGTATGGTTTCCGCCGTCGCGCCGCCGAGGTGCGGTGTCAGGATGAGGTTGTCGAGCTTCAGAAGCGGGTTGTCGGGGGCGATTGGGTGTGTTTCGAACACGTCAAAGGCGGCTCCGGCTATCCGACCCGATTCGAGGGCCTCTATCATCGCGGACCTGTCCATGACGGACGGGTCTGAACAGCTTACCAGAAACGCGGAGGGCTTCATCTTGGAAAACACGTTGCTTCCTATCATTCCGATTGTGCCGGGCGTGGCTGGCACATGGACACTTATGAAGTCTGAAGCGGACGCCAGGGTATTGAGGGATTCCAATCGTACGCCCGGGGGCGGGCTGGCAGCATATGGGTCGTATGCGATGGCGTTCATGCCCAGCGCGGCGCACATTCGGGCTAGTTCAGAGCCTATCGCGCCGAGTCCTATTATGCCGACTGTGCGTCCCTGTATCTCTATGCCGCGCATGGATATGTACGGCTCGACGGGATTCTTCCAATTGCCGGACGCAACGTAGGCGTGGGCATCGGGGATTCGGCGGGCGAGCGAGAAAATCAGGCCGAGCGCGTGTTCGGCGACCGCGCGGGCGTTCCTGGCGGGGGCGTTGACTACTGTGACGCCGCGCTGTGTCGCGGCTTCCAGGTCAACCTGATGGGTAGAGGCGCGGCAGATGCCGACAAACCGGAGTCCAGGGGCATCGTCGAAGGTCTCTTCGAATACGAAATCGGCTTCCACGACAAGAATCGAGACGCTGGACGCGCGGATGCGAGCGGCCAATTCGTCGGGGTCGGTGAGCCTTCGCGTATCCAGCCAGCTATGGTGTTCGACCGGCATCACGGCGCGGATGCGCTCAAGCTGACGGGGGTCGAATGGCGCTAAAATAAGAGTCCGCATAGGGTTAATTCCGGCCCATGGCAAGCTGGGTTCGGGCAAGCCGGTACAGGAATTCGGCAAGGGATTTTCTGGCGGGTCCGACTTGTGCGGACAGCCTGGCAACCTCGAATAACCTGACGGGGTTGCCAGCGATATATCCGGCCGAGCGGAGCATACACCTGGTCGGGGGGTATTGCAGAGTTTCGATTACTCGAGGAGAAGCGTCCTGCTCCATGGTGTCCATTACTACCTTGACGGGCAGGCATGGCAGGCGCATCTGACGGACCGCGTCGGCGACCCAGTAGCCTTCCATATCCATCGCGGACACATCGAAAGTTCTGCCCAGCCACTCTTTCATAGGCGATTTGGATATGAACTGCGGGATGGTGACGCAGCCCCCGACCTCGTATTGCCCGTCCTCAACGCTCATCTGCCGGTATATCCTGTCAATAACGGGGGGGGCGGTCTCAATCTCCAGTCTGTCCGCATTTCGCCATGTGTAGGCGGGACCTTCCACTGCCAGGATGCGGTCGCAGACGATTATTTCGCCGGTCGGCAGGTTCGGCTTGGCAGATGACGCGAAGCCTGCGGAGACTACTATACGGGGATTGAAGCGGCTGATGAGCGCGCTGACGCTTTGAGCGGCCTTATCCTGGCAGAACTCTCCGGTGGAGGCGACGACGTGCGGAATCAAGCTGGAGGTATAGAATCGCAGGTCGCCTTCGTGGGACGCTTCGCTGAAGCGGCCAATCTTCAGAAATCCGGCAATATCCCGTTGCAGGTCCGCAACTACCGCCATCATTGCAGTTTCCTCTTCTGAGGGTACGTCCGTGGCATCCTCGCCTCCGCGCTATGTTCCGGCATCGCCCGGGATTCGAGCTGCGCAGGTCGTACCGGGCCTTATGAACAAGCTACCTGTCTCGCACTAACAGGAAGTGCGTGAACTCTTCGATCTGTTCACGGTGTTGGTGAGATAGTTCTACCGGGGCGATGGCCCGCATAGCGGCGTCGGCCCACCCGGCGGCCTCGGTCTGCGCGTGTTCCCTGACGCCTATCCTGTCCATAATCCGCAGCGCGGAGTCCACGTCATCGTCGTCAAGCTCCGGTTTTTGATATATGGATGAGATCGAGGCCCTGTCTTCGTCAGGCGCGGTCTCCATAGTATAGACGACGGGGTATGAGTTTTTCTTTCGCCTGATGTCGGCGCCGACCGGCTTGCCCGTTATCTTCTCTTCCCCCCACACGCCCAGCACGTCGTCCCTTATCTGAAATACGTATCCCAACGCCCTGCCACACTCTCTTAGAGCGGCGATTGTGCGAGGGTCGTCGGTGCCGACAGCCGCGCCAAGGTTGATGGAACAGCGAATGAGCGCGCCGGTCTTGCGCGAGATCATGTACAGATAGTCGTCCATGCCAATATCATGCCTGCCCTCAAAGGACAGGTCGAGATACTGTCCTTCGATCATTTCCAGGTAAGACTCGGTGAGCAGGGCGACGGCGGTGAGTGAACGCTCCGGCTCCAGTCCCTCGCGCTCGAGCGCGTGCAGGGCGATGTCGGCGACCACCCTGAGCACGTTTCCGGCGACCAATGCTTTCGGTTTTCCCCAGACGGCCCACAGCGTCTTGCGGTTGTGGCGCGTTTCGTCTTCGTCCTGAATGTCGTCGTGCACCAGGGAGAAATTGTGTATGAACTCCAGGGCGACGGCGGCGGGTATGGCGATATTGAGAGCGCCTCCGACGGCTTCGCATCCGAACAGGCAGAGGGTGGGTCGGACGGCTTTTCCCGTCATAGCGGTGATTGGCGCGCCGGTTTCGTCGGCCCAGCCCGCATAGTACCTGAGCATATCGTAAACCGCGGAGTGACGCAGGTCGAGGTTACTCCTGAGCGCGTCCTGAATGTAATCGCCGTAGTGGTCGAACATGGAGGGCAACGATATATGATGTGTGGCGTTTTGGGACACGGTTGAGAATCTGGAATTGTGAATTCAGGGTGTTTGGCTTGACCGGATTCGATTGAGGTGGTGAAGTGTTCGTATTATGTCAGAGTGTGGGACTGATTGTGTAGCGAAATCAGGAATATATCTCTTGGATTATTGAATTAGGAGCGGTTGAGTTGTGGAATTTGGGTTGCAGATTTGATTGTCACCTGCTATATTTCAGCCGAAATTTGAACCTGAGCCGGGTGTGTGGGACACCCGTTTCCCGATGTGACCGTCGCCCTTAAGCCAAGCTCGAGGAGTCATTCCCAGCGATATGCTTGACGAGTATTTCCGGCAGTATGCCCTGATAGCCATTTTTACACTGGTTGCCGCCGTGGTGCCTCTGGGAATGCTGCTGGCGGGATGGGCGCTTTCGGTTTTGAAGATAAGGCCGTATGCGCCGGACGCGGTGAAGAAGGCCATATACGAATGCGGGTTCGAGACCCTGACGGGCAGGTGGAGCCAGTTCAACTTCAGATTCTACGCATTCGCGCTGATATTCGTGGTTTTCGACGTCGAAGTTGTATTTCTTTTTCCGTGGGCGGCCAATTTCGGAATTCTGTCGGCCCAGTTTGGGATGTTCGTTCTGTTGGAGATGGTGGTATTCGTGGCGATCCTCGTCGTCGGGTGGCTGTATGCTTGGCGCAAGGGCGCGCTGGAGTGGAGTTGAGGCATGATACAGGACGCAAACCTAAGCCAATCTTCTGACTTGCTTCTCCACCAGACCACGTGGGAGTTGGACAGGAACGAGGGTGATTACGTCAACCATCTGAAGGCGACCCATACCGAGGCGCTGGCGGAACCGCTGATCGAGGTGCCGGATGAATTCGACCGGAACGTGGCTATAACCAGTATAGACGCGCTTATCAACTGGGGTCGGAAGTCGGCGGTGTGGCCTCTTTCGTTCGGTCTGGCGTGCTGCGCTTTCGAGATGATGGCGAGCGCGATGTCCAGGTTCGACATATCGAGGTTCGGGATGGAGGTTTTCAGACCCTCTCCCAGACAGGCGGACCTGATTATCATCGCAGGCACTGTGACCTGGAAGATGGCCCCGGCGATAGAACGGGTCTATCAGCAGATGGCCGAGCCGAAGTGGGTGATTTCGATGGGCGTGTGCGCGACCAGCGGAGGCCCGTATTACGGCTCTTACAGCGTGGTGCCGGGAGTCAACCATATAATTCCGGTTGACGTGTATGTTCCGGGCTGTCCGCCGCGACCGGACGCGCTTTTGTACGGAATCATGCAGCTGCACGAGAAGATCAAGCGTTATTCCATCCAGCAAGGCACGAGATAGGTTTTCGGCTGACACCGGACAAAGAGACGGGAAGGGAAAAAGCCTCCGAATGACCAGGCCACATTCCGGCGAGGACGCGGCTAAGCGCATCAACGAATCAATTCCGCGCGCCGCCGTTGACTACAATCAGACGGACGTGTGGGTATTGCCGGAGAGTATTCTGGAGACCGCGCGCCTTCTCAAATACGACGAAACCCTGGATTTCTCTTTCCTGAACGCCGTCTCCGCGGTTGATTACGTTGAATACTTCGAGATGGTTTATCACCTTCTCTCTCTGCGCCGGAACCGGAGCCTGGTGGTCAAGTCCAGGGTGCCGGGCAGGGAGAACCCGGAAGTGCCTTCGGTGTACGAGGTATGGAAGGGGGCCGACTTGCAGGAGAGAGAGGTCTGGGACCTCATGGGCATCCGGTTCAGAGGACATCCGAACATGAAGAGGATAATGCTCTGGGAGGGTTTCCCCGGCCATCCGCTGAGAAAGGACTTTCTGGGTTAGCTCAGAGCCGAATTCGACATGGCGATAAAGACTGAGCCAGTTACCATAAACTTGGGGCCGCAGCATCCCAGCACACACGGGGTGTTCAGGCTTCGCGTTACGTTCGACGGCGAGGTGGTTCTCGATGTGGAGCCTGTGTTCGGGTATCTGCACAGGGGCACTGAGAAGCTGGCGGAGTCGAGGTCTTATGTCCAGATAGTCACGCTGACCGACCGGATGGACTATGTCGCCAGTATGTCCAACAACCTGGCTTATGTTCGGACAGTGGAGAAACTGGTGGACATAGAAGTGCCGGAGCGCGCGCAGTACATACGAGTTATCAGCGCCGAGCTCCAGCGGATAGCCAGCCACCTGATGGCTACGGGCTTTCTTCTGAACGATCTGGGGGCGTTCGCAACGCCGCTGATGTACTGTTTCAGGGAGCGAGAACGCATTCTGGACCTGTTCGAGATGCTGTGCGGGGCGAGAATCACTCTGAGCTATATGCGTCCGGGCGGCCTGCTTCAGGACGCGCCGGAGGAGTTCTGGCCCGCGCTGGACAGGGTGGTCGAAGACCTCCCCGGCTATATTGACGAACTCGAGGGCCTTATAACGGGGAACGAGATTGTTCTGACACGCACTCGCGGAGTGGGCGTTCTGAGCGCCGAAGACGCGATTGACAATTCGGTGAGTGGACCTGTCCTGCGGGCGAGCGGCGTGCAGTGGGACCTTCGGAGGGCTGACCCGTATGAGGTCTATGACAGGCTGGACTTCGAAGTGCCTATCGGCTCGGACGGGGACAACTTCGACCGTTACATCGTTCGGATTCAGGAGATGCGCGAGAGCGTCAAGATAATCAGGCAGTGCATAGAGCAGATACCGGAGGGGCCGATACGCTCGCAGACTCCGTTCTTCATGCGCGCGCCGGTTGGGGACGCATATGCGGCGGTCGAGGGGCCGAAGGGTGAACTGGGATTTTATATAGTCAGCGATGGCGGCATCGCGCCGTATCGCTGCAAGGTTCGCGCGCCGTCGTTTATGAACCTGACTCCGCTGCGCGAGATGCTGATTGGCGGGAAGATGGGCGACCTGATAACCACGTTCGGGTCAATTGACATCGTTCTGGGGGAGGTGGACAGGTGAGCCTGGATTTTGGGAGCATAAATAGCTTCTTTGACGGCTTTCTTCCCGAAAGCATGGACTGGCTCGCTTTCGCGATAGCGGCGGGAGTTCTGGCTTTTATTGTCGTAAACGTTCTGATGCTGTCCACGGCGGTCTATACCTGGTTCGAACGCAGGGTTCTGGGAAGGTTCCAGAACAGGCTTGGCCCTAACCGCTGGGGGCCGTTCGGGATTCTCCAGCCGATAGCAGACCTGGTCAAGCTGATTACCAAAGAGGACACGACGCCGGACGAGGCGGATCGGTGGGTGATGACATTCGCGCCGCTGGTGCTCGTGGTGCCGACTCTATTGGTGGCGGCGGTTATACCATTCGGGCCGGATAGTTACCTCGGAGATCTGAATATCGGCGTCTTGTTCGTGCTTGGCGTGACCTCGGTGAATACGATAGCGATTTTTATGGCCGGGTGGGGCTCGGCTAACAAGTATGCGATGCTGGGCGCGATGCGCGGCGTGGCGATGCTGGTAAGCTACGAGGTGCCGATGGCGCTGGGTGTGGTCGGAGTTCTGATTCTTTCCGGTTCGCTCGCGTTGTCTGCGATTGTAGATATGCAGACCGTGCCGTTCCTGCTCGTGCAGCCGCTAGGGTTCTTGATATTCGTGGCGGCGGCCTCGGCTGAAATGAGCCGCACGCCGTTCGACCAGATCGAGGCAGAGTCCGAACTTGGCTCAGGCTACAACACGGAGTATAGCGGCATCAAGTTCGCCCTGTTGTTCCTCGCTGAATTCATGGCTCCCATAATTACCGCGCTGGTGATAACGACTCTGTTCTTAGGCGGCACGAGGGGTTTCGACCCGATTCCGGGCCAGGTGTGGTTCGTTCTGAAGACGTTCGCAGTGGTATTCGCCCTGCTGTGGGTGAGGGCGACGTGGCCGCGGTTGCGCGTTGACCAGATCATGGGGTTCGCGTGGAAGGGGCTGTTCGCTCTTTCGCTGGTGAACATATTCGCGGTGGCTGCCGAGGTTGTTATACTCCAGGACGACGCGGGCGGCATATCGGCAAGCTCGCTGTGGATAATGGCGGCTATAAATTGGGTAATTACGATAGCGGCGATAGTAGTAACTGCCAGAGTACTCGGCCAGAAAAGGCTCGAGCGTCCGGCTCCGACACCTTCGCCGCTGGCTAATATGTATGCGGAGGCTGATTAGATTATGTATGGCCTCTCACTGGTCAAAGGTCTGGGCGTAACCATGAAAAACCTGGTGACGCCCGGGCGTATGTTCACCGTAAATCAGTACCCGGACCGAAAGGTCAGCATCTTCGGCCTCGCGAAGATAAACAATCAGAATCCCGTGTCATTCGCGCTTAAGCAGCCGGGTGAAGCCTTCAAGTCCCTTGTTGGACTTGCTTCTGTGCCCGACAAGCAATACCAGCACCCCCGCTTCAGGGGAGAGGAGTTCTCCTGGTACGAGAACCGCTGCACGGGATGCGCTTCGTGCGCGAAATACTGCCCGCTTGGGATCATCAAAATCGTCACGGATCCGGCAAAGACGGACCTTCAGGAGGGCGATAAGTATTTCCTGGAAGTGTTCGACATTGACATCGGACGCTGCATGTTCTGTGGGCTGTGCGTGGAGGCGTGTCCATACGACGCGCTTCACATGGGCAGCGGATTCGAGGAGGGCAGGTACAAGCGTGCGGACCTTGTGATAGACAAGGCCAGGCTTGTCGCCTCTCCCAAGCGTCCGAGCCACTGGTTCAGGCCACAGTTGGCGACCGAACGCGACTACAATCCGCTCGACGGCGATGAGGCAGACTCGCGCGAAGTGCATCGCCACGAGAAGCCGTCGCTGTCCGACCAACAGCGGATGTGGGGGCAGCGGTAATGCTGGGACAGGGAACAGAGGGTTCGCTATTCGTTGATATAGCGTTCTGGATTCTGGCGATATCGAGCATAGTGGCGGCGGTGGCGGTTGTGCAGATGCGGAACCTGTTCAGGGCAGCGCTTTTCCTGATCGTGTCGTTTCTGGCGGTGGCGGGTATGTTCGTGCTGCTGCGGGCTGAGTTTCTGGCCGCAGTACAGGTGCTTATCTACGTGGGCGCCATATCGGTGCTGATTATATTCGCCATTCTGATGACAGGCGAAGTGGAGCGCGGAAGCACGTCGCACTCTATGAGTATTCCCGTGGGCATTCTCGCGGCGCTCTTTGGCGCGCTGGCGATTTTCGTCGCAGTGGATACGAATTGGAAGGTGCTGGATACGGTCATGGCGGACGGAAGCCTGAGCGTGGCCGCCACCCAGCAGGTGGAGAATGTGTTCTCGAATACTATCCCGTGGATAGGGCGACTGCTGGTGCAGGACTTCGTTCTGGCGTTCGAGGTGGCGTCGGTCGTGCTTCTGGCAGCTATCATAGGCGCTCTCGCGCTGATCCGGGAAAGGTGAAGCCTTGAGCCTAGAGAACTTCCTGATCGTATCTGCGGTCCTGTTTTCCATTGGGCTGTACGGCGCGCTGTCCAAGCGCAACGCGATTGCGGTGCTGATGTCGGTCGAGCTTATGTTCAACGCGGTGAACCTCGCGGCGGTGGCGTTCTCACGATATACGGTTCCCGCGATACTGAGCGACAGCGCCGCCAGAACGAGTGACATAGCTGGGTCCCTGCTTACAGGGCAGATATTCTCGATATTTATAATTACAATAGCCGCCGCCGAGGTATCTCTCGGGCTGGCTATCGTTATCGCGATTTACAGAAGCCGTTCGACCATCTTTGTGACGGACGCAGCCCAGATGAAGCAGTAGGTGACTTCCTATGTGGGTTGAGTACAGGACCGCGCCGAACCTGATGATGGCGGAGATGTGGAAGGACGTTCTGGAAGGGGACGGACTTCCGACGAAGATACTTCCGGTTGGAGACATAATGGAGTGGGGCGAGCGAGTGTCGTTTAAGATATATGTCCCCAAGGGTCGGGAACACGTGGCCGACGAGATATTGAGGAAGCTGTAGATGGTATCCGAATCGCTGGTATGGCTTACTCTATTCGCCCCGTTGGCGTCGTTCCTGATAATTGCCTTCATCATCTGGCCCATGACCCGTATGCGTACATACGGGGGGTTTTTGTCATCGCACTCGCAGGGGTCCGACGAGGGAGATTTGTCCGAAGACTCATCCCATTCCGTGAGTCACGAATCTCCCAGGGACTTTCTCGGAGCCTCCGCGGGCATACTGACTATCATCGCAGTCGGGGCGGCTTTCGTCATATCGCTGTTCGCATTGTCGGGAACTATCAGCGGACACGGGCATATCGAGTACCCGGTTCACCAGTGGCTTGTTGTGGGCACATTCGAACTCAACGTTGGCATTCTGATGGACCCGCTCACAGCGGTCATGCTGGTGGTGGTAAGCGGCGTCAGCCTGATGGTGCAGATATACTCAGTCGGGTATATGAGCGAAGAGGACAATCCCGCATACGCGCGCTATTACGCCTATATGTCCCTGTTTACCGCTTCTATGATTGGCCTTGTGCTGGCATCGAACATTATCCAGATATTCGTGTTCTGGGAACTGGTCGGGCTTTGTTCGTACCTGCTCATAGGGTTCTGGTACGGACGGACCTCAGCGGCGAACGCGGCCAAGAAGGCTTTCATAGTGACCCGCGTGGGGGATTTCGGGTTCCTGCTCGCTATCCTGTACCTGTTTATGAATCAGGACGCGATGGCGGCCCAGGGTCTGAACGGCCTCGACGTTACCGATCTCTACAAGGCTGTGGAAATTGGACTGGTGTCGGGCGGAGTGGCGACCTGGCTGGCCGCGGGCATATTCGCGGGGGCGATAGGGAAGTCGGGGCAGTTCCCGCTGCACACATGGCTTCCGGACGCTATGGAAGGCCCGACGCCTGTGAGCGCTCTGATTCACGCGGCGACGATGGTGGCCGCGGGCGTGTTCCTGGTCGCGCGCTTCTTCCCGGTGTTCCAGGCATCCAGCGAGATGATGACGGTAGTAGCGATAATTGGTGGGTTCACCGCCATATTCGCGGCTTCCATGGGCCTGGTGGCGAACGACATCAAGCGCGTGCTTGCCTACTCGACGGTCAGCCAGCTTGGGTACATGATGATGGCTCTGGGCGTGGGGGCATACGCATTCGCCATATTCCACCTGTTCACACACGCCTTTTTCAAGGCTCTGCTATTCTTGGGGTCGGGATCGGTCAACCACGCATCCGGCACTTTCAACATGAAGTACATGGGAGGTCTGCGGCGATATATGCCCTGGACCTATATCACTTTCCTGGCAGGAAGCGTCGCGCTGGCGGGCATATTCCCGACATCGGGATTCTGGAGCAAGGACGAGATTCTGGCGAGCGCATTCCACGTGGGAAGCGCGGTTGGGTACATCGTGTACCTGCTCGGACTAGCGGCGGTATTTATGACGGCGTTCTATATGTTCCGCGCGCTGTTTATGACATTCGACGGCGATTTCAGGGGCGGCGCGGACTCCGAGGTGCAGGATTCCGGCCCAGAGGATGAGGAACTTCACCTGGGACACGTGAGCCTGCGCGAGTCTCCGGTGGCGATGGTCGTGCCGATGGCTATACTGGCCGTTTTTGCAGTGTTGGTGGGATTCATCGCAAACCCGCTGGTTGATCTTGGCTTTGTTCCCGTTCACTGGTTCGCCCACTTCATGGCTGAGGGCTGGGTGGCGGTCAAGATCCCGAGTTTCGATATTCTGTTGGCAGTGGTATCCAGCGTGGCGGCGGTGGCGGGCATCTTCGTCGCGTACATGATGTACTATCGGCAGCAGTGGTCACCGGAGGATATGGGGCGGCGGTTCAGGTCGGCATACACCACGCTCAGCAGAAAATACTATTTCGACGAACTCTATGAGGATATACTTGTGCGGCGGGTTTTCTACAATGGCGCGGCCCGCATCCTCGACTGGGGCGACAAGAACATCGTGGACTGGGTAGCGGACAGGATAGGTTGGCTGGGGGCCAACGTCGGCACTCCATTGCGCCAATTGCAAACGGGTCAGCTCCAGCAGTATGGGGCGGCCATTTCGGTAGGGATATTGATAATGCTGGGGCTGTACCTGTGGTTCCTGTAACCGCAGGCTCGTCGCCAAAGCGACTGTAAGGGAAGAATAAACTTGTTCGAAGGTTGGCTAACAACTGCGGTATTTCTGCCAATAGCGGCGGCGGTTCTGATAGCGCTGTTCGGGCGGGACGCGGTAAAGGTGAAGTGGTTCGCCGCGATTGTCGCGCTGGTCGAACTTGCGCTGACGTTCGTTATATTCCTTCGATATGACACTTCAGAGGGCGCGGCCCAGTACCAGATGGTGGATAAGGCAGCCGACTGGATTGCGGTGGAATCGTTCAGGGTGCAGTATTTCCTGGCGGTGGACGGTCTGAGCGCGCCGATGGTTCTGCTGACCGGCCTGCTCGGAATGGTGGCGATATTCGCCTCATGGAGCGTAAGCCACCGGGTTCGAGAGTATTTCGTCTGGCTGCTTGCGCTACAGGGCGCGGTCATGGGCGTGTTTACCGCGCTGGACTTCTTCCTGTTCTTCTTGTTCTGGGAGCTGGAGCTGATACCGATGTTCTTCCTCATATCCATATGGGGAAGCGGACGGCGCGAGTATTCGGCGATGAAGTTCCTGATATTCACGATACTCGGCAGCGCGTTCATGCTGGTGGGCATTCTGTCGCTGTTCTTCTCGACCGGCACGTTCGACATGACCGAACTGCCCGCGGCAATCAGCCAAAGCAAGCTGCTGCTCCCAGCGGGCGTGGTGTTTGCTATGCTTTTCGCGGCGTTTGCGGTGAAGCTCCCCATATGGCCGCTTCACACCTGGCTGCCGGACGCTCACACCGACGCCCCGACGGCTGCGAGTGTCATGCTTGCCGGCGTGCTGCTGAAGATGGGCGCGTATGGAATGTTCCGTGTGTCGGCGGCGATGTTCCCGGACGTGCTTCGAGACGTGTCCTGGATGCTCGCGGTGGCGGGTGTGGTAAATATATTGTACGGCGCCTCGGTGGTGTTGAGACAGACCGACATGAAGAGGCTGATAGCATTCAGCTCGATAAGCCATATGGGATTTGTCGTTCTTGGCCTGTCATCCGCTGTCGGCGTCGCTGGCAAAGTGTCGCCCCTGGGCCTGACGGGAGCATCGCTCCAGATGTTCACGCACGGGGCTATAACGGGGCTGCTGTTCCTCCTGGCGGGGTACGTATATGAGCGGGCGCATACCCGTCATATACCTGACCTTGGCGGACTTGCCGGGCGTATGCCCGTTCTGTCGGCGTCGCTGGCGGTCGCAGGACTCGCGTCGCTGGGCCTTCCAGCGACTGCGGGATTCGTTTCCGAGATTCACGTGTTCCTCGGAACGTTCCCTGTCTGGGGGTGGCTGACGGCGATAGGCGCGTTCGGAGTGGTGCTGACCGCAGGCTATATTCTCTGGATGCTGCAACGGGTGATGTTTGGTCCGCGCAATTCCAGGCTCGACGACCTGAGCGACGCGACGCCTCTTGAAATGGTTCCCGTGGCGGCCCTGGTGATAGCCATTATGGTAGTTGGTATATTCCCCGCGACCATTGCGGACGTGTTCTCCACGGGTATAAGCCCTATAGTAGATTCCCTGCAAAACGCCGTAATGAGCGTCCAGTAATCAAGCGTACCGCGAGCCCAGAATGACCTTACACGACATATACCTGCTATCTCCCGAAATATCGCTCGCCGCGATAGCGATGGCGCTCATCCTGCTCGATCTGGTGGTGTCTCGAAAGAGCCTGCTGGCCGGATTTGGAGTCCTGGGACTGTCCGTTCCGGTGATTCTCAGCGTAATCCTGTGGGTTGACCTGGACAACTCCTCGGTCAGCCAGATGCAGGGCGTTTTCGGAACGCTGGTGGTGGACAAGTTCAGCCTGTTCTTCAAGTTCCTTCTGGCCGCGGCCGCGGCGCTGGTGATTCTAATGTCGACGGGTTACGTCCAGCGTATCCGCCGATTCCAGGGCGAGTTCTATGCGCTGGTTCTGCTTGCCACGTCGGGAATGATGCTGCTGGCGTCGGCTACGGAGTTGATTTCGATATACGTTGCGCTGGAACTGACTGCGCTGCCGTCAGCGGCTCTTGCCGCATTCCTGCGAGACGGACGCTCTGCGGAATCGGGAATGAAGTTCCTGATACTGAGCGCGATAAGCTCCGCGGTCCTGCTATATGGGATGGTGTTCATATATGGATATACGGGAACTACCTCTCTGGCCGGAATCGCGGAACAGATCGAACGGCTTCTGGCATCCGGAGAACTGAACCCGCAGGCGGCGTTTGGAGACAGCCGCGCGCTGCTATTCGGAATTGTGCTGATTATCGCGGGCTTCGGGTTCAAAATTTCGAGCGTCCCGTTCCAGTTCTGGGCGCCGGACGTGTACGAGGGCGCGCCGACTCCGATAACGGCGTTCCTGTCGGTAGCGTCCAAGGCGGCGGGGTTCGCGGTGATACTGCGCCTGTTCTACATCTCTTTCCCGCTGGAGATACTCAGCGACAACTGGGCGGCTATCTTTGCGGTGCTGAGTGTGGTTTCCATGTCGTTCGGCAATCTGGTCGCCATTCGCCAGAACAACATGAAGCGGATGCTGGCGTACAGCACGATAGCCCACGCGGGATACGTGATGGTCGGACTTGCGGCGTTCGCGGCACGCGCACAGGGCGGCAACATGGACGCGGGACCTTCCGCCGTGCTGTTCTACCTGGGCGGATACGTGGCTACGAATCTGCTGGTGTTCGCCGCCGTCGTTGCGGTGTCCAACAGGATAGATTCGGACGAAATAGATGATTTCGCGGGTATGTCGCGCCGCGCGCCTATGCTTGCGGCTGCTATGGCCTTCGCAATGATCTCTCTGACCGGCATACCGCCGGCAATCGGCTTTGTTTCCAAGGTCTATCTGTTCGGAGCGGCGGTCAACGCCAACCTCGAATGGCTCGCGGTGGCTGGCATGGTCAACAGCGTAATCTCCGCCTACTACTACCTGCGCGTTGTCAAGGTGATGTACCTGCGGGAACCGTCGGAAGACAGGCCGGTAACGGCGGACGCCGCGACGGGAGTGGTTCTCGCCGCAACCGCGGGCGCGACCCTCATATTCGGCATCTATCCCGCTCCGCTTATAGACCTGGCGAGGTCCGCGGTCGGCGCGCTCGGCGTGTAACTGCGAATACGCTATATCCCCGTTAGATGAAGGTCGTGATGAGATGCGGAAACGTATCGCCACACTTGAAAGAGCGGTGGTCGAACTGTTAGGCGCCCGCGCCAATAATGACGACAAATAGAATTAGGTAGTTTTGGAAACTTACGATTCGCCGCTTAAGCGCTCACAAACGACTGTGCATATATGTCCCTGATCGGATTCGTCTATAACGCCCTTGTAGATGACGCCCCACTGCTCATTGACTCCCTTGTGTCGAGTCTCGACCTGCGCGAGCAGTCATGGGTGTCGTCCGCCTATGACGTTGCGGAGCGCGAGGATAAGTTTGCCGATACCTCGCTGATCGTTGTCGCGGGAGGAGACGGGACGATATTGCGCACCGTCCACTCGATTGCCGCGCACTCTATCCCGGTAGTTGCCGTAAACATGGGCAGGGTCGGATTTATGAGCGAACTCAGGGTGGAAGAGGCCGCCAAGCGTCTTCCCTACTATCTCAACGGCAACGTGCGAGTCGAGCGGCGGATGATGCTCAGGGCGGTCGTTACGGACGCGGATGGCAACGCGGTCCTCAGTATGGACGCGCTCAACGACGTGGTGGTGGGACGTGTGGGCGTCGCCCATCTGCTGGATATTGATACGGTTGTGGACGGGGAGTTCCTGACTACGTACAGGGCTGACGCGCTTGTAGTTTCCACGCCGACGGGAAGCACGGGATACGCGCTATCGGCCGGCGGCCCTATCTTCTTCCCGGAAGCGCTTATGATGATGCTCCAGCCCGTAGCCGCGCACACTGGCCTGCGGGACGGCCTGGTTCTGCCGGACGATACCGAGATAGTCCTTTCCACCGGGGAAAGTAAGGCCGCTCTTGTGAGCGTGGACGGCATAGAAGACGTGGAACTGCGTCCTGGCTCGAAGGTCAGAATATCGCGCAGTCCACACGAGGCGAGATTCCTGCGATCCAAGCCGAGAACCGCTTTCTACAATGAGCTTACACGGCGGCTGGGACTGGTCTATAATCTCACCCCGCCATCCTGAGTTCCAGGGAGAATAGTATGACGGAACAGCCGCAGGCCATCAACCAGGAGACCATTTTCTCGGGAAGGATAATCGAGACGCGGGTTGACACGCTGCTCATGCCGGATGGGCGCCAGATTACCCGCGAAGTCGTTCATCACCCGGGCGCGGTCGCTATAATTCCGATAGACTCGGACGATAACGTGCTGCTCGTCCGGCAGTACAGGTACGCCGTTGGCCTGGAATTGCTGGAGATACCGGCGGGAGTGATCGAGGAGGGAGAGTCTCCCGACCATACCGCGCAGCGCGAACTACGTGAGGAGACGGGGTACGCTTCCCGGAACCTGCGCGCGCTTGGCGGAATCTATTCATCCCCCGGATTCTGCGATGAATTCCTGTACATATACCTCGCCCGCGACCTGGTGGAGAGCAGGCTGCCGGGCGACGATGACGAGGACATCACGCTTGAGCGGGTTCCGGTGTCCGAGGTGGACCGCCTCATCAGGCTCGGTGAAATTCAGGATGCCAAGAGCGTCGCAGGGCTGCTTATGGCGCGCTACCTGTTCAAATAGATCACCGGAATCCCACTCGACCCCAACGCCGATTTCAGGAGAAGTCCAGATGCAAGACCTCAGAGCCATATTCGCGCAGATAGACAGCATGGAAGATGAGATTATCGCGCTTCACCGCGACCTGGTTCAGATACCGTCGGTCAACACGGGATTCATGCCCACCGGAGACGAGACGCCCGTCTGCGAGTACATAAGGGACTGGCTCGCGGAGGACGGGATAGAGTCCGAGATACTGGGCCGGACGCCGGAGCGGGGGAACATCATTGCGCGAATCGAGGGGCAAAATCCCGACGCGAGGCTGATGTTCATGTCCCATACCGACGTGGTGCCGGTGGAGGAGGTGGAGAAGTGGACGTTCCCACCCTTCAGCGCGGAGATATACGACGGGCGAATATACGGACGGGGCGCGTCGGATTGCAAGGGACTTCTGGCCGCGCAGGTCATGGCGATGCGGCTAATCAAGCGGAACAACATCCGTCTCAGGGACAGCCTGATTCTGTGCTCGGGCGCGGACGAGGAACACGGCGGACGCTACGGGTTCGGCTGGCTCGCGGAGAACTATCCCGAGAAGATTACGGCGCCGTTTGCGGTCAACGAGGGCGGCGGAACGCCCATCGAGGCCGCGGGCGGTCTGACATATCTGCTGGGCGTTGGTGAGAAGGGCAGGCTTCAGATAGAGTTCACCATTAAGGGCGTGAGCGCGCACGCATCCGTTCCGTGGCAGGGGACGAACGCGCTATACAGGCTGTCGCAGATGCTGGGCCGGATCGAGAACTACGAGGCGGAGCGCGACACTTCGACCAGCCTCTTCGCCCACCTGTCCAACTTCGCCATCGAGCATAAGCCGTCGCCTGAGAACGTGGACGAGATTATCGAAGAGGTCAGGCCGGACAACCCGCGCTTCGCATCCATGCTTACCGCTCTGTCCAGGATGACGATAACGCCGACGATGATAAACGGGGGCGTGAAGTCGAACAGCGTGCCGGAGCAGATCAACCTGACATGCGACGTCAGAACCCTGCCCCACCAGAACGATGACTACCTGCGCGGCGAGCTGGACAGGATAATCGAGGGGATTCCCGGCGTTACCTACGAGATTGACTACATGGCGGTGCCGAACTCGTCGGAGTTCGATACCGAGTTGACCGAGCATATACAGGGGGCGACCGCGCTTGCGCTGGAACGTGAGGATATACAGTGGGTTCCGGCGATCAGCACGGGATTCACGGACTCGCGCTTCACCCGTCCGCTCAACGTGATTACCTACGGCTTCTCGGGTTCGCACCCGGACGACGACCCGATGCTGAGCCGCGCTCATGGGACCGACGAGTCAATCGGAATTGCAAGCCTTATCAGCGGCACGAAGATTATGCTCGCCCTGGCCTGCTCGATCTGCGGCGCGGAGTAGGCGCGCCGCGCAAGACAGCGCAGAGGTGACTCATGGCTCGCTCTTCAAAGAAGACGGTCTATCTCGCCAACCCGTATGGCTTCTCGGAGGACCAGAAGGCTATCTTGCTGCCCCGCATTGTGGAGGCGCTGGAGGCGCTCGGTCTGGAGGTCTGGGAGCCGTTCGAGCGGAACAACCAGGTGGACTTTTCGGATCACGGTTGGGCGTACCAGGTAGGCCAGGCGGACTTCAGGGACGTGCGAGAGTCGGACGCGATTTTCGCGGTCGTGAACGGCGTCCCGCCGGATGAAGGGGTCATGGTGGAACTGGGTATGGCGATTGCGCTGGGCAAGCCGACTTTCTTATTCAGAGACGACTTTCGCCGCGTAACCGACAGCGAGGAGTATCCGCTGAACCTGATGCTGTTCACCGGAATTCCGCAGCAGAACTGGCGGGACTACTACTACACGTCGGTCAGCGAGATTGGGTCTGAGGAGAAGGCGTTGGCAAGGTGGGCGCGGGGCGGGTAATCGTCGTCAATGGTTCGGAGGCATACGGCAGTCAAGTCCGGTCCGCGTCCCTAGTACAACATCCATATGAAGGTGCTATATTCCAATCACTATCCATCATTCCCGCTTTCGCGGGAATGATGGATAGTGATACAGGAAAAAAACAAGCCGACGATACGCTAGCTTTCAGACAATACAGACAAATCGCGCGGGTTGCGCAGTTCGTATCCTCTGCCTGCCGGGTGGATGTCGCCTTGTAAGCTGATATACGCGTGGTCTCTGAAAGCGTTTATTACTAGGTCGTAGACCGATTTGTCGAATTCAACACTCATGCGTTTGGTCTGTCCGTCCCACGTAGATACAATTGTCGCGCGTCCGTCGAATTCTTTCGGTTCCCTTTCAAGCCGCACGACCTGCGCTTCTATCCGTTCATCGAGAGATGGTTCATTTCGACGGAAGAACTGCGCGGCTTCTATTAGAATTTCGGCATTCCCGAGAGAAAACGGAAAGTGTACATCGGAGATCCCGGATGGTCGCACATCGGCCCAAATCAAGTCTATGTTGATTCCACCGCCACTTTTGGTGAGAGCCGCCACTGAAGCACACAGGTTGGCGCTGACGCCGTGTGGAACAGCTTCCTTGAATGCGTCCAGAGTGTTGTCGGCAACCGTTTTTTCTATCGCCGCTTCGGTATATCGCAGCGCTTCAGCCAATTTTTTTGTGGCTCGACGTGGAAATGGGGAATAGAAGTCATCTCCCATGTCCTGTTGTCTATCGAATTCCGCCCGTATCGGAGAGTGCAGCGTCAGTCCATATCCCTCTTGGTAATCGGGCAGTGGACGTACTTTTTCAAGATAGTCAGCTACTTCCTGACTCATCTTGCCACGGTAGGTAGCTTGGGGTTTCCAAGCGGCACGCGCGCCTGCCGCCACCATGTCATACGCGTCTTTCAGCATACTTGCGCTCTGAAGCAACGACAGAGGCTCATACGACTTGCCATTAGCGGCATTCATGCGTATCATGTCGGCTCCCGCGGAAACGATGTCATAAAATACCTCTAGCTGAGACCGGTCCTCGACAATGGCCAGGACCGCAACCGCGTCGGCCATCCTCTCGGCATAGTCGGCGACGTTGTCCCGGGTCGGGGCGAGAACCTCCCAGGTTCTACCTCCATGTTCTTTGGTATAGATGACGGCTGGCCTACTTCCCCAAGAACCTTCTTTAATCCAATCGCGCGAGTTAAGGTAAGAGTTGAGGTTGATCATTGACAGCGAGGACAGGGCAGCATGGTCGCGTATCTGGACTAACATAACGCATCTCCCCTTTCGACCTTTTGCATGAGATCTATAAGCTGGTCGGAGTTGAAGACATTGGTCGTAGGAATGGGTACTGTCACGCTGGAAGTGTTCGATCTGATTGGCTTGTCTTCAAGTGAAAGCCAGTATCCGCAATGACGCAAACATAGCTCATCCTGAGTCTGTTTAATCCATTGATGCTTATCTTGTGGCATCAGAACAACTATCAGGATGCGGGGCGTCAATACGTCCGCTCTCAATTCGTCGTAGTTCTTAATTGGCAGCGGAAAATGCAGGGCATTGTTTCTCAGAATATCCCGCGTCGTAGATTTGGCCTGAAATTCGATCCTGGGCCGCAGCCCAAAGTCAGCCATAAGCGCGCCATCCACGCTATCGGTGTCCGATTCTGGCACGGCTACTTTGTAGCCAGCATCCGCGGCAATTGCCCTAATGAGGGCAAGGGAAAGCTGTTGCTTCTGTTCGTTCAAGTCCATTGCCATATATCGGACCTTGTATCTTGGTTTGGATTTGCAACAATAACTTCGGTAGTTTCGATCAGCGTAGCAGAGATAATCGCAATATCCATATCCACCATTTACAGGCCTGCCTATTCTTTCCATTCATTATGGCGCTCATTCACCTTATCAAATTCCGCGGCTCCCACACCCGACCGAACCGCTGAACCAAGTCCCAATTGAGCGTTGCCCCAAGACCGACGCCGCCCGGAAACCACAGCCTGCCGTCTTGTATTCGCTCGGTTGGGAGAACGAGGTCTGCGCGCCAGTCGGCTTCATATACAGCATGTTCGAGTCGCATCGCGCCATCTGTCGCCGCGGTTGCGTGTCCGCTGGCAAGCAGTGAGACAGGCCCGGCTGGACTGTGTATTGAGAAGCCGCGACCCATATCAATGGCCAAGCGTCCAGCCCTGACTGCTTCGGCCACTCCGCCACAGTATTTTATGTCGGGCATTATGATGGATACGGCCTCGGAGTCCAGAAGCTCGTCGAAGAATTCGACGCCGTAACCGGATTCTCCCCCGGCTACCGGCATTGGGGCAGAGCGGGCTATCTCCGCCAGTATGTTCGCGTCTTCGGTCGGCTGAACCGGCTCCTCGAACCAGCCGACGTTGAGCTTGTGCAGTTCGTCCACGATAAGGGGCGCAGTATCTCTCTCGAAACGGCTGTGGCAGTCCACGAGGAGGATCGCGTCGGGGCCTATGGCTTCCCTGACCGCCGCAACCCTCGCCAGTCCGGGGGCCGCTTCGTCCAGAATTGCGTCCGGCGTTGATGGTGGACTCACTTCGTCGAAGGGCGCGCACTTGAACGCGCGGAATCCCGCCCTGGCCGCTCTTTCGGCTGTGCGGTGGAAGTCGGCGGGCGCGCGGTCGGTGGCGAACAGAGAGCGGTTTATGTTGGCGTAGAGAGGGACGCTCTCGACACGCTCGCCTCCCAGGAATTCGGTCAGTCCGATGTCCGCCCTCATGGCGCCAAGCTGGGCTATCGCGGTTCTGAGGCCGCTGACAGCGGTCGCTGAGACATGGTCGCGCCTGAGATCGGACTGACTCAGGTCTAAGAGCGTCTCTACCTGGAATTCGTCGGTGACATCTTCCAAGTGCAGTTCGGAAACCATGCTCGTGAGGGTATCGGCGACGGCCCTGGAGTCGGCTCCGGCGGTTATCTCGACGGTTGTCGAGTTGCCCTCTCCGTCCGAGATTACGGCGAATGTCCAGGTCGTGTTCGGCGTCACGACGACGGACGCGAACTTTTCTATGTTCAGTTTCATGTATGTCAGGCGTCCTTCTGTATCTGGGCGAGGAGTTTCAGCGTGCGTTCCTCGGTCGCGCCCGGATCGTCTCCGCAGGGTATGGGTGTCGCCAGGATTTCGGTCGCTCCCCATTCTATGACGGTCTTTATGCGGTCTGCTACCGCGTCCTCGTCTCCGGCGATGAGCACCTGGTCAAGCATCTCGTTGGTCCAGCCGGAGCCGGGAGTGCCGCTGAATCCGGCCTCGGCGAACATATTGGCGTAGAATGGGATGCTTGGGAAATATCCGAGCCGCGCTCTAACGCCGTCGCGGGCGGCGTCCAGGTCTTCTGTTACGCAGACGGGGGCGTGGGCTATGAGCGGCGGCGCGGGCCGTCCCGCCGACTCCGCGCCTCTACGGAGCGCGGGCAGGGCCGTGTCCCTGAGATAGAAGTGTGGGCAGACCCAGCTTATCGCGCCGTCGGAAAGCTCTCCGCACGTCTCGAACGCCCCCGGCCTCAGCGCGGAGGCCATGATGGGCACATCAACGGTGGTGGATAGGGATGTGTTGGCGGAGTACCATCGGCCTTCGTATTCGACCGCGCCCGTGTGCATCAGAGACCGCAGGACGTGGAGGTATTCTCTCAGGTGTCCTATCGGAGCGCGGAAGTCGGCGCCGAACGTGGTTTCCATCGAGGCCTGGTGGCTGGGACCGACGCCAAGCCTGAATCTTCCGGGGGCGAGGCTGTCAATTACCTGGACCTGCTGTGCGAGCGTCACGGGATGGCGGGACCATGTTTGCACTATCGAGGTGCCGAGCTTGATGCTGTCCGTTCTCGCGGCGACCGCGGCAAGGATAGCTATGGCTTCTCCCCCACCTCCGCCGGATGTCAGCCACGCCGCTCCGACTCCCAGTCCTTCAAGATGCTCGATTCGCTCGACGGCTTCGCTGGCGCTGGAGGCGGTTACGGACACTCCGATTACGTTGTTCTGGGTCATTGGACGACTCTCCTGTTTGGATTGAAGCAGACGGGGCGAGTATAACACGATCAGCGTGACCGTTTAGGATTATCGAAATCGGAATGGCCAAGTAGATGCCGTTCACAGGTTGGCATGATGGGGTCGTGATGCTAAACTTGGAGGGACACTTCAAGGTGGAATATGTTAATTATGGATGGCTTGATAGAACATCAGACATTGGACGCGAAACTGCCGACAATGATTACGGCGTTTGCGGGTTGGCCGGATGCCGCTGAGGCAGCTACAAGGGCCGTGCGCTACCTCGTCCGAAAACTTCCGGCTAAGAAATTTGCCGAGATAGACCCGGAGGAGTTCTACGACTTCACTGTTACCCGTCCACATACCAGGATGAACCGGCGGGGCAGGAGAGTCATCCGCTGGCCGAGGAACGACTTTTACTACTTCACCGACAGCGACGATGAGAGCAGAAATCTGCTGCTGTTCGTCGGAACGGAGCCGAACCTCAGGTGGAGGGCGTACTCGAACATCATCACCGACATCGCGGTCAGGAGCCAGGTTAAGTTGGTCGTATCTCTGGGCGCTCTTCTTGATGCCGTACCCCACACGCGCGAGCCTCGCGTAACGGGGCGTGCCAGTTCAACGGAGTTGACCGGCAAGGTCAAGTGGCTCGGCATTCAGAATTCGGGCTACCAGGGACCGACCGGAATCCACACGGCATTCACGGACGCCTGCAACAAGCACGGCCTTGAGCACGCGAGTATCTGGGGCCACAGCCCGCACTATGTTCAGACCTCTCCTAATCCGCAGGTGAGCCACGCGCTTCTGACCAAGCTGAACAATCTCGTGGACTTCAATGTTGACCTCGAAGAGCTTCACCTCGCGGGTCAGGCATTCGGGGAAGATGTCTCCAAGGCGATTAGCTCTCAGTCCGATGTCGGCGCTTATGTCACCAAGTTGGAACAGCGTTATGATGCCTCCCGCCAGCCGGAAGACGAGGAGATACCCGAGCCCGGCGACATGGTGAGGGAGTTGGAGAACTTCCTGCGGACGCAGCGCCGGCCCGGAGATTCGAGCAGCGATGGCTGACCGCCCCGAAGACTCTTTCGTATCCGTCAAGGGCAACTCGCTTCACTACCGGGACTGGGGTGGAAGCGGACAGGCAATCGTTCTTGTTCACGGTCTGGCCTCCAACTGCCGTATCTGGGACCTTGTCGCCCCGATTCTCGCTCGGGAATTCCGTGTAGTCGCGCTCGACCAGCGCGGACATGGAGAGTCGTTCAAGCCTGACTCTGGTTACGACTTCGCGACGGTCGTTTCCGACCTGGACGGGTTCATTGACGCGCTTGGACTTACTCATCCGATCATCATGGGACACTCATGGGGCGGCGACGTGGCCTTGGAGTACGCTATCGCATATCCCAACAAGGCCAGGGGCCTGTGTTTCGTGGACGGCGGCACCATCGAGATTGCGGGCCGGGCTGACTGGACATTGGAAGACGCCAAGCACGAGATGGCTCCTCCGCTGTGGACGGGCGTAACTCTGGAAGGGTTCAGGGCGCGGCTTCGGTCTCGCAGTATCGCCATGGACAACCCACAGATAGAGGATATAGTCCTGGCCAACTTCAATACGCTGGAAGACGGGACAATAACGTCCAGGCTCAGCCGCGAGAACCACCTCAGGATAATCGAGGCGCTGTGGGACCACAGGCCCTCGAAGATGTTTCCGAATGTCAAATGTCCGGTTCTGCTGATGCCCGCACGCCAAAATGGCCAGGACTCCCCACAGGCGCGCCGCTTCAGGCGTGAAGAGGCGATAGCGAGGGCTGAGTTTCTGCTTCCCAGGGGCAAGACGGTCTGGATGGAGGACAGCATCCACGACGTTCCCATCCAGAGACCGGAGCTTGTGGCCTCGACAATCGCGGATCACATCAATAGCGGTTTCTTCGGTCGTTAGTACTCAGTAGAGACCCGGCGCGCCACCACGAAGTTGAAACTGGTATAGGCTGGCTTTTTGTCTATTGACCGCGAAGACGTCGAAGCTCGGCCTCCAGTTCGGATAGCCGAGCCTCGGCGGTCAGACGGCCAGCTCTCTCCCGCTCGACTCTCGCCTCGGCAGTCAGCCGGCCAGCTTGCTCCTCCTCATGGCTCAGCAGCCAGCGACCGGCAACAGGATCCCAGAAACGAACCCCGTCTTCCTCCCACCACAGGTTCAGGTTCAATATTTCGCTGTGAGACCACACCCTGCCATCCCTCTCGTAGCCCAACTCCAGGCGCTCGTACTCACCATCCACCAGACGCTCGCCCACGAGAGGCTCACCATAGAACTCCGCGCCGGTCGGGTCGTAGCGCCAGTACTCTCTCACTCCCAACTCCACGTACAAGTCGCGCTTCCTGCCCAGGTCAACACTCGCCGTGCTCTTGGAGCCTATCTCCAGGACGAAGTCAGGCGCCTTGCCAACCTCCCACAGCAGATAGACGTTGTCGCGCTCTATGGACTCTACGACCTCGGGAAGCAGACCCAGCGCCACGTAGCAGTCGGGAGACACTCGACGGTTGGGATTGCCCTCTATGTAATAGATGAATGTATTTCCGTTTACTCTGGCTCCCGGGACGTTTGCGAAGTGAACCATGAGAGTGCCGACAATGTTGATGTACCGCGGGGCTTGAGTTTCTCCGTCTGGCAATGGCATATCGTCTGTTTCTGGATAGAGTATGGTGGTGGCCTGAGTGGTCATGGAGTCCTCCTCGATCCAACCGATTCTACCGCAGGCGGAGATGCTGATGGATTCGCGGTCACCGATGCGATTCAGGTAGGAATGGATACAATGTCGGCGTCTTTAGAGGGTTAGAACATCGGCTTCATGTTCATCACGGGAACAGGCGCGTGTCCGTTAGCGTTCGCCCCGACGAGCGTTGCTTCGCTGGAGGCCACGCCGGGCGCCGAGGATATCTCGTTGTCGGCCATTAGGTTCCTCAGCGTACCGGCGTGTTCGATTCCCGTGCCTACCAGAGTCAGGCTGACCTTTCTCTTCATCCGCTTGTCCTGCACTACACCGAAGATGACATTGGCGTCCGCGCTCGCGGCGTCCTTGATGATCTCAGCCACCTGGTGAACTTCTCCGAGAGTGAGGTCGGGGCCGCCCATGATGTTTAGCAGTATGCCCTTGGCGCCTTCCAGAGGCATATCGAACAGTGGATTGGATAAGGCGGCCTGCGCGGCCTGTTCCGCGGCGTTGTTCCCCTGTCCGGCGCCCATCGCCATGAACGCCGCGCCTCCATCGGACATTATAGCCTTCACGTCGGCGAAGTCCACGTTGATCATGCCGTTCAGGGTGATGATGTCCGATATTCCGCGCACCCCCTGGTGAAGCACCTCATCAGCGAGCTTGAAGGCGCGTTCCAATTCGATCTTGCCGTCCAGGGCGGGCAGCAGCCTGTCGTTCTCCACTACTATCAGGGTGTCCACCTTCTGGCGGAGCGTATTCAGCCCCTCTTCGGCGTTCTCGCGCCTGCGCGGGCCTTCGAACCCGAAGGGCAGGGTAGCTACCCCAACCGTGAGGGCGCCCCGCTTTCTGGCAATGTCCGCGACCAGCGAGGCGGCTCCGGTGCCGGTGCCTCCGCCCATGCCGACGGCCACGAACACCATGTCCGCGCCTTCGAACAGCTTGGATACATCTTTCTGGCTTTCGCGCATCGCCTTGCGCCCAATGCTTGGCTGGCCGCCCGAACCCATGCCGCCGGTCGTGTTAGGCCCTATGGCGAACGTGGGTACGCTGTCGAAGCCTCGCAGCGCCTGTATGTCCGTATTCAGGACGAGATACCGAACTCCTGCCATATTGCCCTTGACCATCCTTCGGACAGCGTTCCCGCCTCCGCCACCCACGCCCACCACCCGTATGCCGATGCCGAGGGCGCGTTCTATCTGTGACGGGAATGTATTTGAGGCGGCCTTGCGCCGACGTTTGAAGAACATGATTCTGCGCTCCTTAGCGGCTATGCGGCCTGCGGGTCGGCCAGAAAATAGTAGGGTATGTGCCATGTGCCAGCCGGACCCATGTCAACGACGGCCTGGCGGGTGCGTGTCTTGACCACCCTGCCCTTGAGACCGAAGCGCGGGCCGCCGCTTATCCGGCCCTGGTATTCCACCACCTGCCCAGGCGCGATGCTGCCCGAGCTTAGAATACGCCTGATGGTGTATGGTCTCGGCATACCCGGCATGGGTATCTGTGAGTTGCTGAGATTGCTGGTCGCTGTTGTCATAGCATTTATGTCCTTAACGAGTTCTAACTATCGTCAAGAACAATTTAGAACAGAACCCGCGTTCTTGTCAAGAGCTAATATGTCGCAATTTGTCGGAATCGGGATATTCAGGATTGGTCGAGTTTGAATGTCCGTTTTGTGTGGGTCGCGGGACCTCGGAGATGGTTGGGCGCGCCGACTGATATGCAGGGCCTTTGCAAAGTCTGCCTGAATCTCCCTTTCTACTACACAAATATACCTCCAATGCGCTACAATGTACGCATGATAAACAACTTATGCGACAAACTATCCATAAATCCGACCTTATCAATCATGTTCCCCTGCGCGAGAAAAAAATTGTCTTAGCTATAAACGCTGGGAAACGCTGGGGAACGCTGGGTGAAAACCGCCCCAGCGTCCCCCAGCGTCTCCCTGTTAATCACCCAGCGTATGCCCTGCGGATCACCCGGTAACTATAAATCCAGGTATATGCAACCGCGTAGATCTAGCTTTTCTCTCAGGTTCTGGCTGATTCGACCGCGCCGGTTGATTACTGACTTTGAAAATGCCCTGCACTGATATGGCCTCCGTGTGAAATTCGCGCATTGACTTGGGTACAATGGTCTGACCAAGTGAACACAGGACAATGTACTCATGACGACAACAGCCCCTCTTGCCACCAAGCCCATCACAGACCGCACCGCCGAGATAGAGCGGATTCTCGAACGGCGCGTCATGATTATGGACGGCTCCTGGGGCGTGATGCTCCAGTCCTACGGGCTGACCGAACAGGACTTCAGGGGCAGCCGCTTCGCCGGACACGAACATGACCTCAAGGGCTGCATGGACGTCCTGGTTCTCACTCAGCCCAACCTCATCCGAGACGCTCAGAGCCAGTATCTGGACGCGGGCGCCGATATTCTGACCACCAACACGTTCACGGCCACGCGGTTCGGATTGTCGGAGTTCGGGCTAGAAGACCACGTATATGAGATCAACCGCGAGGCGGCGCGGCTGGCGAGAGAGGTTGCGGACGAATACTCAGAGAGCGGCCCCGACAAGCCCCGCTTCGTAGCGGGCAGCCTCGGTCCCACGAACAAGACGCTGTCCCTTTCCCCCGACGTGAACGACCCCGGCTACCGCGACGTGACGTTCGATGAGCTGGTCGGAACCTACTCCGACGCCGTGAGGGGGCTGTTGGACGGCGGCGCGCACATTCTCTTGGTGGAGACCGTCTTCGACACCCTGAACGCCAAGGCCGCTCTCTACGCCATCGAGAGCGTATTCGAGGACATGGGCGAGCGCGTTCCCGTCATGGTCTCGTTTACCGCGATTGACCTCAGCGGGCGCAACCTGTCCGGCCAGACCGCCGAGGCGTTCTACGCGTCCGTGTCGCACGTCCCGATGCTGAGCGTGGGCATCAACTGCTACCTTGGCAGCGACCAGATGCGCCCGTTTCTGGCGTCTCTCGCCAACGTGTCCCAGCGCTACGTCTCCTGCTACCCGAACGCCGGTCTGCCCAACGAGTTCGGCGAGTACGACGAGACCGCGGCGCATATGGCCGCTAACCTGCGCGAGTTCGCCGAGAGCGGGCTTGCGAACATCGTGGGCAGCTGCTGCGGGTCGCGTCCTGAGCACACGCGGGCCATCGTCGCCGCGGTCGCCGGAATACCTCCACGCCGGAGACCTGAGTCCGCGACCAACACGCTCCTGAGCGGCATAGAAACGCTGGAGATACGAGAGGACGCCAATTTCATCAACGTCGGAGAGCGGGCCAACGTGACCGGATCGGCGCGCTTCAGACGCCTGGTGCGCCGGGGCAGATATGAGGACGCGGTCACCGTCGCCCGACAGCAGGTGGAGAACGGCGCGCAGATACTCGACGTGAACATGGACGAAGGGCTGCTCGACTCCGAGGCCGCCATGGAGCGATACCTGAAGCTGCTCGCCGCCGAGCCGGATATTTCCCGCGTACCGGTCATGGTGGACAGCTCCAGATTCAGCGTTATCGAGGCGGGCCTGAAGTGCCTCCAGGGCAAGGGCGTCGTCAACTCCATCTCGCTCAAGGAGGGCGAGGACGAGTTCCTCCGGCAGGCGCGCGTCGTCAGGCGATACGGGGCCGCCGTCATCGTTATGGCATTCGACGAAAGCGGTCAGGCCGACACCGTCGAACGCAAAATCGCCATCTGCGAACGCTCCTACCGCATCCTGACCGAGCAAGTCGGGTTCGCGCCCCAGGACATCATCTTCGACCCGAACATATTCGCCATCGCCACCGGCATAGAGGAGCACAACGGCTACGCGGTCGGCTTCATCGAGGCGGCGCGCGAACTCAGGCGCCGCTTCCCGTTCTCCCACGTCAGCGGCGGCGTCAGCAACGTGTCGTTCTCGTTCAGGGGGAACGACGCCGTGCGCGAGGCGATTCACTCCGTATTTCTGTACCACGCGACCCGCGCCGGCATGGACATGGGCATCGTCAACGCCGGACAGCTGCGCGTTTATGAGGACATCCCTCCGGACCTGCGTGAGGCCGTCGAGGACGTGGTGCTGAACAGGAGCGCCGACGCGACCGAGCGACTTCTCGATATGGCCGACAGCGTGAAGGGCGCGGACCGCGAGGCCGTCGAGGATGACGCCTGGCGCTCGCTGCACGTCGCCGAGCGCATCCGGCACGCTCTGGTCAACGGAATAGACTCCCACATCGAACTGGACGTCGAGGAGGCGCGGCAGGCCTCCGAGCGCGCCCTGCACGTCATAGAGGGCCCTCTGATGGACGGCATGAACGTCGTCGGCGACCTGTTCGGGTCGGGCCGGATGTTCCTGCCCCAGGTGGTCAAAAGCGCGCGGGTGATGAAGAAGGCCGTCGCCGAACTTGTCCCATACATCGAGGCGGAGCAGCTGGACTCCGACGCGCCCCGCTCCAACGGAAAGGTCGTCATGGCCACCGTCAAGGGCGACGTTCACGACATAGGCAAGAACATCGTGGGCGTCGTGCTGGGCTGCAACAACTACGAGGTGGTGGACCTCGGCGTGATGGCCCCGTTCCAGAACATTCTCGACGCCGCCCGCGACGAAAACACCGACGTTATCGGGCTGAGCGGCCTGATTACCCCGTCCCTCGACGAGATGGTCACCGTCGCGCGTGAGATGAAGCGACAGGGCTTCGACATCCCCCTGCTGATAGGAGGAGCCACCACCTCCGTCGCGCACACCGCGGTCAGGATAGAGCCGGAGTACGCGCACGGCGTCATTCACGTCAAGGACGCCTCCCGCTCGGTTACGACGATGAACCAACTGGTAGGGGAGGGCAGTCGTCGCGACCTTATCGAGCGCACAGCGCGGCAGTATGAGAAGACGCGCGCCGACCGCATGGCCAGAAGCGAGCGCCGCCGCCTGCTGTCCATAGACGAAGCCCGCGCCCGCCGTGAGACCTTCGACTGGCCAGCCACCGTCGCCCCCGCTCCCACCTTCACCGGAACCCGCGTCTTCCACGACTACCCACTCGAGGACCTCGTTGAGTACATAGACTGGACCCCCTTCTTCCTCGCCTGGGAACTGCGTGGCGCGTATCCCGCGATTCTCCGGCATCCCACCTACGGACGCGAGGCTCGCACCCTCTTCAGGGACGCGAAGAACCTCCTCGACAGGATCATCTCCCTCAAGGCATTCACCGCCAACGCCGTCATAGGACTCTACCCCGCCAACTCCGTAGGCGACGACGTAGAGATATACTCAGACGACACCCGCGACCACGTCCTCACCACCTTCCACTTCCTCAGACAGCAGTCCGACAAGTCTGGCCAGCGCGCCAACATCCCCAGGAACAACTTCTGCCTCGCCGACTTCATTGCGCCCCGCGAGTCGGGAGTCGAGGACCACATCGGCGCGTTCGTCGTTACCGCCGGCCTTGGCGGAGACGAGTTCGCCGCCGCCCTCGAGCAGGCGCACGACGACTACGGCGCAATCATGTCCAAGGCGCTCGCCGACCGCCTCGCCGAGGCATTCGCCGAGCGTATGCACGAGCGCGTCCGCCGCGAACTCTGGGCCTACGCCCCCGACGAGCGACTGACCAACGAGCGACTCATCAAGGAGCGCTACCGCGGCATCCGCCCCGCGCCCGGCTACCCCGCCTGTCCCGACCACACCGAAAAGGCCGCCCTCTGGGACCTCCTAGACGCCGAGCGAGCCATCGGCGCACGCCTCACCGAGAGCTACGCCATCTGGCCCACCGCCTCAGTCGCCGGACACTACTTCGCCCACCCGCAGTCCCACTACTTCGGAGTAGGCCGCCTCGCCCCCGACCAGCTCGCCGACTACGCCACCCGCAAACAAATATCGGTGGAAGAATCCGAACGCTGGCTCCGCCCCAACCTGGCGTATGATAGATGATGACAGGAATCCAAGGATGCCACGACAATATAGCTCAGCGGAAGTAAGAAGAGTCTTGGCTGGCGTGAGTCTGGCGGTCGTGGCTCACACCTGAAGATGACAAGACCATCGAACAGATGGAACATATCTATCCAAAGGGGCAGGCGGGAGGTCCCCAGAGGGACATTCAGACAAATCCTCAGAAAAGCCGAGTTGACTCGTCAAGAATTCGACGAACGCGCCAACGATGTGCTGTAATATACATTGACCTAGTAGTGCAACAACTTAGTTGTGATGGATATTCAGATTTCGATTTATCCCCTCTCCCACTGGGAGAGGGCTAGGGTGAGGGTAGATAAGCCGTCAATCCAAAGATGTTGGAACACTAGTGGTTCAACAACTCAGTTATGATGGATATCCAGATTCTGAATTATCCCCTCTCCTTCTGGGAGAGGGCTAGGGTGAGGGTAGATAAGCCGTCAATCCAAAGATGTTGGAACACTAGCGCCGGAGCGGAAACATGGCAAAGCAGAAATTCACCATATTCCTGATACCCGACACTCACGGCTACCAGGCTATAATCCCCCATTACGGCGAAGCCATCACATTCGGCAACACCCCCGAAGAAGCATTTGCCAACGCCAAAGAAGCCCTCGCCCTCATCCTCGAAGACGAGACAGAACCAGTCCCGCCCAACGTCCAAGCGTCCCATGTAATAGTAGGCGACATCGAACTAGACCTCCCTGAACCCCTGCTGGAAGAAGTGCGCCTATACTCAAAAGACAAGCAGACCGTAGCAGTGGGCTGACCGGATAAGCGCATGATCACAACCGAGCACATTCAGACCGCCCAGGAGTTCCTGGACAAATCCGACCGCTACTTCGCCGAAGACGACGAACTCCAGGGCTCCGAGAAGATGTGGGGCGCTGCCGCCCACGCCGTAATGGCCCTGTCCCAGCAAAGAGGCTGGAACTACGGAGACCACCGCTCTCTGCGAATCGCCGCCAGGCGGATCTCTGAGGAACAGGACGACCCATCCCTGGAACTCGCCTTCGGGATCGCCGAAAAATTCCACGCCAACTTCTATCACAAATTCATGCAGGACTACGAATTCGAGCGCGACCGCCCCGCCATCCACCACTTCGTCCAACGCATCCAGTCCCTCATGAACTCAGAATAGCCCCCGCTCACCTGCCACCCAAGCCTTTCCGGTTACGACAAAGGATGCTCCCATGAAAACCTAACCCTGAACGACGAACTCTACTCCGCCCTGGAGGAGTATTCAGAAGAAACCGGACGCTTCATTGACGACCTGGCGACTGAGGCCATTACGATATGGCTTCTCGGTGTCAAAACAACCGAGTCCGAACGCGACCATCAGAAAAAAGGCGACAGTCAGACAAGAGAGTCCTACAAGCCGCCGCTCGGCGCCCCCTACTCATCCCTCCACATCGCGCGCAACATGAACCTCGACGGCCCGCCGGACTGGTCCGCTCGCCTCGACGATTACCTCTACGGAGAACCCTGTGACGCCCGCGACTAGTAGTCCGACAACTTAGTTGTGATGGATATGCAGATTCCGAATTATCCCCTTTTCCCACTGGGAGAGGGCTAGGGTGAGGGTAGATAAGCCGTCAATCCAAAGATGTTGGAACACTAGGGTCTTTCTGGACGCATCTTATGCCATCGCCCTGGCAATATCCTCAGATCAGTACCATTCCCGGGCTCTGACGCTCGCGGACAGACTGGAAGAACTTTCAATAAGCGCAGTTACCACCCCAGAGGCGTCATGCTGGAAATCGGGAACGCCCTGTCGCGCCAGAGATTTAGGCAGCAAGCCGTCACCTTGCTCAATGCACTGGACAACGACCCAAGCGTGGGGAGATAGTCCGGTTATCCGAGCCCCTTTACCGTAGGGCCATGCGTCTGTTTCGAGATCGCCCCGACAAGAACTGGGGCCTTACCGATTGCCTATCCTTCATTGTGATGCAAGACTACGGCCTCACATCGGCATTAACATCCGACAACCATTTCAGACAAGCCGGATTCCGCGCATTGCTACTGGAGGATACGCCATGAAAACCCTCACCCTGGACGACGATCTTTACGCCGCCCTGCAAGAACAGGCGGAAACGGCCGGACGCTCCGTTGACGATATTGCGGCTGAAGCCATCACGATATGGCTTATCGAGGTCGCGGTTGATGAGGCCGAACTCGAGGTGGCAGAGGACGCGGAACTATTTTGGGAGGAGGACGACGGCGTCGAAGACGAAGAGTTCTTCCACAGCCTCAAGGATATATGGTTGGAAGACCGGCCCGAGGACGCCGACGTACTGGACCTGATCACGCATCCCGCCTACCAGGTCATCATTGACATGGGACAGGACGCCGTTCCCCTCATACTCCGCGAGCTTGAAAAGCGTCCCGACTACTGGTTCTGGGCGCTGTACTCGATCACCGGAGCCGACCCTATTACAGACAACGACGCGGGCAACCTCCAAAAGATGACCGACGCCTGGCTCAACTGGGGCCGCGAGAACGGCTACAACCGGCAGTCAGAGCCCGATTGATAACACGTTCCCGAGGCGACATCGAACTCGACCTACCCGAACCCCTCCTGGAAGAAGTGAGGCTTTACTCCGAGGACAAGCAGGCCGTAGAGGTAAGCTGATCCGAATGCTTACTGCAACGCCAACCAGGGGTCAGAGGACCGCATGATAACAACAGAACACATACAGACGGCGCGTGAGTTCCTGGACAAGTCCGACCGCTACTTTGCCGAAGGGGACGAACTGCAAGGCTCCAAGAAGACATGGGGCGCGGCCGCTCACGCGGTAATGGCAATAGCCCAACAAAGAGGCTGGAACTACGGTGACCACCGCTCATTGCGAGTCGCCGTTCGGCGTATCGCCGAGGAACAAGACGACCCACTCCTGGAAGCCGCGTTCAGCATCGCCGAGAAATTCCACGCCAACTTCTACCACAAATTCATGCAGGAATACGAATTCGAGCGCGACCGTCCCGCAGTCCGTCTCTTCGTCCAACGCATCCAGTCCCTCATGGCCTCAGAATAGTCCGCACACGTACATACTCGACGCTCCTCTGACTCCAACAAAAAGCATTCCGTATGAAGACTCTGACCCTTGACGACGGACTCTACTCAACGCTGGAAGACCACGCGGAGTCGACCGGTCTCCTATTGGTGAACTGGCCGCGGAAGCCATAAAGTCATGGCTTTCGGACACTATGCTCGATGAAGCCGAACGCGATGAGATAGGAACCGCAAAACGCGAATGGATACGGGAGGGCGGCACCAAAGCCGTCGAATTCTTCCCTCAGCGTCAGAAGAGAGAGAATTGGAGGAGTACGTAGCACATGGCACCGAGATTTGTGCAGGCTGATCAACAGCCCCAGTAACAGAATCGCGATTCGCGCACGCAACTACTTATTACAACGGAGTAGGCCGCCTTGTACCACCAGACCGACAATACGGACGACAGAGAGGACTGTCCCAGACTCAGATCGGTGTGCCCCATGCCCGATCATTGCATTGCCTTTAGCGGAGAGACGAATGTGTATACATCACAACTCAACCGCACATTTAAGGAATGCCGCGAATAAAATACGGATAGTATCTATGAAAATCGGCATATTGCTCAAGTTGATTTCTTGTCTGGCTTAAGCTCTTCTCAATTCGATAACCCAGTGTCTGCAAGAGAAACTCACCGGCGGGTTTGCTTGTCGGAAGTTTGCCCTGTAGGAGAAGTCTCTCTTTTGTACTCAAGATAGGTACATTAATTCGAGCGGGGTTATACCATTCAAAATTCGAGAATTTCCAATCTTGGAAGACTTCACGTATCTTAGCCTCTTCATTCCTCGCGCAAACTACGCCGGTTACAGTGAGCATCCCGTTTGTGTCTGAATAGTAGAAGGAATTTATCGGCTGAAACATTAACGGCAATGCTCCTGGAAGAGAGCGTTGAGCTATAACCTCCAACATATCCTGTATAAATTTCGCATACTGTAGTGATCTACCTGGTGGAATCGCATCGGGATCGGGCATGATTTTTTGAAATTTTGCTTTGAATTCTTCATGAGTTTCGGGATCCAGATAATCCTTATGATCAGCACGGAGGGATACTTTTACCATGCTGTTCCTACTTATTTTCGTAAGCAGCAATCCAAAGTATTCAAAGTTTATGTATTCAAGGTCAGTATAATCAAGCCAGAAAATACTCTTCTCTTCATCAGCTTCGTATTCATTGATGAATTCGAAGAGGTCTAGGTTTCTCAAATCTAATGTCTTACACGGGCGATGAAATTTCTGACGCTTGTAAATATGATCCATCGCTTCAATTGACACTAGACCGATTTCATTGCACAGTTCATAAAGAACGCGGAAATCCTCAAGATATGGTCCACCCAATCCATAATACGTGTAATCCGCCAGACTCCCGATTTGCTCTAGACGCCGAATTGCCTCAATCATGACAAGACGGTCAATTGCCTTGTTTGGTCTCAGATGATATGGAGGCGAACTCAATTTGAAGCCTCCTCCAAGATGATGTCAAAGCACTTTTCTCCGACCTCTGATGGGTTGGTCTTCGAGTCCCCGAAAAGGTAATCTGCGACTGTAGAAACGTCATCGATCTCCTTCATGAATGAAATCCGGCGTCTCCTTGGCTCTCTCCTAACAGGAGTCGGGAGAGACGGTCTGAACTGTCTAGAACCGGGAATGGAGCGGGGCGTACTCCGGAATTGCAACTCTGGCGCCTTGGCCTTTAGCTCCGCAAAGGTTAGTTCTTTACCGGGTTCAAATTGAGACTTCGTTTCTTCCGCCTGACCCTTCCACCGATTTGTGTAATCTGTGAACAGTTTCATACCTTCTCGCATCTTATTCTTGGCCTGTAGATACAAAACTGAAGATGCATCTACGCCTCGCTTTGTAGTCGTCATTGGAAGCTCAGACGGGTCGTCGCATTTGAACTCAACTATCCCAGAAATCGCTATGAACTGAGTGTGATATCGCGGGACCCCGGCCTCACCCCATCCCGTCAGTTCGCTTCGGTCACAAAACAGGACTGCTCGGTCATTACATACCACGGTCCAGCCAGCCTCTTCGGTTGAATATCTTCTTTCACTTTGCTCCTGGAGGACTTCATCCTGAGACGGGATCGGCCTTGTAAATCCCACTGCCATGAAGATATCAACGTTATTATCAGTAGTCGCTCTATAAATAAAAGGCTGTATCGCGGACTTTGAACTCTCGTCGGGGGTAGCAAAAATCAACGCCCTGGAGCGGGGTTTCACATGATCGTCATTGAGGGTGACCTGAAAGCCTTTCTCAATAATGAAAGCATAATGCGAAGAGATCAGACTATGCAGGTCCGATTTGAAAGATTCAGAGTCCTCACTGAATTGAGTGGATATCCCTTCATACAGATCGCCAACAACTATTGTGGTACCATCTTGACTCATAAAGGTCTGTCGAGGGTTGACAGGTATGTCCCAGTCTTCCTCATTGTCAATCCACTCTGGAGTAATATCCACCTCGTATTTGTGCTCCCCTGACTGGGTACTTATTATACAACTCCTTCCCATCTTGAAAATAGCACGTTTCATTCCTATGCCATAAACGCCAACAATACCCGTGGCATCCAATTCTCGCTTAGGATCTCTGCCCATTCTAAACGCATATTCGCTCAGTTCCCACGGGATCCCACCGCAATTGTCTGCTATCGAAAACGAATCGCCATCGAATGAGATCTCTGCCCAAAACCCTTCGTATGGTTTATCTGAGTCGGTACTTCCATTCCGAGAAACGCTACCATCGTGTTTACTTCGGAGTATTCCGTCGACGCAATTATCTAGGAGGTCCAGGATAGCTTCTTCAAGCTTGATGTCTCTGGTCAACATAGATACGAAAAATGACTTTACAGGAGTCGCTTTGACTGGAGTGTATGTCGTTTGTTCTTGCGTCACTTGAGATTCTCCGTAGTTATTCGTGAATTAACTTCCGAATCGATAGCATCAGATGCTCGGCAACAATGGGACTCACGCTACTTCCAATTTGACGGAAGCTATGCCACTTGGTAGGAGAGAAAGTAAACCAATCGGGAAAGCCTTGAAGACGCGCCGCTTCACGAGGCGTAATCACTCGCGGCATCGTCGGATGGATGGGGCGTACGGCTTGATAGCTTCCGTGATCAGGACCTGTACCCGCCCTCAGAGTTGGGCAGAATCCTTCCGGGTCAAGTCTCTGGGATTTCGATACTGGATCTCTTTCTCCTGGTTGCAAAGCGGCATATCTCACAGCCACACGGCTGGAGTGGGCTGTACCTAGTGTGCCAGAAGATACACCTTCCTTCTTCAGACGCCCTAGCGCGACAGGATCGCCAACGCCATCTGGCGCATGTCCATGGAGCCTCGAGAAGTAGTAGCCTCGCCCACAGCACCGAGAAATTCGCCACCCATCGTTCTCATTTTGCCAAAGTGGATCAACTTCCAATAGAAGACCTCTTAAAGCATCTTTAACCCGAACAGATTCCACATCTGCCGGTGGTAGGAATAAATCTTCCCCAAAGTCCTCGACTCGGTCAGGTAGATACCCTAGAAAGAATATCCTGGTCCTAATCGTCGGGGCACCAAAGTCGCTGGCGGAAATCGTTAGCGGAGAAAGGACAGTGTAGTCCCTCTGAACATAGGACATTGCACTATCACGAATTGAAGAGTTCGAGGGTCTCATGATCCCAGGGACATTTTCAGCCAAGAAGAACGAAGGCTGGACTTCAGATACGATTCTGAAGAAATCTATGAATAGGCTGTTACGCTCATCGTCCGTGTTCTTGTGGCCAATGTTGCTGAACCCCTGGCAAGGCGGCCCGCCAATTATCCCGGCGACTTCGGCATCCTCTAGTTCAAGCGCCGACATAAGTGCATCACCAGTCAGTCCCGATACATCAGCAGAAATATGGTGAGCATTTCTAAAGTTGGCTCTGTGTGCTGCGAGCGCATCGCGGTCATTGTCTATTGCGCCGCAAACGTCAAATCCAGCACGGGCAGCACCTAGACTCAATCCACCCGCTCCAGAAAACAGGTCAATAACAATTGGTTCCGAGACTTTCATCCCCCCGTCCTATCGAGCAAGTCCACCTTGTTCCGTGGAGTTGATTTTATCATCTACGACTAAGCATTTTCTTCTGACTGGGTGTCCTATCTGAAAGTTCATTCGAAATTCGTTCTATGCCCGAGGAAATATCGCACTGCCAAATTACCCTCCATTTCCAGCCAAGGTCTTCTAATTCCTCCCTCGCACGCCTGTCCCGCTTAACATTTGCCTTTATCTTGTCAGCCCAATATTCGACGTTGCTTTTCGGCAGTCCAGAACGCTTACACCCATGGCTGTGCCAAAAACACCCATGCACAAACAAAGCGACCTTGTGCTTAGGGAAAACTAGGTCAGGCCGACCAGGAAGATCCGCACGATGCAGACGGAAACGGAGTCCCTTTCTGTGTAGTGCTTGGCGTACCTTTATTTCGGGACCTGTGTCTCTCGATCTCACTTTAGACATGATTCTACTTCGTGTACGTTTGTCCACGTGGTCGACCAATGTGCATATCCCTTCCAGAGACAAGTACAGACCTGAATTGTTCCCCGTTCGCTATCTCCTCTGCGCGATCCTGAAGAATCCGCAAATTTCACCTTCCAAAATTTTTGACACGCGAACAAGGCATCAAGTACTTAAAGGCATGTCCAGCTCTGTGTCTAGCAGTATTATCGCGCTCGTCATGTGTATCTGCAATGGTATTTCCTGCGTTACAACTGAGACTTTGGTCATTCTCACACGCAAGGTCGCACATTTGGCGGCCAGCAACACTTCCAATTGGACACTGTGCCCATCACGTTAAGCTCAGAATAATGCTTTGCACCCAGCGTCACTTTTCTCTATCGGAAACATCCAGCTACCATCCGGCATCGGTCACACCCCCCTTCCCCTCCACCCCTCCCATCCGCTACAATACCACCAATCAGAACAACCGTACCGCCAGAACAGACATTAACTACAACTTATACCAACCAAAGAACCGGGGGACAAGAAAAAACTCCCCATAGCTAAAACAGGTGAAATACAGGCTGATACAGGTACAGAACCCACCAGCAGACCACCTGCAAGCCACCTGCACACTCCGCCAGCAGACCCACCAGCAGCCACCTGCACAAACATAACCCACCATTATAGACCACAACAAAAAGAGCGCGTCCCAAGACGCGCCCTCGTCAATCGCTTCTATGTGAAATCTGCCGGCCTACCGCCCCTGCTGCTCTCTCAGGAACGCCACAACGTCCCACCGTTCCTGCTCAGTCAGCAGCTTGCGGAACTCCGGCATCGGGCAGGCGGCCTGGCCCACGCAGCGGTCATTGTCGTATGTGGGGTCGTCCAGCTTAGGCACTCGGACCGTGAAGCCAGTGTTGCCGCCGAAGCTGATGATGCCGTACAGCTCCCCGTCCGAGCGGTCCGCCGTCGGAGACGTCATCAGGTTTGCCGGAGCCATGTTCGGGCTGAACGTCATTACCTTGCCCTGGCCGTCCATGTTCTCGCCGTGGCACACCAGGCAGTTCAGCGCGTAGAGAGCGTGTCCGTTCTTCGCGTCGCCGCCCGGACTCTGGAGCGCTTGGTACTCCTCCACCGACTTCAGCAGTACCTCTTTGCCCGTGATCGGCACCGCGTCCGGCGGCGGGTCCAATCGCGGCCCCTCCTGCGAGCGGTACGACGGCTGGTAGTGCATCTCAGTGAACACCTGCACCTTGTTGCTGCCCGTCTCCGGGAACGCCGGCAGCTTGAAGTGGATGTCCTGGGTGACTACAGTCTCGCCCGTATTATTGTTGTAGCAGCCAAGCGCCGCCAGCAGTGCGAACACGCCCAGCGCGATGGCGGCAAGCCTCGCGGCTCCCGCCACGCGGATGCCGTTCATTCGTGTCTTGTCAGTCAGAAGATGCAACGCCTTAAGACTCCCAGCCGCGCTTTACTTCCTCGGCCCCGACTTCCATCAGTACCTCTTCGGCGCGTCCAACCCTGTCCTCGTCCGTCGTAACCGTAACGCCGATATAGCCCTCCGTAATGCGCTCGTCATAAGCGCCCATGAACAGCCTCGGCAGCCGCGACTCGATCACGATGCCGATGACCGTGAAGATGATCGCCCCCAGCATCGTGCCTTCATACATGATGATGGACATCGGCGGTATGGACAGCACCGGCTTTCCGCCCGTAACCAGCGGGTAGGCGAGCTGAGTTCCGCTCGTCAGCACCAGGCCGACGATGAACCCGCACGCCGCGCCCATCAGCGGCCACCGGAACAGCGTGTGCTTCGGCTCCTCCTCTCCGAACGTGCCTTCCGGGTAGGGCGTGCCGGTCAGTATCTCGTATTCCGAGTGGGTGTAACCCGCTTCTCGGAGAGCATCCAGCGCGTCCGCGGCCTTGTCCTCTTCTCCACCCTTGAACAGGCCCAGAACGCTCCTTTTCGCAAACATCTGCATCTCTAGGTCAACCTCACTCCCGGACCGTCGCCGGAATCGTGCGACGCCCGATCTTGAATGTATGTCTGTTTGTCATGCCTTCCTTGATGTCGAACAGCGGTATCAGAGGGAAGAACTTGCTGAACAACAGCATACCCAGCGCGACGAACGCGAACGTCTCCGCCACAATCAGTATCTCCACGATGCTGGGGTGATAGGTCCCCCAGTCGAACGTCATCGGCTGACGCCGTATCAGGCCGGGAATGATGATGATGAATCGCTCCAGCCACATGCCGATGTTCACCAGGATAGTCGTTATCAGCATCCATAAGCCGGAGCGTCTGACGCTCTTGAACAGCCACATCGGCACGGGTATTAAGAACGCCGTGGTGATGAAGATTATGAACAGCCCCCAGTATGGCCACTGGAACACCTGGAGCTCGCGCAGCGCTATCTCAGGCCCTTCCAGCGTGTAGAGCGCGAACACCCACTCCAGGAAGAAGAAGAAGAACCAGGTAGTCGCCACGACTATCAGAAGCCGCCCTATGGCGTCGAAATGGTCGGGGCGTATGTACTTGTCCAGCTTCCACATCCACACCGACAGCGCCATGATCATAGCGACCGCCGAGACGCCCGAGTGGATAGCGCCGATGATGAAGTAGGGCGCGAAGATGGTCGAGTGCCAGCCCTCGACGCCGATCACCACCGCGAAGTCCCAGGACACTATCGAGTGCACCGACACGAACACCGGCAGCACCAGCGCCGACAGCAGAATTCCCGCTATCGCCTGGAGCTTCCACTGTCTCGGAGTGCCGCGCCAGCCCAGGCACAGGCCCGCGTATGCGCGCTTCACCCACACGTTCTTCGCTCTGTCCCTTATGACCGCGATGTCAGGCAAGAGCGCTACGAAAACGAACAGCGAGCTTCCGATAAGGTATGTCATAACCGCACTCGGGTCCCACACGAACGGGGAGCGGATGTTCGGCCACACTCCGCGCGCGAAGTCGTAGGGGAACACCCAGAAGTCGCGCCAGGGCCTGCCCACGTGGAACAGCGGCGTGTGCAGCGCGGCCATCAGCGAGAACACGGTCATAACCTCGGCGGCGCGCGTTACCGGGCGTCGCACTCGGCCTGCGTCAGCCGCAGAATCGCGGAGATCATTATCCCCGCGTGGCTGATGCCGATCCAGAACACGAAGTTGACCAGGAAGAATCCCCAGAACACCGGCCTGTTAAGTCCGGTTACACCCAGGCCCTTGTTCATCATATATCCGAAAGCGCCCAGGCCCGTGAACACGACCACCGTCAGGCACAAGACGACGGGCAGCCACCATTTGGGCGTTCCAAGAACGCCGCCCAGCAGTTCCTCGTTGATCGTTTTCTGATCTAGCTGTATGTGCTCTAGCATATCGCCTTTCTCAGGCCGCTGACTCTTTCAACCTTAGATTGCCATTCGTCATTACCGGATTACCGTTCGTCATTCTCGCGAAGGCGGGAACCCTCGAAGAGGCTCGCCGCTCGGCAATCTATAACATAAGTGGCGCTTGTCATCTTCACTCTTACTCGGACTTCCCCATTATCCGCACGTGTCCACGATGATAGGGTACATGGCCCTTGTCGTACAGCTGCAACTCTCGCTGTTCCCAGAAGTTCATTATGGGGAACAGCCTGCTTGCCATCATGTACAGCAGAATCATCGCGCCGATTGCGCCCGCCATTATGAACAAGTCCGGTATCTCGGGCATGACCGTCTTCGGCACATGACCGACTTCGAGCGCGTGCTTGTCTATGCTGGGGTTCCCGATTCCCTCGACGGAGTACGCCGCGACGTACATCCTTATCCTGTCGAGGAACGTGCCGACCAGCACGGAAACCGCTATTATGGGAGGTCCCCATAGGCTGTGCCGCACCGGATTCCACATCAGCGTCCATAGCGGTATCACGAAATTCAGCATGAAAACCGACATGAATGCCCATACATACGGGCCAGTAATAAGAAGTTCGATTATCGCGAGTTCGTTGGGCTTCTTGCCATACCAATATACGTTGAAGCTCGAGAACCAGAACCAGAACCAGAGGAGCGACAGCGCGAACATCAGCTTGCCGACACCCCATATCTGGTCGAGTCCAATGTAGTCCTCATAGCCGCCGAACTTTCTGAGCGCCCAGGCCGTCAGAACCATCGTGGCCGCCGCGGCTTGCAGCGAGTTGGCGGCGTGCGTGACCGGATAGAGAGCGTCTATCCAGCCCGGTATCAGCGTCATCAGAAAGTCCACGCTAATCAGGAAGTGGACGAATACAAGCATCATAAAATAGAAGGCGCCGAGTATTCCCATTCGGCGTTTCAGCATAAACCACTGCTTGGAAGTGCCGAGCCACCCCCGCGCCATCCACGCCGCCCAGCGCTGCTGTCGTGAGCCTTCGGGCGCGCGCTTCGCTATGGACGCAAAGTCGGGAAGGCTGGATATCCACACCAGCGCGAGTCCGGTTACGACCAGCGCCAGTATGCCCGCCGAAGCCCATATGTGCGGCGAATAAGATGGAACGTCGTTCGGATGGGCCATGTCGAAGAACCACAGCGAACGTCGCCCGTCGCTCAGCGGCGGCAGAACCCACAGCAGCGGGATGAACCACAGCAGGCTGAGCAGGCCGACCACGCTCCACAGTTCGGCGGCCCTCGATATGGGCCTGCGCCAGTGAGAGTTGGCCATTCGGGGCGCGATGGCTACCATCGGAGCCGCCGACGCCGTCGTGACCATGAAGCTGAACATAGCCGCGTAGTATCCCCACACGGCCCTGTCGCCCACGCCGTCCGACAGCCTCATAACGAAGCCTATGATTCCCAGGATAGCGAGAACTCCGAGGCCCGCCGCCACTCGCCAGAAATTGTCGCCCACGTTCAGGTGCCTGTTTATCAGGAAACTGGTCGTCTCTTCCGGCGAGGTGGGCGGAACGGCGACACGGGGGTCGCTGTGAGCGCCCGCGTGCGGGGCGGCGTGTGCGCTGCTAGCCATGATTCACAGTTCCCTGGGATTCCTTGTCAACCTTACGGAGGTATATCACTGACGGGTTGGTCCCCAACTCTTCGAGAACCCGATAGCCGCGGCCCTCTTGCAGTTCTCTCTTTACTATCGCCTGCGCCTTGTTCTTCGGCTCCGGCAAGCGTTCTCCCGAACGCTTGGCTGCCAGCATATCGAACAGGTCGCCGAACACAAGTGTCTCGGTTGGACAGGCGTTTACGCACGCCGGACTCAGCGCCCTTTCCAGGGACTCGTCCGTAACGGCCATATTGCCCTGTTTCGCCTTCCGGCTCGTGCGCCGTATGCGCTGGATGCAGAAGGTGCACTTCTCCATAATTCCACGGCTGCGAACCGTAACGTCGGGGTTGAGTTGGTTGGTCAGGCTCTCCGGCCATTCCGGTTCCCAGAAATTGAAGAACCGCGCGTGATACGGGCAGCCGTTGGCACAGAAGCGCGTCCCGATGCAGCGATTGTATATCTGCACGTTCAGACCTTCACTGTTGTGGTAGGTCGCATAGACCGGGCAGACCGGCTCACACGGCGCGTCCCCGCAATGCTGGCAGAATATGGGAATGAACCGGGCCTTCACGTCCGGGAATTCCCCCTCCCAGTACCGCTCGACACGTATCCACTGGATAGCGCGACGCTGGTTGAAGTGTTCCTCTTCGTTGATGGGGATATTATTTTCAGATTGACACGCCACAACGCAGGCTTGGCAGCCTGTGCACTTGTCCAAGTCAACTATCATTCCCCAACTTTCAGCCATTTACCGAACTTCTCCTAGCTATCTTCCTGGGTGATTTCGATAATGTGATGGTGTTCGTCAACAGGCAGGTCTGGCACCGTGTTCTCGAACTTCGGAACCCTTACCCACTCATCCGTCTTCTCGATATTGACTTTTGTGGCGGCCCACGCGAACGCTCCCGACTCACTGTCCGTGAGCGGCGCCAGGATGGAGAACACGTTCGCGCCCCTGTCCTTGGCGTATCGCCCGCTGGCCATGTGGCCCTGCCCGAACGGTATCGAGACCGTATAGGGAGGAACCCCCGGATGGGGATATGCCAGCGCTTCTATCGAGCCTCTTGGCGAAGTCACTCTGATAACGTCGCCCTCCCTGATGTCCAGGCCTTCGGCCAGCCGTGTGTTGACCTCGATCCACGTTCGCCAGGTCGCGGTTGTGATGGGGTCGGGGGTGGCCTGCATCCAGGGCAGGTGCGCCCTTTGGCCCTCTCCGATTCCCGTCTGGCTGAACGGCGTGAGATAATACTGGAACCTGTCGTCGCCGTCGAATTGCGGAGCCTCAAATTCGGGAAGTTCCGGCGGACTCGACGTTCCATCGCTCGAGCGCGCGTTCGTGTCCCACCAGCCGCCTCTTTGAAGGGTTCCGTTCCAGAACGAACCGAAGTCGTTCGCTCTCACCGAGCCGCGATTCAGTTCAAACAACTTTCGCGCCTCGGATTGGAGGACTTCCTTGAAGGTGCTTCCGCCAAGCTCGAGATCCAAATTCAGGCCCTGCGCCACAGCGAGCAGCACGTCCGCGAAGCCTCGCGTCCCCAGTTCGGATCCTCTGTTTTCGAAGAACGGCCGCACGACCGGCTGCTGGAAGCCTATTACTTCATATCCAGGCCCGAATGCCGGAGCGTCTGTTCCCCAATCCTCCAGAGGAGAGTGCTGAGGCAGAACGAGGTCCGACATCGCGGTAGTGTCGTCCATAATATCGCTGAAACTGGCAATGAAAGGCACGTCGAAGGATGCGTCCCTTATATCCAGGGAAGTGGGAAGGCCATAGAAGGGGTCCACCCCGCGCACCAGCAGCGCATTAACGCGACCGGCCCTCATGTCGGCTATCGTATCCTGCCAGTTGGACAGGGTTGCCATGGACGAGGATTCGGCAATGTCGCCCAGCGGCGGAGCGGGATTGAATATAATTCCTCCCGGCTGGCCGACACTTCCCACAAGGTAGTTCAGAGAGTATATGGCGATCATATTAAAGAGGCCGTTGGTATGCGCTCCCGCAGACCCGCCTCCAATTGCTATCGCCGGCCCATGCTCCGCGAATTCGTGCGCGATGACGTGAATCTTCTCGGCGGATACCCCAACCCTTTCGGCCACCATATCAGGCGCGAAAGCGGCCAGGACTTCAGAATCACCGCCAGTCAGGGCCTCGACGGCCCCTGAAGACCCCATGCCATCCTCGGCTATTACGTGGGCTATGGATAGCGCCAGAAGCCCCTCCATTCCGGGCATGACAGGCACCCACTTGTCCGCGTTCGCCGCGGTCATGGAGAATCGCGAGTCAACGTGATAGTGTGTTCCCCGCTCTCTGTCGCCCTGTCTGAAGTTGCCGTACCCGCGAGAGTAGCGTACCGGAGACCCCCATGTGTTCAGGAAGTCCGCCCCGAATGAGAGGATGAAACTCGAATTCGCAAAATCGAAGTCGGGAACTCGCTCCTGCCCGAAGACCGCGCTTATCGCCATCTTCATGTTGGTGTTTTCGAGCGTCTCGTATGGCGCGTATTTACCGCCGAACTTTTCTGCGAAACGCCGCCCGACCAGTCCCGCGTGACCTCCACCCGGCCCCGTGGCCAGTACCATTCCCTGCTGACGTCGGCTCGCCTGGAGATTCTGAAGCTGGAAAGTGAGTCTGCCTATGGCGTCCGTCCAGCTTATCTCCTCGAATTGCGCCGCGCCGCGCTCACCGGCGCGCACCAGCGGGCCTCGAATCCTGTCGGGGTTGTACAGCGCCTGGAGGCTTGCCTCGCACCGCGCGCTGTGCTTGCCCGCGTTCAGCGGGTAGTCAACGTTTCCCTCGACCTTCTTCGCGCGGCCTTCCATCACCCTGACGACAAGCCCTTCACTTGAAGAACATTCCCTGCACAGGGTGGCGTACCAGTTATCGCGCCCGGACACCAGGTCTTCAGGCATACGAACAGGCGATTCGACTAGCAACTCATCTTCAGGCACGCCGCAGGCCGCAAAGAGCACCGCCGCGGACGCCGAGCCGCCGGTGAGAGTCAAAAACTGTCGTCTGGTTAAGCCCATAGTAAAATCGAGCCTCTAGTAATGGCAGGTGGTGCAGTCGGTGGGCGCGCCGTTGTCACGGTGACAGTCCACACAATCGCTCATCTTCAGGGTTCGCACTTGTCTGACCTTTTCCATCGCTCCAACGTCCCCGTGACAGGTCGAGCACACGGCCGTCGCCTCTACTCCGTCTCTCGCGCTGAGAACGCGGATATGCGCCTCATGCACGAAGTGGACATGGTCGGGAACGCGATGCACGCGCACCCAGGCTATTGGTTCGCCGTCCGAGAAGGCGTCGCGCAGCTTCTTTATCTCCGCTTGCGCCGTCTCGTTCGAGCCGAGCACCGCCTGGTGGCAGGTCATACACAGGTTGACGGGCGGAATAGTCGCCTGCGCCGACTTCGTTACCTCACGATGGCAGAAAGTGCAGTCCAGGCCAAGCTCCTGTACGTGTGTCGTGTGCGGGAAGGCTATCGGCTGTTCGGGGCCTTCGTCGGAACTCAATATGACAGGCGTTCCGAACCAAGCGGATACTACCCACGTCAGCGCGACCACAATCACCACCGCGGTTACAAGGCCGCCCAGCCCAAGCCCCGTAAACAGGAACATCTGCTTGCCGGTGGGTTTCTTGATCTGAAAATCGCCTGGTATCAAATCCTGTCGGTCCTGGTTTCTGGTTCTACCGCGCTTGGTCAGGTATCTCTAGCTAAATCCAATAGTCCGGCCAGAAGTTTCTGAGGACTCCGGCGAAGTCCGCCGACCGATATATGAAGTACATTGCCAGCGCGAAGCAGATTATCGCCAATGCGTAAAGAATGGGCCTGGCCCTGCTGAAACTGCCCGGGATATGCCCTGACAGTACGAATGACGGAATCATTATATGGCCCAGGATCATGTTGGACGCGAACAGCACTATAAACAAAACCGCGAGCCAGAGACTCCTGAGAAGGCTCCCCAATTCGCTCCAACTTGCAGGCCCGATTGCAACGGGGTCTATTGTTATTGGATCCATTCGTTCAGCGCCAGATTACCTGTGTCGGTGTTAGATAGTGCAGCCCCGATTCAGGCCGGAAAAGATTATCACATTGGGTTGAATCCAGTGTCAAGATCAACTTTTCCTATCGCCGCAAGGCCGTTGTGAAAATTATCACGTTATCCACCCCCATGTCAATATCGCCTGACCCGGAGAAAACGAAAATTATGAGACCCTGGAATCTATGACAGGGCGTTTTCAGAGTCAGTAATCAGTCCGCGCGGTCGAATCAGCCCGAACATGAGAGAAAAGCTCTGTTCGACGCGATTGCATATACCTGGATTTATAATTGTCGAGTGATCCGCTGGGCATACGCTGGGCGATTAACGGGGGGACGCTGGGGGACGCTGGGGCAGTTTTCACCCAGCGTTTCCCAGCGTTTCCCAGCGTTTGTAGCTAAGAGAAATTTTTCTCACGCAGGCGAATGTCATCGATAAGTTCCCATTTATGGATAGTCTGTCGCAGAAGTTGTTTGTCATGCGTACATTGTAGCGTGTTGGAGGTATGTTTGTATAGTAGAAGGGAAACTCAGGCCGACTTTGAATAGACCCTGGCGAGAATCCAGGCTGGCTGGCATATAGTGGAAATATATGTAAACTGTACCAAGTTCATAAAATGCGGCCAATGTCCAGATCTGACAATTGACAAGCGAAACACACTGAACCCAAGGAGGTTTGCAGTGGCTGACCAGATGAGAGTGAACAACGTCGTGTCCAGGATGGCTCAGGGCCAGATGTCCTATGGCCTGAACCTATCATTTCCTTCCACCACCCTCATAGAGCTTGCTGGTCGGGTCGGGCTCGAGTTCGTCACATTCGACAGCGAGCACGGCCCGTTCACCGTTGATATACTTGACGACCTGTGCCGTATAGCCGACATGGCCGGCCTTACGCCGATGGCCAGGGTGCCGGACATAGAACATCCGACGATTCTCAGGTTCCTCGATAGGGGCATACTGGGAATAACCGGCCCGCATATCGTCAACGCCGAGCGCGCCCAGAAGCTCGCCGATGCCTGTCGCTACGTTCCGAGGGGCCTTCGCAGCTTCGGATCGGGACGCGGCGCATACTTCGGGGATGTCTCCTCCTTGCCCGACTACATGGAACACACCAACGACAGCATACTGGTCATAGCGCAGCTCGAAGACGCTCAGGTTCTCGATAACATCTCCGAGATACTGGCAGTCGAGGGCATAGACCTGTACGCATCCGGCGCCCAGGACATAGCCCAGTCCCTGGGACTGCCCGGCCAGCCGAACCATCCAAGAGTGCAGGAATTCGAGGCGCAGGTGCGCGACGCCGTCCACGCCGCCGGCAAGCGAATGGCGGACGACGTAATGACCTCAGCCAGGGCAACGAATATGTTCATGGACGGCGCGAGAGCCTTCCTCGCATCCCACGGCATAGGAGGCGGCTGATGAAACGCGCTACAAAAGATGTTCTCTACTTCGAGACCGGCCCGGACAACGAGCCGACTATGTTCGTCGACCCGGGCGAGGAGTTCGAGGTTGTAACCCAGATGAACCGGGGACCCTGGATAGAGGGACACCCTGAGCAGGAAAAGTTAGAGGCCGTACTGACAGGCGGCAATCCGTCCAGCGGGGCCATCTATGTCAATGGGACCACGCCCGGCCAGGTTCTCATCGTCCACATTCTGGACATACAGACCGAACCCTTCGGATTCACCAGGTTTCGAGGAAGCAACGGCGCTATGCCAGGTTGGATGGGGGCTACCGGCATAGGCCACCACGAGAAGATAGTCCCCATAAGCGACGGGCTTATCCACTGGAGCGATGACCTGAAGTTCCCGCTCGAACCGATGCTGGGTGTGGTGGGTGTCGCACCGTCAAACTCACGCTGGACGAACGCATGGGCAGGGCAGTGGGGCGGAAATTTCGACATTCAGGAGATAAAGGCAGGCGCGTCCGTCCACATTCCAGTCCAGGTTCCCGGTGCTCTGCTGCATATCGGAGATATGCACGCACGCCAGGGAGACGGCGAGATATGCGGCGCGGGCGGCATAGAGACCGGCGGAACCGCCAGAATCCGATGCGAACTCGCCCCGCTTCCAGACAACATGACCTGGCCGCGCATCGAGGACGAGACCCACATAATGACCACCGGCATCACGCGCCCCGCCGAGGACGCATTCCGCATCGCGCTGTCCGAGATGCTGCTGTGGCTGGAGGCGGACTACGGCTTCGACAGGGGAGAGGCGTACCTTTTCCTCGGCCAGGTACTCGAGGCCCGCTGCACCCAGTTCGTCAACCCGACCTTCTCATACGTATGCAAAGTCAACAAGAAGTGGCTACCCGCTTAAACCCGCGCACCTGCTACCGCATAATAAACCGACCACCGGAACACACATCTCCGGTGGTCGGTGTCAGCCTTAAACCGGCTGGACTGTTACATCACGTGGTCGGCAGGGGAGCGGTGTCGCCCGTCTCGTGCTGCCAGATGCGAATGCGCGCGGCCATGTCGCGGATGCGGTCGGTTTGGGTCGGGTCGTTGAACAGGTTGTTCATCTCGTGCGGGTCGTTGTTCAGGTCGTACAGCTCGCACTGGTCGCCCGCGCACAGGTTCAGCTTCCAGCGGTCCGGCGTTATGACCGACCTCCAGGGAAGCGCGAGCATCCGGTTTATCTCCGCGCTGCCCAGGAACCTGTCAGGGATCTCCTCGCTCGTGCCGTTCCACTGAACGAATACGTCGTTCTCGCTCAGGTCCGCGTCCCCCTTCAGTACCGGCTGAAGGCTCTTGCCCTGAAGCGTATCGGGGACCTCCTCGCCAATCAGGTCCAGAAGCGTTGGCACCAGGTCCGCGTGTCCGACGCTTCCCTCCAACACCGTCTTCTCCTGCGACAGCCACGGAACCCGCATCAGCAGCGGCACCCGCGAAGCCTCCTCGAAGAACGACCGCTTCTCCAGCATCCCGTGGTCGCCCATCATGTCGCCGTGCTCGCTTGTAAACACGACTACGGTGTTGTCGGCGACTCCCGCCCGCTCCAGGGCGGAGGTTATCTTGCCGACCATCCGGTCAACCAGCGTGATATTCGCCATATAGTGCGCCCGCAGCGTCCGCCAGCCGAGCTCGGTGGTAACGTCCTCGCGGGACGCGGCGTACCTCATCATGTAGTCGTCTTGGGTTTGGTCAACGCCTTCCCGCATGAACTGCAAGGAAGTAGTTCGCCCTGACCCGGTTGACGAGCGAAGCCGTCTCCGGCTTCTCCAGGAACGCCGGCCCGACAGGCAGCGTGGCTGGATCGTACATATCCATGAACGGGCCGTGATACGGCGAGTGCGGCTCGAACGTGCTGACGTAGAGGACGAACGGCCTGTCCTTGTTCTCCTCGATGAACTCCGCCGCCTGGTCTCCGAGGAACGACGCCATCTGGTGTTCTTCCGGCAGTTCATAATGCCTGTCCGCGCTGAACATGCCTACCCCGTTCCTCTCTCTGTCCGGCTCATATCCCTGTTCGACGAGGTACTGGTTGTAGCTCGACACGAGGTATCTCTGTTCCGGCTTGGCGAATCTGTGGCCGTCCTCGGTGGACTTCCACACGTCGAATCCGTGCTGAGCCACCAGGTCGTTGCCCAGGTGCCACTTGCCCATGTAGCCCTTGATATAGTCGGGCGAGATCATCTCCGCTATGACCGGTATGTCGGGAGACAGGTGAATCTGGTTGACGATAGGCCCGGCCGCGTGCGGGTAGAGCCCCGTCATGATCGTCGCGCGCGCCGGTGTACACACGGGCTGCGCGACATACGCGTTCTCGAAAACGAAGCTCTGGTCGGCAAGAGCGTTCAGGTTCGGAACCTGCATCCAATCCGCCCCATAGCACGCGAGCGTGTCCTGTCTCTGCTGGTCGCTGAATATGAAAACGATGTTCGGTCGGTCCGCCATTGGCTTCCTCCTAGGATTTGAGTTCGTGGCGATTATATACCCGACTCAGCCAGTCTTGAAGGCCGAACGTCGGTGGTATAGGATTTATGTAGTACAAGGCGGGCAATTCAGAACACGCGTCGAATTATGCGTTCTCCGGGAGCATTCAGGGTTGGTATTACGGCAAGGCAATCGTCCGAGAGAATCAATATGGAGTGTATGACAAGAAGATAGACCCCGATTTTCTTACTATTTTGCTATCCTATTCATTATCGGAATCGGCTGGGTGACCTGGTATTAGATTGACCATGTTGTTCACGACGGCATTGTCGAAACGATCATGGCCATGTTTGTGGGTGTGATACAAGCCGGAGTAGCGGCTGTTACTATCACGTTCTTTAGATTTGAGGGAGAGGATGCAGTGGGTATTGCTCTGGATATATGGAGAGAGAGGCGCAGAAAAGAGCGCGAGGCTGTCGCCGAAGCCGTCGCCGAGAAAGATGTCTCGTCGCCGAGAACGAATCAATCCGCGCCGAGAATGAGGCGTTGAAAAGACGTATTGCCGAGATTGAAAAATCAAACGGCAATACGTCCGGATAGCCTTCGCTCTCACTCATGAGGTAAGCGCCACGCCTGCATCCTCAAACTGTCGGTAGAGGCGCGTGGTCGCCGTTCTTGTGCTGCCACAGCCGGACGCGCGCCGTCATGTTTCGCACTCGCTCCCTCTGAGCGGGGTCATCGAACAGGTTGTTCTCCTCATACGGATCGTTGTTCAGGTCGTACAGCTCGCACTGGTCGGTCGCGCACAGCGCGAGTTTCCACCCGTCCCGGACCAGGGTCCGCCAGGGCTGGGTGTTGCGCAGGTTGATCTCCTCGCTCCCCAGATGCCGGTCGTCGATGTCGCTGACCCCGTTCCACTGTATGAAAACATCGTTGCCGTCCAGCGTTTGCTCTCCCCGCAGAACCGGGGCGAGGCTCTTCCCCTGGAGATGTCCTGGGATGTCGTTGCCCGACAGGTCCAGCAGTGTGGGAACGAGGTCAATGTGTCCCGCGCTGCCCTGAAGGACTGTCTGCTCCTGGGACAGCCACGGAACGCGCATCAGCAGGGGAACGCGCGCCGACTCCTCGTACATCGAGCGTTTCTCAAGCATCCCGTGGTCGCCGCCCATCTCGCCATGCTCACTGGTGAACACGATTACAGTGTTGTCCGCAACTCCGTTACGCTCCAGCGCTTCGATGATAGTTCCCACCATCCGGTCGACCAGCGTAATGTTTGCGAAATACCGCGCCCGAAGCCTGCGCCATCCTGCCTCGGTCGTAACGTCATTGCCGGAGGCGGCGTTGCCAATCAGATACGGGTCCACTTCGGCGTCCGGCTGGCCTAGGTACTGGGTGCAGTATCTGGCCCTCACTGTGTTGTGCATCGAGGAGTTTTCGGGCACCTTGAGGAACGTCGGACCAACCGGCAGTTCCTCCGGGTCATACAGGTCGTTCAATGGCCCGTAGTACGGCGGATGAGGCTCGAACGTGCTTACGTACAGCATGAACGGGTTATCCGAGTTCCGGTCTATGAAGTCTGCCGCTCTACCGCCTAGGAAGGACGCCATCTGGTGCTCCTCGGGCAGGTTGGCACGCTTCCGTGCCGAGAACATCGGAGTGCCGTCTGCAGCTTCAGTATCCGGCTCGAATCCATGCTCAACCATGTGATGACGATAGTCGCTCATCGTGCTGCGATACTCACGCTTGGTGTATTCCGGCCTGTGTCCGTCTTCGGTGCTGACCCACTCGTCGAATCCGTGCTGGCGTATGACGTCGTCACCCAGGTGCCACTTGCCATACCAGCCTGTGTGGTAGTCGTCGGAGATCAGCTCGGCGATACTCTTCTTGTCGGGAGGCAGAGACATTTTGTTTACGGTCATCTGAGCGGCATGAGGATACAGTCCTGTGACTATGGAAGACCTCGCGGGAGTGCAAACGGGCTGGGTGACGTAGGCCCGTTCGAACACGAAACTCTTGTCCGCGAGCGCGTTCAGATTGGGCGTCTGAATCCAGTCGTTGCCATAACAGGCAAGTGTGTCATAGCGCTGCTGGTCGCTGAATATAAACACGATATTAGGTCTCGAGGACATATTCGCTCCTTAATGATTTGTCTACAATTGGCGTGAGTAGTCCGTATCTGGGCAGTTCCTTTGAAAGCGGGCAACCGGAGGCTTGGACGGGAAATCCAGTCTATGAATTCCACATTTGCAGCGCTGCGCCCTCAGAATGATCGATACTCCGGTTTGAGTGTGCTGCTGTCAATAAACCCGATCACTCCTCACTCCTGCCTCGCAGGCGCGGGTCGAGAGCGTCTCTAACGGCATCACCGAACAGGTTCATGGCCAACACCGCTATGGAGATCATAATGCCGGGCATTATCGCCAGGTGCGGGCCAAGGTCGAATACTGCCTGAGCGCCGCTCAGCATATTCCCCCAGGACGGGGTCGGCGGCGTGATTCCGATGCCCAGAAAGCTGAGCTGAGCTTCGGCCACTATTGAGCCCGCGATTCCGACGGCTACCAGGACGATGGACACCGGAAGCGTGTTCGGAAAGAGATGCAGCATGATAATTCGCAGCGAGGACGAGCCAATCGCGCGCTGCGCCTCGATGTACTGCGCCTCCCGAAGAGACAGCACGTGCGACCTGACGACCCTTATAGAGCCAATCGTGCTGAACAACGCCAGCGCGCAGATCACCACCGTCATCGTGAACCCGAACGCCACCGCCACCACTATTACGATTACAAGGCCGGGAAGCACCAGCATAGTATCCACGAGCCTTTGCAGAAGGAGGTCAAGAATGCTTCCGTAGTACGCGCTTACGATGCCTATCAGCGTGCCAAGCGCCACGCCTATCAGCGGCGCGGAGAATCCCACCATCAGCGACACCCGACCTCCGTACAGCAGGCGACTCAACTCATCTCTGCCCAGATGGTCCGACCCGAACAGCAGGAATTCCCCGCCCTTGCTTGCTCCGAATATGCCCTCGAACCGGCTGGCCACGAATTTCGCGGCGTCGAAAGGCGCGATCACGGGCGCCAGCGCGACCAGCGCGACCATCAGAAGCATCACCGCGCCCCCGACCGCGCCCGCCGGGTTCTGACGACAGAATCGCCAGATTCCGTTTCTGACCACGCTAACACGGCCCTGCCAACTGATTTCCTGTCGGCTCTCTTCTAACGATGATTCCATGTCAGTTCCTAGCCCCGCGTTCGGGAGGGATTACTACTCGTAGGTTACTCTTGGATCCAACACCTTGTACGAAAGGTCTATCAGCAGTATCCAAATCATCATGAACACGCCTATAAGCAGGACCATGCCCAGCACCATGGTCGCGTCCCTTCCCCTTACCGACTCCACCAGGTGCAGACCGACGCCAGGCAAGTTGAACACCGTCTCCAGCACGACGGCGCCATCTATCAGACCCGCGAACAGCATTCCCAGCATCGTCACCACGGGCAGAAGCGCGTTGCGAAGCGCGTGCCGCATTATAACGACGCGGGGAAGGAGCCCTTTCGACCATGCCGTGCGAACGTAGTCCTCGCTCAGCACCTCCAGCATCATGGACCTTATCATCCGGCTGATCACCGCCGCCGACCTGAACCCAAGAATCAGCGCCGGGAACATATACCGCAGTAAAGACTTGACGGGATCTTCCCAAATATCAACGTGCTGCGCGGGCGGCGCCCATCCTACATAGCGCGCCAGCACGAGCAGAATGATTATTCCCAGCCAGAACGCCGGAACCGCCATTCCTATCGCGCTGACGGCCCGAACCGCCTGGTCAAACGCGCTTCCTCTGAACAGCGCGGAAAATATACCCGCCGGAATTGACAGGGCGATTGCCACCACCACTCCGAGAATTGCGAGCGTTATGGTGACGTCAATCTTGGGCTTGATTGCCTGCCATACCGACTGGTTGAAGTATGCCGAGTATCCCAGGTCTCCCTGCACCATCTTCGCCAGCCAGCGCATATACTGTACATACAGTGGGTCCTTCAGCCCTAGTTCGCCTCGCAACTTCTCAATTGCCTCGGGGCTCGCCGCGTTCTCCTCGCTCGCGAGTAGGGTGGAGGCGACATCCCCCGGTATGAACTGGAGCATCATAAACAGGATAGTGCCCAGCAGAAAGAGGGTGGGGATAATCAGTAACAGTCGCCGTATGATGTATCCTTGCATTTCACACCCTCCTTCTGCTGAACATCCGGTAACTCAGTAACCGACGACTTATCTTCCGGGCGCCCCCTCGTCCAGCCATGCGTCAACGAACCTGGACTGGATGAACTTCGCGGTCGCAATCGCGTCCACGTTCATCACGTAGTTGTACTTGATCTGGAACTCGTCCGGGCGGCGCACCGGCACTTTGGGGTTCCACTCCTCACGCATTATCGTGTCCATCTTCTTGGTGATTTCCTTTTCCTCGAGCGAACCAAGCCCTACCCTGTCCAGTTCCGAGAGCAGGTCCAGCCACTCCTGCGGCGGTTCAGCCTGGCACATATCGAAGCCCGCGCCCGGTCTGAACACCTGGTTGATGATCTCCACCGGACTCTTGCTCGCCACCGCCTGGCCGAACCAGAACAGCTCGTAGTCGCAGGCGTACGCCTGTTCCCTCGCCGACGTCAATTCGGTCACCACTATCTCTATCTCCACTCCCAGCGGCTCCATCTGCTGCTGGACGATCAGAACTATGTTCGGCTCGGCCTCCTCGGTCAGGAATTCGATCTTGTCCACGCCCTTATCGGCGAATACCTGCTTGGCCATTTCCTGCTGGGCCGCTTTCTGGTCCCAGTTCAGGCATGGATAATCAAGTATGTCGTCGTAGTTCGGGTCGGCGGTGCCGAAGAAGCTGATCTGCCTTATATTGGGCGGGTCAAAGTCGGGAATGCTGGTCAGCTCGACTATCTCCTTGGTGTCAACCGCGCATCTGAACGCCTGGCGTATCTCCGGGTCGTCGAACGGCGGTATCGAGCCGTTCATCGCTATCCCCTGGAAGCCAGGACTGTCCCAGCGTATGACGGAAACCTCATCCGGCATCTGGTCCTGTATCCCGTAGCCCCTGTTCGCGGGGAAGGTTGTGTAATAGTCAATCTGTTTGGTCTCGAACGCCGCTGCCGCCCCCTCGCTGTTTGCGAACGCGATGCCGGTTATCTTGTCCAGAAGCGGGTACGGGCTGCCGTCCGGCGCGTCAACGAAGTAATCTGGGTAGGCGGACGTGACCACGTTGTTGCCCACTTCCCAGCTATCCACCTTGAATGCGCCCGTGCCGATTACCTGTTCCGGATCGGTCAGCTTGCCGCCGCTCGCCGACAGCAGGTGTTCGGGAAGCATGATGTGCCAGGAATCCGCCAGCGCCGCGAGTATCCGGCTCGTCGGATTCTTGGTTGAGATAGTCATCGTATGGTCGTCAATCTTGTTCATTTCGTCAACGAGGAGGAACCCCGCGACGCGAGGCTGAGGAGTGCCCTCTGGCGGGTCAACCCACCTGTTGATCGTGTAAACGACGTCGTCAACCGTGAACGGCTCGCCATCGTGCCATGTCACTCCCTCATGGAAGTTGAGCGTAACGCTTCCCAGGTCGTCCGCCAGTTTCCAGGACTTTGCCAGGTCGGGGGTTACGGTAAGTCCGTCCCTGGGGGAGAACTGAAGAACGCCGCTGTATATGCGGTTAAGCCCCTGGGTCGAAGACCAGTGAGACCTGGTAGTCATGTCCCAACGGTCGAACCAGACTCCGGTGGCCATACGCATGTGACCGCCGCGTCTGCCGTCCGAGAAGGGGGACTCCATCATGGCTTCCGTGGGTTTGGGTTTTGCCGCCGGAACGGCCGCGGCCGTTGGCGGAGCAGCAGCCGGAGCCGGAGCCGCCGGAGCGGGCGCGGCGGTAGGGCTTGCTTCTTCCTCCGCAGAGCCGCAGGCTATCATCGCAATCAAGGCGACTGAGGCAAGAACAACCAACAATAATAATTTCGGAGCGCCGATAGAAGATGTGCCTGTCACCTGATTCTCCTTTACTCAACTTGTAGCGAGTGTGTCCTTAACGAAAATCCGACGGATATGGGAATGCCGACCACTACGGTCTGACACTCAAACGGATCGAACATAGTGAGCATTTTTCCCAATGATATCAGCCGCATTCTATTCCTCATAGCCCAAGCGGTCAAGCAACAAGGTCTTTCGATTATCAGACAATCCCTGCCCAAAGCTCTTTCGTCAGGGTAGGAGACGCCTTCAATCAAATGTCGAAACCCGCGAAACCGAAGCGCGAGTCTATGGTGAGGAGGATAACCGAATGACCCTGGGTCAAGCAATGGCGTTTTCAAAGTCAGTAATCAGCCGGCGCGGTCGAATCAGCCCGAACATGAGAGAAAGCTAGATCGACGCGGCTGCATATACCCGTATTTATAGTTGCCGAGTGAGACGCTGGGCATACGCTGGGTGATTAACAGGGGGACGCTGGGGCAATTTTCACCCAGCGCTTCCCAGCGTTTGGGGCTAAGAGAATTTTTTTCTCACGCAGGCGAACGTGATTGATAAGGTAGCATTTATAGATAGTATGTCGTGGAAGTTGTTTATCATACGTACATAGTAGCGCGTTGGAGCTATGTTTGTATAGTAGAAGGGAAACTCAGGTAGGGCGATTGCATCTTAATCGCGCAGTCGGCCCAATATATTTGTACACTGGATTACCGCTCCCCGTCTCCACGAGGACAACCCCGTACTCCGATACGGGGTGACGTTGCTTCGCGGGATGACATATGAGCGAGATGAAGGGCTTTTGCAATTTTCTCAACCTTGCTGGCAGGGTCTTTCGGTTATTTTCATAACAATAGTCCGAGCAGTTGTAGAGCGCCGTTGGGTCTCCAGCCTACCCTCCTGATGGCAGCCGCTATATTCTTCTCACCACACATCCTGAGTATGTTCAGCACCAGGTTTCTCAACGCAGCCATCACCTGTGGCGCTGAACCGGTTCGCACCTGGCTGTTGTCCTCGCCCATTGTAACGTCCCTCACATAGTGCAGACGATTTTCTATACCCCAATGACCTCGCACCAGACCAAGAAGCCTGTCTGCCGGTATCTGAGTTCCGAGACTGGTTATGGCATATCGCACCTGGCGAGTCTCCTTGCCTTTCACCATGCGCCAACTCTCCACCTTCATCACCTGCCGCTGTCCCGGCCAGTCCAGATACGTCTTCAGCATATCCGTAGCCCACAGTCTGCGACGCTCCCAGCGGTCTCCATGACTGTCCTCGGTCTCAGCATAGGCGTACTTCCCAGACAACGGCTCTTCAAAACAGAACTCTATGTCCTCGTACAGGCTCTTTTGGTTGCCCTTGACTATCAGCAGATAGTCCCCACCCTCGCACACAATCCGCTCGCACAACTGTCGCTGACAGTAGAGCGCGTCTCCGGTTACAACCCTGTCCGAAACAACCACTCTATCCAGCAGATTCCCCGCCATGTTCAGTTCGGACGCTCGCTTCTCCGAACAGTCCCCCCTTTTTGACCCACCACAAGACCCTTGTGATGGGTATAGGCCGCCACCAGTCGAACTCCTGGTATCTGATCCCCGTGTACCCCTCTCAGCGCCTTGACATCTATCGCTATTGCATCCTCCACTATTGCATCCTCTTGCGTTCCCAACCAGGACTCGACCCATTCTCCCAACACTGACTCGAACGCATCGGTGTCCATTCTTGCAAATACATTGTGCAGAGTGGATACCGCAGGGGTTCTGTCTCTTGTAAACCCCAGTTCCTTCAGTGTGTTAGGATCCTGCATCCTTCCCCATTGGGCGATGGCATAAAGACTGCGCGCGCCGCTGACCATCGCGCATACCGACAGTGACAGGATGGCGCTCAAAGGGTGGCGACGACCATGGGCTGAACGGGGATCGGGAACCTCCTCGAACGCTCTGAGTAGGCTTTTACCCAATCCCTCTGTATTCATACCCTAAGTCTAATACTGTTCCCAAATAACCGAAAGACACTGAACGCAGGACCAGGGCCTTTGCAAAGTCAGTATTGGTTGAGCGCTACAGAAGGTTGTGCACAGAGTCTTTGAGACCTGCCCGAGAGAGGTTCCTGGCAACACCACAGAGAACACACTCCCCTGAGCAAGCTTACCGCGACGTTCCGAAGCAGGCTGAGAATTTCTCCACTGCTATGTTGGTGCATCACGTGTCGATCTTCCCCGAAGCTGTCGTCTTTGACATGGAACAGGCTGTTTTCTATGCTCCAGTGTCCTCGCACCAGCGACAACGCCCTTGAAGGAGACAGTTCGCACAGACTGCTCACAGCGTACTGGACGCTTTGGACAACCCGACCATCTTTGAGATACTCCACCCACTTTGCAATCTTGATAACGCTCGCCAGTCCGGGAAATTCGCTGTAGCTACACAGTTGTTCAGACACCCACACTTTTCTACGCTCCAGCCTCCCGTGGCCTTTGTTAGTCGCATCCATGTCGGGTTCGGTCGGCTCCGAGAAGAGCAGTTCTACGTCTTGATAGAGTTGAGGCTGGTTTTTTTGAGCTTGACCACGTAGTCCTTGCCCTCCGACAATATCGCCTCGGCAAGGTCTGCGTGCGCATAAAGCGCGTCGCCGGTCAGAACACGTAGGTAATTGATTAGCGGGTTGCGGAGTGGGCGGAAGAGAGTCAGAGGGAACGGGCCGGCAGAGGAGCGCCGCCGAACACATCGCAGAGCGCATCCACCAGCGTATCGTCATCAACCTTCCGCGCCAGAGTCCTGATCACGCTCGTGAACGCAGAGTACGCCTCAGCCCCTTCGTCGGTCTTCGAACACTGCGACACCTTCCGAGCTATCACCGCCCCGCGCAAGGCCCGTTCCGCCCGATTGTTGGTAGGCTCTATTCTCGGATCATCCAGAAAGCGCAGCAGGCTGCCGCGGTCGTTGTGCCTACCAAGTTCGTTCAGAAGTCTCTGATTGTCCGGGTCCGGCATCTGACGATCTCGCAGATGGCGGGACACCTCCCGTTTCAACCGCTCAGCCTCACCCACAAAGTCCAACGCCTCTCCGCGACGTTCCGACTCCCGCAGCTCAATCGACTCTCTCAGAAGTTCGATCAACCGCTTTCCGAAGCTGCGACCTCTGCCCACCTTGGTCTGAACCACCTCACCGATAGAACGTATGACGTGCACCATGCACTTCTGCTGTCTGACACCGGACAGGATACGGGAGTCATAGCTCCGGCCCCTGTCCGTAACCATCACTCCGCCATAGCCTGAGGGGATCAACTCTCTGACCTCCTCGTTGCGGTGGCGAGCGCGTATCTGGTACACGCTGGCCTCATCAGTCTCGAACGCCATCAGGTAAGCAGGCTCTCCGCCCACACGCCAGCCCGTGTCGTCGGTGTGTACGAACGAACTTGAGCGCACTGAACCGCGCAGACTGCGGTAGGCGTCTCCCACCTCTCCCTTAGCGCGGCGCAGAGCGTCCTGTGTGATCGCGCTCTGGGTTATCTTCACCCCGGTCAGAGTCCTGAGTATAGATGGAATCTTCCTCACCGGGACCCCCGCGCTGTGATGCAGTACATGGGCCGCCGACATCACGCGCTTGCCCATTCTGTGAGCGCTCGCGCCATACTGGTCAGGGGCGACTTCCCGATTACTACCACGAACCCTCTTGCCGCAGGACCGGCAACGGCATATCTGCACTCTGTATCCCTTCACCTCGGGCTTGGGCATAGGGGGAATGTCGGTGATGTAGGCATAGCCCACTCCCTCGTGTTCGAGCGCGCCTCCGCATCCCGGGCAACTCTCCGCCGACACCGAAACGTCAATGATCGGTTCTGTCAGTTCATCGACAGAGGGGGGCTTTCGGAAGCTGAATGACCCTGTTCCCGGCTTTCGGCCCGGCCGCCTGGGCTTTGCGGCTCGCTTGCCCTTGGAGAACGGAGCGGCCTGGCGCTTTCCCGCTCGCTGAGCCTCGGCGAGTTGCTTCTGTAACTCTCGGATCGTCGCCATCTGCCGCGCAACTTGCATTTGCAGCCGGTTGACCGCGGACGTCAGTTCGTCGCGTTCAGAGGGAGAAAGGTCTTTGTCCGTACACATAGCCGCAGTATAAGAATATGCTCGGCCCGACGCAATCCCACGAGAATGCCGCTAATCAATTACACACGTAGACCCGAAAAGCTCCCCGACACCCGCTTCACCCACTCCAAGGCCGCCCTCGGTTCGTCAGCGTGCGATTCTATCTTCATCTGGTCCAGCGCCAACGCTCCCTCTCGACTGAATACGTGCAGTGTCCTAAGCTGATCTCCTTCCTCCCTGACCCCTCTTACTGTCTTTCCGTCCACACATGCCACTGTCTCATCGCATCCGCGCAACCTCACCAGTTGTCTCACGAAGTTCAACAATGCCTCACGCGCTTCGGACACCGACACCTTCCTGAGCAGCCTCGACAGAGTGGCAACGGACGGACTGCGCCTCAACTCTAACGCACACAGTACAGTTGGGTGAGTATCGCCAAATCTGTGAATCGCGCTCAGAGAGCGTTGACCGCACATCAGAGCCAACATCGTCAGCGTCAATACTCCGCCAAGAGGGTGGACCGTGCCGCGTCTATGGCGTCGGTCGGGGATCCTTCCCAGTTCCTCCCTCAAAAGACTGAACTCATCCGGCAACGTTGACAAGCGTTCCATCACTCACCTCCATCCCGCTATGTTCTTACTTTTCTTGGACTTTGAAAAGGCCCTGACGCAGGACCAGGGTCTTTCGGTTATCCAGATTCGCCGGTTCAATGACCACTGGATTCCCGCTTTCGCGGGAATGACGGTGGTGGAGTGCGGGAATGACATATAGGCGCGGGCTTTCCGATTCGCAAATAACCGAAAGACCCTGACGCAGGACCAGGGCCTTTGCAAAGTCATGAATTATTGAGGACGATGGACGGTTGTGCGCAGAGTCTTTAAGACCTGCCCGTGAGCGGTTCCTGGCAAGACCACAGAGAACACACTCCCCTGAGCAAGCTTACCGCGACGTTCCGAAGCAGGCTGAGAATTTCTCCACTGCTATGTTGGCGCATAACGTGTCGATCTTCCCCGAAGCTGTCATCTTTGACATGAAACAGACTGTTTTCGACGCCCCAGTGTCCCCGCACCAGCGACAGCGCTCTGAAAGGCGTGAGATTGGACAGGCTGCTCACAGCGTACTGGACGCTTTCCGCCACGCTTCCGTCCTTGAGGCGCTTGACTCGCTTTGCGATCTTGATAGCGCTCGACAGTCCAGGAAAATCGCTGTAGCCCGCGAGTTGCTCTGATACCCACACCTTTCTATTCTCCAGCCTCCCGTGGCCCTTATTGGTCAACTCCATGTCGGGTTCGGTCGGCTCTGAAAAGAGCAGTTCTACGTCTTGGTAGAGTTGAGGCTGGTTTTTTTGAGCTTGACCACGTAGTCCTTGCCCTCCGACAATATCGCCTCGACTAAGTCAGCGTGCGCATAAAGCGCGTCGCCGGTCAGAACACGTAGACCCGAAAAGCTCCCTGACACCCGCTTCACCCACTCCAAGGCCGCCCTCGGTTCGTCAGCGTGCGATTCTATCTTCATCTGGTCCAGCGCCAACGCTCCCTCTCGACTGAATACGTGCAGTGTCCTCAGTTGTTCTCCGTTCTCCCAAACCCCTCTCACTGTCTTTCCGTCCATCGCCGCCACTAAAACCTTGTTCCCGCGCAACTCTGACAGTTCCATCACAAATCTCAACAACGCCTCACGCACTTCGGACACCGACACCATTCGCAGCAGCCTCGACAGCGTAGCCACCGATGGACTGCGCCTCAACCCCAATGCGCCCAACAAGGTCGGATAAGTGTCGCCGAATCTGTAAATCGCGCTCAATGAGCGTTGACCACACATCAGAGCTAGAATCGTCAGCGCCAATACTCCATCCAGTGGATGTACCCTGCCACGACTGTATCGTTGGTCCGTGATCTCTCCCAGTTGCCTTCTGAGCAGGCTGAATTCTTCCGGCAGCGTTGACAAGTGTTCTATCACTCACCTCCATCCCGTCATATCCTACCCCTTTCTTAGACTTTGCAAAGGCCCTGGATCAGCGGACGAGGCATTCATGAGTTTCTCATTGCATCCAGGATGACACTTCGTGAATAGCTCCTCTCTCAGACCGAAACACCAGTTGCCTTCTGAGCAGGCTGAATTCTTTCGGCAGCGTTGACAACTGTTCCATCACTCACCTCCATCCCGTCGTATCCTACCCCTTTCTTAGACTTTGCAAAGGCCCTGGATCAGCGGACGAGGCATTCATGAGTTTCTCATTGCATCCAGGATGACACTTCGTGAATAGCTCCTCTCTCAGACCGAAACACCAGTTGCCTCAAAAGGTACATTTGGAGATTTGTCCAGATGTTCGGGATCGTCTGGAATGTAGACTGGCATCCCCTTGCATTGTGTTGAGGCCTCTAAGATTGACTGAGAAGAGAGGTACTGTCCTTTGGGACAGTACGCCTCACCGCAATCTCGAGGCTGACTTCTCGGCCCAATACCATCCCATTCAGAGCGGTTACCGCGGACCAGGGTCTTTCGGTTATAAGTTTTCAGTCATCAGTCATCAGCCATTCCCTGCCCAAGCCTCTTTCGTCAGGGCACGAGACGCCTTCAATCAAAGGTCGAAACCTGGGAAACAGAGTGCGAGTCCATGTTGAGGAGGATAACCGAATGACCCTGTACCGCGGACAGAATCGCTGGCCGTTAACAAGTCGATGAGACAGAATATGTACTTTTGTCTCGCAGCGCGACCTGGCTGCGGCATAGCTGTGGGTCCCGACGACCGAATAGGTCGCAGGCGGGTACTCCCGAATGGGTTCGGCCCATTAGCGTTATGTAAAATTGGTAAGTTCCACTTCGGAGGATTATCCACGATGAGGCTCTATATTGTCGCAGAACCGTCCGTGATCTTCAGTCAAAAACTAAGAGACCCGATTCCATTCATGTAGTCGCTACTGTCCTTAACTGAGTCTATCAGCAACTGAGTCGTCTGGCCGTCTCAGTCCCTAAGCGAGTGAGCAGCGCCATTTCATCTCTGACTCTGCAGGTCTATGAAAGGTGGAGTGGATGTACCGGGTTCGATGTCTAGCAGCCTGCTGGAAATCGAGATTGACAATGGTCACCCAATTGGATTCGCGCGATGCCGGAGACGGCAGCACTGTACATGAACGGGCCTGCCTACCGGGTGGCAAAGGGCGACACGGTGGCAAGGTTCAACAAAAAAGAACTGCTGCTTAGCGAGTTACTCATTGGATCGGAGCATATAGTGGGCCTGTCGGCGCCGGTATCCACACCTGCGAGATTGGGCAGAGTGATATTGTTCGGATTCAGGGCGCAGTCAAGAGGGGCGTACAAGCTCCTGTTTAATTCTGTATAGTATTCTACGAGGTAGATATGAAGACCACGATTGTCAGAGGCAGACAAGTTGTATGCAGGATCACTGGTCGGGATTCGGCTGAGGTGGTTGATGGCGGGGCCGTTGTGATTCGGGATGGGGTGATAACCGAAGTGGGCAAGTACGACGAGTTACTCAACCGCCATCAACCCGATGAAGTGATAGGCTCCTCCCGCCACATTGTCATACCCGGACTGATAAATGCCCACCACCACGTGGGGCTTACGCCGTTTCAACTGGGATCGCTGGATATGCCCTTGGAAACATGGATAATCGCTCGCTGGGCGCTAAGAGAGGTTGACCTGTACCTGGATACGCTGTGGTGCGCCATCCAGATGATAGAGTCCGGGATTACGACTGTCCAACACAATCACATGGCTGCCAGGCTGCCGCGGGACATGAACCTGTATGAAGCGGGGTCCCAAGTTCTGGACGCCTATGAAGCCAGCGGAATGAGGGTCGCTTTCTCGATGTTCACGCGCGACCAGAACCATCTTGTCTATGACGACGACGAGCGATTCTTGTCAACCCTGCCCTCCCAACTCGCGGACAGGACACGTGAACGCCTCAACGCCAGGCCCACAACCCTGGAAGAGTATCTGTCTTCCACTGCCGAACTTCACGCCCGGAGAAGCGGGCCGAAAACCAACATATTCGTAAGCCCGCACAACGTACACTGGTGTTCGGACGAGATGCTGACCGCTATGAGCGACTTGGCTCGGCGTCTGAGGACCGGGCTCCATATACATTTACAAGAGACCATCTACCAGCGTATGTACGGATCGCGACACTGGAATAAGACGCCGCTGGCTCACCTAGCCGAGCTTGGAATGCTGGGTCCGGAGGTATCCTGCGCCCATGGCGTCTGGCTGTCCGAGTCCGATCTGGGCATCCTGGCCGAAACCCGAACCGCCGTCTGCACTAACCCAAGCTCCAATCTGAGGCTCAAGAGCGGGGTTGCGCCTGTCAACAGGCTGCTGGAGCGTGGCGTGAATGTGGCGCTCGGCATAGACGAGGCGGGTATAAACGACGATAACGACATCCTTCAGGAGATGCGCATGGCGCAGAAGATACACCGCGAGCCGGGCGTCTCCTCCCCACACCCCACCTCCCATGACATATTCCGGCTCGCCACGACCAATGCCGCCAAAGTAACGTTCTTCGACGACGTGGGAACCATTGAGCCAGGCAAACGCGCTGACCTGGTCCTGATAGACATGGAGCGGATTGAGGAGCCGTACCTTCACCCGAACACCGACATTATTGACGCCCTGATTTACCGCGGCAAGGGACTGGACGTGGATACCGTCATGGTGGACGGAGAGGTTCTTCTCAGGGACAAGAAATTCTTGAAGATGGACAAGGCCGAGGTGGCTGCGCGGCTGAAGGAGTCCCTCTCACGTGAGCTGACCGACAGGGAGGCCAGAGGGGCGCGTCTTTCGGAGGACATCCTTCCATACATAAATCGCTGGTTCTCGGAGTGGGATCTGGAATCCGGCGTGGGACACTACTCCTACAATATACGCTGAGACTGAGAATAGACGATGGAGGTCATTCAGCAGCCTGCAGGTCGTAGGAGATTGGTTCAAAAACAAAGGTTGCCCAATCAGGTAGGTTGTTCGGGTGAGCCAAGAAATAATACCATTCCAGGCTGATGTTGGCATGAAGGATCTGGTCGAAGCCTGATACTTCATCTATGCTCAAGCCAACTCAGGCGTTGGAGGGTAGCAGGTGATTGGACGCCCGTTCAGAAGTTACTCACTGATGTTACGCACTTAGCTATGAATTCCTAAACGAGAATGAGCCAGCTCAGCTACGAAATCTCTCTCAACTGCGTAAGGTCAGTTACTCATACAGATTCACTGAAACCCCACCCAGTGGCTAAGTATTCTCATTGCCGATAACAAAATTGCGATGCCATTACACCATAGGTGAAGCCTATGGTTTCTAACTGGGACTGCCGTGCAAACGGGCGCTCTCCGGCCAGGACTCCAATAGCGGCCAGTTCTCCTACTGCGTCCGCCACTCCCTACTCCTCTTGGTCAAATCTCTTCTGTAAACCATTCAGAGTCGCCGGTCTCCGCGGCGTGAGCTAGAAGGTCCGGAAGCCCGGCTCCTGACCCAGCAGCAGCGCGCCACCGTCGGCCAAGGTCGAAGGTCGAATGGCTACGTGGGCGGCTACGGTGTGCACATCGCGGAAAAGCCTCTCCATCGGGGACGAGACGTATATGGAGCTGGTGCCCCCGGCGCCGTAAACTAGGTCCACCGTAGCGACTGAGGCAGTGACCGCGTTGGTGCAGGCTATGCGGAAACGGCCCCGCAACTCCGATGTCAGCGGTTCGCCGGTGGTGATTTTACCCCACACCTGGGCCAGGACGTCGTACAAATAGGTCCTGGCGCTGCCCACGTGTGCCTCGGCGGCGCCCAAGTCCGCCTGCTTGTCGAATCTGGATGCCACCGGACGGCCGCTGCGCAGGTCCAGTTTTCCCCCAAAGAGCTCGATCAAACCGTCGACCGATCCCTGGGCCGCTCCCAGGGAAACCGCGGCCATCACAGGAATTACCACTGCACTGTAGGCGTAGTGGCGGTTCGGTCGAAGGCTCGGCGCTTGCAACGAGTGCAGGGTTACCAACCGGTCCGGAACAAAGATATCGTCCATGGTGTAATCGTGGCTGCCGGTGCCCCGTAGTCCCGTTGCATACCAGGTATCGAGAATTCGGCAGTCGGTAATCTGCGTGTGGAACACACGCCAGGCGGGGACGCCGTCTTCCATGATCGGCCCCTGCCCGTCGTGAAGCCAACTGCCGCTGGCCATCCAGTGGGCCTGATGACAACCACTGCCTAAGGGCCACCGCCCGGATACCCGCCAGCCGCCTTCGGCCTTTACCGCCCGCCCGTAGGGTACCAGGGTGCCAGCCACGTTCACCGGCGGGCCCGGCGTAAAGACCTCCTTGACCGCCTCGTCCGGCAGCACCCGGGCGGTCCAGAAGTTGGTACAGGCGATGATCATTACTACCCAGCCCACGGAGGGGCTGACGCTAGACAGTGTTTCCACTACCCGGACCGCGGTGAGCGGATCGGCCTCCAGGCCACCCAACTCCCGGCCCAACATCATGCGGAAGAATCCGGCATCGGTCAGCTTGTCCACCAACCGGTCCGGCAACCGACGCGCCTCGTCAATCTCATCGGCCATATCCCGGATCTCGGGGAGTAGGGAGAGTGCCGCATCAATCAGGGCATTTCGCTGGTTGCCATTCGCCGTATCAAATGCATTATCGTGAGTGTCATTCATTGTTATACCAATTCAGGCTGAGGAGGCTGCATAGTGTACGGGAAGACTTGCGTCGTGTGTTCTATCCATTTCCACGCGGTGAGTGACTCTTTACCCGACCCGGATCAGATTCAAGCTCACTCAGGTAGGACTCAGCCGCCTCCACCTGCTCATCTATACTCTCGTATATCCTGACCTCCACCCACCAGCGGACCTCTTCGAACACCCGCTCAGCAGGATTCAACTCAGGACTGTATGCAGGCTGCACAGTCGTTGCGAGTCCAACACCCTGTACCATTTACGCCATCCTATCAACCCGACTTTCAACTTTCAATTAACTTACCCCGTGTGCAAGTTTTTGGATAAAGGATAGAAACAGTTGAAAGTCCAAGTCATAGCGTCTCTAATAGGGTTGCATCAAACTCCGAGGATGACGCCATGGACCTGGACGACTTCATAATAACCGTTTTCTGCATTATTGACGACACTATGAAACAGCTTTTTGGAACAATACGCCTCAGACAGAGAGGGCCTGCGCCCGCACTCTCAGACAGCGAGACGCTCACCATGGAGATAGTAGGAGAGTATCTGTCTCTGAACCAGGACAAGGCCATCTATGACTACTTCCGCAGACACTATTCGCACTTCTTCCCTGAAATGGGAAAGATACATCGCACCACATTCGTCAGACAGGCGGCCAATCTGTGGCGCGTCAAGGAGATGATATGGCAGCGTATGCTTGAACAGGTCAGATACGACCCCTCTCTGAAACTGGTTGACAGTTTCGCTGTCCCTGTCTGTCAGTTCGCTCGCGCATACAGATGCCAGCGCTTCAGGGGTGAGGCCGGCTTTGGACACGATACCGTTGCGCGCCAGACCTTCTACGGCTTTCGATTGCACGCACTGGTGGCGTGGCCGGGTGTGATAGTCAGCTTCGGCATAGCGCCTGCCCAAGTCCATGAGACAGCTGTGGTTCCCGAGTTGGTCAACGGGCGGCGCGGAACCATGTTGGGAGACCGAAACTACTGGAGTCCCAGACTCAAAGAGGAACTGGATAGAGATGGGCTTAATCTTCAAGCACAGTTCAAAAGAGCTTCTTCCGAGCCCTGGCCGCACAGAAGTGCGACGATCAGTCGCTTCCGTTATAGGATAGAGACGGTCTTCGGACAATTAGTGGACCGCTACCTGATCAAGCGTGTGTGGGCCAGGGATATGTGGCATCTGAGCAATCGTCTGCTCAGAAAAGCGCTCAGCCACACCATGGCTTTCATGTTGAACCAGGCTCAGGGTAATCCTCCTCTGCAAATATCTAAATTGGTGAACTGAACATAAACCCGCACATCGGGTTAACTTATTGTGTCGTGCAGGGCGTTTTCAAAGTCGGCAATCAGCCGGCGCGGTCGAATCAGCCCGAACATGAGAGAAAAGCTCTGTTCGACGCGATTGCATATACCTGGATTTATAATTATCGAGTGATCCGCTGGGCATACACTGGGCGATTTACAGGGGGACGCTGGGGGGACGCTGGGGCCATTTTCACCCAGCGTTTCCCAGCGTTTCCCAGCGTTTGTAGCTAAGAGAATTTTTTCTCACGCAGGGGAATGTCATTGATAAGTTCTCATTTATGGATAGTGTGTCGCATAAGTTGTTTATCATGCATACATTGTAGCGCATTGGGGGCGTATTTGTGTAGTAGAAGGGGAAATTCAGGCAGACTTTGCAAAGACCCTGCTGTGTCGTGCAGGGTATTTTCATTATTGAGTATGGTACAGTCTTACACTGATCATTCCCTATAACATCCCTCTGGATTGAACGATTTGCCCATATTATTGCTCAGCGGCGAGCGTAGTTCTCACCCTTATATGACTGACTGAACGAAAATGAAAAGACCATGCCATCTCGCTCGTCTATCATTCCCGCGAAACTTGTCCTTGTGGAAACGGGGAGCGGTAGGCGGCCCCTCGACTACTATAATTCCACTTAAGCAATTTTCTGAGTCATTTCCCGCTGTTGACACCAGTCTCGGTTCAGGATAGACTTCTTCAAAATTCAAATACACGCCCTGGGGGAGCTTGGAAGGCCAGGCTGAGAGGGCAGCCCGAATGCTGTCGACCCCTACGAACCTGATCTGGGTAATTCCAGCGGAGGGATGTGGTGAGTCCACAGAGGCCCAGAACCGCCCACCCGCACAGGTGGGCGGTTCTCTTTAGGTCCTATGCTGACAGTGGACAAGATAGACGAGACAAGCGCCCGACAGGGCCCGGTTCAGGGCGAATCGGACGGGGCGCGGTACGCCATTCGGACGGATGGCGTCTTCAAGACGTTCGAGCGCGAGGGCCAGCCTCTCCCGACCCTGCGCGGCGTCAATTTTCACGCTCTTTACGGCGAGTTCGTCAGCATTATCGGCCCATCGGGGTGTGGCAAGAGTACCCTCCTGAACATCATCGCCGGCCTCGACGAGCCGACATCAGGAACCCTGTCCCTTTACGGCATACAGGCCACGGCGCGGCTTGGTTCGGTCGGATATATGCAGCAGAAAGATCTGCTGCTTCCCTGGCGAAATGTACTCGACAACGCCATACTCGGTCTCGAGCTTCAGGGTGTCCCAAGACGGGACGCCATCGCGCGGGCGAAAGAGCATATGGGAAGGTTCGGCCTCGAGGGTTTCGAGAAATTCTATCCTCACAGGCTATCCGGCGGTATGCGCCAGCGAGCCGCATTTCTTCGCACCGTCCTCGCCGATCAGGAGGTCTTCCTTCTGGACGAACCCTTCGGCGCCCTCGACGCGCTCAACAGAACACGCATCCACCAGTGGCTGACCGGACTCTGGGAATCCATGCAGAAGACCATCGTCATGGTGACCCACGACGTGGACGAGGCCATCTTTCTCTCCGACCGCGTCTATGTGATGACCGCGCGGCCGGGGACGATGAAGATGGTCAGGAACGTCGAGATACCCAGGCCCAGAAGTGTGGACGTTATCGCCACGAGGGAGTTCATGGACATCAAGTCGGCTCTGCTGACCGCGATAAGGGAAGAAGACAACTCGGAGAGCCTGCGATGAGCGTGGAAACAGGACTTTCACCCGTGTCCGCAAACGCAGGATCGTGGACGAGAAGCGTTGACAGGACGGCTAGGCGGTGGCTGCCCGCGCTGCTGATTGTTCTCGGAATCCTTGCGGTCTGGGAGGCTTACGTCCGCATATTCGACGTGCAGACCTGGCTTCTGCCCGCTCCGTCGGCCATCGGCGCAGCGTTGGTTGAAGATGCCGGACTGCTGTGGACTCACACCCGGGCGACGCTGTCCGAAATTATCGTCGGGTTCGCGCTCGCGCTCCTGTCCGGGGTTCTGCTCGCCACCGCTATCGGAATGTCGCGGACGCTGGAGCGCGCCCTATATCCCTTCATAATCGCGTCCCAGACCATACCCATAATAGTGATAGCTCCCATGCTGCTTATCTGGGTGGGATACGGGCTGGCCCCAAAGGTAATCGTGGTCGCGCTCATCAGCTTCTTTCCTATCGTGGTCAACATGGTTGACGGCCTGAAGTCCGTGGATAGAGACATGGTCAACCTGATGCGAACGCTCGGCGCCAACCGCAGACAGGTGTTCTTCAAAGTGCAGGTTCCCTCGTCGCTCCCATACCTGTTCAGCGGGATGCGAGTCGCGGTCGCGGTCAGTGTCATCGGCGCGGTCATAGGGGAGTGGGTCGGTTCCAGCGAGGGGCTGGGATACCTGATGCTCCGCTCCAAGCCCCAGTTCCTGACCGAGCGCGTGTTCGCCTCAATAGTAATCCTGTCCGCCTTGGGCATAGGGCTATTCGCGTCTGTCGGCATCCTGGAACGCCTCGCCATTCCATGGCGTGACTCCACGAACGACGAATTGACAACCGAGGGATAGGAAATTCAACACAGCAATATAACAATTGGAGATTCACGCTCATGAAGAAACTAACGAAGATGACCCTTACAATCCTCACGCTGTCTATGGCCATGCTCCTGGCCGCCTCGTGTAGTAGCGAGCCGGAAAAAGCCTCCATCAAGCTCGCCCTGGACTGGTATCCGAATGCCAACCACCTCGGCCTGTACATCGCGCAGCAGAAGGGCTACTTCGAGGACGAAAATCTCGAAGTGACGATGTACACCCCGTCCGACCCCTCAACGGTGCTCCAGACCGTCGGCGCGGGTCAGGACGACTTCGGAATGAGCTACCAGCCCGACGTGCTGCTCGCGCGCAACGAGGGCGTGCCGGTCGTCTCGATCCTGGGCGTCGTTCAGCACCCGCTGAACTCGGTGATGACGCTGAAGTCGTCGGGAATAACCCGCCCTGGGGAACTTGCTGGCAAGAAGGTCGGCTACCCGGGAATCCCCACCAACGAGCCTCTGCTGGAAACCATGCTGAAAGCGGATGGACTCGACGGACTCGGCGACGTGGAACTCGTCAACATAGGCTGGAACATATCGGAGTCTCTGATAGGCGAGAAGGTTGACGCGGTAGTGGGCGCCTACTGGACGCACGAGAGCATCCACATGGAGAACATAGGCTACCCGGTCAACGTAATGCGTATGGAGGACTGGGGTGTGCCGGACTACTACGAACTCGTCCTGGTAACCGGCGAGGACTATCTCAAAGACAACCGGGACGTCGCCGAGCGGTTCATACGCGCCATCAAGCGCGGATTCGAGGAAGCTATCGAAGACCCACAGGCGGGCGTGGACGTACTGGTCGCGGAGAACAAGGGCGAAATAGACGAAGACATAGACAGGCCGGGCGCGGACCTGCTTGTCGAACTATGGCAACTGCCCTCCGGCGGCGGATTCGGCACCCAGGAGCCGGATAGGTGGAACAGCTTCGTGCAGTGGATGAAGGACAACGGTATGTTGGAACCGTCGCTAGATGCGTCTGCGGCCTACCGCGCCGACCTGGGCAGCTAGACAGCGCTCCGAAAGCGAGGATTCTATGTCACTCACCCAGCAACTGAAAGACAGGCACGCCGACCTGTGGCGCAGAATGGTCTTCCACCCGTTTATCGTAGAGATGGGCGACGGAACACTCTCGCATGAGAGGGCGCGCAGCTACTTTCTCCAAGACTACGTATTCGTCAACGACCTTGTGGCTATGATAGCCCACGGCACCGCAAAGGCTCCGAACTTCGAGGCCGCGAGCCACCTGTACGGCTTCCTGTCGGTTATACTCGACCCTGAGAACGCGGACGAGAACGACTTCTTCATGCGCGCATTTGATATACTGGGAGAGACGGAAGAAGATTACTCGTCCGCAACCGCGTCGCCCGTTACGCGGGCGTTCGGCGACTTTCTCGCAAGAACCGGACTCGAAGGCAGTTTCGAGGACATCGTTACCGTATGCTACGTAACCGAGGGTACATATCTGGACTGGGGAACCAGGCTTCTGAACGAGGGCAAGCGGCCGTCGAACCCCATATACAGGGAGTGGATTGACCTGCACGGCCCCGACGCCCTGGGTGATTTCGTGGGCTGGTGCGAGGAATACCTGAACGGAGCCGATATTAGCGGCGAGCGACGGGCAAAGATAGAGCGTGTGTTCCACACTGCCCTGCGCTATGAGTACCTGTTCTGGGAAGCCGCCTACAACGGCGACAGTTGGCCGGACGACTAGGATCGAACAATGCAAGAGGAACACACAACCAGGGGCGAACGCCGCGAGCGGAAGCGTCGGCGCAGGCGCAATATGCGCGTCAGCGGCGCGAGTGTGCGCACGCTTCAGGGCATTATTCTGAAAAAGAGCCGCGACGCCGACAGACGATCCGCGTCACGGCCACCGGACAGGAGATCGTGATGACTCAAAAGCGCATTGCCCGCGTAATGACGATAGCAGGATCGGACTCCGGCGGCGGAGCCGGGATTCAGGCCGACCTGAAGACGTTCGGCGCTCTCGGCGTATTCGGCACATCCGCTATCACGACTATCACCGCGCAGAACACACTGGGGGTAAACGATGTTCTGGAGACGCCCGTACCGCTCATCGAGGCGCAGATAGACGCAATTATGTCGGACATCGGGACCGACGCGGTAAAGACGGGTATGCTATCGAGCACCGAGATAATATGCGCCGTCGCCGAGAGGCTGAAATTCCACAATCTCACCTTGGCGGTGATAGATCCGGTCATGGTGGCCTCGACTGGCAGCCCACTGCTCCGAGAGGACGCCGTGGCCGCCATGCGCGATGTCCTCACCCCAATGGCAGTCGTCCTGACCCCGAACAGCCGTGAGGCCCAGACGCTCACCGGCCTGGAGGTCAACACGCTTGACGACGCAAAGACGGCGGCCAGGATGCTCGTCGAAGAGTTCGGGGCTCGGAACGCGGTGGTAAAAGGCGGTCACCTCGAAGGCCCTGCAACCGACGTACTATACGACGGCTCCGACTTCGTCATCTTCACCTCGGAGAGAATTGATACCACCAGCACCCACGGCACAGGATGCACACTCGCCTCCGCAATCGCTGCCGGTCTTGCCAGGGGCCTCGATGTGCCGAACGCCGTCCAGCAGGCCAAAGACTACGTCACCGCCGCCATACGCGCGAGCTTCTCCATAGGACAGGGACACGGCCCCCTGAACCACTTCTACCGGCTGTGGAAACCCGGTAAGTAAAGTGGGCTTTCAGGTTCAGAATGCAGGATGGCATAGCGATTATCGCATGATTGACCTGTACAGAGTCTTCCAGTATATTTGTGAGTGAGAGTTCACTTGCAAATTTCCATGTATGGTGCTGGTTAAATGGTCATGCGATCACGACGCCCTACCGGTGTAAGAAGGCGTGAAATCATAGACGCTGCCCGTGTTGTCATAACCGAACACGGTATGCAGTCGCTGACGATTGGCAATCTCGCCCGCGCCGTGGGTGTGAGCGAGGGCGCGATATACCGCCATTTTCGGGGCAAGAAGCGAATTCTCGCCGGGCTTATCGAGGACATTGATTTCAGGCTCACCCGGCGCATAGACCTCATAGACGGCGATCCCGATTCGGGACTGAAAAGGCTTGAACAGGTTCTGCATGACAACGTTGCCCCATCTACTCTCACCGGCGTATCGTTTCTGGTAATTGCCGAGGTGCTGATGAATGGCGACGACGAACTGAGACAGCTTATGCAGGCCTCGATAGACAAGCACCTCGCGATGATAGAGGCGCAGCTTACGGTTGGGGTTCAGAAGGGCGAGGTGAGGTCGGAGGTTGACCTGAAAGCCGCGGCCTTGCAGTTCTACGGGCTTATACAGGCTGTCAATACGCTGAACCACTTCGGCAGCGAGGATTACCCGGTTGGGGACAGCCGAAAGTTGTGGCAGATATTCAACGGCGGCGTTTCCGGCGTGGCCGGTTAGGAAGGTTCAGGACATAGACCAGCAAGAATACCCATCCGAATACCAGATAGAGGTCGCAGGGTTGTGGAAGGTCTTCGGCAACAGACCGGAACGCGCTCTCGATCCGGCGTACGCTTCCAGAAGCAGGACCGAGATCCAGGAGGAACTGGACCTGGTAATCGGCCTGCGCGATATTTCGTTCAGCGTGAGGGCAGGGGAGATCTTTGTCGTCATGGGGTTGTCGGGCAGCGGCAAGTCAACCCTCGTGCGCTGCCTCATCAGGCTCATAGAGTCCACCAGGGGACGGATAGTTTTCGACGGCGAAGACATCCTCGGCTACACGCAGGCGCATTTCCGGCGCAACGTTGATAGATTTCCGGCGCAACGTTGATAGATTTCCGGCGCAACAAGGTGGCGATGGTCTTCCAGAACTACGGTCTCCTGCCGCACAGGTCAGTGATGGACAACGTAGCGTATGGCCTCGAAATCCAGGGAATGGACAAGACCGAGCGGTATAGGGTGGCGTCGGAAGCCATCCAGACCGTGGGACTGAACGGCTGGGAAGACTACTATCCCAGAGAGATGAGCGGCGGAATGCAGCAGCGTGTGGGACTTGCGCGCGCGCTGGCGGTGAATTCCCCCGCGCTCCTGATGGACGAGCCTTTCAGCGGCCTCGACCCGCTGATACGGCGTGAAATGCAGGACGAACTTATTTCTCTCCAGACCGAGCTTCACAAGACCATAGTGTTTATCACCCACGACCTGGATGAGGCCCTGAAACTAGGCGACAGGATAGTCATACTGCGGGACGGCGAGGTCGCGCAGGAAGGTTCGCCCCAGGAGATAGTGGCCAATCCTGCGGATGACTACGTCGCGGAATTCGTGAAAGACGTCTCCAGATCCAAGGTGGTGCAGGCCACGTCTATCATGCGGAAGTCCAGGTCGGTCGTTCAACGTCACCAGGGACCCGGAGACGCGCTCGACGCTATGCGTAGCGCGGGCGCTGAGATGGCGTTCATTGTGGAGGACGACCGCTCTCTGACGGGAACCCTGACTATGGAATGCGCGACGACGCTTGTCGGACAGGGCGTGTCGAGCCTTCGAGACGTTCCCATAGAACCCGCGGCCAGCATAAGCGCGAATGCTTACCTGGATGAAATCGTACCCCTGTCCGCCCGCACCGAATACCCCATAGCCGTGGTTGACGACGAAGGGCGACTGCTGGGCGAGGTGCACAGGGGCGCGCTACTGGCAGGTATGTCCGAAAGCGTAGGGGAGGCCTGACATGGCTCGGTTGGAAGATGTTCGATTAGATACTGAAACCGCAGTGGGCGGCATCTCTCCGGTCACTATTACACGCCGATACCTGTGGCTGGCCGGTCTGGGCGCGGTATTAGTCGCGCTGCTGGTGAGCCTAGTGGTCTGGGGCCGAACATGGACTTTCCCACCAGCGTATCCAGTTCCGAGATCCCAACGTCCAGCGGCAATGTCGTAACGCTCGACAGGACCATGCGAGAGGTTACGGGCGATACGATTGACGACGTGGTTAGCTGGATTACGCGGGAGGGCAGTTGGCTGTTCGACGGTCTTAGCACGGGTGTCACCTATGCGCTGGTCTGGATAGAGAACGGCCTGAAGTGGATGCCCTGGCCCGTCGTGATTCTGGGACTCGCCTTGCTGTCTTTCGCGGTTGGGCGATGGAGTTTGCTCGGGTTCACAACGGCCACGCTGCTCTTTGTGGGTTTCATGGGCCTTTGGGAGAATACGATAGACACCATTGCGCTCATGGTGGTGGCCGTGGCGATAGCGATTACTGTCGGACTCCCCCTCGGCGTTCTGGGCGCGCGCAGCCGCATGGCCGACAACCTGATGCGTCCCATCCTGGATGGAAGCGCAGTCAATGGGTGAAGTGGTCTCAGTCGGTGAAAGCCTGGGCAAGGACTGGCAGTCAGCCTTTGTAATACCGGCCTATCTCCAGGAGCAGTACCCCGACCTGGACAGCGTGGATGACCTGACGGACGACCAGTTCAAGATGCTGTTCGAGACGGCGGAGACGGGCGGCAAGGCGAGGCTGGTGTCCTGCGTAATCGGCTGGGCTTGCGAAGAAGTAAACGCGTCTCAGATTACAGGCTACGGTCTGGACGAACACGTCCATATAGTCAATCCTGGAGACGGCGCGGCCGCGAATGCCGACCTGTATGGCGCCTATGAGAAGCAGGAACCCTGGCTCGGCTACCAGTGGGGGACCAACGACCCCGCCCTGGTGCTTGACCTGGTTCGGCTGGAAGAGCCTGCGTACAGCGACGAGTGCTGGTTTACGACCAAGGCGTGCGCGTACGAGGACGCCACTATACTCATCGCGGTGCATCCTGACCTAATGGGCGCCGCGCCCGATGTTATCGAAATGCTCAGGGCGTGGGACTTCAATATCGGTGTCTATAAGGGCGTTGCCGCCTGGATGTCCGATAACGGAGGATCCACCACCCATGACGCGGCTCTCTGGTGGCTGAACAGCAACCCCGATACCTGGGGCGGCTGGGTCACCGAGGAAGCGTCGGCAGCCATCAACGCAGCCCTGGCGGCGGGGGAAATCCCCGACGGCTGGCCTGAAGAGTAGGCTGTATTCAGTCGCCTTGCGCGGCGCCTGAATGAACTCAGGGGCGGTCCCGGATCGGGGCCGCCCCTCTTATTAGGGCAATCGCATCTAAAACATACTGCGCCCAGGGCGCGGCAAACTTGCACATTTGTGCTGTTTTGGCTATAGTAGCCTCATGACTCCCCACTATGAATATGAAACTCTCCACCGGATGCCAAGCGCCCGGAACCGGCAACTGAACCTCAAAGTCATAAGTTGTAATATATGGCAAGCCCGACAGAAGAAAAAATTCCGGCCATTTAGCTACAAACTCTGGTGATCTCTGGTGAAACTCTGGTTCAGAGGTCACCTGTTGGTCACCAGTTAAGCCACCTGTTCCCACCTGTTGAATGTCTGAACAACATAAATTGAGATATATTGAACCGCTGAAATTTAGATGCGATTGCCCTGCCGCCCCTCTTTGCATAATTGACCTATATATACCTCATTATGTATATTGAATGCGAGCGTTCACTTACTTGTTGAACAATGTCTTAGAAAAGAACCGAATGGAACGGAAGAACAATCCCGAAAGGAGACAAAATGTTAGCCCGTAGTACGACAAGGTCGTTTGTCTTGATTGCCGCTCTCATCGCAATAGTAGCGGCGGCGGCGATAGCCTGCACATCGGATCCTGAGGTAGTCGAGAAGATCGTTGAGGTCGAAAAGATCGTCGAGGTCGAAAAAGTCGTCGAGGTGGAGAAGGAGGTCGTCAAGGAAGTAGAAGTTGTCAAAGAGGTGGAGAAGGAGGTCGTCAAGGAAGTCGAGGTTATGGTCACCGCAGTTCCCGTCATGCCGAGTTCCGATCCGGTTTCTGGCGGCACCATCCGATTTGGAATGATCGCATTCAACTCGCTCGACCCGATGCTCGCGGGCTTGGCCCAGGCGGAAGGGCCATACAGTGAGCTTACCTACGACAGCATGGTAATGTACTGGTACGATGGCGAATTAACTCCCTGGGCAGTCGAGTCGTGGTCTTCCAAAGAAGATCTATCGCAGTACACTTTCAAGATTCGGGACGGAATAAAGTTCCACAGTGGGGATCCGCTCACATCGGCTGATGTCAAATTCACGCTCGACCGCATCCGTCACGAAGATTCGGCCTCGCCGCACAAGGACAACATCTCTTACATTGACACCATAAACACACCGGACAAAAACACCGTCGTTCTGGAACTGGGTGACCCCAACGCATTCATTCTGGGCGATCTGACTGACTATCACGTGCGGATAGTTCCAGACGGAATTACCAACGATGAGATCACCACGGGCGAGTATGGATCGGGTCCGTACACCCTCGAAGACCACAACCCAACCGAGCGGTCGGTCATGGATCGTTCCCCTGATTACTGGCGCGAAAACAGGCCATACGCGGATCAGATGATATTCTTCTATATGCCCGAGGCGGTCACTCGCGTCGAAGCTCTCAAGACAGGCGCGATAGACGTGATATTGGAGCCTCCCCTTTCGTCCCTCGGATCTTTGGCAGGCAACCCCGACATCCGCATCGCCGAAACACCGACCGCAGGTGTCGGCGTGATTGATATGCACACCAGCTACGAGCACCTTCAGGGCGATGATAAATTCGCGCCGTTCCAGGGCGTCGAAGAGCCCCTGTTCGCAAACAAGAACCTGCGTAAGGCGATGCAGTACGCCGTGGACCGCAACTTTGTGGTGGACGCCGCATTCTTCGGACGCGGACATCCGGCGAATGACCATCCGGTAGGCATCAACGACCAGTACTACTGGGACGAACAGCCCATCATCAAGCAGGACATCGCCAAGGCGAAGGAGTTCCTGGCCGCGGCAGGATATCCGGACGGTATTGACGTCGTTCTGAACACGTCCGACTTCAACCAGATGCAGGATGTCGCGCTCGCGTTCAAAGAGTCCGTCAAGGCGGCCGGAATCAACGTGGAAGTAGCCCCTCATGATGAATCAACCTACTGGACAGCGCAGTGGATGAATCCCTGCTGCCCGTTCACATCCAGCGCCTGGGGCGGGCGTTCTGCCAACGCTGCGATAAATGTACAGCTCAAGAGCGGCGGAGTTTGGAACGAGTCGTTCTACAACAACCCTCGGCTGGACGAATTGCTTGATATGGCGTCGGTGGAAGCTGATTTCGACAAGCGCAAGGAGTACTTCCGCGAGATGCAGGAGATCCTCATCGAGGATGTTCCGGTTCTATATCTCACGTACAACCCCATCCTTTACGCTCACCGCGCCAACATAAAGGACGTACGGGCACACGCCGCGCTCGCGCATTGGCTGTTCGAGGAGTGGTGGGTCTCGGATAACTAGCGCGCGCATCTGACCTGCTAAGCGACAAGATGTGGGCAGGCACCGCTGCCCACATCTGCCCATATACATTCAAAAATCCAGAACAATCACATAAGAAGCGGATGATATGGCAAGATTCCTTATAGTCAGACTGTCACTCATAGTTGTGACTCTTCTGGCCGTCTCTATCGCTATTTTTACGCTGATAGAGTTGGTGCCGGGCGATGCCGCTCAGGTCATGCTCGGCCAGCAGGCCACGCCCGATAACCTGAGAAATCTGCGTAAGCAGATGGGGCTGGACCGCCCCCCGCACGTCCGTTATCTTGACTGGATTGGCGGCGCAGTAACGGGAGACCTCGGTGAATCAGCAAAATCCAGGGCCTCGATATCGGGGCTACTGGGTGGACGACTCGCCAACTCCGCGCTGCTCGCCGGGCTAGCTTTCCTGATAGCGGTCCCATTAGGGTTGGCTTTGGGCGTGTGGGTCGGAACCAAGGTAGATACCAAGATTGATCGCTTCCTGACAATGGGCGGGCTAGTCACTATATCGTTGCCGGAGTTCGTAACCGGAGTGGTGATGATACTGATATTCTCTTCGACCCTGCAATGGCTGCCCTCGTCCAGCATAATGATGCCCGGCGAGTCTATACTGAGCAAGCCGCAGGTGTTGATAATGCCAGTTCTCACGGTCACTGGAGCGCTATTCGCGTACATTCTCAGGATGGCGCGCGCCAACGTGATAGAAGTGATGGAGAGCAACTATGTCCGCACCGCGATTCTTAAGGGATTGCCCATGCGAACAGTCATTATCAGACACGTTCTGCCCAACGCCATGCTTCCCACAATAACGGTTATAGCGAACAATGTCGGCTGGATGTTCGGAGGACTCATCATAATAGAGAACCTCTTCTCCTATCCCGGCATGGGTAGCATGCTGATATCTGCGATAAACACTCGCGACATACCGCTCCTTCAGTCCACCGCAATGGTTATCGCTTCGGTCTATGCATTCAGCAACCTCGCCGCCGATATCACTTACGGTTCGTTCAATCCTAGGGTGAGGTTAGCCTGATGGCAGTCAGAGATTCCACGCTGGGAACACAGCGACAGGAAGTCCGTGTCCTATCGAGGGCAGGAGGCGCGGTGTGGAGTGCGCTGTCGCTCATTCTACGCACCAACACCGGGCGCATTGGGTTCGCCATCGTAGCAGTCCACGTCACGCTTGCGCTGATAGGCTCATGGATCACGCCATATCCGCCAACCGACTATCACCTCGCCGACCGTTTCAGCGGCCCATCCCCTCCCACCTACTGGTTAGGAACGGATGAATTTGGACGCGACGTTCTGAGCCGAGTTCTGGCCGGCGCCCGCTCGATAATGTGGATTTCGTTCATAGGAACTATATTAGGAGTCACGCTCGGCACCATCGTTGGCGTAACCAGTGGATATCTAGGCGGCAAGGTAGATCAGGCCATTATGAGAGTCGTGGACTGGTTCTTGGCGATTCCCTCACTGCTTCTGACGATTCTAGTCATTAATATGGTATCCCAGCGTTTCGCTGGCATAGATCACTCTTGGATAATCATTTTCGTAATAGGTATCTCGTTCATGCCCAACAACAGCCGCGTCATCAGGAGCGCGACTCTCTCGGTCAAGCCGCTGGAGTTCGTGCAGAGCGCGCGTCTGAGGGGAGAGCCAACGCTGTACATAATGTTCCGCGAGGTTTTGCCAAACGTTTTTCCAGTCGTGGCGGTCGAGGCTACGATACGACTGAGTTTCGCGTTATTGTTGACCGCCGGGCTCGGGTTCCTCGGGCTCGGAGTGAAGCCGCCGGAACCCGACTGGGGCTTGATGGTGAGCGAGAATGCCGATCACCTCGGAACAATTCCCTGGGCCGCGCTCGCGCCAGGAATCGCTATGGCGTCCCTGGTCGTCGGCATAAACCTTCTCGCGGACGGCATAAGACAGGCTCAGAATCTGCCCGAAACCGGAGAATGATAAATGGACGAGAAGTTTAACCCCGACGCTCCGCTCATACAGCTGGAAAATCTTGCGGTCACTTTTAACACCCCACGCGGCGCGTTCCGCGCCGTCCGCAGCGCGTCGCTGGAAATCGCGCGCGGAGAGGTGCTGGGACTGGTTGGCGAGTCGGGCTGTGGAAAATCTACTGTCGCATTCGCCATGATGGACTATCTTCCCGGCACGGCGCAGGTCGAAGGCGCGGTGAGATTCGAGGGAATGGACATTGCCGAGTTCACCGACTCCGAATTGCGAGAGCTCAGGGGCAACCGGATAGCGATGGTCTATCAGGACCCGCTTACCTCTCTCAGTCCCTCTATGAGAGTCGGGCCGCAGGTAGAAGAGGTTCTCAAGCACCACCTCGATATGGACTCCGAGGCCGCCCAGCGGCGCACCGTCGAGCTTTTCGAGAGTGTCGGTCTCGCCGACCCCGGACGCATAGGCAGGCGCTATCCACACCAGTTGAGCGGCGGTATGCAGCAGCGTGTGGTCATAGCCATAGCGCTCGCCTGTGACCCCCACCTGCTGATTATGGACGAGCCTACCACCGGCCTCGATGTCACCACCGAGGCTACCATACTCGACCTGATTGTCGAACTCAAAGATAGGGTCAACGCGGGAATCCTGTTCGTAAGCCACAACCTCGGCATCATAGCCAGGGTGGCGGACAGGGTGGCGGTCATGTACGCGGGCGAGATAGTAGAGGAAGCCCCGGTCCGAGAACTGTTCAAAAACCCCAGCCATCCCTACACCGCCGGACTGCTCTCGTGCGTCCCGCAGCCCCCGGGAGACGACGGAATAGAACACCAGTTGAGCAGCATACCGGGCGCGGTTTTCGACGCGCAGAACGAGCAGGCCGATTCCTGCCTGTTCGCCCCACGCTGTCCGCTCGCAAAGGATGCCTGTGTTCAAGCCGCGCCGCCACTTACCCAGGTATCGAATGGCCACGCTGCCCGGTGTCTCTATCACTCGGATGTCAATGAGGACATATGGGGCGAGTCGCGTGAACGACTGGTGAAGCCCGACCCCGACGGCGCCGTGCCTGTGCTCAATGCGGATGACCTGCGCAAATTCTACGGCGGCGGTCGCAAGAAGTATATTCTGTTTGGTCCTCAGGTGCGCCGGCCCGTCCGCGCACTGGTTGACGTGGATATGCGCGTTGACGGCGGACGTACCCTCGGCATTGTCGGCGAAAGCGGATCGGGAAAGAGCACAGCCGCTCGCGCCATAGTTGGCCTGATCTCCAAGGACGGCGGCACTCTCGAACTGCGCGGCCAGACCCTCGAGGGCGACGTCGAAGACCGAACCGAAGATCAGCGATCTTCTATGCGTATGGTCTTCCAGAATCCGACGGCCTCTCTCAATCCCAAACTACCCATAAAGCACGCTATAACCAGGGCGCTCAGAAAGTTCGCGGGCGTTGGTCGGGAGGAAAGCCAGGAGCGCGCCGAGGAGCTTATGAACGCGGTCGGCCTTGATCCGCTGTACCTAGACAGGCGGCCCTCGGAACTGAGCGGAGGCCAGCAGCAGAGAGTTGCGCTCGCCAGCGCGTTCGCCGCGAACCCCGACCTGGTGGTCGCTGATGAGGCGGTGTCCGCTCTCGACGTGTCGGTACAGGCCCAGGTGCTTAACCTGCTCGAGCAGCACCAGCGCGAGACCGGAAACTCATACGTCTTCATAACCCACGATCTGGGTGTAGTCCGCTACGTCTCGGACGATATTTTGGTGCTGTACGCAGGCCACGTCGCCGAGTACGGGCCGTCAAAAGCGGTGCTGTCCACGCCGTCCCACCCCTACACCGAGGCGCTGCTCTCCGCGGCCCCTGTGCCGGACCCCGACGCCGAACCCACTCACATACGCCTGGAAGGCTCGGTGCCGACGCTGCGCTCCGCGTTCGAGGGATGTTTCTTCGCCGGAAGATGCCCCCGAAAAATAGGGGACATCTGTGATACCCAGACGCCTCCCGAGCAGCGCGGCCCGGAAGGCGACGGCCACATGATAAACTGCCACATCCCGGTCGAGGAACTGGAACGACTCCAGCGGGCAGACATCCCTCAACCAGCCACGATAGCCTGAGTCCGGTAATCACCACACACTGTTCATACTGAGTGGAACCCGGTATCTGCCGTCAGATGACGCGTGCGGCTATTAGTTCGGCTACCCGCTCTTCGGTCATGCCCAGTTCGCCGAGATATATCTGCTCGTTGTGTTCGCCAAGCAGCGGAGCGCGATTCGCGATTCGCCAGGGCGACTCGGTAAACCTGTACGGCGCGCCCGGGTATATGAAAGTCTCGCCCAGTTCCGGGTGCTCCACCTCAACCGGGAATCCGCGCGCCTTGAAGTGGGGGTCGTTCAGAACGTCCTCCGGCGAGTTTATGATTCCCCACTGGAAGCCAAGCTCCTGCGCGCGCGTGAACAGGTCATACGAGTCCGTCTTAGCGGCCATCCGGTGCAGGGTATCCGCCACGCGGCGCTGCTGGGCCATCGCATCCGGGTCGCCCCGGCGCATAGCCTCGCGGCTGGGATAGCTCAGGTACTCGCCCAGGTTTTCGACAAGGCCTTCCTCTTCCATCCAGGCCAGAAGGTGGAACCACTGCTCCTCTGTCCTGGCGCCGATGCCCACGTTCACATAGCGTCCATCCTTGCAAAGCACTTGTGCCTGGGGCGTCGGAATAACCGAGGCGTGCCGTCCGGTCTGCCTCTGAACGGTATCTTCCGCAACCAGCCAGCTATACGTCGCCGCCTCAGTAGTGACGTTCAGCGCGGCGTGCATATTGGCGTCTATGTACTGGCCAGCGCCCGTGAACTGGCGGTGTACGAGCGCGGTCATTATTCCAATGACCGCGTAGTGGCCGACCGTGTGATACGCCTGGTTGCCCCCGCCGCGCACGGGCGGGATGTTGTGGTCATCGTAACCGCAGCTCCACACGGGACCGCCGAACGCCAGGGCGGTCAGGTCGGTACTCGCGTAATCCCTGTACGGCCCGTCCTGTCCGAACGGGGTTATCGAGGCCATGATCAGCGCGGGAGCCGTCCCTATCAGGTCGGAGTATCCCAGGCCCACAGAGGACAGAACACCCGGAGGCGCGCTGTCCACTATCACGTCCGCGGACGCCGCGAGGTCTTTGAATACCCGCCGCCCGCTCTTATGCTTGACGTCCAGGGTAACGCTGCGCTTGTTGGTGTTGTAGTGCCAGAAGAACAGGCTTCTGTCCGGCCCGGGTTCGCTTTTGTAGAACGGCTCGTAGGCGCGGGTGGGGTCGCCGCTCGTCGGCTCGACCTTTATCACGTCCGCACCCATATCGGCCAGCAGTTTGCCGCACCATGCCCCTATCTCTCCACCAATCTCCAGAACACGAATGTTTTCGAGGACGCCGTTTTCCATATCGGATTCCAATTCAGATAACCTCCTCGTCTGTCAGGGTGCACATAGTCTTCGGAGACATTCCCAGGATTTCACCGAACACTTCATCGTTGTGCTGGCCGAGTGTGGGCGCGCCCTTTTCGATTGTGGCAGGCGTCTCAGACAGCCTGACCGCCATCCCGTCCACCCGCACCCTCCCCATTTCGGCGTGTTCGACAGTCGGGAAAAGTCCCCACGCCTCGGTGTTCGGATCATGCTCGATCCGGTCTTCGGGATGCTGCACGGCGGCGGCCGGCACGCCCTTGCTCTGAAGTGACTGCATCACGTCCATTGGCGCGCGGGTCGCCGTCCATTCCTCGATTCGCCTGTCCAGTTCGTCATGACGTTCGATTCGACACTCGACTGTATCCAGATCCCCATCCGCCGCAAGGTCTGAGAATCCCATAACCTCGCACATGGCGGCCCAGTCCTCGGCATGGCGCACGGCGAGCGCGGCCCACTGGTCTTCTCCGGCGCACCTGTATATGCCATGAGGGGCCATTTTCGGGTATATGCTGCGGTTGCTGTCGGGGTTGCCAGGCCGCCTGGTCGGAAGGCCGTTGACCGTGTAGTCGAGTATCGAGGGACCGTTCAGCGCCGCCGCTCCGTCCGAACAGGACATATCCACCCACTGCCCGACGCCGGTGCGGTTGCGGTGATAGACAGCCATGAGTATAGCTATAGCCATGTGGTAGCCGCCGGTGTGGTCCATAAAGGAGTAGCCCCATCCGGCAGGGGGCATACCCGCCAGCCCGGACTGGAATGTCAGTCCCGATACAGCCTGAACAATCGGCCCCCAGGTCTTGAACTCGGAGTATGGGCCCACGTGTCCGAAGCCGCTGTTGGAGACATATATAATATCCGGCTTTATTTTGACCATCTCGTCGTATGAGAAGCCCCAGCGGTCGAGCACGCCTTTGCTGAAGTTCTCTGTTACAACATCGCTCACCGATATGAGTTCCCTGAGAATTTCGCTGGCCCCACTCTTGCGCATATCCAGGGTAACGCCCATCTTCTCGATGTTATGGTTGTTGAACGTGCCGCCCAGGTTGATTCCCCTGCGCTCGTCCGCCCAGGGGCCGTTGCCGCGGAATATGTCCCACTGCCCCTGTCTGAGCCTGTCCTCGACCCGAATGACCTGCGCCCCGAACATGGCCAGAATCTTGGTAGCCCCCGCTCCCGCAAGCTGGCCAGTGAAGTCGCAGATGCGTATTTTAGACAGCGCAGGACATCGCCCGTTCATTGCGGTCATGTGTCGAATATCTCCCACTCTGTCACAGTGTTTTCCAGAAAGCGCCAAACGTCAGCCAGAGCCGAATGGTCTAAATCCCAATAACCCTTCTGCGCTGCTACGCCCACCGAGGACTGCGGCTCGGGCTGCGTCGAGATGTAAGCGTGGGCGCGGGACTTGTCCGGCCTGCCAATGTCCACACCCGGCACATCCCTGACGCAATCGAAGAAGGCGTCAATACAGTAATCCATATCAGTATTGTCGAAAGTCTCGCACAACAGCGTTTCGAGCATCCCCGGTCTGCTACCGTCCGGCAATATCAGCACATTTACCGCCGGAGAGTCGCCCACGCTCTCCATCGGCCGCGCTGGCGCAGGCAGACCTGCGTTCCTGAGCGAGGACTGAACGCTCTGAAAGGCCGACTGGGCAGACTCTTCCGCGTCCCGAGCGATGCCTACACTCTTGACCGTCTCATAGAAATCGTCCTGATTCACCAGCGCCGACAGAAAATCTCTAAGTTCGGTGACGCCACCAAAGTTCTGAATCTGGACGCCTGAAATTCCAATGTGATTGATAATTGCGCGGAAGAAATTGCGTTGGTCATTGCCCTCTACTAAAAGTTGGATCGAGGCATTCACTTGCTGAGGATTAGGCATGATTAGCGAATCTCCATATAGTGGCGAATCGCTGTATCCAGTACGCTGGGTTCGTATATAACAGCCTTGTTCATCCCATCTCTGCTTCTGGGGCGAAGGAACTGAAAACCTTCCGACCCAAGTCCCTCATACGCTTTCTCTATGCACTCGTAGCTGTGCGTGGTAGCGAATATCTGCGTGTCGAACTGCTCGGCGGCGGCGGCGATAGACTTCCATACCTTGGACATGACTGAGTGGTGAATCCCGTTTTCTATCTCGTCCACTAGAACAACGCCCCCGGGGCAGCTGTCTATAGCCAGGATCAAGCGGGCCATCCGGGTCATTCCTTCACCCATAACCGATAGCGGCACCAATTCGGACAACCCAATATCGCCCCATATCATAGGCGCTCCGCTGGCGGAGTTGTCCTCGATGCTTTGCAGACGAGGCTCAATGACCCGCAACGCCTCCAGAAGCAAATCTCCCCGCTTTTGCTGACGCAATCTCCCCAACCTTACGGCATCGTCTTCTACACTCCCGCTTTTAGGCTTGAGAATCGTCAAATTGAATGGAACGTCCACAACGTCTTGCCTTACCTCATACTCCCGGCCTTTCAGGACTATGTGTCCTTTACCTCGTTCGTCTCCATTAACTGCATAACGAAGTGTGAGCGAGCGTTCATTGGTGAGGTCTGCCATGGATGCCATATCCTGCGTGACGGACGTGGTTTTGATATAAAACGAGGCAACTTGGGTTCGCTCAGCCGATATTTTCAGAGAAAGTGAACCGCGCACAGAATAATGTCCTTCGATTTCGATAGGGCAGTTCATATCCATATCATGGAAAATCGGTTTCCAAAGTATGTCCACCGCTTGCCGGGTCGAGCCGGGTTCCGCCGCGAGTTCACTGATAACATTCACGTTCAGCAGGGCGTTCGCGTTCCCGCCTCCGGCCAGCAGGAATATCGCCTCGAGCAGGCTCGTCTTGCCAGAGTTGTTCTTGCCCCCGATGAGATTGATCCGGCTCAGGTCGCCGATTTCGAGGTCGCTGAAGACGCGGTAGTTTCGTATCCCCCCGGGGTGAGCGGCTGTCGGCGTTCTTCAATAATGCTGCGGCAGGCGGATCATAACTGACCGCCTGCCGCAGACGAAGAAGCGATGAATCGGCGGGCGCGTGGGCCACGAACTACGTGACTTCCAGAGTCACGTTTCTCAGCGGGGCGGAGAACTGGGTGCGGTCCAGCTCTATCGCGTCTTTCTGGTATATCTGGATGCGGTAGGATTCGTAGTCCGGGATGAACAAACGGAACTCGCTGTCTATCCTGACAGACCTCGGACGGCGCAGGTACTTTTCGTCCTCGATTCTGCCCATTTCCCTGAGTCGGTTGGATACCGCGTTGGTCAGCATATAGTTGCGCGCGACCCTGGACAGCGATGCGTCTCCCGCGAAGTTCCAGGTGTACTTCCCTTCCGAGTTGAACATCTGCACGCGGTTATTGCCCCAGTCCGAGACGTATATGTCGCCGTGCGCGTCAACCGCCACGCCCGTCGGCCTGTTAAACTCTCCATCGCCCGAACCCAGTTTCCCGATGACGTTCTTGAGTTCGCCGTCCGCGTCGAATACCTGGAGCCTGTTGTTGCCCCAGTCAACGACGTATATATCGCCGAACTCGTCCACGTGAACGCCCCAGGGCAGACTTAGCTCTCCCGGCGCGTCGCCATGCGATCCGCCGAATCCGCCCAGATACTCGCCATCGGGGGTGTATCTCTGGACACGGTGATTCTGCGAGTCAACGACCACCATGTTCCCGTCCGGGTCGAATCCTATTCCGTTGGGGCGGTTGAACTCGGCCTCCGAATCCCCCTGAACGCCCCACTTGGCGACGAACTCGCCCTCCGGGTCGAACTTGGTTATCCTGTGCGTCGCTTCGTCGCTGACGAATATGTTGCCGTCATGGTCGGTAATTATCTGCACCGGCCAGATGAACTGTCCGTCCTCTGTGCCATAGCCGCCAATTCCCTTCATGTCCGAGGTGAAGGCGGCCATGTCCTCCAGCGGCCAGACCCTTATGCTCGATCCGCCCTCCGAGCGCATAAGTACGTAGGTGTCGCCCGTTCCGGAAAACGCTATGTCCGTAGGATAGCCTATGACCCTTCTCATGCCCAGCGTCTTCAGGTACGGGTAGCCGGCTCTCAGCAATCCGTAAGGTCTGCTCATCGTCATATCTCCCTGAGTCCCTGTCTTCTAGTTTGCGAACGGAGAAATCTGCTCGTACTCGCCTTTGACGATTGGCCTGGCCTCGACTTCCAGTATCTGCTCGAGCAGCGTCGCGTAGATGCCCCTGAAGTCTATCGTGTGCTTCAGGTCTTCCCCGTGTTCCCAGTCCATCGGATTCAGCGACGGGTACTCGCTGTAAAGTCCGCCGATCACGTTGTTTCCGAATATGTATGCGCCGCCGCCCGACCCGTGATCGGTGCCGCTGCCGTTGTCGCGCATCCGCCGCCCGAACTCGGTGAACACGAATATGGTCACGTCGTCCGCCGCGTCATGCTCTTCCAGGTCGTCCATAAAGTCCGATATGGCGCCCGACAGGTCCCCCATCAGCTTGGGATGAGTGGGCATCTCGTTGGCGTGCGTGTCATATCCGCCGTGCACGGTGTAGAAGATGCGCGTACCCAGGTCCGCCAGATGTATCCGCGCCACGTCTCGCAGGCCTTTGGCAATCACGTTGTCCGCGTACTCTATGTCCGACTCATAGCGGTCTGCCACGTCGGCCAGCATATCCGCGCCCTTCAGCACGTCGAGACCGGTCTGCCCGATGTATTCGGCGACGGGGCCTGTGCCAATCGCCTGACCGTAGATGCCCTTGAACGTCTCCAGCGCCTTGTCGCGCAGACGTTCCTGCTCTATCCGGTTCATTACGCCGTACCCTTCCAGGTCTCCGACCGAGGTTACAGGGACGCCGCTGACCGCCATTGCGCGGGGCAGCCCCATGCCGACGTTGACGCCCGTAAGAACGTTCTCGGCGGAGGGATCGAGTTCTCTGACGGCCTGACCGAGCCAGCCCTCGCTCCCAACGCGGTCAGGCTCGGCGGTGTGCCAGATGTCCATGCCGCGGAAGTGGGAACGGTTCGAGTTCGGGTAGCCGATGCCCTGGATAATCGCCATCTTCCCCTCGTCGTAAAGGCGCTTGAAGGGAGCGGCATTGCGGTTTATCGCGAGCGTGTCATTGATCGGCAGAACGTCGTCCTGGCTCATAACGACCTTCTTGCGCGCGTCATAGTAGAGCTCGTTCGTGTACGGCACTATCGTGTTCATATAGTCGTTGCCGCCGGTGAGCTGAACCACTACCAGCGTCTTTTCCCTGCTCTTGGTGGTCATATTTTCCCCCATGCGCTTATTGTGTTTCATCTAGTAGGCTATGCGAACTGGTAGTCAACGGTTGAGGCCGTCATCTGCAAGAGGTTGTGGACGCCCACGGATTCGTCATCCTCGCCGCCTATGGAGTTCAACTCCTCCACATACGCGACCAGCGAAGCGTATGTACTCTCGCTCACGCTTATTCCCCCCAGAATGTCCAGGCAGCGGTCAACGATCTGGGAAGGGTCGCTGTCCAGACTTCCGACCCGTTCCACCATGTCCCTGACGCCGGGCTTGGATATGTCCTCGAACTGGCTCTCCACGAAGCCTATCCGCTCGCTGAGCGTCCCCGAGTCTATCCACTCATGCCCGGTGTGCCACCCCTCCACTGTGGGAGGGTTCATCAAACGCTGTCCCATGATGGCCATTGGGCCTTCGAAGAGAGAGCCGTTGAGCGTCGTGATAGCGAACTGGTGAACCCCGGGCGTCGGGCTGCTGAACTCGCCGGTCTGCTTCAGAACGCCGGCTACCAGTTCAGTCGGGCTCTTGACCTTTTTGAACTCGGTCGCCCGCATGAAGAAGTCGGAGTTGAACAGTTCAGCCAGAACCGCGCGCATCTGACCTCCCGACTCCATGAACACGCCCGCAAGCTGCTGAATCGCGGCCTCGTCCTTCGGGGGTTCGGTCGCCCAGGACGGAACCTGCAACTCGTCCTCGACGAAGAAGTTGTACAGGTGGCGCGAGATGAACCGCGCCGTGGCGGGCTGACTCACGATTATGTCAATGATGTCCTCGCCGTCGAAGTTGCCCGTCTCGCCCAGGAAGGTCTTCGGACCGTAGTCGTGATCGTCAGGCTCGAAAACGAAGTGCGCGTTGTGGTGTCCGACCGGGTAGAGCGAAAGCGGCTGCCTGAACGTCCAGCCCGTGAATGCTCTCGAAGCCGCCTTTATGTCGTCCTCGGTGTAGTTGCCCACGCCCATCGAGAACAGTTCGAGCAGTTCACGCCCGTAGTTCTCGTTTATCTCGTCCTTGTGGTTCTCATTGTTGTCCAGCCAGAATATCATCGCCGGATCCTTGGAAAGCTCCAGCAGGATTGTTTTCATGTCTGTCAGACCCACCTGTCGGAACATCTCTATCTCGTTGTAGAGAGACGGGCCATGCTCGCTCTTTCCCCACGCGACAGGGAAGATGTGGTGAAGGAAAAGCGACATCTTCTCCTCCAGCGGCCTCTGAGTGTTCACCATCCGGTACATCCACTTGCCTACGTGCACAGCCACCGGCTCGCCGCCGTAGTACCTGTCAATATAGGACTGGTCCAGTTCGGGGAACCTCTCAGGATTTACCAGGTCGTCAACTACCTCTTCGTAAGTCTTATCGCGAGTAAGGGCGTCAAGCTCAGCCGGTGTCGCGCCAAAGCCCGCCCGTCTCATAAGATGCGCCACAAGCGCCCTATCCGATTTCATATCGTGTCCCTCCTGCCTTCTGAATGCGTTTCCATACACTAATACCAAACATTCCGTTGAATAGATACCCGCACATTATAACCCCAAATTCGACCTGATGGACAAATATCGGAGAGAAATTTCAGGGTCTTTTTTAAGTCGTGACAGGCTGTGTGGGAATACTCGGTAGAGAAAATCCAGATATACGCGCTTACATATACCTGGGTTTATAATGTCGAGTGATACGCTGGGCATACGCTGGGCGATTAACAGGGAGACGCTGGGGCAATTTTCACCCAGCGTTGCCCAGCGTTTCCCCAGCGTTTGTAGCTAAGAGAACTTTTTCTCGCGCAGCGGAACGTGATTGATAAGTCCGCATTTATGGATAGTGTGTCGCAGAAGTTGTTTATCATGCGTACATTGTAGCACGTTGAAGGCATTTTTGTGTAGTAGAATGGAAACTCAGGCCGGCTTTGAAAAGACCCTGGAAAACCTGACAAGGTGTATTAGGTTCTGTTGATATTTAAAATTTCATCCCATCATTACGGCTCAAGACCGTAATCCAGCACTCCAACCAAGCGTAATTAACACGAAATTAGCACACTCCGCCTCTGTGGATTCCCGCTTTCGCGGGAATGACGGTTGGTAGGAGTGGGAATGACGGAAAGTGGTCGGTTTATGGCATATTCAGGTGGAAATGATACTAGCGTAGGTTCAATTCGGCCTGGCTGAGCGACGTAAGAGGGCGCTGGCAGCCGAGGTACGTATCTTGTCGTGTTGGGGATGCTGTCATATACTGGCCTTGACTTGGGATAGCGTCCCTTCTGAGAGGTGTATCGAATGCAGGTTGGTTTCTTCACAATGCCGCTTCATCCGCCGGGTTCTGACATCACGCAGACCCTGGAGGACGATCTTCACCAGTTGGAGGTTCTGGACGCGCTCGGATATTCGGAGGCGTGGATAGGCGAGCATTTCACAACTGTCTGGGAAAATATCCCCGCTCCCGATATGTTTATCGCCGGAGCTCTTGCCCGAACCCGGAACATCAAGCTGGGTACGGGCGTGACGTGTATGCCGAATCACAACCCGTTTATGATAGCGCACCGTATAGCCCAGCTTGACCACATGGCGAAAGGGCGCTTCCAGTGGGGTGTCGGATCGGGAGGATTTCCGGGCGATTTCGAGGTGTTCGGCTTCGATCCGAGCGCAGGGGACCACCGCAGAATGACGCGGGACGCGATAGATACGGTACTTCGCATATGGGATGATCCGAAGCCGGGATCATACGACAGCGAATTCTGGAAATTCACCATCCCGGAGCCTGTTGACGAATTCGGACTCAGGTTTCACCTGCGCCCGTACCAGAGACCGCACCCGCCCATCGGCGTAGCGGGTGTGTCCGCGAACTCGGACACGCTGATAATGGCCGGACAGCGCGGCTGGATACCCATGAGCATCAACCTGGTTCCGTCCCGGATCCTGCGGACTCACTGGGATGCGGTGCAGAAGGGCGCGGACATGGCGGGACTGTCGCCCAACCGCGCCGAGTGGCGGATTGCCAGGGAGATATACGTGGCCGACACGAGCGCGCAGGCGCGCGAGGACGCGCTGAACGGTGTGCTGCGCCGCGACTTCGAGCAGTATTTCCTGCGGCTCATGTCAAGCATGAATATGCTGAGTCTGTTCAAGGTTGACCCGGATATGCCGGACTCCGACATTGACGTCGAGTACCTTGTGGACAACGTATTCGTGGTGGGAAGCGTGGACGAAGTCACCGAGAAACTCGGCAGGCTTTACGACGACGTGGGCGGATTTGGTATGCTTCTGGCGATGGGCCACGAGTGGCAGCCATACGATAAATGGGTGCGCTCGATGGAGTTGCTGGCTAAGGAAGTCGTCCCCAGGCTTCCAACCCCAAGCTAATCGTTCAGAGTGTCCGTATGCAGCAAGGTGACATAATCGTCGTTAGACTCGACTCAGGCCCGCGCCTGGGTCGGTTCATCGAAACAAAATCCAACAGGGTCCGTCTCTCCATAGGGCGCAACCGTGAGGCGCGCCTTCCCGTGTCGCGGGTCATTCACGAAACCGGCCTGACCGCCGCGCGCTTCGATGCGGTCGAAGAGCTGAGCCACAAGGCGGCTTCCGTTGCCGACGGAATAGACTTGGAAGAGGTATGGGACGTGGTGTGCGACGACGGCGACGCGCTCACCCTGACGGATATAGCCGAGCTGTACTGGGGAGGCGAACCATCGCCCCAACAGTCCATTGGCCTGCTGTTCCACCTGCTCGGCAGCGACCTTCGATTTGTAAGGGACGGCAGCCACTATCTGCCCCGCGACCGCGAGACAGTCGCGCAGACCTTGGAGCGTCTTCAGGGACAGGCGCGGCGCGCAGCCGATTCCGAGGCCATTGTGACTGCGATAGGGGAGGGCGAACTTCCTCCCACTCTCACGGACTACCAGTCGGATATGCTCGGCCAGGTAAGGGGCTTTGTTCTTCACGGAGACGATTACACCCGCGTCAGCGCGGTGAAGCGTTTTCTGGAGGAGGCAGGCGTAAGTGGGCGCGACCTTCAGCGGTCGGCGTTCGAGACTCTTGTCTCTCTCGATCTTATGGGCGAGGACGAGCATCTCGCGCTCGAACGGGAAGATATTACCCCCGACTTCCCCGACGACGCACTCGCGGAGGCCGAAACGATTGACGGAGACACGCTTACGGGAGACCCGGGCCGCGCCGACATGAGCGGCCTTCCGCTATTTTCCATAGACGACCAAGAGACGAAAGACAGGGATGACGCTCTCTCGATAGAGATACTCGACGGGCCGGGGGATTCTCATTCGTACCGGGTAGGGATACATATTACCGATGTCGGGGCGCTGATTCCGCAGGGATCGGCGCTGGACGTGGAAGCCGACCGTCGAATGTCGTCGCTGTATCTCCCGGAGCAGACTATCAGTATGCTCCCACACCGGATTTCCACCGACAGGGGAAGCATCAATCCGGGTGAGCCGCGCGCGGCCATGAGCCTCATTGCCGAATTGACCGAGGATGCGGAGGTGACGGACTGGAAGGTGGCGCGGTCGGTGATTCGCAGCAGCCACGCGTTCTCTTACACCGAGGCCGACCGGGTAATCGGCGACTCCGCTCATCCGCTGCATACCGAACTAAGCGCGCTCTATGAACTGTCCAAACATCTTCGCAGTCAGAGAGAGGCGCGGGGCGCGCTGAATCTGGAGCGCGACGAACTGTCGGTGAAGGTGGCCCCGGACGGGGAGATACACGTCAGCGTGATACCGCGAAACGCGCCCGCGCGTGGCCTTGTCCAGGAGTACATGGTCTTATGCAACTCGCTGCTGGCGCGATACTGCTCGGACGCCGAACTGCCCGCGCCGTTCAGATCGCAGTCGGTGCCGGACGTATCGGACATAGAGACACAGTTTCCGCCAGGCCCCCTGCGCTCGCATTTGATGCTGCGCAGGCTGACCCCTGCGATAGTGGCGACAAAGCCGGGCGCGCATGGCGGCCTGGGCGTGGAGGCATACACTCAGGCGACTTCACCCCTTCGCCGCTACCCGGACCTCATGGTACAGCGTCAAATATCACACCACCTTCGCACGGGAGAGACGCTTTACGATAACGAGTCGGTCACCTCGGTCGCCCATCGCGCGGATACCCAGATTCGGCAGATGTCCAGAATAGAGAATCAGCGTCGGCAATACTTCTTCCTGAAGTGGCTGGACGCGCGCCGCAGGGAGACTGAAGAGGGCGGAGGCCCCTACGTTCTGGAAGGGGTCGTTCTGGAAAATCCGCCGAATCGCGCCGCTACGGTGGATTTGGTGGACTGGCCGTTCAGAACGCGGGCCGCGCTTCCAAATTCAACGTCCCCGGGCGATAGGGTTTCATTGCATCTTCACGGCGTTGACCTCTGGAGACGGACTGCCCAATTCACGCTCTCGGTTGGACAACTTGAATAGGAATGGACTATAATACGCTGGTTCGGTTCGATGTATGCAGCTTTGTGTCCTAGAGTATGCCGAGGTGGTGGAATTGGTAGACACGCAGCGTTGAGGGCGCTGTGGCCGCTTAGGCTGTGGGAGTTCGAGTCTCCCCCTCGGCACCAAATCCGGCTCTTGCTGCAATGCACGGACGATATACAAGGCGACGTAGCCAAGCGGTCTAAGGCGGGGGTCTGCAAAACCCCTATTCGGCGGTTCGAATCCGCCCGTCGCCTCCAACCCCCCTGACAATCAGACAGAGCGGCCTCCGAGCGAAGCGCGGAGGCCATTCTTATGTAACTGACCTTACGCAGTTGAGAGAGATTTCGTAGCTGAGCTGGCTCATTCTCGTTTAGGAATTCATAGCTAAGTGCGTAACATCAGTTATGTAAGAAGAACATCCTTTTACCATACCCGTAAGCTCCCTACTCCCGACTATGCGAAACCGGCTACTGTGTGAGAAGACGCCTTGACTCAGAAACCCGCTGAGTCCGTAGAAAGTCACGCGGTTTCAGCGGACCCTCGACGTCCCGCCGGGATACTGCCGAGCGCGTTCTCCATATTGGTGTCCCTGCTGTGGGGAGGCAACCAGGTAAGCACAAAGGTGTCCCTGGAGTATGGGGCGCCGCTTCAGGTTGGCTGGATGCGGTTCGCGCTTGGCGGCGTGGTTACGCTCATCTATATGATAGCGCGGCGGGAGTCGTTCAAAGTCTCCGCGCCGGAAGTTAAACCCATTCTCGTGGTGGGCCTGCTCTTCTCCGTCCAACTGGTCTTTATGAACGTCGGCCAGGACCTGACGACCGCCGGACACGCCACCGCCGTCGGCGCGACAATGCCGATCTGGGCCGCAACCATAGCGCAGATACTGATACCCTCGGAAAAGCTGAATCGCTGGAAGGTTCTCGCTATCGCGCTGTCCTATGCCGGGGTGATGGCGGTCGTATTCGGAGACGGCGCGGGCGCCGCTGAAGGCGTGTCGCTCACGGGAGACCTGCTGAGCCTTATTTCGGCCATCTTGCTTGGTTTCAGGATCGTGCTCATATCGAACTACGCGCAGAACGTGTCCGAAGCCAAGCTGATGATCGGCCAGCTGACGATTGGGACGGCCCTGTTTCTTATCGCGAGCTATGTTCTTGAAAGTCCAACGTACTCTCTCGAAGCGGAGTTCTGGCTTGCCATGTCGTACCAGGGATTTGTCATCGCGGGCTTTGGATTCCTGGCCAACGCCTGGCTGGTAAAGCGATACCTGCCCTCGACCGTTACGTTCTTCTACTTCATTCAGCCGGTGGCCGGAGTAGCGCTGGCCTGGCTGATACTTGGGGAAGACCCGGGCCGCGGCCTCATCGCGGGCATGGCGCTGGTGTGCGTCGGAGCTCTGACCTACGGCGGCGAGTCCTACATCAAGGCCAGGCGACTTTTGACCGCTGACAGGTGAATAGCATCCCTGGCCGGACGATTATGAGGGTGTCTGAGAAGTCCCTTCTCCCCTGATGGGAGAAGGCTAGGATGAGGGGGATTACACTTGTCACCCTCACCTCAATCCTCTCCCTCAAGACGGGTGATGCATATTAACAACTGAAGAAAGTGGAAAGCGTCAAGGGATGGTGTACGCTGGCCTTACCCGACAAAAGGAGGCTGGCGATGACCTTAGACTTTGACGCTTTCCTGACCGCATTGTACACGATAGTTGACGACCTCTATAAGCGACATTATGGCTGCCACAAGCCGGTTCGTCCTGGCAGACGCCCTGTACTGTCTGACAGCGAGGTCCTTACTCTGATGCTGTGCTGTCAGTGGTTTGGGACTTCCGAGCGCGCTTTCGTTCGTCATGTGTCAGAGCATTGGACAGGCTACTTTCCCAACATGCTCACTCAGAGCGCGTTCAATCGTCGCAGTCGAGACCTGTGTGGAGTCGTTATAGCATTGTCCGAGGCAGTGGCTGAGGAACTGGGAGCCTATGCCTCAGCGTATCAGGCGATAGACAGTGTTCCTGTGCCTCTGGCTCGGATGTGTCGAGGAGACCGCCATCGTCTGTTTGGAGACGAGTCGGCCATAGGAAAGGGTGGAAGCGACAGGCGCTTTTACTATGGCTGCAAACTGCTTTTATCGGTATCGCGCCGGGGCGTGATAACCGGCTTTCTGATCGCGCCAGCCAGCACAGAAGACCGCTGGGTGGCGGAGAGTTTTCTGTGCTGGCGCAACAACCAGATGGGAAGACCCCGCCAGGCCCAGGACCTTCCCATCCGACGAAATGGCAACAGATATGTTGGAGCCACCGGCCCCATATGGCCAAGATATGCCGTTGGCAGGCCAATCTCAGAGCCTTATCTTGGAGACAACGGCTTTTTCGGGTCCCTGTGGCAGACACATTGGCGACAACAGTATGGAGCGAGAGTGTTGACCCCTAAAAACTATGTCGGGAGCGAGTCGGAGCTGGCCAGACGGCGGCATTGCAGTCTCAAACAGGTGGTGGAGACCGTCAATGGACAGTTGGAGGAGGTGTTTGGCCTTCAGTTCCCACGCGCTCGCAGCAAGTGGGGACTGTTGAGTCGAGTGGCGGCCAAGGTGGCCGCTCTCAACGTGGGCATATGGTTGAATCGCCACTTCGGTCGTCCTGACCTGGCGTTAGCTACGCTCTTCAATTGTTAAAGGACTTACACAATGTGCATCACCCGTTCAAGGGAGATGAGGCATACGGAGCCACCTTCTCAGACACCCTCTATGTCCAATTGCCGGAACTGAGGCAGGTCAACATTGAGGCGTCGTGGCAATCGTCGGTCTGTGTGGATATGGACTGATTTAATATCAGCGCGTGTCGGGAGTCCCCAAATCGGCGTGTCAGTGGTATTATTTGAGGAACGTCGCCTATTTGTGGCTTACCCGCGCCGCCGCACGGGGACAGCAGACGACGACATTACATACGGGACACACGGGCGAAAGGAGGTAATTATGCCCACCAACGTACCTCCACAGTACAGAGATGCCGAAGAACGATACAGACAGGCGTCAACCATACAGGCGAAAATCGCCTCGCTCCAGGAGATGCTCGCCATAATGCCCAAGCACAAGGGCACCGACCATCTCAAGGCGCAGCTTCGCTCCAGGCTGTCGAAATTGATGGCAGACCTGGAACAGAGTTCATCCAAGAGCAGGGGCGGAGGCAGAATAGAGCCTTTTTCGATGCCCAAGGAGGGCGGCGGACGAGCAACGCTCATCGGCCCCACAAATGTCGGAAAGTCCCTGATTCTGAACAACGCCACCGGCGCCAGGAGCAGGGTCGGCGCATACGAACTCAGCACGATGGAACCTGTCCCGGGAATGCTCATCTACGAGGACGTGCCAATTCAGCTTGTGGATACGCCCCCCATATCCAACCCGTCCACGCAGGGAAGGCTGTACGGCCTGCTCAGAAACACAGACGTGTTCGTCATTGTTCTCGACCTGTCCATGGATGCGGGCGCGCAGGCGGATGAAGTGTTTTCCGCGCTCGAACAATGGGGATTCCGAATGCTCCGCAAGGGTGAGACTCCGCCCGAAGACAACTCCTGGCTGAACAAGCCGACCATAATCGTGGGCAACAAGGCCGACATCCCTGGCGCGCTCGATCAGTACGTGACGCTCGAAGAGACCCTCGGCGACCGTTATCCCGTGATAATGACCAGCGCCGAAGAGGAGGTCGGTTTCGACGAAATCGCCGCCGAAGTGTTTGAGGCGCTGAAGGTCATCCGCGTCTATACCAAGTCGCCGCGCGTCAAGGTCGAGGACTACACGCCCACAGAGCCGCTGGTGCTGCCAATAGGCGCGACCGTGATAGAAGCCGCGCAAGGCGTTCACAAGGAGATCGGACATGGCCTCAAGTATGCAGTCCTCTGGGGCGAGTCCGGCAAGTTCGACGGCCAGCACGTAGGACGCACCCACCGGCTCAGCGACAGAGACATCATAGAACTGCACACCTGAGCGTCCCGTTTCAGGCGACGGAAAGAGTCCACCTGGATCGCGCGTGACTATGTCCTTTTCAGAGTCCCTTTTCCAGCGATGGACTCAGCAGAGTTGGTACTCGCGGCTCGACACTATCAGCTTGAACAGGGACAGGATAAGGTCCTGGGACGCCCTGCCTGTCAGCTCGGCCTGTATTCCCCGGGAGGCCACTTCGATCAGCAGAGACCTGGTGTCGTCCGACACGTCCATCGGCCCCAGCGCGTCGAGACAGGCGTCCACCAGTTCGGACGGGTCCGAAGAATCGCTCATGTCGCTCACGCGGCTAATCATGTTTCTTACACCCGGCTTGGACGGGTCGCCCAGACGCTGGGCGGCGAAATTTACCCGATCCACCAGCGACCCGCTGGTTATCCATTCCTCGCCCGTGTGCCAGCCCTCTACCGAAGGCGGGTCGAGCAGCTTCTGGCCCATGAAGCCGGACTCTTCCATCACGCTGAAGATGCCGCTGTCGCCGCCGTCCGGGACTCTGAACTCGCCCGTCTTCCGAAGCGTTTCGATTATGACCTCAGCAGGGCTTTTGACCCGCCGGAATAGCGATTCTTTGAAGAAGTCGGAGTTGAACAGGACTCTGAGCGCCGCCCGTATGTCGTGGTCATGCTCCACGTAGGCGGCTGCCAGCAGCTCTATGGCGTCGGGGTCTCTTGGGGGCGTGTCCGACCACTGCGGGACGGGCGCCTCGTCGGCCACGAAGAAGTTGTACAGGTGCCTCGCCACGAAGCGCGCCGTCGCGGGCTGCCGGCAGATTATCCGTACAATGTCGTCGCCGTTGAAATCGCCCTGTTCGCCGAGGAACTTCTTCTGAGTGTCGTCGTGGTCATGGTCGCGGTACTCGTGATGCCACAGGATTCTGCCGTAGGGCCAGATCGAGTCTTTCTGAGCCATCATCGCCATGTACTCGCCGTTTTTCACCGTCCAGCCGGTGAATGCGCGCGCGCACTCCTTGATGTCGTCCTCAGTATAGTTGCCCACACCCATCGAGAAGAGTTCGAGTATCTCTCTGCCGTAGTTCTCGTTGATAGAGTCCTTGTGGTTGGTGTGGTTGTCCAGCCAGATAATCATAGCCGGGTCCTTGGACAACTCTATCAGCAGGTTGTCGAAGCGTCCGAGACCGTGTCTTCTGAACGTTCTGATCTGGTTGGTGAGTGAACCCAGGTTGTTGAGTTTGCCCTCGCCGGTTGCGAACACGCCGTGCCACAGGAGGGCTATCTTCTCCTGGAGGGGGCATTGTGTGGAGATAAGCCTGTACGCCCAGTAGGCGGCGTTGTGTCCCTGCATTGTGTGAAGGTCAACGTGTCGCCTGAATATCAGGTCGTCGGGAATGTGGCTGGAGTCTTCCGGGTTCAGAAACTCTTCCACCAGCGCCTCGTAGCCGATTTCCTCATAGCGGTCAAGCTCTTCGGGCGTCGCCCCGAAACCCGCGCGTCTCGCCAGGTGCGCTATTAGACTTCTTTCTTCAGAACTCATTCTTCTTTCCTCCATAAACAACCGTTTGCAGTTGCCGTATATGCCGGGTTCAGGATTCGGATGTATCTGTTTATGTCCCTCGACGGGTTCTTTCGACCTTGAATCCGCCGTAGGAAGCGAACTTAGACCCGCCGCCTTCGAGCGGCACACGCGCCAGAGCGAAATCTTCCGGTAACGATATACCGCCGGAAAAGACCAGTTTCATTGCGTCCTCCACCGTCATGTCGGTCTCTATGACATGGTCCTCCAGCACCAGCGCCATGTTGCCGCTGGTCGGGTTCGGGACTGTGGGAACATATACTACCGCGAGAGATTCGCCCGTCCTCTCCGAATAGGCGCGCCCGGTAACAAATCCCATCGCTATCATGTTCTCTCTCGGCCATTCGATGAACACCACGCGGGAGAAGTTGTACTGGGATGTCATCGAGGACATTATCTGCCGCGATACGCCGAAGACCGACTTCACAAAGGGTATATGGCGAATGACGCTGTCTATTCCCCTCATGCACTTCGCGCCAATTTGTGAGGATATGAAAAGACCCACAATGTATGAGACTACAACTCCGATAATGATTCCGATGCCCGGAAAGTCCAATAGTCCGCCGGATATGAATGCCATAGGTCTGACAAATGAATCGGCATAGCCTATCAAGAAAAAAGTAACTGCCATTATGATAAGGAGCGGCGCGATCTCAATCAATCCGTTCCACCGTCTTGGACTGAAAGTGATTTTTCATGCTGTTGAAAAAGCCCCGATTCCTTCTCATGTCAAAATGCCCAATTCCCTGAGTCTCGATGCGGCGTTAGATTTGTTTTACTCTATCTGTATCCCAGACTTGGCAGCAATACGCTTGCCTAGCCGTGTTTCCACTTTTTTGGAAGCTACCGACCCTGTTTTCCAGAGCGCGCACCTGGGGCTGGGTCTTTTCAAAATTTCATTGCTTATATATCTGTATCCTGTGCCGGCTGTGTTCGGTCACGTACAGTCGGTCTTCGGAGTCCAGCTTGACGGACACCGGCCCCCAGAAAAGAGGCTCGGTCTGCGAGGCGACGTGATACGGCGTTCGCAGGTGGTCGGGCAGGTCCTCGACCAGCAGTTCCGAACCTTTTCGGACGTTGTACTCGTCCGGGTTCACTTCCAGCCACTCCTCCGCCCATTTCGACAGCGTCGCCTCTCCGCGCAGAAGCTGGTGAAACGAACCGTCCGGATTTAATGTCTGCACGCGCTCGTTGCCCCAGTCCGCGACGTGTATTTTCCCATCGCGGTCAACCGCCACCGAACTCGGACGATGGAACTGTCCCTCGCCGTCGCCCGGCTCGCCGAACGCCGCTATGAACTCGCCGTCCGGGGTGAACTTCTGTATCCTGTCATTCCGCCAATCCGCTATGTAAACATTGCCTTCAGTGTCCAGCGTCGCGCCCCAGGGCAGGTCGAACTGGCCCGGCTCGCTGCCCTCTTCACCCCAAAACATAACCGGCTCGCCGTCCGCGGTCATCTTGTGAACCCTGTTGGCGTACTGCTCGACCACAAATACGGAGCCGTCCTCGCCGTGAGCGATTCCGGCAGGCCCGCCCAGGCTTCCCACTCCGTCCAGGTCCGTACCCCACTTCCTCACAAAGTTGCCCCGGTTGTCGAACACCTTGACCTCGTTCAGCGATTCGTCCGTTACGTACAGGTTGTCCCGCCCGTCGAACGCCATGCAGACAGGCACCCTGAACTGGTCGTCCCCGTCACCCGGGCCGGTGCTGAACTCGCCGAGCCAGTCCTCGTCGAACGTGCATATCTGGATTCGGATGCCGCGCGGATTGAGGCCGCCCATCCTGTTCAGGACGAAGATTCGCCCGTCGCCGCTGAACGCGATGTCATAGGGATAATTGAACCCGCGTCCTATCGGCTGATTGGAGTTGAATCCGATGGTCTTGAGATATTTCATCTTTCGACAGACCTCATATATTGAACTGCGGGTCGCTGTAGTTCAGGAGCTTGTTATATATCTGGATACGCCATCTCTGTGTGTCCGCGACCATGAGCCTCGAATTAAGCGCGTCGAAAGCGACCGCCGTCGGCAGCGCGAAACGCCACTCCGGTTCGAGCGTATAAACCCGGCGGCGCGCCTTGTACACGTCCGGGTTGCTGCGAACATACTCCAACTGCCATTTGGAAAGCTCCTGCGCGTCGCCTATAAACGACGTGATGTAGTTCCCGTCCGAGTCGTATGCCTGCACGCGGTGATTGGCCCAGTCGCAGACGTAAATGTCCCCATCCGGGTCAATAGCCACGTCGGATGGGTGGTCGAATTCATAGTTTCCGGCGCCCTGGCTGCCGAGCGTGAATACGAAGCCGCCCTCGGCGTCGAACTTCTGTATGCGGTGGTTCTTATGGTCGGCGACGTAGATGAACCCGTCGGAATCGGTCGTAATTCCCCAGGGGGAGTTGAACTCACCCTCTCCCGTACCGCGAACGCCCCACTCGGATATGAAACGGCCGTCGCCGCTGAGTTTCTGCACCCTGTGATTGTGAGTGTCAACGACCAGAATGTTGTCCTCGACGTCTATGGCTATCCCGGACGGCCTTCTGAACTGCCCGCTCCCGTTCCCGGATTCTCCGAACGTTCTCAGAAACGTCCCGTCCCGGCTGAAGACCGACACGCGGTCGGTCCATGCGTCGGTCACGTACACGTTCGACTCGCTGTCTATGGCCACGCCGGACGGCCAGGTGAACTGTCCCTGTCCCTCGCCGCGTCCGCCTATGCTGCTGATGACTTCCTCCTCCCCTGCGTAGCTGCCCACGCAGAACCTGGTCACGTCGCACGAACGGTCAAGCCGCGTTATCACCGCGAACATATCGCCGTCCAGCCCCGCCGCCAGCGACACAGGCCCCATCACCTCATTTCGCCCTCCGACCACATGGCTGAAGTCGTAAACCCGATCACCCACTATCTTAGTCAGCATCTATCTCGCTCCCGAATCTAATCATTAACATTCCCGGACCAGAATCCACGGAACCGCAGTTCAGACAACCTACGCGAACTGATACTCCCGCGTGGCGACTATAAGCCGGAGTATCTCCGAGACCCGCCTGGCCGACTCGCTCTCGTTCTCATCGTCCCATGCCAGGTTGCCCTGAGCGGCGGCGTGACTGACAAGCTCCACCATGGTCTCGTCCTTGACCTCCACCGGGCCGAGCAGGTCGAGGCAGGTCTTGACGACCGACTCCGGCGACGTTTCGGCGCGCTTCACGCGCTCGATTATGTCCAGCACTCCCGGACGCTCCAGATCGCCCATCATGTCCGACACGAAGTTCGCTCTCTTCATCAGAGAACCGCTGTTTACCCACTCAACGCCCGAATGCCAGCCCTCGACGCTGGGCGGATTCAGCAGTTCCTGTCCCATATAGGTTATATTGGACGCCCATTCGAACACGTCAGGCCCCGGGAGTTCCTCGCTCCCGGCCATTCTGATAGTTCCAACAACAACCTCTGTGGGATTCTTCACTTTCGTGAACCGAGCATCTTTGAAGAAGTCGGAGTTGAACAGCGTCCGCAGCGCGTGGCTCATGTCGAAGTCAGACTCGGTCAGCGCGTTCGCTATGGTTTCGATGGCGTCCGGGTCTCTGGGAGGCGTAACCGACCAGGCGGGCACCTGAACCTCGTCTGCGACGAAGAAACTGTACAGGTGACGCGCGATGAACCGCGCGGTGGCAGGATGCGCGAGAACTATGTCAATGATGTCCTCGCCGTCCAAATTGCCGGTGTGTCCGAGGAAATTCTTCTCGCCGTAGTCGTGGTCGTCCTCTCTGAACTCGAAATACCAGTCCCACCTGCCCATGTGGAACCTCGGCAGCTTGGGCGTCATCGTCCATCCGCTGAAAGCGCGGGAGCATTCGTAAACATCCTTCTCGGTGTAGTTTCCCACGCCCATCGTGAACAGTTCGAGCAGCTCGCGGCCCCAGTTCTCGTTGACCGCCGTCGCGTGGTTTTCGTGGTTGTCCAGCCAGAACAGCATAGCCGGATTTCTGGCGACCTCCACCAGCAGGTCGCGATACTTTCCGAGGCCCTTTTCGCGGAACAGGTCAATCATGTCCGTTATCTCATCGTAGTGGTCAACCTTCGATACTCCGGTGGCGAATATCTGGTGCCAGAACAGGCACATCTTCTCCTGAAGAGGGGCCTCCGTGTTCACCATCCTCCACACCCAGCCCGTCTGCCCGAGTCCGCCCGCTGTTCCCGGCTTCCACTGGAAATGGTAGTAGCGCAGAAATTCGTAGATGTCCACCGGCTCCTGTTCTTCGGGGCGCAGGAACTCCTCCACAGTCGCCTCATAGCCTTTGGCCAGTCGCTCTTCCAGTTCCTCGCGGGTCGCGCCAAAGCCCGCCCGCCTCATCAAGTGAGCCATTAGAGAAAGGTCGTCGTTCGCCATTGTTCTTATCTCCCGATTCTGGCATATGTTCGAGCGGATAGAGGCCGGTTCATAACGGGCCGCCGCTCGATGCGTATTCATCAAGCCTGGACAGGATTATATTATTGACTGGCACAGCAGGCAAACCCGGTTTGCGCCCGAAACCACTTCATATCCGACCTGAGTTCCTCGTTATGCTACACAGCTATGCCTTAGCTGCGCCACAATATCCGCGTGAAAAACACGACCTACGCCACTGCATACATATTCGGTCCGCTAATCCCGGCTTGTTACTGACTTTGAAAACGCCCCGCTCCTCAATTCAGCGCCTTTGCAAAGTCAGACTGAGTTTCCCACATCACTACATATTAACTTCCTACTGTGCTACAATACACTCCAGGACTAAGAACTGACTACTGATGACTGAACACCGACAACCATAAACTGGACGTTATCAATGACAACCCGGTCAACTGAAAAATATTCTCCCCAAAGCTAAATGCTGGTGAATGCAGGTCAAATGCAGGTGAAAGTTCACACCAGCACTCACCTGCAGCCGCCTGTTAGGGTCACCAGCACTCACCAGCACAACTATAAATGACACTATATGAAACCATTCCAATCCGGCCCACTCGCCGCTGTTCGATCCGAATCGTTCACCCCGATTCATTCAGACTTTGCGAAGACCCTGCTCCTCAATTCCGTATTCTTGACCCGCCGAAACCCGCTTCGCTATACTTAAGTTCGGTATTCTTGACCTTACAGATCAACAAATGTCAGGAGCGGTGATTCGCATGACGACAGCGAACGTCATTTCCAGGAAAACAGTCATAGAAGAGTCTCAGTACAAGTGGGGCTTCGATTTCGATTACGAATCGGAGACGGCGCCGAAGGGGCTGTCGGAGGACACCGTCCGCTTCATCTCTGGCAAGAAGAACGAGCCTGAATGGATGCTCGAATGGCGTCTGAGGGCCTTCAGGCACTGGGAGAGACTTGATCTCGAAGAGCCTACCTGGGCGAACGTGAGCTATCCGCAGATTGATTTCCAGGACATCGTTTACTACGCCGCGCCCAAGTCCCAGGACGACGGCCCGAAGAGCCTTGAGGACGTGGACCCCGAGATTCTGGACGCTTTCGACAAGCTGGGGATTCCGCTTGAAGAGCAGAAGAAGTTGAGCGGCGTGGCGGTTGACGCGGTACTGGACAGCGTTTCGGTCGCGACGACCTACAAGAAAATGCTCGAGGACGCGGGTGTCATCTTCTGTTCCATCTCCGAGGCGGTGCAGAAGCATCCCGACCTGGTGCGAAAGTATCTCGGCTCCGTGGTGCCATATACCGACAACTTTTACGCCACGCTGAACTCCGCGGTCTTCAGCGACGGATCTTTCTGCTACGTGCCGCCCGGCGTCAGGTGCCCAATCGAGCTTATGACCTATTTCCGCATCAACGCGCTGGATTCGGGCCAGTTCGAGAGGACGCTCATCATCGCCGACAAGGGCAGCTATGTCAGCTATCTTGAGGGATGTACCGCTCCGATTCGCAGGACCAACCAGCTTCACGCGGCGGTGGTCGAGCTTGTCACCTTTGACGACGCCGAAATCAAGTACTCGACGCTCCAGAACTGGTATCCGGGCGACAAAGATGGCAACGGCGGCGTGTACAACTTCGTGACCAAGCGCGGCGCCTGCCGGGGCAGGAACTCCAAGATAAGCTGGACGCAGGTGGAGACGGGTTCGGCCATCACTTGGAAGTATCCAAGCGTGATTCTCCAGGGCGACGATTCGGTCGGCGAGTTCTACTCTGTCGCGCTGGTGAATAACTACCAGCAGGCCGACACCGGCACCAAGATGATCCACATGGGCAAGAACACAAAAAGCACCATAGTCGCCAAGGGCATCAGTGCGGGCCACGCCCAGAACACCTACCGCGGAATGGTCAGGATTATGCCGTCCGCGTCGGGGGCGCGCAATTTCACTCAGTGCGACAGCCTGCTTATAGGCAGCGAGTGCGGAGCGCACACCGTCCCGTACATCGAGGTGAGAAACCCGAGCGCGCAGATGGGCCACGAGGCGACAACCTCGAAGGTCAACGACGACCAGCTTTTCTACCTTCAGCAGCGCGGCATTGACCAGGAAGAGGCCAACTACATGATAATCAACGGCTTCTGCCGCGGCATCTTCAAGGAACTGCCCTTCGAGTTCGCCGCGGAGGCAAGCCAGCTCCTGCGCGTGAGCCTGGAAGGCACGGTTGGCTAAGGTCTGGCCAGGCCGGAGTGAACCATGACCCAAGCGAAAACGGCGAAACACGTAGAGACGAGCCTGCGCCTTCTCCGCGAAGCCGAAGAGCATCTCGAGAATGACGGCCTGTACAAGGCGTGCGAGAAGGGTCTGGTGGCTGTGAACCACTATCTGAGAACGGTGGGTGAACAGCGTGGCTGGGCACGCGAGTCCGAGCGCGACTTGCATGATATAGCGTTAGACTTGGCGTTTGAAACCGATGATCCTATGGGAGCTATATCCCTCAATATGGCGATGGAGGGTGGATTTGCCATAGAGTTCTATGGAGAGCATCACACAAGTTGGCTGGTCGCGGGGGGTATAGACGATGCGAGGAAGTGGATATACCTGATGGAGAGCCGCAGCAAACCCCCTCTGAAAGTCAGGGAATCCGAGTTGAGCAGGAAGCGGGAAGCGCTGCGAAGGCTGGAACGGAAGAAGAAATTGGAGAAATGGCAAGAGTCCAGGGATGGCCGTTCTCTCATGGATAGATACTTAGACAGATTCAATGGCAGGGTATGACGCAGGCGCAGATAGAGCGACATTTAGAGATAAGTAACCTGCTTATAAGATATGCCGGAGTGGAATTCGAGACAGGTGAACTGTTTCTGGCTTCAGAAAATGCGTGGGGAGCGGTAGCTCATTATTTGAAATCTGTCGCCAAGTACAGGGGATGGTCGAACCGAACGCACAAAGATCTGAATGACATTGCCACGGACTTGGCGTATGAGACAGACAACCCTGAAATAGTCATGTATCTGTATAGATCGGCTGGCAATATGCACACAAACTTTTATGAGGATTGGCTCTCAGATTCACGAGTCGCGGTTGGCATAAACAACACTGAGGAACTGATAACCCGATTGGAGAAACGAACAAGGCCGCAACCAGTGTCAAGACCCTCTCAACTGCGATGACGTTAGCCGCTTACTTAACGAATACGAGGAAAAACAACACAAAATGCTTGAAATACGAGATCTGCACGTTTCGATAGGAGACACCGAAATCCTGAAGGGGATCAGCCTGACGGTCAATGAGGGCGAGGTTCACGCGATAATGGGGCCTAACGGCTCCGGCAAGAGTACGCTTGCCAATGTCATTTCGGGCCGGCCTGAGTACACTGTGACGTCGGGCGAGATACTTTTCGACGGCGAGGACATAATGGGATGGTTCCCCGAGAACCGCGCCCGTGAGGGCATATTCTTGGCTATGCAGTACCCTGTGGAACTTCCCGGAGTCCGTACCTGGCAGTTCCTGAAGGCGGCGGTTGACGCTATACGGAAGCACAAGGGCGAGTCCGAACTCTCTGTCCGTCAGTTCGACCGCCTGCTTAACTCCAAGCGCGAACTCGTCAACATAGACGACGACCTCGTGCGACGCTCGGTCAACGAGGGCTACTCCGGCGGCGAGAAGAAACGCAACGAGATTTTTCAGCTTGCGCTCCTGGATCCCAGGCTCGCCCTGCTGGACGAGACCGACTCGGGACTGGACATTGACGCTCTGCGAATCGTGGCCGAAGGGGTCAACACCTTCAGGGGCGCGGACAAGGCCATCGTGCTGGTCACCCACTACCAGCGCATCCTGAACTACATCACGCCCGACTTCGTACACGTTCTGGTAGATGGCCGCATAGTCCGCTCCGGCGGCAAGGAACTGGCCCTAGAGCTGGAGGACAAGGGCTACGATTGGATAATCAAAGAGGCCGCGGCTGTCGGTGTTTAACGTCTGGATGCTTGACGCACATGAGACTTACTTGAAATGAAGGCCCCTGAGCTATTTGAATACTCCATTAGACTGCTGAAGCAGCGGTATCCAAACTATCGCTTCTTCACAGAACGCGATGTGGTCTGGACTGTGCAGATGCAGTTGATTAAATACATTGAGCATCACGACTTGCCATATCGGGTGTTCAACGACTATGGTCTTGGTTCGAGAAGACGAGCCGATTTGGTCATTCTCGACAACGACTCAGTTGAAGTCGCTGTGGAATTCAAGTACGAACCGTCCCGTAATCGAAATTCAAACGCAGGAGTCGATATCCCGGCAACAAAGTTCCCAGTTGTCTTCTGGGAAGAGGTTCAGAAAGACGTCAAACGTGTTCAGGACTTCGTTAAACTGAAGCAGTCAAATGTTGCGTACTCGGTATTCATAGACGAAGGAAGTGCCTTCAATTGGCGGGAAGCTCCTGCTGGAAGTGAATGGATAAGTTGGCATAAGGGAATCTCGGTACTTTGGAGTCGTCAGGGGGACTTGATTTGATTGGCAGCCAGTTGAATTCGACATACGAAAGTTATGCCGAGCAGTACGCGAACATCGCGGGGTCCGGGCCAGTATGGCTGCGCGACTTGAAGCGGAAGGGCTTTGACAACTTCTCACGGCTCGGATTTCCGACCGCCAGAAGGGGCAACGAGGCTTGGAAATACACGAATGTCGCGCCTGTCGCCCGCGCCGAATTTTCGGTCCCGGACACGGCTGAGATACCCACTGTCGACACGTTGCGCGATTCGATTCCCTGGGTGGAAGACTGGAATACGCTTGTCTTCGTGAACGGGCGGTTCTCGTCCGAACTGTCCACCATTCACGACACGGAGAGCGTCACTATCGCCAACCTATCAGGTATGGTGGAATCGGACGGCGCGATAGTTCAACGGCATATTGGCGCTTTAGCTCCAGTCGAAGACGAGGGCTTCACCGCCCTCAACACCGCGTTTATTGGCGATGGCGCGGTCGTCCACGTCCCCGACGGCGCCAGTGTAGAGCGACCCATTCACCTGGCGTTCGTGTCAACGCGGGAAGAGAGTTTCGTCGCGCATCCCCGCGTTCTGGTCGTCGCGGGTTCCGAGTCCGACGCTACTGTAATCGAGAGCTACATCGGTCTTGGGGACAATGCTTACTTCACCAACGCCGTCGCCGAGATAGTAGTCGAAGAGGGCGCGCGGGTAGAGCACTATCGCCTGATGGACGAGAGCGACCAGTCCTATCACGTGGGCGTAGCCAGGATCCACCAGAAGGATGGCAGCGCCTTTTCGTCGCGCGCCTTCTACAAAGGAGTCGGGCTGGGCAGGCACGACCTGTATATTCTCATAGGGGACGGATGCGAGACCGACCTGAGCGGTCTGTACATAACGTCGGGAAACCGGCACATGGACAACTTCATAAACATAGATCACGCAAGCCCGAACTCGACCAGCAGGCTCTATTACAAGGGCATCCTGTCGGGCCGGTCGCGGGCGGTGTTCGGTGGGACCGTGTTTGTGCGAGAGGGCGCGGACAAGACTGACGCGCTCCAGTCGGACAAGAACCTGCTGCTGTCGCCGAACGCGGAGGTGGACTCCAAGCCCGCCCTGTTCATCTGGGCTGACGACGTGAAGTGCGGACACGGCGCAACGGCAGGGAACGTGGATGAGGCCACGGTCTTCTATATGCGAAGCCGCGGCGTGGATCTGGAGACCGCCAGCCGCCTGCTGATATTCGGGTTCGCCTCGGAGATTATAGATACTGTTGCCGTGCCGGAATTGCACGGCTATCTCGAACGCTCCTTCCTGGAAGCGATACCAAAATATGAGTTCAGATTTTAAGGAATCGAATCTATGAACGATCTCCGAGACCTTTATGCGGAGGTGGTCATGGACCACAATCGCAGACCGCGCAACTTCAAGAAGATCGAACAGGCGGACCGCGAGGCGGACGGGTTCAACCCTCTGTGCGGTGATCAGATTTCACTGTACCTCAACCTGGGCGAGGACGACTCTATACAGGACATCGGATACGTCGCGGCGGGATGCGCCATATCCAAGGCGGCGGCCTCCATGATGAGTGAGGCCGTCAAGGGACAGAGCTTGGAGAATGCCCAGCGGGTGGTTTCCGAGTTCCGTCATATGCTCACGGATAGGGACGGCGCGGAGCCGGACTACGAGATCATGGGCGACCTGGAAATACTGGAAGGCGTATCCAACTATCCGACGCGAATAAAGTGCGCTACGCTGCCGCTGCACACGCTTGCGTCGGCGATAGATAGCGAGAACGACAGAAAAGTTTCCACGGAATAGAGCGCGCCCCGGGGTTTATCGGGCGGCTTTGGGAAGGAGTGGAGACATGCAGATACCGCTCAAAGTGGACTACGGAGTGAGAGCGCTGGTTGATCTGGCGCTTCACCGGCAGAATGCTCCCTTGCGAGCGAGTGAGATAGCGGGCAGGACGATGATTCCCGAACCCTATCTCGCACAGGTGCTTCACGCGCTGGGCAAGGCCGGTATGGTCAAGGCGCAGCGCGGACCGCACGGAGGACATACCCTGGCGCTGGATCCGGAAGAGATCAGGCTGAGCGAAGTTATGGACTGCCTCGGAGCGTCTGAGAACCACCTGGTATTCTGTCTCGATGATGCCGCAATATGCATTCATGCGCCCTCTTGCGCGCAGAGAGAGGTCTGGCAGGAGGTCGAGCTTGAGGTGTACCGGATTCTCGATTCCAGGACTATCGGCCATCTGGTTGATAGAAGCCAGGAAATTTTGAGAGGCAGAGCCTCGGGAACGCAGACCGCGATATTACAGGACAGGCGAAACTAGAATCATATAGGAGTGAGAGGAAATGGCATTCGTTAAGGTAGGGAAGGCATCGGAAGTTCCGGCGGGAGAATCGAAGGTTTATGAGATAGGCGACAGGGCCATAGCAGTGTGCAACGTGGACGGCTCTTTCTACGCGATAGACGACGTCTGTACGCACGATGAAGGCTCGTTGGAGCAGGGATTTCTCGAAGGCTGCGAGATAGAATGCCCTCGGCACGGCGCCCGCTTCGACGTTCGAACCGGGCGCGCGACCGCCCTGCCCGCGGTTGTTCCGGTTGATACATTTCCGGTTCGTGTAGAAGGCGACGATATCGAGTTGGACGTTTAGCCGTTGTTCCCAAATCTCCATCCAGGATCGCGAGGATACTGAAAAATGTTTGACGTGCAGAAGGTCCGGGAAGATTTCCCTATCCTGTCCCGGAAGGTCTATGGCAAGCCTCTGGTATATCTGGACAATGCCGCCACGACCCAGAAACCACGTCAGGTCATACAGGCGTTGGTGGACTACTACGAATGCTCCAACGCCAACGTTCATCGCGGAGTTCACGCTCTCAGCCAGGAAGCGACCGAACTCTACGAAGGCGCGCGCGCCAAGATAGCCCGCTTCATCGGCGCTGAACACCCGGAGGAGATCATCTGGACGCGCAACGCCTCCGAGTCGCTGAACCTAGTAGCGCACACCTGGGCGCAGGAGAACATCCGGGAAGGTGATGAGATAGTCGTAACGCCCTACGAACACCACTCCAACCTGGTGCCGTGGCAGAAGGTCGCGGCGGACAAGGGCGCGAAACTCAGAATCATGCCTATGTCCGATGATGACCAGAGCCTGGATATGTCGCGCGTCGACGAATTTATCACGCCTCGCACAAAGCTGTTGGCGGTTGTGCATATGTCCAACGGTATCGGCATCTTGAACCCGGTCAAGGAACTGGCCGCCAAGGCTCGCGCGGTCGGGGCGACTGTGCTGATTGACGCCACTCAAAGCGCGCCTCATCTTGCCGTGGATGTCCGGGATTTGGACTGCGATTTCCTGACCCTGAGCGGTCACAAGATGCTCGGGCCGACCGGAATAGGCGTTCTGTACGGCAGGCGTGAGATACTGGAGAACATGGAGCCTTTCCTGCGCGGCGGCGAGATGGTTCTGGAGGTGTGGTACGACAGGGCCACGTGGAACGACCTTCCGATGAAGTTCGAGGCCGGAACGCCCAACATAGCGGACGCAATCGGCTTCGGCGTGGCGGTGGACTACCTGGATGAGATAGGCATGGACAACATACGCGCCCACGAGGTCAAACTGAACGCCCATGCCCTGAACGCCTTCAAGGAACTCGAGGAAGACATAGACATTTTCGGCCCTCGAGATCCCGAGAAGCGCGGTGGAATAATCTCGTTCCACTCCGAAATCGCTCATGCCCACGATCTTGGAACATTCCTGGACAGGGATGGTATAGCGGTTCGCACTGGACACCATTGCACGATGCCTCTGATGCGCGAACTCGGAGTTATAGCGACTGCGCGCTCCAGTCACTATCTGTACAATACGGAAGAAGAGATAGACGCCCTGGTGGATTCGGTAAAAAGGGCGCTCAGGTATTTCTCCGATGGCGTCCGGTAGTCTGGACCAGATATATCGCGACGACGTGATTCTGGATCACCGTCGCAACCCTCGCAACCCTGCCAGGCTGGATGACGCCGACTTAGTAATGGATGGCGTCAATCCATTTTGTGGGGATGAGATACACCTTCAAATCAGGCTGAACGCGGAAGCCCGTGTTGTCGAGGTGGGATTTCAGGGAGAGGGCTGTTCGATAAACCAGGCCACAGGTTCTATGCTCTCGGAGGCCATCAAGGGCCTGACACTGGACGAGGCCGATGAACTTTCAGCCCGTTTTCACAGGACAATGCAGGGTCCCGAGCCTGCGCCGCAACAGTTGGTCGGTCTTGGCGATCTAGGCGCCTTGGTTAAAGTCCGTGATTTTCCTGTACGTATCAAATGTGCGCTGCTGGCTTGGTCAACACTGGAAGATGGGCTCCCCGCTGAGAGATTATATTGAGACTGTGACAGGCGGGTCTAAACTGAAGTGTAGCAACCGGCGCGTGTCTATGGATTCCCGATTTCGCGGGAATAGCGGAAAATGGACGGTGTATGGCATATTCAGGTAGAAATGGCATTAGTCCACAACGAGCGCGATGATGCGGTCTATGGTCTCCTCACGGAAGCGGTCCAGGTCGTCGGCGTCTTTGACCAGCGTTCCCAGGGTTCGCCCGACGGCTTCCCTGTCGAGGTGATCGTAGTGCAGAATGACCATGGCCTTCGCCCAGTCGAGGGTCTCGGATACGCCCGGGACTTTTTCGAGTCCGGCTTCGCGGGCGTTCTCGACGAATCGGCAGATCTGCCTGGCGAGTTTGGCATCAATGCCCTCGACCTTGCGGCGGACGATTCGCAACTCTTTTTCCAGGTCGGGGTAGTCTATCCAGAGATAGAGGCAGCGGCGCCGGAGGGCGTCGGATAGATCGCGGGTGCGGTTGGACGTGAGGATGACCAGAGGCTTGTGCTTGGCGCGTATTGTGCCTATCTCGGGTATGGTGATCTGGAATTCGGAGAGGACTTCGAGCAGGAATGCTTCGAACTCCTCGTCGGCGCGGTCTATCTCGTCAATAAGCAGGACGGGCGGTTTATCGGGCTGTGTCAGCGCGGCCAGCAGGGGGCGTTCGAGAAGAAAGTCTCGACTGAATATCTGTTCTTCGCGCTGTTCCGACGTGCGTCCGCTGCCCTCATCCAGCCTTATCCAGAGGAGTTGCTTGGCGTAGTTCCACTCGTAGAGCGCGGTGGTTACGTCGAGGCCCTCGTAGCACTGGAGGCGTATGAGCGAGGTGTCGAGCAACTGCGCCATGACGTTGGCTATCTCGGTCTTGCCGACGCCGGCGCGTCCCTCTATGAGCAGGGGGCGTTCGAGTGCCTGGGCCATGTATATGGAGGTGGCGATGGCGGGGTCGGCTATGTAGTCGCGGGACTCGAGTTCGCGGACAATGTCTCGGACGGGGTCAGATTCAGGTTTGGTGGGCAATGCGGTCCCTTTGGGCTTCTGTTGACTTCTTGTTTTGTGTATTACACGCTTTCTTGGCGCAACTTCTCGCGGATCCAGGAATTCAGCAGGGCGGAGGCTGATACGCCTTTGCGTTTAGCAACGGACCGTATTTCTGTGGCAAGATCAGTCTCGATAGGGCAGTATATTTCGCCGGTTCGAATGTCGCCTACCTCAAAGTCAACTACGGCAGAATCGTCAAGGTAATCCGTAAAGTCGTGGGTGTCCCAGAATTCTCCGATTTCCTGATATGAACTTGCTTTGGATATAGAAGTCTTACCTTCGGGCATATCTTCTCCTTTCAGACCTCGACATATCTCGCGCCGACAATATCAAGGCTCTGCTATCTAATTTGTGGATAAAAACAACCGCCAAGTACCTCCCTGCCTCTGTTTGTCCAAAAGCAACATACACATCTTCTCCGACACGGTAACCTCGTTCCGAGAGATATATGATTCGTCGTCCGTACAGCGCTTCTTCGACTTCGTATTGGCGGACGCTGTGCTTCCACTCTAACTTATCAACGATGTCGTCCAGCCAGATGATTCCTCTGAGTTCCAAGGATGTCTGCCTCTATGGGTATCCTATATTATACTGGATTCTCATGCCTTCCCAGCATCTGTTTTATTTTTGACTTCAGTCGCTCTCTTCTCGCGTCGTGGAATTTGTAGAACTCAGCTATGGACCCGGGGACTTCTCTCAGCAGATGGCGGTCCTGGTAATCCTGTCTGCTCATGGGATCCGGGTATGTCTCAGCCAGCCACTCGGCCGGCATCTTGGCGCTTTTCTCTAAATTCTGTGAGCCTTCGAGTAGTTGGAGATTGGCGAGTCCGTCCCGGCGTTGGATGAAGTCGTCTATCTTGTATTCGGGAACACAAGCGGCAGTGAGTTGCGTCTTGGTGAATCGCGCTCTCGGGAAGATGTGGTCAACATGGAAGTGATTACGCAAATCAACGAAAGGGAAGATAAGCGACAACAGGGCGAAGGTGAGTCTGTTGCCGTACTGCATATCCGCCAGACCCTCTATTTCCTCATTATCAAAGACAAGTGATCTACCCCGACTTCTCATTTCCGCATATATTTGGGCTATGGGGAAGCCGTCGTCATGGTTTTCTCTGATGATTTGTCTAAGGGTGGTCAACAGCGAATCCAATCCGCTACTCCAGACGCCGGATTTCAAAAGGCTTCGGATGAGCCATTCACGAATGGTCTGTCTGTCGTCTTTGAATTGACTATGCGTGAGGTATGATTCTCCGTGATTTTTGAGATATAGATAGTAGGCAATCGGGAGAATAGAGTTATGCGAACGCAGGACGTGTCGGTTGAACCCGAAGTCAGAAATCAACCGGATCGTCAAAGTCAACGCTCGCTGGATGTCGTCCCATTTACCCTCAAAGACGGCCATGTTCTGATGATTGAAATTCGTGGCTCGGAATCCGACGTTGTTTATATCGCTCAGCACCAGCCCCGCTTTCATAACCAGATCTTTGGTGAACGAAAAACCGTCTCCAATCTGGTTGAGGTCGTCAACGAGACCATGAATCTCTTCTCGAGCGTCGTGGTCATCCCATTGGGCTACCGCTACCGAGAGTAGCAGGTCGGAATATGACAGGATCGTGCCGCCGCTGTTCGTGCGAATGAAAATCTGGAGAACTTTGTCAATGTCTTGTTCACGCTCTTCGAAGTAAGCCAGCATCTTCTCAGTGTGTACAACGTTGTAAAGCTGGTACAGCGCTTCGTAAGCCTGATCTACCCGTTCTTGCGCTAGGTGCAGGTTTAGCCATTTCACCATAGGCGGACCGCCACTATTCATAGACAGTATGTCCCCAACGGGAAACCAACAGGCTCCATCATTGGCCAGCTTGATCTGACTGTCTGTCAGGAAGTCGAAGCGATATTTCACTTCGTCATCTTCACTAGGATGCCAAAGCAAGTCTAGGTAAAGTTTTCGTTGAGGAAAGGCGCTATCGCTACTCCACCAATAATATGGCAATTTCCATGCCATAGTCCCACGCAGGCCGATGTTCAGCGCTGTTAGACGCTGCTGACCATCAAGCACTGCCGTAAGTTTTTGGTTCGGCATCTCCGGTAGAGGAGGGCAATGGGGCTTGTCTCTCTCGTGATAGTCACGAACGAAATCGTAGAATTTGAAGTTTCCACTGTTCCCTGGCTCAATTTCCCAATACAGGAACGCGCCGAAAGGGTAGCCTTGCATAATGCTATCGAATAGACGGCAAACCTGACTTTGATCCCACACAAACTCGCGCTGTATGGCAGGCAGAACCAGATCATGCCTGTGAATCTGGTCAAGGGTTTCCTTGATGGTTCTTCCTGTTTGGTACATAGCGCTTCTCTCAGTTTTAGCGTCGGCCATCCGCTACTGTTCGGTTCCCCCCGATCAATCGGTAGGATTTTTCTAAAGTCGTCTAACTATGGGTATTCCCAAGTCTCCGCATATTTTCACGGCTAGGAATCTGTTGATTTCATTGTGTCTGGGGACGGCAGTTCTTCTGTTTGTGGCAGGATTAATCCATATTGAATAGCGTCGGCCTTCTCTCAGCAGCGCGCAACCGTGGGATCTCATATGCGTGATTATCTCTGAGCGTCTCAAACGCTGATTTGTTCTTGTTGGTAGTTTTGGCCGGCGGCGGCCATGGCGTCTTCACGATTGAGTTCCAGCATCTCGACAAGGGTGATTCTGAGGGTTTCGAGTAGTTCGTCTCGGGTCGCTTCCTGGCAGTTCACGCCGGGGACTTCCTGCATCCAGCCAATCCACCAGTCTCCGTCCTGTTTGATTATGGCTGTGTATTTGTTCACCGTTTTCTCCTGATCAACTCTGGCTCTGTATTACTAACTGATGTTACGCACCTAGCTATGAATTCCTAAACGAGAATGAGCCAGATCAGCTACGAAATCTCTCTCAACTGCGTAAGGTCAGTTACTAATCAGCCCTCTCCAAATAGAGCGGAGAGGGCTGATTTGAATTCCCTTATCAACCTTATCGAGCCAGAAAGTTAGCTTCTAGCCTTGCATGGCGCGCCAGACTTTTTCAGGCTTGGCGGGCATATTCATGTGCTTTATGCCGAAGGGGGAGAGCGCGTCTATGACGGCGTTCATCACTGCGGGGGACGCGGCGATGGTGCCCGTCTCTCCCGCGCCCTTGACTCCGAGCGGGTTGGTCGGGGACGGCGTGACGGTGCGGTCGGTGATGATGGACGGAATGTCCTCAGCGGTGGGCAGGGCGTAGTCCATCATGCTGCCGGTGATTAGCTGGCCGGATTCGTCGTATATGGCCTCTTCCTGGAGGGCCTGTCCGACTCCCTGCGCTACGCCGCCATGCACCATGCCCTCGACTATCATGGGGTTGATGACGTTTCCAACGTCGTCAAGGGCGACATATTTCTGCAACTCGACCTCTCCAGTATCGCCGTCCACTTCGACGACCGCGATGTGGGTGCCGAAGGGCCAGGTGAAGTTCTGCGGGTCGAATATGCTGACGGCCTCAAGTCCGGGCTCGGTTCCTTCGGGCAGGCTTTCGTACCAGTAGGCCGCGAGCGCGACTTCCTGGAAGGTCTTGGCGTTGGCGGGCGCGCCCTGTACGAAGTATTGGCCGTTCTCGTTGACTATATCTTCGGGTGCGGCTTCGAGCAGGTTGGCGGCGATGCGCCTGGCCTTGTCCTGTATTTTCTCAACGCTCATGTGGATGGCGTTGCCGCCACAGACCGCGCTGCGAGAGCCGAACGTGCCGGTTCCCATCTGTACTTTGTCGGTGTCACCCTGCACGACCTCCACGTCCTCAACCGGGACTCCAAGCTCCGCCGCCGCAAGCTGGGCGAAGGTTGTGTGGTGTCCCTGTCCGTGTCCCGAAGATCCCGAGTACACTGTGACCTTGCCGGTGGGGTGTACGCGGACAAGCGCGCTTTCCCAGACACCGGCGCGCGCGCCGAGGGTATAGGCGACGGCGGACGGGGCCATTCCGCATATCTCTACGTATGTGGACAGTCCGATGCCGAGATATCGGCCCTGCTCGCGGGCGGCGGCCTGCTCGCTTCGGAAGTCGTCGTAGCCGATGAGTTCGAGGGCGCGGTCGAGACCGGCCTCGTAGTTGCCGCTGTCGTATATGACCGTTGTGGCGACTTCGTGGCCGTCCTCGAATGGGGGTATGAGGTTCTTCCGCCTGACCTCGGCGGGGTCCATGCCGATTTCGGCGGCGTAGCGGTCCATCATCCGTTCGACAAGATATGTGGCTTCCGGGCGTCCGGCGCCGCGGTATGCGTCCACAGGGGTTGTGGTGGTGAAGACGCCGGTGACCTTGCACTGAACGTTGTCTATGCTGTAAGGGCCGACGAGCATCAGGCCGAACAGGTAGGTTGGAATGGCGGGGGCGAAGGTTGAGAGATAGGCGCCCATGTTGGCGAAAATGTCCGCCCTGAGACCTGTCACGTTGCCCTCGTCGTCTCCGACAATCTCGACCTCGCCGACGTGATCGCGACCGTGGGTGGTGGCGAGGAAGTTTTCCTGCCTGCCTTCAATCCACTTGACGGGCCGGCCAAGATTCTTGGCAATCATGCCCGCGATCACCTCTTCGGCGTAGAGATAGAGCTTGCATCCGAAGCCGCCGCCAACGTCGGGGGCGATTACCCTGATCTGGTGTTCGGGGTGTCCGGTCACCAGGGCGAGCAACAGTCTGACGAGGTGGGGTATCTGGGTGGAGGTATAGACCGTCAGCTGGTTGGTGCCAGGGTTGAAGTCGGCGACGACGCCGCGCGGCTCCATCGGGTTGGGGATGAGGCGCTGGTTGACGATACGCTCTGTTACGCGGACTTCGGAGCCGGACGCGGCTTCGTCGAAATCGCCTCCGCCGATTTCCCATTCAAAGGCGATGTTGTTGGGCGCGTCGTCGTGGATCTGGGGGGCGCCGTCCTGTACGCCGGCTTCCATGTCCACAACGGCGTCAAGGACATCGTAGTCCACCAGGACGAGTTCGGCGGCGTCCGCGGCAGTGTGTGGGTCGTTGGCAATGACGGCAGCAACCACGTCGCCGACGCAGTTCACCTTGTCAATGGCAATCGGGGGGTGCGGAACTTCCTTGGTGTCCGGCACGACCCATCCGCAGATAAGGGAGCCAAGCTGTTCGTGGAGGTCCGCGCCGGTATATACGCCTACCACGCCGTCAACGTCCAATGCCGCAGAGGTGTCAACATTGCCGATTCTGGCGTGGGCGTGTGGGCTCCGAACAAGAACCATATTCAGCATATCCACCAGGCGGACATCGTCAACATAGGTTCCCCTGCCTGTAATCAGCCTGGGGTCTTCGCGGCGTTTTATGCTCTCGCCGATTACCGATTGGGTGGTCACGTCTTTCCTCCTGTTGGATGCTTGGTATATGAGTTGCCGTTACGGGGGTTCTTATCTACGGGTATAGGTCGGCTGGCATAGGGCGCACCCGCACCTATTCTAGGCGGTACTCTATCTTAATCGTGGTTGTTAGGCAAGTGTCAGGAACATCTGGGCCAGGGTCTGTCGGTTATCCAGATTCGTCAGTAAAGTGGCCTATGGATTCCCGCTCCCCGTTTCCACCAGGACAAGTTTAGCGGGAATGACGAGTAATGCGGGGCTTTGGGATTTGCAACAATCGAAAGACCCTGAACACCTGGGAACCTGTATCAATTTGGCAGACAGCTTCAAGGAGTGCGCACGGTGAGGCAGGGTTTTTCGGTTTCTAGTACTACGTCCATATTATTTTGATGATATACAACAACTCGTATAGTCTTAGGTATGATCTTTATGTGAGGGTGTACCTGAATATGGTTACGAGTAAATACAAAGTCAAGCTGACAGAGGCCGAACGCGCCCAGTTGAACGCGGTGGGACACAAGGTCAAGTCGTCAGCCCGCACTGTCAAGCGCGTGCTTGCGCTATTGAAAACTGACCAAGGACTATCTGATTCGAAGATAGCTGAGGCGCTTTCGATAGGGATGAGCACAATTGCCAGGCTGCGCAAGCGATTCGTCACCGAGGGACTCGAGAGCGCACTCAGTGAGCGACCACGTCCAGGTCGCATACGCAAGCTGAGTGGTAAGCAGGAAGCGCACCTTGTGGCAATAGCGTGCAGTGATGCGCCCGAAGGACACACCCACTGGACACTCCAACTGCTTGCAGGCAAGGTGGTACAGTTGGGATTCTCTGAGGGTATCTCCCCCGAGACGATTCGACAGATACTCAAAAAAACGAACTGAAGCCCTGGAAGAAGAAAGAGTGGTGTATCCCCAAGGTGAGCGGTGAGTTCGTAGCTTGAATGGAGGACGTGCTGGAACTGTACAGTGAAGACTACGATCCGGAGCGTCCGGTGGTCTGCTTCGACGAGACGTCCAAACAGTTGATTGAGGAGACCAGAACACCCATAGCTCCCAGAGCCGGACGATTGAAACGCTATGACTACGAGTACAGGCGAAACGGAACTCGGAACCTGTTCATGTTCTGTGAACCGAAAGGAGGGTGGAGACACGTGGAGGTGACCGAGCGTCGCACCGCTGTGGACTTCGCCCAGCAGATGCGCTGGCCGGTTGACGAGGCGTACCTTGCCGTGGGGACAATCCGTGTGGTATTGGACAACCTCAACACCCACAAGTTTGGCTCGCTCTACGAGGCGTTCGAGCCGTCTGAAGCGCGGCGCATAGCCAGGCGTCTGGAGCTTCACTACACCCCCAAGCATGGGAGTTGGTTGAATATGGCGGATATAGAGTCCAGTGTTTTCAGCAGGCAGTGTCTGCGCCGTAGAATCGGCGACGAAGAGACCTTGAAGCGAGAGGTTGCCGCGCTCGAACGGGAGCGCAACGAAGCCTGCGCTACTATACAGTGGCGTTTTACCACTCAGGACGCCCGTCGTAAACTCAAACATATCTACCCATCATGAATATATGGACATGGTACTAGGCTACTTTACATAACTAACTTAGGGTGAATCATACGGCAGTTCCCGGGGAGATCGCCGGACGAGACAGAGACGACCATATTTTGTCTCACGAGTTCCAGTGCGTCCTCAGATCCTGAATACCACATATTCGGGCTGTACTCGTGGCATTGAGTAAAGAAAGTCAGCGGGTCATAACCCATAGTCTGAGTTTGGCGACGCCGATCCGTGCTGTGAAATGGTCAGGATTTCGACGAAGTCGGATGATTGTTACAGATCTGATGCACAGGATTCGCTGAATGCGCCACGATTGTAGTTGGAGTTGTACAGCGTCGTGGGCGATCCTAATCTCAAGCCACTGCAACACAGGTCAGCTAACAGTGGTGGGAAAGCTGAAATAGGATTGGAATCTCAAGGAAGATCGCCAGATCAAACAGAGGACTCCAGGAACAATTATGCAAGGAGGCAACGGATGAAACCAGGACAGTGGACCAGGAAAGCGGCGGCAATTGCCGCGTTGGTCTCAGTCGTCATTCTGACGGCAGCCTGCCAATTCGAAGGCGGACCCGGTGGAGATCAGACCAGAATCAGTGCCGCCGGCATGTCGGCTGGCAATGCCGCCCTGGTGGGAATAGCGCAGGGGGCGCAGCAGAGAACGTCCCCCGCTCTTACTACCGACGCTCAGGGAGAAATTCACATCACGGGAAAGGGTAAGGTGTCTATCGAACCCGACCTGGCGATACTCAACATGGGTATCGAGACTATGGGAGCCACGGTCGCCGAGGCGCGAGAAGAGGCAGCAAGCGCGATGAACTCAGTCCTGGAGGTGATCAAGGCTGCTGGCATAGAAGAAAAAGACATTCAGACGCGCCACTTCGACATTCGGCCCGAGTACCAGTGGCAGGAGGTGACCGAAAACGGCATTCGAAGAAGCAAGTCGGTACTTGTGGGATACAGAGTAAGCAACGATCTGGTTGTGAAGGTGCGCGACCTGGATAATGTGGGCACGGTGATCGACGATGCCGCGGAAGCGGGCGAAGACACTATCCGGTTCAACGGACTGCAATTTACGGCTGAAGACCTTTCCCCGGTGATGGAGGAACTCCGCGAAGAGGCGTTCAGCGACGCCAAGAGCAAAGCCCTGCACTTCGCCGATCTGGCGGAGGTGGGTCTTGGAGATCTGATCTTCATATCCGACGGCGCTGTCGCAAGTCCGCAGTCTCGTGGCTACCCGGAAACTCTAGCTTTTGGCGCCGCCAAGGCATATGACGAATCAACCAGTATAAGCCCCGGCGAACTGGACGTATCCCTGTCCATACAGACGATTTTCACCATTCAGTAGAAAAGATTCAGCCGGTATATGGCCAGGGGCAGGCATCGTACGCCTGCCCCTGGCGTCACCGGGGACCTAATCGCTGTCCGGCGTCACGTTGACGCGTTCACAGTTTCTAATCTACTCTTGGTGGACGCGCAATCTCGAAGAGGGAGAATTTCGTTTATGAATGTGACGAAAGTCCTGTATATGCTCTATGTAAGTGATATGGACAGAGCGGTTGGGTTTTACGGAGACGTGATCGGACTGCATGTAGGCTTTCAATCTCCCGGCTGGTCGGAGTTGAGGTTTGGGGACTCGACAGTCGCGCTTCACCTGGGAAGCGACCGGAGATATCGAATGACCGGCCTGAACTTCGAGGTAAGCGACATTGAAACGGCCTGTAGCGAAGTTGACTCGGCCGGCGGGAGTGTCGCGCTCGGTCCGTATAAAGGAGGCCCTCCAGGACTTACACTCGCGGATGTCGAGGACGCGGATGGGAACAGGTTTCAGCTGAGCCATCACGCGGCGTGAGGACGCTGGCGCCAGCGAATATGGACGGCCTGCTAGTTGACGCTGATTTCGTCGAACAGGGCACTCCAGCTGTCGTAGTCACCTCTGCCGGTGCCGTAGTGATGGGTTATCGTCCAGCCACCGCCAATCGCTACCTTGGATGCCTGTCGGGTGATGCCAAGCGCCGCCAGCATACCTTCGTCCGGGTGCGCAACGGGCCAGGGAAAGCCGTGCTCCACCCTGTATGCTTCCAGCTCATCGACGCTCTCGAAGGGGTTTGTTCCGACGATGTAGAACGTTATCCGGTCTTCGTAGTCGGTTCCGACCTGTTCTTTGAGGCTCCGCAACTCGGAGCGGCACGTCGGTCAAAAGTTGGCGTGGAAATACAGGACCACCGGCCTGCCCTCCTCAGAGAGGCTCGAAGAGGTGACTCTGCTGCCGTCCACAAGGCTCATGCCAAATTCCGGAGCGCGCAGGCCCACGTCGTAGCCGACTTTCACTACTTCGGCCTTCGGTTCGCTCTCCGCGACGACTACGGCCTCCGTTGCCTTAGACACGTTTTCCGCGGTGGCGACAACCGCCGCTGGCTGGTGCGCTGGTGCGCTGGTGGCAGTTGGGGTGGCGGGATCTGAGCTACAGCCGAGCAGCACGCCGAGGATTACGCCGACGCTAAGAAGAAGAGGCAGTGGAACTCTGATTTTCATGTCTGTGCCTCGCAAAGCATTGAGGGCTGTCTCGAAAGCGGTCGTGTGCAATTAGCATACGGGAAATGACTGCAGGGGACAAATCGTCACTGGGTCAGGTGGAACTGCACTCCCGATACCATGTCTGTGGGCCGGGTATCCCTCGGGCCGTTCGAGGGGTACCGTATCCTGTCAGACAGTCAGAGGGATATGCGGATTATATCGTACATATGGCGATACAGATGGAGGCTCTCCCGGACCAACCCCACAGATCCCTGCCGCTCGCTATCATATGCCCGAAGGCCCCGACATCGGTATGTCGCTCGCGAAGTCTTCTCGGCCCTACAGAAACCTGCCGAGATAGTCGGAAGAGCAGATTAACATCTATAGGAGCATCATTCTTGCTGGTCTGTTAGGAGAGACGCTTATGATGATCATCAACAACTGGGGCGGAGCAAAAGTGTACCACCGAGGCCTAAGTGTTCAGCATTAGTGTCAGTTCCGATTGGTGGGGACTGAGGTCGGGGGTCAGCCTGAAGACAGCAGCGCCGCGGCCTGCCTGCTCTGCCTTAGCCTGTAGCTCTCGCCGTTCATCTCAAGGAATATGTACGTGGTGTGTCAGTCTGTCCAGCAGTGCGCCGGTCAGCCTCTCAGACCCTAGCGCTTCGGTCCACTCGTCAAAGGGCAGGTTGGTGGTCTTTCGGAACTCGCTCCTTCAGCTCCATGAACGCCAGCATCGTTGCCCGTGAATCGTGTCTTCCTCTTATGGGACAACCACCTCCATTACGACATGGTCGCATCCTATCTCACAGAATTGTTTTTCCGCAGCCTGATAGGAACATCATTTTCATTGAACATCCACACTGTTTACACGCGCTCGTGGCGCGCCTCAATCTGCTAATATTGCCAAAACACAGACGGGAGGAGCTTATCATGGCTGAGAAGACGAGGATCGTCATCGTTGGCGGCGGGCACAACGGTCTGGTCGCCGCAGGCTACCTCGGGCAGGCCGGTCTGGACGTCCAGGTGCTGGAGCGGCGGGCCGTCGTCGGAGGCGCCGCGGTGACCGAGGAGTGGTTCCCTGGCTACAGGATTTCCACCTGCTCCTACATCTGCCACATCCTTCAACAGAAGGTGATTGACGACCTGGAGCTGCGCAGGTACGGCTTCCACGTCTATCCCATTGATCCGTCGCGTGTCCAGCCCTTTCCCAACGGAAAGGCGCTGACCCTCTGGCACGACGACGCAAAGACGGCCGAGGAACTCCGCAAGCTGTCGCATGAGGACGCCGACGCCTGGCTGGAATGGGCCGAACTGTGGCATCGCGCCGTCGGCATCCTCAGCGACTACTACCTCGGCCCGCCTCCCTCCCTCGCCGAACTAGCCGAGAGGTTCCGCGAAGAGGGAGAGGAGGAGCTACTTGAGACGCTGTTGACTGTCCCGCTCAGGGACCTTATCGACCGCTACTTCGTCTCGGACGAGGTCAAGGCGGCCGTAAGTACCGGCGCGATGGATATGGGTGACATAAGCGCGCCGGGGAGCTCCTACATCGCCGCGCTCTACAGATACAGCGCCTTCCGCGAGGACACCGAGAACTACGGAATCGTCCGCGGCGGCATGGGCTCCATCACCCAGTCGCTGGCCCGCTCCGCCGAGGCGGCAGGCGTGTCTATCAGGACGGAAGCCGAGGTGAGCCGCATCCTGACAAGCAACGGCAGGGTAGCCGGGGTCGAGCTCGTCGAAGGAGAGGTGGTGGACGCGGACGTCGTCCTGTCGAACGCGGATCCGAAACGGACCTTCCTCAAGCTCATGGACGGGGCGGGCCTCGACGAGGAGTTCGTAGATGAGGTCAGGGCGCTGAAGACGCAGTCGGCATCCGCCAAGTTCCTCTGCTCTCTGAGGGAGCTGCCCGACTTCTCCGGCCACCTGGGCTCCGAGTACAACCCGGAGCACCTGGCCATGATCAGCCTCTGCCCCACCGTAGAGCAGGGCGAGAGGAGCTGGAACGACGCCAGGAACGGCCGGATCCCAGAGACGCCGATCATACAGGTCCAGATCCCCTCCGTGTACGACAAGACGGTCGCGCCGGAGGGTCGCCACGTGCTTTCGATGTGGGTCTATTTCCTGCCGCCCCATGTCCGGGACGGCTCCTGGCCCGAGATGCGGCGGCAGTTCGGCGAGCGGCTCATTGACCAGGTGTCCGAGTACGCTCCCAACTTCAGGGAGGCCATAATTGACTGGACACTGCTGACCCCGGAGGACATCGAGGAGCGCATCGGCCTCACCGACGGCAACATAAGGCATCTCGACATGGTCCCGCAGCAGATGATGTCACGCCGGCCGCTGCCGGGGTGGTCCGACTACCGGACACCGGTCGAGGGCCTCTACCTGTGCGGCGCCGGGACGCATCCCGGTGGTGAGGTGACGGGCGCGCCCGGGCACAACGCCGCCCACGTCGTGCTGGGGGATCTGGGCCGTTGAACACACGCAGCGTCTGGCGGCCCGACAAGGACGAGGTCGTCGTCGAGCGCGGCGCTGTCGCAACTGCGCACCCGATCGCCGCCCAGGTCGGAGTCGACGTACTCAAGAGCGGCGGAAACGCCGTGGACGCCGCCGTCGCCACCGGCTTCTGCCTCAACGTGATCGAGCCGTGGAACTCCTCCATCGCCGGCCACGGTCAGATGATCGTCCACATGACCGCGGAGGGTCGCACTGTAGCCGTCGACTACGGCCACCGAGCCCCTAGGGCCGCGGCCGCCGATATGTTCCGTATCATCGGCCAGACGGTCGAGGGCAACGGGATATACGAGGTTGAGGACCGCGCCAACGCCGTCGGACACCGCTCGATAGGCGTGCCGGGGGTCACGGCCGGCATGTGTCGCGCCCACGAACTGTTCGGCGTCCTCCCGCTGGAGCAGTTGCTGGAGCCGGCCGTCCACTACGCCAGGGAGGGGTTCGAGGCCGACCCCACCACCTGCCTGATGATCGCCAGACATATGCCCGACTTGGTCCGGTATGGCGAGGCGGCGTGCATCTTCCTGACGGACCGATACCCTCCGCCGCCCGGCGCGCAGATCGTCCAGCGGGACCTTGCCGACACCCTCGAACGGATCGGCAGAGAGGGCAAGGACGCCCTGTACCGAGGAGAGGTCGCGGCCGCCATCGACGAGGAGATGAGACGAAACGGCGGCGTCCTCAGCGCGAAGGACCTCGCCGACTACGAGGCGCAGGTTCTCGAACCGGTAAGCGCCTCCTACAGGGGGTACGAACTACTCGGCTCCCCCGCGCCGTCCGGCACGATCACGAATCTGCAGATCCTCAACATCCTTGAGAGCTTCGATCTGCGCCGCCTCGCGCACGCCTCCCCAGAGCGCTTGCACCTGTTCACGGAGGCGGCCAGGCACGCCTTCGCCGACCGCTACAGCTTCGTCGGAGACCCTGACTTCAAGCCGGCGCCGCTCGACGGAATCCTCTCCCCCGAGTACGCCCGGGAGATCGCCCTCTCCATCGACCGCGAGGCTGCCAAGCTGGAGGAGGAACGCGAGTTGCAGCCGTGGGTTGCCTACGCCGACAGTCCCCTGCACGACCCATGGCACTACGACCCGCAGCCGCGGCCGGAGCGCGCCGCCCCCGCGTCGCCCCCGAGCGAGGGCGACTGCACCACCCACCTCAGCGTCATAGACCGCGACAGGAACATGGTCGCCTGCACGCAGACCGCGGTGGGAGGCTTCGGCTCAGGCGTCGTTGTGCCCGGCACCGGCGTGCTCCTCACCAACGGCATGGTCGTCTTCAATCCAATGCCCGGTGCGGCGAACTCGATCGCAGGGTATAAGCGTGGGATGAACAACATGGCGCCCGTGCTGCTGCTCAGGGACGGCAAGCCCTTCCTCACCGTCGGAGCGCCCGGCGGCCGCAGGATCATCTGCCGCATCGCCCACGTCATCTCCAACGTGATCGACTTCGGGATGAGAATCCAGGAGGCGATCACGGCGCCCAGCGTCGACGCCGCCGAGCGCGAGACCTTCGTCGACCACCGGATCGACCTGCAGACTGTCGAGGCGCTGGCCCGTATGGGCCACAATGTCGAGGTCGTCCCGGAGCCCTTCACCGGCGGAGGCTTCTCCAGGCCCCGCGGTGTCATGATCGACCCCGTCACCGGCCTCCTCCACGCCGGCGTGCAACCCTCCGGCCCCGACGAAGCCCGGGGCTACTAGAAACCGTCAACCTTGATGGTACCAGCGCCGGGTGGTATCTATATTATCTCGTATGAAGGTAATCCCACAGCTAGAGTCATTCAAATCGGTCAAGGCGACATTGCCAGCCGCTTGACGGTCTACCAGCACGATGCCAAGATCCTTGCCTACCGAGAAAACGATAGGCTGCTCGCCACATAGGAGGCTTTGCCGGCACACCAGCGGGACGTGGTTGAACGTCATCTGCCCAACACATGGCCCCCGCTAATCGGAGAAGCTTTTCCTCGTGTTGCTGTACACGTTGGAGGGGCTGCCGTCCTGACATAGTGTTCTGTTCCGCTGTTTCCTCAGACTTTACATAACGATTAAAGTGCGGCCTTTCGCCTAGTTGACATAAAGGTTATAGGGCGAACTACCCTAGTACCATTTCAATGTAATTATACTGGGTAGATATGTTCGAGTTTAGCGCGAGCGTCCGTGGTGGAGAACCGCCAGTCTATGGTAGCGCAGGCTTCGTTGCGCTCCCGTTCGAGCGCGGCAACCTCTCGCTTCAAGGTCTCTTCGTCGCCTATGCGACGATTCAAACACTGTCTGCTGAAGACGCTGAACTCTATCTCAGCCATGTTCAGCCAACTTCCATGCTTGGGCGTGTAGTGAAGCTCCAGACGCCTGGCTATGCGGCGCGCTTCAGACAGCTCGAACGCTTCGTAAAGAGAGCCGAACTTGTGGGTGTTGAGGTTGTCCAATACCACACGGATTGTCCCCACGGCAGGGTACGCCTCGTCAACCGGCCAGCGCATCTGCTGAGCGAAGTCCACAGCGGTGCGACGCTCGGTCACCTCCACGTGTCTCCACCCTCCTTTCGGTTCACAGAACATGAACAGGTTCCGCGTTCCGTTTCGTTTGTATTCGCAGTCATAGCGTTTCAATCGTCCGGCTCTGGGAGCTATGGGTGTCCTCGTATCTTCTATCAACTGTTTGGATGTCTCGTCGAAGCAGACCACCGGACGCTCCGGATCGTAGTCTTCACTGTACAGTTCCAGCACGTCCTCCATTCGAGCTACGAACTCCCCGCTCACCTTGGGGATACACCACTCTTTCTTCTTCCAGGGCTTCAGTTCGTTTTTTTGAGTATCTGCCGAATCGTCTCAAGCGATACGCTCTGTGCAAACTCCATCTCCACCACTTTGTCAGCAAGCAGTTGGAGTGTCCAGTGAGTGTGTCCTTCGGGTGGATCGCTGCAAGCTATGGCAACCAGATGCGCTTCCTGTCTGCCGTCCAGCTTTCGCTTCTGTCCAGGACGGGGACGTTCGTTGAGCGCTCTCTCCAGTCCCTCCTCACAGAATCGTTTCCGAACTCTGGCTACCGTATCAGCGTTCATGGAAATCGCTTCCGCTATCTTAGGGTCAGACATTCCCTCGTCGGACCTCAACAGCGCAAGCGCTCGCTTTACCTTGCGGGCCACATTATTCAGTTGGGTTCGTTCGGCTTGGGTCAGTTCGACCTTGTACTTGCTTACGGTCATGTCCTGGTACGTCCTCCACAGAAAAGTCACACACAAGACTAACCAATTTCTAATGACACTGCAAATTTACATGGAAACAGTACTAGCCTGTTTCATTCTGACTTACAGTGTGAGAGACCAGCCCAATTGTGAGAGACCAGCCCAATATAGTGCCGATGAACTCGATCAAATCGGGCGCATGGTCCAAGCAGGCCCTCGCCACAGCTACATCTCCCAACCTCGCCTGGGCAACGGCGGGCTTGCCGCAGTACAGCTTCTCACAAGTCGCCCTTATTTGAACTCCTCCTAGTACTGTTTCCATGTAAATTTGCAGTGTCATTAGAAATTGGTTAGTCTTGTGTGTGACTTTTCTGTGGAGGACGTACCGAGACATGACCGCCATAAAGTATAAAGTTGAGTTGACACAATCCGAACGGGCCAGTCTGACGGAGGTGACCAGCAAGGGAAGGTCGTCAGCGCGCAAAGTGAAGCGAGCGCTTGCGCTGTTGAGGGCCGACGAGGGAATGTCTGACCCTAAGATAGCCGAAGCGATTTCCATGAACGCCGATACGGTAGCCAGAGTTCGGAAACGATTCTGTGAGGAGGGACTGGAGAGAGCGCTCAACGAACGTCCCCGTCCTGGACAGAAGCGAAAGCTGGACGGCAGACAGGAAGCGCATCTGGTTGCCATAGCTTGCAGCGATCCACCCGAAGGACACACTCACTGGACACTCCAACTGCTTGCTGACAAAGTGGTGGAGATGGAGTTTGCACAGAGCGTATCGCTTGAGACGATTCGGCAGATACTCAAAAAAACGAACTGAAGCCCTGGAAGAAGAAAGAGTGGTGTATCCCCAAGGTGAGCGGGGAGTTCGTGGCTCGAATGGAGGACGTACTGGACCTGTACAGTGAAGACTACGATCCGGAGCGTCCGGTGGTCTGCTTCGACGAGACATCCAAGCAGTTGATAGAAGATACCAGGACACCCATAGCTCCCAGAGCCGTACGATTGAAACGCTATGACTGCGAATACAAACGAAACGGAACGCGGAACCTGTTCATGTTCTGTGAACCGAAAGGAGGGTGGAGACACGTGGAGGTGACCGAAGCGTCGCACCGCTGTGGACTTCGCTCAGCAGATGCGCTGGCCGGTTGACGAGGCGTACCCTGCCGTGGGGACAATCCGTGTGGTATTGGACAACCTCAACACCCACAAGTTCGGCTCTCTTTACGAAGCGTTCGAGCTGTCTGAAGCGCGCCGCATAGCCAGGCGTCTGGAGCTTCACTACACGCCCAAGCATGGAAGTTGGCTGAACATGGCTGAGATAGAGTTCAGCGTCTTCAGCAGACAGTGTTTGAATCGTCGCATAGGCGACGAAGAGACCTTGAAGCGAGAGGTTGCCGCGCTCGAACGGGAGCGCAACGAAGCCTGCGCCACCATAGACTGGCGGTTCTCCACCACAGACGCTCGCGCTAAACTCGAACATATCTACCCAGTATAATTACATTGAAATGGTACTAGTTGAGATAACGCTAATAGGCCGAAACCCAAACAGGACGTATCTAGAGGGTATCGTCAAATGAAGGGAGTGATGATAAATTGATGCTGTAAAAGTGAAACAGGAGCGTAATATGTCAGCATCGCATCGTCGGCACGATATATCAGACCGGGTCTGGGAATGTTTGGAACCTCTTCTGCGTACTGAATCCAGACTCGGTATCCGGGAAGCGGCTTGACTTGTGTTGGTCGGAGCAATCTGAAACTCACCTTCTAATGCGTCGTTGTGGCCTCTCTCCATTCAAAGATATGGGCGGGGAATCGGTATGTCAACGACAACCGCTTTTGCCGTTCCGTGAATCTGTGTCTCGGACAGGGGGTCGCATGGATCAGGGAAGGAGGCCCGCGTAGTCTGCAGGGTCTTTCGGTTATAAGTTTTCAGTTATCAGTCATTCCCTGCCCAAGCCTCTTTCGCCAGGGTAAGAGACGCTTTCAATCAAAGGTCGAAACCTGGGCAACAGAGTGCGAGTCTATGGTGAGGAGGATAACCGAATGACCCTGGCGTAGTCTGCGGGAACTTGCAACCAGGGTTCCGGAAGCTCCGCGAGCGGGTTGGGTGGGGCGGTTGTGGGATCCACTCAAGGTGGGTTAAATGTAACTCGGCGTTGACAGCTGTCAAGCATGGATTCCCAGTCCGGGCGAATCGGATCCACCGGGATGTCCTCGATAAGCAGTCGCAGGAAGGCTCCAACGGAAATGGGACCCGTGGGCAGATGGGCGTCGCGGACTTCAGGGCGTCCGACAAGAGTGCCCTGTTCCAGGTGCAGGTGCGGCTTTATGATGGGACTATTGCCCAGTGGATGCCATTGAACCATTGGTGCTAGTTTTACGCAGAGTTGAAAATGCCACGGTGATGCCCCATTCTGTGAGTTGAACAACACTCGTAGAGGAGGAACACCCCGTGGCTATCACAGATTTTATCACCGAACTGTTTTGCAGGATAGATGACGCGATGAAAACACGCCGAACCACAGCCAGGCGGCACTGCACCCAAGTGAACTGGTTACAATCGGTCTGCTCTACGCCATAAAAGGCCTGGGCGGCAGAGCCTTCTACCACTGGCTTCGCGCCAACTACATTGATATGTTCCCGCGTCTTCCTGAGCGTACACGTCTGTTCCGCCGCCTTCACGCCCATCAAGACTGGACAGACCGCTTCCTGGCCTCCCATACACTGCTGGGCGTCGTGGACACTTACGGAATCGAACTGATACATCCTGTGCGAGAAGGCAGAAGCCCGACACAGATAGGCAAGAAGGGAAAGTCCAACCACCGATGAATAGTTGGAGGGAAACTCTGCCTTGTCCTGAACCGACTCGGACTCGTCGCAGCCTGGGACTGCGACACCGCCAACGTTCACGACACCAGATTCCACCACCTGATTGAGCGCGTCATTGACCGGATGGTCGTGCTGGGAGACACCGGCTTCCACAGCGCAAGGCACGACCCTGCCATCCTCAAGCTCTGCCGCAGAGGCGAATGGAACGAGCGTATGAAGGTGGAAACTGTTCTGTCTATGCTGATGGTGGTATGTCAATATCAAGAAGATGCGTCATAGAGTTTGGGATTGCTTCAAGACACGGCTGGTCTATCTGATGATCGTGTTCAACATCCTTACGCAATGGAATGGACTACGCCCGGATGAACAGGGGATGGTCCGACTTTCCATCGCTCAATTCACTCTTTGACTTTCCAGTAACTGTTCCTCACGCGGTCGCCGTCGTATGTGAAAGGGAAACTCCTAGGGACTCATGCCGACCATCGGATACCGGCACCAACTCATATCCCAGCTGCGCAGCCCTTCGCCTCGCGTTGCGTAGCGCCCTCTGCCGGTGCTGACTCTCATAGTACTCCGCACCGGCGTCGACGTACCTCTGACCGTACCTGAGCATCGAGTAGATGATCCGAGCCAGCTTGTGCGCCTTCGGCGCGCCCAGCTGAGCCTTCTTCCTGAGCAGGAACGCCCCCAACGCACTGTCGGAACGGTGCAGCGCATTGGCGGCCAGTCGCAGTGCCGCTGCTGCCCTGTTCGCACTCGGCTTGGTCCACGAGCTCATCACCCTGCCTTCGCTCACCCTGTTGTTGGGACTCAACCCAAGCCACGACGCGAAGTGCTTCACCGTCGGCCACCGGCTCATGTCCATTCCAACCTCGCTCACCACCTTCAGCGCCGTGTACGCCTCCACACCGTCTATTGTGGTCAGGTCCACTCCGGTCATCCGATACAGGTGTGTGCGTACATCGAACCTGAGCGCGTTCTTCTGGTTACGCTTCCTTGACGACTTCGGGGCCGGTGTCCCACCGTCGCTTCTGTCTTCGAAGCTGCCCAACTGCGCCTCTATCTGCCTGTCGCACTCCTCTATCTTGTGCTGGTACACCCTGTACAGCTCCAGGGCCTGTGTCAACTCGAAGATGTGCTCCTCCCTCCAGTGCCCACGCAGAGACCTTGCTATCGTCTTCTGCTTCGCCTTCGTCCGGTAGTCCCTGAGCTCAGCCAGCCTACGCGGGTTCCGCTCTCCCCTGACGATAGCCTCGATGATCCTCATCCCGGTCACGCCGGTGATGTCGCTTATTACATGCTGGAGCTTCACGTTCATCTGCGTCAGCGCCTTCTGCATATGCTGGATGTGATGAGACGCATACTCCACCAGCATTGCGCACTGACGCAGGTAGCTCCGAAGTTTTCTTATCTCAGACTCGGGCCTGAACGCCCCCGACAGCAGTCCGTACGTGTGCAACTGCTGCAGCCACTGGCAGTCAAGCACGTCAGTCTTGCGACCTGGCACACTCTTCAGACGCCTCGGGTCCACCAGCAGCACCTCAAATCCACGCTCTTCCAGCACTCCGAACAACGGTATCCTGATGCACACCCGTCGACTCCATCGCCACCGTCTCCACTCCGCACTCAACCAGCCAGTCGGCCATCCGGTACAGATCAGCGGTGAACGCCTCGAACTCGCGAACAGGCTGCTCGGAACGCGTCTCCGACACCGCCACGAAGTGGCTGCTCGCCCTCACGTCGATTCCCGCCGCCTTCAGGTTCACCCGAGACAACTCATCGGGCAGACCCCTGGTTGTGTCTCCTTTGCTATTGTTCTGTACCCAGGGTCATTCGGTTATCCTCCTCACCATAGACTCGCGCTTCGGTTTCGCGGGTTTCGACATTTGATTGAAGGCGTCTCCTACCCTGACGAAAGAGCTTTGGGCAGGGATTGTCTGATAACCGAAAGACCCTGGTTCTGTACCGCTCCCATGTTGTGCGTATCCATCGTGCCCTCTACCATTGTGAAGTAGGCGTGTCGCCGGGAGGATGACACACACTTCGGACAATCTTTCCAACGGGAGCGCCCCTGACCGGGGCGTCACCAATGATGCCGTCGTAAGACACCCGGACCATGCTATCGAACGGGCATAATGCACCAACGCCATGCTCGGTCTCTGTCCCGGCGACACGCCTCCCCACAATCGTACACGGTCTGCTCCCGCGACCCAGTTACTCCCATATGAACGGACCGGAGGATACGGGCGTAGCGATGCTATCAACTAGCTCCATTGGTTCATATCACGCACCCGTTGGTTGCATACGATCAGTACTTTGTGCTGGGAAGTTGTCATGACTTTCTCCTCAAAGATCTTCGGACTATGGACGGCCCGTGCTGGTGGACATATCACGGAAGTGATGGACGGCCTCAGTACAGAGGTCTCAAACATTATACGTCGTCAGCGATATGAGGGTTCACCAAGAAAGTGATACAGTGAACGCGAGCCTGAGCTCATCGTCATGGGTGCCGAAGTTGTCACGTGGCCCGGGGGTGGACGCGTATGGAAATCGCGGCTTCTTGAAATAGAGTTGGGGAGTTTACGATGAAGCACGTTGTTGTTACCGGCAAGAGTCAATGCGCTTTGGGAGATGCAGACGATCCTCGGGTCGCCGAGAATTACGCCAAAGTAAAGATATACTCTGCCCCTCTGTGTACCGAGTTCCATCACTTCCTAAGGGGCGCTATCCGTCCCCTGGGTGGTCATGAAGCTGCAGGCGAAGTAGTCGATATCGGTCCAGGCGTGAACAGGGTGAAACCTGGCGACCGTGTCGTCGTGATGCCGCAAAGCGGTTGTGGTGTCTGTGATCTGTGCACATCGGGAGACCATATCTACTGCCAAAACAAGAAGGATCCCAATGCGATCTGTGGCATTGAAACCGGCACAGCCACCTATGCGCAGTATTGTGTGCAGCAGGACTGGCTGCTAGTGCCCCTACCAGATGATCTTTCCTACGACCACGGCAGCATGGCCTGCTGCGGTATGGGTCCCGCTTTCAATGCCAACCAGACCATCCGGGTCATGCCTACAGACACGGTGTTGATCTCAGGCTTGGGTCCAGTTGGACTCGGTACCGCAGCCATTGCTCTATATCGAGGCGCGCGTGTCTTGGGCCTTGAAGTGAATCCCTACCGCATCGACCTTGCCAAAGAGATGGGTGTTGAAGCGGTCATCAATCCAACCAGTGACGGCGCGCTGGAGGAAATCATGGATCTAACCGAAGGTAAGGGTGTGGCCAAGAGTGTTGAATGCAGCAGCGCTGAGACGGCGCCAGATTTTCTGGTGAAGGCAGCTGCAAGAAGGGGTCTAATCGCATCCCCGGGCTGGGGAGGCCCCATGAATGCAAGAGAGATCAACGCCAAGGGATTGACGGTGTATGGATGCTGGCATTGGAACCATCAGCGGGACACCCAAGCCATGATGGGTACGATTCGCGGAGCGAAGTCCCTGCTCGATAAGATGATCACTCACACCTTCCCATTTTCCGAAGTTCAACAGGCGCTGGAAACCAGGGCCAGCAACCAGTGTGGCAAGATCATCCTACACCCATGGGAGAATTGACGAGAGGATGCTTGGCGATTGCAAATGAGCGGTACGTGCGGAAAGGTGATGGTACATCCCCATGGATGATCAACTATGGCTCGAATTCAAAGGAACGGTAGGCCCCGGCTTGGGCAAGCGCATCGTACTCGTCAGCGGTGATGAAGAGTATCGCTCAGAAGAAGCGCTTCCCATGTTGGCGAAGATCCTGTCAACTCACCACGGCTTCGATTGTACGGTTCTCTTCGCCATCGACCCTGAGACCGGTGAGATTGATCCTGAGCGCCAGACCAATATTCCCGGTCTCGACGCGCTCGGCACAGCTGACCTCATGCTCATTTTCGTCCGCTTTCGCGAGCTGCCCGATGAGCAGATGAAGCACATTGTCGACTACATCAATTCAGGACGCCCCATCATGGGCCTGCGAACGGCGACACACGCCTTTCAGTACAGCCGCGACACCAGCAGCCCATACGCTAAGTATGACTGTACTAACGAGGAGTTTGAGGGTGGTTTCGGCCGTCAGGTTCTGGGTGAGACATGGGTTGCTCATCATGGGGACCACGGATTCGAGAGTACCCGCGCCTTGATCAACCCATCATCAAAGGACTATCCGATTCTGAAGGGTGTTACTGACGTGTGGGGAACAACGGATGTTTATGCGGTTAGCGAGTTGACGGGCAAGCCACAGGTACTAATGGATGGCCAGGTCCTTTCAAGTATGAATCCTGACGACGACCCCAAACCCGATACGGCTACGATGCCCGTCGCTTGGATCAAGGAATATACCGGTGACGAAGGCAAGGCGTCGCGAGTGTTCTGCACCACCATGGGCGCTGCCACCGACTTGTTGAGCGCCGATCTGCGGCGCCTGTTGGTCAATGCCGCCTATTGGGGGATGGAGATGGAGGAGAGTATCGACCCGAGTCGCAGCGTCGAGCCGTTAGGGCCATACGAGCCGACTGAGTTTGGCTTTGGCACGTACATAAAGGGTCGGCGAGTGTCGGATTACCGATAGTCAAGACCCGCTTTCAGCTACATGGTCAGATGTAGTTCTCGTATTGGTATCATCGTAGTCGTCTAAGGGGACTGTGGCTCCAACGCCAGGATCTACTTGCGGTGGTCGTTCACTCTGTCAAGGGCGGCGTTGTCTTGTGGTGAGTGTTTCACAACTGTCGGGAAAGAGGTTTTTAGTCTAGTACCGCAACCAGCTGATTTTGCAATAGTTTAAGAAAGTGGTTAGTCTTGCTAGCAAATCTTCTGTAAGGACGTGGCAAGACATGACTGCGAGCAAGTACAAAGTTGAACTGACAGATGCCGAACGAAACCAGTTAACCGGTGTGGTCCGCGGAGGCAGGTCGCCCGCTCGCAAGATAAAGCGCGCGCTTGCGCTGTTGAGAACCGATCAGGGTCTATCCGATAGGCAGATAGCCGAAGGACTCGCGATCAGTCCGGCTACCGTGGCGCGAGTGCGCAAACGCTTCTGTGAGGAGGGACTGGAGAACGCGCTGAATGAGCGACCTCGTCCGGGACAGAGGCGAAAGCTGAATGGAAGAGCCGAGGCGCACCTTGTCGCCATAGCGTGCAGCGACCCGCCCGAAGGACATACTCACTGGACGCTGAAGCTGCTCGCCGACAAGGTGGTTCGGATGGAGCTTGTCGAGAGCGTCTCCCCTGAGACAGTGAGACAGATCCTGAAAAAAACGAACTCAAACCCTGGAGGAAGAAAGAGTGGTGCATCCCGGAGGTGAGTGGGGAGTTCGTGGCTCGAATGGAAGATGTGCTGGACCTGTACGAGGAGGAGTACGACCCTGAGCGTCCGGTGGTCTGCTTCGACGAGACATCCAAACAACTGATTGAGGATACAAAAGAGCCGATAGTCGCAGAACCGGGACGGGTTCAGCGCTATGACTACGAGTACAAGAGGAACGGAACGCGCAACCTGTTTATGTTCTGCGAACCCAAGGGTGGGTGGAGACACCTGGAAGTTACAGAGCGCCGAACCGCTGTGGACTTTGCTGAGCAGATGAGGTGGCTTGTGGATGAGGCGTATCCGGATGTGGAGACAATCAGAGTGGTGTTGGACAATCTGAACACCCACAAGTTCGGTTCGCTATACGAGGCGTTCGAGCCTGCCGAAGCTCGGCGCATAGCCAGAAGGCTTGAACTACACTTCACGCCGAAGCACGGGAGTTGGCTGAACATGGCGGAGATAGAACTGAGCGTGTTCAGCAGGCAGTGTCTGAAGGGCCGCATCGGTGATGAAGAGACTCTACGGAGACAGATAGCAGCCCTCGAGCGTGAGCGTAACGCCTCCTGCGCTACCATAGACTGGCGGTTCACCACTCAGGACGCCCGCGCCAAACTCCGACATATCTACCCAACAAAACTACACTGACACGGTACTAGGTTCCGACTGGACGCCCAGGCCGATCATCTATCGGTAGGCTGTACTGATCCGCACTATACTGCTTATGACAACAAGGAAAGCTTACAGATCGTCGATAACTTTCCGATTCCGACGAGTGTATGTGCCGGCTTGCCCACTGCGCATGCGCGAGATATGCATTAAGCCTATCGCGCTGCCTATGTGATATTTCAGCGTCGCCACCTGATCCGCGATAGTTGGATCTGTTGGAGCGACTCCAAGTGGCAAGAATAGTTGACGACGATCCCCGAAAAAACCTCTTCTCAGACACCCTCTACTGCCATTTCAGCTTGATGAGGTCGCATAGCTGGGATCGTAGCCCCACGCGCTTGCTTCGAGTATAATCGGCGCTACTGGACTGATTGCAGTTGATTACCGGTTCACGGGAGAGCTATATGCCTGACAGAAAGAACGTACTGATAACCGGAGCGGCCGGACTTATAGGCGGTCTGCTCCAGGACGGCTTGAAGGACTCATACAACGTAACCGGCGTAGATGTCAGGCCTGTGGACGGCTTCACCAGCCTGGTTGCCGACACTTCTGATCTCGACGCGGTTCTGCCCGCCTACGATGGGGTGGACACGGTTATCGATCTCGCAAGCGTGCCTGACCAGGACAGCCCCTGGGATGTCGTCTATCGGAACAATCTGCCTTCGACGTACAACGCGTTGGAGGCCGCGCGACAGGCTGGAGCGAAGCGGGTAATCTTCGCCAGCTCCAATCACGCGACCGGCAACTACGAGGAGGACGAGCCTTACGCCTCCATCGTCGCGGGCAGTTACGAGGGGTTGGACCCGACGAGTTTCCCCCGTGTAACGTCGGACATGCCGATACGACCGGACGGGCCGTACGGAATAGGCAAGGCGTTCGGAGAGGCTGCGGGACGATACTACTCCGACCACTTCGACCTGTCGGTCATCTGCCTTCGGATCGGGACGTTGAACCGCGAGGGTAGGCCGCAGGCCCCAAGACAGTTCGCGACCCTGCTGTCGCACCGCGACCTGGCGCAGTTGGTACGCAGGTGCATAGATGCGCCCGACAGCGTCAGGTTCGCGATCTTCTACGGCGTCTCCAACAACACCTGGCGCTTATGGGACATCTCGAACTCGCGCGAGCTGATCGGGTACGAGCCCGAGGACGACGCCGAGCAGTGGAGAACGGGCTGAGCCTGTGTCTCCACTAGCCATGCGTCTTGCGGCCAGTCCACTTTACCGTCTTCGTATATATCATCGAGGACGACCTTCACTTCTGGGTTGATTAGGGCCCACCATGACATACCGAATTCATAACGACCTCGGCGGCGCCCAGCTATCGGACCAGCAGAACAGCGTCCCACATCGTGCTCCTGTCGGGCATCAGACGCCCTGCACCTTCCACATCAGGATGGGGATCCCGGTCTTCACGTCCCCTGCTTGATGAAGTCCGCAACGCGCTCGCCTATCATCAGGACGGTGACGTTGATGTTGGCCCGGACGCACTCGGGCATGATGGAGGCGTCCGCGACCCGCAGCCCCTCCGCTCCGTAAACCCTGCCGTACTGGTCCACCACGGACATTGGGTCTGAGCTGGGCCCCATCCTGGCGGTGCAGGAGATGTGGTGTCCGGTGCCCACGTACTTCTTCATCCATAGGTCCAGGGCCTCGTCCGACTCCAGGTCTGAGTCCTCGGGGTATATCCTCTTTTCGATCATGGCGGCCATTGCCGGATGGTCCTCCAGACTGACCACCAGTCGGACGCCGTCCCGATACCTGCGGAGGTCCTCCTCGTGGTCCAGAAGGTTGTAGTCGAGATAGGGCTGGTCCCTAAAGTCGTTGGAGCGGAGCCGGAGCTCGCCCTTGGACAGCGCGAGATTCAACCCGAGGCCGGCGCCCAGACCCTCCAACTCGCCGTGCCTGCCGCCCATGTTGCGCCCCTTGCCCGAAGCGGCGGACAGGTAAACTATCATGTCGTTTTCCAGGGGAGATCCCTCGGCCGTGTACCTTACCAGCAGCTGGACGTTGGGCACGAATAGGCGCAGTTCCACATCCGGTTTCGTGGCCCACAGTATGCTGAGGAGGGGATGGTCGGCCAGGTTCTGTCCGACCCCGGGCGAGTCTATGACGGTCTCTATTCCGTGCTCCCCCAGGTGGTCTCCGGGCCCGACGCCGGAGAGCATCAGAATCTGGGGCGACGCGATGGCGCCAGCGCTGAGGATGATCTCTTCGGCCTCGACGACGAAGGTCTCTTCGTCGGAGACTGCCTCGACGCCTGTCGCCCTGGGACGTTCGCCGGTGGTGTCGAAGAGTATCCTCTTGACCGTCACATTGGCCCTGATAGTCAGGTTGAGCCGATGGCGCGAGAGGCCAAGGTAGCCTATGGCGGTGGACCAACGGATGCCGTTGGGATTGTTCAGGGGTATGGGGCCCACTCCGGCAGTTCCGGGCGCGTTGTGGTCTTCACAGCGCGGATGTCCCTTGTCTTGCCAGGCCTCGAACCAGGCCCTGTTCCCGGGCCGCCATTCCTCTTGCTGGAAGCGGTGGCAGATGATGGGCCCGCTGGAGCCATGGAAGTCGCCGGGATCGTCCCGGTAGGTGGTGTCCGTCTCCACCATATTGAAGTAGGGCACCAGCTTCTGGAAGCTCCACTCGTCGTTTCCCCACTCCGCCCAGTTGTCGTAGTCCTCGGGAATGCCGCGGAGGAAGATCTGTCCGTTGATGGCGCTGGACCCGCCGGTCACCTTGCCCCTGGGAATCTCGATCTCGGCCTCTTCGGTGCCCCTGGCGGTGTACTGCCAGTTGTGGTCACTCTCCCAGATGCTCTTGGTGGACTTGTAGCCATATTTGACCTCCTCGGGGAGGCTGTCGATGTCCGGGTAGTCCGGGCCCGCCTCCAGCAGGAGCACCGAGGCGCTGGGGTCTTCCGAGAGCCTTGTGGCAAGGGTCGCGCCCGCCGACCCTGCGCCGATGACGATGTAGTCGTACTTCACTCCCTACCTCCTGGATATGACGTTGACGTTACACCTTCGACCGCTGCTGGGATGGTACGCGCTGGGACGTGCGCCGTCAATCATCGGGAGCCACGGCGTGGGCCCTCACACCCACATACCCCAGAAGAAGAAATGGTCTGCGCTGGACGGCCCTACGACCTGTCATGAGAGCTACAGAGTCAGCCAGAAGGTACGCAAGCGCTTGGAGTCGATCTTCGACCGGATGAAGACAGTGGAAGGCTTTCGCCGGAGTCGGTATCGTGGAAAAGAGAGAAATGGGCTGTGTGGGCTGTTCGTTGCGACTGCGTACAACCTGGTGAGGATATCGAGACTGATAGTTGAAGTGGGGGTTGAAGTCCCAACCGTCGCGCAGTCCTCTATAGGCGAGTTGCGTCTATCAGGCCTCACACAAGGCGAATATGAGGTGATTGGAGCGCTCCGAGGGCAAGAAATCGCCAGAATGAAGAGTGTCAGGCTACGAGCGCCCATCCTACGCCGCCTTGAAACTCATTCTTCCGCATTTCTAGGGCAGTGCCGCGACCGCCGAGATCTCCAGCAGGAACTCCTCTCTAACCAGACCGTCGATCACCAGCAGCGTGTTGGGCGGATAGTCGCCGTCGGGGAATATCGAGGGGTACACCTCGGTGCGTCCCTCGATGAATCCCTGCACAGAGTCGCGCCCCACGACATAGGTGGTAAACTCTACGACGTTGCTGAAGGTTGCGCCGACACTCTCCAGCACGCCTTCGAGATTATCGAACACCTGTCTGGTCTGGGCGGTCATGTCGCCGATCCCAATCGGATTGCCTTCAAGGTCCACAGCCACCTGGCCGGCGATGAAGAGCAGCTCGCCGGGAGCGGTCCTGATCGCCTGCGAGTAGGCGCCAATCGGTTGTGGGGCTTTGTCCGTATTCACGATAGCTCGCCTGAGTTCGCTCACGTCAATCCTCCTTGACCCCGCGAAGGGCCTTGTCTGTCTGGCTGTTCCGCTACGCGCCCATCATATCCTAAAATGCGGACGAAAACCCTCGCTGCAACCAGTGGAACCCCGTAGCCATGGGCCTCCAGGCGGCCAGCAGACGAGTCATGGAGAGATATGAGTCCTCAAATGGTTGTGGAGTTGTGGATATGAAACGAGTTGGATTGCAGGCACATCCTAGGATGTCATTAGTCAACCACAACCCCAGATGATCACGGCACGGGCGCGAGGCTACCAGTCGGGTCAGGCGCCAGCTCCAGGTATATGAGAATCGTCTGTATCGACGAGCATTCAGCCGGCGAGAGAGACAGTTGATCGGAATGCCGTTCTTCAGGAGGTGCCGGGCATAGGAATGCCTCAGCGTATGGCTGGATATCCGCCGGTCGGACGGTATCGCGCCCGTTTCCTCGGTCCTAGACTTAGCTGCCCTTTACGGTTGCCTCGCTTCCAATCTAAGTACCATACTTGGGTCTTAAGTTACGGTTATTGGAACACGACAATGCTTCAACGTCCCACCACGGCGAAGTCGATGCGGGGCACATAGGAAATACCTAGGCGAACGTTGCAGAGAGTCTTCGTCCGGAGAAAGATGATATGAAGTGGAACGAAAAGCTACCCGACGTGTGTCGTTGTTCAGGGATTCTGTCCGCCTTTTACAAAACCTGCCTGTCCTTCTGGTTTATCCAGCTCCGTATGTCGGGCGGCAGCGGCGTTGGGGTCTCGAACCGGAGGTACTCCTGCGTCTCCTGTCGAGTGGTCGCGGTGTCGAGCGGTATCCGGCGTCCGGTGAACAGCTGCGGGTGGCAACTGACGCAGCGTTGGGCTTCGTCGTAACTGTTGCGATCAACTAATCAGACACAGCCTCCTCGCAGCCCGGTCGACTTGACGGCCTGAGGCTGCGGGTGGTTAAGTTAGCTTTAGCATCTTGCGAAAGGACCCGTAGCTATGCCCTCCTCAATCTCTTCCGACCTAGTGTACAAACTGGTGAGCGTCGCCTCTCCGTCGCTGTCTCCAGACGGCTCCAGGCTGGCCCTTGTGCGATCTCACGTGGACAGCGAGAGCATGGAAACGCGGTCGCAGATCATGGTCATGGATATGTCGTCGGGTGAGAGTGCGCCGTTCACCAGCGGTAAGAGCGACTCCAGTCCGAGGTTTTCTCCCGATGGCCGGCATCTCGCGTTCGTCCGCCCGGACAACTACGGGAAGTCCCAGATCTGGATCATGCCCACGGGGGGCGGCGAGGCGCGCAAGCTGACTGACGTTGCCGGAGGCATCACCGACATCGCGTGGTCTCCAGACTCTGGCGCGCTGGCATTCGTGTCGGACGTGGACCCGGACCGCGCGCCGGATGACCATGATCCAAAGAAGGACCCGCGCGTCGGTGTGGTCAGGCGGATCAGGTACAGGGCGGACGGTCTCGGATGGAGGGGGGAGGCATTCAGGCACATATTCGTGGTCGACCGTGAGTCAGGCGAGACGCGGCAGTTGACCGACGGTGAAGGCGACGACAGCGCCCCGTCATGGTCACCCGATGGCGTGTCAATTGCGTTCGTCGCTGATCGGAGGCCCGACCGCGAGATCTCAACCCACTCAGACGTCTACGTGATCCTGGCCGGTGGCGGCGACCCCGTACCGGAATACGGGGCAGGTATAGAGCTGAGGTCGCAGGGCTTGTCGAGCGTCTCCGCGCTGTGCTGGTCGCCATCCGGCGACTCGATAGCGGTAGTGGGTTCGGACAACGACGTGGTGGGGGCTGGTTGGCAGTCCTGGATATTCGTGATCGAGCCCGGATGCGCTCCGTGCAAGGTGACCGACGACTCGATGAGCCCTGCAGGAGGATACGCTCCGCTTGTGCCCGCACCCGAGATGCGCTGGACGGACGATGGACGCATATCGTTCATTGCGGACGCCCGGGGTGAGTCAGCCATATACCAAGTCGATGCCGGCACAGGCGATCTTCGCAAGATAATAGGCGGCGGCCTGATGTCTCAGATCTCGTTCGATGCCGATGCCAAGTCTGCTGTCGCGCTCACTGTCCCTCCAGACTCAGCGGGCGATCTGCACTCTGTTGACATGACCTCCGGAGCAGTAGCCCAATTGACCGACTTCAACCGGAAGTACTTCGAGGAGCACCCTCCGGGCAAGTTGGAAAAGTTTACGCACAGCAGGGACGGATTCGAGATCGAGTCCAGGGTCTTGTTCCCGCCCGACTTCAATCCAGAGTTGCGCTACCCGCTCGTGCTGGACATTCACGGCGGGCCGCACGGGGTCTTCTCGGACAGCTTCAGCGCCCAGCAGCAGGTATTGGCAACCGCCGGATACATCGTTCTGGCGGTCAACCCGCGCGGATCATCCACGTACGGCACGGACTTCATGACTGCTGTGCTGGGCGACTGGGGAGGCGAGGACTACCTGGACATCATGTCGGCGGTCGATCTCGTATGCGAGCGCGACTACGTGGACGAGTCCAGGCTGGGAATCACCGGCTACAGCTACGGTGGATTCATGAGTTCCTGGATCATCGGGCACGACACCCGTTTCAAGGCCGCCGTCGTTGGCGCTCCGTGCATCAACCTGTCCAGTATGTACGGGACGTCGGACATCGGTGTGCGGTTTGGCGAGGTGCAGTGGGGCGGCAACCGCTGGAACGCGCTGGACGCCTTCCTCGAGCATTCTCCGCTTACGTACGCGCCCAACGTCGAAACGCCGGTGCTTCTCATGCACGGCGAGGCCGACCATCGCTGTCCGATAGAGCAGTCCGAGCAGTACTTCGTGACGCTCAAACGGCTGGGCAAGGAGGTCGAGTTCGTCCGGTTCCCGGGCAGCTCTCACGGCTTCGTCAGGACAGGCCATCCCAGGCTCAGGAAAGAGTACCTGTCGCGGCTGCTCGGCTGGATGAACAAGCACATCCCCAGCGCCAAGTAGCTTGCTCCTCTCAGCGTCTCAACTCCGACTCTTCTATGGCGACATCGAGATGTTCGCCGGCGTCGATGGCGACGTGCATGAGCTATAGTGTTGCCTGGCTGCGGGTGGGCAAGTCTTTCATCTCGTCGTCTATCTTGCAAAACAGTTCGGTGATAAAATCCACGATAGCCATGGGGTCTCCTCCTCTGTAAGCGTGTGAACTCACAGAGTGGAGTACCCCCGTGGCATTTTCAACTATGTCTCAAACTAGTACTGTTTCCATGTAAATTTGCAGTGTCATTAGAAATTGGTTAGTCTTGTGTGTGACTTTTCTGTGGAGGACGTACCAGGACATGACCGTAAGCAAGTACAAGGTCGAACTGACCCAAGCCGAACGAACCCAACTGAATAATGTGGCCCGCAAGGTAAAGCGAGCGCTTGCGCTGTTGAGGTCCGACGAGGGAATGTCTGACCCTAAGATAGCGGAAGCGATTTCCATGAACGCTGATACGGTAGCCAGAGTTCGGAAACGATTCTGTGAGGAGGGACTGGAGAGAGCGCTAAACGAACGTCCCCGTCCTGGACAGAAGCGAAAGCTGGACGGCAGACAGGAATCGCATCTGGTAGCCATAGCTTGCAGCGATCCACCCGAAGGACACACACACTGGACACTCCAACTGCTTGCTGACAAGGTGGTGGAGATGGAGTTTACACAGAGCGTATCGCTTGAGACGATTCGACAGATACTCAAAAAAACGAACTGAAGCCCTGGAAGAAGAAAGAGTGGTGAATCCCCAAGGTGAGCGGGGAGTTCGTGGCTCGAATGGAGGACGTGCTGGACCTGTACAGTGAAGACTACGATCCGGAGCGTCCGGTGGTCTGCTTCGACGAGACGTCCAAACAGTTGATAGAAGATACCAGAACACCCATAGCTCCCAGAGCCGGACGATTGAAACGCTATGACTACGAGTACAAGCGAAACGGAACGCGGAACCTGTTCATGTTCTGTGAACCGAAAGGAGGGTGGAGACACGTGGAGGTGACCGGGCGACACACCGCTGTGGACTTCGCTCAGCAGATGCGCTGGCCGGTTGACGAGGCGTACCCTGCCGTGGGGACAATCCGTGTGGTATTGGACAACCTCAACACCCACAAGTTCGGCTCTCTTTACGAAGCGTTTGATCTGTCTGAAGCGCGGCGCATAGCCAGGCGTCTGGAGCTTCACTACACGCCCAAGCACGGGAGTTGGCTGAACATGGCGGAGATAGAGTTCAGCGTCTTCAGCAGGCAGTGTCTGAACCGTCGCATAGGCGACGAAGAGACCTTGAAGCGAGAGGTTGTCGCGCTCGAACGGGAGCGCAACGAAGCCTGCGCTACTATACAGTGGCGTTTTACCACTCAGGACGCCCGTCGTAAACTCGAACATATCTACCCAGTATAATTACATTGAAATGGTACTAGTACAGCGTCCATATATTTCTGCCATGTGGAACCCTGCCGCAATCTCTGGATTCCCGCTTTCGCGGGAATGACGAAAAATGGTCGGTGTATGTCATATTCAGATGGAAATGGTACTAGCACCAATGGTTAGTATTTCGGCTGTTGAAAAATCTGTCGGATAAAATGCGTCGCTGTCGCGATTAAGCAGGACACGCGAGACGCGGCTAATCTCGAAGGCGACGAAGTCGTTCCTCCAACTCCCATATTCGCGTGTCACGCTCTTCCCGCTCTCGTGTCCGAGCGTCGCGCTCTTCCAACAGGGCTTCTTCGGCCCGCTGTTTCTGTTCCTCAGCCTGCTGCCGCTCCATCTCGATCTGCTGTTTCTGTTCCTCGGCCTGCTGCCGCTCCATCTCGGCCCGTCGTCGCTCAGTTTCTGCTTCCTCGGCGCGGTTTCGCTCGGCGTCTAGCTCCGCCTCAGCCCTCTCATACTCAGCTTTCAGTCTCCTCACGTTCAAAATATACAACCCGGTCTTCACGTCCTGAAACAGCAACTGCACAGGGTTGTAGTCCTCTTCATTAAACACGAGACTCGGCTGAATGCGCGACAACTCATCTCGCCCTGACCTCTCCAGGCAACACAGCCTCACTCCCAGTTCCTCGCTGTAACCGCTCATAAGGCCATGCTCGCTCGTTCGGAACTATCTCAATCGGCTCGTACTTCCCGTCCACCAGCTTGAACCCCATCAGTGCCTGTCCATACAAGTCTCCGCCCGTCGGGTCGAACATCCAGTATTCCGAAACGCCTATCCCCGCGTAAATGTCCGGCTTTTCGTCCAGATCCTTCTCATACGTGCTTGGCGAGGCCACCTCCAGAACGAACTCGGGCGGCTTGCCGACTTCCCGAAGGTTGTAGGCAGTCTTGTCCCTGATGGCCGGGATGTTCACGTTTCGGAAGAAGTAGAAGTCGGGGGCCACGGATACTCAAAGGTCGTTGGGGTCGGTGCGAATGGGAAGGTTGGAATCCATGAACGTGAATTCTTCGCCGTCCAGAATGTAGTCGAGGGCGACTATGGCCATTTTGATGGTCGAGGACTGGAGCATTTCGATAGGCACACGGTCTTCGGTCAGTCCATCCGTGTCGAAGACGGCACTGTTTTTAGGGCTGTATAGTTTCCGGATTGCGGCTGTGGGTCTGGCGACCATCTTATGCTTCCATGCCGGGAGTTTTCAGGTATGGCAAGTGTATGATAGCGGTGTGAGGTATGTTGGGCAAGCCTGTCCAGGCGCGTCCGCGTTTAGAGAATGTTCCGGCAGTCCTCTATGACGACGCTCTGTATATCCGACAGTTGGGCTATCCCGTTTTCGGCTAGAGACAGGAGTTCGTCAAGGCGGGGGCGGGAGAAAGCGCCATTCTCGGCGGTTCCCTGCACTTCTATGAACTCGCCCGCATTGGTCATTACTACATTGAAGTCCACTTCGGCGCGGTGATCCTCGGCGTAGCACAGGTCGAGCATGACATGGCCTTCCACTATGCCGACGCTGACCGCGGCCACTGCACATTTTATGGGAATGTCGTCCAGGTCGCCACGGTCTCTGATGGTCGCCAGCGCCTGGTACAGCGCGACGTATGCGCCGGTGATTGCCGCAGTGCGCGTGCCGCCATCCGCCTGAAGCACGTCGCAGTCAACTGTCAGTGTGCGCTCGCCCAGCCTGTCCATGTGCACGGCCGCGCGCAGCGACCGCCCGATAAGACGCTGGATTTCCTGTGTGCGGCCTCTGGGGGTGGTCTCGCGCCTTGTGCGGGTCAGGGTGGACCTGGGCAGCATCGCGTATTCGGCAGTCACCCAGCCGCGTCCTGACCCTCTGAGGAAGCGTGGCACACTATCTTCCACGCTCACCGCGCACAGGACGCGGGTGTCGCCCATCGAGATTAGCGCGGAGCCTTCGGCGTAGCTCTGCGTGCCGGTCTCAATGAATGTGGGCCTGAGCTGGTCTCTGCGTCGTTCGTCAATCCTGGTCAAGTCTGTCTCCCTTGCAATGAATAAAAGCGTATATGTGCGTGGTTGACAGCGTTCTCAGGTCCCGTAGTAGCGGTCGCCGTAGTCACCCAGGCCGGGGGTTATGAAATTCTGGGCATTGAGTCCGTCCGGGTCAACCGCAAGAACAGTGATGTTGGCGCGAGAAATTACCGATGCGAGCCTGTCTATACCTCCCGGTGCGGCCAATATACCCGCGAAGTAGATGCACTCGGGCTTCAGGCCCTCTTCGAGTAGAAGCCGTGCGATGAGGCGGGAGGTGCCGGCGGTGGCGAGCATGGGGTCTATTATTACGGCCCGACGGGGGAGCTTTGAGGGGAACTTCTTGTAGTAAAGCCTGGGCAGGGCGGTTTCTTCGTCCCGTTCCACGCCAACGATTCCCACGGGCGCGTTGGGCAGCGTATCCGAGAAGGCGGGCAGAATCGTCATTGCCGCCCGCAGGACGGGGACTATCATTACGTCCTCCGGCATAGCTACGCCGCTGGTTTCGCCGAGGGGAGTTTCTACCCGGACGCTTGCGCCCGTGAGCTTGGGCATGATCTCGGTGCAGAGCAGGTACGAGAGCCTGTCAGACGCGCGGCGGAAGTCGGCGGTGGACGTATTTTTGTCTCTCAGAATGGTGAGCAGCAGATCTTTCATATCGGGTGTATAAGTCTCTCAGATGTGGTCGAGGGGCAGGTTCGCAACCATATCCTTGAAAACAAGCCCGCCCCTGAGTTATGCGGCGTCCGGGTTATCGCTGTGGAACCTTGTAGCCGCCTGTTCCCGCCGCGAGGCTGTTCTCGTCCCAGGGATGAGCAAGGGCAACTTCTTCGTTGATGTCCGCGCCCCAGCCGGGAGCAGTGGGAACGCTCATGTATCCGTCTATGATTTCAGGAACAGTGGTCGTCAGTTCGTCCTTCCAGGGTATGTCGTCAATGTCAATCTCCATTATACGAACATTGGGGAGGGTGGCGCACAGGCTGGCGCTGACATAGCTGGACAGGTGGCTGTAGTAGTTGTGCGGCGCGACGTTGTGCTGATAGACCTCGGCCAGGTCGCCGACCTTCTTGGACTGGCTGAACCCGTTCCAGGGCACGTCTATCATGAACATATCAGCGGAGTGGTTCTCGAAGTATGGGATGAAGTCGCGCATATAGAACAGGTTCTCGCCGGTGCATATACGCGTCGAGGTCGAGTCCTTGATCTGGCGCAGGCTCTTGGGTTCATACATATCTATCTCGAGCCAGAGCATATCGAACTGTTCCAAGACCTTTGCGATTCGGAGCGCACCCTCGGTCTTGAAGTGGAAGTTGAGGTCGAGATTTATATCAATGTCGTCGCCCACGGCGTCTCGGAAAGCGCCTATGAGCTTTTCGATGTGAGGCACGAGCCACTTCGGGGCGTACTGGTCTGTGGAGCCGATTCCGCCGCTGAAGCCGCCGCCGAAGGTGGCGTCCTCTCCAGGCATGAGGATGTTCGTCTTGAGCGCGGTGAAGCCGCGCTCCTTGACCTCGTGGCCCAGGTTGGTCACGGCTTCCCAAGAGTCTATGGGCGGGGTGCCGAGAATATCGTGGTGGCGGATGCGGGAACTGCCGCAGTGCGACCAATAGACGCGAACCTTCTCGCGCGTCGGGCCGCCGAACAGTTCGACGACCGAAATGCCCAGCGCCTTGGCTTTTATGTCAATGAAGGCGCAGTCCAGCCCTGCGATGGCCTTGGCGGCGATACCTCCGGGACTCTGGCGGGTTATGCGGTACATATCCTGAAAGCGCATCTCAAAGGCCCTCGGGTCTTTGCCGATGAGCAGCGGCTTCATGTCCCTGATGGTGCCCTCGATACCGTGAGGCGATCTGCCGTCGCTGCATTCACCCCATCCAGTGATGCCCTCGTCGGTCTCCACCTTGACGAACATCCAGGGCCGCCAGCCCGCGTCAACGATAAATGTCTCGATGTTGGTTATCTTCATAAGTCGGTCCTCTCTTCACTGTCTGAGTATGCTTTCCGGCACGGATGATACCACACTCGAATCCCGTTCATTGCAGCCCGATGGCTGGGATGCGATAATGCCGGAAGGTTGCACGGAATTTGGAGGCTGAGGATATGACGGCCAAGCCGGAGCAAGATACAGTGGCCCCACCCACTCAGTTTCGGAAGGAACCTGACATAAAGACGGAGGTCAATTTGAAACGGATACGGGATTTGGTGAGTAACTGATGTTACGCACTTAGCTATGAATTCCTAAACGAGAATGAGCCAGCTCAGCTACGAAATCTCTCTCAACTGCGTAAGGTCAGTGAGTAAACATATTCCTGAAAGCGCGTCGCTCTCCGAAGCGGTAATACTGGAACGCCGCGAGAGGGCGGCCAGGTATCTGTCCATAGAAGCGAGGTGGGACGGAGACGTCGCCGCGGCGACGCTATTGGAGAGATACGAAAAGTCAGCCAGGTACATGGCGGAATGCGCGAGTCGGGGAATACCGCTCTCAGAGGCGATGATACAGGAACGACGGGAAATGGAAGCCTACCTGCTGGAAAGAGCTCTTGGCGAACAATGAAGTAGTCCTGGACGCTTCGGCGATACTGGCGATAATCAATCAGGAACCGGGAGCGGAAGTTGTGTTGTCCGTACTCGATCACGCGATTATCAATACCGTTACTCTGGCAGAGGTAATAACCAAACTGGCTGACTGGGGCATGAGCGAAAATGCGGTTCAGGACACGTTGACTGAGCTTGGCATACGAGCCATTCCCTTTGATGAAAGTCAAGCTTATCGCGCGGGGATGATGAGACCGACTACGCGCAGATTCGGACTGTCTCTTGGGGACAGGGCGTGCTTGGCTCTGGGACAGATTAGCGATTCGCCAGTTATGACTGGAACGTGTTTGGCCAGAAATTCCACTGAACCTGGAAATACAACTAATCCGATGATTCGTTTTGTGAACATTTATCCAAGGAGTTCCCAATGCCCAACAACGATGATAATCTCGCATTCGCGCCTGCGCATGAACTGGCAGGGCTGATGGCGGACAAGCAGATAAGCTCGGTGGAGCTTACGGAACTGTATCTCTCTCGCATGGAGAGTCTGGACGGGCAGCTCAACGCCTACCTGACTCCCACACCTGAGATCGCGCTTGGCCACGCGAGGATGGCGGACGAGGCCGCTGCCAGGGGCGAGAGCCTGGGCGCGCTGCACGGTCTGCCCATCTCCATAAAAGACCTCCAGATGACGAAAGGCGTCAAAACCACCGGCGGCTCGTTGGCTTTCAAGGACAGGGTACCGGACGCGAACGCCACCTGTGTCGAGAAGGTCTTGAGCGCAGGAGCGGTCATGCTCGGCAAGACGAATACGCCTGAATTCGGGCTGCTGGGCGCGTGCGAGAACCGGCTGGGCGAACCCGGACGCAATCCCTGGAACCCGGAGCGCACGTCCGGCGGATCGAGTGGCGGAGCAGGCTCGTCTATCGCGGCGGGGCTGTGCGCGCTCGGCACGGGTGGGGACGGCGGCGGCTCGATTCGCATACCGGCCAGTTTCAACGGGATATACGGGATCAAGCCGACGCAGGGGCGCGTGTCCAGCTACACCGGCGTTGACGCTCCTCCAGCCGTAAATCTGACAAGCCAGCAGGGGCCTATGTCGCGTACGGTGCGCGACACCGCGATTCTTCTCCAGGTCATGGCGGGATACGACCCGCGCGATGCCGGTTCGCTCAGGGCGCCGGTTCCTGATTTCGTGAGCGCGCTCGATAGAGGCGCTAATGGTCTAAAGATCGGCTGGAGCGCGGACTTTGGATACACGCCCGTTGACCCCGAGGTGGCGCAGGCCGCGGAAGCGGGCGCAAAGGCGTTCGAGGAGTTGGGCTGCGCGGTGGAAGAGTCTGCTCTGAAGCTGGAGTCACCTTTCGATACCTGGATGGTCTTCTTCGGGGGCAATGCCTACGCGACGAACGGCCACCTGCTGGACGACCCCGATGACCCGCTCAGCTGGTATGCGCGCTGGACTATCGAACAGGGCGCGAAGTTCACAATGACAGACTACATACGCGCGCTCGGAGAGCGCGACCGCATGATTCAGCAGTTCATGGACGAGTTCGACAGGTTCGACCTTCTTCTATCACCCACGATGCCGGTGACCGCGTTCCCCACCGACCAGTACCCGGAGGAGATTGACGGTCAGAAGGCGTATCCGACCGCCGCGTGGGGCTTCGTGCCATTTACGCACCCGATAAACACGATTGGGTTCACGGCGGCGAGCGTCCCATGCGGGTTCGACTCGGACGGAATGCCCGTCGGACTGCACATCATAGGCAAGCCGGGCGATGAGGAAACGGTACTGGCGGCCTCCGCTGCCTTTGAAGAGGCGCGGCCCTGGTCTCAGCACAGGCCACAGGTGTCATAGGGCCGCTAAACTACTGTTGCGCAACGACGACACCCTCTACTTTGGAGTGGAGGGCGTCAGTTCTCTCCGCGAGGGTTGGGCCTTTCAACCCTGAGACAAATTGTTAGCGCCTGCCCAGAATACTTCTCGAATACCGGGTCATCTACGCATACCGATCATTTTCATATACCAGAGCATTACAATGTAGGGGGCAAGTCCCGCTATCAGGAGACCAAATGCGGCTCCCGACCCCCTTGTCTCCGGAGGCGAGATTTCCGGCAATGGAATGATGGTGGGCGTGGCAGGTGTATCGCTATCCTGAGATTTTGCCTGCGACAGTATATCTACGTCGGCGGTGAGGGCGAATATGCCGAATTGGCGACGCATCGCGCTTACAGTTACTCCTTCGTCAAAAACAAGATTTAGCGAGAAAGGTATCTCGCTCCACTCTTCGCCCAGATATTCCCTGAAAACAAGACTGATCCCTCCCATATTGTATGCCCGCATAAGCGCGGACGGGTCTTCATACAGTCCGGCGCTTTCCTGACCGAGGGTGATATTCAGGCGAGCGGGTGACACGAGAGTCGCATCTTCCTCCGCTCTGCCCAGTCTGTCGAAAGTGTCCACTCGGACACAGGACAGAATTGTGCCGGGAGACGCGACCCCTGAAAGACAGTGTTTGTGGCTGGCGCTCAATCCGGCTTGGAAGGTGCGGGGTCTGGATAGGGTTGGAAACAGAACGGACACCGTTTTATCGGGTGAAATAATCCGACCGGGGGCATTCGGTTGAATAGTTTCTACTACTTCGCTGGGTGACTCCTCAACTACCACCGGGATCACATCCAGGATGATGAACGGGGGCGTCGGGGTAATGGTAGGAAGAGGTAAGGGTGTTGGAGGCACGGTCGTGGCTGGTATTGGGGCGGAAGTCGGCGCGGGACTTGGCGTTAGGGTATGTGTTGGCTCAGGTGTGAGCGTGACAGTTGGAGGCGGGACATGAGCCGGTCCAGAACTCCCCGCTCCGTTGGACACGGGGGTGGATAAAGTTGTATTGACAGGCGTTGGAGTGGGCGTAGGCGTGAAGGTTGTGGTTGATGCAGGCGTGTGGGTTGGCGTTGGGACAAAGAATGGTGTCGGCAGTTGAGTAGGGCTTAGCGTCGGAACATTAGTTGGTGTGGGTGTGAATGTTGGAATCGAGGTTGGCGTGACCGTTGATGTATATGTTGGAGTCGGCGTGAGCGTCGCTGTCGGGGTGAATGTGGCGGTGAGTATGGGAGTTGGTGTTGGTGTTGCCGTTGGGGTATGTGTGAGCGTCGTTGTCAGTGTGGGAGTTGGAGTTGGTGTCGGGGTATGAGTTGGAGTCGGCGTGGGTGTTGAGGTTGGAGTGGGCGTTAGCGTCGCCGTCGGTGTGGGAGTGGGCGTATTGGTGGGCGTGGGCGTGGGCGGCAGTTCGACATACACGTCTGCCGATTCTTTCCATGGACCACGCGGCAGTTCTTCGGATGTCGTCAACTCAAGATAAGCCGAGAGGCGATAGAAGTACTCATTGCCGGCCGTCAGATCACCATCTATGTATTGGGTTTCAGTCCCCTCAACGGTTTGTGTTCCACCGTGGCCGAAAGCCATGTCGGGTGCGAAGGTTCCACCCGGCTCTGAACGCACGTAACGCTCAATATCGTATCCTGACACCCCCGCCATCGGGTCCCACGTTAGTTTGATCTGTGTGTCGTCTGCTATGAGAGTCGCCTGGAAGTTCGTGACCGCTGGGGGCGATACGATTATTGTGAACATCAGAGTGGTAGTTCCCATTCCAAGGGCGGAGTCGGTGGCCGTGTAGGTCATTGCATATTCGCCTGACAGGGTCGGTGTGCCTGAGAGGGTACGGGTAGTTGTGTCAAAGGCCAGTCCCGGCACTTCGGGCGCCAGATCATATGTGAAGATGCCGCTGCCGCCGGTCGCCTGGGGCAGGGTCACGGGTTCGATCCGCTCGCCTACCGGAAAGGTCGGCGTCGTATTGATCTGTGTGGTTTTCATCGAAACTTGGAATCGGCGTTGGCGTGACCGTTGGCGTATGGGTCGCTGTCGGCGTGAACGTGGCGGTCGGGGTAGAAGTTGGTGTTGGCGTCACGGTTGGGGTATGAGTTGGGAGTGGTGTAGGCGTTGCTGTTGGCGTCGGGGTGAATGTGGCGGTGGGTATAGGAGTCGCTGTCGGAGTATGAGCCGGCAATGGCGTGGGTGTTGCGGTTGGAGTTGGTGTGAGCGTCGCTGTCGGAGTGACAGTAGGCGTATAGGTTGGAGTAGGTGTGAAGGTCACAGTGGGTGTCGGGGTATGAGTTGGAATAGGCGTGGGTATTGAGGTTGGGGTCGGCGTGAGTGTCGGTGTCGGAGTGACAGTGGGTGTATTGGTTGGTGTGGGAGTGGGTGTAGGCGGCAGTTCGACATACACGTCCACTTCTGCCGACCAGGGACCGCGCAACATCTTGTCCGATGTCATCAACTTCAGATAGGCAGAAATTCTATAAGAGTATTCATAGCCTGCGGTTACTTCCTCGTCGGTGTACCCAGTGTGAGATCCGGGAACCGTCTGCGTTCCACCGTGGCCGAAAGCCATATCCGAAGTGAAAGTTCCACCCGGCTCTGAGCGCGAGTAACGCTCAATGTCGTACCCTGTCACACCTGCAATAGAGTCCCACATCAGTTTGATATGTATGTCGTCTGCTGTGAGCGTCGCCTGAAAGTTTGCGACCGCGGAGGGAGATACGATTATTGTGAATATCAGAGTGGTAGTTCCCATTCCAGGGGCGGAGTCGGTGGCCGTGTAGGTCATTGGATACTCGCCCACCAGGGTCGGCGTGCCTGAGAGTGTGTGGGTGGTGGTAGCGAAGGTCAGCCCCGGCACTTCTGGCGCAAGTGAGTATACGAAGACGCCGCTGCCGCCAGTCGCCTCGGGCAGGGTCACGGGTTCGATCTGATCATCTACCGGAAAGGTGGCGTCAAATTGAACTGAATCGCTTTCATTGAAAGCCGGAATCGGGGTTGGTGTGACCGTTGGCGTATGGGTTGGAGTAGGAGTGAAGGTCGCAGTGGGTATCGGGGTATGAGTTGGAATAGGCGTGGGTGTTGAGGTTGGAGTCGGCGTGAGCGTGGCGGTCGGGGTAGAAGTTGGTGTTGGCGTCACGGTTGGGGTATGAGTCGGAAGTGGTGTAGGTGTTTGGGTCGGCGTCGGAGTGAGCGTTCTAGTTGGTGTGAGTGTCGGTGTAAATGTTGCCGTTGGGGTATGAGTCGGAGTTGGTGTGGGAGTATCGGTTGGTGTCGGGGTGGGAGTGATAGTTGGCGTAATGGTAGGCGTGGGAGTGGGTGTAGGTGGCAGTTCGACATACACGTCTGCCGATTCTTTCCATGGACCACGCGGCAGTTCTTCGGATGTCGTCAACTCAAGATAAGCCGAGAGGCGATAGAAGTACTCATTGCCGGCCGTCAGATCACCATCTATGTATTGGGTTTCAGTCCCCTCAACGGTTTGTGTTCCACCGTGGCCGAAAGCCATGTCGGGTGCGAAGGTTCCACCCGGCTCTGAACGCACGTAACGCTCAATATCGTATCCTGACACCCCCGCCATCGGGTCCCACGTTAGTTTGATCTGTGTGTCGTCTGCTATGAGAGTCGCCTGAAAGTTCGTGACCGCTGAGGGCGATACGATTATTGTGAACATCAGAGTGGTAGTTCCCATTTCAAGGGCGGAGTCGGTGGCCGTGTAGGCCATTGGATACTCACCGACCAGGGTCGGTGTGCCTGAGAGGGTACGGGTAGTTGTGTCAAAGGCCAGCCCCGGCACTTCGGGCGCCAGATCATATGTGAAGATGCCGCTGCCGCCAGTCGCCTCGGGCAGGGGCACAGGTTCGATCTGATCGCCTATCGTATAGTCGATGTCGTATTGAGCTGTGTCGCTTTCATCGAAACTTGGGATCGGCGTTGGTGTGACCGTCGGCGTGAATGTGGCGGTGGGTATGGGAGTTGGTGTAGGTGTTGCGGTTGGAGTATGAGTCGGAAGTGGTGCAGGTGTTGCGGTTGGCGTCGGCGTGAATGTCGCGGTGGGTATAGGGGTTGATGTTGGAGTATGAGTTGGCGTTGGCGTAAGGGTCGGCGTCGGCGTGAATGTGGCGGTGGGTATGGGAGTTGGTGTAGGTGTTGCCGTTGGGGTATGAGTTGGCAATGGCGTGGGTGTTTGGGTCGGCGTCGGAGTGAGCGTTCTAGTTGGTGTGGGTGTCGGTGTAAATGTTGCCGTTGGGGTATGAGTCGGAGTTGGTGTGGGAGTATCGGTTGGTGTCGGGGTGGGAGTGATAGTTGGCGTAATGGTAGGCGTGGGAGTGGGTGTAGGTGGCAGTTCGACATACACGTCTGCCGATTCTTTCCATGGACCACGCGATAGTTCTTCGGATGTCGTCAACTCAAGATAAGCCGAGAGGCGATAGAAGTACTCATTGCCGGCCGTCAGATCACCATCTATGTATTGGGTTTCAGTCCCCTCAACGGTTTGTGTTCCACCGTGGCCGAAAGCCATGTCGGGTGCGAAGGTTCCACCCGGCTCTGAACGCACGTAACGCTCAATATCGTATCCTGACACCCCCGCAATCGGGTCCCACGTTAGTTTGATCTGTGTGTCGTCTGCTATGAGAGTCGCCTGAAAGTTCGTGACCGCTGAGGGCGATACGATTATTGTGAACATCAGAGTGGTAGTTCCCATTCCAAGGGCGGAGTCGGTGGCCGTGTAGGTCATTGCATACTCGCCTAACAGGGTCGGTGTGCCTGAGAGGGTACGGGTAGTTGTGTCAAAGGCCAGTCCCGGCACTTCGGGCGCCAGATCATATGTGAAGATGCCGCTGCCGCCGGTCGCCTGGGGCAGGGTCACGGGTTCGATCCGCTCACCTACCGGAAAGGTGGCGTCGTATTGATCTGTGTGGTTTTCATCGAAACTTGGAATCGGCGTTGGCGTGACCGTTGGCGTGTGGGTCGGCGTCGGCGTGAATGTCGCGGTGGGTACGGGAGTTGGCGTCGCGGTTGGGGTTGGTGTCGGGGTGGGTATGGAAGCCTCAACTGTTAAAGTAAAGAGTTCGCGGGGTGAGTAGGAGGAACTGTATCCATCCGAAACTTGCGCCTGGAACAAGTAGGTATAGGTTTCACCAAGTGCTACTTCTGAATCTGTGTAAGTGTTCGTAGTATCGCAGCTACATATATTTTCTCCGTCGAAGTTCTCCAGCGTGTATGAACCCAAACCGCGATCTATGTAATATCTTGTAGCTCCCGCGGTCGCGTCCCATGTCAGTATGACGCTTGCAGGATCCGTGTTGACCGTTGCGCGAATGTTCTTAACGCTGCCGGGTTTGATGGAAACTTTAAATTCCAGCGTAGCAAAATCCATATCATGGTCTGAATCCACAGCCGTATAGACCATTTCATATATGCCAAACGTGGAAGGCGTACCCGACAGCATCCGAGTAGCATCATTGAAAATCAGCCCCGGTACATCGGGCGTAAGAGAGTACACATAGCTTCCGCTTCCACCAGAAGCATCGGGGAGTTCCAGCGCCTCGATAGCATAACCAAATGGATATTCAAAGGTCTGGCCTTCTACCGCATTAGATTCAAACCTGACGGCGTCGGTTTGGGCGGTAGAAAAGTTGTGGGGAAGCAGAAGCAGCCATATTGCAGCTAATGCCAATACCAGAAAAGCAACGTATAGCTTCGCCATCTATGCCGCTATCACACTCTCAGTATGCGTGAATGGACAGCGTGGGCCCTTCCGGTCATTTTGGGCGCACCACTCAAATGATGATACCGGGAGGGTCTGATACGCGGTCCCGCCGGGCCACTATTTACCGAGCGGTGAGATGGTGGGGAAGGGGAGACTCGAACTCCCACGCCTTTCGGCACATGATCCTAAGTCATGCTCGTCTACCAATTCCGACACTCCCCCATCTCCAAGTGGCCACTTACTGAGAGAGGATAGTCTTTATGGTAACCATAATCAAGGGCTCATAACAAATCAGCTGAGTCGGAGCCAGGGAAGTTGTGCTGAAAGCACACGGCCGTTCCGATCCTGATACTCTGACTAATATGCAGAAAAGCCTCTGTATCCGGTCCGGATGCTTAGTATAATTGAAGCATCTGTGTAAAATACCTTAAGAACGGTTTTTCAGAATCGTGCCAGATAGTCAATCCGACAGCAAAGCCGAATTTCAAAGGCGCTTGACCGAATATGATAGTCGCAATCGCAATACTTCTCGCGCTTCTGCCCGCGCTCTTTATTCTGTGGCCCTTCGTAGCAGGGCTGCGGCGGGACGAGTTCGAGTATGACGAGGGAGCGCCACAGGCCGACCTGATGCGCCGCTGGGACGCCACCGTCGCCGGACTCGCAAGCACCGAGCTTGACCACGCCCTGGGGAACTTGACGGGCGAAGACTACCGGGGTTTGCGAACGCAGCTAATGTCCGAGGCAGCCGACCTGATGCGCGAGATGGAACTGTCCGAGGACGAAGAGGAGCGGATGCTGACCGCGCTTGGAGAAGAGTTGCTCGCGGTGCGCTCCCGAATCGAGGGCGAGTCGGATAATACACACGGCGGAGATGAGAGCGCGGACGACTCCTCCTTCACTCGTCCGGCGCGGTCTCCCGAACCAGGTCAATGACCTGCCCCAGCGTCTCCAGCTTACCCGCGATTCCCTCCCCCGGAATTCCGACACGCAGTGTACCGATACCCGCGTCGCGGTAAATCCTGATTCTCTCTTTTATCATAGCGGGCGTGCCTATCAGGTTCGCTTTCATAGCCAGTTCGACCGGAACCTGGTCACGCGCCTTGTCACGCTCACCAGCCATCCAGAGACGCTGGACTTCGTTTACTTCATCCTTGAAGCCCTGCCTGGCGAAGGCGTTCTTATAGAAGTTGTTGCGGAGCGAGCCCATCGCGCCGAATGTGAATCCATAGCCCCGCGCGTGTCTCTTGCCCGCCTCCTCAACGTCGTCCGTTATCTCGACCGAGAGAGGTATCTGTAAATCCAGGTCTTGCATAGACCTCCCTGCCCGTTCCGCGCCCGCGCGAATATGTTTCAGGAACACGTTCGCCATCTCCGGGATGAAAGATCCGCCTATCCAGCCGTCCGCCAGTTCTCCGGTAAGTTCCAGATTGCTAGGCCCCAGGGCAGCAACGTATATCGGCACGTGAACGGGGGCCGCGCTGCTCCTCAGCGCGCGTCCCTCGCCGCCCGGCATCGGAAGTTGGTAGATGTCGCCGTCGTAGCTTACGCGCTCGCCCGAGGTAACCAGCCGTACAATCTCGATGATCTCACGGGTGCGCTGTATGGGTCTTGCGAAAGACACCCCATGCCAGCCCTCGACCACCTGCGGCCCGCTCGTTCCCAGTCCGAGCCGGAAGCGTCCGCCCGAAAGGGACTGCATCGCCATAGCTGTCATAGCCAGGTTGGCGGGCGACCGCGTACCGAGTTGGACAATGCCTGTTCCCAGGGCGATATCGCCTGTTCTCGCGGCAACGTATGCCAGCGGCGTAATCGCGTCATATCCCCACGACTCTCCCGTCCATATTGACTCCGCTCCGAGCCGCTCCGCCTCCCTCGCGAAAGTGACCGCGCTTTCCCAGTCCCCCGTAGAGTTCGAAGTTACGTTTACCGCTATCCTCATGGTATCATTCCTGTGGGTATCCGGGCGCGCTCTTGTTCTTGTTGATTTGTCCAACGTGGTCCAGGTCGTGGACACGCTGGAACAGGTACAAGGCCCCGGCATGAAGTTCGCCAAAGAACGGGTGCGGCGCGGTAATATCCAGGTTGGGCTGCGTGGGCAGCCGTTCGGTGAGCGCGCACCAGGCGAGCGAGTCTCTTGTCAGTTGTTGACGCAGTTCGGCGATTCCAAGCGCGGCGGACTCCCTCGGCGGGTCAATCGTGCGCGGGGGAGACTGTTTCCCGTGCGCGAGAGACTCGACGGTTTCGGCAACCCTGGCCGAGCTTGTTACCACGTGGTGCAGAACCTCTGCGATGCTCCACTCGTCGGGGTCGGTTGTGAAATCAGCCTGCTCCTGGCTTACGTCGTCCACGGCGGCTATTATCTCCAGCCTGGCCTGTATAAGACGCGGCCACATCTCCGTGAAGTCGTACTTCTCTCCCTGGGCGAGCAGGTACGACCTGACTCGCCGCGCTTCCTCGTTCTGCGTGGTCATATCGCGCAACCTCTTAAAGTGTGATTTCTGCCAAGACTGTAACCGACCAACCTGTGCCAGTCAATTGATTCTCGCGTCAGGGCAGGGCGTTTTCAAAGTCAGTAATCAGCCGGCGCGGTCGAATCAGCCCGAACATGGAAGAAAAGCGGGATTCGACACGGTTGCATATACCTGGATTTATAGTTTCTGAGTGAACCGCTGGGCATACGCTGGGCAATTAACAGTGAGCCGCTGGGGGACGCTGGGGCAATTTTCGCCCAGCGTTTCCCAGCGTTTGCCTGCGTTTGTAGCTAAGACAATTTTTTCTCGCTCAGGCGAATGTAATTGATAAGGTAGGGTTTATGGATAGTCTGTCGCGGAAGTTGTTCATCATGCGTACATTGTAGCGCATTGAAGGCATATTTGTGTAGTAGAATGAGAAACTCAGGCAGGCTTTACAAAGGCCCTGACGCCAGGGTACGCCAAAACGTGCTAGTATCTTGCGCAGATTTTCCCGTGTGGTGTTGACCTATGGCCGATCCAATGGCCTTGAATGGCGTGAATGTTCTCGATCTGAGCGAATCCATTGGAGGCGCGTACTGTACCAAGCTGCTGGCCCACCTCGGCGCGGAGACGCTGCTCGTCGAGCGGCCCGGATCCGGGCACCCTCTGCGACACACTGGCCCCTACCGCGACGCCCCGCACACCGAGAAGAGCGGCCTCTTTCTCTACTACGCCGCTAACAAGAGGAGCATCGTCTGCGACCTTGAATCGGAGCGTGACCGCGAGCGCATCCGACGACTGGCTACTGAAGCCGATGTCGTGGTCGAGGGATTCACGCCGGGCTATCCGGACTCGATTGGGCTGGGGTACGACAACCTGGCGCCGCTGAACCCATCGCTGGTGTTCACCTCGATAACCCATTTCGGACAGACAGGCCCCTATCGCGGCTGGAAGTCCGATGAGATAGTTGACTACGCGATGGGCGGCTATATGTACTTCGGCGGCCACGCCGACCGCGAGCCGCTGATGGTGAACAACAACCAGCCGATGCTGAGCGCGGGCGCGCAGGCCGCTATCGCAACCATGGCCGCGCTGTGGTGGGCGCGAAAGACCGGACAGGGCCAGCGCGTGGACGTATCGTCCGTCGAAGCCATGCTCTCTGCCCACGCATGGACATCCACTTCCTGGACGCACGAGGGCGTCGTGATGCGACGAACCGCGCCGGACTGTATCCGCTGCAAAGACGGGTGGGTATGGTTCTTCCTATTCAGATGGGAGCCGACCCTGTTCGTTCTGATTGATCGCCCCGAGCTGATGGAGGACGAGCGGTTCGCCGAGCGTCAGGCCTGGTTCGACAACCGCGACGAGGTGATACGGATACTGGGCGAATGGTGCGCCGGACACACCAAGGACGAGATATTCCGCGCAGGCCAGGAGCTACGCATCCCTGTCACCCCTGTAAACGACGCATCCGACCTTGTCCAGTCGTCACAGCTCGAAGCCAGGAACTGGTTCCGCGAGATAGAACACCCGCTCGCCGGACGCTGCATATTCCCAGGATTCCCCTATCTGTTCTCAAGAACGCCCGCGTCCGTTCGCGCACCCGCTCCAACGCTCAACCAGCACGACGGCTTCACATTTACGCGCTCGACAGACAAGTTCGAGGCGCGTGAGCGAACGCCCATGCGGAACAGTCCTACAAGCCATGAATCACTCCCCCTCAGCGGGGTGCGTGTACTGGAGATGACCGCGAACTGGGCAGGTCCCCTCGCGGCCAGGCATCTCGCCGACCTCGGCGCGGAGGTCATCAAGATAGAGGCCCCCGACCGTCCTGCGACGCGCGGCGGTCGCTATCCGGGCGGCGACCCGTTCAAGCATCACTACAATCGCGCCGCCTACTTCAACAAGTTGAACCGCAACAAGCGCGCCATCACACTTAATCTTTACGACGCGGATGCCCGGGACATATTCCTGCGACTGGTCGCCGAGTCCGACGTCGTGTTGGAGAACAACAGCCCGCGCGTGATGCGAAACTTCGGACTCGAATACCCGGTTCTCAGCGAGGCGAACACCGATATAATCATGGTCTCCATATCCGGCTTTGGGCAGACCGGCCCCGACCGCGACTACGTGGCCTACGGCGCAAACGTCGAGGCATCCTGCGGGCTCGCCGCAGTGACCGGCTACGCGGACGACGACCGCCCATACCGCAGCACTCTCTTCTACGCCGACCCTGTTACCGGCGCCCACGCCGCCATTGCCATACTTGCCGCACTGCACCACAGGGCGAAGTCGGGACAGGGGCAGTACATAGATATGTCGCTGCACGAAAACGGTATCACGTTCTTCCCCGAAGCGGTCATCGAGTACACAATGACCGGAAACCTGTCGCCGCGCCGGGGCAACAGGCACACGCAGTATGCGCCGCAGGGATGTTACCTATCAGTGGGCGACGACGCATGGGTTGTCCTGTGCGTCCGCTCCGAAGCCGAATGGCGGGTGTTGACCCGCGTGATCCGGCGTCCCGACCTGGCCGCCGACCCGCGCCTGGCGAGCGCGGACGGGCGGCGCGACCGCCACGACGATCTGGACGCCGCCATATCCGAATGGACATCAAAATACGACCACAACGAGGCCGCGCGGATTCTTCAGCAGGCCGGAGTGCCGGCAGGCGCGGCGCTGGCAAACTGGGAACTGGTCAGCAACCCGCACTTCCACGAGCGCCAATTCTACGTGCCGATAGAACACCCCGACATGGGTGTCTTCCCGTATCCGGGGATGCCCTGGAAGTTGTCAGAGACGCCCGGACTGGTCAGGTCCGCGTCGCCCCTGTTCGGCGAACACAACGGACTGGTGTATCGCGGTCTGCTGGGCATGACGGACGATGAGCTCGCGCCTCTGTACACTCGCCGCGCAATCGCGGACGAACCGCCTGATAACCTGCCCGGCCCCATAAGGCCGCCGAGATAAAGCTCACCTGAACCGAACCACGCTGCTTCTGAAATACAGGTCCACATCGAAGTTTTGCAGAAACGACAGTCCGAGCAGGCCAGCGAAGACCATGCTTCCGGGCAGATCCATGCACATTGCCTTTACACCATTCGCCTTTACACCCAGAACTTCCACTGAGTCCAGTGTGATAATAGGCGCGCGAACTTCACCGGACGCGGTAGTTACAGACAGCGTATCCTCAGGACGGTCAAGGTCATAGCCCACTTTTCGGGCAATAGATGTGGGGACTGAGACAAATGTCGCGCCTGTGTCAAGCATCATTTCGACCACCGCAAAATCAAGGGGGCCCTCGATTCTGACCTGAAAATGAAGATGGGATCCTCTGAATGGGGTCAACGGCTAAAGTAATATCCCGGTACCTTCCGGTACAAGAGGTCCGGCATAGAGCACCGCAATATCGTAGTTCTTGGTCTTGTCTTGGGGGACTTCTTCCATTTTTCGCGCAATCTCGTCCTTGTCCCTGGAATGATAGAACAACTCGCCCTCTGTGGCGCCGAATTTGTCCCAGTCCGTGACCAGAATCACCAGCCATTCGCCATCGTATTCGGCTTTCAGTTGTTCAATTGCGGGCATATAGCCACCTCAACCTGCATACTACCAGATTACCACAGGCATATCGGATTCCATATATGTCGAATCCAGCCGGGATCGGAGAATGAAACTGACAGGCGTATTGGGGCGGTCAACATCACACCTCAAATCTCTGACAACTCTCTGACAACAGACATGATAATAGACCCGCTACACCGCTTGAAATTTGCGTAGAATATACGCATAATATACGCAAATGATGCGTAGTTTATATATACATCAGCAACCAGAATGGCCCCGCTTCCGGTGGAGACACGAGGATCTGCTCGACTGTCTGGCAGAGACCAGGTACCGGCAGGGCCAACTGGCAGGACGCATGAAAGACTTGGGGTTTGTCTTTCGCCAGGAGGTCATGCTCGACACGGCGACTGAGGACGTAACCGCCAGCAGCGAGATAGAAGGCGAACGGCTGGACATGAAACAGGTTCGGTCCTCGGTCGCGCGGCGCCTGGGCATGGACGCCGGTGGGCTGACATGGGCGGACCGCCATGTCGAGGGAATCGTGGAGCTGACGCTGGACGCCACTCAGAACCACAGCCTGCCTCTCACCCGCGAACGGCTATGCGCCTGGCACGCCAGTCTGTTTCCGACAGGCCGCAGCGGCATGGCAAGAATAAGAGTTGGCGAGTGGCGCGCCGATGAATCCGGACCTATGCAGGTCGTTTCCGGACCCATCGGCAGACAGCGCGTACATTTCGAGGCTCCTGCAGCAGCGTGTCTGGATGAAGAGATGCAAAAGTTCCTGAACTGGCTGAACTCTCCCGACGATACAGACGGGGTGATGAAAGCCACGCTCGCCCACCTCTGGTTCATTACCATTCATCCGTTTGACGATGGCAATGGACGCTTGGCGAGAGCCATTACAGACATGATTCTGGCGCGCTCGGAGAACAGTACACAGCGGTTTTACAGTATGTCGTCCCAGATACGAAAGGAGCGGACTGACTACTACAACATTCTGGAACGAATTCAGAAGGGATCTATGGACGTGACAGAATGGATGCGCTGGTTTCTGGCTTGTTTGGGAAGAGCCGTGGAGAACGCTGAGACAGTAGTCGAAAAGACGCTCATAAAAGCGCGGTTCTGGGAACAGATCTCACAAATTTCGCTCAATGACCGACAGCGTGGAATGCTAAATCGCCTTCTGAATGGATTCAGAGGCAAGGTCACCACCTCACGCTGGTCAAAGATAACCAAATGTTCCCATGACACTGCTCTGAGGGACATCAACACACTCATCAGCCACGGAATACTCGTCCGAAACCCGGAAGGTGGACGGACCACCAGTTACAGGCTGAATAGCGGCCTCCTGAATGGCCTCACCCATTCCCAGGTTTCACGTTCCGCTACCGGGCAAGAGTGATCTCGTCCCCGACCGACACGCTGCCCGCAACCTCCACGATGCCGTACACTCCGAGATAGGCGGCCCGGCGGCTTGGACGATAGCTGAGTATGAGGCGCAGGGTGTCGAAGTCGCGCTCGCCGGTGTTCGGGTCGAGGGTGGTGATGGCGCACCTGGGGTCGCGCGAGATCAGGCGGAGACGGAGACGGTCGTCGCCTATGACAAGTCCTTTCCCAAGCCACGAGTCTTCCTCGTGGGGCTGGCGCCCACCAATAAGCAGGGTTGGCCTGAAACGCTCCGCCTCGAACTCCTTTTCACCCCGCGTGAGATCGCTCAGATATGCGATTGTCGCCTCGGATATTAGCGATACGGGGTATTCGTCGAAGCACTCACCGGGGTTGCGGGGTTTCATAAGCGTCAACTTCGCGCCACAGAAATCGGACAGCGCCTCGCTCCACTCCCCTTCTACCTCCACTCCCCTTACTACCCGGCCCCATAGCACGGTTGCAGTCTCCCGACCCGGCTCGGGCTGTCCGCCAACCGACCTTCCATCCGGGAATGTCAGCCGCAGGCTGTTCGTCTCGTCCGAGTACTCTGCCGTCACCTGGGTCAACCTGCCAATCTGCCGCTGCGTAACCACCCGTCCCTGTGAGTCCATCAACAGGAACCGGCGGTCTTCTGCGATTCCCCGGTGGGTAACGTAAGCGCTGTCCAGGGTTGCCAGGCCCAGAGACTTCACGGGTGTGGCGTGTATGGCCGTTATCCTGGGCAATATATGGAACCTCCCCGTTCTGAGTCTGCGACAAGGGCTACGTGGACGCGGTCACAGAATATCCGCCAACCTGTCGACCTGGTCAAGGCTGGGATTGCAGGGCCAGAGCAGAAACTCATCTATGCCAACGTCTTCATATGCTTTCAGTGTGTTCCTGACCTGTTCGGAATTAGAGGGCGCGGCGTTGGCGATTACCTCCGCGTACTGCGGCATGAATGAGTAGTAGTCGTTAATGTACGCCGCGATTCTATCGCCAGCGTCGCTGCCCAGCGCGAAGTATGCCGCTCCGACGAATCTGGGTCTGCCCTCTCTGCCAATCTCGTTCCAGGTTTCGAGAACCGAATCGTATGCCGCTCGCGCCGCGTCCGGTCCGCCGGCCGCAATGAACCCGTCTCCCCATCGCGCCACTCTCGCCAATGCCCTGGGAGAGACCGCGCCTATCAGAAGTTCAGGGCCGCCCTCTCTGCCGGGCGGCGGGCCTATGCTGCCCGCGTCGTCGCTGTATGGTTCGCCTGCCCAGATGCGTTTCATCGCAGCCAACTGCTCATCGAACCGCCTTCCCCTGGTGGAAATATCCGTCCCGTTCGCCATGAAGTCGTCGGGACGACCGCCTATCCCAAGCCCCAGGCTCAGCCTGCCGCCCGATATGGCGTCCACGCTGGCGGCCTGCTTTGCGAGCATCGCGCCACTGCGAAGCGGGGCCAGCAGGATCGTAGTCATCAGCCTGACCCTGTTGGTTACCGCCGCCGTCGCGCCCAGGACAACCATCGGCTCAAAGTTGGGATAGACCAGCCTGTCCAGAACGGCCAGAGAACTGTACGGCCCGTCATCCGCCTTCGCCGCCCACTCCACAATCACGTTGCCCCGCACACCCGGAATCGTAGCGGGCAGTCCTATTCCCACATCCATGTCGCGCCTCCTCATTCATCACGCATTGTACCGACTGTCTTTCTTGAAAGGGAGCAAGTATAGCAGAACGCGCCGACCCGTATATTGGGTCGGCGCGTTCCTTTCAGTCGTCCTCGATCAATCCTGCTCTCAGGAGAGGGCGATTCCTACAGCAATTCTTTACCAAAGAAGAATCGCTCGATGCCCCACTTGCGGCTGCCGAGAATGCCTATGATGCCCGCAATGAGGAACCAGAGCATCGAAACCTCGCCGCCGTGAGCCGCGAATCCTCCTTCACCGGGGAACTGATGGGGCCAAAGTCCGTTGTTGGCGTGTACGCTGAAGTAGGCTACGATCATTGTGACGACCAGCGCGCCAGCGCCGAGACGTGTCAGAATGCCCAGTCCGATCAGGAAGGCCGAGATAAGCTCTACCCAAGCGGCTATGTCCACAAACGTGCCCATTCCGTCCGGGTTTGCCCCAGCGGGGAAGCCCCAGAGCAGGAACGCCTTCTGGGCGCCGTGCAGCGCAACGATGAATGCGAATCCGAGACGGAACAGAAGATAGAATTCGTCAGTGAACCTCTCGAAAATGTTCCCGAAGATGGGGACTGGCTGAGAATCATTTCCTCTCATTTATACTACTCCTTCTTCCAGGCCGGGGATCTCCCGGCGCTTGGTGTTATTTACCACCCTTGCCGGTGGAGTCCGTATCCTACGCTTTGAGATTATCTTGTGTCAAAGCTCAATTCCTGCAAAAGTTATATGCGGACGCAGATAAACAGAGATATATAAAATGTCCTCCTCAGGGCTGACTAAGGTAATCATTCACAATTCCCATTATGTGATATGCTTTTCACGCTTATGCCGTTTGCGAAAATGGGTGAGCAGTCCTGAACAGACAGGCGACCTTGCCGGGCAGTACGCGAAGCAAGGTTCGGTGAAACACAGCCACGGAGGCAGTATATGACTACCCAGACCTATGAACCCAATATGGTTCTTTCCAACCAGGAATTCGACGTCGTCGGCACTCGGCCCATACGCCCCGATGGTCTCGACAAGGTAACCGGCAGAGCGCGCTACAGCGCGGACATACACCTTCCGGGTATGCTTCACGGAAAATTGCTGCGCAGTCCGCACGCCCACGCGCGGATACGCTCGATTGACTGTACGCGCGCGCTGGAACTGCCCGGAGTCAAGGCCGTGGTGACCGCCGCCGATATGCCCGATGTCTCAGCCGAGTTCACCGACCAGGCCGAGGGCGCAATGGTCAACTACGGCTTCTATGGCAGAAATATCATCGCGAGAGAGAAGGCCCTCTACAAGGGGCACGTCATAGCCGCCGTCGCCGCGACCGACCCGAGCGTCGCCGAGCAGGCCCTGGATCTGATCGAGGTTGACTACGAGGTACTTCCGCCCGTCCTAAACGCCGAGGACGCTATGAAGGACGACGCCCCGATTCTCCACGAGCGTCTTCTCACGATGCACAGCCCCACTTTCAGGGCTGGTGGATGGGGCGACGGCGACCGCCAGACGAACGTCGCCAATCGCTTTGAATTCTCGCTCGGAGACGTGGAAGCCGGATTCGAGCAGGCCGACGTGATAGTCGAGCGCGAGTTTCGCACAGAGGCCGTCCACCAGGGATACATAGAGCCGCACGCTGCGACCGCCCACTGGGACAGCGACGACTACGTAACCGTCTGGTGCAGCAGCCAGGGACATTTCGGCGTGCGCGACCACACGTCCGCCATCCTGGGTCTTCCGGTGTCCAGGGTGAAGATAGTGCCAATGGAGATCGGCGGCGGGTTCGGAGGAAAGGGGCAGAGCGGCGTCTATCTCGAACCTCTGGCCGCCAAGCTGTCCCAGAAATCCGGACAGCCGGTTAAAATCGTGATGAGCCGCTACGAAGTCTTCGTAGGCACAGGCCCGACCTCCGGCACGCTGATGAACGTCAAGATGGGCGCGACGCGCGACGGTCGAATAGTCGCCGCCGAGGCGCGCCTGATTTACGAAGCGGGCGCATTCCCAGGCTCACCGGTCGCGTCCGGGTGCAGAACCATGTTCGCCCCGTACAACATTCCCAACGCCCTGGTGGAAGGCGTGGACGTGCTTGTCAACAGGCAGAAGTCTGCGGCTTACCGCGCCCCCGGCTCGCCCGCCGCGGCTTTCGCCGCCGAGCAGGTCATTGACGAACTCAGCCAGAAACTGGGCATGGACACAATCGCCTTTCGCATGATGAACACATCGGAAGAGGGCACCAGGCAGGTGGCCGGCCCCCGCTTCCTGCGGATAGGCAACCGCGAACTTCTCGAAGCCGCCCGCGAACACCCGCACGTCCAGACCCCGCTCGAGGGCAAACTCAGGGGGCGCGGGATTGCGGCGGGCGCGTGGTTCAACGGCAGCGGCCCCGCGAGCGCGGTGGCCTCGATCAACCCCGACGGCACCGTCAGCCTGATCGAAGGCTCCCCCGACATCGGAGGAAGCAGGGCCGCCATGGCGATGCACGTCGCCGAGGTGCTGGGCATCCCCGTGGGCGACGTCAGGCCCGCCATCGTTGACACCGACTCGATAGGATACAGCTCGGGCGCGGGTGGCAGCGGAGTAACGTTCAAGATGGGCAGGGCGTGTTACGAGGCCGCGCAGGACGCCAAGCGTCAGCTTATCGAGCGCGCCGCTCGAATCTGGGACGTCAGCCCGGACGACGTTGAATACGATGCCGCCATGCTGCGTCACCGCCAGGATACCGAGCTCAGCATGAGCTTCGCCGACCTTGCATCGCGGCTGAATGGAACCGGCGGCCCCATAGTCGGCAGGGCGACCGTCAACCCGGGCGGCGTCGGCAACGCATTCGGCCTCCACATAGTGGACGTGGAGGTTGATCCCGAGACCGGCAAGGTGGAGATACTCAGATACACCGCGATTCAGGACGCGGGCAAAGCGATCCACCCAAGCTACGTCGAGGGCCAGATACAGGGCGGCGCGGTCCAGGGCATAGGCTGGGCGCTGAATGAAGAATACTACTTCAGCGGCGACGGCACGATGGAGAACTCTACCTTCCTCGACTACCGGATGCCCACCAGCCTCGACCTGCCCATGATAGACACGGTGATAGTCGAGGTCGCCAACCCGGGCCATCCCTACGGAGTCAGGGGCGTAGGCGAGGTATCAATTGTGCCGCCCATGGGCGCCGTCGCAAACGCCATACACGACGCTACCGGCGTCCGCATGACGGAATTGCCAATGTCGCCGGGCGCGGTTGTGAAAGCGCTCAGCGCATCCGCATAGAAACTCGCGTCATAGCCTGAGCAACAGTTGCCCCACCTCTACGAGGTGGGGCAATCTCTATTACCCCTGAGTTCTGATCGCAATCGCGCTGCGGGCGAAACTATTACCATTACCAAATCGAATCTGTACAACCGAAAAACCCTGCTCGCGTTCCGACAACATATGCACAAATGATCTAAGTCGCGCTATAATTAGGCCATGCTATACGAAACCGCCATTGTACAATCCACCCGCTCTGGATCGCTCGACGGAATTATCCCGAAACCATTGAAGCGACTCAGATATAAATTTGTGTTTATGTCGGAAAGTCAACCTGACCAGAAAAAGCCGTTGACCAGTATAAACTGGTTAAAACAGACCAGTTTCCGAAATTTACTGGTATCAGTTTTCCACCAGTTTTAATGCGAAACTGGTCACCAGTTTCCGAGTCGGTCAATTCCTCTCGGATATATACAGAAGTTTATGAAATGCCCCGAAACCTGAGTGCCATTTCCCTGTCTCCTTTTGCGAGCGTTTTGACCAATCTGAATTGCGGTGTTATCTTCCACCTGTCCAATGAATGAGAGTCGGCCCGCTCGCTGAAATAGCGAACGGGTTCATCCAATCGAACCAGGAGAGAGAATATGCTGCCCAAGCCAGTGAAGGACGAATATCGCCGCTCCACATCCGTTTCGTCGCAAACTAACGTCGCCATTCCGATGCGCGACGGGGTCACCCTGCGCGCCGACGTGTACCGTCCGGCGGGCGGCGGACGGCATCCGGTTCTTCTCCAGCGCATTCCGTATGGCAAACACGCTCCACGCTACCGCAGTATGTATCTCGACCCGATGCGGGCGCTGGACCGCGGCTACGCGGTCGTAATCCAGGACGTGCGGGGGCGGCACGTATCGGGCGGAGACTGGTATCCATACGTCCACGAGGCCGGGGACGGCTTCGACACGATAGACTGGATAACGTCGCAGCCGTGGAGCGACGGGAATGTCGGGATGTTCGGTATTTCCTATCACGGCGCGACCCAGTGGCTTGCGGCCACCGAGGCGCATCCCGCGCTCAAGGCGATTATCCCGGGCGTTACCGCTGACTCTTACTACGACAGTTGGACGTACCTGGGAGGCGTGTTCCAGCTATTCTGGATAAGCGGCTGGGCGGCGGCGTTCGCGCTGGACGACCTGGGCGGCAGGGCCAGCAGACACGGGGACGCGATGGCGCGTCTGCGCGAATGGAGACAGGACTCGCACGCGATGGCGCGACATCTGCCCCTGGACGATATGCCCGCGCTCAGGCAGGTCGCGGACTACTACTACGACTGGCTGAACCACCCGACCTACGACGACTACTGGAAGTTGTTCGCGCCCCGCGAGAAGTTCGACAGGATAACAGTGCCCGCGCTCAACCAGGGCGGGTGGTTCGACGGCTTCATACGCGGCACGATTCGTTGCTACCAGGGTATGCGCGAGCGCGGCGCGACCGAACTCGCAAGAACGCAGCAGCATCTGGTCGTCGGCCCCTGGCTGCACCAGGCGCTGCCGGACCCATACGCGGGGAGCGGCTACTTTGGCGGTTCGGCGTCCGGCGCGGCAATTGACTGGCACGGGATGCAGATTGCGTGGTTCGACCGCTGGCTAAGGGGCGAGGACAACGGCGTTGATACCGACCCCAACACGTATATCTTCATAATGGGCGCGAACGAGTGGCGCGCCGAGGAGTCCTGGCCGCCGCCGGACGCCGAGCCGATGACCATGTTCCTGCGGAGCGGCGGCGGCGCGAACACACTGAACGGCAACGGCGAACTCTCGCCCGACGCGCCCGGCGAGTCCGAATCGCCCGACAGGTTCATATACGACCCGTCCAACCCTGTCCCGACTCACGGCGGGGCGCACCTTGCCGGAATTCCGAGCGTGTTCGAGGTCGGCGTACAGGACCAGCGGATTATCGAGGCGCGCGAGGACATGCTGGTATATACGACAGGGCCGCTCGAACGGGACACTGAGGTGACCGGACACGTTGTCCTGAATATGTGGGCGGTCACGACGGCGGCGGACACCGACTGGACGGCGAAGCTGGTGGACGTTCACCCGGACGGACAGGCGCGCAACGTGTGCGACGGGATTGTCCGCGCCGGTTTCCGCGACTCGCTGGAATCTCCCTCGCCCATTCAGCCGGGCGAGGCGTACAGGTATCGCGTGGACGTCGGCCCGACCGCGATGCTGTTTCGCAAAGGCCACCGGATACGGCTGGAGGTGTCGTCGAGCAACTTCCCCGCATACGCGAGAAACACGGGCGTTCCATCTCATGGGTCGGCGGACGTCACGCCGGTCACCCAGACCGTCCTGCACGACGCGAGTCACCCGTCATCCCTGACGCTGCCGGTGGTACGGAGGTAACTTGTATCCGGAAGACAATCGCCGGCGCAATGAATCCTCGACGCGCGGCGATTGTGTGAGAAAGTGAGGTAAAATTCGATGGTTCAAAGAATGCAGAGAAGAGGCAAGTGCGGGTACTGTGAGAAGGACTTCAGCGTAGGAGGCATGACAAGACACCTGTCGGCCTGTCCACGCAGAAAAGAGATTGTCGCTGAAGGTGACCGCAAACGTGGCAGAAACATGGGCTTGTATCACCTTCGCGCTCAAGATGAGTGGAGGAAAGACTTCTGGATTGATCTGGAGGTGAAAGGCTCTGCAACCCTGGAAGATCTGGACCACTACCTGCGGTATATATGGCTGGAATGCTGTGGACACCTGAGTATGTTTTCACGAGATAGATGGATGGGCAATGAAGTATCAGCGGCGCGAAAGGTCGCTGATATATTCGAGCCGGGTGTACAAATCACCCATATCTACGATTTTGGCGACTCGTCGAATACGCTGATAAGAAACGTGTCCGTCCGCAACGGCAAACCGACTGTTGCGCCCTACCCAATCGCCCTTATGGCGCGCAACAATCAACCGGAATTCGATTGCATAAGCTGCGACCGGAGCGCATCCTGGCTGTGCGTCGAGTGCATATATGAGGATGACGTTTGGGGAACGTTATGCCAGCAACACTCCGACGACCACCCCCACGACAGTTACGGCGGTCCCCTTCCGCTGGTGAACTCTCCCAGGATAGGTATGTGCGGCTATGACGGGCCTGCCGAGCCTCCTTACTGATACAGGCGCGTCGAGTATGCGGGCCAGGAGTCATTCGGCGTATCCGGTCAGCTCCACGTAGCCGCTGCCGCCGACGGGCCGACCCCAGGATGTGCCCTCGATGCGTACCGCGCCTTCCCAGTAGCGAACCAGGGTGTTCAGTTCTTGGTCGCTGACGTATGGCGTAATCTCAATGTCCAGACCTTCTTTTGGAATCTCGATGCGCCAGCGCGAAGGATAAGTCCCACCGAGAGGGCTTTGCCACTGATCCAACACCTCAATGCTCACGTCTGCGGCGTCGAGGCGAGAGTAAGCGCCGTCTGCGGCAACCACCGTACCCAGGTCGAAGTCACTTCCTTCACCGTCGAGAGGCCGCAACTGGTAGTACATAATATCGCGTCCATCGGACAACTGGAGCGCGAACCAGTCCCAGCCGATATGTTCGTCCGAGAGCTGCGCGGAACTCCATTCCCTGTCCAGCCAGCTTGCGCCGCTGACCGGATACGACTGGCCGTTCAGCTCCACCGCTCCGGTTGTCGGCATACGAGTCATGGAATAGTAGTAGGACGCTTCCCCCTGCTGTCTGCCTTTGCGAACAAATCCGTCTTCGCCTTGCAGCGTTATGTCCTTCTCGCTGTTCAAAACCAGGTTGATTTCAACGCCATCGTCGCTGGCGCGCAGTCGCATGGGCAGAGCGCCGTCGTCGGAGCCGGTGGCAGACCAGTCCTCTAGCCATACACGAAATGGCGAACCGACCGCTCCGGCCAGACCAAGCGCGTCACGGCTATATCGCTCGAAAGCGTAGAACTCATCGTTCTCAACATCGGTGAGAGCGAAATGGGCTAGATATATATGTTCGGCGGCCCAGTTAGAACTTCGCTCGGCTTCATTCGTCGCTATGCCTTTTCTGAAAAAAGTAAGTTCGTAACCGAAGCGCCTGCCTTCCGGGGTTTCCAGATTGCCGGTGTAGTACCACCATTCGAGGGTGTATCGCGGGTGCGGGCCGTGGTCCTCGGGGAAGTCGAACCGGCGCGCTCCGGTGGCGAATTCGAAGCCGGAATCCTCCGCGCTCAGCGCATCGGAAACGGACAGGCTGGCCCTCACCTCAACCGCCTCGCCGGGGCGCGTGAGTAAATAGACGCCTCCGCCCAGCATCGCTCCCACGAGCGCAAGGCTTGTCACCATAACCAGAAAGCGCATTGTCAGGCCGCGTTGAAGCATTTACGCGCCCAGGCAGTCAGAATCGGCATTGTCCTATCCCTTAATCTTGTCATAGGCCATAACACAGAGTTCGCGGCGCAGGATTACTCCTCCTGGAGCGTCCGGGCAGGCGACGAGCGCGACATACGGAAGGCGGGATAGACACCTGCCAGCAGCGCCGCAATGACGGCAATCAGAGCCGCCTGAGCCAGAGCAGTGGGATAGATCTGCATATCCATCGTCCATCCGAACGCCTTGCGATTTACCACGAATATGAGCACAGCCGCTTCTGCCAGCCCCAGCGGCAAGGACAGCAGCCCAGCGGCCACACCCATCAGACTGCTCTGCGACGTGAACATAATCCATACCTGTCCCGGGGTGAAGCCGATTACCCGCAGCGTTCCGAATTCTACGGAGCGTTCCAACTGAATCGCCATAAGCGCGCCCAGCGCTCCGACGAAGGCCACCGAAATGGCCAAAACACGAACGACGGACGTTATGGCGAAACTTCGCTCAAAAACCTCCAACGCCGCCGCTTTCAACTCGACGTTGGAACGAATCAAAACACCCTGGCCGCCGCCGACAGCGTCCTCAAGCGAGGCTATCAGATCATCCACTCTGACCCCTTCTGCGGCATCCACGCTGACACCGGAAAACTTGTCATCCCCCCACAAGCGAACATAGACGGCGCGACTCATCATCACCCTGCCCCTGCCTGTGCTGCCATAGTCGTAGTATATGCCGGCGACGCGGAAATCTCGATCACCCTCCGACGTGGACAGACGAACAATCGAGCCAACATCCTTGTCGTTCCGGTAGGCGAATGGCTCTGATACGGCTACCGAGTCACCGCTTTGCAACTCGCGCCAGACAAGCGCGGGGTCGCCTTCCTTGAAGGAGCTTCGCTCTACGAACGTGTCCAGACCCGCGTCGGTGGCCAACAGCCTCACCTCGCCGGACGGCGAGTTTACGCGCGCGTTGCGAACGGTCCTGACGCTCGCTATACCCTCAACGCCTCGGATACGCTCCAATACACTGGGCGCCAGTTCGAACTCCGTCTGATATGAGCGCAGCGACGCTGGGGAGATGTATATGTCCGAGCCGAGTGAGTTGTCCAGCCACTGTTCCACCGCGTCTCGAAAACTCTGCACCATCGTATCTATGGAAATCGTGACGGAAATAGCGACAGACAGTGCAGCTATCGCCACGGCAGTGCGGCTGATAGAGGCGGATATTCCGCGCGCCGCCAGCGCGCCCAGCACGCCGAACATCCTGCCCAGAATAGGGGCGAGCGCTCTGCTGAATAAAATGACGCTCGCGGGCGTGAGCATCGCCCCCCCAAGCACAAGAGCGGCCAGACCCAGGAAGGGCAGAATTAGCGTATCGAATGGCAGGAGCGCCAGCGCCGAACCCACGGCAATCACGCCGATTCCGATTGCGGAGACAAGCGGCACGGTTCCCCTGAATCGCGTCTCGAGGTGCGAGCGGGACAGCGCTTCCCTGGCAGGCACGCCGGTGGCTTCGAGCGCGGGAACGAAAGCCGCGCCCAATGTGGCGGCTATGCCCAACAGCGCACCCTTGGCCAGCGACCATATCGGAATGGAGATGTCCTGTACCGATACCACGAAGAAAAGGTCGCTGATCGTCTGCGTTATCAGGTGCACGAGTCCGCGCCCGACTATTATGCCAAGCAGCACGCCCATCACGGAGCTAATGAGTCCGATAATGACCGCCTCGCCCAGCACAAGCGCGAATATCTGCTGCCTTGTAACTCCCAGCGCTCGCAGCGCGCCTATGACCGGACGACGCTGCACAACCGAGAAAGTTATCGCGTTGTAAATGAGAAACGCGCCTACTATGAGACCAAGCAGGCTTATCATAAACAGGTTTTGGTCGAATGAGACGGTCAGTTGTTCGATGGCCTCGGAGCGGGTCGAAGGGCTTACCAGAGACGTTTCGGGCGGCAGCGCGGAGCGTATGTGTTCCAGCAGCGGCCTGCTCTGCTCGCCCGGGGGTATGATGAGATCAATGTGGCTGAGACGACCCTCGAAAGCGAGCAATTCCTGAGCCGTGGATATGTCCGTTATCAGCAGGTTTTCCAGCATCTCGCCGCTCAGACTGTTCTGAGGAACGATCAGCCCCGCAATGTTGATTTCGCGCTCGATGCCCGAAACGTCGAGCGTTACGGTGTCGCCTGCCCGCAGGCCCAGAGACCTGGCCGTCTCCACCGACATCAAGGCGGTGGCGGGTGTGGCGAGCAAGTTAACGGTGTACGTCATGGACGCTTCCGGCGCGCCGACATACGAGCCGCCGCCGATGTACGGGCGGAACTGAGAGTCGGCAAACGGCTCTACTCCAAGAACGCGCAGCGCTCTTTCATCTTCCAGATACCCATAGCCTTCGACCAGCGGAGCGGAGTTCCTGACGCGCAACTCCAAGCGCAACATCGTATAAACGTCTTCCGACAGACCGCCGGAGCCGCCGACAATCTGATGAGTCGCCTTGCCCACGACGGCATCCCTGGACAGGCCGAACGCGCGCTTCGCGCTCTGATTTCCCAGGTCAATGGCGACCACGATGGCGACGCCGAGGGTTATCCCCAGAACGGAAAGCGCCATCTGCCAGGGGTGTTTCAGGAGGTGGCGCATACCGGAAAGCCAGAGCAGCCTATTCATTATGCGCCGCGCTCCGGGGCCCCACTTTGAGCCTGTTCACGGGACGACGCGAGAGTGAACTCAGGCATACCGGCGGACCTGTTCCACCAACTGACCGTCTTCAATCGCGAGCGCTCGATCCGCCATCTCGATAACCATGTCGCTATGCGACACCACAATCATGGTCTTGCCGCTGTCTTGAACCAACCTTTCCAGTAGCGACATAATTGCCATTCCCGTGTCGGCGTCGAGGTTGCCGGTCGGCTCATCGGCAAGAATCAGCGTCGGGTCATGCACCAGCGCGCGGGCAATCGCCACCCGCTGCTTTTCTCCGCCGGAGAGCCTGTCGGGGTAGCTGTCCAGTCGGTCTTGCAATCCAACCTGATCGAGCAGTTCCATTACCCTTTCGCGCGACTGCTTTCTGTCGTAGCGGTTAAGCTGGAGAGGCAGAAGCAGATTCTCCCTGATGCTCAGAGTCGGAATCAGGTTGAAGAACTGGAAGACAAAGCCGATGTTCCTGCGCCGAAACAGTGTGCGCTCTTTCTCCGACAATTTGGTGATTGGTACGAAGTCAATCAGCACCTCGCCGCCGGTTGGGGTGTCAATACCGCTGATTAGATTGAGGAGTGTGGTCTTGCCTGAGCCGCTGGGGCCGGCGAGCGCGACAAACTCACCCCTGTGGACGTCGGCATTTACGCGATGCAGGACGGAGCGCGTCTCACCCCCTTCCGCATAGAGCTTGGTCAGGTCGCGTATATTGACCATATGCGCGTCGGCGTCGCGCGTGGATATGGTATCGCGGTCCGGCGATTGGGTGGTGGAGCCTATCTTGCTGATTGCCCGTCCTATCTTATGACTCGTCCCATCAACTGCTTCTAAGCGTGGTCTGCTGTTCGGGGCATTATTCGTACCCATCCAGGAGGCGCTGCATAGGTTAAGCGTCCCATAGACAGTGGAGAATTTCAATTGAATTTTCAGAATAGGCCGATTTCAGCTATTCGTCGCTGGTGTAATCGGCCACGCGGGCCGGGGTCAGGCGGAATATGACGGTGTCCTCGGACTGTTCGCGGTAGCCTTCGGCGAAAGCGCGGCCCTCTTCCTCGCCATAGTACCTGACCGCCATAGAGAGAACGAGGTCGTACAGCGTGCGTTGGACCTCCTCGACTGGGCCGTCCAGGATGACCGACCTGTAAGGCGGCTCGCGCCAGTCAACGCACAGCGAGGCGAACGGGTCGCGCCGTATGTTGCGCCACTTCAGAGTGCGGCGTCCGGTGAACATATACGCGGCCCCATCCTCCCAGTGGTACCAGATAGGCGCGGAGCGCGGACGACCGGCGGCGTCAACCGTGCTGATGACCACAACCAGTGTCCGGCTTAGAAATTCGTCAATATGAGCGGGGATAGTCGGCATTGTCTTTATACGCCTTTCCGTGGTTACTTGCTTCGGGCAGCGACAATCATACTCGTACTAATCGAAGGCCGCGACTACTTCCTCCTCGACCCGCCGGAATTCGTCGGGGTCGTTGGGCAGTTTGCCGAACATAATCTCGTCAACTCCGGCGTCGAACAGTTCGCCAACTCGCTCTATCACGTACTGCGCCGACCCGGCGACCGTACCAGGTCCAATCGCTTCGATGAACTGCCTGACCTCAGATTCGTCGTTGGAGAGTTTCATAGGCATCAGCACTGTGCGCCTTATTTCTGCCGGGTCCCGACTTATCCGTTCGCAGTGGCGGTTCAGGACTTCTATCTTCCGATTGTACAGATCGAGGGACATACCGCCATGTCCCCTGGCAGCGAAGCCGTCCAGGTTGAATACGTCGCCGTACATGGCCAGAGTTCGCAGGGTGCGCCTTTCACCCATTCCCCCAACCATAATGGGAATGTGCGGCTCCTGAGCAGAGCCGGGGGACAAAACAGCGTTGTCGAGTCGGTAGTAGCGTCCACTGTACGAGACTGGAGACTGAGACGTGAACAACGCCCTTATGAGAGCGCACGCCTCTTCCAGGCGGTCGGAGCGTTCCCTGACAGACGGAAATTCCCATCCGTATGCTTCGTGCTCTCGCTTGAACCAGCCCGCGCCTATGGCCAGGGTGAACCTGCCATGCGAGATGTGGTCGATGGTTCCGGCCATTTTCGCCACGAGTCCGGGGTTTCGGTAGGTGTTTCCAAGCACCAGGTGTCCCAGCTTGAGCCTGTTTGTGAGGGAATCATCGGAGTCCGACGACACTATGGGACAATGCCGGAATACTTTGGACAGGGTCTTTCCAAAGTCGGACATCCCATAGACGAAATAGTGTGGATCACCCTCACCCCAGCCCTCTCCCTGAGGGAGAGGGGGCTGTACGTTGGTATTCATACTTGGCTGTACACTTTTACCTACTCCTGTCAGCCCTGAGGGAGAGGGGGCTGTACGTTGGTATTCATACTTGGCTGTACACTTTTACCTACTCCTGTCAGCCCTGAGGGAGAGGGGGCTGTACGTTGGTATTCATACTTGGCTGTACACTTTTACCTACTCCTGTCAGCCCTGAGGGAGAAGGGGCTGTACGTTGGTATTCATACTTGGCTGTACACTTTTACCTACCCCTGTCAGCCCTGAGGGAGAGGGGGCTGTACGTTGGTATTCATACTTGGCTGTACACTTTTACCTACCCCTGTCAGCCCATCGAGGGAGAGGGGACGGTCATCCCGTTGATCAACTTGTCTCCTGAAAACGAAAAGACCCTGGGACATAACCGGAGTCGCACTCGCCGGGCTGCATCGGTCTGCGTGTGAACTCCCAAGTTGAATCTCATGCTGGCCGCTCACCCAGTACATCATCCAGTGATTTTTATTATGTTCCGACCCAAGGCAATCCGTAGAATGCCGCATCCCGTTTCCCAGAGTACAGGCTTGGTGGCGATGACAGAAAGTTATCGGCATATGTCATATTCAGACGGATATAGCATTAACCGTCGTCATAGCTGTTGTGGTCTTTCCGTGTCGGGATTTTGACGCCGGAGTCTTTCCAGCGCATTTGTCGTTCGACCGCTTCATGGAACAACGCCGCTCCAATCCTGGCGTGTTCTTCGCTGATTTCGGGTTTTGGCAGGCTCTCTATGTAGTCCCACATGGAGTAGTCGGGTTTGCGACCCGAGGATGCCTCAGCTTCGAACTCGGAAGGGTCTGTCTCCTCGATGACCCGGTCTATTTTCGCAAGAATCCTTTCGAGCTTCGCCTCTTCTTCCGCGTCGTTGTCGGCGTCGGATGCCGGCTGGAGGTCTTCGGTCATGGGCGCGGAGTCGGCGGCAGCGCGGCTGTCTTCGGGGGCGGCGTGAGCGGTCGCGGGCCGGGTATGCGTGGAGCATTCGCAGGGGTAGCCGCGCTTGAGGAGTTCGCGAGCGGCGGCGAGTCTTGTGTTGTGGCAGATGCGCCTCTTACTCTTTTGGTCAATGCCGTTCATTGTGTCGAGCAGGTAGTCAACGACGCCCTCAGCGTCGTCGGTCATGCGCCGGATGATCTTGGCGAGCCTGGCGTCGGAGTTGGCCTGCGCGCGGTCGGCCTTGGGAGCTGAGTGCGGGTCGAGCCTGTGCAGACGGTCGAGCGCGTCCTTGCCGAGTTGGCCGTAGATTATGAGCAGACGCCCGGCCTGAAGACGGTGTCCGTGCAGGACGCCCTTCTCCCTGTCGTAGAAGACATCGCAGAGGTAGTCGAGGATGTCGTCGCCGTCGTTGGTCCTGATTCGGATCCTGGAGGCGAGACATTCTCTTGGGTTCATGCTGTTGGTTGTGTGGCACATGGCAGTTTTTAGTTCTTAGTTTTTAGTTGCGTGTACGATTGGTGGGTATGGTTGATAACTGGATACAGAATAGCAAGTATGTTCTGTATCGTCAAGAGCAACTTGAGTGGATTTTCGTTTTCACGGGAATGACAGTGTGGGGCCCCCTCACCCCAACCCTCTCCCTCAGGGAGAGGGGGCTGTACGTTGGTATTCATACTTGGCTGTACACTTTTACCTACCCCTGTCAGGCAGGGAGAGGGGGCTAGTTGATTGAGGTTCAAGCCTGAAAGTCAGTTCTATCTACCCCTGTCAGCCCATCGAGGGAGAGGGGACGGTCATCCCGTTGATCAACTTGTCTCCTGAAAACGAAAAGACCCTGGGATGGATTCCCGTTTTCACGGGAATGACAGTGTGGGTCACCCTCACCCCAGCCCTCTCCCTTAGACGGGTGATGCATATTAACAACTGAAGAAAGTGGAAAGCGTCAAGGGATGGTGTACGCTGGCCTTACCCGACAAAAGGAGGCTGGCGATGACCTTAGACCTTGACGCTTTCCTGACCGCATTGTACACGATAGTTGACGACCTCTATAAGCGATATTATGTCTGCCGCAAGCCGATTCGTCCCGGCAGGCGCCCTGAACTGTCTGACAGCGAGGTTCTTACTCTGACTCTGTGCGGTCAGTGGTTTGGGACTTCTGAGCGCGCTTTCGTTCGTCATGTGTCAGAGCATTGGACAGGCTACTTTCCAAACATGCTCACTCAGAGCGCGTTCAATCGTCGCAGTCGAGACCTGTGTGGAGTCGTTATAGCATTGTCCGAGGCAGTGGCTGAGGAACTGGGAGCCTATGGCTCAGCCTACCAGGCGATAGACAGTGTTCCTGTGCCTCTGGCTCGGATGTGTCGAGGAGACCGCCATCGTCTGTTTGGGGACGAGTCGTCCATAGGAAGAGGTGGAAGCGACAGACGTTTTTACTATGGCTGTAAACTGCTTGTGTCAGTATCGCGCCAGGGTGTGATAACCGGCTTTCTGATCGCGCCGGCCAGTACCGAAGACCGCTGGGTGGCGGAGAGTTTTCTGTGCTGGCGCAACAACCAGATGGGAAGACCCCGCCAAGCCCAGGACCTCCCGATCCGACGAAATGGCAACAGATATGTCGGAGCCACCGGCCCTATATGGCCCAGGTCTGCCGTTGGCAGGCCAATCTCAGAACCCTATCTTGGAGACAACGGCTTTTTCGGATCCCTGTGGCAGACACATTGGCGACAACAGTATGGGGCGAGAGTATTGACTCCCAAGAACTATATCGGGAGTGAGTCGAAGGCGGCCAGACGGCGACATTGTAGCCTCAAACAGGTGGTGGAGACCATCAATGGACAGTTGGAGGAGGTGTTTGGCCTTCAGTTCCCACGCGCTCGCAGCAAGTGGGGACTGTTGAGTCGAGTGGCGGCCAAGGTGGCCGCTCTCAACGTGGGCATATGGTTGAATCGCCTCTTCGGTCGTCCTGACCTGGCGTTAGCTACGCTCTTCAATCGTTAAAGAACTTATACAATGTGCATCACCCGTCTTAGGGAGAGGGGGCTAGTACAGTTTCCATGTATTTCTGCCATATCCCAGCCTGCCTGGATTCCCGCTTTCGTGGGAATGACGGTGGGGGCGCGGGAAAGACTGAAAATGGTCGGTGTATGGCATATTTAGCTGGACATGGTACTAGTTGATTGAGGTACATATCAGTAATAACACGTTGTCACTTTACTGAAAATGTCACTCTCGCTCGCCTCGCGCTCGACCTGGCCAGCGTGTACTCCAGTTCAAGGCCCTGGGAAAGGCTCATGTCAAGCCCGTCAGCGACCGCCAGTTTGAGTCCGGCGGAGAGAGCGGGCGGAATCCGAGACAGCCGTGTCGCAAGGTCGAATGACGCTTCTTCGAGCCTATCCCGCTCAACCACCCGGTGGACAAGGCCCAGTTTAAGCGCGGTCCGCGCATCGAGCGCGTCGTTCGCCAGGAGCGTCTTCATTGCAGGCCCCTGTCCGATTGTTCTCGGCAGCGTTTGGCTGCCGCCCGCCGCTGGCACCATGCCGAGGGCGGTCTCCGGCATCCTGAAAACCGCGTCCTCGGAGGCCACGCGAAGGTCGCACAGACAGGCTATCTCCACGCCGGATCCGATTACGTACCCGTGCAGCGCAGCCACCAGCGGCTTTCCTATCGAGCCAAAGAGCCCCCATAGGTCGCGCTCCCAGCGCACCTGTCGCGCAATCGCCTGGGACGGGGCCGTTCCGAACTCGCTCAGGTCCGCTCCCGCGCAGAATCCCCTGTTCCCCGAACCCGAAATGACCACCGAGCGTATATCCGGGTCGTCCCGAACTGCCTCGAGCGCGGTGTAGAGATCGTCGCGCATCTGTACATTGAAGGCGTTGATAACGCTCGGCCTGTTCAGGACGAGTCTTCCCACGGCGCCGTCTTTGTGGAACATCACGGTCGGTGCGTCAGACAATTATCGCCCCTGGTACGTCGGACGGCGTCTTTCGAGAAACGACGAAATACCCTCGCCCCTGTCCTGCGTGGACTGGAGCAGAAAACTAAGGTCGGCCTCCAGGCGCAGTCCCTGTTCCAGCGTCCCATCCATGCCGTTTAGCACCGCCTCTTTGAGGTATCGCAGCGCGATAGGCCCATGTCCCGCTATGACCGAGGCCAGTTCCATAGCGCGTTCGGATGCCCGTCCCCGTTCAACCACCTCGTTCACCAGACCATATTCCAGCGCCTCCGACGCTGTGATACGCCTGCCCGTCAGAAGCATTTCCATAGCCCTCGAACGACCTATGAGCCTGGGAAGGCGCTGAGTACCGCCGTCCCAGGGCATCACGCCGCTCAGAGCCTGGGTCATTGCGAAAGTGGCGTCGGTGTCAGAAACACGCACGTCGCAGGCGAGCGCAATTTCCAGTCCCTGGTCCTGCGCCGCGCCCTGCGCCGCGCAGACAACCGGCTTCTCTATATTCGCGAGCGTCTTCCCAACCCTGAGCGCATCCGGTACAGGGCCGCCGTCCATGACGGCCTCGACAACCTCGGGCGACGCGCCCAGACAGAAATCGCGTCCATCCGATTCTAAGACTGCCACCCACACGTCGTCGCGCTGACGCGCCTCGGTCGCCGCGTCGCTCAATGCGTATGCCGTCTCGAACCCTATACGACCACCCATCTCGGACGATGAGATTGTCATAATAGCAACGTGTTCGGATATTTTCAGATGGACGCTCATTCGCTCAATCCAAGCATCGGCGGGTTAGGATGGAAAGTCTATCGTATAGATACTGAGAGGCAGTGCAGGTGTTGGTCTCGCCAAAGGTTTGACGGGCTAGTCGCCTCGGATGCTATGTTCTTCTATCTGGTACCAGAACACTTTTCCCGATTCCACCAATTCCCGGTCACGGTTGTCCAGCCGAATGCCCGACACTACCGCGTGGGCTTTCTTTTGGGTGAACCTTTCGATATAGTCCGCGTTTCGTATGGCTCTCCTGGTGTCCCTTCCATTAACTGTGTAAGAGGATTCCACGGCGATGTAACAGCATTCCCCGTTCGGGTCCCTGGCTTCCATGATAAGGTCAGCTCTGCGAAAGCTCCGCAGATTGTCCTTTCTGGATTGAGCGTTGTCAAACATCCCCGTAGTATCAGCAGAATCCGCCATGTCCATAAGCTGGTTGGCATTGAGATTATCCACTCGCCTGAGGCCCATCTCGATAGCAATGTCGTCCGCCAGCTTGAGAGTCGTGGTTATAGTATGCCCACCTTTGAGCATACCTATATCATTCCTGATCTCATTGTGTCTCCGATCTGAGAGCTCGACAAACCCAATGAACTCATCGTGCCTCCGCTCAGAGAGCTCGACAAACTCGATGAACTCATTGTGCCTCCGATCTGAGAGCTCGACAAACCCAATGAACTCATCGTGCCTCCGCTCAGAGAGCTCGACAAATTCGATGAACTCACCGTGCCTCCGATCTGAAATCGCGGCGGACTCGGCGGACTTCTGTGAAAGGTCGTTCACATCTGACCGCAGTTCTGTGAATCGCATATCCGTGGCCGCAACGAACTCGGCGTGCCTCTGCGGGAGTTCGAGCAACTCACGGGTCAGCAACCGAGCACGCAGGGCCTCGAGCCAATTCGGATTCTCGTCCAGTATCTGGATCAGTTCTTCAATTGTATTGAATGTAGCCATAGCTTCTCACCTGACAGGCACGGCTATTGTATCACGACCTGTCCATAGTCCGGCAAAGCCAACTCGGTCGAGCATTCCGAGTATTCACGGAATGAAAACCGTCGCAAAAGAGGGTGCGAGGCGTCTGCCTATTTGAGGTGTATGACAACCTGCCTGGAGTCGCCCACTCCGGCGCTTTCGGTCATTACGTAGGGATGGTCGGACAGCGCAAGGTGTACGATTCTGCGCTCGTTGGGGGGCATGGGTTCCAATGCTATGGATCGGCCGGTATCCGACACCCGTCCCGCCACGCGATGCGCCATGTTGGCCAGGGCCTGATGGCGCCGCTCCTGATAGCCTTCCACGTCAATCATCACATTGACGCGGTCGCCTATCTTGTGACTCACAATGTACTTAACCATGAACTGAATGGTGTTCAGCGTCTCGCCCTTGCGTCCTATGAGGAGCCCGGCGTCGTCGCCTTCTATCTCGAAAACAGGGCCATCCAGGGATTCGTTGTACACCTGCTTGAGCGTGAGCGTGGCATCCACGGCCATCATTGAAATGAGGGATTCCAGGACTTCGGACGTGAGAGTTACGCTGTCGGGAGGAGCGTCGCTGAGCAGGGTAACGCGGACAAGCGCGGGTTCGGCCCCGATTCCGAGGATGCCCGACTTTCCGCGGCTAATGACGGCGATTTCTACGTCGCTGCGTTCGGCGTCTAGCTCCTTTAGAGCGAGTTCTATTGCTTCTTCTACCGTTTTCGCCGACATCTCTATCTCTTGCATCGTTCGTCTCCTCGACGGAAGGAACAGGCGCTGGCACGAGAGAAACGGATGGAACCGCCTCCGTCTCGTCGCCTCCGCGCCTGAACTTGAAAAGATTCAACATAGGATCCCAGCCGGTTACAAAGCCCTGTATCACCACCCCCACCACATTGGACACAACCCAGTAAACAGCCAGACCGCTTGGGAAATTCAGTGTGAAAAACCCGAACATCACCGGCATCATCCACAGCATCATCCTGTTGGTAGAAGCCTGGCGGGCGTCCGCGGTTGGCATGGCGGTCATCTTCTGCATGATCCACATGGAAACGCCGACCAGGACCGGCATTACGAACGGAGTCGGGTCTGGAAGGGCCAGGTCCATCCAGAGGAAATTGCTGTTAATGGGTATTACGCTGTGGACGCTCGGCAGCCACACGTACAGGTGCCTGGAAAGCCCGACCAGGCTTTCGGGATTGGAAGGCACGGTCTGGATAATCGCCTGGTACAGGCCAATCCAGATAGGGAACTGTATGAACATCGGCCCCAGGCAGCCGAGAGGGTTCACTCCGCGCTCGCGATAGAGGCGCATCGTCTCCTGTGACGCCTTCTGCCTGTCGTTCTTGTTTCGCTCCTGAATCTCTTTCATAAGCGGCTGGAGCTGGCTCATCGCCTTTATCTGCCGGCTCTGCTTGACTGTCAGTGGAACAAGGGCCAGCCGCACCAGCAGAGTGAAGGCGATGATAGCTATCCCAAAATTCAGGAACGACCACGAATACAGGAACACCAGCCCGTTAATCATGGGCTGGATAATAATCAGATTCCAGGTGTCGAATATAACTTCCAAGTCCTGCCTCTATATCAACATACCTTGGCCCTGTCGCGCGGATGGGGGTCGTCCTCGTCGGTCTTATACACCCATTCCTCGTCGGGATTTCCGTTCGGCTTTATTTTCAGAGCCATTATAGTGTGATCGGTTGCGGCGAAGTATATCAGGTCGTCCGACACTTCGAGCGATGTGCGAATGTCTGCCCCTATCCTGCAAGCCGCCTGCTCACTGCCGTTCTTTTCCAGAAGGACTATTTTCGAGTCGCCTCCGTCGGCGACCGGCACGGCTACCAGATTGTTTATGACCGCTGGAGTGCCAACCAGTTGGCCTTCGCTGACGTATGTCCATCTCAAGTCACCCGTATCAGCGTCCAGCGCGTACAGGACGCCGTCCAGAGAAGGCGCGTACACCACGCCGTCATCCACCAGCGGCCCAGCCCAGTACCACCGGGTAGCGTCGGGGAACATCCATTTAAGATTGCCCGTCTCCACATCCAGCGCGTACAGGTTGCTGTCGAACCCGCCGAATATCACCAGCCCGTCATCCACCGCGACCCCCGACACAACCGCTCCACCCAGCCGGTAACTCCACTTCTCGCTTCCGTCGCTTACATCCACCGCATAGACGTTGTGGTCCAGAGAGCCGAAGTAGGCCACTCCGTCCACCACCTTTGGCGAAGACCATATAGGCCCTGAACCGTCATATTCCCAGACAGGATCTCCCTCTATTATATCCACGGCGTACAGAACACTTTCCGACTTGTCGGAAGAACCCGCCGCTCCCGTGCCTACAAGAGCCAGATTTCCGGTGATCGAAGGGCCGCCCACTATTCGTCCGGCCAGGCGTTCCTGCCATACAGGGCTGCCGTCCCTCTTGTCATAGGCGTACAGAACGCCGTCATAGCCGCCCACCAGCACAACGTCATCGGTCACCGCGGGAGACCCGTAGAGACCTTTGTCCGCATCTTCCTCGGTCGGCAGTTCTCTCCGCCACGCGGTGTCGCCGGTGTCTTTGCTGACAGCAAGCACCTCGCCTTCCATCGTGCCGATATATAGAGTGTCGTCACTCACCGTGCCAGCCGACCAGCCCTGTGGCCGTCTTACGGCTGAACAGCCGAGCAGAACCAGCAGGACAGCCAGAGCCAGAATGAACAAGGCCGCTTTCGAGCCTCGTCCGGTCATTGCATGTACCATTTAGAGTATATCCGTAAAGGCGATGCCATTTTTAGGGCATCCGCGCGAATTCATATATAGAGTATGGACTATGGAACGGGGTCATATCCACTGCTGCCGAGCGGATTGCAGCGTCCCAGCCGTTTCAGAGTCAGCCATAAACCCTTGACAAAGCCATATTTTATTATGGCCTCATACGAATAGTTGGAACAAGTGGGTGTATGCCTACATAATCCGGTCAAATATGGGGAAATAGCCAATTGATAGAATTTTATGGCTGCCAAAGCAGGATTCCGCATAAGCGCATCTCTCCGCGTGACCTTACCCAACATTCGGTTCCAAGACTCCCGAGCGAGCGAGCAGTCTGTCCAGCGAGCGTTTCAGCGACCAATAATCCGCAGTCCGCGCATCCTGGCGAGCGATAACCACTAGATCCCAGCCCTCCTGGACGGGGGCCTCATCCGCGGCCGACCTCAACCTTCTCTTAATCCTATTACGAGTGACAGCATTTCCCAGACGCCTGTTTACGGAAAACCCGAATCGGGTCGTATCGGTTCCGTTCGGGCTGGCTATCAGAACGAGCCTTCGATCCGCCCTGCTTCTGCCATGACGCCTTACAGACGCGAATTCACCCGTCTTTTTGAGACGGCGCGCCTGCTGCATTCGATTCGGAATCGTCCGCTGTCAGCAGTCGCCGGAGCAATGGACCGGAACTTGCGCGGACATGGTGGTCGGTTTTCAAACGGTAAGCCTGTGTCTGCCTTTGAACATCCGCCTTTTCAGGACGTTCCGGCCCGACTTGGTACGCATTCTTGTTCTGAAACCGTGCACTCTGGCACGGCGCCTTTTCTTTGGCTGATAAGTTCTTTTGGGCATCTAAATACAACCTCTCAAGCACATGAATTATAGTCATTGCCTGAAATCAGTGTCAATTTGGACACGCGCGTATATCCGAAGCGCGTTCCTAGTTTCTGGGTCTCAGCTGGCCTCTGAGGAATATCTTAAGCACGCCCTCATTGGCTGCGCTCACAAGTCTGCGCTCGATGTTGCCGTCCCTGCCGATAAAAAACGTCGTGGGAAGCGAGATTACCTTGTAGTTCCTGGCTATATCATTCGTCGTATCCAGGCCGATGGGATAGGTCACCCCCGCGCTCTCGGCGAACTCCTTCGCACTGTCGAGCGTGTCCGACATCGCCACTCCCAGGAACACCACGTCCTGGTCCTTGTATTCCTGGTTCATCTCCTCGAAAAACGGCATCTCCCAGCGACAGGGTGGACACCACGATGCCCAGAAGTTAAGGACGACGACCTTCCCTTCCAGGTCCGACAGCCTCAGCATCTCGCCGTCAAAGGTCTCGATCTCGAAGTCGTGGGCCTTCCCTGATTCCCTGATAGCGCGCGGCTGAATCTTTACCGGCGTGGGAGCGGGCAGCGCGGTGCTCGTCGGAGCCGGTTTGGCGGTGGCAGTCGGAACCGGAGTTGGCTCGGCCGTGGCCGTAGGAACGGGCGTATGTGTCGGCGCCGGCTGTGCAGTGGCAGTCGGAATCGGAGTCGCCGCCCGCCCGCATCCGACAACCGCCAAAGACGCCAGAGCAAAGATAAATGTAATCAATATAGCCTTCATGTCGGAATTATACCCCATCACAGACCATAAGACGAAACTCCTCCCTTTTAAGGCCATGCTCCAATTGCTAGAATAGGTGAAGGAGAAACGCATGGTGGCCACCATAAACACTGCCGAAGATTTGATCAGGATTCTGCGCCAGGACCCAGAGATACTGGATCAAGTTCGTCGAGCCATACTGACTGACGAACTGCTGGAACTGCCTGTTAAATTCGCTGAAATGGCCGAGGCCCAGGCCCGTATGGCCGAGGCCCAGGCCCGTATGGCCGAGGCCCAGACCCGTATGGCCGAGACCCAAGCCGGTATTCTCCAGACCCAGGCTCAGATGATTGAGAGACAGCAGCGAATGGAAGACCGCATCGGCTATCTCGTAGGGGCTGAACTGGAGCGGAAAGTTTTCCGAATACTCCCAACCCGTCTCAACCAGATATATGGACTCCGGCGGACACGGATTGTTCTTCGTCAAGGAGACTTTACACCGGATACGCAGAAATTCCTTGACGATATTGACGAAGCCCTCGAATCTTCGCTCATCACTGAACAACAGCGTGACAGACTCGTCTTAACCGACCTGGTTGTACGAGCGTCAAAGCGAGAAGGTCAAAGCGAAATTTACTTCGCGGTCGAGGCGTCTGGCGCTATCGCCCACCGCGACATTGACAGAGCAGTCGCCGCTTCTGAGGCGCTTCACGCGCTCTATGAAGTCGAGACCATTCCGGTTGCAGCAGGATATCGCATCCACCAGGCGGACCAGTCATACGCCAACCAGGTCGCAGTGAGAACCATAATTTTGGAAGAAGAAGCGCTTTAGGCAGACGGCCAAGCTCCAGGAACCACCGAAACTTGCCCCCCGACCATGACAATAACCTTCCCGCCTTTCTGAGATGGTCGGACTACCTGACAGGCAGGTCCTGTACACTCAGAATCGAGTCCGAAGACATCCAAATGTCTATAAAGCGGCTCGCGTCCAAGTACCTGGCTGTCCGCAACGCCAGCGAACTGGTATCCGCACGCCGCCTTCTGCCAGATTCCCTGGCCCAGTTTCAGGCGTTCCAGGACATCACCCTCACCCTCTCCGACAGCGGCATTCCCGGCTATCTAGTCCCCGGAACCGTTCTCAGATCCGGCCCGCGCGAGCTGGCCCCGGATCAGCCCGCGCCTTGCGTTGCCATCCTGCTGAGCGGGTCATTCGTCCACTTGCTCGAGGTTTCCATAGACCGCAGCGAGACCGGATACACCAGAAACTGGCGCGGTTTCGACCGAAGACGCTGGGAGCGAAACCGCGACCGCTTTCAGCAGTTCGTCGAGTGGGCCGTCTGCGACGACCAAGAATCTGCCCCTCCCTTGTCTCTCGACACCCGCGACGCCAAAATAGAATTCCTTCGCCGCGTGGCGAAGGCGATCTGGGACAGCCCGTTCGAGAATTACTCCCGCTTCACCGGAATGAGACTGCCCTACAAGACCGCCGGCGAAACCATCCTGAACATAATCGAGGGACGCGGTGCAATCTGCTCCGAAAAGGTGCAGGCGCTCAAGTTCCTCACGGATATGTACGGCTTCGAGTCCCGCTACGTTTTCGCAGGCCCTGACGCGGTGGGCCGACTGCCGAGCGACGAACTCCGGCGCATACTCGACACGTTCGATTTTCGAGGCGCACGCCGGACTATGAGATACTGGCAGCATCTCGCGCTGGAGTTCGTTGTAGATGACCAGCGGATACTCGTCGACGCCACCAACGGGAACATACCCTTCCTGTTCCTGCGCGGCCCTGAATGTGAATCGATCCTCGCCACAGACCTTCCAAGCCCCGTGCCTGTCAGGATGGGTACATACTCCGAGAACTTCTACTACCACCGAGCTCCCAACGACCTCGCGCTCGACCTGTGCTACGCCATGGAGAACTACATCCCCGAGATTGACCTGGTACAGGTCTTCGACAACGAACTTGGCCTCGTCATAACGCCCGAATTCCTGGTTGCCCCTGTTCCATTCAAGACGGATGAGGAATTCCATGAACTGTACGCACTGTACGAACGGCTCGCCGACCCGGACAACCTCGACGTGGATGTCCGCTCCGAATGGAGTCTCGACAGCCTCCTGGGTGAAATGTTCCATTCCCAATACCCCGATACCTCAGATGACGTTCTGGACTCCCAGGACCACCTGCTGGAGCGTTACGACCTGTTCGAGGGACCCGGTCACCAGATGGGGTTAGCGATAGTAAAGCTGCAAAGACAACCATGAACGCGCCCCCAAAAGCCCGGGATCAGGTCAAACTTCTGGCGTCCGCAGTGGAAGCGGCGCGGCGCACACGCTTCTGGCGTCCCAGGCTTGGCAAATCCCCTATTGCCTCACTAAGCGATTTCGAGCGGCTTCCAATAGTGGACGCGCGCGAATACCGGCGGCAGCGGTTCGCCGACTTGGTAGCGGACCCGGATAAAATTGACTGGATCCCCGGCCCATGGCTTGGACAGTCTCCCGACCGCGCCCCCGTCGCAGAGGGCGCGACAGAAGCGCGCGTCAGAGTCGGGATAATGCGGGACGATCTGTCCCATGCCGTTCCCGACGACATAGACGACCCGACCGCACTCGTCACGTCCACGTTCGATAACCGCTACTTCGGGGCCGAAGTGTGCGCCGTATTCGTCCGTATGGGCATACCCGCGCACCTTGTGACCGACAGCGGAACAGACCGCCTCGCAGACCTGGTGAACGCATTCGAGCCGGACGTAATCGCGGTTCTGTCCGACCGGATGTACCTTGACGATCTGCCCTGCTCGGTTCGAGGCGTCATAACCGTCGGAGCGAACGCGCCGCTGAGTGGCGTGCACCACGTGGACCTGTACGTCTGCAACGAATTTGGCGTTCTCGGCATGAGGAAAGACGGCGGCGAGTACCGCTTGGCCTACGATACCTTCCACTTCGAGACTTCCCCGAACGACACCCTCGTTGTTACCCCCTACTTCTCGCGTGTCCAGCCTATCATCAGGCTCGACACCGGCGACAGGATACGCACCACAACACTACCCGATCTGTGTTAAATTTACCCTGATGGATGCCACAGAATTCGACCGGCTGATAGAGACTCAGGCCAAACAGGCGCTGAACGTTCCCGGCACGCCCGCATACGTGTATTCAGAATCCGTATTGCTCGCCCTGGCTCGGCAGGCGGCGCGCATCTCCTCACAAGCGGGCTGCGAACTGCTGTACACGCTCAAAGCCTGCGCCATAGCCCCCGTGCTTGAAGCCCTTGCCCCGTTTGTTCACGGATTCGCCGCGAGCTCCGTATTCGAGGCGCGGCTTGCCGCGAGCGTCAAGCGTTCCGACCAATCGCTGCACTGCTACTCTCCCGCATACTCCCCCGCCGACATAGAAGCCACCCTCTCAATCGCCGACTATCTATCGCTCAACTCGCTCATCCAGCTCGATACGGCGGTTACATTGAATGCCGGAACCGCCTCGCTTGGCCTGAGAATAAACCCTGGGCTGTCCTTCGCGCCTGATCCCAGGTACGACCCCTCGCGACCCCACTCCAAGCTCGGTGTGCCGCTGTCCCACCTGGAAAAGATGTCCCGTATGCCCAGCGCCGTAGAGGGCATCCATATCCACAACAACTGTGAATCGGACGACCTCGGCCAGTTGGCACTTAGCGTAAATGCGCTTACCGGCGCGCTTCGGCGCGCTGACAACCTGAAATGGGTGAACCTGGGCGGCGGATACTACCTCGGACCCGAGACCGACCCTGCGCCACTGGAACAGACCGTGTGCCGTCTGCGCTCCGAGTTCGGTGTCACCGCATTTATCGAGCCTGGTACGGCGCTCGTGCAGCAGGCCGGATTCCTCGTAAGTGAAGCCCTTGACGTTTTCCCGAACGACGGCGTTGACATCGTGGTTCTGGACACGTCCACAAGCCACCTCCCCGAGGTCTTCGAGTACCAGTACGCTCTCTCGGTGACCGGAACGCTTGACGACGGCATCCACCTGGCCAACCTGGTAGGCCGCTCATGCCTCGCGGGCGACATATTCGGCGAATACAGATTCGCGGATCCGGTGGGCGCTGGGAAGCGCGTCGCGATTATGAACGCAGGCTCATACGGTCACTCGCGCGCCACGCCCTTCAACGGAATACCCATACCCAGCGTATATATCCTCAGAGAAGACGGGACTTTCGATCTGGTCGCAAGTTACGATTACGACGAATTCGCGGCCAGGAACGGAGCGTTGCCGATTGCGGCTTATTGAAAGACAGACGACTATAAGTCCTGCCCAGGATGTATTCGCTTCCATCGAGACAGCCGTCGAAAGTAAGCTGTCCGACGCTGAGAAGCCCGTGCGTTTCGCCGTTACCAACTCCGACAGCGGCCCCTACGAATGTGAGATAGGAGTCGTAACGGGTGACCACCCCCACCGCGTATCCCCGCTGTTCGAGTTCAGGCAGCGTTCCCATGGATCACAAGAGGCGTTCAACGTCGTCTTCATGGTTCCTACGGGCATCGGCGCGGAGATAGGCGGCCACGCGGGAGACGCCACGCCCGCCGCCATCCTGCTCGCCCACGTAGCCGACACTCTCATAACCCACCCAAACGTCGTCAACGCATCCGACATCAACGAGCTTCCCGCGAACGGTATGTATGTCGAGGGAAGTGTCTTGACGCGCCTTATGATGGGAACCGTCGGCCTCCGGCCAGCCAGAGCGAACAGGGTGCTGGTAGCGCTCGACGCCAGCTACAATGAACGCTACGCCAAGTACACCGTCAACGCCGTCAACGCCGCGCGCGCCACATACGGCCTCAACTGCGCCGGAATAATGCAAATAGACCCGCCCATTAAGGTGGTTGGAAGCTACACCGATACCGGGCGCGCCTCCGGCTACGTGGAAGGAATATCCGGCCTCCTCGAATCTCTCATAAACAGGCGCGAAATTTACGATGCCGTAGCTCTGGCGTCCGTTGTCGAAGTCCCCGCCCACTACCACTACGACTATTTCACAAGCGGCGGCGAGATGATAAATCCCTGGGGCGGAGTCGAGGCCCTTCTTACCCACGCCGTCTCCTCAATACTGGACGTGCCGACCGCCCACGCGCCCATGATGGAGTCCGACGACATAGCCGCCGTGGACCCGGGAATAGTGGATTCACGGATGGCCGCCGAAATCATCTCAATAACCTTCCTTCAGTCCGTGCTGAAAGGACTTCACCGCGCGCCCGCAATCGTCACCGATCCGTCTGAATTCGCAAGTCCAAACGTACTCGCCGCCGAAGACGTATCCTGCCTGATAATCCCGGACGGCTGCCTCGGGCTTCCCACGCTTGCCGCGCTGCGCCAGGACATAACGGTGATAGCCGTCAGAGAGAACCGAAGCCTCATGCGAAACGACCTGGCCCGTCTGCCCTGGAGCCCAAGCCGATTCTACATAGCCGAAAACTACTGGGAAGCTGCCGGAATCGCTTCCGCCCTCAAAGCCGGACTCGATCCCGACTCGGTCAGACGCCCGCTCAACACCCTGCGCGACTACCAATGACAGCGCGCGCCCACAACGCTTCCACGCCCTCCGCGCTCGACCTGTTAGCGCATCCAACCCGTGCCGAGTTGTCCGCCCTTCGGGCGATGATGCGCCACTGCTTCCGCGACTTTCCGACCTACCGCGATATATTTCAGGACGCGGGCATAACCGGCGGCGACATCGAGTCCGCCGACCCGCTGGAAATCCTCAGAAGTCTCCCGATTATCGGCGGCGCCGAATTGGACAAGATAAGCCTGGAAGCCGTCGGCGCGATTGATACAATCGTTGATACCGAAACGTCTTCAGGCACTGTGAGCGGCGGCAAAATCCGGTTCATTTCATACGAAGACGACGCCACCGAGCACCTGTTTCTCGCCCAGCTGCTGCGAACCTGCGGCATCGGCCCCGCGGACAGGGTGGCCTGTATGGACACCGACCCCGCCGCCGTTATGATTTCGTTCCCACGCGCCTGCGAAGTCCTCGGAACCGCCGAGTCATACTGCCTCAGTACCGGAGCCGGATTCGACAGGTCCTTGCGCCTTCTCAGCCGACTCCGGCCCACCGCGCTGGTAAGCGTGCCTTCCATCATCGAAAGAACGCTGGATTCCGCGCGTGAGTCGCGCTCCCCCGTGCCCGACTCCATCCGCCGGGTCATCTATATAGGCGAGGGCATGGATCACGCGCTCAGAACCCGTGTACAGGACACATTCCACGCTGAGGTATTCTCCTACTACGGCTCCAGCGAGACCTCCGCGCTGGGGATCGAGTGTCCCGCCCACTCTGGAATCCACCTGTTCAGCTCCCGAACCCTGTTTGAAATCGAAAGAGACCCCGCGATACCGGACCGCGGCGAACTAATAGTCACCACGCTCGTTCAGCGAGCGCTGCCCCTGCTCAGGTACAGGCTGGGCGACATGATTAATCTGAGACCCGGCGCCTGCGCCTGTGGCCTGGACCAGCCCCGGATAGACGTACTTGGCCGTTCCGGGATGTTCGCGTCCATCCTCGGATCAAAAATTCACCACCAGGCAATATATGAAAGCCTGTCGCGCGCCGGACTGCGCGGCCCGCTCCAGATTTTCCTTGAAACCGGCCCACGCTCTGAAACCATGAGGCTGAGAGTCGCCGACTACAACTCCCAAATCGAAGACCGCCTGCTCTCCGCCGTTCTCGCCGACCATCAGGATGTCGAGTTCCTGTACGACAGCCGCCTGCTCGACATACGCATCGAATTCCGGCCCTCGTCCGACCTGCTTCAGAACAGAAAGCCCAACAAGCTCACAGACCTCCGCTCCTGAGCGCCCGCGCCGGTATGCTGGGGCCTTTGCAGAGTCTGCTTGAGTCTCCCTTCCACTATACAGCCATGCCTTCAACGCATTACGCAGTGTCAGATAGCGTCCACCGGCGCTATTACGCTACAATCTCGCACGGCAGACGCGCAAAATCAGCTTACTTTTTAGAATAGACACCAGATACACATGGCAACAGCCGTAGTCATATTCGGTATCACTTACATCCTGATCGCTATGGGGCGTATTCCCCATGTGCTGATTGCCGTTCTGGGCGCTATAGCGATGGTATTCCTGGGCGTTATGCCAGGACATGAGGCTCTCTCGCACGTGAACCTGGAGGTAATCCTGCTGCTGGCCGGGATGATGTCCCTGGCTAACGTGTTCGCCAGGACAGGGGCGTTCGACTGGGCGGCCATCAAGGGCGCTCAACTGGTCGGAGGCAATGGCTTCCTGACCCTCTGCCTCATGTCCATCCTCACCGCCGTTTCGTCCGCCTTCCTCGACAACGTCACAGTGGTTGTTCTCGCGGTGCCTATCACGCTTTCGATCTGCCGCGCGCTGGACATCAACCCGGTGCCATTCCTGCTGGCGCAGGTCTTCGCTTCCAACATCGGCGGCGTCTCCACAATCGTTGCCGACCCGCCCAATATCATAATAGCCGCTGAGGCTGACATCGGATTCGTGGACTTTATGCTCAATGCCGCGCCGGTAAGCCTCATCTCGATAGGCGTCCTGGTAGTTGCCCTGTATGTGTGGTTCAGAAATCAGGTCACTACCACCGTCGAAAGTCGTGAGGCGATCATGAGCCGGGATGCGGCCAGCGCCATCAAAGACAAGATTTTGCTGATAAAGAGCTGCGTAGTGTTCGGGCTTACGGTAGTGGGATTCCTGATACACGAACTCCTGCACGTGGGGCCGGCATTCATAGCCGTCGCCGCCGCCACGATTCTGGTCCTCATATCGCGCATAGACCCCCACGACGTGTTGAAGCAGGTCGAGTGGACGACGCTGGCGTTCTTCACCGGACTGTTCATACTTGTGGGCGGGCTTGAGGAGACGGGAGTGACGGTGGAGATAAGGGAGTGGATGGTGGACGTGTCCGGCGGCAGTGACAGGAACCTGGCTTTCCTGCTCGTGTGGTTTGGAGGCGTGAGCTCAGCTATTATAGATAACGTTCCATTCACGGCCACGATGGTCGAGGTGGTCGGAGGATTCTCTAACGGCGGTTCCGATGGCGCCTCCGGCATCTCCCCGCTGTGGTGGGCGCTGGCGCTGGGAGCCGATCTGGGCGGCAACGCGACAATCGTCGGGGCGTCGGCCAACGTCATAGTCATCAACCTCGCTCGCGCGGGCGGATACCCCATAAGTTTCATGCACTTCTTCAAATATGGCGCGGTCATCAGCATTCTGACTCTGATAGTCTCTACGGGATATATGTGGCTGCGCTACTTTTAGCGCCAGCAAATCGAGTTGGCCCTTCCGACCATGAACCTCCACCGAAATACAAGGGATGCGGCGCACGCGCTCATGCTGGCCGAGCGAGCCTCCAAACGCGAGTCCGATTCCCTGTCCGACGCCGCTTTGGCAAGTCGCCTGCGGAAATCTGCTCGCGCCCTGTACGAATCTAACTCGACCCATCCGCCCGAAAATTCGTTGGTTGACTCCCTCGCTATCGCCGACGCCGCAATCAGGCGGCGCATGGGCCTCTGGCGCGCCATCCTGGAAGACCCCGATGAACTCTACGGCCCCGTCCGTCAAGTTCGACTTCTCGCGGACGGACTTCTCGACCCGACCGACCCCAATGCGCCCGTTCACTCCATCAGACGAGATAGGACACTGCGAAAATGGGCCGCCGCGACCTCGGAGAAAGCCGGCCTGAACTCCGACATGAGCGCCGCGCTCCGCTGGCTGCTTGTAGCTCGAATCAGGATACGCGCCGAACACCCGCCCTACATACACTTTCCGCCCGAATTCTACCGCTCCCTGTACACGCTGGATGCTGAAGGCTGCCTGCTCTTCGCCCCCACTCAGCAGCAGTTGGCCGCCGCCGCCCTTCTGCTGAGCGGCGCTATCGTCGAGATGGACGCAGGGGAGGGCAAGACCCTTGCATCGGCTATTACCGCCCTCATATTCGCCGCCGCCGGCCGCCGCGTCCATATCCTCACAGCCAACGACTACCTCGCCTTGCGCGACTGCGACGACCTCGCGTTCACTATGGAGTCGCTCGGATTCGCGCCCGGCCTGGTCACCGCGAACATGGACTCCGACGAGCGCAGGCTCCAGTACCCGCGCCCGATAGTATTCACTACCGCGCGTGAGGTCGGTTTCGACTATCTCAGAGACAACATTGCCCGCAGACCGCAGTTCCGGGTCTCCCCGGCGTTCGACGTAGCAATCGTGGACGAGGCCGACCACCTGCTCATAGACCAGGCTCGCACCCCGCTCATCATATCCGGCGAACCCGCCCCCGAATATCACGAGGACGACACCCCCGAAAACCTCGCCATCCGCATCATCGAAGAACAGGCCGCCTATGTTGACGGCCTCTACTCCAAGCTCGACGACTCCAATCATGGGAACGACTACACCGACAGCGTTCTCGCGACCATCCTGCTGGCAGAGGGCCTGACACCCAGACTGGTATCCACGCTGGAGCGGCTCGGAAATTCCGCCCGGCGCGTGAGTCGTAACCTATTGATACTGAACGACGACGAGGACGACCACCCGCTGGAATCAGACCTGCTCTTCGCCATAGACACGGGTAGTTCCACGCTCAGAATCACCGAGCGCGGCTGGGAACTCATAACGGACGGGCTCGATCAGGCCGCCGCCGCATTCGAGGTAGCCCAGATACTGCGCGCCCGCGTCATACACGAGTCCGGCGAAGACTACGTGGTTGACCCCGACGGCGTTACGCTCGTGGACAGGCTCGACGGCCGACCGATGGCCGACCATCGCTACCTCAACGGTCTGCACGAAGCGATTGAGTCCAAAGAGGGAATCGAGGGCCGCACACACGCCAACCCCATCGCCCGCACAACCATCCATGCTCTGATGTCCAGCTACGCCGCCATAGCCGGGCTGACCGGCACCGCGACAGAGGCAGCGGACATATTCGCCCAGGACTACGGAGTGCCGACGGTCAGGGTTCCGCCGACGTTCGAGCCGAGCCGCGTTGATCTGGATACCCGGATTTTCTTCGACAAGGAGCAACGCGCGCGCGCGCTCTCCCACGAAGTAGCCCGCTGGCATCGAGTTGGCAGGCCCGTGCTGCTGACCTTCGGGAGCGTCAGGGAGTCCACCGCGTTCAGCCGCGTCCTCGAACGACGCGGCGTCACGCACCGTATTCTCAACGCTTCCAACCCCGCGCAGGAGTCCGAGATAGTGACGCGCGCCGGAGAATTCGGCGCGGTAACCGTATCCACCGGCATGGCCGGACGCGGCACCGACATCATCGTAGCGGACGACGTTGACCGCAAGGTCGCCGAAAAGCTAGGGCAACCCGCAGACCATATCAAAGAAACGTTCGGCTTGATAGTCATAATAGCCTCACTCCCCGCGTCCCAGAGAGTGGAACGCCAGATAAGAGGACGCGCCGCGCGACAGGGCAACCCAGGAGCGTCCGCGATGGCGCTCTACATAAATGACCCAGTCCTGGCCTTTACGCGGCAGCAGACATCGCTGTTCCAGATGAGAAAACCCGACAGCCCTTATGTAGAAGGGCCTGAAGTAGCAAACCTTCTTCTCCAGGTGCAGAGCGAGGCCGATTCCAAAAACCGCGCCATCGTAGAGGCAACCGCCGACTTCGCCGCAATAATCGAGTCCGAGTCCCGCGCCCACTACACCGTCCGCGAATCCCTCATGGACATCCAAGCCTGCCGCCAACTGCTGGCCGGAGATACAGCCAACTGGATAGAGCGAAAGACCGCGCCCCTGTACAACATCCGAGCAGACTATCACAGCGCATTCGACTCCATAGCCGAGTCGCTATGGAACGACCATGGAATAGACATCGGTCCCGCTAACCGCACCGCACCTGCCGAAGCCACAGAAACCCTCACCCTGTACGTGGAAAATATCCTGTTCCAACATCGAACCAGGCTGGGCGACAGGCGATTCATCCTCTCCGTTTCGGATATGTATCTCGAAGCATTCGACAGCTTGTGGCCCGACCACCTCGCCGTGCTCCAGGACATCGCGCTCTCAATAGCCCTGGGCGCCTTATCCCACGCCGCCGCCCTCACCCAATTCGCGGAAGAAGCGCTGGCTGCAAGGGTCGAACTCCGCCGCGCCGCCGCCGACCTAGTTATTGCCTCTCTCCTGGACTCCGAGTATATTGAACCGCCACCCGATTTCGATGAAAATCAGACCGAACAACTCCCAAGCGAACTATCACAACTCATAACCTGATAGACTATTGGGGACGGGTTTATCCTGGATTCGACAAGGGGGACGTACAGATGAACTCAGAGTTATTGATCTCTCTGTTGATGGCTGCGTTTCTGCTGGTCGTGGCCGTGGCGATAGTATGGCCCATCCGACGTTTTCACAAAAGCGCAAGCGCCGGGGCGGTTCACTACAATGACACCGAGATTTCGAACTGGAACGAGTCTGCTGGATATCCTGATAGTGGATTGGGATATGGCGGCGCGGACGGGGGTGGCGGCATCTGAGCCTGAACTGGGAACTACTTGGAACCGTTAGAGGAGGCGTGACCGATGGATCCGATTATAATTATATTCTTGGCAGCTTTGTTTATAGGCGGAGTGTGGTTGCTTGTCAGGCGTTCTCGCAGTCGCCGGAGCTGGGTCGGAAACGCCACGGACGCCGCGACCATGATGGGAGCCGGATACATTATCGGTGGTGGGTTGCACAATAGCGGGTCAGATCATGGCGGCGGGTACGACGGAGGCGCGGACGCAGGTGGCGGCTTTGACGGTGGCGGCTTCTGATACCAAATCCCATGAATAGACCAAAGGGCCGACACGAACGAAATCCAAGACCGTAATGCCCTATGGGGTGTGAGCAGAGTTACATGATGAGAAAGAAAAGAGTCACCAAAACCACGATTGCGCTGTTATCCGGCGCGTCCCTTCTCGCGGGGCCTGCCATCGCGGCCTGCGGCGATTCCGGTCCAACCTATGATCAGTGGGCCGCTACCGACGGCGCAGCGGGCAGAATAAACCTCGACGAGGTTCAGAAGGCGTTCAAGGACGCCGACAGCCCAACCGATTTCGAGAAGCGCGTCAACGAAATATACGAGGGCGACGGGATAGTCATCATCCGCGTCGAGCAGGACGGCGACCGCATGAACCTCGAGGGCTGGGAAGACCTCAACAAGTCCAAGGAGATAGAGGACGCCTCGGACGACCGCCTGTTCTCCATCGTGCGCGACCACAACAGAGAACACGAGATGCGCGGCTACGGCGCGAACTCCTACTACCGCAATCATTTCGGCGTCGGCGACTTCCTGTTCACCTATATGCTTCTCAGCGCGTTCACCCCCATGGGTGGCTACTACTACAGAACGCCCATAAACAGGTATGACACAATAAGCAGAAACCGGACCAACTACCGCAGTTCCGCCGGTTACCGCAGCCAGGTCTCAAGCAACTCCAACTATTTCTCCAAACAGAAGAGCTTCGCCGGATCATCCTACGACCAGGCCAGCCGCAACATAAGCTCATCGCGGCAGACATATATGAACTCCCAGAAATCAACCGGGTCGTTCAAGTCCAGTTCCACCGGAGTCCGTTCCAGCTGGGGCAGCAGTTCACGTGGCAGCTCCTTCGGACGCTCCTCCAGCGGCTTCTTCGGCGGCGGCGGCTCCACCCGTCTGACGGGCTTCACAAGACCGAGCCTGCGCCAAGCGCCGCAGTGAACCTTATCTTTATGGAAGAAATTGCCATGAAACTGAAACACACTCCAATCTGGCATGACAGGATAGTCAAAGACCCGCGGATACTTGCAGGCAAGCCCACGCTGAAGGGCACTCGGCTCTCCGTGGAACTGATAACCGATCTTCTGGCAGGCGGACGCACCGAAGTCGACGTTATTTACAGATACCCGTATATCACCGCGGAAGACATCGAAGCGTGCCGCCAGTACAAGGCTACCGGCGCGAAACTGTCCAACGTCACATGGGCGGAGATAGACGCCATCATGGACGGTACATACCGGCCCAGAGACCGTTGAGAATACTCGCTGACGAAAATATGTGGGATCGGGTTGTCGAGGGCCTACACGAATTAGGTCACGAAGTGCGCTGGGCCAAAGAGACCTATCAACGCTCTCCAGACGAAAACCTGCTGGAACTGGCGACTCGTGAAGGACTTACTCTCTTAACTTACGACAAAGATTTCGGAGAGCTAATCCATAATCGTCGTATGCCTGCTCCTTACGGAGTTATGCTCTTCCGCATACATGAAGGTGTTCCGGATGACGTGGAATCGGGTTTCATCCTGAATACAGTCAATCCGTGGAACCCACTGCCGCCAGGACTATGGACTGTCCAGATACGCCACTCGTCAACCTAAACCACCAATTCGATTGACCAAGCGAGGCGGGTCCGCCCCCCGCTCTGGGAATGCCTGCTCGATAAGTAAAGTCAGAACTCTTCCCCCTAGATAGCGAAGAACAGGATCAGGCTCACGCTGATGAGCGCCGCGCCCTCTATGAACGCGGCCCCCAGATTGCGGTCAATGGCCAGTTCGTCCGCCATCTTTACGCGCGGGAACAAAGCAAGGTCCACAAGGAACCTGATAGCGTAGAGAAGAACGAACCCGACCACCGCGTACACAAGGAAGGCGATTATACTCTCGCTCCACCCCACGAACTCTCCGAACACTGCCTTGAAGACCACTATGCCTATGGCTATCAGGTTTCCGGCCAGCGCGACGCCGACCGCCACGTTGTCCCGCTCTATCTCCTCGTGTATGTTGAAGGAGGTAGTCCATTCATAGAACAGCGTGTAGATAATCAGCGCGGCCAGCCCGAGCGCGAGAAATGCCGCCGCCGTCTCCGGACCGCCGCCCTCACCCGATATCGAGCCTGCTATCACCAGCCCTACCGCGACGTACACCGCGAACTCCACCGCTCCCGTGCCGGCGTTATGATCGGTTATTATCTCGTCCACCGTGCTGAAGTCGTACAGCACCAGGCGGTCAACGACTATTCTGGCCACATTCAGCACCAGGATCCCGACAACCGAGTACAAGAACACAATCCCCACGTCCTGCCAGTATGCGGTCGTGAAGCCCAGGCTGTCGTCAATCACAATGGCGAAAGGCTGGTACATAGCGCCCAAGACGACGATTATGACTCCCAGGTAGTAGCCGGATATGCTCAGGGCCAGGGCAACGTTGTCTTTGTGATTTAGCTGCTCCTGAATCTTGTAGGGGGTGGTCAGGTCCTGCGCCACTCTGGCGATGACCAGCACTGCCACTCCCACAGCGACATACACCAGTCCTCGCGGGATTTGTTCCAAAACGTCCAGGAAAATCTCAGCCATCATGCGCCTTTCTATGTATGTTCGCTACTTCTTATAGACCGTAACAAGGTGCGGAGATATGTTGACCGAAGCGTAAACCTCGAACGCCAGCCCCTCCCACTTGACCACAGTGACCGCCCCCTCCTCGTCATCCCTGATGAATTCCCATATCCAGAAGCCTTCTCCGTCACGGGAGTCGGCCTTGAAATGGAGTACCTCATAGCTGTTTCGATAGAAGTACCGCTGTCCCTCATGCTCGATGCTGTTCTCGATGGACTTGAAATCGTCCCACGCCACCAGCGTATCGTAATCAAGCCCCACCGCCGACAGGCCGAGAGGCCGATCCTGCGTGGTAGCGGATATGTGCAGACCGCCGTCGTCCGTCCACTCCAGGTTGGCGCGGCGTTCGCCATCCACTCCGAGTACCTCGCGCGATTCGCCATACGCCGACTCCAGCCGGTTTATCTCCTCCACAATCAGGTAGGCGTCATCGCCCGTATCCCAGAAACCCGGGATGAACACTATGTCGCCCACCCGCGCCGCGCGGATCGAATCGTCAACGGGTTCTTTCCCGGACGCTCTCTTCTTTTTGCCGAAAAGTGATCTGAACATTGGTTGCTCGAAGCCTTATATTGGTTGCGGAGTATGACTCTTCCATCGGTTGATAGCCGCCTCAGCGCGGGGACTTATCGCATTCTGAACCCGCACGTTCAACAGCGCGGGCCGTTCCATTTTGATCGCCCGATCCAGCGCGGAGGGCAGTTCATCCGGGCTCTCGACCAACTCACCATATCCGCCCAGGCCCTTGACCACCTGATCATACCTGGACGGCAGAAGGTCGGTAGCGACCGTCTTGCCATACACGCCCACCTGTATCTGGCGATCTATTCCCCAAGCCGAGTCGTTCCCCATTATACCCACAATTGGCAGATTGTGCCTGACCGCCGTGTCGAACTCCATTGCGTTGAACCCGAAAGCGCCGTCCCCGGTGAACATGAACACCCGCCTCTCCGGGTAGGCCGCTTTCGCGGCAATCGCGGTCGGCAGGGCTTGTCCCAACATTCCCAGCGGCGGCAGATACCACCAGGTATAAGGCGACAGCGCGGGATTGTACGCCCGCCCAAAATGGCAGAAGTCGCCGCCGTCGTAAACGACAAAGTCGTTCCGGCCTATCCGGTTCCTGACCGTCTTGTGAACATAGACGGCGTGCATCGGCGTCTCATGGTTCGCCAGGGATTCCAACGCTTCACTCTGCGCCGCCCTCTCGTCCTGGAGCCGTCCGAGCCAGGCCGTGTCAGACCAGGTATGCTTCGACGCCTCCGCGGTCATCTGTCGCGCCACCGCATCCACGTCTCCCACTATTCCCACGTCCACGCCACGGTTCCGCGCAATCTCCGCCGCGGACGGATCAATCTGTACTATCCTGGCGTTCGCCGAGATGTTCGGCGCCATCGCGTAGCCCACTATCAAGTCCTGCTTGCGTCCCATCAGCACGACCGCGTCCGCCTCCCTGAGAAGCCTGGCCGCCCTGTTCAGGCCAGAGTCGAAGAAACCGCAGCAGTACGGGTGATCGTCCGAAATCAGCCCGCGCGCGTCACCCTCGGTCATGAGGGGAACCCGCGTGGTTTCGACAAGCCGTTCCAGCGTCTCGCCGGAGCGCGAGTACGCGCCCGCGCTGCCCACGATAATCAGCGGTCTCTCCGCGTTTCTGAGTATCTCCACCGCATCGCGCACACGCTCCGCGGAAGCCTCCGGCGCGCCGAGATCCCGGTACTCGCCCGGGGCGTAGAAAGACACCTCTTCTTCGTCAACCACCTGCTGCTGTATGTCAACAGGTATGGTAAGATGCACCGGCCCCCGCCTTCCCTCATAAGCCGTTCGCAAGGCGGTGGCTATCATGTCCGGTATGCGCCTCGCGTCGGTGACCATCCAGGCCGCCTTAGTGGTCGGTCTCGCCATGCCAACCTGGTCAATCTCCTGCATAGCGCCCCTGCCCAGTTCCAGGAGTTCCGCGCTGCCGCTTATGGACAGGAGCGGGCTTTCGGAGTGCATGGCGTTCGCCAGACCGGGGACCGCGTTGGCGAAGCCGGGCGTGGTGTACATGGCAACCCCGGGCTGTCCGGTCATCCTGCCCCAAGCGTCAGCCATGTGCGCCGCGGCCTGCTCATGGCGGGTATCAATGAAACGGAATCCGTTGTCCGCCATCACGTCCAGCGCGGGCAATATATGATCTCCCGCCAGTGTAAAGACAGTCTCCACGCCCTCCAGTTTCAACGCTCTCGCTATAAGCTCACTGCCGGATACCGGCCTGGATATGGACATACCCGCTCCTCTGTTACATATGCGGCTTGAATCAGACTTGGACATTTTATAGACACCAAGCCCGTTTGCCAACGCGGGATAGGATTGTTTATAATCGCAGACAGCGGAAACGGTTCTATCTCTGGGGATTCGTCTAGTGGTAGGACGACAGACTCTGGATCTGTAAGCAGAGGTTCGAATCCTCTATCCCCAGCCATCGGTCCCGCTAAAATGAAATCCCCAAGCCGCTGTTTTAATGTGTGGCGCGTTCGTCTAGCGGCCTAGGACACCACCCTCTCAAGGTGGAGACCACGGGTTCGAATCCCGTACGCGCTACCAGCCAATACCATACCATCTCCCCCAACAGCGGTTCGGAGCCGCTCAGAATGGCGCATTCGTCTAGGGGTCTAGGATACCACCCTTTCAAGGTGGAGACACGGGTTCGAGTCCCGTATGCGCTACCAACTCCGGCCCACTGGTCGGAACTGCAAACACAGGACGGAAAAGCCCGACCGAGTCTCTCGCCCTTTACATTTCCCAGATTGAAAACCTGCGCCGGGGGTAATCATGTCCAACGACACGGGAATCCGAGAAGCTATCACGCCGGAAGAAGCGGCCCGTATCGTGTCCTCTCTCCTGGACATGGAACAGGCTCTCGAAGCCTTTGTCAGATTCCAGAGACTGCTTCCGCCCGACCAGGCCGTGGTCTTTTCACAGCTTCAGGACAAGCACAAAGAACGCCTCATTACCAACCTGTCCACGCTGGGCATGGCCCGCATAATCAAGCATATGGACACGGACGAGGCCATTCGCATTACCGAAGTAATCGAGCCGCGGATGCTGCCCGGAGTTCTGGACAGCGCCAGTCTCAACGTATCGGCGGACATTCTGAAGGGAATGGACGCGGAGGCCGCCGCCGCCGTGATTGGCGCGATGGAAACGGGCGCCGACGTCGCCCCGCTGCTGAACTACGCCGATGACGAAGCCGGCGGGCTTATGACCCCCGAATTCGTAGCGCTGTCCGAAAACATGAATGTGTCCCATGCGATGACTTTCATTCGGCAGTGGGCGGCGGAGTTTTCTTCAGAGGAGATCACGCAGGCGTTCGTCGTTGACAGGCAGGGAATACTTCGCGGCAGCATCGGACTGGCGAATCTCGTACTCGCGCGTCCGCATCAGCTCGTCTCACTCATCATGGACTCGCAGGTCGTCTCAGTCACCGCCGAGACGGACCAGGAGGAGGTCGCGCGGCTTGTCGAGAGATACGATATGCACCAGATTCCGGTAACGGACGACGACGGAAAGCTGCTCGGCATCATTGTCGTCGAAGACATCATAGACGTGTTCGAGGAAGAGGCCACCGAGGATATGTACAGGATGATCGGCGTGTCGGAGAGCGAGAAGGCTGCGGGGCCTTTCTGGCTTTCCGTCCGCAGCAGGCTGCCCTGGCTATGCGTAAATCTCGGCACCGCTATTCTGGCCGGGCTGGTGATAACGCTGTTCGAGTCCACAATGGCGAAAGCAATCGCGCTGGCCGCATTTCTGCCCGTCGTGGCCGGACAGGGAGGCATTTCGGGGACACAGACCCTGACGCTAATAGTCCGCTCCATCGCGTTGGGCGAACTAAACTCGGTCTCCACGCGGAGACTGCTCTGGAAAGAACTGAGACTTGGATTGATTCACGGCCTTGTTGTCGGCCTGTTGGTCGCGGCGATAGCGTTTGGCTGGCAGCGGAATGAGTACATCGCCATCGTTGTCGGAGTGGCTTTGCTAGCGAACATGACGGTGGCCGGGGTCAGCGGCGCGCTGATTCCCCTTGGTTTCCGCGCCCTGAAGATTGACCCGGCGCTGGCGTCCGCCGTCGCGGTGACGACCGTAACGGACGTGGTCGGATTCCTTATATACCTGGGGCTGGCGGCTGCGATGATCCAGCTCATAGTCGGATAACGACCCGCTACTCGATTTTCTCCAGTCGCGCCAGTCCGAGCAGAAGCCTCTTGACTCCGCCGCCGTCCTTGAAGGCGACCGTAACCTCGAAGTCGGCGCCCGACGGCTCGCAGTTCGTTACAATACCATCGCCAAAGGTGGAGTGGCGCACCTTGTCGCCCGCTGAGAATGCGGCCACCGCGTCCGAGGCGGGCCTGCGTCCTCCTCTTCGACGTGTGGGCGGAGAGGCGCGCCTCCCGCTTCTCCTGACAGGTGTGGACTCCGCGGCCGGGGCGGGCGGCCTGGAGCGGCGGGAAAATCGGAAGCCGTCCGCCTGTCTGCCGCCGCCTTCCGGCGGCGCAAGAGGAAAACTTCCCGAGATTGACACGCGGCGGGTATCACGAGGCTTTGGCTTTGGCTGGGGAGCGGGTTCACTTGTGTCCGGCCTGGAGACAAGCTCTTGCGGAATATCCAGCAGGAAGCGGGAGGGCATATTCGGGCCTGTGCCGCCCCTGAATCCGCGCCTGAAGGCGCGCACCAGGTAGAGCCTCTCCTTCGCCCTGGTCATTCCGACGTAACATAGTCTGCGCTCCTCTTCGAGAGACGCCGGGTCGTCGAGTGAGCGGGAGTGAGGGAGCAGGCCGTCTTCCATACCAACCATGAACACAACCCGATACTCCAGCCCCTTGGCCTGATGAAGCGTTATCAGGGTGAGCGAGTCAGGCTTGTCTTCCATGCTGTCAATGTCGCTGACAAGAGCGACATTCTCCATAAACGCGTTCAGTCCTTCAGGTGTCGGCAGGTCGAGGTAGTCGCGGGCGGCGTTCCTGAACTCGTTGATGTTATCGAGGCGTTCGTCGGCGCGTTCGCCGGAGTCGGCTAGGTATTTCCTGTATCCGGACCTGTCGAGAACCTTGTCAATCAGTTCTACAAGGTCGCCGGCTTCGACCTCGCCCCTCAATTTGACGATAATCTCTCTGAAATTGCCCAGGGCGCGGGCGGCGCGGGGCGTGAACGGCCCCGACACCAGTGGTCCTCCCAGGGAGGCGTCCGGCGATGCGGCCAGTATCGCGTCGAACACGGACATTTCTTTATCACGCGCCAGTCGTCTCAGTTCGTCCAGGGTGCGACGACCTATACCCCTTGTCGGCAGATTTATCACCCGCAACAGGCTTACGTCGTCGTGCGGATTGGTGATGAGTTTGAGGTAGGCGGCGAGGTCTTTCACCTCCTGCCGCTGGTAGAACTTCATTCCTCCCACCACCTGGTACGGAACTCCGTAGCGCAGGCAGGACTCCTCCAAGGCGCGGGACTGGGCGTTCACCCTGTACATAACGGCAATATCGCCCAGCCGGTAGCGCGTGGAGGATCCGCCGCTGGTGCGGGTCAGAGACGCTACTTCGCGCAGTACGAACTGCGCTTCCTCCTCCTCGTCGTACCCCTCGGCTATCTCTATCGGAACGCCTTCGCCGTTCGTGGTGAACAGCTCCTTTTCGACCCTCTGAGAGTTGGCGGAAATGAGCCTGGACGCGGCGTCGAGGATGGTCTGCGTTGATCTGTAATTCTGCTCCAGGGGGACTATTCTGGCGTCTGGGAAGTCGCTCTGGAAGCTCAGTATGTTTCTTATATCCGCATTCCGCCATGAGTATATGGACTGGTCCGGGTCGCCGACGACACACAGGTTGCGATGCTTCTGGGCAATCAGGCGCGCTATGGCATACTGGGCGACGTTAGTATCCTGAAACTCGTCAATCATAAAGTGGACATAGCGGTCCTGGTACTTCTCCGCCACGTCCTGGCGTTGGCTCAGCAAAAAGTAGGTCTTCAGAAGAAGGTCGTCGAAGTCCACGGCGTCCGAGCGGGTCATCAGTGTCTCGTATCGCCCATAGACGCGCCCCACAATTTCGTCGAAGTAGCTTGCGGTGCGCATCCTGAATCCCTCAGCGCTCAGGAGCTGGCTCTTGGCCCCCGAGATAGCGGACAAGATCGCCCTGGGCGAGGACTGCTTGGTATCAATCTCCAACTCGCCCATGCTGCGCTTTATCATTTCCAACTGGTCGGAATCGTCGTAGATGCCGAAGTTGCGGTCCAGTCCTATCGCCTCGCCGTCCACCCTCAACATGCGCGCGCAGAAGGCGTGGAACGTACCCATGGTGAGACGCGGAGCGTCGTATGACGCGACCGACTCCACTCTCGCCCTCATCTCCCGCGCAGCCTTGTTGGTGAATGTAACGGCGGCTATCCGGCTTGGATACACGCCTGCGACACGTAACAGGTAGGCAATCCGCGAGGTTATAAGCCGCGTCTTGCCGCTGCCCGGGCCCGCGACTATCAGAAGCGGGCCGTCAATTGCCTCGACCGCCTCTCGCTGCCTATCGTTCAGGCCGGATAGTATGTCCGAATTCATATCAGGCCGCGTCCGAGTCGCCGCCGCGCGAACTGGCCAACTGGACCAAGACGCTGTTAATGCCGCTCTGGCGCGCCTGTTCGCGCTCGACGTCGCTGATGCGGGAACTCAGACTGTCTTTGACTCCCTCTATCTTGGCGTCCAACCTGGCCTCCATCGCATCAGTGCGCTGGATGTTAAACATACCCATGCCCACGATAGCCAGCAGGACCGCTATCACTGAAAAAGGAGCTCCGACTAACGCAATTATCTCGCCTGTACTCATAGATTCCTCGGGTCTTTCGCTGGGAGCGGCGGCATTTCCCGCCCCGAACCATTGGAAGTCATTATAGCACGAAAGCGAGAGTTTTCAGTGCGAAATACGGTCCGGGGCTAGACTACGAACAGCGGGTTGTCTCGGGTGATTATCCGCTGTCTCCGCGGCGACCGAAGCCCTGAGGTACTTCGGAACCGACACCATACCCTTCAGCGTTGTCCCGTCAAAGTAGTTGAGTTCGCCGTCTATCCGCTCGGCGATTCTGCGGTCAACCTCTTCGACCGGCATCCGCGCGGGGTCGGAAGCGAGTGAACCTATAACAAAGCCCCAGGTCGAGCCGAAACTCGGCACGAAAGTCTCGGACAGCGCGATGACCGGAAACACGCTGGAGACCGTGTTAGCCACCGCCGAAAAACACTGCTCGTAGAAAGACGGCCCGGTCGGCCCCGACTGCGCGACCATGAGACCGCCCGGGACGCATACGCTCTCTCAGCAGGGAGTAGAACTCCCGCGTAAACAGCAGGTATGCGGGGCCTGCTTCCAGCGGATCCGGCACGTCTATAATGAACACGTCGAAACGCTTGTGGTTATTTTCCAGGTAGGCCAGGCAATCGTCGTGAACAAGCTCGACCCTCGGGTCGTCGAACGAAGACAGGTGATGATTGGTCAGGTATTCGCGGCACAGTTCCACGACCTTCCGGTCTATGTCCACCATTACAACCCGGTCAACGGTCTTGTGCCTGAGCGTTTCCCGAATCGTGGCTCCCTCTCCGCCTCCGGCCACAAAGACCGACCTGGGTGCAGGGTGCGCTATCATCGCGGGATGGACAAGCCCTTCGTGGTAGGCGAACTCGTCCACCTCGGTTGATTGTGTCTTGCCGTCCAGAACAAGGCTTCGACCAAACGCCGCACCTTCCATAACGACCACGTCTTGAAACGGTGTGCGGCCCGAATAGTAAACCTGCCGGATGCGCTCCGCCTGGTACAGGTCGGGCGTAATCAGTTCATAGTGCCAGTCGCCGGGTGGTGGGCCTTGCATATGCGAATTCCTACCTTAGACCGGCAGCCACGGTCTGAGGCACTACGATACCGCGCTTAATCTCAGTGATGGAAGGTTCGCTGCACCGGAGACCCTGGATTATCAACTCGGCGGCGCGGTAGGGTCGGAGAGATTCGCCGCAGGTGAATATATCCACCGCCGCGTAGGAGTACTCGGGCCAGGTGTGTATTCCGATGTGGGATTCGGCAATCGCGATAATGCCGGTGACGCCAATAGGCTCGAACTTGTGGAACATTTCGCCTACTATGGTCGCCCCGGACTCGGCGGCGGCGCGCATCATCACTCCGCGCACACGGTCCAGATCGTCCAACAAATCCGAGTCACACTCTTTAAGTTCAAGAAGCAAATGAGCGCCTAGGGCATCCAATCACCATTCTCCATTCTCCACGATAGGACAGGGGCCGCCAGGTTAGTAGAAACGAATTATACAACAACACTGGTTCCAGTAGTAGTGTGAGAAGGCTCTGCGGCCACGTCTCCCTCCAGACGGGGTTGGATCATCATAACAAGCGGGAATACTACAAAAAGACGCTTCCCTTTTTGAGGGAAGCGTCTTTTCGCTTTTACTGGATCAGCAGAGGAGTTTGAGTCTCTCCGACTACTTATCCTCTTTGCTCTCCACAACCAACAAAGCTGTGGTCGCGGAAGAACCCTTGCTGCCTACGGCCCTGAGAGTATAGACACCCACTTCAAGCGGATTGGGCGCATCCACCATGAAGGCGCCGGAATCGTTCGCGTTGGCGCCAACCAGTATCCGGTCGCTTCCGCCGGCTACCCCGACCGCGGAAAGCGTAACGGCTTCACCCGCTTCGAAGCCCGCGCCCAGGACCCTCGCGCTCTCTCCAACAAGGACAACGTCAGCTGCCAGGCTGGTGTCCACTGCCGTCGTTGCGACAGGCGATGAGACTATTCTGACCAGCGCACTGGCCAAACTCCCATCCGCGCCTTCTGCAAGGAAGGTGAGATAACCGGAAGCGCCCGACCCACCAACCTCGTCGAAGGCGACGCTGAACGCACCCGACGCATTGGCCTGAATCTGGTCGCCCCCTTCGGGAACAATTGACGTATCCGGGTCAACAATGAGGCTCACCACTACAGGCTCGCCCGGATTGAACCCAGAACCGCCCACCGCAAACGAGTCGCCTGCGGCTGCCAGCGTGTCCTTGCTGAGAACGATCATTGCCTGAGTTGATTCGCCATCAATGCCAGGAACGCCTTGAGGTCCAGGAGCGCCCGGAGGTCCGGGAGCACCGGGGTTACCCGGGTTTCCTGGCAGTCCTGGCAGACCAGGATCACCCGGAGCGCCTTGAGCCCCGGCAGCGCCGGAGTTACCCGGTTCTCCGGACAGTCCTGGCAGACCAGGCTCACCCGGAGCGCCTTGGCAGGCAATTAGAGCTAATACTAGAACTGAAGAAAGCAGGGCTGTAATTATTACCCTGATGGGGAAACGGCTTTTCATCTGACCCCCTCTCGAGATGAATGATTACTACACTTATATGTGTATTCTGTCTTAATCGGATTACCAGACAAACGATAACTTCGCGCACATATGCTTCGCCGATTCTTCGACGCAACATCAACGCGGGATAATCATATTCACCTCAAACGGGTATGTCAAGTGCCATTTAGCGCCTCTGCAGGCGAGTCTCCTTATCAGGTAAATCTACTTTCGGCAAGCCACCCAATCATACTTCCAACCCAACGCCCGTACTTGTACAGGCCAATGCGTCTTGCTATATTGATAACCCGATTGGGCCCCCGTAGCTCAGAGGATAGAGCGCTGGCCTCCGGAGCCAGGAGCGTGGGTTCGAGTCCCACCGGGGGTACTCTCGCCACCACACCCATCACCGCCACTTGTGCGGAAGATTCCTGAGCCGACCCAGCCCGAGACCGTCGCATAAGTCCAGGTATTTGCGCTGAGGCACACCCTCCCATCGAACGCAGTCCAGTGTTTCTGAAATCGGAGCATCGGTTCGCAGAGTGGCGAGCGTTTTGTACAAGGTGGCCGCTTCTTCATGATTGGCCGCGAGGTTTTGGGCCAGCGTCCTGCCGCCCCGCACGCTTATCGTCCACTCGTCGTAGGAACCGGGTATGTTCTCGATGCAGCCATACTCGGACAGCACACTCGCGGTACCCTTCGCGCCCCATCTCGACACACCGGGTATTCCGTCCGCGGAGTCGCCCACCAGCGCGAGGTAGTCCGGGATTGAAGACGGAGAGACTCCGAACCGCTCGACGACCTCGGCCTCCGTGTAGATGAGCTTGCGGCGGCGGTCCCAGACGACCACGCGCGAACCTTCCACAAGGTTCATAAGGTCCTTGTCCACCGAGCATATCACTATCTTTTCGAGTCTCGGGTCGTCCTTCCACCTTGCGGTGGCCGAGGCGATTGCGTCGTCAGCCTCGAACTCGACCATGGGCCATACCGCAATGCCCAGGGAGCGCGCCGCCGATTCGGCCAGGTCGAATTGAGCGAACAGGTCTTCCGGGACGCCATCGCCCGTCTTATAGCCGTCGAACAAGTCGTTCCTGAAGGACTCTACTACGTGATCGAAGGCGCAGGCTATGAAGTCCGGCCGCTCCTCTCTCAGCAGCAGCAGCAGCGATTGGAGCAGCGCGGTCACCGCTCCGATGGGTCGTCCGTCCGGGGCGGTACGGGGCGGGGCGCCGAAGTGGGCGCGAAAGAGTTCGTAGGTGCCGTCAACAAGGTAGAGTTTCATCAATCAGAACCAGTTGGCCTTGTCCACGACGTTCGTGAGCTCCCTGCCCTCATTGAAGCGAAGGCAGTTCTCCAGGAAAAGCTCGGTGCGGCGGTCGTCGAGATAAGGGCCTGCGCCCGCGCAATGGGGAGTGATAATGACGTTCGACATTCCCCAGAGCGGGTGGTCGGCGGGCAGCGGTTCGGTTTCGAACACGTCGAGGGCCGCGCCGCGAATCTCCCCGTTTTCCAGCGCGCTGACAAGATCGTCGAGAACGACGGTCGCGCCGCGCCCTATGTTGATGAAATGGGCGGAGGAGCGCATCAGCCTGAACTTTTCGATTGTGAAAAGACGCTGCGTCTGCGGCGTTTCGGGAACGGTTACTACGACGAAGTCGGCCCTGGGAAGCGCGGCGTCCAGATCGTCCGGCAGTACCATCTCGGCCACGCCCCTGGGCAGGGATTCGACTCTGGGGTCAACGCCGATGACCGTCATGCCGAATTCCGAGCACAGCCGCGCGGTCTCCCCGCCTATGCCTCCGACTCCAACGACCACGGCCGTAGAGTCGGGCAGGTTCACAATCTCGTATCCGGGCTTCCACTCCCCATTGAGCTGGCTGCGAACATACGTGTGCAGGCCGCGCGCGAAAGCGAGAACGTAGGACATGATGTGGTTGGATATGTGGTCGTTGTATATCTCGCGGGTATTGGTGACTATAACGTCGCTGCCTATCAGGTCCTGGTGATAGTACCCCGCGGGAGGCCCTGCCTGGGGACAGGCTATCCAGCGCAGTCTGGTCTGCTTCTCAAAGACTTCGGGGACAATGTTGCCGAAGGCGGCGTCCGCTTCCCCTATCATCTCCATGGCTTCGCCGGCGGAGCGGGCAACGTTCACCTCGATGTCCGGGATAGCTTCCCTGAGCAGATCGGGCCACTGGTCTATGGTGTCACTGTCGGACTGGCCGCCGGCGCGCAGAATCAGCAGGTTGAAACCCATATGTCAGTCTCCCATGTTTTTCAGCGTTTGATTTTCAGCGGATAGAGACATGTTATCTTGTTCTCGGATTCAGCACGTCGTTCAGGGAGTCGCCGAGCAGATTCCAGCACAGAACCAGTGTCCAGGCGACCATGCCGGGCGTCAGCAGCATCCAGGGCACCTCTCTGAGACCGCTGAGGCTTCCGGCCTCCAGGAGCATCGTGCCGAGGCTGGGCCTGGGGGGCTGGATACCAAGCCCCAGCCAACTCAGTATAATCTCCGCGCCCACAATGGACCCCATGCTCATGGATACGGACACCACTATCGGGCTGATGGCGTTGGGCAGCAGGTGTATGAAGAGTATCCTGGGCGTCTTGGCGCCGATGGCCTGCGCGGACTCCACGTACTGTGTGGACTTCAGGTACAGCACCTGTCCGCGTACCAGGCGCGCCATGCCTATCCAGCCGAACGACACCAGCGCGAGAGAAATGACAAAGTAGTCGGCCACGCCGGACGATACCAGCCCGTCCATAAAGGTGTTGTCCTCAAGCCAGCGCATGAAGTCGGTAACTCTTGGTCTGAGAGTGGCGGCCAGTATAAGCACCAGCAGTATGTCGGGGAATGACGCGAACACCTCCCCGACACGCATAATCAGCCCATCCACCCATCTGCCGAAGTACCCTGATATGAGGCCGAGCGTAACCCCTATTACGAGACCGCCGGTGAGCATAACGACGGCAGTGATTATGACGGTGTTCTGTATGCCCCACATCGTGCGCGTGAGAACGTCGCGGCCTTTCAGGTCGGTGCCTGCCCAGTGGCTCGCGCTCGGAGGCTTGCGAATCACGGTGTAGTCCTGGTCGGTGTATTCGTATGGCGTGATGAGGGGCGCGAATATGCCGACCGAGTAAATAATCGCCAACGTGACGAGGCAGATCATCGCTAGCTTTTTTCTGACCAGCCGCGACCATGCCCTGGCAAAGTGTCCCTGTGCACGCCGTTCTGGGGCGGCGGCCTCTTCCAGGGAGGAGGCTGCGACGCGACGGTCTTCCCTGTTCACTGGTATCTTATCCTGGGATCCACGAATGCGTAGGCGATGTCCGCGAGGAGGTTCGCCAGCACGAACGCCGTGGCGGTGATGAGAGTGAAGGCCATGATAACCGGATAGTCCCGGTTGAATATGGAGTCTATGGCCAGGTTGCCGACTCCGGGGATACCGAGTATTCGCTCGGCGATGATTCCGGTGCTGAGCATTCCCGCGAGAGCGAACGACAGTACCGTGATTATCGGAATAATGGCGTTCTTTAGTATATGCCTGTAATCAACCGAGACGGCGGACAGACCCTTCGAGTAAGCGGTTCGGATGAAGTCCTGCCCCATTATGTCCAGGGTGCTCGCGCGCATAAGGCGGAGCAGTCCGGCGACACCGGGTATGCCCATGGTTATGGCGGGGGTGATTATCCTGACATCCAGCAGACCACCCCAGCCCGAACAGGGCAATAGGTCGGACTTGACACACACACCCCACAGAAAGAGGGGGATGCTGACCATTATCGGGATGGACAAGAGAATCAGCGAAGCCGACACGACGGTGGGGTCCATCCAGAAACCCTGCTTGTGCGCGATGTAGAATCCGAGCGGAAGTCCGATGCAGAGGCTCACCGCCATCGCAGCCACGTTCACCTGAAACGACACCCATATCTTCGAGGCCAACAGGGACGACACCGAACGGCCCCTGAACCTGTAACTTTCGCCGAAGTCGCCGTGAAGCGCGTTCCAGATGTAACGCACGTACTGTTCGGCGAACGGCTTGTCCAGGCCCCACTGGGCGCGGAGGTTCTTGGTGGCCGCGGAGTCGGGGTCGTAGCGATTGCCCAGCGCGACCTGCACCGGGTCTCCCGGCCCGAATCTGCCCAGCGTGAACGTGACGAGCGACACTATGAGAAGCAGGAACGGCAGCCAGAGAAGTCTTCGTGTTATGTAGAGCCACATAGTCTATCTGCCAGCAGTGAATGATTCAGAGTCAGGGTAGTACACATTCCGGCCTGCATCAAGCGGAATTCGGATAATCGAATGGCCCTGCGCGGCGGCGACAGGGCGCATTCACGGGGCTGGTCGTGAGATGGGCAGGGGCGAATGGTGGGTTCGCCCCTGCCGCCGGTCATGCGAGTCGAATCGCGGCGTGAAGCGCGCGTTCCTCTTTCAGCGCCGGTTTTAGCCGTCCGTGAGCCGGATCTCCTTCAGCTTGGGAATAATCATCGGGGTGACGCGGTAGTTCTCGACGTGTTCCTTTATGAGGACATAGCGTTCGCCCGCGTACCAGAGTGGCAGCCATGCGGCGTCGTTCACGATCAGTTGTTCCGCGTCGTGGTACAGGTTCACGCGCAGCTCCAGGTCCGGCTCGATGCGCGCCTCTTCCAGAATCGCGTCCAGGTCGGTGTTCGAGTAGCCGCCGTGATTCAGGGAGCTGTCGGTGTGGAAAAGTATGTCGAGGAAGTCCTGCGGGTCTGGGTAGTCGGCCTCCCAGCCGAGCCCGGCGTATGCCTGGAACTTACTCTGGTTCAGGTCCTGGAGGTAGGTAGCCCACTCGACCTGCTGTATCTCGACCTCGACGCCGAGGTCCTGTCGCCACATCTCAATTATCACTTCCAGGTCCAGCCCGATGGTTCCTCCGGTTCCGGGCACGGTAACCTCGATGCGCGGCCCCGCATAGTAAGACATTTGGGTAAAGTCTCTTACCGCATCGTTCAGGTCGGACGAAAGTTGCGAGCAGAGACCGTCCGTGCGCACGGCTGCTACCAGGTCGGTTGCGAGGTCGCCGCATACACCCACGATCTGCTGCGTCAACTGGGTCTCTCTGGCGCAGGTGGCCTGGTCGCCATAAGGAGAATCGCAGATAAGGTCTCTGGCAAGCGCGGGGTCGTACTCCAGCCCGGTGAGGTTCTGGTTGTAGCCGGGGAATCCGGGCGGCAGTATGCCGTAGGCGGGTTCCACCAGCTCGGAGAGCACCTCTGTGGCTATGAGTTCCTTGTCCACGGCGTGGTTGAGGGCCTGTCTGAACTTGGGGTCGTCGAACGGGGGCATACTGGCATTGAATCCGACGTATGAGACGCTGAAATCGGGCGGGGCTATGATGAGTTCCTTGTTCAGCGGTTCGTTCGGGTCGAGAACCCTGTCCAGGTCGAACAGGCCGACGCCGGTGATGTCTATTTCGTCGTTTTCGTACATGGCCATAGCCTGACCACCGGCGAGGTTCATGGTTATGGAGTCCAGGTGCGCGGGTTCACGGTAGAAGTTTTCGTTGCGTTCCAGGATTATCCGCTCTCCGATACGGTATTCCGCCAGCTTGAACGGGCCGCTTCCGTTGAGGTTTTCCGTCCAGTTTCTGCCGCCCTCTTCCACGTTCTCCCTGTCCAGCACATACGCGGTGGGATAGGTGAGCTTGGCCAGGAAATAGGCTTTGGGAGCGTCAATCTGTATCTGAAGCGTTCTGTCGTCAATGACCGTGACGCCGCTTATATCCGTCATTTTGCCTTCGATGGCATCCTCGACGCCGATGATGTCGGAGAGGTAGGTATCGGCGACGGGTGAGGCTGTTTCCGGGCTCACCGCCCTTTCGATAGACCACTTGAAGTCATGGGCGGTTATCGGCTTGCCGTCGTGGAACTTGGCGTTCTCACGAAGATGGAACACATAGATCGTCCCGCTATCGTCAACCTTCCAGCTTTCGGCTATGTCCGGCACAAGCTGGAGGTCGGTGTTCATAGCGACGAGGCCGCTGAACAGTTCCACAACGAGTCCGGCTGAGGTGGTGTCGCTCATCAGGTGCGGGTCGAGCGTGGGCGGGTCGGCCCACAGTCTGCGGAATACTCCCCCGGATCTTTCGGACTCGTCGCTCTCTTCCGACGCGGCGGCGACCGGAGCGGACGTGGGGGGCGCGGGCTGGGACTGCTGGGAAGCGGCGCTCGACTGCGCAGGCTCAGGTGTGGTTGTGGGCGCGGGCGTGCTTGTGGGCGCGGCGGTGGGTTCAGGCTCGGGTGCGGCGGTTTCAGAGTCGCCGCACGCCAGCACGAAAGCGAGCGCGAGAATCGTGGCAAGGATAGCAATTTTTCTCATTTGATCATCTCTCAATACTTTGGGATTCAGTGTATTCAGTATGTGTTCAGGTGCACCTGATTTTGAAGTTGGTGTCATACCCAACGATTCGACCTAATCGCGGAGAGAATCACCGACTGTTGTCTTTAGATACGAGATAATGAACCCATCCAGATCACCGTCAAGCGCCGCGCCGGTGTCGGAGACGGTGTAATCCGTCCTGTGGTCCTTGACCATCTGGTAGGGGTGGAGAACATAGCTTCTTATCTGGTTGCCCCATTCGGGGGAGATGTGATCTCCCTTGATTCGGGCCATCTCCTCGGCCTTTTTCTGCATCTCCAGTTTGACGAGTCGGGCCATGAGAATACGCATGGCTATCTCCTTGTTCTGATGCTGGGAGCGTTCGTTCTGGCAGCTGACCCTTGTCCCTGTCGGTAGGTGGGTTATTCTGACGGCGGTGGAGTTCTTCTGCACATTCTGTCCGCCGTGTCCGCCCGCCCTGAAGGTGTCTATTCTGAGGTCGTCGGGGCCGATTTGGACGTCCGTGCCCTCCTCGACCTCGGGCATAACCTCGGCGAGGGCGAACGAGGTGTGCCGGGCGTGGTTGCCGTCGAAGGGCGATATTCTCACAAGGCGATGGACGCCCTTTTCGGCCTTGAGATAGCCGTAGGCGTGGTCGCCGGACACCTGCACGACGACACTCTTGATGCCCGCCTCGTCGCCGGGGGAGATGTCGAGCACCTCGGTCCTGAATCCTCTGCCCTCGGACCATCGCAGATACATACGCATGAGCATCTGCACCCAGTCCTGGGAGTCCACGCCGCCCGCGCCCGCGTGCAGGGCGAGTATGGCGTTGTGGCCGTCGTACTCGCCGGACAGCATGAGCCTGAACTCGAGGTCGCCGAGTTCGGAGTCGAGCGCGGCCAGTTCCTCGTTCATGGACTCGGTGAGCGATTCGTCGCGCTCCGCGAGCGCGAGTTCGAGGAGTTCGTCGAGTTCAGCCGCCCGCGCTTCGAGGGCAGTCCAGGACTCGGCCTCCTGCTTGAGGTCGGCCATGCTCCGCATTACGCGCTGGGCGCGCTGGTTGTCTTCCCATATCGTGGGATCGGATGCCTGCTTTTCCAACTCCACAATCTCTTTCTTCTTGCTGTCGAGGTCAAAGACGCACCATGAGATCGGATATGCGGGAGCGTATTTCGGCCAGACGGCCTCTCATGTCTAACATCTGGTTCGTCCTCGAATTTCCGGCGGATTCTATGTATATAACGCCGCCGCTTCCAAAAGGTTGGGCATAATCGGAAATGCACACCGAATTATAGCAATCATGGGTTTATGGCTTCCATAGCCCCCGGGCTATGGAAATGAGACTGTGATAGTATAATTCCAAAACTTGCTCAGCATATATTTATAATTGCGTCATCTCACGCTTCAGAACAAAAGTCCCTTACATAGCTGGAAGAGATTCTATGACTTCTGAATCTACGAACGATTCATTGATATGGACCAAGCGCCATATCAAAATTGCCGATAGAGATGTTCCAATTTTGATCGTGCCGGGTGAAGACAAACGGCCTAAAAGAACACTGGCCATGACCTCTGAGGAGGCAGATTGGCTTGAAGAATACTGCAAAGGACTTCGAGAGCGGTTCGCTGACGGTATAGAACAAGTTATTGTGTATGGATTCCGAGCAGAAGGCATCGTTCACCAGGATTTGAGTCTGGAAACTCTGGTTGTCATCTCCGAAGGGAACAGGGGCACGGCAGATGAAGTGAGTGACATTGGATACCAACTCGATATGTCCAAATACTTCGTTGCCCCTTCGATAACAGTACAAACCTCTTCAGAGTGGGCCAAAATCAAACGGGAAAACAATCCGTTCTACTGGTCCGCTATAAATGAAGGGGTTTCAATCATATGACCGAAACCCATGTTTCGGCATTGTGGCAACAGGCTGAGGATAACTTGACAGTCGCCAATCTTTGTCTTTCGCGCGGCTACCATCGAATTGTCGTTTCACATTCATACTATGCCGTGATGTATGCTGCAAAAGCCGTTCTCTTGCACATAACAGGGAAACATATCAATAGTCATAAGGGGGTACAGAGAGTATTCGGTATTGCACTCGTGAAACCTGGCCTTGTTTCCTCAGAATGGGGTGGGGGGATTGGCAGACTCCATGACCTGAGAAGACGCGCCGATTATGATGTGTTGGAAATATTCGACGAATCAACGGCAATCACTACCTATGACCGGGCAAAAGCTTTTCTGGGCTATATGCAACCATTTATGCAGAACACTGCCGACGGAGTAGATTAAATTTAGGATAGATTTACAACTCGGCGGAATGGTCGTCGGTTGACATTTCCAGCGACGAAGAAGACCTGCGAACTCTGAACCTGGACGAATCCGACGATTGGAAATGGCTCGCTGTCGAAATCGGTCGTCTGCGCGCGTATTCAGAGTGAACCCGGATACTCCCCTTTATAGGCACAGTCAGCGGCTTTCCTCATCTGGGCTTTCCAGGATGTTTCGCAGCAGGGGCAGTGTAGCGGGAATGTCGTTCTGGATTGCGCTCCATATAACGCTGTCGGATATGCTCAGGTAGGCATGGGCCAATCGGTTTCGCATTCCCACAATCGCGCCCCACGCAATGTCTGGATGGGCCTCTCGCACATCGTCCGGGATGTGATTAGCCGCTTCTCCGATCATCTCGATGTTGCGCAGGGTAGCGTCGTAGGTTCGCCTGTCGGCAAGAAAGGCTGCCTGGTCTAGCCCATGAGTGTAGGACAGAACATTCTCGTAGAATCCTATCATGTCCTGAATATAGAAACGCCACTCGCGCGCTCCGCTCGGAGAATCAGGCATTGATATATCCCTTTCCACGTAAGGTCGCACCTCTTCCCGCAGTTGCTCCTTTACGACCAGGTCCACGGGGCGGCCAAACAGGTCTTCCAGATAAGATTGGGCTCCGAAGAGGCTCCGCCAGTCGGGGGGATTGTCAAAACTCACCAGGACATCAACGTCGCTCTGCTCGGTGGCCTGATCGCGGGCGAAGGAACCGAACAGGGTGAGCGACACGACGCCGAAGCGGCGGGATAGTTCGGCTTCGTGCTGCTGGAGCTCGCTCAGGACAGTTGCCCTGTTCATGGCGTATTGTCTCCCCCGATTTTGTACCTTTGGCACATGGACATTGTAGCATAGAATGGAAGTGTTTGTGTAGTTATGAGGGAAACTATGCAGGGTCTTTCCAAAGTCGGCCTGGGTTTCCCTTCTGCTATACAAACACACCTCCAATGCACTATAATGTACGCATGATGAACAACTTTCGCGACAGACTATCCATAAACCCGACCTTATCAGTCACGTTCCCCTGCGCGAGAAAAAATTCTCTTAGCTACAAACGCTGGGAAACGCTGGGAAACGCTGGATGAAAACTGCCCCAGCGTCCCCCAGCGTCTCCCTGTCAATCGCCCAGCGTATGCCCAGCGGATCACTCGGAAACTATAAATCCAGGTATATGAAACCGCGTATATCTAGCTTTTCTCTCATGCTCAGGCTGATTCCACCGCGCCGACTGATTACCGACTCTGAAAACGCCCTGTCACGGATTCCAGGGTCTTTTCATTTTTCGTTCAGTCAGCCACATAAGGCTGAGAACTGCGCTTCCGGCTGGGTGATGTTATGGGCAAATCGTCAATCCAGACACCCGCAATTGCTCGAATGTTCTGTTTATAGCATTTTGCTGATATACTGAGGGGCGAATCCGGGACGGGAGATTGGGTATGCCGAGACAGACGGAACCGAGCGCGAACAACGCGCTGGGCAGACTGCTCCAGGGAATGATGAGCGGGTGCAGCGCGCGCTCGGAGAACGTGCGCGCCATCGTGGACAGGCCCGCACTTCAGCCAGACATTCTGATCACGGCGCCGGATCGCGCGCCGGTGGTCGTGGAGGCGGAGTACGACCCCGCGCGGAACGTGGAGAACGAGGCGAAGGAGCGGCTGGGGCTGGAGGTGGTCGAGGGCAGGCGCAGGATAGAGGCGGCGGTCGCGCTGCGATACGCGGACTCGGTTGCCGACTCGGACGACCTTGCCGCCGCGCTGTCTGGGGCCGGCCTACGCTACTGCGTGTTCACGGCGGCGGGCGACGACGTTGAACGCTTCCCAGAGTCGGGCTGGCTGGACGGCTCGGTATCGGACCTCGCGGACCTGATCCGGCTGGTGTCGGTTCCGCAGGAGGCGGTAGACAGAGCGGCAAATGCTCTGCAGGAAGGCATCGAAAACGCGGTTGGCGTCCTGGACGACATGGCGATGCTGAGGCCCGCCATCACCCGCGCGATTGCAGACCTGCTGGGAATGTCCGACGTGCCGCAGACGCGCAGAATGGCGTGCGCTATCATCGCCAACGCCCTGGTCTTTCACGAACAGCTTTCGGGTATGCACACGGAGGTGAAGCCGCTGCGTCTGGTGTGCGGGGACGGAATCGAAGACCCGCGGGATGAGACTCTGCGCGCGTGGTCGGTGATACTGGGCATCAACTACTGGCCGATATTCGCAATCGCCAAGGACGTGCTGGAACAGCTTCCGTCCGGCGACGCGGCGCGAATTCTTCAGACTCTCAGGCGCACGGCGCAGCGGGTTGACGCGGCGGGGGTGACCAACGCGCACGATCTGACAGGGCGCATCTTCCAGCGGCTCATAGCCGACCGCAAGTACCTGGCCACTTTCTACACACTGCCCGCGTCCGCCGCGCTGCTCGCCCGCCTGGCGGTGTCGAAGATGGACGGCGTTGACTGGTCGGACGCGGACGCCATCGGCAAACTGCGAATTGGCGATTTCGCCTGCGGAACGGGCGCGCTGCTGTCCGCGGTCTATGACCAGATAGCCGCGCGGCACGAGCGGGCGGGCGGCGACTCGGCGAACCTGCACAGTGCGATGATGGAAGAGGTTCTATACGGCTGCGACGTGATGCCGTCCGCTATACACATAACCGGCTCCACGCTGTCGGGAGCGCATCCCAACGTGGGGTTCGGACAGTCGCGCCTTTATACAATGCCCTACGGACGGCAGGAGGACGGCAGCGTGAAGATAGGCTCACTGGAGCTGCTTCAATCCTCCTCCGCGATGACGCTGTTCAACACCTCCGACCCTGCGCTGAGAACGGGCAGCGCGGGCGAGGAGACGGCGGCGCAGGTCATGGTTGACATACCGGACGAGGGCTTCGACCTGGTGATAATGAACCCGCCGTTTACGCGGGCGACCAACCACGAAGGCGCGCACACGGACGTGACCAATCCCGCGTTCGCCGCCTTCAACGCAACCCGCGCCGACCAGACAAATATGGGAAACCGGATCAACCAGTTGGGAAGAGATTCATGCTATCACGGCAACGCGGGAATCGCGTCCGCGTTCGCCTCGCTGGGACATAGAAAGCTCAAGCGCGGCGGCGTTCTCGCCATGGTGCTGCCGCTGTCCGCGGCCGCGGGCCTGTCCTGGCAGAAGTTCAGGCAGATGCTCGCCAAAGACTACACCGACCTGACCGTGTTCAGCATAGCCGCCAACGGTCGCGATATGTCGTTCTCCTCGGATACGGGAATGGCCGAGTGCCTGGTGATAGCGCGCAAGCTCGACAAGCCGGGAAATTCCGCGCGGCGAGGACACTTCATATCCCTGACAAGCCGTCCCCAGGGATTCGCTCACGCGAGTTCGGCAGCGCAGAATGTCATAGCAAGCGAACAGGTCCGGCAGATAGAGGACGGGCCATACGGCGGCGGCCCTTTGACGCTCGGCGACGAACCGTCCGGCGAGATAATAGACGCGCCGTATCATGCGGACGGCTCGGTATGGGGCAGCGTGCGAGTGTCTGACTACTCGCTGGCGCAGACGGCCTACGCGCTGTCTGACTCGCGGCTATGGCTTCCCGGCAGTCCTCATGCCGTCAAACTGGGTATAAAGCCTCTGAATGTCGTCGGCAAACTCGGTCTGGTTCATCGCGACATAAACGGCCCCGCCCCGCGCGGCCCGTTTGACAAGACCACGCCCAGCCCAACCGCCACATATCCCGCTCTGTGGAATCATGACGCCAAGAACGAAAATCGGATGATTTGTGCCCCTGACTCACAGCTAATCGTCCGTCAGGGAATGGAAGAGAAAGCGGCTACCGTTTGGAGTACCGCCAGCCGTTCCCACATTACACTTGATTTTCGTATGACCTCTCAACCATTGGCTGCAACACTCACCGAATTTGCAAGTATAGGCGGCACGGCATGGCCAAATGTGTCTTTCACCGATGCCCGTTTCGACTACCCATTCGCTCTGTGGAGCAACTCAACTCTGGGTTTGGTGTTATTTTGGTGGCATTCCAATCGTCAGCAGGATGGGCGGGGTCGTACAACGATAAGATCAGTCGAATCCCTGCCCGTCCTAGACCTCCGCGCCCTGAGCGACGAACAACTGGCCACAGCCCAAGACATCTTCGACGAATTCAGAGACAAGGAGTTCAAGCCCGCGTACATCGCGGACGCCGACCCAAGCCGCGCCCTTCTGGACAAGCGCGTCGTCTGCGACCTGCTCGGCTTCGACCGCGACACCTACGAGGCAGTGCGCCGCCTGTCCGCCAAGTGGTGCGCGGAGCCGTCGGTGCATGGGGGGAAGCGGAGGCCGAGGGGGGCGGGGTTGGTGATGTGATAGTCATTGCTTATCATAGCCTTGAGGTACGAGGAGAAGCTGCTTCGCGAGGAGGAGGGGCGAGGCTTTTCTAATTTCCTTATCGGCGCAGTGCAGATGTACAAGTTCCCTAAATCTCAGGCTCAACGAATTTGCAACGAAAGAACATTTGCGCTATGATTGAGCAATGGAACATCATGAGTTGAAATGGCAGCACAGGGAGCGATTTGGGCACCAAGCAGTTTCACGAGATAAGAGATCCTATCCACGTCTTCATAACATTGGACAGAGACGAAAGAAGGGTCCTCGACTCGAAGCCGGTTCAGAGACTTAGGCATATTCACCAGTTGGCAATGTCGTATCTTGTCTATCCCGGGACTACACACAGACGTTTCGAACACAGTTTGGGGGTGATGGAACTTGCAGGCAGGGTCTTTGATGTCATCACTGCCGAGCAGAACATACATGCTTCAGTCAGGAAGGTAGTTCCTGAAATAGCTACCAGACCGGATAGGAGAGCTTACTGGCGAAGAGTTCTGAGGATGGCCGCGCTGTGCCATGATATAGGCCATTTGCCATTCTCCCACGCCGCGGAACATGAACTACTGCCCGAAGATTGGAATCACGAGCGAATAACGACCCGGCTAATTCTGAGCGACGAAATGAGGGAGATATGGGATTCGATAGTTCCACCTTTGAATGTGGAGCATATAGCCAAAGTAGCGGTCGGGAGAGAGAAAGCGCAAGAGACAGACTTCACAAACGGACTGAACTGGTCGGATTGGGAGATTCTGCTTTCAGAAATTATAAGTGGAGATACCCTGGGCGTGGACAGGATGGACTATCTTCTGCGTGACTCCCATCACGCGGGCGTCGCTTACGGTAGATTTGACCATCATCGCCTTATAGACACGTTGAGAGTGTTGCCTCACAGTGACCATTCTGACGAACCGACGCTCGGGATCGAAAGCGGCGGGATTTACGTGGCTGAAGCCTTATTGCTGGCTCGATACTATATGTTCATGCAGGTATATCAGCACAGAGTGAGAGTTGCCTACGACCATCACCTCAAAGAGTTCCTGAGTTCATGGCTGCCCGGCGGTTCGTTTCCATACGATGTGGAAGGACACCAGAGCATCACTGATAACGAGGTTCTCTCCGCAATATTGAAGGCTGCTGAAGACGAGTCGAGTCCCGGGCACCAACACGCGAAGAGAATTGTGGATAGAAGACATTTCCGACCCATTTACACTCTGACTCGCCCGGACAAAGAGAAATATGGCGACTCCAATCCCATACAAAAAGTATTTTACGCTCTTGCCGAGGAGTATGGCAGTGAAAATTTACACATGGTTCCCAATCCCCAGGGTGAACAAGACGTAGATTTCCCTGTACTCAATTCAGCCGGTGGTATAATGCGTTCCCGTGCTCTTTCAGAAATTTTACACCGTCTCCCCACGGTTGACGCTCGTGTCGTATTGATTGCTCCCGAGCGTATGGGAGAGGCCAATAAATGGTTTGACGGACACAGAGACGCTATCTTATCGGGGTCATAAGAAGGAGAGCCAAATGAACCGGGAGGAACGCAGAGCTATAATCGCCAGACTGATTAAGACTATGCGGAGCAAGGGTAGTTGGGCAGGGAATACTCACGTTCAGAAGTCCATGTACTTTCTTCAGGAGTTAATGGGCATTCGGACCGGTTATCGGTTCGTGATGTATAAGCACGGTCCTTTCAGTTTCGATCTCAGAGACGAGTTGACCAACATGGAAGCGGACCTGCTATTGGATGTGGAACTTCGAAATCCCTACGGCCCTTCGTTCACAATGGGATATCATGACATCTCAAATAAGAAGGAGGCTTCCGCCTATGACTACGCGCTTACATTTGTCAGCGATGCGTTAGCCAGCAAAGACATACGTTCTCTCGAACGTATAGCTACCGCTCTGTTCACTCAGACTCACAATTCTGAGAAGAATGACAATGAACTAGTGGAGCTGATAATAAAAATGAAACCCCATATTACGATGCCTCAGGCAATGGACGCGGTTCGGAAAGTATCGAAACTTAGACAAGGCGCGGAACTCTTGAAGAGTAGACTATGGACTGCATGTGGATAAGGAAGCCGACGCCCTGCACCTGCGTCTCGACGAATCCACGATTGTCGAGTCCGAGGAGATCGCGCCGGGCGTCGTGCTAGACTACAACGAATCCAGCGAAGTCGTCGGGGTCGAGCTGCTCTATCTCTCGAAGCGATCTTCCGAGTTGAATCTGTCCGCACTGCAATTCGAGACATCCTGATCCCGAAAATGAAAGACAAAAACCATCCACGACCACGTTACACGAAGGGTGGACATCCAAAACCCAAGAAGGCCACGCATGAAATCAAATACTGGACTCCCCCTAAGCCCGCTGACAGGGGTAGGTGAAAGTGCACAGCAGCCCGCTGACAGGGGTAGGTGAAAGTGCACAGCAGCCCGCTGACAGGGGTAGGTGAAAGTGCACAGCCAAGTATGAATACCAACGTACAGCCCCCTCTCCCTCAGGGTGAGGGTGAATGCCTACCCCTCTCAGCCCTAAGCCCGAGAAAGATCAGAAAGATAAAGTCGCCGGCTAATTGTTCAGGCCAAACGCAATCTGACGGGCCAGTGGCTTGTGGAGAATATACCGCGCGGCGTGAACCTGGATATTCCCAGAGACAGGAAGTCCCGCAGGGAATTACCGTTCGTCTCTTGAGAAACTGAGGAAGAAGTATTCATTGCACAAATACGAGGTCATCATTTACTGGAGCAACGAAGACGATGCCTTTGTAGCCGAAGTCCACGAACTACCGGGGTGCGCCGCCCACGGCGATACCCCGGAAATGGCTTTGGCGGAAGTCAGCCAAGCTATGGACTTGTGGATTGAAACGGCGCGGGATTTCGGAGACGCTATACCAGAGCCGAAGGGTGAGCGGTTGATGCTGGCGAGACCGAACGATGTGCAGAATCGGAAATGACATTTAATTCTGCTTCATTTTTCTGGACTTCCCAGCCTTCCTGCTTCGTTCTCGGATGTAGGCAACCATGTGGTCGTGGCGCACCATCCAGTTGCGCCCGAATTTGCTGCCTTTCAAGACTCCCCTAGCAATCTGGTGTCGTAGGGTCGTGGGGCTGAGGCCAAACACCTTTCCCGCGTCTGACAGCGACAGGTATGGATCCGGCGTCTCCATCTCCGTTTCGTCGAAGTCGTACTTCTGGCCCGCTTTCAGTATTTCGAGAGCGATGATCCTGCCGTGAGCGTCGTAGTCGGCGAAGAAACCGGGAGCGAGGGGCCTGGTCTCTTGTACATCGGCGTCTGCCAAGGCTATCAGCATGGCGTCGGCTTCCGGGTCGTATGTGACTTTCATTCTCGGCACCTCTTTCCGATCACCGTAATCACACGGAATATGTCTCTGAATCTGTGGTCCAGTTCGTCATATATGACTGCGATTGGCCTACCGTCAATCTCAGCGCACGCCTCCAAGGTCTGTTCAACCTCACCCTCGGAGCGCTGTCCGAGGTCCAGGGTCAGCCTGATGTCCTCCATCGTAATCCGGCGCCTTCTCATCTGGTATGAGGCGTGGTCTGTGAGGATAATGTCCACGCGAGGATCATAGACTATATCGGCCATAGGGTAAACGGGCACCTACGGATGGAACAGCACTCGGAAACAGACCTCCGACGCGCGGTAATGAACAGACCTTCCGCTAATTGGTCGTTCGGCCACTCAAGGACTTTCGGCTGTGGCCTGTCTCGCATGATTTCCGATACGACATTGGTGTCAAGAACTATCATTGTCAGAATCTCAGTCGAAGTGTGGCGGTTCGCGCATCGAGCCCCTTTCGGGAAATTACAATTCCACTCCGACCGTCTCCAAATCGAAGGTTCGACCCGCGCGGGCTTATGCTAGTCCAGAAAAGCCTTCTCTCATCACGCCGGTTCGGCAACGAACACCGGAATCGTCCGCGACGTCCGGCCCTGGTACTCCTCGTAGGGCGGGAACGCGGCCACCGCCACCGCCCACAACCGCGCCCGTTCCTCCGCATCCTCGACTTCGCGGACTCGCATCGCGTACACCTCAGTCCTGTCCCGAATCTCCACGCTGCCGTCCGCCCGCAGGTTGTACACCCACACCGGGTTCTTCGGCGCGCCGCCCCGGGATCCCACCAGGACGTAGTTATCGCCGTCCTTCACCCGCATCAGCGGCGTCTTGCGGATTGCCCCGGTCTGGTTCCCGCGGTTTGTCACGATAATGACGGGCAGCCCTGAATCGCGCAGCGTCGTTCCCTCCATGCCCCCGCTGCCTTCGTAAAGTTCCACCTGCTCGCGCACCCAATCTGCGGTTGACGGTATATACTCGGCCATAGATCGCTCCTGTCTTCTCATTGTCGTTTACTTTCAGCCTTATCATAACCCGAAAACCCGCTACACTCTACCATTGCCGCGCAATCCCAACCGGACAGTCCTCCCATATTTCTGATCGTCGTTCCCATAAAGACGGGAATCCACCAGTACCATTTCCACCTGAATATGCCATACATCGCCACCCAACCGTCATTCCCGCGAAAGCGGGAATCCAGAGACCCCGGCAGGCTGACATATGGCAGACATACATGGAAACCGTACCAGGGCGATTGCATCCTAATCGCGCAGTCGGCCCAATGTATTTGCACAACTGTTCTAAATCAGGCTATAATTGCACCGTGCCTTATCAACACGAAACTCTTAAACGGACGCCGCTCCCGAAAACTGTGAACTAATGACCGACAACTATAAATTGCAATTCATATCAACCCCCGGAGAAAAAAATTAACCCCCGAATGCAGCCATATGCAGGTGGATGCAGGTGGGAAAGTCACCAGAAACCGCACCTGTCACGCCACCTGTTCCGCCTGTTGGGTTACCTGAACACCATAAACGGGAATATATAAGACTGTCCGGCCTCCTGAGACCGACTGTGATGTAGGTGAAGACAGGTACAGGTTCTTGATGAGCAGGATTTATGGCCGGATGTCCCTCCGACTCGTTATCTGGTTAACCCCGTGTGCGAGTTTTATACAAAGGCAAGGAACAGTTGAAAGTCTAGGTCATAGCGTCTGTAATGGGGTTGCATCAAACTCCGAGGACGACACCATGGACCTGGACGACTTCATCATAACCACTTTCTGCATGACTGATGACACTATGAAACAACTTTTCGGAACCACACGCCTCAGACAGAGAGGCCCGGCGCCTGCGCTCTCAGACAGCGAGACGCTCACCATGGGGAGAGTACCTGTCGCTGAATCAGGACAAGGCTATCTACGACTACTTCCGGCGACACTATTCGCACTTCTTTCCAGCTATGGGAAAGATACACCGCACCACATTCGTCAAACAGGCGGCTAATCTGTGGCGGGTCTGAGACCGCTGTGGTTCCTCAGTTGGTCAACGCGCGGAGTGGAACCATCCTGGGAGACCGAAACTACTGGAGTTCACAACTTAAAGAGGAACTGGCTCGGCAAGGACTCAATCTTCAGGCGCGGTTCAAAAAGGCTTCTTCTGAGCCCTGGCCGCGCAGAAGCGCGACTATCAGTCGCTTCCGCTATCTGATAGAGACGCTGTTCGGTCAATTGGTGGACCGCTACATGATCAAGCGTGTGTGGGCCAGGGATATGTGGCATCTGAGCAATCGGCTGCTCAGGAAAACGCTCAGCCATACCATGGCCTTCATGTTGAACCGAGCTCAGGGCAATCCTCCATTGCAAATATCTAAGCTGGTGAACTGAATCTAAACCCGCACATCGGGTTAGCTACATTCGAGGGAAGATGACACATCTTCCGCCAGCTACCCCACCCCACCCCTGTTTCACCCGCCGCGCCATATTCGATATACTTCAATCACGACTGATGAATCGGCAGACGGCTTGGGTATGAGCCTCTGCGGACTATCTATAAACGGAGCTTGTTGATGAAGATACACGAATATCAGGCCAAGAACATCTTCTCGCGGTATGGCATCCCCACACCCGAAGGCAGGGTCGCTTACACCCCCCAGGAAGCCGCCGAGATAGCCGCCGAGTTGGGCGGCAGGGCTGTCGTAAAGGCGCAGGTGCACGCCGGAGGCCGCGGCAGGGGCGGGGGCATCAAGGTCGTAGGCTCACCCGAAGAGGCCGCCGCCGCCGCCGATGCGCTCATAGGAACCAGCCTGGTCACGTTCCAGACCGGCCCCGAAGGCTCCCCAATTCGCAGCGTCCTGGTAGAAGAGGTCGTGGACGTTCAGACCGAGATGTACGTTGGCATGGCCATTGACGGCGCGGCTGAGGGTATTGTCGTCATCGCGAGCGCCGCCGGAGGCATGGAGATAGAAGAGGTCGCCGAAACGACGCCCGAAAAGATTATACGGATTGCCGTGGACCCGGTCCTCGGACTTCAACCCTTCCAGGGTCGCAAAATCGCATACGGCCTCGGAGTTTCCCCCGCCCTCAACCGGCCCGTAGCCGGACTCATGGCCTCCCTCTACAAGCTGTTCGAGGAGAACGACTGCTCTCTGGTTGAAATAAACCCGCTTGGCATAACCACGGACGGACGGGCGCTGGCAATGGACGCCAAAATCAACATAGACGACGACGCGATGTTCCGGCAGAGGGCTGCCCTCGAACTGCGCGACGTAGAACAGGAAGATCCCCTTGAGGTCGAGGCGGGCAAGTTCGACATAAACTACGTCAAGCTCGACGGCGACGTCGGCTGCATCGTCAACGGAGCTGGCCTTGCCATGGCCACGATGGACGTCACCCACGCCGCCGGCGCTTCACCCGCCAACTTCCTCGACATAGGCGGCGGTGCGGACGAGGAAAAGGTCGCCAGGTCGCTCGAAATCGTACTGTCCGACGCCAACGTCAAGCAGGTGCTGGTGAACATATTTGGCGGCATACTGCGCTGCGACGTCGCCGCGCGTGGGTTCGTCATGGCCTCCGATAGAGTGCCCGACAAGATGCGCCCCATGGTAGTCCGTATGCTCGGAACCAACGCCGACGAAGGCCGCGACATTCTCGCCAACTCCGGCCTGGACGTCACTCTAGTCAACGACCTGGGCGAGGCCGCGGCCGCCATTCGCGGCGCGGCTTGAGTCGCCAGAACCCATCTATTGACATACACTTTTTACCGGCGTGAACCGGATTTGAGTTCACGCCCCGTTCAGGAGCAGGCAGATGAGCATACTGGTAGGTAGGGGTACAAGACTTATGGTGCAGGGAATCACCGGACGCGAGGGCAGTTTCCACGCCATACGCTGCCGGGAGTACGGCGCCAACCTCGTGGCCGGAGTTACGCCCGGACGCGGCGGCCAGATGTTCGATGACGACGTGCCGGTGTACAACACCGTCGAGCAGGCCGTCGAGGAGACCGGCGCCAACGCCTCACTGATATTCGTCCCCCCGCCGTTCGCGGCGGACGCCATAGTCGAGTCTGTCGCAGCCGGAATCGAGGTCATCGCCTGCATAACCGAGGGCATCCCCGTCATGGACACCGTGAAAGTGGTCAGGTATATGAAGGGCAAGTCCGCCACCCTGATAGGCCCCAACTGCCCGGGTATCATATCCCCGGGCGAAAATTTCAAAATGGGCATCATGCCCGGCCACATACACATGGCCGGACGCATGGGCGTCGTATCACGCAGCGGCACGCTCACCTACGAGGCCGTTGGCCAACTCACCGAGCTCGGCATCGGACAGTCCACCTGTGTCGGCATTGGAGGCGATCCCGTGAACGGCTCCTCTTTCGTGGACATACTCAAGATGTTCCAGGACGACCCCGGCACGGACGGCGTCGTGATGATAGGCGAAATAGGCGGCTCCAGGGAACAGGAAGCCGCCGAGTTCATAGGCAGCGACCAGTTCACCAAACCCGTCGCCGCCCTCATCGTGGGCCAGAGCGCGCCTCCGGGCAAGCGCATGGGACACGCCGGAGCCATCATCACCGGCAGCGCGGGTCGCGCCAGCGAGAAAGTCAAAGCCCTGTCCGCCGCCGGAGTATCCATAATTCCCGCCCCGGGCGCCATCGGCGTCACCGCCCAGCAAATGATGCAGTCCTAGGAGCCGAACCATGGCAACACTCACCATCCACAATATCTCTGACGACCTGCTGGATAAGCTGGAGCGCAGCGCCATCGAGCGCGGCCTTACTGTTGAAGACAGAAGCTATCCGGCGTATTCTCTCTACTTCCTTCCCGTTGAACGAACGCGAACAGGAAGAACTCCTGGAGAGTATCCGTAAGAACAGGCGCAAAATGGCAGAAGAAGGCGTCTGGGTTACAGAAGAAGGGATAACCAGGGCAAAACACGACGTTTCTTATCCTTATCCTCCGGGGCACAAGACTGGCGAGCCAAGTCAACAACCGGACCCATGGCTGGAACGCGCGAGGGCACTCAGGGAGAGTATGCCTGACGTGTATATCGGAGATAACGAAGAACTCAACCGCTTCAAGCGTGAAGGCAGACTGTGATAGCCATTCGCCATATAGCTCAGCCCGCCGACGAGGACATTCTGAATCGCCACAGGGCGATTGCCATAAACACCAGCCCGAATCCCACGAGCGCGACCATCTCCTGGGTAACGTCGCCAAACTCCGCGCCGAACAGCATCAGCTTATTGAACCCGCCGTTCGCCCACCCGTGAGGCGTGAACTTCGCCAGAGACTGCATCCATTGAGGGGTGATGAACAGCGGCCACCAGCATCCCCCTATCGGCGCCAGAACCAGGGCTGTCACCGGCCCGGCCGCCGAAGCGGCCTGGACGTTCGGCACGAAACTGGCGAGCATCACCCCAAAGGTAGCGGACGCCAGAGCCATCAGAATTGATATTATGATGACCGCCGCGGGCGACACCCCCAGGTCTATTCCGAACGCGAATATCCCCACGACCCACATGACGACAAGCTGGGTTACTCCTCGGAACGCCGTGCCCGCGAACTTTCCCACGATTACCGACTCCCGCCGCGTCCCGTTGGACACCAGACGTTCCAGCGTGTGCGACTGGCGTTCGCGCGCTATGGCTTCCGCGCTCATGGCGGCTGTGAAGAACACGAACATCGTCAGGTATGCGGGCAGCGTGAAGTTGGACGGCTGGAAAGGCTCCAAATCTCCGACCCGCTCGACCTCGAACCCGATGATGGGCATGAAATCGCCTGTGCTGATAGTGGGGAAGGCGGAGCCGCCCGCGCTTGCGCCCGACAGACGCACAATCGCGCTGAAGGCAATGTAGCCCTGTGATAACTGGCTCGCTATGGACTGCGCGAACCCGTACAGCGCCGCCTGCGTCTCGGGAGATCCGTCTCCAACCACCACCTCCAGCGAGGTCGGGACGCCGCTGACGAGACTCTGGCCGAAGCCGGGCGGAAACGCTATAAAGCCGTCCAGGTCGCCGCGTTCCACGGCGGCAAGCGCGTCTTCATAAGCCATGACTGTTATCTCGCCCGCGCCGTCCTGCTGTGAAATCCCTTCAATCATCTGCGTCGTTATGCCGCCCTCAGAATCCTGGGTGGCTACGACCAGTTGCAGCGGTTTGTCCTCTGGTCCCTGACCGCGCAGGGCGAGCGAGAATCCTATCACGAACAGGAACGGAAACAGGAACGCGAACGCCACCGCGAATCGGTCTTTGAAGAATATCCGGGTGTCCTTCACCGCTATCAGCATCGTCTGCCGGATCACGATTCTCACTCTACCTCCCCCCTTCCGAGGCTCTGAAAAGAATGCGCGCCGCCACCAGGCCCACCAGCGTAATTCCGGCCATAATCGCTATTCCAACGCCCTGCTCCGACAGGCTTTCACCGTATGTGAGTATATCGGCCATGGACTCGATGGCGTAATGGTTGATAGTGAAGCGCGCTATCGTTGCCAGAGGGCCGTCCGCCACCTCGAAGAACGTGCCGCCGAATATCGTCATGAACATCGTGAATAACACCGCCGCCCATATCGCCTGGTCGCGGGTACGAGCGGCCGCCCCGATCACCAGGCCCACCGCGCTGACCGCGGCCGCCACCAGCGTAGAAAATACTATCAACTGCGCGAAGTCCAAAACGCCGCCCACTCTCAAAACCCCGAATCCCAATGCTAGAAGAGTCACCGCCTGGAACACCGCCCTGAATGTTCCCGCAAGGAACTTTCCCATGAACAACTGGTTGATTCCCAGCCTGGTGGTCATCAGGCGTTCCAGCGTCCCGATACGACGCTCTTCGACCAGGGACTGCGCGCCCATGGTAACGGCGAACATGAGAAACATAACCGTGACGCCGGGCATGAGTCGGTTGAGTATGTCCGCGTCTCCCGATTCACTGAGCGCACGAACCTCTACGCCTACGGGCGGCGTCAGGCGAGATTCGGCCAGAAGCCGGTCGAACTCCGCGTCTATCTGCGCCGCCGAGACGTTGGAACCCGCCAAAGCCTCATGCGCCAGTCGACGGGACTGCATCTCTCCGCCCATCCCCGACGCCACCCCCTGAACAATGCTCGCCACTATCTGGCCCGTGTCGCCTCCGTAGCCGCGCTGCTTGAACAACAGGGACGTGGGTTCCCCGGCCTCCAGCGCCGCCGAGAATCCAGCCGGAATGACGACCGCGGTCAGAATGGCCGAGCGCTCGAGCGCGCTGTCCGCGTCCTCCTGCGTCCTTTCCCTGACCGTTATCTCACCCAGCGCGTCCAGCCGCTCTATCAACCTTCCCCCATACTCGCCGGTGTCCAGATTCACAACGTCCGCGGTCGCGTGGAAACTGGTCTCCCCACCGAACGCCCCATACATCAGCGCGAACAACACAATCGGCAGCGCAATGCTGAAAGACAGTTCTCCCGGATTTACCAGGTAACGCTTCAGTTCCAAAAACGCTATGTACAGCGGTCGCAGCATGGGTCCCAGGTTAATCCGTCATCAGGGACAGGTTGCGCGGGTTGCGCAACTCATACATATTGCCGACAGGGTGAATGTCTCCGTCAAGGCTGATGGTTCTCTGTTTCCGAAACGCCTCGATAATTCTGTCATAAACCGGCTGGTCGAACTCCACCCTGATACGTACAAGCCGCTCATCCCGCATGGACAAAATCACCGCCTTCCCATCGAAATCGGGGGGTTCTTTTTCCAACCGGACGACCTGCGCTGTTATTCGTTCATCGAAAGACGGCTTATTTCGACGGAACGATTTTGCGGCCTCTGTAAGAACGTCGGCGGACTTGTCGGAGAACTGAAACCTGGAATCGGTGACATTGGACGGCCGAACCTCTGCCCAGGACAGATCTATCTCGATGCCGTGTCCTTTCTTTGCCAGAGCCGCAACCGAGTCGCATAGATTGGCGCTCACTCCGTACTCTATCGTTTGCTCGAAAGGCTCCAGCGTATCTCCGACAACTGCATCATCAATCGCGGTGCTCGCGTGCTGCAACGCCAGCACGAGTTTGTGAGTAGCTCGGCGCGGAAACGGGGAATAGTAGTCGTCGCCCATGTCCACCTGTCCAATTCCCGCAGGCACCGGGGAATGAAGTGTCAGAGCGTGGCCCTCATAATAGCTCGGCATCGGCTGAACGCTGTTCAGATACTCAGACACCTCTACGCTCAGTCCGCCTCGATAAGCCGCCTGCGGTTTCTCCGCGGCTCGGGCCGCGGAAGCGAGCATACGGTAAGCGTCATTGAGCAGATCAGCATTCTGACGCAGCGAAAGCGCCCCTCTGGAAGCCCCATTCAGCGAGCGCATACGAATCACGTCAGATCCAGCGCCAGCCAGATCATAGAATACAGCAAGTTCGGAGCGTTCCTCTACGGCCGCAATAGCCTCAACAGCCTCGGCCATGGCCTGCGCGTAATCCGGTAAGGTATCCCTGATAGGCACAATAATATCGTAAGTCTTCCCGCTATGTTCCTTAAGATGCAGATTCGCAAGTCCTCTACCCCAAGGACCATCATCAACCCATTCGTGGGATTTGAGATAGGAGAGCAGACTCGCAAGTGGCAATGATTCCAAAGCTTCGCGGTCGCGGATTTCTACTTTCATAGCATTCCCTCCTCAGCCTTGTCCATCAAGTCCGTAAGCTGTTCACTGTTGAACATATTGGACAGCGGAACATGAACCGTAACGCTGGAAGTATTTGGAACTCCCGGCAGTCCCCTAAGCGAAATCCAATAAGCGCAGTGCCTCATGCAAAGTGACTCATCAGTTTGAGATAGCCAACTGTCTATTTCCTCGGGCACCCGGACAACTATCAAGATGCGCGGTAACCGGGGGTCTTCAATCCGAAGATTGTCGTAGTTGTTTATCGGCAATGGAAAGTGCAAGAGTCTATCTCGTAATATATTCTGTGAGGTGGCTTTCAGTTGAAATTCTATCCTCGGACGTCTACCTGAATCGCCTACCAGAATCCCATCCATGCTATCCAAATCTGGATACACAGTGCCTGTCCTATATCCAGACTGTGCCGCAACCGCTCTTGTGTACGCTATGGAAAATTGTTCCATCTGGAGATTTGGAGTCATTTTATATTCGTTCCAGCATCTACATTTCTCGAAAATCGGCTTAGGACAGATGCCTTTCGCCCCTAAGCATTCTAAATATGTGGGGACGATCCAACACCATCACGCTGATTATACCAGATTTGAGAACAACAGTTTGATTTGGTGCTTGAGTCTCATGATGGCAATTCCGCGTCCTTCGACCCGTGCACCGACGGATCCCCCGCCAGCAACGACCGCAGTCTTGCGACCGCAGCCACCGCGTCCTCCCCAAGACCGAGCATATCCCGGACGATACGCTCGTCCAGCTCTATGCGGGCGGGGTCAATGGCACAGCGGTGGAAGGACTCGAACTTCCGGTCCGTAAAATCGCGCCAGATGCTCTGCGCTTCGTTCAATTGCCACGCCGCGAGCTGTCGCGCGTCGAGCGTGGGCAGTTTTTCCAGCATTCCCTTGTTGCCGATTCCCCTTGCCACCTGCGCTCTATTGGAGCGTTGGGCGTGAAGTAGTATTCCGAGAGTGGAGTTGGACCACAGAGCCAAGGCGGTCTCTCTCTGCGCCCTGATGACAGGATCATCTTCGTGGACGATCAGGGTATGCCAGGCGCGCACGCCCAAGGTTCGGATACTGGTCCGGGTTGCCATCACTCGCTGAGAGTCATACTGAAAATCGCACGTCACATGAAGCGTGCCGGATTGCACCCATATCGGCACATGGTCGCGGTCAGGTTTTGGGACAAGCCAGGCGTTCGGTTCCGAAACCATACTCCGGTGATCGGATGACCTATGTCTCCAGAGCGCAGGGAACTGGGTGTGTTCATTAACTCCATGATAGCCGTCAAACACGCCAAGAGAGCCGCGAATTCTGCGATGCTGCGGCCCAACGTTGCAGACTTCGGCGATAGCCGCAATGGGGATATGCCCGGCAAGCGCTGTTCCGTCTGCTGTCCAGAGTTCGCCACGCTCGACCGCCGCGGCGAACTGGCCTATGATCGCATATTTCCAGCGGGCCGATTTCCAGGGCGTTTCTTCAATCGGCCCCTCGACTATCTCGCCCCATTGCTCGCCGCCGACAATCAGCAGACTGCCGCCGACGGGCGGCCCGTCCGATCTCATCGTAGGCAACGAGGCAGCCGAGTTCAACGCGCTCACAAGCGCGAGAGCGTCGGTTTCGCGGTACACGGCTCGCCATAGATTAACGAATATGCCGCGCCCGGACGGATTTTCCTCCTCGCTCAGACGCCGCGCGACGATTAGCGTCTCTGCGATTCCGGTGTCGTAGGACATGGAGCGCAGTTTCGGATCATGGGAGGATATGACGAACTCGACCTCATAACGCGAGGCGAGCGTCTTCCTGATTCCGCGCCATGACTCCCCGGCGAGCGCGGTCACCGGCAGAACCAGCGCGACACGTCCACCCGGTCTGACCAGCCTATCTGCGAGCACAGTAAAAGACGATGCGTGACCTGCCGTCTGGTTCGCAGGAGTGCCTTTCAGAAGCGCAGAAGTGTGGCCTTTAATGGCTTTCTCAGCATCCTCGTCGCCCTCTGGCAGTTGGAAAACGCGGGCTATGGCCGCCTCTTTCCCGCCGTCGCTCCCGCGCCTGGTATATGGCGGGTTGCTTATAACAAGATCGGCTCTGGGGATAGGAACCAAAGTTCCCGTGCCGCTCATAGCGCCTATCTGCTCCTCCGTAGCCGAGAATGAGGACTGTATTTCAGGGGCCTTCAGCCAGTCCAGTGAACCAAGCTGGACATCGCCACCTGATTCCACACCCAGCCTTAGCGTATGCAGTTGCATCTGCTCGAATCGAACGAACGGGGACATGGCTGCAAGTGTGGCCGCCGTCATGTGAATTGCCGCCTGCACAACGTCCGCGCCCATGATCACGTTCTCGACTAGTGCCTTGTGCAGCAGAGAAACCTCTCTCACTCCCGGCTCGGAAGTGTAGTTCTGAGCGATTTGCCTATATGCCGCCATCAGCAGCGTCCCCGTGCCGCAGGCGGGGTCAACGACGCTCAACTTGGCAATCTCCTCGGCATCGCTCCAATCTATGTCTGTCCATCTGGTCGGAGACAGCGCAAGTCCGGCGAGCAGGATAGACGCGGGAATGCTGGTGTAATATGCCGCCAGCAGCTTCCTGTCGGACACCAGCTTATTGAAGATTCTTCCCGCGACATCGTGCCTGCCTACCGCTCCCATGCCCAGCAGTTCGGATGCAGTCTGAGCGCACTCCTCCAGAACTCCCGCCGCCTCTACTTCCGAAAGTTCCGCGACCACGTCTCGTGCCATACTGAAAATGGGATAGTAGTCAACACTCAGGATATTCTCCCACGCTTGCAGCAGCGATATGCTCGAAAACCGCCCGCTCCTCATCGCCGCCCTTACGGGCTGGTAATACGACTCGTTGCTAGCAAGCCTGTCCTGAAAGACCATCGCGTTCGTAATGACAAGCGCGGCCATATTCGCCGTTTCGTCGCCCGGCTCCGCCCCGAAAATCCTCGACACTCGCTCTACTGTCCCCGACGATTGGTATAGCCGCGAACCCGCGCGCCTCACCCCCCTGTCGAGCGCTTCTACCGCAGCGTCAAGGTCCCCGGCCGGTGGATATGCTGCCACCACCGCCTGACCGAGTTCTGACACATCGCCACTATGTTTCGGGCCGGATGTGCCGTCCGAACGCCATTCCTGCCATGTCAGGGTCGCGGACGCCATGCGCTCGTACAGGTACTGTTGGCTAGTTGACCTGAGTTGCGCGGGAACTCTTACCGCGAACACGTTCTGCACGATCAGGCCGTCAATCTCCATGCCGAACCGGGCGAGCGCATCCGCATCTACCGTCAGGGCCGGTTCCAACTCGGTTTCGATGATCACCACCCTGTGTTCAAGCCGCACTATGATATCCGGTCGCGCCCTTTCCCGCAGCGTCTCCGCGACGGCCGACAGGCCAATCCGCTCACGCAATACCCGTGCGAGCGTGTCGTTGATAATTGTTTCGTGGCTGCGGTCAGCCTGTGCGTAGTCCATCATTGTATCTATGGAGACCCCTCAGTCCCGCAAATTCCGCCCCGTCAATTCCAGGAACACGCTCTCCAGCGACACCTCCGCGGGATCCCCAATCTCCGACTTCAGCTCGTGCGGGCTGCCCAGCTTGATCAGCCGCCCGTGATCTATGATCCCGAGACGGTCGCAAAGCCGGTCCGCCTCCTCCATATAGTGGGTGGTGTAGAGGACTGTCAGCCCCTCGTCGCGGAGCAACTCAATCGTCTCGAATATATGAAAGCGCGACTGCGGGTCAATCCCCACCGTCGGCTCGTCCAGAAACAGGAGCTGCGGCCGGCTCATCAGCGCTATGGCGATATTCACCCGCCGCTTCATGCCGCCCGAAAACTTGTCCACCTTGTCTTTGGCGCGGTCGAGCAGCCCCACCCTCTCCAGGTTCTCACTCGATGCGTCCGTCGCCTCTCTGCCGCTCAGACCGGCCATCCGACCGAAGAATACCAGGTTGTCCTTCGCCGAAAGCTCCGGGTACAGCGCGAGTTCCTGCGGACATACGCCGATGAGTTCCCGCACGTGGTCGCTCTCCCGCGCTACCGAATAGCCTCCGATGGTCACGTCGCCATCATCGGGGTTCAGCACAGTAGAGAGCATTCGTATGGTGGTCGTCTTGCCCGCCCCGTTCGGACCGAGCAGCCCGAATATATCCTTGCGGCGAATGGTGAACGACACGTCATCCACTGCTACAACGTCCCCGAACGCCTTGTGAAGATTGGAAGCGACCAGAAAGTCGTCTGAATCTGACATCATGCCTCTCGCCGCGAGCAGAACCGCGTACCATGTTAGTGAACGCGATTATATGCGCCTGCCCTCACACGGCGCAACGACGCCCTCGGACCGAGTCGCCATGAGTCCTCGAACGTCCGCGTCACATCCTGAGATTCCCAAATCCTGCAAATCCTGATTCACGCCAGTCTTGTCGAATCCTCTAAGGTTACTCTTGAAGCAACTCTGAGAATCCCGTATCATAAGAGAAGAATATACGTTCGGGAGTTGACTATTGAAGAAAAGAACCGACTTGAGCGGTTGGACCAGAGAACAGTTGCTTGAACAGATAGGCGACCGGATGAACTATCAGTTAGCTCGTCAGGGAAAGACGATAGAAGAAGTGGAGACAGTTCACTTGAGATCCTGGCTCGTGCGGAACCTGCCCTGCCCCACCGTAAAACGTAACGGCGAGGTCTGCGGCTCCGACCGGGTCTCGGTCTCAGGTCACTGCTTCGCCCACGATCCCGAGGCTGCCTCATGGCGGGCCATGGGCGGACGCGCCAAGGCCAAGAAGGCGCTGGCCAGGAAGAAACTCAAAGAACTCGGACTCGACCATATGACCGAAGCTCTGGAGGAGGTGTTCGACCAACTGCATGAGACAGAGCTCTCGGCCACAAACGCGCGCGCCATGGCGGGTATTGCAGCCACTGTCATGAAACTGACCGAGTGGGCGGCCGAACTTGATAGAGACCCCCAGCCTCCTAAGAATGGAGGCTGGATGCCCTACGAACCTTAAACAATTGATACCGGGCGCAAAAAACGCCCGGAACAGGTGAATACAGGTGTTTGCAGGTGAAATGCTGGTACCAGACCCCTCCAGCAGGCCACCTGCAGACCACCTGTACGCCCACCAGCAGAAATCGCCCAAAACCAACTCACAGCCAACGAAATCTGACCACTGATAACTGAAAACTAACGACTGAAAACTAACAACCAAAACTGTGGTACACTGCCCCGAAATTAGACACTCTGTCGCCAGACCATATCAAGGGGAGGCCCCGATGTTCATAGGCCACTTCACTGAAAGACCGTACCAAGATCCCAAGTCGGGCTATTTCGGCGCGACCGGACTGCCCATCAAGGACCTTACGCTCAGCAACGAGATATACGACGCCCAGGTCGGCTCCGACCTCTACAACCGCTACCTTGACGAGCGCGTATACGCGGAGGAGATCGGCTTCGACGGCATCATGCTCAACGAGCACCACAGCACCCCGTTCTGCATGGGTGGCGCGATGAACGTCGAGGCCTCGATCCTCGCCAAGATAACCAACCGCGCCAAGATAGTCCTGCTGGGCAACATCCTCCCGATATGGGACGACCCCCTCTGGCTGGTAGAGCAATTGGCGATGATAGACATGATCTCGCGCGGCAGGCTGGTCTCCGGCTGGGTGCGCGGCACCGGACGCGAGAGCGTCGCCCACAACTCGCCGCCCCCATACAATTGGGAGCGTTTCCAGGAGGCGCACGACTTCATAGTCAAGGCATGGACAACCCCAGGCCCGTTCAGGTGGGAAGGCAAACACTACAACTACCGCTATGTAAACCCCTGGGTCAGCCCCTATCAGAAGCCCCATCCCCCCATCTGGCTGCCGGGCGTCGTAAGCCGCGACTCCCTCGTATGGGCCGCGACCAACCGCATCCCATACATAATGCTCGCCACCAAGCTCGACCCCACTAAGGAAGCCTTCCAGATATACCACGACACCGCCGCCGAACTTGGCTACGAGTCCGGCCCGCAGAACATAGGCTACCTCTGGAAAGTCCACGTTGACGAAACCGAAGAGCTTGCCGACGAGGTTGGCAGAAAGTTCGTGCAGGGCCCCAGCAACCCATTCCTTGCCGGAAACGAAGGCACCGCCAACCCCGCGCTGCTCGGACTTCCCGGCCTCACTTCCCGCAGGCGCGTTCTGCCCACCCGCGACGCCGCCACCGCCAACCGCGGCGGAGTGCTCAGCACCTCCTACGAAGAGCAGGTCGAAAACTACACCGTCGTATCGGGAACCCCCGACACCGTGATTCCCAAGATCCGCCACGTGTTGGAAACCCTCAGACCAGGCAGCGTATTCTTCTGGGACGGCGACGGCGCCATGACCCACGAAGACCAGATGCGAAGCCTGCGCCTTATGGGCGAATACGTACTGCCCGCCGTGCGCGAGATTGCCGACGAACTGGAACTCACCAGCCCCTTCGAGATAGACCCCGCCACCGGCCAGCCATTCAAGGCCAAGACCGCCGCCACCGCACAATCCGCCGCCGACTAGCGCTCTAGTACCATTTCCACCTGAATATGCCATACACCGACCATTTTTCGTCATTCCCGCAAAAGCGGGAATCCAGAGATCCCGGCAGGTTTATACACAGCAGAAATATATGGAAACAGTACTAGGCCAAGACACATGACGGCCCGGACAGACTCATCGCCTGTCCGGGCCGTCTTTATTCGCATCCACTGTCACTCATGCGTGATTCTTCATCGCCGCGCTTGGGTCATCAGGTATTCCTTGATACTTGAACGATCTTCCACAAAATTGTCGAACCGGATCTCGCAGACCACATCTAGTTTGGACCTCACTCTTTTATTCAGCCTGTCCGCGTCGCGGAATATAGCGATGTGACGTCCCCTTACAGACTGCTCTTGGAAACGGTATATGGTTATAATCGCATCTCTAGCATGAGTATCAGTGCCTAGCGCGTGCAGGAACAGAGGGGTCGGCATTCCGTTGACCATGCAGTCAACTGCATACTCGCCATTCCAGTCCCAACTTGGGTCATACCAGCCGAAGCTAATCCGTTCCTCCGGCAGGCTTTCCACGACCAGGTTGGTGAAACTCTCTCTGAATTCCCGCACTGACATACCGCGCCCCTGATTTCTGTATTGAGGCTCTTCGCTCTGTGGAGACGATAAGTTTGGGTATCCCAGTTCGTCAATTCTCAGCAGAGCGTGAACAAAGTCGAACAGCGCTTCGGCGTAGTTTGATCCCTCGACGCGACGGGTGAGTTCGCCTTTCGACTCGATTACGCTCCCCAACTTCATTGCGCCGTCTATCTTTCGCAGCCGTTCAGGGTCTTCGCGCTCATTGTCGTTGAGCCGATAGCTCAGGCGCATCATAGTATTGCCCCGGTCGGTCAGTGTCCAACCGGAAAGGTTCTTGCGCAAAACTATGACAGGGCCGTCGCCGTCGCCGAAAGTGAATGAGGTTATAACGTAATTCCCTCCCTCGCTATCCGGTTCAAGATACACGGACTCCGATACCTGCGCGCGCAATGTGTGTTCTAGCTCATGGGGCGACATTCTCATACCTCCGTGAACAAATTCGGAAGTGTTGAAATGCGGGATCCTGCCGGACCTTGCAAGTTAATATCCGCAAGGAAGCATTCCCACGCTCCGCTTAAATCATGGTATCGAATGGTTTCCTCTGCGTATCCATCATGGAATTCCCAGTTGAGTTCTTGGTATCGCTCAGTCACGCTGTGAATATGCGGCTTTCTTTCAATCCAGTTTCTTTCAATCTTGTTGCGGTGTGGATGGCTGCCGCCATCATAACGCAGAAGCCTGATTTCAGTTTCTCCAGATCGGCTGGCTACTAAGATAACCGAGAAGTCATGACTGTCTCGTAACGATTGTCGAACTATTACTCGGAATTGCGTCCCGGAAGCTCCAACAAGGTCAACTTGTCCCTCAATATGGCTGCCTTTACTCTTGGGATTCGCCAATTCATCTTGCCAGTTCCCGGTCAAGAACTTACTCTCAGCTATCAATTGGAATATTTCTGAGTCTGAGACTGTTCCGGGCAATGCTTGTCTCCAACAATATAGCTAATTCTAATCCCCATGAGACTAGTACCATGTCCATATATTCATGATGGGTAGATATGTTTGAGTTTACGACGGGCGTCCTGAGTGGTAAAACGCCACTGTATAGTAGCGCAGGCTTCGTTGCGCTCCCGTTCGAGCGCGGCAACCTCTCGCTTCAAGGTCTCTTCGTCGCCTATGCGACGATTCAAACACTGTCTGCTGAAGACGCTGAACTCTATCTCCGCCATATTCAGCCAACTCCCGTGCTTCGGCGTGTAATGAAACTCCAGACGCCTGGCTATGCGGCGCGCTTCAGACGGCTCGAACGCTTCGTAAAGAGAGCCGAACTTGTGGGTGTTGAGGTTGTCCAATACCACACGGATTGTCCCCACGGCAGGGTACGCCTCGTCAACCAGCCAGCGCATCTGCTGGGCGAAGTCCACAGCGGTGCGACGCTCGGTCACCTCCACGTGTCTCCACCCTCCTTTCGGTTCACAGAACATGAACAGGTTGCGAGTTCCGTTTCGCTTGTACTCGTAGTCATAGCGTTTCAATCGTCCGGCTCTGGGAGCTATGGGTGTTCTGGTCTCCTCAATCAACTGTTTGGATGTCTCGTCGAAGCAGACCACCGGACGCTCCGGGTCATAGTCTTCGCTGTACAGTTCCAGTACGTCCTCCATTCGAGCCACGAACTCGACGCTCACCTTCGGGATACACCACTCTTTCTTCTTCCAGGGCTTCAGTTCGTTTTTTTGAGTATCTGTCGAATCGTCTCGGGGGAGATACCCTCAGAGAATCCCAACTGTACCACTTTGTCAGCAAGCAGTTGGAGTGTCCAGTGTGTGTGTCCTTCGGGCGCATCACTGCACGCTATTGCCACAAGGTGCGCTTCCTGCTTACCACTCAGCTTGCGTATGCGACCTGGACGTGGTCGCTCACTGAGTGCGCTCTCGAGTCCCTCGGTGACGAATCGCTTGCGCAGCCTGGCAATTGTGCTCATCCCTATCGAAAGCGCCTCAGCTATCTTCGAATCAGATAGTCCTTGGTCAGTTTTCAATAGCGCAAGCGCGCGCTTGACAGTGCGGGCTGACGACTTGACCTTGTGTCCCACCGCGTTCAACTGGGCGCGTTCGGCCTCTGTCAGCTTGACTTTGTATTTACTCGTAACCATATTCAGGTACACCCTCACATAAAGATCATACCTAAGACTATACGAGTTGTTGTATATCATCAAAATAATATGGACGTAGTACTAGGCGTCAAAAGACGCTGAATACGGAGATAGACCTGGATCCACTTCAATCATACATAGCAATTAAGTGAGAATGAACTCAGCTTACGGCTTCTGCGCCCCCCGCGTATTCAGCGCGATAGAGTACATGGACTTGTCTGCTGCTATATAGAGACGGCTCTTATCCGGCCCGCCGAAACAGCAGTTGGCGACGGCGGCCTCTGGCACGAGTATCTTGCCCAGGAGTTCTCCCTGGGGGCTGTATGCGTGTATGCCGTCCCGCGCGCTGGTGAAGATGTTGCCGTCCACGTCGCAGCGGAACCCGTCCGGCTTTCCCGGGGAGGTCACCGTGAAGACACGGCTGTTCGCCAGGCGCCTGCCGTCCTCAACGTCGAAAGCGCGGATATGCCCCGGCTCGCCGGTGTCCGACACATACAGAATGCTCTCGTCCGGCGAGAAACAGATGCCGTTCGGCCTGTCGAAGTCGGCGGCGATAATATCCAGCGCCCCGCTGTCCGGGTCCAGTCGGAAGACATAGCATCCGTCCAGTTCGCTTTCGGCCTTGTGTCCCTGCCGGTCGCTCAAAATGCCGTAAGGCGGGTCCGTGAACCAGATAGAGCCGTCCGACTTCACAACCAGGTCGTTGGGCGAATTCAGCTTCCTGCCTTCATAGTTATCCGCGAGAGTGACCACCTTCCCGTCCATCTCGGTGCGGCTTACCCGACGCCCGCCATGTTCGCAGCTTACCAGCCGTCCCTGGAGGTCGCGGTAGTGGCCATTGGTGTAGCCGCACGGCTGCCGGAAGACCGACACACCATCGGCGTCCGAATACTTCATCATCCTGTCGTTTGGAATGTCGCTCCACAGCAGGAAGTCGTCCTCTGCGAAATACACTGGCCCTTCCGCCCAGTCCATCCCCGTATGGTGCCTGATAAGCCGTGCGTCGTCGGGCGCCATTGCCCTGAAACGGTCGTCGTAAATCTCGAATCCCTCTTTTGTCGTGTCAGTCGTCATCATAAGCTCCCAGAATATTTGGTGTCTGACAATTCGCCCCGCTATCTTAATACATATCCTGGGGAATCGCTGCGAGCGAAATCGCGAGTTTGGGAAATCACGGGCAGCCATATCCTGGATGTCATTCAATGTCACATACCCCAATTCAGGCAGTCGGCAGAATCGTCCCGAAAAATGTTAAACTCTCCTAAAATCATCCATATTGGAGGGGTGATATGAGTAATGTAGTGCTTGTAGTGGACATGGTAGTGGGCTTCATGGAGCCTGGGCATAATCTGTACTGCGGCGACGAGGCGCGCCGGATAATCCCCAGGGTTCAGGAGCTTATCGAGCGAGAGCGGGCGGATGGCGGCAGCGTGATATTCATTTGCGACACTCACGACCCGGACGATCTGGAGTTCGAGATGTTTCCCGTCCACTGCGTTCGAGGCACAGAGGAGGCCGAGGTCATCTCCGAACTTCGCGGGTACAAAGGCGAGACGATACGCAAACGGCGGTACAGCGCGTTTTTCGAGACCGACCTTGAGACTCGTCTCGCCGACCTGAATCCCGACAGGGTCATAATATGCGGGGTTTGCACCGACATCTGCGTCATGCACACGTCCGCCGACGCCCGCAACCGCGACTACGGCGTGGATGTGCCTACCGACTGCGTGGCCTCTTTCGACGCCGACGCGCACCGCTACGCTCTGGACCACATGGAAAAGATCCTGGGCGCGAGGTTGATAGAGCCGGCCCGGGCATAATGAGAATCGGGGCAAAATCCAAGTTCCTGCCCGCGCGGGATGAGTTCAGAATTTCGGGCTTTTCAAAATGGTAAACATTAACACCACTTCATCACAGATCGAGATACGCCATTCGGTGCTTGTCGGCGATACCTCGGACGTCTATCTCCAACGCACCCTGACCATACTGCGCAACGAGAACATCAATCCCACCGTTACTATGGAATTTTTCCCTGAACGGGACGGTATGCTGTGTGGCGTGCGCGAGGTGCGCTCCCTGTTGGAAAGAGTGCTTCCCGAGACCGGAATCGAGGTTTGGGCGCTCGATGAGGGCGATCGAATCACGGCCAGGGAGGTCGCGCTGCGTATCAGAGCGCCGTACAATTCGTTCGGTCTGTACGAGACGATTGTATGCGGCATACTGTCTTCCTGCACAGGATGGGCCACGGCGGCCAGGGAGTGCGTGGACGCGGCGGGCGGCATACCCGTCATCGCCACTCCGGCCAATCACATCCACCCGAATGTCGCACCGACGGTGGACTACTCCGCGGTGGTGGGCGGATGCGCCTCCTGCTCTACGGTCATGGGAGCGAGACTGGCGGGAACAACGCCTTCGGGCAGTATGCCTCATGCTCTTCCCCTGATTGTCGGCGACTCTGTCAAGGCAATACAGTTGTTTGACAGGCACATTCCCCAGGACGTGCCGCGAGTGGCTATTGTGGACACGTTTAACGACGAGGCCGCGGAGTCCCTGAACGTGGCGCAGGCGCTTCGCCAGCGTTTGCGAGGCGTGCGCCTGGACACGCCATCGGAGCGCGGGGGAGTCTCGGTAGCGCTGGTCAAAGAGGTACGCGCGAGGCTGGACATGGCGGGGTTCAGGCATGTGGAGATATTCGTCAGCGGAGGCTTCAATCCGGAGCGCATAGGAGAATTCACGGAAGCGCAGGCCCCGGTTGACACTTTCAGCGTCGGAAGCTACATCTCGAGCGCCTCCCCCAACAACTTCACAGCCGACATTCACGAGGTGGACGGCGCGCCGATAGCCAAGCGGGGCCGCACCCCGGGCATAACCGAAAGCCCGCGACTCAACAGGGTAATGTAGCCCGGGACGTCCTTACGCAAGCATTTCATACTCTCTCGAACTCTATTTCGAGAACTCGTTGGGTATGGCGTCCGACCTTGGCCCAGTCCGCGATTCGCCATCCCACTACCCACGCTATGCGACCGCCCGACTCGATCAGCGGCGCACTGTCGCGCCACCGGCGCGGGATATGAGCGTCTATCATAAAGTCCTTGAGTTTCTTTTCGCCCTTCATGCCAAACGGCTGAAAGGTATCCCCCGCTCTGCGTGTCCGCGCCAGCGGAGAGTCCCCTAACACATCTGCGTCGAATCGTTCCGAGAGACGCAGGCCCCTCTCTTCGCTGTCGTCGAATCCACGCTCGTTCGTGACAAAACGCGCCGAAATTTTCCACCCACCCTCAACTGTACTGCCCGGAACCTTTATTGCAGTTGAGACCGAACCCATCGCTGGCATCGGAGAGTCAGAGACAGGGGTTAGTTGGATGCGGGCGCGGTCATAATCCATCTGGAAACGCAGGCCGCCCGGAAGGTCCATACTCTTCCCCGCCGCGCCGGACATCATGAGAAACATCTGCGATATATGTCCCAGTTCCAGGTCGTTCGTATCCCCCTTGACCATCCGCGCGGCGTGCCTGAGCAGGTGATGCCCGAGAGCGGTATGAAGCTGTGAGAAACGCTCACGTTCAATGGTTACGCCGTGCGAGTCAACGCTTATTACATCCACGGCAGCGCGCTCGACTTCCTGCCGTATGAAGTCCATATCGAGAGAAGCCAGTTTCGCAAGCCGCGCGAGCGCAGCGCGAATCGAGGGATTGTACTCCTCCAGCCTGGGCATAAGGTCGAGCCTGATGCGGTTTCGCGTGAACTCGGTCGAGAGGTTGGATTCGTCGAGCCGGGGATTGAGATTATTTTCGGCACAGTATGCGAGTACCTCGGACCTTCCGACAGAAAGCAGCGGTCGGAAAAGTGTCACCCGCCTACCCTCAACGTACCTGGAGGACACCTCTTTCATCGCGCTCAACCCGTCCAGTCCGGTCCCTCTCAGCGCGTGCAGCAGGACAGTCTCTGCCTGGTCGTCCAAAGTGTGGCCGAGCGCGATGCAGTCCGCTCCACACTCCACTGCCAGCCGCGAGAGAAACTGGTATCGCACCCTGCGCGCGGCGTCCTCGATGGATAGGCCGAGTTCGGCGCGCATGGCGGGTGTGTCCGCTTTCTCAAGCGTTAGAGGTATTTCCAGCGATGCGGCAAAATGGCGAGCGAAAGCGGCGTCCGCCTCCGATGCTCCGGGACGCAGACCATGGTCGAGATGCGCGGCCTGAAGTTCGAGCCCGAGACCATCCCTTAGCATATAGAACGAGTGCAGGAGGGTCGTCGAGTCGGGGCCGCCTGAGAATGCGACTATCATGGAAGCTCCCGCAAGATCATTGGCGACTATGCTGCGCCGCAGCTTGTCCAGAAGCGCTGCGCTGTCGGATTGAGCGGGCGCGGGACGACTCATTTCAGATGCCAGGTCTCGTTCAAGGACACCAGGGTTGTCCGCGCACTCGAGATTTCGAGTCGGGTAATGGCTCCCAAGTCTATTCTCAGCTTGCGGAAGCCATTCAGCGGCATATCGAGAGCAGTGCATATAATGGTATGAATCGTGAAATTGTGAGTAACGGCCACTACTGTCTCGGAGTCGTGGCCCTCGGCCAGGTATTCCACGGCGCGCCATGCGCGGTCTCGAACGTCGTACAGGCTTTCGCCGCCCGGCATGACTGCCGAGGCAGGGTCTTCGTCCCACACGCGCATCACCTCCGGGAACCGCTCTCGAAGCTGCGGACCGGACAGGCCCTCGAACTCGCCAACGTCCATCTCAACCAGGCCCTCGAGTTCGACCGGCTGCGTATCCGTGCGAGAAGCGATAATCCGAGCCGTCTGCAATGCCCGCCTGAGAGGGCTGGAGTACAAAACGAACGGCGCGGCGGATACCAGGGCGCGGGCGGCGGCCCCGGCCTGTCTGCGTCCCTCGTCGTTGAGCGGAGCTTTGTTGATGCCCTGGATTCTACCGAGCCTGTTCGACTCGGTCTGCCCGTGCCTAACCAGAATCAGTTTCACGCTCGTCCTCTGCCGTCTCAGGCTTGGTCACTCTTATCTCATCTATTCTCAGGTCCTGCATATCGAGTATCTCGAACTTCAGGTTCTCGTATTCGAACTGTTCGCCCTCGCTGGGTATGTGGCCGAGAACATCGAGCGCGAACCCCGCTATCGTCTCATATTCCCCGTAGGGGAGTTCTATGTTCATCTCCTGGTTGGCTTCCTGGATACTCATGCCGCCCTCGACGTGGAAGGTGTTCTCGTCAATGGCGCGGAATTCCTCTTCCGGCGACTCGCCCTCCTCTCCGACCGGCCCCACAACAACCTCGAGCAGGCGCTTGAGCGTCACCAGTCCCGAAACGCCCCCGAATTCATCTATTACAAGCGCTATCTGGTGGCCGGTCGTCCTCAGTTCGTCGAACAGTTCGGAGATGCGCTTCGTCTCAGGCACAAAGTAGGTATCGCGGATAGCCTCCGTCACCGAGTCTTCGTAGCGAAGGTCTGTCTGAGCCATGCGCCTAAGCACGTCCTTGGAGGAGATTATGCCAATGATATTATCCGGGGAGTTCCGGTACACCGGGAATCGGGTATGCTGCGTCTGAGAGTATATGTCCAGGAATTCGCGGAGTGTACTGCCCTGCTGGATGTTGACCATCTCGGTTCTGGGCGTTATGACCTCTTTGACCTGCCTGTCGCCGAACTGGAAAACGTTCTCCAGCATCTCGGCCTCGGCAGGCTCGAACTCGCCCTCCGCCTCGCCTATGTCAATCAGGGTGCGGAACTCGTCCTCCGTGATGGACCGCCGGTCTGAGATGTCACCCCCAAGCAGCGTGTTGAGTCCCCTGGTCGCCCACTGGAGAACGACCACCAGGGGTAAGAGCAGATACTCTGTCCATTTCAGTGGACGGGAATATAGAAACGCGACCTTCTCCGAATTTCTGACGGCTATTGTCTTCGGGACTATCTCTCCGACCAGGAGCAGCGCGATTGTGCTTATCGTCGTAGCGATGAGGACACCCGCAGGCCCCCTGTCATTCCCGACAACGGCTACAACGGCAACTGTGATAACTGACGCGAAAGCGACGTTGACAAGATTGTTGCCCAGAAGAATAGTCGCCAGAAGTCGTTCAGGCTCGCCAATCATGTCCGCGACCCTTCTCGCGCCGGGAACGCCCTCGCTGACCAGGTGGGCTATTCTGGTTCTCTGCACCGACAGGAAAGCGGCCTCGGAACTCGAAAAGAAGGCTGAAAGCACCAGCAGAACGAACACCAGCGCAAGGCTTAAGAACTCTCCATCCATCATTGCGTCAATTCCTCTGCGCGGCCACGCGCGGCCGGTCAAGTCTGCGTCTAAGCGGGCCTCTGTACCGAACAGTCAACGGTCTGTGTCAATTTAGGGGAGAATGAATTACATCCATCAACTGGAGAAGGCTTCTATGATCCCATTGTTTGCGAAAATGCCCCGTGTCGTCTTGACGATGAGTTCCATTTTGTCCAAAGCGTTTATGTCCCGCGTTATAGTCTTATCCGTTTTGCCGGCGTAAGCCTCGGCTAACCTGGGCGACAGGAGACGAATGTCTCTACGTCGAACAAGTTTGCCATCGTCAGGCAAGTCCAGAACAAGATACCTCCGCCTGATGTCGGTGGGACTGGAACGGCCCCTGAATTGCCTGTGAACATAGTTTGTCCATACATCTTTTCTTATCTGGTCTTTGATTGTGTTGATCTGTTCCGTCAGGCCATCTACGAATCCCTGTAGGGCATACACCAGAAAGTTCATCACCCCGTTATCCACTTTGCTTGCCTGGTCCAGTCTGAGATAGTATTCTGATCGAGTCTCGTTATAATGATTGCTCAGGAGATGAGTCGCAGGATTGGAAATTCCCGCGCTCAGAAGAAGTTGGTATTCCATGAGTCGCGCGGTGCGTCCGTTTCCATCTCCGAAAGGATGTATCCAGAGCAGGTACAAATGGGCGACGATGGCTTTCAGTATGGCCGGAGCGAATGATGAATGTCCCAACTCGAAGTCCATCTTGTTGATCCACTCACAGAGACGGCCAAGCAGGTAATCACAGTCTTGCGCTGGCGCGCCCCTGTACCTGGCAACCCCAACGGAATGAGTGCGTATCTCGCCAGGCGCCGTATGACCATCCAGGTTGAGGCCCTTGAGTATCTGACCATTCAGATACTTCACGCGTTCCGCGTTCAGCGGCAACGGTTTATCAACGTCAATAAGCATCTCATTGAATACGTCCAGAATATTTTGCACTTCTATCCCAAGATATTCCTTGGATAGGGGGAGCCTAAGTTTCCCATCCATTAGCTTCGCCACGTCTTCTGCGGATAGCGTGTTACCCTCTATTGCGGTTGTCGCCAACGCTCCCTTCTGCAAAGAGACAAGATTCAGCTCACGCACAGTATCGGGCATAAGTGGGATGCCGGAGATGACTTCACACTTGGAACAGGCATCTCCCAGCAATGTCCAGAATCTCACGGGAGCCGCTCTGAGGTCTAGTTCAAAGGTTATCCACGGGTGCGTCTCAAGGTACATCGTGGCGAACTCCATCGCTGTTCGTGTACGTCTTGAGATTATTATATAGGATATAATGTCCCATGTATATGTCCCATGATATGTCCCTTTTCATTGCCGGATATATCCCGCTTCCTCTGATGTCAGGGGCTCAGTCTTCAGGTCTATTATAATCTGTGTCTGAACGTGAGCCTCTCCTCGGAATAGCTTGTCGAATATCCGTAGTGTTATCAATCCCATCGAGATTCTGCCGGGATCTTAAAGCGTTGATATTTTGAAACCCCGAGCTCACTCCGCGATAGCCTGGCGTTCCCGCCATAGTTGGGATATTGCGCGACGGGCCGTGCCGACGCCATAGCCGCGCCGCTGAAGATGCCCCCACAGCCTGCGGTGGAACTGCTCGTAGTCCGCGTCCACGAGCCGCGAGGCGAACCTGGAAGCAGCGTCGCGGGCGGTGGTGTCGTCATCAAGGTCTTCGACCGACGCCTCGGCCAGGAATGGCGCGACCCCTTTATTCACGAGCTCCCTGACTATCATCCGCGAACTGCGCGGACTTCGGCGCGTGCGGCTGTCCGACCATTCCCGCGCGAACTTGGCGTCGTCAATCAGCCCCTGCTCTTTCAGGCGGTCCGTCGCCCTGTCCACGACGTCCGGCGCGAACCTCTCCTCCAACCTCCGGCGCAGCTCGGACTCGGTGCGCTGTCGGTAGGAGATAAGATTGAGTGCGTGGCCCAACGCTTTCTGAATGGCCTTGTCGTCGTGCATCAGGGTTCTACCGCGATTTCCGCGCGGCGCTGGTCGCCCGGCGCGCCTGGTCACCAGGGTCATCGAGCGCCGACACCCGCGCCGGGCCGTGTCACCATCATGCCCTCGGAAGCGAATGCAAAGTCCGCGTCGGCGTTGGGCAGACATTGCCGGGTCGTATGACGGCGGGCGATGTTCAAGGAGATCGTCTCGACCATTCTACCCGCCGTCCGCATCGCCTCACGCGCTGTTAGTCCTCTTTGCCCACCAGGACTACCAGGTCGGTCATGCTGCTGCTCCCGTTGACCGCCTCCTCCTCGGAGTCGGGCGTCTTGCCGGTAATGAGGTCCTCTATCTGAACGCCTATGTCCGGGTTTTCCTTCAGGAATCGCTTGGCGTTTTCCCTGCCCTGTCCCAGCCTGACGTCACCGAATGAGTAGAAAGACCCTCGCTTGGTGACGAAGCCTTTTTCGGCGCCGATTTCCACCAGTTCGCCCTGCTTGCTGATGCCCTCGTTGAACATGATGTCCAGTTCGGCGGTCTTGAACGGCGGGGCGACCTTGTTCTTGACTACCCTGGCGCGAATCCGGTTGCCGACGAACTCGCCCGCCTGCTTGATGGACTCGATACGGCGCAGGTCGAGACGAACGGAACTGTAGAATTTGAGCGCGCGGCCGCCGGGTGTGACTTCGGGGCTGCCCCATATAACGCCAACCTTCTCGCGTATCTGGTTGATGAATATGACCGAGCAGTCGGAGCGGCTGATGGCCGCGGTGAGCTTTCTGAGCGCCTGGGACATGAGCCTGGCCTGCAATCCGATATGCGTATCGCCCATGTCGCCGTCTATCTCCGCCTTGGGGACGAGCGCGGCCACACTGTCAATCACCACGATGTCAACCGCGCTGCTCCGCACGAGATACTCGCATATTTCGAGAGCCTGTTCCGCGCTGTCCGGCTGGGACAGGAGCAGATCGTCGAGGTTGACGCCGCAGCGCGAGGAGTATCCGGGGTCGAGCGCGTGCTCGGCATCTACGTATGCGGCGGTGCCGCCCAACTTCTGGGCTTCGGCCATAATGTGATAGGATAGGGTGGATTTCCCTGAGGACTCCGCGCCATATATCTCGATGATACGTCCGCGCGGTATTCCGCCCACCCCCAGCGCTTCGTCGAGCGACAGAGAGCCGGTGGGAATCGCGTCTATCTGGACAGCGGCCCGGTCCTGGCCCAGCCTCATAATTGTGCCCTGGCCAAAGTGGCGGTCTATCTGCCCTATGGCTACTTCCAGAGCCTCTCGTCTTTTCTCATCCATTTTATACTCTCCGAACCCTTGTACTGATTCAATTTCCGCTGTATAGGGTGAGTATATCAAACGGATTACTGAATGTAAATACATTTGTTCTAACAATTTGGGATATTTTTCAGAGTCAGTAATCAGTCCGCGGGGGCGAATCAGCCCGAACATGAGAGAAAAGCTAGATCTGCGCGGTTGCATATAGCTGGGTTTATAGTTTCCGAGTGAGCCGCTGGGGGGACGCTGGGCGATTACAGGGAGCCCGCTGGGGGGCGCTGGGGCCATTTTCATCCAGCGTTTCCCAGCGTTTCCCAGCGTTTGTAGCTAAGAGAATTTTTTCTCACGCAGGCGAACGTAATTGATAAGTTCCCATTTATGGATAATCTGTCGAGAAGTTGTTCATCATGCGTACATTATAGCGCATTGGAGGTGTATATGTGTAGTAGAAGGGAAACTCAGGCTGACTTTGCAAAGGCCCTACGCCGTTCAGACCCACGGTTGCCGAATGCTCAGGCTTTGGAGTATCCTAGCCGTGCAATATCAAGGCTAAAATATCATGCCGCGCGCTGAGCGCGACGGAATGAAAGGAGAAACAGGTGGACGGACTTTCTGCTATTGCGAAGATTCTTAAACTCGAAGGTGTGGAGTGGGTTGCGTGTTATCCATCCAACAACCTGATCGAGGCTGTGGCGCTGGAAGGCATTCGGCCGGTTATGTTCAGACACGAACGCGGCGCGGTAATGGCTGCGGACGGATACAGCCGCGCGAACAACCGTCAGAAGTTCGGCGTGGTCATAACGCAGGGCGCGTCGGGCGCGGAGAACGCGATGGGCGGCATTGCCCAGGCGTTCGGGGACAATGTACCCATACTGCTGCTGCCGGGCGGGAGCGCGCTGTCCTCCTGGAGCGTCAGGCCGAACTTCTCGCCCGCCAGGGCATACGCGCCCATATCCAAGCAGACCGAGGCCATCTTTACTCCATCCGAGGTTGGCAACGCCATGCGCCGCGCGTTCCACGCGCTGCGAAACGGCAGCGGCGGTCCAGTTACGGTCGAGACCCCCGCCGACATTATGGCCGCCGACGTGCCGGACGACCTGATTGACAGCTACCGTTCGCCAAGACGCTCTGTCATGTCCCCGTCACGCTCAGACGTCAAAGATGCCGTGAAGCTCCTGCTGGAAGCCAGTAACCCCGTCCTGTGGGCGGGCGGCGGAGTCCTATACGGTGACGCGACCGAGGAATTGAAAGAGCTTGCCGAGCTTCTGGACGTGCCGGTTTTTACAACTATGCAAGGCAAGAGCTCATTCCCGGAAACCCATCCCCTGTCGCTGGGCGCAGGATCGGGAGCGACAACCTGGCCCGCGCGCAAGTGGTTGACCGAGTGCGACCTGCTGTTCGCCATCGGCTCCAGTCTAACTCGCACCGGCTACGGACAGCCCGTACCCCCGGTCAAGACACTCATCCAGAACACCGATAACGTTGACGAAATCAACAAGCAGGAGAGCGTTGACCTCGGCCTGCCGGGCGACTCCAAGGCTACCCTGGCGATGGTCATTGACGAAGTGAAAGCCGCCATCGGAGAGACGCCCAGAAACACCGGCGTCCGAGACCGCATCGCCGCCGAGCGCGAGAAGTGGATGGAAGAGTGGACGCCGTTCCTCCAATCCGACGAGGTGCCTATAAACACATATCGCGTAATTCACGAGATCAACACGACCCTGGACAAGTCCAGGTCCGTCGTTACGCACGACGCGGGCGCGCCCAGAGATTCGATCATTCCGTTCTACGAATCCACCACGCCGCACGGCTACGTCGGCTGGGGAAAGACCACACACCTGGGCTTCGGGATTCCGTTGATGATAGGCTCCAAGCTCGCCAGCCCGGACAAGTTCTGCCTTAACCTCATGGGCGACGGCGCTTTTGGAATGTCCGGTCTGGATACCGAGACCGCTCAGCGGGCGGGCGCTCCGATCACGACCGTCATCCTGAACAACGGCGGCATGGCGACGTATCCGGGTGGATACCCCGTCGCCAACGAACAGTTCGGATTCACCAGAATGACCGGAGACTACGCGGGAGTCGCCGACGCATTCGGTGGCGTGGGCATTACAGTCAGAGAGCCGGGCGAGATGAAACAGGCATTGATTGACGCACAACGCCACAATGCGGAAGGTCGCACCGTGATAATAGACGTGCACTCCAACTTCGAGGCCAAAAAGTCCCGGTTCTAAACATTCCCAATATGCGCCGACAGTTGCTTAGATTCTGAACGGAACGTGGGCGGCTCGCGATGAGTCGCCCATGTTTCTTTTCAAACCCTCACTTCAGTTATGCTGGCGCGGTACCAGGTCCAGTTATTGACGCTGGGTGGAAGCGTCGGGGTTTAGCGCGAGAGCCCTGGTCGGCAAACCGCAATTCCACATTCCCGAATCTCGCTGATATACTGGGGTTCAACACTTCGATCCAGGGAGGCCGGCCATGCCCATCGTTCCCAGATTTGCGAAAAACGCGCTGAAGCCCGCGGTAGTCCGCGCGCTGCTGACGTGGGAACGCATCGAGTCCGGGGTCAGCTACGATCCAACGTCCGCCAGCATCAGGAACAACCCATACGACACGTACGACCGGATGCGCGACAAAGACCCCGTTCACCGGATGCGGCTGATAAACGCATGGGCGCTGACACGCTTCGAAGACGTGGACATGGTACTGCGAGACCACAAGCGTTTCTCCAAAGACGACGGCGCCGATATGGAATACAGGAGTATGCTCCATCACGATCCGCCCGACCACACCCGGCTGAGGTCGCTCGTCTCCAAAGCCTTCACGCCCAGGTCGGTGGCCGAACTTCATCCCGGGATTCAGCGCATAGTTGACGAACTTCTGGCAGACCTCGAAGGAAAAGACAGGTTCGACCTGATAGAGAGTTTCGCCTTTCCGCTCCCCGTAACAGTCATAGCCGAGATGCTGGGCGTTCCGGCGCAGGACATGGACAGGTTCAAGGACTGGTCGAACGACATCGCGCTGACTATCGAGCCGTCGCTCAGCGATGAACAGGTGCGCCGGATACAACAGTCCTCGGAGGAATTGATCGAGTACTTCGAGGGCATTATCGAACAGCGCCGGAACAAGCCGCAGGATGATATGATAACCGCCCTGCTCAACGCGGAGGAGGAGGGCGACAGGCTCACCCACGAAGAACTTCTCGCAACTCTCATGCTGCTGCTTGTCGCGGGCAACGAGACTACCCGAAATCTCATCGGAAACGGAATGCTGGCCCTGCTCAAAAACCCCGACCAGCTCCAGAGGCTCAGGGACAACCCCGATATGCTCGACACCGCCATAAACGAACTTCTGAGATACGACAGCCCCGTTCAGCTGGATGGCCGGATCGTCCACGAGGACGTGGATATAGCCGGACACCGCATCCGCGCCGGACAGAGAGTGCTTTGCGCCATCGGCGCGGCGAATCGCGATCCGTCAGTCTTCGCCGATCCGAACGCGCTGGACATCGGACGCAGGGAAAGGAGCCACATAGCTTTCGGACGCGGCATACACCACTGTCTCGGCGCGCCCCTGGCGATGCTGGAAGGGCGCGTCGCCTTCCTCGCGCTTCTCGACCGCTTTCCATCCATGAGCCTGATAGCGGAACCCGACTTCAGAGAGCAGGTCGTCCTCAGAGGCGTCGAAGAACTCTGGGTAGAGGTCGTATAGCGACCTTAGCGGCATGAACGCATCCGAGAGGGCGGCCCTGCTTCCGACTCTGGCCGCGGCATTCGTCGGCGGACTGGCGCTGGGCGCGCGATGGGATATATCGCTCGGCGCGCTTGCCCTGTTCACACTCGCGTCCATCATGCTGGTCGCGCTGTTCGCCTTGACGCGCAGGTCGGTCCTGCCCGCGCTGGCATTGACGGCCCTGATACTTGGACTTCTGAGAGCCGGCTCAGTGGAGCCGCCCGGAGCCGAACTCAAGCCCTACCACGATATGCCGCAGGCGGAGGTTCAGGGTGTGGTGACGGACGACCCGACCGGATCAGGCACAGTTCTCACATTTCGGCTATCCGTCGAACGTCTCCACTCGGATAGCCGCTCCCCGTGGGCTGAAGTCTCGGGCGATGTGAGAGTGACGGCGCGGGCGCCTGCCGCGCTCGCCGGATCAAGAGAAGCGCCATTCATCAGATACGGCGACAGGCTCATTCTCATAGGCAGCCTTGAGGCCCCACAGCATTTCGGCGCCTTCGACTTCCCCGCCTACCTGGAAGGACAGGGCATAGGGTCTGTCATGCGATTCCCGAACGCCGAGTTGATAGAGTCGGGCGGCGGCAGGCCCTTCTACCGATGGCTCTATTATCTCCGCCGCGACATGGCGCGGGCTATATCCGCCGTCATACCGGAACCGCAGGCTTCCTTCGGACAGGCCATTCTGCTCGGCATCCGCGACAATCTGCCCGACTCACTGAGTGAGGACTTCCGCAGGTCGGGGACCGCGCACCTGATCGCCATATCCGGGCTGCACGTGGGCATACTGCTCGCTCTCGGCATATCTGCCAGCGAGTTCCTGGCAGGAAGACGGCGTCTGTTATACCTGATCGCCCCATTGTTGGCGATATGGATGTACGCTCTTATATCCGGCGCGTCGGACTCGGCCATACGCGCCGTGATTATGGGCACGGTGTACATAGCGGCGCTTGCCGTCGGAAGACCGCGAAGCCTGATTCCGGCGCTCGCGCTTGCCGCTACCTTAATGGCCGCGCTCGAACCCCGGGTTCTGTCCAGGGTATCCTTTCAACTCAGTTTCGCCGCTATGACGGGAATCGCCATCTACTACGAAGCGTTGTCGGACAGAATTGCGGAGCGGCTCGGCATCGGCCCTGAGCGAGATGGAATAGGGGTGACCGCGCTGAGGGGTTTTGTGGGGGCCGTCGGGGTTACACTCGCGGCGACGCTGGCAACCGCTCCCCTGGTGATGTTCTATTTCGAGCGAGTGCCTCTCGCTGGACTGCCCGCCACGCTGCTGAGTATGCCCGCGCTTCCGCCCGCCCTTGTCGCGCACGGCATGACGGCGCTTGTCGGAATGGCATCCGAGACTGCCGCGACTCCGGTCGGCTGGCTTGCCTGGGGTCTGTCCGGGTACATAACGGGCGTCGCGGCGCTATTTGGCGGAATCCCGGCAGCATCCGTTGGAACAGGCGGAATAGGACAGGCATTTACGTGGGCATACTACTCAGCGATGGCGGGGGTGGCGATACTGCTGTACAGTCCCATCCGATGGCGACGCTGGCGGATAAGTGTCCAATCGCGCATCCGGGAAATAGAGATACCCTGGCAGATCCCTGCGCTGGCCCTTACCGCGGCGGCCATGGTGTGGGTGGCTGCGCTGAGCCATACCGACGGTACGCTCAGGGTGGTGTTCGCCGATGTCGGTCAGGGCGATATGACAGTCATGTCAACGCCGGCCGGCCACACAATCGTTGTGGATGGCGGCCCGGACACCGACCGCGCCGTCCAGGTTCTGGACGCTCAGACACCTTTTTGGAAGCGGACTCTATCCCTGGTCATACTCAGCCACCCACACAGCGACCACGTCTCGGGACTGAACGAAATCATGCGCCGGTACGTAGTCCGGCGCGTTCTCGAACGCCGTCGCGCCTACGAAAGCGCAGACTATCTGGCGTGGATAAGGCTGTCGGACTCTGAGGGAGCGCAGATGCTGCGGGCGCGCCCCGGAATGCGTGTGACCTTCGACGACGGGGTTGAGATCCATGTCCTCAGTCCACCCGATACACCGCTGGGAGAGACCTCGACGGACGCGAACGACGCATCCGTGGTCGTCCGGGTGGTCTATGGAAATGCCAGTTTTCTGCTGACGGGCGACGTATTCAGCGATGGGGAGAGACGGCTGCTCCGCTCCGGGCAGGTTCTGGACAGCGACGTTCTGAAAGTCGCCCATCACGGGAGCAAAACGTCTTCGAGCGCGCCGTTTCTCAGCGCGGTCTCTCCCAGTGCGGCCATAATATCAGCCGGAAGCGACAACAGGTTCGGACACCCCGACCCCGAAATCGTCGAGCGGATGGAAGGGATGCTGCCCGGTTCGCGGATATTCGAGACATCCAGGAGCGGGACGATAACTATCGAGACCGATGGCAAGACTATGAAGGTGCAGACCGAGCGATGAACGAAGACCACGCTTCACAGCCCGAACACAATTGCCATATCCGCCGATTTCCAGCTTGGGTATAATGAGTTTCAAGACCTTGCGATATGCCCTCACAGGAGAAACGTTGATCAATACAACCAGCCAGCCACCTCGTAACATGGTGAAAATTGCCCCCCTCGTTCTCGTTTCCGTTCTGATAGCAATTGTAATCGCCTGCGGCGGCTCCGACCCCGAGCCAACGCCTGTGCCTCCAACGCCCGTACTGCCAACGAACACTCCCATTCCGACAAACACGCCCATTCCGACAAACACGCCCATTCCGACAAACACGCCCGTACCGCCTACCGCCACGCCCGCGCCAACGAATACGCCCGTGCCGCCAACGGCCACGCCCATTCCCATAAACACGCCGGTACCGCCCTCGATACCGCTTCCGGTCAGTACGCCGGAGCCGACGCCCACGCCCGCATCCAGCGACGACCGCACTCCCGCCGAGATACTCGCCGACGCATCTAAAGCGCTCGCTGAACTCGACAGCTTCCATCTCGATACCGAACTGGTCATTACAACCGCGCAGGGAAATACGTCCATACAATTCCCCATCACGCTGCAAGCGGACTTCCAAAAGCCGTTCGATTCCCAGGGCACGGTGGGCATATCTCTTGGATTCTTCAGCGTCGAATTAGAGTTTGTAACCATAGACGGCGACGCCTATATAACCGATCCTGAGACTGGCGAATGGATACTGGGCGCGAGCGTAGGCGATCTTCTGCCGTTAAATCCAGCCGATTTCGCCGACGCCGACAACTTCGTTGGCCCCGATCTCTTCAAGGAGTCAGACAAGTTGATTCTGGAAGGCGCGGAAGATATAGACGGCATTGCCACATACCGCATCACCGCGTCCGCGGACAGCGAATCGGTCGCCCTGCTCGAAGGAGTAGATGGCGAACTGGACATGAGCTTCTGGGTCGGCGTCGAAGACGGGCTGCTCCACAGGATAGCGGCGAACGGGCAGATAGGGATTCCCGACACGGGCGGAGATCAGTTTGATAGCCTGTTCGGAGGATTGGGTGGCGGAGACACCAGTTTCGAGATACTGATCGAATACTCCAATTTCGATATCCCCGTTCAAATAGAGGCCCCCGAGGAATTCACGGAAATACAGTCCCTCATTCCTGATTTTAGAGAAGGCGAGGAACCCCGTGAGATAGAGGTAATCCAGACGACGCTCGATTCGGGCTGGATAAAGTCTGACCTGCCCACCGAGGGCTTGTCCATTGCCACGCCGCCGTCCTGGTTCACTCTCGCGCTCGATACAGAATCCATAGACTCCACTCTGAGCATGATCGAGTCCTCCGACGACCGCAGATTCGACATTCTGGCCGATCAGCTAGAGCAGAGCCTGCAGATGGTGGACTTCAAGCTGTTCGGATTCGAGCGAGAGCCGTCCGCATCCGAAACATTTCATTCGAACATGAGCGTCGTCGTGGATGAAGCCGGAACTCCCGACACTCTGGACGCATACGCGGACATCAACGTTCAGATGCTAAAGTCCCTCTTCGAGTTGGACTACGTAGAGCGGCAAAGGATCGAACTGGCGTCGGGTGAGGCGGTAAAGGTCAGCTATTCCATTCCGCTTCCCGGCTCCGACCCTGTCGAGGCCGCGATAATCCATTACCTGCTCATGCGGTGTTCAGCGGGTATCATAGTAACCTTCACCGCTTCAGCCGGGCATATCGAGGAATTGGAACCGCAGTTCTTCGATATAGCCAACACCATCCAAACATACGACACCGAAGAAAGGACTTGTCCCAAAATGACAATGCAGTACACCTCTCCCCCGTCCATGACGATAGACCCGTCCAAGAGCTACACGGCCACTTTCAAGATGGAGAATGGCTCGGAGTTCACTGTGAACCTGTTCGCCCAGGACGCGCCCAAGACGACCAATAATTTCGTCTTTCTGGCCAGGGACGGCTACTATGACGGCGTTACGTTCCACCGCGTGATCCCCAGTTTCATGGCGCAGAGCGGCGACCCCACCGGAACAGGGCGGGGAGGCCCGGGCTACCAGTTCGCGGACGAATTTCACCCCAGTCTCAGGCACGACAAGCCCGGCATCCTGTCCATGGCCAACGCAGGCCCCAACACCAACGGCAGCCAGTTCTTCATAACGTTCGTCCCAACTCCCCATCTCGACGACCACCATACCGTGTTCGGCGAAGTCATAGATGGCATGGACGCGGTGAACGCCATCTCGATAAGAGACCCCATGTCAGCGGCCGGACCGGGCGACGCGATAGTCTCTATCACTATCAACGAATCCTAGAAGCCCTCTCCGTACTCAGAAATTTTTCGCGTCAGGGGGAACCTATGAAACAGAACATAGTGCGCCAGCGAGTCAAGGCAGGGAAACCTGTCATTGGCTGCTTTCTCGGACTCGGCAGCCCGACTATCGCTGAGATGATGGCTCGTGCGGGCATGGACTGGCTCGTAATCGAGACAGAACACAACGCCCTGGACTCAGCCGAAATTCAGCATATGCTCATGGCGATGAATGGCAGCGACGCCGTCCCGATAGTTCGCGTCCCGAACAGGGAACAGGTCTATATACAGCGTTCGCTCGACATGGGCGCTATGGGCGTCCTGGTTCCCGGTGTAAGGACGGCGGACGAGGCGCGCGCCATAGTCTCCTACACCCGGTTCCCTCCTGCGGGGGTCAGAAGCTGGGGGCCGCTCAGAGCGTCCGATTACACCCTCGACAACGACGACTATCTTTCACGCGCCGACGACAACATACTCGTATGCCTGATACTGGAGACCCGCGACGCCGTCCAAAACCTCGAGGAGATATGCGAGGTTCCGGGCATAGACGTACTGACCATTGGCCCGTGGGACCTGTCCCTGGAGCTTGGACTCGACCCTCGCAAGCTGCCGCTGCCCGAGATCGAAGAGATAACGCGCAACGCGCTCGAAATCGCGCGCCCGCGCGGGGTCGAGATAGGCGTCTCCGCAAATTCCCCCGAAGGACTTCGAGAACGACAGCGACAGGGTTTCACGTTCATCCAGTACGGGCCGGACTACAACCTCTTCCTGAACGCGGTCAACGCCGGACTCGATGCGTTCGACAGCGGGGCATGACCTTCCCCCACAATATGCCCGCCATCGGATATACTATGCCCAGCGCTCGCCGCAAGTCTGCTCCGATCACAACATCGGTAAAGGAGGAGCAATATGAAACTCGGTCTGTTTCTCATGCCATCTCACCCACCCGAACGCTCGACCTGGGACGCCCACCAGTGGGACCTGGACTGTCTGGAAATGGCGGACAGGTACGGCCTGAGCGAGGCATGGATAGGTGAGCATTTCACCGCGCCCTGGGAGCCTGTTCCGACACCCGACCTGCTAATCGCGCAGGCTCTGATGCGAACAAAGAACATTATGCTCGGCACGGGCGCGCACCTGCTCCCGTTCCACCACCCCGTCGAACTCGCGCACAGGGTCGCGTACCTCGACCACCTAGCGCAGGGCCGCTATATGTTCGGCATTGGATCGGGCGGATTGCTGTCCGACCACGAACTGTTCGACGTGGATTTCGACGCCAGCCAGCACCGCGATATGACGCGGGAGTCCCTCGACATCATCCTGAAAGTCTGGGAACACATAGACGGCCCGTTCAAATACGAGGGCAAATTCTGGAACTTCAACATACCCGACCCGAAGGAGTACGAGTACGCCACTCTGCGAACGTTCCTGACCCCGTTCCAGAAGCCGCACCCGCCCATCGGCGTCGCGGGCGCGAGCCCGGGTTCGGAGACGCTCAAGATAGTCGGAGAGCGCGGCTACATTCCCATGAGTCTCGGACTGAACGCCGTTTACGTGGCCAGCCACTGGGATGCCGTAGAGGAGGGCGCGCGCAGCGCGGGCAGGCAGCCCCCATCGCGCGACCAGTGGCGAATAGTGCGCGATGTATGGGTCGCCGACACGGACGAGGAGGCGCGAGAGGGCGCGATGAACGGGATGCTCGGCAGAGCCTGGCGCGACTACCTGCACCCGCTGTTCTCATACGGCGCGTACCCGTTCGTCAACTTTATGAAGCATGACGAATCCGTCTCTGACGACGATGTGACCCTTGAGTATATGCTGGACAACCTGTGGATAGTCGGCTCTCCCGACACCGTGGAAGAGAAACTCCGCGCCCTGTACGAGACCGTCGGCGGCTTCGGAACGCTGCTCTGGCTGACCTTCGACCACTCCGAGGACCGAGACGCCTACGAAAAATCCGTCCGTCTTCTGTCCCAAAAGGTGATGCCCCGGCTCGCCGACCTCAACGGAGACGCCTGAACGGATGCGATTGCCCTGCGCGAACCCCTTCTGTATATGAAGGGACTTTCGATTGTTGCGAATCTAACAGCCCCGCATTACTCGTCATTCCCGAGAAACTTGTCCTCGTGGAAACGGGGAGCGGGAATGACGAGACCACTGTACTGCGAATCTATATAATTGAAAGACTCCGTCCGCATATGCACAAATGTGCTATATTGTGCTATAATTATCCCATGACATACGAGACTGCCATCATAAATACCACCCGCCTTGGGCCGCTCGAAGGAATTGCGTTGAGCCTGTTCAATAGTCTCAGCCATAAACCCATGTATATGTCAGGAACCGGCCCAGACCAGAAAAAAGCGTTTACTGGTATAAACTGGTCAAAACTGGTACCAGTTTCCAGGCCGGACAATGCGCTCAGGTGTATAAATTGAAATATATGAACCAGAGAGAACACCGCGCCCTGGAAATACTGCGAGAACTCGGTCAGCGGCCCGCCGCGCCGTTTCACGAGGAAGGGCCGACGGGCTACATTCTCGAAACGCTGAAGGGCATTGGACTGGACGCGCACACCGACGAGTTCGGGAACGTGATTGCCCGCTGCCGAAATTCCGACCGCGACGACCCACCCCTCGCCCTTGTCGCCCACATGGATCACCCTGGCTTCGAGATAGTCGAGGCGTCCGAGCGCGGGCTGCTCGCTGTCGCGCTGGGCGGCGTGCCGGAGGTATCGCTGTCGCGCCCCGCCGACGTGCTTGTACTTCTCGAAGGCGGCGTCCGGCTGCCCGCGCGGATTGTCCCGTTCCCGGATGGAGACGGCAGGACCGTCCGCGTCGAACTGGGCGAGGCTGCGCGGATAGAGCCGCCCGTTCCGGTCGTGTTCGACCTGCCCGACTTCATGCTCGACGACGGATTCATCAGGATGCGCGCGCTCGACGACCTCGCGGGATGCGCCGCGTCCCTCGCCACGATGGAGCGGCTTTTGGCTGAGGACGCCGAGTGCGACGTTTACGCCGTCTTCACGCGCGCCGAGGAGGGCGGGCTGTTCGGAGCGCGGCTGATGGCCGAGGCACGGACGCTGCCCGCCGACACTCTCGTGGTGTCCATCGAATCGAGTCCGCTCATACCTGGCGTGGAACAGGGCGCGGGGCCGGTCATAAGAACCGGGGACGCGCTTTACACCTTCGACGCCGACGCCGAGCAGGTTCTGATAGTGGCGCGCGAGTCGCTCAGACGTCGCGACCCCGATTTCAAAAGCCAGCGCCAGTTGATGAGCGGCGGCGTGTGTGAGGGTACGGCCTTCTCAGTCTGGGGATACAGAGCCACCGGAATGGCGTTCCCGCTGGGCAATTATCACAACGCGACCACCGGCATACGCGACCCCGAATCCGGCATCGGCGCGGAGTACATCCGGGTCGAGGACTTTCTGGGCGGCGTGGAGCTTCTCACCGAGGCGGCGAAGAGCGTGGGAATGCGCGATGAGTCTCCCGCGCGCGAAAGGGTGCGCGAGGTGCCGGACGCGATACGGGCGCGGATGACGGGTCGCGCCTAAGCCTCGCTTCTGTCCCAGCCGTCAACTGCCCAATAGCCGACTCTCGGAACTTCGGACACCGTCGGTATGCCCTGTGCCCGCTTCAACCGTTGGATGTTGAAGAGATGCGTGGTCTCCTCAAAGTAGATGTGACGAATCATCGTGTCGAACCGCATTATTCGCTTGGTTCCATCTTCCGAGACCGATATGCCGTCAGGGTGCGCCTGAAGCATCAGGTCCCATGAGGCGCTCGCCTCCGACGTGACCGAGTGAGAACGCATGAATCCGACGCTCCGTTCCGACAGGACTCGCCGGGCCAAGTGAATTCCTTCACTCAGCATATCCAGAATCACGGGAAGTTCCCAGTACTTGTCGTCGTCCAGACGCCGGTCGGAGGGAGAGTCGGCTATGCTCTGGATGTCCTCGACCCCGTGGTCGCCGTCGGGGAAGAGCGTGTCCCCACACCTGAGTATCAGCCATCTGTATGTCAGTGACGCCATATGGCTCAACTGGTTTCGGATACTCCACCCGGCCCATTCGTATTCCTCGGATGTCCAGTCCAGTTGCGCGTCAGTCAGTTCTTGAGATTCACCCGCAATCAGACCGTACAGCGTGTCGAACTCCGGGAAAAGCGCGGAGGCTGGCGAGTCTTCGGTAATGGGTTTATTGGTCATCTCTTCTGTCCTCTTGTCTTAAAGGCCAAGCTCTCTCTGACGACGCACGGCTTGGAACGCCCGACGCGCTCCATCAATGTTTATGACGGCTGCAATGCGGTCTAAAGTGTACTCTTCCGGCAAATACTTGCCGCCGCAGTAGTCGCCCAACTGCACATTGTCTATACCAGTCCTTCTACTTAGCTCTGCCACCGAGGGTAGCGAGTCATATATTGCTTTTCGGAGAAGGTTCCCTGCATATTCAAAGCGTAATAACCTCGGGACTTTCCTCAACGGGCTTATCTACCTGCGCCAGGGCGGTCTTGAGATGTTGGATGGACAGGTTGCCGCCGCTCAGTATGAGAACGACCTTCTTGCCTTCGAGCCGCTCGCGTATCTTGAGCGCCCCCGCCAGCGACGCCGCGCCCGCGTGTTCGACGAGGTTGTGAGTCTGTTCGAGGTGGGTCACTATCGCGCCGTTCATTTCTTCCTCGCTCACGAGGATGAAGTCGTCGAGGTGTTGACGCAGGATGCGAAGCGTCAATTCGTATCCCGAACCCGTTGCAAGGCCCTCGGCGGCGGTCTTCATGGGCGCTTCCACTATCTCGCCCCGCTGCCAGGAGAGATAGACGGCGGGCGCGCTCTCGGCCTGCACTCCGATAACCTCTATGTCGGGGTTCAGTGACTTGGCGACGATGCACGCGCCGCTGGCGCCGCTCCCCCCGCCGACCGGCACGACTATCACGTCCACGTCCGGCAGGTCTTCCAGTATCTCCAGGCTATATGTGCCGACGCCCGCGATGAGGCGCGGCTCGTTGATAGGATGAATATAGCGGATGCACTCCTCTTTCGACATTCGCTCGATGTATTCACGCGATTCGTCGAAGAATGCGCCGTGATGAATCACGTCGGCGCCGAGGTTCTGCATGGACGCGACTTTGCCCGGGTTGGCGTTCTCCGGCACCGCTATGTATGCCTTCGCGCCGAATATGCCCGCCGCGTATGCGATGGACTGCCCGTGATTGCCGCTGGAGGCGGTGGACACGCCATGACGCAGTTCCTCTTTGGACATCTGCGCCAACAGGTTCACGCCGCCGCGCATCTTGAAGGCCCCAAGCCGCTGGTAGTTTTCGTGCTTTATATATAGTTCGCTCGCGCCAATCAGCTTTTCGAGGCCGATGTACCTGTGAAGCGGAGTCCGGGTTACGTGTCCGGCTATGCGCTTTTTCGCCTGTATAACGTCGTGGAGAGTTGGTGAATGCAACGGTATCTTTCCTTAGTTTTTGGTTCTGGGTCGCCATTTTCAGTGGGGGCTAATTGTTTATCGTAGCATAGCGCGGGAGTGATTATGTAGTGATGCGGGAAACTCAGCAAACTCTTTCCAAAGGCGGTCTGAGTTTCCCGTTCTACTGCATACCCATACCATCGATGCGCTACAATATACGCATGAAAACTGAAAACTTATAACCGAAGTCCCCTGCCTGCCCACTGAGAAAATTGCGAAAGTCCTGTATCTCGCTCACCTGTCATTCACGCGAAGCTTGTCCTCGTGGAAACGGGGAGCGGTAATCCAGAGATTGGCGGCCCCTTGAATACTGTAATTCCACTTGTTCACTATTCCAAAATTCACAATTCCCTCTTCTGATGATAGGATTGGCTCAAGACTCAGAGTGCGGGGGAGGTACTGCCATGGTTACAGCGACAAAGCCACGAATCGAGACCGGAAGAAATACAGTGTACAGCAGCGGCGGTGTGGTGGTGTCCATATCGCCTTTGGGCGCGTCCGCGGGCGCGAGAGTTCTGGCGGACGGCGGGAACGCCTTTGACGCGGCAATTACCACGGCGGCGGTGGAGGCGGTGACGGTTCCTGCCGCGTGCGGCGTGGGCGGCGAGCCTTTCGTCCTCATGTACGATGCCAAGACCGGACAGGTACACGGGATGAACAGCAGCGGAAAGGCTCCCATGGCGGCCAACCGCGACTTCTTTGTCAAGCGCGGGCACAAGCATATGCCTCTGCAAGGGCCTCTGGCAGCGGCGATACCGGGCGAGGTGATGGGCTGGGAGCAGATAAACGAACGCTTCGGCACACGTCCCCTGGCGAAACTGATCGAACCCGCCATTGGATACGCAGAAGAGGGTTTCGCGGTCAGCGAACAGTCGGCGAACGGCTTCAAGGCACTCAACGCCAAGCTTGCGCGGTTCCCATACTCGCGGGACATATTCACCCGAGACGGAAGTCCACTGATTGCGGGCGACATACTGGTGCAGAAGAACCTCGCTCAGACCCTGAAAAAGGTTGCGGCTGGCGGCGCGGAGGCGTTCTACACGGGCGACACCGCGCGAGAGATGGCCCGCGCCTTTCAGGAGGCCGGCGGGCTGTACACCGAGGAGGAGTTCGCGGACCACCGGAGCGTCTGGTACCAGCCTCCCATATCTTCCACCTATCGCGGACACACCATCTACGAGACAACGCCGCCTTCTCATGGGTTCATGCTGCTGGAGATCCTGAACATACTCGAAGGGTTCGACCTGGCGGGAATGGGATTCTACACAGCCGAGTCGGTGCACACGATGGTGGAGGCGAAAAAGCTGGCCTTCGCCGACCGCAACAGGTACGCGGGCGACCCGGATTTCGTGGATACACCGCTGTCCGAGCTTATCTCCAAGCCATTCGCCGCGCTGCGCCGCCGACTTATCAAGGCAACCTCGGGCTACTATGAGCCAGGACCTGTCGCCGCGCCGATTCCGGGCGACGGCAACACGAGCTACTTCTGCGTAGTAGATAAGGACGGCAACGCCCTTTCCTTCATACACAGCCTTTCGATGGGCTTCGGGAGCGGGTTCGTCGCGGGCAATACGGGGGTTCTGCTCAACAACCGGATCGGTCGCGGATTCAGTCTCGTCGAGGGACACCCCAACATGATAGAAGGCGGAAAGCGCACGATGCACACGCTGAACGCCTACATGATAATGCGGGAGGGCAGGCCGTACCTGGTCGGCGGAACGCCGGGTGGAGACCGGCAGATTGCCTGGAACGCCCAGGTCATTACCAACGTTCTCGACCACGGCATGAGCGCCCAGGAGGCTGTCGAAGCGCCCCGCTGGGCCTCCACGCCCGGAACCGACCCCCACAACGTGGAAGACCCATTCGTTCTGGAACTGGAAGGCGGCATGAGCGACGGCGACATCGAGTCGTTGAGGGGCATGGGACACGACGTACTGGCACAATCGGGCAGGGCTTACGGCGGCTCTGCCAAGCTGATAGTCATAGACCCCGCGACCCAGGTGCGAACGGCCGGCTCCGACCCCAGGACAGACGGCCACGCGGCGGCTGTCTGATCCGGCTGTCTGAATCAGGATTTTCAGGATACACAGGATATATAGCATGATCGCAAACCCAGGCCGGCTGCCTGGAGGCTGAGAATGGTGTCTGTCATCAATGGGAAAGCCGATCCGAAAGCGGTAGCGGTAGCGCGCGCCGTGTACGACGCCGTGCGGCCCGAATCCGTAATCCTGTTCGGCTCTCGCGCGCGCGGCGACCACCGCGAGGACTCCGACATTGACCTGCTGATTATATCCAATGACAGCGTATCCCTGGACACACGCATGAAAGCGCAGCAAGCGGCTATGGAGGCCGCACAGCAGATATACGGGGACTATTTCGGCGCGGACCTGGTGTGGATGCCCTGGGACAAGTATATGCAATGTCGCAATGGCATTAACCACGTGGCTGCCCAGGCCGCAAGAGACGGAGTTGACATGAACGGTGAGAAAGAGGAGTACGAGCAGGATGCCGAAAGGCCCTTCGACTGGGCGGATGTCCGACAGCGAGTCATCAACACCAATAGAGAACTTATCGGCTTGGAAATCTTGATAGGAGCAAATGCACCCCAGGAGTTGATAGGCTTTCACGCCCAACAGGCGTTGGAAAACATTCTGAAAGGCTGGATTTCGGCGTTCGGGGCCGAGTATCGAAACACGCACGAATTGGGAAACCTGCTGGGCATAATCAGGAACAACCCGGAAGAGGACAGCACGCCCGCCGGGGAAGAACTAGCGTGGCTGACGCAGTACGCCGTGGAGTACAGGTACGAAGGTGCGCGCCTCATAATGGACGACCCTGTCGAGGTTTACCACCTGATAGATCAAGTGGTATCGGCGGCCGGGGAGCGAATCAAGGCGCTGACCGGGGTTGATGAGTTGCCGCGTTACACTGCGCCGACTCGGAGAAGGGCGGATGAGTCTGCGAGCGAGGGCGGGTCAGAATAGGCTGGAACTGGACACTGCCTGAAAAATGCCGGGCATCGTCTAATCCAGAGAAGGGATTGAGAATCATGACTGTGCCAAAACGTAGAGAACTACGTCGTCCAATTCTCGAAATAGTGTCTGGCGCGGGATGCACAGTGTCTCCCCAACAGATAAGGGATTCGCTTATCAAGCGTCTTGCATTGACTGAAGACGATTTGCAGGAGAAAATCCCGTCTGGGAGTTCAAGGTTCGTAAACAATGCGAACCGAGCGATTTCTAGCCTGAAAGATGCAGGTTTGCTACACCGACCTTCATCTGGTCTCTACCAGATTACCCCACAAGCGCGCGAATTCCTCTCAAAACATGAGGGCGATATTTTCACTCGCCACTTGAATAGGCAAAGGGAGATGAAACAACAGCGGTTCGATGTTGAACGTGAAACTGCCCCGCCAATTACGGCCGCCAATGAGTTGCTTGGTAAGGTAGATAATGTCGGCACTGATTCTACTGACGCTACACCCAATGAACGGATGGCGGAGCTTTATCAGGAATTAGATGATGACCTCACCGACGAACTGCTGGAGAGCGTGAAAAAAGTATCACCCGCCCGTTTTGAACGGTTGGTTCTAGATCTGCTTAAGAAAATGGGATACGGCGAATCTATTCCAACTGGAGGAAGCGGCGACGGTGGAATAGACGGCATCATCAATCAGGACTCACTGGGGTTGGAAAAGGTCTATATCCAGGCGAAACGTTGGCAGAACCAGGTTGGCGAACCACCCATTCGCAACTTCTCTGGCAGCCTTGACGCTCGTGGGGCGAATAAGGGCGTGTTCATCACTACATCAACATTCAGTTCGACGGCGCAGCGAACGGCGCAGAACATTTCTGCGGGCAACAAGTTCATACGTCTGATTGATGGCCCTGAGCTTGCCCGTCTGATGATAGACCACGGCGTCGGGGTAGTGACCGAAATCAACTACGAGGTGAAGAAACTGGACGAAAATTACTTCGCTGAGATTTGATATAGTTGGCCACTAGCCGTTCAGCTATATTCACCATGATTCTGTCCTTTGACAATGCACCTATGACGTTATAGGTTATGCAATATAGATTGTAGGCCATAATCAGATTGGAATAGGCTATGAGTGCTCCGATCACCCCGGGCGAGATTCTTCTCGCGGAATACCTTACGCCGATGGGCATTTCACAAAACGCGATGGCTCGCGCGATTGGAGTCTCGCCGCGAGCCATCAATGAAATCGTACACGGCAGACGCTCTATCACGCCCGCCATGTCCATTCGCTTTGGCGCGTTCTTCGGACAGTCAGACGAGTTCTGGTATGGTATCCAAGTCGAGTGCGACTTCCGAAAACTCGCCCATGATAAAGAAAATCTAATCTCTGGCATCCAGCCCGCATCAACGCTGGCGCGAAATTCTACATAGCGGCGGGATGTTCTACCTGCTGTCAGATATTGGTAAAGCTGAGAAACCTCCAAAGGAGCACCCACATGAAATTCGGACTTCTATTTGAGATGCAACGCCCGTTCGAAGGCAACGATATTGACTGGAACACGCTGTACAAGGAGACACTCGACCAGTGTGAGCTTGCGGACCAGGTTGGATTCGACAAGCTGTGGTTCGTGGAGCATCACTTCCTGCTCGGATTCTCAGGCTCGCCCTGCCCGGAGGTGATATTCGGCGCGTTGAGCCAGCGAACCAAGCAGATAAGGATTGGATTCGGAGTGTCCATTCTGCCTCACGCGCACCCGGTTCGCATCGCGGAGCGGGCCGCCATGGTGGACCAGTTGACAGATGGGCGCGTCGAGTTCGGCACGGGCCGTTCCAACGCCTACGAGCAGATGGGGTTGGGCGTTGACCCCAGGGACACGCGCGAGATGTGGAGCGAGTCCATCGAGATGATTCCCCAGATTTGGCAGGCCGAGGACGAATTCTCCTGGGAGGGCAAGTTCTGGAACGTCCCAGCGCGGCGCGTGCTTCCGAAGATCTACCAGAAGCCGCATCCGAATATGTACTTGGCCTGCACACAGTCGTCGAGCTTCGACCTCGCCGCCGAGAAGGGCATCGGGGTGCTGTCGTCCGCGTCCTACGCGCCGACGGTGCTCGCTCAACACGTGAAAACATACAAGGAGAAGATCAATGACGCCTCTCCCGTAGGCGCATTCACAACCAACTACTGGGCGAACAACGTTCACGCCTTCTGCGGCCCGGACAACAGCGAGGCGCGCGAACTGGCCGCGCTGTCCATGAAGACTTTCTTCGGTCCGGACAAGCCGTACATAGCGGGGCGCGTCGGCGCATACGAGGAACTTCTCGAGGCGTGGGGTGGAGTTCCCGACCACCTCCAGGCGGACTTCGGACGCTGGCTGAGGCAGTCGGACGAGGCGCACAAGCAGCAGGCGGAGGAGGTCGGCATATCGCTGGACTCCGGCCCCGGCGCGGCGCGCGCCGCCATCGCCGAACTGGACGGCGACACGCTCGCCGACCGCGGCGTAACGATAGCCGGAGACCCCGAGAGCTGCATCAACGCGATTATGAAGTACCACGAAATTGGGGTGGACGAGGTGATGATGATTATCCAGACCGAGACCATTCCGCACGATAAGGTGCTGAGCGCCATCGAGCTTTTCGGCAAAGAGGTCTTCCCCGCAGTCCGCGATATGGTGGGGGCCAAGGCCGCGGCGGTCGCGGACTAGAATTTGTCGTCCCGACATAGCTTGTGAAACGTGCAAGTAGATTTCGCCAACATTCGGCTTCAGAGGAACTACGAAAATTTCGCTAGCGCAAGTAGAGCTTGGGGAGATACCGTAGCGCGTGCGTATATCAGGCGTGTCGATCTGTTGAGTGAAATAGACGAGTTTCACCTACTGTACACGCTTCGTTCAATTAGGTTGAATCGTCTTTCCGGCCAACGGTCTGGGCAGTTCTCGATTGCTTTGAACAGGCGGTGGAGACTGGTACTTAGACATCTGGAAGACGAAAACAGAGTCCTCATCGAGGAGGTCACGAACCATTATGGCGACTAGCGCTGAACGACAGGTATTGTCGGATTTGCCGATTCCTCCTGGTGAAACGCTGGCAGAGGAAATCGGGTTCATGGGCATGACACCGGAGGAACTCGCCAAGAAAACAGACTTGTCCACCCAGATAATCGCCGAGATCATTCGAGGGGAGACATCCATTACAGATGATACTGCGAAGAGACTGGAGAAGGCGCTAGGCGTGCCAGCGCATTTGTGGATCAACCTGGAAGCCAGATACCAACTCACTAAGGCCCGCCTGAAAGAGCGCGACAAGTCTTCCCTGGTCACGCATGAGGCTCCATAGTCACCACCCCTGAATAGAGTGGGAGAGATTCCCTTGGATTCAACGTAAAACACAGACGGACCGCCACGCGATATTTATCCACAGTTAAGCCGTTCCTGAGGAAAGGATTTCCAGATGACGACAGATGTAGCTACCGCGATTGCCCGGATTCTCAAGCAGGAAGGGATAGAGTGGGTTTCGACCTTCCCGGTGTGCAGAGTGAACAACGCGCTCGGACGCGAGGGGGTGCCGATGGTTATGATGCGGGACGACCGTTACGCCATCGCGCTGGCCGACGCATTCTCGCGGGTGACGGGCGGTGACCGGATAGGCGTCTGCACCGTGCAGGGTGGGGTCAACGCAGCGGGCATCCAGGTCGCGTACGCGGGGCTGGCGCAGGCTTATGAGGACGGCTCGTCAATCCTGTGCATAACGGACGGCGTTCCGGCGGGGAGTTCCGAAAACAGCCAGTTCGACGTCACCACCAGCCTGAAGTCGGTCTCCAAGTGGTACGGCTACATAGACAGGCCGGAGCGCGTGCCAGAGTTCATGCGCCGTGCCTTCACCATGCTCAGGAGCGGCAGGCCCGGCCCGGTTGTGCTGTCCGTTCCGAACGCCGCTGGCACATACGACGAAACCGCCGACCCCTATACTCCGGTCAAGGGCTGGAAGTCCGCGCCCGACCCTGCGGACGTCGCCATCGCGGCCGACCTGCTTCTGGACGCTGAAAATCCGCTGATATACGCGGGCGAGGGCGTCATCTACGCGGGGGCGTCGGACGATCTGAAGGCACTTGTCGAGCTAGTCAACGCGCCAGTCATCACCACGCTCAAGGCGAAGGGAGCGTTCCCCGAAGACCATCCCCTGTTCGTCGGTGTGCGCGGCGAACACACCGCCCACTACCTGCAAAAGAGCGACCTGATTCTTGCGATAGGATCGAGCCTGTCGCCGGGCCGATTCAGCCACGCGATCCCCGACGCGGCCAACAAGACGATTATCCTGTGCAACCTGGACGAACTGCACGTCAACAAGATATACCCGACGGCACACGCTGTTATAGGCGACGCGGGATTCACTATCCGCGCGCTCACCCAAGAGGTTTCCGGGAGAACGTCCGGGGCCGGAAGGGACGCGAACGGTGTAGAGGCGGAGATAAAGGCGGCCCGCGATTCGGGGCTTTCCGTGTACCGTGAGGCGATGGGGTCAGACGAAAAGCCCATCAACCCGTACAGGGTTTACGCCGGGCTGATGGAGGCGCTCGATCCTCACAACTCGTTCGTAACGCACGACTCGGGCAACACCCGCGACCAGCTTAGCACGGTGTACGACACGCTAATCCCTCGCGGCTTCCTGGGCTGGGGGAACGTCTCCACGCTCGGCTTCAGCCTGGCGGCGGCGATGGGCGCGAAGATAGCCTTCCCCGAAAGGCAGTGCATCGCGGTGACCGGCGATGCCGGCATTGGATATATGCTCGGCAATCTGGAGGTTCCGATGCGACAGAGTCTGGGCGTAACAGTCGCGCATATCAACAACGGCGGGTTCGCGGGCTACGGCCCGGGCTTCTGGGGCGAGGGTCACGACCCCTATACCCACGTCGTGCTCGGCCCGGACGAGGTGGATATGTCCAGGGTCATAGCGGAGTTGGGACTGCACACCGAGCGGGTGACCGAGCCTTCGGAGGTGGTTCCCGCGCTCGAACGCGCGCTGGCCGCGAACGAAAAGGGGCAGCCGTCCTATATAGAATTCATCTGCTGCCAGTATCCGGTGTACGGTGGATGGGTGACCGGTGCAATCGCGCACTAGCCGCCCGCGTGGGCAGAGCGACGATGAAGAAAGTTCCTGGTCGCGCGAGTTCCTGATAGGGCAGGCGGTGACTCTGGTGATTGTGGCAGCCGCGCTCGCGTTTGCCTTAATCTCTAAGGACAGGGGACTGGTGGCCGATTCAGCGCAGGGGCAAACCTATGCAGTCCCCGCAATCGGAATCGGCTCAGACCTGGCGATGTTGGGACCGCCCGTCGAGTGTCCAGATACAGGCGCGCTTGCGCAGGACTGCGCGATATTGCTGTCCATCAGAACGACGCTGGCTGGTGACGGAGAACTTGACTGGAGTGCGGATGCCCCTGTATCCGATTGGAACGGCGTTGTGATACGCGGTCAGCCGCCCCGCGTCATCGCGCTGAACCTGACGACATCGGGGCTGTCGGGGCGTATTCCGCCAGAGTTGGGCGACCTGTCCGAACTCAGGTCGCTGCATCTGTACGGCAACGAACTGAGCGGGGAGATTCCGCCCGAACTCGGACGGCTGACCAGGCTGGAAACCCTCGACCTAGGCGACAACCAACTCGCGGGCGTCATTCCGCCCGAGCTTGGACGGCTGGCCGGGCTGGTGTCGCTCGATTTGAGTTTCAATCAACTAAGCGGCCCTCTTCCCGCGCAGATAGGCGATATGAAACGCCTTGAATGGCTCGTCATCGCGGACAACCAACTGACGGGCAGCATATCCACGACGCTCGAAAGCCTGCCCAACCTGAACTACCTGAGCATCTACGGGAACAAGCTGAGCGGCTGCATCCCGGATACGCTTGGGGACGTTGACGGCTTTCTGGGAGATCTGCCGTTCTGCGATGCGCGGTGAAACACCGCGATGGATGGCGAGTAGTCCGCGTCTGTCGACACCCTGCAACCAGACCCGCTTTTGCGACAAAAGGCCGTGATACGCCTTGCCAACCTGATAGGAGATTGGGCAATGATAGGGGTCGCGCCATTAACCACTGGACACTGCCAAAGGAGGAAACATGAATCTCGGAAACTTCTCGATTAGCCTAGCCGTAAAGGATATTTCAGCGTCGCTGGAGTTCTACCGGAAATTCGGTTTCGAGGTGATAGACGGCGGTCACGCGCACATGAACGACGCTTTCGCGGATACCGATACGCATAAGTGGCGCATCCTGAAAAACGACAGCGCGGCAATCGGCCTATTCCAGGGAATGTTCGATGAGAACATCCTCACGTTCAACCCCGAAGACCTGCGCCCGATTCAGAAGACTCTCAAAGAGTCGGGCGTCGAGTTCCAGTCCGAGGCCGACATGACAACCACAGGCCCGTGCAGCGCGGTGCTGACCGACCCCGACGGCAACACGATCCTCCTCGACCAGCACTATTAGTACAATGTCCATGTATTTCTGCCGTGTAGCAACTGGCGCGGATCTATGGATTCCCACTTTCGCGGGAATGATGAAAAATGAACGGTATCTGTCATATTCAGATGGAAGTGGTACTAGTACCGCAACCAGCTGATTTTGCAATAGTTTAAGAAAGCGGATAGTCTTGCTAGCAAATCTTCTGTAAGGACGTGGCAAGACATGACTGCGAGCAAGTATAAAGTTGAACTGACAGATGCCGAACGAAACCAGTTAACCGGTGTGGTCCGCGGGGGCAGGTCGCCCGCTCGCAAGATAAAGCGTGCGCTTGCGCTGTTGAGAACCGATCAGGGTCTATCCGATAGGCAGATAGCCGAAGGACTCGCGATCAGTCCGGCTACCGTGGCGCGAGTGCGCAAACGCTTCTGTGAGGAGGGACTGGAGAACGCGCTGAATGAGCGACCTCGTCCGGGACAGAGGCGAAAGCTGAATGGAAGAGCCGAGGCGCACCTTGTCGCCATAGCGTGCAGCGACCCGCCCGAAGGACATACTCACTGGACGCTGAAGCTGCTCGCCGACAAGGTGGTTCGGATGGAGCTTGTCGAGAGCGTCTCCCCTGAGACAGTGAGACAGATCCTGAAAAAAACGAACTCAAACCCTGGAGGAAGAAAGAGTGGTGCATCCCGGAGGTGAGCGGTGAGTTCGTGGCTCGAATGGAAGATGTGCTGGACCTGTATGAGGAGGAGTACGACCCTGAGCGTCCGGTGGTCTGCTTCGACGAGACATCCAAACAACTGATTGAGGATACAAAAGAGCCGATAGTCCCAGAACCGGGACGAGTGAAACGCTATGACTACGAGTACAAGAGGAACGGAACGCGCAACCTGTTCGTGTTGTGCGAACCGAAGGGTGGATGGAGACACCTGGAAGTTACAGAGCGCCGAACCGCTGTGGACTTTGCTGAGCAGATGAGGTGGCTTGTGGATGAGGCATACCCTGATACCGAGACAATCCGAGTGGTACTGGACAATCTGAACACCCACAAGTTCGGTTCGCTATACGAGGCGTTCGAGCCTGCCGAAGCTCGGCGCATAGCCAGAAGGCTTGAACTACACTTCACGCCGAAGCACGGGAGTTGGCTGAACATGGCGGAGATAGAACTGAGCGTGTTCAGCAGGCAGTGCCTGAAGGGCCGCATCGGTGATGAAGAGACTCTACGGAGACAGATAGCGGCCCTCGAGCGTGAGCGTAACGCCTCCTGCGCTACCATAGACTGGCGGTTCACCACTCAGGACGCCCGCGCCAAACTCCGACATATCTACCCAACAAAACTACACTGACACGGTACTAGCCATTGGCCTATTGGGTGTTGGAGCCGGAACCTTCATCGAGAACCGATTGCCAATCGCGTCGCCTGGGGGTTACTGCGAAGTCCCTGATAAGCATATGCAAAATATCGCCGACGAACACGTGACCGGTGGGCAGATGGGCGGCACTGATTTCGGGGCGTCCGACCATCGCGCCATACTCGATATGCAGATGTGGATTCTCAATGGGGCTATTGCCCCCAGGATGCCAGTGATACTCCAAGACCTCTCTACCGTCAGAATCCAGGATTGCGTAACGATAGCCTACTACCCTGACTGTCCACAAAGAGCCTAACGCATCAAGTTCCACTATACGATAGTATTGACGCAACAGGAACCAGAGTCTTGATACCCCGCCAAGTTCGACAGAGGATCCCCTGTTCATAGTCAGAATATGGGGCGTATCAGCAGGGTAATAGCCGCCGTCAACATTTACGACCGAATCCGATATGCACGATATAGCACGTTGAATCGAGCCAATATAGTCGTTGACGGCATCGGGCGGAGTCCTTCCCTGCATCAGATCTCCCAGTACTCGGGCACCATCATCGCCAGACTGATAACCTCACCGTGCCTCTTGCGGTCGTTGTCGAACTTTCCAGCTTTCCACGCCTCGAAGAATTCGTCGAGACTCATGCCGAAGTGCTTGCGGGCCAGGTTTTCCTTCATCTCCTGAGCCTCTTCTTTGGTGAGAAGGTGGCGCCTGGGGATTTCTCCAGTCATGTCTATGGACTCGGTGTTCATCAACCGTCTCCTGTCTGGGCTGCCGCTAGCTTACTGCGCGGTGATGCCACCGTCTATGATCAGTTCGCTGCCTGTCATGTAGGACGACTCATCGGAGGCCAGGAACAGGACGCCGTTGGCTATATCCTCCGACTGTCCAATACGGCCGAGCGGAACCCTTGCCCTCCAGCTCCGCTCTCCTTCGGGCGTATCAATTGTCTCCCTGGTCATGTCGGTGTATATCAGGCCCGGGTGAACGGAGTTGCAGCGGATACCCTCGGTCGCATACTGCACGGCGGTGGACTTGGTGAGAATGCGGACCGCGCCCTTGGTCGAGTTGTAGGCGGCTGACGTCGGACCGCCGATCAGTCCGGCTATCGAAGATATATTGATGATCGAGCCGCCGCCCGCCGCCCGCATCGCAGGAATCGCGGCCTTCGTTCCGAGGAACACACCCTTGGCGTTGATGTCCATGATACGGTCCCAGTCCTCTTCGGTGGTGTCTTCCACTCCCGCGCGTATCAGGATGCCCGCGTTGTTTACCAGGATGTCCAGCTTGCCGTATCTTTCCACGGCCAGGCTAACAGCATCGTTCCACTCTGATTCGCTGGTCACGTCCAGGTGGACGTATGTCGCGTTCCCGCCCGACTCGGCTATCTCCGCCTCGACCTGCCTGCCCTGCTCGTCCAGAATGTCCCCGATGACGACACTCGCGCCCTCACGAGCGAAAACCTTAGCCTCGACCGCGCCCTGACCACGCGCGCCGCCACTAATCAGCGCAACTTTACCTTCCAGCCTCATCCTATCCCTCCTTCGGTGGGTAGTTGTTAGTCTTTAGTTATCAGTTATTAGTTGTTAGAGGCTTTCATTCTCCTGCGTTTCGCTCGGGCGGGGGTTTGGGGGATAGTCGGTCAGAACTGGGTATAGAGAGTCGGCGATCTCTGCACCTCGGAAATTTCGTGCGGTTCGAGGGGGTAGGCTTCCTTTTTATAGACCTGCACGCGGTCGGAGCCGTAGTCGGCAATGTACATCATGTGGTCATAGACGCGCACGGACACCGGCCAGCGGACTCGCTTCTGCGGCTCGATAGAGGCCATCTCGCGCAGCCTGAGAGCCTTCACGTTTGACTTCATGTAGTGGAACGCCTGCTTGGACAGCGTTGCGTCGCCGCGGAAGAGTTCGACGAAAACGCCGTCCGGCCTGAATAGCTGCACCCGGCTGTTCGCCCAGTCCGCGACGTATATATCGCCATCCGCGTCAACCGTGACGCCGGACGGGCGGTTGAACTCGCCCTCGCCGTCGCCCGACTCGCCGATGCTGAATATGAACTCGCCATCCGCGCTGAACTTCTGTATGCGGTCATTGCGCCAGTCCGCCACATAGACGTCGCCAAGCTCGTCCACGCAGATACCCCAGGGCATATTGAGTTCGCCTTCGGCGTCGCCGAAGCTGCCGAACTCCATCAGAAACTCTCCGTCCCTGGTGAACTTCTGTATGCGGTGGTTGCGGGTGTCGGTGACGTAAACGTTCCCGTCGGGGTCAAGCGCAATGCCGGACTGCCTGTCGAACTGGCCTTCACCGCTGCCTGACTCGCCCCACTGTCCGAGAATCTCACCCTGCTTGTCAATGATGGTTATCTTGTTGGTGCCTTCGTCGGAGATCCACAGGTTCTCCTGGCTGTCCATCACCATGGACGCGGGCCAAACGAACTTGGAGTTCACCGAGTGGCTGCCGCCAATCTGCGCCGCGCCTCCGGCGGCAAGGTTTATCGCTCCGAGGTCTTCGTCGTCCTGCGAGAGACGCCTGATGAACGATATGCCCCCGCGACACAGGATGAACAGGTCGCCCGACCCGTCAACCGCGAGATCCACCGGCGTGTTGGTCAGCCTCCTCATTCCCAGCGTCTTGTCGTAGCTGAATCCTACCCTCAGAAGCGCATACGGCCTGCCCATTGATCTCACCTCTATGTCTTACTGCGCTCACGCGATTCTTTTGGCTTCCAAGCCTAGTCTTGTCTGGATTCCCACTCCCCGTTTTCACGAGGACAACCCAGTATCGGGGTACGGGGTGACGTTGCTTCACGGGAATGACGGGTAATGTCAAACGTAACCTACTCCGCGAATATCGGTATCTCCTCGTAATGTCCGCCCACGATTGGCGCGGCTTCGACGCCCATCCACTGTTCCAGCAGCGTAGTGTAAAGGCCGCGGAAGTCGTAGGAGTGCGCCATGTCGCCGTCGGTCTGCTTGTCCAGGTCGAGGGACGGGTATTCTGCGTACAGTCCGCCCTTCACCTGCTCGCCGATGACGAAAGAGCCGCCGCCCGCGCCGTGGTCGCACCCGCTGCCGTTGTCCCTGATGCGCCGTCCGAACTCGGTGAACACCAGCATAACCACGTTATCGGAGGCTTGGTGGTCTCTCATGTCCTGGAAGAAGTCCATTATCGCGCCAGACACCTCGGAGAGCAGCCTAGGGTGATTGGGAACCTCGTTGGCGTGGGTGTCGTAGCCACCGTGCTGGGTGTAGATGATCCTTGTGCCGAGGTCGGCGAGGTGAACCCTTGCGGCGTCCCTGAGACTCCGCGCTATGGGATTGCTCGCGTACTCCACGTCTGAGGAGTATATCTCGGGGGCCTTCTTCAGGATGTCCGCGCCTTTCAGAACGTCGAGGCCGGTCTGCGCAACGTACTCCCTCACCGGGCCGCTTCCGATGGCCTGACCATACATCTTCTCGAATATCTTCAGCGCCTGAGCGCGCTGGGATTCCTCGGTGATGCCGCTCATAACCCCGTAGTTGTCCAGGTCGCCGACCGAGGTTATGGGGACTCCGCGCTTGGCCATGGCGCGGGGCAGTCCACGTCCGATGTTGACGCAGGTCAGGGGATTCTCCTTGCCCGGGTCCATCTGCGCCACTACCTGTCCGAGCCAGCCCTCGGTACCGATTCTATCCGGCTCCGACGTGTGCCAGATGTCCATTCCACGGAAGTGAGACCTGCTGGAGTCGGGGTATCCAACTCCCTGCACAATCGCGACTCTGCCCTCATCGTAGAGTTCCTTGACCGGGGCGAAGTTCGGGTTGAAGCCAAGATAGTCGTCTATCGGCAGCACATCTTCCTGGGGTATGTTTATCACCGGCCTGGAGTCGTAGTAGATGTCGTTCCCATACGGAATCAACGTGTTCATAAAGTCGTTGCCGCCAGTGAGCTGCACGACCACAAAGACCGTCTGCTTGCCGTTTGTTTCCACTGCTATCTCTCCTCTTGTGATCGTCTGAATCAGGATTTGCCGGATTTTGGGATTAGCAGGATATGATACTCCCGATTGTGAACAATGACTCATACCATGTCTATATGTTTCTGCCATGTATCAGACTGCCGCGGCCTATGGATTCCCGCTTTCGCAGGAATGACGAAAAATGGTCAGTATATGGACTATTCAGACGGAATTGGTATCAGGCGGGCGGCTAGGCGAACTGGTACTCGACCGACGCGACGATAAACTGCACCATGCGGGCGACCCGTTCGGCGCTCTCCTCACGCCGCTCGGCGCTATCGAACAGCAGGTTTCCTTCCGATTCCGCGTAGTCCATAAGCGCCTCCCTGGTCATGTCGTCAACAGACATGGGGCCGACCAGGTCGAGCGTCCTGTCCACGAACTCATCCGGCGAGATTGGCTTGCCGTCCGACGCGAGCCTGTCTGAAATCGCGCGGACGCCTGGCAGACTGTAATCCGAGAACTCGTTGACCGCGAAGTTGATGCGCTCGGCCAGAGTTCCGCAGTCAATCCACTCGCTGCCTGTGTGCCATCCCTCCACCGTGGGCGGGGTCATCAGTCGCTGTCCCATCAGGCCGGCGGCGGCGGGCGCGCCGTGCAGATTGGGTTCGGGGAAACTCTGGTTGCCCGCCAGCTTGATTGTGCCGGCGACAAGCTCCGCCGGACTCTTGACCTTCCTGAACCGCGCTTCCCTGAAAAAGTCGGAATTGAACAGGACGCGCAGGACAGCGCGAATGTTGCCGCCGCTGTCGAAGTACGCCTCGCAGAGCGTCTCGATGGCCTGAGGGTCCTGCGGCGGAACGTCATTCCAGGACGGAACCTGCGGCTCGTCCGCCACGAAGAAGTTGTACATATGCCGTGATATGAACCTGGCGGCGGCGGGCTGCTCCACGATGATGGCGATGATGTCCTCGCCATTGAGGCGTCCAGTGTGTCCAAGGAACGTCTTCTCGCTCCGGTCGTGGTCTTCGTCGCGGTATATGAACTCGGAGGGATAACGGCCATAGGGGTCTAGTGGAATCGGCTGGGTGAAAGTCCATCCCGTGAAGGCGCGCGAGGCCATCTTGATGTCCTGCTCGGAGTAGTTGCCCACGCCCATCGAGAACAGTTCCAGCAGTTCGCGGCCCCAGTTCTCGTTGGGCCGGTCACCATAGTTCTCGCAGTTGTCCAGCCAGAAGATCATTGCGGGGTCTTTGGCCAGGTCCACCAGTATAGTACGCATATCCGCCATGGCGTTGCGCCGGAAAAGCTCTATCTGCGTCTTAGCGGAGGGCCCATGCTCGCTCTTTCCGACCGACGTGGCGAATACGTGGTGCCAGAACAGCGCCATTTTCTCTTCGAGTGGACGCTGGGTGTTCACCATGCGGTAAATCCAGCGGGTGTTCCAGGGTTCGACCGAGTCGGGATTATTGAGCTCCAGCCAGTAGCGGATGACGACATCATCGTCCACTTCGGGGAACCGGTCGGGGTGAAGCAGGTCTTCGACTATGGATTCGTAGCTATGGGCGGCGTAGGCTTCAAGCTCGTCGCGGGTCGCGCCGAACCCCGCGCGGCGCATCAAGTGGGCAACCAGGGCCAGGTCGGAGTGTGCCATCTTCATCTTCTCCTGTATCGTTGAATACAGGAGATATTATATTCGACTTTCGGAAAAAAGTCTCAGGTCGCGGAAGTGAATTCGGGGGATTGGTGCTGCGCATTCCAATGCCGCAGCTTAAGGGGCAACCACTGGGGTTTGACCATACGGCGTGAAGCGTCCGCGGACATCGCGGGAAGACCCTGTGTCCGGCATTAGCGGTCCTGGGCATTGCGGGTTTCGCATGGGGAGGGCGTATGGCGACGGTCAGGGGTCGTCTTTTTCCCTGGGGACTGTGGTGCAGGGGCATGGCAGGCCGGTTTCTCCACACAGACCCATTTCGCACAGTTCCCAGTCCTCGTCGTCCCACCAATCGTTGGGGTCTTCGGGGGCCGTCTGAATCAGGTCAAGCAGGCCGTCGAACAACTCAGGGTAGGGTTCCGGATCCAGGTTCGGGCAGCGCTTCTTGATGAATGTCTCCTTCTCTTCCCACAGCTTGCGCGCCTCGGCTCGCTGAACCTCCATGTCGTCAGACTTTTCCATGCTCCTTCGGAATATGGAGTCGTCTATGGTCTCGCCCTCTTCGCAGTGCCTCATCCGGTAGAGCCGCTCAGCTTCTTCTCTGGGCATACCGAGTGGGACACCGGCGGGTGGATAGGTGAACTGCGGGGCGGCTGCGGTCTGGGCGCGGGGCGTCGGCTTGGCAGCGGGTTCGTCCTGTGTCTTGGAACGTGGCTCGGAACCGGATTTCCTGGGACGCGGTGGCGCGAATATGGGGAAGGCGTAGCCGATGAGTTCCTTTCCGGCAGCTATTCGCAGGGAGGGGCTGAAGCTCTTGAGCGCGCCTTCCATGGCTTCGAGGAGGAACTTTATCATCCTGCGTCCGCCGCCTGCGAGTTTCCGCACGTATGCGGCGATTTCGCGCTGGGCGGCTGTGAGGGCGGCGTCAGCCTCGTCGTCAATGACCCTGCGCTGGGCGGAGTCCCTGGTCTTGGGAACAGCGGGCTTTTTGATGGACTCGACGAACTCAATGCCCTGTTCTATGCAGAGGATGGCGAGGACACGGCCCGCCATGATCTGATGTACGGGGGTAAAGTTGGGGAAGCGTCCGTCCATGGCGTGTTGCATGAAACGGACGATGGTTCGTCCGTTGTCTGTTTCCTCTCGGACTATGGTTTGGAGTTCTGGGTATAGGGTCATTGGCTTTCGGTTGTCAGTATATGGTACAAATGTTCTTAGAGGAGATTATAGGGGATGGTGGGAGTTGCGTCAAGGGGTTGTCTGAACTGTGATTTATTTGATTTGTGTGATGGGCTTTGATTGGGGGACTTCGAGAAGACGTTCTGGCAGGGGAATGTAGGAAAATTGCATAAGTGGAATTGTGGAATTATAGTAGTCGAGGGGTGGCCAATCCCCGTTTTCCCGAGGATAGCCCCGTGTCGGGGTACAGGGGGACGTTGCTTCGCGGGAATTACGGGGGAGTGAGAGGGACGGTCTTTTGGAACTTTCTTGAACAGGGTCTTGGGGGAAGAGCGATATGAAAGGGCGAATCGAGCTTGTGCAGGGAGACATCACGGAATTGGCCGTGGAGGCAATTGTGAACGCGGCGAACGAATCCCTGCTCGGAGGCGGGGGTGTGGACGGCGCTATACACAGGGCCGCGGGCCCGGGCCTGCTGGAAGAGTGCAGGACGCTGGGCGGCTGTCCGACGGGGGAGGCGAAGATCAGCGCGGGCTACAACTTGCCAGCCAAGTACGTCATACACACGGTAGGGCCGATATGGAGGGGCGGCGAGAACAGTGAGGACGCGCTGCTGGCGTCGTGCTATCGGAACTCCATGTGCCTGGCCGCCGAGAATGGAATCAAGACCATGGCGTTTCCGGCGATCAGTACCGGGGTCTATGGCTTCCCCAAGGAACGGGCAACGCGGGTCGCGGTGGGGGAGGTGGTTGCGGCACTGGAGCGGCACGTCGGTATCGAGATGGTTACGTTTGTGGCGTTCTCAGGACGGGATTATGGTGTGTATGAGTGGGTCTTGGCTGATATCTGACTTGAGGCGCATAATATGCTCGGTTACAGCCTAGGAGTTATCCGCGACCAAGAGATTAACGCCTTCCAGACGCGCAAACCTCCGGTCGAACGTATAAAGTGGTCGAGCGTTCACTCCGTTCAGAGGCCGCCAGAATCATTAGGTCCGCAAAGTCGGCGCGGCGTTCTCCGTAGATTGCCGCCGCGTTCACTAAATCTTCAGAGGATTCGATTACAATGTCGTTGCTGGTTGACAGTTGTTCGAGAACGGTCACAATTTGAGCGCGAGAAAATTTGTAAGACCGCTCTAGTACCCACACAACCTCGATAGCGACTTCACGGCATATGAAGCCCGGCTGCTCAGGCGTAAGTGACTCTAATAGTTCACGAGCTACTTTAGATTGCTCTAAGTCGTCATTCACAAGATAGCGCACTAAAACATTCGTATCTAAGGCTATCACAATTCACATGCGCCGCTAACGATAGCGTCTTCCATCTCTCTCAGAGTAACGGGAGGGCCTTCATATTTGAGTGTCCCAAATAGTCTGCCGACAGATTTACTCTTGGAACATTGGTCGGGACTACTGGGTATGGACGGAACTACTCCGAGCAACTCTGAGGCGTGTTCTAGAGTGAATCCTACGACTTCGCCTGCATTGTTGAAGTCTGCGACCAGATGCTCTGCGACATCCTCAGCTTCACTCGCTGGAGTCCCGTTCCAAATGGAGAGAGTATCTGTGTCCGCATCGTAATGGATTTTCGGCTTCATAGAATTCCTCCTGCCGCTCATTGCGAGAGGCTGTGCCTCGGCCTCGGATGCTCCAGAACCACCGTGTTCACCAGGTTGTCGGGCATTCGGCCTGTGAGGACGTAGGCGACCTCGCGGGCGGCGCGCTGTTCGAGTTCGAGCGTGGCTTCCTGGCTGAAGAAGGCGACGTGGGGAGTGATGATGATGTTTTTCAGAGACAGCAGCGGGTGGTCGTTTGAGGGGTGGTTGTCCGCCATTACGTCCAGTCCAGCGCCCGCTATGATCCCGCCGGTGAGAGCCGACAGGAGCGCGTCCTCGTCAATCAGGCCGCCGCGCGCGCAGTTCACCAGGAACGAATCGGGCTTCATCAGGCCGAGTTCGCGCTCGCCTATCATGTTCTGGGTGTGCGGGTTGAGCGGCGCGTGAAGGGTGACGAAGTCGGACTCTCTGAGCAGCGTGTCGGTGTCCACCAGGCGCGCGCCGCGCAGGGCGGCGGTCTGAGGCGTGAATACGGGGTCGGAGGCCAGCACTTGCATACCGAACGCGAGCGCCTTCTGAGCGACGGCCTGGCCTATGCGTCCGAATCCGATAATGCCTATCGTCTTGCCCCTGAGCCGCATTATCCGCATCGTCAGCACGACGCTTCCCCATCCATCGCCCTTGACCGAGTTGTCGAACAGCGCGACGCGGCGGTTCCAAGCGAGAAGAAGCGCCATGACGTGATCGGACACCTCGTCAACGCAGTAGTCGGGGACGTAGGTGACCGCCATGCCGAGCTCGGTGGCGGTGTCCACCGCGATGTTGTCCACTCCGACACCGAATCTGCCCACGGCGACGCAGTTGGGCGCGGCCCGCAGCACGTTCGGCGTGACCTGGGCAAAGCAGGTCATAATGGCGTCCACGTCTCCGGCGAGCGAGATGAGCGTCTCCTCGCTGCCGTCCGGCGCGACGACGACTTCCGCGTCCGCTTCTTCGCGCAGAACGGCCTCCTCCGGCTCGGTCGTAGGCCACACGTAATCGGTGATGAGGACTTTGAATCTGGACATTGGGGTTCTCCTCTGCGCGGTCTTTCAGAGTTGCTGCGAAGTATGTTCAGGGGCAATGGCTTCCAGTTGTTCCATCAACGGCGGAATGTCATCTTGAATGATATCCCATAGAATGTCGAGGTTTACATCGTCGTATGATTTTACCGCTTTGCCATAGAAGGATGCGGCTTCGTCCCAATGCACTTCCTGACGCGAGCGTCTGAATTCGTCGGGTACGCGTGAGGCAGAAGCGCTGATGACTTGGACCGCCTTCTGAAGAGCCAGATTCAACAGTTTGTTGGTATCGAGATCAGGGCGCGAATAATCTCGCGATACGTCTCGCGCCGCTCTCGCATGGTCTTGCATTTGGTGAACGTACACCATAGGGTCGCGTCTGGACACGGGCTTGCCTTTCGCTATTCCAGTTCCATCGGCTTGAACATACAGCCTTCTACGAATATATCAAAGAAGTCTGGCGTGGTCTCAAGCTCGACGTGTTCAATCGTGGATGATATTCGCTCGATTCGCTCCCGCATCCGCGCCGATACCAGCATTATGGTCGCTCCCTCCAGCGCGGCGTTTCCGACCTTCACGATACGCTCCGGCGGCACGTTGGCTATGAAGCCTATGTCGAGCGCGTTGTTCACGTTCACGTAGTTGGCGAACCCGCCCGCGAGGTACATTTTGGAGATTTGGGAGATGGGCAGTCCGTAGTTCCGCAGAACGATGAACTGGCCGCAGTAGTTGGCCGACTTGGCCTGCGCGAGAGCGGATATGTCCGCGCGGGACAGCGACATCCCCCGCTCGGGAGCGAAGAAGAATTCGTTCCGAGTATCGTGGAACGCGCCGAGCAGGTTCATTATGTCCGCGCCGCGAAGTTCGGCGAGCATATCAACCAGGCCGGAGCCGCATATTCCCTGCGCGGTCACGTCGCCTATGGTCGTATATCGCGCCTGACCGTCTTCTATGCGGACGGACTCTACCGCGCCGTCATATCCGGGCATACCGTACGTTATCTGACCGCCCTCGAACGCGGGGCCCGCAGGACATGACGCCGCCATCATCCTGTGCCGGTTGCCGACGACGACCTCCGTGTTGGTTCCCACGTCCACGAGCATCACCACGTCCTCGGACTCGTCCATGGCGACTGCGAGCAGGTCGGCGGCCACGTCCGCGCCGACGTGGCTCCCGATAAGAGGGCCTGCGTACACGCTCGCGCGAGGGAATACGCGCAGGCCGACGTCGCGCGCGGTCGAATTCAGCGCGGTCGTTGAGCGAACGCCGTCCCGCATCTGCGTTTCGACGACCGACCTGTAAGGCTTCTCCCCGATGGGCTGAACGTCCAGGCCGAAGAGTATGTCTCGCATTGTGGAGTTCCCGACGATAACGACCTCGTAGATATTGCGGCGGTGAAAGCGCAGCGTCCGCGCCATGTCGCCTATCTCGAAGTTTATGGCGGAGAGCATGACCTGTCTGAGCTCGCCGTGATACTCGCTGCCGTCGTATGAGATACGGTGCATGATGTCGCTGCCGCCGAAGCGCTGCGGGTTCTCGAACGACGCGGTGTGCAGAATCTCCCCGGATTCGAGGTCAACCAGGTTCATAACGACGGTCGTCGTGCCGACGTCCACGGCCACACCGTATATGCGGCCCCTGTACATGTCTATCTTCTCGCCGCGATGGTGAACCGAGTCGCCCTTTCGGACGGTGAGCGGGTCCAGCGGGACATCCCTGCGTATGGAGTGGGTGAGAATTCTGGGCTGGCGACGCAGGACCGCGAACTCCACGTCGGCGTTGGCGTCTTCGACGATGGCCTGGCATGCAAGCCGGTAATCGTCCCGCAGAAACCGCTCGGCGTGGGTGGGTGGGCTGAGCGCGTCCATGCCACGCCTGATTTCTACGATGCACTCGTGGCACTCGCCGGTGCGCCCGCAGGAGGTCGGAACGCGCACGCTGAGGCTGTCCGCGTAGTCGAATATAGAACGACCCTGAACATGGTCGAGCGTCTGGCCGGAGTGGTAGATGGGAGACATATCTGTATCGCGAGGCGGATTTCAGGCTTCGGGGTATAAGATATTGTTTTTCAGGCGCGCATTGTAGCGCAGGGTATTCGCAAAGTCTGAATGAATCGGGGTGAACGATTCGGATCGAACAGCGGCGAGTGGGTCGGATTGAAAGGGTTTCATATAGTGTAATTTATAATTGTGCTGGTGACCGCTGGTGACCCTAACAGGTGGCAACAGGTGAAGCGCTGGTGAGTCTTGCTGGTGATTTTCACCTGTATTCACCAGCATTAGCTTTGGGGAGAAATTTTCTCGGGTGAACAATTTATAATTCATAACCTTGTCTTTATGTATGTGAGGGTATAGGTCGTGTTTCTCATGTGGATATTGTAGCATGGGATTGGAGTGATTGTATAGCGCAACAGGAAACCACAGGGTCTTTTCATTGTCGGACATCCCATAGACGAAATAGTGTGGATCACCCTCACCCCAACCCTCTCCGTGAGGGAGAGGGGGCTGTACGTTGGTATTCATACTTGGCTGTACACTTTTACCTACCCCTGTCAGCCCATCGAGGGAGAGGGGACGGTCATCCCGTTGATCAACTTGTCTCCTGAAAACGAAAAGACCCTGCCTGGATTCCCGCTTTCGTGGGAATGACGAAAAATGGTCGGTGTATGGCATATTCAGGTAGGAATGGTAGTAGTGTTAGTGATGACTATTTACACTATAATGCAAATGTGAACACAATCTGGGGAGTCTGCATCATGCGCACACTGGACGTTATCGCACACATTCTGAAGAAAGAAGAGATCGAATACCTGAGCGCGTTTCCCACGACCTCCGTTATCGAGTCGGCGGCGGACATAGGCATCAGGCCAATCATCTGCCGCCAGGAACGCGTCGGAGTCGGAGTCGCGGACGGGTACAGCCGCGTCACGAACGGCCGGCCGCCGGGCGTATTCGCAATGCAGTACGGCCCCGGCGCGGAGAACGCATATGCCGGGGTAGCGACCGCGTTCTCCGACGCCGTGCCGATGCTACTCCTGCCCCTCGGACACCCATCGGGCAGGGATGGCGTGTACCCACACTTCAGCTCCGTCCGCAGCTACGAGTCGGTCACCAAGAACGTCGAACGGCTCCAGTCCCCGCACCTGGTCGCCGACACGATGCGCCGCGCGTTCGCGCTGCTGAAGATGGGGCGGCCAGGCCCGGTGATGGTCGAGATACCCTCAGACATTGGCGACGCGGACGTCCCGGAAGGGGTTCTGGAAAGCTACCGTCCCGTCAAGGCCGCGATTGGGGGCGCGGATATCGCCGCCGTTGACGAGGCCGCTGCCGCGCTGCTGTCGGCCAGCCATCCGGTCGTCTATGCGGGACAGGGAGTGATGCACGCCGATGCGACCGACGATCTGGTCGAGCTGGCCGAACTCCTTCAGATCCCGGTGACGACCAGCATGGCGGGAAAGAGCGGCTTCCCCGAGAAACACCCGCTATCTCTCGGCTCCGCTTCGGGCGTTATGAACGGCGCGGCCTACCACTTCATCAGGCGCGCCGACGTGGTATTCGCCATAGGCTCCAGCCTTACCAAGCATGGCATGACCATGACAATCCCGGCAGACAAGACCCTTATCCAGGCCACCAACGACCCGATAGACATAGGCAAGAACTACGATGTCGAATACCCGCTGCTGGGCGACGCGAGGCTGATAGTCAGGCAGCTTATCGAAGCCTGCAAAGAGCGTCTGGCCGGGAAGTCACGAAATGGCGCGACCGCCGAGGAGATAGCTACCGTTCGCGGCCAGTGGCTGGACAGTTGGATGCGAAAGCTCGCCTCGGACGAAATCCCTATAAACCCGTACAGGGTCATGTGGGAGTTCATGCAAAACGTCAACTCCGACCATGCCATCGTGACCCACGACTCCGGCAGTCCCCGCGACCAGCTTATGCCCTTCTACCAGTCGGGAGGTCCTCACACCTACCTGGGCTGGGGCAAGTCGCACGGACTGGGAACAGGACTCGGGCTGAACATAGGCGCCAAGCTCGCCGCGCCGGACAAGTTCGTCGTCAACTTCATGGGCGACGCCGCGTTCGGAATGACCGGCCTCGATTTCGAGACCGCCGTCCGTTCGGGCATTCCCATTCTGACCGTCGTGCTGAACAACTCCACCATGGCTATCGAGACCTCTCACATGGCGCGCTCGCACGAACTCTACCGTACGCGCGACCTGGGCGGAAACTACGCCGACCTGGCCCGCGCCATGGGCGGCTGGGCAGAACGGATCGAAGACCCGTCAGACGTAGGCGCGGCCATCCTGAGAGCCAAGTCCGCGACCGAGAACGGCCAGGCGGCACTGCTGGAGTTCATAACGAGCGAAGAGGGAGAATTCAGCCACCGCCGACCCTTCGGATAAGCGCGCGCGCTGGATTCCCGCTCCCCGTTTTCGCGAGGACAACCCCGTATCGGAGTATGGGGTGACGTTGCTTCGCGGGAATGGCGATAAATGTCAACACAGCCTGGATTGGCATAGTCAGAGTGGGTCTATGAGTACGCCCGGGTTCAGGATGGCGTTGGGGTCGAGAGACTTTTTGGCGGCGCGGAGCGCGTGGGCGAACAGGTCCGGACGCTCGCGGTCGTACCAGGGACGGTGAAGCCTGCCGACGGCGTGGTGGTGGGTTATGGAGCCTCCGGCCTCTATTATGGCGTCGGATGCGGCCTGTTTTATCGCGGCCTGCTGCGCGGCGTAGTCGCCGCTCCTATATGCTCCGGCGTATGTGTAGTATGGCGCGGGGCCGTCGGGATAGACGTGTGTAAAGCGGCAGTTGAGCGTTCCGCCGCCGCAGACGTCGTTCAGGGTGCGACCAACGATGTCGCGCACATGGTCGTCCAGCGCGGGCCAGTTGTCCCAGGTGACGGCGGTCTCGAAAGTGCCGGACACCAGTCCGAGTCCTGCGGTCAGCCCTTCGCCGATGTTGATAAAGGCGTTCCGCCACGCGCCGACCGCGCCGCCGTGTCCGGTGGGCCTGCCCGATCCGTCGTCTATGAGTATTTCGTCGTCGGGGACACTGCCGCCCGCAGCCCGCGCGATGCGGACGGCAGCCGCGATGTTCCAGTCCTGCGGCAGTTCGGCGGACTCGAAGCCGATTATCAGCAGCGCGCGCTTGCCGTCCATTCCCGCCGCGTCGCGCGAGAGGTCGGGGTCGAGGACGCGCAGGTTGGCGGGCCACAGCTTGGATTGTACGATATGGCGGGCGGCTTCATAGCTCCGCTCCCAGGACGGGAACGCGACCCCCGCGGTGGCGCGATATACCGGGCGACGCTGAATCCGCATCCATGCCTCGGTTATGATGCCCAGAATGCCCTCGCTGCCGATGACGAGCCGGTTCGGGTCTGGCCCCGCTCCGCTTCCGGGAAGCCGCCTGCTCTCCCACCAGCCGGAGGGCGTGAGCATTCGCACGGACTCGACGAATTCGTCAATGTGGGTATGGTTGGTGGCGTAGTGGCCGCCGGAGCGGGTCGCTATCCATCCGCCCAGGGTGGAGCCGGTGAAGCTCTGCGGGTAGTGTCTGAGAGTGTAGCCGTGCGGTCTTAGCTGGTCTTCGAGGTGGGGTCCGAAGACTCCGGCCTGTATTCGGGCGGCGCGGGAGGTCTCGTCTATTTCGAGAACGCTGTCGAACTCGTCCATATCCAGGGTGACAACCGCGTCGGCGTCGGGCGGGGTGACGCCTCCGACCACCGAGGAGCCGCCTCCGAAGGGTATGACAACGCAGCCCACCGAGTCGCACCATTCGAGAGTCCGCTCGAGTTCGGACTCGGTGCGGGGGTGGGCAACCACGTCGGGTGGGTTTGGGAAGTGGCCGAATACGGCGGGAGCGCGGTCGTCCGCGCTGTACGAATGCAGCGCGCGCTGGTAACTGTCCGTGAAACAGAAGCGGGCAAGCGAGTCCGGGACGCGAATGCGCGGCTCTCTGAGCAGCAGGTCTTCGGCTCTCGGTATGGGAGGGGCGACTATCTCCGCGCCGAAGCGGGCCGACAACTCGGCGGCGTGTTCGGCTCTCTGCGCGTCGGTGGGTTCGTCTGCTTGCAGTCCCCAGGTCCAGAAACTTCGCCTGGGCTTCGGTGTTGCGCTCATAGGACTTTCCTGAGTGTGGAGTTTTGAGGAATGGTAGCGTCGCGGAGTTCGCGGGGCAAGCCTGTCAGCCACGCAGGTCTTTCAGCCTGACGGACGCCAGCAGCATTACAAGAAGAACGAGGGCGGGCACATAGAACCGGACGCCCGCGCCCGCGCCGAATGCGGGAATCGCGCCGGATATAGATGCGCCCAGGAACACGCCGAGCGAGTACATCGCGTAGAAGAGGCCGAACGCCGTTCCCCTGTTTCCGCTGGCCGTTCGCGCGGCTATGGACGCGCCAAGCGAGGGGAACAGCAGGCCGAACCCGACCCCGAATACGAGCATCGCGGGGAACACGGCTACCGGAAGCGCGGAGCCACTGAACAGGGCGAGCGCAAGGTTGCTGACTCCCAGCAATACGAGGCCGGAAGCTATGGCCTTAGCGCGGGAGCTGTCCCTGATGGTGCGCTGGAAGGGGCTCGCCATTATTACCATTCCGGCGAGAGAGAAGGTTGAAAATGCGATGCCCGCCATTCGGGGGGCCGCTCCGACATCCTCCAGCGTTATGGGCAGCAGATTGATGAGGTAGCCAATCGCGAAGGTCATGGCCAGTACCGCAAGGTACACGCGAACAAGGAAAAGGTTCCGGGACAGGGAGAAGAATTCGCCATTCGTGGCGGCTCCGACTGCGTTCGCCTGCCTGGGCGTCGGGACGAACACGGAGAAGGCGAGCGCGGACAGAAGCATGAACGTGCCGCTGGTGGCGAAGACCGCCGTGAAACCTGCATCGCCGCCCACCGCATCGCGTATGCCTACGGACAGCAGAGGCCCGATGACCGCGGATGCGGATATGAGCGCTCCGCTCAGTCCCATCGAGCGGGTGTGCTGGTCGTCGGCGGTGTGGTCTGCCAGCATGGTGAACGCACCCGGGGCGAGGGTTCCGGCAGCCAGCCCGTGAAGCGTTCTGAGAGCGAGAAGCTGCGCGGGTGAATCGGCGAGTCCGTATGCGTACAGGAGGGTGGCGGTCAGCAGCAGTCCGGTTACGACCAGCCACTTGCGATTCATCCTGTCCAGCAGCACGCCCGCGCCAACGTTGCCGAACAGGTTGGAAGCGGAGTATATGCCGACTATGAGGCCGCCCATGGCGGCGGTCGCGCCCAGGGATCGGGCATAGGTGGAAATTACCGGAACCTGCATGAACAGGTCCAAAAACGAGACCAGCACGACCATTCGTATGACCCACGCTACGGGGCGGGATTGGGTTTGTGGGCCTGATGCCAAATCCGGTGTCCTGACAGTTGGGGCGAAACGGGATATATTCTAGCATACAGGCCGCAGGGCAAGCAGGTCTCAGTCTGCCTCAGTCCAGCAGGGGGATTCTGCCCCAGGTCACCGCATCGGGGTCGTTTGAGAGGGATTTCTCGCGGATCGTGTCCCTGATGGCGAGAAGTGTGGAGTTGACTTCGCTGGTCACGTAAACCCAGTCCGGCTCTTCGGGGAACCAGTATGGCGAGGTTATGCGCACAACCTTGCTCTCAGAGGGGTTGAGGTAGATTCCGAATTTTTCCACGTGTGGCAGCAACTTATCGCTCCTGTTTCCTGCTTAGGGCATGATGGCCCGTTGTGTGTCGGCGCGCCGACTATTCGACCGTTACAGTCTTTGCGAGGTTTCTAGGCTGGTCAACGTCGCACCCGCGCTGTACGGCGAGATGATACGCTATCAGCTGCATGGGTATCGAGACCAGGAAGGGGTTCAGCGTCTCCGACGCCTGCGGAATGGCGATGGCGTAGTCGGCGCGTTCTGCTATCTCATCGTCGCCCTCGGTGATAATGCCCACGATTTGCCCGTCCCGCGCCTTGACCTCGTTGATGTTGGAGAGCATCTTCTCGCGCAGGGAGTCGCGCGGGGCTATGGCGACGACGGGCATATCCTCGTCAATCAGCGAGATAGGGCCGTGCTTCATCTCGCCCGCCGCGTAGCCCTCGGCGTGTATGTAGCTTATCTCTTTCAGCTTCAGCGCGCCCTCCATAGCGAGCGGAAAGCCCAGTCCCCTGCCCAGATATAGAAAGTCGGAGCGTCTGCCATATCGCCGCGCAAGATTCACGTAGGGGCTCTCGTCCAGCAGCATTTGTCCGAGCATATCGGGCAGCCTGACCAGTTCGCCGACCAAGTCTCGCATACGCTCCGCGCTGATCGCGCCGCGCCGCGCGCCGAACTCGAGCGCGAGCAGGTACAGCGCCACCAGTGAGGAGGTGAAGGTCTTGGACGCTGCGACGCCGATCTCCAGTCCGGCGCGGACGAGCAGTGTGTCGTCCGCGATGCGTGTGCTCTGGGTACCGGGGTAGTTGCAGAGGGTTATCTGAGCCGCGCCGCTGTTCGCGGCCAGTTCCATAGCGGCGAGCGTATCCACCGTTTCACCGGACTGGCACACGGATACGACGAGCGTGTCTCCGTCCAGCACCGGGTTCCGGTATCTGAACTCGGACGAATTATCGTACTCGCAGGGGATTCGGGCGAGCGTCTCCATCCAGTGTCTGCCGAGCATCGCGGCGTGGAGACTGGTGCCCATTCCGATGAATATGACGCGCTTTATCTCGTTGACGCGCGCGGCGGTGAGGGCTATATCGTCCAGACTGACGGCCATGTCCTCGAAAGAGATGCGTCCCTTGAGCGCGTTGATGATCGCCTCGGGCTGTTCGTGTATCTCCTTGTGCATGAAGTGTTTGTAACCGCCCTTGCTCGCAGAGAGCGGGCCGTAGGGGATGTGGACGCTCTTTTTCTCGATAGGCGCGCCGTCCAGCGTGGAGAAAGTCGTATCGCCGTCTCCCATACGGACCATCTCGCCGCCGGACAGGTAAATCACATCGTGACCGTGGGGCAGGAGCGCGGGCAGGTCGGAGGAGAGAATAGCGCCGCCGTCGGGGTCGTGTCCTACGACTATTCCGCCCGCGTTTCCGAGCCGGAAAGCGACTATCTGTTCGGGCGCGCGGGTACAGAAGACGACCACAGCGTTCGCGCCCCTTATCTCGCGGGCGGCCATTCTCACGGCGTCTTCCAACTCTAACCCGTTGTCCAGGTATCGCTCGACCATGTGGGATATGCACTCGGAGTCGGTCTGTGAAGAGAAGCGGTGCCCCTCGGCAACAAGCTCGCGCTTGAGCGCGATATAGTTCTCCACGATTCCGTTGTGTACGACGACGACCTCGCCCAGGCAGTCCATGTGGGGGTGGGCGTTGGCGTCGGTGGGGCCGCCGTGCGTGGCCCAGCGTGTGTGGCCTATGCCAGTTGAGCCGCTCGGTACGGAGCCGTTCAGCGACGCGATGAGATTCTCCAGTTTGCCGGTCTTCTTGTACACCTGCGGAAGTCCGTTCGGCCCCATCACGGCGATTCCAGCGCTGTCATATCCCCTGTACGTGAGAGATGCCAGACCCTCGAGCAGGATGGGCGCGGCCTGCTTTTTGCCGGTATAGCCTATGATGCCGCACATTCTCAGACCTTTCAGAGTGTTATCAGTTATTAGTCGTCAGTATTAAGCGCTCAGATAACCATGCGCCGTCTGCCCGACGGCCTGGCGTAGTAGCCGTGGTAGCTCTCCGGCAGAAGGTCGCATACCCTGTGCATAACGTCGGTGGTCATGGAATCGAGAAGTTCGCGTCCAGGGCGTCCCTCTATGTTCGGAAGGGAGAAGGGCTGGCCTATGTTGACGCGGATTTTCCCGGTCGGGTTGACGACTCTGAGGAACGCTTCCATGCGCTCGGTACCGGTTATTCCGACCGGAAGCACGGGCGCGCCCGACCTGAGAATGAGGCTGACGACACCGGGCTTGGCGCGGTTCATGCGGGCTGTCCTGCTACGGGTGCCTTCGGGGAAAATCACCAGCGCAGCGTCCCGCTGAAGCTGGCGCAACGACCATCTGAAGGCGGCGACGTCCGCTGCGGCGCGGTCTATGGGGAACGCGCCGTACTGTCCCAGATACCACCTTCCGAGGGGGCCTACCGCGTCGAATATCCCGTCCTTGGCGAGGTAGTTCAGCCTTCTCGGAAGACTGGAACTCAGCAGCGATGGGTCGAGGTTGCTCAGGTGGTTCGACACAATTACCACCGGCCCGACGGGAGGAACGTTCTCGGCTCCGGTGACCTTCCAGTCGGAGAAAAGCCTGAGTGTTCCGCGCTGCAATACATTGGTGATTTTATATACTGAGCTCATGGGTTATCTATCACCATTTCGACGATTTGGCTGACCACTTCGGAGACCGTGAGGTCGTCGGTCTCGATCACGACCGCGTCTTCGGCGATTGTGAGAGGGGTAGTCGAGCGGTCGGAGTCAATCCTGTCGCGGCGTTCGATGTCCGCCCGTACCTGCCGCGGCGTTACCGCCATGCCCAGTTGGTTCATTTCGGCGTATCGCCTGCTGGCGCGCACCTCCGCTGAGGCGTCGAGATAGATTTTTGTGCGCGCGTCGGGCAGAACGGCGGTGCAGATGTCGCGTCCCACCATGACTATCGGTCCCTGTTCGGCGATCTTGCGCTGCTGGGAGACAAGCTCACGTCGGACTCCCTCGACTGCCGACACCGCCGACACGTTCCTGTCTATATCGGGGGTACGCAGTTCCGCGGTGGCGTCAACGCCGTTTATCAGCAGACGGTCTCCTGACTCCGACGCGGACAGGTTTATGTCCATCGCCTGGGTCATGCGGGTGAGCGCGTCTGCGTCGTAAACCGGAATGCGCCGTCGTATCGCTTCCCAGGTGGCGGCGCGGTACATGAGGCCGGTGTCCATAAACCTGAAACCGAGATGTCTGGCGACCTCTCTGCCCACGCTGGTCTTGCCCGAGGCTCCCGGGCCGTCTATCGCAACCGCTTGGTCGAGCAAAATTCTATCCGGACCTCCGTGATTCTAATGGTTTGAATGCAATTATAGCCTATTTACAGGTGGAAATTATTGGGGAATCCCAAATTTTCGGCTGACTTGTTCCCCGAAATCCGGCTCCCACCTGACAATGCGACCCTGCTCCAGAAGAAGGTCGTTGGAGGGCGGGTTGGCGGCCCTCTGGTTAGTGGGCGCCGTTCCGATTATGCCCGCCTGTTCCATAGCGTCCGTGTCGGATTCGGACAGACCAAGCATACCATGTAACACCTCGGCGTTGTGTTCGCCGAGCGTGGGCGCGGCGCGCCTGATGGAGCCGGGCGTCTTGCCGAATTTCCAGGGGCGGCCCGCGTAGGGCAGAGGGGGCATGGCTGACGCCGCCGGATGCTCAACCACTTCGTAGAATCCGCGTTCGTTCATGTGGTCGTCGAACAGCAGCTCCTTTCCGTCCAGAACCGCGCCCGCGGGAACTCCGCGCGCCTGGAGGGTAGCCTGGAGTTCTCTCGCGTTTCGCGTTCGCGTGGCCTGGGCGAGAATATCGTCCAGCAGGTCGTGGTTCGCGGCGCGGGACAGGCCGGAGGCGAAGCGCGGGTCGGTTGCCCATTCGGGCTGGCGCAGAGTCTCGCACAGTGATACCCACTCGTCGTCCGACCTGACGCTGAGGGAGAGCCAGCTGTCGTCTCCGGCGCAGGGGTATGTACCCTGCGGGGCATATACGGCGTCCCTGTTTCCCGACCTGCCGGAGACGCGCCCGTTGAAGGTGTAGTCCATCAGGGGTTCGGGGACCGTCGCGCTGAGCGTCTGGGTCTGGGAGATGTCTATGAACTGGCCCTGTCCGGTCACGGCGCGGTGGGCGAGGGCGGCCATTATGGCGAACAGCGTGTGCTCGCCCGCGGTGTAGTCGGCGTAGGGAAGTTCGGGTATGGTGGGCGGCCCGTCGCGGTATCCGGTTACGGAAGACAGCCCCGACGCGGCCTCGGTTCCGTAGCCGATGGCGCCGAACCCGCTCCAGGGGCCGGTGTGTCCGTATCCGGTGGACGATACCATGATGATGTCGGGCCTGATGCGGCGCAGGTCTTCGTATTCCAGTCCGAAGTTTCTGATGACGCGGGGAGTGAAGTTCTCGACGAATACGTCGCTGACCGCGATGAGGTCTTTCAGTGTCTCCCGCGCCCTCTCCTGGGCGAGGTCGAGCGTGAGGCTCTTCTTGTTGCGGTTCTGTTCGTAGAAGTTGATTGCCCTGTTCCAGAACTCGCCCGTGGGGTCGTTCTTGTAGAACCCGGCGACGCGGTATCCGTCCAGCCGCGTACATGACTCGATGCGTATGACCTCCGCGCCCATGTCGGCGAGCAGCTTGGTGGCGAACGGGATGGCGATAAGCTGCCCGAACTCGACGATTCGCACCCCGTCCAGGGCCATTCTGGGCATCATACTATCCCCGCCGCCGTCAATTGCGCCAAGTCATCGAGGGACATTCCCAGTTCGTCGCAGTACACCTCGCGGTTGTGCTGTCCCAGCCGGGGCGCGGGGGAGTTCACTGCCCAGGGCGTCCCCTCCATGTTCAGGGGCGGGCCGGGCATTTCCGCCGTTCCCGCGACCGGGTGAGCGACTTTCCGGAAGTATTCGCGGTGGTTGTACTGAGGGTTTTCGCGCAGTTCGGACGGGTCCTGGACTACGCCGTAGATAAGCCCCCTTATGCGGTTGGCGCGGTAGAACAGGTCGAACTTGTCGTGCGCGGCGAAGGTCTCGGTGACTATGCGGTCGAGTTCCGTGGAGTTGCGAACGCGGAGTTCTGGGGTCGAGAACTTCTCGTCGGCCAGTTCGTCGGAGCCGAGAAACTCGACTATCATGTCCCAATTCGGGCCTCCGAACGCTATCGGCACGACGTGACCGTCCGCGGTGGCGACCGGCCACCTGGGAATCTCGCCCGCCTCTCTGGGCTGTCGCCACTTGACCGCGCCGGTGTAGGCGTATGCGGAGGTGGTGTCTCTCAGCCCTGTCGCTATGGATTCCTGGATGGAGATGTCAATATGCTGGCCCTCGCCGGTCATCATGCGGTGGTACATGGCTATGAGGGCGGCGGAGGCGGCGTTGGTTCCGGCCTTGTACTGCGCCTGGCTGAAGGCGTGCTTGAGCGGCTCGCGCTCGTTGGAGCCGAATATGTACTGTATGCCGCTGAGGGCGTACTCCACGATGTCGGTGGCCTCGTAGTCGCGGTAGGGGCCTGTCTGTCCGAAGTTGGATATGGACACCATGACGAGTGCGGGGTTGTCGCGGGCCAGGCTTTCGTATGTTATTCCCATCGCGGGCAGGGTTCGGGGCCTGAAGTTATCGACGACTATGTCCGCCGACTGTGCCATGCGGCCCAGTATGGCGCGTCCGGTTTGGGACTTGAGGTCCAGGGTGACGGACCGCTTGTTGGTATTCAGGTAGAGGAAGGGGAGGGACTTGTCAGGGTGCGGGTCGTCGCCCGCGAAGGGCGGCATGGCGCGGGCGGGGTCGCCGGAGCCGGGACGCTCGATCTTGGTCACCCGCGCGCCGAAGTCGGCCATCAGCTTGGTGCAGTAAGGCCCTGCCAAATGGTGAGTCAGGTCGAGTACCTCTATGCCTTCGAGCGCGGCGGCCAAGTCGTTCTCCGGGATTGGTCGGGGATATTACAGCCGGAATTATATCAGGACACCGTCCGGCTCGATAGCCCCGGTGGTCGGCGTCCGGGGAACTCTGGGGAACCTAGCGATGGACCGCCCTGCGAGCTAGTCGGCTTCGACAGTCGCAGGTTCTTGCTCGGCTTGCCTCGCTCTGATTGAGTCTATAACAAACCTCTCGAGTGTACTGACTTGTCCTGAGAATCTCTCCTGGTTGTGCTCGACAGCGCGAAGGCGAGTATCGAGGTTGTCTGTACCCGCACGCATCTCTTCTCTGAGCTCAGTCTGACCTCGCTCGACAGCGCCAAGGCGGGTATCGAGATTCTCCATACCGACACGCATCTCTTCTCTGAGTTCAGTCTGACCTTGCTCGACAGTGCCAAGGCGAGTATTGAGATTATCTATGCCAACGCGCATCTCTTCTCTGAGTTCAACTCGATCCGACCGCATCTCTTCCCTGAGTTCAGACCAACCTGACCGCATCTCTTCCCTGAGTTCAGACCAACCTGACCGCATCTCTCCTCTGAGTTCAGCTCGATCTGACTGCATCTCTCCTCTGAGTTCAGCTCGATCTGACCGCATCTCTTCTCTGAATTCAGCTCGATCTGATCGCATCTCTTCTCTGAATTCAGACCAATCTGACCGCATCTCTTCTCTGAATTCAGACCAATCTGACCGCATCTCTTCTCTGAATTCAGACTGCCTCTGTTCAGCGGATACTATGTTACGGTTAATTTGTCTGGTGAGCAACCCTATCATTGCCAATATGATGGCAACTCCGATTCCAATGCTGGATACTACTATGGAGGATTCCATTGTCATTGGTGTTCTTCTTCCAAGTCAGGAGCCGTGACGTTCAATATCCGTGCTGGCAAGCTTACCATAGACGGGCGCGCTCTGCCGGTTTAGGTAAAGCCGCCCGGCTTGACAGCCCCCGTTCGTCGGTGTCCGGGAAACTTTCCAGGGTCAGCGGGCGGGTCGTATTGGAGTGGCGTCATATATGAAGTTTATAGTTGTGTTGGTGAGTGCTGGTGACCTGAACAGGTGGCTTCTGGTGGGGTGCTGGTGGCGTGTGCAGGTGGATTTTCACCTGCACACGACCTGTACCAGCTTGTATTACGCGGATAAAAATTTTGTGTGGTCGGAAAAAGGGGTCATTGATAACCTGGCGTTTATGTATTCAGCTGTGTAGATCGTATGTTTCATGCGGATATTGTAGCATAGAGTGGGGGTGGGAGGGTAGTAGAGTGAGAAACTTGGGATGGCTTGGAAAAAAGAGACGCCCCCATGTGCACTGGGGACGTCGGCCCGGCGATACTCTCTACCGGGGGGGGTGAAGATATTATGCAAGCGATTGAGAGTGGGAGTCAAGAGTATGAGGGATGGGAACAGGGTCATTCGGTTATCCTCCTCAACATGGACTCGCACTCTGTTTCCCAGGTTTCGACCTTTGATTGAAGGCGTCTCGTGCCCTGACGAAAGAGGCTTGGGCAGGGAATGGCTGATGACTGATGACTGAAAACTTATAACCGAAAGACCCTGAGGATGAGCCCGTATTCCTTTACGCAAATCGAGGAGATGACGTCATGGGCGAAATCGCCCGCCTCATGCCGACTCAGAGCGTCGAACGCCTCGTCCAGCCGTACAATGCTGTAAGCGAGGGCGTCATTGATTATGATGTAACCCTCTGGATTCATAGAAATACACCCCGCAACCCGACCAGCGGCGCCTTTTTCCCGCGCCGCCGCAGTCTCCCGGCCAGGAGCGCGCTGGTCGCGATTCCGACACCAGCGCCCACGATATGCCGCAGCAGAAGGCGGGTTATTCCGGACTGGACCGTCGCGCCCACACAGCATTCTAGCCTATTCGCCACAGAAACGCGCGTCTTAAGTCGACCGGACCGCGCGCGCTTCAGCTTTGCGGGCAGATGCGATTCGCCGCCTCAATCAGCCTTTCCCACCGGCTCCATGCTGGCCGCCGCAGCGGGTTCTCCCGCGCCGGTGTGGAACCGGGAGACGAGGGCAATCGTCCCGACAGCGACGCGACTGGTCGGGCCGTCACTTTCCGAAGGGGCGCGGCGCGCGCCCGATCTGAACGATCCCCCGACGCCAGGGTTCCGGCCATGACAGGCGCCGCCGAAACGAAACCCCGATGACGACATATCCCAGCCGCGGCCAATCCCCGCGGACAGGGCCGGACACGCCCTGTGAAGAAGCGTCGCCCGCGCCGCCGTTATGCTGTTGGACTGGAAGATGTACAACTGGCGTGATATATAGATGGGCGTCGGTACAGTTGGTGGGGCGTACAGGTGGCGGGATGTACTGATATATGCGTGGGATTCGATCATGCCGGTTATCGCTATCGTCAACCAGAAGGGGGGAACGGGCAAGACCACCCTCTCTATCAATCTGGCCTCCGCGTTCGCGGAGCTGGCCCCCACGCTGCTGCTGGACGCGGACCCGCAGGGCAGCGCGCTGGACTGGGCGGACAGCCGATCCATCAGCCAGATGAACCTGGACGCGCGCGCGGCGGAGCCCGGACGCCTGCTGCCTGACGTTCGCAGGCTCGCTCCACACTACGCCTGGGTGATCATAGACGGGCCGCCGGGCATAGGCAGAACCAGCGCGGACGCCGTCCGGGCGGCCGACATCGCGCTGATACCCTGCAAGCCCAGCCCGTTCGACGTGTGGGCGTCCTCCGACATAGTCAGGGCGATCAGGGCGCGGCAGGAGAGCGGCGGCGGGAGGCCCAGGGCGTTCTTCGTAATCACGATGGCGCGTCCCCGCACGCGCCTGCTCGCCCAGGTTGACGCGGCGCTCGCGGAGTACGGGCTTGCCGCCCTGCGCGCCCGGACGACGGAGCGGGTGTCCTACCCGATGACCGCCATCGAGGGCAGGTCCGTTCTGGACAGCCGGGACAGGACCGCCCACACTGAGATACTCGCCATGCGCGATGAGATTGAGAGGATAGCCAATGACGATGCACAGTAGGTCCGGGGAGCGCCGGGAGGCGCGGGCGGCGGCTTTCGCAGATCAGGCCGCCGCGGTGGAGACGGCGCAGCTGCACTGCCTGATACCGGAGGAGCTGCACTACCGGCTGAGGCTGCTGGCGGTTCAGGAGCGAATCAGCATGACCGCGCTGGTGACCGCGGCCATCGAGAGCTATATCGCGGACAGGCCGTGAGGGCTGTACTTCTGAACTGTTGAACACGAGTTCATACCGACAGAGGAACAGGTGTGGGGCAGGGTGACAGTCACGGCCGGGGGCGATGGGATGGAAACGCGTAAATCGCCACAGGGCGCGTTCTGGCGCGACGCCCTACCCGACGCCCGTGAATGGCCGGATAACGGGTGCGCAGGCCCTGAATGGGCCGCCAGCGGCGATATTTCGGCGGCGGATTCGGAGAGCGAGGGAGAGACGATATGATTTACATGACGACCACAGACGGAAAGTTCGCCTTCGACTTCACATACCCAACGCCGGACGACGAGGTGAACAACCGGCTCAGCCTCCAGGTTCTTGAGAGCCGCGGTCCCGGAGAGTGGGCGCAGGTGGACTGCGTCGGGCCGGACGCGCTGATGTTCGCGCTCAGAGAGAGCGGGCTGCTCAGGCTTCGGAGAGTGGGCGACGAACGCGCGCAATAGGCCGGCGGACCCTGGAGAACGGCCTTCCGGCATAGGCGCGGGGGGATATTCAGGCGGAATCGCCCCAGAGAGCCGTTTTCATGGCCGCTCTACCGATTGCCCATGAGCGCGCTGAAATCGGACAATAGAGAGGCGCGGCGGGCCGGGAGAAGGATATGAAGCCCGGCGGCGCGCGCGGATCTCACGGACGGAGACGAACATGACCAACGACAATGGATTCCACCTGGACACCACGGAGGAGACCGTCGCGCCCGAAGCCTGGGCCGAGGAGCTGCGCGAGATAGCGCCGCTACTGGACTCCGGCGCCGACCGCGACGCCTTCGACAGGATCAGGGCCATCAGGAATGCGCTCGCGCAGGGATCCTCCGCGAACGGGCTACTCTCCGGCCTGGACCTGGCGGACGGTGTGCTCTCCGCCGCCGACGACGCCCAGCGAAGGCTGGCGATGGACAGGCTGCTGTTCTGGGCGGAGGAGCGCAGGCCGCTCGACACACAGGAGGAGTGGTCGGACTTCGCGCCCGACCCGCTGGAGTGGATCATCGAGGGCTGGCTGCCCGCCGGACGCATCGGCATTCTCTCCGGACAGGGAGGGCGCGGCAAGTCCCGGCTCGCGCTCCAGCTCGCCGCTGCCATGGCCTCCGGACGGGCGGACTTCCTGGGCGGACCGCCCACGGCGTACGGCATCAGCAGGAGAACGGTGCTGAGCGGCGCGCGGACCGTGGTGTACGCCAGCTGGGAGGACGACCGGCACGAGGTCGGCAGAAGGCTCAGGGCGCTCTCCGTTCCCCACGACAGGTGCGACGGCTCTCACCTGGAGGGCCAGCCGTTCTCGCTCGGCCTCCACGAACTGGACGACAGGCTGCGCTACGTGGACATGGCGGGCGAGGGTCCGGTCTGGGGCCCTGGCCCGGGCGCCCACGTGTCCACGATGTCGGACATCACCCCGGCGGGCAGAAGGCTCAGGGAGTACGCGGAGGAATCCGGCGCGAAGATGCTGGTTCTGGACCCGCTGGCCGCCTCCTTCGGCTCCAACGAGAACGACCGCGGACTGGTCAGGGCGTTCCTGTCGAACTGGGACAGGTGGGGACGGGACAACGACTGCGCTATACTGGTCATATCGCACCCGCCGAAGGCGACAGGCGCGGCCTACTCAGGCTCGACGGACTGGGAGGCCGGACCCAGGTTCATGTGGACGCTCGATTACAAGGAGCCGAGGAAGGGCGAGGACGCCGTCCCCGCGCTGACTCTGGAGAAGAGCAACTACGGGCGAAGGGGCGCCAGGGTCTGGCTGGAAATATGCGGCAAGGGAGTGTGGGCCGAGACAGCAGTCGAAGGAGCAAAAGATGACTTCGAGCCAATACCAGGGTTCTGATTCTCACACTATCGCCGCGGCAATAGCGTCTGCTGACACTGAGGATGAGATCGTATCGGCAATCGCTCTTGCGACCTGGCACAACGCCAACGACGGCGAGGAATGCCCTGAAGACCGGATGCCTACCGCTCCCGGACTAGCTGAATGGTTCGATAGTGGGACCATATTGATCGACAATATTGAATCAGTAACTGACCTTACGCAGTTGAGAGAGATTTCGTAGCTGAGCTGGCTCATTCTCGTTTAGGAATTCATAGCTAAGTGCGTAACATCAGTCAGTAAATAACTCAGCTATCGCACTTGCCATACTTCTTGACGCCGGACAGGCTTGGTGGACAGTAGATCACGGACAACTGCGGGTCGTGTCGCTGCCGATCAACCAGGACATATCCACATCGCTTGCGGATGCCCGCGTTTCCAGCATAGAGCAAATTCACAAAGTCTGGCTCCAGAAGGTCGAGGCTGAGAAGACAATACACCCGCTCGCGCCTATTGTGAGCGCATGGCAGACCAGACCCGTAGAGATCCTTCCGAATACCCGCAGGGACCGGATTATGCCGGCCCGTCTCGCAATGGTCAGTCCGGGAGATATTCGCGCCGCGCCCAGGGGTGGACGGTTCAGTCTGTTCTCCCCAGCATCCTACGCCGACTCTGAGCAGATGGCCCTGCCGGGCTTCGGGATGCAAAGGGTTTCCACCATGCCCGCCCTACCCCTCGCGCTTTATGACCTGGGTATGAAGGGCGAGCCGAGTCGGGGGCCCGCGCCGCTTGCATTGCGGTTGTGGGTGGAATCCATCCTCAGCACAGGGTTGGACGAGCGTCTTATAGACGAACCCCTCGCCATGCAGGTGACTCTCCGGAATCTGCGGGAGAGGCTGTGGCCAAAATCGTGGCGTGGGTACAATACCGACAGGCTAAGGCGTGTGCTTCATGAAGCGGCAAATGCACTGGACTCATGGGAGGCTGCTTGGCCCTGGTATGACCCTGAAACTGGGCGAGGAGGAACGCGACGCATCGTGACAGTGTCGGACATCGGCAATACTCTGGACGATACACTCCGAATCGTGGTTGACCTCCCTCCAGGAGCAGCTGAGGGACCCCAGGTTACCCCTACTCTTGGAGAATGGGGCGCCCGGTCAGCAGATGCCTATCGGACTCTCCTGAATCTGGCCTACCACTGGCACAGGCCAGGTCAGACTCATATGCCAGTTGCTGGTGGTCGATACTGGATCCGCCGCAAGACCGAAGAAGCGTATCCGGAATTGACTGACAACGACCTGCTCGATCTGGTATTCCCAACTAGTGCGCGACGAGAGAGGCGCAAGCTCCTCTTCGACGCTCGCAAGACCCTTGCGGAACTCGAAAAGGCCCAAGAACTACGGCTGGTAGGTAAACGTATTTTGCCACCTGCAGATGCCCGCTGATTTCAGTCGACCCATACGCGCGCAATTTGAGCGGACACAGCCGCAATCCGTGCGGACAAATGAGCAATCTGAACGGACATTCCCGGGTATCCTAACTACAAAAGTCATGCCTCCTACCCCTACCTCTACCAGAGGGAGGGGGTGGGTAGTGGGGTCGGGCGGCTGAGACCGCCGACCCCACTACCCGATTTCCGCACATATTACCTCAATAAATTCATTCCGCAACAGCTTGTCTCATCAAAAGCATCAATTATCTCAGACCATGTGAACTAAGTGAGCTTCCCCAAGGCAAATCTCTCACGATATTTACGAGCGGCTCAACTCCGCCACGCTATGTGTTGAGATGGGTCCCCACGCAATTTGAGCGGACAGGATTGCAATCTGGGAGGACAAAAGGCGATGATTTAGCTACAATTTGCCGACTGCCTACCCCTACTTGGAAGGTTCTCAGGCATTTTCGGTATTGAGGCTATTCGGACAACTTGAGATGCCATGCATCTTCTAGCTCGATTACTGGTTATATCTGACCGACTCTAAGCAACCTGAAAGCGCTTAGGTCCCAGCATGAATCGCTCTCTAGGCATTCATGGAATCCCACGCAATCTGAGCGGACATAGACACAATCTGGACGGACATTTATGTGATGTTCTACTACGAACTACCCCTTCCCTACGGCTATACTGCCCTCTGAAAAAATGGTTTCATGCACCAGCTCGTCGTAAAAGTAAACCGATATTCCCCTCCCCGCCCTGTAGGTCCATTGTCGTACGTCCCGCAGACCCAAACTACCAGAAGCGCCACCAAGGTCGGGCCTCCTCCTGCTGAGAGGCTGCTGGCAACGCGAGAGTCAGGCGTTCGATTGTTTCCTGGTTTGACTGAAGAATCTGGACCAAGTGCTGGTTACGCCCCTCGGCCAGTGTCAGCTGTTCCTTATGATATCCAGCAAGTTCCTCAAGGCTTCTGACCCTCTCTCTTGCCGCCGCCAACTCCTCACGGAGAGATGCATTGTCTTCACCCTCAAGTATAGAGTGGCTCTCAACGTCATCAGCTTTCAGTAAGACAAGGACACGCCTTCTTCCGTGTAGCTCGCGCTCCGTCTCCAATTCGCCCCGCTGAATCATCCTATCGACCGTTCTCTGGGACACGCCGAGCTGCCGGGCAGCTTCGATCTTCGTCACTTTTAGTGTGTCTTCGTCTTCCATGCTGACCCTCCGTATGGCATACCAGCGGCGCCACTATCGTAAGTCAAGTCTGTACACTAGCTATGATACATCAATCTATTGACGTGACAAAGCCGTATCTCGTGATTGACGTTTGTCCGTCCCTGTCAAACTGGCTTGCTGTTAGACATTAGATTCTGTCCGCCATTGTGTCGACAGTAAAATTTAGGTGTCGTGCCTTGCCTCACTTGCTGGCGCCGAGTGAGACCAGAGGTTCGCCAAGGGCAACCATCTGTCCGCCACTGACGATAGTCATGCCCCTTCAATGAATACGACCTAGTGGTCTGCATGTCGTATATAAGGCGTGGTATCGCATTGCAATGTGTCTGCCACTGGCGAACTGGATGGCGGGACTGAGAGGCACGGGAAGGAACGGTGTCGTCGAAAGGTGAATGCCAGCAGGAGCACATCTGCTGAACAAGACGACTTAGCCGGTATGGTAGAATGTCGGTAAGCGACAAGGGAGGAGCTGAACATGACTGAGAGAGAAGTGAGGGACCAGGTGGCGAATATAGTCAGACACGATCTCGTCGCTTGCTTCGGTGATAAGGTTATATTCGAACCGATAGTTGTCGTTCCTAAAGTAGATCACGATGACGAGGACTATCTCGACATTCACATCGTCTATGAAGGCGATGTGAAGGATTTGGATCCCAAACTCACTTTGGGAATGGTTGGACGCATCACACCGGAGTTAGAGAAGCTGGGAGTCCCGTGGCCTCCGAGCAGGTCATTCGTGGAAAAAGCGGATTGGGAAGCTGTATACGCAGATAAGTACTGTGAATTCGCGTGACCTGATAGCCATCGCCACAACTAGCGACCGGTGGGTCTGGCGATGGAGCGGGAAGACCCAGGCAGGCTGAATTGTGCAGGGCGGTAAGTACTGCGTACTATGCAATGTTTCACGCTCTTGCTCGCAGATGCGCAGATCTGATTGTGGGCGCAACTCCTGCGCGTAGAGACCAGCACGCATGGCGCCAGACGTACCGCGCTCTGGAGCATGGTCATACCAAAAATCAGTGTTCCAATCGGAGGCTGATGTCCGGGTTCCCTTCGCCGATAAGGGAATTCGGAGAGTGGTTTGTTGAAATGCAGCGGCATCGGCACTTTGCGGACTACGACCCAGACGCTGACTTCTCTCGTTCTCAGGTCCAGTACTTGATTTATGAGACCGATAGGGTGATAGTCGGATTAAACGACGTGGAGATCAGGGATCTGCGAGCGTTCGCTGTGTATGTACTCTTCAGGAACAGGCGAGACTAACGAGATGCGCCTGCCGCAAAAGCGAATCCGTACCTGTGTGGCGTGCTTTAAGGGAGTCAACAAACGCAGGCGATTGAACCGGTCATAGCTGATGGCGGACATATGGTACGCCATTGGTGCCCTATGTGTCCGTACTGTCTGTCATTGGCGCGCCACTCACTTCTGGTCAATGCTCTGATTCTCCAGGGATCGTGAATGGGGTAAGGACACAGGGAAATGCTGTATAACAAGAATGTCGTGACGTCACGCGATGAGGGTAAGGTGAATGTAGGATTACCCAGGGTAGGGTAGCGCTCGATTGGCTTTTCGATGTGATCGGTCACTGCGCTATGCACAGGTCGTCGGTCTTGCAGGGCCTCGTAGGTTTCAGCATCCACGACATATCCAGGCATATTCAGTCCCCGAGTGTACTGCATTCCATCTGTATCCCGTCACTGTCCTCCCAGCCATCGAGCGCCAGAAACCTCGCTTCGTCGCAGCCTGCCGTGATCCGCAGTCCGAGCGCGTACCACACACGGTTGGGAATGTCCGCTGAATGCAGCTGTGCGCGGTCAGGTAGGGGAGAGAACGCTAGCCTGCCCTGTTTGAGTAGGAGGGCGGTCGGACTTTTCCTTCTCTCCTGTGGACTCTTCGGATAGGTAGTTGGGCTGTTGCGCGGATGTCATCAGGATTTCTACGCTGGAACTGAAGCGACACGCCAATTCCCAAGGGAATGGCCAATCACACACTTGCCGGTGAGGATCGTTCCCATCACCCGCGCGCCGACGCGTATAACCTCGAAACTCGTTCCCGGCAACCGTCAGACGGCGCCGGGAATTCTCACTCATCACTCGCACACCACGCCGTCACCATCTCCGTCCCGCATGTACTCGTACGCTGTGTGATCCCTGTGAACCGGCGCTATTCCGTGCCTGCGCGCCTCGGCGCACGTGATACTTCCGTTTCCGTTGTCATCCCACAGCTCCAGCGCTTTCCCCGAGGAGGAGCCTGCCGTCGGCGTTGGCAATGCCTAGGGAGTATCGACAACAATCATCTCCACGGACGCGCATGCCGACAGCGCCGAGTCGAGAGTGTCCGCTTCCCGCCGGTCTATGGTGAGATTGTATTTCTGCCGCACCCTGATTACCCGGTCGGAGAACCAGCAGCTGTTCAGGTCGGGGAGCTATTCCGCGGCGTCCTTCGCCACCTTCTGGCTCCTGTTAACGTTCGGCGCGGCCAGAGTGAGGTTGAGCGGGTCCGGACGAGAACCTCTTCCGCGTCGGCGCGTCGGCGGCGCAGAGTCCGCTGTCGTGGGCCTCCGAGCGCGCAACCGTGTGCTCGATGTCAGTCTCTCGCGCGCTGTCGAACATACGGCCCGAGTACGGTCCATACACTATGCCTCCCATGTCCGCGACGATGCGGGATTCCACCGACTGGGGATGTGAGTAGTCGTCGGGATCGTAGGGCGAGCAGCGGTACTCGGCCGTGACGGTGAGTCTGCGCCATCCGGTCGTCTGCGCGGGCGCCGCTGTGGGAGATGGAATAGGCGCGGGGGTGACCGTCTGTGCGGGCTCGGTAGCCGGAGTGGCGGTGGGCGCCGGGGACGCCGGCATCGCCACCTGATGGCATCCGGCGAGCGCCAGTACGGCGGCGAGCCAGAACAGCCCGGCAAGACGGCTCATAGCGTTTCCCTCATCGCGATCCAACCTGTACCTTATGGGTTGCGTCATGCTGGCATTGGTCATTCACTGAGCTCCAGAGGGCGCCTGGAAGCGTCGTCTTCACCTCGAAGCGCTCCCGCGAAGTCTACGCTCGAAGCGCCGCGCCTGTCGATGCCGTGAGTCGGGTGCACCCAACCACTACCAGCCTCCGGGTGACCGGTAGCGAGCTGTCCCGCCAACCGCCTCATCGACGATCTCCGGCGTCAGGAGTACAGTCGTCCTGGTACTCACTGCTATCCTGGAAAATCAGGGTCGCTGGCCATACGTCTGAGGAGTCAGGTCCTCACTGTCGAGAAGAGATTCCCAGTCCGGTCTGGTGGGTTCCGCCGAGAATTCCTCGACCAGCGATCTCAGAAAGGCGTCGATGTCCACCGGACTTGCGGAGAGATGAGCGTCGTGTATTTCTGAGCGACCAATAAGCGCGCCCGCTCAAGGCGCAGGTGTGGCCTTGCGATAGGGCCGCCAGTGATACACGAGCGCCCCTCTCTGCTCGAAATACAATACCGAGCAGTCGTGGCCCGACACCTCTATGGTCCATAAGTCGCCCCGGGCGGACGGTTGGACGATTCGGCAAGTCTGCTGTAACTGGAGGCGGAATCTCGACGGCCCGATGGACCTGGTCGCTTGGCCGCCATTCAGCGCAAGCGCGAGCGGACTTGCGAAAGGATGGTATTCGCCCTCGAGGCTAACTATCGAGCTGCTGCACATGAGACAAATGGGTTGGCCGAGCTGACGTAGTTGTTGACAGCTTCGGCGGAGATTCTGTCCCACATCAGTCATCCCGGTACTCTGGGGTCATCATCACCAGGCTGACGACCTTGTCGTGTCTCTCGCGGTCGCCTTCGAACTTTCCGGTCTTCCATGCCCTCGTGAACTCGTCGAGGTTCATTCCGAAGCTGGTCTGGGCGAGGTTCTCTTTCATCTCCCTGGCTTCGGTTTCAGTGAGGAAGTGGCCCTGGGGAGTCTCCTGGGTTGTCTTTGAGGCCTGTGTCGCGATAATTGCGCCTCCATGTGTCCGCGCGTCATGTCACCATGGCGACTAAGCGATCTCCGGCTCGACGCGCTCCGAGCAGTCCTCCGAGCAGACCTCGCACCATCCGCACTCCCTTTCGCTTGGAACATGGCGGGCGGGGTCCCTGGACACGATCCTGCGCATGAACGTCGTTATGTTCTCCTTGAACTCGTCAGTTATCGCGTCCGCGCCGATCCGCTTCTCAGCGCCGTCCGCGTACACCACGCAGCCGTCGAAGGTGACATCCTGCCAACGCCGATGGCCGGACAGGGGCAGCAGGAACATATACAGCTTCACCTGTATCTCATCCGAGGTCCTGGGCTGGCCGGTCTTCACATCGTATATCGTCGCCGACCCGTCCGGGTTCAGAGCGATCAGGTCCGGCTTTCCGTTGATTATCGCGCCCGAATCCCCGCCCTTGGCCTCGAACCAGTTCTGTCCCTCGAGGTAGACCTCACAGCCCCGCTCCTCGAGCCTGTCGGCGAGGTTGTGCAGGTGCAGCGTGTGCTTTATGTTCCACTCGGAGAAGTCGCGGTCCTGCGCCACCTTCTTGAAGACGGAGTGCCAGGACCTGAACCAGACGAAGAACAGGCAGGCGTTGTCGCCGGACAGGAGCTTGGAAAGCCAGGTGACGTAGGTCTTGGGAATGTTTCTGGGTACGGGCAAGACGGCCCTCCTTTTGACAAAGCCAATACATATGTTCTCAGATACTATAATAGCACAGGAGATCGAAAAGGGAAGGGAAGTCGGCGACGAATATTTGGAAACTGACGGCGGTCGCAGAGGGTGCCTGCGTTAAGGGGCAATATCAGGGGCAATAGTCTTGCTGATAAACTGATGTTACGCACTTAGCTATGAATTCCTAAACGAGAATGAGCCAGCTCAGCTACGAAATCTCTCTCAACTGCGTAAGGTCAGTGATAAAGTTATTGTGCCTGTCAGTTAGAGCCGTCTCATTCATAAGGAAGCAACATGGCGACGCGCAGACGCCCCCTGTTATTGAGGGCGGCGACGAAATTAAGGATGAGGCGAGCATCGATCGAGACTGGGCGTCAGTTCCTCAGGCTGCGGAGATATTGGGACTCACGCGAGTCGGGTTTGTGAAACAGGTAGAGCGGACCGGCTCCGGTTGAGTAAGAGCCCGCCGCGGACGACGGCGCTACGCGCTTCGCTGGCAGGTGGAGTCGGCAAGAGAGGAACTGAAAAACCAACGAGCGTGGCCGAAAGGCGGTAGCGATTGTATTAGAAGGAGCCCCTCGGGGGAATGAACCTGCGGCGGTGGCGGTCGGTCGCCGGGGTCGCCAGCGACCTCAAACGCTCTCCGGAACAACCTCCACAGCTGGTGGACGAGATGGGAGAGCCGGGGCCTGGCGCCATTGAATGCCTGGAGAAAAACCTCTCAAGGGCCAAACCTCCTCGCGCCGCGAAGAACGTCTGCCTGTTCTAAGTCTGACGCAAGCATGAGGATATGCGCGCCTGCATTCGGCTGAATTCACGGCCGGACTGAAAGGACCGTGTGGATACGGGAGCCTACCCGCCACCGAACGGGTATAATGAAGCTGACTCTCAACAATCCGCTTTATTCGGCCAGAGGGACAGCATCCAGGAGGTGGGATTATGGAACACAAGGTAGCTGTCGTCAGCGGTGGCGCGGGTGGTCTGGGATCTGAGATTTGCCGCAGGTTCTCGGCGCGCGGCGCGGCGGTCGCCGTGGCGGACCTGAACGCAGGAGCTGCGTCTGAAGTGGCGCGGTCAATCGCATCGGACGGCAGCCGGGCGATTGCGGTGCAGGTCGAAGTTACCGACGAGGCCTCCGTCGTCAGCGCCGTCCGGACGGTCGTGAGCCAACTCGGACGGGTGGACTACCTGGTACATTGCGCAGGCACCAACATCAAGGCTCCCGTGCTAGATATGTCGCTCGATCAGTGGAACCTTTCCCTCGACGCGCACCTGACAGGAGCGTTTCTGTTCTGCAGGGAGGCGGGCAGGCAGATGGTCGACCAGGGAGACGGCGGCAGCGTCGTGCTGATGTCGTCGGTCGCGGCGACTGCTCCTGTGCCCGAACGCGGCGCATACGGCCCGGCGAAGGCGGCGCTCATCAACTTCGCCGGACAGCTTGGCCTTGAGTGGGCGCAGTACGGAATTAACGTCAACGCGGTCTGCCCCGGCGTCGCGATAACGCCCATGACTGAGATGGTGTATGAGAGAGAGCCGGAACTCAGAGAGCAGAGACTGAAACGGTTCCCCATCAAGCGTGAGGTCCTGCCGGAAGAGGTTGCGGAGCTGGTTCTGTATCTGTGCAGCAACGAAGCGCGTTACATCAATGGAGTCGGCATTCCCATAGATGGTGGCTTCCTCAATTCCGGGTTTTACCAGGACGCTGAGAGTTGAGCCGCTTCTTAACCCGGTTGGAGGAACGCACATGGCGCTGCTGAACAACGAGACCGACGTCTCCGTACTCGTAGATGGTCTCGACCACGTCGAAGGAATCGCCTGGGGGTTGGATGGATACTGCTACGCCGGAGGAGAGGCGGGCCAGATCTACCGTATCGACGTAGAGCGCAGAGAGGCTGTCCAGATCGCAGACACCGGCGGATTCGTACTCGGTGTGGCGCTCGACGCAAGGCACAACATATATGCCTGCGACACCGTCAACAGGGCAGTGATGAAGATTTCTCGTGACAGGGACGTCACGATGTACTCGACGGGGGCGCCGGACGAACCGTTCAACACCCCGAACTATCCAGCATTCGACACATACGGCAACCTCTACGTCTGCGACTCAGGCGACTGGAAGTCCGACAATGGCAAGATTTACAAGGTCGGGCGCGGTGGTGAGACCGAGGTCTGGACACGGTCGCTGCGCGAGTTCCCAAATGGCCTCTGCATCGGGCCCGACGGTACGAGCCTGTTCGTCGCGATGAGTCTGAATCCCCCTCGTATTTCAGAAATCAAAATAGCGTCGGACGGCTCTGCCGGAGACGCGCGAACGGTCGTGGAACTGCCCGGCGCAGTGCCGGATGGGGTAGCGTTCGACATCGATGGAAACCTGTACGTCGCCTGCTACCGGCCGGATCGAATCTATCGCTACACAAGTTCAGGTCAACTGGAAGTTCTTGCCGACGACTTCGAGGGTACGATCATCGCCGCGCCGACCAACATAGCATTCTGCGGCATTGAGAGGGACATTCTGTTGAGCGCCAACCTGGGCCGCTGGCACATCACCCGCTACGAGACGGGCGCCAGGGGGCTGTCGCTGCGCTACCCTGATCTTGGATAAGCGGGGACGTTTCTTCGGAGGACGCGAATCGGCTGGCCGGGTCACTTCCGCTACCCTTAATCGCGGAGGGATCAGGTTGCTCGCGCTAATATCAGCCGTCCTCGTCGAATAGTTCGGTCCTTGAGTCGAGGGACACAGTGAGGTCCGGAACGCGAATGTTGTCGCGGTCGCTCGGATTTGGTCCCGACGGGGCCTCGCTAACCACCATGGCTGTCTCCGAGCTGCCAAGATACACCGTGAGCGCGGCGGCCTGGGCTTTCTGGATGGGGAGGCGTATCAGTTTACCTCCCCAAGCCTGTCCCGGCTCACCTCGGGGTCGGGATATCCGAAGGGCGCCGCCAGGTAGATGAGTGGGCCGTCGAACTTCTGATACTTCCTCAGCGCATCATCAGGCAGGGCCTGGGGCCTTAGGAGAAGAGGCCATGGGTTTATCTCGCGGTGGCTGCCCACCGCTTCCTCCGCCTGAGACCGTAGCTCTCACCGTTCATCTCCAGGATATTCGCGCGGAGTGTCTGCCTCGGCGGCTATGACTCGTTGTAGTACCTGGCGACCGCCCCCTGGCCGGCTTCCTCGTTTCTAGTGTAGTGAGCGGGCATCTCGTGGCTCTTCCAGCGTCCGGCGTTCATCAGGGCGGTAAGCTCTGTCCCGAACCTCACGAGGTCCCTCGCCATGCCGACACGCGCGCTGTGGCCACTGAACGTCTCACCGAGACCCGCGGCGGCGGCCGCCGCTTTTATGCGTCGTCGCATCTGCCGCGTGGAGAGACCGAAGATCGAATCTTCCGGCCTAGCGCCGTTCCTTATGCTTTCAAGATCCCTCATGGTCGGGGATGAAATGAACGCGACTGCCCCTCTGCCCTCGCGGTCCGTCTTCGAGCGTCTTATGAGAAGCCTCCCGGTGCCGTCCGGTTCGTCGGAGATGTCTTCCCATATGAGCGCTGCCGCCTCGCTCACCCGCAGGAGCGCGTCGCGCATAAGCGACAGCATGGCTATGTCGGCGAGGCCCCTCTGGAGAGCCTCCTCCGCGCTCTCCATGTGGCCGTACCGCTTCCTGCGCGGCTGAAGGGTCGCCACCTTCACGGCGGCCATAGCCACTTCCGTCAGGCCGGGAGCCTGTTTCTGTTCACGTCGGTACTGCTGGCCCAGATCCCGCAGAGTTCTCCTGACGCCGTCATCTATGGGATTTGGCAAGTCATTGAGTGAGTGAATCCGCGCTATTGCGGCGGCGGCCACCCTGAGCGTCTTCAGGCTGACCCCGAATTCCGCCCTCTCGGCCATGTACGCTCTCAGCATATCGGGGTGCGCGGGAAGCGCCGGGACTTCCCTGTACTCCGCCCAGTCCCGCCAGCTGCGCCACTGGCTCTCATATACCCTGCGGGTGCTTTCCGCGAGACCGAAACGCTCCGCATTGAGGAGACGCTGGTAGTCCGAGGCGTTTAGGCGAACGATGCCGCCGTTCCCCCGGTTGACCGGTACGGATTCAAGCATGACGCCTCCCATCATTCTGCGACAATATCCAGACTAATTTTATATTCTGTCCAAACAGTCCGCTCAGGTCAATTGATTTCAATTCCCTCTTTCGGACGCCATAAGTTGATAAGATGATTCATCACTTAATGGTTATGCAGGTAATCATCTTTAGTATGATAAGATGATTCATCAGCTAGTGTCTAATCACATAGGCGAATGGCAGCCGTTTCGGACAAATATACCCTCAAAAGGACTGGAATCCCCATCGGGGTGTGCTACGCTTGATGCGCGAGTTGCCTGAGATAAGGTGATTTACCACTTGATGATTAGTCATCTAACCACCTCTGTTGAGAAAGAAGGTAGACGAGATGATAGTGGCGATAGTGGCCGAAAAGGGAGGTGTCGGCAAGACCGTCGTGGCGACCAATCTTGCCGGCATGAGATCAGCGGCGGGATTCCGCGTACTCCTGCTGGACGCCGACAGGCAGGGCAGTTCGACCTACTGGACCCAGTTCCGATCCGAAGGCGACTTTCCGAAGGTCGAAACTCTGGCGCAGCAGGGAGAGGCGTTCAGGCGTTACATGAGCGTTCCCAGGGTGTTGTACGACGACATCGTGATAGACGTGGGCGCGGGAGACGGTCCCAATCTGGACACGGCCCTGCGGAGCGCTGACTGCGCCGTGATCCCGGTTAGGCCGACGGGTGTGGATATGTTCACCATGCAGCTCATGGATTACCGCGTTTCGGAGGCCAGGGAGGTCAATCCCGGTCTGAGGGCGCTGGCCCTCATAAATCAGGCGTCCGCAAACCCGAGGCACCAGGCGCTGGAGGTCGCGAAACAGTCTCTTCGGCAGGGCGGTGAGAACCTCGGCCTCGCCGACACGGTCATGCGGGACCGCGTGGTGTACCAGCGCTCCCATATGCTCGGGCAGACGGTCGTTGAGTACACCCCCCGGTCGGACCGTGGGATCGAGGAGGTGCTCTCCCTGTATAGGGAGGTCTTCGGCGACGAGTACCCCGGGGACGGCCTCAAGCAGTCCCGTGAAATCGCATACGCGTCAGGAGGCGGTCAATGACTACAATGCCAATGGGACCGGGAAGACAGGACACTTCCTCCAATGAGCGACGGGAGGAAGTGAATCCCCCGCGCCAGGGGCGAGGCAGCGGCTCGGGGAGGAAGAGGTCCTCGGAACCGAGGCGCTACATGGGCATCAGATTTTCCGAGCGGCAGAGGGATCTCATCAAGATGGCGGCGGACTATCGCAAAGAGTACCTGCACGACTATATCTGGGAGCGCATACAGGATTACGTGATGAAGGACGTCGCCGAGCTGCGCCGCGAGCTGAACGCCCTGGGTCCGTTGGGCGAGGAAGATTAGACATTCGCGCCGGAGACCTCTCTAGTCCGGCGCGCGGGCAAGCACATTCGCGCTATATGTCCGAAAAACATAATTATCGGACATATATAGAAGGCAGTAGTAGTGTGCCCGATATTGGTGTACGGGAGGACTGTATAGAGACAGACCGTCGCGTCTGCCGCGGGTTTCTGCCATACCGTGTGTTGGGCAGCTCGATATCTGCTGTGCGTTGATCAGGCCCCACGTCGCCGGTCATGAGGATGCGCTGAGCCTGAGGAGTGCCTACCCTCGGCGAGCACCACCGGGTCCCGAATCTGTTCGGCTCGCGCCCGAGTGGTTGGCGGTTCTTGGAGACGACCCCGCCACCCGACGTCTCTCGACGTGGCTATCCGGGTAAGGAGAGCCGCTGGGTGTCACGCACTGGCGCCCGGCAGCCACGCCGCAGCGAGGGCAGGCGACGGCGCGCCGAGCCGCTCGAACCAGCCGCAGCTCGTCGTCCGATGACGGTCGCTGATCTCGTGTGCCTGAGGCAGCGGTATTGGCAACGTCGGGAGAGGCGGCGATCCGCTCGAAACTCATACTGCCAGCCAGACGCCTCCTGTCGACGTGGCTGTCGGAGTTGGGGCGGCCGCCCGAGCCCACGCACTGCTGCCCGACCCCGGCCCCGCAGCTCGGACAGGCGACGGCGCGCCGAGCCGCTCGAACCAGCCGTCGCTCGTCAGCGGACAGCCGATGTATACTCGACGAGGCAATGTTCCCTCTCCGCTCGAACTGCTGGAACCGGTCTCTTACGACACCCGTCCTGACCCGGTTGGCGTCCCCGAGCGATCCGGCCCGCTCGTACAGGGTCGCCGCCGCCTCCGGTCGTCCGCTCTTTTCCATGTACAGCGCGTCAAGGTGCATGTCTCCGGGTTGTACACTCCTGATGACTCGCTCGGCCCGCTCAATTCGGCCGGCGTTGAGGAGCGCAGTTGCCGCGATGGTGCGCAGCTCACGCGCCCGTGCCGCGACGTCGCCCCGGTACCCGCTCAGTTCGAGCCAGCCAACCACATCGCCAGTGAAGTGTTCGGCATCTCCCGCCTCGCCCGCGCAGCGCTCGATGGCCTCGCGAAAGGCCTGCGACACGGGCGGCAGCGCGGCTTTCAGCCAGTCTCCGTCCTTCCCCAGCGCGAGAGTGGCGTTCAACAGCTCAAGCGGAGCTCTGTCACGGTCTTGCGTCCACTCATCCAGCCGCCGGAACGCCTCAACGGACTTCTCCACATCCAGCATGGCGGCCGAGTATTCGGACTGAGCGGCCAGCTGGCTTCTGGATACCCGAGCGGGCAGTCCGTCAACGAGCATCCGGGCCGACGTGGAGAGCAGAGTGGTGTGAGCTTCCCGACGGGTGGCGGCGTCCGACACCGCGCCCGGCGAGTCCTGCGCGCCGAGCAGGTGCGCCGCCTGTCCCGCCAGCTGCCACGCCCTTCCCGGAGCGGTGTCGATCAGCTCTCCGACCCGGTTTATCAGATCGGGGACCATGCTCTCGGGTATAGTGTCCGGATTGGTGAGATAGTCGACCAGGTCGTCAGGGCTGTACGTGGTTGCGTTCCCAAGCAGGCGCATGCTGGACATCTGGGTCGCGTCATCCGGGGCGATCTCGATGAACGCCAGGTTCTCTGTGGCCCGGCTTATGGCAACCCGCAGCCTGTCGATTGCGGTGCGTCGAGAGTGGGCCTCCAGCTCGGGCGCGTGGGAGGGCAGGTCGACCTCGGCGTTCAGCCGCTGGAGCGTCGGCCCGGGCTCCAGCACGCACACGCTCTGGTATTCCAGGCCCTTGACGACCGCAGGCGCCAGCGCCATGTCCACCAGGCGGTCGGGCAGCCACGCCGGAGCGTCTGTGTCGGGCGTTACGACTGCGACGTTCGCCAGGTCGTTGAGACGGTCCATCAGTCGAATCGCCTCCTTCACGCTCGGCGCGTCCACGTAAAAGAGCTGAGCGTCGGTCGGGTCCCCACCCGGCTCGTGGCGCTGGTCGGCGGGTCTCAGTCTTCGTTCGAGACCGGTCTTCTGATACAGTTGCGAAGCGCGCTGTATGACATTCGCGATCCGCTCCGGCGAACGCAGGGTGGTGTCCAGCGTGAACCTCTGCGGCGCGGTGAGCGTGTGGGCGAGCAGCCCGCTCAGCAGCGACCATTCGAAGCCCGAGGGTCGGACCGTCTGGCCCTCGTCTCCGGCCACCAGCAGCCATGGCGCGCGCCGCCGCCGAAGCGCGATTGCGCGGCACAGCTCCGTCACCACCGCCACTTCGACAAGCGTGAGGTCCTGCGCCTCGTCCACCACGATACGGTCGAAGTTGTCGAAACCCTGGGGAAGATGGCCCTGTCGCAATCTCCGGACCGACTCGGCCGCCGCTGCCAGTTCGGGGAACGCTTTCTCCAACTCCGCTGCCGAGTGCCGCTCCAGCCGTTCTGCGATGGTCAGAAGACTTCTCGCCGCGCCTTCTCCGACACCGTTTCTGCCGCCCCGAACCCGACTGTACTCGGCATCGGTGAGACGGTGAAGGCGCCTTTCTCCTGTGAGACTATCGATGTACGCGCAACCCGGTTCATCGGGAATGGCGCGCCCCAGCAGTACGGCGCGCACTTCGGCGTAGAGAGCGTCCTGCCGGGTCGCCCATACTCCAAGGTCGGTCGGCCTGCTGCGTGTTCTTTCGAGCGCCCGCTTGAACGCTGCCCGGCTCCGCTCGTAGGAAACGCGTTCCACATCGTAACCGCAGACCTCGCCCAGCAGGGTGAGGTAGTCGCGGGTGGTTACCGAAACGCCGGACGGCGCGAAGGTGGACAGTCGTTCGTCGGCAAGGCTGGTCAGTTCCCGTGACCAGGAGACATACAGCACACGCTGGTTGTCCCGCGCCTCTATGGCCTTCCACAGCGCGGTGGTCTTGCCGGAACCCGGATGCCCGTGCACCAGCCGGACGCAGTTGTGGTCCCTGACGAACCGGGCCTGATTCTCGGTGTCCGGCGGGCTGATGAATGTATCGTCGTGGCTGGCGATGTCGTTCTGTCCGATGGGGTAGTAGTCTGAGGCATCAGGCCCTATGGCGAGTGGAGTGTGGTCGTCGTGATGGCGAACCGCCCGCACCCAGATGCCACCGCTTACATGTTCCTCACTCCGCCTGACTCCGTTGGTGGGCCGGCTGCCGTCCGGGGCCCACCAGAGGTAGTACTGCATTCCTCTATTGCCGCCCAGCGGTGAGCGCCTCCACCCCTGATTGACGCCGCTGCAACCCTTGACTATGCTGGTGCGCCCGTGAGCCGCCAGATGCTGAAGTACCAGCCCCAGCCGCCTGCGCAGGTGCACGTCGGTTTCCACATAGTCCGGCACCTCTTCGTGCAGCAGCAGGGGATGGTTCAGCGGGCGGTACCGGAAATCGACGTGGTTACCGACCGGGTCGGGTGGAAAGTCAAACGGGACGCTCGGCATTGCTTCCTTTCTGGCTGTTCTCGGGGGTCTCCCGTCATAATATTACAGAAGGGTCGGGCGGTTGTAAGCAGTTCTACAGGGTGTTTTGCCCGCCAGTGTCCTACCAGCTATGGATGTCCCAGAAACCTATGTCCGTTCTGGACGTGTAAATTCCATTTAGCCGGTAAATCTTGACTCGGATGCTATACAACGCTATCGTTGTGTCATGTTGCCAGAGTTCAACCAAGATGGCCTTCTGCCTCCAGGCGCTCATTGGGCCGGCTGGGAAGAATTGACTGATCGATGCGGGACCAATCCTCACAGGAGAGCGCTCCTGCTTGGACTACGAGCGGCCCTTGAGAGCCTGAAACACGCGGGCTGCCGGACCGCCTACATAGACGGCAGTTTCGTTACCGACAAGGAATATCCGAACGACTTCGATGCGTGCTGGGAGGAGAGCGGCGTCAATCCGTTCCAACTTGATCCTGCATTGCTGAAATTCGATCCGGGCAGGGCTACGCAGAAGGCCATATCCCTGGGTGAGCTGTTTCCTGCGTCGGCCATGCGGATGTCGATGGCTTCTCGTTCATCGAATTCTACCAGATTGATAAGGATACCGGGAAGCCGAAGGGAGTCGTCGCCATAGACCTGGAGGAGTTGACATGATAAAGAACGAGCGGCAGTACAGGATCACCAGGGCGCAGGCGGACCGATTTGAGCGGACACTCGCCGAACTCAGAAGAGACAATGGCGAGGACCAAGACATTCACCCGCTGATCGCGAAGGCGCACGAGGACGCCATATCCAGCCAACTTGAGGACCTGAAGAGTGAACTCAGGGAGTATGAAGACCTGAGGGATGGTAAGTTCGACATGACCGAACTCGGGATGGTGTCCAGTCTGCCGGAGACACTCATCAAGGCACGGATAGCTCGGGGTATGAGTCAGAGAGAGCTGGCAGAGCGAATTGGATTGAAGGAGCAGCAGATACAGCGCTATGAGGCGACCGACTATGCCTCGGCCAGCCTGTCTCGGATCAGGGAGGTCGTCAGCGGGTTGGGTGTGGGCACAGACGGATAGAACTCATAACCCGAGGAAGCGCCGTATGCGACTACGAGTTCTGGCGACCATACGCGATATGGCGTCTTCCTTGGATTGAGACTGTCTCCACTGTTCGAAGCGAGAGCGCTTTTCGTGCTCGTGTCTCATATAATCAACCGCTGAGAGTCTTTCCCGGTCATACCGAGAGCGGCTCTCGGGTGTGGAAAGTACACGATAGGTCTCGTGTATTTCTCTGAAGCGGGCAGAAGATAGAGGATCCCCGCTGATGTCGGGATGGTACGCCTTGGCCAGTCTGCGATACGCCTTTCGAATGTCCTCCAGGGTGGCGTCGGCAGCCACGCCAAGTACGTCATAGTAGCTGTGGTCGCTGTCCAGCATGGCCCTATCTGTCTCGTCGGTGAGTCCGAAGTAAATCAATGATCAATGATAGATACGCAGCATCTTGGAGACAAGTTCGCCTGGGTCTGAGAGCGTGAATCTGGGGATGCGCGGGCTCGTGACTTCCAGGATGGAGAGAACGTCGTTGGTTCGCCCTGTAGCTTTTATATAAAGTTAGAAGAAAGGAAGTGGAGCGATGGCGCATCCCACAGTACGGAAGACAGTCATCGGCATCGGATCGTTCTGGTTGGCCATACTTCTATTCGTGATAGTCCAATCGTCATTGAATGTCCCGGTAGTCGGCGTCAAGCCGGAAGCCACCCGGCTCACCCTGATGATGACGTTGCCCTTCACCGCGGGCGCGTCGGCTGCGATCCTCGGCATCGCATACTGGACCAAGAAGAGACGCGGAACAAAATAGGGCATTCTGTCTCGCAGGATGATCTGTCTGCGGTGAAGTCGCAGTCGATTGATCGGCAATCGTCAGATTTGCCGTGGGGCGACTCGGACGATTGTTGCCGAATTGAAGCGATCTCCTTGCGAAGACGTTGCCGAAGTCATGTTGGGCCTTAGTTAGGACGTTACTGAGGCCACGTGTCTTGCCGAAACAGAATCGTGTGGGCAAGCGCTGTGGAAAACGTGAACTCGTCGGGTGATGGAGTTATTCACCCTGAGGGGGCCACTGTCGGCGACGCAACTCCTCACGCAGTTCCTCAAGCTCCGCTTCAGCGGCATTCCGACGTTGCTCGCTCTCAACCGCGTCCACCAGGTAGCGCCCAGTATGATGCCCATTGCCCGAGGGCTCCTCAACGCTCAGTATCTTCCGAAGCTCCCTCACCTCCGATTCAAGAGCGCGGCGGAGGATTTCGTGCTCAGCGAAGTTGCGGAGCCACTCAGCCCTGGCAGGATTGTGAAACCTCAGTCTGCTGTCGGTCCAACGCTCTTCCAAAGACCAGCACAGGTCCAGGGACAGCAGCGGGCTGTGTCCTCGAACCATTCCGCCCGGTTCGGCGTTGATCGGCAGCCGTGTGTACTTGCCGGCCACGAGCTCCTCTCCCACGAGCGCTTCGCCATACACCACCGCGCCCACCGTGGGATCAAGTCTCCAGTATTCTGAGATACCCAGGCGGGCGTACAAGTCTCGCTTGACGGTGAGGTCATTCTCAGGCGGACCGAGAGGTGGGAAGAAATGCTGTCCCGGAGGAGTCGCGACTTCCAGTACGAAGTCCGGCGCCTTGCCCACACGCCAGGTCTTGAACGCCGAGTCTGCCACGATGGCGGCTGCGTCTACACTGAACGTTACATAGAAATCCGGCGCGACCCGCGCCTGCGGGTTGTTCATCTCGTAGTATATGTAGCTTCTTACACTGAACAGAATGTCGGGCGCGTCGTGGGAAAAGACGCCGTTGTAGTTGAGGACATAGGAGGTCTCGTGGACGATGTCCGACTCGCGGAAGGACTGGAATCTCGGTTTGTCGTCCATCTCCGGGTAGAAGATATCAGGGTTCTCTTCCGGCGGAATTGCGTAGTGTAGTATGTCAGCCACAAAGTTTCCCTTCGGAATTGACGGTCGATGGATTCAGGTATATCAAGAAAGTGGGTGGATAGCCAATGCGACGATATATGTTGCACGGCAGTCCTCCTCATGGAAAGGCGACGTCCAACCTGTCCAGGGTGGGAGCCCCGTGATCTTCGCCCCAAAGGCGTTAGTGTGAGTGGGCCTCCACAGGCAAACGTGAGTCATTCGCTCCGTACGCCAGACTTGCTATCCATTAGGAAGGCCTAAAGTCACAGGAGGCAGAGACAATTGTGCGGAAACTATAAAACGACATGGCGTCGGGAGATCGCTCGCGAAATGGAACGGCATCGAGAATCGTTCGCTGACTGCGAAGGCGTCTCTCCCAGAGGTCCGGAGTGGCTGGACGCTGAATTCGACCCCTTTGATGGCATGGCCCCGCCGTTCTACCTGTGGACCGGCAGTCGCGTGTACTTCGTCGTATGTTACGATGCGGCCCAGTGTGTCGCATCCGTTCCTCGCAGCGTACTGGACGAAGAACCGACGTACTTCGGGGGCAGAGGGGGGCTCCTTTACCCACTGTGACACCGTGGAGAAACTCAAACCCCGCTCTCATGTGGGCCCAGCTCAGACTCGGCTGGCAAGGGGTCAGGGTCGTGCCGGCGAACATCCGGTGCGATACTCTCGGAAGCCCCGAAGCGCCTCTATCGGTCCCTTCGCATTCCTACAGGTAGTAGCCTCCGACATGTTCCTCCGTCTCGGCGTACGGCCAATCCATCGTTACGGTCTCTCCTCCCCTGCGGGTGACCGTCGTCGCCTGGAGCTGAAGCGCCTATGCGCCCGGCTTCAGGCCACCGCAACCCGCCTTCCTTCGTCGCTGGATTGTCGGATGGCGTCTATAAGGCGATGCAGTCCCACGGCATGGTCGAAGTCGGGTACGCTGGGTACTACGCTGGCCGTACCCCGGATTGACGCTGCGAACTGGCTGTACAGCTGGCCCACGTTGTAGGCCGCTCCGCCGGGCATTTCCGGAGCGGGATGCAGTTCCGCCGCCGGCGTCCAGTCCCTGCAGATCATTGCTGCCGCCCCGAGCCCCTCGAATGCTCACCCGCTGCAACTGGGGCGAGTCCGCCGAAACCGCCACCAGCGTCCCCTCTTCGCCGTAGATTTCCATCCGGTAGCCGCTGCCCGCCCAGGCGACGCTGCCAATCTGCACAGACGCCACGCCGCCACTCTGAAGGTTGCCGCTGACCAGCACGTTGTCAGGCGACGTAACCGGCAGGTCCCGCCCGGTGTCCGTCTCGCGCCAGGTGGTGGCCTGGGCGCTGACCACGGTAGCCACGTCCGCGAACTCGCCCACCACGCTGCACAGCGCGTCAATGGTATGCCCGCAGGCGATTGTCAGCGTATGCGCCCCCAGATCATCCTCCCGCTGCCAGGTCCTGCCCGAATCCCGCGACAGCGCTCCCTCGCGCATCAGCCGCACATGACAGGTCATCACCCGGCCCACATACCCATCGGCCACCAGATTTCGCAGGTGGACGATGGCGGGATTGGCGCGCGCCTGCAGACCCACTGCCGTCCCGACGCCTTGCCGCCGGGCCGCTTCAGCCATCTCGACGGCCTCGGCGGTGGTGCGACCCAGCGGCCACTCGGTGAAGGTGTGCTTGCCGGACCGCAGCGACGCCATGGTCGGCTCGTAGTGTAATGGCACCCGCAGCGAGATGGTGGCGGCCTCGATGTCGGCATCGGACAGCATCCGGTTGTAGTCATTCCACGCGCCGTCCGCGTTGTATGCCGCCATCGCCTCGTCCGCCGACTCCTGTCGCGTGGTGCAGACGGCTGCCAGGTCGAAATGTGGGTGCGCCGCCAACGCCGGCAGGTGCGCCCGTGGCGACCAACCCTGGTGAATATTCGCCCCAATCAGTCCAATACGAATCGGCTGCTGCGTAGTCATGCTTCACCTCCTGAACCGTGTCCAGACGTCGCGTCGTCTATAATCGCGGCTATCGTACTTAGGATCTCTTAATTTTAGAAGGGTCTTGTGTTAATAGTGACCTGCATTCGACCCTGTTCCGTGTCGATGTTCAGCGGTGGCTCCCGGTGGGAGCCGGCCTCTCCGGTCCCCGCCATCGTCGACCATTCAGGCACAGGATACCCCGCCAGGGGTGCCGCGGGAAGGGATGCTGATACAGATAGACGGCAGCCATCACAGGTGGTAGGAGGATTGGGGACCGCAGTTCACGCTGCCGCTGGCGGTCTCGGCCGAACTGGCATGTGAATCGCAATAGGTTCGCACTAGGAGCCTGTCCGAGTAATACCGTTGGCGAGCTATTGTGGGTATGATGATGGGACTACCAAGCATGTGGAGCCACCGATGAGCAAGACATACCGTTCCTACGATCCGAACCAGCAGTTTCTGCTTCCGGTAGCAATGCAGGAGTGGCTGCCTCCGGACCATCTGTCGTACTTCATCTCCGACATCGTGGATCATCTGGACCTGTCCGCGATCACATCCGTGTACGAGCGGGAGAGTCGAGGCGGCCCGCCCTATCACCCCCGGATGATGGTCAAGGTATTGCTCTACGGCTACTGTATCGGGGTTGCCTCCTCGCGGCGGATCGCCCAGCGTCTGTGCGAGGACATCGCGTTTCGGGTACTTTCGGCCAACAACACGCCGGACTTCAGGACCATATCCGACTTTCGCAAGGATCACCTGTCTGAGTTGTCTGAGCTGTTCCTGCAGGTGCTGGTTCTGTGCCAGCGGGCGGGTCTGGTCAAGCTGGGACACGTGTCGTTGGACGGGACGAAGGTCAAGGCGAACGCATCGAAGCATAAGGCGATGAGTTACGGACGCATGAAGGAGAAGTCGGCTCAGTTGGAGTCTGAGGTGGATGAGTTGCTGCGACGAGCTTGTGAGGTGGATGAGGAGGAAGACCGGCGATACGGCGGGGAGAAGCGGGGAGACGAGTTGCCTGCGGAGCTGTCCTTTCGTGAAGGTCGGCTGAAGAAGATACGGGAGGCGATGTCTGCGCTGGAAGCGGAGGCTCAGGCTGACGCGGAGCGGGCGGAGGCTGCGGGTCGTAAGCGTCCGGGTGTTCCGGACGAGAGGGCGCAGCGCAATTTCACCGACGCCGAATCGCGTATCATGCCCGCCCCCGGAGGTCGGGCATTCGTTCAGGCATACAACTGCCAGGCGGTGGTGGACAGCGCAAACCAGGTGATAGTGGCGGCGCGCGCGACCAACCAGTCCTCGGACAAGCGTCAGGCGGCAGTCATGATGGAGGAGACCATAGCCAACTCAGGCGCAGTTCTCCGTGAGTTATCCGCAGACGCGGGCTACTACTCGGCAGAGGCGGTTGAGAACATTCACGCGCTGGGAGTGGAGCCGTTCATAGCTCCTGAGAAGACGCGCCATGGCAGGGTGGCGCCGCCCGCTCCCCGGGGTCGAATACCCAGACATCTGTCGGCCAGAGACCGGATGCGCCGCAAGCTGCGGACGAAGCGTGGCAGAGAGCGTTACGCCTTGCGGATGGGAACAGTGGAACCTGTATTCGGACAGGTCAAGCAGTGTCGGGGCTTTCGGCAATTCTTGCTGCGGGGTCTGGACAAGGTGAACGGCGAGTGGCTACTGATCTGCATGGGCCATAACCTTCTGAAGCTGTTCAGGTCTGGGGTCAGGCCGCCCGCCAGAGCGCGGCTGAAACGACCCGCCGCAAGCGCAAGTAACCCGTCTGAGGTGACGAGCGGAACGATGTTCGAGAAACAATCTGGACGCTTAACTCTACGAGCGGCAAAGATAGTTGTCGCCGTCCACTGCTTGGACCATACCCCATAATCAATCACCTATACTCGGACAGGCTCCTAGGGAGCTGGCGGCATTTTTGAACCGGGAGGATGTCGGGGCGCGTAGCCGTTCTTCGCATTCACCAGCGACTCATCCTCCACCCTCCGCGCCAGCACTCTGCGACGTGTTCGATGGCGCCCCTGTTCCCAGCCACTCCTCCTTACCGTCTTCTCCAGACTCGACTCGCTAATCAATCACCTTCATCCAACCGAATATAGACTCCACACGCTTCATACCCTTCTGACTCGCCTGGTATCCGGCATGATGGTAGGTAGAGCGCAAGTGCAGACAGGTTAGGACGACACTGGATTCCGTTTCCTTCGATTCCCAGGCCATAGTTGCGAAGCCATGCGGGGAACCAGAGGCAGCTCCGTTCGATCATGTGATTGAAACATCGAACCGCCAAGGAAAACGGCACAGACCCCGCCGGAAGGCCGCGGAGGTTATGCAAAATAACCTCAGGCGTCCAGCCGAATTTTGCTCAATTCCAGCTACGCGGGTAAACTCGTGACACATTCCCTATCGTTGGAGCATCTGGCAACGAAAAGGAACCCGTCTTTGCATTCCTCTGTAGAAACAGGAGCATAACCGATATGATTGCCCAAGCAATTGAGCGAATCAAAAGCACCTTACGCTCGAGTGTCCTGGATGAATCCGCCACCAAGCAGGGAGTAGTGCTCAAGCTCCTCAGCCTTGCCGGATTGTCGAAGTTCAGGATAAATGTCAGGGTAAGTGACCAGCAAGAATGTCACCTGCTTGGGTCGCCATGGTATCAGACTACGTTGCTTCCACCTTTCTCCGAGAGGGCGTCATCGGTGGACTCTCAGCTTTCAGGTACTTTTTCACCGTATTCCTGTGGACCCCCGTCTCCCGGGTGATGCCTCTGATCGATAGGCCCTTGCGCTTCGCTGCGTGAACCGCCTCCCACCTTGCTACCTGCTTCGGAGTGGGCTTCCTTGGCAGGGGCGCCGCTTTCTTTCGTTCCCTATAGACGGCTTCGCGGTCGCTCTCTTCCGCTCTCTCCCTGTCGAGCGCTGCCAGAACCGTCGCCCACCGACTGCCCAAGCCGTTATGGTCCGGCGGTGCATGTGAAGAGTGTCCGTTGACACTGCGCAGGATGTTCGGATGGGACGGAGCCTCCTGGCTGGGGATGATCTGACCTTCATGTTCAACGACCAGCTCACCGTCCAGTCCCTCGAGCACGTCCACCTTCGATCCAGCGTAGGTCGGTCGCTCCGTGCCGGGCAGCAGCTGAAGCGTACTCTGTCGGTACTTCACGGTGTTGTCCTTTGCCACCTTGCGACTGTGCCTGAAGCACAGCGCCCGATCCAGGCATGTCTCTTCGTCCACTGGACGGTAGGCGACTTCAGGTTCCCGCGCCGGTACGCCGAAGCGCTCGTTGAAGGAGTCGATGAAGGCCTCCAGAACGATCTTGGCGTCTTCGATGGTGGTCGCGCCCGCGAGTCGAAGCTCGGTTACAAGTCTGTCCTGGAAGGTTCCAGCCACTCTCTCCACACGGCCCTTGGCCTGAGGAGACAGCGCAAAGATCATCTGTATCCCAAGCTCGTCCATCGCGCGACTGAACTGGGTTGGAGCGCTCGGCAGTCCGCCCCCGGGTACATGCTTGAAGACGGAGTGTCGGTCTGTGTACAGGGCGATGGGTATCCCATAACGCTGGATCAGACCCCGCATCAGCAGGAAGTAGTCTCGTGTGTTCTCATACTCACAGAACAGGGCGCTTGCCACCCTGCCCGTGGCGTCGTCCACAGCCAGAAGCAGCATGAACCGAGGTCCATCGTCTCCGAGCCACCTGTGGTAGCTGCCGTCTATCTGTATCAGCATCCCCTCGCTCGGCATACGCTGCCGACGAACACGATGCTTCGGCGGGCGGCGGCGGCGCGGACTGTTCACTCCGGCTTCAACCAGTATCCGTCGCAGCGTGCTGCGAGCTATGTCTATACCCTCACGTTCTCTCAGCAACTCGCTCAGGTGGGTGTGGTTGGTTCCTGAGTACCGGGTCCGAGCGAGACGCAGCACTTCGGCCTTTGTCTTCTCTGGTGTTGTGTTGGGAGCTCTGCGTCCTCGGTGGCTGTGAGCGAGTGCGGCTGCGCCATCCTTTCTGTAAGCCGCCAGAAGTCGCCAAGTGTGGCGCGCGCTCACTCCCATCAGAGTAGCTGCCTGATCTATCGCCATATGCTCCGCCAATAGACTATTGAGGATCTGAAGTCTTGTCTGTTCCCGTTGGTTCAACGTCACGTTCTCCATTGTGACATTGTTGCTGAACAGTTAGGTCATGACATTTATGGTGAGCAACAACAGCCGGATGGGACACTTTCGACATTTCGCAGGTTGTTCCCGAATATACGGTTGGAAGCCGCCGCGTCGATTACGCGCTCAGGCCAGGCTCACCCAACGCCGTATTCATCGAGGTCAAACGCCCCAGCGAAAATCTGGAACGACATCAACAGCAGCTATTGGAGTATTGCTTTCAAGAAGGGGTAAAACTGGCCGTATTAACCAACGGGCGGACCTGGCGGCTCTATGTCCCCTTGCAAGCGGGAAGTTGGGAACAGAGACGGTTCTTGACCATCGACCTTGAGGACCAGGAACCAAACATCGTGGAACAGCGGTTCATAGAATATCTTTCTCTGGAAAGGGTGAGTAGTGGACAGGCGGTAAGCGCTGCCGAAGATTTGGTCAAATCGCAACAGCGAGCCGAAATTATCGACGAAACCCTTGTCACGGCTTGGAAGCAAATCGTCGAAACTCCCGATGAACTCCTGGTTGACTTAATCTCAGAAACTACTGAGCGCATTTGCGGGTTTAAGCCGGAGCCAGAGTTAGTTGAGCAATTTCTGGCAGGGCGCGCTCATGCCCTAACTGACGCACTTGAGGGGAGTCCCCCGCTGGTGGTGCCTCGGGAAACCAACGCGCCTCCAGCGAACCGAAAGCACAAAAAAGGGAAGGGCCCCACCCTTCCGATCACTCTGGATCCGCAGAACTCCGCAGACTTCTTAGACGCCTTGCTACGCACTAGGGAAGCGTGGCTTGAAGTGTCATACAGCGATGGCCGCAGAGAGGTTCACCGCTGGGATGCCTCACGCATGAGTGCATCATCGAATGTGATCGGCAACCTGAGAAGCAGGTCGGAGTTTCGAAGCGGAACCTGGCTGAAAAATGGGATCACCAGCCTACGGGTGAGCATTGAACGTCCGAGAACCAAAGACGCATGATGTCACTATCCTGCAACTCCAGTGTGGCAACAGTAGGCGTCCAGCTTTGTATCGACTGAAATGGAAGACCCTGTGAGCGAGACCTCGACAAAACGGAAAGCGGAACTCAGCCTTTGAAGTTGGCAGCTGGCTCTCGTTGACATGATAAAAGGAGTGCGAACCCTATCAGCTCCGTGTGGTAGGGTAACTACCTTGTAAACGACATCGGGCGGCGAGTGTGGGACGACAATGTTCAGGATCGGCAAGACGTCCTGACCGGACTTGCAGGTCCCAAACCTGTCTATCAATAATGAAAAGTTCCTGCGAAGCGCCAGCCTTCCTTACTCGTCATCCGAGGACGGCCAGTTCTCTACACCGTCTCCGTCGAAATCTGATATGAGAATCTCCTTTGGCGGCGGCTTGTAATAATCTCCGCCGAGCGGCTCGCCTTCCATAAGCGTGATTGCCATACCGAGTAGGGTAAGCATCGCCCACATTAGCGTCTTTAGGGCGATATTCCAGCCTTCTCTATTCGTCATGACTTCCTCGATGCGGCCTGAGTGGCCAGGTGACTAATTGCCGCAGTTCGGTAGATGCTTCCTCGTAGCCGCGTGCTATGTCGAGAGCGAGCTGAATTCCCTCGACTGGGGAATTCCTACAGGCTAATTCTTCTGCCTCGTCTAACCAAGTCAATGCTTTTTCGATTAGCTCTGCATTAGTCATTCGGGGACTCCAAGTCTTCCGTGAAGTCTAGGAATCCGCTCACGCGGAGATAGACCCGCGTGGGCAGGGCAACCAAAAAGAAGCACACTCCTCCCCTTTCGAACACATTAGATTGATCGAGTTCGGCAGTAATTCTCGAATACCCAGCGATCCGGGAAACTGATAGAACCGTATCAAGTCGGCTTTCGCGTGTGATGAGCTCATCCCTCTGAAGTCGACGTCTTATAGGTCGCGCTGAACGACCTATTGCTCAGCCAGCGCCGGAAGTCCTCGTTCTCCGTGTACAGCTTGTAGAGCTCGGCGCCGCACTGGATCGTGCCTATCAGCACATCGTCAAGCGCGCGGTCATGCTCGACTCGAGCGTTCTCCTCGTCTGGATGCTGGCGTGCGTTCCGATAGGCGTCCCTGGCCTCAACCTGTTCGGGAATCCCGGCAATGAGTTCACCCACCTGGTCGGCGTCCGTGAACTCGGCGCCCCACAGACCGTTGAACTCCTCCAGAATGACCGACAGGGGGTTCATCTCCGGTTCCGGTATGTACCCGCCGCCGGACGCCGGCGCGGGATCTATCTCGGCGTCCTCGTCCTCCAGAAGTATGGCCTCGGTCGCCCGCTTCTCCACCCGGTAGCTGTCCATGTCTATGACCTCGAGGATCCCCTTGGACAGGTCCTCCTCCACCGGCGCGGGCAGCTTGGGTATCAGGAAGTTCAGGAAGATGGACAGCTTCTCCCACCCGATGTCCTCATAGGGGAGTATCTGCGCGAGGAAGGCGTATGACCGGACGAATCCCTTGGCCTTTCCCTTGAAGTCCACCTGCCCGTCCTCGTCGAGCTCAGTCCGGTACACCTCCACGCAGGAGTCCAGTATCGGGTCGAGGCTGTCGCGCTCAGCGCCGTCGAGGTACATCCTCACGAGTTCGTCTATCCGCTCCTCGGAATAGACCTGGCAGCCGTCCAGGGCGGCCCTGAGGTCGTGCAGCTTGTCCGGGTCGGTCTCGTCGGACAGGATGGTGGTGCGGTAGTAGTCGGAGAAGGCGTCCTGGATCGTGTCCGAGTCGTTCATGAAGTCCAGGACGAACACGTCGTGCTTCTTCGGATGGGCGCGGTTGAGCCTGGATAGCGTCTGGACGGCCCTTATTCCGGAGAGGGTCTTGTCAACGTACATCGTGTGCAGCAGCGGCTCGTCGTAGCCGGTCTGGAACTTGTCGGCGCACACCAGGATGCGGTAGGGCTCCTCCTGTATCTTGTCCGCTATCCGGCCGGAAGGGAAGCCGTTCAGCGAGGTCTCGGTCACGTTCGCGCCGCCGTACTCATGCTCGCCGGAGAAGGCCACTATTGCCTGGTACCGGCTGCCGCGCTCTTCCAGGTAGCTCTTGATGGCGTGGTAGTAGTCTATGGCGCGGCGTATGCCGTCGGTTACGACCATCGCCCTCGCCTGGCCGCCGATCTTCCTGGGGCCGGCGACCTTCTCGTGGAAGTGGTCCATCATGATCTCGGCCTTCATGCCGATGGCGCGCTCATGGCCCTCCACGTAGCGGCGGAGCTTTCTCTGCGCCTTCTTCGAATCGAACTCCGGGTCGTCCTCTATCATCTTGACCAGGTTGTAGTAGCTGCTTACCGGCGTGTAGCTGCCCAGCACGTCCAGTATGAAGCCCTCCTGGATGGCCTGCTTCATCGTGTAGCTGTGGAACGGAAGATGTCTGATAGTTCCGTCCGGCTGAGGGTCCGACTCGCCGAACAGCTCCAGCGTCCTGTTCTTCGGGGTGGCGGTGAATGCGAAGTAGCTGGCGTTGGCGAGCATCCTCTTGGACTCGATGATCCTGTTGATCCGGTCCTCGAAGGTCTCCTCTTCATCCTCTGAATCGCCCGAGGACAGCACGCTGGACATTGCCGCGGACGCGCGGCCGCCCTGGCTGGAGTGCGCCTCGTCTATGATGATTGCGAAGTTTCGGTCGCTGAAGTCGCCGCTCATCTCGTCCAGGATGAACGGGAACTTCTGCACCGTGGAGATGATGATCTTCTTGCCGCCCTCTATGAATTCGCGGAGGTTGCTGGAACGCTCCGCGTGGCCCACCGTCGCGCTCACCTGGGTGAACTGTCTGATGGTCTCCTCTATCTGCGCGTCCAGAATAAGCCGGTCGGTGACGACGATGATGGAGTCGCAGACCGGAGCGTCGTTCCTTCGCAGGTCCACCAGCCTGTGCGCCAGCCACGCTATGGAGTTGGACTTGCCGCTTCCCGCGGAGTGCTGCACCAGGTAGCGTTGGCCGGCGCCCTTCTCCTGGGCGTCCGCGAGCAGCTCACGCACGACGTCGAGCTGGTGATAGCGCGGCCAAATCTGGGTCCTGCTCTTCTTCCTGGTCTTCGGGTCCGTCGTCTGGATGAGCTGGGCGTAGTTCTCGATGATGTCGGTGAGGTTCTCCCTGGAGAGTGTATCCCTCCACAGGTACTCGGTCATGAGGCCGTCCGGGTTGACGGGATTGCCAGCGCCGCCGTCCCTGCCCTTGTTGAAAGACAGGAACCAGGACGCCTTTCCCCTGAGCTCGGTGCAGAACCGGACCTGCTGGTCGTCAACGGCGAAGTGGGCCATGCAGCGGCCCAGCCTGAACAGGTCCTCGCGCGGATCGCGGTCGCGCTTGTACTGCTCCTCGGCGTCCGCCACGGTCTGCTTGGTGAGGCTGTTCTTCAGCTCGAAGGTCGCCACCGGCAGGCCGTTGATGAACAGCGCGAGGTCGAGGGCCAGGCCGGTGTTTCTGGCGCTGTAGCGCAGCTGGCGGGTTACGGAGAAACGGTTCAGGGCGTGAAGTTCCCGCGCCCTCTCGTTGCCGGCGGACGGCGTGGCGTAGAAGAACGTGATGTTGTGCTGCCCATGCCTGACGCCGTTGCGGAGAACTTCCACCACGCCCCTGTCGGTCACCTGCCGCTTCAGTCTCGCCAGAAAGCGCTGTCTTGTGATGTTGTCGCCGTCCAGCGCGAGCGCCTCTGTGGTGTCCGGCTGGGTGTCTCTGAGAAAGGCGGACAGCTGCGCCAGGTCAACGCAGTATTCGCGGTCGTAGTCGTTGGAGCTGCCCGGCAGCCAGCCGGCGCCTGTCATGGAACTGAAGATGATGTCCTCGAGGCCGCGCTCGCTGGTGTCGGTGGCGCGCCTGACGGCGCCCGATTCCCCGGGGATATCCGCTTCAGCCTTGGGTTCGGCCTTTACGCTTGGAGATCCGGCGAAGAGACCGCGCCGGGGATTTCTCCACTCGAGGATTTCCGGGATGTCGTCGGTGTCTATCTCGTCCTCCGGCAGGTCCATGAGCGCTTCGAGCTCCGCTCTCTGATTAGGAGTCAGGTCAGAAACTTTCACTCTCATACTTCCTCCTCTCACTGGGCGTGGCCCTTCGAGCGCTTATTATCCTGCCGACTTCGCCCCCGAATCTCGGGTCATACTCGGGCAGCGTGTGGATGACGATCAGTGTAGCCATGCCCACCATTCCGGTGGTCTGAAACCTTCGTTCATCGGGGTTTGGGTCGTCCTCGGTTACGGCCAGCTCGTCCTGAAACGCGAGCATGGCGGTCTCGAAGCTGATTCGGTGTTTTCGTATGTTCTCGCTGTTCTTGTCCTCGTCCCATGTCCAGTACAATCGCCGGACTCCCCGGGGCTATGATGTTGGCATCTCTATCTCGATCTCGCCCGCGCCGCGGACGTCCAGTTTTCCGGTGACGACGTCGGCAATGAGCCGGGTCCGGTATTCCTGCATCAGGTCTATCTGGCGGTGAGCATGGTCAATCGCGGTGTCGATGTCTGCTGTTGTCTTGTCCAGGTATCCAACAATTTCTAGCTGTTCAGAAATAGAGGGGAAAGGAAATCGATGTGCTCTCAACTTTTCTCCCGTCAAATGCATGATGGTACTGAGTTGACCATCATTAAATGCGTTTCCTACCGCCGCCGCACGTAGGACGTAATACATGAAGCGCTGAACATCTCGTTCAGTGTTGAGAGGCCTAAGTCTGTGCAGTGCCTTCTGGAATCCACATCTGTCAAGCCCTCCAGACCAGATAGCACTTCGGCCCACCTCGCCACCCTCACATACAAGCAAGTCGCCCTGCTCAACTGTATAGCGGCTGTACTCATCAGGCGCAATATCCATCGTGGGAAGGTCCCGTATATTAATTCTATCCCACTGGACATCGATATTCCGCAGATAAGGGAGTGACTGGTATCCGGTTATGGTTTTAGAATCTAGCATTTTGCCGAGACACTGTGCGTATCTGTACCTCAAAGCCGCAATGTTCCAATGAGCTGGTACATCACCAAGCCACTCGACGCCGGAGTGCTTGAGAGGAGCGTTGGGATCGAGGCCCCGGGTAACGGCCTGATTGATGACAGCCTGTTTCTGCTCGGTCAGCAGCTCGATGAGTCGCTCCTTGGCGCTGATGTAGCTCTGGATGCGACTGTCGGCGTGGTCGAGATAGCGCACGATGGCGGTCTGTTCTGCCAAGGATGGGACTGGAAGTGGCTCCGCAGCGAGCGCAGCATAACGAAAGTCTGTAGACCTCTCACGAACCCCCTTAGCGAGTGCGGCAATCCATCGGCTCCTAGCCATCTCCCGTATCGCGAAAGCATAGTAGTAAGCATTCGCTCGATACTCTGGCCTACAAACAGAGTAAACGGGCGTACCCTTTCCGTCCGAGTCAGAGACTCCGACAGCACCTGCGAAGGCGTCCATAGCATGGATTACTAAATCTCCCACTCGAATACCTTGATAGCCTATCTCCTGCAGCGACTCAGTGAACCCCTCCGTCCTCCGATTCTTTCGCAGAGTTACAACCCCATCTCTAAAGCATGTTACGACGTCGTCCGTGTCTCTAACGGAACGGTCCATCTTCTTTAGCAGTCGCTTCCCACGGTCCACGGTCCAATGTGCTGGTATGTGTTCAAGCCACTTCATTCCGGAGTCTTTGTAAGAAGGGTAAGGGTTTATCAAAATGGACAGACTCCTCTGGTCCGGGGCATATCCTAAAGAGTAGGTATTAGGAGGCTTTTGACCTGAACTAGGATCCAACACCCGAGTCCTGTGGGAAGACATCTTCTAAGAGTTCCTGAAATACGTCGGGCGTCTCCCGCAATGCCGGAATCAAATGGGTCAGTGTGAAGCCCTCGCGCCTGTTGCCTAAATTAGCGATCCGGGTCTTCGCCCGAATGTATCCGAACAACTGCTGTGTTGTGTCCTTGATATTGTCCGGCATCTGTGAATCGTTCAGCAATTCCTGTCTCTTATTCAAAACTGCGTCCGTCAGACTCTCCTTCCCATTTCGGCTCAGAAAAGTCCGCAGGACCTCTGGGTCATACAAATAATTCTCCAGCTCCCGTCTTCGTAGAACACATACTCCGGCTTCAATGCTCTGAGTTCTCTCATCGTCAGTCATGTCGTCGCGGTCAATCACTGACCATACCGTGGTGCCCTCTGTTACAGCCTGGAGAACCCGGATTAGATTCTGACTGTTCTTAACCTCGGTGGAGCTTCCGTAGGAGATAAAGAGTGTCTCAGGGTGAATATCGGCGAAGAGACGATTGTAACAGGCGGCGTCAAAGCCCTTGTCGGCCTCGAACTTCTTACCCTCGCATATTACGATGTTCTCAGGAGCTATCAGGTTTGAGAGGTCGTCAAGAGCCACATTGTATGCGTTCTGCCAGAATACGCGGTTAGGGACATGTGGACGAATTACCGCAGGAAGGTCAAAATCGTGAGTCCCGAAGTCCAAGAACGCCACGTTGCCTTCCTGTTTCATTAACTCGTATGCCTCCCTGACGAATCCTATGGAGTGAGTCGCAAGCCACAACTGGGACTCTTCCGGCACAAGCTTGAGCATCGCCTTGAGAAGAGAACCATGAAGAGCTGTATTGACGTGTGCTTCCGGTTCGTCAATGCAATATATGGCATCTTGGTATTCGGGACGCTTCACGAATATGTCAAGCAGTAAGTCAAATGCTGCCTTCTCTCCCCCCGATAGGTTTTTATAATGAAAATCTTCGGCTGTCCCTTTAGAAAAGCGGAAAGTGCCGGCGTCCTGGATTCCACCAAAGTCTTGAAGCCTAAGTGTCGGGTCAGTGAAGAGGCCTTCCATCGCCGTCTGGAGGTCGCTGAGAAATTCTCTGCGATACCGTCCAATGGTCATAACTTCGGGCGCATCCCTGTCTATGTCCGCCTGACGTCTCCAAACTAAACGTCTGTAATTGTCGGACACAGCCTGGTCAGCATCAATGATCCGTTGAAATCTATCGGACGCGTGTGCCGACTCGACAGCCTGAATCGCATCGAGGCGAAAGTCGGACTCATTTCTGTAAGCAGACCGTATGTTGAACGCCGCAGACCATTCTTCCTGGGTCAGCGCCTGGCGAGAATGAAACTTGACCTCTATCCTCTGTGCTATTTCATGGGTGTTCTGCGCTCCATCATCTGAACTCCGGCTATAGTACCCCCCGTAGTTGTCGTTTCCTGAAACACTATAATTGCTCCTAGCAGACCATGACTTCAGCAGGAAGGCGTCGAAAAGAGAGGACTTCCCCGACCCATTTGGCCCAATTAAGACGACGACGCGGGCGGATTCGGGGATGTCGCAAATAGTGAGGTCGTTAAAACGCTTGTAGCCAGGTGGTTGTATACGAATGGTCTTGATTCTCAAGTAGTCACCCTGCCATCTAATTTTCCAGCATGATCTCTGTCAACAGCCCTTCGGACTCCCTTTCCAATGCCCTGATGTCACTTATGATCTCGGAGAGTGGTCGCATCGGATCGGGCTTGTAGAAGTGCCGCGTGAAGCTGATCTCGTAGCCGATCTTAACACTGCCGGGGTCGTACCAGACATCTGGAGCGTAAGGCAGTACCTCGCGCCGCAGGAAAGCGTCTATGCCGCCCTCTTCCAGCAGCGGCGCCTGCTCGGTATCCCGCAGGTCGTTGTCGCGCTCGTACTCGACCACCACGGCCCTGTCGCCGATATTCCTCTCGAATAGCCCACGCAGCGGATCGGGAGCCGTACCCCGCCCGTGAATCCTCTTGATGACCGCGGGAGCGTCCTCAGATCGCTCGGCCGTCGCCCTGAGTTCCCTGATCTCCCTGGCGTTATAGGTGCGCTCGGGGTCAATACCCACCAGTCTCAGCGGACGGTCAACCGTCACCTTCCAGTACCCGAACGCCTCGTTCGGGAATATCCTGGACTGCTCGCTCTCCTCGAAGCCCATGAACGTCTCGCATATCCGGTCGATGTCCTCGTCGGATAGTTCGCAGTTCTTCTGTCCCAGGTTTCTTCGCAGCGGCGTGAACCACTTGCTGGCGTCTATCAGCTGCACGTATCCCCTGCGATGTTCCGGCTTCCTGTTGGACAGAATCCAGACGTAGGTTGCGATGCCGGTGTTGTAGAACATGTTCAGCGGCAGAGCGACGATGGCCTCCAGCCAGTCGTTCTCGATGATCCAGCGGCGGATGTTGCTCTCGCCCGAACCGGCGTCGCCGGTGAACAGCGAGCTGCCGTTGTGGACCTCCGCGATCCGGCTGCCGAGCGGCGTGTCCTTCATCTTGCTGAGCATGTTGGCCAGGAACAACATCTGACCGTCGCTGACCCTGGTCACAAGCGAGTACTCGGGATCCCCGGCGTGGCTGATGACGAAGCGCGGGTCGCTCATGCCCTTCTTGCCGCCCATCCTGGCGAGGTCGTTCTTCCAACTCTTGCCGTAGGGCGGATTGCTCAGCATGAAGTCGAAGGTCCGCGGCCAGTTGGATTGGGATACCGCGGCGTCGTTCGACAGCGTGGAATGCTCCGGCCCGCCAACTATGTTGTCGGCGGAGTTGCCCTCCCCCTTGAGGAGCAGGTCGGCCTTGCAGATAGCGTAGGTCTCGGCGTTTATCTCCTGGCCGTACAGGTGGGTGGACACCCGCTTATCGCGCCGCGAGGTCCTGCAGCGTCTGTTCAGCCACGGTCAGCATACCGCCCGTTCCAATCGCACCGTCGTACATCAGGTAGGTCGTGGACCTATGGAATCGGCCACCGGGTCGAAGATGAGCCGGGACATGAGCCGCACGGCGTCCCTGGGCGTCCAGTGCTCGCCCGCCTCCTCGTTGTTCTCCTCGTTGAAACGGCGCACCAGGTCCTCGAATATGGTGCCCATCGCGTGATTGTCCAGCCCTGGAATCACAATTTCCCCGTCGCCGTCCAGGACTGGCTCGGGAGACAGGTTGACGTCGGGCGAGGTAAACATTTCGATCAGTGTGCCGAGAGCGTCCGCGGCCGACAGTCTCGGGATCTGGTTGTGGAACTCGAAGTTCCTGAGTATGTCCTGGACGTTGGAGGAAAAGCCGTCCAGGTACGCCTCGAAGTTGGCCCGAAGCTGCTGCCGGCTGCTCGTGTCCAGCAGGCCCTTCAGCGTGAAGGGCGACGCGTTGTAGAAATCTTGGCCCGCCGCCTGCCTGAGCGGTCCGTCCTGGGCGACGATCCCCGCGTCGTCCAGCATCTTCTTCCGATTCAGGACGGCTTCCTTCGTGGGCTCAAGGACCGCGTCGAGGCGTCTGAGAACCGTCATGGGAAGCAAGACGTCCCTGTACTTGCCGCGCACGTACAGGTCGCGCAGCACGTCGTCGGCCACGCTCCAGATGAAGTTCGATATTCTGCCTATCTGCGGATCCTGCATCAGCGACCTTTCACAATCTTGAATCGGGGGATAGCGACTTTATTGTAGCACTCGCGGCTTTGTAATCCACGCACCGCGACGCGCACAGGTCCGATATCCGCTTCCGAGAAGTGAGAGGGATTAGAACAGCCGCGAATGCGCATCGCTTATATGGCTATGGGTGGGCATTGAATACCTGCCTTCGATGCCAGTCGAGGTATTCGGGAGCGGGACGGTGGCCGCTGTCCAGTCCGGTGGGTACATAGAGACTCCCACCTTCATACTGGCCGATAGCGATTTCTTTACCGTGGCCGGTCAGATAGCTGGATACCAGCACCCTGAGATCCTCATCCACTGTGAATGAGCCCAGATCAAAGAGTTTGTCGTGGAGTACGCAGAGCGCCAGCCCATTGCGGACCTCCGGGGGTCCACCATACGCGTGCCAGTGAATGTGGGCCGCCTCCAACCCGACAGTATGTTCCTGCAGTTCCAGAGACAGCTTGCAGACAGCGCACCTGCCATCGTAGGCGTCGAGTACCCGTGCCCTGAAGGCGCCGTCACGCCTGCGGCGGCGTATCGTCAATTCCACCATCTGGTCGTCGTCCACAAATGGCGTGTCATTGAATCCGGTCGCCTGAAGAATATCGTCGTGCATTGAATCCGGAAAGTGTGATTCGAGAAGGGACAGAGCTGCTCGCCACGCCAGATCTTGATCGTCTTGAAAGGTCTTGTAGATCGGTTCGGTCAGACCGCCTCTGATACCGAGTTCTCTGAGACTGGAGACATGAGCATTTCCTGAGGAGTCCAAGCGAACGATGTCCGGTCTGTCGATCTCCCACAGTCCATCATGCTGCATTCGCCAGAACGGGTACGCGGTGGGAACACTCCTATGATGCGGTCCAAAGAGTCGGATCAGCCTCGTGAGTTCATGGTGGACGGTGTCGAATGATGCTAACCGTGGCTCAGCGCTCAGACATCTGCCAATCGCCCATATTGCAAGCATGGGTTTATACGGCGCGCGGACGCCATATCTGCTCCACACGCGAAGGTTCTGAAACTTCGCTAGGATGTCCTCTTCCTCAGAGTTCATGTCCCAACCCATGCTGGTCAATCACATTCTCGATTTGCAGACGGCTTCCCTCGTGAACCCCCAACCAATGGCAGAAACATCCAGTCAACCTTTTCCCACAGTTGCTGCGACATCAGGTAGCCTCATCATATCCCAGTTCCAAGGCCCGACGTCGGTCAGTCTCTGCTTCGTCGTTATTTCCATTAACCATGTGAACCAAGGAGCGACCGTAGTAGGCTGACGCGCTATTGGGATCGTGTTCAAGCGCTGCACTGAAGTCCTCCATCGCCAGGTCAAAGTACCCGCTGAAGAGACGAGCGTCACCTCTGCTGCGGAACGCTATCGCATCCATGGGGTCAATTCGCAATGCGATGTCGAAGTCGGTAGTTGCCCGTTCGTAATTCCCATCGCCAAGGTTGGCTTCTCCTCGGAACCGATACGTCAGCGGGTTCTCAGGGTCCAGGCGAACAGCTTCGTCATAATCTGCAATCGCTTTGCGGAACTCCAACTTCGTTCGATAAGCCGCGCCCCGTCCAAGAAAGGAAGAACCGTCCTCGGGATCGAGGCCTAGGGCAGTATCGTAATCTACTATCGCTAGGTCGTACTCCTCCCCGTAACGATGGCAGTCTCCCCTCACTCGATATGCATCCACATGGTCCGGGCTCAGGCGAATGACCTGGGTCATATCGGAGATGGCGCGGTCAAGTGCATTCAGTTCTCCATATGCCATTCCGCGGTAGTAATATGCCATCGATTCGCGGGGATTGAGGCGAATCGCATGGGACATATCGTCGATCACACGATCATATTTTTTCATATAACCGTAGACGATACCCCGAAGCAGATACCCAGGCGCACTGCCCAGGTCGAGACTGATGGCCTTATCCAGGTCTGAGATTGCCCTCCCGTCGTCACCCTTCAGGAAATGGGATTTCGCACTGGCGAAGTGGACCTCCGGACCGCCGAGATTGCCTGCAATGCCCCCATCTGGAGCGACAATCTCGTGGTCGGGACCCTTTGTGATGTCCAACGTCGGAAAGGCCGCCTTTATTTCCTTCATCAGTTCCAGGGCCTGGGCCCACCGGTCGGAGACTCCCACGTGGCGGGCCATCTTGCGGTAACGGTTGAACTTGATGTTATCTCCAGCCTGAAGGGCGGTGGCCGCGGCCGCAAACGCAATTCGTGGATCGTTTGGGTTCAACTCCAACGACGACTGAAAAGTCGCGAGAGCTTCGGTAAGCTCTCCCAATTCGTACAGGGCCAATCCCAATGCATCGTAGTAGCGAGAGTCGAGTGGACCACATTCCGGTCTCACGCCCTTCAGGTGCTCAACAGCCTCTTCTGCTCTGCCGGTTCTGAGCAGCAACCATCCGATTTCAGTCCATGGGAGAATCCAATCCGGGTCCAATTTCACCGCCATCCAACAAGCATCCAGGGCCTCTCTGACAAGGGCCCTGTCCCCTTGATGCGCGCCAATTGCACCCTTGACCGAACCCAATGTAAAGTAGTTTGCGGGGTCCAAAGGGTCCAACTCAGCTGCCTTGGCGACCTCCGACAACACCTCGTGTATTCTTCCCTGCTGCTTTAACTCCATGGAACGTTGGTAGTGAGCGAAGGCCACGGGGTTACTGACATCCCACTTCTTGAGAATACCGCCATCCGTGTCCCTGATCAACTCTTCCTCCTCCGTCTGGTGGACTTTGAGGTTGACTGCTAGAACCCTGCCCACCCAGTCCGAGTCTGCCGCCAGGAGGTCTTCCTTCCACTCGTCGTCCGTTTCGAACGTTCTAATCACGGCCAGCAGTGGATCAGAGAGCCTGGAGTCCGCGCCGAAGCGCACGATATCGATTAAGTCGTCAATGCGAAATCTGACCAAGGTGCCATCTTTAATGACCTGGTACACCTGCGAAGAATATCTGCGCAACCGGCCAAGCATCTCAGAAACAGCTTCGGTCCCTATGAATTCCTCCAAGAGGCCAGCGATGTCACTAGTCAGATAGAGCCTTCTGAGTTCGCGGAGAACCAGTTCCGTCTCAGACTCCCCACTCTCCTGGGAAAAAGCCTTCGCAATATTTGCAAGGTTATCGTCGCCCGGGCGTTTTCCTTGGTATAGCCATGCTTCCACAGTAGTTGGAGATACTCCTACGAAATCTGTGAAGTCGTACAGAGACAGCCCCGCTTTACTTCGCATGTTGTTTAGGTAGGAGCCACGGCGGTCCACGCTCACCCATTCGAGAAAGTCCAAGGTTTTCGGAGACGTCGACGTCAGATGCACGAGGGCTGCCGTTCTCAGAGCTAGGTCGATGGCGACGAGTCTGATGTAGGTGCGCCAGACGACAGAATGGTTTCGTGGGTAGATACGCATCATTCTAGGAAGGAGGAAAGCCCTCATCCGATCCCAATTGAGCGCGTGCCAATCTAGGACAGACGCCCATGAGTATGAGCCGGGGGCAGATTTATCTTCATTCCAATGAGGTGCCCCTACCAGTTCGTCCAACGCATTGGAGATAGCTTCGATGATCTTCCCACGCGTGGACTCTTTAACCATGTCATCAAGACGCCCCGAGAAGAAACGACGAACCGTCCTGGGACTCAATCCGGGGGTCTTGATGCTCAGCCTTCCAGCCAAAGCTCCTAGTACCTGCCCACTGGTTGGCAGTGGCGGAGCGGACTCACGTTCAACAGTTCTTTTTGTATCACACAATTGTTTCTCTCCACAGACTGATTCATCTGCCCGTTCGTCTCACCAGTCGTACAGGCCGTTCCTCGAAAGAAACTTCTGAGAATCTACTGATACCTCCCTCAACGCTTCGTCCACTCCCGCGTCGATGATGGGGCGACTGTACGTATGGCCCCCGGCCACGTTATCGAAGAACCTGCCGGCGGGATCCACCATCACATAACTTCCCCTCATCAGGTCGTTTCTCTCCGGCACTACATTGACTCCATGTGCCTCTACCCGACGGTTCAGCTGCACGTGTCTTTCGAATTCATCTTCTGAAATAATATGCTCGCCAACCCCACGGTCGTTCTGTCCTTCCACGGGGAGCACCTGAAGCAGCTTCCACCGCTCCGGGTGGGCCTCGATTATGAAGTCGGTGAGGTCTTCCATCAGGTTGAAACGCGTTACGACGGTGTTGACCTTAACTCGTATGTCGCGCTCACTGAGCATATCAGTTCGTTGTAGGTAGTCTCGCTCACTCATGGGACCGGACCGAGTTGTCCTGCCTATCCGAAACAGAGTGCATGGATCCACCGAGTCTATGCTCAGGGCGACCCAATCGAGATATCCGCTAACACTATCCAGCCATTGGCGTGTCAGCCGACTGCCGTTGGTCACCACAGAAGTGGTGAGACCCAATTCTCTGGCCCGTGAGATAAGATCGGGCAACCAGGGGCAGAGCGTGGGTTCGCCGCCCGCAAAGTTTATCTTGCGAAAACCGGCCTCTGCTAGCAGCTCGACTACTGTGAGACTGTCTTCTCGCCCAAGATGACCCTTGGGCAGTATCCGGGAGTCTATGTCCTGAAAAGATGCGAAGCAGAACCCGCATTTCATGTTGCAGGGTCTCCACAGGTGGTAGTTGACGGTCGGGATACTATCCGCGGTTCTCATGGTGATCCTCCGGTATCTGACTTTCAAGAGTTGAGGATTCCAATGTTAAGAGGCATGTCCTTGCGCCAGATACCCCAGTCGGACGGACAATTTCTGGTCGGGCGCCAGATCCCACACTATCTCCCACTCTCATTACTGTGGCATAGTAAGTTTCGTTCCGTATCTGGAGAATGGAGAGACCACATGGACAAGTTCGGGAGTGTTCAGAACGTAGACCTCGGCGAGGTGTGGGCCCACGAATTGGACTTCTCAAGGTGGCTCGCCGAGAACATCACGGACCTGAACGAGCAGGTGATATTCGAGATAGATCCCAAGTCCGTTCAGCAGGAGGTTTCTGCCTGGAACGGCACTTTACGGGTGGACCTGCTCTGCGACGCAGTGATGCCCGGTTCCGATGAACCGTTCCCCATCGTTATCGAGAATCAACTGTATGCCGCAGACGGCGACCACCTTTCCGGACTGATCCAGTACATCGTGGCCTTCGGAGCGCGGGGCGCGGTGTGGATAGCGACCGAAGCGAGCTCCGGTTATATGCGGGTGGTGAAGTGGCTGAACGACGAAACCTCCATCACGGCCTACCTGTTCACCGTGGAGGTCATCAGAATAGACCAGTCCAGACCCGTTCCACGGCTTGTCCGCCGGGTTGGCCCTGACCCCGCTCTGACGCGCGAGGGCGGCGGGCGATCAACTAGCCCCGAGCTTTCTCAGAAATACAGAGATTGGTGGGGGCGCGTTCTTCCTGTTTTGGCGCGGGAATGCGCTGAATTCGGTATCTGGTCGAATGATCTTCGTCCCAGGGCGGAGGAGATGAGGACCGAGTATCCGAGGGAGGATATGCCTATAGGATTCTACATCCGGGTGATGGACAAAGACTCCAGGGCAGGTGTCTGGTTTTCGGGCACAGGCGATTGGCGTCCGCAATCAGAATACTACTTCGACCGCCTGGTAGAGATGAAGGATGAATTCGAGCGGAGCTTCGGTCAGCCACTGAAATGGGAACAGCGTGGCGCGCAGCGGTACATCTACTGGGACAACCCTGATGCCTATGGGTATTCCGGCGGCAACCCCGCGAGACAGACCAAGGAGGTCGAGTCCATAGTAGGCTCGATGAAGAGGTTGGTTGCTACTGTGAATGATGCGATGTCCAGCATCACGCCATACAAGGATTTATGAGTGTCCTCTGTAAACCAATCCGGGAATTAGACGACGATATTCGCTCGAAATACGTTGCCTGGGAAACAAGGCGAGGCCTCTGTTTTCACAGCCGCTTTTACGAACATTCGTATAAGCTTATTATAACCGCGCCATATCAATTTTATACGCATGTTCTCAAATCTACAGGGCCTGTGCAAAGTCGGTATCATTACTATTTCCCTAGTATCGTCGCTCCGGGTTCCCGCTTTCGTGGGAACAACGGACTGGAGTCCAGAAACCTAAAATCATTACTTTGCACAGGCCCTGTCAAATCTATGACACGACATCGCAAACCCAGGTCCCGAGGCGAAAAAGACGCCGTGAGACCGGGCTGAGATCTCGCGCGGCTGAATTTCCGCCTCCCTCGACCGGCGTCTGACTTCCCCCGACACCGTCCGCTCCCTCCCTTTCCGCTGTATCGCTTCTTGACAGTAAGAACATATATTCGTTATGCTTCCCTCCCACCGAAATAAAACAGCAGAGGGTGGGCGTGAGAGCAGCCTGCGTATTCATAACACACATCAGGGCCAAGGCGGAACTGTACAGGCGCCCGGAACTCGCGGACAGCGCATTCGTCATCGTGGATCGCGAGCGCGCCGGAGTTCCGGTGGTCGATGCGGCGCAGGGGGCGAGGGAGATACGCATTGGCATGACGCTTCAACAGGCGATGTCCGTACACCCGGGGCTTATCGCGCTGGACGACGACGAACCCCACTACCGGAGCGCTTTCGCGCGTCTGCTCGACTCGCTTGGGAATGTGAGCGATGTCGTCGAGGACGGAGGTCTCGGAGAGGCCTATGTGCGCCTGGATGGGTTGGAGAGGCTGTACGATGGGGAGGCTGGCGTCGTGTCTGCGTTGCTGAACGCGGTCCCGGACTACCTTTACCCGCGCGTCGGAGTGGCGGACTCGAAGTTCCCTTCATACGCCGCTGCCCGGACCGCCGGACCCATGAGGGCGGTGAAAGCTCCGGACGACGCGCCAACCTTCCTCGCGCCTCTGCCCATAAACATTCTTCCCGTATCCGTGGATGTGAAGTCGGCTCTGCGCCGTTTCGGACTGCGGCTGATGGGAGATGTCGCGTCAACGGGCAGGACGGCGATGTTCGACCGCTTCGGAAGAGAGGGCGCGACCGCGTGGGAACTCTCCACCGGACAGGACCGCAGGCCGTTCGTCCCGAGAAAGGTGGAGGAGTCCATCGTCGAGAGCGCCACGCTGCCCTTTTCCACCACCTCGATGGAGACGCTGCGCGCGGCGCTGGACATACTTCTCAGGCGCGCGTTCGCAAGACCTGTCCTGAGGAACAGGAGTGTGGGAACGTCGGCCATCGAGTCGTCGGGCCTGGAATCCGGACCATGGAAGCTCCGGGTCCGTTTCAAGGTCCCGGTAGAACGCTGGGAGCGCGCCTCCGAATTGTTGGGAGAACGCATCGATAACGAGCCGCCAAAATATCCGATAAACGATCTCACCCTGTCATTGTCCGACCTCGGAGGCGAGCCCGGCGTCCAGGCGGGGCTGTTGAAAGACGCCCGGGAGAGCGGCCGGGCCGTGCTGATAGAGGTGGACAGACGACTACGGGGCACAATGGAAGGGATGCCCGCGCTCTACAGAGCGGTGGAGGTCGCTCCCTGGCATCCCGCTGCCGGAGATGAGGTCGCTTCGGGCCCCGCTTGACCCGCTTGGCGCCGGGCCGGTCAGGTCGCTGCGCGCACCGTCGCTCGTGTCGGTGCGGGAGAGCGAACTGCATCTGCCGCTCGCGGTCCGGATCGGGAACGGCTGGCGACGGGTGGTCGAAATGGAGGATGTGTGGAGCGTGGACCTGTGGTGGCTGCCCCGTCCGGTGAACAGGACCTACTTCAGGGTAGCCGAGGCGGGAGGGCGCAGACTCACGCTGTTCAGGGACGGAAGTGACGGCGTCTGGTATCGCCATCCGGGATAGGGGTCATGTCCAGCGGCTACGTCGAACTTCACGCGAAGAGCTTCTTCAGCTTTGGGGAGGGCGCGTCCCACGTCCACGAACTCGCGGCGCGGGTGGTGGAACTCGGACAGCCGGCTCTCGCGCTGACCGACGCCAACCTGTGCGGCGCGCTCGAGTTCGCGAACCTGGCCGCTACGCTCGGGCTTAAGCCCATTACCGGCGGCGAACTCACGCTCTCGGACGGTTCCCGTATCACGCTGCTGGCCAAGTCCAGAACGGGGTACTCCAACCTCTCCCAACTCTTCACCTTCGCCAATCAAACAGACCGGCGCGAGCCTCGCCTCGATCCCGCTTATCTATCCAAACACGCCGACGGACTGATAGCGCTGGCCGGAGGACGGGACGGCAGGCTGTCGAAACTCCTGATGGACGGGCGATACTCCGAGGCGAAGACCTGTCTCAGACAGCTCATGGACTGGTACGGTTCCGAATCGGTGTACATCGAACTCCAGCGGAACCTCCTTGACGGCGACACCCGCCGCAACAGGCGACTCGTCGGGCTGGCCGGGGAGACGGGCGCGCGGCTCGTGGCGACCAACGGAGCGCTGTACCACGCGCCCGGGAGATACAGGCTCCAGCACGCGCTGGTGGCCATCAAACATAACCGGACCATAGACGGAAGCCTTCGCTTTATCCTGCCCAACGACCAGTCTCACATGAGGTCGAGCGCGGAGATGGAAACTCTGTTCGCCGACTGCCCGGAGGCGGTCGAGGCGACACTGGAGATCGCCGAACGCTGCGAGTTCGACCTCTCTTCGGACCTGGGCTACACCCTCCCCGAACCCGACGTTCCGGAGGGTTACACGCCAATGAGCTATCTCGTGAGGCTGTGCTACGAGGCCGCCACTCGCAGGTACGGCTCTATAACCGGGCGGATCGAGAGCCGGCTCCGGGAGGAGTTCCGGCTGATAGAACGAAACGGCATGGCCGGCTTCCTGCTGCTGTACCGCGAGATAGCGCTGCTGGCGCGGGAGAGTCATGGAAGAGCGGGGACTGGTTGGCCCGGAGACCGCGCTCGAGGAGCGTCCCCCGGGCAGGGGACGCGGCTCCTCGGTGGCGCTTCTGGCGGGCTACCTTGTCGGCATCAGCCACGTTGACCCGCTGAAGTGGGACCTGACCCTGGAGAGGTTCATATCGGAGCGCTCCGATTCGCTGCCGGATATAGACCTGGATTTCCCCAGGGCCATAAGGGACGAACTCATAGAGAGAGTCCACAGGAGGTTCGGCTCCGCCTTCGCAGTCCTGACCGGGGCGATCTCGACCTACCGCTCCCGCGGGGTGATCAGGGACCTCGGAGCCGCCCTGGGACTGCCCGAAGAGCGGCTGAAGCTGCTGGCCTCACGCATGCATGACGAGGACATGAGCGCTCTGGCCGAGAAAATGAGCGAGACGCCCGAGTTCAGGGACAGCCTGGAGACTGCGGGCTGGAGGAACTTTGCGGAACTCGCTCCGCAGCTCATCGGCGCTCCGAAGTCGCTTGGGCAGCACGTGGGAGGGATGATACTCAGCAGTTCGCCGATACCCGAGATGGTCCCGGTCAGGGCGGGAGCTATGGACGGCCGCTACATCATGGACTGGGATAAAGACTCCGTCGCCGACGCCGGATTCGCCAAGATAGACATCCTGTCGCTGCCCGTTCTGGATCAGATAGAGGAGGCGCTGGACCTCATAGATAAGAGCGGGAGAGAACGCCCCGACATGAGTCGTATAGGCCATGAAGACCCCGAAGTATATGACATGATAAACGAGGGCAGGTGCAAGGGCGTGTTTCTGCTCCAGTCGCCGGCCCAGCTCAAGCTGGCGCGTCGGCTGCTTTCACGGGACCTCCTCGACCTCGCCTACCAGGTGGCGCTGATAAGGCCCGGAGTGGGAGCCGCCGAGAGCGCGGTGAGCAAATTCGTCGAGAGGTACAGGTACGGCGCGGAGTGGGAGTACGACCATCCCCTGGAGGAGCGAGCGCTGGAGCGCGGCTACGGCATCATCGTGTGGCAGGAGCAGGTGGTGCAGCTTCTTATGGACGTAGGAGGCATGAGCGCGTCCGAGGCGGACGGAGCGCGCCGCGCATTCACCAAGTCCAACAACGGCCACCTGATAGCAATGCGCCGGCGACGCTTCCTCGAAGGCGCGCTGAACAGAGGTGTGGACAGGGAGACCGCGCTGAAGATATTCCAGAAGGTCAACGGGCGCTATATGTTCCCGGAAAGCCACTCCCACGCCTTCGCGATAACCGCGTACCAGGCGGCATGGCTCAAGCGGCGCCACCCGCTGGAGTTCTTCGTCTCGCTCATGAACAACCAGCCGATGGGCTTCTACCCTGTGGAGACTCTCAAACAGGACGCCAGGCGGTTCGGAGTCCCGTTCCTGAACCCGTGCGTCAACAGGAGCGAGTCAAGCGCCATACCTGAGAACGGCTCCGTCCTGCTCGGACTGGCGCTTGTGAAGGATGTGGGGGCCGAGTCCGCGAAGTCGATAGTGGAAGAAAGGGAGGCGCGCGGCGCCTACATCGGCGCGGGCGACCTGGTGAGACGGACCGGACTGAGGCCCCGGGCGGTGGAGTCCCTGGTCATGGCCGGAGCGTTCGACCGGATTGCGCCGAATCGTCGCCAGTGGCTGTGGGACGCGGGACTGTACGCGAGTCCCGGGAGGAACGGCCAGGCCACGCTGCCGCTCTCGATGGAGCGCTCGGTACCGAACCTCGCGGACTTCTCGGAGGAGGAGCGTATGGCGGGCGAGTACCGGACCATGGGCATCTACCCCAGGGGACACCTCATGCAGTTCGTCAGACCGCGTCTGGCTTCCGAGGCAATGACCTGCGCGGAGGTGGAGAAGCTCGGAGACGGCGATTTCGCCATAGTCGCGGGATGGCCCATAGCCAGGCAGCATCCGAAGGGGCGGGACGGGACGATATTCGTGACGCTGGAGGACGAGACCGGGGATACGCAGGTCATCCTGTGGCCCGGGGTTTACGCCGAGTACCGCAGGGAACTCAACAGCCAGGTGGTTCTGGTGAAAGGCCGGATCTCCGCCCGGGACGGCGCGGTGAACCTGATAGCCTCCGAGGTCCGGGCGATCCGGTCCGGCGTGAGAATGCCCCGGTCCCACGACTGGCGGTGATTCCCGGCCCGGTTCTGGCTCCGGCCTAATGGCTGTTTTCGCCGCCATGACCGGTACGCCCATCGCAGCGATCTTCCCGGCGGCGTTTCACTCGTCGTTCGTCGTCTTTGCAGCGCTGGTGGGCGGCTTCGCGGACGGCGGACAGGTATGGAGCGTGTGCCCTGCCGCCCAGCCCGTCGAGGTCAGGCGGAGAGGCGAGTTGGCGATCCGCCAGGAGGTTTCACGCAGCGCCGCGATCTCACCGATAGGGCAATCCCGCGCGCCTGGATGCATACTGGAACATGGTCGCATGAGGATCCCAGACTTTGAGTCTCTTTGCCCTCAAACATCACGTGGGACACTTTCCAGATGAGCTTGCGACAAACTTGCGACACATCCTGCGACATCCTGTCCAGCGTATTGTATCGGCCGCTCTGAAATGGGGCGTGAATCGGTTCGCGCTATACCGCTTATGTCAATTGATTCTTTTGGGCTGGCCACCTTAAATTCAGACTAAGGTTTCCTATTGGACGGTCACCTGTACGCCGGACGAGCAGTTGTTCTGCGTGTTCAATTCCTCCGGATGGGCGCTGAAGCATGCGCCGTAGTAGTATGTGCCGGTAGCAGTTGGCGCACTCACCGAATCCGACTGACGAGAGGTTTGTCCCGAGTTGAGCTCAGGTATCTGATCCGAACTTACTCTTGTGTCACTGGTGGTGATGGTGGAGTCAGTCGAAAGGTAGTAATGCAAGGCAGTAGAGAGCGATCTGCCGGTCCCGTCATTCCGCGCGGTGGCAATCAGCCTTACAGACTCCCCCGGCCCAACTACGTTGTCTCTGACAGAAAACGATGCGACCACATAGTCATAGTTGCCTATGCTCTGAACAACTGCCGCGACGCTGTCCGAGCAGTTGTTGGTCGTATCCGATTCTCCCGATACCGAAACCACGCAAGCCCCGTAATAGTAGGTGCCTGAACTTGACGGCGAGGTCAATGAAATCGACTCGTCCTCGGTGTCGGAAGGGTTGAGAATGCCAACCGTGTCCGATCCTACCTGAGTGTCGGAAGTGGATATGGTGGAGTCGGAAGATCGGTAGTAGCGCAGGGTGGTGACTACCGAATCGCCATCGCCATCGTTGCGTACTGTCGCGCTCAATGTAAAGGAATCACTTGTTCCAAGACTACTGTCGCTGAGACGTGGAGACTCGACCACCAGGTCAGGGCTGGTCTCAGGCGGCGCAGAAACTGTAACCTGCTCGCCAGATGAGCAGTTGTCGCTGGTGTCCGTCTCGCCTGCTACGGAATCGACGCAGGCGCCGTAGTAGTATGTGCCCGCGTCCGATGGCGCGGTCAGAGTAATAGACTCGGCGCTGGTCTGTCCTCCTTCAAGACTCCCCACCGAATCCGTTCCGACTTCAGTGTCGCCGGTGGAGATTGTGGAGTCGGAGGAGCGATAGTAGCGCAGCGTGGATGTGGCCGAAGCGCCATCCCCGCTGTTGCGAACGGTCGCGTTCAATGTGAACGATTCTCCTGTCTCCAGCTCGTCATCACTTACCGAGGGCGCCTGGACCGCCAGCTCCGGACTGGTCTGAACGGCCTCGGCGACGGTCACCTGCTTGCCGGACGAACAGTTGTTGGTCGTGTCCGCTTCACCGGATACGGAATCCACGCAGGCGCCGTAGTAATATGCGCCGGCGTACGCGGGAGCGGTCTGGGAAATGGATTCGGCCTCAGCGCCGGATGGATCAAGCATGCCCACAGGATCGCTTCCCACCTCTGTGTCTCCGGTGGAGATTGTGGAATCCGTCGAGCGATAGTAGCGCAGAGTAGTGGAAGCCGAGGGGCCATTTCCAGTGTTTTCGACCGTCGCGCTGAGCGTGAATCGCTCTCCCGTCTCCAGGCTGTCTTCGCTGACCGTCGGTGGCTGGACTACCAGATCGGAGCTGGTCTGTGCAGGCTGCGTAACGGTAATCTTCACGCCGGACGAGCAGTTGTTCTGAGTATTCGTTTCATCCTCATGCGTGACATTCGTGCAGGCGCCGTAGTAGTACACGCCTGCGTCCGAAGGCGCGAAAAGGACAATACCCGTTCTCTCACTGTAGGTCGGGGGTTCCAGAGACATGAATTCCGATCCGACCCCGGTATCACTGGAGGAGATGGTGGAGTCACCAGAGCGGTAGTACGACAATGTAAACTGATAGTACGGGTCATCGATGCCTGTAATAGCCACGGTAACGTCTAGTCTGAATCTGCCTCCGGGTTCCATTTCACTCACAGTGACGGAAGGGGAGCTAACTGACAGGTCGACTTCGGCCTGAGCGGCTTCAGTGACATCCACCTGCGCGGCAGACGAGCAGTTATTGGTTGTGTTCGTCTCTCCCGCAACCGAATTTACGCATGCGCCGTAGTAGTAGGCGCCAGCGGCGGATGCGGTCTCTGTATGAGATCTGATCACCGCCTCCCCGGGCGCGCGGCCGGGGATTGGAGTTGCAACGATCAGGGTGTCGCCGGTGGATATGGTGGAGTCGTCGGAGAGGTAGTAAACGATGCCGCTTCCTGCTGAGGCATCATCCCCGCTGTTGCGGACAGTCGCGGTCAGGACGAATGTCTGTCCAATTTCCACGCTGCTGGCGCTTGCCGAGAACGACTCGACCACAAGGTCCGGACCGGTTTGAACGGAATCGGAAACCGTAACCAGTACCCCGGACGAGCAGTTGTTGCCGGTGTTAGATTCATCCGCTACCGAATCGACGCACGCGCCATAGTAGTACGTTCCCGCGTCATTGGACGCGTTCAGGGAGATAGACTTCGAGGTGGCTCCGAGCGGTCCGAGCCCTTCGACCGAGGCCGTACCGACCCGGGTGTCACCGGCAGAGACGCTGGCGTCGGCGGAACTGTAGAAACGTACTTGGGTGGCGGCTGACATGGTACCGCCTGCGTTACGAACAGTGGCCGTCAGCGTAAAGGACTCTCCCGGTTGAAGCCGGTCGTCGTTGACCCTTGAGGACACCACCAGGTCTGGAGGGGGATTCGCGACGGTTACACTCTCACCAGGCGAGCAGTTGTCGCTGGCATTCGATTCACCTGTCACGGAATCGACACACGCGCCGTAGTAATAGGTTCCGGCGCTCGCGGGGGCATAGTCGAACGTGGCCTGGTATGATCGTTGACCCGGTCCAAGTCTTGGCGTCGACACCCTCCTGACCTCGATGTCGGCGGCGGATATGGTGGAGTCGGTAGAGCGGTAGAAGCGCAGTGTCGTGACAGTTGACGTACCATTCCCGCTATTGAGAACGGTCGCTCTCAACTCGAGACTTTCTCCCGTTTCCGCCTCGGTTGGAGTGACAGTGAAGCTCTCCACCCGCATGTCAGGATTGCCGGCCTGCGAGACGGTTACCTCCAAGCCCCCTGAGCAGTTATTCTGAGTGTTCGATTCGCCCGACACCGAATCCACGCAGGCGCCGTAGTAGTACGCTCCAGCGTCTGCGGGCGCGGTCCGGTCTCTTATGTCAAACCCCTGGTCTTGAGATGCGCCGAGAATTGGAACGCTGCCCGTTGCGATTTGAGTGTCGCCGGAGGATATGGTGGAGTCCGTTGAGATATACACGTGGAGCGTGGAGGTTGAAGATGAAGCGAGACCTTCATTGGCCACCCGGACGGTCAGTGTGAACATTTCTCCTGGTTCGAGTTCCGTATCTGTGGCCGTTACTGACCGAATCGCCAGATCTGGAACGGGTTGCGCGACAGTGACGCGCACGCCTGCCGAACAGTTGTTGGTGGTATCCGATTCACCTTCAACCGGGACAACGCAGGCGCCGTAGTAGCGCGTCCCCGAATCTTCAGAGGCGGCCAGCCTTTCAGACTCGTCGTCGTCATCGGATGGGTCAAGGGCGCTTACCCTATCGTCAGTCTCAAGATAGGCGTCGTCGGTCGAGATGTGAGAATCGGTTGAGCGGTAGTAGCGAAGGGTGGTCTTGGGCGACCAGCCATCGCCTCTATTGCGCACGGTCGCATCCAGCGTGAATTCACCTCCCGCATCTACTTCACTTTCACTGGCGGAAGGCGATACCACGACCAGGTCGGGACTGCTCTGAGGGGCCTGTTCAACGGTTACCATTCTGCCGGTGGAGCAATTGTTCTGAGTGTTCGATTCACCTTCCACCGGGACAACGCAGGCGCCGTAGTAATACACGCCTGCGCTTGAGGGCGCGTTCTGACTGATCGACTCGTCGTCGTCTTCGGACGGACCAAGACTGCTCACCGTGTCATCTCCGACTTTTGTGTCAGTAGAAGTGGAGATTGTGGAATCAGTTGAGCGGTAGTAGATCAGAGTAGGACTGACCGCTCTCTGGTCTCCACTATTGAGCGCGGTAGCGGTTATTCTGAAGGACTCTCCCGGACCCACCTCACTCTTGCTGACCGACAGCGTCCGGACAACCAGGTCGGGACTGCCCTGGCTGGTCTCCTCTACGGTTACCTGCGCCTCATCCGAGCAGTTGTTGGTAGGGTTCGTTTCACCAGACACGGTGGCGACACAGGCCATGTACCGATAGTATCCGTCATCCTCCGACGCGGTGAACGTTTGGGTCACTCTTTCGCTTCCAGACGGGACAATGCCAATCACATTACTTACGATGTCTTCCGCATTTATGTCGGAGTCAGTCGAGCGATAGTAGTGCAGAGTGGTTTCGGACGACGCGCCATTCCCCGCATTATGAACGCTCGCGGTCAGTGTGAAGGACTCTCCAGGTTCCACATCGCTCTTGCTGATCTCCAGCGACTCGACCACAAGGTCTGGCTCCCCCGGCGTGGAGTAGAACCTGCAGTCCGCCGGGTCCCCGACGCAGAAGTGGTCAGACCTGACGGACTCGAGATGCGATGCGGAGCCTGAGAAGATTCCTCTCCAAAAGTTTGCCGGGTGACTACTCGCTGATTTCACGGCTGAGCCCACTCTTGCCAGACCCGGTAACCCCTTAACGGGGAGGAAGATACTGAACACCGTGTAGTATTCATCCAGCGTAAGTTTGCCATCTCTAACTTTTGCGGTGAAGCCAAAATTTGTTCCAGTATGTAAGAAGCAATATACGGTGTAGAGACCGGGCTTGGTGGGCGTGAAATTGTGACCAACCATAAGGGTCGGATCCCCAACCTGTACGCCTTCGGTAGTTAACTTCTTCACTTCTCTCTCGACATGATTGCGTCCGGGCCCAGGAGGAGGATGTGATTTCACGAACTCCATTTCTCTGTAAATCTGGATGAAGGACGCCGCTACAAGCGATGACACTTCTTTCCTCTTTGCCCTGGACTCAAGCCTTACCGTATCCCCCACTTGCAGGTTCTTGGCAGAGGCCGAGCATTCGGTCAGTCTCGCCTTGGAGAAGGTGAGATTGTTGCTCTGGAATTCACTAACCGAGAATGTCTTCCGAACGGCCCCCACCGACCTGTCGCGCCATCCTATGACAAATGGCGTCGTCCTATGTTCACGAAGTTCGCATTCCATGGCATAGCCGTTGCCGGGTAAAAGCGAAGCAAGTGGCCATGTATATATATATGAATCATCCGGTTCAAGTGAAAAATTGGGTATTCTGTGAGGTCGCTCCCAGCCATATAACTCTCTGGTGAAGGTGACTTTCACAAATAGCTTCGCATTCTCGCTCAGCGTGTTGTTCTTAACCGTAACGACCATCCTAAATGTGCCTGTGGCCGTTGGCCTGTCTGGAATTTCGCAGGAGATAGACGCTTCAGGACTCATTTGGACACGGCTCGGGGCGCTGTTGTACTCGCCGCCGCTAATGTCGTCCGATGTCACGCCGTGGTTGCGCGCGGAAGCCGCGTTGGAGGATAGGATTTCACCCGTCGCCAGCCCTTCGTAAGCGCGGACAGGACCCGGAACCTGCCTGTGCGACCAGCCGCCCGCCGCGAAAACGATACCGACCAGCGTCAGTATGGCAACTACAGCCGTAAACCTGAATTTCATCGGAACCTCCCGTTAATCAAAAACCTGGTAGGCTTCCTAATATGGCCCAGCCCCACTGAGCCTTATCCTGTACCCGGCTCGTCCAGGTGGAGGGCAGGTGGAACAATTCTATTTCGAAATGCTGGGACCTTCATGTTTCCACAGGACTCATCATTTCTAAGGACTCTCTCTGAGGGTCCGGCCTTTCCATCCAAAGGCCAGCCACCTCCAGCGCTTTCAGCGGACGCCGGCTAAAGAGACCGCTGCCGATCATCCGCAGTCCGGAAGCGCTAGGTTCGCGAGATCACTCATAGCCACGTCACGCAGCGCCGAGGGAACACATCCCGTGAACTGATTGCCCGAAAGGTAGAGACCTATCAAATTGTTCAGATTGCCCAATTCAGTCGGAATCTCGCCGCTCAGCTGGTTTTCTGACAGGTCCAGGTGCTCCAAACTGGCGAGATTGCCCAATTCGGACGGTATCCGTCCGCCCAGACGATTGCCCCGCAGCGATAGCAGCTCGAGGCTGGAAAGGCTACCCAGTTCAGTCGGTATCTCCCCACTCAGACGGTTGCGGCTCAGATCCAGCTGTTTCAATTCGGAGAGACCTCCCAGCTCAACCGGAATGTTGTCCCTCAGCCGGTTGCTGCGCAGGTCCAGCCGCGTCAGGCTGGCCAGACTGCCCAGTTCAGTCGGTATCTCGCCGCTCAACTGGTTGCCCCCAAGCGAGAGGGATTTCAGGCTGGTCAAGTCCCCCAGTTCAGTCGGTATCTCGCCGCTCAGTTGGTTCCCGCCAAGTGAGAGAGACTCGAGGTTGACCAGGTCCCCCAGCTCAATTGGAATCTCGCCGCTCAACTGGTTGTTCTCGATAGAAAGCGACTCAAGGTCTGTTAGCTCACCCAGTTCAGCCGGAACCTCGCCGCTCAACAGGTTGCTCCCAAGGAATAACGAGTCCAGTTTCCTCAGATCATCCAGATCGTCCGGTATTTCACCACTCAGTTCATTGTGTCGAATATCCAGAAGCGTCAGCTCTGATATATCAGTCAATTCGGACGGCAGTTCGCCTGACAGGCGATTTCCCGAGAGCCTTATTTCTGTAATGCGCCCTTCGTCATCAGTGGTGACGCCATACCAGTCCCCAAGCGGACGTACACTCAGCCAGTTCGTGTTCCTGGCCCAGTTTTCTCCATCCGCGGCGTTATACAGAGCGACCAGGGCAGACCTGTTGGAATCGGGGGAAAGCCTGTTCGCCACATCTTCGGGCGTCTCCCCGGTTACAGGCACGATGAGGTACTCGATGAACAGCTCGGCCAACAGGTCGCTCAGAGCGTCGGAGAGCGCGCCGCTGTCGTGGGCCTCCGTCATAACGGCCATGAGAAGGTCGAACGGATCCCGCGCGGACAGCCTGGCCTCTGCCTCTTCAGGCATCTCCCCGGTAACCGGAGAGATGAGGTACTCGATGAACAGCTCGGCCAACAGGTCGCTCAGCGGATCTGAGAGAGTCTCGTTTTTGTAAGCGTCGCTCAGCACGGCGATGAGAAATCTAAACGAGTCGTTCTGGGACGTGGCAATTGGCCCGGTATCTGAGGGAGACTGCGCCGGAGGAGCGGCGGAGATAGATCCAGACAAGACAGAGATGATGCAGAGCAGTCCTAATGCGATGGATCCGAGTAAGGCCCTGCCGTACATTGCAACCCCCGCTCTCTGCCGGATCTTGTGTCGGTGAACAGTCCATGGCGCTGGGCAGTATTCCCAATCGATACTACAACGCCATCTCCCAATCAAGACCGTTCGGCCAAGTGCCATGTTAGAATAGCAACTGAATTGACAAATGTCTGTGCATTTCCAAAAATGCACATTACATACGGAGAATGTCCGAGGTCCATGGCTTCTGATTCTAAAGACCAGCGGTCGCAAGCGAGGCAGGTGGGTATGCTCATGCGAGCGTACCGACTGGCATACCCCGTGGAAGGTCCGGCCAGGAGGCTCTCTCAGGAAGGCCTGCTCGAACTGATGGCCCGGGTGGACGACGAGTACCGGCGCCGGTACAGTCACACGACCGTGGTACGCTGGGAATCGGGGGAGACGCTTCCGGACGCCGAGCGTCTGGAGGTGTTCGGCAAGGCGCTTGAACTAACCCCATCGGAAGTCGAGGGCCTCAAGAGACTGGCCAGCTTAGATATCGAAGAGTCCAGGCGAAAAGTCCAGGCGGCAGTACCGAGCGAGACTGCTGAGACATATCGCACACCCGATGACACCGCGTCCGGGGTTCGGGACGATCTTTCCTCCCATGCCAGGGAGTCGTTCAGATTCGCGCTGTCACGCTTCCTTCCGCCCGCGTCGTTCATGGCTGTCGCTGGCTGCCTCATGCTTTGGCTTGGATTGAGCGCCGCCTGGATGATGACACTGTATGTCATCGTCTCAGCCGGAGCGGTATTGTTCCAGACACTACTGAGAATGCGTACTGCGATAGAGCTCAGGGACATCATCTTCGCCTCCGTGTTCATCCTTCTCGGCACGCCCATGTTGCAGGGCCCAATTACCCACACGGAAACGTTTGGGCTCTCCACTATCGGGTTCTTTATGGACATACCGAAGGCATACCTGCTCTCCCTGATGGTCAACCTGGTCTCCGCGCTGGCTGCCAGCCTGCTGTTCGACTTCCTCCGGCGCTGGCGCTCCCAGGGACCTGATCGTAAGGGAAACGGCTATAGGCGCGCAGCTCTGATCGTGCCGCCGCCGCTGATCTTCGTATATGTGTGCAGTCACGCATCTGAAAGCCTCGGGATACTCCTGTGGGCTTCGCTCATCGCCCTCGTATATATGGTCATCGTCACGGGGGCGCACCTGGCCTTCAGCGCCTATCGCCAGGAGAAGAGAGTCGCGGCGGGCAGAGCGGTCACCATTACCACATCGCTCGTCCTGTTGATCGGCGTCGGGGGACTGGCTCTGTCGGACAATGCGATTGTGGGAATACAACAGGACGACTTTGACGCGAGGTCTGAGGACATATGGCTTGTACCCACCACTTCTGATTCCGAGAATCCCGCCGACATAAAGACTCGATTCAGAAATCGCTCGTCCTTCTATGGACCGTACGGCGGTGATGCCACGTTCGATGTGTCGATTGTCGTTCAATCGCCAAACGGCGCCGCTGTTCGCCACCAGATGGACAATCAATCCTTTTCATACAACGAGGAGAGGGTCTTTACCACCGAGCACGCATTCGATCAGGCAGGGATCTACACCATCCATGCGGAGATATACGATGTCGCCGGTCTTAAGGAAGAGTGGGACCCGTCGCATCGCTTTGATATTCGTTCCGAGACCTTCACCATCGCTGGGCCGAACGGTGGGTCGTAGGACAGATCGCGCCATTCTCGGTAGTGCGCTGGCGCCATGGGCAGTAGCGACTTTATAGATTTTCGACAGATTGGATGGGTTCAGAAGCGCGAGTGATCCGCCGGGTTCGCCTACGCCTCCATCATGCAGGCCACCCAGCCATATTCTCACGGCACCGCCGCCAAACTCCCCGTCGGGTCCGGCACCAACTCCAGGTAAATCAGCGTCGTCTGGATGCTGCTGTGCCCCAGCCAGCGACTGAGGTAATTTATCGGGACCCCGTGCATGAGCAGGTGCCGAGCGTAGCTGTGGCGAAGCGTATGGGTCCCGACTCTCCGGCCGGGAGCGATGGCGCCGAGCCCCTCCGCCCGCTCCACCGCCGCCTGCACCCACCGCCAGGCCGTGGACCTGTGCGCCTCGATGAGGCGTCCCTCCGCGACATTCCCGTAGGACAGCGCCATCCTGAACGCCGCGGCCAGCTCCGGGTGGACCGGCACGACCCTGGCCTTCCTGCCCTTGCCGGAGCGCACCCTGATCGTGGGCAGGTCCGAGTCCAGGGATAGGTCGGACACGTCGAGCGCCAGCGCCTCGGACACGCGAAGGCCGGCGCGCCACTGCGTGAGCATGAGGAGCTTCGCCCTGGGGTCCTCCGTGGCCCTGATTACGGCGTCCACCTCATCGACCTCGAGGTACTCGGGGAGTCGCCGCGGCTGCGTCTCCCCGTCGGTTCTTTTGGGGTGCAGCCCGCGCGGTCTGCGCCGGCGGGCGACGGCCTGTGTGGTCATTCGGAATAGCCCTCGTTTCAGCGCAACTGTCTATCCGAGACATTGTTGCATATCCGGGCCAGGTTGACGAGTTTAAGGGGAGGGCTCAGCTAGGGAGAGGCGGGCCGGATGCAACAAAAGATAACATTATGTCCTACTCTGTTGTCCTTGCTCATCGCCGCCGTCGTTTCTTCAGTATATCGCCGTACCGCCACAGGAATAGATCAAGTTTCTTCATGTCTGTGAAATGGGCGAAGCTTGGAAACGTGCGGTCGAATTCATCGCGCAAGTCTAAGAAGCACGGTAGGTGGATTAATCTCTCAGTCTCATTCCTTAAGAGATCGTAAATCCTCATAGCTTCCCGGTATCTGCCGTCGAGCTGCTTCTTGTGTTGGCGTCTCGGCAGGCCCAAGGACATTCGCACGTTTTCATCATAGGGCGGGCGATGCGGATCAATGGTCGCAACGAGCTTCGAGCAGAATGACAACTCTACCCTGCTGCTGAGATCACCATCATGCATCCTGGCCAAGACATCCGACAGGCTCACGTCCTTGTTGCGTTTCTCCCTTTCGAGAATCGCGAAGTACGCTGTCTTCCAATCGCTGGCTCGTCTCTTTATCTGATAGTAGTCGCTGAATTTATATTGATATGCGCTGTCCTCTGCAACATTCGTCTTGTGTAGCGACCGTTGTAGGTAGTCATATTGGTCAATCCGATGCCGTATCGCTTTCAGATTCTGAAATAAAGCCTCTCGGTCCGCGGTCATATTGGCTAGTATCGTAGCGTGGCTCCTAATCGTCTCGTATCCCGACGTGTCAGGCTCCAAGACGTTTGGCGATGTCAGGGAGACTTCATCCATCCACAGCCCGCCCACGACATCTTTTATTCTGGATAGGCTCGCTCCTGCATACTCAGTTGCTTCGTAACGCTGAACCTGCTGTTCCTTGAGGCCAATTCTATTGGCCAGGTCTCGCTGAGTCATTCCCCTCGCTATCCGCGCCTTGATGAGCGTTTCGGGCAGACTGATTACGATCATGAGCTCGCCCCAATCGAACTTCCCTGCCTTCAGGTCTTCATACTCCTTAAGGTCAGCCCGCAATTCCAACAGTTGGCTTCTCGTCGCGTCCTGGCGAGCCTTGGCTATAAGGGGATGAATATCACTGTCCTCACTGTCACCGTCTCCGAACTCGGACAGCATCTGTTGAAGGCGCTCCACCATGGACTTTGTGGTCCAGTACTGCCGTTCATTCTTTATCATGTCAACCTCCCCAGATCGATTGCTACGATTCCCTTCGGCGTATTGCCATCCATATCACTTTGGAAGAATTCAAGATATGTCTGGCCGTCCGCATCGGCAATGGCCCCTGCGGGGAACAGTTCTCCGAGGTATTTCGCCTTCTGCATCGCCCTTCCATGGTCGAATATCAGGAGAACAGGATCCAGGGCCAGTGGATTGACTCCGATCTCCTCCCAGCAGGCGTCGTAATCATTAGGGTACGCTTTTTCCGTGACGAAGCTGCCATTCACATAGGCCGTCAGGCAGCCTGCGTTCTTCAAGTTCTCCAGAGCGGCCCTGAGTCCGACGAGAAGCAGTCCTCTCCAGGGATTGTATCCGAACCTATTGTTCAACTCGTTCCAACTAGCCCGGTGAACACCCGGCGGAAGTAGGCCATCTTCATCGAATTCTGGTATCATAATACAATGATAGCGTTGTGAAATTCCAAGTTCAATAGTATCGCCGTAGTAGTTGGATATGGAGCTACAGGCCGCTTAATCCTGTGGACCAATTATTGATTGGAGTTAGACTGGCGGCACGCATGGAGTTCGGTATGGATATGCCAACCAAGGCCTATACCGGGTGGAGAATCTGAGAAACTCGGAAGTCGCTATGAGAGCATAAGGGTAGTGGATGTTGCACCTGACCTTATCGACGATGAATATGTCGTCCTCTTTGTGGAGCCGTTGGCAGATGAGGCTACGGGTGTCGAGTTCTATCGAACCAACGGATCGGACACTCGGGGACACCACTCGATTATCCGGGCAGCAGGTTGAGGGCAACTGGACAATTGGCTGCCGCACAAAGTATGACCCCGCCACTGGCGGAAGTATCCCAGGAGATCTGATCCCAGAAGTCCCAAGGCGGTGCGGTTGGAGCATTCAGTTCCAGGATCTGCAACCACTATATGCATCGGGAAGCCAATGCATCAGTGACGTGGAGTAAAGTCTAGTGACAGGACACAGACTTACGAGATCAGCCACAAGACGGTCTGGCGACGCCTACCAGGACCTGGTAGCGGCAGAAGTCATACTGGAGTTTCTAAGGCACCCTTCGCGATACGAATGGGTTAAGTTAGAGGTTCGTGAAGCAGGCAAACTGGACGATGTACTCGCACTACGCAGAGATGGCGTTGTTGAAGCCACTCAGGTCAAATATTCGACGGACGCAATGCGACCGGGGGATCCGTGGACTTGGGAAAACTTCCTAGAGCCGTCTAATGGCGGAACGTCTTGGCTTCAAGATTGGTGTCATTCAGTAAAGCGATTGGACGCTATCTACGGTGGAACAGAGCCGAGACTGGTCTCGAATCGACGTCGTGGGGACGGCTTGTACCTCAATCCGGATAATACAATCGACATCGAAGCGACTGACGAAAGTACAATCTCTGAGATACACCTGCAGCTCAGGGACGCTGCAACGGACTTTCTCACACGTTTCCGCTTTGAAGTTGATCAACAGGATTTGGTGGATCTGGAAGATCGACTGCGCTATCAATTTGAGCAACTAGGCGTTTCTGAATATGGCTGGCTGGCTCTGAAGGAATTCATCGAGTCGCAGGTTCTACGTCCTGGGCCATCCGGAAGTGTTGAAATACGGCTTCCCGAGATCCAGTCTGCGTGCCGCTGGCGTAGGCTGAAACCGCTTCCACAGAACGTGGAAGTTCCGGACGACTATACATTACCTCCGGACTTTCACGAGGATTTTCTCCAGCTAGTTGACCAGAGTAGCGGTTCGGCCGTCGTTCTAACGGCAGGGCCAGGTATCGGCAAGAGCACATATCTAAGCTACTTGGTCCAGGAATTGGAAGAAGACGGACGGCCTGTGATACGGCATCACTATGCATTGAATTCTTCCAGTCATGGGTCGGAGAGGTTAGATGCACGTCGTGTAGCCGAGTCTCTAATGGCGGACATCAGCGCCAAGCTAGGATCGGTTCTCGGAGAACTCGCCACTCAGAATCCAGACCCAGGTGCCATCAGTTCTTGGATTAGTAAAGTCGGCAGTCGCCTTCAAGGGGATGACCGTCATCTCGTCGTTGTGATTGATGGGCTTGACCACGTATGGCGGGAGGAAGAGTCTCGTGATGAACTGAATAGGCTATTTAACTGGCTGATTCCCGTACCCGAAGGCGTTGTCCTGGTTGTTGGTACTCAACCGGTCTCGGATAGCCAGCTGCCGTTGCGACTAATTGAAGTTGCACCGAGAGATGAATGGACTGAACTTCCGAATCTGGACGCGCAAGCCATAAATGAATGGCTTATTCATTACAGGAACCTTTTCCCATCTGAGTGGCAATCGGTCAACGAGGCCTGGCATCGTTCACAATTGGCCAATTCACTCCACTCTAGGACAGCCGGCCATCCACTTCTGCTTCGCTATTCGGTTGAGAGAATCGCGCACCAGGGAGAACTCCTCACAGTTCATTCGATAGAGGCTATACCCGAGCCCCCCGCAAATACTGTTGAAGACTACTACCGGGCACTTTGGGTGAGCCTGGCACCTGGAGCAAGAGATGTAGTCTTCCTGCTTGCTGTTGCCAAGTTTCCATGGCCTGGCGACTCCCTCTATGAGTGTCTACAGCTAGTGGGTTATGGGAGAGAGAGTGCTTTGGAGGGTGTGGATGCCATACGTCATCTCCTCGGATTTGACGCGTTGGGAGCTAGAGCTTTTCACAGCAGCCTACTAATGTTTGCGACACTGCAATCTGAATTCCAAGAGCGTGCGGCAACTTTACGGACGCCGATCATCGAGTGGCTAAATGGCCAAGCTCCTGAATATTGGCGTAGGTCGCATTTGTGGCTCCTGCAACAGGAAGGTGGGGATACCGAACCACTATTGTCCGGCTCCGACCGCCAGTGGACCGTTCAGGCGCTCGCAGAGGGACATCCTGTAAACGAGACAGCACTGATCTTGCAGTCGGCTGCATGGCAGGCATTAGAGGTGTGCGACTTCCGTGCCTACGTGGACCGCGGCATCCTGTCGGATGTCTTATCTGCCACCGACATTCAGGATGAGACACTACGTTGGATGTTCGCTACTCAACTGCACCTATCCACAGACGATTTTCTGGAGCCTCGTGCACTTTCTGCCACCGAGGAGTTACCGGACTTACAAGTCCTCGAATTGGGACTTCATCTTCTCCGGCAAGGCCAGCCTGATAAGGCCGCTAAGTGCCTAACAGAAATGAACCGCAGGATCAGGCGACAAGTAGGTGATCATCCCTGGCAGAGCGATCCAGTTTATCGCCGTGCGGTCGTTGCGGAGTTATACCATTCCAGGCTGATGTTGGCGTGAAGGAACTGGGAGGAATCTGATACTTCATCTATGCTCAAGCCAGTTCAGACGTTGGAGGGCAGCAGATGATTGGACGCCCGTTCAGAATGGAATGGCATGAAGAAGATACACCAGCAGCGCTGAAAAGGACTTACCTGTCCCAGAGAGAGATGTGAGTATTCGTACCCGACTGCACGTACTGTGGCTGATACGCTGCGACTGGCAGATCAAAGCGGCGGCAGAGGCTGTGGGAGTTCACTATCGCAGCGCCCAGAGATGGGTGGAGTGGTACAGAGAAGGCGGCCTCAACGAAGTTGTGTCCCGCAAGATGGGAGGCGTGGGTCAGCCGCGTTATCTGAACTCAGAACAGGAACGCAAGCTGGAGGAGGAGGTTGGTGGAGGATGGTTCAGAACCGCCGGAGAGATCGCGGACTGGGTGGAGTCGGAGTATGGAGTGAGATTCAAAGGGAACAGCATATATAGTTTGCTGCAGCGGCTGGGATGTTCACCGAAGGTTCCCAGACCCAGACATGAGAAGGCGAACATGAAGGCTCAGAAGTCCTGGAAAAAGGGGGGCTCGGGAGTTCCCTTCGGAGAGCGGGAGTGAGTTCGGGAATGCTGATTGGGTTTGCCGACGAGATGAGAGTGGGGCTTCGTGGTATGATGCGCCGGGTGTGGGGAGTTCGTGGGGTGAAGGTGGTACAGCGATTGCAGTTGGTGTATGAGTGGAAGTACCTGTTCTTGGTGGTGGACTTTATGCGTGGCAAGCTGGAGTGGGCGTGGATGGACTCGATGAAGTCTGAGACTGTGGCGCGCGCGGTGTTGAGTGTTAGGCGATACAGGGAAGTGAGAGCGCTGGTGTGGGACGGAGCGCGGAGCCATCGCAGCGAGTTGGTGAAGAGTATAGCTGGGGTGAAGACGATAGTTCAGCCTCCGTACAGTCCTGAGTTGAATCCTGCCGAGCGGGTGTTCGAGGAGGTTCGGAGGTGGGTAGAGGGCCGGGTATATGGGAGCATAGAGGAGAAGGTAGCGGCGGTGAACGCCTGTCTGAGCAGGTTGGAATCTGATCCCGAACGAGTGAAGTCTCTTGTGGGTTGGGAGTGGATCAAGCGGAACGTTCAGGGGCTGCCCGAACACTATGCGGCTTCTTCAAGCTGAAATGGTATTAGCTGGCGCGATAGGCGCAAGACCTGAAGGCATCGCCAGATTTCTCGACAATTTCACTTCGGAGAGTGTACAGGCTTCAATTTCAGAGAACTTGGTTGCTGGTTGGCGACACTCCCACGACGTGCGATCTGCTATCAAGACCTTGCTATATTCTACTAGTGCTCAAGTAAGAAGGCGTCTATCGCGCCATGTAGTTGTTCTGGCCGCGGGCGAAGGGATGCAGCTGCCATCTGCTGACCTGGAACAACTGACGGACCTCTATTCTTCGGTTTATAAGGTACTTTACGCTCCACAGACTGACACTTCGACACTTGAGGAACCTTCCCTGCTGGAGGATCGATCCAATTACAGCGTCAGCGACATGCCCAGCACCGTTGGTCAGTACGTTCACGACTTATTCTTTTTCCTCCTCATTCGCGAACTACGGTGTCCGGGTTCAGTGGAACATTGGCTCTCTCCAACAGGTATTAGTGGGTGGCTGTCCATTGCTATCACGAGACTTGCAGAGGGAGCAATTGAAATTGCCAGTGCTTGGCGTAACGACCGTGAATTTCCTGTGGCAAAGTTGTACAACGTCACCTCGGGCTTGGATAGACCCCATTGGATGGAAGACATGGAGGAGGGCCACCGCGCCGAGGGTTTTCAAATTGCCTTGCGCACAATTACGGAGGATCTTCTCGTATTGCGAGGAGCCGGGGAGGGACATTCGGAGTTGAGCTGGACAGAGGTGGAAACAATTGCTGCACATCGATTCGCGAGCTTTGGAGAAATCTTGCGGTGGAACGCAGATGGCTCGTTGCCGGTCACTCGTGACGGTATCGAAAGCCTCTGCTCATCACTGGAGGAGGAACTCTCCCACACGATTGAGTCGTTTGGTGCTCGCGCTGAAACATTCGCCCTGTTAGCCATTGTTTGCGCCCGTAACGGACTGAATGATAAGGCAAAGTCTTACCTTTACAAGGCAGCCGAAAACTTAATGGGTTACGGCTATCATAAGGATTCATTACTAGAAACGGCTTTGGATACTGTTGAGATAATTGCCGGACACCGCGAGGTGACACCAGACACTTGGTTCAGACTGGCACCAGCAATCGCCGCGATTAATGAATTCACAGATGGAGACCACACCAGCCATCTTCCCTCACGATTGGGAAGATCGCTACTGGGAATCGAACCAGCCCTCGCTGTTAACTACCTCAAAGAATTGATGGACTCCGAACAGTACGGTCATGTCGAGAGTATTTTGAATGTTCTGGCGCGCGATGGCGATCTGGAAGATCCAGTGGTCAAGGCTCTCGTAAGCACGTGCATCAGTCCAGACTCCATCAGGATCATAGAAGAACGTGCCAACAATTCGGACCAATCTGCGAGGGAAATGCTTGATCTCCCGCCCGGATTCTCCTCTACATACAGCAGGAGGGAATCAGACTCTTCGGGAACTAGTGGTTTCTTTCCCGGCGACTCAGATGCAATGAGTGAGTTTGCAGGACCTGAGTGGCATTTAGAGTTCCCTCCTGAGCGATTCCACGAACTTGTGAACAACGACGCTCTATCAACTCCAACCAAGCGGTCCGATGTCTTGTCTATTTGGTTATGTCGCTGGCTGGAAACGGCTCTTGCGTGCGACGCACTAGACATTGCAGAGTCGCACTTTATGGAAGATGGCCGTTTGGAAGTCAGTAATCAAATGGTCAACGCCGTGCAGAGCGTATCCGGTCGCAGTCGAAGTTACGCATGGATTGTGCGATCTCAGCAGTCCAAGAACGGATGGTGGGAGAACTGGGAGGACTTTGAAGAAGTAACATGGCGTTGGGAGTGGATGAAGGATAATTTCCCTGACAGATGGCACTGTTTCCTGATAGCGTCCAGCCGGCCTCGCCGAGGGCTATCACCTGCGTTTGGTATGACTTTTGTGCATTTGGTTCGCTATCTGGTTTACTTCGAGCGCTTCGAATACGCACATGCGGCGACTATCCAATTGACCGAGACGGTATCCGATCTAGTTTCCGGCCAAGACCTTCCTGTTCCATACTGGATAGGAGAGGGAGGGGGTTGACGCATGATCGAGACACTGGTTGACCGGTTGCGTTGGCCAGCTGCAATGGTTCGGGAACGCGCAGCCTCGCAGATTGGGTATCTTATAGCCAGTGGTCATGCCGAAGCTCGTGAATCTTTGACTGACTGGGTATCTCGCCAAGAATTGGAGAGTCTAGCTGCGATTGGCCTCCTTCCCTTCTTGTACGCAGCTACGAGGAGTGGAACTACGATACCCACCGCATCCGAATTGGGATCGGTGTGTAACGCTGGATCGGTGCTGTCAGAGATGTTTCTGAAGGAGTTCGACGTAATTGATTAGCGGGTTGGGGATGGAGAAGGATTCAGAGGGAACGGCTGGGTACAGGAGCGCCCCTGAAGACGTCACAGACCGCATCCAGCAGCAGCGCCTCGTCGTCAACCGTCCGAGCCAGCGTCTTGATCACACTCGAGAACGCTGAGAACGCCTCAGCCCCTTCGTCGTTCTTCGAGCAGTGAGATACCTTCCGAGCTATCACAGCCCCACGCAGAGCCCGCTCAGCGCGATTGTTGGTCGGCTCTACGTTGGGGTCATCCAGAAAGCGCAGCAGGTTGCCGCGGTCGTTGTGCCTACCGAGTTCATTCAGAAGTCTCTGATTGTCCGGGTTCGGCATCGGACGTTCGCGCAGATGATGGGATACCTCTCGTTTCAACCGCTCAGACTCGGCGACAAAGTTAGACGCCGCACCGCGCCGTTCCGACTCCCGCAGCTCAATCGCCTCTCTCAGCAGTTCCATTAGACGCTTGCCAAAGCTTCGTCCTCTGCCCACCTTGGTCTCAAGAGCCTCACTGATAGAGCGCAGGATATGCGCCATACACTTCTGCTGTTTCACACCGGACAGAGTACGGGAGTCATAGCTCCGGCTCCTGTCCGCAACCATCACTCCACCATAGTCGGTGGGAATCAACTCTCTGACTTCCTCGTTGCGGTGGCGAGAGCGTACCCGGTACACGGTCGTCTCATCGGTCTCGAACGCCATCAGGAAAGCAGACTCTCCGCCCACACGCCAGCCCGTGTCGTCGGTGTGGACGAACGCGCTTGAGCGCACCGAATCGCGCAGCCTGCGGTAGGCGTCACCCACCTCTCCCTTCGCGCGGCGCAGTGCGTCCTGCGTGATCGCGCTCTGGCTTATCCTCACTCCGCTCAGAGTCCTGAGTATGGAGGGGATCTTCCTCACCGGAACGCCCGCGCTGTGGTGCAGTACATGGGCCGCCGCCATCACCCGCTTGCCCACTCGATGGGCGCTCGCGCCGTACTGGTCAGGGGCTACATCCCTATGACCACCGCGAACCCGCTTTCCACACGACTGACACCGGCATATCTGTACCCTGTATCCCTTCACATCGGGCCTGGGCATCGGGGGAATGTCGGTCACATAGGCGAAGCTCACTCCCTCATATTCGAGTCTGCCCCCACATCCCGGGCAACTGTCCCCGGCTACCGACACGTCAATGATCGGTTCCGTCAGGTCACCATGGGAAGGAGGCTTTCGGTAGCTGAACGATCCCCTGCCCGGCTTTCGGCCCGGACGTTTGGGCTTTGCGGTTCGTGTGCCCTTGGAGAACGGAGCGGCTTGGCGCTTTCCCGCTCGCTGAGCCTCGACGAGTCGCTTCTGCAACTCCCTGATCGTCGCCAACTGTCGAGCGTTCCGGTCTTGCAGTCGGTTGACCTGGACAAGAAGGTCGCCATGCTGGCAGGGTGGGAGGTCTTTGCCTGAACATATGGCCGCAGTATAAGAATATGTTCAGAGAACCGCAATCCCCAAGCCGACGCCGCTAATCAATTACAGTTCGACCCATCATATATGGTTGATATGGGAAATTGCCGACATTCTGGGACTCCTCCAGATATTTGGAAGCCGTCCGACAGTGTTCCCCAACGGTCCTCCAGTGATATCGAAAGAACCTATCGCGGAATACTGACGCATTATGGAAACTCAAACCAGGCACGTCTGATAAGGCATTTCGACTACGAGCTGGATCACCTGCGTGAACGGAAGGGCAATACTCCAGAGAGTGCCAGATGGACACAGGGAAGGGCCGAGACTGGTTATCATCCTTTTTGGCACACAATCTCTGACGAGGTCTGTCTATCTGCCTACCTTCGTACACTCGCCTGGACTGCGTCAAAGGAAATTCTCCCCGAAGACCTTATTCTTCAGGCCGCAGCCTATGCGTCTCCTATCGATCTCGGATTGTGGGGAGTCCAGCCAACTAAGAAGCCGACTTGGTGGCCTCAGTTGACAGACGATTATGAGGTGGATGATATCGACACCCAAGTGGCTACGGTTATCGCTCAAGTGGAAAGTGCGACTAGGGCATGGGGCAACGGTGCCAACGTAATTCTTGCAGCAAGTGGATGCATTTCCCAGACGGATCTCAGGCAGTACGACCTAGATATTCGATCATGTTTCCAACGGACCGATGGCCCACTTAGACCTACGAGCGAAGAATTATTCCAATATCTTAATTCGGTCAGTGCGTCCGTCAATCAAGATAACTCTCCTCTACGTTTCGAAGGGGTAGTGGATACCCGTGAAGAATCGCAGTGGATGTATGACTGGTTAGTCATCCCGACTTCCGGAAGTAGTCAGCCGGTCGCTCTGATAGGTTGGCAGACGTGGCGAGGTGCCAGAAAGATCGAATGCCCATCAAACCAATTGATTGATGGCGAAATACGAGCAGTTTGCCGCGATTCCTCAATCGAGTATCAAAGTGACGACGGTTTGGTAGCACGCTGGAGTGACTGGTCCCAAGGCATATCCGCTCAGGTTGTACAGAGCACTATGTCTGCCAATGGTTGGGTGCTCACAGCTCCAAGGGAAATTGTGGAGCGATTCGCGAATCAAAACGGACTCCAACTTGCTTGGGCTTGGGAGATAACGAGCTATCTCAGAGAATACCCTTTTCAGAAATTTACGGAGTATCGAGTTCACGACGATTTTGGAGCAAATTCAGTGATACGTCCGTGGTAGTAGGGTTCACTGAAGTCAGGTTCATGTGTGGTGACCATTCATTCTTGGCAAGCAGGCAACCGACGGTCCGACCATATGAGATTGACTTTACATAACTACTATAGGGCGAACCTTCCGTCGTTTTATGCAGCCGGCGTCTTGGGAATACCTCACCGCCTGTCTTCAGGTCCGGAGAACTTACCCTTGGCTCGGGCGCAGCTCGCGAGTCTCGCGGCAGCTGCGTCGCGTGAGATTCCCAACTGCACGGTCTGCTCCCGGGACTCACGAATTCTGATTGCCAACTTGGTCCCCCACAGCGCGTTCTACTCCAGAATATCTCATTTTCTGAGTGCCCGCTGAATGTACTGACAGAGACCCTCTTCGTTTCTTACCATAGGTAGATACAGGCACGGATGCAGCGCGCTCATCATTCGGTAGCATACCGATAGATGAGACTGAATGTTTCTCCAAAACTCCGGATTCTATCTCGGGAGGATCGTCATGGGCCAGCATAAACTGCCAGTGAAGCATCTTCAGCGATTCGCAATCAAGGATTGTCCCGACTTCATATGGCAGATCGATAAGCAGGAGTGTACTGTCAAGAAAATTCCGATTCAGGCTGTTTCTCAGGGTAAGAATCTATGGTCCGATAAAACGGAGCGGCTGCTAAACCAGACCGTCGAGGCACCGGCCAATCGACATCTCGATAAACTGGCAAACGGGATGCCAGCCGAGCGATTGGACAGCGAAGCTCGAGAGGCAATCGCCAGATATATCAGGGTAATGATTACTCGCTATCCCGAGCGTGTGAAGCGTGAGGCAGATAGATTCTTCACATCTGAGGCACTAACGGCACACCTGAACGAACACTGGCGAGCATTGTTCAAGCCTCACCCCATCCCCGAAGTAGTGCGTGAGCATATCGAGGAAACAATCCATCGGTTTGGGGACGACCAGTTCCGGGCTGAAGTCATAGATGATTACGACTGGGTCTGGCCCACTCAGAACAGTCCTGTCATAGCGGAGGTTCTTCGTTCTGAATGGAAGGTGTTCCAGCCTAGGAGCGAGCCATTCGTTACTACAGATAGACCCGCTTGGGTTCCAAATGTAAACAACAGAGACACATTCGAGCTCTGGTTTCCAATCAGCTCACGCTACCTTCTCGCCGTTGGCGAGAACATGGCATCGTACGCGGACGAACGTCCTACCCGTTCTCACAAATACGTCGCTAAGTTCCCCGTTAAGCATTTCGAGAACGCAGACCGCTTCGTCTATTCGAGTCGTATCACCCGGAAGCAGCGGGAACTACTGGCACATTACAAGAAGGCACGCCCGCGAACTAAACGGAGGCGCCAGGAGTATCTGCAGAATAGACGACTGTGACGATTAGAGTCAGAGTCTAAACTGCCGACACTGGGGCATCGAGGGGCTGTCAAACCGACCTGCGTCGGCTCTAGGTGCGCCGTCTCCGTCGATTCCGGCGCTTCGGGGTATCCCACAGGTTATCCGACTCCAAAACCGGCCCTCTATGGGCCTATGTGAGCCACACCTTCACCGGGATCGGCGCCAAAATCGGCGTTTCCGGGCTGTATGAGCAGGATTCGGCACGGTAGCCGGCGGCGGGGATTTGTCGCTCGTGGACTTCAATTCCCGCCACTGTCGATGGTCGGACCGCCAACTTGTCAAGATCAATGCACCCATGTTGCAGTCTGATGACGGAACTCTCCTCATCTCCAATGGCCGCAATCTTCTAGGGCAGCGAGCTCCCCGGGTTACCGAAACATCCTCTCCACCTGTGGTAGAGTGCGCGCAAGTCAGCCGCAACCCACACCGTGCGGGAGTTGACCTGATGGTGATAGCAAAAAGATTCGTCGGACGCCTGGGGAGAAATCCCCCGAGTTACGCCTTCTACACAAGCGACAACCTCCCCATCCTGCGCGGCATCTACGCCAATCCCCTCCGCTACACCGGCGAGCTCGAGGTGGGCGGCAAGGAATCCTACGAGAAGACAGAGGCAGGCTGGGACACGAATGCAAAGCATCTGGACGAGATCAAGGCCCGACGCCCTGATGCGTTACCTGTCATAAAAATCGCCGGGAGTCTGTACGGCGACTCAGGCGCCGGATACCTCACGTTCATGGCCGTACGTCTGCTGGAGATGGAGCGCGTGATGAAGCGTGGCGGAAGCATTTACCTGCATTGCGATACGCGCATTTCCCATCTTCTCAGGATGATGATGGATGCGGTGTTTGGGCCGGAGAACTTCAAGAACGAGTTGGTCCTCGGAGTGCCGGCGAGGCGCGCCGGTGGCCGCAGATGGCCCCTGGCCCATGAGACCGTGCTGTTCTACACAGGACCCGCTTGGCATCGCTGGAAGAGAATTCTACTGCCGCGCGAGATTTTCAAATGGCATCTCTACTCGACTTTGTACATTCAAGCTGCATAGGCTAGCGATTCTATGAACCTGTTGAACAGGAGAGTCGGGATTTGTTGCATATCGGGTTTTTGCGACGACGTGCAGAAAGTCGCTGAAGCGCTCCACAGGTGACGACGAACCAGGGCTATGGCGTCAACGAAAGTCGGCTCAGTCTTGGCATACCAGGCGGCTGATCGTGGAGTCCCCAGACATTGATTGCCCAGCAGGTGGGCTGCGAGAGTTATCCAGGAGAACAGTCCCAACAGCACAGGAGTGGTCCGGGCTATGGCACGATCCGACCACTGTCGTTGAGTCTCCACTCCAAGGTGGGCGCGTGCCTCCTGGAAAGTAACTTACCCGATGTGCGGGTTTAGATTCAGTTTACCAGCTTAGATATTTGCAAAGGAGGATTGCCCCGAGCCTGGTTCAACATGAAGGCCATGGTATGGCTGAGCGTTTTTCTGAGCAACCGATTGCTCAGATGCCACATATCCCTGGCCCACACACGCTTGATCAGGTAGCGATCCACCAGTTGACCGAACACCGTCTCTATCCTATATCGGAAGCGACTGAGCATCGCGCTTCTGCGCGGCCAGGGTTCGGTGGAAGCCCTTTTGAACTGCGCCTGAAGGTTCAGATTCTGATGGGCCAGTTCCTCTTTGAGCCGTGGACTCCAGTAGTTTCGGTCTCCCAATATGGTTCCCGCCCGTCCATTGACCAACTCGGCAACCATAGCGGTCTCATGGACTTGTGCGGGGGCTATGCCGAAGCTGACGATGACACCCGGCCACGCCACTAGCGCGTGCAGGCGAAAGCCGTAGAAGGTCTGGCGCGCAACGGTATCGTGTCCGAAGCCAGCCTCACCTCTGAACCTTTGGCATCTGTATGCGCGAGCGAATTGACAGACAGGAACAGCGAAACTGTCAACCAGTTTCAGAGATGGGTCATGTCTGATCTGTTCGATCAGACTCTGCCATATCATCTCCTTGACGCGCCACAGATTGGCTGCCTGTCTGACGAACGTGGTGCGATGTATCTTTCCCATTACAGGGAACAAGTGTGTGTAGTGTCTGCGGAAGTAGTCATAGATGGCCTTGTCCTGGTTCAGGGACAGATACTCTCCCACTATCTCCATGGTGAGAGTCTCGCTGTCAGAGAGCGCGGGCTGCGGCCCTCTCTGTCTGAGGCGTGTGTTTTCGAGAAGCTGTTTCATGGTGTCGTCAATTATGCAGAAAGCGGTTATGATGAAATCGTCCAGGTCCATGGCGTCCTCCTTGGAGTTTGATGCAACCCCATTACAGACGCAGGGTCTTTCGGTTATTTGCGAATCGGAAAGCCCGCGCCTATATGTCATTCCCGCACTCCACCACCGTCATTCCCGCGAAAGCGGGAATCCAGTGGTCATTGAACCGGCGAATCTGGATAACCGAAAGACCCTGATTACAGACGCTATCACCTGGACTTTCAACCGCTTCTATCATTCGTACAAAACTTGTACACCGGGTTAACTTCAATCCGCCAGCGCAGCGCGAACCAATGGATGACCTGAACAGGGTCAACCGTGGTGTAATTGATTAGCGGCGTCGGCTTGGGGATTGCGGTTCTCTGAACATATTCTTATACTGCGGCCATGTGTTCAGGCAAAGACCTCCCACCCTGCCAGCATGGCGACCTTCTTGTCCAGGTCAACCGACTGCAAGACCGGAACGCTCGACAGTTGGCGACGATCAGGGAGTTGCAGAAGCGACTCGTCGAGGCTCAGCGAGCGGGAAAGCGCCAAGCCGCTCCGTTCTCCAAGGGCACACGAACCGCAAAGCCCAAACGTCCGGGCCGAAAGCCGGGCAGGGGATCGTTCAGCTACCGAAAGCCTCCTTCCCATGGGGACCTGACGGAACCGATCATTGACGTGTCGGTAGCCGGGGACAGTTGCCCGGGATGTGGGGGCAGACTCGAATATGAGGGAGTGAGCTTCGCCTATGTGACCGACATTCCCCCGATGCCCAGGCCCGATGTGAAGGGATACAGGGTACAGATATGCCGGTGTCAGTCGTGTGGAAAGCGGGTTCGCGGCCGTCATAGGGATGTAGCCTTTGACCAATATGGCGCGAGCGCCCATCGAGTGGGCAAGCGGGTGATGGCGGCGGCCCATGTACTGCACCACAGCGCGGGCGTTCCGGTGAGGAAGGTTCCCTCCATACTCAGGACTCTGAGCGGAGTGAGGATAAGCCAGAGCGCGATCACGCAGGACGCACTGCGCCGCGCGAAGGGAGAGGTGGGTGACGCCTACCGCAGGCTGCGCGATTCGGTGCGCTCAAGCGCGTTCGTCCACACCGACGACACGGGCTGGCGTGTGGGCGGAGAGTCTGCTTTCCTGATGGCGTTCGAGACCGATGAGACGACCGTGTACCGGGTACGCTCTCGCCACCGCAACGAGGAAGTCAGAGAGTTGATTCCCACCGACTATGGCGGAGTGATGGTTGCGGACAGGAGCCGGAGCTATGACTCCCGTACTCTGTCCGGTGTGAAACAGCAGAAGTGTATGGCGCATATCCTGCGCTCTATCAGTGAGGCTCTTGAGACCAAGGTGGGCAGAGGACGAAGCTTTGGCAAGCGTCTAATGGAACTGCTGAGAGAGGCGATTGAGCTGCGGGAGTCGGAACGGCGCGGTGCGGCGTCTAACTTTGTCGCCGAGTCTGAGCGGTTGAAACGAGAGGTATCCCATCATCTGCGCGAACGTCCGATGCCGAACCCGGACAATCAGAGACTTCTGAATGAACTCGGTAGGCACAACGACCGCGGCAACCTGCTGCGCTTTCTGGATGACCCCAACGTAGAGCCGACCAACAATCGCGCTGAGCGGGCTCTGCGTGGGGCTGTGATAGCTCGGAAGGTGTCTCACTGCTCGAAGAACGACGAAGGGGCTGAGGCGTTCTCAGCGTTCTCGAGTGTGATCAAGACGCTGGCTCGGACGGTTGACGACGAGGCGCTGCTGCTGGATGCGGTCTGTGACGTCTTCAGGGGCGCTCCTGTACCCAGCCGTTCCCTCTGAATCCTTCTCCATCCCCAACCCGCTAATCAATTACACCGTGGTCTCTGTACACAGCAGAGCCTGTGTGCGCAACTGTCCGAGAGGGTCTTGAATGAGTACCCATCGAATGGGCACAGGGGGCTTGCCCGCATGATACCAGAGCGCTGTTTGAGAGCTGAACTCCATAGTCCGAGTAACACCGTCGTACCACGCGAGCGCCGCGCTCATCCAGCGCGTATCGGGACAGTCCAGGAGTGTCCTGAGTGTGGGCAGACGCTGGCCCTTGAGACGCGGACGCCCCATCTGGCCGGGCCGGCGAGGCGGAGCGGGTTTATAGAGCGCGGCGTCGAGACGCAGTCTGGTGATGAAGGTGACAGGTCTTTGCATGGACTGACAGAAGTGGAGCAGGTCGAGGGCAGCATAGCTGCTGTCAGCGACCACCACGATGTGTCGGTTGGGCAGCCAGCGGCGCAGTTGGAGTATCATCTGTCGCGCCCAATCGGTGATCTTCTTATGGGGTTTGCCTATCCTCTGATGGTAGCGTTCGGAGGGAGCGAGCGCTGTGATGACAGGGAGCGCCCATGTACGATGTGCCCAGGGTATGGTGGTCAGCCACATCAGGCTTATCCATCTCAGCCCACTGGCCTTGACCAGATGGGACTCGCTGGAACGAGCGGCGTCTCGGTAGATGCCTCTGGCCTTGATTCGCCTGCCCCAGCGCCGCTCAATGGTCTCGTCTATGCCGAACACCAGAGTCTCATCACGCTGTGCGAGACGCTGTACCACAAGCAGTAGCATAACCCGGCTCAGTTGAAGGGGAGAGAAGACGGCGCGGTTTAGAACGTGGTGGTACTTTGCGAAGCCTGAGTCGTCGCTGAGTCCCATGACACGGAGCGCCGAGGTGATGGTGCGCTTGCGCGGACTGAGGATGGCCCCGACGAGAAGAATCTGAGCCTTTAGCCAGGTCCTCTGCTCAGGGTCTTTCGGTTATTTTCATAACAATAGTCCGAGCAGTTGTAGAGCGCCGTTGGGTCTCCAGCCTACCCTCCTGATGGCAGCCGCTATATTCTTCTCACCACACATCCTGAGTATGTTCAGCGCCAGGTTTCTCAACGCAGCCATCACCTGTGGCGCTGAACCGGTTCGCACCTGGCTGTTGTCCTCGCCCATTGTAACGTCCCTCACATAGTGCAGACGATTTTCTATACCCCAATGACCTCGCACCAGACCAAGAAGCCTGTCTGCCGGTATCTGAGTTCCGAGACTGGTTATGGCATATCGCACCTGGCGAGTCTCCTTGCCTTTCACCATGCGCCAACTCTCCACCTTCATCACCTGCCGCTGTCCCGGCCAGTCCAGATACGTCTTCAGCATATCCGTAGCCCACAGTCTGCGACGCTCCCAGCGGTCTCCATGACTGTCCTCGGTCTCAGCATAGGCGTACTTCCCAGACAACGGCTCTTCAAAACAGAACTCTATGTCCTCGTACAGGCTCTTTTGGTTGCCCTTGACTATCAGCAGATAGTCCCCACCCTCGCACACAATCCGCTCGCACAACTGTCGCTGACAGTAGAGCGCGTCTCCGGTTACAACCCTGTCCGAAACAACCACTCTATCCAGCAGATTCCCCGCCATGTTCAGTTCGGACGCTCGCTTCTCCGAACAGTCCCCCCTTTTTGACCCACCACAAGACCCTTGTGATGGGTATAGGCCGCCACCAGTCGAACTCCTGGTATCTGATCCCCGTGTACCCCTCTCAGCGCCTTGACATCTATCGCTATTGCATCCTCCACTATTGCATCCTCTTGCGTTCCCAACCAGGACTCGACCCATTCTCCCAACACTGACTCGAACGCATCGGTGTCCATTCTTGCAAATACATTGTGCAGAGTGGATACCGCAGGGGTTCTGTCTCTTGTAAACCCCAGTTCCTTCAGTGTGTTAGGATCCTGCATCCTTCCCCATTGGGCGATGGCATAAAGACTGCGCGCGCCGCTGACCATCGCGCATACCGACAGTGACAGGATGGCGCTCAAAGGGTGGCGACGACCATGGGCTGAACGGGGATCGGGAACCTCCTCGAACGCTCTGAGTAGGCTTTTACCCAATCCCTCTGTATTCATACCCTAAGTCTAATACTGTTCCCAAATAACCGAAAGACCCTGCAGCGATAATGGAATCGCTTGTTCCTAGTCTCGTACATGTGATGATGGAAGGCGATGGTCCAGACCAGTGTTGGGGACCGCCTTACTACCCCAGGGTCCCAAGAGACAGTTTTCCAAGTGGGAAATATCCGGATGGTTAGACGCGAACATCCCTGCATTATCCATACTTGCCATCTTAGTGAACCATCCAGGTATCCTGTTCTCTAAAGTCGACAGACTTCCTGCGGAACCGATTGAGATGACGCTATTTCCAACGACAGACCGCATCACTCAATCACCTGGCGACTTCTTAACTGCCAACGCCAACATCTTCGCCACCTTCGACCACCACACCCAGGACTTAGGCAACATATCCTTCGGCGTCCAACTCGCGGACCGATGCTACTTCGTCAAGACCGCCGGAAACTTCGCCGACACCTGTATGCGCGAGCGATTCGGGTCATGCTAGACATCAGCCTCTCGTTGCAGGTGTCCCTCCTCATACGCGGTAAGCTCATAGAGCGTCAAGCCTCTCCCCTCCCGTTTCGCGGTCAGCCATTGCTTTAGCGACCTCTGACTTTCGCCAGACTTTTGCCCTGTAAGCAGCATATCAACACTAATGTCCTCGTCCAAGTCTGGCCAATGGATACCCTCGCCTGAGCCTATCAACTCCCAATTGCTCCGCTCCTCCGGCGTAGCGTGAACCAGCCTGGGATACCAAGCCAATGGCACGGAGATTATCCGTCCGTCGGAAAGTTCGGCGGTAAGACTGTCTTCGGTTACCTCGACCGTCATAGCGTCCGGTACGCTTATTTCAGTCGTTGAAACGTACATTCCACTCCCTCAAGAATGAATTCTGATTCTGTTCTATGATACGCTGAACCCGTCGTATTTCGGTACTCCTCATTCCGCTGCTGCTTGCCAGAGCTACCGGATCCAGCCAGAACTTGGCAACCTGCCTGTCCCGCCTCACATGGACATGGGGCGGCTCTCCCCGGTCACCCAGGTAAAAGTAGAAACGATATGGACCTTCTATCAGTAATGTTGGCATCGCTCATTGTATCCTAACGCGCATAATCCATTCCTGTCATCAACTGGTACAACCGCGGAGCCTGTATCAACAAAGGTAATTGATTAGCGGCGTCGGCTTGGGGATTGCGGTTCTCTGAACATATTCTTATACTGCGGCCATATGTTCAGGCAAAGACCCCCCACCCTGCCAGCATGGCGACCTTCTTGTCCAGGTCAACCGACTGCAAGACCGGAACGCTCGACAGTTGGCGACGATCAGGGAGTTGCAGAAGCGACTCGTCGAGGCTCAGCGAGCGGGAAAGCGTCAAGCCGCTCCGTTCTCCAAGGGCACACGAACCGCAAAGCCCAAACGTCCGGGCCGAAAGCCGGGCAGGGGATCGTTCAGCTACCGAAAGCCTCCTTCCCATGGTGACCTAACGGAACCGATCATTGAGGTGTCGGTAGCCGGGGACAGTTGCCCGGGATGTGGGGGCAGACTCGAATATGAGGGAGTGAGCTTCGCCTATGTGACCGATATTCCCCCGATGCCCAGGCCCGATGTGAAGGGATACCGGGTACAGATATGCCGGTGTCAGTCGTGTGGAAAGCGGGTTCGCGGCCGTCATCGGGATATTGCCCCTGACCAATATGGCGCGAGCGCTCACAGAATGGGCAAGCGCGTGATGTCGGCGGCCCATATACTGCACCACAGCGCGGGCGTTCCGGTGAGGAAGGTTCCCTCCATACTCAGGACTCTGAGCGGAGTGAGGATAAGCCAGAGCGCGATCACGCAGGACGCGCTGCGCCGCGCAAAGGGAGAGGTGGGAGACGCCTACCGCAGGCTGCGCGATTCGATACGCGCCAGCGCGTTCGTCCACACCGACGACACGGGCTGGCGTGTGGGCGGAGAGTCTGCTTTCCTGATGGCGTTCGAGACGGATGAGACGACCGTGTACCAGGTACGCTCTCGCCACCGCAACGAGGAAGTCAGAGAGTTGATCCCCTCAGACTATGGCGGGGTGATGGTTGCGGACAGGGGTCGGAGCTATGACGCGCGTACTCTGTCCGGTGTGAGACAGCAGAAGTGTATGGCGCACGTGATTCGTTCTGTCAGTGATGTGGTTGAGACCAAGGTGGGTAGAGGGCGCACCCCCGGTCGGAGCCGAGGGCATGGCTTCGGTAAGGGACTGATTGAACGTTTCAGAGAGGCGATGGAACTGCGAGAGTCATACCATCGTGGAGAGTCGGATGACTTTGTGGGAGAGTCGGAGCGGTTGAAACGGGAGGTGTCTCACCATCTACGCGACCGTCCGATGCCGGACCCGGACAATCAGAGGCTGCTGAATGAACTCGGCAGGCACAACGACCGTGGCAACCTGCTGCGCTTTCTGGATGACCCAGGCATAGAGCCGACCAACAATCGCGCTGAGAGGGCATTGCGTGGAGCGGTGATAGCTCGGAAGGTATCTCACTGCTCGAAGAACGACGAAGGGGCTGAGGCGTTCAGTGCGTTCACGAACGTGATCAAGACGCTGAGACGAGCTGTTGACGACGAGGCGCTGGTGGATGCTCTCTGCGATGTGTTCGGTGGCGGTCCCGTTCCCAGCCGTTCCTCCTGAACATCTTCCGCAATAATACCCCGCTAATCAATTACCAACAAAGATTATGTCCTTCCATGCAACACGCCACACCCCTCAATCCCCCGCCGACTTCCTCGCCGCCCACGATAGTATCTTCGCAGTCTTCGACCACCACACCCAGGACTCCGGCAACATATCTTACGGAGTGGAAATCGGACACGACCGCTACTTCGTCACGACCGCTGGCCTCGTTGACGACGACAAGCCCTTTGACCACGCCTCTCGCGCCGGTGTCCTGAGAAACGCCGTGCGACTCGCCGTGAGCTGCGACCACTCCCTGCACAGGAAACCCTTCAGAGGAACCGACGCCCAATATGAGACAATGCTCCGCGCGTGTAGCGACATCCCAGCCGCTCGCTTTCAGACCGTATTTGAGTTCCGCGATGATTGGCTGAAAACCAGTTACAACTTTGCTAAGGAGGTTATGTATGAGTAGTGAATGTGGTCCTGTAGAACGTGCTGTTAGGAACTCACTGAGTGAAGGAGAGAAGTTGCAGACTCCTAGTGGCAGAGGTACGCTATTCACTATTGATAAGTTTGATCGGACCGAGGTCAGATTGAGCGTAGGCACAACAGGAGCCCCTATAATCATCAGTTGGCATGAATTCGAAGGTGTCGTTCCCTATTTGAGAGAACTGGGCGGAGAAATTGGAATCGGGGCCGTAAATGCGGTTACTGGCCAACCAGCAACCCTTGATGACTATTTCAAGAGTTCGTCAACAGTCAGAAGGTCAAATTACGCTGCATCAATACTGGATAAAGCAGGAATTGTCGAAATCGTCCATACTACACCGATGCAAGTCCGCCTTAGAGATAGATGATAGATTGCAATAATGCGGAGAGGTAAACACCCATGAACATAGGATTTATCGGACTCGGCACAATGGGCGGCTCTATGGCGTTGAACGCGATCCGGGGCGGGCACGATCTTGTCGTCCACGACATCAGGCGCGAGTCGGCGACTCCGCACCTGGAGATGGGCGCGGAGTGGGCGGACACCCCGCGCGAGGTCGCGCAGCGGTCAGATATTGTGCTCACGTCGCTGCCAGGCCCCGTTGAGGTGGAGGCGGTCGCCCTCGGCGACGACGGACTTGGCGAGGGACTGAGCGAGGGCAAGGTCTATCTCGACCTCAGCACCAGTTCCCCCGACCTCATTCGCAGGATACACGCCGAACTCACGCCGCGCGGGATTCACGTTCTGGACGCCCCCGTCAGCGGCGGCCCGGAGGGCGCTCGCACCGGCAGGCTGGCCATATGGGTAGGCGGCGACAGGGATGTTTACGAGCGTGTGAAGCCAGCTTTGGACTCGATAGGAGACCAGCCATACTACGTGGGGCCGGTCGGAGCGGGATCGGTTGCCAAGCTCGTGCATAACTGCGCCGGCTACATAATCCAGGTAGGGTTGGCGGAAGTGTTCACTATGGGCGTGAAGGCGGGAGTGGATCCGCTCGACCTGTGGCTCGCCGTCCGGCAGGGAGCGCAGGGCAGGCGCGGCGCTTTCGAGCGTCTCGCCGACCATTTCTTGATAGACAGCTATGACCCGCCCGACTTCGCGCTGAGGCTGGCGAGAAAAGACATGGACCTAGCCTGCCAGGTCGGAAGGCAGTATGACGTGCCTATGAAACTGGCGAATCTCGCGCTGGCTGAGATGACCGAGGCGCTGAACCGCGGCTGGGCCGACCGCGACTCCAGGGTCGCAATGGTTCTCCAGGAAGAGCGCGCGGGCGTGAAGGTGAACACCACCTCCGAGGCCATCCGCGCCGCCTTGGACAGTTAGAGTGACTTGCTAAGTTTCGGATACGCTATGAGAAAAGGCGGCGTCAGAAGAATAGAGAGCGTCGCCTCTAAGCAATCTGTAACCCCTCTGATTAGTTATATGGGTTGCTATCCTGTTGATAAGCTCGGTCTTTCGTTCCTTGCTACGTGTCCGTAAACCGAGTGAGGCCGCCAGTTCGGTCAATACCGATATGGGTTCCCTTGACCGTCTGAGAAGTTCTTCGACATCAGAGCTTTCCGAGTCGTTGAGCTTTTCCACAAGTCTTTTGGCCCGATGCTTAGCGTCTCCGGATCCATTGACGTTCTTAGCTCTTGATCCTTGCTGGCCTCTAAGTCCCATCATTCTTCTGAGAGGCGCGTCATTAGCCGCGCGATCCGCTAAAATGTCGAGCCTTGACAACCCCTGTGACAGAGGCTGGCCTGATTCAGTCGTTGGGAAAGCCTCGACCAGGAGTTGAAGCTCTTGCAGAAAATCTATGGTTTCACGCAGCGTCTGGAGGAGTTCGGCCTTCTCTTCCTCTGACGGCAACGACGCTAGCAACGTTCTCAGGCCCTTGAGTAGAGAGTCAGTTGTGTAGTGAGATGTGCTTTTCATTCCCCCGCCTCATACAATCACAATAATTATGGGAGCAATTGTCGTAATTCCCGCGTTATCTCAGGATACTCATTCTTGATAGCCGCGCGTCGGGCGTTAGGCGAGATATGCTCCCAGACCGGAACTTGGTTTTGTGCTGCCTCGCTGTAACCGATCAACTCAGTCGTGTATGTCTGTACGACTTTATTCTGAGCATATGATCTTTGAGAAATCGCGCTTATCGTGTCGAAGTGCGTAGTTGTGATCATAGAACCTCCAATCCGAACTTTGACAAATACGATTGCGCCCAAGTCGGATACACGATGTCCACCACTCTGTCCCGCAAATGTGTAAGCGGCTGATATATTATCGCCTATCCTGCGTACCTTATCCGTAAGGATGTTCAATCCAATGGTAGAGAGATGGTCTGGTATGGCGGTAACAACATAATAGTCACTGGCGTGAAGCGCGTTCTGGGTCATCATATATAAATTCGGCGGACAATCAATAACGATCCAGTCGTACCTTTCCTCGGTCTCCTCAATTACCCTCCTCAAAAAAGACATCTCTCTTATATATCGTTGCGCGTTCTGTCTCAGGGCTTGCATGGTTGGGAATGTCCCAACGACTTGGCCGCCACCCAGGTCCTCACCGAGAAGATCTATATCACAGGGAATCAGGTCGAGGCCCGATATTGGATACCGGCCTACGACGACAACGTCGTTCCAGACGATTCGCCTAACGTCAAGTGCCTGCCGATTTACGTACCGATCATACAGACTCTTAATTGTTCCTGTATTCCTCTTGCGACGCTCCCATTGCTCAATATCAGCGCAAAGGAAAGTCAGGTTTGTCTGAGGATCTATATCAATCATCAGAACCTTCTGTCTGTAGTGTTGAGCCAGAGAACACGACACATGGTATGCCGTGGTAGTTTTTCCAACCCCACCCTTATAATTTATGAAGGAAACGATCTTGGTCATTAATGAGTAGCCTCACCGAGTCAAATTAAACCTTACCCAGCGCTATTGTATGGATTGCGAGGTAGGACTCGCAATCGCGTCGGCGGTCATGATTAACCATCGTCGCGTAAATGTTAACATCAACTCTAGGATATCTGGGCTACGCTTGATAGCTAGAGCCTAGAGTCGAACCTCCCGTCTATCACAGGATCCAAGTCTGCGGCTTCGTGTTCATGTAGTCATGGAACACGTCCTCTTTTCGGATGCCCTTCTCGTCCAGCAGTTTGAACAGTCCACCCATGGTGTCAGCTAAGGCCACGATGCCGTCCTCGCTCATCGCCACCCACTGGTCGGGATATGTTTTCACCAGTTCTTTGCGTTCAGCGTCCATGCGCATGGCGAGTCGCTGGTATCTTTCAATAGCCGCCGCTGCCTCAGCCGGGTCGCCCAACGATTCTCGCAGACCCTTCGCCTCTTCAGAATCAGAAGTGTACTTGACGGTTAGCGATTCTCCCATACAAGCCTCTCGTTGAACCACCACGTAAACTCGTTTCTCTGTATTTCCGAGTCTGGCATCGGTGTATCTGGATGTCAAGTAAGGATCAGGGTAACGACTGGAATTCTGTACATGGACGTAAATGTTACTCGCCCTGATACACAGACACTCCCATCCTATGCTATAATCTCAAGTGAACAGAACAATAGTGCTGGCATATAAGGTAGAACTTATCAACGAAAACCCGGAGGCCAGAAAAACCCTCGGAACTGGTGAATACAGGTATATGCAGGTGAAATGCAGGTACCAGACCCCTCCTGCAGTCTGCCAGCGGACCGCCTGCACCTTCACCAGCACGGCATAAATCAGAACTAATACACCCCCGATGTCCTCTCAAAACTCACCGTGCAGACGGATGGTGTACAATATAGCGGCAGAACAATAGGAGGTCCCGAATGCCATTCACAGAAACCATGATGCCCAGAGAGCGCACCCTCGCCGCGCTCAACCGTCAGCCCGTGGACAGGCCGCCCGTCGCCAATCCGACCAACGTCGCCACGGTCGAGCTTATGGACCTCGTTGACGCGCCGTTCCCAGACGCCTGCCGCGACCCCGAACTCGCTGCCAGGCTCGCCGCCACCGGATATACCGAACTCGGCTTCGATGCCGTAGCCCCGTACTTCACCATCATCCAGGAGTCATCCGCCTTGGGCTGCGATATGCAGTGGGAGGAGAAGGACAACTGGCCCACGGTCAGAATGTATCGCCCCATCTGGAAGGACTCCCGAGACGTTCACATCCCGTCCGGCTTCCTCGAGCACCCGGACAACATAACTATCACCAAGTCCATTGAGATACTCAAGCAGGAGATAGGCGGCGAGGCCGCCATAATCGGCAAGACGATGGGACCATGGACGCTCGCCTACCACGTATTCGGCGTCGAGAACTTCCTGCTGATGACAGTGGACGACCCCGAAGAGACGATGCGCTGTCTTCACAAGCTGAAGGAACTTTCGGTTCTTTTCGGCGAGGCGCAGATAGCGGCGGGAGCCGACGCGCTCACCTTCCCCGACCACGCCACCGGCGACCTCGTGAGCGGCGAATACTACAGGCGCTTCCTCCAGGACATACACATAGAGATGGCCGAGCGTCTCGACATCCCTCTCATTCTCCACATCTGCGGCAACACGCTCGACCGTATGCCCTACATCGCCGACACCGGCATGGCCTATTTCCATTTCGACTCGAAGAACGACCCGCAGGAGGCCATGGACGCCGTCCAGGGCAAGATCGGGCTGGTGGGCAACATCAACAACCCGACCACACTCTACGCGCGCGGCCCCGCCGAGGTCAGGGACGAGGTGTTCGCCTGTATGGACGCCGGGGTTCAGATGATAGCCCCCGAATGTGCCATCCCGCTGGCGACCAAGCTCGAAAACCTGATGGCGATTCCGCAGTCCGTCCGCGAGTGGTGCGAGACAAACTCCGAAGACTAGAGCCTATCCCAGCCACATACACCTTGTGAACGTCCCAATCCCCTCTCCCTTGAGGGCGCGCTCACTAAAAGTGCAGTCAGCTATGAATGTCGATTAACAGGCCTCCTCTCCCTTGAACGGGTGATGCACATTACCAAGTGAAGAACACAGAAAGCGTCAAGGAATGGTGTACGCTGGCCTTACCCGACCAAAGGAGGCTGGCGATGACCTTAGACTTTGACGCTTTCCTGACGGCATTGTACACGATAGTTGACGACCTCTATAAGCGACATTATGGCTGCCACAAGCCGGTTCGTCCTGGCAGACGCCCTGTACTGTCTGACAGCGAGGTCCTTACTCTGATGCTGTGCTGTCAGTGGTTTGGGACTTCCGAGCGCGCTTTCGTTCGTCATGTGTCAGAGCATTGGCGAGGCTACTTTCCCAACATGCTCACTCAGAGCGCGTTCAATCGTCGCAGCCGAGACCTGTGCGGGGTTGTCATAGCATTGTCCGGTGCGGTGGCTGAGGAACTGGGAGCCTATGCCTCAGCGTATCAGGCGATAGACAGCGTTCCTGTACCGCTGGCCCGGATGTGTCGAGGAGATCGCCATCGTCTGTTTGGAGACGAGTCGGCCATAGGAAAGGGTGGAAGCGACAGGCGCTTTTACTATGGCTGCAAACTGCTTTTATCGGTATCGCGCCGGGGCGTGATAACCGGCTTTCTGATCGCGCCAGCCAGCACAGAAGACCGCTGGGTGGCGGAGAGTTTTCTGTGTTGGCGCAATGACTGGATGGGAATACCCCGCCAGGCCCAGGACCTTCCCATCCGACGAAATGGCAACAGATATGTTGGAGCCACCGGCCCCATATGGCCAAGATATGCCGTTGGCAGGCCAATCTCAGAGCCTTATCTTGGAGACAACGGCTTTTTCGGGTCCCTGTGGCAGACACATTGGCGACAACAGTATGGAGCGAGAGTGTTGACCCCTAAAAACTATGTCGGGAGCGAGTCGGAGCTGGCCAGACGGCGGCATTGCAGTCTCAAACAGGTGGTGGAGACCGTCAATGGACAGTTGGAGGAGGTGTTTGGCCTTCAGTTCCCACGCGCTCGCAGCAAGTGGGGACTGTTGAGTCGAGTGGCGGCCAAGGTGGCCGCTCTCAACGTGGGCATATGGTTGAATCGCCACTTCGGTCGTCCTGACCTGGCGTTAGCTACGCTCTTCAATTGTTAAAGGACTTACACAATGTGCATCACCCGTCTTGAGGGAGAGGGTTGGGGTGAGGGTGAATGCCTACCCATGTCAGTTCCCTTGAGGGTGAGGGGGAAAACGGTCGGTTCGTACTGAGGACTAATGTTTATGACTTCCGGTCAGCCGAGCGCAACGCCGAACAGCTTGCGCTTGCTCGCGTGAAGAAACTGTGTCGCCACAAAAGTCAGCGGCTTGCGCGCCGATGTGAAATTATCCCTCAGCGCCCCGAACACAGCCGACAACTCCAGCGCTCGCGCAGCCGGATGCCCCTCGGCCAGCCCGTAAAACCTGCGCCCCTCCCGCTCATAGTCCTCGATAGTTCGCCGCATCCGGCGGCTTCCCGTGACAGGTATAGCCGCCCCGCCCACCATGCGTCCATATCCGCGCTGAGCGCTGTCCGGGAATACACCCGACAGAAACAGGCAAACGTCCGCGATGCGCTTGTAGTATCCGAAACGCTGCTCAGGATCCGCGTTCGCCGCGAACTTCACCAGGCTGTCTATATCCATGTCGTTATAGCGCACCCGCCGCCTGATTCCCTTCCGCACTCTCACCGGAACCGTATAGCTCTGTATCCGGGTAAACGACGCCATCATCGAGGCCATGTACTCCACCACCCCGGGCCTCTCCATAAAGTCCAGCACCTCCGCCGTATCGAACACCGGAATCGAGGCGCGCCCCTCCCGTTCCTCCGTATAGGCGATAGTCTCCAGTTCATGGTACGAGCGGCGCAGCAGAATCTCGAAGTACAACGACGGGGACACGTGAAGAAATATCTCCTCGTCATTCAGGACGCGGTCCAGCAGGTTATTGTCCCCTACCATCGCCGCTCTGAACTCCGGGTCTTCCCTCACAAGCTGCTTCAGCGCATCCGGGTCATTAGCTCCCGGAGCCGCGTTCTCGACAACGAAGTCCAGGTCTCTGTCCGTAAAATTCGGCCACCTGCTGTCAGGGCTTAGCATAGTACCCTCCCTAATGCCGACAACATCATGGTCATGCCGGTATTCCCGATCTATGCCGTCATGAGCGAGCCATTTACACCGATCCGTCTATGGATATGTCCAGGACCATAGGCTTTCCAGATTCCAGCGCGTTCTTCAGCGCCGGCGCTATCTCGGACGGGTCGGTGATGCTCCGGCCCGCAACTCCCATCGCTTCCGCCATGCCCGCTATGTTCATGGGAATCGGGAAGTCCATGGCCATGTATTTGCTTCGTGGGTCTTGTTCGCGCAGTATGTCCCGTTTGTACACGTCCATATTGAGCTTGAGAATTCTGTAAGCGCGATTGTTGCAGATGATATAGACGACCGGGATATTGTACGTGGCGGCCGTCCACAGCGACTGCACGGTCATCATCGAGCTTCCGTCGCCTACTATTCCGATAACCGGGCTGTCGGGGTTGGCCAGTTTCAGGCCGAGCGCGCCGCCCATGCCCCAGCCCAGCGCGCCGCCGCGCTCGCCGAATACGCTGCCAGGCTCGTCGAAGGATATGGTCGAATGTATGGCGTCCCGCGTGGTGACCGAGTCGTCCGCGATGAGCGTGCCGGGCGGCAGCGCGCTCGCCACCTCGGTCATCATGCGCTCAGTGGACATTGGGCTAATGTCCCAGCGGTCTTTCAGGCGGCGTTGAACGGCGGCATCGAGCGAGGCTTTCTCCTCGGCTAGATTGGCAGCCCTTCCCTTCGCGGCCTCCCTGTCCGAGCCGCTCATTGCGGACTCCAGGGCTTCGGCCAGATGCGAGAGTCCCGTCTTCGGGTCCGCGATTATGCCTATGTCCGTAGGCTCGCTCTTTCCGACTTCCGCGTGCGCCTGGTCCATGTGTATCAGCTTGGTCTGCGGGTCGAGTGCGCGGCCCGAGAAGTAGAAGAAACCGCTGAATACGTTGGTTCCGACCGCCAGAACTACGTCGGCGTCCGCGAATTGGGCGCGACCGGCGGGCGTCGCTGGGGCGGAACGTCCCATGAACTGCGGATGCGAGGTCGGGAAGTTCATCTCGGAATACGCCGAGGAATATACCCGCGCGCCGGTGAGTTCGGCGACGCGGACGGCCTCCGCCACTCCGCCCGACTGCGCCAGACGGTCACCGACTATCATGACCGGATTGCTTGCCGAAGCCAGCAGGTCCGCGGTCTCGGATACGGCGAGCGCGTCTGGAGCCATTCTGAAGTATCCCTGTGAAGATGGGACTATCTCGACCTCGGCCTCGCCGTCCAGCGCGTTCGCGGAGAACCCGACATACACCGGGCCGGTCGGCGGCGTCTTGGCCTCATTGAAGGCGCGACGAATGACCGAGGGTATCTGCTCGGGGTGGGTGGCTTCCGCGCTCCACTTGGTGAAAAGCCTGACCATCTCGTCAAGGCGCGTGCGGCCCTCCGCCAGCTTGCGAACGTCCTTGTTCGCGCTCGTCACCACCATTGGAGTGCCGCCCTCTTTGGCGTTGTTCAGAAGGCTGATGCCGTTGGCGAGGCCCGTCTCTATGTGCAGATTCACGAACGAGGGCTGCTGGGTGGAGCGCGCGTATGCGTCCGCCATGCCCATCGCGGCGCCCTCCTGGGTCGTGAGAATATACTCGATGTCGGGGTAGTCTTCCAGCGCGTCGAGTATCGCGCTCTCGCTGGTGCCGGGATTGCCAAATATGTATCTGACGCGCTCGGCCCTGAGCATCTCCATAAGCGCGCGTTTTCCGGTCATTCTGGTCATTGGTGGAACCTCGATTTCGTGTGCTGGGGAAGAGGGTATCATATACCTACGTTACGACGTTTAGATTAGTTCGCGAACATCTCCCGTAAAATGCCAAGAACCTTGTCCAGGGTTTCTGGGTCTAGGAGCCCCAGATGTCGAATGAGCCTTCGGCGGTCCACGGCGCGAATCTGATCCAGTACGACATAACCCTGTTTCTCCTGAAATTGGCATGAGATCCGAAACGGATACTCATGGCCGCCGGTCGTCATAGGAGCAATAAGGAATGTCCCCAGAGCATTGTTCAGTTCGTCAGGCGATACAATAGTGCATGGCCGTGTCTTGTTGGTCTCTCCGCCCCTCGTTGGATTGAGGGAAACGAGGTAGACGTCTCCACGTTGCAGAATGCTCATTTCCACTCCCACTCGGATACGTCGAAGTCTGAGAGAACAGATTCGTCAAGCAGGCCGTCTTCACCTCTTTCTCTCAATTTCTCTGCGGCCTCGCTCCAACCGGCTCGTGGAGAGTGAACTTTTTCTATCAGAACGCCCGACTCGACGACTCGAATCTGGACTTCGCTCTCAAGCCCCGCATCTTCGATGAAGGACTTAGGGATGCGTATGCCGCGGGAATTCCCTATTCGGATGATCCTAGTCTTCATGGCCCTTAACCTCCCTCATGGCGTAATTACATTATACTTACGCAACCGTCTTCTGAGAATAAGAATTCCACGCTGCGCTTCTGGGTTTTGCATGACCTCATCCGTACTCTCCTCAGACTGACTCATTCCTCTATAATGCCTATATGCTGGAGATATTGAAGAGATATTTCGGCTATGACGAGTTTCGTCCATTGCAGGCGGAGATCGTGGATGCCGTTATGGACGGGAACGACACGCTGGTGGTGATGCCCACGGGCGGCGGGAAGTCGCTGTGTTACCAGCTCCCCGCGCTGGCCCTGCCAGGAGTGACCCTCGTGGTGTCGCCGCTTATAGCCCTGATGAAAGACCAGGTTGACGCGCTCAAGGCGAACGGCGTCGCCGCCGAGTGTCTCAACAGCGGCATGAGCGGTGAGGAACAGTCCCACGCGCAGATGCGCGCGTACCGGGGTGAACTCAAGCTGCTGTACGTAGCCCCGGAACGCATTGTGCAGCCCGGCTTTCAGAGATTCCTCAAGTCGGTCGAACTCAGCCTGGTAGCGGTTGACGAGGCCCACTGCATATCGCAGTGGGGGCATGAGTTCAGGCCGGACTACCGCAATCTAAGACTGCTCAGGCGGCTGGCGCCGGATACCCCGGTCATCGCGCTCACCGCAACCGCCACACAGAGGGTTCGCGACGACATCGCCGCGCAGCTCGATATGAAGACCCCCTCCATCTTCACGGGCAGCATAAACAGGCCGAATCTCAGATACGCCGTGTTCGGCAACAGCAGCAAGTACGACCTTCTTGTCGAGTACCTGCGGAAGCGCGATGGCGCGAGCGCGATAGTCTATCGAGGCTCTCAGAAGGGATGCGACGAGCTGGCAGCCGACCTCGCCGAGGACGGGATAAAGGCGCTGCCGTACCACGCCGGACTGGGAAGCGCGGCGCGCCAGCGCAACCAGGAGCGGTTCGTGCGCGACGAGGCCCGGGTAATGGTGGCGACAGTGGCGTTCGGAATGGGCATTGACAAGCCCGACGTCCGCCTCGTCGCTCACTACGATATGCCCGGTTCCATCGAGAGGTACTACCAGGAGTCGGGGCGCGCCGGGCGGGACGGCCTGGCATCCGACTGCGTTCTGTTCTACGGAGCGCAGGACCGCGAGCGTGAGATGTTCTTCATCGGGCGCATGGAGAACGACTTGGAGCGCGAGTCCGCGCAGACCAAGCTGGACGCCATGGTGAGTTATTGCCAGACCGGGGCGTGCAGGCGCGCCGCGCTGCTGCGATATTTCGGGGAGGAACCGGAGGATGAAGAGTGCGATTCCTGCGACGTGTGCGAGGCGGAGACGTTCGACGCGACGACTATCTCGCAGAAGATACTGTCGGCGGTGATACGGACGGGCGAACGGTTCGGGGCAGCGCATATATCTCAGGTATTGACCGGAAGACGGGTCAAGAGCGTAGTGCAGCGCAATCACGACAGCCTGTCGGTGTTCGGAATCGTGAACGACTACTCCGCAAAGACTATCCGGGAGATTATGGCCACACTGGTGGGCCGCGGTCTGCTGGCGCGAAGCGATTCGCAATATCCCACGCTGTCGGTGACCCGACAGGGTCGCCGCTTTCTCAATGACCGCGAGAGTATCGAGATGCCCGTTCTGGAAAGCACGAAACGGGTATCAGGACGCTCCGAGGCGGAGTTGGACTATGATAACGACCTGTTCCAGATACTGCGCGAACTCAGGACAAGGCTTGCCTCTGAGCGCGGTGTGCCTCCTTACGTGGTATTCGGAGACGTGTCTTTGCGAGAAATGGCGCACTACTGCCCGCAAAGTGAGGACAGTCTTCTCAAGATAACCGGCGTGGGCCGCGTGAAACTCCGCGACTTCGGCGATGAGTTCCTGAAGATATTACGCGACTACGCAGAGCCGAGGGGGATCGAAGACCGCACTGGCATGGTGTCGTCGCAGAGGCCGCGCGGACCGAGGCGCTCTTCTGATAAACCCTCTTCGCGGGATTCGGGCATGGGTTCGTCGCTGGAAAAGACGCTGACCCTTCTCCGCGATGGCCTTCCTTTTGAAGAGATTGCCAATCGCAGAGGGCTGGCTAGGTCAACAATATCAACCCATATCGAGTGGCTCATAGAGTCGGGAGATTTGCGAGACTACCACAAATATCTGCCCACTGACGCCGAGCTGGAGAGGATAATCCATGCGTTCGAGCGGATGGGCGATGGGATGCTGAGGCCCGTGCATGAGTCGTTCGAGGGTGAATTCGCGTACTGGAAACTCAGGCTGGTCAGGGCGCACTTTCGCAGGCAGGCTAAATTCGAGGGGGCAATCGCGTCTGATTCGCAATGGCGATCCAACAATATACGCACAAACATTCTATAATATGCTATCATTGGACTATGCTATTCCAGACTGCCATTGTGTACACACCGCCCGCCCTGGGGCGCTCGAAGGGGCTTCATCCGCAGGGTCTTTTCGTTTTCAGAAGACAAGTTGATCAACGGGATGACAGTCCCCTCTCCCTTGATGGGTGAGGGTGATCCACACTATTTCGTCTATGGGATGTCCGATAATGAAAAGACCCTGGCTTCACCCGACCCTACGAAGCGATTCAGCCATAAGCGCGCGCTTATGTCATAAACCAAGACTAGACCAGAAAAAGCCGTTGACCAGCATAAACTGGTCAAAACTGGTTAAGACAGACCAGTTTCCCGAATTTACTGGTATCAGTTTTCCACCAGCTTCCGAACCGGGCACGCTATTCGGATGTATAACTGATGTTACGCACTTAGCTATGAATTCCTAAACGAGAATGAGCCAGCTCAGCTACGAAATCTCTCTCAACTGCGTAAGGTCAGTGTATAAGTTGGAATATATAAAACCGCTTGAAACTTGGATGCGATTGCCCTGAGTCAACATAGGAGTCTCATGAAATTCAGCAATTTTCTGTTCCCGCAATCCGACACGCCGGACACCGACTACGACACGGTGACCGACGCCCTGCTCGAAGCGTCTCTCACTGAGGAGCTTGGATTTGACGGGGTGTGGCTTGGCGAACACCACATAGACGGCGCGTGCGCCTATGTTGACCCTGTAACTTTCGCTGCTGCCGTCGCCGCGCGCACCGAGCGCGTGAAGATCGGATTCGCCGCCGTTCAGATGGCGCTTCACCATCCCATCAGGCTGGCCGAACAGATCGCGCTTCTGGACAATATCAGCAAAGGGCGGATTATCCTGGGCATCGGACGCGGCACGGCGTACAACTTCTACGAATACCGCAGCTACGGAATCCCGTTCTCCGAAGCGCAGGGCAGGCTTGTCGAGTCGGAGGAGATACTCCCCAAGGCCTGGACTACGGAAAACTACCGGCACAGGGGCGAGTTCTTCGACATAGACCTGCCTGTACTCAGGCCAAAGGTCTATCAGAATCCGCACCCGCCCGTCATACGCGCGGTGGCTACCGAAGGCTCGATGATCGAGATGGCGAAACAGGGCCGCCCGCTCATGCTGGTCGTTCAGCCGGACGACGAAACCGAAAGACGCTTCGCCGTTTACCGGCGCGCGCTGGGCGAGTCCGGCCTGGACGCCGAGGCGGTGGAGCGCGTAATGGGCGAGTGCTGGATATGGCGGAATATATACGTGGCGGATACCGACGCAGAGGCTGAGAGGCTTGCCACCGAGGTGCACGAGGCCAATCGCAGGCACATTTCAGAGACCCGCCTGCGCCTGAACACCGCAGAGGAGATGTCCTCGGTGACCGTTAGTCTGGCCGACCCGAGATTCAGTGTCCAAAACAGCATGATATTCGGCTCGCCGGACACGGTTGCCAAGCGTATCGAGCGGCTGGGGCGCATCGGAGTCGGCGGGCTGATTCTGCACTTCCGCGTCGGCTCCATGTCCCGGGAAGACAACGAGCGGAGCCTGCGGATGTTCGCCGACCAGGTTATGCCCAGATTCAAATAGACACGCCGGAAACCGCGCCGCCATTCCATCGCCCGTAAGGAGACACATCCGCATGAACATCAAATCCGGTCCCGAAACGGGGTCAGCCGCCAATCAGTCGGTGGCGAGGGACTTCATACAGCTTCCCAGAAGACAGGTCATTCTGACGATGGCGGGCGTGATGATGGCGATGTTTCTGGCCGCTCTGGACCAGACCATCGTTGCCACCGCGATGCCCCGCATCATAGCCGACCTAGGAGGTTTCGACCGCTACACGTGGGTTACGACCGCATACCTGGTCGCTTCCACGGTGTCTGTCCCGATTGTGGGCAGGCTCACCGATATATACGGGCGCAAGATATTCTTCATCGCGGGAATAGCCGTATTCCTGGCAGGCTCGGTTCTGGCGGGCATGAGCCAGTCAATGAACCAGCTTATCGCCTTCCGCGCCGTACAGGGCCTGGGCGGCGGGGTCATCATGGCCAACAGCTTTGTTGCTATAGCCGACCTGTTCCCACCGGAAGAAAGGGGCAAGTTCCAGGGATTCATCGGCGTCGTGTTCGGGATGTCTTCAGTCATAGGGCCTACCCTGGGCGGGTTCATCACCGATAATTTCTCCTGGAACTGGATATTCCTGATCAATGTTCCAACCGGGATCCCCGTGCTTCTGCTGATAGCCTGGCTCTTCCCAAAGATAAGTCCAGAGGTCGTAAGTCGAAAGCTCGACTATGCGGGGATGGTGACCCTGATACTCGCGGTGACGCCTGTGCTGCTCGCGCTGTCCTGGGGTGGTGTTCAGTACGAATGGGGTTCCCCGCAGGTTATCGGCTTCCTGGTCTTCGGCTTGACCATGGGCGCGGCATTCGTGGTAATAGAGTCGAAGTCCGATTCTCCCATCATGCCGCTGGAAATATATAGAAACCGGATGGTGGCCGTCGCGCTGATAGCGACATTCCTGACGGGATTCGGTATGTTCGGAGGAATAATTTTCATACCACTGTTCTTCCAGGGTGTGCTGGGTGCTTCCGCGACCAGCAGCGGCAGTTTCCTGACCCCCATGATGCTGGGGATAGTGTTCGGCGCCACCCTGTCCGGGCAGCTGCTCTCCAGAACCGGAGGACACTATCGAATACAGGCGCTCATTGGCACGGGAGTCATGACCCTGGGGATATTCCTGATCTCCACCATGAACGAGAACACGACCTTTGCGCGCGCCGTTATCTACATCGTGATTATGGGACTTGGGATGGGAACCACGTTTCCCACGTTCACCCTGGCTGTTCAGAACTCCGTGCCGTTCAGGCTTATGGGAATATCCACCTCCGCGCTTCAGTTCTACAGGTCCATCGGCGGTATGCTGGGACTCGCAGCGCTGGGCGCGGTGATGGCGAACAGGTTCGCGGCTAATCTGGAAGAGACGGTCCCCGATACTGTTGTCGCCGCGCTTCCCCCCGGTCAACTCGACGCCATTAAGGACAATCCGCAGGCGCTTGTTGATCCGTCCGCAGTCGAAGGACTGAGAGCCGGATTCTCGCAGGCCGGGCCTGATAGCGTTCGCATGGCGGAGATGCTTATGGGGTCTCTGAAGTCTGCGCTGGCCGGGGCGATGGGAGACGTTTTCACCCTCAGTGCAGTCGTGATAGCGTTGTCATTGGTGGTTTCGCTGTTCCTGAGCAGGCCCGACATTCAGTCGCGCGCTCCCGAACGTCCGGGAGTCTCGGGTAAAGAGCAGGGGCGTCCAAATTGACTCCGCTACTTCTCAAGAGAGAAAAGTGCGAAAACACTGGAAGATAATCTCGACCGCGGCGCTTGCGATACTGGTACTCGCGTTCTTCGCCCTACTTGCGTTCGGACTGGCCAACAGGTCTTCCCCAACCGGGCGCAGCGGGGTGACGAGGGTCGGAAAGCCCGCGCCCGCATTCTCCATGACTCTGCTGGACGGCAGTGAATTCCGTCTGGACGATTACGCCGGAAGTCCACTGGTGATAAATTTCTGGGCTTCATGGTGTCCGCCCTGCCGCGACGAATCGCCCGGTTTTGAGAGGATATGGCGCAAATACCAGGACGATGGAGTTCGGTTCGTGGGCGTCAACATACAGGACACGGAGCGGGACGCCGCCGAGTATGTTCAGGAGTTCGGTCTCACTTTTCTCAACGGGCGCGACCCGGACGGAAAGATAACCGTGGAGTACGGGGTCATAGGTCTCCCGGTCACATTCTTTATAGGCGCGGACGGCGTGGTGGAGGGAAGGTGGGTCGGCGCAGCGCCGGAGGACAAGCTGGAGTCCTGGGTGCAGGGGCTTATCGCGGGTTCAGCGCCGGAGGATCAGTCGGAGGGGGAGACTCCGGACGGGTTCTTCCCGCTAAAGTAATCTGCGATAAATCAGGATTTACGCGCCTGGGAATGGCCCAATTCAGCCTCAGTACTCTTCCTCAACCACGTAAGGCCTGAGAACTGGTTCCGATGTTATACCATTTAAGGTTGACACGGGCGCCTAGTTTGCTTGAGGGGGCCTGAGCTGCATAGCTAAGGTATCAGAATTTTAACAGCTCTTCACGCTTACATCAGCCTAGAATGGTATTAGAACTACAACGGCATTCTGGTCGAGCGCGTAACTAGAACTATTTCTACATGAATATGCCATATACCGACCATTTTCCGTCATTTCCGCGAAAGCGGGATTCCAGAGATTGTGGCAGGCTCCTACACGGCAGAAATATATGGACGCTGTACTCGGCGAGGTTGTCCCAAATAGCGTGCAGCCTTATGCGCTCTGATAGCTTTCCAGAGCCTCGTCCGGGAAGTCCGCGTTGGAATATACCTTCTGAACGTCGTCGAGATCTTCAAGTTGGTCCAGAAGCCTGAGTATCTGGCCAGCGGACTTCCTATCGAGCGCAACCGTGTTGCTCGGTATGAGAGACACCTCGGACGAGCTTATCGTCGCGTCGCTGGACTCGAGCGCGCTGCGAACGTCTTCCAGCGTGCCGGGGTCCGAGAACACCTGGAGCGTCGCGTCGTCCGTATCGAAATCGTCCGCTCCCGCGTCAATGGCTACCAGGGCGAAGTCCTCTGCCTGTTCCTCCGACGCCTCGACCGTAACGACGCCCCGCTTGTCGAACTGCCATGAGACCGCGCCCGCCTCCGCCAGGTTTCCGCCCGCCCTGTTCAGGGTAGTTCGAACATCGGATACCGTCCTGTTGCGGTTGTCCGTGAGCGTTTCCAGCATAATCGCCACGCCGCCCGGCCCGTAGCCCTCGTAAACCGCTTCTATCATCTGAACGCCGTCACCGCTCTCGCCCGTGCCTCGCTTTATTGCCCTGCCTATATTGTCATTGGGCATATTCGCGTCTTTGGCCCGCTGGACGGCCATTCTCAGCCTGAAGTTGGCGTCCGGGTCGCCTCCGCCCTGCCGCGCCGCCACGATTACCTCACGCGCCAACTTGGTGAACAGCTTGCCCCGCCGGTGGTCGGTAACCGCCTTGGCGTGCTTGATCTGCGCCCATTTTGAATGTCCTGCCATATCCTAATCTCCGCAGCGTGACTCGCGCCTGCCTCAGAATCGTCCCACAATCCGAACCGGAATATCCGCGCTCGACGAATCAACAGATGGGCCGGCACCTCGTCGAATTCTAGCACGAGGTCTGAAGTCGGTCAAAACTCGGAGATGTTCCAGTGCGATCTTATGTCCATGTGAACTGGAAGACCCGCGCGTTCACAGCCGGACGCAGAACTCATCAGGCGGCGGCGCGTCGAAGGCGTCTGGATGGATTATGTAGGCCATAATCTCCAAGCCGTCCACCAGCCTCGGACCGCTGCGGCTGAACAGCGCGCCGGAGTCCACTATGTACACACGCCCATTGCGAAACGCGGACATCTCACGCCAGGCGTCGAGATTGGCCAGCGAGTCGAACTCGGTCCGCGCCTGGGCAACATCCATTCCACAGGGCATCAGAACCAGTACGTCAGGGTCGGCGTCGCGCAGGTTCCGCATCTCTATACGGGGAGACGCGGAGCCAGGGCTGACGAGCGCGTCTCTGCCGCCCGCTATTTCAACCATCTCCGGTATCCAATGTCCGGCAGCTATGACCGGCTCCAGCCACTCTACGCAGCCGACTGTTGGCGTGTCCTCTGTCTGCGCGACCGCCCGGCGCACCGCGTCAACTCTGGCGCGCAGGTTGAATACCGCATGATGGGCGGAGGCGTCGCGCCCGGTGTGCGCTCCAACTCGCAGAATGTCCTCCAGAACGTCGCCTATACCGTGCGGGTCGAGGGACAGGACGGCAGGGGGCGAGTCCAGGCGTTCGACCGCTTGCTGAACATCCTCGAACGACACGGCGCACACCTCGCACAACTGCTGTGTTATAACCAGGTCGGGCCGCGCCTCCGTCAAAGTTTGCTCGTCCACCTGGTATATGTTCTCACCGCGCATCATCATGTCGGTTACGAGCGTGTCTATCTCACTACTGCTGAGGGTGTCGGGATCGAAGCGGCTGCGGACCACCTTCGGCTTGGCAACCGCGTCGGGCGGGAAGTCGCACTCATGGCTCACGCCGTGCAGAGAGTCTCCTAGGCCCAGCATATAGACTATCTCGGTCGCGCTCGGAAGAAATGTGCATATACGCATGGCGTTTTCTCCTAATATCCCTCACCTGGACGCCCACCTATCCGTATATTTCTCGCCACAGAAGGATACACTATCAGCGCTATATAGATAGGCCCGCCCGAAGCATGACGGGACGGGTCTAAACTCAGCATTCAGGCTGTATGGTCTAGAACGCTCCCTCTTTTTCGAAGGCTTCGGCGAGGCGGGCTATGCCCTCGTGTATCTCGGTGGGAGTGTTGAAGCCGTAGCAGAGGCGGGCGTAGTTGTTACCCGATGTTCCGTCCGGAGCGAAGTTGATCCCGGCGTGGTAGCCTACGTCGTACTTGTTAAGAACGTCGTCGCGTATCGAGGTGAGGTCGCTTCCGTCGGGCATCTTTAGCCAGACGAACAGGCCGCCGTTCGGCTTGCTCCACTCGGCGCGGTCTCCGAAGTTCTCGCCCAGCGAGGCGAGCATAGCGTCGCGCTTGGAGCGCTGGACATCGTTGATCTCCTCTATATGGGCGTCGAGTTGGCCGGTGGAATATCGGTGAATCGCGTATGACGCGAACGTGTTGACCGAGCCGCCACCCTTAGCGACCAGCGCGCGGTCGAGCACCGGCGACGGCGCGGTGACGTAGCCAACCCGCATACCCGGCGCGATTATCTTGGAGAACGAAGCGACGTACATGGTGCTGTCCGTATCGTCGAGCGAGTGGATGGAAGTCGGCTGAACGTCGCCGTCCAGTCGAAGGTCAGCGTAGCAGTCGTCTTCGAGTATGGGGACACCGTGCCTGTTTGCTATCTCGACCATCGCCTTGCGCCGTTCGAGCGTCATCGTCCAGCCCATCGGATTCTGGTACGTGGGGATAGTGTAGATCAGCTTGGGCCTTTTGCCCTGTGATATGGCCCTCGTGATAACGCCTTCCAGCGCGTCCGGCAGCATACCCTCGTCGTCGGTTTCGACGCCACGAACGTCCGCTCCGAACCGGCGGAGCTGGCCCAGCGTGCCGCTGTACACGAAGTCCTCGGTCAGCGCGACGTCGCCCGGGTCTATCAGCACTTCAAGCAGCATATGTATAGGCTGGCCGGAGCCGTCGCCGAGGATGATGTCGTCTGGCGTAACGTGGATGTTCCGGTCTCTGGTAAGCTTGTCGGCGACGAATTCGCGGAGAGGTCTGTATCCCTGCGGATCGGCGTATATCGCCAGGTCTTCGCCCTCTTCCTTCAACGCCTGCTGAAGACCCTCGACAAGGCCGTCGAACGGGATGGACTTGGGATCGGGGTAGGCGACGGCGAAATCATACTTGCCTCGCTTTCCCATACCCGACCTCCCTCGGGCTTCGGGCGCGTGGCTCGAAAAAAGGCTATCGAAGCTGAACTTGTTCTCTTCAGGCATACGGACTCCTCCTTAAAAATCGTCTGTTCGTTTTGTTTGAAATGGTCTGGCCCGCATTAGCGTAATTCTGCGCATTGACAGGTCGCGGCCATATATTGGTTGTTAGCGTTCTTTTGTCCATCAGCGTTGGACTCAGGCGTTGTCGAACAGCCCCTCGCGCTCGAAGACCTGCGCGAGTATGGCGATGCCCTCGGCGATCTCGTCCGTGTCGTGGTAGCTGTAAGTTAGGCGCATATAGTTGTTCGGCGAGCGGTTCGCTCGATAGACGGCGCCCGGATTGTACTTGACCCCCGCCTCGACAGCCTTCTCGAGCGTGTTCCAGGTGTCCACGCCCTCGGGCAGCTTCCCCCAGAGCATCATTCCACCGTGCGGATTGCTCCATTCGCAGTTGGGCGGGAAGCCTTCGCCCAGAGCGGCGAGCATCGCGTCGCGTTTTGCGCCCAGAGACTGGGCCACGGCCTCGATGTACTCGTCGCCGTGCTGCCGCAGGTATTCGTAGATAGCCATCGAGGTCAGATGGCTTGGGGAAGCGCCGAAGCGGAGCCTGCCCACCACATCCTTCACCTGATCCGGCACCACGCCGAATCCGAGACGCAGACCGCACCCCAGCAGCTTGGTATAGGCCGAGACGTGCATCACGCCGTCCTCGTCGTCAAGGCCGTACATCGCCTGCGGCAACGGGTCGCCGTCTATTCGGAAATCGGCGTAGGACTCGTTTTCCAGGATGGGAATGCCGTACCTCTGGGATATATCTACCATGTGCTTGCGCCGATCCGCGCTCAGGGTCACGCCCATCGGATTCTGATAGACGCTGATGCTGTATATCAGCTTGGGCGTTACGCCCTTGGACTCCAGGTCTTTGATGGTCTGTTCGAGCGCGTCGGTGTCCATGCCGTTTTCATCGGTCGGGATGTGTATGACGTTGGCCTGTTTGCCAAGCAGCATACCCAGCGTTCCCGAGTAGCAGAACTGCTCGACCAGAACAGTGTCGCCCGCGTCAATGAGAGCGTCGAGTATCGTCCCGACCGCGCCACCCGCGCCCGAGCTCAGGAATATGTTGTCCACCGGGACGCTCATGCCCCGGTTGTCATGCAGAGCGGCGGCTATGTACTCTCTAAGCCCTACATGGCCCTGGGGAGGCGGATACTTGGCGAGTTCCAGACCCTCGCGGGGCATGATGTCGGCCAGCGCGTCAACGAATCCCTGCACGGGCATGGTGTCGCGGTCGGTGTAGGTCACCGAGAACACGTACTTGGTATCCTCCGCCTGTCCGGGCGGGCCCTCGACCTGCGCGGGCAGGTTCTTGGTAAATAGATCTGTGTAGTCCATTAGATCTCCTCTTGTCAGGGCAGATTTTCCGGTATAGTCCACTTATTCTTGCGCACGTTTCACTTCCGGCTGCCGTCAGGCGCTGCCGGAAATAGCCGCTCAAGTTATCCGGGATTTGAACCACCCAAGCCATTTATCCGTGGGGTACAGTAGCCGAATTATAAGCCAAGCGATTGTAAGCCAAGCGTCAGAGGCTGTCAAAGAAATCTTCCCTCGGCCAGGGTCTTTGCAAAGTCTGGAATCAATTGGGGTGAACGATTCGGATCGAACAGCGGCGAGTGGGCCGGATCGGAACGGTTTCATATAGTGTAATTTATAGTTATGCTGGTGAGTGCTGGTGACCCTAACAGGTGGCTGTCAGGTGAGCGCTGGTGTGAACTATCACCTGTATTTGACCTGAATTCACCAGTGTTTAGCTTTGGGGAGAATATTTTTCAGTTGAACGGGTTGTGATTGATAACCTCTAGTTTATGGTTGTCGGAGTTCAGTTCTCAGTAGTCGGTTCTCAGTGCTGGAATGTATTGTAGCACAGTAGGGAGTGAATATGTAGTGATGTGGGAAACTCAGGCCGACTTTGGATAGACCCTGTCCCACTATGCCCAGGCGGTGGACATGGGCGATGGCTCACCTGCGCCAATCACATCCTGACTCCCGCACGCGCCCTCAGTTTGGCTCATCCGCCTCAAGTACGTGAAGGTACATGAACGCGCCGGTATAGGTGGTCGCCTCTTCACAGTGGCCGCCGACCATCTCGCCAGACGGACGCGCCGCGGCAACGTGTATATGTACCCGTATGCCGCCTTCCGGTAGGGGCTGGATGTACCCTTCCGCACTCACAAGCTCGAGGTTCTCGTCGAGGACGCTCCTCTCGAATTCCGGCGCGCCTTCAGCGTCGTGTCCGCACAGGTTGCGCAGCCTCAGCTGTCGCAGACTTCCTATGCACGACGTTATCGCGGCTTCCCTTATGCCCTCCGACAGCGCGAATGATTCCAGGTCGCCCACCAGCGATTCGCCCGCCTGAAAGCGGCGGTAGATGATACGCGACTCCTTAGCTTCCCATGTCTGCATTTGATCCCCTCCTGAACATTCCCCAGGGTTAATTTCACGTCGTCGCCACGAATAGGCCCGCGATAGCCTGAACGTCCATCCGTTCATCCCACTAGGAGCGGGCCGGGGTGAGAGCGACGCATTAAGACTAACTCAAAGCCCTTTACCTGCACCAACGGCTGAATCGCTGTACATACAGCTCCACTTGCCATATTCTGAATGGAGCATCCTCCACTGGGCGTCTGCACGGGTGATTCACGTGACCGCCTCGATGAACCGTTTACATTCCGCCTGCTGTCCAATATGCGAGCCGACCGGCTTCAAAGAAATCCGGGGGACGTTAGACCATTGTCGTGAGGGAGTTTAACTGCTGATACATGGACAGTATAATATGAATTTCAATACAACCCAATCACTGTGAAAATATATACACCCCGCAAATACATAATTCACTAATCCCTGACTATTAACCCCAACCCGGATCAATCCAATGCCCAACTTCGCCTACGCCACCAGATACCTGTACACGGATACTGTCACCCACAACGACAACCTACTGAGAATATCCGCCTATCACGACGCCTATCAGATACCCCTGATGTCCGAGGTAGCGACCGAACCGCAGTCCACGCCCACGCAGTTCAGGGACAACTTCGGAAATCCAACCCACCGTGTGCTTCTGACTTCTCCTCACCGCGAATTGACCATACTCTCAATAGGACGCGTCCTTCTGAAAAAGCCCCCTTACCCTAGTGACATATCTCTGAAATCCCTCGAATACGATGTTCCCGCCCGCCTGTTTCTTGCCGCATCGCCCCTTGTCACTCCCGACAAGGTATCCCACGCCGCATCGCAAATAGCCCGGGACAGCCAGAGCCTGCTGGAAGCGGTTGGCGCGGTCGTTGACTGGGTTTACTCCAACATTCGCTATGAGAGAGGGCCGACCTCGGTCGCCACCGCCGCCGAACACGTCCTCGAGTCCCGAAAAGGCGTGTGCCAGGATATGACACACCTGGCGATAGCCCTCCTTAGAGCGCTCGGAATTCCAACTAGGTACGTGAGCGGACTTCTCGTCACCCAGACGGGAGAGACCCATGCCTGGATAGAATTTCTACACCCCAGGCTTGGCTGGCTGCCCGCGGACCCCACGAGAGGACTCCGATTCGCCGCGGACGCCGACTTCATAAAGTTCGCCGTCGGCCCGGACTACATACACGCCTCCCCGGTCGAAGGAACGTTCATATCACGGGGTTCAGGCTGGCTCGACTTAGCCATTGGCCAGGCACTGCCCGAAAATCAAACCCCATCCTTGCACGACGCCCGAACCCTCATCCAACAAAACTTCATCAACAGATAACCGGCCCGTCATCGAACCGGACCTAACTCTGCAACGCACCCAAGTCTTGCCACTGACGACAAAAACTACCCAACCAACGCTCCCGAAACCACTACACACTCACCGCTATCCCAAGCTACAATACACACTTAAACCAAGAAATACTCAGCAAGGAGCGACAAAATCAAGGTGCGCGTAACCCGGGTTGTGGACGGCGACTCGCTGCAAGTCGTACGGCGCAGATGGTTCAACGCCTTCCTGAAGCCGAAATCGTTCCCGGTCCGGCTCTACGCCATAGACGCCCCTGAGCTCTCTCAGCCTTACGGAGCGGAGGCCAGGGACGAAATGCGAAAGATGGCGCGCGGATCTATGCGCCTGGAAGTCGTGAACACCGACCGCTACGGGCGGGTTGTCGGAGTGGTGTACCGCCGGAATAAGAGCAAGTCCCTCAACCACATGATAGTGTCCGTGGGGTATGCCTACGCCTACCAGAGATACGGCAAGCTGGACGGAATATCCGACGCCGAGGCGGGCGCCAGAAAACGCAGGCTGGGAATATGGAAGTCCGGCAAATCGCAGACTCGCCCCTGGGATTATCGCCGCAAACACCGGAGCGCGGTCAAGAAGAGCAGGCTATGGCCGCTCCGCCTTGTCGCCGTCTTCGCTCTGCTTGCTGCCCTGCTGATCGGCCTTCAATGGCTGTGGCAGCCCGTCGGCGACCTGATCAGATCAATACTGGGCGGCTGACGCTCACCTAGTACAGCGTCCATATATTTCTGCCATGTGGAACCCTGCCGCAATCTCTGGATTCCCGCTTTTGCGGGAATGACGAAAAATGGTCGGTGTATGTCATATTCGGTGTATGTCATATTCAGATGGAAATGGTACTAGGCGACCACCTATGCAGTGGACTGACAGATATACCAATTACCGAGCGCGCTGACCGCGCCCCTGCCTTGATATGCTTCACGGGAAGGCCAGTCAGGTATCAGCCGTCCGCCGCCGCTTCGCTGACCTCGATGGGCAGGCCGACGTGGGGCATGACCTCTCTGGCGAACAGCTCCATCGAGCGCAAGACCTTCTTGTGGCTCAGGCCGCCCATGGCGAAGTTGGCGCCGAGGTATTCGACGCCCGCGCGCTTGAGCTCTTCGATGCGGGCGATGCAGTAGTCGGGGTCGCCTATGATGGCTCGGTTCTCCAGAACGTAGTCCAGGGCGACAGGGGTCTCGGTCCGCGTCCGGCGCCACTCCTCGATGTCGTGATATATCTCGCTGCCGCCGTCCTTAAACCAGCCACGCCAGAACAGCATGTCCAGCACCCACTCGAGGTGGGCGGCGGCGTCCTGCCTGGCCTGCTCGGTCGTCTCCGCCACGTACATATACCTGAAGAACGGCACCTCCGACGCGGGCTTGTTCGTCCCTGCTTCGGCGGACTTGCTGACGAAGCGGCGGAGCAGGTCGAGCGCGGGCGCGGTGTCCATGACGACCGCGATGCAGAGGTTGTGTCCCCTAGATATGCAGTAGTCGAGCGTCTCCGGCGTGCGGGTGGCGGCGATGTAGATGGGCGGGTGTGGACTTTGTGCGGGCGGTGGGGCGAGGCTGACTTTGTCCAAGTTATAGAATCGGCCCTGATGCGAGAATTCGGGCGTGGTCCAGAGTCCTTCGATGATGTTGACGCTTTCCTGGAAATGCTCCTGGCTGGTTGCGGCGTCAACGCCGAATCCGCTGTACTCGTATCCATATACTCCCCGACCGAATCCAACGTCCAGCCGACCGCCGCTAATGGCGTCCATAGTCGCGGCGTCCTCGGCAAGGCGTATCGGGTTGTGGAGCGTCGGTATCAGGACGCCCGTGCCGAGCCGGATCCTCTCGGTGCACCCGGCTATATAGCTCGCTATGACCAGCGCGGACGATCCGACGCCGTAGCGGGTGAAGTGATGCTCGGCTATCCAGGCGCTGTGGAATCCGAGGTCTTCGGCCAGCGCAACTTCGTCTGCCGCGTAAGACAGCAGCTTAGCGGCGTCGGTGTCCTGCGGCCAGGGGACATGTGTGAAGAGGGCGTATTTCATTGGCTGGCCTTTCGCTTTCGCGCCAATACAATCGGGTGGCTCTCCGGTGGAGCCTGGAGCGATTCGTCGAACCCGCTTCCGGCAGTGAAAATCTTCAGTATTTCGAAACCGACATCCGTCAAGTAATGTTCGTAGTCTTCCAGCGCGTAGCTGCTCCAGTACATTGTTGATCCGAAGAAATTGTCAATGTAGGTCTCTTCACCGTGGTGGCGCAGCAAGCATAGCAGATAGCCACCGGGTTTCAGCCAGCCGTAGATGCGACGGAACAGGACCGGATGCTCTCTTCTGGGTATGTGGAAAATAGAATAGAACGCGGTCGCCGCGTCAAACGTCGAAGGCGCGAATTCGACAGACATTATATTCGCTCGGATAAACTTCCCCACCGGAACGTTCGCCCGCGCAAGTTCAATCATACTGTCCGAAATGTCCACCCCGGTAACGCTGAACCGCTCCGCTAAAGCGCGCGCGACTGGAACGCCTGCGCCACATCCAATATCAAGTACGGCCGCGCCGTCGTCCAGAACTTCGAAAATCGCATCAAGTTCCGAACCTGCCTCGCGCCTTCGGGATTCGTGGTAGGCGACGGCGGACTGATCGTAGCCGCTACGCACCAGAACTTTGTATTTGTCGTGCGACGTCTCCATGCTAGATCACGTTTTCAGATTTCAAGGATTTCAGGGCGTCCGCGTCCGTTTCGAAGAATTCCGCAAACACCTCTGAGTTGTGCTGGCCGAGAAGTGGCGCGGCGCGGAAGTCCACAGGAGAGTCGGACATCTTGACCGGGCAGCCTGGCAGGGTGAAGTCACCTCTCTCAGGATGGTCCACGGTCACTATCATCTCGCGCTGTCTCAGATGCTCGTCGGAGTAGATGTCCACGGCATTGAAACAAGCGCTGCACGGGATACCCTTCTCCCCGAGTATCTTCATCACCTCGAACTTGGTGCGCTGTCGTGTCCAGTGGTCAATCAGGCCGTTGATCTCGTCGGTGACCTCGATGGCCTGATCGGGGTCGTCGAGTCGCGGGTCATCATAGAGTTCATCGTGGCCGATGGCGTGGACGAGCGCCTTCCACATCGGCTTGCGGGCAGGCGACGCTATCATGTAAACGTAGTCGTCGGGGCCGCCCGGGGCGCAGTGGAACGTACCGACGCCCGGGCTTGATCTGAGGCTGTTGCCTGTGCGCTCGGGAGAGACGCGGCCCTCGTCCGACCGCGCCATCCATGTGCGGCTAAGGTTTACAATCGCGTCCTGCATTGAGACCTCGATAACCTGGCCCCGTCCGGTGCGTTCGCGCTGCCAGAGCGCGGCGAGAATCCCGATTGCGGCGTGCATTCCGGTCGCGGAGTCGCCGGACGTTGTTCCCGGGCGCATCGGTGGGCCGTCCGGTTCGCCGGTGGCGCAGAACCCGCCGCCCGCCGCCTGCGCGACAGGATCGAAACTCTTGTACCGGCTGTAAGGCCCGTAGGTGCCGAATCCCTTCACGCGCGCCAGTATTATGCGCGGGTTGACCTCGGCCAGCACGTCGTATCCGAGTCCGAGCCGCTCCAGGGTGCCGGGGGCGAGGTTCTCCGCCACTATGTCTCCCTGCCTGACCATCTCGAAGAACATCTCTCTACCCTTCTCGGACTTCAGGTTGAGGGTGACGCTGCGCTTGTTGGAGTTGTAGTGTATGAAGTAGGGAGAATCTACGTCGGTTCCGGCAACGCCGCGTCCGGGGTCTCCAACAGCGGGCTGCTCGACCTTGATAACGTCCGCGCCCAGCCAGGCGAGCATCTGAGTGCACGACGTGCCGGCCTCGAACTGTGTCAGGTCAACGACTCGGACGTCCTGGAGGGCTTTTTCCATTTTTGGCTCCTTTTGTCTGAATCAGGATTCGAGGGATTTTCAGGATTTTCGTGCTTGCCCTGGGGCTGTGTCGTTGGGAGAGAGGAGATTGGCGGCTATGCGAAAATCATACCGACAGCCCCCGCGGATATTCCGGCGGGGGCTTGGAGTTGTGGGTTGTCGGTTGGCCGCTGAGCGCTACCTGGCTATGAAGTCGAAACGCTCGAAGTTGCCGTTGGTGATGGGTACGGGGTCGAGGCCGAGCCAGCGGTCGAGGATTGTGGAGTAGGTGATGCGGAAGTCGTTGTTGAAGCGCATATCGCCTTCCACCTGATCCTCGTCGCGCAGGGATGGGAAGTCGCCGTAGAGGCCGCCGTTCACGTCGCCGCCTATGACGAACGCGACGCCGCCTGAGCCGTGGTCGGTGCCTGCTCCGTTGTCCCTGATGCGCCGCCCGAACTCGGAGAACATCAGAACCACAGTGTCCTTGTCCCTGCCATGCTCTTTCAGGTCGTCCATGAAGTCGGCGACCGCGGTGGAGACGTCGCTCCACAGCTTGGCGTGAGAGGCAAGCTCATTGGCGTGGGTATCGAAAGAGCCGTGCTGGGTGTAGTAGATGCGGGTTCCGACGTCGGCGAACATGACCTGGGCTATGCTCTTCATATTCTGCGATATGGGACTGTCAGCGTACTCGACGCCGGATGAGTATGTGGCGGGAGCGGTTCTAAGAATGTCCGCGCCCTTCAGGGCGTCCATGCCGACCTGGCTCATGAACTGCGAGATTGTGTCCTTGCCTGAGCCGCCGTATATCTGGGAGAAGGCTTCCAGGGCGATTGCCCGCGCCCGCTCATCCTTGATGTCCGGCATCAGTCCGTAGGTGTCGAGGTTGCCGACCGAGGCGACGGGCACGTCTTTGGCGTACATGGCGCGCGGCAGGCCCCTGCCGAAGTTGACGCCGGTCACGACGTTCTCGCCCTTGGGGTCTATGTCGCGCACGGCCTGTCCGAGCCAGCCCTCGGGGGCAATATCGTTCGGCTCGGCAGTGTGCCACACGTCCATGGAGCGAAAGTGCGACCTGTTCGGACTGGGATATCCAATGCCGTTGATAACGGCGACCTTGCCCTCGTCCCAGAGCGACTTGATCGGTCCCATGGCGGGATTCAGGCCGAGCCTGTCGTCCATGTGAAGGACCTCGTTCTCGGGAATGCCGAGATACTGCCGGTTATCATAGTAGTTATGGTCCGCGTAGGGAATCACAGTGTTCAGCGCGTCGTTGCCGCCGCTGAGCTGCAAGACCACCACAGACTTCTTGCCGTTGCCGTTCGCTGCCATGGCGCTCTCCTTGTGCTCAGTTATTAGTTTTCAGTTATTAGTTCTTGGGGGTATTGTAACATCTAGTCGCCATTCCTGCGGTATATCTGTACGCGGTGCCGGTTGCTCTCGGTGACATACATGCGACCCTCCGAGTCCAGCTTGACCGACGTCGGCGCCCAGAAATACTTCTCGATGTGCGACGACACTTCGTGCGGGTCGTCGTTAAAGAACTCTATCTCCGGTTCCATGTTGGCCCGCGACCTCGCCGCCGCCTCTTCAACGTTGATGGACAGAAATGCCTCCGCCCACTTGGAGTCGGTTGCATCGCCGCGCAGCGTCTGGACATGGCCGCCATCCGCGTCGAAAGTCACGATGCGCTCATTGCCCCAGTCGGCTACATAGACCATGCCCGCCTCATCAACCGCGACTGACGACGGCCTGTAAAGCTCACCCTCGCCCCGCCCCGCGCTGCCGAACGAGCGGACGAACTCGCCATCGCGCGTCAGCTTCTGGACGCGGTCGTTGCCCCAGTCCGCAACGTACAGGTGATTGTCCGGTCCCACGGTTAGTCCCCACGGGAGCTCGAATTTGCCATCGCCTTCGCCATGCGAGCCGAACGAAGAGACGAACGCGCCGCCGCTCGTGAACACCTGTATGCGATGATTATGCTGGTCGGCGACATAGAGCCTGTCTTCACTGTCGAGGGCGAGGCCGGCGGGCCCGTCGAACTTGCCGGGCGCGCTGCCCGTCTCGCCCCAGTGTCTCACCAGGTTGCCCTCTGTGTCGAAGACGTTAATCACGTTCAGGTCTTCGTCGCTTATGTATATGTTCTCCTGGCTGTCCTGCGTAATGGCGACCGGCCAGATGAAGTGTCCCGGCTCCTCGCCGAAGGACGCGAATGTGCCATAGTACTCGCTGTCTATGTCGTAGATGGTCACCCGCACGCCGCGCGTATCTCCCTCCAGCGACCGGCTTATCGTGTACAGCTTGCCGTCCTTCCCCACCAGCGTGTCCACGGGGTAATAGAACCCCCGCCCTTCCATGGTGGAGAGTCCGATGGTGTGGCTGTATTCCAGCCTTCCGGTTCCGATTTCGAGTGTGGTCATTGGATCTCTCCTATGCCCTCTGGAATTCGTGCGTGGCCGCAATCATCTGGAGAATCTGCGCCACTCTCTCGCGGTTCTCGTCGCTCAGTTCGGGATCGGCCACCAATTCGCCCCCGTCCGCCGCGTAGTCCACCAGGGACGCCCGCGTGTCGTCCGACACCGAGATCATGCCTATTTCGTCAAGGCAACGGTCAACCAGCTCCGCCGGCCCGACCGACGATCCGCTGTTCGTGGCGACGCGCTCTATGATTGACCTGACCCCAGGATGGTCAGTGTTGCCAAGTTGACTGGAAGCAAAGTTCAGCCTTTCGACGAACGTTCCTGTGTCTATCCACTCCAGGCCCTCGTGCCAGCCCTCTACCGAGGGTGGATTGATGAGGGTCTGGCCCATCCAGGTCATCTGCTGCTGTCGTTCGACGATCTGGCGCTTTGGCCTGTGGAACTCGCCGGTGAGCCGAAGCACGCCGGTGACGATCTCGGCAGGGCTCTTGACACGAGCGTACCAGGAGTCCTCTGACTTGAAGAAGTCGGACGTGAACAGCGCCTGAAGCATGTGGCTGATGTCGTAGTCGCTCTCGAAGTAGGCGTCAACCAGCGTCTGAATGGCTTCAGGATTCTGAGGCTCGACATAGGGCCACTGTGGTACGGGCGGCTCGTCGGCGACGAAGAAATGGTACATGTGCCTCGCAATGAATGCCGCCGTAGCGGGCTGGCGGCAGATGATCTCAACGATCTCCTCTCCGTCGAAGTTGCCGCGCTGTCCCAGGAATTCCTTTTCGCCGTCGTCATGGTCGTTCTCGTCGAACTGGAAGTGCCACGAGATGCGTCCATAGGGCCAGATCGAATCACGCTCCGCTCGGAGCGCCATGTATTCGGTGTTGCCAATGGTCCATCCGGTGAAGGCGCGGGAGGCTTCCTTGATGTCGTCCTCGGAGTAGTTGCCCACACCCATCGAGAACAGTTCCAGCAACTCCCTGCCGAAGTTCTCGTTGATAGCGCCCTTGTGATTGTCGTGGTTATCCAGCCACACGATCATAGACGGATCTCTGGCGAGCTCCATGAGGAGCGTCTTGAAGCTCCCCATACCGTAGCGTCGGAACATCCTGATCTGGTCGTTCAACACCTTGCCGTTCGTTATCTTGGGGTAGCCGGTGGCGAAAATCCCATGCCAGAAAAGCGACATCTTCTCCTGCAGCGCGTCAGTGGAGGTCGCCATCTTGTACAGCCAGTAGGAGCCTGGGCTGATCTGCCCCATCATGCCGGACTGCTCGTGGTGATAGCGCCGGATCAGGTCGTCGCCCATCTCGTTGCGAGAGTCGGGGTTCAATAGCTCGCCGACCGTGGCGTCGTACCCCTTGTCCGCATACGCTTCCAGCTGGCTCCGGTTCGCGCCGAACCCGGCGCGTCGTATCAGGTGTGCCATAAGTTGAAGGTCTGCCGTCGCCGTTGTCATCTGCGCCTCCCTATTATTGGGTTGGTGATTTGCGTTCACTAATACGACACCGCCGCATTGTCGGGCTTTTCGGAGCCGAATACTACCCAGCGGACGGATTCGGTAGGCTGTCCGTGGCCAGTGTATGGCAAATATACCATATATTGAGGAAAGTGGCAGGGGTGAAAGCAGGGCATTTTTAAATTCCGTAAACAGCCGGTTTGGTCGAATCAGCCGACCATGAGAGAAAAGCCAGATCTGCGCGGTTGCATATAGCTGGGTTTATAGTTTCCGAGTGAGCCGCTGGGGGGACGCTGGGCGATTACAGGGAGCCCGCTGGGGGGACGCTTGGGCCATTTTCATCCAGCGTTTCCCAGCGTTTCCCAGCGTTTGTAGCTAAGAGAAATTTTTCTCACGCAGGCGAACGTGATTGATAAGTTCTCATTTATGGATAGTCTGTCGAGAAAGTTGTTCATAATGCGTACATTGTAGCGCATTGAAGGCACATTTGTATAGTAGAGGGGGGAACTTAGGCAGGGTCTTTCGGTTGTTAGTCGTTAGTTCTCAGTTTTTGGTGGTCAGTTGGTTTCACTCTGAGGTCTAAAGCTGGGAAACCGGGCGCGAATCCGCACTGAACGGGATAACGGAAAGACCATGGCGCGGCGTCCCAAAGGTATTTTCATTATCGGACATCCCATAGACGAAATAGTGTGGATCACCCTCACCCCAACCCTCTCCCGTCGAGGGCTGAGAGGGGTATGTATCTGTTGCTCATGGTGGTGTATGTTGAATGATCTTCATTCCGGGTGGTGGTTTGGGCCATTCTTCGGGAAGCAGCCACACTCTCTTCCATACTCTACCCCTGTTAAGAAGCCGTCTCAGCCAGGCCGTGCCGAGTCTCAGCACACTGACGCTCCGACCAGGACTGCTGTGGGCGCTGCGATGAGTCGGCGATAGACACTTCGGCGGCGCTCTGAGGTTGCCCGGCTCTCGCCCCAGATCGGCGGCATCCTCGACTCGGCTACCGTACGCCATCGTCAGCAGTGTCGCCACCGACAACACCAACCAGTGTCGACTCACCCGCTGAGGGTCTGTCCTTCGAGTCTTGTTCCACTGCCAGCCCAGACTTTTGAGCGCTCTGAAGCCCAGTTCTATCCAGAACCGAAGTGCGTACCAGCACACTCCGGCGGCGTCCACAGCCAGGTCGGTCATCACCAGCCACGGCTCGTCCGCTCCGTCCACCCACACCACGATCATCGTTCCCAGACGACGCTTGGAGGTGGCCCTGAACGCCGTGCCGTAGCCGACATATGCGTGATTGGGTCCTGGAACCAGATGACGCGCTCTGATGCGGGTGCCTCCCTGCGGACAGAACACGGTGTTGATCGACTGTCTGACGTACGGATGGAAGCCCACAGAGCATATCTTCTTCCACAGTCTCGGACTCCTCAGTCCTCTGTCGCACATCACCAACACACTCATATGGTTGGGCACCGCATCGGCCAGCAGATCGAGCAGCCTCATTGTGGGCGCTATCCACTCGCCCGGTCTGTTCGCAGCCAGCACGTGCCAGGCCACCGGAATAGCACAACTTCGATAGACCACGCTTATGACTATCGAGTTGAGCTGGTCTCCCTTCATCGTCGGGTCTATTGCCAGCGCCAGTCTGTCCGACTTCCACAGACACAGCACCCATCTCAACAGCGGAGCGAAGCACGACTCCACGTCGATCTGTGTCGCTGTCGGTCTGGGCCTGTGCTGACCGTCGTACAACCACTGTCTGAGATACTGGCGCATGGTGTCGAAGCTGCCCATGAACGAAAGCGCTGTCGAAACTGCGTTCTGACAAGCGCTGCCCATGACAATAGTGCCGTACACCCACAGGGTCAGACCCAGCGACTGAGACTCTCTGAGGTGCGGCAGATGGTATTGTATGGTCTGAGCGATCTGGTAACATTCGGGCGGGAGGCGCATGGCGAATCTGTGGCAACCTTTCTGTTTGGTACCAAAAAGATGCCACAATGCCACGCGCTTTCCAACTCCTCATACCTGTCCTTCGACTTTACATACCCCTGTCAGCCCTCAGGGAGAGGGGGCTGTACGTTGGTATTCATACTTGGCTGTACACTTTTACCTACCCCTGTCAGCCCATCGAGGGAGAGGGGACGGTCATCCCGTTGATCAACTTGTCTCCTGAAAACGGAAGGACCATGGCGCGGCGTCCCGCGCCATTGACACTGCACACAGCCGTAGCTAAGATAATTCTGCGGATTTGCCGACTGTTTCGCTTGGCGAGATCAGCCGAATTTTAGCTGTGGAGCGTACAATGGCCGAATATACAAAGACCGAAGCTATGGACTGGGCGCGAGAGAACCTTCGCGGTCAATGGTCCACACTGATGACCCCTTTCACGCCCGACGACGAGCTCGACGAAGAGGGGCTGCGGAAGAATGTAGCTCATGTCCGCGCTCTCGGCACTCACGGGGCGGGATGCACTTGGGGAATGGGCGAATTCTGGAGCCTGGACAGGGAGGAACGCCTGCGGGTTTACGACATCGTGGCCGAGGAGTCGGGGGGCGAATGGCCGATAGGTGCGCACGTCTCGCACACGTCGGCTAAGGAGATGGTCAACCTCGCGCAGCACGCCGAAGGCGTCGGGTTCGATCTGCTGATCGTCGGCGCGCCCTACTTCGTGACCAACACCGAGGAGCAGGTGATTGACTGGGTGAAAATTCTGGCGGACAACACCAACCTGGCTATCATGTACTACAACTCGCCGCAGTTCGGCACAGTCATCGGCGCGGAGGGACTCCGGAGTATATGCCGGATACCCAACGTGGTGGGCGTCAAGGAGGCCAGTTTCAACCAGGAACTGTCTATCGAGACACACCGGCTCGTGGGCCAGGACGCGATAATCAGCACACCCGACGAGTGGATACTCTTCAAGGGCCGCGAACTGGGCTTCGAGCAGCAGGTCATGTTCGCCAACACCTCCGACTGGCGCTTCGACACCCCCGAAAAGAACTACTACGTCCAGTTCATAGACAAGGCGATGCGCGGCGACCTCGACGACGACTTCTATGAAGCCCGCGTCAAGCCCATCAAACAGGTCTCCGACAAGTGGTGGGGCTATACGGTACAGAAATTTGGCGGCGCGCTTCCCGCGTCCATGTGCAAGTACTGGGGCGAACTGATGGGACTGGCGGGCGGACACGTAAGGCCGCCTCTGGCCGATCTGGCCGAAGACGAAAAGGCCGAACTCAAGTCCGACGTGGAAGCCGCGTTCTCCCAGACTCCGTAGGTTTGGCATTACCCAAGCGACGCGGCCCGATGAATACCGATGACTTACAACCGACAGTTCGCATAGAGGTGGACACTCATGCTACTCATGGTAAGCGTTCAGAATCTAAATGAAGCCATAGAGGCCCTCCACGGCGGCGCGGACATCGTTGATGTCAAGAACCTTCAGGAAGCGCTTGTAGGCTCCGCGCACCCGCTCACCGTCAAGGCAGTGAGAGATTCCATTCCCATGGACCGCCATGCGAGCGTTACGCTGGGCGTCGTCCCGAACCAGGCCGGCACGGTGGCAATGGCCGTCTATGCAGCGGGCATTCTCGACGCCACTTCGGTCAAGGTCGGATTCATGCAGACCGAGTACGACCAGGCGGTCGAAACGCTGCTCGAATGCAGAGAGGCGCTGAACGGCTTCGACACCAAGCTCATTGGCTCGCTCTTCGCGGACAACCCTTTGTACGACGGCCTCGACGCCAGCCACATGGTGGACCTGGCCGAGGCGAGCAACTGCGACGGCTGGCTTATTGACACCCTTACCAAGGACGGCAGAAACCTGTTCGACTTCATATCCGAATCCGAGCTCAGGGATATGGTGTTGTCGGGCAAGAAGACCGGAATGTCCACTGCGCTCTCCGGTCACCTGAAGATGGATGACCTTGACGAACTCGCCCGCATCAATCCCGACATTGTGGGCGTTCGAGGCGCTGTCTGCCAGAAGGGCGACCGCGACTCCGCCGTTCACCGCGACGCGGTGGGCGAGTTCAGCAGGCAGCTTCGCCTGCGCGAGACGGGGAAGATCAGCGTCAGAGAGGCGCAGATAATGGCAGGAAACGGCGCCGGAGCCAATGGTGCGAACGGCTGGATAGTGATAGACGGAACGGGGAAGACGTGCGCGGGAATTCTCGCCGCCCTGACCGCACAGATAGAACAGGACTCGGAGGCGTTCATCGAGGTGATCATCCCCGACGTGCTCAACACATACGACGTTGTAGTCTGGGCGGAGGAGTCCAGCCACAGCGTACTCACGCAGCGCAAAGACGAGTCCGGCACGACAAGGATGCTTATCAAACCCTGAGCCGGGGCGCGCCCGCGCGCATATCACATCATCATCGTCTGCGTGATCAGCAGCAAGGCCAATGGAATTCCGCGCCGTATCGAGCGCGGAATTTCTCTTATTTGAGAATCGGGTTTCCATTGCGGTACGGATTCCCTCATGCTAGGATTATTTCAACGCCATAGAGGATTCGGATAGCTAATTGGATATTATTAACTGATGTTACGCACTTAGCTATGAATTCCTAAACGAGAATGAGCCAGCTCAGCTACGAAATCTCTCTCAACTGCGTAAGGTCAGTTATTAACGACATCGCAATCATAGTAGGACTGGTTAGGGATGTCGTACTGTTGGTACTGCTGACCGTTGCGCTGATCGCGGTTCTGGTCGTGTTCAACAAAGTCCGGGAACTCCTGAACACGGTCAAAGAGACCGCGGAATCGGTGCAGGACACCGTGAATACGATCTCGGAAAAGGTGGTCGAACCTGCGGCCTCCAATGCGGGCGCGATGCGCGGAATCGGAGGGTTCTTCGGGTTTCTACTTGGAATGCGTGGCAGGAAGAAGCGCAAAAATGACGACTAAAATTACAGGGTCAATATAAGGAGACCAGATATGAGTGATAACCATGGCGGCGGATTTGTAATCGGACTGTTCATAGGCGGAATAATCGGCGCGCTGGTAGGGCTTCTGCTTGCGCCGAAATCCGGCGCCGAGACCAGGGCCGAGCTACTGAAGAAAGGCGAAACATGGAGGGCTCAGGCCGACGAGATGGCCGCCGATATGCGGAACCGTGGGATGGCGCACGTTGGCGAGGTCAGCCAACGCTTCGGCCCTGCGGTGGATTCTCTGAAAGAGCGCGGTTCCTCCACGTTTGAGTCTGTGCGAGAAACGGGAGCCGGAGCGGTCACAACCGCGCGGCAAAGGGTTGACGCCGTGAGGCATCGCGCCGACGGACAGCAGGCCGCGGACGAGAGCACCGAACCAGACAACGCCTAGATCGTAAAGTAGGCGAATTTCAAGAGGGCGGGAGAATAGCGCCTCCCGCCCTTTTTACTCCTCCTGCCCAACGCTCCGCGCCTTCGGATATGACCCGAATATCTTGAAGAGCGAAGCGTGTCCCCTCACAGCGTCCAGAGCCTCAGAGACTACCGGGTCCTCACGATGCCCGTCCATGTCTATGAGGAAAACGTATTTCCCAAGACTTCTTCTATCGGGGCGCGACTCTATCTTAATCATGTTGATTTCCCGTGTCGCCAGTTCGCCGAGCGTACCGTACAGAGTGCCTGGCGCGTCCTGAGAGAAGTCAAAGCATATCGAGGTCTTGTCTCGGCCTGTGCGTTTGCCGTCTTCAGGGGCGAGAACAACGAACCGAGTCCGGTTGTTGGGCACGTCCTCTATGTTCGACTCCACTATCCTGGCGTCAAAAAGCTCGGCGGCGCGTCGGCTCGATATGGCAGCCGCGGGATACCTGCTCGAATTCATATCCTCCACCGCGCTCGCAGTGCTCAGCGCCGCCATGTGTTCCGCATTCGGCAGATTGCGGCTCAGATAACCGCGGCACTGCGCGATAGCCTGCGGGTGTGAGTAAACCACGCGGACATCCTCAATCCGTACACCAGGGAGCATCAGGAGGTGATGGTGAATAGGGACGACCACCTCACCCTTGATCTTGAGTGGCGATTGGTGGATGAGGAGATCGACTGTATAAGTGACCACGCCTTCCAGGCTGTTCTCTATGGGTACGACAGCCTCTTCGACCTCTCCCATCTCCGCGGCTTTCACGACCGCCGGAATTGCGTTGTACGGAATGCGCTCGGAGTGGGCGGCGTAATCAATCGCCGCCTGCTCGCTGTAAGTGCCCTCTGGTCCAAGATATGCCAGTCTCATCCCTCTCCTCTCATCGCAGGTCTCCAATCTCCTCGGTTAGCAGCCCTTCCAGGTTCTCCATGAAAGCATCTACAAGCATCAACGAGGTGTCTATGGAGACATCAATATCAAGCCGGTCGAAAAGTTCGATATGCTCGGACATATTCACAATCGTCATCACACGGCTGACATTAAAAAGGTGCTTAGCCATCTGGCAGACGACCAGATTCTGGTGGTCTGTCCGTCCGGTCGCTACCAACGCCTGGGCGCGTATCGCGCCGGCCTTGCTGAGAATGGTGGATTCAGTCGCGTCGCCCTGAACTATGACACTGCCAAGTTCATCTTCGAGAATCGCGCACCTGACAGGGTCGCGCTCTATCACCGTTACCTCCTGGTCGGCCTCCATCAGCCGACGAGCTATCGCCGTCCCGACTCTTCCGGCCCCGACTATTATCACATACATAAGTCCGGCTACCGGCCCGGCCCTCCATTCTGCACAATCTCAATCACCTTGTCTCTGACAAGATAGGCGTGGCTGACCGCAGTCATTTCAAGCGCCTCGTACATATCGCGCTTTACCGGGTCGTCCATTCGGCAAATGACCCTCGGCACTCTGAGTATGTGGTGAGCAATCTGGGCCGAGGTAATGTTTACGGAGTCACTGCCAGTCACGGATATGAACACATCCGCGTCCTGAGCGCGGGCCATTCGCAAGCTGGAGGCAAGCGTAACGTCGGCAAGGCGCGGCTGGGCCCGTCCGCTCTTTATCAAGGCGGGTGAAAGACGGTCGAATGCGGACGGAACCAGATCCAGAACCTGGACCAGGTTGCCTGATTCGCACAGAATGGCGGCAAGCACCGCGCCGGTGCGTCCGCAGCCGCCTATAACGACTCTTCTGGCTATAAATCGGGTGTTGCTGGTCATGAACTACGCTCAAAAGAAGGCGCGCCCTGATTGGCACGGCCCGATACTATCGGCTCACGCGACACTATTACCCTGCACGGCGCATATCTCAGTACATACGGGATGTGTTCATCCAGCGAGTAAACGCCGTAGGTCTCCTTGTAAGACGACCCCATGACGATAGCGTCCACTTCCTTGAAGACTGCCTCACGGACGATTGCCGCGCCCGCCTTACGCACCTGAACAATCTCCGCGTTGAGAACGCACTTATAGGCGCTCGCTATCTCTTCCATCTTGCTGAGAACCCGCTCCCCCGAAGTATAGACGGAGTTCATGGCCGCATCGAGAGGGTGTTCGCGCGAAACCTCGATTACATACAGGATATGCAACCTGCTCTGGTTGGATTCGAGCAACTCGCACCCAAGCCTTACAACCTCTTCGTCACAGCTCGCTCCCGTAACAGGAACCAGTACCGACGGCATTCTTACTCCGTTTCGGTGTGATTCCCTTCTGTGGGTCGCCGATCTAATCCGTTTAAGCAAATAGAAACCTCTACACTCTTTGAAACTATACGTAGATAGCTACACTCTCGCGTCCACTGGCGCCATTTCTTGCATTGTATCGCCCACCAAGTCCAGCACTTCGTCCTGTCCTGCCAGAATAATCCAGTCCCCCGCATTCAGAACGTCATCCATATGAGGAATGAGAGTTACATTCCGACCGCGTCGGATGGCGAGAACGGTAATTCCGTACTTGTTCCGCGGACCGGAAAAGCCCAGTTCCTTGAGACTCATCCCGAAGAACCTGTCCGGCACACGCAACTTGCTGATACCGAAGTTGGGAGTTATTTCCAGGTATTCTTCGACATTAGGGTTGAACATACTGTGCGCCAGGCGTATCCCCGTCTCGTCCTCCGCGTGAACCACTTTGTCCACGCCTACGCGGGCCAGCGTGTTGCCGTGAAGTTCGTCATGCGCCCGGGAGACTACGTATGAAACGCCCATTGTCTTCAGAATCACCGATGTCATCACGCTGGAAACTATGTCCGAACCAATTGCCACCACCACGGCGTCATAGTCGGTTATTCCAATCTCTTTCAGAACGGCGTCGTTGGTGCAGTCGCCTGTGAGCGGGTAGGTGGCCTTGCCAACGATGCTCTGGACACGCGCCTCGTCCTTGTCCATGGCAAGAACATCGTGGCCCAGATTATACAGGGAACGCGCCACGCTGGATCCGAATCTTCCAAGACCCAATATAGCGATTTGCTTTTTCATTGAAACAACCTCTGAAAATATTTGTCTTCCGGCCCGGCAGAGAAATTCGGTTAGCCTATTGTAACGCGTTCTTCGACGAACCGATACCTGTCCACATCCGACTGCTGCGCCATGGCTATCCCTATGGTGAACGGCCCCACCCTTCCCACGAACATCGCGACAATAAGTATAAACTGTCCCCACTGAGACAGCGCAGACGTTATACCCGCGCTCAGACCCACCGTGCCAAATGCGGACACCCCTTCAAAGAAGAGGTCCAGAAAGTCGAGAGCGCCGTCCGTTATGCTCAGGGAGACTACCACGACGAAAACTATCGCGGTGGCAATCGCGCCTATTACCAACGCGCTCCTGACCTGGCGCGCCGGTATCTCCCGTCCAAAGGCGGACGTGGTGTTTCTGCCTCGGATAGTGGAGAACACCGCAACCAGCACGACGGCCAGAGTGTTGACCTTCAAACCACCCGCGACGGACGCGGACGCGCCACCCATAAACATCAGGCCGGTCATCATAAAATTGGTCTCCTGCTCCGTCTCAGCGTAGTCGAGAGTGGAGAAGCCGGCGGTTCTACCGCTCACGGACTCGAACGCCGAGGTAGTGATCTTATCACTAATCGGCATAGGCCCCAGAGTAAGGGGATTGCGATACTCGAAGACCATAAATATGGCCATGCCCAGCAGTATCGCCGCGGCTGTGAGGGTCAGAACCAGCTTGGTCGTCAGGCCAAAGAGTCGGAACCTCCGGTGCCGCACCACGTCGAACAGGACACCGTAGCTGATAGCGCCCAGGAAGATCATGAAGGCGGTCATGCCTATCACCACCCCGTCCGTCTGAAATGCCTTAAGCCCTTCCTCTTGAGGAAAAATGATGAATCCCGCATTGTTGAACGCGGACACGGCTTGGAACAATGCCTGCATTAGAGCCTGGTCGGGAGGGTACAACGACCAGAATCGGACCGCGAGAACGGTGAAGGCCAAAATCTGACTGGCGACTGCAAACGCAACTATCCCCACAGCAAGCCGCACCAGCCCACCGTGGCCCATACCCATCATATCGCCTCCGAAACTCTCCTGTATCAGCAGACGCTGGGACAGGGTGACCTGCTGACCTATCAAGACCAGGGCAAAAGTGGCGAGGGTCATAAACCCAAGCCCGCCCACGAATATGATACCCGCCAGCATTAGCTGTCCGCCGGTCGTCCAGTACGTGGCAGTGTCCTGTATTACCAGCCCTGTTACGGTTACGGCGGAAGTCGCGGTGAACAGCGCAACAAAAAGATGGTCGAGTCCATTCTCCCCGTAATGCGTAAACGGGAGCGCCAAAAGCAATGTCGCGACCAGAACCAGGGCGGCGAACGAATAAATGAGAACAAGCGGTGTGGCGAATGCTTTGGACTTGGTCTCCCTCTGTTCGACGGCAATAGTTACAGGCCCCAGTTCAATCTGTCTGGGCTGTCGGACCATTTGGTCGCCCGGCTTGGGGTTCCAGGGCACGCGCACTGCACAAAATCCTGCATCGGTTCGTATCGGAGGGAAGGCCATCGGAATATAATGGCCTGGTGCGATTCTAGGATTCACTCCAGTATATTGTCAATGCGCCGACAATACGGCGTGTTGGCAATACAACCGATCAGATTCGCCTTGCACACTATCTGCAAGCTAATTACCCTTGAACCAGCCCGAAACTCACGTCAGGTCCTAAATATGTCGAACCGCCCGCCAAACCGACTGTTCTACCGCCCAAATATACATATGCCCCACCTTCACAGGCCAGACTTTCATGGCGTGCATATTCCTCACCCACACATCAGGCCGGGCGAAACGATCTGGTTCCTGTTCGACAAGAATCTAAGGCCTCGCCTGAAAAACTACGTGTTCCAATGCTCCCTCGCAACCCTGTCTCTGGTCGTCATCCTGCTGGTGCAGAACACACTGTTCAGCGCAGCCATAGTAGTCTCCATTGCCTCCACCGCATTCACCGTATTCGTATTCCCGGACAGCATCGTATCCACTCCCCGCAGAGTTATCGGCGGTCAGATAGTCGCCATTCTATCGGGGTCATTGCTCTTCGCCATACTCCATGTACCGGCCATAGAATCGGCGGCGGCGGACGCGCAAATGGTAACAAATGTTGCCGCTGCACTGGCCGTCGGCCTCGGCATCATGCTGATGGTAGCCACAAACACCGAGCACCCTCCGGCGGCGGGCGTAGCACTCGGAATCATAATAGACCCATGGCAGTGGTCTGCCATCACATTTGTACTGATCGGCGCGCTCGCGCTCAGCGCGATTCGCGCGATTCTGAGGCCGAAGATGATAAACCTTCTATAACAGCACGTGCGGAGTTTGCGCCTGCCAAGCGTCCCGATTATAGTATTAACAAAACTTAAGGACGCGGATGAAAAACGAAATTCGACAGTTGGTTGAGCGCCTCCACTCGGCGGAAGGTATGGCCTCCCTGGCGATGGCCGGCGCAGGAACTCGCGCCATCGGCTGGATCCTGGGAGTGGCAGGAGCGTCGCGGACTGTGCTGGATATACAGGTTCCCTACGCCTCCTCGGCGATGATTGACTACATCGGCTCCGAACCGGAACAGTTTGTCTCCGAGCGAGCGGCGCGGGAGCTGTCACGCGCCGCATACCGCCGCGCGGTCCGATTGAGAGATGAGCGCGCTCCGGTGGTAGGCGTGTCGTGTACCGCCACAATCGCGACGGACAGGCCAAAGCGGGGCGATCACCGGTGTCACATAACCGCATATCACGCGACAGGCTGGGAAACAGTCTCGCTCACCCTGACCAAAGGGCTGCGAACGCGGGACGCCGAAGACGATGTGGTGAGCAGGCTGATTCTGAACGCGCTGGCCGAATCGTTCGGAATAGCGGACAGGCTGGATCCAGGTCTGTGCGGCGGAGAGGAGATTATCCGCACAGGACGCCGCTTTCACGACCCGCTGGAAGCGCTGTCCGCGCACCACGTCAGCCACGTCCTTATCTCGGCAGATGGAACGCAATCCACGGACGCCGGGTTTCAGGGCGGAATCCTGTCGGGGTCGTTCAATCCACTGCACAAAGGACACACCCGCCTGGCAGACGCTGCTTCCAGTATCCTGGGCGCGCCGACCATATACGAACTCTCAATCTCCAACGTAGATAAGCCCGACCTGGAGCTATCCGAGATGCGACGACGACTCAAGCAGTTCGAAGGGCGGGCGGACACGGCGGTGACTCGCGTCCCTGTGTTCTACGAAAAGGCGCGTCTCTTCCCGGGGTCCACGTTCGTTATCGGATTCGACACGATGATACGCCTGATTGACCCGATGTACTATGAAGGCAGCGTTGAACGAATGCGGGCCGCCTTCTCGGAATTGCGCGATCTGGGCTGCGGGTTTCTGATCGCGGGCCGGATGGAAGGTGATGTATTCAAGACCCTCGACCATATCTCAGTCCCACCCGAATACGCGGATATGTTCACCCAGATCCCGGAGTCCGCATTTCGTGAGGACATCTCATCCACCCAAATCAGGAACGGATGAACCGGAAAGTCGCCACTGAAATTGCCGCCGTCTGACGCGAAGACGGCCTGACCCGGAGTGATGCGAGAATAACATGAAGTTCAAAGACCTGCGTGAGTTCATCTCCCTCCTCGAGGACAGGGGTGAATTGAAGCGGATAACAGCTCCAGTCAGCGCAGACCTCGAGATAACCGAGATTACGGACAGAATGGTCAAGTCCGGCGGTCCCGCGCTGCTGTTCGAGAACGTATCCGGCCACTCCACGCCCACGCTTGTCAACATCTTCGGCTCCCACAAGCGCACAGCCCTGGCCCTCGGAGTGGAGGACGTCGAAGAACTGGCTGACAAGGTGCGCCGACTTCTGAACATGGCGCAGGGGCCGCCCTCTGGGCTGGGCGGCAAAATGCGCGCGCTGGGCGACCTCATCGGGCTTGCCAGATCACAGCCCAACATGGTCAGGCGCGCGCCGTGCCAGGAGGTCGTCTTCACCGACGACGACGTTGACCTGTTCTCCATGCCTATTATCAGGTGCTGGCCACTGGACGCCGCGCCCTACATCACGCTCCCCCTCGTCATCACGCGCGACCCTGAGTCGGGCAGGCGCAACGTCGGCACGTACAGAATGCAGGTATATGACAGGCGAACCACCGGAATGCACTGGCAAACGCACAAGGTGGGCGCCCGCCACGACCGCCGCGCCCAGGAGCAGGGTATCGAGCGGCTGGAGGTCGCGGTCGCCATCGGCGCCGACCCAACCACGATGTGGACAGGCTCCATGCCGCTGCCGCCCGACATGGACGAACTCGCGGTATCAGGCGTCATTCGCGGAGAGCCGGTGGATATAGTGAAGTGCAAGACGGTTGATCTGGAAGTGCCCGCCCAATCCGAATATGTTCTCGAAGGCTACGTTATTCCGGGCGAATCGAGGGACGAAGGCCCGTTCGGTGACCATACCGGCTACTACTCGCCCGCCGAGCCGTATCCGGTATTCCACGTAACCGCGATGACGCGGCGGCTCGACCCGATATACCCCACCACCATGGTCGGACGCCCTCCCTCCGAGGACTTCTTCATGGGAAAGGCCACAGAGCGGATCATGCTGCCCGCCCTCCAGCTCACGCTGCCCGAGGTTGCGGACATCAATATGCCCGCGGAGGGGATTTTCCACAACCTGGTCATCGTCTCCATCAGAAAGGAATACCCAGGTCACGCCCAGAAAGTGATGCACGCGCTGTGGGGGATTGGACTGATGATGCTGGCAAAGACTATCATAGTCGTTGACCACTACGTTGATATTCAGAATCTTTCTGAGGTCGCCTGGCGAGTAACTAACAACATCAATCCGGTGACCGATGTGACATTCAGTGAAGGCCCGATAGACGACCTCGACCATGCGACGCCCACGCCAAAGTTCGGCAGCAAGATGGGGATTGACGCCACCGCCAAAATCTTCGGCGAGGGCAGAACGAGGGAGTGGCCGCAGGACATAGTTATGAGTGATGATATTAGGCGGCTGGTTGACCGGCGTTGGAAGGAGTACGGGTTCTGACTGCGGACACCCAAGCAAGACCGATTTGGCGCAAGGCGCCTATGTTCCTGGACGCTATCAAGTTCCATGAAAGCGTATTCGCCCTGCCGTTCGCCTATATGGGCATGGCACTGGCCGCGGACGGCTGGCCGGGCTGGACAACTTTCGCATGGATCACTGTGGCCATGGTCAGCGCGAGAACGGTCGGAATGTCGGCGAACCGGGTCATAGACCGCCATATAGACGCCAGGAACCCCCGATCCGCGCAGAGACACATTCCAAGCGGCCTTCTCACCGCGCCGGAAATGACGATTATGGCAATAGTCGCCTTCGGCATATTCATGTTCGCGGCGTACCAGTTGAATACTCTCGCGTTCATTCTCGCCCCCGTCGCCGCGGCATACCTGATCGTTTATCCATACACGAAGCGGTTCACCTGGACTGCAAACCTACTTCTGGGCTGGGCGTTGGCTATATCGCCGTCCGCCGCCTGGATAGGGGTCAACGGCAGTCTTTCGCTGGAACCCGTTCTGCTGTCGCTCGCGGTGGCGCTGTGGGCAGGCAGCTTTGACATCATCTACCACACGCAGGACTTCGAGTTCCAGCGCGAGAACGGCCTGCACTCGGTAGCCGCCCGATTCGGGGTAGTCAACGCATTTCGGATAGCCCGAACCATGGACGTTCTCGCCGTGGCGTGCCTGGTAACCCTCTGGGTGTGGATGGGCCTGGGATGGCCGTTCCTCGTCGCCTGCGGCGTCGCGTCCTGCATACTCTGGTATAAGTACAGGCTCGTCTCCCCCTCGGACCTGTCAAAAATGGGAGTTGCCTTTGGCCGGATAAACGCCTATGTCTCGACCACAATGCTCATCGGCACAATCCTGGTGATTTACCTATGACCAACTCTCCCGACATTGACAACCGGCCGGTAGTCGTCGGAATCACTGGCGCGAGCGGCTCCGTCATCGCGCTACATACGATAGATGCGCTGCTGGACAACAGCATTCCGGTTGTGGCCTCGGCCTCGGCGGCGGCGCGGATGGTGTGGAAACAGGAGATGGACGAGTCGTTCGGCGAGGCGTTGGAACGCTGGGCGGACTCCAGTATATTCAGCTATCACGCGCCGTCCGAGATTGCGGCCCCCATCGCCAGCGGCACATTCCCCACGCGCGGCATGATAATAGCGCCGTGCAGTATGGCGACGGCGGCAGCAGTGTCCCACGGCATGGCGGACAACCTGATTCGCCGCGCCGCCGACGTTGCGATCAAAGAGCGCAGGCCCCTGGTTCTGATACCCAGGGAGTCCCCTCTGAGTGTGATCCACCTCGAGAACCTGACAAGACTCGCCACGCTTGGCGCGACCATCATTCCGCCCGACCCCGCCTTCTATCTCCGCCAGCAGACGATAGCGGACGTGGCGGAATACGCGGCGCAACGCAGCCTGCTCGCGCTCGGTGTCATCTCCGAACTTCCGGACGGGATGCGCTATGGGCAGGGCTGACCCGGCAGAGTATATCGGGTGTCCGTTTTGGGCTCAGTTTGCAGCGCTGACAGGTTCAGGTCCAGGGTCTTTCGGTTATCCAGATTCGCCGGTTCAATGACCACTGGATTCCCGCTTTCGCGGGAATGACGGTGGTGGAGTGCGGGAATGACATATAGGCGCGGGCTTTCCGATTCGCAAATAACCGAAAGACCCTGGGTTCAGGTCCGAATTTCTTGACAAAATTAGCGTAGCAATGTAATCATAGTTGCAGAGTCGGGCGGGATTCCTTGCAGGGGTCACATCTGACTCTTTGATTTTCATGAATCACCTGTACTCAGGCGGTAAAGCCCCGGCCTGTTAAATCCATCGTGACTGACAAGATCGCGGGTCCTTTGTTCAATGATGCCGTACCAACGGCGGATCGCGTATAGATACGTGTCCCCCGCGGGTGGAGGGGTTCTGAATAGTTCCGCTTCCTGATACTGCCGTATGACCGACGCCACCATATCGGCTATCTGTATTCCCGCTGACGTCTGTGAATCCACGAAAGATGGCGCGTCTGTAATACGGTCACACGCCCTGCCTTCCAATGACCTGTACAGAAAGCTATTGAACTGCCAGCCTATGCCGCCGTATAAATTGGCGGATCCGTCGAACATGATGACGGCCATCTTGTTATTCTCTTCCGCAAGAAGCTGAATTCTCTGGATCAGGTAGCGGAATCGGTTAGGCAGAAAGCTGTCGTCCTTAGCGGGCTCTTCAAACGGGGCCTGCATGATTACCCCGAACACTGTGATTGGCAGATTATTCAACAGGTTGCCAAAGAATTCTTCCAGGAAGTTCACATAATCCGGTTTTCTCCTGAAAGTCCGCCTGTTCAGCAGATTAACTCCCTTCAATTCCATTCGCTCGCGTTTGAGCAAGTCACGCTTCAGAGCGTGAAGTCGCCCGCTTACCAGTCGCGAGTCGTCTTCTTCTATGCAGACTGCCACGACAACAGGTCGAGTGCTGGAATCATTTGGATGTGGATATCCACTTTCGTCTATAAATGTGAGCATTCAAATTACCTTGCACATGAGCATTTCTTCAGCACAGCGTATCACATCGCCAACCCCGCCCCCCTCGGTCTCCCACATGGACAGGCTGGCTCCACTGTCCCGTTCGGATCAAGAGTGGGCAGTCGTAGTCACCAGCTGAATCCCGTGATCGCGCCGCCTTGTCTACTTCCGCCGACGCTTGCTCCTCGACGATTGCCGGTCAATGAATTTGACGAGTTCCACATCCCGAGCCTGCTCGGCTATCAGACTTTGTATGGTAATGCGGCCTTCATCGTTCAATCCTTCGTAGGACTTGGGCGACACGGCTAGGGTGCCCCATCCGTTTGTCATCAGTTCGTTTGTCACAGTCACGCCATAGTTGTCACACTCTTTCGAGCCTCTTGCAACTTCAGCTAGACGTTCGATATCTTCTCCCGCTAAGCTTGACTCACTTCGCAGGTAGAGTATGCCCATCTTGTGCCAGTCTCCTTGGGTTGGGAATACAGTTACGGCTGTAGCCTTACCATAGGATATACCGCCTGCGAGCCTCAACTTCGACCGAAAGGTCAAGACTCGTGCAGATACAACGTCGAGATCGGACATCCCACCAGTTTTCCGTGAGTGCCAATTTGTCCCGAGCAACTTTACAGTTGATTCCACTCTTCGAAACCCTCTCTTTAGTTTCTCACACTCTCCACGCCACCAAGCGCGATGGCGGGACGTACACTTAGGGCTTCTCATAACGGATTGGTCCCATTTCTGTTGCACCTCCATGGCGAGGCGGCACTGGTCAGCCACAAAAAGCACCATGCGATAGCCAGCCAGAAAGCGGACCTCCGGGTCACAGAAATCGGGGTCCGCAACATCGGCTGGCTGGAATTCGGCGTCATGGTCTGGCTGGAATTCGGCGTCGTGGGCGCATCGCTTGCACGCGAACCGACCCACGCACGTGGTTCCAGTTGTCCTTTTGGACGGGACGAACGTGGTTGGCTCCCGCACCAATCGCTCGCTGTCATTGCTGAAGACTAACTCCCTCCATTTGCTGACGCCCCACTGCAACTCGAAAACCCCTTGGGTCGTGTCGTCTTTCAACTCATCCAAGACAGCCGATTCTGAGACTATGTGACAGTTATTGCTTACAGGCCTGTCACAAAACCGTCCGGTATCGTCGATTACGAAGAGGCATCTACCTTTCGTAACCTTTGACATCGTTCTCAAGTTTGCCCAGCCGCTTGTTGGCTTCTTGCTTTTGCTTCTTGGACACTCTATTTGGCAGGTGGCCGCCGTTCATTTCTCACGCCTCCATCCGATACTGGCATTGTAGTTGATGACCAGGTCCACACCGTAGTCCGGTAGGCTATAGCTGTCCCCCAGCATAACAATGCTAAGTCTCACTTTCGGCAGTTGGCTAGACAACCAGCCCCGCCCCCCGAGGTCTCCGCTTCCCCCCATGCACCGACGGCTCCGCGCACCACTTCGCCGACAGCCGCCGCACCGCCTCGTATGTGTCCCGACCGAACCCGAGCAGGTCGCAGACGACTCGCTTATCCAGAAGGGCGCGGTTCGGGTCTGCGTCCGCGATGTACGCCGGCTTCAGCTCCTTCTCCCTGAACTCCTCGAAGATGTCCTCGGCTGTGGCCAATTGTTCGTCGCTCAGGGCGTGGAAGTCGAGGACGGGTAGGGACTCGGCGGAACTAATGGTTATGCTCGCCTTGCTTGACTGTTGGCGTGTGGAGTGCCACCAGTAACATAGTAGCCCCAGTGTGCTGTTGCCCCACAAAGTGAAGGCATAGTCGAATAGCTTGTCGTCGAAAATTACGTTGGGCCATACTCTGCCTCCGATTGATTCCTGTTCGGTGAATGCAATCGCGAGAGGTTGGGAGCCGAAAGTGAATTCGCTATTGAGATGCGCGCGACTGGCAGTCGTCCAAACTGTGGCAGCTTTAGATTCCATACCCAATTTTGCTAAAACCTGAGAGTCGGGATTGCAAATCATCCGCGTTTCATTTCTAGAGTTATGGTTCCAAAGGGAAGGGTAGGTAGCAGTCTTTCTGCCTTGAGTCTTGGTAAATGGTGCAGAGCGATAACTACCGGCGATGTTCATATGGTAAAAGCCACGCTTTCCCACTTGATTTAGGGGAGACACTTTCAGGTAAAGCGGGACGGGAGTACCGGGTAGCCAAAGTTCAGACTGTGTCAGAGAGTGTGCGGTCTGAGCCAACGAATAGTCTGACAGTCGCACTCCTGACCAGGATTCGCTGTCTTGGGTGCACGGTGCAGACACCATTTCGCCTGTTAATTCTTCTCCGACCATCAGTTGAGTGCCGCCATATGGCCCATCTTCGATTCTCCTGAGTTCGTCGCAGACATTTATGTTCTTGGCGAAAGCGGCAGCGTGGACGAATCCACTTGGCCTGCGAGAGAGCGATGTATAGTGAATTCTCTCGTTAGCGGACTCGCTGGACTTTCGTTTACGAGCGATTACCAGACATTCCGCCATGCCCGTATCCGAGGAGAAGGCCATATCTTTGCCGTTGGCTGCGATGCTCAACACTGAAAGGTCGGTGTAATCGTCGCCTACCATTTTCCGGAACTTTTCCCAGGATAATCCTACGGCGGCTGACAAAGGTAATACTAGCGCGAGGACTCCTCCAGGTCTCAGCTTGAGGTGCCCGAGAGCGGCGAATGTGGATGCTATGCCCGCGTAGCCGTGAGCGCATGTACCTCTGCTGAACTCCTTTTCCTGTCTGGACATTTCCCTCTGAGTATCGAGGTCCGTGCTTAATCCACGAAATTGCTTAACGTAGTCTTCTTCTCTTTCGCTGCCTTCCCAATCGGAGCCCGCCCTTGTAAACGGCGGGTTCATTATCACCAGGTCGAAACCCTCGTCCGGCACATCCACCAACACCTGCGCCGCCGTCTCCTCGCCCGCGCTGCCCGTTCTCAGCGCCTGGTCGGATGTGTTGAACAGCGTCATCGCGGACGACGACTGGAGCAGCTCCAGCGAGCCTATCTTCACGCTCCCGTCCTTCTGCCGTCCGTAGGGCATCGTGTACAGCCGCGACTGCCCGAACCCCACGTTCGGATGCGCTCCCGAAAGCGTGGAGCCGGTTATGTGTATCGCGGACGGCATGACGTCGCAGCCGTACAGAACCTCCTCCATCATCGCCCTGTGCAGGGTCGCCGAGTCGCCGCCCGTCCGCTCATGCCGCGCCGCTATCTGGTCATAGACGGCGGACAGCAGCGCGCCTGTGCCGCAGGCGAAGTCGCCAATCCTGAGTTTTCCTATGGCGTCCGCGTCCGACCAGTCAACGCTCTCCATCTTCGACACCGCCAGCCGGGCGAGCAGAGCGGCGGACGCGGGCAGGGTATAGAAGGTGGCCAGGTACTTGCGGTCGGCTATCAGACGCTGGAAGATGCGCCCGGTCAGGTCGTGCGCGTTGGTCACTCCGGCCGCGTCAACCCTCTGCGCCGTGAGCCTGAGCGTCTGAAGGATTCGCGCCGCGTCGCCGGACGGGAGCTGTTCGAGCACGTCCTTGGCGATTGCGAATATCGGCCAGTAGTTGATGCCCAGGATAACTGCCCACGCCCTCAGCGTCTCCTCCTGCGGGTCCTCGATCCCGTCTCCGCACACGTGGCGCAGCGGCCTCACCTCCTCGTGCATACCCGAAAGCTGCTCGTGAAACACCATCGCGTTCGCTATGATAGCGCACGCCATCCTCCGCGTCTGGCGCACGTCCGACATTCCCAGCAGGTCCGCAATGGCGCGGGTGATCGCGGGTCGCAGCATCGCCATGTCGTCCAGGACGGCCACCGCGCCCTCGATCCCTTCCTGCAGCGCGTTCGCCGCCCTGTCCACCGCCTCTTGAGGAACCGATACCAGCCTGATGAGGTCCGCCAGGTCCGACACAGACCCGTCCAGCCAGCCCGACTCCGGGAAGCGCGTTCCGTCCTTATAGAAGACGGCGTACTCGAGCCGCGCGCCGGACATAGCTTCGTTCATGCTGTCGGAGAACTCGAGTCCTTCAGGGTAGCGCAGCGCGATGGATGCTTCGATGGCGCGGCGTCCGTCCACCACTTCGAGACCAAGCCGGTCTGTCGCCTCTTTCTCCGCGCCTGCGGCGGGCATGAATTCCGCTTCTATAACGACCGGAGCGCGGTCGGGCGCGGTTATGAGAATATCCAGCCGCAAACCGAACTGTCCGACGATTACGCGGGTGTTCTCCACTCTCACTGTACAGCTGGGCAGCATACGCTCCAGGAGTGAGCCCAGGGCGTTGTTGGCGTTCTGTTCAGCCTGTCGTGAAGTCATGGAATATCCCAAGTCAAAGAATCATTTGTTCGGCTGCGCCTAATAATAGCGCGTCTACGGCCTGTTGTACAGCTACGGTCGCAGCGGTTTTCGACTTGCGTGACCGCGTCTGCTATCATGCGCGCGTGAAAGGGATCCACCTTCCGCGCCATTCCATAGCGTCCTTTCAAAATCCGTTCGAGTTTCCCTTTTGGCTATACAACTATCCCTTCCATGCGCTACAATATATTCATGATGAACTCGACTTCAACCGCCATATACATAAATGAGACATTATATTATGAAAAATCGCAAGCCCGTAAAAACTTCCCCGTAGCTAAACGCAGGTCAACACAGGGGCATCACAGGTGACGTTTCACCTGTTCGGTCACCAGTTACCCTACCAGAGCCCACCTGTTGAGTTATAAATCGAAATATATGAACCTATTGAATCAGCGCCGCAGTTCAACGGATTTCTTTCACACTGACATTGAAAAACCCTGGCTATCCCGAAGGAGCGACAACCGATGATATCTTCTCTCGATGCGGTCAAGGCCATCAACGAGGTGCGCGCCGACGCCGTTGTTGTCGGAACGATGACCCCAAACAGGTACTGGGACTCGGTGTCGGATAACCCCGACCTGGATCTGCCGATCTTCGGTGGGATGGGAAAAGCCTCATCCGTAGCGCTCGGCATATCAATCGCCCAGCCGGATAAGAAGGTGCTATGCCTGGATGGCGACGGATCACTCCTGATGAACCTGGGCACGCTGGTTACGATAGCGGGATCCGCTCCCCAAAACCTCGTACACTTCGTCTTCGAGGACAGCGTGTATTTTACGACGGGCGGTCAGCCTGTTCCCGGATCCGGGAAGTTCGACCTGTCAGCAATGGCCAAAGACGCGGGATTCGCGGAGTCATACGAATTCAGTGACCTCGAGGACCTCGCCAGCGAGCTCCCCCGGATAATGGAGCAGACGGGGCCGGTATTCGTGTGTCTGAAAGTCAGCCACCCGCCCGTGCCTCCTCCCTTCTACATGGGCAAGACAGGCCCGGCGATGAAACGCCTGGCCAATCAGTTCAGGGGCAAGTAGCCGATGTTCGACTTCCACACCCACACGTTTCTGAGTGACGGCGTTCTCTCGCCAATCGAGCTTGTGCGGCGCGCTATGAAGATAGGATACCGCGTGATGGCGATAACCGATCACGTAGGCCCCGGAAACATGGAGTTCGTACTCAAGACGCTGATAGCCGACTGTGAAATGGTAAACAAGCGATGGGACATTCTCGCCCTGCCCGGCGTAGAAATCACCCACACGCCGAGCGAGGACATTGATTACATCGCGCACGAATGCCGCAGAATCGGCGCGAAGGTCGTCAACGTTCACGGCGAGACGATAACCGAGCCTGTCGTGGAAGGCACGAACCTGGCGGCGGTATCCAGCGGGCAGGTGGACATACTCGCTCATCCCGGCCTGATAACCCTCAACGAGGCGCAGATAGCCGCGCGAAACGGCGTGTTTCTGGAAGTGTCCGCGAGGCGCGGGCATGGAACCGCCAACGGCCACGTCGTCCAGACGGCCAAGGCGGCGGGCGCGAAACTCGTTCTCGATTCCGACACCCACGCGCCCGAAGACCTCCTCACCCGCGAATTCGCAATGAAGGTCGCGCGAGGATCCGGCCTGGACATAGAGGCCGCCGTGTCTCTTCTGGATGCCGCGCCTCTGGACTTTCTGAAAAAAGTCGGCGTCCGTCCGGACCGAATCCCCGCATAGGCAGTAGGGGAAGCCTCAGTCCGGCAGCACTACCGACTCCGGATCCTCGCCGCGCAGAATCCTCGCCGCGTTGTACACGGCGAACGTGCGGCTCTTTTCACCGGACTCCTGGGTGAAGGACGCTAGGTGCGGAGTTACCAGAACGTTGTCCATCTTGAGCAGCGGGTTGTCAACCGGGGTTGGCTCCTGCTCCAGCACGTCCAGCCCCGCCTGCGCTATCTTCCCCGCTTCCATCGCGCGTATCAGCGCGGCCTCGTCCACGACAGGGCCGCGGCAGGCGTTGATGAACACGGCGGTCGGCTTCATCAGATCGAACTCGCGGTCACTTATCATGCCGCGGGTCGGGCCGCCCAAAGGGACGTGCAGAGTGATTATGTCCGCTGAACTAAGAAGTTCGTCCAGAGATACCCGCGTCAGGTTGAGTTCATCCTCGATCCCTTCGGGCGGGTCAACCACGTCGGTATAGATAATGTCGCACTCCCAGCCCTGGAGCCTGCGAGCGACCCTCGAACCTATTCTGCCCAGCCCCACGATGCCCACGGTCTTCCCCGCTATCTCATTCGCCTGTGAGAACCAAGCGGCGCGGATGTCACCAGCCCACTCTCCCGCTTTGACCGCGTTGAACTGAAGCTGGAGCTTTCTGATAGTCGAGACCAGAAGCGCTATCGTATGCTCCGCCACCGCGACCGCGTTTCCGCCGCCGTTGTTGGAGACCCGAATTCCCATCTCGCCCAGCGCGGTCTTGTCGAGCTGGTCGGTTCCCGCGCTGGTCGTCTGCACCAACTTCAGGTTTGGCGCGAGCCGCGCGACCTCGACGGTCACATACGCGCCCGCGACTATCATCACCTGAGCGTCACGCAATTCCGCCGCCTGGTCTTCCAGCGACTGGCTGGAATCCACCCACCCGATTTCCACGCCCTCAGGCGCGACTCTCTCAAAAGCGTCCAATCCGTTACCGCTAGGCCCATACATTACTATCTGAGCGCCCATGTATCCCACCTCTCCTTTGTCGTTGCTATCGCGGGTCGTTCCTCGACCCGCACAAATCACCCCAATTATACGATTGTCAGAACTTTCGGGCAAACCGCAGGGCAATAGCATCTAAGTTTCAAGCGGTTTATATATTTCAGCTTATACATCCGAATAGCATTATCTGGTGTGGGAACTGGTCACCAGTTTCGCTCTAAAACTGGTGGAAAACTGATACCAGTAAATTTTGGATACTGGTCTGTTTTAACCAGTTTTGACCAGTTTATACTGGTCGACGGCTTTTTCTGGTCCGATCCGGTTTCTGACATAATCGCGCGTTTATAGCCGAATCGCTTCGTAGGGTTCGGGACAGTCCCTTCCAGCAACCCAGGTCGGGCGGTGTGTACAATGGCGATCTGGCATATCATAGTCCAATGATAGCACATTATAGACCGTTTGTGCGTATGCTATTGGAACGCAGGCGCGCATTAGATGAGATTGCCCTGGGACAAACCGCCAGAGTCTTTATTCCCAATACCGCTACATATTCAATCCCACACTGCGCTAAAATACACACGTTACAAAGAATTCTGACGCTGACGGCCCGAAACCGGAATGTTCACCCTTCAAGCCCGGCTAGGCAGACATTCCAGGTTCACAATTCCTAACCTGAAAGGCGCATGATGGCTGTTTCCAACAAGATCCGCGGACTTCTGGAACAAGGCTCCTGGATACGCAGGATGTTTGAGGAGGGCATCGCTCTCAAACAGAAGTTCGGCGACGATAACGTGTTCGACCTGTCGCTCGGCAACCCCATCCTGGAGCCGCCCGATGAGTTCTTCGCCGAATTGAGACGCATCGCCGACAACCCGTCGCCCGGTATGCACAGGTATATGCCCAACGCGGGCTACCCTGAGACCCGCGCCGCCGTGGCAGCGCAGCTTGCCGAGGAGACCGGTCTGGGCTTCTCAGCCGACGAACTGATTATGACCTGCGGCGCTGGCGGCGCGCTTAACGTTGTCCTGAAGACGCTGCTCGACCCGGGCGACGAGGTAGTGATCTTCGCGCCCTACTTCGTCGAATACTTCTTCTACGCCGACAACCACGGCGGAACCTGTAAGGTAGTCCCGCCCGTCGAGGGTTTCCTGCCCGACATGGACGCGCTGGAGTCCGCAATCGGAGAGCGGACGCGCATAGCGCTGATAAACTCTCCCAACAACCCGACCGGCGTTCTGTACTCGGAAGAGACGCTCGCGCGCATAGGCAAGATAATCCGGGAAAAGGAGCGGCAGTTCGGAACGGAGATATTCCTTGTCAGCGACGAACCATACCGGAGGCTGCTGTTCGACGGTCTCGAGTACCCGCATATCTTCCACCACCACGAGCGTTCGATAGTCGCCACGTCCCACTCCAAGGACCTCGCGCTGCCCGGCGAGCGAATCGGATACATAGCCATTCATCCCGACTATGAGGACAGCGTGGAGCTTATGGACGGTCTGGTCTTCTGCAACAGGACGCTCGGATTCGTCAACGCGCCCGCCCTGATGCAGCACATCGTCGCCAAGCTGCAATCGGTAACGGTGGATATAGGCGAGTACCAGTCAAAGCGCGACTTCATGTACGACCAACTGACGGAGATAGGCTACGAAGTGGTCAAGCCACAGGGGGCGTTCTATATGTTCCCCAAATCGCCCATAGAGGACGACGTGGAATACGTAGCCGAACTCCAAAAGTACAACGTCCTGGTCGTTCCCGGCAGTGGCTTCGGGATGCCCGGCTACTTCAGAATATCCTTCTGTGTAACCGACGCCACGCTTTCCGGATCCATACGGGGTTTCAGAGAGACTTTCGACAATAGTTGATTACGGGGGATAAACCGCTTGACCCAACAGGCGCATAAAACTAGAATTTTCTAAACAGTCAGGGGAGGCCACACGATGCGCGAGACGCAAGCCACACCCAAAACCCTCAGCATCTGGCAGACGGATGGACGCGCTGAAGCGGACAGCCCTGCGGCCTCGGATATGCTTCACGGGGCCATTCATCACGGGGACTGTCTCGATATAATGCGGACAATACCGGGTGATTCTGTTCGAGTGGTCGTTACCTCGCCGCCCTACAACATCAAAAACAGCACCGGCAACGGACTGAAAAATGGCAGCGGGGGGAAGTGGCCGAAAGCTGAGTTAATCTCAGGCTACGATGCTCACGACGACTCTATGCCTCACAACGAATATGTCGAATGGCAGCGCGCCTGTTTGTCAGAGATGATGCGCCTGCTCAGACCGGACGGCGCGATCTTCTACAACCACAAATGGCGTGTGCAGAATGGCCTGCTCCAGGATCGCTCGGACATTGTTGCAGGCTTCCCGGTTCGCCAGATCATCATCTGGCATCGCAAGGGCGGCATAAACTTCAACCCCGGTTACTTCCTGCCCAACTACGAGGTCATCTACCTGATAGCCAAGCCGGATTTCCGGCTGGCCCCAAAGGCCAATGCTGCGGGCTGTGTCTGGGAGATAAAGCAGGAGAGCAACAACCCCCACCCCGCACCGTTTCCGGTCGAGTTGGCCTTTCGTTGCATAGACGCTGTGCGCGCCGGCCCTGTACTCGATCCGTTCATGGGGAGTGGAACGACGGCCATAGCAGCGGAAATGTGCGGCGTCGAGTGGATAGGCATAGAGAAATCGGCCGCATACGTCGCCATGGCGAACGACAGACTTGAAAAACCGCTGGGCCTCGGCTTCCAATGACTACCATGTCAGACGACGAGCTCTTCCACCGATTGCGTGATGTGATTGGTCGCGGGTGGATACCCGTTCCCGATGACCCCGGATACGGCGGCACCGGCGCACCCGGCATTATGCTGGAAGATTTCCCCGGCGTCAGTGGAGGAAATCTCGATATACCGGACGCTGGCAAATGGGAGATAAAATTTCATTCTCGAAACTCACTGTTGATTCTTTTTCACCTGGAGGCAGAACCGAGAGGCCATATGCGCCACATGGTTAGAAGATTCGGATGGGAAGATGCACAAGGCCGAACCAGTTTTCGACACACGATCCGCAGCAGTTCGGCTATGGGATTCTATGTCTCCAATGAGAGTGGTAGGATCACTATTCGCAACGACAGCACCCCAGATATGTTACAGCCATACTGGACGCATGACCGACTTATCAACGCATTCGCGTCAAAGCTCAGAAGACTGATTGTCGTGCGGGGACAGAGAAGGCGGAACCCGAACTCTGTGCGATACGATAATGCGCATATGTACTGGGGGCCTCAGATTACATTGTTCACCGATGCCATTGAGAAGGGGATTGTCGCTATAGACTTCGATGCCAGAACGAACAACGGGAAAGGACTCAGGAATCACGGAACTAAGTTTCGCACGACCTACGACAACCTGACCAATCTCTACCACCATCACCGGCAGTTGGACAGCTAAGCACTTCAAGGAACCTACCGCTCCCGCTCTACACCGGCAGCGCGTCTTTCAGCCCAAAGCCTGTGATCGCCGCCAGCACAATATCATCCTCTGAGATATGGCCGCGCCGGATCAGCAGTTCCAGTCCCGCGAAGGCCGCTGCCGACGTCGGCTCGGCAAATACACCCTCTGACGCCGCCAGTCGCCGCTGCCAGAGAATGATGCTCTCATCCGAGACTGCCAGCGCCGCGCCGCCCGACTCTCTCACCGCTCTGAGGACCTGTGCCTTGCGAGGCGGAGAACCGACCGCAATCCCTCCCGCCAGCGTCGAGGCCCCCGGACTCCAACTCTCGCCCGCGAAGGCAGCGGCTATCGGCATAACCGCCTCGGCCTGAATCGCGTACAGTTTGGGCATACTGTCAACCGCGCCCTGCGCGATAAGCTCAGAATATCCCTTCCAGCACCCCATAAACAGGCTGCCGTTTCCCACCGGAATGACTATATGATCCGGCGCGGGAGACATCTGCGCCGCGACCTCATACGCGAACGTCTTGGTCCCTTCCACGAAGTACGGACTCAGATTATGCGATGCATAGACCACGCCGTTAGCGCGCTGGTATTCGACCGCGGCCGCCGTACTCGCCTCCCTCGGCCCTGGCACAGCGTGGGTCTCAGCCTCGTAAACCCGTATCTGGCCCAGCTTGGCCTTGGGCGCGGTGGCGGGCGCGAAAACATGGGCGCGTATGCCCGCTCTTGCCGCATACGCTGACACCGACGCGCCCGCGTTGCCGGATGAGTCTTCCACGACCTCTGTCACTCCCTGTTCGACTGCCACGGACAGCATCGTCGCGGTTCCACGGTCCTTGAAAGAGCCGGTCGGATTCATAAATTCCAGCTTGCCGAACAGGTTGGCAGCGCCGAGCGCGCCGCCCAATCTCGGCATGGCGACTACCGGAGTATGACCTTCTCCCAGTGTTACGCCAGGCTCGTCAGAGTGGAAAGGCGCCGGCATATCGAATCCATCCCAACGAACCGTATGCCGGGCGGGGTCGCCGTACACCACGTCCAATGGCGCGCCGCACTTCACGCATCCGAGAGTAAGCATATCCGCCTTGTGGGACGCCTCGCACTCGGTACAGACCAGCGATATATGAGACACCTGGACTCCCCTTCAACCACACTCGGCGCGTGTCTGTAATACCACAGGACTACACGCCTTCTGAATCAACATGACTATCGCCATTCATAAACCGCTTCCAGAAATCCCTCAAAGCTGGGACTACGCTGAGCGATTGTACGTGCGTCCAGCATTCTTGCGATCTCTTCCGAAACGCGGGCGGTGTAGGTCTGTTCACCGAGCAGATTTTTCAGATGCAATTTAGGGTTCTGAATCTCATCCGACTTTGATGTATCCACACTGCCAAGTGCTTTCCCAAGATAATCTCTGAGATTCATCGCGTCCGCAAAGTACCACGCTTCAAGATGCCACTGCGCGTATGCGTACTGTACCCTTGTTCCTATCTCGCTGCCGAGACGTCCAGGAAGTTCAGCCCGCAACAAACCCAGCGTATCGTCGGGGGTTTCCCCGTCAGTATCCACGAGAACGATAAACTTGTCCGGTGGTACGGCGACGTTTTCATACCACGCGGCCTTTATCAGGCTCTCGGCCATCCGAGCAGTGAGGTCCCGGTTTCCCGGAGGAATGCGTACCTCATCTACGAAAACGCCATCATCTCGCAGATGGGACAATAAGTGCGGAAGAGAGCGGCGTTCAGTCTCTCCCGAAGCTATGATAATTATATGTTTGGACAATTCTATTAGCTTCCAAAACCCTTTGTTTCGTAGAACTCGCCAAGCCCGAAGCCCGAAGCCTCCAGCGCCTTTCGCACCCCGTCCGGGTTCTTCTCTTTTGCGACAGTCGTCCCGTTTTCGTCGTTTCGACGCACGACGCATATGGACTCAGGCTTGTTCAGGAAATTCAGCAGCAGTGGCGAGTGGGTGGTTATCATAAACTGGACGCGCCCGCGCGCCTCCACTTCCAGCAGATGCTCCACAAAGGAATACAAGGCAGTAGGATGGACATAGTTCTCAGGCTCTTCGATACCGATGAGATTTGTTTCGGGCTGTCCGTGAAGCGCCGTCATAAGCGCGATCATTCTGAGCGTTCCACTGGATACGCCCATCTGGTTCACCGGATACTGGAGGCCAGGCTCAATCTGCACGAAGTAGAATCTGTCTTCGGACTCTCGAGGTTCTATCTCTGACGGCAAACCCAGCACAGCGCGGGTTGCGGAGCATACCCGATCAAGGGTTTGCGGCGATGATATCTTCATGGCATACAATGTCTCTGCCAGGTTTCGACCATAAGGATCGAACCTGCCTGAATCCAGTCCTTGCCAGTCGCGGCGCAGCAGGAACGGATTCGGGTCGAAGAATCCCCATCGGCTTACGAACTCTACAATATCACGGGCAGGAAAGGACTCATTCGCGGACGCTACGGCGAGAACACAGGCAGTAGGCCCCAGTTTCAGCGAGACCCGCTCTTTCTTGTCGTCAGACCACCACCAGCCTTGGCCCCTCTCGGCGCTGAGCAGTTGCACCGAAGGCGACTTGGGAGTTAAAATTCTACACGCTCCTCAACATGAAAATCATGCCCGTTTCTGATAAGCCTGACCGACCATTCGTACACCCCATCTCCATCTTCCAGCCGCACCGACAGTTCGATTCGCTGCGCTTCCTGCCCTTTCCATGCGAGATTGAGGACACCGCCCCGCGAGAGCACGGGGACCCGGAAGTCGTATGCCTGAACACCTTCATGTAGAAATCGCAGCGCATCGAGTATTGCGCTCTTTCCCGAACCGTTGGCACCAATAAACAGATTCAGATTACCCAGGTCAGCCAGCTCAGCTACGAAATCTCTCTCAACTGCGTAAGATTACCCAGGTCAATGCTGACGTCACGCAGACTGCGATAGTTCTTTGTCCTGAGACTCAGCAGTTTCATGTATAAATTTCCCTCACGGGCAACCGCCCTTATCGGATAGATTAACACACACTCGATATACGCGCCAAATGCGCTATAATCTGATAATACGTTTAATATAGGAATAGTCGAGGATACCAGACCCATGGCAACTACCCAAACATTGGCCGCGCCGCCGGACAACGCAATTCTTTCCCCTTATGCCGTCGTGTTCAGGGGTGATGGCGAACCCAAGACGCCGGAGCTCATGGTCAGACGACTCTCTGAGATAGCGGACGGCGCGGGAATAGAGGCGGACAGCTACTCGCTCGGCGGAGTGGTTGAGGAGATCGAAAGAAGATTCGCCGAACTGCTGGGCAAAGAGGCGGCTGTCTTCATGCCGACCGGGACGCTCGCGAACCACCTGGCCATCCGTAACCACTGCGGCGGCAGGCCGCGCGCCATCGTGCAGGAGCAGAGCCACATTTATCACGACATCGGCGACTGCGTTCAGCGTCTGAGCGGCATAAACCTGGTTCCCCTGGCACACGAACGACCATACTTCACCCTGGACGAGGTTCGGGCCGCCGTAGAAACGGCGCGCGCAGGGAGGGTTGACAACCCCGTCGGCACGCTGGTAATCGAAAGCCCCGTCCGGCGGCAGCACGGGCAGATAATGCCCTTCGACCTGATGAAACAGGTTAGCGACTACTGCGCCACGCATTCCGTCAGAACACACCTGGACGGCGCGAGGCTGTTTATGATGAGCGCGGCGACCGGAATATCGCCCGCCGAATACTCCGCCCTTTTCGACACGGTGTACGTCTCACTTTACAAATACTTCGGCGCCCCATTCGGAGCGATTCTCGCCGGTACCGAAGATTTCTGCCGAGACTTATACCACGACCGCCGAATGTTCGGAGGCGGACTTTCGAGCGCGTCGCTGGCTGCCGCTCTGGCCCTGCAAGGGCTGGACGGATTCGAGGGACGATTTGCCCAGGCTATGGCGCAATCGGCGGCGTTGTTCGACGAACTGAACCGAATGAGTGGCCTCAACGTAGAGACATACAAGCACGGCTCAAACATATTTCCACTTAGTCTGGACACGGAAGTGGACATCAAAGTCCTTATCGAAGAACTAGCCAACCGGCTCATATTCGTGAGCGCCGACGAGACCGATCCTTCCCGACTCTATCTGACCGTAAATACGACTATATTGCGTCAGCGTAATGAAAACATAGCGAGAGCATTCGAGGCAGCGTTGAACATTGCTCGATCATGAATCAGTCCGAGTCGTCAGAAACTTCGTCCAGAGGACAGGGGACAGGATTAACAGGCGGTACGGCGGCATAATAGACAAGATACGACGGATATTCGTCGTAGAACTTGTGGTAAGGGCCGCCAGGGAGATGTCCGAAGACGACGTTACACATATGGCCGCAGGGGTCGCGTACTACGCGCTGTTCTCCATATTCCCGCTGTTAATCGGGATGATAACCGTGTTCAGCTTCTTCCTTCAGTCCGAGCAGATTCAGACCCAGATTACCGGCGCGGTGGGCGGGTTTCTGCCCGGCTCCGAGCAGTTCGTGCACGACAATTTAGAGGGAATACTGAACATTCGAAGCGCGCTGGGGCTGTTTTCGCTGGTAGGGCTGCTGTGGTCAGGCAGCGCGATGATGGGAGCGCTCGACCGCGCCATAAATCGCGCCTGGGACATACACACCGACAGGCCGTTCTATATAGGCAAGCCCAGACACATCCTCATGGTGATAAGCGTGGGCATCATGTTCCCGATTTCAATGTCCAGCGCGGCAATCGTGAGGACGGCCCAGGAACTGCCCAAGTTCGACCTGCCGGTTATCGGGTTCGTCGTGGACAACATGGGACACATCATCCTTCAGGGTGTGTCTTTCAGCCTGATGCTCGTCATCTTCCTGATGCTGTACAAGATGATACCCAACACCAAGACCTACTGGAGATATATATGGCCCGGCGCGCTTCTGGCCGCCATCCTCTTCGAGACTTCCAAGAACCTTTTCATCCTTTATCTCGAAAGGTTCGCGTCCTACCAGAATGTGTACGGCTCGTTAGCTCCGGTCATAGTCCTGCTGCTCTGGGCTTTCGTCAGCAGCTTCATCGTCCTGATGGGCGCCGAGATATCCTCCGAGTACGAGCGGCTAAAGCACAACGTCGAGCGTGGCGTCGTTCGCCAAGAAGGGAGCGGGCCGAGCGCGGTAGTCGCCCAGTCCGCGCCCGCCCGTGCCGAAGCGGAAGACGCCGCTCGGTAGCCGGGGCGTTCTCCCCACGGAACCAGCTCCCTAGAGCGTGTTGACATTCAGAGGCAATCTCTACTGTCCACTGTTTTGGAATACATGAAGAGGCGGGCAAGTGGCACTTATCTCCGTCTGTGCTTACTCGACTTCGTTGATGTCCTTACGGACGTAATGGTCGAGGCTGAAATCCTCAGAGAAAGTTGCGGAAAAGTGGTGGCGGCGCAGGTCCAGTCGGTGTTGCGTACCATGAGCTATTGCGTGGTCTACGAGTTCCTCTATGCAGCTTCGCTTCCACACAAGTCCGAGGTCCGAGTCGGAGCGCAATCTGCCGGAATAGACACCAACGAAGTAATTCACAGGCTTTTTGGCCTGATATTGCTTTCCCTTGTGTTCGACGATGTCTCCGGCGCGAAAGTGTGCGAACACGGGAGATCCGGACTGACCGGGACGTGACCTGCAGTCGATGAGAAACACGGGCAAGCCAGATATGTCGACATCGGGCTCCGATGCGATAGAACCCTTCGACCAGATCGGGAACGGTCCACCTATCTGGCCGTAGGGGTAGCCGATGACGTGCAGTTCGCTGCCGATGTTCCATCTATGCCAGTTGTTGTTCAATGAGACGCTGTTAATCTCTCCTACGATATTGGTCATCTCCTTGACGGGCAGGGCGACTATGTCTGCCCTGGCGCCGAAAGTCGGGTGTTCGGTCCAAGCGGGTGCTTCTGGATTTTCGTGGTCAACCAGGTCAATGTGGTAGTGGACTTCGTGGGGACCATGCATCGTTACGACGGCATGGTCGGGTATTGCCAATGTCTCGTGCAGCGGCTCACCGGTGATATTGTGGCGTCCGGTGAAATTGTGGCGGTTCGTGATAAGTACAGGTCCATCTGCGGACATCACGAAGAAGCAGGTTCCACTGGCAAGCGGCGTCTGTCCGTAGTACATCCTTATGTACCGGGACACTGCAGAAAGACCATCAAAGTAGCCTGCGACTTGAGATTCGTCTTGGTTGTTCATCGTAGCTGGTCCTAAGTGAGATGGATAGTTGGTTTGACGTTGCTGTCCGTGTATTTCGGAGAGAGTCAACTACAGTGTTGGGACGACGAACGTGAATGTCAACAGGCCTTAGCCCGCCTTCCAGTCAGGATCGGAGTGCGCGTCCAGATACTCTTCATCCAGATCCACGCCGATGCCGGGCTTGTCCGAAAGGTGAAGCGTTCCGTCCCGTATGTCCAGCGGCTCGGATATAATCCGGTTGTGAACCTCGAGCGCGGCGTGGTTGAACTCCAGCTTGTAGAAGTTCGGCACGGTCATCATAATGTGCGCGCCCGCGAGTATGTTGACAGGCCCGCTCGCGTCGTGCGGGCTGACCGGAATGTAGAAAGACTCGGCCAGGTTGGCTATCTTGCGCATTTCGCTGATGCCGCCACACCACAGAATATCCGGCATGAGATACTCGGCCAGCCGGTCCCTGAGAATCGGAACGAAGTCCCAGCGATGGTAGAGCCTCTCCCCTACGCACAGCGGAACGTCAACCGCGTCCCTGACGGCGCGTAGGGCGTCGTTGCTGTTGGGCTGGACAGGCTCCTCGAACCAGCCGATGTCGTAAGGCTCCAGCTTGCGGGCCAGCCGTATCGCGGTCGGGACGTTGAAATTGCCGTGGGCGTCTATCAGGATTTCCACGTCCGGGCCGACCGCCTCACGCATCGCGGCTATCGTGTCCGCGCCCAGCGCCGCGCCCGCCGGAGAAATCTCGCCTTTCAGATAGCGCCTGTGATGCTGGCGCATCTCGGGCATGAAGGGGTCGGTTTTCAGGGCGGTAAACCCCTCGTCCGCAAGCTGCCTGGCCTGCGCCGCGGCCCTGTTGGGATCGCCCGGGGCGACGTGGGTGTACATAGGGACGTCGTCCCAGACGGGGCCGCCGAATAGCTGGTAGATTGGACGGTCCATCACCTTGCCCTTGATGTCCCAGAGCGCGATGTCAATGCCGCTGAGAAGCGTTGTTACGAAGCCTCCAAATCCGCCGCCGCCCGTAAAGCGGCGATACAGCTTGTGCCAGATGCGCTCTATGTACTGCGGGTCCTCGCCGATGAGCGACTCACGGAAGTCCTCGCTGACTGTGGAGTCGCGTAGAAAGCGGGCCATGTTGCCGACGATAACGCTTCCGCCGCCGCCCGAACTCGTCGCCTCGCCGATGCCGGACACTCCTTCGTCAGTGTCAATTCTGAAAAACACGAAAGAGCGTCCTCGCGGCTCCGGCCTTGTAACCCAAACTTTCAAGTCTGTAATCTTCATAGTAAGCTCCTGGTGCAGAGTTCATATATTGCTGTCGTGTCGCAGTCTGCCGCGACCTCTGGGTTCCCGGTCCCCGTTTCCACGAGGACAGACTTCGTGGGAATGGTGGTAGGGTTGCGGGAGTGGCCGGAAACGGTCGGGGTTTATTATCTTCCGATGGAGATAGAAAAAAGTGTGCCGGAGCGGGGCGCGGTGTCCGCTCCGCATCTGGACAATAGTCATAACACAAAACAGGACTGTCTGAAACCATGATCAAACTAGATGTCGTTATACCCGGTCTGAACGAGGAGGAAGGGCTGGAGAATACCGTCCGAAATCTGTCGGCGTTCATGTACGAGCATATGGAGGAATACGACTGGCGAATCGTGATTGCGGACAACGGTTCCACCGACGCGACGCCGGACATTGGTCGGCGGCTGGCCGCGGAGCGCGAGCGCGTTGAGTATCTGCGGCTCGAACAGCGCGGTCGCGGTCGCGCGCTGAAACACGCCTGGACGCAGGGCGACGCGGACGTGGCGGCGTACATGGACATGGACATGTCCACCGACCTCGCGTCCCTGCCCACCCTGGTCGCGGCCATCGCGGAGAGAGGACACGACGCGGCAATCGGGTCGAGGCTGAAGCGCGGGGCGCAGGTGATAGGACGCTCGCCAAAGCGCGAGTTCATATCGCGCTCGTACAGTCTCATTTTCAGAACGATGTTCCTGACGGGCTTCCAGGACGCACAGTGCGGTTTCAAGGCGGTGGGCAGGAGAGTGGTCGAGGAGGTGCTTCCCCTGGTGAAAGACACAGGGTGGTTCTTCGACACGGAGCTTCTTATCCTGTGCGAGAAGAACGGGTACAGCGTGGAGGAGATCCCGGTGAGGTGGGTTGACGACCCGGACAGCAGGGTAAGAATCGTCAGCACCGCGTACGAAGACCTGAAGGGACTCGTCAGGCTGCGTTGCGGCGGGCTGAGAGAATCGCGTACCATGCTGAACAGATTACGGCAAGATTCGTAGTGGAGTTGGCAGTGTCTTCGCAAAGTCGGCGCTGCCGATGTTTCGCTGGCGTCGCAGCCCTGGGTTCCCGCTCCCCGTTTCCACGAGGACAGGCTTCGCGGGAACGACGGCCGGAGGCTGGAAGCCCAAATTCCCAAATTTGAAAAAACCTGGTGGAGTTGGTGTATGCGCGCTTTCATATGGCTTCTGGTATTCGTAGCGTCTCTGTGGGTGGTTGAGATAGTGGACTCTCTGGCCGGCCTCAATCTTGAACAGTATGGGATTCTGCCCCGGAACATCACGGGACTGCGCGGGATTCCTCTCAGCGTATTCCTGCACGCCGATTTCAGCCACCTGATATCCAATACCGCCCCCCTGATTGTTCTGGGCGGGCTGATCTCGATGCAGGGCGCGAAAAGGCTGCTGGCGTCTTCGGTTTTCATCACGCTTGTAGGCGGCGGTTTTGTCTGGCTGCTGGCGGGGGTGGTGTCGGGGTACGGCACCCACATCGGGGCCAGCGGACTGGTGTTCGGCTACTTTGGCTATCTCGGGGCACGCGGCCTGTATGATCGGAGCCTGAGCTCGATTCTCATTTCCGTTGTGGTAATAGTCTTGTACGGCACCATAATCTTCGGCATTATCCCAACGGACGAATTCGTGTCGTGGGAAGGGCACCTGTTCGGGCTGATAGCGGGAATACTCTACGCCGGACTTGTTGGGAAAGAGGCGCCAAAACCAGAGGCGGATGAGGCGGCTTAAGCCTCAATGTTTCATGTCCATGTTTCTCAAGGAGTTGCTACACCGAGCAGGCAAGCGGGATGTCCGGGGGAAAAGTTCCTGTAGTCGGATACATCGCCTAGCCTCCTGTTAGGTTGTTGATATTTGAAATTTCATCGTGTTATTCCGGTCTTGAGCCGTAATCCAGCACTCCAAACAGGTGTAATTGTCACGAAATTAGCTACACTCCGCTCCTCTGGATTGCCGAGTGGCGAGCCTCTTCGAGGGTTCCTGCTCCCCGTTTCCACGAGGATGGGCTTCGCAGAAATGACGAGCAATGTGGGGCTTTGGGATTTGCAACAACCGAAAGACCCTGTGTGAACTACCAGGGTCTATTCATTATCGGACATCCCATAGACGAAATAGTGTGGATCACCCTCACCCCAACCCTCTCCCTGAGGGAGAGGGGGCTAGTTGATTGAGGTTCAAGCCTGAAAGTCAGATTCTACCTACCCCTGTCAGTCCGCAGGGAGAGGGGGCTGTACTAGTTGATTGAGGTTGGTCATTCATACTTGGCTGGTACACACTTTTACCTACCCCTGTCAGCCCATCGAGGGAGAGGGGACGGTCATCCCGTTGATCAACTTGTCTCCTGAAAACGAAAAGACCCTGTGTGAACTACTGAAGTTGCTGTAAGAATTCTTGTAACGGTATATCCTTGATTGGTCCTTGCACAACATCACCCTTAACGACTAGATGCATCCGCGGATAGAGACCCTGCGGATCTACATTGTGGGCAGGACTGCTGGACCCGCCTTTGTCCAAGAATACAATGACCTGAGTACCCTCTTCGAAGACGTCATTCCACTCAAAGATATGAGCCGTATCGCCAGCCCGTCCTCCCACGAAGGAAAACTTGAGATCGTCCCCACCAGACAACTCCCCCTTGAAGACTCGTTTTACAGAAAGTTGGACCGGTGTACGAATGTGGATGTCGATGTTCTTCAGGTCGTCTTCTGTAAGAGTACCTGGAGCAGTGCCATCGGCGGTGGACCACCGCGCAGGATACAGTTCATCTATCACACCTTCTACGACTATTTCCGAGCGCTCCAATTCTGACGAAAAGTCATCAGGTTGCCCGATGTATGCGTAAGTTGATATGATCCTCATTGCGCCCACCGCATACTGAGGGATCCCATGTTTCCCGGAACCATTGTCCTGCACGACGAAGCCATAATAGCTACCGACTGCGGCAACTATCAGGGCAATAATCCCACCAAACACAGCCAAGGGCACTCGTTGATCTTTCATTATCCACATGACACTTTTGTCAAATTCTTTTCTTTAATCCGAAATATGTCCAGTTATGAACGTTTGTCTCCTGATCTGACCGCTGAAACAGCGTTTCGCATGATACCTATACATCGCCTAGTACAGTGTCTATATATTTCTGCCGTGTAGCAGACTGCCGCAATCTCTGGATTCCCGCTCCCCGTTTCCACGAGGACAACCCTGTATCGGAGTACGGGGTGACGTTGCTTCGCGGGAGTATCTGTGTTGAAAGTCAAGTGATCCGAGGGGTAGAAGCATACTGCTCTTTCCATGGAGTTCCCCTTCGAGCGACGGCGTTCATCTGCAACAGCATCTTTCGCATCAGAGCCACCAGAGCCACTTTGCCCGGCTTTCCACGATCACGCAGTCTCTGATAGAACTGTTTGAGTTCGCCCTCATAACGCACCGCCGAGACAGCCGCCATGTACAGTGCGCCCCTCACCACTGATCGTCCGCCTCTGATGGAGCGATACCCTCGCTGTGCGCCGGAGTCTTTGAACCAGGGAGCCAGACCGCACAGCGAGGTCAGAGCCTTGGCGGAACACTGTCCCAGTTCTGGAAGATAGGCTGTCAGAGTGGCGGCGGTCAGTTCGCCCACGCCGCGCACACTACGATACAAGCTCGCGCGCTCAGACAGTCCGCTCTCGCTCCTCAACGCCTCTTTGTAGAGCTTGTCGAGCCGGTCTGTCTCCCGCCCCAGCCAGCGCACGTGTCGCTCTGTGGAGGCTCGAACGCCCGGCGATATGCCCTTGTCCAACCGGTTGCGCTCCGAAACTCGCTGCTCGACAAGCTGACGACGACGACTCAGAAGCTCTTTGAGGGCTTCTCTGCCAGGCTCGGGTTCAGGCTGTGGACTCACCATGAACACCTGAGCGTACCGAGATAGAACCTTCGCGTCCAGAGCGTCTGTCTTCGCCTCGTATCCGCACGCGCGAGCGAACGCTCTGACCCTGTTGGGATGAACCGCAGCCATCTCCAAAGAACTCTTTCTCACACTGTCGACCAACAGCCTCTCATAGCCTCCGGTCGGTTCGCAGACAGCGAGAACGACTCCTTCGCTCTTCAGCCAGTCCAACAACTCGCCGACTCCACTGTGAGTGTTGGAAAAGCGTCTGACAGAACCGGCGTCCACCGACACGTCCAGACTCGCTTTTCCAACGTCTATGCCAGCCACTACTCTCATCGTCTTCTCCCTTCTGTATAATGTCTGTGTCCTCCACACTTGCATATTCGGGCCTCTGGCCCATGTATCCGCTCGGCGCAGCCGCAGTGGGCTCACCTAATGACGGACGACGCACCCCTCACGCTTACCTCTCAGATTGGCCGACCTGAGAGATATTTACAACATACAAATGACGGTTGAGGCGCGGGAATGACGGGAGGCAAGAGAATGACCGTTGGGTGGAGTCGTTGAGTGATTTTCATACAAACAGCGGGTCATAAGCTACCTCCGTAGCAGCCCCGGCAGCCGCTTCAGGCTCTCTACGTCGCCCGCCGGAACGAAGTGGTCAACGTATGGCATCGCAGCCCGCAGCCCGCGCGCAAGCGGCTCGAAGTCCTCGGTCCCCGCCAGCGGGTTCAGCCATATCAGGCTCCGCACCCTGAGCCGCATCCTCGAAAGTTCGCGCGCAAGCCCGCCCGGGTCGCCCGTCTCCCAGCCGTCACTCAGCAGGAAGACGGTGGTGAAGCGGTCCTCCAGGTGTTCATACTCCGTGTTGATGGAGCGCAGGCTCTCCCCAATCCGCGTGCCGCCCGACCAGTGCTCCACCGCCCGCCCGACCCTGTGCAGCGACTCGTCGAAATTGGGCGCGGCGAGGGCGCGGGTTATGCGCGTAATCGCGGTGCTGAAGGCGAAGGTCTCCACCCGCCCCGTCTGCTGTCCGACCGCGTGCGCGAGCCGCAGCATAAGCCGCGCGTGCCTGTCCATCGAGCCGCTCACGTCGAGCAGCAGCAGCAGCCTGGGCGTCCGGTGAACCCTGCGCAGCCTGGGCAGCCGCACCACGTCGCCGCCGGTGGCCAGGCTCAGTCGCATCGCGCCGCGCAGGTCGGGAACGCCGCGCCGCCGGTGTCGCTTGCGCCGCCGCCCCGGCCTCGACGCGAGCGCGCGCACCATTCGCGCCGCTATCCGCTGTATCTCGGACAGGTCGTCGCCCGCGGCCAGCGCGGACAAGTCGCGCCCCCCGGTCGTATGCCGCGCGCTCGCCCCGGTCCGCAGAAGCTGTATTACCGTGTCCTTGGAGTCGGGATCGTCGCCCGGCACCCCGAGTCCGCGCGGCAGTCGTCCGACCGTGCGCGTCTCCCCGAAGCTCGACTTCGGGCGTCCGTCCGATTCTGGACGCGGGGAGATCGGCTCGAAGTTCCAGAACTGGTAGAAAAGGCGGTCGAAGGTGGGAAGATGCTCGCGCCGCGATACCAGCAGAGCGCGGAGCGACCAGTATATGCACGCCTCGGACATAAGGCCGGCGCGCTCGACCGCGTGAATGGCGTCCGCCGTCTCCTGCGGCCCGACCAGAAGCCCGTGCGACCGTAGCGCCCGGCAAAACCGGGTGAGATGCGAAATGAAGTCGTACTCCCGCAAGACTCCACCGTACTGCCCCACCTCAGCCAACCGAGTACCGCCTGAACACGCTCACCACGTTAGTAGAAGACAATACAACACAAAAGCCAGAATCCATATAAGGGCAATCTCCACATACAATACTTTTATCAGAAAATCCGTGCGTCTGAACGGATTTCTGGTCGTATCACCATTGTTCTGGTGGCCCGCATACAATCCGGTCGGGAGGCTATTCGTTCGGTCATATATATGCATGGTCAAGCGCTCGTCCACATAGCCAACTCGGTCGTTCATATCAGAACGCAGCCTTCTTATCTCGGCGTACAGCTCTCGGCGAAGCCTTATAGCCTCAGACATGGCGACGCCCTCTCTGTCGGTAGCCATCGCGCTCCTCCTTGCTTGTCTTCACGAATGTCGCCCAGACAATCATCAATCCCCTTGTATGCCCCCACCATATCAGCAATATATACTCTCAGCGCCCCTCCGCCTACAAGGGCCTTTCGATTATTGTAAAACCGAAGCATTCCAGCTATCAGTCATTCCCGTGAAGACGGGAATCCAGTGATCGCCACACCGTCCAACCTGTATAACCGAAAGACCCTGCTCCGCCTACGCAGTCAGCCAAAGCGTGACTATCACGCCTATGAGAGCTGCTAAAATGCCCACGCCCACTACCATGATCGCAATGAATATCGCGGTCAAACGAGTCTCCATGACATTCATGCGATTCCCCACGACGTCCATCTGATTGCCGACCTCGGACCGAAGGCCCTCTATCGTCCTGTTCGTCCCATCTATACGGCCATCCACGCCTTCTATACGCGCGTTCACGCCCGACCGCAGCTCCCGCATCTCCTCCCCGATGTAGCCTAATCGCTCGTCAACCTGCTCGTAGGCCCCCTCCAGCCTGGACAACCTTTCCTCAGTAGTCACCATCTAAACCCTCCTTGTTACACCAGAAGATATATCTTCTCGCCCGCATCGTCAAAGCAGCGAGCCGGACTCTTCTCCCCACTCCCGCGACGCCCACGCGCCCTGCTCGACCGCCGTCAGAAAGTCGAGAACTATCCGGTTGAACAGGTCCGGGTCTTCCAGGTTGATGGCGTGGCCAGACTGCGGCATCACCACAAGGCCCGACTTCGGAATGCAGCGTTTCATAAAGACGCTCGTCTCGATACACGGCTCGTCCTCATCCCCGGTCATAACCAGCGTCGGAACGTCCAGCGCCCGCATCTGCTCTTCCAGGTCGAATATCGGCGGCCTGCGCCCCTGTACCCCCGAAAACGTGAGCGCCGACCCGAGCGGCGAGTGTTCCAGGAATCCCCGCCTGAACTCGTCGTACCCCAACGGGTCCTTGCGAAGAAGCTGGACGCGCGTCGGGCTGTTGGAATAGTCGCCCATCGCCTCCATTCCGCCGGAGCGCATCATGTCAGCGCGCGCGTTCACGTTCTGTCGAAACGGCTCCGGGTCGGTCGAGCCTGCCCCCGTGCCTGCCACGATCAGCGACCTCGCCATCTCCGGGTGCGTCAGCCCGAAGTTGAGCGCGACGTTGCCGCCCATCGAAAGCCCGCCGATGTGCGCGTACTCTATCCCGAGGTGGGTCAGCAGGCCGCGCAGGTCCTCCACCGACTGCTCCTGCGTATAGTCGTCAATGCTCTGCGGCACGTCCGAGGGCGGATAGCCCCGCGCGTTGTAGGTGATTACCCTGTAGCGCCGGCTGAAGAAATTCACCTGCGCCTTCCAGGAACGGTAGTCGCCCGCGAACTCGTGACTCCAGACCAGCGGAAACCCGCTCCCATGCTCTTCATAATATAGATTGATCCCGTTCACCCGCGCGTATGGCATCTTGCCGCCTCCGGTTTATGTTTGCAGTCGTCAGTTCGCGGCAGTCTGCCGCCCGTCCGAATAATCGCATATTCTCCCAGTCCGCGCTACAATATACATAACAATTCGGCGAATCACGATTCACACGCTCGCTAACTCACCAGGCCGTAGGACTAAATTACCGTTCACTGTCTCGTCGGCGCAATATCGTGATCGCCCTCTACATCCTGGAAATCCGGCAAATCCTGATTCGGACACCACATCCTGAGCATCCTGGAAATCCAGCAAATCCTGATTCAGACAAAATGGCACAAGTCCGCATAATGTACTGGAAAGAGATACCCGTCCAGGTTCAGGCCCGCGACGAGTCCGAAGCCGTTTCGCGCCAGCTCGACCCGCGCTTCCAGCAGGGCGTTGACGCCATATCAATGATGGACGGCTCGGCGGGCGCGGACGACTACCTGATGGCTTGGGAATGGGGCGAGTTCGAGGATGCGGAGGGAAGCGCGAGCGAGGCCGCAGAGGCCGCCGCCGCCCGTCTCAACGAGAACTTCCCCGACGACTTCGTATCCCGGATACGAGACCTGCACCACGATGGCCGCCGCGACCCCACACCGGGCGCGGTTGACCACTGGGCCGACGAATAGGCTTATCATATATATACGATTCACACACTGCGAACACCGAAAGGCGGACACGGAATGAGCGCCAAAGCGCCAACCATACTGGACAGGCTCGAATCAGGAGAACTGCTTATCTCCGACGGAGCCACCGGCACATACCTTCAGCAGCACGGCCTGGAGGCGGGCGGCTGTCCCGAAGAGTTCAACGCCAGCCATCCCGACGTGGTCAGTGGCATGGCCAAAGCCTATTTCGACTCCGGGTCGGATATGGTGCTGACCAACTCCTTCGGCGGCTCCCGGTTCATGCAGAAAAAGTACGGCTACGCAGACAGGGTTATCGAGTTCAATAAACTCGCCGCCCAGCTCGCCGCGAGCCAGAAGCCCGACCCGGGCCACTACGTCGCCGGGTCGGTCGGGCCGACAGGCGAGATGATGGAACCGCTCCCCGACGGAGTGAGCGAGTCCGAGATGTACGACGCGCTCGCAGAGCAGGTAACCGCGCTCGCGGACGGCGGCGCGGACGCTATTCTGATAGAGACCCAGATGGCGCTGGAAGAAGCCGTAACCGGCATTCGCGCCGCCAAAGACAACACGCCCCTGCCCGTCTTCGCCACCATGGTATTCGACCTCGGCCCGCGCGGGTTCTTCACGATGATGGGCGTAACGCCCGAAAGAGCGGTCGCCGAACTGCGTGCCGCGGGCGCGGACGTGGTAGGCGCGAACTGCGGCAACGGCATAGACCGGATGCTCGATCTCGCCGAACAAATGCGCGCCGTGGACGACGGCCTCATGCTCATACATTCCAACGCGGGCATCCCCGACATGAAGGAAGGCCGGATCATCTACAACGAATCGCCGGAGTACATGGCGGAGCGGTTCAGGCGGCTGACCGACATGGGCATCAACGTCATCGGCGGCTGCTGCGGCACCGGCCCCGACCACATACGCGCCCTGCGCGCGGCGGTCAAGGACGCCGGGTAAAAGAGCCTCTTCCTTTATATATAGGAATAAGCCGAATCAGAACCCTCTCCGAAGGTCAATCTCAATAAGGACACCGCAATGACTCGATCAGCCATCGCACAACGCGGACAGATAGCCCGCAAACTGGATGAGATAGGCAACTGCATGGAACTGGTGCCTATGGACACCAACTTCGGCAACGTTTCAGTGGGCCTATATATAAAGGAAGGAACGCTCAGCGTCTGGAGCTTCAGCAGGGCGGACGGAATCCGCGACCGCCTGCGCGCCATCCGCGACCAGATGGTCAGGCTCGGCAGCCTGGAGCCGGTCGAGGGGTCGGACAACCAGTTCATCTTCCCGTGCGGCATGGTCCACGAGCGCCCGGTCAAGTTCCTGCTGACCCAGGCTGTCACCAAAAGCTCCGACTTCACCCACCCCGAAGGTCCCATGACCATCAAGGACTCCAAATCCGCGCTGATGCTCACCACAACCGGCTTCGCCAACGAATCCGAGTACGCCTACCGCGTCTCCGGCGCTGGCGAGGTCAGAAACGCCGCGCTGCGCCTGCGTATGGTCGTAGCGGGATTCGTGCGCTACGGCGAAATGGATAAGGTCGGCGACACCGAGGTCGCATTCTCCTGCCGCCAGCGTCACGACGGCCTCATACGCCTGCTCCTGCCCTACTCCCGCAACATAAGCGCCGTCGAGTCCATGCTCGAAGCCGAGGCGACCCGCGGCCAGATGACAACCAGCACCCTGGGATTCTCCCCGCTTTAAGCATGGAGCATGAGAATTATGAACAAATCGCAAGCAATAAGAATGGTCAACGCGCGCTTGGGCTATGAAGAGTTGACAACCCGCAACACTTCGTTCTCGAATGTGAATAAAGGGAAACCTGTTTGGTGGCTTAATATAAACCCCCAAAAGTTCAGTAGCGAACTCCATATCCTGCTTGCCAAGAACCCAGGGCTTGTCTGGTTGAAAATAAAGGCGAACACTTTCCCAAACTTGGAAAATGTATTCAGAACAAGATATGACAACGGTTATATAGACTTGGAAATACCCATCCTCGGCACTGAGTACATGCACGACATCAAGAGCGGTGGCACGGGGTACAATTTCAAACCTCATATAGAGCGAGAGTGGAACAAGCCCGAGTTTAGCCCAAAGAGGACCTCCATTACGCAGACCAAAGACAAAGCAGACGTGATTGTTATCAGACCCGGCGACCCCATCCCGCCGATTATTGACCTCCGCAACGTGCCTAAGAATGTCCCTGTCTTTGAAGGCACCGATGTACCCGTGCAGTACCTGTTCGAATATCTGGATAACGTGCATAACCTGTATGCCTTCCTCGACGACTTCCCGGAAGTGTCTGCGAAACAGGCGCTGAAGGCAATCAGGGAGCGCCTAAACGCCAACACCGTCATCCACAGCGACAGAGACTATGTGAGCGGCACACCCAGATTCAAAGGCACTCGTATGCCCGTCAGAATACTGTTCGACTACCTGGCAGACGGCTACACCATCGAAGGCTTTCTGGATTCCTTTGATACCGCAGTAACCAGGGAACAGGCGGTTAAGGCGCTCGAAACCGCGAGGGAGTCTTTGGAGAGCATGGCCTATGAGAGTGCTACTCGATGAGGACATGCCCCATGCTTTTCGGCGTTACTTGCCGGGGCATAATGTGCGGACAGTCCAGTACATGGGTTGGGACAGCAAGAAAAACGGCGAACTGCTCGCCTTGGCGAGAGATGAATTTGATATCCTTATCACACTTGACCAAAAGATACCGCATCAGCAGAATCTGACTGGCTCTGATGTTGGGGTAGTAATCCTCATTGCGGGAACGGATAGCGCTGATGTCTTGAGGACACTTGTACCTCAAATCCTCGAAACCCTGCCCAATATAAAACCCGGGGAAGTCGCCCGTATATATCAGCGACGTTAACCGCCCTACAACTTCAACAGCCCCGAAAGCCGTTTCCGACCACGGCACGGACCCACCACCGCCATATTCAGCCGCTCTGTCACAAGACGATCCGACGCCACCCGCCGAATGTCCGGCAGGGTTATCGAATTCACGATCTCGACAACCTCGTCAACTCCCAGAATCGTCCCAAGCAGAAGCTCCTGGCTGCCCATCCAGGCGGACACCGACCGGGTATCCTCCATCCTGAGCATCATGCGTCCGGCCACCAGGCGCTTGGCCCTCGCCATCTCCGCTTCCGGCAGAGAATCCCGGACGTCCGCCACCTGCTCCAGAATCGCGGGCGTCGCCTCATACACGCTCGACGGGTCCACCCCCGCCGATATGACAAACGCGCCCGTATCCCTGAAGTGAGCGACTCCGCTATGAACGTCGTAGGCCAGGCCACGCTTCTCACGCAATTCCACGAACAGCCTGCTGCTCATCCCCTCGCCCAGTATCACACTGATCAGGTCGAGAGCGTATCGGTCGGGATGATTCAAAGGAAGCCCGGGCAGGGCAATTGACATATGTACCTGCTCGGTGCTCTTGTATTCCAGTTTCAACTGAGGCTCGTCCTGTATATGCGTGACCGGAGACGGATCATCACACGCCGAATTCGGCCAGTCGCGCGATAGCTCGGCAGCCCGCGCCACCACCTCGGAGTGCGGCACGTTTCCCGCCACGCTGACCACGATGTTGGACGGGGTGTAGTATTCGGCCACATGGTCGAGCAGCATATCGCGGGAGATGTCTTCAACCGACTCTTTCGTGCCGCCGATGTCCCGGCCGAGCGGATGATCGGGCCACAGCATTTCGTCTATCAACGAATCCACTCGCGCCGTGGGATAGTCGTTGATCATCGCAAGCTCTTCCTGTATGACTCGCCGTTCCTTCTCCACGTCATCCGGCTTGTACAGTGAATTGCGAAGCATATCGAACAGCAGGTCGAGCGACTCGCCGAAATATGGCTGGGCGACCTTGCACCAATAGACCGTCAGCTCCTGTTCAGTGCCCGCATTCATAACCCCACCCGTCCCCTCAATAGCGGAGCTTATGTCCACTGGGTCCGGTCTGCGCTCGGTGCATTTGAACACCATGTGCTCAATAAAGTGGGACAGGCCAGCCTCGGCGTCCGTCTCGTAGCGGGAGCCGATCTTTACGAATACGGAAATAGCCACAGACCTGGTATGCGGCATATCGCACGAAACTACGCGCAGGCCGCTGTCCAGGGTGGTCTTTTGGAAAATCTGGGTGGAATCGTTAATCTCGCTCATAATTCGTTGATTTTATTTGCAAAGCGCGCCGACAGTCAAAGGGTTTCAGTCGCGCGCGAGCGCGAACCCTGTTCCGCGTTGTATAATGGGCTTGATTCGACTTTCGGGAGGTTAAAAAGATGGTAGAGACAGCGGTACGCACACGGCACATTCTGGTTGACCCCACGACCGAGCCGATTATTCCAGGTTTCATTCCGGCTCCAAGACTGGACTCGCTGGCGGGCAGGAGGCTTGGGCTTATTGACGACGCGAAGGACGGCGCCCAAGAACTCTTGGAGGAGATAGCGGACGTTCTGAAGGAACGCTATGGGGTCGCGTCGGTGAACTACCATCGCAAGCCATCCGCGTCCAAGCCCACGGACCCGGACGTCATTCGGGATATGGCGAAGGACTGCGACTACGTGGTCGTCGCAATCGGCAGTTGAGGGTCTTGCAGCGCGTGCAGTGTGCACGACGGAATTCACGCAGAGAAGGCAGGCATACCCTCGGTCACTATCTGCACTGACATATTTGAGATTACGGCGCGCTCGATGGCCGAGATGTGGGGCGCGCCCGCATATCCCATCGTTCTTACCCAGCACCCGATTGCGGAACTCACCCGGGAGCAACTGCGGGCGCGGGCGGAGGATATGCTGCCTGAGATGGAGGCTATATTGCTGGGCGTGCGGGCGTAAGAATGTAGGATGGGGCGGACTTTAGCGTCCGCCCGTTTGCCCTCTCGCGTTCGGGTTGAACTAACCGCTCTCGGACAATTCATGGAACAGTCCGCGCCATGTTTCGGCGTTTCCGCCGCCCATTCTTTCACGATAGACGATTATCCCGTCAGAGTCGAAGGCGACCTTAGTTGATTGCCGGATTACGTTGAGTCGCAGGAGCGCGTCCCTGTCGGAGTGGGTCAGGGGCCAGGGGTAGCCTTGGTCGCTCTTGAACTCTTCCAGCTTGTCGAAGCTGTCGGATGGGTCAATGTTGACGGCGTAGAAGTCCACGTCCTCTGCGAACTCGGGCCACACGTCTTTCAGACTCCGCAACTCGGAGCGGCAGACCGTTCAAGTCGTGGCGAAGAAGAACAGGAAAGCCGGCCTTCCGCTTTCGATAAGGCCGGTGGACGTGAGCTTTTCGCCATTGCTGATGAGGGTAAGCTCGAAGTTCGGAAGGCGGTTGCCGACTTCGTTGCCAATCTTCACCTCCGCAGTCGTATCCGACGCGGGCGACGCGGGCGCGGGCGCGGATTCGGACGATGACCCGCAGGCCGCGGCCAACAGCGCCACGATGGCGAGCGCGACTAATATGATGTACTTGAGCATGAACAACCTCGCATTGTGGTCTTTCAATACGCTCTCCGAAATCCTACGTTTTCCGATAGGCCGTCACCGGGCTAATCAGGGTGCTCGCCGTGCAATTCTACTCCAGCGCCATCGCCCGCACGAGAGTCTCCAGGTCGTGAACTTCCATGTCGGGTGTGGCGTCCGTGGGACGTGTCGCGCCGCCCGTCTTCCCGTACCCGCGGTTTACCCATACTGACGCGATGCCCAGTTCGTTGGCCGGGGCTATGTCGTGGTACAGGCTCTCGCCTATGTGCAGCCATCTGTCCTTTTCGATGCCCATCCGGTCGAGCGCGGTTCGGAAATTTCTGTGGTCGGGCTTGTAGCTGCCGCACTGCTGCGCGGTGACTACCGTGTCCAGCTCTACGCCGAGCGCGTCCGCGGTCGGCGTGAAAAGGTCGTCGTCCACGTTGGATATAATAGCCAGGTTGTAGCGGCTTTTCATGGAGCGCAGCGCAGCCCTGGTATCGGGGAAGACCGGCCACGACCCGATGGTGCTCACCAAGCAGTTCATCTCCGACTCGGAGAACTGCACTTCCAGCTTTATGCCTATCATCGCCATGACCCTGCGCAGCACGCGGCGATATTCTAGGTATCTTCCGCCCTGTTGTATCTGTGGCTCGACCTCGGCGAAAAGCGCGAGTATCTCGGATCTGGACATATATATATCGTGCGGGCCGAGCGCGTAGGCGACGGCGTCCGAAATGCCGGTCTCCCAGTCAACCAGCGTGCCGTAGCAGTCGAAACTCAGCCATTGGAAACGGTCGAAATCAAGCAACTCTTACTTCCTTATCACTGTCGGTCAATATACTTACCCTGTAACTATCATACAGAAAGTGTCTTCTCGCCGCGCACCGATACCCGTACCCAGGGTCTTTGCAAAGTCTGAATGATTCGGGGTGAATGATTCGGATCGAACAGCGGCGAGTGGGCCGGATTGGAACGCTTTCATATAGTGTCATTTATAGTTGTGCTGGTGAGTGCTGGTGACCCTAACAGGTGTCTGCTGGTGGGGTGCTAGTGTGAATTATCACCTGCATTCACCAGCATTTAGCTTTGGGGAGGATATTTTCAGTTGAACGGGTTGTCATTGATAACCTCTAGTTTATGGTTGTCAGTGTTCAGTCATCAGTGTTCAGTTCTTAGTCCTGGAGTGTATTGTAGCACAGTAGGAAGTGAATGTGTAGTGATGCGGGAAACTCAGGCCGACTTTGGAAAGGCCCCGTACCCGGCTGGAATTGCGCGTGTGTGATGATACAATCGTATAATCCAGCCATTAGAAACTCAAACGGGGGTGAAACATGAGACTCGAGGGCAAGGTGGCGCTCATAAGCGGCGGAGCCAGAGGAATGGGCGCGGAGGAGGCGAGGCTGTTCGCGGCAGAAGGCGCGAAAGTCGTGCTGGGCGACGTTCTTGAGGAAGAGGGGCAGCAGGTCGAGTCGGAGATAGCCGAGACGGGCGGAGAGGCCGTTTTCGTCCGTCTCGACGTTACGAGCGAATCGGATTGGCAGGGCGCGGTGGATACCGCGCTCGAACGATTCGGCAAGCTGGACATCCTGGTGAACAACGCGGGCATATTCGACCGCGCACTCGTCCATGAACAGAGCGAGGAAAACTGGGACAGGGTAATGGACATCAACGGCAAGGGCGTCTTTCTAGGCACGAAGGCGGCGATACCCGCGATGAGAGAGGCGGGCGGCGGCTCGATAGTCAACATATCCTCGGTGGCCGGACTCATCGGGAGCATGGCTTCGACAGCGTACAACGCATCCAAGGGCGCGGTGCGGCTACTGACAAAAAGTACCGCCGTCCAGTACGCGCCGGAAGGGATCCGGTGCAATTCCGTCCACCCCGGCCCAATCGAGACAAAAATGCTCGACGAGGTGTATCCCAACGCGGAGACGCGCGCGCAGAGGCAGAACGCGATACCCATAGGGCGGCTGGGCAGGATGGAAGACGTGGCTAAGGGTGTCCTGTTTCTGGCCTCGGACGAGGCGTCGTACATGACCGGAAGCGAACTCGTAATAGACGGCGGTTATACCGCGATGTAGCTGGTGGGTAGGAATCAGAGGTGTACGATGCCTCACCATACTGAGTTCTATCCTATGCCGATGTTTCCGACACTCTCGGTGGGTGACATTGATATATCCTCCTCATGGTATAGCGACAAGCTGGGGTTCTCGCTGGTCTTTACTATTCCCGGGGCGGACGGCGCGGCAGCGTTAGCGCATCTTCGCTGGCGGAAGTACGCGGATCTGCTGCTTGTCCCAGATGTCGATTCGCTTTATCATTCCCATCCAAGAGGCGCTGGGGTTACTTTATCCTTTCTGGCTGAAACAGAGACCGTCGACGATATGGCTGCAAGGCTCAAAGTAAGTGAGATCGAAATAGCGGAAGGCCCGATCAACCGCCCCTGGAACACACGGGACATCGTGGTGTTCGACCCCGATGGTTACAAACTCGTTTTCTTTGAGCCGATAGATACATCCAAGACAATAGAAGACGTAATTGAAAGAATGAATTAGAGGACGGAGGCCCGAAGAAACAATGTCCACACACGAAAAACTTCAGCAAGAAATAGACCGCTTCGTCCGCCGCACCCCCGTATCCCAGAGCAAGCAGGCCGAGGCCCAGAAGTACCTGCCGGGCGGGAGTTCGAGAGGGACGGCGTTCTTCGCCCCTTATCCCCACTTCATAGAGCGCGGCGAAGGCCACTATATGTACGACGCGGACGGAAATCGGCTTCTGGACTTTATGATAAACGCGACCAGCCTGGTGCTGGGTCACGCCCACCCGGACGTTACCGGCGCGATACAAGAGCAGGCGGCGAGAGGAACGGCGTTCACCGGGCCGACCGACCCGCAGGTCAGGCTCGCCAAAATACTCACCGAGAGGGTTCCATCACTCGATCTGGTGCGATTCACCAACTCCGGCACCGAAGGGACGATGATGGCCATACGCGCCGCCCGCGCCTTCACCGGAAGGCAGAAGATAGCCAAGTTCGAGGGCGGCTATCACGGCGCGCACGAATACGTTTCGGTCAGCGTCCATCCGCCGCTGGAAAAACTGGACCCCTCCGGGCCTACCCCGATTGCCGAACACCCCGGCCTGCCGGACAGTATTCTGGAACAGGTCATCGTTCTGCCGTACAACGACCTGGACTGGTGTGAGCGCGTCCTGCGGGAGAACGCGAGCGAACTGGCCTGCCTGATAATGGAGCCTGTCGTCTCCAGTTTCGGCTACCTGCCCGGAGACATCGAGTTCCTGCGCGGCCTGCGCGACCTGACGACGGAGCTTGGCATTGTGCTCATATTCGACGAAGTGCAGAGCTTCCGCATAGCTCCGGGCGGAGCGCAGGAAACACTCGGCGTGATACCGGACATGACGTCCTTCGGCAAGATAATCGGCGGCGGAACGCCAGTCGGGGCGTTCGGAGGCCGCGCCGACATAATGGAACTGTTCGATCCCACGACCGGAGCAGCCATACCGCACGCCGGAACCTTCAACGCCAACCCTGTTACGATGGCCGCGGGCGAGGTGGTTATGAACCACCTGACGCCCGAAGTCTATGACAGGATGAACGCGCTAGGCGGCGAAGTTCGCGCCAAGTTGAGAGCGGTGTTCGACGAGTTCGAGATTCCCGCGCAGGTGACCGGAATCGGATCGCTGTTCGGCATTCACTTCACGTCGGAGGAGATCAGAGACTACCGCGCGGTCATCCGCTCCGACCAGACGATGCGGCGCGCGCTGTTCGTCGGCCTGCTCAACGAGGAAGTGCTGCTCCAGACCGGCGCGGCGGGGGCAATGAACTCACTAACGACAACGACCGAGGTTGACACGCTTGTGGATGCCACCCGCAGGGTTGTGGAGCGAGTAAGATAATCGTGAATAAAACGGATAACGCGACCTGTCTGTCTGTCGTTATCCGTTTTTGACAGGAACAGCGCTCTGAACGGGGTTGCGAAAACACTAAATTTTTGGCACGATAGATATATGCGAATAAGTGAATTTGAATTTAACGACCCTGTACCGGAGTTGGATCGCCCCGTCGCTATCGCTATGCTCCGGCCCTGGATAGACGTGGGACGAGTCGGAACGCTCTCCCTGAACATCCTCCAGCGCCACTTGGGTGCGCAGGAGTTGGGGAGACTTGCCGAGCCTGGCAAGTTCTTTGACTTTACCAGGTACAGGCCGCGTATGCGCACCGTCAACGGTCAGCGCGTCTTCACAACGCCCAACAGCATTATCCACTATGCTCACGACGATGCTACCAACCGGGACTACCTGTTCCTGCACGTTCGGGAGCCGCACAATTTCGGCGAGACGTATTGCAGCGCCATCTCGGAGGTGCTGTCCTACTTCGACGTTCAGGAATATTGTCGCATCGGCGGTATGTATGACTCCGTGCCGCATACAAGGCCGCTGCTGGTGACCGGCACGATGTCGGACGAGCAGGCGGCAAAGGCGCGTGGGCTTGTGTCCCAGCGGCGCAGCACCTACCAGGGGCCGACCAGCATCGTCAACATGGTGACCGACCTGATGACCGGGAGTGAGGTAGTCACCACCAGCCTGATGGCCCATCTTCCCCAGTATATGCAGTTGGACGAGGACCACATGGGTTCGGCGCGAATCGTCGAGATTCTGTGCGCTATGTACGACCTTCCCCGCTCCCTGTCCGATACCGCGAGGGGTGAACGGCAGTATGAGGATGTCAACAGGGCCGTCGAGGGCAACCCCGAAGTCCGCTCGCTCATAAGCAGGCTGGAGTCCTACTACGACCGCGTTCTGGCCGGCGAAGAGGAAGAGGAAGAAGACGAGACCGCGGAACTCGCTCCCGACGTCGAGCAGTTCCTGCGCGAAGTCACCGGCGAGGGCGGTCCGGAAGAAGACCGCTGACCGCCGCCGCTCCGACACCCTCTCTTAAGGAATCGGACATGATCGAACGCGACTTCTCAGGCTACGGACAGAATCCCCCCAGGGTCGAGTGGCCCAATGGCGCCCGCATAGCCGTCTCCATCGTCGTCAACTACGAGGAAGGCTCCGAGTACTCGTTGCTCGACGGCGACCTTCAGCGTGAAACGAACAGTGAGGTTCCTTCGCCGCTTCCCCTGAACGAGCGTGACCTGGCCAACGAGTCCTTCTTCGAGTATGGAAGCAGGGTGGGCGTGTGGCGGGTCATGCGGATTCTCGAAAGATTCGGTGTCCCCGCCACGTTCTACTGCTGCGCGCTCGCGCTGGAGCGCAACCCCGAGGTCGGGCCGGAAATCGTGAGACAGGGGCATGAGGTGTTCGGACACGGCTATCGCTGGGAAGAGTATTACCGAATGGACCGCGACGCCGAACGGGAAGCGATTGCCAAAGCGGTCGAGTCCATACGTCGCAGCACGGGCGAGCGTCCGCTGGGTTGGTACACAAGATACGCTCCGAGCGTCAACACCCGCGAACTTGTCGTCGAGGAGGGCGGCTTCCTGTACGACTCGAACTCATACGCAGACGACATCCCCTACTACGTGGACGTTGGAGGGAAGCCCTGGCTGGTGGTCCCGTACTCGCTCGAGGTGAACGATACCCGCTTCTGGCGCGGCGGGATGAACAGCCCGTCCGACTTCTACGAAACGTTGAAGAACACCTTCGACCTCCTCTACGAAGAGGGGGCCGACTCGCCCAGAATTATGAACGTCGGCCTCCACTGCCGCATCGTGGGCCGCCCGTCGCGGGCTGCCGCGCTCAGGGACTTCCTGGACTATGCGACCGGATTCCCGGACGTATGGTTCGCCAGGCGCGTCGAGATAGCCCGCTGGTGGCTGGAGAAGTACCCGCCCGGCCAGTAGGGGTGAGCGCGATATACCTGTTCCCGCCAGGCCCAAGATATACCACATCGTTCACGTTGACCGATTGCCTTCGATCATCTCGGGCGGATACCTCTGGTGTGACGCTGAGGTTGGGCGACGTGTCTCGCAGGGAACCACCATTGGAATGAGCGCCATCAAGCAGAGGCGATTGACGTTGCCGCTTAGCAGCCACTCAGGACTGTATGTGGGTGATTGCGTGCCGTTCCATTTCTGTCCCAGGTCGGCGATGCTCTATTTAATACATATGGCGAATCACGCTGAGCTCGATTATCGAGGGGGACAAGGGCCAATTATTCACTTGGAAGCGGATATGTATGACACTGTCGCTGGGGCAGATCAAAATCGGCGGCGGTGGGCCTTCACCCTCTCCAATGCAGGGTCTAACTACTTCAAGGACAGGTGCAACCTGTCGCAACTCGGAGAGATTGACTGGGATGCTGTAGGGGCTAATCAGTGGGCAGGAGCGAAAGAAGGCAAGCAGGCTGAGTTTCTTGTAGAAATGTTGTTCCCCTGGACACTAATATCAAAAATAGGGGTGCATTCTCGTGTTGTGTATGATAAAGTTAATTCTATTATTAGAACAAATGATTACAAGCCGCGAATTTCAGTAATGCGGCAATGGTATTACTGAGTACGAGGGAAGGAGTGCGGGTATGATTGAATACAAGACCGGCGACATACTTTCTGAGAATGCGGAAGCCTTGGTAAATACTGTCAATTGTGTAGGCGTTATGGGCCGGGGTATTGCGCTTCAGTTCAAGAAAGCGTTTCCAGAGAACTTCAAGGCGTATGCTAAAGCCTGCCGCCATGAGGAAGTCCAGCCCGGGCGAATGTTTGTGTTTGAGACAGGGCAGTTGGACAATCCGCGCTATATCATCAATTTCCCGACCAAGCGGCATTGGCGCGGCAAAAGTCGCATTAAAGACATTGAGCTTGGGCTAGAGGCATTTGCTCAGGAGATACGGGAGCGAGGTGTCCTGTCTGTCGCAATTCCACCACTGGGCAGCGGCCTGGGCGGATTAGACTGGAATGAAGTTCGTCCTCGCATCGAGAAAGCGCTCACGGACCTTGACGATGTCCGAGTCGTAGTCTTCGAGCCGAACGGCGCGCCTGATGCGAACAAGATGGTCCGTAATCGAGAAATTCCGGAGATGACACCTGGTAGGGCCGCACTGATTGGCTTGATGTACAAATATCTCGCCGGTCTGCTTGACCCATTCGTCAGTCTGCTCGAGGTTCATAAGCTGATGTATTTCTTGCAGGAGGCAGGCGAACCACTGCAACTTAGATTCAATAAGGCCGATTATGGCCCCTACGCGGAGAACCTGCGGCACATTCTGCACAAAATAGAAGGACACCTCATATCCGGCTACGCTGACGGCGGAGACTCCCCCCACAAGCTGCTCGAACTTGTCCCCGGCGCAGTCCGTGACGCGGACGTTATCCTTGAACAGAACACAGAGATCAAAGCCCGATTCGACAGGGTATCTGAACTTATTGGCGGTTTCGAGTCTCCTTTTGGCCTCGAATTGCTGTCCACCGTGCACTGGGTAGTCAGAAATGATCCGGTCGAGAGCGCGGACGAGGTGGTAACGAGGGTCTATTCCTGGAACTCTCGAAAGAGACGGTTCAGCGAGCGTCAAATCATGCTCGCGCTCGATGTACTAAACCGCAAAGGCTGGATTGATGTTTCTTCCAGCGACCGGATCCAACAAGGCTCGCTTGGTTTCTGAGCGGCGAAAATTTCCTGCCGTATGAGGGTACTATGCTACTATTGGGACGCTCATAAATAGGAGGAACCATGCACAGCTATCTCACTCATCTGGAATGTACATACTGCAACGCCATCTACTCGGCGGACGAAGCGCATAGGCTATGCGCCGAATGCGGGAAGGTTCTCTACCCGCGCTACGACCTTGAAGCCGCTGCTTCCGCTCTCGACAGGGACACGCTCAGGGATCGCCCCGCGAATATGTGGCGATATTTCGAGGTTATGCCTGTGCGGGATACGGCCAACGTCGTCACGCTCGGCGAGGGGCTCACTCCCATATTCAAGGCGGAACGATTCGGGCCGGAGATGGGCTGCTCCGACCTTCACATAAAGGACGAGGGAGTCAACCCGACGGCGTCCTTCAAGGCGAGAGGGCTGTCCGCGGCAGTGTCGAAGGCGAAAGAGCTTGGCATTACCCGTATCACCATGCCGTCCGCGGGCAACGCCGCGGGCGCGATGACCTCATACGCGGCGAAGGCGGGCATCGAGTCGTATGTGTTCATGCCGCAGGACGCGCCCGAGTCCAACCGGAAAGAAGTCATCATAACCGGGGGAGAGCTGAACCTGATTGACGGCCTGATAAGCGACGCGGGCGTTCTGAGCCGCGCGCGCGCCGCCGAAGAGGGCCTGTTCGATATATCCACCCTCCAGGAGCCGTACAGGGTGGAGGGCAAGAAGACGATGGGATATGAGATAGCGGAGCAGTCGGGATGGACGCTGCCGGACGCGATCATATACCCGACGGGCGGCGGCACCGGAATAGTCGGAATGTGGAAGGCGTTCGCGGAGATGGAGGCGATGGGGTGGATCGGCTCGCACAGGCCGAAGATGTTCGCGGTGCAGGCCGAGGGGTGCGCCCCCATGGTGCGCGCCTTCGAGCAGGGAACCGAGTTCGCCGAGCCCTGGCAGGACGCGCAGACAATCGCGCCCGGAATCCGGGTGCCTTCCGGCATCGGGGACTACCTGATACTGAACGCGATACGGGAGAGCGGCGGCGGCGCGCTGACCGTGTCCGACGACGAGATACGCGATTACATGGGCCGAGTGGCGCGGACAGAGGGGATGTTTATATGTCCCGAGGGCGCGGCCACTGCCGCGGCGCTCGAAAAGCTGCTGTCGGACGCCCAACTCGACCCTGACGAGAACATACTGCTTCTGAACACGGGTTCCGGTCTCAAGAACCTGGATCTGGTGTAGCTAACGCACCTCTATTTCGCTGATGTAGGGCGCGTGTACACTGACCGATGTCTTCATCATCATCTTGATAAGGTCGTGAGTGGGAACGCACTCGGGGCATTCTTCGTTCACGCCCGGTGTGTACTCGATAACGAGCTTGCCCCCGTTCGCCTCGATGAACTCTATCGAACCGCCCTCCGAGGCCGCCACGACCTGTACGTTTCTGAGGATGTTGTCAATGCCCGGGTCTGTATTGGTTGTCATCTGCTGCCGCTCCTGAAGTCTGGTTTTGTACATACTAACACGTATCGAGCCGCGTCTTCAGCCCGACGTGAATCGCCACTGTTCCCAGCGCGAGTTTCTTGTAAGTTGTAACCTCAAGCCCCGCGTCTCTCATCGCGTCCGTCAGTTCCGACGCCGACATGAAACCCTGCGCCGACTGCGGGAGATAGGTGTAAGCCTCGCGGTCTCCGGCCAGCGCGCGCCCTATCCATGGGGTGATGTATCGAAAGTGAAATCGCGTCAGTCGGCTAATCGGCCCCTTGCCGTCCTGCCTGACGATCTCCAGCGACACGACCCTGCCGCCCGGCGCAACCACTCTCGCCATCTCGCTCAGAGCGCGCGGCACGTCAATGAAATTGCGTATCCCAAATCCGACCGTCGCGCATATAAACGAATTGTCCGGGAAGGGAAGGTCATGGGCGTCGCCCTCGGTGAACGATACGGAGCGCTGGACACCCTGGCGCTCGGCCTTGGGTATGCCGAGTTCCATCATATCGCGGGTGAAGTCCAGCCCGACGACCGAGGTCACCTCCAGCCTGCGCGCGAGATCGAAAGCGAAATCTCCGGTGCCGGTCGCCACGTCCAGCGCCCTTCCGCACAGACCCTCGACAGCCATTGCCGCGGCCCTGCGACGCCAGGCATAGTGTCTGCCGCCCGACATAACCGAATTCATCAGATCGTATCGCCGCGAGATGCGGGCGAACATCTCGGTTACATATCGCGCCCGCTCGCCACCCTTAAGCTGTGCCAATAGCTGTTCCTGCGATGTTCGCTGACCCAGTTCCTGAAAAACCTTTTCACTTTGAGAATAGCTTACCAGGTCGGAGGTTTGGTGAATGTACCCCTGCCATCTCTATGAGTATAAATGTTATAGGAAATTTCACACAAACCTAACAGTGGCTTAATATACTGTTAATAATGGGGATGGGTTGTGTCAAAGGGTAGTCTGAATCAGGATTTACGGGATTTTAGGATATTCAGGATGGTGGGCGGCGGCAGGGGTGTATGGGCTTTGATTTTATGGGCTTCTGTCAAATCGGGAACAATGACTACCAGGAGTGGCATGAAATTAAGATGCGATTGTCCCGGCCCCGTATCCCTAACCCGATTTTGTATCTGCTATATCTGGTACAGTATGTGAAACCTAATACCAGAGGGCGCACATGAAGATAAACAGCAACGATGTAGAAGTACCGACGACATCAGTCAGCGTGTATGACGCGATTTTCGGCAGGCGCAGTGTCAAGGAGTTCACAGAGTCCCCGGTTTCGGACGAGACGCTGGAACGACTGTTTGCCGCCGCGGTCTGGGCGCCGAATCACCGGCTCACCGAGCCTACACGCTTTTTCGCGCTCCGAAAGGACAGTGCCATCAGGCATAAGGTCGCGGAAGTGGCGTGGAAGACGACTTATGAGAATGTGGTCAACCCGAATCCCAACCAGAAACGCAGATCGGCGGACGCAAGCAGGGAGCGCGTATTGAACGCCCCAGCGATGGTGTATGTTTACAGCGTCGGCGGGGACAACGACGAGGTTACGCAGGAGAACTACGCGACGTCCTGCTGCGCGGTGCAGAACATGGCGCTGGCAGCGGTCGCGGAGGGGCTTTCGCTGGACTGGAGCACCGGAGGTCTCACGAAACTCCCTGACCTGGCGCAGACCTTGGGGTCGGATCCGGACTGGATGATGGTAGGCGTGGTGTTCATCGGGAGAGCGGAGGCGATTCCGAACGCCCAGCGTATGCCGCACTCCGAAGTGGTCTCGTGGCTGGAGTGAGCGTTCAGGATTGTGAGAGGTCAGCGTCGGACTGAAAAAGAGTTTGAGGAATCACCAGAAGGATTGCAACATAGTTGTCAAAGTTGTGTCACAGCGTTGACACTACACTGGCGCCAACCTTTCATAAGAATGAAATGTATAATCAATGGCCTGTGCGCCATGCGCTGACCGCTCCTTGGGGAGTTGCATTAGCGACATGGATTCTGACCGCGTACACTGAACCCAGTGGGTTACAGAATCTGGAACAATTTTAATGCCACAGCGGACATGGTGGACTTGGGCGTTGTTGTCTATGGGATTTCCGCGTCATTAGTGGAAGTGAGTGTGAAAGTGGCATATTGGGCAATCGAGCAGATAAAGAAGGAACGGCGGCGGCGGCGGAACGAAGGCCGGCGAGAGGCTTTAGACTTGGTACTCACCAAGCTGAAACAAGACCCGAACGCTTCCGTCGAAGACATCAGGAAAGCAGTGGAAACCTCCATGCAAGAGTCCGAGAAGAATGGAACAGGCTAGATAAGTTATGAAACCCTGGTCGGGGGGCTGTTCTCTAGATTGCGTTGATATTTGGAATTTCATCCCGTCATTCCGGCTCTGAGCCGTAATCCAGCACTCCAAACAGGTGTAATTGTCACGAAATTACCCACACTCCGCCCCTCTGGATTCCCGCTTTCGCGGAAATGACGGGAAATGTCAACGCAACTTAGCCGGGCCTTTTCTATCCTGCTGACTGCGAGACGTCCCTATTCCAAGTGTGGATAGGGACGTCTTCATTCTGATCTGGTCGCTGATGTATCAGCGTTAGCCGTCTTTCTGGACGAGGCTGATGTTGGGTTCGCGCTTGGCGGTTACCTTGTAGCCGACTGAGGTGTGTCCGCCGCCCTCGACTGTGCCGACTATCTCCACCTGGGTCGGCCCGTGCAGATATGTGACGTCGTCGCCCTCAATGCGGAAGGGGCGGTCGTGGCCGGGGTAGAATATGTTCGATACGTCCAGCATCTTCTCTACGCTGTCGGACGCATCGGACACGTCCCAGAAGATGTTATAGGGCAGCTTTCGGTACAGGGTGCCTGCGTCTGGGAAGGCGTCTCCGGCGACAAGCGCTTTTTCGCCGCCTATCTCCAGCAGCACTGCCATATGTCCGATTGTATGGCCCGGGGTGGAGATCACAGAGATGCCCTCGACCACCTCGTCGCCGTCCGAAATCGGCTCGGCCTTCATCTTGTCGAGCATATCGGCTATGTACCATGCTGCGCTGGTGTCGCCGCGCGCCGGATTTTTGGCGTAGTCCAACTCCTGCGGCGAGACGAGGATACGGGCGTTGGTGAACAGGTCGGTGTTCTGACAGTGGTCCCAGTGCAGGTGCGTGAGGATAACTGTGTCTATGTCGCCTCGTTCCATCCCGTGCGCGTTCAGGGCGGCGACCAGATTAGCGCGACGGGAGCCGGGGCCGGTGTCTATCAGTATGTTGCTGCCGCCGACTCTGAGTAGCGAGATGGTTGACCAACCGAAGCCGCCCTGGTCGGAGGTGAACCCGAAGCCGTATGTGAGAACGTCCAGGTTTGCCATATTCTCTCTCTCCCGTCTTCTGTCCCGGTTTCTTCGCTGTTGAATAGCGCGGTTACAGTCCTAGTATGCGCTTCGCGTTTTCCAGCAGTATCTTGGGGCGGACTTCGTCGCGGATTTCGAGCCGCTCGAATCCGGCTAGCCAGCGGTCGGGCGGCAGGTACGGGAAGTCGGAGCCGAACAGCACCTTGTCCTGAAGCCGCGTATTGGTCTCATTTATGAGAGGCTGAGGAATATACCTCGGCGCCCAGCCGGACAGGTCAATATAGACGTTGGGCTTGTGCAGCGCGACGGCTATCTGCTCCTCGACCCAGGGCCAGGCGGGGTGCGCCATTATGACGGTGAGGTCGGGGAAGTCGGCTGCCACGTCGTCAATGTGCGGTATCGGGGCCGAATACTTCAGTTTCATGCCGCCTCCGCCGGGCATACCGATTCCGGCGGCTGCGAAGCCGGAGTGAAACAGCACGGGAATCCCAAGCTCGACGCACTTGTCATAGAGCGGATAGAAACGGGTGTCGCTCGGGTAGAACGCCTGGTGTATGGGATGGAGTTTCAGGCCCTTCAGGCCAAGCTGGGTTACGGCGCGTTCCAATTCGCTGACGGCGCGGTCGTCCTGCCAGGGGTCAACTGTGGCGAACCCGATGAACTGCTCCGGGTGGGCGTTCACAAGTTCGGCCACGTAGTCGTTGGTGTCGGGACTGTCGCCGGTGACCGTCTGAGCGTCCACCGAGAATACGACGCCCAGAATGTCCCATTCGCTGTATAGAGTGTAAAGTTCCTCGGCCAGAGTGGGTGGGTCGTTCAGCCGGAAGTAGCGGCGCAGGCTCTCCTCTATCACCATGTCGGGCAGGCCCGGCTGGCGCGGTATGTGGACGTGCATATCTATTGCGAGCATGGAAAAACCCTGGCTGGATATGGAAAGCCCTCTCTGTATGAGAGGACAGGGATACTCGTTCTAAGAGTGTGCAGGGGGCGTGCCCGCACCGGGTGGACACGTCTCTATGCAACAGAGCTAGTTAGCGGCGTGTTCGTACCATTCGGCGCCTTCCTCGCCCGGTTCGGGCAGGACCATGCCGCCTTCCATTGACCAGGATGCGGGGGATTCGGTGATTCTGCCGCCGATAAGTTCCGGCGATACGCCTGTAATTTCGCTGAACGCGCCGGTCAGGTCCGCAAGTAGCTTTTGCTTGACGTCTTCGGGGCGTCCGGCGCGATTGCCGCCGTCAACGTAGTAGGGCGTAGGATACTCGGAGTCTCCGTTCTCGGAGGTCTCAAAGAACACCACGTGGACAAAGCTGCGCGGCGCGGCTGTGCTTTCGCAGTGAATGTCGGTAAACGCGGTTGCGACTTGTTGACGCAGCTCGAACGGCACCGAGTCCTCAGGCACGATACATCGGTAGAAAGGCATGGTAATCTCCTTGTAGTTAATGTGTCAGGCGGTTTACTGTCTGTCGCGCGCCGATACCACGAGTTCGTCAGTCGAGCATCCGGTGATCCGACACCACATATCGCATATCTGCTGCATAAATTCAACACGAAGTTCCTGTTCGCAGCCGGGAGGTATCTGTCCGCGAACAAGGGAAGTGGTGGACAACTCACCGCCCCTGAATCCGAATCCGTTTGGTATTTCCGTGAACTGCACATCCACATCATCGGGAGACGCGCCCATTTCGGAGACGCTGATGCGGGTCAACTCTGAAACGAGTTCAGGGCGAATACTGTCAGGTATAACACCCTCTTGCACGGTGCAGTTGAATTCAATCATTATCGCTCCTTGAACATACCGAACTCTCTGACGGACACAGGGAGCGGGACTACGAGCGCGAGGTTTCGTGGGACAGTCGCTAAACGCTGGCCTTTGGCCTCCGGCCCCTGCGCTTTGGTTCGGGGCCATCGCCTTTTTCCCAGAAAAAGACAACATCGTCCTGCCTGGTTATGACCAGGTCCTTGCCGGTCAATTCCGCGGCCGCGGCCAGACGCCGCCTTATGGCAGCCGTCGTTTCCTCTGCGTCGGCGGTGAGTTTGCCCGCCTGATCGGGCGCTCGCTGTTCAAGATATTCAATGTACTTGCGTATAATCGTCCCGCGTTTGCCGGTAAGTGTCAGCTCGAGCTGCGCGTCCCTCATGGAAATCACTTCAAATGTGGCCATGTCAATCAACTCCAAAAATATGATGATTCGTATGATAAGACGAACGACCGAATTGTGCAATGTTTGAACGGACGGTCTCAGGGTCTTTCGGTTATTTGCGAATCGGAAAGCCCGCGCCTATATGTCATTCCCGCACTCCACCACCGTCATTCCCGCTTTCGCGGGAATCCAGTGGTCATTGAACCGGCGAATCTGGATAACCGAAAGACCCTGCGGACGATCTTGGAGAAGTTTTTTTACCCGCTCAAAATAGTTTACTGTGGCAGCGCGCTATTTTGAGCGGCGCAACGACGAATTTCCAGACAACTAGACATTTGTTTAAGTATAGTATGTTCACGCTAAAAGAGATCTGTTTACAAGCGAACAGTTAATTCCGAAACATCTTCAGGGTATTAGAAAAGCGAGAAGGCAGAGGCCAGCGGGACTCTGAAACACGGGTCTATGCGTCTATGCAGACTTGAAGTCGCCACCCCAATGGAGTTGGCGCAGCTCTCTCGGCATATGCTGGCGAAATACTTCGGCTCTCTCGATCAGCATTGATAACCAGTGACCCGGCGGCAGAAACTCCGCCGCCGCCGCCGCCGTCATCCATCTATGCTCGGAATGCTCGCAACTCAGAGAAAGGCCCGATTCGTCGTAGATAGAGCATCCGAAACTCACACCTACCATATCGTTGTCGGGTGTCGGTTCGCCGCGATAGAAGTGCGTGGTGCCAAGAATACACTCAATACGCGCGTCCAGTCCCAACTCTTCCCGCGATTCCCTACGAACCGCCTGCGCGAAGCCCTCGCCCTGGTCAAGTCTGCCGGAGCCGGTTTCCCATTCTCCCGGGGCGAAGTCCTTTTCAGGGGACCGCCGAAGCAGAAGGTACTTCCCATCACTCCGACGCCAGACCAAGAAGCCGACCATCGCTATGAAACGGCCTATGGCCATCAGGAGCCTCCAGAGTGACTTGCCGCTGCGCTCATCCGGTTGGGTGAGGGTATATGTTTCAGATTATCGCGCGTGGGGGTGAAGTGAGCTATCCCACTTCACCTCCACAACGATATTTTCTATGGATTGATTTCGGAGCGGAGCGTCCTAAGTCGTGACCGCGCCTTTCGAGGCGGACGAGACGAGCTTGGCGTATTTGCCCATCACCCCGGTGGTGTGTCTGGGTTCGGGGGCCTGCCATTCGCTGCGGCGACGCTCCATCTCCTCGTCCGATATGCTCACATCGAGAGTTCTGGACTCCACGTCCATGACGATTGTGTCGCCGCCCTGGACAAGCCCAATCGGGCCGCCGACAGCCGCTTCGGGCGCGATGTGGCCTATTATCGGCCCGCGAGACGCGCCGGAAAAACGCCCGTCGGTCATCAGCAGAATATCCTCGCCTATGCCGGTGCCCATCATAGCGCCGGTGACGGATAGCATCTCCTGCATACCCGGCCCACCCTTTGGGCCTTCGTAGCGCAGCACCAGCACGTCGCCGGGTTCTATCTCACCGTTGGTTACGGCGTTGAAGGCGGCGCGCTCGCCGTCATACACCTTGGCGGGGCCTTCGTGCTTCAGCTTCGATGTGCCGGATACCTTCATGACGCAGCCCTCGGGGGCGAGGTTGCCCCTGAGTATGACCAGGCCGCCGGTGGGACTCTTGGCGTTGGGAATCGAGTAGATAACCCTGTTGTCGGGCTCGGTGTCGCACTCCTCCAGGTTTTCCCCGACAGTCTTGCCCGTAACCGTGATGCAGTCTTCGTGGATCAGGCCCGCCCGCTGGAGTTCCTTCATAACCACCGGCACGCCGCCCACCTTGTCCATGTCGGACATTACGAAGCGTCCGCCCGGCCGCAGGTCGGTGATGTAGGGAGTCGTGCGGCTCAGGGTGTCGAAGACGTCCAGGGTCAGTTCCACCTGCGTCTCGTGCGCCATCGCTATCAGGTGAAGGGCCGCGTTGGTCGAGCCGCCCATCGCCAGAACCACGCGAATGGCGTTCTCGAACGCCTCGCGGGTCATTATGTCGCGCGGCTTGACGTCGTTTTCGAGCAGGTTGTATATGACCCTTCCTGAATCGAAAGCTACCTCGTCGTTGCGCGGATCTATGGCCGGAATCGAGGCCGCGCCGGGTATGGACATACCCATGGCCTCTATCGCGGAAGACATGGTGTTCGCGGTGAACATACCCGCGCACGCGCCCTCGCCAGGGCAGGCCACGCGCTCCATGCCGATAAGTTCGTCCAGCGTTATCTTGCCCTGTGAGTGGGCGCCGATGGCCTCGAACATATCCTGTATGTTGATGTCCTCGCCGTTCCAGCTTCCGGGCATGATAGCCCCGCCATAAACGAACACCGAGGGGACGTTGCAGCGCGCAATGCCCATCATCGCGCCGGGCATATTCTTGTCGCAGGCCGCCACGACTATGAGGCCGTCCATGCTCTCGCCGAATGTAACCGTCTCTATGGAGTCCGCTATCACTTCCCGGCTTACGAGCGACGCTTTCATTCCCTCGGTGCCCATGGATATGCCGTCGCTGATGGTGATTGTGCCGAACATGAATGGAACGCTGTTCGCGGCCCGAAGCCCCTCTTTGACCTTCAGCGCCTGACGGTTCAGGTGAACGTTGCAGGGCGTAACGTCGGAGGCCAGGTTTCCAACCGCGACGAACGGCTTTTCCATGTCGTCGTCGTCAAGTCCTGTGGCGCGCAGCATCGCGCGCGCGGCGGCGCGGTCCGCCCCATCGGTAACGACTCTGCTCTTCTTCTTCAGGTCAACTCTGGTTGCTGTTGTCATTGGTTTCTCTCCGGTCATGTATGAAGTGTCAGCGGGCGAACGCCGATTGTCGGCAGATATGTTCTATTTGATTATAGCATGGTCAATAGTCGGGTATGAGGTATCAATGTCTTTCGATTATCCCATTCAATGCGGATTCGCGCCCAATTTCCCGGCTTTAGACCTCTGGGTGGAAGCGACTGACCGCTAAAAACTGAGAACTAACGACTAACAACCGAATGACCCTGTATGAGATATAGCGTTTCCGAGACAATGCGAACGCCTCTAAAGCTCAATCTCTAACATGGTATAATCCACCATACTCTTGGAAGGTAGGCATGTCTTCAGTATTCCGTCTTTCAGGCAGAGCTAGTTGGGCTGCCTCATTTCAGTATAGAGATTTCCGATTTCTGTGGTTGTCGACGGTCGTACAGTCCGTCGCGATGAGCATGGAGTTCGTGGCTGTCGGCTGGCTTGTGCTGGAGTTGACCGGGGAGCCTTTCTGGGTCGGGGTAGCCTCGGCGGCGCGCATGGTTCCGTTCTTCTTTCTGGGTCTTGTGTCCGGGGCGGTGGCGGACCGGGTGGACAGACGCATTTTCATTCGCTGGATAACGCTGTGCGGTGGGGGCGTAGCCGCCGTTACCGCGCTCGTTCTATATCTGGATTACCCCCACGTCTGGCCTATCATCCTGCTCACTGGCGTAATGGGGTGCGTTTCGGCATTCGCCATGACGCTGAGACAAGCCTATACATACGATATAGTAGGGCCTCAGTCCGCGCTCAATGGGATGTCTCTGAGCAGCCTCAGCCAGCAGGTTGGAGGAGTGCCCGGCTCGCTGATAGCGGGTGTTGTAATTGCGTTTGCGGGAATCGCCAACGAATATCTGCTCATCGGCTTGATGTATGTGCTGTCTTTCGCGATTCTGATGGGGACGCGTGAAGCGGGCCAGGCCGCCATTCGCACAACCCAGTCGGTGATGCAAAATCTGGCGGGCTATGTCAAAATCATCGGCGCCAACCGAACCTTGTTGGCGCTGATGATACTGGCCGGTATTACTGAGCTATTCGGATTTACCCATCAGAGTCTGCTGCCGGTATTCGCCAAGAATGTCTTGGACGTTGGCTCTGTCGGGCTGGGGATAATAAGCGCTCTTCGCCAGGTTGGGGCCGTTCTGGGGCTGTTTCTAATAGCGAGCCTGGTTAACTTCAAAAGAAAGGGATTGTTTGTCTTCATAATAGCCGCTGCATTTGGTCTGGGCGAGATGGCCTTCTCGCTCGGCGGCGGCTTCCTGTTTTTCATAGTCGTTCTGGCCTTCATAAACGCCTGCGCCTTTTCTATTGACTCCCTGTACAGAACAATGATGCAGGAGAATGTGCCTAACGAACAGCGCGGCCGCGCGATGGGTGCCTGGATACTCAGCATAGGCGTCGCGCCGGTCGGACATCTCGGCGTCGGCGCTATGGCAGGCGCGTTCGGAGCGCCCGTCACCCTGCTCATAAACGGAGCTATCCTGCTCGGCGTCAGTATTTCGACCGGACTGGGACTGCCCAAAATCAGACGCCTACCGTAAATGCCGCTATGCCATGCCCGCTTCCGGCGCCAAAGGTTCTATCTGCGCGATCAGCGTGGGAAGGTCGCCTTGCACCGTCCGCCAGAGTATATCCAAATTTATATCGTAGTAGGCATGGACAAGACGTTTACGCATCCCAATAATATCTACCCATGGGGCCTTGTACAGAAAGTCCGTTTTGCACAAGAACCAACACATTCGCACAAAATCTCCATCCAGCAGACATTTGCCCGCCCACCCATGGTGATTCCAACAGAAATGAAATAGAAAAGCCACGTCGGCTGAGCGCCTGACAATCCGAGGTCGTTTGTCCTAATAGGGGGCCGGTGGCTCCATTTCCCATTCATCGAGTTGATACCAGAGAGCGGCATCTTCATTTTTCGCCATCACGAACTGGGCAACATCGTGAAAGATACTGCTCTCAATGGAATCTGCCGACATCTTGATGCTGCCGTCTGTACATACCGTGCAATGCCCGAATGTCTCCGTGCATCTCTTCCTGATGCTGCACGAGTTTGTTAATGCTCTTCGTCAGCACGTTGACAGAGTCGGTCAGCGTGTTGAGTTTCTTATCGGTGGTCGCGGAGTACTCCCCAGAACGCTGCGGCAATGCCAGCAGGTCCTCGGTAAGCAGTTCACGTCTCAACGCAACGCGAAACTCTTCGTTCTCACGCACGATTCGTAGGAGGTCGTCTATGGTGTTGATTGTCGTCATATATTCCCTCTCTTTGTCTCACTTGATTGTAGCCGATTATCTAAACCAGCGGGAAATGCCTCCAGACTGAGGGGATGTGCATCGCTCAAGCCTGTGGGAAATTCTCAGGGAGTGTTTGCGCAAACTGTTTTTCAGAAGCCGGATATTTCCAAAGTCTGCCTGAATCTCCTCTTCGACTACACAAATACGCCTTCAATGCGCTACAATGTACGCATGATAAACAACTTCCACGACAGACTATCCATAAATGTTACTTTATCAATCACGTTCCCTTGCGCGAGAAGAAAATGTCTTAGCTATAAACGCTGGGAAACGCTGGGTGAAAATTGCCCCAGCGTCCTCCCAGCGTCTCCCTGTTAATCGCCCAGCGTCTCGCTCGGAATTATAAGTCCAGATATATGCAACCGCGTCGATCTAGCTTTTCTCTCATGTTCGGGCTGATTCGACCACACCGGCTGATTACTGACTTTGAAAACGCCCTGGCTGATAGTAAGTCGAAAAGGCAAGACGGCCTGAGAATATGTTATAGTCCCATGCGGTGAAAATATGAACCTGAGAATAGTCAGACACGCAGAGAGTACAGGAAACGCGCAAGGCCGCTGGCAGGGACGCAACGACACCCAGCTAACGGACGTGGGCAGGGATCAGGCCGCCAGTCTGGGAAAGCGATTCGAGGCCGAAGGCTACCGGCCGTCACACATCTACGCAAGCCCGCTGAGCCGCACTTTCGATACCGCCAGAATAGCCTCCGCGCATCTGGGACTGGATGGTTCGATTGTACGCTGGGACGATCTGATGGAGACCGACGTGGGCGTATTCTCCGGGCTGACCTGGGAGGAGGTGGAGGCTCGCTTTCCCGAGATTGCGCGCGAGTTTGCCGAAACCCGCAATACGGACATCATCGAGGGCGCTGAAACGCTGGCCGAAAAGAGGGCGCGCACGCAGGGCGTGGTGGACAAAGTCATCGCGAACCATGGGAACGACGATCAAGTTCTGTTGTTCTCACACGGCGGAATCATGCAGTTCATATTCGCGCAGCTTGTTGGCTCGAACCGCATCTGGGGACTATCCATCCGAAACACGGGCGTATTCGATTTCACGATAGACGTGGATCGGTGGCATTTGGACGGCCACGCTCTCGGCAATACCAACGTCTGCCGAATCAACAGGTTCAACGACACGGGACACCTGGACTAGGAGCGACAGGGAGGCTAACTTCATGCAGCAGGAACCCACCGCGCTCAGGATGCCGGATCCGGGTATTCGCGACCTTTTCTCGGACGACCAGAGACTCCAATCCTGGCTGGACGTAGAAGCAGCGCTGGCACAGGCGGAGGCGGAACTGGCAATCGTTCCCGCCGAGGCAGCGGACGAGATTACGCGCAAGTCGCGGCTGGAATACCTCGACATGGACGCTATCCAGGAGGGCCTGGCGCGGACGGGACACGGGCTGGTGCCTCTGATATGGGAGCTTGACCGCGTGTGCGACGGCGACGCGGGCGGCTACGTTCACTGGGGAGCCACGACCCAGAACATCACGCAGACGGGCAAACTGCTCCAACTCCGCAAGGCGCATCACATATACCTGTCGCAGATAGGTCAGATTCTCACGCTTTTCGGCGACCTTGCCGAGCGCACCAAGGATTACGCGCTTCCGGGCAGAACGCACGGCCAGCACGCGGTGCCTGCGACGTTCGGCCTTAAAGTCGCGGTGTGGATAGACGAACTCGCAAGACACGTCGAACGGCTGAGAGGCTGCGAGAGCAGAGTGTTTGTGGCCATGCTGGGCGGGGGCGCGGGAACGCTAGGCTCGCTTGGGCCAATAGGTCTGGATGTTCAGCAGAAGATGGCGGAGAAGCTGGATATGCGGGCCATGCCGATGCCGTCGCGCACGACCGCAGACCACCTGGGAGAGTACGTGGTCATATTGGGTATGCTGGCCGCGACCTGCTCCAAGATCGGGCGCGAAATGTACACGCTTATGAAGCAGGAGTTCGGAGAGGTGGAGGAGCCTGTACCGCCCGGCACGGTAGGCTCTAGCACCATGCCGCAGAAGCGCAATCCGAAGCTGGGTCAGGATGTGGTCGCGTCGGCGGCGCAGATCCGGACGCTGGTTCCGCTCGCGCTGGAAGCGATGATGACCGAGCACGAAGCGGACCGGACGACCAGCGTTATGATGGACCGCGCGCTCACGCAGGCGGCGATACTGGCCGGGGATATGCTCCAGTACATGATAGAATTGTTCAGCGGGATACAGGTGTTTCCCGAGCGGATGCGCCGGAATCTCGACTTGTCCGGCGGGCTGATAATGTCGGAGGCGCTGATGCTGGAACTTGGTCGGCGCATAGGACGGCAGCGGGCGCACGACGCTATATACGACGCGGCGCAGGCGTCGGTCGTCGAACAGAAGCCGTTCACCAAGGCTCTCTCAGAGGTGGAAGACGTGCGGGAAAACATGAGCGCGGATCAGATAGCCACGCTTCTCGACCCGACGCAGTACACGGGCGCAAGCAGCCTGCTGGCCGAACGCTTCGCTAAGCAGGCGCGGGAACTGGCAGCCGAAATCGGGTAATTTCATGCCAGTTGTGATGGGGAAACTCGCTCGATGTCTGTCCGCGTGAAATTTCGGTCAAAAGTTACAAGTGTCAGCCCGTATATTCGCGCCGCTACATATTGATAACCGTCGTCAAAGTCTAGGCTAAAGTCCTCGCAGGCAGTCACTACTCGCTTCAGGTCTTGGGGCGACAGACGGATGATGTTCACTTCGCCGTCAATCAGGTCGTCGAGAAATCTCCGTAGGGTTTGATCCAACTGCCGACGAGTCAACGCTAAACATATCGAGTACAGCGCGAATTCCGTGATGAACAGTGTTTGTGGTGGGGTGTTGTGAAGGAATGTTCTCGCTTCATCAGTGCGTTCCTGCCCTAGCAAGGATTCCAAGACTATGTTGGAATCAACCCGATACATCGTCCCTCGTAGTATTCCCGCTCACGCCCTTCATTGCCATCTCTTCCCACCAGTCTAACGCCTTCTTCTGAAGCTCTACCGAGGTGTACTCGTCATAGTGCCCCTTGAGCGCTCCTCCCCAATCCAACCGAAGGCCCCTGTTGCCAGGCTTATTCTTTGGAAGCAAGGATTCGATATACCTGATGACGTCGTCGTGGAGTTCAGGGGCAGTTCTTTGACCAAAGTTTGAAGTCGCTCTTGAGTACCTGCGCCGCTCATGTCCGTTCCTTTCGTGTCTCTGCGTTCCATTATCGCATAACGCTTACATGAGGGGCAGGCCGTCCGTTTGGGGAATCACCCCGAAAGCCGGTTTCTTAATCCAGGTCGCCCCAGGTGTCGCCTGTCTTTAGTTCGACTATCAGCGGCACCGCCAGCTTCAGGGACGCGGGCATCAGTTCGGTTACGATAGCGGACATCTGCTCGAGCTCGTCCTTCGGTGTCTCGAATATAAGCTCGTCGTGTACCTGGAGAATCATCTTGGAACGCATATCTAGTTCAGCCATTCGCTCCATAATGCGGATCATGGCTATCTTGATTATGTCGGCTGCGGTTCCCTGAATGGGCATATTTATTGCGGCGCGCTCGGCAGCCTGACGCCTGTAGAAGTTGCGGGTTCTTATTTCGGGCAAATAGCGGCGGCGGCCGAGCGCGGTCTCGACATATCCGCTGGCGCGGCAGCGCTCGATGACCTCATCAACGTAGCCTCGTATCCCTGGGTATCGCTCGAAGTAGAGGTTGATGAAGTGCTGGCCCTGTTCAGGATTGAGATCGGTCTGCCGAGATATTCCGTATGCGGTCAGGCCGTACAGCACCCCGAAGTTGAGTATCTTGGCAAACCGACGCATCTCCGCCGTAACCCGGTCTATGGGAACGTCGTAAACGAGTGATGAGGTCGCGCTGTGTATGTCTTCGCCCTTGTGGAACGCTTCCAGCAGCGCGGGGTCTTCCGAGAAGTGGGCCAGGACACGCAGTTCTATCTGCGAATAGTCGGCGGCGAGCAGGGTTGAGTCAGGCGCGCGCGGGGCCACGAACGCCCTCCGCACCTGGCGACCGAGTTCGGTCCTGACCGGGATATTCTGCACGTTCGGGTCGTTGGACGAGACGCGCCCGGTCGCGGAGCCGGTCTGGTTGTACTTGGTGTGTATCCTGCCCGTTTCGGGGTTGACCATGCCCGGAAGCGCGTCAACGTAGGTTGACTTGAGCTTGGATAGTTGGCGGTATTCCAGAATCCCGTTCATCACGTCGTATGAGCGCGGGTCCGCGTCCGGGATACTGCCCGAGTCCAGCCTGTTCTTGAGTTCGTCGAGAGACGCGGCATTGGTGGAGAAGCCGGTCTGGGTGCGCTTGACGGGAGGCAGCCTCAGTTCGTTGAACAGCACATCGCCAAGCTGTGGCGAGGAGTTCAGATTGAATTCGTGGCCTATGGTCATGTAGATGTCATTGCGAATTACGCCGAGCTTCTCGTCGAGTTCGACCGACATCCGCTTCAGCGTATCCACGTCTATTCCGACTCCGTCCCGCTGCATTCTTATCAGCACCGGCACGAGAGGTATCTCGTACTCACGCAGAGTGTTTCCGAGATTCAGTTCCTCTATCCTCGGTTCCAACTCACGTCTCAGACGTTCAGTGAAGTCGGCGTCCGCCGCAGCGTACTCCGCTGCCTTCGTGATCTCGACCTCGGCCATGGTGACCTGCTTGCGCCCGCGTCCTATCAGGTCGGTGATGGGAGACATTCGCTCGCCGAAAAATTTGAGCGCGAGTTCCTTCAGCCCGACAGGACTTTCCCCGGACACGTGCGCGGCGAGCATCGTATCGAACGCCAGTCCCTCGACCCTGATGCCGTGGTTTTCGAGAACCATCATGTCGTAGTTGGCATTGTGCGCGGTCTTTGGCACGTCAAGATTGGTGAACACCGGCTCCAGCCTGTCCAGCGTCCTGTCCAACGAAAGCTGCTGCCCTTCGGTATGTCCGACGGGGACGTACCAGCCGCTGTAAGGCTCGGTCGAGAAGGACAGCCCGACAAGGCGCGCGAGCATCGGATCGCGGGAGGTGGTCTCGGTGTCGAACGAGAAGCCGTGCGGCGTATCTATGGCCTGAACCAGGGCGTCCAGCTTGTCGTCGGTGTCCACCACGATGTAGTCGGTGGACGGTGTATCGTCGTCCAGGTCGAACGCCGCCTGTTCGGATTCCGACCCATCCGACGGGGCTGGAATTCTGTCAATCATGCTGAAGAATTCGAGCCTGGTCAGCAGGTCTTCCACCTCGGAGCGGGAGTAGTCGCCGAACCTGCACTGCTCCATATCGAGCGTGGCGTCGCCGTCTAGCTTGATTGTCGTCAGGAACTGCGCCTCGAACGCGGTGTCCTTGTTCTCGGTGAGGCTCTTCTTCACGCCGGGCGGTTTCACCTCGTCCAGGCGGTCGTATATTCCCTGTATGGAGCCGTACTCCAGCAGCAGCTTGATAGCGGTCTTGCGCCCTACTCTCGGAACGCCTGGGATGTTGTCGGACGAGTCTCCTTCGAGCGCCTTTATGTCCGCGACGGACTCGGGGCCGAGGCCGCCGTAGCGTTCCCTGACGGCGGTTTCGTCGTAGAGCGTCCTATTCTGGACGGCGTGGCTTAGCAGCACCTTGACCCAGGGGGATACGAGCTGGAGAGTGTCGGTATCGCCGGTCAGAACGATTGTCGCGACCTCTTGCTCCCCCGCCTGCCTGCACAGCGTGCCGAGCAGGTCGTCGGCTTCGTATCCGGGCTGCTCGAATATAGGCACGCGAAAGGCGCGCATGAGGTCCTTGATATGGTCGAACTGCGGCCTGAGTTCGGGGGGAGTGGGCGGTCGGTGGGCCTTGTATTCAGCGAACCGCTTGTGCCTGAACGTGGGAGCGGAAACATCGAACGTTATAGCTATATGCGTAGGCTGCCTGTCCTTCAGTGTCTTGAGAAATATGTTCAGGAAGCCGTATATGGCGCGAACGTCTTCGCCGGTGGCGCGCAAGTTGAGCGGCTGACGTATGGCGTGCCAGGCGCGGTGCACAAGGGCGTGACCATCTATGAGAATAAGAAGCGGTTCGCGCTCGATCATGGACTGGGTATCGGAAGCATCCATCATAAGAACCTCGGCGGGGATGGTCTGATTATACAGACTCGGTCAATCCGGCGTTCAAGGGAGATGGACGCTCCCTGTTGGACAGGATAAACGCGCTACATATTCATTATGACCTTGACCACGTTGTCCTCGATGTTCTCGTACATATCATAGGCGGCTTTCACGTCGTCGAAGTTCATCCGGTGAGTTACCATCTCGCCCGGGTCCCACCAGCCGCGCTCTTTGAGTTCTATCATCGTCTCGATGTGGTTGATAGCGTCCGCGCTGGCCGCGCCCTGGGTTGGGACGACGGTGATGCCCTCTTTGAACATACTTCGGAATACCAGCGGGACGGTGCCGTCGCCTCCGCCTTCTTGGATTCCGAATATGATCACCCGGCCGTCGTTCGCGCTGACGTGCTTGAAGACATTGTTCAGCGAGTCCGGGTATCCGGCGGCTTCGACCGCTATCTGCGCGCCCTCGCCGCCGGTGAGTTCGGCCATAGCTTCGTCGAGATTGTCCCTGGTGGGGTTGATAGTGTGGGTCGCGCCGAAACGCCTGGCGAAGTCGAGCCTGTTTGTCCTCGGGGTCAACGGCGATGACCTTGCGCGCGCCCGCGCGGGCGGTGATGGCGGTGAACGACAGGCCGATGCTTCCCTGTCCGAATACCACGACGCTCTTGCCCAGAATCGTGCCCATCTTCTGGCATGAGTAGAGAACGGTGCCGGACGGCTGGCACATGACCCACTCGCCGATGTCGCCTTCGTCGGGCAGCAGCGCCATGCGGTCGGGCGTGCCGGGCAGGTACTCTACCAGGCCGCCTGTGCCTTCCCTGCCGGGCAGGACTATCACGCGCTGGCCGACCTGGAACTCCTCGGTGCGGCTTTCGACTATCGTCCCCGCGCACTCGTGGCATGGCGCGCCGGTACGCATCGGGTACTCCTCTTCGGGGTGAACCGGGCCGTAGCCGTGCCGGATGTCGCTGCCGCACACCGACCAGGTTTCCAGCTTGATGAGGCACTGGCCGTCCCGGATGGTCGGCGTTTCTATGTCCATTACCTCCCATGTCTTGGGAGCGCTTATTCGGGCTGCTTTCATTCGGGGTTTCCTCCTGGGGGGAGTTGTTAGTTGTTAGTCTTCAGTTATTAGATGTTGATCACCCTCACCCCAGCCCTCTCCCGTCGAGGGAGAGGGGGTTTCTTGTAATTCTCTTACATACTCATAACGGCCTTGACCATCTGGTCCTCACGGTTCTCGTACATATCATAAGCGGCTTTCACGTCGTCGAAAGCCATCCGGTGAGTGACCATCTCGCCCGGGTCCCACCAGCCGCGCTCTTTGAGTTCGACCATGCGCTCGATGTGTCCCACGGCGTCGCCGCTGGCCGCGCCCACTGTGGGAACAATGGTGGGCGTGTTCATAAAGAACTGTCCGAAGTTCAGCGGGGTCATCTCCTCGACGCCGCCTATCAGTCCGAAGATGATGCAGCGTCCGAACTTGGACACGTGCTTGAAGACATTGTTGAGCGTGTCGGGATAGCCCGCGGCCTCGACAGAAATCTCCGCGCCGCGACCGCCGGTTATCTCCGCTATCGCCTCGTCCAGGTTCTCTTTGGACGGGTTGATGGTGTGGGTCGCGCCGAAGCGTTTGGAATACTCAAGCCGATAGTCCTCCAGGTCCACGGCGATTACCTGCCGCGCGCCGGAGCGGGCGGTTATAGCGGTGAAGGACAGACCGATGCTACCCTGCCCGAATATGAGCACGCGCTTTCCGAGAATCGTGTCCATCTGCTGGCAGGAGTACAGAACCGTGCCGGACGGCTGGCACATGACCCACTCGTCCAGATCGCCATCGTCGGGCAGCGCGATCATGCGGTCGGGAGCGCTCGCCATGTACTCTACCAGGCCGCCGTTCCCGTCCACGCCGGGCAGGACTATGACGCGCTGGCCCTCTCGGAAGCGGTCGCTGCGGCTTTCGACAATCGTGCCGGCGCATTCGTGGCAAGGGCCTCCGACCTTCATCGGGTAGTCCTCTTCGGGATACACCGAGCCGTAGCCGTGCCGGATGTCGCTCCCGCACACCGACCACTTCTCCAACTTTATCAGGCACTGCCCATCCTCGATGGTGGGCGCTTCAACATCCATTATCTCCCACGTCTTGGGTGCGCTTATCCGGGCCGCTTTCATGGGGTAACCTCCTCTTCCATTTGCCGCCGCAATTTATATCCCAAGCAGGGGGACTTTGCAAGGAGATTCTCCCTGTGTGCCAGGGCAATCGGATCCAAGTTTCAAGCGGCGTATATAGTTCAACTTATACATCCGAAGAGCATTGCCTGTTCGGAAACTGGTTACCAGTTTCGCGCTAAACTGGTGGAAAACTGGTACCAATAAATTTCGGAAACTGGTCTGTTTTAACCAGTTTTGACCAGTTTATACTGGTCAACGGCTTTTTCCGGTCCGGTCCTGGTTTCAGACATAAACGCGTGTTTATGTCTGAAACGCTTCGGAGGGTTCGGGACAGTCCCTACGAGCGTCCCAGGGCAGGCGGTGTGTACAATGGCAGTCTGGCGTGGCATAGCCTAATGATAGCGCAATATAGATTATTTGTGCGTAATTTATCGGAACGCGGGCGCGACCTGGATGCGATTGCCCTGCCCCGCGTACAGGGGTTTCAAGAGTCGGCAATCAGCCGGGGCAGGCGACTAGAATTTATAACCACGCCGAGAACAGATGAAAACCGTTGTCTGAAAATTTTCCTTGACACTATTCAGAGGCTTTGGTTACGCTGGAATGTACCCCCAAGTGGGCCCGTAGCTCAGTGGTAGAGCGGTCGGCTCATAACCGATTGGTCGCAGGTTCGATCCCTGCCGGGCCCACCAGATCGTTCTTACCATGGCCTCCGGGTCTGTCGCACTCTCATGGGTGGCGTTGCTCAGCTTCTCTCCCCGAAAACCCTCTGTTCGGCTCCCACTATCTCCAGAACCTTTCGACTCGTCGTCGTTTCTTCTGAAACTCTTGATACTCGCGGCAGCCTCTATCAATGTCCCGTCCACACTGAAATGTTCATCAGACATCAGACCGCGTCTGTCCGCCTCATACGCCACCTCTTCGAACAATGTCCATCCTATCTTGTGTCTGAGAATGCGGCGACGGTTCTTGGTAAATACCGTCGGATCGAATACCGACTCCATCAGGTCCATGTCCAGAAACCATTTGTAGAGCATGTTGTATCTGAGTTCCTCACAGAACGCCCGCTCACTGCGTATCGAGTACAGCGAAATCAACAGTAGAGCCTTTAGAAGACGTTCGGGCGGGATCGAGGCGCGACCGATATTCGAGTATATGCCGTCAAGTTCGTCGGACATGTCTTGCAGTAACCGATCCACGATGTCCTTGATGGCTCGTATCGGATGATCGCCTGGCGCCATCTGTTCGAGATTCACGAATGCCAACATGGTTGGCTGCGGGTTGTACTTTCCCTTCATGGCTGTGTACTCCTGAGCTTTCGAGGCTCAGGCGATTATATCCCAGCGACAGCGTAGCCGTGAGCGTTTTTCCGCAACCTGTTAGGGTATTGGCGAGGAGGCTTGACGCCGAGTCGTTGATGGATGCGCTCACCGTTTCCACAAGGACAAGCCTGTGATGTATTCACGGAAGCTCCTCTGCCTAGCAGTTCCTGTGTAGTAATTGATTAGCGGCGTCGGCTAGGGGATTGCGGTTCTCTGAACATATTCTTATACTGCGGCCATGTGTTCAGGCAAAGACCTCCCACCCTGCCAGCATGGCGACCTTCTTGTCCAGGTCAACCGACTGCAAGACTGGAACGCTCGACAGTTGGCGACGATCAGGGAGTTGCAGAAGCGACTCGTCGAGGCTCAGCGAGCGGGAAAGCGCCAAGCCGCTCCGTTCTCCAAGGGCACACGAACCGCAAAGCCCAAACGTCCGGGCCGAAAGCCGGGCAGGGGATCGTTCAACTACCGAAAGCCTCCTTCCCATGGTGACCTGACGGAACCGATCATTGAGGTGTCGGTAGCCGGGGACAGTTGCCCGGGATGTGGAGGCAGACTCGAATATGAGGGAGTGAGCTTCGCCTATGTGACCGACATTCCCCCGATGCCCAGGCCCGATGTGAAGGGATACAGGGTACAGATATGCCGGTGTCAGTCGTGTGGCAAGCGGGTTCGCGGCCGTCATTCCGAAGTCGCCCCCGACCAATATGGCGCGAGCGCCCATCGGGTGGGCAAGCGGGTGATGGCGGCGGCCCATGTACTGCACCACAGCGCGGGTGTTCCGGTGAGGAAGGTTCCCTCCATACTCAGGACTCTGAGCGGAGTGAGGATAAGTCAGAGCGCGATCACGCAGGACGCGCTGCGCCGCGCGAAGGGAGAGGTGGGTGACGCCTACCGCAGGCTGCGCGATTCGGTGCGCTCAAGCGCGTTCGTCCACACCGACGACACAGGCTGGCGTGTGGGCGGAGAGTCTGCTTTCCTGATGGCGTTCGAGACCGATGAGACGAGCGTGTACCGGGTACGCTCTCGCCACCGCAACGAGGAAGTCAGAGAGTTGATCCCCTCAGACTATGGCGGAGTGATGGTTACGGACAGAGGCCGGAGCTATGACTCCCGTTTCTTGTCCGGTGTGAGACAGCAGAAGTGTATGGCGCACGTGATTCGTTCTGTCAGTGATGTGGTTGAGACCAAGGTGGGTAGAGGGCGCAGCTTCGGTAAGGGACTGATTGAACGTTTCAGAGAAGCGATGGAACTGCGAGAGTCATACCATCGTGGAGAGTCGGATGACTTTGTGGGTGAGTCGGAGCGGTTGAAACGGGAGGTGTCTCACCATCTACGCGAACGTCCGATGCCGGACCCGGACAATCAGAGGCTGCTGAATGAACTCGGCAGGCACAACGACCGTGGCAACCTGCTGCGCTTTCTGGATGACCCAGGCATAGAGCCGACCAACAATCGCGCTGAGCGGGCATTGCGTGGAGCGGTGATAGCTCGGAAGGTGTCTCACTGCTCGAAGAACGACGAAGGGGCTGAGGCGTTCTCGGCGTTCACGAGCGTGATCAAGACGCTGAGACGAGCTGTTGACGACGAGGCGCTGGTGGATGCTCTCTGCGATGTGTTCGGTGGCGGTCCCGTTCCCAGCCGTTCCTCCTGAACATCTTCCGCAATAATACCCCGCTAATCAATTACCCTGTGTACCCTGCTAAGCATTGTGTTGGGGGATTTGGTATGTTCAGCAAAATTGGTTAGAATGATAATGTTTGGTGTACAATCGCCAGTACTAGGTCTATGCTACGAGTACATATGCCCAGCGCTAGTTAGGAGACGCGGGATGGTCAAGAAAATCGCTCTATTCAATCATAAGGGTGGAGTGAGCAAGACTACTACGACCTTCAACTTAGGATGGATGCTTGCTTCCAAAGGGAAGAGAGTGATTCTTGTCGATACTGACCCGCAAGCGAACTTGACAGGTCTCGTACTCGGATATAGGGGGCCTTCCGAACTAGAACGCTTTTACTACCAGGAGCCGGAAAGAAACTTAAAGGCTGGACTTGCGCCAGCCTTCGAGTCTCGTCCGTCTCCCTTAAAGGCGGTTGACTGCATCTCAGTTGAAGACCAGGACGGGCTATTTCTGCTACCAGGGCATATCGGCCTTTCTGAGTACGAAGTTACTTTAGGAATAGCGCAGACACTTTCAGGTTCTATACAAACTCTTCAAAACCTACCGGGCGCAATCTCGTTTCTGCTGGAGAAAACTGCTAAGAAGTTTCAAGCAGATTACATTCTCATTGACATGAATCCAAGTTTGAGTTCATTCAACCAGAATATGTTAATGACCAGCGATTACTTCATTCTTCCGACCTCTCCTGACTATTTTTCTGTTATGGCGATAGATTCGTTGTCCGGAGTACTTCCCAAATGGCATAGGTGGTCACAAACTGCCCAGATGATGCCGATATTAAGAGACGCTTCCTATCCATATCCTGCTGTAACACCTAAGTTTGCAGGTACGATAGTACAAAACTACCGTCCGCGCAGCGGTGCTCCTACGCAGGGATTTCAAGAATTAATAAATGAGATAAACGAGAGGGTTTCAGAGCAATTGGTTCCCGCACTGAATGAAATAGATATGGCATTCTGTGATGAGCAATACGCTGAATTCGGAATTGAAGATTACTGTTTGGCGACAATTCCAGATTTTAATACACTTGTTACCACATCACAGAATGCCCAGACTCCAGTTTTCGCGCTTACTGCGGAACAAATAGGCCGGACAGGAATAATCTTACAGCAAGTCGAGCAGCAACGGGATAGTCTTTCCGGTTTGTTCTCTGAATTAACCGATAAAGTCATTCGACTGACGAGCGATGCAATCAGCGATTGAACAGTTCCGTGTAAATGTTGCGCACATCGGAGACATAGGCTCAATCGCGAATGTCTTGGCCACGCAAACCACCTCTGCGCTGGATATATCTGACATCTTGAGGGCAGAGCTAGTAATGGTTGTTAGTGTGCTTGACCATTATGTGCATGAGCTAGTGAGACTCGGTATGCTGGATGCTTACAGGAACAATCGGGTACGCACGCCTGCCTTTTTGCAATTTCAAGTCTCCCTTGCCGGAACCATGAGCGCTATCGCCAACCCGTCAGATGAAGTGTGGATAGAGCAGGAAATAAGGGCTAGACACGGCCACCGGACTTTTCAAACCCCTGAAAATATAGCAATGGCCCTGAGTTTGATTTCCGAAGCAAAGTTATGGGACGCAGTGGCGGATCATATTCAGATGTCTTCTCAAGATGTGAGAGACACACTCAAGACTATTGTTGATCGTAGAAATCAAATTGCCCATGAAGCAGATATGGATCCATCATACCCAGACACACGGTGGCTTATAAATGCACAGATGGTTGATGAGGCTGTTAATTTTGTTGACCGAATTGCCGAAGCCATTTATGTAACTGTTCGTAACTGAGTTGCGGCTCAGAGCTGCGAGGAATTCAAAAGGAACGACTCGGTAGAGGCGTGTCGCCGAAACTACTGAATAGAGGAGTTACGGCATCAGTGTCGAGCGTTCCCTAGCAGGCTGCGGAAGAATGGATTTGAATGCGGCGTAGAAGTAGCATTTGCCGCCTGGCGTTCTTCATCCCGGCGATTTTCGGCTCTCAGAGGATCCCGACACCCTCATAATCGGTCTCCACCAAGTCTGACAGGCGCACGTCGCCCACAACAGACTATGCGACGATGGGAACTTCGACCCTCTGGTCAGCTATCAGCCTCGACATCCTCACCAGGTTGTACGCAGTCGCAACGAACAGTCCACACAGTCCGGTTCTCTCAACTCCATGATACCGACTTCGGCGAAAGCCTCCCACAGTCTTCATCCATCCGAAGATCGACTCCACATGCTTGCGCACTTTCTGACTAGCCCTGTAACCAGCATGACAGGTCGTCCGCCCGTCTATCACCGACCACCTCTTCTTCTGAGCTACGTGAGGTGTGATGTTCAGGTCCCTGTTAGACTATGTATGCCTTACTTGTTAGACAGAGTTCCGTACGATTCGCTGGGTGTGAAGCCGTGGACTTGACTTATTTCTCCCCCAAAACTGAAAAGCGCGTTAGCGGAATCGAGGGGCGAGGCGAGGTCTGTTCGCGCGGGAGCCTATCTCCGAGGTGGTGGTGGTGGTGGTCAAAGGGGGCTACGTTATGACTCGCGCTCAGCGGGACGAGGTCGGGCGACGCCTGGGGCCTGCCGAGATTCAGGTCACGGAGGACCTGTTCATCGGACCGGTCACGCAGGCCGAGCACGAGGGAGGCATGATGCACCTGAATCACTCGTGCGAGCCCAATCTCGGACTCCAGGGGCAGATTGCGTTCGTGGCTCTGCGCGACATTGCCGTCGAAGAGGAGCTAACGTTTGACTACGCTATGACGGACGACGAGCCTTATGAGATGGAGTGCAACTGCGGAGCTCCGACCTGCCGGAAGGTGATAACAGGGCGCGACTGGATGAAGGAAGAGGTGCAGTGCAAGTACGACGGGTACTTCTCCTGGTTCATCCAGAGGAGGTTGGATGCTCTGTAAAGAGCGGAGAGTGTCAGCGCCAGCGTGACCGAGTAAGACTATACTACGTGGGGTAAGCGTCAGCGGTGTGTCGCTGTTCTCCTGGTCGAAATTCATGGCTGAGTATTCAGTGGGTCCAAGTGGAGAGTTTGGGCAATTCCCAATACCACCGCAAGTGACGGTAGTGCTACAATTTCATTGGCGAATAATTCGCTGGACACCCTTAATATGTGTATGCAGCAGGACACCTCCATCCGTAAGCAAATGCGCCCACTATTTCGAATCTCCATATGCGCAGTCGTCCTGTGTCTTCTGCTGACCGCGCTGACGGCGGCGGGCGTGTGGGCGCAGTCGGACGATGATTTCGACCCGCTGTTCATACGGCAGGTCGGCGGCTTCGAGATCGCGGTCAGGTGGCTGCCGCCCGCTCCGCAGGTCGGGTTCGTGAATATCGCGGTCAAGCCGACTGTTGCCGCCACCGGCGAGCCGGTCACCGACGCGCGGGTGCTGCTGGTCGCCGAGGAAGCCGCAGAAAAGCCGGTTTTCGAGGTCGTCGCGGTAAATACCCCCGACAGCCCGACCATCTACCGCGCCAACATGAAGTTCGAGGAGGCGGGCAACTGGGTTCTGCGCGTGCGGATTGACAGCCCCGCGTCCGGGCAGGCGGACTTCCGCGCGCCTATCGTCGTGCTGCCCGCTCCGATAGAGCCGGGGCTTGAGGGGGGATGGGTATTTCTGGGTGTATTCATAGTCCTGGTAGGCGGCGGCATCTACCTCGTCATGTCCAGCAGAAGGGCGCGCGCCGCTAGGGAGGCCGGTCCCTGATACCGACTATGTACAGGGTCCCGTCGTCCGATTCGCGGTATGTGACTATCACTCCAAGCCCCTGGAGCATATGTTCTCTGGCGTGGCTGGGGGTGAACTCCGTGAAGCGCCGTCCGTCCGCGTGAAACTCCAGGGACTTTCCCCCATCGTCCGTGACCTCTATGGATTCGAGATCGAGGAGCGTTCTCGCCTCGACGCCCGTAATCAGACCCTCGAACACGCTTTCCGAAGACTCCGGCTTGCCGCCGTCGCCTCCACAGGATGCCCCGAATACGAGCGCGACGGCTATGACAAACGTTTTTGACTCTTGTTTAAGAAAAAACTTGAACATATTTCAAATTGACTATCCATTAGTTAGGTCATTACCTTTTAGTCTGAGGCGAGTGCAAAATGAGAAAATCACTGATATTTACTGTATTGGCAGTTGTCACCTTGTTGGCGTTGGGCGCAACCACGCAAGATGTTAGAGCGCAGCAAACTTCCGACAGGCTGACGATTGTCGCAATAGACCGTTATTCGATCTCCTCCGGCGACGCGAATGCTCAACTGGTGAATACCTTTCTGGGTTTGCTGGTCAAACTGAAAGAGGGCGAGCCGCTGGCATTTGTGTTTATGGACGATCTTGCCAGGATATACGGCCCGCTCGAAACGGACGCCGATGGGTTTGCGGACCTGCAATCTCAGGTGCGCGCCGCTATCGGATCCGGTTCTGCGGCCACGCCGGTTGACCTCGCGTCCTCCATATCGAGGATATATGATTATATGTCCCAGATACACGTGGGCGAGGAGTCAACTGTATATCTGATTACGGGCAGCCGGGAATATGTGAGTTCAGACCAGGTGTCGGTCGAGATAGACTCCGCGCTGGCTCCCATCATACAGACGGACTGGAATGTTTTCACCGCGACAACCCCCGGAACCAACGAGTTGCTGGCCTCCGACCTCGCCGGAATCAGCCTGGATACGGGTGGAGAGTCGTTCGTCCTTACAATACCGGACGGATTCGAGGAACTGGTGGACCGCGTACTGCGAATGGAAGGCAGGGGAGCGCTCTCAAACGTCGGACGCACAAATTTGTCCGACAATCCGGTCTTCGAGGTTGATCTGGATATTGTGCCCAGCACCGGCAGAGCAAGTGTCGTATTTGTCAGAGAAGACCCCGAAACGTCGTTCAGGCTCACCAATCCCGAAGGCGTGGAGACTTCGGACGGTGATAGAACTGCATCCTCCATCACCGAGTTCCCACACCTGGTTATCTGGGAAGTAAGCGACCCTGTTCCGGGACGCTGGCAGGCCGAGGTGCGCGGCGGCAGCGGCGTCGTATCGGCGAATCTCCACCTGATAAACAGGTTCGGCATCGAACTTCAGCAGCTTGGCGCGGTGCCGATCGGCTATCCCGAAACGCTGATTGTGGCCGCCGTGCTGGACAGGGGCGATCTGGTCTCGCCGGATGCTGAGGTCACCGCGCGAATTACCGACCCTGCGGGAGACACCATCGTCCACGACCTGAACGACGCAGGTCTTCAGGGCGACTCCGTTCCGCAGGACGGATACTTTTCAGGGACGCTTCCGCCGGTCAACGTGGAGGGCAGGTACCAGGTGGAACTCCGGCTGTCCTGGCCCGACATACCCCATTCGGTGACCTCGCGGGCGGAATTCGAGGCTCAGAACTTCCCGAGCATACAGGTGACGCCTGAAATGGTGGACGAGCTGGAGCCGGGTGTGCCAGCTAAGGTAGCCTCTGTGTCTATTAACATAAACGGGCAGCCTTTCACCGCATTGACTGAAGAATTGACGGTCTCCATAAGCACAAATGACGGGGCGCCGGCGGGCGAAGTCACCAAGATCCCGCAGGAGATGATCACCCTGGGCAAGGCTCATGCGTTCGATATTTACTACACCCCGAATTCGGAATCGCGGTCAACGCTGATTTTCGGCCTGAATATCGAATACGCCGACAGGCACTACATCTATACGACCGATTCCCTGGTGGTATCCTCGATTCCCATTCCGCCACCACCGCCGCAGCCTGCGCCGACACCCACGCCCGCGCCGACCCCGGCTCCACCGCCACAGCCCGCGCCAACTGCCGCTCCGCCGCCCGCGCAGACGGAACAGGCAGAGGAGTCGCCCGTGCGTATTCCGACCGAGGCAATCATAATCGCGCTCGCCGTTATCGGCATAGCGATACTCGGAGTAACCCTGTACTGGCTGACCAGGCCAACGCCATTCGGCTATCTGTACACCGAGGAGGGCGAAGTGCTCGTGGAATTCGCCGCCATCATCCGCAGGCCGGTGGACAAAGTGATGAAACGCAGCAGGATAGATGGCGACGAGATTGGCATACCCGGATTCGGAGGCGTCTCGTTCGTGTTCGCCTCGGAATCGGTCTCGATGGTTGCCATACGGATACTGCCCAATACGGTCAGGGTCAACAACCAGCCCGTTACGGACACTATGCCCATACATGACAACAGCCTGATAGGCGCGTCGGGCAGGCTGCACATCTTCAGGTATATTTCCCAGACTGATTCACGGGATGAGAGCTCGGAGTAAGGGGCGACGACTCTCCATCCCACAATTCGGCCCTTCCCCTGCCGACTTCGGCAGAGGAAGGGCATTTCGTTACCTGTCAATTGACAAGTTTGGCGAATTCCTCTCTTGACACACCTGCATCTCACAAGAGCCTTCTGAGCAGTCCCCGGTCAAGTTCACTATGTCTGGGTACTGACATCCCTGGCCCGGGATGGGTGTACCCAGATCATGTGACTGCCTCGAGTGTGGGCATATAAATAGGGCACGAATTTCATGGCTTCCACCGCCTATGTGGATAGGCTTCCAGAATTGGCGCAGCTGCATCCGGTAATCCGCTCTTATTCTTCCACGATGCGGATGGTGGTGATGACGTCGCCCGGCGTCGTGGAAGTGGACGGGTCGCGCAGGGTGATGTTGTTTACGACGTCCATGCCGCCGGTCACCTTGCCGAAGACCGAGTGGCAGGATACCCCTCGCTGAGTACAGTTCTTCTGTGACCCGTCCGGGTTGAGACCGTCCAGAAAGCCTGTTTCCCTGAAGGTGATGAAGAACTGGCTTCCGTTCGTCGCCAGCCCGCCGGCATTCGCCATAGACAGAATGCCCGCGCTGTCGTGCCTGAGATCGGGATGGAATTCGCTCTCGAATCGGTAGCCCGCCCCGCCGGTTCCCGTACCCGTCGGGTCGCCCGTCTGCGCCATGAAGTCCTGGAGTACGCGGTGGAACGTAACGCCGTCGTAGAAGCCTTCCCTGGCTAGGAAGACGAAGTTGTTGACCACGCCCGGCACCTTGTCCGCGTACAACTCGACCTCGAACTCCGCGCCCTTTTCAAGCTCGAAGACGGCAGAGTACTTCTTGGACGTGTCTATGGACATAGCGGGCGGCGAGTCCCACTGCTTGGGGCCGCTCTGGGTCGGCGGCGCGGGTTGAGCTTGAGTCTGGGTCGGCTGTGCAGGCGCCGCCGGAGCGGGCGTGGGTTCAGGTTCTTCTTCCGAACTGCACGCGACGGCGGCGAACGCGAAAACTGCAAGCGCGGTTAGCAATATCGTAAGTTTCATGGGTGGCCTCGCACTCCGAAAATAGATTGCGCGGCTTCATCCTGCGCCGCGCTTCACACTGCCGCCATTCTACCCATTTTTGAGCGGATATGCCACAGCCCGCATTCCCTGTCCAGGGCGTTTTCAGAGTCAGTAGTCAGTCTTCGGGGGCGAATCAGCCCGAACATGAGAGAAAAGCTCTGTTCGACGCGGTTGCATATACCTGGATTTATAATTGTCGAGTGACCGCTGGGCATACGCTGGGTGATTAACGGGGGGACGCTGGGGGGACGCTGAGGCCATTTTCACCCAGCGTTTCCCAGCGTTTGTAGCTAAGAGAAATTTTTCTCACGCAGGGAAACGTGATTGATAAGTTCCCATTTATGAATAATCTGTCGTGGAAGTTGTTTTTCATGCGTACATTGTAGCGTGTTGGAGGTATGTTTGTATAGTAGAAGGGAAACTCAGGCTGACTTTGAAAAGACCCTGATTTCCTGTCCCATATCTCTAAGTCCAGTGTCGCGTCTCACTCGATTGACATGAACCGGCGCCAGTTCCGCTCTCTGACCGCCGACGAAACCCTGTCGTACTCCCGCAGGAGGTGTGTCCCGGCGACGAGCGCCGAAAGTATGATGCACAAAACTATCTGACCGGTTGACTGGCCGGTAGCTATGGTGAGCGCGTTCAGCAAGATGAATACGCCGGTCATGGACAGTACCGCCTGGCGAGTGGTGAGGTAGAGTACGAGTCCGAACGCCAGCGTGACGGCGGTGATCTGCCAGAGCATGAACGCGGATATCCCCAGCACGCTCGCGGCCCCTTTCCCACCCCTGAACCCGGTGAATGGCGAGAAGTTGTGCCCGAGCGTGACCATGAGCGCGGAGGCATATACCCAGAGGTCGGCGACGGACACCTGGAGCGCAATGAAGACGGCGAGGATGCCCTTGCCCGCGTCAATCAGAAGCACCGCCACGCCGACGCCCATCCCCATACTTCGCGCCGTGTTCAGCGCGCCCGGATTGCCGCTCCCAACCTCGCGTATGTCGCCCCCGGACAGGATTCTGCCCACGATGTACGCCGTCGGGAACGAACCAAGGCCAAACGCTATGAGCAGGGTGAGCGATATTTCTAGCATTTCAGCGAACGGGCGCGGCCATGCCGTTTCTTCCTACGGCCCGGAGAAGCCGGATACGCAATTTCGCGCGGGCTAATTGTTTTCCTGGGACGCCAGAACGCCCCTCATGCCCATGTAATAGCCGAACAGTCCGAACCCGGTGATAATGCCCTTGCAGACCCCCGCGACCTGCGACTGGCCTCCGCGCGCCGCCGGGTTGGAGATGTGCACCTCGTACACCGGATAGTCCACCTGCGCTATCGCGGCGATTATACCGGGGTGGCCGGACGAGTACGCGGCGGGATTGAACAGCGCCGCGCTCACGTCGCCGCTTTCGTGGGCGTCGTAGAGCTTGTTGACTACCTCTCCCTCAATGTTCGAGTGGAAAATATCCACCTCGACGCCGAGTTCTTCCGCGAAAGCGTTTATCCGTTCATCGTATTGGTCCAGCGTCTCCATTCCGAAAATATGCGTCTGAACCTTGCCCCGCATATTCATGCCGAGACCGTGCAAAACCAGTATCTTTGTCAAGGAATTCCCTCCGATTTTATCACTGCCGAGTATGAGAGTCCAACTTGTTAGACGTGTCAGACACTATGTCGTACTACTCCAACGGCGCTATTTTGTTGGTCGGTTCAAGGCGCTGTGTCCGATTCCAGGCTTCATGCAACTCCGTTTGGTGAATGGACGCCCATTCTATAACCAGCCTGCGGATGCGAGGCGGAAGCCTGCCCCGCAAGATCTCAATAGGCTCAATTTCCACCTGGGCTTGGCGTCCGCCGTACTCTACATGGAAGTGGGGAGGCACGTGGTCTCCAGAGTACATACGTATAATGATCCCGTAGAATCTACAAAGCTCAGGCATCGCCAAGCGCAGGCTGAGCTTCAGTTAGCGATTCTTCATACGCCAGCAGTTCCTCAAATGTCTTACCCGTGAGTTCCATGTACATTGCGTCAGGGCAGATTTCAAGATTTTCGTCCCAGGCTATGGACTGGTGGGGGGTTATATGCACCCTGTCGAAATAGCCGGGTTCGTTCCATGCCCTGAACACTCCTCGGCCCGCCATATCGGAGAGGTCAACCTCTCCTGCGACGCCGTCCGAGTATTCCAGCCATATCCGATATCCCGGTCGCGGCTCGACTCTAATGGGCCTGATCATCATGTCGTTCTTCCTTTACTCTACCTGGCATACATAATTACATACCAAGCGCGGCGTAGCTTGCGGCCATTATGCTGTCCTTGTCTATGCGGTATTCACGGTAAAGTTCGTCCCGGGAACCGGACTGTCCGAACTCCGTTACGCCTACCGGAATGACCAGCGTTTTCAGAGCGCTGCCCACCCACGCGAGCGAGTGCGGATGTCCGTCTACGACCGTTACGACCGGCGCGCTGCGGGCATCGGGCGCAATCGAGTCCGCCATGAACATATCCAGATTTCCGCGACCGTCCATAGAGTCGTAAACAGAACGCTGGAACGACTTATACAGCGGCCCCGGCCCGGTCACGTTGACAACGTTGGCGAATACACCCTCGTCGCGCAGCGCGTTGCTCGCCGACACCGCCTCCGGTATCATCGCCCCGCTCGCCATTATATGCACCACGTTCTCGCCGGGCTTGTAGCCCGGCCCGGAACTTCTGTCAACCAGCCGGTACGCTCCGTTCAGCACCTGCTGCCTGAGCCGTTTTCTGGCCGTGGGGTCTTCAGGCGCTCTCAGCAGACCCTGGTCAACACGCTTGCTGGTCAGCCTGAGATATGTGGACCTGTTTCGCTGCCTGACCTGATCGAGCGCGGCCAGCATTATCCACTCCAGTTCCTGCCCGAAGCACGGCTCGTAGAAGTCGAGTTCCGGTATCTCCGCGCCTATGGACGGCGTAATCATGGACTGGTGAGCCCCGCCCTCCGGCGCCAGCGAGACACCCGACGGCGTGCCGACAATTATGAACTTGGCCCCTGAATATACGCTGTAAACGAAAGCGTCCAGCCCCCGCCGGACGAACGGGTCGTACAGCGTTCCTATCGGAAACAGCATCTCGCCGTTGGTCTCGAAAGACAGCCCCAGTTGCCCGAGCATCATAAACAGGTTGTTCTCGGATATGCCGAGTTCTATGTGCTGCCCGCGCGCGTGCTCCTCCCACCTGAGAGCGCGGACTATGGACTCTTCCGGCATCGGCTCCTTTTCCTGCTCTCCCCACACGCCCACCTTGTTTATCCACCCGCCCAGGTTCGTCGAGCTTGCCACGTCCGGGCTGACGGTCACTACCCTGTCCGTCACCTCCGGCAGTTCGCGGGAGATAGCGGTCATAATAAGCCCGAACGTCTGCTGTGTCGCCATGTTGCCCGTATAACGCTGGCCGAAATCGTCCGGGATTCTCATTTCGGGTATGTCGAACCTGGGTTTGCGGCCTACACCCAGCATACGGCCAGTGTCGGTGCATACGCGGCCTGCGGGAGCGTCCGCCGGAATCCTGTCCCACTCGCCACCCGCCTCGACGTTCAACTCGTCGCGCAGCTGCTCCATCTGGTGGGCGGACAGGACGACCGAGTGATTCTGAGGGTCGCCGATGGAAGGCAGCCTCCACCCCTTGAGCGTGTAGGCGAATACGACGTTCGGGCCTGAGTCGAAGTCCGCCTGCGCGAATGCGTCGCGCAGTTCGGAGAAGTCGTGTCCGCCCAGGTTGCGGAACGAGGTCTGCAAGTCTTCGTCGCTCCAGCGCGAGATAAGGCGGGACATATCTCTCGGGTAGTGGCTTGTTCTGGGCAGCCACTCGCGCAGGCGCGCGGGCGAAACACGCAGCAAACGCTGATAGACCTGGTTGGGCATCTGGTCTATCGCCATTCGCAGCAGTTCGCCATTTGGTTCCGAAAACCTGGCCTGGAGCCTCTTGCCGTACTTGGCGTCAATCACCTTCCAGCCGTTCGCGTCGAACATCTCCCGCCAGGCCCGCACCCGGATTCCGGGTATCACGCGGTCAAGGCTCTGCCTGTTCATGTCCACGACCCACAGGATGTTGCCCAGGTCCTGCATCGCGGGTTCGGCGATAGCCTCCCACACCGAGCCTTCGTCCAGTTCGGCGTCCCCAACCACCGCTATATAGCGGCGGTCGGCGCCCGACCGGGTGAACAGGTGAGACTGGTTGTACCTGTCCGTCAATGCCGCGAAGTTGGGCGCGACAGGCCCCAAGCCGACCGAGCCGGTCGAAAAGTCCACGTCGTCCGGGTCCTTGGTGCGGCTGGGATAAGCCTGGAGACCGTGATACTCGCGCATCATCGTCAGATACTTGGGGTCCAGATTGCCCAGAAGGTACTGTATGGCATGATAGACTGGCGCGGCGTGCGGCTTGACCGAAATACGGTCGCCCGCCTGCATGAAATCGAAGTACAGCGACGTCATAATCGTTACCACCGACGCGCTGGACGCCTGGTGTCCGCCCACCTTGCTCCCGTCCGGGCTTTGCCGCACGTTATTGGCGTGGTGCACCATGTTCATTGACAGCCACAGAACGCGGTCCTGAATCTGCTCCAACACCTGGTCGTGATCAATAAAGCCGTCTGTGTCGGCGGTGGACGCCGTGATGACCATTCTGCCGTCCTCTCGTCTCCCACTTAGAAACTATCTCAAAACATCTACTCTGGCTTCCTCTCCCTAGATGGGCTGAGAGGGGTAGGCATTCACAATCCAATCACCCTCACCCCAACCCTCTCCCTGAGGGAGAGGGGGCCTGTTGATTGACATTCGTAGCTGACCGCGCATTCACATACCCCTGTGAGCCCTCATGGGAGAGGGGGCCTGTTGATTGACATTCGTAGCTGACCGCGCATTTGCCTACCCTTATGAGCCCTAGATGGGAGAGGATTGAGGTGAGGGTGACAGATACAATCCCCCTCATCCTAACCTTCTCCCACCAGGGGCTGACAGGGGTAGGCATTCACAATCCAATCACCCTCACCCCAACCCTCTCCCTGGGGGAGAGGGGGCCTGTTGATTGACATTCGTAGCTGACCGCGCATTTACATACCCCTGTGAGCCCTCATGGGAGAGGGTCTGTTGATTGACATTCGTAGCTGACCGCGCATTTGCCTACCCTTATGAGCCCGCCAGGGGAGAAGGGACTTTTGAGATAGTCATTTAGTTTTGATGTATTCAGTGAACCTTCAACTGTCATTCGTCATTCCCGCGAGAGCGGGAATCCAGGAATCACGGTAGGCTGGAACATCGCAGAAATATATGGACACTTAGGCCGCTACGGAGTGGCGGCTATATATGCGCCTGGAGCCAGCCCAGCCCCTCTTCGGTCGTCGCGCTTGGTATGTATTCACAGCCTATCCAGCCCTCGTAGTCGGATGCGTCAATCAGGTCGAACAGAAACGGGTAGTTGATCTCGCCCGTGCCAGGTTCGTGCCGCCCCGGGTTGTCCGCAAGCTGCATATGGGCTATGACATCCAGGTTCTGCTCGATTGTGCGGGCCAGGTCTCCCTCCATTATCTGCATATGGTAAATGTCGTGCTGGAGGAACAGGTTCGGCGAGGCGACCTCACTGATTACCGACCTCCCCTGGTCCGTGCGCGTCAGGAAAAATCCGGGTATGTCTATCGTGTTGATAGGCTCTATCAGAAGCCGGATTCCAGCCTCTTCCAGAGCGGGCGCGGCGAACCCCAGATTTTCTACGAACGTCTCGTGCGCCTTCTGCGCCGACACGCTTCTCGGAACTACCCCCGCCAGGCAGTTCACCTGCTCACAGCCCAGCGTGGTCGCGTACTCAATCGCCCTGCCGACGCCATCGCGGAACTCGCTCACTCTGCCCGGGTGGCAGGCTATGCCGCGCTCGCCCGCGTTCCAGTCCCCGGCGGGCAGGTTGTGGAGTACCTGTGTAAGCCCATGTTTCTGAAGCCGCTCGGCCAGCGTGTCCGCGTCGTAGTCGTATGGAAAGAGATACTCGACGCCCCTGAATCCCGCGCGGGTCGCCGCCTCGAACCTGTCGAGAAAGTCCACCTCGTTGAACATCATGGTCAGATTGGCGGCGAACTTGGGCATATCGTTCCTCTTTCAGGGCTTCTCAGAGTGCGAGCGAGCGGTCTATGGAGAGTCTTCCGTCGCGCAGATTATAGCACGATTACAGGGTAATCTCAGCGATGTACTATATACTCAAGGCATCGTAAGCCGGAAGGCCACCAGATAGTTAAGCGCGCTACTCCAAGTCCCGCGGAACCACCCAGCCGCCCGTATCCGACGACCTGTACATCGCGATTATGGCCCTGAGAACGTCGTCCGAGAAGTTTATGTCCATCATCGGCTGGCGGCCCTCAAGTATGCCCTCGACGAAGTCCGCCGCCGCGCCATTGAAGCTCTCTATCCAGTCCATCGGCATCTGGTAAGAGACGGTCTCGTTCCCTCGGTGCAGAACCAGCGGCGGCATATCCAGCATCTCGCCCGTGCAGCGAGTCACCCACAGAACTCCCCGCGAGCCTATTATCTCCATGAACTCGTCCGCCGGATAGTAGCGCGAGCGTATGGGCATCTCGCTTGCGCTGGCGTACTCGAAGATCGCGAGGCTGTCCTTATCAGCGTACTTCCAGGTCGCCACGCTCGGATTCTCCTGGATGAAATTCTCCGTCCGTGTAATCAGCGCGGATACCTTCTCCACTCCGCCGCCCCACCACATAGCAGTCGCGACCTTGTGCCAGCCGTCGTCGTACATCTGGCCGCCGATGTTGCGTTCCCTGTCCTGACGCCACACATACGCGCCCTCGGCTATGGGCATAGCGGCCTCGCTGCCTCCGGCCCGCAGAGTCCGTATCCGTACCATGGATATATCGCCCAGCGTCCCGTCGCTTATCAGCTCGCGCGCTTTCACGATGGGCGGGTAGTACAGGAAATTCTCCGTCGTCCTGAAGAACGTGTCCGCCCCGCTCACAGCATCAGCGATAGCCCGCATTTCCTCCAGCGTTCCGGCTGTCGGCTTCTGGCAGGAGACGTGCTTACCCGCGTCAAGGCCCGATATTATCTGCTCCGGATGCAGGGGCGTCGGCGTGAGTAGCTCCACCGCGTCCACATCCGAGTCGTTGAGAACGTCCGCATAGTCCGTGTAGATGCGCGGACTGATGCCCCACTCCTTCGCGCGACCCTCCGCCCTCTCGGCTGCCGGGTCGCACAGCGCGACCACCTCGCACCCCTCATGGGTCAGATACCCCGGCGCGTTGAGCTGTGAAATTGTGCCGCACCCGACGATGGCCAGCCTAACCTTGTCCATGGTATGGACCTCCTGCGTGTATGGAGAGAATCATATCACTTGGCGGGGGAATGAGGAATATAGTAGTATCGTGAGCGGGTATATGTCTCTTAAGCGAGGAAGCCTTGGCCCGCAGACCAATACAACGCCGACATAAATTTAATCCGAAGCGTCGGATACGGGAATCCTGTGATCCTGAGGAACTTGAACGTCTGGCCGAACGTATAAATTATTCTGGCAGTCCCTATCACAAGAGGAATCCGGGTGATTTCGGCCTTGCGCCCCCGACGCAGCCGCGTCCTGACAAAACGTTATGCGATCCGGTGGGTATATTCACTAAACTAGAAGCGTTGCGGCTACTAAGAGACGGAGTAACCAAAGGCCTGATTAGCGTTCAAACAAGGGACGGACTACCACAAAACATATGGGCCGTTACTCAAGATGGGCATCCTCTTGAAGCACAAGAGGAAGTCTTGAAGTATTGGAATCGGTCGTGAGCGCAGCGTTCAGCATAAATTATGAGTGGCTGCACAGTGAGGAAGCTAATGTCGCTGAACAGGCGACATTGGCTGAACTTGCCATCACGGTCGGCCAATCCTGCGCCACAGAAGTCGAGGACATTTTAGCCAAGAGTGTTCGCTCCCACGCTCGACTCTCAGCTCTTCATTTGGCGGAGTGGTTCGCTTCCAATTGGTGGCGACTGCTATGGGAACCCAAAGCCGATACTTACTCATGGCGCGCCAGCCACAAGATAGGCAACGCCGGCAACGGCTATGTTTGGCCCGACCTGTCATTCAGCAGCGACTGGCAATCGGTTACGCTCAGCTCCAATCCCACTCCACGATGCGACGCCGAGCCTGTCCGCTATCTGAACCGCTTCGAGATTCCAATTTCCATTGAAGATTTTGAGAAGGGCGTGGGCAATTTCATCGAAGGAACCATTACCAGACTATTCAGCGTCTCCCGAACACAATCCGAATTGAATACGCTCTGGGATGAGGTGGTTTCGGAGTGCAGAGACCCCGATGTTTCCCAATGGCGCACCCTGGAAGCCTGTATGGGATATGACCCCGACGAAGCGCCGGACAGCCTGATTGACAGCCTGCTAAAACAAATGTATTCCTATGGTGCCAGCGCAATTCAAGAGGTAGCAGCAGCGTCCAAGTCCCAAACAGTTTCCCATGTCAACGGACTTCATGATGCAGCGATGGGAAGCGACGGAATATCGGTCCATATACCAAGGTACGACACTATACGACAGCGTCTGCAATCAGAGACAGACTTCTCAGATATTCCGTGGCAACGGGCTGAGCAGGCTGCCCTGATAGCGCGCGAAACTTGGAATCTGAATGTCCCTATTTCAACTGGTCAACTTGCAGACTTGTTCTGTATCACGGAAAAGCAATTCTTGGACAACCAGGAAATTAAGCAGAAGTCCGTGATTGCCGGATTCCGAGACTGCGATAATTCCGATGACTTTCGTATTTCTTGGAACAGCAATTACCCGACATCACGTCGTTTTGCCTTGGCACGTCTAGTGTCGGACAACTTTATTGCCCCAGAAAGTGAAAAGCTATTGCCGGGAACATGCTCGTTAACCAGCAGACAGAGGTTTCAGCGTGCCTTCGCTCAGGAATTTCTATGCCCGTTCACATCTCTGCAGCAAGAACTTGGATATGGAACGCCAAGCAGCGAAGATGTGCATAGTGCCGCAGAGTATTTCCAAGTCTCTCCTTTGATGATTCAAACGACTCTAGTTAACAAAGGAGTTTTGGATCAGAGAACCTTAAACGACTGGGTTGTGTGAATCTCAGCCCGAAATACACAACTATAGACTTGACTCATTCACCACGATTCAAAGGGTCAAGTATTTGTCCCCGCCACCCATACTCGCTTGAATAGCTGCCGCACACTGAACATCTCCTGTCCCGTTAATCTATTGCGGACTGATACCCCAGCGGGTATAGTTAGAATTGGAAACAGCTACAACCGAAGGGGGCCGCGCATGACCTCGCTCAAAGATAATTTCAACGGCATTCAGGAATATGCCCAGGACCAGGGCCTCGATCTCGGATGGATTGACCAGCAGGGCGAGTGGGGAGTCAAGGCGTCCCCGAACGGGCAGAAGGGCCTGACGCTCTCCGACACCCAGATTGGCAGCTATGGCGATCCGCCCGACGAGTCGGACAACATGACCGGCAGGCCTAGAGGCGCGGCGCAAAGGCCCAATGCCTACCGCATCGGCGGATACCAGGTGCGCACCAAGTCGGACATCTGGCTCACCAACGCCTCCATGCTCTACGAAGAGGGCCTCCAGCGCCAGTGGAGTTCCGCCACCGACATACCCTGGCATTCCATCAAGCCGCTGCCCGACGACATCGAGCGCGCCCAGTGCCAGCTTGCCACGTTCCTGACAGAGGTCGAGTTCGTAGCCGCCGACATTCCGGGTCGCTGGATAGCCAGCACCACGCCCGACTATTTCGAACCTCGAATGTTCCTCATCACCCAGATTATGGACGAGTCCCGCCACCTCGACGTCTTCCGAAAGCGCGCCCTCGCCAATGGCGGCGGACTGATGCAGCGTCCCGACATAAACGTGACCACCAGCGGCGTCGTGGGCAGTATAGATCTGTCCAGGGACTTCACCGAAATGTCATCCCGCCTGCACATATCTGGAGAGGGTGCGGTGCTGACCATCTTCCGCATGGGCGAACTCATGGCATACAACGACGCCGAGAAGCGCATTTACCGACTGGCCGCGCAGGACGAGTCGCGGCACGTCGCGTTCGGGGTCATGCATATGCGCTACCTCGCCGAGACCGAGCCCGACCGCAAGGATGAGATACACGAATACCTCGACGAGGGCGAGCGCGGTCTTGTCGCCGGCAGCCAGAATCCCGCTGCCCGCGACTCCGCGCAGAGCGAGTCGCTGTCCATACTGCTAGGCGGCGGTCAGAAGAACTTCGACGAGGGCTATCGCAAGCTGCTCGCGATCCGCAAACGGCAGGCGAAGGAGTACGTCCAGCGCATCCGGTCGGCCGGATTCGGAGAGAGGTTCGAGAACGGCAGAGCCAACCCCGAGCTTATGGAATACGTCAGGAGCTAGTCGCTTGGCAGACGAAGACCGGCAGCGGAGAGTCGCGGGCCAGAAGTCCGAGGTGTGGGAACGTCCAGGGCGACGGCGCGCGCTCAAGACAGACGACGACGTGCAGGTCCCCGAGCCGTCCTTTGCATGGATGCCCCGCACGCTCCAGTGGGAGACGCGGGTAAAGCCCGGCAAGGCCGGACTCAGGATTGGCGACCTCAACGTGGGCATATACGGAGAGATCCCCGATCACTGGGAAGAGCAGACCCGTATGCCGCGCGGCGCGTATCCTCTCTCCGGCATCCCTCCGCTCGGATTCGCGCTCAGAAACAAGCGCGACTTCTGGGCCGACAACGCCGCCGACCTGTACGAGGAGGCTATCCAGAGACGCTGGATTGCGGCAACCGACGTTCCCTGGGACACCATCGAGCCGCTGCCCGACGACGTCGAGGCCGCCATGTGTCAACTCTGCACCGAGTTGAGCCAGGCCGCTAACGTCGAGTTCGAGACCATCGGCTACTGGCTTCAGCATATGTCCTACGGATACCACGAGGTCAAGCTGTTCCTCGCCACCAATATGTTCGACGCCGGCCGTCACCACGAGGCGTTCAGAAAGCGCGCTCTGTCCAACGGCGGCGGTCTCGGCCTTGAAAGCCGCGGCGAAATCAACCGCATGATCCTGGAAAGCAAGGGCGGCTGGTCCGAAACCAGCCTCTTCCTGCACCTGCTCAGGGGAACCTTCATCCTCACCGTTTACAGGTACTGCGAACGCTTCGCCAACAACCCCGCCGAGAAAGTCCTATTCGCCCGCGCAATGCAGGACAAGTCGCGCCACGTCTCCTACGGCCTTCAGCACCTACGCTACGCCGTCACCCATCAGCAGGACAAGGCGCTGATATTCCAGCGTCTGCTGTTCATAGGAGAGCGCATATTCGCCAAGGAACTCCAGGACCCCGCGATGCTCGAACCGCTCGCAATCGTATTCGGCGGCGGCATAGAGGGAGCGCGCGCGGGAATGGGGTACGTGAAGCGCATGATGGCTGACTGGCTGAACGGATACATGGCTGCCTGCGAATGGCTTGGCATACAGCGCGCCGCACCTCTTTCGCCCGACCTGGCCAAATACCTGGAGGAGTAGAGTGCCCGTCTTCCCGTCCGTAGAGTGGTTCGACGCCGTGCGCCATGAATTCAACACGAACGACGTCGTGCGCACAGCCGGAGGCGGGATGTGCGACGCGAAAGTCGGCGTCAAGGCCGGGGAGCACACATTCCTGCTCGTTTTCGAGGGATTCGAGTGCTCATCCGCATCCGAGATAGCCGAGTCCGACCTCGAAGAGTCAGACTTCTACCTTGATATGCCGGAGGAAGACTGGCAGGATATGCTGCTGAATATCCGCGAGAATGGCGAAGCCGATCTCGACCACTCCCTCAACACCATGGATCTGGACAGCCTGGACGGGCTTGCCCACTCCTACACCGGCGACCAGTATCGCCAGGATATGTTCTTCCGCTACAACCAGACCTTCCAGTACTTCTTCGACCAGTCCGCGCGGGTGGAGACGGAGTTCGGGGATTAGCTCGCTAGCGAGGCGTTAGAGGAGATCAATGACATGGCTATAGAATATTTCACCGAGGAGGTCGTACAGAAGCTAAAGTATTACGTCTATCGTCTGATAGATCCACGGAACGGCGAAACTTTCTATGTGGGTAAAGGCAAAGGTCAGAGGATTTTCGATCACGTTAAAGGGGATATCAAGGTTGATGAGCAAAGTGCCGCCAACCCGAAGTTGAATCGAATCCACAAAATACAAGCGTTGGGTATGAATGTAGAGCACGTCATCCACCGGCATGGGATGGAAGAGGACATGGCAAAGGAAGTGGAGGCAGCGCTAATGGACGCCTATCCGGGCTTGGTCAATAGAATAGCCGGGACAGGCTCAACAGACCGCGGCACGCAACACGTAAATGAGATCGTGATGAAGTACAGCACGGAGGAATTCGTAGTGGAAGAGCCACTGATCCTGATCTCGGTTAGGCAATTGGGGGAGGAGATCGGCATATACGAAGCGGTGAGGGGCGTGTGGAAATTGAATCTGAAGCGCGCGGAGAAACACAAGCTGGTACTGGCCCATATCAATGGATTGGTGAGGGGTGCGTATAGACCGAAAGAGTGGATGGAGGATATGTACGAGGACTTCCCGGGCAGAATTGGTTTCAATGGAACCAAAGCCGAGACCGAGGTGTGGGAAAAGTACGTCTGGAAAAGGGTGCCCACCAAATACCGAATTCAGGGCGCTCGAGCTCCGGCCCGTTATTTGAGCCCATAGTATCAATCTGGACAAGCCCTCGCACAGTGGAGGCCGAGAGCGGGAATTAGAGCGTCAGCGAGGCGAGTGTTCAACAGCCATGTCCGTTGACACACCGTCGGGGTTCTCCCGAATGAACTCTAGCAGGCTTCTCCGAAACGCCTTCATCGCTTCGGATGGATCGCCCAGGAGTTCGCAGTCGAGGTCGTACTCAGAGAATATGCCGACCAAATTATCAGCGATTCTTGTCGTAACCGGGTCAGTTTCGCCAAATCGAAAATCGTGAAGAACACTCTCGGACACACATTCGTCCAGTTGCGAGAAAGTCAACTCTCCGTCAAGAAACCGTTTAGCCTGTTCTCGTAGAGCGCGTCCATCCATGTCCTACAATCCTTTGCCGGAGCGATTCGTTTCACCCTCCATTATAAGGGAAGCCTTCAATTCCGGCCAATTCTGGGAACGGGCCCGACGCGGCGAGTTCACAATGCTGGTCCGATACAACACTCACTATTCGAGACGGCAAGCAAGGCGACTTAATTTTACATACTGCACTCGCAGCCAGACTGTTCGTTACTTTGATGACTATGGAGAATTGATTGCTCTGGTGCATCAAATTCGCAACCCGGACGGCAGCGTCGGAGCTAGCGGCAAGCCCGACCCGAAGTATCTACGACTCGAAACTGAGGTTCTGAAAACGCGCCGCTAACAGTCATGAACTGAAATGGTATAATAGCCATCGTTCAGCTACGGAATCTTCTCTAGGACTAGAATATATGCCAACCTTCCCCTCCATAGAGTGGTTCGAGGCCGTTCGGGCCGCAGCCAATGACGACCGCGACTTCCGAAGTCTTGGCACCTGCTTCGCGCAGGTCGGAGTTCGGGTCGGGGAGCGCGTGTTCCTGCTGGACTTCAAGGCGTTCGAGTGCGCCGGAGTCTCCGAATCCGACGACACCGCCCTGCACGACGTGGACTTCACCCTCAACATACCCCCGGACCGCTGGCAGCGTCTTCTGAACAACATCGGGGAGAACGGCGGAGCCGACTCCGAAAACACATTCAACACCCTGGATATCGAATACGGTATCGTCGAATCGCCCAACCCCTACGGACAGAACAACTTCCCCCGCTATCACCTTACGATTCAGCGATTCTTCGACGTTTCGAGCGGGGTAGAGACCACATTCGCGTGAGCCGCCATGCCTATCTATGAATACAGATGTGAAGACTGCAAGGGCAAGACCGCGAAGCTGGTCAGAGGATTCGACGCGCCCGGATCCATACCCTGTCGCGACTGCAAGGGAGAAGACACCCACCGCATAATATCCAGCGTCGCGTTCCACAAGTCTCTCAACTCCAAGCTCCAGGACCTCGACCCTCGCTACGACCGCATGGCTGACTCAGCAGCGGCAAGCACCGCGGACGCCGATCCCCAACGCTTTCTGAAGAACGCCATCCCGTTCGACGCGGCGGACAAATAGCGCCCATGCTCTACGAAGAACGACGCACAACTCTCAAACGCGGCGAACTCGACACCTACACTGCACACCTCCGCGATATGGTCACACCTCGGATCGGCGATGGGGAGATACTGTGTCTTCTGAGCGCGGCTATTGGCGCTCCGGTCGAGTCTGTCATGCAGATGACACGCTACTCCGACTACAACGCATGGCTGCAAGCGCAGTCCGCCTACGGCGCGGACAGAATGGGTCTTGTCGCGGACGAAGAGGTACGCCTGCTGAGGTCTGTTTCCATCAGGCCGAAGGACGTGATAGAAGATTTGGATATACGGACCTTCTATGGTCACCGCCGATTCCACATTGATCCCAGCGACCTCAACGAGTTTGTCCACTGTTCGGAGAAAGGCATCTGGCCGCGCATCGAGTCCCAGGGCGCTTCTATACTCGGATTGTGGACTACGCTGGCCTCCACTTCTCCGCTCGAAGTCACTCTGCTGACGGGCTACCACGGCCCCGCCCACTGGGAGGCCACGCGCCAGTACGACGGCCGCCCCGACGGTATGGACGAAGCGATGTGGGAACACAGCCTCGGCCTCCACCGCCGCCGCTCCGAGCTTCCCCTGAAAACCTGGGTCCGCCTGATGAGACGGATAGAACTCTAAGCGCATCACAACGGCTGCAAGTATAGCCAAGCCAACATTCGCTAAAGGAAAGCCATGGTCAGCATACCCAGAGGAGTCGAGGAAGTTTATGTGATTTTCACGGGTGCGATTAACCAGTCCACTGCGGAAGCGCTAATCGGCGCGATGAGTGACTTGGCGAACCTGCAAGTCAAGCTCGTGCATATGGCGCTTTCGACTCCGGGCGGTTCGGTTTCAAGCGGCATAGCCCTGTACAACGTACTGAGAGGGTTGCCGTTCGAGTTGATCACCTACAACATCGGGAACGTTGATTCTATCGGAAATGTAGTATATCTGGCGGGCATACGGCGATACACTGATCCTCACGCCACGTTCATGTTCCACGGAGTTAGTCTGAGTATAGAGGAAGAATCTCGAATGGATGAGAAGTCTCTGAAAGAACTGCTGGACAGCGTCCTGAGCGACCAGGCTAGGAATCATCGCTCGGCGCTCTAATCGCGATGACGGGTTTGTCGCGGAACTTTTCAGTATGCAGCAGACTATGGACGCCGCCTGGGCCGTCGCTAACGGGATCGCTCACGATATACGAGAATTTAACGCGCCTGCGGGCAGTCCCATACTCTCCATCGTATATGAGCGGTAGGCCATCGTTAGAATCATCGTAGCCTGCGAATCTCTTGATTTTAGGCTTCTTCATCTTCGGCATGGCAGGTCTCCTCTTCAATCAATCCTATTCTAGCAGAACGGGGATTCCCCGCAAGTCTGTTTTAGAGCGCGGGTTATGTTTCCCGCTATCAGTTAGAGTATGGCGACAAATCGCGCGCCGAAAAACCGATTCCCGCTTGCGCCGCGTTCGTGATATACTAATGTCAGTGGGGACGCGCGGGCTCGACAGGGGATGCCTTCGCGGGACTGCAAGCCGAGGCGCCATCAACCTCGTTAATCAGGTGGTAAAGAAAGTACCTGACGACAATCAGTACGCACTAGCCGCTTAATCCCGGCTACGTCTCCCGGTTTCTACTCCCGAGGGAGCCGACGAGGCGCCGAAAATCGGGATGCTGTTCCGGTAACGCCGATGCCCGGAGCAAAAGACCATCGGCTAGCCCTGAGCGCGATCTTCGCCGGTGCGGACGCGACAGGGTGATTCCAAGCATCGGCTAAGCTTGTAGATGTCTTGACTGGAGAGTCTTCTGGACGGGGAGTTCGACCCTCCCCCGTCTCCACCAATTACCTCATTCACGCCGGAACTCCGCCTTAAGACGCGCGACGGAATATGCGCCCCAGACCGCTTCTTCAGCCTCTTCCACCCTGCCACAGCATCACGTCCCGATCATCGAATAGCGTACAGGGTCCCACTGTCCGACGCGACAAAGAGCATATCGTTGGCGACTACTACGGTGGACGAAATCCGGTCGTTCACCTTGAACCTCCACTCCTCCTCGCCGCTGGTCGTGTTCAGCCCGTACACCACGCCCTCAGAGTCGGCTATATAGAGCGTATCGCCTGCCAGAGACGGCGACCCGTGGATGCCGGCTTCTGTCTCGAATTTCCAAGATTGACTGCCGTCGGAGCGGTCGAGCGCATATATGTTGCCCGATTCCGATGCGATATATACCTTGTGGTCATCCAGCGCGGGCGTGCCTCGGAAAATGTCGCCTCGCCGCCAGAAACTCCACTCGAAGCCCTTCGGCGCCGGGAGCGAGTTTACGAATCCCCAGAAAAACAGTTGCGTCCTTACCCATCGGGCCGTCTTCTCGAATGGCAGCTGTCGCTGTTTCCAGTCTATGGCGAACACGATCCCTCTGGTATTAGCCACATATACCAGTTCGTCGCCCAACGTCGGGGCGCCCCTCGTATCCCGCGTAAGATAGTCCAGGCGGAACCCGCCTCTATCGGCGTCGTATATGTATATCCTCTGGTCCTGCGAAACGACGACGACGACCTCGTCCCGAACGGCGGGCGAGGACACGACCCTGCCCCCGGTCTCTCGGCTCCAGCGCACCTCCCCGGTTAGCGCGTCCAGCGCGTAGAGTCTGTGATCTCCCGATCCAATATAAACGACGCCGCGATATACCGCGGGAGAGCCGTAAACGAGGTCGCTGGTCTGAAACTCCCAGCGCAGTGTTCCGTTCCACCTATCCAGGGCCAGAAGTCGCCCATCCCTCAGCCCGACGAAGACCATGTCGTCGGCTACCGCGGGCGACGAGTTCACAGGCCCCGTTACTTGATACTCCCATATCAGTTCGCCGGTATCCGCTTCCAGCGCGACGATTCGCTTGTCGCCCGTGCTGAGATACACTTTATCCCGAACGACTGACGGCGGCGCCAAGATAGGAGCGTTGATGCGGAACTGCCATTCTACCCGTCCATCCGGCGCGGACTGCTTTTCGGAGATATAGCCCGAGTGCGCGGGGTCTCCCTGGTACATGGGCCAATCGCCCGGCGCTGGATTGGCGCCTATGTCGGATGCGGGCGGATCGAAATTGCCCGGACCGATAGTCATGTATCCTACGCCGGTGGCTACGGCAACCAGGACGACAGCCGCCAGAACCGACCAGCGGAGTATGCGCCTGTTGCGCGCCTGGACGAGACGCCTGGCTTCTATGTCCCGCGCCTCTTCGGGGCTGACGCGCAGACCTCTATCCAGTGGTATCCTGCACCCGGCGCAGTAAGAGGCGTCGGGGCCGTTGTCGCGCCCGCAGCCGGGACATAGGACTACCGTTTCTGTGAGAGCCACTATCGCACTGCTCCGTTCCGAATTCCTGTCCATGGCTGGAGAATAGGTATCAACCAATTCTAGCTAGACTGCGGCTCCGGTTCAAATCTTCTTTCCAAATAAATGGGACTATATAATACGCGGCACCGTCTAAGGTAAACGTTCCAAATTCTCAATTCACTGCTCCAAATCCTCCCAAGATACCGGCATATGGGCGCGCTCGCGCTTATAATTACGCTCGCGTCCTTCTTCCGGCTGTACGACCTCGGTCACGGCCATCCCGGCTTGGCGATATACACTTCGATCTCCTCCCACGCCTACAAGTCATTCCACAACTGGCTGTACCCAAATATGTTCGCGGACGGCTCCATACTCGCGGACAAGCCGCCCCTGTTCTTCTGGTATCAGGGGTTGTTCATCGCGCTTCTCGGCCATTCCAACGTGGCCTTCAGGCTGCCCGTCGCGCTCGCGGGCATATGCTCGGTCGCGCTGGTATATATGATAGTCAGGCGCTGCGGCGGGACGATACCCGCGCTTATCGCCGCGACCGCGCTCGCCGTCATGCCCCTGGACGTGAACTACTCGCGCTCCACTTTCATCGAGCCGGTCACAACCGTCACAATGCTCTTCGCTACTTACTTCGTGGTCAGGGCAGTTCAGGAAAGACGCGAGGGATTCTACTACGTCGCGGCGTTCGTACTCGGTCTGGCCTTCATGGTAAAGCTGTGGCAGGGACTACTGCCCGCCCCCGCGTTCGCGCTGCTTGCGCTCATGTACCGCTGGCAGTCGTGGACGGCATTCGCGCGGGTCGGCGTGATAGGCGCGGTGATATTCCTGGCGACCGCGTTCTGGTGGCCCGTTATCGTCTGGCTTACGCCCTGGGCGTATGACTCGGTTATGCACGCCGACAGCGTATGGGACATGATCTTTGGCTGGAACCTGCGAGAACGGTTCGGGGAACTGGAATACGGCGCGAGACACCGGCGAGACATCCTGTGGTTCGTCACCGGGCCTATGAGCCTATACTTCGGCGTGTCGCTGTTCCCGGCGGCGGCAATCGGGGTTCTCGCCGTCGGAACCGCGCTATGGGAACGCGCGCTGCGAAGCGCCGCAGAGTCCAGGTTCATCCTCCGGCTGCGGGGGTCGAGAGCATGGGCGTATATCGCTTCCTTCACCGAAGGCCAGGGCGCACGGGCAGGTTCACGCCACACTGCAGAGTCGGGAGCGTCCGGGCCGGATATGCGAATTCTGTGGGTCGTATGGCTGGGTGTGGCGGTTATCGGATTCGGCGGCGCGACCATCAGGCTCGCCACCTACTGGGCCGCCGCGACCCCAGCCGTGGCCGCCCTGACGGGCATCGGCGTCGCGGCCATTCCGTCCCTCCTGAGAAGAGGCGGGCTGACAAGGTGGTCGGTGTACGCAATCGCGCTGGCCGGATCGTTCTACTGCGCGGTCGTCTATAGCAGCGTGAGCGAGGTCGCGGACTATTTCGGGCGCAGCGCGGTCATCGCCACCTTGCTTGCGCTTGCCGTCGCCGCAAGCGCGATTTTCATGTATTTCCAGTGGCGTCCTTTCAGGGCCAATGCAGCCGCGGTGACGATAGTGGCCGCGCTCGGCGCGCTTACGATGCTGACATCGGTCGTCAGCCTGCACAACCTCATCAATCCCCGCGACGACACACTGGGCAGAATCGGGTTCGACATGGTGGACATTCCCGGCGCCGTCGACCCCGAACCTACGCCGGAGGAACGCATGCGCCAACGGCAGGGCGCGCTGATAACCGCGATTGTCAGAATCGAGCCGGAGGACCTGGACGCCGCGATGGACTATGTTCAACAGCGAAGGGCCGACAGCCGCTACTTCCTCGCCAGCGATACCTACAACACCGGCGCGTTTGTATCAATGTTGACCGGAGAGCCGGTTCTGCCGCTCTATTCCGAGTACCAGATGAACAATCTGGTGGACGGCGCGGAGTTGTCACGCCTGGTAGAGAGTGGCGACATACCATTCTTCCTTACCACCAGTTATATGTCCGAGATGGACTTCTACCTGTATGCCCGTATGCGCTCAAGCGGCCGGGACGTTACGGCACTCGCGGGCCTGCCTCGCGGGGGGGAATTCCAACTGTTCGAGGTCATTGACAGATAGCGACATTGACTCTGCCGGCTCGAAGCCGGGAAGCGTTGAAGTTGAACGTGCTCCCTGGCCCAATACGTCATCCCCCGGTTGACGCGCCGCGATTTGAGCATTATTGTCTGGCTCATACACAAATTCGCGCGCGACATTGGGGGATACTGATATGCGGTACGACTACATTATCGTTGGAGCGGGATCTGCCGGCTCCGTACTGGCGTCACGGCTCACTGAAAACCCGGACCGCTCCGTCCTGCTTCTGGAAGCGGGGCCGGACTATTCCAATTTCGACACGATGCCGGACAGTGTGAAGTTCGGCAACTCCGTGTGGGCCGCCGCCTACGGCCCCGAAGCCGAGACCTGGGGATACATGGCCACCGCCACCCCCGACAGGCCGCCCTTCCCGCTGCCCAGGGGCAAGCTGACCGGCGGCTCCAGCTCAGTCAACGGCCAGGTCTTCTTCAGGGGCATACCCGAGGACTACGACGAGTGGGCCGAACTCGGCAGCCCCGAATGGGCATTCGTGAACGTCCTGCCCTACTTCCGCAAGTCCGAGACCGACCTGACCTTTGGCGCGGACGACTTCCACGGCGGCGAAGGCCCAATACCCGTCCGCCGCTATTCCAAAGACGAGCTTATGCCCGTGCCGCGCAGTTTCTGGGAAACCTGCCTTGCTGCCGGATACCCGGAGGCTCTCGATCAGAACCACCCCGAGGCAGAGGGCGTCGGTCCGCGTCCGCTCAACAACGTTGACGGGGTGAGGATGAGTACCAACCTGACCTACCTGTCTATGTCCAGGCACAGGCTGAACCTGACCGTTCGCTCCGCGGTTCTCGCCCACCGCGTCATATTCGACGGCAGCCGCGCCGTGGGCATAGAGGCCGAGAGCGGCGGCGACGCCTTCCAGGTTTATGGCAGCGAGATAATCCTGTGCGGCGGGGCGATAAACTCCCCGCACCTGCTCATGCTGTCCGGCGTCGGCCCCAGGGAACACCTCGAATCGTTCGGCATCCCCGTCGTAAGGGATACCCCCGGCGTGGGCGAGAATCTGAGAGACCACCCCGCCGTGTTCCTGCTGTTCGAGACCAACGTCGGCGACCCGCCCGACAACGCCCCATCCATACAGGCAGGCATGAGATACACCACGCCCGGCTCCCCGCACAGAAACGATATGCAGATGAGCCCCATTCTGCTCACCAGCGAACACCGCCCCACCACCATCGAGATACCGGAAGGCGAGTCGTACAGCGGATTCAGCGTCGCGCTGCAAAAGGCGGTCACATCGGGCCGCATCAGCCTTGTATCTACCGACCCCCGCGAACAGCCACTTCTGGATTATCGCTACCTGACCGACGAATGGGACAGGGAGCGAATGCGTGGCGCAGTCAGGGACTGCATCCGGATTACCCAGACCCCTCCGCTGTCCGACCTGCTCGTCGAGCGTGTAGCCCCCACCGATGAAGACCTTGCCAGCGACTCCGCCCTCGACGCCTGGATACTCGCCAACGTCGGCACCCAGCACCACTCATCCGGCACGTGCAAAATGGGGCTTGCCTCCGACTCCATGGCCGTCGTGGACCAGTACCTGCGCGTTCACGGACTTCAGGGGCTGAGGGTCGTTGACGCCTCCGTCATGCCAGACGTTGTGCGCGCCAACACAAACGCGACAACCATAATGATCGCCGAAAAGGCCGCGGAGTGGATAGAGAGGGAGCAGGAATAGCCGCGCCCCGTCAGCTTATGCTCCCGTTTCATCGCTGGAGACGCTTGATTGAGGCCCAGATAGAATCGGAATAGCACTACGCCGGTAGCTATGAGAGATGATACGAATGTCCAGAACATAAGACTGCCGACAGCTGCTCCAGGGTACAGATTTTCCTCCATGGTCCCACCTCTAATCATGAAAGCGGCTGTCGTCCAGATGGCAGGGAAAAATAAGTGGCCAATCAAGAAAGAGATGGAGAATGCATTGTACACATATGAAAAGATCTGACCTTCGTTGAACTTTGGAATGCCTCGGCGGATGATAGTCAAGGATAGAAACAGAATTCCAAGCAACACTGAAATCGCAAGTGGAGTGGGTGGCCAGATCAACTACCGGGTTCCATTGCGATATTGAATATCCGACACCTTTTTGCCCAGAAGTCCGCCCAGCGCCATGCCGACTATTGGGCCGACAAAGCCAACCATCGGGTTTACTTCACCTATTCGCGCCCCGAACGCTTCGACGAGGGTCACAGCGAGCCCGCCGCCAGCTATCGCTCCCAACATAATATCAAAAATGGCGAGGGAGTCGTCCACCAGCCTCTTACGCGGAGGCAGTTTCGCTGTATGTTGTTCGGGAGATGTATCTTGACTTCTCATCAGCCACGCACCCTTCAATTACTGCGCTTGTAAAGGATTATATCACAGCCATCGAAGTTGCCTTCATGGGTATAGGCAACAGTAGCACAGGGTATGCAGTTAGATAAATATCCCCTGCGCTGCGGCTCTATGCGTCTTATTCCTTGAACAGCATCCTGATCCTGCTGAAGTCCCTGCCCCAGAAATCGTATAGAAGCAGGGCTGCGCTCAGGCCGAAGTAGATCAGCGCGAATATCAGTCGCTGGTTCGGATCGAGGAACGGCAGGTGCGCTATGAACAGGATGAGCAGTATTGCCCCCGCCTTCCAGCTTATCACCCGCTTGGCAACCAGCAGCAGCGCGAACACTGACACCGCCGTCGTCAGCAGGAATTCGATGGACTGGCGCTCATTCAGAGGGAAGTTCAATATTTCGCCTGCCGATCCGCTGAACACGACCACCATGCTTCCTATCAGAAGCGTAAGCTGATTGACCTCCGAGGAGATAAGCGCGGTAAGGCCCGCCACCGGATTCGCGCGCAGGCTGAACAGAACGGCGATAATTATCTCCGGCGACTCCGAGGCCAGCGGCGCGATCCACTGGATGAGAGTGAACTCATCTATGCCGAACTCCGTTCCGGTTTCTATCAGGCCGTGCACAAAAGGCTCGGCAGCCGCTATTATGACTCCGGCGGAGAACATGAACAGGAAAATGACCATCGCCCGCCGCCGGGCGGTCGGTAGCGATCCCATGGCCATTGACACGCCAATGAGGTCTGGCTCCTCCGCTTCTCGCGTGGAACTTATCCACAGGTAGGCGACGTACAGCAGAATAAGGCCGACCGCCAGAATCATATGCACCTGCTGCATGAAGAATATCAGCAGGGTGAGAAGTGTGGCGATGGTGAGCATGGTTACTTCCAGTCCCATCGTTCCGCGCATATCCAGAACGCGCCGTCGCTTCAGCCAGTATATGAGAATCACGGCTGCCCAGCCCAGCCCTATCAGCAGCCGGTTGGCGCCCGTTACGTTAGCCGCGACTCTTTCCATCTCTACCGTAACCACTCCCGAAACCGGGTCGAAAGACGCTCCGGCTTCGCTGGCGAGCACGAACTCTATTACGTACTCGGGCATGATGGCGATTAGCGCAAGAACCGCGATGGCGAGCGATGCCGACACGTCCAACTGGGCCACCTCCGCCGCCCAGGACAGCAGGAACGCGCCCGCTACTATTCCCACTCCGAATATCAGCACCGCTACTATCGGGTTGATATGCGTGCCCGCGCCCCAGAGATGAGGCGCTCCCAGTATAATTGCGGGAATGCCAAGCAGCAGGAATATCGCCACCGTTGCCCATAGACGCCTGCTCGAAGTCTGCTCTTCCAATTCACCGCTCCATGTATAGTATGGGGTTCAGGTATTAGCGACGCCCTCACCGGGGCTGAGTCTCTCCCGTAGAGTGAGATGAAATCCGACCGCGTACCCACCAGACTTCCCAGAGAAATTCACCCGATAAAATATATCTGTACAGCGCCCGCGAGGTCAACCGATAAATTATATTCGGCGCGTCCGGGTACTGTACAAAAAGAAGACCCCGATCTATCGGGGTCTTCCGTTTCAGGATTCGTATGCCGTGCTAGTTGTCGTCGGCCGCTGCCGCGAGGGAGTTCAGCCTGTCTCGCACGATTGCCCGCAGTTCCTTGACGCGGTTCAGGTGCGGCGTCTGGCCGTCCTCTTCCTTCTTGTCATATATCTTGTCGCCGTCAACAAACACTTGCAGGACTCCGCCCACTCCGGGCTTCACCTCAATGGCTACGTCCTTACCGCCTTCCGCTACGAACTCGTTGACCATCCAGGCCGCAACACCGTGATACTGTCAAGGTACGCAGTAGATGATCTCAATGTCCATTCTGCCTTCACCAGCCATTAGACATACCTCCTATTATTTTGGCTAACCTATGGATTATACTCAGCATAAATTTTATTTATACTGAATACATCTCATGGCTACTGTAGATTATCACGTAGTTCCCCCCCTGTCAACGCCAACCAACGCAGGACCAGGGTCTTTCGGTTATTTTCATAACAATAGTCCGAGCAGTTGTAGAGCGCCGTTGGGTCTCCAGCCTACCCTCCTGATGGCAGCCGCTATATTCTTCTCACCACACATCCTGAGTATGTTCAGCACCAGGTTTCTCAACGCAGCCATCACCTGTGGCGCTGAACCGGTTCGCACCTGGCTGTTGTCCTCGCCCATTGTAACGTCCCTCACATAGTGCAGACGATTTTCTATACCCCAATGACCTCGCACCAGACCAAGAAGCCTGTCTGCCGGTATCTGAGTTCCGAGACTGGTTATGGCATATCGCACCTGGCGAGTCTCCTTGCCTTTCACCATGCGCCAACTCTCCACCTTCATCACCTGCCGCTGTCCCGGCCAGTCCAGATACGTCTTCAGCATATCCGTAGCCCACAGTCTGCGACGCTCCCAGCGGTCTCCATGACTGTCCTCGGTCTCAGCATAGGCGTACTTCCCAGACAACGGCTCTTCAAAACAGAACTCTATGTCCTCGTACAGGCTCTTTTGGTTGCCCTTGACTATCAGCAGATAGTCCCCACCCTCGCACACAATCCGCTCGCACAACTGTCGCTGACAGTAGAGCGCGTCTCCGGTTACAACCCTGTCCGAAACAACCACTCTATCCAGCAGATTCCCCGCCATGTTCAGTTCGGACGCTCGCTTCTCCGAACAGTCCCCCCTTTTTGACCCACCACAAGACCCTTGTGATGGGTATAGGCCGCCACCAGTCGAACTCCTGGTATCTGATCCCCGTGTACCCCTCTCAGCGCCTTGCCATCTATCGCTATTGCATCCTCCACTATTGCATCCTCTTGCGTTCCCAACCAGGACTCGACCCATTCTCCCAACACTGACTCGAACGCATCGGTGTCCATTCTTGCAAATACATTGTGCAGAGTGGATACCGCAGGGGTTCTGTCTCTTGTAAACCCCAGTTCCTTCAGTGTGTTAGGATCCTGCATCCTTCCCCATTGGGCGATGGCATAAAGACTGCGCGCGCCGCTGACCATCGCGCATACCGACAGTGACAGGATGGCGCTCAAAGGGTGGCGACGACCATGGGCTGAACGGGGATCGGGAACCTCCTCGAACGCTCTGAGTAGGCTTTTACCCAATCCCTCTGTATTCATACCCTAAGTCTAATACTGTTCCCAAATAACCGAAAGACCCTGACTCCCCCGCTGTAGATAGACTTCAATATCGGAGACTGTTGTCCCGACCAGTGGATGGCAAGGTAGTGCTTTGCCCTGGTGGTGGCTATGTAGAGCAGTTTTTTGTTAAAGGTCGTATCGGAGAACGACTCATTAACCCCCATGACGATTACCGCATCATATTCCAACCCCTTCACGTCGGGGATTCGAGCGAGGACGGTCGAGGAGTTGCTGTAACGCTCCTGACCAATCAGGGTTATCCCATCAATGCCCGCCTCTTTGCAGAATTCTTGGAATCGTTTCAGGTTCTGGGTATCCCTCGCCAAGATTGCGATGACAGCGTTCTCAAGTCCGTCCATTGAACGAATACGGGAGACGTTCTCGACTACTGCCTCACGCATATCGCCAGCTGTTCGGTGTCGGTGGTACTCGACCCGGTGGCCGTCTCTCTCAAATGGGATGGGAGCGTCTATGTTTTTATCGAAAGTTCTGAGTATCCTGTTGTTGAATAGCGTTATGTGTTTGTTTGAGCGATACGACCTGCGCGCGGGCTGAACCTCTATATCAGACAGTCCGAAAACACGCATCAAGTCGCGCTTCCATGTCCTGATGCCACGATAAGGGGTGAGCCTCTGGACGGTGTCCCCAAGCACGGTGAACCAGTTGTTGGAGGAAGCTACGCTGAGCAGTTTGAACTCGATGGGGGAGATATCCTGCGCTTCGTCAACCACGATGTGCCTGTATCTGTTCTGGATAGTTCCGTTGAGCAGGTGGTCTAAGTAGGCCAATGCGCCGAGGTCAGAGTCGTCGAAGCCCTCCACCAACCTACGGCGAGCCGAATCCGCCATTTCCCGGGCGTTCTCCAATGTGAGGGTGCCTTTCGCCTGTCTTGACATATCCTCTGAGTCAGACAGCAACGATACGTACTCTTCCTTGAAGTCCAAGCGTTTCCACTGCGTGTCGCACCAGGGTTCCACCAGACGATTCCTCAAATCATCCCGTATCTGGTACGGTCTAAGGCCACGAAACCGACTACTGTTCCGCCCCTTGTTCAGGGCGAGGTTGGTAATCTGCGCGATGAAGTTCTCTCTCCGCCTGTTCAGGCCAACGATGCTATTTGAGTCACGCAGAACTTCATTCACTACCCGCTTGATCTCATCTCTGGATATGCGGATATTGCCGTCGCGCGCGTCAACAAGTTCGGGCAGACGCCTGAGCCTACGCCGCGTATCATTCACAAGCCCTTTCACGTGTCTCTCGATGGCGTCGGACATTGCCAGAGAGCCTTTGAAGGTTTCGGCTTCCTCATTGAAACGTCTCATCGTGCCATTGTTCAGAAGGTCGTTCCATATCCTGGGCCTAATCCTGACAACCTCAGACAAACGGCTGATGAGCCAATCGCTGAACTTGGTTTGCTTGACGTTCTCCGCGACTCCCAAGCCCGGAAGAATGTCGGCGGCGTATTCCAGAAATGCCTGCGACGGCCCGATGAAGAGCGTGGTACTTGGCGTCGGCCTCTCGGGTTCAGGAATGCCGTTGAACGGCGACAGCAGGTAGGCTATGCGGTGCAGCCCGATCTCACTCTTGCCGCTTCCCGCCGCGCCCTGGACTATCAGGACCTTGTCACTGACATTAGCGATACTTTGGTACTGTTCCGGCTCGATGGTCTCCACAATAATTTGCAGGTGACCGTCCTCGTTCCCTGTTCCACTCAATGCCTCGGTCAGCATATCCACACTATGAACATCGGCGGCGGGCAGCTGCCGACGAAACATCTCGTTTACGTCCTCCAACTCCCCTTCTCGGATCTTGATATGGCGCTTGAGGTCGAGCTTGGCGCGAACGTGGCCTTTTGGCGCGGTGTATCCGGCGTTCTCGTAGTCCGGGTTGTACCAGAGTTCCGACACAGGGGCTGTCCAACTAACGATTTCTGTGGCAGCTGTATCCACTGCCGGTATGTTGATTCCTACGTATATTCTGCGCGCTGGCTCTTCGACCTGAGCCGACTCATCCCCGTGCGTGTCCGCATTGGAAGTTGACTCATTCATCGGGCGGAAATCTATCCGCCCGAAGTACGGGCGTTCCAAGCCTGCATACAAGGTGTCCGAATGCTCTATGAGAATTTCGATGATAGCCCTAGCTGTTCTTGAACCCCAAGCGGTCGTGTCATCGGTCTCCAACTGCACATGACGTTCGGCGATGTATCGAATTACGGCCTCCAGCTTATCTCGCTCTTCGATGTACATCCGATCCTGATAATTTGAGAGAACCACGCGAGCCCCCTTTTACAAGACTTTGCCTTAGCGAAACTAAGACTGCCGCTCGACCCAAATCACAATCTTGCGACATGGCCGAGTGGCAATCGCGAACCTTATATTCTTCTTACTCTAGATACGTCACTAGGTCTGTCCAACTTGAAGTCCGGTTTCTGTTCTCGGCCCCGACCTTGGTATCCTTTCGAGTAACGTCTAACTTGAGCCGTAAACTCAAACTCTACTCTTGGATGTAGGTCCCGAGACCAAAGCCCTTTATCAAGCCAGAAGTGGTCCGACACTTTTGTTCCGTCTTGTGCCAAGGCAATATCTACGAGGAGAATTGTGCGCAGACGTGAACATCGTCCATGTCGCCTTGTCCCAAATCTAGCTACTTTCGCCCGAAACCTGAGCCGCTGTCCCTCCCATTCTTGAATACATCTACTGCTTTCCGAACCTTGATGGGTAAACCTTCGCCTCTTGCGGGTACCCCGGCGAGTGGTTTGCATAGTCATGCAGGCTTGCGCGTATTTCAGATTGTTGTGTCCATTCATGTTCTTGCACCCCTTGTTTGTGCTCATTGTGTTCTTGCGTTGTTTGCGTATCCGCTTACGTCCATTATTGCTAGCCATAGTTAGAGCCTCCTATTAACTCCTCTTACTCTACCACGGAACATCCAGTGTATCGTCATCGCTATCTTCTCCCGTTGCTGTATCCATACCGTCATCGGGTGGATTTGCCAGATCCCACGTGCCGCGACCGACATTTCTGAACCTGTCGTCATTACTGAGATGAGCACTTATGTTGTTAATAGGGTCTCTACCTGGAATATGTACTCCTTTCTGCCTAAGGTGTTCGTGTATCAAATTTCGGTGTAACGGACCCTCAGTGCTCAGAATCTCGTACATCGCGGTTCGCAGTTCGTTTGATGAAGAAGGGGGACTATACGCATACTGTTGTGTGTGTGGCCGCAATGCCTGTGGTTCCTGCTCTTGTCGCTCAAAATAATGTAGAGTGGACACAAGGGCCTGATGATCCGCGTCTATCTGACGCTTTTGCGCTTCCATCTCTTGGATGGCGGCTTTCAGAGTATCTATCACTGACTGGTTGCTCATTTCCGAACCCTTTGCTGTAAACACTAAGTCTTTGCCAAACCATTTTGAGGTGTTGTCTTGCGTTTTTGTGTCATGGTGAAGCACGTTTTCAAGACAGTACATATAGGGCGCCACATACAGAGCAAGTCTGTCAAGAGGAATTTCGGCCAAAATATCTAAGGCGACAAAAAAAGGCGGACCTCAGTGGCCCGCCCTTCAGCGTTAATCCTATGTAGCCCGACTCCTACGTCGTGAACAGTATCGGGTTCCGCATCGGCGGCAGTATCTGGTCCTCGCCTAGTTCGTAGGCTTCCTTCTTGTATACCTGGATGCGGTGCTGGCCGAAGTCGCAGATGAACAGGCGGAACTCCGAGTCCACGCGCACCGAGCCGGGCGCGCTGAGGCGGCGTGTCGGCTCCAGGTCGGTCATCTCGCGCAGGCGCAGGGTTGTGGGATTGGCGAGAATGTACTTTCTGCCCGACACGGATAGGTTCGCGTCACCCAGGAACTGCTCTATGAAGCGGCCCTCGGAGTTGAACATCTGCACCCGGTCGTTGAGCCAATCGGAGACGTAGATGTCGCCGTGCGCGTCCACGGCCACGGACGCGGGTCGGTTGAACTGACCCTTCTCACTGCCTGAAGATCCGAACTCGAACTCGAACTCGCCGTCCGCCGAGAACTTCTGCACGCGGTCGTTACGCCAGTCCGCCACGTAAACGTCACCCGCCTCGTCGGCGGCTACACCCCAGGGCATATTCATCTCGCCGGGACCGCTGCCCTGCCCCGCGCTGATGGTCTGAAGGTGCTGACCGTCGCGTGTGAATCGCTGCACACGATGATTCATCGTGTCGGAAATCAGAATGTTGCCGTCGGGGTCGAAGTCCAGCGAGGACGGGCGGTCTAGCTGGCCATCCTCGGAACCCTGTTCTCCCCAACTCTCCAGGACGTTTCCATCCTTATCCATAATGGTTACGGAATTCTTCGCCTCGTCCGAGACGTACAGATTCTCTTCCTCGTCAACCAGAAGCCCGGCCGGCCAGGTGAAGTTGCCCTCTCCGCGCCTGCCGAGGTTTTCATCCTCCCAGTTGATGACCCTGACATCATTGCCGAGACCTCCGCGAGTGAGAACGTAAACGTTCTCTTTTCCGAACCCGATGTCCACTGGATTGGTAGTTACCCTGCGCTGTCCCATAGTCAGGTAGAAGGGATAGCCGGACCTGAGTAGAGCGTATGGTTGTGCCATTTCGATTGCCTCCGTGAAGAAAAGGGAGCCAGAATTTCTGTCCCTGCTCCCTCCGCATAGTCGCTATTTGAACGGGTTTATCTGCTCGTACTGGCCGTTGACTATCGGCGCGGCCTCTACGCTGAGCCACTGTTCCAGCATCGTTCCGTAGATGCCGCGGTAGTCTATCGTGTGCGCCAGGTCTTCGCCTTTCACCCACTGGCTGCGCTCCAGCGACGGGTACTCGGAGTAGAGTCCGCCCTCAACGGGTTTGCCTATGATGAAAGCGCCGCCGCCCGATCCGTGGTCGGTTCCCGATCCGTTGTCGTAGATGCGGCGACCGAACTCAGTGAACACCAGCATGACGACATTGTCGTCCGCGTCGTGCTCCTCGATGTCCGCGAAGAAGTCATAGATCGCGCCGGAGAGGTCGCCTACCAGCTTGGGATGTGTCGGGAGTTCGTTGGCGTGGGTATCGTATCCGCCGTGCGAGGTGTAGAAGATGCGCGTGCCCAGGTCGGCGGTATGCACTCGAGCCACGTCGCGCAGGCTCTTTGCGATTGGGTTGTCGGCGTACTCGATGGTGGACTCGTACTGCTCCGGGGCTGCCTTGAGTATATCCGCGCCCGAAAGCACGTCCTGGCCGGTTCTGGACAGGTACTCCATCACCACGCCCGTGCCGACGGCCGGGCCGTACATCTGCTTGAATATGTCCAGAGCCTGGTCGCGCTGTTCCTGCGCCTCTATGCCGGTCATAAGCCCGTAGTTGTCCAGGTTGGAAACGCTGGTCACCGGCACGCCGGGCATTGCCATGGCGCGGGGAAGACCTACGCCGAAGTTGATGCCGGTCAGCGGGTTCACCCCCTCCGGGTCCAGTTCTCTTAGGGTGCGGCCTACCCAGCCGATGGTGGACACCTTGTCCGGCTCGCAGGTGTGCCAGATGTCCATGCCCCTGAAGTGGGATCGGTTGGAGTTGGGGTATCCGATGCCCTGTACGATTCCGACCATTCCACGGTCGTATATGTCTTTGAACGCGCCCATTTCAGGGTGGAATGCCAGTGTGTCATTGATTGGTATGGCCTGGTCCTGTGGGACAACCACAAGAGGGCGGTTGTCGTAATACACCGGGTTGGTATATGGAACGACGGTGTTCATGAAGTCGTTGCCGCCGGTCAGCTGGACGATTACCAGGACGGGGTCTTTTCCGTTTCCGTTGCCTGCCATTTGAGTTATACCTCCTGAAGGTATTGAGCGCGTCTATATGTTTGGCGTATGGATTGCCGAGCGGCGAGCCTCTTCGAGGGTTCCCACTTTCGCGGGAATGACTGAAACCCTATGCGAACTGGTACTCGCGGGACGCTACTATAAGCTGGAGCATACGCGCCACCTTGCCCGCGTTTTCGGTTTTCGCCTCATCGGTGCCGAGGTCAACGTCCCCGACGCTGTCCGCGTACGCCGACAGCGCGGTGCGGGTGTCCTCGCCCACTTCCAGCGGACCCACGAGGTCGAGGCAGCGATCCACAAGCTGGCCGGGTGAAAGCGTCCCGCTCTCGGAGAGCCTGGATATGATGTCTTGGACGCCGGGCGCGGAGGTGTCGTTGAACTGGTTGACCGCGAAATTGACGCGCTCGTTGAGCGTTCCGCCATCTATCCACTCGTGACCCGTGTGCCAGCCCTCGACGGTGGGCGGGTTCATCAGGGCCTGTCCCATGACCGCCGTCGCGCCGCTGAGCGCGCCGACAGACTGTCCGTGCGCGGGAAGCAAGTCGTATGTGCCGACCAGCTTGATGGTTCCGGCCACAAGCTCCGCGGGGTTCTTGACCTTCTTGAACTGCGCCTGCTTGAAGAAGTCGGAGTTGAACAGTGTCCGCAGCACCGGCTTTATCTGCCCGTCGCTCTCCTGGAACGCCTCTACCAGCGCGTCTATCGCCTCCGGGTCGTTGGGAGGCTCGATGCTCCAGGAAGGAACCTGCGGCTCGTCCGCGACGAAGAAGTTGTACAGGTGGCGGGCCAGGAACCTGTACGTAGGCTCCTGCCGAACGATTATATCTACAATGTCCTCGCCGTTGAGGTTTCCGCTGTGCCCGAGGAACGTCTTCTCGCTGTCGTCGTGGTCTTCGGGTATGTACTCGAACCCCGACTCGTAGTGTCCGAAGGGATACAGCGGGATGGGCTGCTTGAATGTCCATCCGGTGAAGGCGCGCGCGGCGTTCTTTATGTCGTCCTCGCTGTAGTTGCCGACGCCCATGCTGAACAATTCCAGAAGCTCGCGGCCCCAGTTCTCGTTGGGCTGGCCGGCGTGGTTCTCGCAGTTGTCCAGCCAGTAGTTCATAGCCGGGTCTTTGGACAATTCAACGAGGATAGTCCGAAGGTCGGACATTCCAACCTCTCTGAACATTTCGATCTGGTTTATTGTGGTCGGCGAGTGCTCGCTCTTGTACCATGCGGTGGCGAAGAGGTGGTGCCAGAACAGCGCCATCTTCTCTTCGAGCGGACGCTTGGAGTTTATCATTCGCCATATCCAGCGTCCCGACCACAACTGAACCGCGTCGTGGTACGAAAGCTCGATGTTGTAGCGTTTCAGTATGTCCTCTTCCAGGTCTTCGACTCGCTCCGGGTGGAGCAGGTCTTCCACAATGTCTTCATACGACTTTTCTGACAGTTCTTCAATCTCAGCCCTTGCCGCTCCGAATCCCGCGCGACGCATCAGGTGGGAGACCAGAGTGATTTCCTTATCCGACATTCTTCAGCCCCCAGTATTTGATTTGATTTTGAGGATACGCAAGAGAATAGGCGAGCGAATAGCGCACTATCCACCACACTGGGTATTGTACCCTAGTCGTGTCCTGTCTTCAACGGGTGGTTCGCGGAGTGCTATGATGGCAGAATGCGAAAATACATCTACGCTGATGAATCAGGGAACTTCAACTTTAGCCGACATCCGGATGCCTCCAAGACGTTCATATTGACAACGGTGCTGATAGACGACCACTCAATCGAGTCCGACTCGCTGGAATTGAGAAGATAACTGGTGTGGGACGGCCTAGACTTGGCCAAGGGCTTCCACGCAAACAACGATTCGTGGCGTGTTCGCGAAAGAGTATTCGATATTCTCAGCGGACACGCTTTTAGAGTTGACGCCACCATACTGGAAAAACGGAAGGCGTACCCTGGAATCCGGCCAGAGACAAGATTCTACCAATACGCTTGGTTTTTCCATATGAAAGGCATTGCTTCGAGGATAGTTTCTGAGTCGGACGAGCTATTCGTCATATCGTCATCAATCGGCGCGGGGAAAAAGCGAACGGGTTTCTATAATGTGGTTAGGGACGTAATGGAACAGACATCTCCCGCAGGGGGTAATGTATCTGTCATGTGGCCTGCGGAATCTGCCCCATGCCTGCAAGTCGCGGATTACTGTTCATGGGCTATCTACAGAAAGTGGGAACGGGCGGATACCCAGTTCTACGATCTCATCAAGGATAAAATCAGAACAGAATTCGATCTGTTCGGAAGAGGAACGCGCCACTATTACTAGCGAGAGGTGTGGCCGACTATCCGAGGGGCCCCCCGGAAGACTCCCTTGGAGCCTTGTCGCCGGCCAGTTCAACCACATTAATGATAGAAAGATTGGTCTGGATTGTCAACTTTCTATCGCCTGGAGAAAGTTGCAAAAGCCCTCCACCTCGCTCACCTGTCATTCCCTCGAAAGCGGGAACCCAGGGATTGACGGCCCCTCGACTACTATAATTCTACTTATGCGATTTTCTTGGCAGTCAACCCTTCCCGTTGCTATCTTTTCCACCGCTGGAATAGAATCCCCGTATCTCATGGGGTGTCGAGAGCGCGTCGCAGCGAAGGCTCGATATGTACGGCGCTCCGGGACCCGGCATGGGACAATGATTCAAGTTCTGCGGTGAGACGATGATCAAATCCTTCGGCGCTTTGTACCAGGGACAGATAGACATGGAGGGCGTGGGAGACGACGGGACTCCCGCCAACGCCCGCCGCTACTCCAACGACAGGCTCATTGGAGTCTTCAGGACGGCGAGCGAGGTCGCCCGGCTCGCCGACGAACTGGGCTACGACGTGCTCTGGATGGCCGAACACCACTTCCAGCGCGAGGGCTATGAGTGCATCCCGAACATCATTCTGCTGGCGACGCATCTGGCCGGACTGACAAAGCGTCTGAGGTTCGGCTGCGGATTCAACGTTCTTCCCGCCTGGCACCCGCTCAGGCTGGCGGAGGACTTCGCCTGCGCGGACGTTCTCACCGGCGGCAGGGTCATTTTCGGCATCGGGCGCGGGTATCACACGCGCGAGGTCGAGACCCTCGGCGCGCCCATGCTCGACTCCGACGCCAACCGCGCCCTGTTCGAGGAACAGTTCGAGATAATAATGAAGGCGTTCGAGTCCAAGGCGTTCGCCCATCGCGGGCAGAACTACCATATCCCTCCCCCCGTCCCGTACAGGGGATACGAGCTTGAGGAGATAACCCTCGTCCCGCGCCCCGTCAACCGGCCCGTTCAGGTGTGGCAGCCCCTGGTGAGCGGCAGCCCGCGCGGGATTGACTTCATGGCGCGAAACGACATCAGGGGCGTGATTTCGGCCTCCGCCGAGACGTTCGTGGACAGGTGGATACACGCTTACCGCGATGCCGCCGCCGGTTACGGTCGCGACCTCGCCCTGGGAGAGAACATCGCGCTGGGTTACAGGTTCTACATCGCCGAGAATACGGACAAGGCGATGCGGGAGGCGGAGAAGTATTTCGAGGAACACGCCAAGTTTGCCGCCCCGCTGGGAATGCTCCGGTACAGCGAGCGGCAGATGAGTTCAATCGGAAGCGCGCAGGGCCAGTCGCTGGATGAACGGCCGGGTATCGAGGAAGGCGTGAGAACGAAGGTCTGGCTCTGCGGGCCGCCGGAGGACTTTGTTGACTACCTGAAAGACGTGCAGGCGCGCTATCCCGGCCTGGAACACGTCATCATGGCGGCGGCTATGGGCATGGGGCGCGGCGTATTCAAGGAGCAGCTTCAGGCGTTCGCCCAGGACGTCATGCCTCACTTCAATGGCGCTGGCGGTGTTGGTGATTGAGCGCTCTGCCGTACATGGCTGCCCGAACCGATGAGCGGCAGTTCATATAATGAGTCGGATACGGAGCCTTGTTGACTGGACGCTGCGTACCCCTGTCTTCTACGGGTGGGTGGTCCTCGGAATGGCCGCGCTCGGCACATACGCGGCAACCGGAGTGGCGCAGGTCGTTATCGGCGGAATCCAGAACCTCATATTCGAGGACATGGGCTGGGATCGCAGCACAATAGCGTACGCTGTTACCGCCGGAACGTGGGGTTCGGGCCTGCTCACCCCGTTCTTCGGCAGGCTGGCCGACCGGCACGGCCCCCGCCGCCTGATGCCCCTGGCCGCCGTAATTGTGGGTCTGTCCTTCTTCGCGCTGGCCGGAATTCGGGAGGTGTGGCACTTCTACGCGGCCTACATCGTGGCGCGCTCAGTCGCCAACCCCAACCTTGTCGGAGTGGTTCCCAGAACGGTCGCGGTCAACTTCTTCAACCGCAAGCGCAACCTGGCCATTGGGCTGACCTCGACCTTCAGGCCGGTCGGAGGAGCGATCAATATACAGATAATATCGGTAATCGCCGCGCTTTCGAGTTGGCGGGTGGCCTACCGTCTTTTGGGAATCTTCTCGCTGCTCCTGGTCATACCGCTGTTTCTGATAATGCGCCGGCGCCCGGAGGACATAGGGCTTATGCCGGACGGGGATACCCAGCCCGTCGCCAATACTCCTCGCGCAGGCGCGCCCGGAGGACGGCCACGCGCTCGCGCCGCCACGCGCGAAGACGACTGGACGGCAGGCGAAGCGCTTGCGACCTCCGCGTTCTGGTTCATTGTGTCCGCCGAGATGCTGACCATTCTCACCTCCGGCACGGTCGGATTCCAGATAGTGCCGTTCCTGGTGGATTCGGGCATATCCCAGCCCGTCGCGGTCATCGCTCTCAGCCTGAGTTCGTCGCTCGGCGCGCTGGTAAATCCGGGCTGGGGTCTGCTGGCTGACAAGTATCAGCCCCGCCTGCTGGCCACTTTCGCCACGATCATGGCGATGGTGACCGCGGGGTTTTTCATAGTCACCGGCGGCGGAGTATCGGGATTCTTCTTCGCAATCGCCTGGGGAATGGCGTCGGGCGGCCTGAACGTGCTGGGCAGCATGATGCTGGCGCAGTACTTCGGTCGCGCCTCGTATGGAACGATAACCGGACTTGCGGGGCCGTTCCAGATGGTGTTTCTCGGCCTCGGCCCGACGTTCGGCGCGGCGCTCTTCGGGCTGACGGGCGGGTACAGCGTGATCTGGTTTTACTCGGTCGGCGCTTACGCAATCGGGGCTGTTCTTATATTCAGCGCCCGCAGGCCAGGCCCAAGAGACAACCGGCCTTGACTCGCTTTCAACTCGCTCCGGTCAGAGTCTTTCTTGTAATGGCCGTCTTTGGGGAGATGGCCTTTCTCACTTTCGCGACGCTGTCTTCGGTATATCGAATAACCGAGGCAAGCCTGGACCCACTGCAACTCGTTCTTGTGGGTACTGTGTTGGAAGCGACAGTGTTTCTTTTCGAGGTGCCGGCGGGTATCGTAGCAGATGTATATAGCCGCAAACTTTCTTTGATAATCGGTTTTGCTTCCATCGGGGCAGGCTTCATTGGTTTTCAAGCCCTTTCCAATTCAGCCAGGTTTCCCGCATCACTACACATGTATTCCCTTACTCTGCTACAATTACCTCAACAATCCGGAAGCGAAAAACGAACCCGTCCATTGTCAACAAACATAAATCACAACTTATCAATGCCGAAATTTTCGGGAAGAAAAATTTCTCCCCAAAGCTAAATGCTGGTAATTTCAGGTGAAATGCAGGTGAGTTACTACCTGCACACTGCACCAGCAGCCTACCAGCACACACCTGATAACATCACCAGCACCACATAAAGCGACACTTATCGAAAGCCTCGAAACCGACCGAGTTCCTCAGAAAGAAGTCGAGAGATCTATGAGCCAAATTGAAGATGTAGTCATAGTGGGCGGCGGAGCCGCGGGTTGCGCGGTGAGTTACTACCTGGCAAAAGCCGGCGTGAAGTCAACGATAATCGAGCGGGACAGCATCGCCGCGAACGCATCCGGGTATTCGGCGGGCGGCCTGAATCCGCTGGAGGGCGCGGGCATACCCGGCCCGCTCGGCCCGCTGGCCATCGAATCGTACAGGATGCACCGGGAGATAGCGCCGGAACTGTCCGACCTTTCCGGCGTGGACTTCGGGTATAAGGTCATATCGTCCGTCCGCGTCGCGTTCGACGACTCGGACATGGCGGAGATGAAAGCGACCTACGACATATTCGAGTCAGCCGACGACGATTTCAGCGCGGAGTGGCTCGATTCGTCTCAACTCAGGGAGATAGAGCCTCGCATCTCCGGCGACGCGATACGCGCCCTGGACACGCGCGGCAACGCCATACTGAGCAGCTATCGTTACACTCTCGCGCTCGCCAGGTGCGCCGAAGCGATGGGCGCGTCGGTCGTGTCGGGAATCGTTACCGGGGTCAGCACGAGCGGCGGGCGAGTGTCGGCGGTGCAGACCGACTCCGGCGAGATTTCCTGCGACGCGGTAGTGTTCGCCACCGGGCCGTGGTCGGGACAGGTGGAGAAATGGCTTGGGATTCAGGTTCCCATCGAACCATTCAAGGGCGAAATACTCAGGATGCGGCTTGGCGGCTCGCCATTGGACAGGGACTTCCAGGGCGCGGGTGTATCGCTCAACCACCGTGAGGACGGGCAGACGTGGGTCGGAGCAACCGAGGAGCGAAAAGGCTTCGACATGAACCCGTCCGTGGAGGCTAGGGACAAGCTGATGTCGGGCGCGGTGAGCCTCATGCCAGGTATGGCTGACGCCGAGCTTGTACTTCACACCGCCTGCCTGAGACCGCTATCGCCGGACTGGATGCCCATTATCGGCGGCGCGCCGGGCTGGGAGAATGCATATCTGGCGACGGGCGCGGGAAAGAAGGGGATCCTGATAAGCCCGGGCATGGGCAAGGCGGTAGCCGACCTGATTACGAAGGGCGCGACCGATATTCCGATAGATGGCTTCGGGGTGGAGCGATTCGGTGAGTATGCCGGTTCTCCCGACCGTAAGGAGGAAGCAAAGTGACCCTGGAAGTGAACTCTCCGGCTTTTCTAAGGAAATTTCCGCGCAGCGCGACGCTGAACGACGGCCACCAGGTCACCGTCCGCCCACTTCGATCCGAAGACGGCGCGAAACTGCTTCAATTCTTTCTCAGGGTGCCGGAGGAAGACAGGTTCTACCTGAACAACGACGTGACCGCGCCCGAAGTCATCCGGGAGTTCACCGACAATATCAACCTGGAGCAAACCATCCCGCTCGTGGCCGTGTCAGGCGACAAAATAGTGGCCGACTCCACTCTGCACAGAAGCCGCCGCGCCGCGCGGCGACACGTCGGTGAACTTCGCGTAGTCGTGGATCCGGAGTACAGGGGGCAGGGCCTGGGCGCCCGCCTTATTGATGAGCTTATACAACTGGGAGTGGACCTGGGACTCGAACGGCTGGTATTCGAGTTGGTTGACACGCGAGAGCAGCCCGCGATTCAGGCCGCCAGGGCAGCCGGTTTCGAGGAGGTCGCCGTACTGGAAGGTCGTGTGTGCGACATATATGGAATCATGCAGGACCTAGTGATACTGGAATTGCCGCTGGAGAAGGACGACCCGCCGCACCTGGACTTCTAGCGTGAGGAACCGCGCGGCTACTCCGAGTCCTGGAGTAGTTGCAGAGGTTGGCGATGGTCTGCGGCCCGCATTGTGTACGCAAACGAACAGGGCGGTTGTCATGTTGTCCCGTCCATGTCATCTCTTATCGCCGGAACCTTGTCCCAGCGCGGGTTTCAGCAGGAAATGGTGTACGGCCGCTCCCAGGGGCGCGCCTATCAGCGGCCCGAGTATATATATCCAGAATCCGCCCGAAGGCCCCGGAATCGCGATGTACTCCCACCCCGCGAAGAATGCGACGATGCGCGGGCCGAAGTCCCTGGCCGGGTTCCATCCGCCCTGGGTGAGAGGCGCGAACATGGATATGAGAACTCCTATCGTGCAGCCAATCAGCAGGGGCGCGAGGTTTCCCGTGAGTCCGGTGTTGCGCTTGTCCGTAAGCGCGAATATCGCCAGGGCGAGGATCGCGGTACCGAACCCCTCGACGAAGAACGCGCCGAGCGGGGAAATGATAGAACCCGCCGTCTCCGTGCCGTAAATGGCGGGGTTGGGGAAGTATTCGCCGAACACCATGGCAGAACGCTGGCTTCCTTCGGCTCCCCGCACAATGTCGTTCTCCGACTCGAAGTGTGCGATGGCCGGGCCGAATATACCCAGCACCGTCAGGCCCGCCATCACGCTGCCGAGCAACTGGGCGGTCCAGTAGATTGGAATGAGTCTGTGATCGAACTCGTCGCGCCTGAATATGGCGAACGCCAGGGTTATGGCCGGGTTGAGGTGCGCGCCGGATATGTTGGCTGTGGCGTATATGCTCAGGCTGACGCCGAGCGCCCAGACGGCGGCCACCTGCAACAGGCCGACCTGCGCTCCGGTTATCGCGGCGACCGCCACTGACGACGTGCCTATCATCACCATCAGGTATGTTCCGACCGCCTCGCCGACAAATCGTCGGCGGATGCCGTTTGTTTCTATCAAAGAGCGTCTGGGCGCATCCGGTCTTGTCACATATTTGATTTTAGCCATAAGCCGATCTCAATTCGATATAGCAGGCTCGGAACAAACCCCGGTGGCCGCGTCGGATATGGGTGATTGGCCGCGCCATTAGCCACTGTGGGTCACACTAAAGCGGTTCGATACGGCCAGGACGGTGAATCGAAGTCCGACGTCCCTGACGGCGGAAAAAGCTCGATCCCCGCTTTCTATCATATTCCCTGAGAAGGGACAGCATCATGTATCGGAGGTCCACTATGGTGCCGTCCACGTCGAACAGGATGATGAGGCGGTCATTGGGATAGCTGGCCCTTGCGCGGTTGTAGTGTGAGGCCAGGTCGCGCATCCACCCGGCGGTTTTTGTCTGATTTTGTGTCTTGAGCATCGATTCCACAATACCACACGTATGTTAAGAGAGGTTGAACGGCGGATTAAGAATCGCTCAAATTTCCCAGGCGGAGCGGTAGTCGAGCTTGTCGTCGCCGGTGCAGATGAACAGTTCGCCGTCCGGGACGGCGCGTTCCTGGTTGCGGCATCCGAATTTGGCAGTGCATCGGTCCTGCGCGTTCTTGTAGGGGCAGCGATAGGTGGAAACCGCGTTTGCCGTATCGTTGATGTCGCGGAAGATTGCCTCCAATCGCGCCATGCTGAGCCGGTAGCGTTCTCTGTCAACCTTGTCCATGCTTACTTGTCCATGCTCAGCCGCCCACGAGGAGCGTCTCCTCGGCCTCCCCAAGCCCGAGGAAGCGTTTGGCCAGATCAACGCACTCCATGGCGTCCTTGCCATAGCCGTCCGAGCCGAAATCGTCTGCGAACTCCTGTGTCAGCGGGGCGCCTCCCACCATTATCTTCACTACATCGCGCAGGCCGTTCTCCTCGAATGCGTCTATCGTCTTGCCCATGTTGGGCATTGTGGTCGTCAGCAGCGCGGACATTCCCAGGACGTCTGCCTCATTGTCCATCACCGCCTCGATGAACTCGTCCGGAGAGGTATCCACACCCAGGTCGTGGACGACAAAGCCCGCGCCGCGCAGCATCATTATGCACAGGTTCTTCCCGATGTCGTGAAGGTCGCCCTTTACGGTTCCCATGATGATCGTTCCGACCGGCTCTATCCCCGACGCCGACAGAATAGGTTCGACGTGCGCCATTCCCGCTTTCATGGCGCGCGCGGCCACCAGCACCTCCGGCACGAAGATTATGTTGTCCCTGAACTTGATGCCCACGATTGCCATTCCCGCTATCAGCCCGTCATCGAGTATCGTGTTGGCGGAAAAGCTGCCGTCCAGCGCCTGCCGTGTGAGCCTGTCCACCTCGATGTGGTTGCCAACTATCAGATGGTGGCTTATCTCCTGCATCAGGGGGTCGGCGTGATCCCACTGCGCGCGTATGTGTTTCTGCTCGAACGGCTTGGTTACGTATCCAAGCTCCTGTTCGAGACCTTCATTGACTACCGGCATATTCTGACCTCGATCCAAGGGAAAAACTGGCTCATAGAATTCTAACAGCCCTGCCCGATAGCTTCCAGCGTTCAGACTGATTTGGCAGGAATCGCCGCCTTTACTAACTGACCTTACGCAGTTGAGAGAGATTTCGTAGCTGAGCTGGCTCATTCTCGTTTAGGAATTCATAGCTAAGTGCGTAACATCAGTTACTAAGATTCGACGCGAACCGCCAGTCGCCAATGTTGCAAATAATAAGTTGCCTATTAGATGTGCATTGACCAAGGCGACTCGACGTGATAGTATCCCGCTATGTCGTCATTACAGACACGTCATAGGCGAGTTTCCGCATAGAGGAGAATTATCGTAGATGCTGGCCTACTTCGTTCGTCGTTCCCTTGCAGCAGTAGGCACCCTCTGGGTCGTATCTCTAATCGCCTTCGTTATCATACAGTTGCCCCCCGGAGACTACGTTACGGCCTACATCGCCGCGCAGCAAACGTCGGGGACGGTAGTCACTGAGGACGAGGCCGATACGCTGCGAGAACTGTACGGGCTGAACGATCAGGTGTACATCCAGTACACCAAGTGGCTCTTACGCGTAGTGCAAGGCGACTTCGGGTTGTCGATGGAGTACAGGCTTCCGGTTACTGATGTTATCGGGGACAGGCTGTGGACCACAATCGCATTGGCGGCCATGGCAGTGCTGTTCGTGTGGATCGTTGCCCTCCCAATAGGGGTGTACTCTGCGGTCAAACAATACTCCCTGGCAGACTACACAATGACATTCATCGGCTTCTTGGGTCTGGCTATCCCGAACTTCCTGCTTGCTCTAGTGTTGATGTACTTGGGATTCAAGTACCTGAACGCTAATATCGGGGGGCTTTTCTCCTCCGAATACGTGGATGCCACTTGGAGTTTGGCCAGATTCTGGGACATGATGAAGCATCTGTGGCTGCCCGGAATCGTCCTCGGCACCGCGGGCACCGCCCAACTCATTCGGATCATGCGGGCAAACCTGCTTGACGAATTGCACAAACCCTACGTCGTGACCGCGCGCGCCAAAGGGATGGAAGAGTGGAAGTTGGTGCTGAAATATCCGGTGCGTGTTGCTCTCAATCCGTTCGCCAGCACCATCGGGTACATATTCCCGTACATAGTCTCAGGGAGTATCATCGTCTCGGTGGTGCTAAGTCTGCCCACTGTGGGGCCGCTGCTGCTCCGCGCGCTCCTCGCCCAGGATATGTTCCTGGCTGGCACCATCATTCTGTTGATCGGTGCGTTGACCGTAGTCGGGACCTTTTTATCGGACATTGTATTGATTATCGTTGACCCGCGTATCCGGTTCGAGGGCCAGTAGCCGATGGCAGAGCAGACCCTGGCCGCACGCCTTGAAGACGCTGCCGATCAGCGTGTGTATGCCGCTTCTCAGTGGCAACTTATGTGGTGGCGCTTTCGTAAGCACAGGGTCGCTCAGGTTGCGCTGGTCGTTCTGCTCCTCTTTTATGCCATAGCCATCTTCGCGGAATTTCTCGCAACGACGGAGACCAGGCTGTCGGACGCAAACCGTTCTTACATCACCCCACAGCCAGTCCACTGGTTTGACGGATGGAAGTTCAGCCCGCACGTGTTTCCTGTGGAGGGAGTGCGCGATCCTGTAAGCATGAAGCGGGTGTACACCGTCAACGACGAGGAGCGGATACCTCTCCGATTCTTCGCTCGTGGATTCGAGTACAGATTTCTCGGCATAATCCCAACCGACCATCATCTCATAGGCGTTCCCCAGGAATACGACGCTTACGAGGCGATCAGCCTGTTCGGTACCGATAAGCAGGGCAGAGACCTCTACTCGCGCCTGCTTCTGGCGGTGCGAGTCTCCATGTCTATCGGACTGGTCGGCGTGGCGCTCAGCCTGTTTCTGGGAGTGACCCTGGGTGGCGTCTCCGGGTATTACGGTGGGTTCACAGACACGGTCATCCAGCGCATAATCGAGATAGTGCGCTCCGTTCCGACAATTCCCCTGTGGATGGGTCTGGCCGCTTCCCTTCCGCGGGACTGGTCTATTCTGAAGATATATTTTGCTATTACCGTCATTATTTCTCTGTTCGCATGGACAGAGTTGGCGCGGGTAGTGCGCGGACGCTTCCTGGCGCTAAGAGAGGAAGACTTTGTCGTCGCGGCGGAACTGGCGGGCGCCAGTCGGACGCGCATCATCTTCAGGCATATGGTGCCTTCCTTCCTGAGTCATATCATCGCCGCGACCACATTGGCGGTGCCCGAAATGATAATCAGCGAAACGTCGCTCAGTTTCCTCGGGCTGGGACTGCGCCCGCCTGCGATCAGCTTTGGAGTGCTGCTGCAGCAGGCCCAGAACATACAAACAGTGGCGCTATCTCCCTGGTTGATGATTCCCGCGATTCCGGTGATCATCGTCGTGCTCGCCTTCAACTTCCTGGGGGACGGACTGCGAGACGCGGCAGACCCATATAGTCAGTAGCGTCGCTATATTAGAGTCGGGACTGAATATACGCTCATAAAGTGTTTCCCTTATTGCGTAGTAGTGGACAAGAATAGTTGAGACCGTTGAATCCAAATGATGCCCAGGGGAGGGGTCACATGCGAAAGAAACTGATGTTACAAATATGGGTGCCGCTGATAATCCTGATGTTGGCGGTTGCCTGCGGTTCAGAGGCAACGCCTGCCGCGGCTCCTGAACAGGTGGTGATCGAGAAGGAAGTCATCAAAGAAGTAGAAGTGCCTGTTGAAGTTGAAAAGGTGGTGGTGAAAGAAGTCGAGGTCGTCAAGGAAGTTGAGGTCATTAAGGAAGTTGAGGCCAAGATGGAGATGGAGCCCAAGCGGTCTCCTCTCATCGGCGACATCGAGGGCGTTACGGTACTCAAGGACTTCGTGCCTTCGACGTACAGCGAGGCGCCTGAACTCGCCGCAATGGTCGCGTCCGGCGACCTTCCGCCCGTCGCGGAGCGAGTTGGCTCCGAGCCGCTGGTGATACGGCCCACCCACGAGATCGGCAAGTACGGCGGAGTGTGGAGACGAGGCTTTATCGGACCCAATGACACCGCCAACGCGATCCGCGCGGTCAACCATGACAGGCTTCTGTTCTGGAACCCCGAAGGTACCGAGATCGTTCCGCACATGGCCAAGGGCGTGGAAGTCAGCGATGACGGAAAGACCACGACCATCTTCCTCCGAGAGGGACATAAGTGGTCGGACGGAGCGCCCTTCACCGCTGACGATTTCATCTTCTGGTATGAGGATATGTACCTCAACGACGACCTCAACCCTGTCAAGAGAGCTGAGTTGACCGTCGGCGGCGAGCAGGCAGTCTTCAAGAAGGTGGACGAGACCACCGTCCAGATCATAACCAAAGAGCCTTACTATGTGCTTCCCACCTACCTGTCCAGCACGTCGGCCCTCAGCGGCCATGCCAGGTGGGGCCGTTCGGCCCTCGGCGGTTTCGCCCCTGCGCACTACCTGAAGCAATTCCATCCCGATTACGTGCAGGGAGGACTTGACGCCGTCGTGAAAATGGCGGAAGACGAAGACTACGACAACTGGATAGACTTCTTCAAACAGAAGAACAGCGTGTTTCACAACACCGAACTCCCCGCGCTGACGGCATGGATACTCGAGAAGCCCATAACTGAACCCGTTTGGGTGATGAAGCGCAACCCGTACAGCATCTGGATGGACGAAGCGGGCAACCAGCTTCCGTACATGGACAAGGTGCAGATGACTCTCGGTGAGGACCTCGAAGTGCTGAACCTGCGGGCGATTTCGGGAGAGTTCGACCAGCAGGCCCGCCATATGGATCTTCAGAAGCTGCCAGTGATGCTTGAAAATGCAGAGCAAGGCAACTACACGGTGCGTCTCGACCCGACACGGCACGGCGGAGACGCGATGCTGTGCCCGAACCTGAACTACGACGCCGACCCTGAGATTGCCAAGTGGCTGACCAACGCGGACTTCCGCCGGGCGCTGTCGTTAGGGATAGATCGCGACCAGATTAACGAGGGACTATTCCTCGGACTCGGAGTTCCCGGCTCCATCGCGCCGGGCGAGGACACGATCTACAGTCCTGGACCGGAATCGGAGTGGCGCACTCTGTGGTCCACACACGATCCTGAGCTCGCCAACCAGATGCTCGACGGACTGGGTCTGACGGAGAAGGACGCAGAGGGATTCCGGATGCGGACCGACGGTAACGGCCGCCTGACAGTTGAGATGCAGACGTACCTGTCGTTCATGGACTTCACCGAACTCGGTGAAATGGTTAAGGAACACTGGCGCGATATCGGCATCGACGTCGACGTCAGGCAGTTGGAGCGTAGCCTGGCCTCCCAGCGCAGGCAAGCGAACGAGCACCAGTTCCACGTCGAGGTCACCTGGGGCGCCGAGGATATGTACGGCCACCCCATCGTATTCTTCCCGAGCGGTAGCAGTTCATGCTTCGGACCTAAGTACGGCGCGTGGTTCCAGAGCAACGGTGAAGCGGGCGAGGAGCCGCCCGCGCAGCTGGCGCGCGTCTTCGAATTGTACCGCAAGGGAATGACTCTGCCTGACAAGGCCCGCGCCGAAGCCGGCAAGGAGCTGTGGAGAATAGTGCTCGACCAGGTGTACGGAATCGGCACTGTCGGTCAGACACCCGCAATCCAGGGTGTGAGGGTTGTCAACAACAATCTCGGAAACGCCGCGGCTCGCCACATCAACAGTGCCGCCAAGGACAATCCGGCTTCCTCCCATCCTGAGCAGTACTACTTCAAGTGCCTGCCCGAACGTGATGGCTCGTGTCCGTAGCGAAAACATATAGCGAACCAGCGTAGAGTCAGAGCGGGCGCCGATCAGGCGCCCGCTCCGCTTTGTCACGCCACCATCATCCCACGTCTCTACCACTCCGTTCCCACACTCAGAGCAACTCGAAGAGTCAATGCTTGAAAACTATTCAGTTCAGTTCTCACTCGATGGTCAAACCGCATATGCGGGCCGTTACCAGGACCAGCGGCAAGGCTCGGCAAGGTAACGGAGGACTTGCGGCGATCCGATATCCACATCGAGCAGGTCGGTCATCCTGCGCCATCCTCTTAGGGTGGCATCTGGTTGAAATCCAAGAACATACGCTCCGAAATTTGACCAAAAACGCCTGACATCCTGCGCCCGCCAGTGTTACAATCCGATCTGCGGCGCATCGCGCCTTGTCCGATTTTCGAGGAAACCCCTGTGGAGGAACTTTACTCATCATGCCTCTTGAGAACATCGTCGTTCGGGGCGCGCGCGAACATAACCTCAAGAACGTCAACGTAACTATCCCTCGCAACAAGCTGGTGGTCATCACCGGAGTGTCGGGATCGGGCAAAAGCTCGCTGGCCTTCGATACTATCTACGCCGAAGGACAGCGACGCTACGTCGAGTCCCTCTCCGCCTATGCCAGGCAGTTCCTCGGGCGTATGGACAAGCCGGACGTCGAGTACATAGAGGGCCTGTCTCCAGCTATCTCCATAGACCAGAAGGGCGTCTCCCACAATCCGCGCTCCACCGTTGGCACCGTTACCGAGATATACGACTATCTGCGCCTCCTGTTCGCCAGGGTCGGGAGACCGCACTGCTACAAGTGCGGCCGTCCTGTCGAACGCCAGACGGTGCAGCGCATAGTGGACTCGGTTCTCGGACTGCCGGACAAGACGCGGCTTCAGATACTCGCGCCCATGGTTCGGCGACGCAAGGGTGAGCACAAGGAAGTGTTCGAGCAGGCGCGCAAGGCCGGTTTCGTTCGCGTTCGGGTCAACGGCGAGGTGCACGACCTGGGCGAAGAGTTCGACCTCGACAAGCAGAAGTGGCACACCATCGAGATAGTCGTTGACCGCCTGGTCAGCGGAGAGAGCGCGGATACTTCGCGGGTGACCGACTCGGTGGAAACCGCGCTCAGAATGGCGGGCGGGACAGTGCTGGTGGACATTCCGGGCGCCGAGGAGATGCTGTTCTCCGAACACTTCGCCTGCGTCCACTGCAACATCAGCCTGGGTGAGTTGGAGCCTCGCACGTTCAGCTTCAACAACCCGCACGGCGCCTGCGCCACCTGCACCGGACTCGGCTACAAGCTGGAGGTGGACCCCGACCTGGTTATACCGGACAAGACTCTGAGCATCGCAGAGGGCGCGATACAGGCGTGGGCGCGCACCGGCTCGGTCGCCCCATGGAACATGAGCCAGCTCGACTCTCTCGGAGCGGCATACGGCTTCTCCACCACGACCCCGATAAGCAAGCTGACAAAGCGCCAACTGAACCTGGTCCTGCGTGGCACGGGGAACAAGCGAATCAAGGTAACTCACCGCACCCAGAGGGGCAAGACATACCAGTGGAACACCCGGTTCGAGGGCGTTCTCAACAACCTCGAACGCCGGTACAAGGAAACCGAGTCCGACTACGTTCGCAAGGAGATTGAGCGTTATATGTCCGCCAATGCCTGCGCCACCTGCGCGGGCAATAAGCTCAGACCGGAGGCTTTGGCAGTCACCGTTGGCGCCACGAACATCACGAACATGACCAACAAGTCAATATCCGCGGCGCTCGAGTGGATAAAGGTCATCTCCGGCCAGGCGCCGTCCTCCAACGGTGTCCGGCCCGACGACCTGCTGACTAACAGGGAAAAGTCCATCGCGGACCAGATACTCAAGGAGATAGAGGCGCGCCTCAACTTCCTGCTCAACATAGGGCTGGACTACTTGACGCTCTCACGCACCGCTTCCACGCTGAGCGGCGGCGAGGCGCAGCGCATCCGGCTCGCCACGCAGATAGGCTCTGGGCTTATGGGCGTCCTTTACGTTTGCGACGAGCCGTCCATCGGCCTGCACCCCGCGGACGACTACCGCCTCATACAGACGCTCAAGAACCTGCGCGACCTGGGCAACACCGTGCTGATAGTCGAGCATGACGAGGCGATAATGAGGTCCGCTGACCACATAGTGGACCTCGGCCCCGGCGCGGGTGAGCATGGCGGTCACATAGTCGCGTCCGGCCCGGTGGAAGACATTATCAACGCCCCCGACTCGCTTACGGGCCAGTATCTCAGCGGCGTTAGGCAGATACCCATTCCCGAAACCCGCAGAGAGAGCATCGGCAAGTCCATAACCATCCAGGGCGCGCGTCAGAACAATCTGAGAAATATAGACGTCCGCATACCCCTCGGGCAGCTCGTATGTATCACGGGCGTCTCAGGATCGGGTAAGAGTACGCTGATATACGAAATCCTGTACAAAAAGCTCGCGCAGACCTTCTACCGCTCCCGCGAGCGTCCGGGAGACTGCGACGCGATAACCGGAATCGAGAATATAGACAAGGTGGTGAACATAGACCAGTCGCCCATTGGTCGCACTCCGCGCTCCAATCCCGCCACCTACACCGGCACATTCACTCCCATCCGCGAACTGTTCGCCACCGTGCCGGAAGCGCGAACGCGCGGCTACAAGCCCGGCCGCTTCTCGTTCAACGTCAAGGGCGGCAGGTGCGAAGCCTGTTCCGGCGACGGCCACATCAATATCGAGATGCAGTTCCTGCCCGACGTCACTGTTCCCTGCGAGGTGTGCGACGGCGCGCGCTACAACCGCGAGGCTCTGGAGATCGAGTGGAAGGGCGCGAACATCGCTCAGGTTCTGAACATGACTGTAACCGAGGCTCTTGAGCATTTCGAGAACATCCCGCGCGTAAAACGCAAGCTCCAGACGATGTACGACGTCGGACTCGGCTACATCCGACTCGGCCAGCCCGCCACCCAGCTTAGCGGCGGCGAGGCGCAGCGCGTGAAGCTCTCTACCGAACTCTCCAAGCGCGCCACAGGGCAGACGCTCTATATACTCGACGAGCCGACGACCGGCCTATCGTTCGAGGACTGCTCACACCTCATGCGCGTACTCCACCGTCTGGTGGACGCGGGAAACAGCGTCGTGCTTATCGAACACCATCTCGACCTGATAAAGAGCGCGGACTGGCTCATAGACCTCGGCCCGGGAGCGGGCGACAAGGGCGGCCTGGTCATAGCCGAAGGCACACCCGAAGATCTCGCCGACATGGAGCACTCCCACACCGGTCACTATCTGCGCAACATTCTGCCCGCCGTGGATGTGGATATGGAGCACGTGCAGGCCGCAGACTGACGCTTGCGGGATATTGCATTAGGAGTGAGACCATCGTGGTTAGGGAAGAGCTTGTGACCGACTTTGCGAGATGGGTCGCGTCCTGCGCGGTCAGATCGAACGCTCCTGTCAGGTCGCGCAGGGAAGTTTATGGCGCGCTCGACGCCGTGGACTTTACGCCGCTGTTCAGGGCCGACCTGGGACGGATTGGCCCCGCGGAATTCGGCGCCTGGCATGAGTCCGCGATTGCCGAAATGCAAAGCGCTCAGCCCAAACTCAACGTCGGATGGGCTGCGAAGATAGTCAATGAGTATCTGAAGACGAAGTGCTACGTGGGTGGATACGGCAGAGACGGCCTCGTTGACCTGATCCACCCGCCGATAGACAATGGCCTTGTAAGCGGTCTGAAAAAGGAATTTGGAGATAACCCGGATCTCAAACTACACCTCGATTCTCTTGAGAGTATGAGCCTCCTGGATACTTACACGAAATATCTTGACCTGATTCAGGTATGCAGGCGCGTGGCTGAACTGTCCAGATGCTCTCTTCTTGAATCTGAACAGTTCTGGGAATGAGCGGGGTTTACGCAACCGCTTAAACGCTTTGACCGCCTGCCAAACCGAATCCGGCGATTGACACCAAAAATCGCCTCTGTTAGCATGACTTATGGTGGACGACTTATCTGATAGACGTATCGGCAACTCCGCGCCTGGCTTCCGCTCCCCGGGCAACCCCCCCTTTGGCTCCACCCCATTCCCGTCCGTGATTCTCGCCGCCGGTAAAGGCACGAGAATGAAGTCTCGAAAGCCGAAAGCGCTTCACCCCGTCTGTGGAAAGCCTATGCTGGGCATCATCTCGGAGGCGGCAGAGGCGGCGGGCCTGGGTCCGGTTATAGTAGTGGTTCCCGGCGATTCCGCCGCTATCAGGCAGGCGTTGGGCAGCAGATGTATGTACGCGGTACAGACAGAGCGGCTTGGCACCGGACACGCGCTGATGCAGGCCAGAGACTCTATCCCCGACTGCGACAACATCTTGGTCATGGCGAGCGATACGCCACTTCTCAGACACAAAACCCTGATAGCGCTGACCGGGACGCACCTCGTTTCGGAAGCGCCCGTAACGATGCTGACCTCCAACCTGGCAGACCCTGAAGGGCTGGGGCGCGTGGTAAGAGACGTGGGAGGCCGGATAGTCGCGGTCGTGGAACACAAAGAGGCCGATCCTGAAACGCTGGACATCAGCGAGATAAACGCGGGAGTGTACTGCTTCAAGACATCCTGGCTATGGGATAACCTGCCCCGCTTGAAACGGTCTTCCACCGGCGAGATTTTCCTGACCGACCTGGTAGAGGTCGCCGCGCGGCAGGGATGCGAGGTCGCCGCCCTGACGGTGGAAGACAGCAGTGAGGCGTTCGGCGTCAATACGCGGGTGGAACTGTCCCGAGCCGAGTCAATGATGCGGGATAGAATACGCCGACACTGGATGATGGAAGGCGTAAGCATCCCCGATCCCGAATCGGTTTATATTGACTACGAGGCCCGAATCGGGATTGACAGCGTCATATTGCCGAACACCCATATCAAAGGCGGCGCAGCCATCGGCGAAGATTGCGAAATCGGGCCCAACAGCGTAATCTCGGATTCGCAGGTCGGCGACAAATGCCGCATCGTGGCCTCGGTAGTCGAAGAAACGGTCATAGAGTCCGACGTTCACGTCGGACCGTTCAGCCATCTGCGCCCGGGCGCCTACTTGGAGTCGGAAGTTCGGATAGGCAATTTTGGCGAGATAAAGAACAGCCGAATCGGGCGAGCTACCAAGTCGGGACATTTCAGCTATATTGGGGACGCGGAGGTGGGCGCCAACGTCAATATCGGAGCAGGTTCGATCACTTGCAACTACGACGGACGGAATAAGAACTGCACAGTGATCGGCGATGACGTCTTCATAGGGTGCGACACCATGATGGTCGCGCCGGTCACCATAGGCGACCGGTCTTACACCGGAACCGGGTCAGTTATAAACAAAGACGTTCCACCGGACTCGGGAGCAATCGGCGCGCCCGCCCGGATCAGGTCCAGGAAGTCCGGAACGGACCCCGGTTCCGCATAGTAGAGCGCCGCTCGATAATGGAGCCCTGAATTGGAGAGTGATAGTACGTTACCAGCGCTGGCTCTAGCGGTTTCGATCCTGATTCTTGCGATTTCCGAGGCGGGCGCAGCCGCTATCGCCGCCAGACTTCAGTCCGCGGCATATTATCTCGCGAACGACCATTCGGATGAGCTCGCCGAGCTCGACTTGGTTGCGCGCCTTCCGGGCGGTCCGGTCGCGCCCCTTAAACTGGTTGGAATGGCAGCGTTTGGCGCTGCGATGGTCGCCTCCGTCTCAATTCCGGTTTCTGTGTCGGGAATAAGATGGGACCTCATTTCCCTGAGCGCGGCGGCCGCGCTGGTCGCGCTCGCCGTTATCGTACTGTTCGCCCGCTTCACCGGAGCGCGCTATTCCGGCACGCTGTGTGTGTTCATGCCCAGAATATCCTGGATACTGTCGTACCCCCTCAGACCGGCGCTTCTGATTCAGGAGGCCATGCTGAACACCACGGCGACGGATCCGGACTCGTCTCTCGACTTCGCCCTCTCGGTGGACTCGGACAACGGCCCCCTGGACGAGCACGAAGTGAGAATGATAAGAGGAGTCGTACAGCTAGATGAGACCGTGGCGCGTGAAATAATGGTGCCGCGCGTGGACATTGCGGCGGTCGAGGCCGGAACTTCCCTCGAAGCGCTGGCAGAGGCGATGAACACCATCGGGCATAGCCGTATGCCGGTGTACGACGGCGACCTCGACCATATAGATGGCGTGGCCCACGCCAGAGACGTCCTCCGGCACCTGGCGAGGGGCAGCGACCCGTCCGGCATGACGGCGAAAGAGGTATCGCGCCCTCCCCTTTTCGTCCCGGAATCCAAGAGCCTGGAAGAGCTTCTGGGAGAATTCCAGGAGAAGCGCGTCCACCTGGCCGTTGTCGTGGACGAGTACGGGGGCGTATCCGGGATAGTGACGATCGAGGACCTGCTGGAGGAGATAGTAGGAGAAATCCAGGACGAGTTCGACACCGAGGAACCCGGTATCCGAAACATTGGCAAGTCGGAGTTTCTGGTGGACGCCAGGCTTCCGATTGACGAATTGAACGAGTTCCTGGGCATCAACATTACCGCAGAGGGATTCGACACAATCGGCGGGCTGGTGTTCGACCAGCTTGGCAAGGTGCCGGTGCAGGGTGACGTAGTTCACCACGACGGGCTTAGCATAGTAGTGCTGGACACCGTCGGGCGCAGGCCCAATACCCTCCGGGTCAATCGGACGGAAGCTGGCGATTCAGAGCGCGCGCCGCAGAGTTCGTGAAGAGCTGCGCCGCGAGAATGCGACCGTATCGCCGGCTCTGTTCTGAGACAGCCGCGTGAATGGTGATATGCTATATCCGTGACTTCTGTGCCTTCAGCCAATCTTTTCAGCCGCGCCCTGAACGGTGACAGGCACTCGCTTGCGCGGCTCTTCACCCGCATCGAGAACGACTATGCCGCACTCAGAGACGTGATGAGGCTTGCCCATTCACACACCGGAAACGCGGAGATAGTAGGCGTAACCGGCCCGCCCGGGGCGGGCAAGAGCACCATCGTTGACCGCATGGTTCACACTGCGCGGGAAGAAGGCCGGAGCGTGGGCGTGCTCGCCGTTGACCCCACGAGCCCGTTTAGCGGCGGCGCGGTCCTTGGCGACCGCATACGTATGCGCGACCACTATCTCGACTCCGACGTGTTTATACGCAGCATCGCCACCAGGGGCGCGCATGGCGGACTTGCCGCTGTGTGCAGGGCGGGCGTGAGCCTTCTGGACGCGGTGGGCAAAGACCTTGTTCTGGTGGAGACCGTGGGGGTCGGACAGACCGAACTCGACATCATGGGAGTCGCGGACATCGTCGTCGTCGTTCTGGTGCCGGAAGCGGGCGACACAGTGCAGGCGATGAAGGCAGGTCTGCTCGAGATAGCCGACATATTCGTCGTAAACAAGGCCGACCGCGACGGCGCGGGCCAGATGGCGTCCGCGATAAGGGCCATGCTCTCACTCGACCCCCGCCCAAACGAGTGGAAACCGCGACTGCTGATGACGCAGGCGCACCTCGGCGAGGGGATTCCTGAACTGTATCGGGAAACCCGCATCCGGCTCCAGGCCATGAGAGACGCCGGAAGGCTGGCCGAACGCCACGAGCGTCAGGCACGGGAGGAGGTTACCAGTCTGGTGACCTCGGCAATCACAGCGCGGCTGGTTCGGGCGATGTCAGAGGATAAGCGGATGTTGGGCATTATGGCGGCCGTTGAGTCTGGGGATCTGGACCAGTATTCAGCAGCTGAGAGGATTTACGGACACTTCCTGCGACAGGATCAAGACAATCCTACTCAGAAAGGCTAACTTAGCCTAAACCCCGAAGTGGGAGACATTATCTCTTTTTCGGAGAAAGTGCTTTTATCAGGAAAATCCATCCACCTATCACTAATATCGCAGTAGATATAGTCAATACTACGGCAATTACCCCAAATATCCATATAGTTGCATTTGAACTCAAAAGGTTAGCTATCAGTGCATTCTGATCTGGATTAAGTTGAGACGTCAATGAGAAGAGTACGGTAAAAGCACCTGCCAAGAGAGCCGAAGCTATTAGAAAGATACCGAACAGGACTACTTGGCTTGTTCCATGTTCGACTCTACTCAACCTATCGTTGAGATCATTTGTAACCTGTTCCCTGATGCCATTCACAAAACCTAGGTAAGGTTCAGATCCGAGGCCATAATTTTCTGCTTCAATCTGTGGGCCTATTGCGTCTTTTTTGTGGAAATCAGGCTTCTTACCTACGAGTGTATGGAATTGGATGTTAAATACCCTTTCCTCTCTTTTTATCTTGATAGGTTTCGGTCCAATGTTGTAAACCGACAGGAATAGACGTTCGTCCTTGTGCCCTTTTCCAAAGTAGGGGTCAACTTTGGGACCAAACAGAGGGGTAAGCCCTTTGCGAGAGTGGCTGAATTTTATCTTTAGGTTTCCAACCAAGTCACCGGGCATATTGAAAGACTCTACGGTAGGGAGGATAGCCAACTCACCAGGTTTGATAACTATCACAGGTTCTTCAAACGGATTTCTTTCAGGAGAATAGAATTTGCCTCCTGTCCGAATATAGGTATCAGTTGCCACACGGAGGTCGTATGATGCCTCTTGGAAACTTTTTTCATCATATGAGTCATTTTTGAATATCTTTTTAGCCCTGCGCTTAATCTCCTTACCAGTTAGAACACACATACCTATCTCCTTGGTGAATCTTCTGGGAAGTTATGAATCGGGAGTTGGTATTCCATATAGTACCGCGAGACGACAGGGCCATCCTGTCCCTGGTACTTGCTTCGCAATTCGCCCGACCCGTATGGGTTGTCCGCGGGCGTGGATAGCTGCGTGAACGATATGTGGCCTATCTTCATGCCGTAGCGCAGCGTGATTCCCAGAATGCCGACGTTGGAAAACTCCAGCGTTAGCTTGCCCGTCCATCCCGGATCCACGAACCCCGCGGTCGAGTGGATGAGCAGCCCGTACCGGGCGAGCGAACTCTTGCCCTCTATTCTGGCCACTATGTCGTCGGGAATAGACACCGTTTCGAGCGTGCTGCCCAGCGCGAACTGGCCCGGGTGCAGAATGAACGGGCGGTCGTCCTCTATCCTGACACGCTCCACAACGTCGTCTGCGGGCTGCATAACGTCTATGTGCGTCCGCCAACTGTTGCTAAAAATGAGAACTTCTCTATCGAGCCGGATGTCAACGCTGGCCGGCTGAATAGCGTTCGGGCCTAGCGGGTCAACGACTATTTGGCCCTCTGTCATGCGCTCTTTGATCGTCCGGTCGCTCAGAATCATGGCTTTTTCCGCCTTGCACTGGAGTAGTCCTGAAACAATCCTAGCCCAACGACTCTCCACACTTAAAGACCGACTGAGATTTCAAAAGATTGAAAACGACATCAGAGTGATCCATCATGAAGAACGGAGACAGGCGTTGAATACCTGCCTCCGTCCCATTTTCTGTTTGGCCGCTACTCTATGGTGAAGACAGTCTGTACGGACATGGTTACGTCCAATTCGCCGCGGCTGATGCCGGTGTCATAGGCTTGCAGCTGAAAAGCGGAAGCGGCTGACTCCGCGTAAACGCGAGACAGGGGCCTCGCGACGGTCCCATCGGATATGAAGATCAGTTGGCCGAGACCCACTTCGGCAAGGTCCGCGAAGTGCTGCGCCTTGCTCTTGGCGTCGTTCACCGCGTCTTCACGAAGCTGCGTCATCACCGGGGACAAGTCTTCCGCGGTGAAGTTCAGACCGTCGAAGCGGATGGCATCTCCCCCCGCTTCCGCCGTATCGTCAATCACCGTTCCAACGCTGTCCAGGTCGCGTACCTTGACAATGAGAGTGTTGTTCACTCGATACCCCACCAATACCGACTTGCTAGTACGAATGCCATTTTCAGTCACTTCCTGCCACTCGTGGTCAGCCCGAATGTTGAAGCGACGTGTCTGAATGTCGTTCTCCGCGACGTCCGCTTCCTCGAGTGCGCCCATCACGGCCTCCATTGCCGTTGCCGCCTCTTCACGCGCCTCCGATACGGTAGCGCCCCTCGTCTCTACACCCAGATTCAATATCGCCAGGTCCGGCTCGATAGAAGCCTTGCCCTGGCCGCTGACGTGAATCTCGCCCTGGCCGTCCGAGGCCAGCGCCAGCGACGTCCTCTGTTGAGCTCCCTGCGCGATTCCGAAAAGAGCCGCATTGCCCGCAGACACTCCCGCCGTGTTGACCTTCGCAGGCTCGTCAGCCGATTCACTATCCAACTGGCAAGCTGCCGCCAGCATGACAACCGTCGCCAGCGAGATAACCGCCATAGCAGTCTTGATCTTGTCTCTTATATTCATCTGTTTCCTCTGCCAGTGGCTATTTCCATTTTTCCACCCAAGCCTTAAACAGATACACTCTCCCGACCCGATGACGACAATTCTGTGAAGTGGCTTCGGTAGGTTGACTCAATCGGGTAAACCGCGAGTACCTGAACTGAGGAGTGGGGTTCTGGTATAGGCATTCCTTCGGCAGCCATTATTTCCAGGTGAGAAACGACGGCTCCGGTGATCAATTCCTTGGTCTCGCCTATCGTGTCGCCAGCGGCAACACATCCCGGCAAGTCCGGGAGATATGCGGCATATCCGTTATCGCTCTTTTCGATAATGACTGTAAACTGCATTATCGCGTGTCCTTTCTATCTAGCATTGCCTGTTTCATTATACTGTTCCACGTTTTTGGTGGAAGGTCCTTGCAGGGTTTCCCTCAGGGTCTTTTCGTTTTCAGGAGACAAGTTGATCAACGGGATGACCGTCCCCTCTCCCTCGATGGGCTGACAGGGGTATGTAAACGTGTACAGCCAAGTATGAATACCAACGTATAGCCCCCTCTCCCTCAGGGAGAGGGTTGGGGTGAGGGTGATCCACACTATTTCGTCTATGCGATGTCCGATAATGAAAAGACCCTGGGGTTTCCCTGCAACAGTGACGAGTCCCGGCTTGGAAGGATGCTTATAGTGACGATGGCTGCCTTTCGTCCTGACTTGCAGCCAGCCGTCGCGCGTCACCAGACGAATCGCATCTCGTACTTTTGCCAGGATGAGATCCCCAGTTGCCGATAATACAGTATCGCCAACATATAAATAGTATATATGCGCCCACTTGACAATGTGAAGGGATGATGGAAGTAGAGCGAACCCCAGGGTCTTTTCGTTTTCAGGAGGCAAGTTGATCAATGGGATGACCGTCCCCTCTCCCTCGATGGGCTGACAGGGGTAGGTAAAAGTGTACAGCCAAGTATGAATACCAACGTACAGCCCCCTCTCCCTGAGGGCTGACAGGGGTATGTAAAGTCGAAGGACAGGTATGAGGAGTTGGAAAGCGCGTGGCATTGTGGCATCTTTTTGGTACCAAACAGAAAGGTTGCCACAGATTCGCCATGCGCCTCCCGCCCGAATGTTACCAGATCGCTCAGACCATACAATACCATCTGCCGCACCTCAGAGAGTCTCAGTCGCTGGGTCTGACCCTGTGGGTGTACGGCACTATTGTCATGGGCAGCGCTTGTCAGAACGCAGTTTCGACAGCGCTTTCGTTCATGGGCAGCTTCGACACCATGCGCCAGTATCTCAGACAGTGGTTGTACGACGGTCAGCACAGGCCCAGACCGACAGCGACACAGATCGACGTGGAGTCGTGCTTCGCTCCGCTGTTGAGATGGGTGCTGTGTCTGTGGAAGTCGGACAGACTGGCGCTGGCAATAGACCCGACGATGAAGGGAGACCAGCTCAACTCGATAGTCATAAGCGTGGTCTATCGAAGTTGTGCTATTCCGGTGGCCTGGCACGTGCTGGCTGCGAACAGACCGGGCGAGTGGATAGCGCCCACAATGAGGCTGCTCGATCTGCTGGCCGATGCGGTGCCCAACCATATGAGTGTGTTGGTGATGTGCGACAGAGGACTGAGGAGTCCGAGACTGTGGAAGAAGATATGCTCTGTGGGCTTCCATCCGTACGTCAGACAGTCGATCAACACCGTGTTCTGTCCGCAGGGAGGCACCCGCATCAGAGCGCGTCATCTGGTTCCAGGACCCAATCACGCATATGTCGGCTACGGCACGGCGTTCAGGGCCACCTCCAAGCGTCGTCTGGGAACGATGATCGTGGTGTGGGTGGACGGAGCGGACGAGCCGTGGCTGGTGATGACCGACCTGGCTGTGGACGCCGCCGGAGTGTGCTGGTACGCACTTCGGTTCTGGATAGAACTGGGCTTCAGAGCGCTCAAAAGTCTGGGCTGGCAGTGGAACAAGACTCGAAGGACAGACCCTCAGCGGGTGAGTCGACACTGGTTGGTGTTGTCGGTGGCGACACTGCTGACGATGGCGTACGGTAGCCGAGTCGAGGATGCCGCCGATCTGGGGCGAGAGCCGGGCAACCTCAGAGCGCCGCCGAAGTGTCTATCGCCGACTCATCGCAGCGCCCACAGCAGTCCTGGTCGGAGCGTCAGTGTGCTGAGACTCGGCACGGCCTGGCTGAGACGGCTTCTTAACAGGGGTAGAGTATGGAAGAGAGTGTGGCTGCTTCCCGAAGAATGGCCCAAACCACCACCCGGAATGAAGATCATTCAACATACACCACCATGAGCAACAGATACATACCCCTCTCAGCTCCCTGAGGGAGAGGGTTGGGGTGAGGGTGATCCACACTATTTCGTCTATGGGATGTCCAATAATGAAAAGATCCTGGAGCGAACCCAGAATTACTAACAACTAAAAACTGTTAACTTATACAATGAACCTGAACCTCAGCTTGTCTAAAGGCGGTATCCGGGATGCGGGCATTCATACGGGAATTGATAGAGACTGTCCTGCTGTCCCTGGCAGTGTTTCTGGCCCTGCACCTGAGCGTCCAGAATTTCAGGGTAGAGGGATCGAGTATGGTTCCAACCCTGACTGAGGGGCAGCACATCGTCGCCAACAAGATAATCTACTCTCACATCGAATCCGACGCCCTCGCCCGGTTCCTGCCATTCGTACAGGCATCCGGCGACGACGACTCACTGTTCACCTTCCATCCGCCCGAATATGGCGACATCATAATCTTCAATTTCCCCACTGACCCATCCCGCGACCTCGTAAAGCGCGTCATCGGACTCCCGGGCGACGTAATAGAGATCGAGTCCGGGCAGGTTATCCGAAACGGAGAACCGATAGACGAGCCTTACGTCGTCAACAAGGACCGTCGCTCGGCCCCCCGCCTGGAGGTGCCGGAAAACTCCTACTACGTCCTCGGCGACAACCGACGCGCCTCCAGCGATTCACGCGACTGGGGGTTTTTGTCCAACGATCACATCGTCGGAAGGGCATGGATCAGCTACTGGCCCACTGACAGGATTGACATTCTCAAGGCATTCCGCTGAATCTCGATTCGGCGCCGACACGTTCCTCTATCGCGGAGGCCATAACTTAGCTCCGCATCCATTTGAATTGGAAACTCGCGGACCCTGGAAAGGTCCCGGCCTTTCACCAAGAAACCGGCTTCCTGCGCCGGAGCGTATCCATAAGCACGAGAATGATTCCACTCAGGAACCCGAAATTTGATACCTGAATACTTGAAAACCCGCCTGGTACTGCCGCTGCTCACGGCGGCGGCCCTGGCTCTGGCCGTATGTGGCGGGGAGGCGGGTGAAACGACGCCTGCCGCGCCCACCGCCACTTCGCAGACAGTCGCCCTCTCTCCCACGCCCACACCACCGCCTTCCCCTACGCCAGCGCCGCTCCCGCCAACGCAGACTCCAACCGCAACCGCCGTTCCCATACCCCCGGCGCAGACAACGGACACCCTTCTCGAAGAGAAGACCTTCTCATTCCTCAAACATCTCACCACCGAATTCAGCCCCAGGGAGAGCGCGACCGATCAGGAACTCACCGCCGCCCACTTCCTCAGAAACCGGCTGGAGGAGCTGGAATACGACGTTTACATCCAGGAATTCAGCGTCTCCAGACTTCTGGCAGCGGTCGAATTTTCATCCGACTCCTCGGCCACGCCGGAAGTGATTGACACGTTTCCTATTTCTGGTTCCTTCGAGGGAACCGGCGCAGGAACACTCGCCGACGCAGGCAGAGCGTTCAAGGAAGACATCCCGGCCCAAGGGCTGGACGGAAAGGTGGCGATAATCGAGCGGGGGACGATCACCTTCGAGGAGAAGGTCAACCGGGTGGCCGACGCCGGCGCGGTCGCGGCTGTCATCTTCAACAATGCCCAGGGGAACTTCGGAGGCAGATTCCGCAATCCGTCCACAATACCCGCAGTATCCCTGGCAAGATCGGACGGCCTTAAACTGCTGGCCCTGGTGGAAAAGGGTGAGACAACGGCCACTGTATCGGTAGAACCAATTTCCCTGCCCTCCAGAAACGTAATAGCCGAAAAGCGAGGCCAATCCGAGGAGGGTAGCGTGGTTGTCGTCGGGGCGCACTACGACACGACCCCGGATACGCAGGGCGCGAACGACAACGGCTCCGGGCTGTCCGTGGTTATGACCATCGCCGAGCTTACAGCCGACAAAACATATCCCTTCACCATCAAATTCATCCTGTTCGGAGCCGAGGAGATAGGGCTGTTCGGCAGCCGCCACTATGTGGACGCGCTCACCGAACGCGATATAGAAAACACCATCGCTATGCTGAACTTCGACGTGCCGGGCTCGGGAGAGTATATCGAACTGATCGGCAGCCGCGAACTGACGGCCCAGGCCACGGAGATTGCGGCAGAGATAGGGGCCGACGTGTCCAGAGGCGGGCTCCCCGAAGGCGCGAGCAGCGACTACGCGCCCTTCCACGAGGCAGGCATTCCGGTCATATTCATCCTGGCCGACGACCTGTCGCACATAAACTCGCCCGCAGACGACATAAAGTGGATCAACCCCACCCTCATGGGCTGGGCCGCCGACATGGGCATCCGGCTTTTGGACAGAATCGCCCAGGATTCGGAGAAATAGGCCCCGCCGCCCAATTCCCAATTCTACGCCGTGTGATTGGTTCTTTCCCCTCCCCGGCTCGCCTGATCCGGCATCAGTTTGCGAACCGCCTGATCAATCCGCCCCGCCACTCCCTGCTCCCGCAGCGCCTCGTGAATGGCGTCAGAGACCTTGATCTGTCCGACCCCATCCGGGAACGAGTCCCGAACCTTCTCAGCCTCCGCTTCGGCCTGCTTGCACAACTCCGCGAGTTCGATATGCGTCGGATTGCGCGCGTCATATCGAGGAATCGGAACAGTGCGCCAGAAATGTAAATCGAAGTGGCGGCGGGTCTTTTGGCTTTGCCGATAGGCTTCCTGCAAGCAGTCAGTGTTCAGTAGCACTGTTAGATAGGCGGCTTCGGACTCAGACGAACAGGTGAGATGGTATAGAGTGTCGTTAGTAATAGTGGACGGTGATACACGAGCTGACCGTAATCCAATCCGGCCACTCTTATTGTATAAAACCTTTCGAAGACCTTCACCTGCTACGGCATATACGGTCTGGCGTGTGAGTTTATTCTGAAAATCTACCTGCTTCCATAGAGAATCTGGTGTATTTTGTCCCTTGCCTTTGCCGTCTTGGTACATAGTCTCGGCATTCACCCAGTAGCCATTATTCTCGGCCTCTTCATCGTACAAGCCATCCTCATTCAATGGTAGCACCACTTGGTCAAGTTCTCGGCGTAGGGTGAAAGGGAATACACTCGTCGAAAATGCGGCACTGCGTATCCAACGAATTGGAACGTCCTTGCTATGCAACGTACCTTTGTTTGACCATGGCTTTTTAGTAGATGGAGTCGTTGTGAAGCTCGCGAGTTCATTTGTTATCTCAAGAGTGCTAGACGCAACCTTGACTAGACAGTGAGGAACTAGGGCGGCACCTAGCCTAAACGGTGGCTTGCCATTCGCGGCCAAATAACTGGATGTCGCTCGGGGCAACTTCCTGGGAGCGTCCACCCACTTTGTGCGGAGTCTTACGTCGGTCCAACTGGTGTACGGTTCGAGCTTGGGGACGCCTTCCAGATTCACCAGAATCCTTGTGGGTATGTCGCTCGGCGGTGATGTCGAGTCCTCAGTCTTATCTTGTTCGCCCTGCCCTTCGCTGTGCGTTTGCAGCCACACGCATGACTCGACGGTGAAAGGCGCGCGCCTGACCTTTCCGAGGTCCATATATTCGGATGCGCCGGCCCTTATGTAGGGGTCGCTGCGGACATTGGCCCAGTTCATGCCGTCCAGCGCGCCCTGCGGCAGCACCCAAGCGGCCAGTCCGCCGCTTGGGGCCAAGTAGTTCAGTGCGCACCGTTTCACGAATAACCCCGCGATGTCGAAAGACGTGTTAGCCTTGCCGTGTCCCCAGAATCCAAGCTCGTCGGCCAGCGTTTCCAACTCAGACTTGCGCTCCGCCGTCTGAATGTGAGACATCCTGACCCAGGGCGGGTTGGCGAGAATCCGGTTCACCTTGCGCCTCCGCAGCTTGGACGGGCCTACGATGTTCTGAAAATACCATCCCCACACCGAGTCCTTCTCGTCTCGGCAGACCTCGATGAGTGTGTTGAATGTATTTTCGACCATCTTGGTATCGTCCGCGTCGAGACCCATCGCTACCCCAACCGGCATCGGCCTGGGCGGAACCGAGTTCGCCGCCAGAACGAACCGTCTCAGGTCGTCCGCGAACGATTCCTGGTCGGTCCACGAGACAGGTATTCCCATCAGGCGGTGCAGCGGCGTTTCGACCGCGTAGAACGGGACATTCTCCTGGTTTCCGAGCGCCATCCCCGCCCGTGTGTATATCAGCGAGTCGCCCTGTATGACGTTGATGGAGTTAAGCCCGTTGGGAGGGTCAACAGGCAATGCCCGCAGAATGTTCGCGCGGCTGAACTCGACCGCTACCGGGTGAATGTCAATCCCGTAAACCAGTCGTGAAGCCACCTCCGCTATCTTCCCGTCCTGGTACTCCTGATCCTTCATGTACTGGACAATGCGCCGCGCCGCGTGATAGAGAAATGTTCCCGACCCGCAGGACGGATCGAGTACCCCCACGCCCGCAGGATCGCCGTTCATGGCCTGCTCCACCGACTCACGTAGCCATTCCTCATCCAGCAGACGCTCCACCAGCATCTCCGCCAGCCAGTCCGGGGTGTAAAACTCGCCGAAAGCGCGGCGCTGTTCGGGTGGAACCATTTCCTGGTACAAGGTGCGCAGCACGTCGCGAGAGCGTATGCGCCAGTCGAAACGGCCCGCCACCTCGAACACCTGCCTCACCCAATCCGCGCCGGGTTCGTGGGTCGGCTCCCGATCCACCCCGGGCGCGAATGGCCACGCCGCGAACCCCTCATCCACGTAGCTCAAGGGGTCGTCGCTGGCGTCGGGTTGGCTGTCCTGGAGCGAGCGTCCAACCGCCCGCGCTATCGTCACGAGGGTTGTATGAGTGACGAACAGATCGTCTCCCTCGGTCGTCGTGGAATATAGCGATCCATCAGGCCGCTTTTCGAGTTCGCCGGATGGCGCGTTGCCCGAACTTCTCAGCACGTCCAGCCACAAATCCCGCTTGGTCCTGGTGCCTGCGTCCTCTTTGAGCGCGGGATAGATTTCGTTCTTCAGCCTATCCCTGAGCGGCTCGAATAGTTGCGCCGGATGTCTGGGCGCCCACGGCTTGCCATGCAGCCGCGCGAAAGTGTCTGAACTGAGCCAGCCCGCCAGCAAGTCCGCCGACTTCCTGCTGTACCTCTCACCCGACACAATAGACTGGGCGGAACTCAGCTCCCCGTTCGACAGGATTTCCCACTGCCACATCCACCAGGCGCGACCATCGGTGAGAACCGCCCTCCACGGCAGGTCTCCGAGTTGGTCGAAGTCGAACCGCGCGCGTTCACGCTCCCACTCCGCTTTGACGTAACGCTCACACTGCTCGAACTGCGTCTCCCCGGTATCGGTGTCCCTCACCGATTCGGGGTCCGCTCCCCCTGTGCGCTTGGTTTCGAAAACCACCCGGCGCTGGGGCAGAAATATATCCATCCTGCCGCCGTCCGACACCCCGTACTCCGGTTCAATGTCGTATCCAAGCGACTCCAGCAAAACACCCAACCGGAACCTGATAGATTCCTCATTGGGGTGCTTGGCGGTTACCAGTCGCCGCGCGTGTGTTCTGGAATCCTCTGAAAGTTTCATCATTCCGCTTTCTCACAACGTGAATTGCCTGTCTGCATTCTACAGCTACCAGTGCGCGCTGTCTGTTGTCTCCGGATAGGTTGCCTGGAAATGCCTCTTCTCGAATAATCTGCGCATTGTCAAGTAATTGCTATATACTGCGCGCACTCTGTCTGAGTTTCCCTTCTACTATACAAACATACCTCCAACACGCTACAATATACGCATGATGAACAACTTTCGCGACACTCTATCCATAAATGCTACCTTATCAATCACGTTTCCCTGCGTGAGAAAAAATTCTCTTAGCTATAAACGCTGGGAAACGCTGGGTGAAAATGGCCTCAGCGTCCCCCCAGCGTCCCCCCGTTAATCACCCAGCGTATGCCCAGCGGTCACTCGATAATTATAAACCCAGGCATATGCAATCGCGTCGAACCGCACTTTTCTCTCATGTTCGGGCTGATTCGACCACACCGGCTGTTTACTGACTTTGAAAACACCCTGCAAGACCAATGTTCTACTTGTAGGCGTTCGGCATTACTAATATAATACTCGTTGGGTGTGCGCCGGGCTGAAGTCGTGTTTCAAGAATCCGAACGTGCCATCGGACTCAGCCTTCTATCATTGAAGAGAACCAGAAAGTTCGAGCCGAATCCACAAATGACCACTAGCAAGCGTGACTATTACGATGTGCTGAGCATATCCCGTGACGCCACCGAAGAGGACATCAAGAAGGCGTTCCGAAAACTGGCCCTCGAATTTCACCCCGACCGCAACCGAAGCGAAGGGGCTGAAGGCCGCTTCAAAGAGGTCAACGAGGCATACCAGGTGCTCTCCGACTCTCGCAAGAGAGCCACATACGACAGATTCGGACACTCCGCGGGCGGCGGCAACGGCGGGCGCGGATTCGACGGATTCGACGGCGCTGCCGGAGGATTCGGAGACATATTCGACGCCTTCTTCGGCGGAGGATTCGGAGAACAGACCCGCGCGAGACCAAACGCCCCGCGTCGCGGAAACGACCTCCAGACATCCATTACCACGACATTCGAGGAAGCCGTCTTCGGCGTCGAAAAGGAGATCGAGATAGAGCGCGTAGATGTCTGTACCCGGTGCAAAGGCGGGCGCAGAGAACCCGGCTCCGACTCCACAATGTGCGGCAACTGCTCCGGATCCGGACAGGTGCGCCGTTCGCAGCAGAGCTTCTTCGGTCAGTTCGTACAGGTCACCCCCTGTGGCGTGTGCCGCGGCGAGGGCAGTATAATCAACGACCCCTGTAACCAGTGCAGGGGCGCGGGCCTGGAACGGCGCAATCGAAAACTCGCCGTCACCATTCCGGCTGGCATAGACGACGGCATACAGATCAGGCTGAACCAGGAGGGCGAGGCCGGTCTCAACGGCGGCAAGCCCGGAGACCTCTACGTCGTCGTCCAAGTCCGCGACCACGAACTCTTCCAGCGGTATGATACCGACATCCACTTCCCTCTCTACATATCCATTCTACAGGCGACTATGGGGGCCAAAATAAGCGTCCCCACACTGGATGGAGAGGAGGAACTCACCGTCCCCCCCGGAACACAGCCCGGAGACACGTTTATCCTCAAGGGCAAGGGCGTTCCATTCATCCGCTCCGGCAGGCGCGGCGACCAGATAATAACCGCCGGGGTAAAAATCCCCACCTCGCTCAACGACGACCAGCGCCGCCTTTTCCAGGAGTTGGCCGAATCCATGGGCGAAACAGACGTTGGCAGCGGCAAGCGACTCTTCGACAAGTTCAAAGATGTGTTCGGAAACGAGTAAATGCCCTCCGAATGGATTGAGCTTAGCATAGACGCTCCCCCCGAATACGTAGAGCCTCTGTCCGAAATCTTCTACCGCTACGGAGAGGGCGGCGTCGCCGTCGAACAGCCGGGCGGCTTCAATCCCGACGAGGGCGAAACACCCCCGGTTCCCGACCGCGTTACGCTAAAGACCTACCTCCCGCGCGACCCCACCACAGACCGCCGCCGCGCCCAGATAGACGTCGGCGTCCGCCTCGTCGCGTACCTCGCGCCCATATCCGAACTGCGCCAGCGGCCCGTATCCGAAAGCGATTGGCGCGACAGTTGGAAGCAGTTCTTCCACGTCCTGCGCGTCGGCAGGCGAATCGTTATATGCCCAACCTGGCGCGAGCATCAGCCGCAGCCCAACGACGTTATAGTCCACCTCGACCCGGGCATGGCCTTCGGCACCGGACACCACCCCACGACCAGGATGTGCCTCGAGACAATCGAGCGGATAATGCCCCGGGGCGCGAACGTACTCGATCTCGGATGCGGCTCCGCCATCCTGTCCATAGCCGCCCTGAAGCTGGGTGCCCAGAGCGCGGTCGGATTTGAATTAGACCCGATTGCCGTCGGAGCGGGATACTCCAACGTCGGAATGAACGGACTCGAAGGCAGGGTGGACATCGTTCGCGGAACGCTTCCAAGCCCGAAAGCGCCCGCGCAGTCCTTCGACCTCGTCGTCGCCAATATATCGGCGCGGGTCGTGACCGACATGGCGACCCACATCGTTGACTGCGCCGCGCCGGGCGGCAGAATTGTCGCGTCGGGCATAATCGAAAAACACCTTCCGGCAGTCGTGGACTCGCTCGAAGCCGCGGGCGCGACCATGGAAGAAACGCTCGTTGACGGAGATTGGGTTGCGCTGGTAGCATCGGTCTGACATCCCATCCTCGTTCAGCTATCCTCATTGTATAATCACGTGACCTGAACAGGACGCGCGGGACTCCCCGGAGCGGCTATAAATTGCCCCAAAAGCAGCGAAACCAGCACAAAAAACAGCAGCGCGCACTCCAGAAACGCACAAGGCGAAAGCAGAAGCTGTCGCGCAGGCAAGCCCAGCAGCCTGTGGCCGACAGCCCCCGCAGGCTCCTCCGCGCCGCGCGCCGGATGCCCATAGAGGGCGCGTGGGTACAGCAGGGCTGGCAGGAGCAGGGAGTCGCGCAAGTTCTGGTCGCCCGCGTCCAGCCCAGCGACAACATCCTGTTCGGCGAGTACCTGGTTGATTACCTGTGCACCGGGCTTAAGTACACCTCCCACGCCTTCAACCTGAACGGCGACACTTTCCTCAACGAGGCGATACCGCGCCTGTATTCAGGAAACCCGCCCCTCGATATATCCGAAAACCTCGCCCACGAGATAATCTGGGGCGCAATCGAATACGCCGAGACTCTCGGATTCGAGCCGCACCGCAACTTCCGCGAGTCACGGCGCATCCTCGAACCCGCGGACGCGCTCCCACGCACAGGCGCGATACAGTTCGGATACCAGGACAGGCCGCTGTACATACCCGGACAGGACGACAACCAGGCGGCCATCGTCCGAAAGCTGATAGATACGCTCGGCCTCGGAAATTTCTACTACCTGCCGCGCAGCGACGTTCCCGAAGAGGTCGCCGACCTTCTGCGAATCGAGCAGGGCGACGATACCCCCGAATCCGAGATATGGACTCCCGGAAATGAAGCGCCCGGAAACGTGGACGACCAATCCAGCCTGTGGGTTCCCGGACAGCAGCCGTCCGAACAGGAGCAGCCCGAACAGCCGCTCATCTGGACACCCGGACGCTCCTGACAACAGGCGCGGACGGAATATCATGCACCGCTTCTTTCTCAGCCCCGCCAGCATCAGCGGCGACGCGGTCACCTTCCCGCACGACCTGTCCAGGCAGATCAGCCGCGTCCTGCGTATGTCGGCAGGGGACGTGGTTACAGTCCTCGACAACTCAGGGTTGGAGTATTCAGTCACCCTTTCCGGCATAGATTCGTCGCACACCGAAGGTCGAGTCACAGGCCAACGGGAAGGGATTGGCGAACCCATTCTCCACCTGACGCTGTACCAGGCAATGCTCAGACCCGAGAGGTTCGAGTGGACGCTGCAAAAGTGCACCGAACTCGGAGTCGCCCGCTTTGTCCCCCTCATCACGCGCAGAACCATACGCGGCCATACCGGACCCTCGGCGAATCGGCGCGAACGCTGGCTGCGAATCATCCGCGAGGCGGCGGAGCAGTCTCGCCGTTCCAGGCTGCCCCAACTGGACAGCCCCCAAACCCTGGAGGACGCGCTGGGTTCGGCCCGCCCGCCCGCGCTGCTGGCATGGGAGGGCGAAAAAAGCTCATCCCTGAAGTCCGCGCTCGAACGTCGGAAAGCCGCGAGAGCCGAGACAGGCGCGCTGTCCGTATTCATCGGGCCGGAGGGCGGCTTTGACCCGGCGGAGGTCGAGTCGGCGCGGGAGCGCGGTGTGGAGACAATCGGGCTGGGCAGAAGAATACTGCGCTCCGAGACCGCCGCCGCCGCGCTGATCGCCGCCATCATGCACGAACTCGGTGAGCTTGGCCCCTGAGTACTCGCGTGAAACGCTACTCCGACGTCGGGTCCCGGCCCATCAGGTGCTGCACCGCGTCCGAGGCCGATATTCTGCCCGAAAGAATATCATGCGTGACCTGCGCAATCGGCATCTCCACCCCCAGACGCCGCGCCAGGCCGAGAGCGGCGGACGTCGTATACACGCCCTCGGCGACGTTCTGCATACTGGCGCGTATCTCGGCCAGCGGCTTCCCCACCGCCAACTGCTCACCCACATAGTGGTTGCGGCTGAGAGTGCTCGAACACGTCGCTACCAGGTCTCCCATGCCCGCCAGGCCGGCGAAGGTCGCGGGGCTGGCTCCGGCCGCTATGCCCAGCCTGGCTATCTCAGCCAGTCCGCGCGTCATAAACCCCGACTTGGCATTGTCCCCAAGCTCCAGCCCATCGCATATTCCGGCCCCCAGCGCGATGATGTTCTTCAGCGCGCCGCAGAACTCGACCCCTATTATGTCCTCGTTAGTATAGACACGGAAAACCGACGAGTTCATAATCGCCTGCGTTTCAAGCGCGGCTTCGTGGCTCGCGGAGGCTATCACCGTCGGGGCGGGCATACCGCGCGCTATCTCGCTGGCCAGGTTGGGGCCGGACATAGCGCAGATTCCGCGCTCCGCTCCGCGCGGCAATTCCTCTTCCAGTATCTGGCTCATCCGCCTGCCCGTATTCAGCTCGAGTCCCTTGACTGCGCTCACTACGATGCAGTCCGGGGGTATGTGCGCCGCCACCTTGCGGACGTTATCCCTGAGCGTGTGCGACGGCACCGCGAGTATCACAACGTCGGCGGCAGAGAAGGCGTCCGCGTCGGCGCGCGCGTGCATGGAGTCGGGGAAGGCGAAGCCCGGAACGAAGCGCGCGTTTTCCCGCCGCGACTCCAGGGCGAACGCCTCGGCTTCGGTCCGCGCCAGCAGGCGCGCGTCGTGGCCCTGCCTGGCGAGAATAATGCCCAGCGTCGTTCCCCAGCTTGTTGCCCCGACTACGGTTACGACTGACATAACAAAGACGCCCCACCTAGTGGCTGCCGCTCAGGTCCACGCTCTGCCCTATCTTCCGCTCCGTCCCGTCCATCAGCCGGCGTATGTTGTCCCAATGCCTTATGACTATCAGCGTGCCGCCGATTACGCCGTACCAACTGTATGCCAGCGGCTCCCATCCAATCACTGCCAGAACTATCAGCGCGAGCGAACCCAGCGCCGTAGCCATTATCGAGCCGAGCGATACGTAGCGGGTCGCGGCGATGAGGGTCACCCCTATCAGTGTGGCGATAAGACCCGCGATTGGGGACAGGATGAGAAGCCCGCCCCAGCCGGAGGCGGTGCCGCGCCCGCCGCGGAAGCTGATGAAGACCGGCCAGTTGTGTCCGAACAGAACCGCGAGCGCGGCCGCCGCCTCGACGCCGTAGGAGTCGAAGAATATGCGGCCAATCACGACAGCCAGGATGCCCTTGCCCATATCCAGTAGCAGAACGACCGCCGCCGCCGTCTTGCCGGAAGTCCTGAGAACGTTGGTCATTCCTATCTTGCCGCTGCCGTAGTCCCGGACATCTACTTTGGCGACCAGCCTCCCTGCAATCAGGCCGAACGGGACGGATCCCAGCAGGTAGGCGAGCGGAACCAGAATCAGGTAGTCCGTCATCGCCGTCTCCTCCCCCTGAATCTCATCTTGAGGGGACTTCCCCGGAATTCGTACGCCTGCCTTATCCTGTTTTCCAGGTATCTCTCGTAGGAGAAGTGCACCGAGTTGGCGCGGTTGACGAAGAACGTGAAACGCGGCGGCGCGACCTCGTCCTGAGCGACGCTGTATATCTTGAGCGTGCGCCCCCTCAGTCCGGTGGGCGGATGCTCCGCGATAGCGCCCATTATCGTGCGCCGCAGTTCGGCTCGCGGCACGTCTTTCTTCCACTCTTTGAACACATCGAGCGACGTGTCGAGCAACTCTTCGAGTCCATCGCCCTTGAGCGCGGACATGAAGAGCGCCGGAGCGTATGACGCGAACTTGAACCTCTGCCGAAGCAGCGTCTCTATCTCGCGCTTGGTGACACCCGTGCCGTCCAGCAGATCCCACTTGTTGACTCCCAGAACGAAGCCCTTGTAGCTGTCCAGGATATAGCTCGCTACGTGGGTGTCCTGGGCCGTGGCCGGCTCCATCGCATCCATAACCAGGATAACCACATCTGCCCTGTCTATCGCGCGAACCGAGCGAATCACGCTGTACTTCTCGACACCCGTGCCTATCTTGCCCCGCCGCCGTATTCCGGCGGTGTCTATCAGAAGTATATCCATGTCCCGATAGTTAATCAGCGTGTCAATAGTGTCCCGCGTGGTGCCGGGTACGTCGCTTACAATAGAGCGGTTCTCGCCGGTCAGCGCGTTGAGCAGCATGGACTTGCCCACGTTCGGCCTGCCGACTATCGCCAGGCGCATATCCGCCTCCGGCTCCGGGAACTCGGGTTCGGGCGGGAAACTGCTCAGAACTTCCGTCATCATGTCGTCCAGACCCAGGTTATGATAGCCGCTTATCGGATAAGGCTCGCCCAGCCCCAGCTCGTGAAACTCCGGCGCGCCCTCCGCCTTCCTCTCCGTGTCAACCTTGTTCACCGCCAGCACCACCGGCTTGTCGCCCGGCCTCAGAACCTCCGCCACCTCGACATCCGAAACCGTCACCCCCTGGGATACGTCCGCCACCATGATGATAACGTCCGCGTCCTCTATCGCCGTCTGCACCTGCAAGCGCACCTGACGCCACAGGTCGGTGTCCGGGAATGTCTCCAGCCCCCCCGTGTCAACCAGAATGAACGGGTGGTCAGCCCACACCGTCTCCATCGTAACCCTGTCCCGCGTGGTGCCGGACTGCTTGGAAACGATGGCCACGCTGCGCCCGACCAGCCTGTTGAACAGGGTGGACTTGCCGACGTTCGGTCGTCCGACTATCGCTACTACCGGCTTGGCCATGGCCTATCTCAATTTCTAAAAACTAACCACTGATAACTGACAACTAAAAACTGCCCAGAAGCTCCGCCAGTATCGCCTTCTGCGCGTGCAGCCGGTTCTCCGCCTGGTCGAACACCACCGACTGGGCATGGTCGAGCATATCGTCTTCTATCTCCTCGCCTCGGTGCGCGGGCATATCGTGCATGAACACAGCCCCCTTGTCCGCGCGCTCCATCAGCCCCGCGCCCACGCGGTAGCTGTCGAAGATCTCGCGCCGTTCGCCCGCCTCTTCCTCGTCGCCCATACTAATCCACACGTCAGTATAAACTATGTCGGCGCCCTCCACCGCCGCTTCCGGCGATTCGGTCCAGGCGAGCCTGGTCTCGTTCTCCGCAGAACGCCGCTCCGCGACCTCCCAGGATATGTCCGGCACCCTGTACTTCGGAGGCGAGGCTATGGCAAAGTTCGCCCCCACCGACGAACACGCTATCGCCAGGCTCGACGCGATGTTATTGCCGTCGCCGACATAAGCCACGTTCAACCCGCTCAGGTCGCCCTTGCGCTCGCTCATAGTCAGCAGATCGCCGATAGCCTGGCAGGGATGGGCAAGGTCCGAGAGCGCGTTAACAACCGGCACCGCCGAGTACTCCGACAATATCTCCAGGTTCCGGTGAGAGAACACCCGCGCGATTATGACGTCCACAAGGCGGTCGAGGACTCGCGCCACGTCCTCCGCCGGTTCTCGCACGCCGAGACCCACGTCCGACTGGCTCAGGTATATGCAGGAGCCGCCCATCTGCTTGACGCCGACCTCGAAACTCACCCGCGTTCTGAGCGACGGCTTCTCGAACAGAAGCACCGCCACCTTCCCGTCCATCGCCCTCGGCGTGCCGCCTTCCTTCATCGCGCGCGCCTTCGAGACTATCTGCCCGACCTCTTCCGATTCAAGGTCGCCAATCCACAAGAAATCTTTGCCCTTCATTGCTCCGCCTTACAGTTCTTAATGATTGGCTGTTAGTTTACAGTTATCGGCGGTCAGTTGTCAGTATCCACATTCCCCCCAGGGTCATTCGGTTATCCTCCTCAACATAGACTCGCCTTCTGTTTTGCAGGTTTCGACCTTTGATTGAAAGCGTTTCTCGCCCTGACGAAAGAGGATTGGGCAGAGATTATCTGATAACTGACGACTGAAAACTTATAACCGAAAGACCTTGATTGCCCCCCTCAGACACCTCCGCCTCCACCGCCCACCACCATCCCATACATCCCCAAATCCAGCAAATCCTGATTCAGATATTTCTCTCTAGTTGCCCTTAACGACACAGAACATACTTACTATTCTGTATCCAACGATCAACCACACACGCAACCAACACTGACTACTAAAAACTAAGAACTGAAAACCAATGACTCCCTACCCAGAACTACAACAGATTATCCGCGAGGAAACCGACGACGGTCGCGGCATCGTTCGCTTCCTGTTCCAAGCCATGGAAGGCGAGTTCCTTGACTTCACGCCCACAAACCAGATCATGGCAGGGCGAGTCCTCGCCATTCTCGGCATTGAACAGGGACTCGAGTTCGTCGAAGCAAACAGAAAGCCCCGAGTCCCCAGGGACTCCGCCCAGCGCAAATACGTTGAGGATGAAGCGGACGCCGAACTCAGCGCAGCCGAACGCGAACTCGCCGGCTACACAAAGCGCGTCTCCAAGAACGGACGCCGTATGATAAGGTTCTTCCTGGAGGCCATGGACGGCCACATCAAGAGCTTCAGCCCCAGGCTCCGCATAGCCGCTGCAAAAGAACTCATCGGCTACGGCTTCCCGCTGATGAAGCCCGCGTCCTGCCGCAAGACACGCAAGACCGCAAGGAGCGCGTCTCAGCCCATAGCTCAGACCGCCCCCACACCGGACACCGCCCCCGAACACGAACAGGCAGTCGCTGAAGAGCCGACACCTGACAACTCCGAACTGATTCCTAATGACTCACTGACCTTACGCAGTTGAGAGAGATTTCGTAGCTGAGCTGGCTCATTCTCGTTTAGGAATTCATAGCTAAGTGCGTAACATCAGTGACTCAGAACTAACCACTGACGACTTTGACGACTCTGAAAACCCCGAACCCTACGACCCCGGAAAAGACCCCATCGTCATTCAGATGAGAGAAATCTTGGCAAACATGGACCCGTCCGAATACGAGGAGGACCCGCCCAGCCCATACAAACCCGACCTGTCTATGTGGGAAACCATACGTAAGTTGCCCATAGTTCTCAGCCCCGACCCAAGTCGCGGGGCCGCCAAGTTCAGAGCCACACTCGAATGCAGGGAGCGAAGCCGGGCCGCAGGTATCGTAATCCCGCAGCGCAACTCTACAAAGGACGACCACATTAACTATGACGACAGTTGAACAATACGTGTCGCCTACAAGTCGCAACCCGGCCTCTCAAACTACTGCCCAATCTGGATATGAACATGGCCCCGAACAAAAATACTGACAACTAACCGCTATAAACTATAAACTGACAACCAATATGAAACTCGCGCTGATACAGATGACCTCCGAGAAGGGCGCTATCGAGGACAACGTGCGCCGCATGATCGCCTTTCTGGATCAGGCGGCTGAACACGGAGCCGACATCATTTGCTTTCCCGAGATGAACATAACCGGCTACGTGGCCCCCCGGAAATTCCCGGAGGCGATTATAGCCTGGGACCACCCGCGCCTTGACCCTCTGTACGCATGGTCGAAAAACAGCCCCGCGTCCATCATCGCGGGCATCGTCGAGCATAACCCGGACGGAATGCCATTCATCTCCCAGGCAGTCATACGCGCCGGTGAGGTGTCTGCCGCTTACCGCAAGATCAACATCGTGGGAGACGAGGCGCTGATGTTCTCGCCGGGTTCCGAAACCCTGGCGCCGTATCCATCTGAACACGACAAAACTCCCACGCGGAAACACACGGACGCCGCACTTGTGCATGACCACGACGGAGTGAGGTTCGGCGTCCTCGTCTGCGCCGACCAGGGCCGCGAAGACCTCTTCTCGCGGTGCGCTCAGAGTGGAGCCCGAATCGTGCTGCTGCCCTCGGCGCCCGGACTGTTCGGCGCGCAGGCCAGGCGCGACTGGAAATCGGGCTACGACTGGTGGCGCGACGAATGTATGAGGGGCATCGGAGCGTATGCTAAACGCCTCGGAATCTGGACAGCCTCCACATCCCAGGCTGGACGCGCGATTGACGAGGACTTCCCAGGGGGCGGCTACATATACGACTGCCGCGGACGGCTCGCCGCCGAGACAGAGGACTGGTCGGAGGGGATGATAATTCACGACCTTCCACTATGAAGACACGCCGGAGTTCCAAACAGCCAGTCCGTACCCGGAGGTCGCCGCAGACTACTGCGCCGCAGAAATCTATTGACGCCGCACAGAACAGCAATGCCGAAAACTAATGCCATGTACAGTTAAATATAATGACAATCGCGTCCGTTTCCGTCTTTCCCGCGAAGCCTGTCCTCGTAGAAACGGGGAGCGGGAATCCAGAGATTGCGGCAGGCTGATACATGGCAAAAATAGCTGGACACGGTGCTAACACACTGGCCACCGATAACCAAACACTGTACACTGACATCGGAAGCGCAAAATGACCACCCGACACACAGCCCGCATACCGGAGATTTACGACTTCAGGGGCAGCGCCATCATTGACATGGACAGGCTCCAAGAAGAACGCCTGCCTGTTGACATGAACCAGTCCCAGACCATCAGCGACGCCAGAACCATACTCCCAAGCCACATCAGAAGCCTCGCAGCCGCAAGGGGCGTGCCTATCCTCTTCTTCATGGAGGACAACATACCCATCCGGTTCAACCCCGACGACCACAGCAAAGCCGTGGCCCCCGACCGTACCTGGTGCTCGACCAAGACGGCGCGCCCATCAGGGAGGGAACCTCATACAACGTATGGGAAGTGGGAAAGCCTCCCGACTTCGCGCTGGAAGTTGCTTCGCCTAGCACATACCGCGACGACATCTACGAAAAACCCGGTATATACGCCCGGATAGGGATACCCGAATACTGGATGTTCGACCCGACGGGTGGCGAATACTATGGTGAAGCGCTCAGGGGCTACCGTCTCGTGGACGGACAATACGAACCGATTGAGATACTCGCAAACGACGACGGACTTCCCAGCGGTTACAGCGAGGTACTGGGACTGAACCTGTGCTGCTCCGACAAGTCGAAGTGGGATGAGTTGACCCGTCGTCAGCCGAGCCTGGTGTTCACCGATGAATACCATCCGTACCAGCTCCTGTTCCAGGACCCGGTAAGCGGTCGCTATCTCCTGAACCTCGAGGGCTGGAGAACCGAGCACCGCCTCGCCGAAGAAGCGAAACGACAGGCCGAAGCCGAGCGGGACGCGGCGCAATCCGAGATTGCCAGACTGAGGGAACAGATACGACGCATGAAAGAGAACTGACCGCATTCAGGTCTTGCATCCCCCTTGAATCAGGACGATAAAGACCTGCCCTCGTCGGTTAGACCTTCTAGGAAGCGGCGTTCCTCTTCGGAAAGTGCGTCTGGAGGAAGAAGGTCGAGCAGGTCTGGACGCCACTGGAAGGTGCGCCGCAGGGATTCCCTGCGCTGCCAGCGGGCTATCTCCGCATGGTGGCCCGAGAGCAGGATTTCGGGCGTTTCCCACTCCCGGAACCCGGCGGGGCGCGTATATACGGGATGCTGGAGCAGGCCGGTGGTGAAAGAGTCGTTGGCCGGGGATTCAGCCGAACCCACGACCCCGGGCAGCAGCCGCGACACAGCCTCTATTATCGCCATGGCTGCCAGTTCGCCCCCGCCCAGAACGTAGTCGCCTATGCTGATCGAGTCGGTCACAAGGTGGCGAGCGACACGCTCGTCAACGCCCTCGTAGCGTCCGCAGAGAAGCGCGAGCGCGTCATGCCCCGCCAGTTCCTCGGCGACCTTCTGGGTGAACGTCCGGCCCTGCGGCGTCAGCAGTATCACGGGAGACGAACCTGCCAGTTCGCCGGAAGCGCGGATTGATTCCACCGCCTCGAACAGCGGCTCGGGCTTCATCACCATGCCCGGCCCGCCGCCGTATGGGTAATCGTCCACGCTGCGATGGCGGTCATGCGTGAAGTCGCGGATGTCGTGAAGGCTTACGGATAGGAGCCGCCTCTCCTGCGCGCGCGCCAGGATGCCCTCGCGCAGGTAAGACCCGAACAGCGCGGGGAACAGCGTTAGAACGTGGAAGCGCACGGCGCGGCCTATGGATTGGCGTGGGTGCGCCAGCCGCGGATCATCTCCAGGGCGTGGGGCATCGCGGTCAGGGCCACTTCCAGGGTCTCGCGCGCGCCCTTCGGGCTGCCGGGCAGGTTCACTACCAGACACCCATTGCGGACGCCCACCACCCCGCGGCTGAGCATGGCGAACGGAGTGTTCTTGAGCGTCTCCATTCTCATGGCCTCCGCTATGCCGGGCGCCTCAATGTCTATGACCGAGCGGGTGGCTTCGGGAGTTACGTCTCTCGGCCCCAGGCCGGTGCCGCCCGTGGTCAGAACGACGTCCACCTGGGCGGAGTCGCACCACTGGATTATCCGCGCCGATATATCGGCCTGTTCGTCCGGGACGATGTGCCTGTCCACCTGCCGGAAGCCCGCCGCGGCCATCCTCTCGACAATAGCGTCGCCGCTGGCGTCCTCAGCCCGTTCTCCGACGGATCCGGAGTCGCTTATGGTAAGAACCGCGAATCTGAAGTTAGTGTCACTCATCTTATACTCTTCTAAAAAATTGGCTAATTGCTCTCAGTACACCTTGCATACCTAATACTATCAAAGAGAAACTTGTCACACAGTGCCAGATTACCATTCGGGACAGGTAGATTTCAGCTATCTCAGGCGCGGATACACTGCCAGCGCAATGTTAGCGCGTCAGCCGAACGGAATCGGCGCTGAGTGAAAAAGGGACAGGAAACCCAGACGCTTCGAGTTTCCCCTGCCTTCGGGCATGATTGTGAAGAATACGATTCGGGAGCCATCGAAGAGAGCAGAGCCGATAGTGGAAGAACAACACGACATGACAAGCCTCGCCAATGAGATACAGACGCCCCCGGTCGCAGAGGCCGCGCACGTGCCGGTGATGGTTCACGAGGCGTTGCAAGCGCTCGCGCCGGTTGAGGGCGGCTCCTATATAGACTGCAACCTGGGAGAAGGCGGACACACCGGCGCGATTTTGAATTCGATCCGCAGCGCGAGGGTTCTTGGAATAGACTTGGACTACGACGCGCTGGCAAGGGCATCGGAGCGGTTGTCGGACTGGCCGGGTCAGCTTATTCTGCATCACGGCAACTTTGCCGACCTGTACAAAATAGCCGTTTCCTACCGGCATATACCAGTGGCGGGAGTCCTGTTCGATCTGGGACTGTCATCGGCGCAGCTAGATTCGCCGGACAGAGGGTTCAGTTTCAGGCACAACAGCTGGCTGGATATGCGATTCAACCCGGATTCGGGCCTCAGCGCCAATGACATAGTGAACCGCTGGTCGGAGTCCCGACTTGAAGACACCATCCGCAAGTTTGGAGAAGAGACCAGGGCTGGCCGAGTCGCAAGGGGAATTGTCAGGAACCGTCCGATAGATACGACCTTCGAATTGGCGAACGTGGTAATCAAGGCTCTCAACTGGCCTACCTACAGCCGCATTCACCCGGCGACGCGCACATTTCAGGCGCTGCGAATGGCGGTCAATGAGGAGATAGGGAACCTGGAGCGTGGACTGGAAGAGGCGGTACAGGTCCTGAAACCCGGCGGTCGCCTTGTGGTCATAAGCTACCACTCAATCGAGGATAGAGTGGCGAAGAACTTCATACGCCGGAGCGCGGCATCGTGCATCTGCCCGCCGTCAATACCGGAGTGCGTGTGCAACAGTAGGCCCTCCCTTGTACCCGTTAACAAGAGGGTCATAAGACCCACTCTGTCAGAGACACAAAAGAATCCCAGGGCGCGCAGCGCCAGAATGCGCGCCGCCGAGAGGATATAAATGACATACGTAGAACCTGCTCACAACCCATCCGGCCCGTTGTTCGGAGCTATCTCTCGCGCCCGGCCATTCGGGGGCAGACGGCCCGACCTCGGAGTACGAAGCAATACTCAAAACTTGAATACGATAGTGGCGGTTGACATAGGCACGTCGAAGGTGTGCACCATTGTCGCCGAGTATGAGAGTCCTGAATGGGCGCGAGTGATCGCGCACAGCATAACGCCGTCAAGCGGAATAACGAAGGGCAACGTCACGGACGTATCGCGTGCGGAAGAAGCCATCCGCCGGTCTGTATCGGCGGCATCGCGGAAGGTGCCCGTGCCGGTTACGTCGGCATACATAGGGATAACCGGGACTCACGTATCGTTCCAGGACCGGTATGACCGGATAAACTGGGCGGCGACCAAAGGTGTAATCACACTGGATGACATCATCAATGTTCCGAAGAGCATTGTCTCGGCCAGCGCGCGGACCGGCAGACACGTCATTCACGCGCTGACCCGAAATTACACGTTGGACGGACAGAGGGGCATACAGAATCCCCTTGGGATGCACACCAGGCGACTGGAAGTCGAGAGTCACGTCATATCCGCCGAGCCGTCTCTTGCGCTCAGACTGACTGGGGCCGTGCGCAAGAGCGGCCTGAACGTCAGCGCGCTGGTCTTCGGGCCGGTGGCGAGCGCCGAGGCCGTTCTGACAGAAGACGAAAAGGAAGAAGGCGCGGCGCTGGTGGACATCGGGGGAGGCACTTCGGACCTCATCATCTTCCAGCAGGGAGCCGTCCAGTACACGACGGTGCTGCCAATCGGCGGATTCCAGTTCACAAACGACGTATGTATCGCGTTCGACGCTACATACGAGTCCGCGGAGTCGGCGAAAATCGAATACGGCACGACCGATGTTCTTGCCACCAAACCCCAGGAAGAGGTGACCCTGTCAATCGAAGGTCACGGCTGGCAGCGCAGGATCCTCCGCCGCGACATCGCGCAGCTTCTTAAAGAGAGGGCGGTAGAGCTGCTGAGAATGGTCAGGATAAAGATGATCGAGAGCGGAATAGAGAACACCGACAACTTCAGGGTGGTGCTGACGGGCGGAAGTTCCAAGCTGCCCGGTCTGGAGAACCTGGTCAGAGACAATCTGACCAGCAAAGTTCGGATTGGCAGCCCAAACTCGCAGTGGGAACTTCCCAGAGCGCTCCAGGAGCCTGAGTATGCGACGAGCATCGGCCTGATAACCTGGGCCATGAAAAATCCGGGCGCTTCGTTTGAAGCCATCGTGGATACCGACAGACACGCAGACGAAAAGGCGAACAACGAATACGGGATCGAAAGAAGTCAGACTGCGCCCAAGCGAATGCTGGAACGTCTGCTGAGACGATAGACAATTCATAAATATCATCATCGCATCAATGTAAACAATAGGGGGAAAGGCATGACGACATATCGGGGCGATCACGAGACAATTGCCCGCATCAAGGTTGTAGGTGTGGGAGGCGGCGGTTCCAACGCAGTCTCAAGGATGTTTAGAGAACGTATTCCTGGCGTCGAGTATATCGTCGTCAACACCGACTCTCAGGCGCTGATACGCAGCGACGTACCTATGAAAGTCCGTATCGGAGACCATCTAACGCAGGGCAAGGGAGTGGGCGGCGTACCTGAACTGGGTTCCAAGTCGGCGGAGGAGAGCCGAGAGGACCTGTACGAGGTCATCCGCGACTCGGACATGATATTCATAGCGGGCGGCATGGGAGGCGGCACCGGCACGGGCGCGGCTCCGGTGCTGGCCCAGGTGGCGAAAGAGTCGGGCGCGCTTACGGTGGCCGTGGTGACCAAGCCCTTCGAGTTCGAGGGACTGCGGCGCATGAGGGTCGCAGAGTCGGGGATAAAGCGGCTCAGCGAACACGTGGATACGCTACTGGTGATTCCGAACGAACGCCTTCACGTCATTACCGACGAGGAGATATCGGCGGACAACGCCTTCAAGCTGGCCGACGACGTACTGCGAATCGGCGTACAGTCCATCGCGGAGCTTATCACTGTCGCTGGCGACATCAACGTGGACTTCGCGGACGTGAATGCGATTATGCGCGACTCTGGACCGGCGTGGATGTCCATAGGCTGGGGCATGGGCGAGCATAGGGCTCGGACGGCTGCCCAGCAGGCCATATCCAACCCACTGCTCGACGTATCAATCGAGGGCGCCAAGGGCGTCTTGTTCAATATCACGGGCGGCAGCGACCTCAAGCTGTCGGAGCTTCACGAGGCGGCGGAAGTAATTCAGCGCGTCGTTGACCCGGAGGCGAACATCATCTTCGGAATGGTCACCGACCTTAAGATGGAGAACGAGATAAAGCTCACCATCGTAGCGACCGGGTTCCCGGTCGGCGAGTCGTTCGGAGACCGGCAGGACAATATAGACCGGATTCTGGCCGAGGCTCTGGCCAACGGAGATGAACACGACCTGGATCTTCCGCCATTCCTGCGCAGGCATTCTCGAACAGGCATTCGCAGCGCCAATGGCAGCAACGGGCTGCACTAGGCGCACTGTTACGCATAGGTCATAGTCAATACCGGGAGCGCGACGACCCCTGCCGTCGCGCTCTCTCTTTTTGCCATGCTAAAGCGGTGAAAGCCACTTGACATATACTATATGTTGCGATAATTTATCTGGACAACCCAATAAATTGTGGATTTTCATACAAATGATAGATGATTGATTAAGTGATATTTGAAACTTGTGTCAGCCTGAGGCAGGATCGTGCAGTGCCCATATTGTGAATATACCAACTCCAAGGTGATAGATTCCCGCGACTCAGGAGACGGCATCAGGCGGCGTCGCGAGTGCCTGCGGTGTAAGCGGCGTTTCACGACGTATGAGTATGTTCAGATGCGCACGATGATGGTCGTCAAGCGAGACAAGCGGCGCGAGGAGTTCCAGCGGGAGAAGCTGTTCGCCAGCATGGCGAAGGCTTGCGCGAAAAGGCCGCTTCCGGTCGGGACTATCGAGAAGATGCTCGATGAGATAGAGGCTGCTCTTTCGGAACTGGGTAGGGCAGAGGTAACGGCCAGGGCCATCGGTGAACTGGTAATGGACAAGCTCAGGAACCTGGACCGCGTGGCGTACATCAGGTTCGCGAGCGTTTACAGGGACTTCAGGGACATCGAGAGTTTCAAAGAAGAGATTGAGGCGCTGTTGGACTCGGAGGAGCCAGGCAATGGCGTTCATCCCGACCAGATACGGATGCTCGAGGACGACGCGCCTTCGCGCGCCAGGCGCAGGCGACGCCCCGGACGGAGGCCCAAACGCCCACAGGACAATCCGGCGTAAACACAGCCAAAACTCGGCAATTCCGACTCGGTTTCCCCAAGCAAACATAGAATATGTGTGCTATTATTAAGAAAACAATCGCTTAATCGGGCCCTCAACCAATGAGAAAGTCTAAGTTTCTCAAATCGAACAGGAGACAACCATGTACGTGGAGCAAAAAGGCGGTGGGTCGGAGCGGATCAACCATGAGGAAGACTTGCTGAGACAGTTCGAGCAGGTGTTCGCGGGCTCGTCTGAGGAGATACGGACGAAGGCTGCCAGATTCCTTATGACGCTGGACGACTCCGGCAAGAACGGGGACAGTCCATCCGACGAGGAGTTGACGCTGTCCGAGAACGCGCGGGTAATTCTGGAGCAGCGCTATCTGAGAAAGGACTCGGAAGGCAACGCGATAGAGACGCCCGAAGAGCTTTTCAGGCGGGTGGCCCACGCTGTGGCGCAGGGCGAGTCGAACGGCCTGGAGTCGCTGTGGGAGAGCAGGTTCTACAAACTGCTGACCTCGATGAGGTTCCTGCCCAACTCCCCTACCCTGGTAAACGCCGGCACCGGACGCGGGTGTCTCTCGGCTTGCTTCGTCGTAACGCCCGAGGACAATATGGAGTCCATAATGGAGGTGGCGCACGACGCGGCGATGATAGAGAAGTGGGGCGGAGGAATAGGGTTCGGCCTGTCGAAACTTCGTCCGCGTAACGACATGATAAAGACGACCCACGGAAACGCCTGCGGCCCCATCGCGGTGATGAAGCTCTATTCGGCGGTCGGCGCGACGCTGACGCAGGGCGCTTTCAGGCTGGGCGCGCACATGGGACAGATCCGTGACTCGCACCCGGACATCCGGGAGTTCATACACTGCAAGGACAACGACGACACGCTCCAGAACTTCAACATATCCGTCCAGATCACGGACGAGTTCATGGCGGCGGTCGAGGCGGACACCGAATGGCCGCTGATAAATCCGCGCGACGAGGGCAGGGGACCGATGAACGCGGTTGCGGAGACCATCAGCGCGCGCGTGCTGTGGAACGAGATAGCGGAGTCGGCGTGGAAGACGGGAGACCCGGGCGTGGTGTTCATAGACAGGGTGTGGGAGACCGCTCCGAATCCGCAGATGGGAAAAATCGAGACTTCTAATCCGTGCGTTACCGGCGACACGCTGGTGTACACGGGAGACGGGCTTGTTCCTATCAAGGATTTGGTTGGGAGTACACCCACCTTGTCCCTGGATGACAGGTCAGGCGTCGAGTCTTCATTCGCTATCAAAGTCTGGCAGAGCGGGGTCAAGCCGATCTATCGCCTGTCAACAAAGGAAGGTTATACACTGAAGCTGACAGCCGACCATGAAGTCTTTACCGAGCGGGGCAAAGTTGCCGCAGGTGACCTGAAACAGGACGACCGCATACGACTCCTGAACCATAAGGGTGGTTTTGGCAGCGCCGGAGACAGAAATCTTGGGCTGGTTCTTGGCTGGCTGACTGGCGACGGGCACATTGACACCAAACGCGCAGTTCTGAGCTTTTATGGCGCGGATCACGAACTTGGTCCGGAGATGGCGCAGGCTACTCAGTCCGTGGTCGCAGGTACAGGTCAACGGCCGACCAGAACATACAGCACAAATATGCACGTGACTAAGGCCGGACACGGCATGATTCAGTCCACTCGCCTCAGAGACATTGTTCGGGAGATGGGCCTTACGGAAGAGAGTTGGCATCACGTTCCGCAGACCGTGTACCAAGGAAGTGAGCATATGCAGCGCGCTTACCTGCAATCCCTGTTCGGGGCGGACGGAACAGTGTCGGGCAGTGGCCCCAAGAAAGGGGTTAGCGTTCGGCTGAACTCCTCTTACCCTGAACTTCTGGAAGGTGTTCAGAGGCTGTTGCTCAATTTCGGAATAGCTTCACGCATATATCTCAGGCGGAAAGCGCGCATGGCCTCGATGCCGGACGGCAAGGGCGGTTCCAAAGAATACAGGACTATTCCCAACTACGAAGTCATCATCGGCAAGGACAATGTGTGCCGTTTCATGGACGAAGTTGGTTTTCTGAATGAACAGAAGAATATCCGACTTCAGGAAGTAGTAGCTGAATATGGCAAGAGAGGATTTTACAAAGAACAGTTCCTAGCGACCTTCAAGAGTCTTGAGCCTCTGAGCAACGAGCCTGTTTACGACCTGACAGAGCCAATGACGCATTCGTTTGTGGCGAACGGTTTCTGTATATCCAACTGTGGCGAAGAATTTCTCGAGAATTACGGCAACTGCTGCCTCGGCTCGATCAACCTGGATATACACGTGGAAGACGGCGAATTCGACTGGGACACGCTGGAAGAGACGGTGAGAACGTCTGTCAGGTTCCTGGACGACGTTATCAACATCAACACATTTCCGCTGCCCAGGCTGCGCAAGGTGAACCTGGCGACGCGGCGCATCGGGTTGGGCGTGATGGGCTGGGCGGACGCGCTGGTCAGGATGGGGCTGCCATACGACTCTCAGGGGGCGCTCGACCTCGCGGACGAGCTTGGCGGCTTCATACAGCGCATCGCGTGGGACGAGTCTGCAAGGCTGGCGGATGATCGAGATCCGTTCCCCGAGTACGAACGCTCCGCGCTCAAGCAGCGCGGCCTGCCGCCGGTGCGAAATTCCAGCATCGTCACGATAGCTCCGACAGGAACTATCAGCCGGATAGCGGGCTGTTCCAGCGGAATCGAGCCGCACTTCGCGCTGGCCTGGTGGTCGAACGTTCTGTGGAAAGACCATGAAGGTACAAGTTCGCGCCTGCTCGACGCGCCTGCCTCCATTACGGAGTCGCTCAGGACGCATCTTGGCGACGACGCGAGCGTGCGCCGGGTTCTGGAACAGATTACGGACGATCCAGAGTCGGCAGAGAGTATTCTGAAAGAGCATGGGCTGAATCCGACCGTCTATCGCACCTCGATGGCAATCGGCCCAGAGGCGCACGTGAGGATGCAGGCGGCCTGGCAGAAGCATGTGACCAACTCCGTATCCAAGACTATCAACCTGCCAAACAGCGCGACGGTTGACGAGGTAAGGGATGCGTATGAACTGGCATGGAAGACGGGCTGCAAGGCGGTTACCGTCTATCGTGACGGCTCAAAATCCATGCAGGTGCTCGAGACGGGCTTAGATACGGAGCAGGAAGACGAAGCGCCCAGAGTCCAAGGGTCTGGCATACTGGCTCCGAGAGATCGGCCCATATCGGTCAAGGGAGTAACCGATCTCGTTCGAACCGGACACGGCAATATGTACGTCAACATAACGTTCGATGACAATGGGAAGCCGTTCGAGGTGTTCACGACGCTGGGCAAGGCGGGCGGGTGCGATTCCGCCAACCTGGAGGCGGTGGCGCGGCTGGTATCACTGGCGCTGAGGTCGGGAATAGACCCGGACGAAATCGTGCATCATCTCCAGGGGATCACGTGCTGTCCCGCGTGGGACGGTGGAACACTGATACGCTCGGCGCCCGACGCCATGGCGCACGTTCTCACGAACCACCTGTATGCCTCACATGAGGCTATACCAGGCCCATCGGAGGAGCAGACAACCGCTGCCGTGCAACCCGGGCTGTTCCCGTCCACTCGACGTGCCAACGGACATACGGGCAGCAACGGCAACGGGTATAGCCAGGTGGCGACAGCCGCGCGGTGCCCGAAGTGCTCGGGGAGGCTTATCCCGCAGGAAGGGTGTCTCAACTGCCTGGACTGTGGATACAGCAAGTGTGAGTAGGCCGACAGTTCCGACGCTTATGGTGCTATAATAGGCTGAGTCGGCCCGCTCGCGCGGGCTGACTCAAATCTGTAAACGCGAGGAGACAGCCATTCCATGAGCGAACGACCGCTGGTTGCCATTACAATGGGCGACGCCGCAGGCATCGGAGCAGAAGTAACCGCCAAGGCGCTTCAGGACGAGTGGGTGTATGAGAAGTGCCGGCCGTTCGTCGTAGGAAGCGCCGCGGCGATGAACTCGGCGCTCGACCTCATAGGCGCGCCCGGCGCGGCCCGAATCGTCCATGACGTAAAAGACGTTGACGGAGCACACGGCTCGATAGACGTGCTGGATCCGGAAAACCTGGATTTCGGACAGATCGCATACGGCGAACTCTCTCCAATCGCCGGACGGGCCTCGGTCGAATGGATTCTGCAAGCGGGAGAACTGGCGGCAAGCGGCCAGGTCGCGGCTATCGCCACCGCGCCCATCAACAAAGAGGCGTGCAATCTCGCAGGGTATGAAGACGTCGGCCACATGGAGATATTCCAGAGCCAGACCAAGGCTCCGAACGTCGCAACAATGCTGATGGCCGGTACGCTGCGCGTAGTACACCTGACCACCCATCGCTCACTGCGTATTGCCTGTGACTACGTGACCAGAGAGAACGTTCTGGGGAAAATCATGCTGACGGACGAATGTTTCAAGGCGTGGGGTTTCGCCAGCCCTCGGATAGGGGTGGCCGCGCTCAATCCGCACGCATCCGACGGCGGGCTTCTGGGCAGCGAGGAGGCGGAGCAGATAGCCCCGGCAGTGGCGAACGCGTGCGAGGCGGGTATAGACGCCACTGGGCCGGTGCCAGCAGACACGGTATTTAACCAGGCGATTGACGGCAAGTTCGACGCGGTACTGGCGATGTATCACGACCAGGGGCATATTCCTATCAAGGTGCACGACTGGGCGAGGAGCGTCAGCGTCAATCTCGGCCTGCCATTCATACGAACATCGGTGGATCATGGCACCGCGTTCGACATCGCGGGTAAGGGAGTCGCCGACTCCAAGAGTATGCTGGAGTCCATTAGAATCGCGGTCTCCCTGGCCAGCGACTCTGTACTTCCCCAATGACCAGCAGTACGGCTGACATCACCAGTGATCTGATACAGCGGCTTCAGAAGGTCAGGGCGCTAACGGAGTCGTCCGTTCCCGGGGAAGCGGCGGCGGCAGCGGCCAAACTCCAGGAGATACTGCTGAAGTACAACCTGGAGATGGAAGACATTGAAGACGACTCTCCCGGAGTGGACGACAGGTACGTCAAAGAGGAGCTCGAACTTGGCGTAACGTCAGGGAATATGATCAACTGGCGCAGAATTCTACTCAGTGGAATTGCTCGGTCGCTCATGTGCGCCGCTTTCGGGTACCAAGGCACGCCAACGATGGTGATAGTCGGCCAGAAGCATAACATCGAGATGGTCAGGCACTTTTACGACTATCTTTCGTCGGAGATTTCGCGGCTGGCGGACGTGACATGGGAAGAGGCGCGGAGCAGGACGCGGGAGCATGGGCGCAGTTGGAAAAGTTCATTTTACAATGGCGCGGTGGATATAGTGGTTCAGCGACTCGAAGGAAAATATCAACAGGTCTCTCAGCAGTCCAATCATACACAGGCGCTGGTGCTGAAGAACGAACAAGGCCTCGATAACGCGGTCGGAAACCTGATTGGAAGAGTCAGAAAAAACACCGTTCGCCTGAGACACAGCAAGGCCGGGTACAGCCGGGGTGCGCGAGCGGGGAAGAGGGTCAACCTTGACCGGCCCGTCTGGAGAGGCGGGAGAGCAGGCCCGCTGTCGAGTTCGCGCAGACGCCGATAATCAATCAGCCCTTTTAACTAACTGACCTTACGCAGTTGAGAGAGATTTCGTAGCTGAGCTGGCTCATTCTCGTTTAGGAATTCATAGCTAAGTGCGTAACATCAGTAACTAATAGACACCAGGAATATGGGAATGAGAATAGCATTTATCGGCGGCGGAATTATGGCAGAGGCCATAATCGGCGGAATAGTGGACGCCGAAATAACCGCGCCTGCCAGCATAAGCGTCGGCGAGCCGGTCGAGTCCAGACGCTGCTACCTAGAAGACACATACGGCCTTACGACCTCAGCTGACAACCTGGAAGCGGTGGACGGAGCCGGTCTCACGGTTCTGGCGGTGAAGCCGCAGAGCCTGCCGTATGTGTTCCCGCAGCTTGCGGGGAAACTGGCCCAGGACAACACGGTCCTGTCCATAGTCGCGGGCGCGACGATGGATGCGCTCACCTCGGGACTGGCGCACGATGCGGTGATACGGGTAATGCCCAACACACCGGCGCAGATAGGGGCGGGAATGACCATGTGGACCGCTTCGAATTCCGTTTCCGACGAGGTTAAAGACACCACCCACAGCATCCTGCGGACGTTGGGCGAAGAGATTTACGCCTACGACGAGGGTATGATAGACATGGCGACTGCGCTGAGCGCGAGCGGGCCCGCATACGTGTTCCTGTTCATAGAATCCCTGATAGACGCCGGGGTATATCTGGGTCTTGCGCGGGACGTTGCGAGGCAGTTGGCGCTTCAAACCGTCCTGGGCAGCGCACAACTTGTCAAGGACAGCGGCAAACACCCGGCAGAACTCAAAGACATGGTCACCTCTCCGGGCGGAACGACTATCGAGGCGCTGAGAGCGTTCGAAGACGGCGGATTCAGGGCCGCGGTATTCGGAGCGATCAGCGCGGCATACGAAAAATCCAAGGCTCTGGGAGGATAGGGTGAGCGCTTACCTCATACAGTTCATCAATATACTGGTCACTATTCTATACGTAGCGATACTGGCCAGGGTGTTGATGTCGTGGTTTCCTCCGCCCAGCGAGGGCAGCCCTTTCTTTCCAATCAGGCAGGCGATTTTCCAGATCACGGAGCCGATACTGGGGCCTATACGAAGAATTCTGCCAAGCATGGGTATGCTCGACTTGTCGCCGATGGTCGCCATAATCTTGCTTATTGTCGTGCAGAGGCTTCTGAGTAGGTTACTTTAAGCGCCACCGCTCGACGTGGAGCGCCGTGTTCCGTTTCTCGGGCTGACGATTGAGCTTTCATTTGACCCGGTCCGAAACGTTCTCGGCCAAGAACATCTGAAGTCATCATCTTACCGATAAATGTACCGGCGGCCACGCCGGACACACTGTCAGACCGAGGCGCGAATGCGACAGAGGGCGTCAGCGCTGTCCAACCCCTCGACTTGAACCACCTTGTTCCGAGAAGTATGTCCGCGGACGATGCGGACGGCGGACCTTGATACTCTGAGCCGGGCGGCCAGCAGTTTGATAACTGCGTCGTTGGCCCTGCCCCTGTCGGGTGGCGCGGTTACGCGGACTCTGACAGCGTCGTCGCCGGAGATCTCGACGGAGTTGCGACTGGCCCTGGGCTGGACTTTTATGTTCAGGTTCATCCGGTTTGCCGAATCTGACGCCATTCAGGTCGTTTACTTGCCCTCATCCGCAAGGATCGTTTCAAGTTGTTCTATCAGTGGAAGAATCTCGTTCTGAATGATGAGCCAGAGCGTATCGAAGTCAATCTCATCGTAGGCGTGTATCAGGAGATTGTGAAGATCTGAAGTTTGATGCCATGGCACATGGGGATAGCGGGAACGGAAGTCCGCGGGAACCCGCCTCGACACATCACCGACAACTTCCATCAGACGAACCAGCGACAGGTTCAGCATCCTGTCCGTATCCAGATCATCCCTGGAACGGTTCCGCGTCATATCCCGCGCTTCGGTGGCATGATCGAACATATGGTGAATGTACACCATGGGGTCATGTCTCGACATATATATCCTCCGCTTCGTCAAGGACTTCCTGGCGGAAATATGCGCTCAGGTCTCTGGAGGTATTCAAGTCCACTTTCCTGCCAACGTTCGTTCCATGGAGAAGAAGGCAAGCCCTGGCGCACGTCCAGGCGTGAACTTGACCAGAACGTCCACGTCGCTTTCAGGGGTGAAGTCGTCGCGTATCACCGAGCCGAACAGCGCCATCCTGCGGATATGATTACGCTGGCAGAACTCGGCTATCTTGTCGTGCGGGATTGCGATTCGCGCGCCCATTGAATCTTTCTCCAATCCGGATCAAATGATTTTATTCGCTGTGCCGAAAACTGCCAGGCTCTGTTGATATTTGAAATTTCATCCCGCCATTCCGACCTTGAGCCTGAATCCAGTGCTCCAAACGAGTGTAATTGTCACGAAATTAGCCACACTCCGCCCCTCTGGATTCCCGCTTTCGCGGGAATGACGGTAGGGGGCGGGAATGATGGAAAATGGTCGGTGTATGGCATATTCAGATGGAAATGGTGCTAGGCGTGGGCTAGGGCGCCTCCGTCTATGAAGATGGTCTGGCCGGTTACGAAGTCGCAGGCGTCGGAGGACAGATATACGAGCAGGGCGGCCAGGTCGTTGGGGTGTCCCTTGCGACGGGATGGCAGGTAGCGGACGAGCAGTTCTCTCTGGTCCTCTTCGGAAGGCTCTTGAGGCGTTACCCAGCCCGCGCCGATTCCGTTGACGCGGATGCCCTGCCGCCCCCACTCGAGGGCGAGCGAGGAGGTCATCTGGTGTATCGCGCCCTGGGCGGCGCAGGCGGCGACGGAGTTCCACAGGCCGCGCTGGGACAGCCCGGAGCCGATATTCACGATGTGTCCGCTTCCCTGTTCCAGCATATGAGCGCCGACGGCCCGGCAGGTGAGGAACACGGATTTCAGAGTGAAGTCCATGAACAGGTCCCACTCGTCTTCGGTGACTCGCTCGAAACGCTTGCCGAATTCGGCGCGGGCGTTGTTGACGAGAATGTCCACGCCGCCCAGACCTTCAACCGCACCGGCGACCATATCCTGGACGGCGGAGGCGTCGGTGAGGTCGGTGGCAATTGTGGTGGCATCGCGCCCGTGGCTTTTGACCGCGGCGGCGGCTTCGTCCATGTCGGAAGATTTGGATCCCGCGATGGCAACGTCGGCCCCCGCCTCGGCCAGCGCTCCGGCGAAGTAGGGTGTCCAGCCCCTGCTGTCCGCGGTGATGATCGCTTTCTTTCCGGTCAGGTCCCATTCGGTTGGTACAGGCATTGGTTACCTCGAGTAGTTTTGAGTTTTCAGTACTCAGTTAGTTATACCGTGTCTATATATTTCTGCCATATATCAGACTGCCGCGGTCTCTGGATTGCCGAGCGGCGAGCCTCTTCGAGGGTTCCCGCTCCCCGTTTTCACGAGGACAGGCTTCGCGGGAATGACGGGAAATGTCAACACAGCCCAGTATTCAGATGGAATTTCACCCTCACCCCAGCCCTCTCCCATCAAAGGCGAGGGGGCTATTGTTCTCCCGCCATTCGCTCCCGCGAAGAGTTTTGAGATAGTTACTGAGGCCTGACAATCGATCACTGATGACTTATATCGTCAATGGGATTTCGGGGGCGTGGCCGGTGGGGGCGTAGCCTCCGGCGAGTCCACCGCCGTCTATTATGAATGCCTCGCCGTTCATGTAGTCGGAGGCGGAGGAAGCCAGGAATACGGCGACGGCTCCGATCTCGTGGGGATGCCCCACCCTGCCTATCGGGATGAACTCGCCCCTGGGCAGCGTGAGCCTGGACTCGTCGGTGCCCTCGGTGGGTATGAATCCGGGAACGATGCAGGTGCTTGTTATTCCGTAGCGGCCGAGGCTGGCGGCGAGCGTGCGGGTAAGCTGGACGATTCCGCCCTTGCCGACGCAGTACATATAGTTGTCGCGCCCGCCCCTGTAACCGAAGCCTGAGGACAGGTTGACTATCTTTCCGCCGCCGCGCTCGACCATGTGTTTGGCAATAGCGCGGGAGCAGTAGAAGGCGCTGGACATATTGGTATCAATGCCGAGATGCCAGTCGTCGTCGGAGATTTCCCATATAGGCGTCGCGCCCTGGCCTCTGACGATTCCGGCGTTGTTGAACAGCACGTCCACCTTGCCGAGTTCGGCTATGGCGGATTCCATGAGCGAGTTGACCCGCGCGGAGTCGGTGACGTCGGTAGAAATCGCGACTCCCTTGCGCCCAAGTTCGCACACCATGTCGGCCACTTCCTGAATAGGGCCGATTCTGCGAGAGGCTATCACCAGGTCGGCGCCCGCTCGCGCCATGGCGAGGGTCATCTCCCTGCCGAGTCCGGTGCCGCCGCCGGTTATTACTACGCTCTTACCTTCAAGGCTGAGCTTTTCTTCGAGCATATTCGATCTCCGAGATGATTGTCTGAATCAGGATTTACCGGATGTCAGGATTGGCGGGATGATGATGCGATTATACTTGGGATGTTACTTCACCCGCCACTACGGTTGTTCTGTCGCCATCGGGCCGGAGAAGCACCAGGTTGCCCTGTTCGTCAACGGACTCGGCCAGACCTTCGAGAACCTGTTCGCGCCATCGGAGTTCGACTTGCTTTCCGAGCGTCTCCAAGGTAGCCGCCCAGTCTTTGGTCAGCGACTTGCCGGATTTCACGCGGACGTACCAGGCATCGAGATTTTTCAGGAGCGAGTGAAGGACATCGGCGCGGTCGAACTCGCGTCCGGCCGCGGAGCGCAGACTTGTGGCAGTGTCGGCTATTTCGGGATACCCGGACACGTCGAGGTTCACGTTGAGTCCGATTCCGACGAGGGCGTAGGCGAGCCTGTCCCCGTCGAATTCGGTCTCGATGAGTATGCCGGACAGCTTTTTCCCGCCGACCCTGACGTCGTTGGGCCATTTGACAGCGGGCCGGAGTTGCGCGAATTGGGCGACTGTGTCGAAGATGGCGAGGGCGGCGGCCATGTTCATGTAGGGGAGTTGTTCGGGTTCGGGCCTGAGCAGCACAGTCATATAGAGGTTCAGGCCGGGCGGGGATACCCAGACGCGGTTGAAGCGGCCCCTGCCCTTGTTCTGCTCCTCGGCAATGACGACGGCCCCCTCGCGCTCGCCGTCATGGGCCAGGTCTCTCGCTATGTCCATAGTGGAGCCGACAACCTGGTGATAGTGTATGCGGTGTCCGACGACGCAACCGGCAAGGGCAGCTTGAATTCGGGCTACATCAAGAGGGTGCATATCGGTCAGCGCGCCTCCGGCACGAGTTCCACAAGACGGCTTCCGCGCACCCACGTCTCGACGTCGAGACCCTGTCCCTGGCGAAATGCGGATTGGGCTTCGAGACGGGTGAACACGTCACGACGCGCTGTCTCGCCGGTAATCGGGCGAGCGCGGACGGGAATATCGGCTTTCAGGTCGTCCTTGAGGTGCAGGGTAACTTGGTGGTTGGCAGACAGGTTGGCGTACCAGCTGCGGCGGCCGGGAGATGCGGCGAGGTAGAGTTGGCCATCGAGCAGATGGCACCATATCTCGATACGGCGCGGACTGCCACTTCTGCGGCCCATAGTGGTTATATCAACGACCATGTCTATACTCAGGGCGTCGCGCAGGCTGGGGTCGAGGTCTTGCATTGGACTGTCTCTTTCTTGTGGGCGTTGTCGGCGGTTAATTTTCAGTTACCAAGTTGTCTTGACGATGGGGATATTGTAGCAGGGGACATGGGGATAGGGAATGAAGCGGCCTCTAGTACCCAGGGTCGTTTGGTTGTTAGTTATTAGTTTTCAGGATTAGATCCAGAGGTGTATGGGCTGGTGTGTGGAGAGGGCGGTGATGGCCCAGACGAGGGCGTCCATGCGGTCGGGGGAGTTGGAGGACTGGGGCGTCCATGTACACATCTGGTCTTCGAGGTCGGGGAAGGAGCCGACGTGGTGAACCTTGCCCTGTTCGTAGAGGGCGGCTACGGGTTCGGCGCGGGTTCGCTTGGGCTGGGAGGCTCGGAGGGATTTGAAGTTGACAAAGCGGCCGGAGGCGGAGTTTCGGATGACGGACTCTATGAGAGCGCCGCCGTTGTTGGTTTCGCCCGCTATCTGGTAGGCGTCGTACTTTTCGTACAGCTCTATGGCGCGCTGCGCCCAGGCGTTTGGGGTCATTATGCCGGAGGCGTCTTCGAGTATCCAGTAGGTCTTGTCTGAGGCGTATGCGTGGGGGCCCATGCCAGCGACTATGATGCCGGTCTCGTCGCTTCTGCTGGGGTCGAAGGTTACGGCGGGGTCTATGGCGACGACTCTGTACTCGATGTCTTCGGGTGCGGAGTCAATGCGATGTCGGTCAATCCACTCGCGTTTCCAGAGCGCTCCGTCGGCCTCTTTGAGGAGTTGGGCGTAGATTTCCTGGAGTCCTGTCTGAGTGCCTTCGTACCTGCGAATGTGGTTGATGTACGCGGGTGTGAGGTTGCCCGTGTTGTCGTAGGTTGAGCCTTGCGTGATTTTGACGTCGGGTCTTGTGGTGAGTTCGCGGAGGATGTCGAGGGGCTTCGGGGTTGTGGTTACGACGCACCTGGGGTCGGCGCCGAGCCTGAGGCCGAAGGCGAGGTTGTCCCAAGTGTTCTGAGGGTACTGCCATGAGGCGAGTTCGTCGCACCATGCGGCGTCGAACTGAGGGCCTCTGAGCTGGTCGGGTTCGTAGCTTGAGAAGGCGAATGCGGTTGCGCCGTTGGGCCAGGTGAGTCTTCGCTTGGTGGATTCCCAGGTGGGCATATTCCAGGGAGGACAGACGCTGAGGATGCCTGATTCTCCCTGGATCATGATGTCTCGGACTTCGTGTGGCGATCTTGCTACGAGCGCGATTCTGGAGGAGAGGCCGGATTCGACGCGGGCGCGCACCCACTCTGCTCCTGTCCTGGTTTTTCCGAAGCCGCGTCCGGCTAGAAGCAGCCAGATGTTCCAGGGGTTGTCGGGTGGGAGTTGTGTTGGCCTGGCCCAGAGGGGCCAGCGATAATTCATGGACTGGGCCAAGCCGGTGGGCAATTCAGGCAGAACGGACTTTAGAACAGGAAGTCTGCTGACGAATGGCATTTGTATGAGGCGAGCGGTAATGGACGCGAGCCGTCTTTTGTATTCTGCTGAATTGGGGTCAAGCGCGGCGAGTAGCCGCAGTTGTTGTTCAACTGTCGTCATAGTTAATGTGGTCGTCCTTTGTAGAGTTGCGCTGCGGGATTAAGATACCGGCGGCCCTGCTGCGTTCACGGCGTTCTATCATGGCTTCCAGCTTGGCAGCTCCTATTTCAGGATGTGGGCCGGGGTCTTCGGGAAGTTGTGCGATGATGTCCCACATGGACAGGTCGGGTTTGTATGGGCTGGGTGGGTCCTCCTCGAATTCGGACAGGTCCATGCTGGCGAAGACCTCATCCATTTTGATGATCAGAGGGTCTTTTTCGGGGTCGTATTCTATAGAGTCGTTAGTGGTTAGTTCAGAGTCGTCAGCTATGAGTTCGGAGTTTTGGGTGGTCGGTTCGGTGTCTGTGTGGTTCTGTGGTGTGGCGGGTTGCGGCGCGGACTGGATTCCCGCTTTCGCGGGAATGACGGTGGCGGCGGGAGTGGCGGTGGAACCGGGGGCGGGAGCGGCGACCGGGGTTGCGCTGGGCGCAGCTACGGGCGCTTGGGTTATGGATGTGTAGTCGTTGTCGTAGCCGCGGGCGAGTATTTCGCGGACGGCTCTCATTCTGTGGTGTGGCTTGAAGGTGTCGAGTCCGACGTCTATGGCGGGAGTTCGTCCCTGCATTACGTCAATGAGCCACTGTGCGGTAAATGCGGGGCCGGCCTCGGCGAGTATGATCTTTTGGAGCGCGTCGTCGAATTCGGACTGCTGTTTCCGCTCGCGCCTTGACATTCCAGGCTTGCGAGTCAGTTTGTGCTGGTCGAGTAGGAGTTGGGCCTTCGGGAAGTGTCCGTACCTGGTGAGCAGACGCGCGGACTGGAGACGGTGAGTGAGCAGGACGTCGGGGACGTTCTGGTCGAGCACGTCTGTGAGGAAGTCCACGACGGTGTCGCCACCGCTGGTTTTGCGGTGGATGGCTTCGGCTAGTTCTGCTTGTGGGTTGGGAGTCATGGGTTTTCAGTTCTCAGTTTTCAGTGTTGGTTGCGTGAGTGGTTGTTTGATGTGGTTGATAGTTGGATACAGAATAGCAAGTATGTTCTGTATCGTCAAGAGCAACTTTGCGGGATGTGGGGATAGATAGATGTTCTAAGGCAGATGAGATAAAAGCCCCCGACAACGGTGTGTCGTCGGGGGCTTTTTGATTTGAGATTGAACTGCCGCTAACTGAGCAGGGTCCTCGCTCTTATCAGGTGGACTCCCTGCTGGACAGCCTCTTCCTCGATAACGGACGTGATGTTCATGCAGTAGAGCGCAGTATGTATCTCGGCATCGCGGAACACCTTGCCGAGTATAGTGGCCGTTTGCTTCACTTTGGCAATGTCCCGTCGGGAGACGCCGTAAGATGCCTCGATAGCGGTATAGACGGGATTGGATGACGCTGGCCTGCGGCTGCTGATAATCATGTCGGTGTCCAGAACGCGGTCATACTCTTCTTCAGTCAGGATGTCGTCTTCCATCGCCTTGTAGATGGCGCTATTGAACTCCGCCGAGTTGTCGTCCATTTCAGCGACCCTGACCCTCCGGCTATCTTGTACTTTCAGGAGGGTAGCTATCAGTGGCACTCCGCGGTTATAGAGCTTTGTCTCCAATCCGATGCCTTTCAACTCTCCTATGTCGTTTGTATGACCTTGCTGACCCTGTTCAAGTCGCTGCTGACCCTGTTCGAGTCGCTGCTGGCCCTGTTCAAGATTCTCCAGGCGCTTGTCCGTGGCCTTGGTGTAACTACGCATCTCGGATACGAATTCGCGCATCTCGGACACGAACGCATTGAACGTGGCCGGGAGCGCGAGTAACTCCTCGGACAGGATAGCTTGCCTGACCGCCTCGCGGAACTCCTGATTTTCACGCAGCAGCGACAGCAGGTCGTCAGTTGTGTTGATGGTCGCCATGTATTTCCTCTAATCCCTGTCAGGGTCAAGGAAGACCAGAACCTCCAGCTCACCGGCCAGTTTCATCTGTTCCTCGTGAATCCGATAACCATACACGAGAGGTATGGCATCCTGTCCATAAATCTTCCTGACGGCGTTGGCTGAGCGATGAGCGCGACCTATGTCATCGTCGTTGACGACACCCGAAGCTTCTACCGCGAACCAAAGGGTTGACCTGTCTGCCTTTCGCTGCGAGCGTAAAATGAGGTCCGTGACCCGCAGGCGGGTTTCGTCAGCGTCGCTGATGGTGCCGTCTTCCGCCGCCTGCTCCATCCTGTCCTGAAACTCCTCGGCGCTTCCCTGCACGGCTATGATTCCGGGTGTCCAGATAGGATAGACTCTTCTGACATCGAACTCGCGGCTCACCAGCGGGATCAGTTTTGTACTCAGCTTCGCCTCGAGCGCATTCCCACGAAGCGAATCAACACTGACTTTGAGATCCTGCTGACCCTGTTCGAGATTCTCCATGCGCTTGTCCGTGGACTTGGTGTAACTGCGCATCTCGGATACGAATTCGCGCATCTCGGACACGAACGCATTGAACGTGGCTGGGAGCGCGAGCAACTCCTCGGACAGGATAGCTTGCCTGACCGCCTCGCGGAACTCCTGATTTTCACGCAGCAGTGACAGCAGGTCGTCAGTTGTGTTGATGGTCGTCATCTCTTATGCTCTCCTGATTATCCTTGATTGTAGCTGATTATCCCCTCCGATGGGGAAGGTGGCTTTGTACAGGAAGTCCATCTTGCACAAGAAATAGCATATCTCGCACAAAATGTTGACTGGCAGACAGTCATATACACGCCTGCCACTAATGCTGGCTCCAACGTATTACAGCATCCATATATTTCTGCCATGTAGAAGCCTGGCGCAATCTCTGGGTTGCCGAGCGGCGAGCCTCTTCGAGGGTTCCCGCTCCCCGCTTCCATGAGGACAAGTTTCGCGGAAATGATGCAGGGCTTTGGGATTTGCAACAATCGAAAGACACTGATGGTTGGGGAGAAGATTGCATAAGTCCGTCATTCCGGCGTACGCCGGAATCCAGAGGGGCATATGTAGTGTGCGGCAACTTACGATCAATCCATTTTCACCCTCACCCCAACCCTCTCCCTCAGACGGGTGATGCACATTGTATAAGTCCTTTAACAATTGAAGAGCGTAGCTAACGCCAGGTCAGGACGACCGAAGTGGCGATTCAACCATATGCCCACGTTGAGAGCGGCCACCTTGGCCGCCACTCGACTCAACAGTCCCCACTTGCTGCGAGCGCGTGGGAACTGAAGGCCAAACACCTCCTCCAACTGTCCATTGACGGTCTCCACCACCTGTTTGAGACTGCAATGCCGCCGTCTGGCCAGCTCCGACTCGCTCCCGATATAGTTCTTGGGAGTCAATACTCTCGCCCCATACTGTTGTCGCCAATGTGTCTGCCACAGGGATCCGAAAAAGCCGTTGTCTCCAAGATAGGGTTCTGAGATTGGCCTGCCAACGGCAGACCTGGGCCATATAGGGCCGGTGGCTCCGACATATCTGTTGCCATTTCGTCGGATCGGGAGGTCCTGGGCTTGGCGGGGTCTTCCCATCTGGTTGTTGCGCCAGCACAGAAAACTCTCCGCCACCCAGCGGTCTTCGGTACTGGCCGGCGCGATCAGAAAGCCGGTTATCACACCCTGGCGCGATACTGACACAAGCAGTTTACAGCCATAGTAAAAACGTCTGTCGCTTCCACCTCTTCCTATGGACGACTCGTCCCCAAACAGACGATGGCGGTCTCCTCGACACATCCGAGCCAGAGGCACAGGAACACTGTCTATCGCCTGGTAGGCTGAGCCATAGGCTCCCAGTTCCTCAGCCACTGCCTCGGACAATGCTATAACGACTCCACACAGGTCTCGACTGCGACGATTGAACGCGCTCTGAGTGAGCATGTTTGGAAAGTAGCCTATCCAATGCTCTGACACATGACGAACGAAAGCGCGCTCAGAAGTCCCAAACCACTGACCGCACAGAGTCAGAGTAAGAACCTCGCTGTCAGACAGTTCAGGGCGCCTGCCGGGACGAATCGGCTTGCGGCAGACATAATATCGCTTATAGAGGTCGTCAACTATCGTGTACAATGCGGTCAGGAAAGCGTCAAGGTCTAAGGTCATCGCCAGCCTCCTTTTGTCGGGTAAGGCCAGCGTACACCATCCCTTGACGCTTTCCACTTTCTTCAGTTGTTAATATGCATCACCCGTTCAAGGGAGAGGGGGCTTTTGCAATCGTCTCGGTTGGGAACTGAGCTTGAATCGCGCTGCGGTCTGTCTATACAATGTTCAGACGCGAATCGCCCTGTCCCAGGTTATTTCAGGATACGAGAACATGGAAGCCCATCAGCTTGTCAAGCTCGAAACGAACGAGAATATAGACGCATTCACCCCCGGCGACAGCGTGCAGGTCGGCGTGCGGGTTACTGAGGCGAACCGGACGCGGACGCAGGTTTTCGAGGGCGTGGTCATACGCACCCGGGGAAGCGGGCCGGGCACCTCGTTCACGGTTCGCCGCGTCAGCTATGAGATCGGTGTCGAGCGCACGTTTATGCTGCATTCGCCGAACGTTGAATATGTCAAGTTGATACGGAGGGGGCGTGTGCGTCGCGCGCGGCTCTACTATCTGCGCGGCAGATCGGGACGCGCAGCCCGCATCAGGGAAGACCGGAGAGAACGCGCCCGCAGATAGGGCGAGTCGCCATTTCCTGAACTCAAAAATATCTCCCGGTGAATCTACGCGGGGGTTCGCGGTCTTATGAGATACGCCGAAATCGCCGTGGACGCTCCAACCGGGCACTCACAGACTTTCAGCTACCACATTCCAGAGGACATGAGCCTCGCGCCGGGCCAATTGGTGCGTGTGCCATTTGGCGTTCGTGCGTTGCAGGGCATCGTCTTTGAGATTACTTCCACGCCCCAGGTTGCGGAGACACGTCCGGTTTCCAGTACGCTATCGGATGTTCCGGTACTTGCTCCACACCAGATTTCGCTCGCGCGCTGGATAAGCGACTACTACATCTGCTCCCTCTTCGACGCAGCCGCGCCGATGCTTCCGCCGGGCGCGAGAACCCGGACTCGCACCATTCTTTCCATCAACCCTGAGTTCGACGACCCTGAATCGGCGGTCCAGAATGAACTGCAAGCCCAAATTATAGGAATCATCCGCAACCAAGAGTCTATGGATATGGAGCGTCTGATGTCCAGGCTTGGAGAGAGGGCGCGGAGCGCGGTTGTCAGTCTTGTTCGCAGGGAGGTACTGCGGCGGCGGTCGCGGACGAACCGCGCCGCCATCGGCCCGCGATACGTGGAGCATCTGCGGGTGAACCCGGACGCGCTGGGAGAGATAGCCAGCTGGCTCTCGACAGACGGGAAGCGGGCGCCACGCCAGTCGGAGCTTGTAACAAGGCTCGCGGAGTCCGACGAGCCTGTGGTTGCGTCGGAAGTGAGAAGAGAGTTCAGCGGAACGATAGTCAATACTCTCCTGAAGCGTGGCTGGCTGGAGATAGAGAAGACGCAGGTGTTCCGCGACCCGCTGGCCGAGCGCGTATTCGAGCGTGAGCCTTCGGTCTCGCTCTCGCCGCGCCAGTCGGCAATCACGGCAGACGTAATCGAGACGCTCCGTGACTCCAACAGACGGCCCAGGGTCTTTCTTGTGCAGGGGGTAACGGGAAGCGGCAAGACGGAGATATATCTGCGCGCGGTGGAGGAATGTCTCGCGCTGGGAAAGCAGGCGGTAGTGATGGTGCCTGAAATATCTCTGACGCCGCAGACTATCGAGCGGTTCGCAAGCCGGTTCGAGGGGAAGGTGGCGGCGCTGCACAGCGGGCTGAGCGACGGACAGCGCTATGACCAGTGGTGGGGGATAAAGGATGGACGCTATCCCATCGTGGTGGGATCGCGCAGTTCGGTATTCGCTCCGCTTTCCAATCCGGGCCTTCTCGTACTGGACGAGGAACACGAGTGGACGTACAAGCAGCACGACGCTGCGCCCAGGTATCACGCGAGGGATGTGGCGATACGGCTGGGAAGGATGACGGGCGGGGTGACGCTCATGGGCAGCGCGTCGCCGGACGTAGCATCCTATTACGGGGGCCTGCGTGGTGAGTACAAGCTGCATACTCTACCTGAGCGGCTCGGCAGCCGGATTGACGGCTCAGCAGTGGTATCGCCTCTGCCGGACGTGGAGATTGTGGACATGAGGGGCGAACTGCGCGATGGCAATACGGGGATATTTTCGCGGACGCTGGAGACCGAGATAGAGTCCTGCCTGGAGCGGGGGAGACAAGCGATCCTGTTCCTGAACCGGCGCGGGACGGCGTCGCAAATGCAGTGCAGAAGCTGCGGCCACAGAATAAGCTGTCGGAGCTGCGACGTTCCGCTGACGTATCACAGGGCTATGCAGCGGCTGCTGTGCCACTACTGCGGACGCAGGCGGCGTATGCCGCGCAACTGTCCGGAGTGCCTGGGTTACAGACTCAGTTTCTATGGCATAGGCACGCAGTCGGTAGCCGAGGAGGTGGCGCGGCTATTTCCGCGCGCGAGAGCGCTCAGGTGGGACCGCGACGCGACGCGCTATCCGAGAGAGTACGAGGCGACCCTGTCCGGCTTCAGAAACGGGGACGCGGACATACTCATCGGGACGCAGATGATAGCCAAGGGGCTGCACCTGCCCGGCGTAACGCTGGTGGGGGTTGCGCTTGCGGACGTCGGTCTGAACATCCCTGACTTCAAGTCGAGCGAGAGGACTTTTCAGCTTCTGTGCCAAGTGGCGGGAAGGGCCGGACGCGGGAGCGAAACGGGTAAAGTGGTGTTCCAGACGTACCAGCCGGAGAACTACGCCATAGAGAGGGCGGCGGCGCAGGACTACGCCGGATTCTATTCAGCCGAGATGCGATACCGGCGTGAGCACAATAATCCGCCCTACTCGCGGCTCATAAGGCTGGTTCACTCTCACACGAACAACGCGACCTGCGAGTCGCGCGCGGTGAAGTTGGCGGAAGAGCTGCGTTCGGCGCGAAGAAACGCGGACATGGCGAATATAGAGATACTTGGGCCAACACCGCCCTATCCGGCCAGGCTTCGCGGGCGGTACAGATGGCACATTGTTCTGAGAGGCCGCGAGCCGAGGGCGTTGCTGGATATGGTGACCACTCCGCAGGGGTGGAGCGTGGACGTGGACCCTGTGGCGCTTACATAAGAGCGTCGGTTCAGGAGTCTGCGGCCACCGACATTGCTCCAAGATAGTTGGCGATGTGGATTTTGACCGGATCGAGATAGTCTCGCGCGGTTTCCATCATTTCTAAAAGCCCATCGAGAGCAACCCAGCGGCACATATCAATATCTTCGGAGACGTCGGGGGTCAGCGGGTCCGTGAGTTCGCCCGCGTAGTCGAGGATGAACCAGTCCACGGTCTTGTTCACCGGGCCGTAGGAGTAGTAGGAAATGTAGCTTGAGTGGCAGAGGGGCTGGCGAATGGAGAGGAGATCCTTATCGAGTCCGGTCTCCTCGGAGATCTCGCGGAGGGCGCAGTTCTCGGTGGGTTCGCGCTTTTTGACTTTACCCTTGGGAAGGTCCCATTTCCGGTGTTTTCTGATAAGTAATGCGTGGCCACCGCAGAGGACAATCCCCCCGGCGGCTGGCATCAGCGGCAGTTCATCTCTATTCATGCATATGTATCCGTTCCAATATGGCTGCCTGATCAGCGTTCAGTCCGGTGAACAGGACGCCGTCCACAACCATATCTATTTTCTTTTCGTTAATCCGTTCAAGATGGTGCAATTCTATGTCGGTATCGCTTCCGTCGTAGTCGAAGCGGCTTAGAATGCAGTGAATGGCGTTCAGACGGGCCTGGTGCTTGTTGTCGGAGTTGATGATAATCCAGGGGGCGTAGTCGGTGGAAGTGACCGCGAACATTCTCTCTTTGAAGTATGTGAGCAGGTTCCAGCGTTCGGAGACCTTGCGGTCGTTCACGGAGTATTTCCAGTATTGCAGTTCGCTGCGGCGGCGCAGCGTGAACCGCAGTTCCTGTGATTCGCGGGACACCGACAGGTATATTTTCAGGAGAGAGATGCCTTCGTCAACCAGGGCATTCTCCCAGTCGTTCACCTTGCTCATAAAGTAGTGGTACTGTCTCATGGAGCAGTATCCCATGGCGGGCTGAACGAGGGCGCGAGAATACCAGGAGCGGTCGAAAACCGTTATGTTGCCTTTGGGCGGCATCATATTGTAATGCACGCCGAGCCAGTTTCGCATTTCGCTGGGACTCGGTATTCCCTGGTTGATTATCCTGGCGGATTTGGGATTGAGGTATCGCGCGATGCCTGAGGCTGTTCCGCCCTTGCCCGCGGCGTCTCTGCCTTCCAGCACTATGGCTATGCGCTCCCCCCGCTCCATAACCCACTCTTGCATGAGCAAGAGCTGGACTCGCAATTCGCGCAATTCGGCGCGATATTCAAGGTACTGAATATCGCGAAATGCGGGAACGTCATACACGGTCGCCGCCGTTTCTGGCAAGATGCTTGAATTATCGCGCATCTAATAGAACAACCATTGACTACGCCGGGGTAAACTACCACGACCTATGAATACAGCGTTAGTATCGTACATAGGGCGCAATTTAGTGTCAATAAAAACATGTCGTCCGAAGTGGGATGTCGGGTCAGGCATCATGCCCGGGGTGATGACCGGACGTGTGAAACGACAGGGGCGGTCACTATAAGGTCAGGGCCGCCCCCGTGTTCGTTTCAGTATTTCGGAAGGCTAGAGATTGAACTGCGGGTCCAGGTAGTTCTTCTCTTTGGCATAGACCTGGATCCGGCCGCGAGTGGAGTCGGTGACGATTAGACGGTCCTCGGAGTCCACCGCCAGGCCGACCGGTCGCTCGAACAAGCCAAGCGAGGTTCTGTCCTTGACGCGCCTGTAAGCCTTGCCCGCGTCGGGGTTGGAGTTGATGACCTCGGCGGCCCATTTGCTGAACTCCACGGCGTCGCCGTAGAGCGCGGTTATGACAGAGCCGTCGGGAGCGTAAATCTGGATTCTCTTATTGCCCCAGTCGGAGACATACACGTCGCCTTCGCTGTCAACGGCAACGCTGGCGGGATGGTTCAGGTCGCCGCCGTTGTCCTGGTCGGGGCCTCCGAAGGTCAGGAGCAGGTCGCCGTCGGGAGAGAACTTGCGAACGCTGCTGCTGCCCCAGTCGGCGACGTAGATATTGTCGTCAGAGTCAAGGCCGATACCCCACGGGGAATTGAGATGGCCCTCGCCGATTGTGGCGATATACTGGCCGTCGGTCGTGAATTTCTGGACGCGGTTGTTCTTGGCGTCAACAACCAGCAGGTTGCCGTCGGCGTCAATGGCAAGCCCGGACGGGCCGTCCAACTGGCCCTCGCCGGAACCTGCTCCGCCCCATTCGCCGATCTCTTCGCCGTCTTCGTTGAAGACGCATATCTTGTTCTCGAATTCTTCCGAGCAGTATATGTTGCCGCTCGAATCCAGCGCCAGGCAGGCAGGCCAGGTCATTCCCCTGGCGAAATCGCCTATGAATTCCTGGTCTATGGTGAGTTTGCCGATGCGCTTGTTCTGGGCGGTAACGCCGCCGATGCCCTCCTGTCCCCGGCTGAGGACGTACAAGACTCCATCGGGTCCGGCGGCCACATCCCACGGCTGGGTGAAGCCATTTCCGGCAGCCGCGTTTCTGCCGATAGCGTGACTGAAGTTCCAAGTTCTTCCGGCTACGGTCGTAGTAAGCATAGCGCCACCTCTGATTTCTCTCAGACTGAATATCCCAGTAGATGCCTTCCAGCATCGCCAATAGTTTTTTCAAATAGGGACATTGTTCCCGTACAGCCCTCCGGTTTCTCAGAGGGCTGTACGAAATGCTGTCAGCGATTAGTGTCCGTTGGTCCGGATGAAGCCGGGGGCCTCGAACTGGCCGTTGACTATCGGGGACGCTTCCAGGTGGAGGTGTTCTTCGAGAATCGTCGAGTACACGCCCCGGTAGTCCTGGTTGGGAACGAGGTCGCCCTGTTCCAGGGCTTCGGGCCTGGTATCGGGATACTCGGAGTACATTCCGCCCTTGATCCTGGGGCCGAGCGCGAAGGCTACACCGGCGGCGCCGTGGTCGGTGCCGGAGCCGTTGTCGCGGACGCGGCGTCCGAACTCACTGAACATGAACATGATGACGTTCTGGTCAGCGTCATGCTCGCGCAGGTCGTCCCAGAAGTCGGCGACGGCTTCGGATACGTCCTGCCATAGCTTGGCGTGGGCGGTGGACTGCGCGGCGTGGGTGTCGAAGGAGCCGTAGTCGCAGTAGAAGATGCGGGTTCCAACGTCGGCGGTGTGTATCTGGGCGATGTCGCGGAGCTTGGCGGCGACGGGGGTCGCGCCGTACTCGACGCTGGACTCGTACTTGTCAGGAGCGATCTTGAGAATGTCGGCGCCCTTGAGCGCGTCGAGGCCGGTCTGGCCTAGATAGTCCATGACAGGGCCGCTGCCGACGGCGGGGCCGTACATATTCGAGAAGCGCTCGAGCATCTTGTTGCGCTGGTCTTCCTGCTCGATGCTGGTGAGCAGGCCGTATGTCGAAAGATCGGCGACGGACGCGACCGAGACGCCCGGGGTTACCAGCGCCCTGGGGAGGGCCTGTCCGATGTTGACCGTGGTTACGGGATTCTCTCCGGTGGGGTCGATTTCGCGGGTCGCGCGGCCCAGCCAGCCCTCGGTTCCGACCTTGTCCGGCTCACAGGTGTGCCAGATGTCCATGGATCGGAAGTGCGACCTGGGCGAGTTGGCGTAGCCGATGCCGTGTATGACGGCCATGTCGCCCTGCTGGTATATGTCTTTCATCGGGCCCATGGCGGGGTGCATTCCAAGCTCGTCATCCAACTTCAGGACGCGGTCCTGCGGGATCTGGAGCGAACGTCTGCTGTCGTAGTAATTCTGGTCGTTGTAGGGAATGACCGTGTTGAAGTAGTCGTTTCCGCCGGTGAGCTGGAGCACAACCAAAACCGGGGGCTTCCCATTTCCATTGGCAGCCATTGTATTCTCCTTTTATCTGTGGGGCCGTAGCCGGACGCGGAGTGCGTCCGGCAGTTCACGGTTCTGATGATTGTCTCTAGCCGAACTGGTACTCTCTGGTCGCGGCGATAAGCGAGAATGTCTCGGTGGTGCGGGTGTCGAAGTCGTCCGCGTCCACGCTTATGTCACCGCCGCCCGCCACGTGGGAGACCAACTCGCGGTGTGTGCGCTGGTCAACTTCCATGGGGCCCATGGCGTCAAGGCAGCGGTCCACAAGCTCTTCGGCGGTCATGACCGCGCCATTGGAGCCTACGTAGTCCACCATTTCCCTGACACCCGGAAGGTTGGTGTCGTTCATGCGGTCGGCGACGAAATTAACGCGCTTGACCAGCGATCCGCTGTTTATCCACTCGTGTCCGGTATGCCAGCCTTCGACGCTGGGTGGGTCGAGGATGTCCTGGCCCATGTAGCCAGGCTCTTTCCCCAGACCTTCGAGGCGCGGGTCCGGTCCGGTCAGGTCTTTGGTGAGCCTGAGCGTGCCAACGACGACCTCGGTCGGGCTCTTCACCTTCTGGTACTGGGCCTCTTTGAAATAGTCGGAGTTGAAAAGCTGGCGCAGCACGGGCGTAATCTCGTAGTTGCCATCCACCAAGGTCTTAGACAACTCGTTGATAGCCTCGGGGTTGCGCGGCTCCTCGATGTTCCAGGCCGGAACCTGCGGCTCGTCGGCAACGAAGAAGTTGTACATATGCCGTGTTATGAACCTGGGGCAGGCGGGCTGCTGGAGGACTATGTCAATGATGTCCTCGCCGTCGAGGTTGCCGGTGTGCCCGAGGAAAGTCTTCTCGGTATAGTCGTGGTCTTCCGGCCTGAAGCTGAACTTCCAGGGGTGGCGTCCGTATGGATACCTGGGCATTTTTGCGTCAATCGTCCAGCCGGTGAAAGCGCGGGAGCACTCATACACGTCGGTCTCGGTGTAGTGTCCGACGCCGAGGCTGAACAGTTCCAGAAGTTCGCGTCCCCAGTTCTCGTTGGGCGCGTGCTTGTGGTTCTCGTTGTTGTCCAGCCAGTAGATCATGGCTGGGTTCCTGGCAAGCTCGACCAGAAGGTCGCGGTAGTTCGCCATGCCGTAATCGCGGAACATATCTATCTGCTCGAGCAGGTGGTTGCAGTTGTCCACCTTGGCATTTCCGGTAGCGAAAACATGGTGCCAGAACAGCGCCATCTTCTCCTGCAAGGGGCGCTGGGTGGTGACCATCCAGTAGAGCCAGTTGGCCTGGCCCGGCGCCGCGGCACCGCCCGGAACCTCGGTAATCGGGTGGTAACGGTACAGCGAATACTCGTCCACCGGGGGCTTGGATTCGGGATTGAGAAGCTCCTCAACGGTAGCCTCGTACCCCTTCTCACAGTAACGCTCGACCTCCTCCCTGGTGGCGCCGAATCCGGCGCGACGCATGAGGTGGGATATTAGCGCAATGTCTTCTCTGCTGGCCATAGTTTCCCTCCTTTCCTATCTCTAATCGAGTGTCGGATTATAGTCGGATTATACCTGTAAATACGTTGACGTTAATAATGGTTGGAAGGCGACGGGAAAGATTCCTCGCCCATGTCCTGGCACTGGGGACATATACCATAATAGTCGGTGCGCTGGCGAACCAGCCGGTATCCGGTGGCGCCGGATACTTTGTCCAGGGAAATATCGTCCTGGCCCTGCGCGTCCATGTCCTCGACAGAACGGCAATTCAGACAAACAAGGTGTGGATGGGAGTCCGGCCTGAGCCCGTCGTAGCGGTTGGCGGAGCCGCTGAATTCAAGTTCGAGAACCTGTCCGGCTTCCTTGAGCAGCTCGATGGTGTTGTAAATGGTCGCGAGGCTGGTGGTGGGGTATATGCGGCGCACTTCAGAATGAATCTCGTTGACGGTTGGATGGCGGTCTGTGGAGGCGAGTGTCTCCAGCACCTTCGCGCGTCGCGGGGTGATAGTTACGCCCAATTCCGACATGGAAGCGCGCATTTCTTTTACGCGATGCTGAACCTGAGTGTCCAAATTCGTCTCCTGAACTAGGCCCATGGTCCGGGAGAGTTGCAGGGTTCCACCAAATTAGAACCATTCTAATACCATCGGCATAGGGTAAAATAACCCAGATAGTATAACTTGTCAAGTTTTATCCGAACGCGGCCAGGGTCTTTTCGATGCAGGCGCAGTGAATTTCGATTGGCGAGCGCGAAAGGCGTGCCGGCGTGGACTTTACGGCCCGGATATGATCCAGCGGCCGGTAGTGGCCTCTTCCAGTGAAAGGCCGTGGGATCCGCACACAGCGTGGAACTTGGAGGAGGCTCTGGAAGGGACATTGAGGAGTTCGATTCGAGGGACTCCACTTTTCAGCGGTTCGGACTGTTCGACAACTATGCGAATCAGTTCGTCGAAAAAGGTGGGAGCCATCGCAAGTTTGTCGAGCAGGTCGAAGACCAGCTTCAGGTCGCCTGGTACAAGCGCGGCTTCCGCTACCGCAGGCTCCAGAAGCCTGGCTGAGGAGCGGGAACTCAACGCTTTCGTCAGTATGACGCTTCTTATCGGAATTGCGACCATCATATAGCCAGGAACCGTATTGACACGTATGCCAGCGTACCGGGGAACAGACTATTGCGAGTCGCGCGGATCTCGGAGGACTGGTTGATATGCAGACCACCCCTGCCAGATTGAAGTCTCAGAACTGCGCCGGGCATTCTTGAATCCTCAGCCACGCCGAACAGTCCTATCCCTCTGTGGGGGTCTCCGGTTCCTGAAACCAACTCGCCCGTCGCATATTCGATTGATGACCAGTCCGTCTGTCTCCGCTTCTTATCAAGGTCAGAGGCAACTCTCAGCGTTCGGCTGATGCCCACACCACCATCTGCTATCCCTATCTCGAAACTACCCATTTTCCTGCCCGTATGCAACGCCACCAGTCCAAGAGTTCCTATCTCGGATTGGGAATGCTCCACCCCGTTGTTGGCTAGTTCCACGAACGTCTCGGTAATCGTAGAATACAGGCTCGACAATCCTGAACCTCCGGCGGCCATCAGCTTGTCCAAAATATGGTCTGCAATACGTTCCACGTCGCTAAAAGATTGCATAACACATACGGGCAACAGCATCGAGGACATATTGGCGGAGTGGCAATCTTCGAGATTGACTCCCGCCGCGGTCAATATATCTCCGATTCCCGAACTTGCCAGAGCGTCTGACGCTCTGGCGTCGTCAGGAAGCCGTAACTCGCAGGTTGCGCCGCGCCGTCCGGCCAAAGTCAGGAAAACCACACACCAGAGCATCGCCGGTGTGTCTATGTGCAGACACCCTCGCAAATCAATCGTGACATTGCTGAATGGAAACCGCTCACTCCTGGGATCATGCGAGGTTTCTCTGGCCGCAAGACCGCCCACGTGACTGAACCTTGCTGGCGCTCGTATCTCCAGGGTGGAATCCGACGCGAGCGGATCCATTCCGTTCTTTCGCATATGCTATCCGAGGCCGTCCAGTTTGGCCTGAGTGCCGTTTACGCTGCCATTTCGGCGTCGGTTACCGGCGGCGGGCGTTTTGGCTTTCGTCGCGGACTTGGGCTTGGCTGCCTGTTTCGCTGCCTTCTCTTCTATGAGGTTCAGGTCGCTTACGCAGGATATAGACGCTACTGAGTCGCCGGGGGCCGGCTTGAATATGGTCACTCCCTGGGTCGCGCGCCCCATGCTCCTGATCTCGGACAGGCTTGTTCTGAGCACCTGCGCCTGTTCGGAGACAACGTATATCTCATCCTCGCTGTCTTCTATGATCTGGGCGGCGGCGACAGGACCGGTCTTGTCGGTGATGTCGAGGGTCTTTACGCCCATGCCGCCCCTCTGCTTAGAGGGGCGATAATCACTCAGTGTAGTCATTTTGCCGTAGCCAAGCTTGCTGATAACCAGCAGGCGGTTCTTGTTCTTGGCCTTGCCTACGTCCATGGCAACCACTCTATCATTATCCTCAAGCTTCATACCTATCACACCGCGTGCGTTGCGCTGCTGATCCGGGACTTTTTCAGACTTGAACCGGATAGCCTTGCCCTCTTGAGTAACCATAATAATGTCGTCGTCTTGGGGGGCGAGTTGCACCGAGACCAACTCGTCGTCGGGTAGCAAGGATATTATATTCAGACCCGCGTTCCTGATGTTGGACATCTGGGCGAGAGAGACGCGCTTGATGCGTCCATTGGCGGTGGCGAGCACCAGATACTGGTCTGTCTTCTCCAGGTCGGCCTTGTTGACGCCGATTACGGCGCTCACCTTTTCGGTGTCGCTCATGGAGATTACATTTATCACCGGAACGCCTCGCGTGTTGCGAGATGTGTCCGCCCGAAGGTCGAACGCTATCAGCGAATAGACGCGGCCCTTGTTTGTGAAGAACAGCAGCCTGTCGTGGGTATCCACTATGAGCAGGTGCTTCACGGCGTCGTTGTCGCGGGTGGTCATGCCGCCAACGCCCTTGCCGCCCCTGTGCTGGTTGCGGTAGGTGCTGGCCGGGATTCGCTTGATGTACCCGCCCTGGCTGAGAGTTACGACTATCTGCTCGTGCGGCTCAAGCTCTTCGCGGGAAAGATCGGACGCTTCGCCGCTGATGTCGGTGCGCCGCTCGTCTCCGTGCTTCTTTTTCAGGTCGCGCAGTTCCTTTTTGACCACGGCCAGAACCTTCTTTTCGTCGGCCAGGAGTTCCTCCATCTTGCGTATGGAGTCCTGTATTTCCTGGTACTCTTTTTCAAGCTGCTCACGTTCCAGGGCGGCCAGCCGGCGCAGCTGCATATCGAGAATGGCCTGCGCCTGGTCGTTGTCAAGCCCGAATCGCGCTATCAACTGCTGACGGGCTGCCTGCGCGCTTTCTGAATTGCGTATCAGGCTTACCACCTCGTCAAGATGGCTTATGGCGATTCGCAGTCCGGCGAGGATATGCGCGCGCTGCCTGGCCTTCGCAAGGTCGAACTCCGTTCTGCGCCTGACCACCTCCTGCCTGAACTCGAGGAAGTGCTGGAGCGCCTGCCTGAGCGTGAATACCCTGGGCATCTTGTCCACGAGCGCGAGCATATTGGCGGAGAACGAACTTTGCATCGCGGTAAACTTGTACAGGTTGTTCAGGACGACCCTGGGCTGGACACCCGCGCGCAGCTCGAACACGACCCGCATACCTTCTCGGTCGGACTCGTCGCGCAGATCGGATATGCCTTCTATTTTGCGGTCTTTGACCAGCGCGGCCACCTTCTCCACAAGCGCGGCCTTGTTGACCTGGTAGGGCAGTTCGCTGACGATAATCTGCATTCTGTTGTTACGGCTCATCGGCTCTATGCGCGCCTTCGCGCGCACTATGATCTGGCCGCGCCCGGTCGCATACGCGCTCTGTATGCCGGAGGTTCCCATGATGGTGCCGCCTGTCGGGAAGTCCGGCCCCTTTACGAACTTCATCAGGTCTTCGACGGTCGCCGCCGGATGGTCGGCCAGGTGGATCAGCGCGTCGCAAACCTCGATGGGATTATGAGGCGGGATGTTGGTAGCCATGCCGACCGCGATGCCCGACGCGCCGTTCACAAGCAGGTTGGGCAGTCTCGCCGGCAATACATCCGGCTCGCGCAGGGTTCCGTCGAAGTTTTCGGTGAAGTCGACGGTGTTCTGATCTATGTTGATCAGCATCTCCTCGGCTATCGGGGCCATTCGCGCCTCGGTGTAGCGCATCGCGGCGGGCGGGTCGTTGTCCACCGAGCCGAAGTTTCCCTGTCCGTCCACCAGCGGCATACGGAGCGAGAAGGGCTGCGCCATTCGGACAAGCGCGTCGTAAACGGCGCTTTCGCCATGCGGGTGCCACTTGCCGAGCACTTCTCCGACCAGCCGCGCGCACTTTTTGTGCTGGACGTTGGGTCGCATCCCCAGGTCCTGCATGGCGTAGAGGATTCGGCGCTGGACGGGCTTGAGTCCGTCCCTGATGTCGGGCAGAGCGCGCGACACGATTACGCTCATCGCGTAGTCGAGATACGAGCTGCGCATTTCGTCAACGATCTGCGTGGGCTTGATGTATCCGAATTCCGTCTTGGTTACCATGGACGACTCCTGACAAAATATATGCTCTGTCGCCAGAGTTCACGGATATTCCGCTTCAGCCAAACGCTTCGGTATTCACTCTGCCCGGATATATGTGAAGCGCACGAATACCCCGTAAATTTCTTTACCGCAATGCCCTGAGCGCGCCTTCCCTACTGTCGAGGGAATATGCTTGCCAAGCTGTATGACCTGCGTTGAGCGGGCCGTTCCGCAGCATGGCAACAGGTATGAATGAAGCACATCCGGCTGAATACATTATAGCATTTTCGGGACTATTCTTCACGCAGGGCGCGAACCAAGTATTATACAAAACATAAAATGTTTTCGGCGGAGCTATGCGCGTGGCCTCACAGCCGCGTTCCGGCTGAGGCTGCGACATGGGCGCTCGGTCAGCCGACGGCGGCCAGACGCTCCGCCGCGCGTTCTGCCAGGGATTGGAACAGCCGGTCGAAGTGGGGCGGGATTTCCATTCTGCGCTGCGGGCTGAACTGCACCGCTATCACCCATCTGTGTTTCACGCTCTCCAGCGCCTCTATGAGTCCGTCTTCCAGCGAATACGCGGAGGCGAGCAGATATGGGGACTTCTGCGCCTCGCGCATACCCGGGCGGTGAAGGCTGTTCACCCGCACAAACCCACCCGACCCGACCACGGCGGCCAATTTGCTGCCGGGCGATATGTAAATGTGATGGTGAGCGGGCTGGCAGCCGCTTTCGGAGGACGCTGCGGAGTGGCCTTCTACGCTCTGGAGAAGTTCGCCGCCCAGGGCGACGTTCAGGACGTGCATACCGCGTCCTATTCCGTATATCGGCAGGTCGGCGTCCAGTCCCGCGTGGACGAGGGCGATTTCCATTTCGTCCCGCGCGTCCTCGAATGTTAAAGGCTCGACTTCCGGGTGCGGACCCTGCCCGTAGCGGGCGGGATTGACGGCAGGGCCGTCGCTGAGGACAAGCGCGCCCGCCCGGGCCAGCGCCTCTTCGGGCGTGACCCCGTAGTCGGGCGTGAGCGGCCAGGGGTCCGCGCCCGCCCGCTCGATGGCGTCGAGGTAGGGTCGCAGGCCGTTTCCGGCGCTGCCCGCCGTTATCGCTATAAGGGGTCTGTCCGGCATGGGACTCTCTGACTCTCTATCGCTCAGTTGAACCTAGGCGGACGCCTATCGCGGAAGGCGGAGAGCGCTTCCTTGTGCGCGTCGCTGCCCATGGCGGTCTGGAAAGTCGGCCCCTCGTCTGCGAGAACGGCCTGAACGTCATGCTCGACGTAGTTCTGGTGGATAAGCCGCTTGACTTGCGAAAGCTGCCAGGCGGGATTGTCCGCAATCTCGGAGGCCAGCTCTATGGCCTTGTCCAGCATCTCGTCGTCGGGATAGACGTAGTTCACGAGTCCGACGCCGTGCGCCTCGTCCGCGGGTATCAGGTTGCCCCTGAGCATATATTCGAGCGTCCGCCCCAGCCCTATCAGGTGGGGGGCGTAGTGGGTGGATGCGTACTCGGGCGTCAGTCCGACGCGCACGAACCTGAACGACAGGCGCGCGCTTTCAGCCGCGACCCGAACGTCGCAGGGCAGCGTGCGTGTCAGGCCCTCGCCTATCGCCACCCCGTTGATGGCCGCTATCAAGGGCTTGGCATTTCTGATAACGTCGTGCCAACTGTCCTCCGCCGTCGGAGCGATGTCCCTTGTGTCCTGCCCGTCGCGTCGCGCCTCGAACCGGCCTATGTCCGCGCCCGCGCAGAAGCCTCGCCCGGCCCCTGTCCACACAATCGCGCCTACCGAGTCGTCCTCGTTCCACTCCGCTATCTGGCTGCGAATTTCGTGGTTCATCTGCGGGTTCATCGCGTTCAGTTTATCCGTCCGGTTCATCGTTATGATGCCCACCCGGCCCCTGACCTCGCTGAGTATAAGCTCGTAAGACATGGTTTCGCTCCTGTGGCGGATTCAAGGGTAATATTACCATAGAGGGGGGTGGATCCGAGAGTGTCATGGGGTTTGGTATGATATAGATTGGAGGTGGCATAATGAGTTCCTGTGAGTATGAATCGTATTCTGTTCACTTGAGTGACGCAGAGCATGGATCCATGTATGGTCTCAACGTGGAGGCTAAGGCTGAGAAGATAGTTCGCAAGCATTTCGCTCGCCAGCATGGAGATCAGGTCAAAGTTGAGCCTGACCAGGACGGGGCTGACCTCAAAGTATTCCTTGACGGAAAGATTATAAGGATCGAAGTGAACGGAACCAGAGCGACCACAATCGCATGGAGCTTTATGCAAGCGCTGAGTCAAAAGTCGCACGACGGACTGAAGAGCGGCAAGGTGGCGTTGTTTCATGTGGTAGATGTAGATAGCCAAAATCCGCGTATATACGTTCTGAAACATGGGAGAGATTTTTATCTGGAACAGGAACCCAAGTGGGCAGTAATACCTGTTAAGTCGGAAGATGAAGATAAATATCCACTGAGGGGAATTTTCTATCGGTACGATGATCCATTCGAGCCGGTGGCTGTCGAAGATTGGGAAACCATGAAGTGATCGTGCTGGATACACAGGTCTGGTTATGGTGGAATCTAGGCGCCGGGCCATTGAGAGAGACCCAAAGGCAAGCTATCGCAGACAACGAAACCACTGGACTGGGGCTCAGCGCAATCTCACTTTGGGAGGTAGCCAAACTTGTCGAGTACGGGCGAGTAGAATTGCCGACGGAAATAGGTCCGTGGTTCGACAGCGTACTCAGACCTCCCGGAGTCTCCGTTCTCCCACTGACACCAGAAATCGCGGTGGAATCAACCACGTTGCCAGGCGATTTTCACGCGGACCCGTCGGATCAGATTATCGTCGCTACTGCCATAGTCCACCAATGCAGCCTTGTGACTTCGGACAGGCAGATAATTCGGTATCCCCACGTGACGACGATTAGCTGAAGCTAGGGTGGACGCGCGAGAGGAGTTCGGGGTTACGCTCTTACAAACTGACCTTACGTAGCTGAGAGATCTACACCTTCCGACATCCAATCGGCTTGGAGACCTGTCAGGCGACCGACAAGGACAGCACAACATCCGAGTCAATAGACAATTGCAAAAGTCCCCTCTCCCTCGATGGGCTGACAGGGGTAGGTAAAAGTGTACAGCCAAGTATGAATACCAACGTACAGCCCCTCTCCCTCAGACGGGTGATGCACATTACCAAGTGAAGAACACAGAAAGCGTCAAGGAATGGTGTACGCTGGCCTTACCCGACCAAAGGAGGCTGGCGATGACCTTAGACTTTGACGCTTTCCTGACGGCATTGTACACGATAGTTGACGACCTCTATAAGCGACATTATGGCTGCCACAAGCCGGTTCGTCCTGGCAGACGCCCTGTACTGTCTGACAGCGAGGTCCTTACTCTGATGCTGTGCTGTCAGTGGTTTGGGACTTCCGAGCGCGCTTTCGTTCGTCATGTGTCAGAGCATTGGCGAGGCTACTTTCCCAACATGCACACTCAGAGCGCGTTCAATCGTCGCAGCCGAGACCTGTGCGGGGTTGTCATAGCATTGTCCGGTGCGGTGGCTGAGGAACTGGGAGCCTGTGCCTCAGCGTATCAGGCGATAGACAGCGTTCCTGTACCGCTGGCCCGGATGTGTCGAGGAGATCGCCATCGTCTGTTTGGAGACGAGTCGGCCATAGGAAAGGGTGGAAGCGACAGGCGCTTTTACTATGGCTGCAAACTGCTTTTATCGGTATCGCGCCGGGGCGTGATAACCGGCTTTCTGATCGCGCCAGCCAGCACAGAAGACCGCTGGGTGGCGGAGAGTTTTCTGTGTTGGCGCAATGACTGGATGGGAATACCCCGCCAGGCCCAGGACCTTCCCATCCGACGAAATGGCAACAGATATGTTGGAGCCACCGGCCCCATATGGCCAAGATATGCCGTTGGCAAGCCAATCTCAGAGCCTTATCTTGGAGACAACGGCTTTTTCGGGTCCCTGTGGCAGACACATTGGCGACAACAGTATGGAGCGAGAGTGTTGACCCCTAAAAACTATGTCGGGAGCGAGTCGGAGCTGGCCAGACGGCGGCATTGCAGTCTCAAACAGGTGGTGGAGACCGTCAATGGACAGTTGGAGGAGGTGTTTGGCCTTCAGTTCCCACGCGCTCGCAGCAAGTGGGGACTGTTGAGTCGAGTGGCGGCCAAGGTGGCCGCTCTCAACGTGGGCATATGGTTGAATCGCCACTTCGGTCGTCCTGACCTGGCGTTAGCTACGCTCTTCAATTGTTAAAGGACTTACACAATGTGCATCACCCGTATAAAGGGGGGCGGGGTGAGTTCCACGGCACGGTCAATCCGAACTTTGCGCGGTTGGATCTTGCCTCGGGGAACAGACGGCCGGGGAATCAGTTGCGAGGACTGTGGTTTCATGCAGGAACACTCAGGGCGCCACCGCCTCGTCAGCTATCGGAAGTCTTAGACTTGCTGAATAGACAGCAACGCAAGGCACTGCAAAAGGCGCTGGCCGAGCGGCGAAAAGAGGAGCCGCTCGTCGTCAGCGGCGGCGCGGACATAATTCTGTTCTGCTGGGAACGTAACGGCCGCGCCGATCTGCTCGTAATGGCGTGCAAAGGAACGGGTGAGGAACTGGAGGCAATCGCCTTGCAACCGGGACCGAAGGATGAAGACAGTCTGATTCTGCGCGCTGGTCCTGACGCCTCAATTCTACACACTCGCACAGTGGTGATATTCGGGGCGGGCGCACTGGGTGGGCACGCCGCGGCGACACTTGCTGAAAGCGGCATCGGACAGCTTGCAATAGTGGATCCGGATGTACTTCTGCCGGGTAACGTCGTGAGACACATTGCCGGGCACAGTTTTGTAGGCGCGCCTAAGCTCGACTATCGACTAACTTAGCTTGTCATGCGAGTGCCGCCGGTTCTGGAGTTATGCCCGGCGGCGACTCCTGTTGACTATTAACCATCGGCACCAGCTTGTAGCCGAGCTGAGCAGCCCTCCTCTTCGCGTTGCTCAGCGCTCGCTGGCGGTACTGTCTTTCATAGTACTCTGCGCCTGCATCCACGTACTTCTGACCATACTTGAGCATTGAGTAGATGATCCGGGCCAGCTTATGCGCTGTCGCCGTTATCGCCTTGGGCGCTCCGAGTTGAGCCTTCTTCCTGCGAAGGAACGCTCCCAGCGCACTGTCCGATCTGTGCAGCGCGTTGGCCGCGAGTCGGAGAGCCGTCGCCGCCCTGTTCGCGTTCTGAGTCGTTCGCGAGCTCATTACCCTGACGCCGCTCACCCTGTTATTGGGACTTAACCCGAGCCATGAGGCGAAGTGTTTGGCAGTCGGCCACCTGCTCATGTCCGTTCCTATCTCACTCACCACCTTCAGCGCCGTGTACGCTTCCACACCGTCTATTGTGGTCAGGTCCACTCCGGTCATCCGATACAGGTGCGTGCGTGCATCGAACCTGGGTGCGTTGCCCTGACCGGGCTTCGTGCCACGCCTGCTGGCAAGCATACCTCCGTCGCTTCGGTCCTCGAACCTCCCGAGCTGCGCCTCAATCTCCCGGTCGCACTCCGCTATCTTGCTCTGGTAGGTCCTATACAACTCCAGCGCCTGCGTCAACTCGAAGACGTGCTCCTCTCTCCAGTGGCCCCGCAGCGACTCCGCTATCTCCTTCTCACCAGCCTTCATTGTTGGATGTCTGAACTGTGCCAGTGCGCGCGGGTTGCGCTCGCCTTCCACGATAGCCTCGATGATCTTCATACCTGTCGTGCCCGTAATGTTGCTTATGACGTGCTGGAGCTTGATGTTCATCTGCGTCAGCGCCTTCTGCATATGCTGGATGTGATGAGACGCATACTCCACCAGCATCGCGCACTGACGCAGGTAACTCCTCAGCCGCCTTATCTCAGACTCGGGCCTGAATGCCGCTGAGAGCAGTCCGTACGTGTGCAGCTGCTGCAGCCACTGGCAGTCAAGCACGTCGGTCTTGCGACCCGGCACACTCTTCAGACGCCTCGGGTCCACCAGCAGCACCTCAAATCCACGCTCTTCCAGCACACCGAACAGCGGTATCCTGATGCACACCCGTCGACTCCATCGCCACTGTCTCCACTACAACTCCGCCGTGTATGCCTCGAACTCGCGCACAGGCTGCTCAGAACGCGTCTCCGACACCGCTACGAAGTGGCTGCTCGCCCCCACGTCTATCCCTGCCGCGTTCAGGTTCACTCGCGACAACTCTACAGGCAGTCCCTTCGCTCGCTCTCCCTTCGCATCTTTGTCTCTATCCATCACACCCTCTACTAATATGGAGTAGGCGTGTCGACGATGGGCGCCACACGCTTAGCACAACCTATCGAACGGGAGCGTCCCCCAAGGGAGACGTCACCAATGACGCCGTCGTAAGGCGCCCGTACCATGCTTTGTAACGGGCAATGCGCACCAATGCCGAGGTCGGTCTCTATGTTGCCGACACGCCCCACCATAATCATACACGGTTCAATGCGGCGACCCAGTTAGTCGCCTCTGCACGGCGCGGCAAGGGCATAGGGATGCTTTGTACAAAGATAGAAATGGCATGGAGATCTCCGAGCCTGTTCAAGCTGCGTAGATCAGAGATTCCACGAGACGATTAAACAATGGTGGTGGGACTTTTGCGATGTCCGACACCGATGTCGACAGTGAAAAAGTCTCAGAAGCGAACCACAGATGGCGACGCGTCAAGGCTATGGCGTCAGTGAAGGTTGGCTCCTTCTTAGCGTACCACGCGGCAGCGCGCGGGGCTGGCTGACCCTCACGCCGCAACAGCTTGGCGGCGAGGGTAACCCAGGAGAACAGTCCCATCAGCAACGGGGTCGTTCGAGCGATTGCCTTGTCCGACCACTGCCGCTGGGTCTCCACTCCCAAGTGGGCGCGAACTTCCTGGAATGTGACTTCGATCCGCCATCTTAGCGTGAACCACTGTATGACCTGAACCGGGTCAGCGTCGGTCTCGGTACACAGCAGAGCCTGAGAGTCCAACTGTCCGAGTGGGTCTCGGATCAATACCCATCGAATGGGGACGGGCGGCTTGCCGCAGTGGTACCAGCGCGCGGTATCAGAACACAGTTGAAGCGTACGGGTCGCGCCGTCTTGCCAGACCACGGACACACGGTTCCATTGTAGGTCGTCCTGGTCGAGAAGTTGGATGAGCGAGGGCAGACGCTGGCCCTTGACGCGGGGGCGTCCCATCTGTCCGGGTATTCTGGCAGGCGCCGGTTCGTAGAGCGCGGCGTCGAGTCGAAGCCTGGTGATGAAGGTTACGGGTTGAGTCATGGAGCGGCAGAAGTGGAGGAGGTCGAGTGCGGCGTAGCTGTTGTCCGCCACCACGACGATGGAACGCTCTGGCAGCCATCGGCGCAGTTGAAGTATCATCCGGCGCGCCCAGTCGGTGATCTTCTTATGGGGTTTGCCGATCTTGAGATGGTAGTGTTCGGACGGCGCCAGTGCGGTCAGCACCGGCACGCCCATGTACGATGTGCCCAGGGTATGATGGGCAGGCACATCAGGCTTATCCAGCGCAGACCACTGGCCTTGACCAGATGGCTGTCGCTGGAACGAACCGCGTCTCGGTAGATGCCCCTGGCATTGATTCGCCTGCCCCGCCGCCGCTCAATCGTCTCGTCTATACCGAACACAAGCGGTTCATCGTCTTGTCCAAGGCACTGGATGAGAAGCGACAGCAGAACTCCGCTCAGTTGGAGGGAAGAGAAGACCGCGCGGTTGAGGACATGGTGATACTTTGCGAAGCCTGAGTCGTCGCTGAGTCCCATGACGCGAAGCGCGGAGGTGATGGTGCGCTTTCGTGGAGCGAGGATGGCGCCTATGAGCAGAATCTGAGCCTTCATCCAGGTTCTGCGCTGAAACTTTGTTGAGAAGGGCAGGAGCAAAGGTATAATGGCGTTTGGCAGAGCCTGCCCCGTACTTGATACGGGGGTGAGCATGACATGACCTTTCAGAGGTGTTGGGTCTCGTCAGCTTACCCTGTTCTCTCTATCTAAGTTTTGTACAAAGCATCCGTATGCCCTTTCCGGGCCGTGCAGAGGCGACTAACTATATCGCCTTGTGATGCCGTGTAAGATTATAGGGAGGCGTGTCGTCGTACAGAGACCGGAGTTGGCATTGGCGCTTATTGCCCGGTACAAAGCATGGTCCGGGAGTCTTACGACGGCATCATTGGTGACGCTCCGATCAGGGCAGGCTCCCGTTTGAAAGATTGTGCGAAGTCGATGATTCCCTGCGGCGGCACGCCTACTCGATAGTAGCGGAGGGCGCGATGGAAAGGCACGAGACAAGTTCAGGACGAAAGAAAGTTAAGAGAGATCAAACGAGGGATTTGCCGCAGGAGTTGTCGCGGGTGAACCTGAACGCTGCGGGGATAGATGTGGGAGCGAGCAGCCATTTCGTGGCGGTCTCCGAAGGGCGCTCCGAGCGGCCAGTGCGTGAGTTCGAGGCGTACACTGCGGAGTTGTACCGGATGGCAGACTGGCTGGTTGAGTGCGGAGTGGAGACGGTGGCGATGGAGTCGACCGGTGTGTACTGGATACCGCTGTTCGGGGTACTGGAGGAGCGTGGGCTGGAGGTGCTATTGGTGGACCCGAGGCGTCTCAAGAGCGTGCCCGGTCGCAAGACCGACGTGCAGGACTGTCAGTGGCTACAGCAGTTGCACACCTACGGTCTGCTGTCGGGAGCGTTCAGACCTGAGGCGGAGATAAGAAGCCTTCGGAGCTATCTGCGTCAGCGAGCGATGCTGGTGGAGTATGCGTCTCACCATATCCAGCATATGCAGAAGGCGCTGACGCAGATGAACATAAAGCTTCAGCACGTCATGAGCAATATCACCGGCAAGACGGGTATGCGGATCATTGAGGCGATAGTAAGAGGCGAGCGCGATCCGCGCGAACTGGCGCGGTTCAGACATCCTACGATGAAGGCGGATGAGAAGGAGATAGCGAAGTCGCTGCGCGGTCACTGGAGGGAGGAGCACATCTTCGAGTTGACCCAGGCGTTAGAGCTATACAGAGAGTACCAGCGCAAGATAGAAGAGTGCGACCGACAGATAGAGTTGCAGCTTGGAAGGTTCGATGACCGCAGCGACGGTGGCACACTTGCCAACAGGCGCGGCGCGAATCCTCATCAGGGCAACGCGCCGCGCTTCGACGTTAGAACACACCTGTACAGGATGATTGGGGTGGACCTGACAGAGATAGACGGGGTGGAGGCGTACACGGCGCTGAAAGTGGTGAGTGAGATAGGAACGGACATGAGTCGCTGGCCTACTGTGAAACACTTTGCCTCCTGGCTGGGGTTGAGTCCGAATAATAAGGTAAGCGGCGGCAGGGTGATGAGTTCACGGACGAATCCGAGCGCGAACAGGGCTGCGGCCGCGCTGCGCCTTGCCGCCAATGCGTTGCATCGCTCCGACAGCGCGCTGGGGGCGTTTCTTCGCAGGAAGAAGGCTCATCTGGGCGCTCCGAAGGCGATAACGGCAACGGCGCACAAGTTGGCGCGGATCATATACTCGATGCTGAAGTACGGGCAGAAGTACGTTGACGCGGGCGCGGAGTACTATGAGCAACAGTACCGCAAGCGCGCACTGGGTAACGCCAAGAGGAGGGCCGCTCAGCTGGGCTACAAGCTGGTGCCGGTGGCTGACAGTCAGCAGGAGCCTACGCCGGGCACAACTCCACAACCGGCGGTAGCGTTCGCATGAGAAGGTAAGTTAGTTGAAAGTCGAGCTAAGTGTGGCAAAAGGCAACGCTGAGGACTGGAAGATCCCCAGGGCGCCGAGCGCCAGACGCCAGGGAACCTCCCGCCAGGGTGATGTATCATGACTTCGCCCTCAGGACGACGCTCTGAGATATGCGTAGAATGCGCGGTGGGAGAAGACAATAGCGTGCCGAGTTGTTCATACATATTTCTGGACGAGGCTGGCAACTTCGACTTTAGCGACAAGGGAACCCGTTACTTCGCGCTCGCCAGCGTCAGCGCTCGAAGGCCGTTTGATTGGTTACACCCGCTTGACGAGTTCAAACACGACTGTATCGAGCAGGGCATCGGCATAGAGTACTTCCACTGCTACAACGACAGCCGAAGGGTTCGCGGTTCCGTCTTCGACCGGATTGCGGCCAGTTCGTCCAACCTGAACGTTGACTGCCTGGTCGTGGACAAGGCGAAGGTATCTCCGTTATTACGGGATGAGTCGCGTTTTTATCCAGAGATACTGGGACTCCTGCTAAGCCTCGTTATTCCTATTGAGACGGAGGCCGGGGACACCGACGAGGTCATCGTGATAACCGATACGATCCCCGTGAACAGGAGGCGCAGGGCGGTCGAGAAAGCGGTACAGACCACTCTAGGGGGATGCTGCCGCCACGGACCAGGTATCGCATCCTGCACCACCAGTCGCGTTCCCATTACGGGTTGCAGGTGGCGGACTACTGCTGCTGGGCGGTCTTCCGCAAGTGGGAGAGTCGGGATGGAGTGTGGCTCGGCCGAATCAGGTCCGCGTTGAGGAACGAATTCATATTTGACGAAGTCGGGAATCCAGGATGACGATTTTCCCGAAACCGCGCAAAAGACGACCCCCCCGACTACTCCATAGTGGAGAGAGCACTCTCAGCACTCTTATCATCAGGGGGGAACCTTTGATAAAGGATAACACCGGGGTGTCCAGGTCGCAAGCAGCCATGGCTTGACTCCGCTCAGGCGAAAGGAAATTTCTGCAATGTATTCCGCCGCGACTCATGGCCACTGGTGCAACACTCGCACATACCCTACACAGTGTCCGAGATGCAAGAGTCAGGTGTTCTTCTTTCAGTGCGATCACGAGTCTCGCGTGTTCTTCGACCATCTCGACCAGCCGTGGCCCATCCACGATTGCTTTCTGCGTCGCATGAGCCGGCGAGGCGCCGCAGGTCATCCAAGGCGGTCCGGGAAGCAGGCGTGGGATACTCTGGTTGATGTTTTCGAGAGTAAGGAGAGTAAAGAATCCGGCCTGCTTACCGGAATGAAGAGGTATCCGGCTGGCATTGACGCCGCCAGCGTATCCAGGAAGCCCTCATCGGGGTCTAGGCAGAGTCCCGCGCAGACGCTGGCCATCCACCCGATAGGCAATTCTCAGCCGGAATATCTCTCAGGCATCGTGCATGACATCACTCATCTGTCGCTCCTGGACAAATTGGGCATTGATTCGGACACGGTCGGAGCGGGAATTGTCGGGCAAACGTTCCCGGAACTGGAGGTCGTACAGATTACAGTTCTAGTGAACGATTCCGAGGCGGAGGACATGCTCAGTTACACCGCCTGGTTCAGGCCAACTGATGTAGCGGAGTCCCTCGCCAGGGGACACTTCGTAAGCGCCGCATTCAGGGCGGAGAATATCCTGATAGCCGGTCGCAGGTGGATTGGCGAAGACTTGGAGAGGATACTGTAGCGTTGGTTGTCCTCCAGCGTCCTTTGACCTACGCGGATCCGACAACATTCCAGCGCGAATTTCCACGACGGCGGCGTCAGCACATCAGAGGTCTGTCGTATCCGACGGCGAAACAGGGTCAGGTCCTCAGCCTAGCTACGTCCGGTACAATCCGAGACCGAGTTCCGTGCCAGTGTATTTCCAGGTGATGCCGGGCGCGCGTGCAGGAAAGGTACAGCAGCATTCGGTCCAGTTCGGACTCGGTGAAGTCACCTTTGCTGGCATTGGCGACAATGACGGCGTCGAACTCAAGCCCCTTGGTGAGTATTATCGGGCTCACCGTCACATCCGTGTCTACCAGACCGCCGCTGGTGAGAAGACCAACACTCTCTGCCCCCCGTTCATTGAGCGTGTTGTAGATGCCCTCTGCAGTCTGCCTCCACTTCGTCAGTACTGCCACGGAACGCACGTCATCCTTCGTCCGCAGCGTCCGCACGGCCTTCGCAATGGCCTGGCGCATCTCGCCAGCGATCTGGGAACGAACGAGTTTTGGGCGTTCTCCCGTCCTGTGGTGCGCAACCGGCGTCTTTGTGCGCTTCGGCAGTCCCTGCAGGATGCGGTTCGCGTACTGGGTGATCTGGCGAGTGCTCCTATAAGTGAGGCGACTGTCGAGCCTTGTCACGCTCCCCTGGTCGAACAACGGTCGGAACTGATTCCAGTTGCTGATGGACTTGTACGGCAGGATGCTCTGCCTGAGATCACCCAGGATGGTGAAGCTGTTGTTTGTCGAGTGCATCTGCATGATGGTGATTTCCATCGGGGAGACGTCCTGCGCCTCATCTACCACCACGTGCTCAAACCTTTCGCTCTCGAATCCGTTGAGGGAATAGTCGAGATAGAGGGCCGCGGCCAGATCCGTCATGCCAAGAGCCTGCCCTGCCCCCGAAGGTGAGGTTTCGCTGATTGCGTTTGCCAGGGAGAGGCTCGCGTCTCCGCTTCTGGAGTGACGCATGATCAAATCCGGCTCCGAAACCAGCCGCACATACTCCGTCCTAAAGTCCAGGGTCGGCCACGACGTGAGGCTCTGGCCTATCTGCCTCTGCGCCTGTTGCGCCGCCTGGTACGGGGAAATGCCCCGCGGGGGATTGTCTCGCAGCCAGGTCTGAACCAAGGCGTTCACGAAGTATCTTCGGGCCGCGTTCGGCTCAGGGCGCGCGCCGAAGGCCTGTGAGATCCTTGTTCTGAATTCGGCGGCGTTGAGTTTAATGGGGAAATCACTTGGAACCTGTCTGAGTCCACCCCGTATCTCTCTCGCAATGTGAGACGCGTAACTGTCCAGCATTCGTCTCATCTTTGGGCTGCCCTTGAACAGGTAGGCCTCGATTTCCGATGGGGATAACTTGCGCCTGTTGTTCATGAGGGCGTCAAAGACGGTGTCCCGGTTGAGCGTGACCCGACGTGAGAACTGGCCCAGCATCCACTGGGAAACCGTCATCTGCCTGACTCTCAGGACCCCCAGGCCGGGCAGGAGCCCCGAAACATAATCCAGAAATGCGGGGGACGGGCCGAACATGACGACCCGCTCCGGCGTTGGCCGCATGAGCGTGCCGATGTTGCTGAACGGCGATAGGATGAAGTCTATCCTGTGCAGTCCGATGAGGCTCTTTCCGCTTCCCGCAGCCCCCTGAACGATCAGCACGGGTTTCTCGGTGGACGCTATCTGTTCGTACTGCTCCGGCTGAATCGTCTGAACCGCGTCCGACAGTTGAGTGTCACTCGCGCCGGACAGTCTCCTGTCCAACCCCTGCGAGGACACGGATTGATCGGTTTCGGTCGCGGGAGGGAGTCTCAGGACGTCGTCGAAATCCAGGAGCTGCGCATCCTCGATCGCGAGCATCCGCTTCAACTCGACCGACGCCTCAGTTCGCGCAACCGCGCCGGTTATCCTGTCTTTCACCTCAAAGAAGCCTTCTCCCGGGCTGTAGTAGAGTCTGGCAATGGGAGCATTGCGGTGGGCAATGAAATACTGGGGTTCTTCGAGGTTTCTGACCTCTACGTCCCCGATGTAAACGCTCCTTCTGCCACGATCGGTGGAGTAATCGACTCTCCCGAAGTAGGGCCTGTCACGGAAGCGCCGAAGCTCTCCAAGTTCGTGGTCCTGCATCTCCTTCACTATATCCGCGGCCTTGCCGTCGCCCGCATAAACGGGCTCTCCGCTTTCCTTGTGCCTGATGTTCGCGTCTATTGATCCGACAACGTTCTCAAGGTGCTGTTCTTCGTGGCTAAATTCGGTCTGCCTGTCGTATTCATCCTGATTTACGGTGGCGTTCGTTACCAATTTGGTCTCCTGAGCTCTGCTGTCCAAGGAGCATGGCCATGACGGTCGGGTCGGCTAAAGAGCGCTGTGTCGCACAAGCGGGAGCATTCATCGAATTCTCTCACGCCCGCCAATCCAAACGGCCTTCTAACAGTCTTGGTGGATTCGCTGTCGTGTTCGATCTTCTAGAGTCTTAGGTCACCGTAGTGTATGTCTTAACTGAAGACCATGCCTGAGTGTTTCTCCACGTATGCGTGTCCCTGACACAAGGCATCTTCCACGGGATATTCGCGCCGGACATGGAATCCGGGGGGATGGTATATCTCAATTTTCCGACTGTCAAATGTAATCGTCCCATAGTCGGTGGGAAGGGAAAATGACGGGAAATCCTGATAAGGTTTTGAGTAGTAATGAAGCCAAAACCCAGGAGTTCCCGCCGATGACCAGAGTACGATTCACACTGCCACAGGTCAAGGAGTATCCGGATACTCGTCCGTCATCGTGTCCACACTGCGAAGGAGTGATACTCCATCGGCACGGCTTGGTCGAAAAGACCATCAAGGACCTCTACGTCAGCCGCGTAACTGCAATCAGATACCTGTGCGTCGAATGCGGCAGGACATTCAGACATTACCCGGATGGTGTGGACGGCCACGTTCAGAGCAAGAGGCTGAGAGGACTGGCGTCTCTGAGTTGGGCGTTGGGATTGTCCCATCGTTCGGTCAGCCACATTCTGAGAGCGCTGGGCTGTGAGTTGTCTCGAATGAGCAGTTGGAGAGACGTTCAGGAAGCGGGTTCGAATGCTGTGGGCAGATTGCTCGGCAGGATGCGTGGAAGGGTGTCAGTGATGGGGGCGGACGAGACTGTGATCAAGGTGAGAGGAAACAGGGCAGTGGTGGGGTTCGTTGCGGATGCCAGAACCGGCAGGCTTGTGGGAATTGACATACTGTTGGAAAGAGACAGCGCGGGGTTTGTGAGGTGGTTGAAGGGTTATGTGAGTGGGTTGGGAGTGAGAGTGATAGTGAGCGATGACCTGTCCACGTACAAGCCGGTGGTCGAACGACTCGGAGTGGAACACCAGGTGTGTCTGGCTCATGTGAGAAAGAACGTGTCCAACAGACTGGATGAGATAAAGGGCTGGGACAGATACAAGGAGAGGATATGGGGGATGCTGAATGAGTTGCCGGAGTCGGGAGGCAGGGAACTGTTGGGTATGGAGCGATACGTGAGAGGCGAGCCGAAGCTGAGAAGGCTGGTGGTGGACTTATGCGGCAAGTGGAGGAGCCTGTTATGTCACAGACGTGAGAGAGGAGTCCCAAGCACGAACAATTGCACGGAACGAGTGATAGGAAGGAGCAAGATCAGATACAAGACGATCAGGGGATACAAGAGTATGGATGGAATGATGAACGGACTTGGACTGACCCAATGGGCATGGAGCGGTGAGGAAGGTCTTGAGGTGGGTGAGTTGGTCGGCGCGTAGGGCATAGGGTCTGAGTGAGGGACGATGTCCCTCTCGAACTCCGTCTGAGATTCCCCACCGCCTGTGGGACGGTTACAACATAGTAGAGTTATATCTTCCTGAAGAAGAAAAGGATAAGCTCGACGCAACTTTGCGGGAATCTGGACTGGAACTTCCCGATAAGGTCGAAATAGTCATATCGGCGCTCCCCGAGCCCGCGTAGATAGCTTATGCGGAACATACTGACAGCCGTTGCGAGAAAATCCAAAGATATTCCCATCCGTTTTGAGGTGGCCTCTTACTGTATCCATTTCGGCCTGCTGTTGCTGGTCTTCTACGCCTTGGGGCCAAGCCCACTGATCAACGGCGTCGGTACGGGTGTGGTGTCCAGTATGGCTGGATATATAGACTGGTTGACGCTGTCTATTCACGATGGAAGCATCGGCTTCCGCAGGGCGGCATGGCTGACAATAGGCGTGCCTCTGACTCTGGTCGCGGTCGGCCTGCCCGCGGCGATTGTCATAGGACAGACGGAATTCACGCCCAAGGTTCAGTCCGCGCTGTTCGCGCCTTGGTGGGTCATGTTCTTCAGTGTGATGTTCTGGAATATGACGCGCGGGACAAAGAAGACAATTTTTCAGCAACGCCCTCTGTGGATGAGGACGCTGCTGATAGCGCTGATATTCGTAATGGGCGTGTTGACTTTGACGTTGTTAACGGTTGTCTTCACACCGTCGTCCTTGTAACTTTCAGGCGCGGGCGCGCCCACTATCCTCACCGACTTCGGCCTGTCGCCCTCCATATCCTCATCCTCCAGGGGTGGCGTTGGCCCTGACAGCGTGTGGCGGACAGGGACAGCGGATCGAGGAGAGTCCGCCAAGCTCGACGGTCACGTCACCGACGCCGACTTCGGAACCGAGATTTGTGCCATCCCCAGTGGTTGTTGCCACTCCTCCGGTCAGTGATGCGTTACTCAGGGATGCGCAGTCGTATGCAGCCGACACTGGGGTTGACCTGGACGAAGCGGTACGACGCCTGAAGGCCCAGGAGCTGTTGGTATGTTGGGGTCAAAATTGAGGGAGAATGAGCGGGCCACGTTCGAGAGGCTGTCGAAATAGTCATATCGGCACTCCCTGAGCCCGCGTAGATAACTTATGCGGAACATACTGACAGCCTTTGCGAGTCATCCCAGATACGCGCCAGACACTGCTAACGTCGAGCGTCTATCCGAGATAGTTGCCCGGACCAGTTAAGTATTCTTTCGTCAGCCGTCACCAGTTGATGACCTTGCAAAGCGGTAGCGACGATGAGACGGTCGGCAGGGTCGCCGTGCATATCTGCCAGAAGGCCAGCGCGCGCAGCTATTCTGCCATCCACCGGGATCTCAAGCAATCCCCGATTCTGAAGTTCGGACCGCCATACATCAAGGTCAATCCGCAAGTCGAGTTGACCTTTTTGAATACGCATACCGACTTCCCAGAAGGATATGGCTGAGATTGCGGCGTCATTATCTCGCTGTGCTCGTTCAATCGCAAGGCGTGCCCGAGACCCTAGCCTGGAATCACCTGACCGCAGCCATATAATGACGTGAGTGTCCAGGAGAATCAGAGCAAAGTATCCTTCGCGCTATGGCCATCATCGAACCACTCTGCGGGCATGGGGGATACGATGTCGCCGAGAACCCGAATCTTGTCGCGGTCAAGGCCAAAAGAGTCCCCAGGCATTTCCCTGTAAGGCACCAGCCGTGATACAGGGCGGCCATTTTTAGTTATCACAATCTCCGCGCCGGTCTCCGCCACCTCGTCCATGAGTTTCAGGCACTTGGCCTTGAACTCGGACGCCTTGATTGTCCGTGCGGCGGCTGGTTCATGGTCATCGGCTTTCACAGCGTCATCCTTTGGTTTTGCGTACGAGTGGAATTATACACAAGCTCAGGAGCGCAGCGGCCCGCGGAAGGGGCTGCTGATGTACTCGCCCAGCTTCAGCGAGCGCAGAACATCGTCCCAGACGCGGCGCACCTTGGTCGCGTCCTCGCTCCAGTAGTCCATCGTTATCAGCGTCTGGATGCCGTTCCCGCGCGCGAGGCAGATGCGCGAGTGCGCCTTACGGTTCTCCTTCGGATCTATGAAGTCAACTTCCAGCCACTCCGCTTCCAGATTCGGACGCTGGATGCGGAGATTGTTCCCGCGCCGCGTGATGCCCCTTTCGTCCGATGCCAGAACCGCGTCCTCTATCAGGCTGGACAGCGGCAGTTCGCTCCAGTCCCCCCTGATCGGCGGCAGGTGGATTACCGAGCACTCCAGCCGTATATTGTCGTCCGGCTCCGCCTTGTCGAAGATCCTGATGGAGTGATCTCCGGGGGAAACGACCCACTTGCCCGGAAACTCGAACTGCACCGCGCCCCTGTCCGCCACGAATATCTGGTTTCCTTTTCTGGCCTGCCACCTGTGCGTGTCGGGCAGGTTGAAAGCGCGTTTTTCCCACTTCGGCATTGCGAACCGGCTCCCTTCTTACTCCACGAACCTGAACTGCTGCGCCGGGCGTCCGCCCGCTGGCAGGCCCATGGGCATATGCGCGTTGATCAGGAACGGACGCCGCTCGTTTTCGACGATTCGCAGGCCCTCGGCTATCGTTTCCGCCGCCTTGGACTCGTCGGTCAGGTCTCGCGCCTCCATTCCGAAGCCCTCGGCTATCCTGGACGGGTCCATGCCGGTGAGCGCGACGCCGCCGTAGTCGCCCGACTCGCGCATATGGGCGTCCGCTCGTCCGAACGCGCCCGCGACTATCCCGTATGCCTCGTTGTTCGTAATCAGGTACAGCAGCGGGATGCGGTGGTGGACGGCTGTCCACAGGCCGCTGTCGGCGTAGTAGAGCGAGCCGTCGCCCACGAGTCCGACGACGGGCTTGTCCGGCGCGGCGAGCTTCGCGCCTATCGGCGCTCCGACTCCGTAGCCCTCGGAGCCGCCCGCGGGCCGGAGGTACATATTGTTGCCCGGGCCGTTCTCGCCGCCCACGACGTCCTGCGGCACCGCGAACTGCTCGGTAGTTACTATGCCGCCGCCCAGCCGTTCGAGTTCGGTGTCCAGCGCCTCGATGATCTGCAATGCTCGAACGCGCCCCTCCTGAGCGGGCTGCGCCTGGAGAGCGGCGCGGCGTTCGTCTCTCAGGGCGGACGCGCTCTCACGCGCCCACTGCCTACGGTCATCGTAGCGTTCGGGCGTCGTTTCACTCTGCACGAGCACGGCCAGCCGCTCCATCGCGCGGCGTTCGTCCGCGAGTATGGCCAGGTCGAGGCCGGGCATATTCTTCAGGTTCTCCACGTCCGCGCCTATGGCGATGAGCCTGGCATTGCCCCCGAACCCGTCGTAGTCGGACGCCGCGCCGGCCCCGCCGTGCCGCGAGCCTATGGCCAGGATGAGGTCGGGTTGCAGCGTGTCGGCGGCGCGTGGGAAGTAGCCCGCGTGCTGGGGGTGCTTGATAGGCACGCCGCGCAGATCGTTCATGCCCGTGGACACCGCCGCGCCGAACCGCTCCGCTATCTGCGTCACGGCGGACTCCGCGCCGCTCTTCCAGATGCCGTCTCCGGCGTATATGAGCGGACGTTCCGCCTCGTGCAGCGCGAGCGCGACTCGCTCCATGTCGTCGTCGGACGGATAGCCCGCCCTGACCTGCGGTATCCCGCCCTCGATTATCTCGGTATCGAGCGGCGCGGAGCCAAGCATACTGTCGTAAACGGCCAAGTGAACCGGCCCGACGGGGGGAGTGGAAGCGACCCTTATCGCCCGCTCGATGGCGGCGGGCAGACCCTCCGGCTCCACGACCGTCCAGTTCTCCTTCGTCATAGGCGCGGCGATGGACGTGGGACCGAAGCTGTGGCTGAGGTCGAGGCTTATCCTGTCCGCGAAGCTGCCTGTGTCCCCGGCGAAGGTTATCACCACGACCGGAAGGCCGCCCCACCAGACGTTGATAAGCTGTCCCATGCTCTGCGCGAGTCCGGCGCCGAGATGCACGACCATCACGCCGGGGTCGGTGTTGACCTGCGTGTATCCGCCCGCCATGGCGGTCACGCTGCCCTCGTGCAGTCCCAGGATGCCGTGAATGTCCGGGTGCGCGTGCAGCGTGTCGAAGAACAGCGCCTCGCGGGAGCCGGAGTTGTTGAATACATACTTGACGCCGGACGCCGCCAACTGCTCGACTATTATCTGGGACGCATGGCCCCTAATCGCTCGTTTCTCCACCTCGGACACTCCTCAAAGACTCTAATGTCTGCCGCCTGTGCCGACATTCTATCCCCTGGAGCATATTCGCGCCACAGGGCAGAGTATCCCAGAAAGCCGCAAAAAGCCCACGCCCGCCATACAGTCTTCACGGCGCTGAAATATATGAAACATACCCCCGGTTCGACCCGATTACCCAAGTTGACTACCGACTTTGGAAAGTCCTACCCATCCCGAATTCCGAACTTGCCGCAAGGTATCGGTCTAATGTAGAGTATCTTTAGGATTATTGCTTGGTTTGGGTCGCGCAGTTTGAGCGGTCTGAACGCTGTGGACAGGTGGCCGAGCGGCTGAAGGCGCGCCCCTGCTAAGGGCGTAGGGTCTTAGAAAGGCCCTCGTGGGTTCGAATCCCACCCTGTCCGCCACAAACTCCCCAGTGTATGGACACAAGTGTCATAGTGGAACCTGGAATTCCCAATTGCCGCCGCGCCGCAAACGACCCGATGCGCGGTGTGGGCAGATAATGAAAAAAGGCGTTCTCGAAAAATACAGGGCATATCTGCCGGTGACGGACGATACACCCATGTTCTCTCTGGGAGAGGGGGATACGCCTCTTGTGAAGTCCAGGGCGGTCGGGGAGATGGTCGGGTGCGATGAGCTGTACTTCAAGCTGGAGGGCTGCAACCCCACGGGTTCGTTCAAGGATCGCGGGATGGTGGTCGCGGTGGCCAAGGCCCTCGAGGCGGGCGGGCGGAGCATCGCCTGTGCGTCCACCGGCAATACCAGCGCATCCGCAGCCGCATACGGCGCGTACATGGGCATTCCCACGACTGTCATAGTGCCGAAGGGCAACGTGTCCAGGGGAAAGTTGGCGCAGGCCATCGCATACGGCGCGCGAATCATGCTGATACAGGGCAGTTTCGACCACGCGCTCGAACTCGTCCGCGAACTGACCGCCAGGAATCCGATAATTCTGGTCAACTCGGTCAACCCGCACCGCATACAGGGACAGAAGACGGCGGCGTTCGAGATCGTCGAAGACCTCGGCTCCGCTCCCGATTTCGTCTTCATACCCGTCGGAAACGCGGGCAACATTACTGCATACTGGCAGGGCTTTCAGGAGGCGTTTGGCGCGGAGTGGACTTCCGTCCGCCCGCGCATGATGGGCTTTCAGGCGCAGGGCGCCGCCCCGATAGTGCGCGGAGACGTCGTTCCCGAGCCTGAGACAATCGCATCCGCAATTCGTATCGGTAATCCCGCGAGCTGGCACGCCGCTATCAACGCGCGCGACCAGTCGGGCGGGACGATAGACATGGTTTCGGACGAGGATATTCTCGACGCCTACAAGCTGATGGCGGGCAAGGAAGGCATATTCTGCGAACCCGCGTCCGCCGCCTGCGTGGCCGGACTGCTCAAACACGCCGAGTCCGGTCTGGACCTTGAGGGAAAGCGCGTAGTCTGCATAATTACCGGCTCCGGCCTGAAAGACCCAGACCTCGCCAACGAAATCGAGCCTGAGTGGATGGAAGAGTATCCCCCCGACGTATCAGCCGTCGAACAGGCGCTCTCGTTGGGTTAAGGGAGCTTTAGAAGATGACGGTTTCGGTTCGACAGGAAAGTTTCGACTCCATCTGGGAGCAGTGGGAGAAGATACTCCCCGCCTCCGCGACCAACACGCTCTTTGTGACCCCCTGGTGGCACAAGACCTGGTGGGACAACTTCGGCGAGAGCGGCGACTCCCTCATCCTGTCGGTGAGCGACGACAGTGAACTTCTGGGAATTGCCCCCCTGATGACAGGGTGTAACGGCGCGCTCACGTTCCTCGGCGACAGTGACCTGTCGGACTATTTCGACTTCGTGGTTCCGCGCGACGGCGAAGCGCGGTTCTATCCTGCGCTGCTTGAATACCTGTCGGAGCTGGACTGGGCAACATTGGACCTTCCCTCGCTGCCCAGCGGATCGCCAACCCTGAAATATATCCCCGATCTCGCCAAAGCGATGGGGTGGAAGGTTTCGCTGGAAGAGGAGGAGACCACTCCAAAGACGAAACTGCCCGATACGTGGGACGAATTCCTGTCAGGACTCAGAAAGAAAGACCGGCACGAACTCAGGCGCAAGCTGCGCAGGCTGGACCGTGAGAGCGACAACCGCCAGTACGCGGCTGACAATGATGGTTCGCTCGGCGACTCCATGCGAGAATTCTTCACGCTGCTGCGAGCCAGCCGCCAGGACAAAAACGAGTTCCTGACTCCCGACAGGGAGCGGTTCTTCCTGGATATGGCCCGTGAATTGGCAAGTCGAGACCAGTTCAGGCTATACTTCCTTGAAGTTGATGGCGAGAGGGTTGCCGCGTGCATCTGCTTCGATTATGGCGGCGACTTCCTCCTGTACAACAGCGGCTACGAGCCTGGCTATTCGAGACTCAGCGTGGGACTGATAAACAAGGCGCTGAGCATTCGGACGGCAATCGAGGAGGACCGCAAGGTGTTCAACTTCCTCAAGGGCAACGAAAGATACAAGTACAATCTGGGCGGCACGGATGAGGCGGTATTCCATATGCGGGTGACGCGCTGAGCGAGCGCGAGCCGCAAACGGAACATCGCCGAGCGCGTGAGGCGAGTAAGTGGTGGGCCGCGCTTTTAGTCGGAGATGTTTATGTGTAGGTTGGCACTGTTGAGTTTTCATGGGTGTCCGGTGGCGAGGCTGGGGGAGAAGGACACCGGCGGGATGAATGTATATGTACTCCAGTTGGCCCGCGAGTTTGTCGCAAAGGGCTACGAGGTTGACGTTTTCACCCGATACCACGACCCCGAAGACCCAAAAATCGTAGAACTGGAAGACGGCGCCAGGGTTATCCACCTCAACGCAGGCCCCCTCGACGCCGCCAAAGAGGACCTGTTCAACTACATCCCCATGTTCCTCCGCGATCTGAACGATTTTCAGCGAGCCGAAGAGACGCCGTACGACATAATCCACAGCCACTATTGGCTGTCCGGTCGGGTGGGCATGGCTCTGAGCCGCGAATGGAATGTTCCGCACGTGACCACGTTTCATACCCTCGCCAAGACGAAACTGAGGGCGCGGGTCGGTGAGCGCGAACCGCAGCTTAGACAGGATATAGAGGCGCTCGTAATGTCCGACTCGGACGGAATAGTCGTATCCACCGAGGAGGAGAAGCACGATGTGATCAGCCTGTACAACGCCCCCTCTCACAAGGTCGAAGTCATACCCGCGGGCGTGAACCTGGATATGTTTTCGCCGGTGGATCAGGACTGCGCCCGCCGCGAACTCGGCATACAGGAAGAGAACATTATCCTGTACGTTGGGCGCATCGAGCCTCTGAAGGGAATAGACATCCTGCTCCGCGCCGTGCCTCTTCTGGAGTGTGCGAACGACCTGCGCGTGCTGGTGGTCGGCGGCAATCCGAGCGGCGACACTGAGATGGAGCGTCTGAAAACGATAGCTGAAGAACTCGGCATACGGGACTCGGTGACGTTCACCGGCCCGGTTCCACAGGATCGGCTGCCCACTTATTACAGCGCAGCCGATATTTTTGTGCTGCCTTCCCACGCGGAGAGCTTCGGACTCGCCGCGCTGGAGGCGATGGCCTGCGGCACTCCGGTCGTGGTGTCCAGAGTCGGCGGCCTCAAGACGTTCGTGGACAACGCCGAGACCGGCTACCTGGTTCCATGGCGATGTCCGGAGGCGTTCGCGCAGCGTCTGGATATGCTGCTGGCGAACCCGGACCTCGGGCGCGCTATGGGCAACGCGGCGCGCGAAAAGGCGCTGAGCATGGGCTGGAACCACGTCGCGGACAGAATGCTCGGATACTACGGCCGCCTCGCGACGGAGTTATGGTCCGGTGTCGCCGGGGACTGAACCATAACCTCCACTTTCCCGTTGAATACCCACCCCTGCGATGCTATAAAATTATATGCGCTATAATTAATCTGGAAATGTTGAATCTGCGCGAGTTCATAGAGGCTATGGCTCATGGATAGTACAGGCCAGAACACTCAGGGGCCAAACCCGCCCGAAAAGGTGCCAGCTTTCCGTAAGGTGGAGCGTCACTTCTGGAGGCGCATGACTCGAGGGTTACTGGTGATAATCCCGCTTCTTGTCACCCTCCTCATCCTGCGCTACCTTGTCGCGATATTGGGGAGTCTGTTAAGGCCGGTCGCGAGCCTGATTCTCGATATTCCATATATGGCCGAAGTCCCCGCCTCCACGCCCATCGCCTGGCTGATAGCTGTCTCGGCTACACTCGTATTCTTATATCTACTTGGCTGGCTGGTGACCGGAGACAGGGGGCAGAGAAGCGTAAAGGTGGCTCTGAACTCGGTTCTGGACCGTATTCCTGTGGTTGGGAAAATTTATACGGTAGCGAATCAGGCGACTGAGGCTATCGCCACGCCCATGAGCGGTGAATACAGCCGGGTTGTGTTTCTGGAATGGCCGCGCGAGGGCGTGCGGGCAATGGGCCTGGTGACTGGGCAGTACTATGTGCCGAATGAAGATCGGGTTATGCTGACCATATACATAGCCACGGTGCCAAACCCCACGTCTGGAATGCTGGCGATATTGCCCGAGAGCGACGTGATCGAAACGGACATCAGGGTCGAGGACGCGATGAAGATAATCTTCTCCGGCGGAATCGTTCTGCCCGACACGATGCGTGTGGGCGACCAAGTGGGGTTTGCCCACCGGGGCAGACAGCCGGACCGCGTTTCTTCCGAAGACAGCCCTGTCCCGCTGGAATAGGGCCTTGACAGCAGCAGGGCCCCTGTTCCGGCGACACCGTCTAAACCGCTTCCCAATCTCGCAAGACCGCGTGAGCCGCGTTATGTCCCGGCGCTCCCGTCACCTCTCCGCCCGGGTGCGTGCCGGCCCCGCACAGGTACAGGCCATCCACCGGCGTCTTGTAACCGTTGAACAGACTGCCCGGCCTGTTTGAAAGTATCTGCGCCGACGTAATGTCCAGGTGGCGTATATTGCCGTCCGTCAGACCCACCCGCTCCTCCAGTTCCACAGGCGTAAAAAGCTCCCAGTCCCTCACCGACCGGCGGAAATTCGGCGCGTACTTCCCGATAATGTCTATTAGCTGCTCTCCAGTCTGTTCGCGCAGGTCGTCCCACGTGCCTTCCCGGGGCCTGACCGGCGCGTAGAGTACCCATATAGACATCACGTGCTTGCCCTCCGGCGTCAGCGACTTGTCCACGACCGACGGGATCTGTATGTGCATGACCGGCGCCGAAGACGGCCTTCCGGCGCGCGCGTCGTCCGCGCTCTGCTGGAAATAGTCAACCGACGGGCAGATACGAACCTGCACCAGGAAATTCTCGTCGTACCGGCTCCCCAGTTGGTGGGTGAAGTCCGGCAACTCGTCCAGCGCGGCATGGAACTTCAGGTAGGACACGTTCGTCTTCAGCCTGCCGACACCCCTCACGACCTCCGGCGCGAGGTCAGCCTCGTCCACCAGGGACAGGAATGTCCGTTTCGGGTCGGCGTTCGACAACACCACGTCCGCCTCGATCCGCTCGCCGTCCGCAAGTTCTACCCCGACGGCCCGCCCGTCGCGGACGATTATCCGCTCCACCACCGCGTTCGTGCGTATCTCCGCCCCCAGCGATTCGGCTGCGCGCGCCATCGCCTGCGTTATCCCGCCCATTCCCCCGTGCGGAATGCCGAAATTCTGGTCCTCGGTGAAAATGTCAACATCTACGTAGGCCACCGACATTATAGAACCTGGAGCGCGCGGGTCGCCCGCGTCCTCGGCGTCAATGAAGACCGCTCTCACCTCCGGCGACTCGAAATGCTCCTCCACCAGGTCGCGCATATTCCCGGTCAGCATCCGTTCCCACACAGCCTCGTCTCGTGTCCCGCGCACGTCCTCGGTCACCTGCGCCAGGCTCGGCGGACTTTCCAGAAAGTAGCGGTGCAGAATGCCTGCGGCCCTTCGCATGAAATCCTGGAAGTGTCCGTACCCATCCACGTCGCGCGGGGACAGCCGCGCCAATTCCTCGGCGTTGCTGCGCTCATCGTGCCAGCGCAGCATATAGTTGCCGCTCGGGAACGGTTGAAAGCGATACGGGTCAACCGGATGAATGTCCAGGCCGTGTTTTCGGAGTTCCAGGTCGTCTATCACCTTGCCCTGAAGCATATGGCAGATGTACGAACACGACGACACCCGAAAATCAGGGAACAACTCCTCGGTAATGCACGCTCCGCCCACGAAGTCGCGGCGTTCGAGAACCAAGACGCGCCCGCCCGCTCTCGCCAGGTAATTGGCCGCCACAAGCCCGTTGTGGCCCGCTCCCACGATGATCGCTGAATATGACAAGGTACGACTCCTATGGTTGGTAAGTGATACTATTCGCGGTAATCCTATCCTATGGTGAATCAATGAACCAGATTAAAGGCATATTATTCGACTCTGGCGATACGCTCGTCAGGTCAAAGGCGGGTTCGTGGTTCCCCAAACAACACTTCATTGACCCACTTGAAGCGCGCGAGATACGTGATGCGCGTATGGATAGGTTCGACGAGGCGCTCGCCGTAGGACTGCGGTATCTCGATGACAATCACTATCTGGCGGCCGACGAGCGGATAGAACGACACCAGTTCCGTACTGCCTACCAGCTGATCTTTGAGGCGTTGGGTGTCGAATCGCCCTCTGAAAGACTCATATCGGACATCCTGCGCCCATTCGATGAAGAAGTCGGCATAGAGCCTTTCCCTGACACGCTTCCTACCCTGATAAGACTCCGAGATAGCGGGATCAAGCTGGGCATAGTATCCGACAACTGGCCCTCTCTTGACAGGCGATACCGAGCGTTGGGCCTGCGCGACTTTTTCGATACCTTCGTAATCTCGGCTCTGGCCGGATGCGTCAAGCCTTCCGTCCGAATTTACCGGCTTGGCATCGCCGAAATCGCTCTCGAACCAGCCTCGCTTATGTTCGTGGACGACAACCCTGAAAACGTAGAGGCCGCCATTCAATTGGGCATGGCCGGCCTGGTGATTGCACGCTATGGGCATATGCCGAAGACCGATCTGCCCGTCATAACTGGCCTCGACGAAGTGATCAGCGCGATACGATAGGCCGATTCAGGACATTTCCGAGAGAACGTCAGCCAGAATTTCGTCGAACACATCATCGGGAATCCCGCTTAGGTCCAGCTCGAACCCTTCCAGCGCGTAATCCTCATATGTAAACTTGGTCTGTGTTCAGATGCAACCATAACCGCCTCCCGCTGACTGTCGCCCCCCTCATAGACCAATCCCCACGCCCACGAACCGAAAGGTTTAGATGCTGTTCAGGGACACATAGTTGCGTGCAATTTCTTGGTGAAATGTCTCGGGCAGCTTCGCCCAGTCGTGTGCATCCACGATGATCGGTATGTTCGATTCTCTAAATGCTTCGCGCAGGGCCTGCATATCCACGTTTGGGATGGGCCGTAGCCCGGGCCCGCGAAGCGCGAGGTCGAGGTCGCTCGCCTCATGGCTTGTGCCATCAACTCGACTGCCGTATGCCCACGCTTCAGCATACGGCGCCTTCTCCCGCAATATCTCTTCCACCTGCCGACGGTAACGGCTCGGAAGGCGCAGTTGGTCACTCATCCGACCCCTCCGCTATCACTCGGGCCAACTCCTTAGCGTCGGCTATAAAGTCGGGCAGCAACGTGAGCGTGGTTTCAGCAAAGTCCTCGCCGTAGAGGTGCGCGGTGTCGTTGCGGTTGTCTCGATACTCGAACCATCGTTCACATGCCTGCAGCGAAATAAGGCCGTGTTTTGCCGCATATCGGAATATGTCCTTGAAAACAAGCCTGTCAGCCTGTCGGTTAGATGCGAAGTAGGGCCTGAGCCGTTTTTTCAGCAGGCTGCCGGACTGTTCGAGGATTATCTCGAACTCTTTGACGCAAGCCGAACGGAAAACCTCGTACATGAAGTCTCCCGGCTCATGCAGCCGCAACTGATCTAGCGCCAGCTCCAACGTGCCGATGCAGCGTGTAAGGAAGTCAGTGTTAATGGCAGTCATAGCTGTCCTCTTGTGTCTGATTATAGCCGATGATGGCCAATAAAAGAGCGCGATGAGTCCAGACCCTTCACCCTGTGACTCTTTGGTGGATGACATATAGTCTTTGTATCGTACACCGACACACGTGCTACATTAGCCGCGATAAGAACAATAGCGCTGTAAACATAAGGCGAAATTTATCAACGAAGCCAATGCAAACCAAAATAATTCGCTGAACTGGTATATGCAGGTGAAAACAGCGCCAGATGTCATTTGCAGCCCATCAGCAGACTGCCTGCAGGCCACCTGCACCCTCAACAGCACAACATAAATCCCAGTACATACATCCTTCCCCGCCGCTCCACATCTTCGTATCCTGTCCCGTCCCGTGTAGCCTCACATCGGGATCGCGTAGCTGTGATACAATTCGTCTCGGCTTTATTCCCCTTTCGGAAAAAGCTCGTGAGATCAAGCCCCTCGAGGAAATGACATGAATTCCCGAAACTACGACATAGCCGTTATAGGCGGCGGCATCATCGGACTCGCCACCGCGATGAGGCTCACCCAGGAGCATCCCGACCGCAAGGTCGTGGTCATCGAGAAGGAGTCAGGGGTCGCCCGCCACCAGACGGGACACAACTCCGGCGTCATACACGCGGGCATCTACTACGCGCCCGGCTCGCAGAAGGCCAACTTCTGCTCCACCGGCGGCAGGCTGCTCAGGGAGTTCTGTGACGAGCGCGGCATCGAATACGAGATGTGCGGCAAGCTCATCGTCGCCATCAACGACGCCGAGGTCCCCGGCCTCGAGGAACTCTACCGCCGCGGCGCCGCGAACGGCGCTGAGGGCCTCGAACTCATAGGCGCTGAAGAACTCAGAGAACATGAACCCCACGTCGCAGGGGTCAAGGCCATATGGTCTCCGAACACCGGCATCATAGACTTCACGAAGGTGTCCGAGGCGTACTCGATTGAAATGCGCGAGAACGGCGGCGACCTGATTACCGACGCCGAGGTCCATTCAATCTCAAAGAGCAACGGCTCCGTGCATATCCAGACCGGCGCGGGGGACTTCACCGCCAGCAACATCATCAACTGCGCCGGGCTACACGCCGACAAGGTCGCGCGCATGATGGACGTGGCCATCGGCGTCCGCATCATCCCGTTCAGGGGCGAATACTTCTCCATCAGGCCCGAGAGCGCCCACCTGGTCAACGGTCTCATATATCCGGTGCCTGACCCGTCGCTGCCCTTCCTCGGCGTCCACTTCACCAAGCGGATCAACGGCTCGGTCGAGGCTGGCCCCAATGCCGTCCTCGCCCTGAAGCGCGAGGGATACTCCAAGACATCCTTCTCCATCGCCGACGCCTGGGACACGCTCACCTATCCAGGCTTCTGGCGAATGTCCATGAAATACTGGAAGACAGGCTTCGACGAACAGTACCGCTCGCTGGTCAAGTCCGTGTTCGTCAAATCTCTCCAGACGCTCATCCCCGAGATAACCGGCGACGACCTCTACGCCCCCGGCGCCGGGGTGCGCGCGCAGGTCGTTGACGACAGGGGCGCGCTGCTCCAGGATTTCAGCATAGCCGAGACCGAGGGCGCGATACACGTACTGAGCGCGCCCTCCCCGGGCGCGACCTCCTCGCTCTCCATAAGCCGCTACATAGTGGATATGGCCAAAGAGTCATTCAGCCTCGCGTCATAGCGAGTGGAGATCAGCGAATGTTGATACATGAACATACGCGGACAGCACGAGATTTTCTGGAAGCGGCTGACAGAGAATTCGAATCGGGAGACACGTTGCAAGGCTCCGAGAAGATGTGGGGGGGCTCCCACGCCGTCATGGCCGTGTTTCAGCGGCGCGGTTGGCTTTTTGGATCTCACAATGCGACGAGAGTAGCGGTCGGAAGACTCGCTGAAGAGCATGAAGATCCATTCATAAGGGCCGCCTTCGGAGTCGCGGAGAAATTCCATGCTGACTTCTACCACGACTTCATGGAATCCGAAGAACGACAAGAGTCTATAGCTTCGGTGCGCCTTTTGGTCGCCAGACTGATAGCTATGACAGAATCGGATTGGAGTGAAAAATGTGGGTGATGACTCTTGATGAAGCGATTTCTTGTACTAGATGTAACCACGCTATATTCGAGGGCGAGCCATGCTTTTCCTCAGTTCCGGCGCAGATACCGGAAGGGGTGCGCCGAGAAAAGTATCCTCACTTTCATGTAAATTGCCCCGGATGCGCGTCTGAGACTTCCTGCTATGAGACATACGCTTCCAGTCGCCCAACGTTCGCAATGCGAGGAAAACCCGAATGCGCGTACTGTGGTCATTCGATACCGTCAGGACATCGCGCTGTTCGGGATGATCGCTATTTCCTGGAATACGGCGGGGGACGTCAGAGAAGATCGAGGTCGGCGTTTCAGGCGATTATCAACAGACGAACCGACTCCACTGCCGGATTCCAGAATATAAGCCGTAACCTTGCGGGCAAATTTAGACGCGCCGGTCTGGGCGGCAAACGCGGTATTCGCAATAACATCGAAGCCGAACAATTCTACAATTCCAGCATTCCAGTCCCTGTCCGTAACCTTGGCGAAGGCGCCGTCAGAAGTTTCACGAAGGGCAAACAAGCCAGTCACATAGAGTCCGTCGCCAATGCGCCCGGCAAGGCCAAAATCTCGGGAAACACCATATGGGAATCCGCCGGAAAGAACATACGGCGCGGCTCTAAGAACATGACCAAGCCCGAACTGATAGGGGCCAACATCAAGAACGCCGCGCAGACTGCCGGAATCGTAGCCAAAGGCGCTGCTGTGTCCGGCGCTCGCGGTGGCGCTATATCTGCATTGATCGAACTTCCCGTGAGCGCGGCGGAGAACGTGATCCTTGCCGCAAAGGGCGGAAAGAGTGTCACGGACGCCGCTCGCGATACTGCTGCGGATACCGCCAAAGCCGGAGTCGCGGGTGGAGTCGTCGCGGGCGGACTCTACACCGCTGCTGCCCTCGGAGCGGGCACGACAATAGCGGCGGTCGCGCCGGTGGCGGCAGTTGTCGGAACAGGCGTGTTCGGCGTTTCGACATACCTGCGTGTCAGACGCGCCATGAAAGACGCTCGCGTGGGTTGGGAAAGCCTCTGTTTTCACGCCGAATGCACAGATTGTGATGCCGACCATATATGCTATCAGCTATTCGTTGCCGAGATGGGCCTTTATGCCCTAGACAATGCACTGAAACACGGTTTCAAGAGTCAGCGACAGGAGAAAACTAAATGAAAATCGCATACGCATTCAGACGAGGAACCTTCTACCCATTCATGGCGGGCGCGGCCTGGAACATCCCCGACGACCCCAAGACCCGCACCGAGTACCTCGGCCGGGTCAACGACATCGGCTTCGACGGCATAGAGCTTGGTTTCGAGGCGTTCGGAGGCTTCGACGCCACAGAGAAGACCGCGACGGAACTCCAGTCTGTCCTGAAAGATGCCGGAACCCCCTGCGTCGCCATCCGCGCCGGAGGCGGACTGTGCCAGCCCAGCGTCGCCGCGCAGAGCCGCAAGCGGCTCGAGAAGGCCGTCGAGATTGCGGGCTGGGTAGGTGCGGACATCGTAAACACCGCGCTCGGCAGCCCACCCCGCGACGCTACCCTGGACACCGGGCCGAGCGGCGAGCCTTCCTCGTATGGCTCCAGCGCGCTCGCCACCCAGGACGATTTCGTCCGCACCGCCGCCGCGCTCCGAGAGGTCGGCGACATGGCCGCAGGACACGGCGTCAACATAACCATCGAGGTTCACCAGCACTCCATAGCCGACAACTCCTGGTCAACGCTCCATCTTCTCGAACTCACCGGCAGCCCGAACGTGTTCGCCAACCCCGACCTGGGCAATGTGCTGTGGACATACGAAGAACCCGAAGAGACGATGGAAGAGTGCATAGTCGCGCTCGCGCCCCATTCCGGGTACTGGCACTGCAAGAGCCTTCAGCGCGTCCACATCCCCGAACTCAACCACTCCTACTTTATCAGGACGCCCCTCCCCGACGGCGACATAGACTACCGTTTCGCCCTCTCCGCCATGCACGAGGCCGGATACGACGGCTACTTCGCCCTCGAAGGCACCAACACCGGCGACCAGCTTCACAAGGACAAGCGGAGCGTTGACTACGTAAAGGGCATACTCGCCGAACTCGAAGATTAGCCGCGCTTCACCCAGTACCACTCTGAGAAGGCTCCGCGCCGGACAGCGGGGCCTTCTTATTAACTGATGTTACGCACTTAGCTATGAATTCCTAAACGAGAATAAGCCAGCTCAGCTACGAAATCTCTCTCAACTGCGTAAGGTCAGTTATTAATCGTGCCGCCGCCACCGAATTTTCATTCCTGATTCACAATTCTTATGTGAAACTTGACACAATCTACGCGGTTCACTAAAATTTCCTGAATTGGCGGTTGGGTTGCCTGTGTTTCAGGGGTTTGGCATGGAGTTGAACGTTTCACAGTTGTTGATGCAGCCCAGCGGCTCCGGCCGCGGATACTGGATTGACGAGGTTGTAAATCTCATAGACGGATTTCGTCAAACAAGGATTCAGGGAAGGGTGAACCTTCTCAGAACCAACAAGAGCATCTGGGTAAGCGCGGCCCTCGACACGGCCATAGACTCCGAATGTGGACGCTGCCTTATTCCATTCAGCCACCCCATACACCTGGAGATGGAAGAGGAATTTGTCCCAACACTGAATCCAATGACCGGAGCGAAAGTTCCGCCGCCCGACGATGATGATAAGGATTACTGCACCATAGACGAGAACCATATTCTCGACCTTACCGAGACCGCGCGAGAGTACGCTATAATGGCGTTGCCAATGAAACCCCTCTGCGACCACGGGTGCGTCGGACTGTGTCCCTCCTGTGGGGTGGACCTGAATCAGGGCAGTTGTTCATGCGAGGCCCCGGTGGACGCTCGCTGGGGACCGCTTCTTGAACTGATGTCGGCAATGCCCGAAAAAGACTAGAACCGAAACGAGAAACGATAAATGCCACCACTTCCAAAGAAAAAACATTCCAAAAAGCGACAGGGCGGACGCTCCGCCCACTTTGCGATAAAGGGTGTCTCACTGTCCAGGTGCCCCCAGTGCCAGAGTGCCCGACTTCCGCACAGAGTCTGCATTAGCTGTGGATACTACAACGGGCGGGAGGTGATTCCCGCGTCGGACTCGGACATCTTCTAAAAAGGCGCATCCGTACAGAAATTTCATACTCACATCGCCCCAATGGAGTTTTCGACATGACACTCACGTTTAACGCCGAAGCGCGCGGCCCCGAAGTAGCCTATCTTTTTCCCGGACAGGGAGCGCAGGCGGTTGGAATGGGAAAAGAGTTGTACGACAACTCCCCCGCCGCCCGCGATGTTTTCGACCAGATTGACGACGCGCTCGAACGCTCGCTCACCAGGATAATGTTCGAGGGGCCGGAAGATGAACTCCGCCAGACCGTGAATGCCCAGCCGGGCATAATGGCCGTCAGTCTCGCCTGCATGAAAACGATGGAACAGGAATTAGACCCTGACATCATGCCCAACCCCGTCTTCATGGCCGGACACAGCCTCGGTGAATACACCGCTCTCGCCGTATCCGGCGTACTGGGCGTTGACCAGACAGCCCTTCTCGTTCAGGAGAGAGGCCGCCTCATGCAGGACGCCTGCGACCAAAATCCCGGAACCATGGCAGCCGTAATCGGCCTCGACCAGATCGCCCTTCAGGAAGTGGTCCGCGAAACCGGAGTCTGGATATCCAACGTAAACACCGGCGACCAGATAGTAATTAGCGGCGAGCGCATGGCGATAGCCAGGGCAATGGACCTCTGCGATGCGCGCGGCGCTAAGAAAGTCGTCGCTCTCAAGGTCGGCGGAGCCTTCCACTCCGGCCTGATGGAGCCTGCCAGGGCGGGGCTTATGAACGCCATCGAAAGCATGGACTTCCAGGAGGCCCGCGTTCCTATCGTCGCCAACTGCACCGGCTCCCCGATCACCGACGCCGCCCAAATCAAGGAAGAGCTTCTCTCCCAGGTATGCGGCACCGTCCAGTGGAAAGACACTATAAACTACATGGTCGGCTCCGGCGTTGACAGCTTCGTGGAGATAGGCCCGGGCCGCGCTCTCAGCGGAATGGTCAAGCGCATCAACCGCCGCGCGAGAACGTCCAATGTCACCGATCTGGACTCGATACTCAATCTGCGCAGGAACTAGCCGTTAGAGTGTCCAAGCCTGTATAATCTGCGGGCGCGCGCTTGCGCGAACCAGAATTCCTGAATACCCGGCCCGGATAGCACACTGCGAGATATGGTACAGACCCAGAACAGAGCGCCCAACTCCAGGCGTATGACGCGCGTCGCCGTGTTGCAGGTGCTCTCCGAGGTGGACTGTGTTGACCATGCTTTGGACGACGTGCTGTCATACAGACGGCAGTCCCAGGAATTCGCGCCCTCGGCTGATCAATTCCTGACATACATGACTGAAGGCGTCCTTGAAAATATCCATGAATTAGATAAGATAATCGCTGAGTTTGCCCCGAACTGGCCAGTCTCGCATATGTCCGTTATTGACCGCAATTTGCTCAGGATGGCCATATACGAGATAACTATGTGGGGTGATACTCCGCCGAAGGTCGCCATAAACGAGGCTGTGGAGCTTGCCAAGGTCTTCGGTTCCGAAAGCTCTCCCAGGTTCGTCAACGGCGTGCTTGGGTCGGTGATGGAAGTTTCACTCTCGAATCAACCGTCGCCAATTACGAATTCTGCTGACACGGAGGTATAACTGTGGCAACGATACTGGAGCGGGTACAGGAAGTTGTAGCCGAAAAACTGAGTGTAGATGAGTCTGAAGTTGTGGTCGAGGCCTCTTTTACCGAAGACCTCAACGCCGACTCCCTGGACCTGGTCGAGCTTATCATGGCTTTTGAAGAAGAGTTCTCCACCGACGACGTCACGCTGGAAATCTCCGATGAGGATGCCGAGAATATACAGACCGTTCAGCAGGCCGTGGACTACCTCGCCGCCAACGGCATAGCCGACGACTAGACCGGCGCGGACACCGCCGGACTACTCCCCACACACCGTATAACCCGACAGACAGGCCAGATAATAGCTTGTCTATTCAAAGACTACCGGAAAAAGGCCAGTCCGCTGACCAGAGCCAACGTTTTCATCACAGGATTCTCGGGTGCTGGCAAGACAACCATCGGTAAAGAGGTCGCCCGCCTTCTCGGCTGGACTTTTGTGGATACCGATGACGAGATAGTCGCGTCCCAGGGAATGGCAATCGAGGACATCTTCAGCCGATACGGCGAGGATGAGTTCCGCCGTATCGAACTCCGTACTCTCGAAAGGGTTGCCCGCGCCGACCGGCAGGTCGTATCCACCGGCGGCGGTATCGTCATGGACGAGTGCAATCGCGCTGTCATGGAGGCCAACGGCGTCGTAGTGCTGTTGGAAGCGCGGCCTGAAACCATACTCAGCCGACTCTCGGATCAGCAGGCCCAGGACGATGATGTCGCCGCGAGACCCATGCTGGAAGCTGCCGACCTCGAAGAGCGCGTTCGTACCTTGAAGGCCCTCAGACAGTTCAACTATACTCTGGCCCACTGGACAGTACACACCGACTTCCTGACCCCCGAGGACGCGGCGGTGGAAGTCGTTCGGGGGTTCGATATGGTCAACGCTCGCTTGCAAAGCCAACCCGATGCGCCGGAATCTTCCGACCTGGCGGCGCAGGTTCGCACCTCGTCCGGCGACTACCCGCTCTGGGTCGGCTGGGACATCATCGAAGAACTCGGCGAGCGCGTCCGCCGCATAATGGACCCGCCCGTCGCCTATATAATCTCAGACAACCATGTGCAGAGCCAGGCGCGCCGCGCCCAGCGAGCGATGGAGAGCGTCGGAATACCCACGCACCTGTTCTTCATACCCCCGGGTGAACAAAGCAAGACCCTTGAAACCGCCCAGCACATCTACCACTGGCTCGCGTCACTCAAGGCGGAGCGTGGGCACCTCATCCTCGCCGTGGGCGGTGGGGTCGTTGGCGACCTTGCCGGATTCGTAGCCGCGACATTCCTGCGCGGGATACCCTATGCCCAGGTGCCGACCAGCCTTCTGGCAATGATGGACTCCTCCATCGGTGGCAAGACCGCCGTTGACCTGCCCCAGGGCAAGAACCTTGTCGGTGCTTTCTACCAGCCCCAATTCGTTCTCGCCGACGTTTCCACGCTCCAGACCCTGCCCCCGCGCGAACTCGCGTCGGGCTGGGCCGAGGCGATAAAGCACGGCCTCATAATGGACGACGACCTGCTCTCCACGTTCGAGAGCCTTCCGGGCAAGATACAGTCCCTCCGGCCCGAAATAGCCACTGACGTTATCCGTCGCAGCATGGCGATAAAGGCCAACGTCGTGTCCCAGGACGAGAAGGAGACGCTCGGAATTCGGGTGCTTCTCAACTACGGACACACCATAGGTCACGCTATCGAGGCCGCCGCCGGATACGGACGCTACCTGCACGGCGAGGCGGTGAGCATAGGCATGATGGGAGCCGCGAACATAGGCCGCCGCATGGGGTTGATGTCCGACTCCGAAGTCGAGCGGCAGAGGTCCATTCTCACCACCTACGCCCTTCCCCTGGACGCCAGGGACGTTGACCCCGAAGCCGTCTCCGAAGCAATGCGCTCCGACAAGAAGACCTCCGCGGGCGCTATACGCTGGGTTCTGCTGGACGGTATAGGCAGCGCCACCACCCGAAACGATGTACCCTCTGACATGGTGCGGACGGTATTGAATGACCTGATGTACTGACACTCGGAGGGCTGTTGGAATACCTCGACTGGATACTGATGGCCCTTTTGGGGGTAGGCTCCGGCGCTTACGGCGTTCTAGTAGGAGCGGGCGGAGGTTTCATCCTCAGTCCGATGCTTCTGCTGGCATTCGACTCCGAAGACCCAGAGATAGTGGCGGGCACTGTGCTGGCGGCCATCGCTGTCAACAGTATCCTGGTCGCCCTGATATATATCAGAATGAAGGTCGTGGACTACCGCAGCGCGCTGCTTTTCGCGGGTGCTGCGGCGCCGGGCGCGGTCATCGGCGCATTCGGCGTAGGCGCGGTCGCGCCCGAGATTTTCAAAACCCTCTTCGGGGCCCTTCTGCTTCTGCTCGCGCTCCAGCTCGCGCTTCGTCCCAGCGTTCCGCGCAACGCCCGGGTCGAGCAGCCGCGCCACATCATATCCGCGACTGTCAGAAGACGCCATATCACAACCGCCTCCGGCCAGGAGTACTCTTACGAATTCAACGAGGCTCTCGCCACCTCGTTCAACGTCGTGCTTGGATTCATATCCAGCTTCTTCGGGATAGGCGGGGGCTTTCTCAGAACGCCCATACTCGTCATAGCCTTTGGATTCCCCGTGCGTATAGCCGCCGCTTCCTCCGTGTTCGCCCTTGCCATATACGGCAGCGCGGGCGCGATAACCCACGGCTTCCTGGGACATATAGAGTTGTTCCCAACGCTGCTTTTCACCGGCGTGGGACTCGTCGTTGGCGGACAGATAGGCGCGATGTTCTCAGGACGAGTGCGCGGAGTCTGGGTGATGCGGATGCTCCTGGTAATCGTTCTACTCCTGGGCATTCGCCTGATGTGGCAGGGCCTCTTCGGATAGGCGTCGCCTCTGAAAAGGCAGGCACAGCGGCGTTATGCCGATGGGATTATCTCCCCGTTCTCGTTCGCGGACAGCAGCGTTTGGTACGAATACCCCCTGCGTCTTAGTTCCGCGCTGCCGCCCTCGTTGCGGTCGAGTATAGACAGAACCTTGACGACCGTGTATCCCGCGTTCTCCACTGCCTCGATAGCGTGAAAAAGGCTGGCCGCCGTAGTGCAAGTATCGTCCACGACCGCGACAGGCGCGCCTGCGCCGAGCGCGGCGGTCGGTCCTTCTATCGCTCGCTTCCCGCCGTAGCCTTTGGTCTCCTTGCGAACTATCAGGCCCGGTATGGGATGACCTTCGATTTGGCTCACGACCGAGACCGAGGACACGATTGGGTCCGCGCCCAGGGTCGGCCCGGCTATGGCCTGGGCGCCGCACTCCCGCAGAATGGGCAAGAATGCCTGCGCCACGCGGTATCCACCCTCCGGGTCCAGGGTCAGAATACGTCCGTCGAAGTAGTAGCTGCTCATTCCGCCCGCCGAGAGCCGGAATTCGCCGAACTGCAACGCTCCCTTTGCCTTCGCCAGTTCCAGTATCTCAGAAGCCGCTTGGCGGTCCGTCGCGCTACCCGATTTTGAGTTTTCCATTCAGTACCTCGATGAATGTCTGAATCAGGATTTGCCGGATTTCAGGATGCCCAGAATATAAAGACGGTCACAGTGATGCGCCCCTGCGACGATTGTAGATAGTTGCTCAGGGCCATTGCAGAACGCCGTCCTTGTAAATCTCCTTCAGGAAGCGGTCGGTGAAGACCGACTCCACTTCCACCGCGTTCGGAAGCCCCTCATACTCCAGGAGCGAGTCGTGGAAACTCTGCCACTGCTCCGCGCTCATCCATCCGAACCCGTTCTGCTCGGTCAGCGGCGAGGTGGCATCCTTCTGCTCCTCCAGCATCATGTACCGCATATGCTCGCGGTTCTCGCCCTCCGCGTACTTCATCACCATGTCCAGCGCCTCTTCCGTATTGGCGAAGGCGTACTCCATGCCCTTCATCGTCGCCTTCAGGAAGCGTTTCGTGGCTTCGGGGTTGTCTTCCGCGAAGTCCTCTCTGGTCACGTAGGTCAGGCCCATGGTCTGCATCCCATAGTCCGCCGCATCGAACGTCACCACCTCGAAGCCGATGCCGCGCACGATGTTCGGCTCGTTCGACTTGAACACCGCGAGAATGTCCACCTGCCCCTCGGTCAGCACTCGCGGGTCAAAACCGACCCTGACCTCCTGTATCTTCGACCTGTCCACCTGCGCGGAGTTCACGATGGCCAGGTATTCGGGAGGAATCGTGCCTTTGTAGCCGAACGTCTTGTCTTCCCAGTCTTGCGGCGCGCTGATGCCCGACTCCGAGAGCGCCATGAACGACTGCTGGCCGCGCTGGCCGAACAGCGCAATCGCCACGATAGGCAGCCCGGGGTCGGCCCTGAGTTTCAGCGTGTGTCCGGCGTCGGCGGATACGAAGTCCGCCTCGCCGCCCATCAGCAGGTTCATGGACTCTCCAATCGAGTGTTGAATATCCACGTCAAGGCCCTGCTCCTGAAAGTAGCCCTGCTCCTGCGCGGCGTACACCGCCACCAGGGGAAGATTGGCCTGCGCCTTGTAGCCCGCCACGAACCTGACGCTCTGAATCTCAGGCTCAGGCTCGGAACATCCGAGTATGACAAGCGCGGACAAAAGGGCTATGTACGCGAAAGCAAGAGTTATAACTTTCTTCATGTATGGGTACTTTCCCTTCCGGTCTGATTCGTTGGAAAAAAGACTTTACATCACGCTGGAAGATTCGTGCCAGAATAATACTCTCTTCTCGATCACCGATAATAGTATAGTCAGGCCCACTCCCATAAACGACAGGGTGAATATGGCGCTGAACAGCGTGGGCATATCCAGGTTGCTGTGCGCCACGATTATCACGCTTCCCAGTCCCCTGTCCGCGCTGAACCACTCGCCGATTACCGCGCCTATCACAGACAGCGGGATGGAGACCCGAAAGGCGGAGAACAGGTAGGGCATCGCGCTCGGCGCCCTGAGCTTCAGGAATATCTCCCGCCGCGACGCCCGTATCGAGTGCATGAAGTCCATCGTTCCGCTGTCCACCGACCTGAATCCGGTCACCCCATTCACCAGGACGGGAAAGAACGTTATCAGGGCAACGATTAGCACCTTCGGAACCGGGCCGAACCCGAACCATATTACGAACAGCGGCGCGACCGCCACAACCGGCGTAACTTTTACCAGAATCGCCAACGGCAGCAGGCTGCGTTCGATAAAGCGGGAGTGGGTCATCAGCGCGGCGCCCACCAGCGCGACCGCAGTCCCCAGTGCGAAGCCCGCCAGCGCCTCGGCCAGGGTCACCGCCCCCTCTCCGGCGAAGAACCCTATGTCGCCTATCAGCCTGTCCAGCACCTCGGACGGGGCAGGCACGATGTACGTCGGCACGCCCGTGAGCCGCGTCCACAGCTCCCACACTATGCCCGCGAGGGTCAGCGCTATGACCGGCGGCAGAACGTAGCTCAACCCAATCCTCGTGACGCGCAGGCGGCGCGCATCCAGGGGCCACTTGCGTCCAGGCTGTCCGGCGACCCGGACGCGCCTATCGAGCGAGGGCTTGTTCATTGCGGTTCCCCTGTGATAGAAGATCGTGCAGCATTTCGGAGTAGCGTAGAAACTCAGGCTTACGCTCCATACTGCGTGAGCGCGGCCTCGACAGGCCGATCTCCACCACCTCGATTATGCGTCCGGGCCTGCTCGACAGCACCGCCACCCGGTCGGAGAGCGTAACCGCCTCGGAAATGCTGTGCGTAACGAACACCACGCTCTTTTTGTCCGCATTCCATATTCGCAGCAGTTCATAGCCCATCGCGGCGCGCGTTATCTCGTCCAGCGCTCCGAAAGGCTCGTCCATGAGCAATAGCGACGCGCCCGAGGCGAGCGCACGGGCCAGCGCCACCCTTTGGAGCATCCCGCCCGAGATCTGTGAGGGGTAATAGTCGGCGTACCTGTCCAGCCCGACAAGGCTCAGCAACTCCGCGACCGAATGGCCATTCTCCGGGTTGTTCCGGCGATTGACCTCCAACGGCAGCCGGACATTGTCCGTAACCGTGCGCCAGGGCATCAGGGAAGGCTCCTGGAACACGAACCCTAACGCCTTGTCCGCCTGCGCCTCGGCGGGCGTCCGATCATCTATCTGTATCTCGCCCGAAGTCGGCTCTGTAAGCCCGCCTATAAGCCTCAACAGCGTGGACTTGCCGCATCCGCTCGGCCCGATGAGACACAGGAATTCACCGCGCGCTATCTCCAGGCCGACGTCCTGAAGCACGTCCCGGCCATCGGCCCCGCTGTCGAAGCGCTTGTACACGCCGCTTATGCTGACGTGGGGAGATTTGGAGATGGTGGTCAAAGTGCCGCCTTTGTCGCAGGGCCACGGACGCGCGCAGGTGTGGAATCAGTCAATTGTAATATAGTATAAAGTTGAAGTCGCAAGTTGCAACCGACAATACTGACGCGGGGCGCAAGCCCCAAAGGCCCGATAGAAATAAAACTTGCCCATAGGAGTTTACTATGTACCTGGTAAGAAGAATCTTCAATACCAAACCCGGAGAAGCGCGCAGGGTTGCCAGCATGATCCATAAGCAGGCGCAGCTATATCGCGACGCCGGACACCGGAGCGAATTCAAGGTCTATTTCAATGGCGGCACGCTGCCGGGCGATACCAACGTGGTGGTGCTGGAGTGGACGGACGAAGCGCTCATGTCCCCGATGCGCGAAGGCAATGACCTCCCGCAGGAGGCGCTGACGCTCGGACGCGCGGCCCTCGAGTTCGTGGAGAGCAACAGGATAGAGTTCATGGAGTTGCTCACCCCCGACAAGATGATGGATTTATAGCCGACGCCGCTGTCAGGCCCGATTCGCTCGAGCGGCGGCTATCGAATCCAGCCACCTGTTCGCGGCCCGGGGCGAGTGGAACCGCAGCACCTCCAGGTGCGCGTATTCGGGCAGGACGAAGGCGTTGGGCAGGGACTTTCTGCGGCTCCAGTGCGTCTTGAACGCCCACAGGAACAGGGAGTCCCTGTCGAAGAAGATGCCCCGCAGATTTTCCTTGTTGCCGTTCCAGAGTTCGGTACGCATGATGGCCCTGCCCATCGTTCTGCGAAACAGTCGCCAGAATATCAGGCCGAAAGGGTAATCCAGCCATACTATCGTGGTGGCTCTGGCCCAGATTATGTCCCGGGCGCGGCTGTAATTCCCGTCCACGACCCAGCTTTCCCCGGACAGCGCCTCGCTCAGGTTTCGTCTGAATATGTCGTCCGGCGTCTCGGTCCAGTTTGGGCCGTGGCGGTAGGCGTCCAGTTCGATGTGCGGCGCGTCCATAAGGCGCGCAAGTTTGCTCGCCAGGGTGGTCTTGCCAGCCCCTGACGTGCCTATCACCACCACCCGTTTCATAGTTTCAATTCTGGAAGTCACCGGCGTCTCTCGAAAGGCATTGCTGCGCTCCTGGGGATATTCAGCGTGCCGAAATCATAATATACTACCGAATGAACACATGGCGCGCGAACCCTGAGCGCGCCGATTCGAGGGTTTGGATATGCGTCTGAAAGATAAGGTCGCTCTGGTTACGGGAGCGGGGTCCGGGATAGGCAGGGCCGTCGCGCTGCTGTTCGCGCGCGAGGGAGCCGCAATCGCGGTATCCGACATATCACTCGCCAACGCGCGGGACACAGTGAGCATGGTGGAAGAATCGGGCGGACGGGCGCTCACGTTGTCCGGCGATGTATCCAGCGGAGAGGATGCCGAGCGTATGGTGCGGGCGACGGTCGGCGAGTTCGGGCGGCTGGACATACTGGTCAACAGCGCCGGAATCAGCGCGCGAAACGCGCTTCCAGAGGGCGCGTCCCCCGAAGCTATATGGGACAAGGTGATGGACGTGAACCTGAAGGGGACATATCTCGTGTCATGGTACGCAGTCGCGGAGATGGATAAATCGGGCGGCGGCTCGATAATCAACCTGGCGTCAACCATGGGGCTGGTCGGCTATCCGGTCGGACTGGGCGGCGGGTTCAATCCATATCCGCCGTCCAAGGGCGGCGTAGTGCAGTTCACCCGCACCCTTGCCATAGACAGCGCGCGCAGGAACATCAGGGTCAACTGCCTGTGTCCCGGCTATGTCGCCACTAACCTGACCAGGGGACTAACCGAGAATCCCGAAACCATGTCAATGCTTGAAGAGCTTCACCCAATGGGCAGACTTGGCAGGCCGGAGGAGATAGCCTATGCCGCGCTCTATCTCGCCTCCGACGACGCGAGCTATGTCACCGGCGTCGCCCTGACCGTGGATGGCGGATACACGGCGCGCTGAGCGTCAGCCGCGCTCGAAGAAGGTAACTCCGCTCTTCCAGACCTCGCGGGATATGCCCAATAGCGCTTTCTGGTTGGGCTGCGCCACCGGAAGGCGGCGTGACAGTATCTTCGACTCAAGCTCGCGCCGCATCGTGGGGCAGCGCTTGACGAACCCGTTCAGCGTGCCGCGCTCTCCGCCCAGAAGCAGGTATTCCATGTCGTTCAGGTATGGGGCAAAGACCGTCCGCGTTATCTCACACGTCTTGTCGTACAGTTCGCGTATGAGACGCTCCCTGCTGCGCTCGAACCGGCGCTGGGACTGTCCACCCGCGCGGTGGCGGTTTTTCATATAGCGCGAGTCGGTCTTTGTGGCAAGCAGAGTCTCGCCTCGCAGAACGCCGACCGCGTACCTGCCCAGCCGCAGAAGCACGACGCCTATCACGGGTTCCGATCTCAGCAGACGGCGCAGTTCGTGAGTATGCGCGCCCGCGGCTCCAACGTCCACAGTCAGAGGAATCGGCGGCCTGATTACCACGATTCGATCAGTGGCAGCGAACACTGCCACCCCCGTATCTCCGTCGCGGACTCCCTCCAGGGCGTCCGCGACTGCGGAGCGTTCATCCCCTGACTCCGCCAGAAGGTACTCATAGTCCCGCTCGGCCAGTGTCCGGGCCGATATATACACACTCGAGGCGCAGTCCTGGGCTTCCAGATCGTCCAGCAGACCGAGGACGCCGTTCTTGCCAATCTGCTTTGTCGTCTTCTTCATACGAACACACCGATGTGATACTCTGAGAATTCGATAACGCACTCTCGTCAGTTCCAGTGAGTCTGAGTGTATAGGGGTATGCCGTGAAAAAGAAGACTGAACTTGCGATAGACGAAGATCTGCTGCGGCGCGCGAAGGTTGCGGCGTCGGAAGATGGCGTAGATTTCGACAAGTTCGTTGAAAATGGCATACGCAAACAACTTGTCGAACATTCCGCCCGAAAGGCGAAGCGAGAAGCTTGGCTAACGGACCCTGAAATTCAGGCAATGAAGCGCAGGGTAGAGGAGTACTGGGGAAATATATCCCTTGGTCGCGAGACGATAGAGGCTATTCTGCGTGAGGATAGCTACCTTGACGTTTAGCGAGATCGCGCGCGGCGCCCGTTTGTACATAGACGCCAATATATTCGTCTATTATTTCGCAAGGTCATCCAATGAATGCGCCGCGCTGATTGGCAGATGTGAGCGGGGAGAGATCGAAGCCTATACTGGAACTCAGGTTCTTCTGGAGGTTGCCCATAGGCTTATGATGACTGAGGCAGTGGACAAGGGGCTTGTGACGCCCGGCAACGTTCCGGGCAAATTAAGACGCCGGCCCGAACTTGCTTCTCAGCTTCACGATCATTCCGACGCAATCAGTATCTATTGAACATGGGCATCGAGATGTTGCAGGTTGACGCCGAGATATTGGAAATATCCGCGAACTTGCGAGCGCAAACAGGACTTCTCGTCAACGACTCCATATCTCTCGCCATGATGGAGCGCGGCGACATCCGAGCCATCGCTACCAACGACAGGGACTTCCAGCGTATAGAAAGGCTGGAAGTCCACATTCCGACCGATCTGTGACCCCCCGATTAAGAGGCGCCGTTTCCGTTCATCCAATAGTCGTAGCGATGGGCGGCTATCTCGGCCTCGCGCTCTACGTCCTCTTCGAGCAAGTACCCCTCTGAAACCATGTCCGATGCGGCCTGTCTCACCTGCTCCACGTAGTCATCTCTGGAGTCGTATCGCTCGTCTATCGCGGGTCTCGGATCGTCGGACGACTCCCTATCCTCCTGTGTCTTGTGGAATGGCAGCGTCCAGCCCGCCAGCCCGCCGGTGATTCCTATTACGAGGTCGGGGTTTCCGTTGTCCGGGTGGCGCAGGTTCCAGCCGGTGTTGGTAGCCAGCGGAACGCTCACGGACGGCAGCCGGATTCCGCCAACCTCGTTGCCGTCGTCGTCAACGTTGGAAACTATCGCGGGATACTCTGCGCCCTGTTCGGCGGGCAGCCTGGTAGTGCGTCCCAGGTGGGTCTCGTCGCCGTAGTCCAGGCGCATCGCCCTTGTGACCTCCGGCGGGAAGTTCACCGCCGGAATTCGCTCGAACTTCTCTCGAAGGGTGTATGACTCCACGCCCGTGCCGTTGTCCAGGCTCGGATGGCGGGAGGCGGGGGCGGGAACGCCGTCCCTGACCCAGCGGTCGAGGTTTGTCAACTGCACCCTCTGCAATGGCGAGTAGTCAACCGCGTTGTAGGGCAGTTGGCCTTTCAGACCGTCCATCTGCCGTATGGTCTCCGGCGGGAATACCCCTGACCCGTGCTGAGTGCCAGCGAAGTGATAGCGGCGGACGTTTTCGGATTCGGCGGCGTCGGTCATGGCGGATATATCGGTATGTATGAGCGCCGCGTCGCCGCGCCAGTACTCCGCCGACGTGTTGGTGAACATTATCTTGGGGACGTTTCCGCTCTCCTCCATGCGGGTGAGCAGGGAGCCGCTCGCGCCACTAACCGGATCGGTGATCTCTGTGTCGGAGAATGGGAACAGTTCGGGGATGATGTAGCACACGTCCTTTGAGGGCTGGCCGAAGCGGAGATTGAACTCGCCGCGCATACCGCCCGCTATATGCGGGATGATGCCGTCGAGCGCCATTCGCCCCTTTTCGTCGTTGTTGAGTCCGTAGTAGATATAGGTTCTGAGGAAGCGGCCGCTCTGGGAAGCGCCAAAGGCGTGGGCGTAGTCTATCGAACCGGCGCACGGGTTGCCGTCCGACTCGGACTCGTATTTGAGGAACGACACGATGTCGCGCACCGAAGCCATGCCCAGACCCACGACGTCGGTTCCCGTGGTGGTATAGACGAGCTGGTATATCCGGCCCGGCTCGAACCCGCTTCTGAGATAGACGTGATTGAGATCAGGTTCCACCTGCTGGTCCTCGACCCGCACGAATTGGAACTGGTCTCTCGGTATGTCGGTCGCAGGACCGTTGGGGTGGTCGCGGACAGTGAGTGTCGCTCCCGGTTCGTGGGGGTCGGTCGGGGGGTGCGGCTCGTGTATGCGGTCGGCGAGCAGGAACACGTTGGTCGGCTCGTTGCTTTGGAACTGGCACAGGATACCCCCGGTCAGTCGGCTGCCGTCCGGGTTCAATGCCTGCGGGGTTCGCAGACCTATGCGGTCCGGGTCTTCGGGAACGTCGGACTGCCAGCCGCACCAGACGACGGTGTAGCCCTCGCGCATCAGAAAGCCGTTTCCGGGATGCAGTGGCGCGCCCGGGTCCATTACCCTGGGCGAACTGTTGAAGCCGAGGATAGTCTTTCTCCCTCTGTTCACCACGTCGTAGATGATGCTGCCCCTGCCGCGCTCCGGGTCCGCGGGCTGGAGCATCTCGAAGTCTGCCGAGAACAGAACCCGGCCCTCGGAGTCGCGCGGGGCGAACTCTATGTCGGTTACGGCCTGGTTGTTGGGGTGCAGCGGGTCAACCGAAAAGTGGGCCGTACCCTTGAGATGGTTGTAAGCCCCCACCTCGCCAAATGTTTGTCCGCCCGCAAACGGGGTGACTCTGGTTATATCGAGCTTGGTTACTGGCAAGTCCAAATCCCCTTTCTTTGATACGGGGTGATTGTACCATCGTATGGAGGTATTCGCATCAGGATTCGGCGGGCCGCTCCCGTCCGCGCACCCGGGTCTTTGCCAGGCCGGTCATGGGCGGGATTATCGGTTCGGGTCGAGCAGGCCAGATATGGACTGTTCATACGGATATTGCAGCGCATTGAAGGCATGGCTATGTGGTAGAACGAGAAACTCGGACTGGCTTTAGAAATGCGAGGCGCTGAGTATGACGCGGTTGACGCTGCCATGATTCGCTTTCTACACTGAGAGAAAACTGTGCGGTATGTGAATTATCGAAAGGGGCGGACATGCGCGTTGTGATAGGAGCCGACCACGGGGGATACGCTTTGAAGGACGAACTGAAGGGATACGTTGAATCCCTGGGACACCAGATTGTGGATGTGGGCGCTCACGAACTGGACCCGGCGGACGATTTTCCTGACTTCACGAAGTCAGTGGCGGAGTCGGTCACATCCGGCGAGGCCGAGCGCGGGATTATGATATGCGGAAGCGGAGTGGGCGCGTCGGTGGCGGCCAACAAGGTCAAGGGAGTGCGCGCGAGCGTCTGCCACGATACCTACTCGGCCCATCAGGGCGTCGAGCACGACGACATGAACGTCCTGTGCATGGGAGCGCGAATCATAGGGGGCGAGCTGGCACGCGAACTGGCGAACGCCTTCTTGTCAGCGGAGTTCGTGCCGGAGGAGCGGTTCCAGCGCCGCCTCGACAAGGTGCTGGATATGGAGTCGAACTTCGGATGAGTCCGCGGCTCATCCGTACTCCGCGCCGAGCAGGCAGGCGACCAGGGTCTGGTTCTTCTCCGCGTCCTCGAACGCCTCGGATATTCGGCCAACGTCGTCGTCGGTCTCCACGAGGTAGTGGCTGATGCCCCAGGCGTCGAGTATCGGCTCGGTGAATACGCCCGCCGAGTCGGTCATAGCGCCGCCTTCGCCCATCCAGCCCCTGTATCCCACCACCATGACCATGGGGATGCCGGTGTCCAGCGCCATGCCCCGGATGGAGTCGCCCGCCTCGAACATACCCGTGTTCTGAATCAGGACGACGGGCTTCTTCCCGCCAATCCACAGTCCGGCTGCGATGGGCATGGACTCACCTTCGCGGCAGATTGGCACAAGGCTCAGGTCGTCGTCCGAGATTATCTGGTTGTACATGAAGTTCGTCTCGGTGTCCGGCAGCCAGACTATGTGGGTTACGTCGTTCTTCTTGAACTGTTCGATGATGGCGGACGGACTGAGGCTTATCTCTGCCATGGGATGCTTCTCCACAGGGTGGGGTTGACAGCGCAATTATATGTACGCCTTACCCAGGCGGTCAATGTGCCCTGGGTGTTTCCAGGGCGATTGCATCTAAATCGCGCCCGTGAATTCGGGGGATTGGGGTTGTCTATTCCAATGCCGCAGCTTAAGGGGCAACCACTGGGGTTTGACCATACGGCGTGAAGCGTCCGCGGACATCGAGGGAAGACCCTGTGTCCGGCATTGGCGGTCTTGGGCATTGCGGGTTTTACATGGGGAAGTCGTATGGCGGCGGTCAGGGGTCGTCTTCGTCTCTGGGGACTGTGGTGCAGGGGCATGGCAGGCCGGTTTCTTCACACAGACCCATTTCGCACAGTTCCCAGTCCTCGTCGTCCCACCAATCGTTGGGGTCTTCGGGGGCCGTTTGAATCAGGTCAAGCAGGCCGTCGAACAACTCAGGGTAGGGTTCCGGATCCAGGTTCGGGCAGCGCTTCTTGATGAATGTCTCCTTCTCTTCCCACAGCTTGCGCGCCTCGGCTCGCTGAACCTCCATGTCGTCAGACTTTTCCATGCTCCTTCGGAATATGGAGTCGTCTATGGTCTCGCCCTCTTCGCAGTGCCTCATCCGGTAGAGGCGCTCAGCTTCTTCGCGGGGCATACCGAGTGGGACACCGGCGGGTGGATATGTGAACTGCGGGGCGGCTGCGGTCTGGGCGCGGGGCGTCGGCTTGGCAGCGGGTTCGGCCTGTGTCTTGGAACGTGGCTCGGAACCGGATTTCCTGGGACGCGGTGGCGCGAATATGGGGAAGGCGTAGCCGATGAGTTCCTTTCCGGCGGCTATTCGCAGGGAGGGGCTGAAACTCTTGAGGGCGCCTTCCATGGCTTCAAGGAGGAACTTTATCATCCTGCGTACGCCGCCTGCGAGTTTCCGCACGTATCCGGCGATTTCGCGCTGGGCGGCTGTGAGGGCGGCGTCAACCTCGTCGTCAATGACCCTGCGCTGGGCGGAGTCCCTGGTCTTGGGAACAGCGGGCTTTTTGATGGACTCGACGAACTCAATGCCTTGTTCTATGCAGAGGATGGCGAGGACACGGCCCGCCATGATCTGGTGTACGGGGGTAAAGTTGGGGAAGCGTCCGTCCATGGCGTGTTGCATGAAACGGACGATGGTTCGTCCGTTGTCTGTTTCCTCTCGGACTATGGTTTGGAGTTCTGGGTATAGGGTCATTGGTTTTTAGTCTTTAGTTCTTAGTTTCTGGTGATTAGTGGGCGTTGATACAAATGTTCTTAGAAGAGATTATAGGGGATGGTGGGAGTTGCGTCAAGGGAGAATCTGAAATAGGATTTGGGGATGTGGGGGATGGTGGTAGGCGGTGGGAGTGTCTGAGGGGGTGTCTGAGGGGGGCAATCAAGGTATTTCGGTTATAAGTTATCAGCCATTCCCTGCCCAAGCCTCTTTCGTCAGGGCAAGAGACGCTTTCAATCAAAGGTAGAAACCTGGGAAACAGAGTGAGAGTCATGTTGAGGAGGAAAACCGAAAGACCCTGCGCTGTCGGCCCAATGCACTTGCACAATTGTTCTAAATCAGGCTATAATTGCCCCATGCCTTACCAACACGAAACTCTTGAACGGACGCCGCTCCCGAAAACTGTGAACTAATGACCGACAACTATAAACTGCAATTCATATCAACCCCCAGAGGAAAAAATTAACCCCCGAATGCAGCCATATGCAGGTGGATGCAGGTGGGAAAGTCACCAGAAACCGCACCTGTTCCGCCTGTTGGGTTACCTGAACACCATAAACGGGAATATATAAAATTGTTCGGCCTCCTGAAATTTAGATGCGATTGCCCTGGGTGTTGATGATACAATGAATATGTCAATATCTGGGTTGTGCTGATATTTCCCGTCATTCCCACGAAGCAACGTTACCCCGTACTCCGATACGGGGCTGTCCTCGTGAAAACGGGGAGCGGGAACCCCCGAAGAGGCTCGCCGCTCGGCAATCCAGAGGGGCGGAGTGTGGCTAATTTCGTGACAATTACATCTGTTTGGAGCGCTGGATTACGGCTCAAGGCCGGAATGATGGGATGAAATTTCAAATATCAACAGAATCTGATATAGGCGCTATTGCAGCCCGGAGGATCGAAATTGCCTGAGTTCGAGATAGTCTCCGACTTCCAGCCGACCGGCGACCAGCCCACGGCCGTGGGCCAGCTCGTGAACGGCCTGAGCCGTGATATGGTGCACCAGACCCTGATGGGTGTAACCGGCAGCGGCAAGACGTTCACAATGGCTAACGCCGTAGAGGAACTGCAACGTCCAACGCTTGTCATCGCGCACAACAAGACGCTCGCCGCCCAGCTCGCCACCGAGTTCAAGGAATTCTTTCCGAACAACGCGGTGGAATACTTCGTCAGCTACTACGACTACTACCAGCCCGAAGCCTACATCCCGCGCAGCGACCTCTACATAGAGAAGGACGCGGACATAAACGAGGAACTCGACAAACTCCGACATGCGGCCACGCGCGCGCTTCTCACCCGCAGAGACGTGCTGATAGTCGCGTCGGTGTCCTGCATATTCGGTCTCGGCTCGCCGCAGGAGTACCAGGGATTCATGGCCCACGTGCGCCGGGGTGAAATCAGAAGTCCGAGCAGGCTGGCTCGCCAGCTTATTGACATACAGTACGAGCGCAACGACTTCGATCTTTCAAGGGGGCGTTTCAGGATACGTGGCGACACAATGGAAATACTGCCCGCTTATGAGACCATCGGCGTGCGGATAGAGTTCTGGGGGGACGAAGTAGAGCGCATCGTCGAGATTGACCCGCTGACCGGCGAGATTTTGACCGAGCGCGACGACATACAGATATACCCCGCCAAGCACTTCGTAACCTCGCAGGAGAGAATGGACACCGCGATTCGCAACATCGAGGACGAGCTTCACGAACAGCTGCGAATCCTGAACCGGCAGGGCAAACTGCTGGAGGCGCAGCGACTCGAACAGCGGACACGCTATGACGTCGAGATGCTGCGCGAGACCGGATACTGCGGCGGGGTCGAGAACTACTCGCGGCACCTCGGCGGACGCGAAGCGGGCAGTACGCCCTATACGCTGATGGACTACTTCCCGGAAGACTATCTGCTGTTCATAGACGAGTCTCACATGACCCTGCCGCAGATACGCGCGATGTACAACGGAGACCGCGCCCGCAAGGAAGTGCTGGTGGAGTACGGCTTCCGCCTGCCGTCCGCGCTCGACAACCGCCCGCTGAACTTTGGCGAGTTCGAACAGGCCGTCAACCAGGCAATCTACGTCTCGGCCACGCCCGGCCCGTATGAGTACGAACACTCCCAGCAGATGGTGGAGCAGGTTATAAGACCGACCGGGCTGACCGACCCCATTATCGAGGTGAAGCCCACGGATGGGCAGATTGACGACCTGCTGCACCAGATCAAGCTGCGAGTGGACAGGGGAGAACGCTGCATCGTGACGACGCTCACCAAGCGTATGTCGGAGGAACTGGCTGACTTTCTGCGAGAAATGGGCGTCCGAACCCACTATCTGCACTCGGAGATAGATACTCTGGAGCGCAGCGAGATACTGCGTGACCTGCGGCTGGGCGTTTATGACGTCATAGTGGGCATAAACCTGCTCAGAGAGGGCCTAGACCTGCCCGAAGTCAGCCTCGTGGCTATCCTGGACGCCGACAAAGAGGGCTTTCTGCGCTCCACGACCTCGCTGATACAGACCATAGGACGCGCGGCACGGCACGTTGAAGGCCACGTAGTCATGTACGCCGACCACGTTACCGACTCCATGAAGCGGGCTATTGACGAGACCGAACGCCGCCGCGAGATTCAGCAGGTTTACAACCGCGAGAACGGGATCACGCCACAGAGCATTCAGAAGACAGTGCACGACATAACCGAGCGAGTCAGGGCCATCGCAGAGACCCGCGAAAGCTACACTGTTGATTCGTCCGATATGCCAAAAGACGATATTCTCAGGCTCATCAAGGACCTCGAATCCCAGATGCGAACCGCCGCCAAGTCGCTGGAGTTCGAGAAGGCCGCGCTGCTTCGGGACCAGATAACCGACCTCAGAAAGGTCGTGGTATAATTAAACACTATAAATCAGGTAAAATACATATACGACATTATGGCATCTTGCCAGTAAGGGGGATTTCGTCTTGCGCGCGTCTCGGAGGCGAAGGTACGGGTTTGCGCTCATAGTCGCAGCCATTGCGCTATTGAGCGTTGCCTGCGCGTCTGAGGTCAGCGAAGGGCAGGGAACCCTGCCCACGGATACGCACGCGAATCTATTGCCCGATGTTGACTTCGTTGGATACCTATACTTTCATCCCGTGATACCTGCCAGTGTTGATATTAGACGCTTCCTGCCATCCGGTGGGGCCGACATCCTGCCTCTCGACATAACCGAAAGCGCCGAGGTGTCCCGAGCGACGATACTGACCTCTACGGATGGGGAGCTTGGCGGCTCTCTGGAGTTCGTCAGAGCGGAGGACGCGCAGAGGGTATATGACCTGTACCAACGGTATCCTGTGGAAGCCGCGATATGGGCCAGGCTCGACTCCAGCACCCTGGATGTAGTGCGCGGGAACTCGCTCTGGGCGGAGAGTGTTCGGGAAAAGCTGGAATTGGGGAACACGGTCTCGATAGGGGAGAAAACTCCCGAGGCGTGGGCTTTGCTGACCAACCTGCCGGTCTCCGAAGACGACCCTCCCATTGCGGCCGGGCTAATATCTCCCGACGACAGCCTTATCGAGGATATTCAGAGCAACGTGGGCGTAGATCTGTCGGAGCTCGATATAGCCTTCGGAAACATCGGCGCGCAGAGACTGGCCTTCGCCATCTATGGCGATGAGCCTATTGATATAACCCAGGAGATTGATTTTCGTTTTCTGGACCTCCAGGATGTGGGAATGGTCATAGTCAGCAAGACCGACTATCCTGGATTCGCGCTCTCATTCCTGGTGAGCACGATTGCCGGACGCATCGGAATGGAGACCATAGAACTGGGCAGCACCAACGCGCGTTATCTCGAAACCGAACACGCGCGGCTGATACTTAAAAACAAGGGCAGCCTGATATACGCCGCCCTGGCCGGCGACAGGCTCCAAGCCGAACAGCTTATGCTTCGCGCCCTGGCGGACTGAATCCGAGGGCGGATTACACGCAGTTCATGTTCTCTCAAAGCCTTTTGACACCAACCACCCGCGTGGTTACAATTGACATATACTTGGGACGCTTAGGACCTCTCGATCCTCAAATGTTGGATCGAACCGGAAGCGCGAGGCAGGTTTCTCATTGGAATCCTCCAAGCTTTGGAACCAGCTTGGCTTGAGGGGATAATCCTATTGTTGCTATCGCGAACCCCCATGGACATCCCCAACGCCATAGAACACGGCACCCTCTATTCTCTGCTATTGTGTCACCTCTATAGCCCAGGTTGACCCGCATGTAGACGATGTTGAACCAGAACGAGAACAAATTGCAACAGAAAAGCGAAGCAGTGATTAGAGACAAATTTAGACACGACGCTAAGCTATCGCGGGAGAGAGTTCAGCGAGTCATGGATGAATTGCGGAGAAAGCGAATCGAAGAGGGGCGCCCTGGTACCCGTCGCCTGCACACAATGACCACACAGACACTGACCACAGACGAGGTTTACGAAGCTCTCAGAGACGTGTATGACCCCGAAATCCCCGTGAACGTCGTTGACCTCGGCCTTGTCTATGGTGTCGAGGTTGACCAGGGCAACGTGGACGTCCGGATGACGCTGACCTTCGCGGGCTGCGGCATGGGGCCGTATATCGCGCAGCAGGCCGAATGGCGCATCGCCGAGATGGATAACGTCGAGGATGTCAACGTAGAGCTGACTTTCGACCCGCCTTGGACCCCGGACATGATTACCGAAGATGGCAAGAAACTTCTCGGCCTGGACTAACCCTCAAAATCGGCGCGGGAACCGCCCGCGGATCAGTCAATACGAAATATCAGCGCAGGGGCGGCCTGACATGGGTTGTCCCTGTGCTCTTGTGGCGGCAGCCCTCACGAGGGGCGGGAGAGTATGATGAACCCCAGTGAACAGGCGCAGGCGAGGGCCAAGGTTGAGGCTATGCGCCGGCAGTTCGAGCAGAAGCGCTCCATATCCGAGACTTTGTCGCGCATCAAGCACAAGGTCGGCGTGTACAGCGGAAAAGGCGGCGTCGGGAAGACGACCGTAGCCGTCAACCTCGCTACAACACTCGCCAACGATGGCGCCAGGGTTGGCATTCTCGACGTGGACATAGACTGCCCCAACGTTATTCGCGCGATGAAGGTGGCCGAGGCGCCCCTTGTCGGCGAAGATCGCAAGATGATTCCTCCTGAACGGTTCGGCGTGAAAGTCATGTCCATGGGCTTCTTCCAGCAGGATGAGGAAGAGGCCATCATCTGGCGCGGCCCGATGATACACAACGCCATCAACCAGTTGTTGCAGTCCACCGAGTGGGGAGAGTTGGACTTTCTTATAATAGACCTGCCGCCCGGAACATCCGACGCGCCCCTGACGGTGATGCAGTCCCTCGAAATGGACGGGTTCGTCGTGGTCACCACGCCCCAGGAGTTGGCCAAGATAGACGCCATACGATCCGTAAACATGATAAAGAAACTGCACATCGAAGTTCTGGGCGTGGTCGAGAACTTCTCGGGCGATATATTCGGCTCCGGCGCGGGAGAAGAGCTTGCCGAACACCTCGACATACCATTCCTGGGCAGAATAGATATGCGAGCCGCCTACCGCGACACGTCCAGACCGACCGCGCTCAACAACAACGCTGTGCTAGGTGAATACCGGGGTATCGCCAAAGGCGTCACCGCTTCACTCGTGGAAGGGTAGCCGGAACAGGCATTGTCTGAAACGACATGGGGGCGGACAAAATGTCCGCCCCCACTTTCTATACGACGCTTCATGCGACCGCGATACAAGCGTTCGCTCAGTCCGCTCTCTCAGGCAGAGAGGCGACCGCGTATCCCGGGGTCGTTCGCTGGCCTTCGTGGGTTTCGAGCCAGATCTCGCACTCGACGATGTTCTCGTCATCCTGCTGGTACTTCTTCTTGATCACGCCCTTGGCGAAAACCGGAGTGCCGGGAACGTCCATCCCACGATACTGCACGCTCAGCTTCTTCAGGGTGCCCCACTCGCCAATCCAGTCGGTCATGACCTGACCCAGGAACGCATTCTTCAGCGCGCCGTGCAGAATCACGTCCGGCAGGCCATTGTTCTTGGCGTACCCTAGGTCGTAGTGAATCTGGTAATAGTCGCCGGATGCTCCGGCATACATCACCAACTGCTGGGTGGTGGGGTCCTTTCGCAGGGTGGGAATGTCCATCCCCTCTGCTACGTCTTCAAAATATACCTGCTCTGCCATGAAATTCCTCCCTTGGCGTCTATTCGTCTTCCGGCGGCTGGTAGCTGATCCCCGTAGTTCGCTGGATCGCGACCGTGCTGCCGAACTGGTTTACGTACTTGGTCTCCCGCTGTATGAAAAGCATATTTCCCAGGCGTCCCGGACGCTCGAAAACATTGGATACCATGGTGGTCACAGTTATCCGGTCGCCCGGTCGGACAGGCTCGTAATACTCCCACTCGCTCCCGCCGTCCAGATTGGCGGAATAGGGGCTTCTTACGTCCGCCCTCATTGCGCCCGACCTGAGCGAGCGGAAGAACGTCGGAGGCGCTACCAGGCCGCCGTATCTGGACTGCCTCGCCGCCTCTTCATCCGTATGGATAGGGTTGGTGTCGCCAATGGCGCGCGCGAACTTGATTATCGCGCCCTTCTCCACGTCATTCACGTAAGGCTCCGACTCTACGCCGACAGCCGCTCTCATCTCAGGTGTGATAGCCGATTCCTGGGTCATTACGTACACTCCCGAACAGGTTAATACCTGTTGCTGAAAATCTTGTCCAAGTGTAAAACCGAGCCCGCTATGTGTCAAGAAACACATCCGGCTTTCCAGGCTCTTTCCCGATATAGCCCGTCGTTTCCGATATTACTACTCGCGCACTTTGATACAATATGCGTCCAGTCCCCGACCGAATGCCATCAATCGAAGTTCGAGAACCATGCCACCACGACACGCTCAGACTGACACGCCAACACGCGGCGGCGGCCCAAAATCCGCGCCGGTGTTCACGTTGGAAGCCGAGGACGGTCGCGCGCGCGCCGGCGTTCTGCGAACCGCTCACGGCGAAGCGCCGACCCCGTTCTTCATGCCCGTAGCCACCCAGGGGGCGGTCAAGGCCGTGGACCCCGCCGACCTGAGCGGCGTTGGCGCGAACATCGTGCTGGGTAATACCTATCACCTGTTCCTGCGACCGGGAACCGAGCTTCTGGAACGCTTAGGTGGACTGCACTCGTTCATGGGATGGAACGGCCCGATACTCACCGACAGCGGCGGCTTTCAGGGCTTCAGCCTCAAGCATCTGCGCAAGATTGACCGGGACGGCATCCTGTTCAAGTCGCACATTGACGGATCGCTGCACAAGTTCACCCCGGAGTCCACTATCGAAGCGGAGGAGCGGATTGGCGCGGACGTTATCATGCCGCTCGATATGTGCGTGGACGCCAATTCCGACCGTGAAGTGGTCGAGCGGGCGAGCGAACTCACCACCCAATGGGAGGCGCGCTGCAAGGAGGCGCACACCCGCGACGACCAGATCCTGTTCGGAATAGTTCAGGGCGGGCTGTACAAGGACCTGCGGGCGCAGTCGGCGGAGGCCATCCTGTCAATAGGTTTTCCCGGCTACGCGCTCGGCGGTCTGAGTGTCGGCGAGACCAAGAGCGAGATGTACCGGATGATCGCGACCACGACCGCCATGCTTCCCGCCGGATCGCCCCGCTATCTCATGGGCGTCGGGTCGCCGGAAGACCTTGTGGAGAGTGTCGCGCGCGGCATAGATATGTTCGATTGCGTTCTGCCCACCCGCATAGCCAGAAACGGCGCGCTGTTCTCGGACAACGGGCGCATAAACATCTACGCCGCGCCTCACCGCGACCGCGACGAACCCGTGGAGTCGCGCTGTGACTGCTACACCTGTCTGAACTTCTCCGCCGCGTACGTACACCACCTGTTCAAGGCCAAAGAACTGCTCGCGTACAGGCTGGCGACGCTTCACAACCTGCGTTTCGTGCTGCGGATGATGGAGGAAATGCGCGAGGCCGTAATCGCGGGAACGTTCCAGGCGTACAGAGAGGAGTTTCACCGCCGCTTCACGCCGCCCGACCAGAAAGTGCGCATGGAACAGCGTCTGAAATGGCTGGATTCCCAGGGCAGGCCCGGAACTCGATAATGGCTCACACGACACCGGGACATAGCGGGCGGGGGCGGTAATATGTGCGGTCGCTTTACCCTTATCGCGTGGGACGAGATAGAGCGGCGATTCTTGCCGTCCGGTTCCGGCATGGACATGATACGGGAGTATTTTGCCATGTCCGGCATGGAGCCGACTCCGAGGTACAACATCGCCCCCACGCAGGACGTGCTTACGATAACCAATGACGGCGAATCGAATACGGGCCGTTTCATGCGCTGGGGACTTGTGCCGTCTTGGGCCGGGGACGTCTCCATCGGCAGCCGGATGATAAACGCGCGCGCCGAGACTCTGGCCGAGCGACCGAGTTTCCGCGCCGCTTTCAGACGGCGCAGGTGCCTGGTAGCAGCGGACAGTTTCTACGAATGGAAACGCGCCGGAAACAGGCGTATCCCGATGCGTATAAGCCTGGAAACGGGCGAACTCTTCGCGTTCGCCGGACTTTGGGAGTCGTGGGCAAGCCCGGACGGACGCCGGATACTGTCTTGCACAATAGTAACCACTGCTGCCAACGAATTCATCGCCCCGATACACGACAGGATGCCCGTCATTCTGTCTCCGGACGCCGAATCCGCGTGGCTCGACCCCGATACAAGCGACACGGGCGCGCTATCCGAACTGCTGATCCCGTATCCCTCGGAGCGCATGAGCGCATACGAAGTATCGGGCGTGGTCAACTCGTCCGCGAACGACGTGCCGGAGTGCATCGCCCCCGTTCACCGGATGCTTTAGGGAATATGCCGGATTAGTAGAACGTGCAGCCGATGCCGTGATAGCCGATGGTGACCTCGCCATCCTCGACGAGCACGGGAGTAATCTTGTCGCCGCCCGTAAGCTCTTCGACCTCCGGCCACCGCTCCGGGTGGTCGCCGAGGTCAATCTCCTCGTACACCCTGCCCTTCTCGTCAAGCTCCATCTTAACGGAAACGCAGATAGTGCATTCGGGATGCGTGTAAATCAGTACGCTGCTTTCAGCCAAAACTTGCCTCTTTCTATTTCGATCACGGGTTCGTCCCTAACAAGGGTGAAGTCTTAGCGCCCCAATCACCACGCGCTCAACGTGAAGCATTGCAAGACATCGGCCACTCTCTCGAATGCGCCCCAATCAGGGTGAAGGCTCAGCCTTCCTACCCGTAGCAGCCTATACCGTTGAACCCGACTGTGACTTCGTCGCCGTCTATCATAACCGGGCTGATGCGCTCGCCGCCCGTATGCGGCAGCACCTCGCCCCAGCGGTTCGGGTGCAGCGAAAGGTTCACCTCTTCATACTCGACGCCGTCGCGGTCGAGCTGCTCTTTGAGCATATCGGTATATCCGCAACCCAACGTCGAATATACAACTACCGTCTTGCTGGCCGTGCTCATTTCTCCTCCTGGTCTGGTACGTCTCTATATTCTTTTCAGGGCCTGACGACCGCCACAACCCCGTCCCTAGGAGGGGCGCTCACGTCTTTCGATCTCACGCTCCTCCGCCTTGTGTCGAAGGGCGCGCCCCTTGTCCGGGTGGGGGTCTTTTATAACGCCGTACATCTCCTTGCCTTCGTGGTCTTCGGGTAGATGCTCTGTAATTGGCATACCCTCTTCGTCCACGAACAGCAGGCAGTGGCAATACTTGTATATCTGCATATCGTCGCAGGGGCAGATCCACGTGCGATGCTTAATCTCTTCCGTCTTGTCCGGGTAGAACCTGCACGGGCATAGCGGGCGGCCGATTTCGTCCACGTTCTGCGCGAGCCCCAGCACCACCGCATCGGTCACACCCTCCACCGGAGAGGTGTATGTACCCGATTTCTTGGTGTAATTCTCAACCAATCGGTTCATACGCTGCATAGCTCTTTCACTGGGTTGTTCCGGCATCGGTCGCCTCCTGATTTCAGACTGACAGGGATTTCGCGTCTCTCTATACCCTATTATACATATCCTCTACCCGCCATGTCCGCATCGTGTAAGATTTCTACGAATCAACCCACATAACCCAGGAGCCTGCCAGATGAACAAGCTACCTCGCTTCCGTAAGATGGATACGGCCACCCGCGAGGCGATGCTCGGTCGCCTAGACAGCCTGACCGAACTGCCCTTGCTGCTGATGTCCTTCATCATGGTGCCGGTGCTGCTCGGCCCGCTGCTGCTGGAGGAGAGTTTCTCTACCGCTGAGAAAACGCTCTTTCGCACACTCGACATATTCATATGGGCGCTGTTCGCTGCGGACTTCTTCCTTAAATTCGCCATCACGCCCGACAAGTGGCGCTACCTGAGACGGCATTGGCTGGAAGGGCTGGTAGTCTTAGTGCCTTTCATACGACCGCTCAGGATAGTCCGGCTCATACTGTTCGGCGCCCGCGCCATCAAGGCGACGCGCCGACGCTTGGTGAACGTGGACTTTCTGCTGGTCTATGCGATTGGCATTGTCGTCATAGCCGCCACGATTGTCACAGGCGTCGAACATGGGCATGACTCGATAAACTCTTTTACCGACGCGCTCTGGTGGTCGGTAGTTACCGCTACGACCGTGGGCTATGGCGACATGACGCCGGTGACGCCGGTGGGAAGGGGAATGGCGGTTCTGCTCATGATCGTCGGAATCGGGCTGTTCGGCGGTCTGACCGCCAACCTCGCATCGGTCCTTATGAAAACCGACGACAACATAGAGGCTAAAGTGGACGCGCTGATGAAAGAGGTGGACTCACTCCGGGGGCAGGTCGCTGGCGTAGAACGGAACACCCGCCCCGACCCCACACCCCAACCTACTCAGGGGAGCTGGATACGGGGGTTTTCATTATCCGCCGTCACCAATATAATTCGTGAGCGTACAGCAATCGTATCGAATATGCTCAGGCGCGGTGGCGGTCAGCCCGCGCCCCTGGAAGAATCCGGAGATGTTAATATGCCCGACTCACAGACCTTCCGACAGGCATGGGGGAAATTCGCCACAGGCGTCTCGGTGATCACAACCGTGCAGTCCGACGATGAGATACACGGCATGACCGCCAACGGTATCACTTCCGTCTCCCTGGACCCCCTGCTTGTGCTGGTATGCGCCGGCCACAACACAACATCCTACCCGCTTATAAAAGACAGCGGGCGCTTCGCCATCAATATACTCAGCGAGGAGCAGCAGCCCGTCGCCGAATACTACGCCCGACCGACCAACCAGAAAACGGGCGACGTTCCTATGTCTTTCAGCCGCACCACACAGGGCGCGGCCACCCTGGACGGAAGCCTCGCGTACATGGACTGCCGCGTCGTCAACGAATACGTCGCGGGCGACCACACCATCTTCATTGGCGAAGTCGAAGAGATCAACATTGATTCCGACAGCGCGAGGCCGCTGCTCTACTTCGAGGGGAAATTCAACCGCCTGCCAAACGACTCATAGCCCGGGGACCCATACGGAAAAGCGAGGTAACGGATGCAGCCAGAACTGATTGCCGACTACCAGTGCGTCACGGGCGAAGGCCCCCTCTGGCACCCGATGGAGAGCCGCCTGTACTGGGCCGACATACCCGAAGGCAGGCTGTTCAGGTACAACCCGTACACGCGCATCCACGAGCAGATATACGATGGCCGTGAAGTCGGCGGTTACACGATACAGTCGGACGGCTCGCTCCTGCTGTTCATGGACAGATGCTCCGTGGCAGTCCTGCGCGGAGACACGCTCGACTTCATCGTCGAACAACTCCCAGACCAGGCCGACAACCGCTTCAACGACGTGATAGCCGACCCGGCGGGCCGCGTCTTCTGCGGCACGATGCCCGGACCCGATGGCCGGCCTGCCACCCTGTACCGCATGGACACCGACGGCTCGCTGACGCCCGTGCTGGAAAATGTCGGCCTATCCAACGGAATGGGCTTCACCACCGACCTGAAACGAATGTACTACACCGACTCGCTCGCGCACAAGATATACCTCTTCGACTACGACGTTGACAGCGGCGAGATAACCAACCAACGCACCTTCGTCGAGACCCCGGACGACGACGGCACAGTCCCGGACGGCATGACCGTGGACTCCGAAGACCACGTGTGGTCGGCGCGATGGGACGGATCCGCGCTCTACCGCTTCGCCCCGGACGGCTCCGAGGTGGCCCGCATAACCTTCCCCGCAAAGAAAGTGTCCAGCGTCATATTCGGCGGGCGCGACCTGACCGATATGTACGTCACGACCGCCGGAGGCAACGACAAGCCCAACGAGGGCGCCGGAGCGGGCGCGCTCTTCCGAATCAACCTCGGCATAAGGGGCAAGCCAGAGTTTTTGTCGCGCGTCGGGATATAGCCCCGCATCTTTCCAGCAGGGCATTTTCAAGATCGGCATTGTAAGGGATTCGACAGCAGTAATGCGGCAGGGTCTTTTCATTATCGAACATCGCATAGACGAAATAGTGTGGATCACCCTCACCCTGAGGGAGAGGGGCTGTACGTTGGTATTCATACTTGGCTGTACACTTTTGCCTACCCCTGTCAGCCCATCGAGGGAGAGGGGACGGTCATCCTGTTGATCAACTTGTCTCCTGAAAACGAAAAGGCCCTGAGTAATGCAGTGAGTCGGCGGGTCAGCCGTCGTCATAGCTGTCGTGGTCTTTCCGTGTTGGGATTTTGACGTTGGAATCTCTCCAGCGTATCTGTCGTTCGACCGCTTCATGGAAGAGCGCCGCTCCAATCCTGGCGTGTTCTTCGCTGATTTCGGGTTTTGGCAGGCTCTCTATGTAGTCCCACATGGAGTAGTCGGGCTTGTGACCCGAATTATTTTCCTCCTCAAACTCGGAAGGGTCTGTCTCCTCGATGATCCGGTCGATCTTCGCAAGAATCTTTTGCGTATTCGCTTCTTCTTCCGCGTTGTCGGCGTCGCTGTCTGCGGTTTCCGGGTCTTCAGTCGTCGGTTCACTGCTGTCGGCTATGGGTCGGACGGGTTCGGACGCGGGACCGAAGCCGATGGCTATGAGCTTGTTGGCCGCCGCTATGCGGTGGTGGGGCATGAAGCCATCAGAGTCCAGCGCTCCGTCCATGACGTTGGAGTAGAACCTGACGACGGAACGACCGTCGTCGGTGAGTTCTCTCGCGTAGCGGGCGAGTTCTGAGCGGGCGGCTTTGACTTCCGGGGAGAGGTTGGCGTCCGCCGAGGAGCGCGTGGATCCAGAGTCCGGTCGTCTCGATGGAGACGAGTTGTTCCTGATGTAGTCGTCGAACTCCGTGAGTCCTATCTTGACGAGTTGTTTGGCGGCGTCCATGCGGTGGTGAGGCATGAAGCCTTCGATATCGCCTTCTGCGGCGGACACGAGGAACTTGACGACGCGTCGTCCGTCCGATGTTTCCTCGGCGACGATCTTGGCTAGTTTCTGCGCCGGAGTCAGGTTGTCGTTATTGTCCGCCATTAGTGGATGCCCGTCCTTCCAGAGAACATATATTCGTATTGATATGATGGGTAGTGTACAGGTTCTCGGATGTTGTGTAAAGGGCGATTTTAGGATGAGAAAATTGCATAAGTCTTATTGCCTGCTTGTCTATTCCCTGGCAACGAAAGGTATTGAAGCTAAACACCCTCACCCCAACCCTCTCCCTTGAGACGGGTGATGCACATTGTGTAAGTCCTTTAACAATTGAAGAGCGTAGCTAACGCCAGGTCAGGACGACCGAAGTGGCGATTCAACCATATGCCCACGTTGAGAGCGGCCACCTTGGCCGCCACTCGACTCAACAGTCCCCACTTGCTGCGAGCGCGTGGGAACTGAAGGCCAAACACCTCCTCCAACTGTCCATTGACGGTCTCCACCACCTGTTTGAGACTGCAATGCCGCCGTCTGGCCAGCTCCGACTCGCTCCCGACATAGTTTTTAGGGGTCAACACTCTCGCTCCATACTGTTGTCGCCAATGTGTCTGCCACAGGGACCCGAAAAAGCCGTTGTCTCCAAGATAAGGCTCTGAGATTGGCCTGCCAACGGCATATCTTGGCCATATGGGGCCGGTGGCTCCAACATATCTGTTGCCATTTCGTCGGATGGGAAGGTCCTGGGCCTGGCGGGGTATTCCCATCCAGTCATTGCGCCAACACAGAAAACTCTCCGCCACCCAGCGGTCTTCTGTGCTGGCCGGCGCGATCAGAAAGCCGGTTATCACGCCCCGGCGCGATACCGATAAAAGCAGTTTGCAGCCATAGTAAAAGCGCCTGTCGCTTCCACCCTTTCCTATGGCCGACTCGTCTCCAAACAGACGATGGCGATCTCCTCGACACATCCGGGCCAGCGGTACAGGAACGCTGTCTATCGCCTGATACGCTGAGGCATAGGCTCCCAGTTCCTCAGCCACCACACCGGACAATGCTATGACAACCCCGCACAGGTCTCGGCTGCGACGATTGAACGCGCTCTGAGTGTGCATGTTGGGAAAGTAGCCTCGCCAATGCTCTGACACATGACGAACGAAAGCGCGCTCGGAAGTCCCAAACCACTGACAGCACAGCATCAGAGTAAGGACCTCGCTGTCAGACAGTACAGGGCGTCTGCCAGGACGAACCGGCTTGTGGCAGCCATAATGTCGCTTATAGAGGTCGTCAACTATCGTGTACAATGCCGTCAGGAAAGCGTCAAAGTCTAAGGTCATCGCCAGCCTCCTTTGGTCGGGTAAGGCCAGCGTACACCATTCCTTGACGCTTTCTGTGTTCTTCACTTGGTAATGTGCATCACCCGTCTTGAGGGAGAGGGGGTCTTTTGCAATCGTCTGTAGGATGAGAGAATTGCATAAGTCTTGTTACTTCCCTGTCCAGTACGCGGTATCGAACCTGATCACCCTCACCCCAACCCTCACCCTGAGGGAGAGGGGCTGTACGTTGGTATTCATACTTGGCTGTACACTTTTACCTACCCCTGTCAGCCCATCGAGGGAGAGGGGACTTTTGCAATTGTCTATTGACTCGGATGTTGTGCTGTCCTTGTCGGTCGCCTGACAGGTCTCCAAGCCGATTGGATGTCGGAAGGTGTAGATCTCTCAGCTACGTAAGGTCAGTTTGTAAGAGCGTAACCCCGAACTCCTCTCGCGCGTCCACCCTAGCTTCAGCTAATCGTCGTCACGTGGGGATACCGAATTATCTGCCTGTCCGAAGTCACAAGGCTGCATTGGTGGACTATGGCAGTAGCGACGATAATCTGATCCGACGGGTCCGCGTGAAAATCGCCTGGCAACGTGGTTGATTCCACCGCGATTTCTGGTGTCAGTGGGAGAACGGAGACTCCGGGAGGTCTGAGTACGCTGTCGAACCACGGACCTATTTCCGTCGGCAATTCTACTCGCCCGTACTCGACAAGTTGGCTACCTCCCAAAGTGAGATGCGCTGAGCCCCAGTCCAGTGGTTTCGTTGTCTGCGATAGCTTGCCTTTGGGTCTTTCTCAATGGCCCGGCGCCTAGATTCCACCATAACCAGACCTGTGTATCCAGCACGATCACTTCATGGTTTCCCAATCTTCGACAGCCACCGGCTCGAATGGATCATCGTACCGATAGAAAATTCCCCTCAGTGGATATTTATCTTCATCTTCCGACTTAACAGGTATTACTGCCCACTTGGGTTCCTGTTCCAGATAAAAATCTCTCCCATGTTTCAGAACGTATATACGCGGATTTTGGCTATCTACATCTACCACATGAAACAACGCCACCTTGCCGCTCTTCAGTTCGTCGTGCGACTTTTGACTCAGCGCTTGCATAAAGCTCCATGCGATTGTGGTCGCTCTGGTTCCGTTCACTTCGATCCTTATAATCTTTCCGTCAAGGAATACTTTGAGGTCAGCCCCGTCCTGGTCAGGCTCAACTTTGACCTGCTCTCCATGCTGGCGAGCGAAATGCTTGCGAACTATCTTCTCAGCCTTAGCCTCCACGCTGAGACCATACATGGATCCATGCTCTGCGTCACTCAAGTGAACAGAATACGATTCATACTCACAGGAACTCATTATGCCACCTCCAATCTATATCATACCAAACCCCATGACACTCTCGGATCCACCCCCCTCTATGGTAATATTACCCTTGAATCCGCCACAGGAGCGAAACCATGTCTTACGAGCTTATACTCAGCGAGGTCAGAGACAGGGTGGGAATCATAACGATGAACCGGCCGGATAAACTGAACGCGATGAATCCGCAGATGAATCACGAAATCCGCCGCCAGATAGCGGAGTGGAACGAGGACGACTCGGTGGGCGCGATTGTGTGGACAGGGGTCGGGCGAGGCTTCTGCGCGGGCGCGGACATAGGCCGGTTCGAGGCGCGACGCGACGGGCGGGACACAGGGGACATCGCTCCGACGTCAGAGGACAGCTGGCACGACGTTATCAGAAAGGCCAAGCCCATGATAGCGGCCATCAACGGGGTGGCGATAGGCGAGGGCCTGACACGCACGCTGCCCTGCGACGTTCGGGTCGCGGCTGAAAGCGCGCGCCTGTCGTTCAGGTTCGTGCGCGTCGGACTGACGCCCGAGTACGCATCCACCCACTACGCCCCCCACCTGATAGGGCTGGGGCGGACGCTCGAATATATGCTCAGGGGCAACCTGATACCCGCGGACGAGGCGCACAGCGTCGGACTCGTGAACTACGTCTATCCCGACGACGAGATGCTGGACAAGGCCATAGAGCTGGCCTCCGAGATTGCGGACAATCCCGCCTGGCAGCTTTCTCAGGTCAAGCGGCTTATCCACCAGAACTACGTCGAGCATGACGTTCAGGCAGTTCTCGCAGACGAGGGGCCGACTTTCCAGACCGCCATGGGCAGCGACGCGCACAAGGAGGCCCTCTCCGCCTTCCGCGATAGGCGTCCGCCCAGGTTCAACTGAGCGATAGAGAGTCAGAGAGTCCCATGCCGGACAGACCCCTTATAGCGATAACGGCGGGCAGCGCCGGAAACGGCCTGCGACCCTACCTCGACGCCATCGAGCGGGCGGGCGCGGACCCCTGGCCGCTCACGCCCGACTACGGAGTCACGCCCGAAGAGGCACTGGCCCGGGCGGGCGCGCTTGTCCTCAGCGACGGCCCTGCCGTCAATCCCGCGCGTTACGGGCAGGGTCCGCACCCGGAAGTCGAGCCTTTAACATTCGAGGACGCGCGGGACGAAATGGAAATCGCCCTCGTCCACGCGGGACTGGACGCCGACCTGCCGATATACGGAATAGGACGCGGTATGCACGTCCTGAACGTCGCCCTGGGCGGCGAACTTCTCCAGAGCGTAGAAGGCCACTCCGCAGCGTCCTCCGAAAGCGGCTGCCAGCCCGCTCACCATCACATTTACATATCGCCCGGCAGCAAATTGGCCGCCGTGGTCGGGTCGGGTGGGTTTGTGCGGGTGAACAGCCTTCACCGCCCGGGTATGCGCGAGGCGCAGAAGTCCCCATATCTGCTCGCCTCCGCGTATTCGCTGGAAGACGGACTCATAGAGGCGCTGGAGAGCGTGAAACACAGATGGGTGATAGCGGTGCAGTTCAGCCCGCAGCGCAGAATGGAAATCCCGCCCCACTTCGACCGGCTGTTCCAATCCCTGGCAGAACGCGCGGCGGAGCGTCTGGCCGCCGTCGGCTGACCGAGCGCCCATGTCGCAGCCTCAGCCGGAACGCGGCTGTGAGGCCACGCGCATAGCTCCGCCGAAAACATTTTTATGTTTTGTATAATACTTGGTTCGCGCCCTGCGTGAAGAATAGTCCCGAAAATGCTATAATGTATTCAGCCGGATGTGC
>CBDANP010000007.1:0-1085000 GCA_965197685.1 Dehalococcoidia bacterium
TTCGGTCAGGTACATATTTCCGTCCGGTCCCTGCCAGATGTGGTCCGGCCTGTGTACGCCGCCCCACTCGCTCATGTACTGGCCGTCGGGGGTGAATATCTGTATGCGGCTGTTCTCGCGGTCGGCGACGTAGATATTGCCCGCGTTGTCCTGGCAGACGCTGTGCGGAATGCGGAACTGGCCGGGGCCGTCGCCCGGCTCGCCCCAGGAGTGCAGATGCTTGCCTGTGGCGGTGAAATGGTGAATTCGGGCGTTGCCGTAGCCGTCCGCTATGTAGAGAGAGCCGTCGTGCGCCACTTCTACGTCGGTTGGCCGGTTGAACGGGTCGCCGCTCATCATCTCCGCGGGCTCGTTCGGAGTTCCCAGCGTCATGATGAGGTCGCCCTCCGCCGACCACTTGCGGACGGTGTGATCGCCTATGTCGGTGGTGAACAGGCTGCCGTCCGGGGCGACAGTGATGTGGTGCGCCGATCCGAACAGCCCCTCGCCCCAGCTGTCCAGTACATTGCCGTCCTTGTCCAGAATGATGATCGGATGGGCGCTTCGGTTGTACACGAAAACGCGGTCCTGCGCGTCAACGCCGACGCCGACCGCGTGATTCCATTCCCATCCGTCCGGCAGGTTCCCCCAGCCGGGCACATGCTCGTAAACGTACTCTCCATACCCGACCTTGAGGGCCTTGGTTTTCGTAGCCATTCGCTGACTCTCCTTATTGTGAACTGGCCGCATCATAACAGACACCGAGACTTGATGGAATTGGGCATGGGAATTTTATTCTCCGCGTAGAGTTTTGACGACACCCTCTAGTACCATTTCTACCCGAATATGCTATACACCGACCATTTTCCGTCATTCCCGCTCCCACCAACCGTCATTCCCGCGAAAGCGGGAATCCAGGCAGGCTTCTACACGGCAGAAATATATGGACGCTGTACTACGGGCTGAAGAAACGGGCCAGTTCGTCGCGCCGGAATTTGGGAAACTCGGATATCGCGGAGTTGGAGTGGAGCGTAACTTCTCCCGCGTTTCGGTTGGCGACACCGATGACCTCGGCATTGATGCCTTCCCGCGCAAGCGCTTTCAGCGTCGCGCCGGCGGAGGGCGGGGCGACCGCCGCCAATAGCGACCCTGACGCGATCAGTCCCAGCGGGTCCAGCCCCAGGGCATCGCAGAACTGCCTGCATTCGGGCAGGATTGGAATGGAAGCGGCGTCTATGTCGAGTCCGACGCCGGAGGCGACCGCGAGTTCGTAGAGGCCGCCCGACAGGCCGCCCTCGGTCGGGTCGTGCATGGCATGGACATCTCCGGCTTCGGAAGCTATCCGCGCGTCTTTCAGCACGCTGATTCCGGGATCGAACAGAAACTCCGAGGCTCTGCGCAGCGTCTCTGTATCAACACCGTTTTCCGTGAGTTGGCGCGCGGCCTCTCGGGCGAGGATAGACGTCCCCTCCACGGCCACTCCCTTGGTCAGAATGAGTAAGTCGCCCGGCCGGACGCCTGAGCTGAGTATGGCCTTGTCCTTGTTGACCTCCCCAAGCATGGCGCCGACGGCTATGGGACGGTCGAGGCCGTATGTGACCTCGGTGTGACCGCCTATGAGAGCGACGTTCAGTTCGGAGCAGGCGTCCCTGAGTTGTTGGAACATCTCGGCGACCTTCGACTCGCGGGTTCCGTCTGGCAGAAGCAGTGTCGCCAGAAGCCACCTGGGAGTCGCGCCCATCACGGCGAGATCGTTGGCGTTGACGTTCACCATGTACCACCCAATCAGGTCGGTTGCGAAGGTGATCGGGTCGGTCTTGGCGACGAGGTAGCGGTCGCCGAAGTCTATCATAGCGGCGTCTTCGCCGGGCTTGGGACCGAGAATTACGCGCGGGTCGGATATGTCAATCTCGCCCAGAAGCCTTCCGAGAAAGTCGAGCGGGAGCTTGCCCGCGTTCAGTTTTGAATCCTGATTTTCCAGTTTTCGATTCTCGGCTGCCAGATTCAATTCGGCGGCGAAGATATGACGGGAACATATTGTAGCATAGCGCTGGAAACAGCCATGGTTTTTCTTCGTTGTGCGCGTAAACCTGCGAAGAGGGTGTTACAATGCCGCCGGTATCAGACGCGCAAGAACAGGGGGTCAATCGTGAGTGAGCAGTTCGTATCGTCTTTCGTGTGGCGGAATCCAACCAGGATCGTTTATGGCATCGGCAAGCTGGGAAGCATCGCTGATGAGGTTCGAGGCGTTGCGGGCGTCGGCGCGAGTGTCTTCCTTGTAACCGGACGCAGTTTCCTGCGTGAGCGTGGCATCTTGCAGAATGTGCTGGACGACCTCGCGGACTTCTCGGTGACGCTTCACGACAGGGCGAACCCGTTTCCGTCGCCGGACGACGCGGACGCAGCCGCGGAGCATTGCCGCGAGTCGGGGGCGGACGTCGTGGTGGCAATCGGAGGCGGCAGCGCGCTCGACCTCGCAAAGGCCGCGGCGATACTCGCCACCCAGGACGGCGCTTCCAGGAACTATATGTCGGGCGGCGCGGATTTCGAGAACGCGGGGCTGCCCTTCATCGCCGTGCCAACCACGTCCGGCAGTAGCAGTGAGGTGACGTCGGGCTCTGCGTTGTGGGACTGGGACGCCAAAGACCACTTCGGGCTGTCCTCGCCGATGATGTTCCCGGACGTGGCGATAGTGGACCCGCGACTCGCCATGACCATGAACCAGAACCTCGCGGCGAATACGGGCATGGACGCTTTCACAAGCGCGTTCGAGAGCTATTGGAACGTGAACGCCGAGCCTGTGTCGGACGCGCTGGCGCTGGAAGTGATACGGATATATTCGCAGAACCTCGTGCGCTCGGCGATACAGGGTGACATGGAATCCCGCGCCGCCTGCGCCCTGGCCGCTACGATGTCGGGTGTCGGGTACAGCAACAGCCCTCCGAACGCCTGTCACGGAGTCGGAAGTCCGCTGACACTGTTCTGGAACGTGGAGCACGGGCAGTCGGTCGGCATGACACTCGCGCCGCTCCTGCGCTGGAATGCTCGTGCGATAGCCCACAAGATGCCCGCGCTGCTGGCCGCCCTGGGCGTGGAAGACACCGAGTCGGCCTGCGAGAAGATCACCGAAATCATGGAACGCTGCGGGCTGAATACCAGGCTCTCCGGTCTGGGTGTAGGCAGGGACGACATCGCCCACATAGTCAAGCACGCACGCTGGGAGCGTCTGGCCCTGATGCCCAACCCAATGACCGAGGACGATTTGCGAGAGACGCTTGTCGGCATCTTATAACCAGTGGGAGATACATGGAGTTATATTTGGTAGAGATTACAAATTAAACTTCATGGAAAGTTTATAGGCAAAACAACGGAGACGTATGATGCCAATTGATGACACAACTGAGAGACTGATAGCAGCTCTGTGCGAATTGCACAATGCGGAGATAGAGTTCATTGTATCTAGGATGGCACACTTCGTAGAGCGAAACCCGAATGCTTCCATAGAAGAAGCGGCCGCTAAGGGTCCCGAAATCGAAGAAGAATTACAGGAATTCGAAGACAGTATTTTGGCAATAATTAAAGAGGAAGTGGACAGACGACGCAAACATCAGTACCCGGAAGGCTCAATTGAGCGTATGGTATCCGAACTTCTTGATGAATTGGAGTAACAAGCTATATCGGACTTGATTCTGTTATTGGAGCTAGTTCGCAAGGCGGCCGTTGGGTTCATGCGAATGGGCGATTTTTTTCAGCCCGCTGTTGACGCCCTCTACTCTGACCTGTTTGAATGGTCGTCCCGCTTCGCTCAAAGTGGGCTGGCGTAGGAGTGAGAACACATGAGAATCTGGCTATCGACAGCGGCGATTCTGGCCTTGGCCGTCTCTCTGCTCCTGAACGGCGAAGCGATAACCGTGGCCATCCTGGTCAACTTGGCTATCTGGGGAATACTGGGTGTGGCGGTATGGCGTCTAGGAAAGCGAATCACGCGCTGAGGGGCGGGCCGCGCAAACGTCCGGGCTGCTATGTATCGCACGACTTGCGCTGAAAAACAGACGCTCTATTCTCTACTCGGACGCCGCCCCGGATTCGTCTTCCAAGAGCCGCCTGATGCGCTCTTTGGCGTTGCGTATCACCTCTGTCTCCTGGGCGATTATATACATCACAGCTTCGTTTCAAGTATCTTGCGCATCCTCTGGAAACTCGGGAGATACTGCGCTATCACATCAGGGGCGAGCTTGCCTAACACTACGAAGGACTTCGGGCCTTTCGTATATGGACTATGACAATCGCGAGTCGCTTGCATTAATTTTTGCTGTACGTCACCCCGTGGACGACTCTCAAGGTTATCGAGATGAGGTAGAGCGGATTGCTGAAGATGCTGTCCGAAGTGTTTTCCCAAGGCATTGTGGTCAGCTACTATCCATGTTTCCATGCAGGTGGTCATTAACAGTGCCTGGTTATCATCAGTACCCTGCGGCCTTTCCCAGTTATCTCGCCATTTGAGGTGTTCCCAAACCTTGTGGCTATCTTTAACAGGGTCCTCGCTGTCAACCAGCAACGCGATATAGTCAGCTTTGGAAGAACCGGCAATTGCCGACTTGAACCTGTCGTACGTCTCGTTCCTGCTGCCATAAGCCGCTGTACTCGGCATTCGCCCCTTGAAGCCGTAGCTCTCAAACAGTTTGCGAAACCCTTCTCGGCATCGGATTCTGCCTTCTTTGGAATTTCCTCCACCCTCGATGTATATCTTCTTCACCACCGCACTCCTCCCAACTCTCCACTGGTCCATAGCTCACCAAGCCGATACTTCTCTAGCCATTTATGCAGTTCGGAACTGCTGAGCCGGTTCATCGTGGTCTGGCCGTCATGTTTTTCGCACACCACTACAGACTCTGGCTGCTCCGACAGAGCGTCCACCAGAATGTCGGAATGAGTAGTTACAATTAGTTGACATCTGCTAGAAGCGTCCAGCAAGATGTCTGCCAGTTTGGGTATCAGGTCCGGGTGCATCCCCATCTCCGGCTCTTCTATCCCGACAAGGGGCGGAGGCTCGGAGTCCAGAAGGATTGCCAGCAGACAGAGGTATCGCAGGCTGCCGTTGGACAGACGCTTTGCGGGTATTGCAAACTCGCCCTCTGTAAAGAACACTTGGACTGTGCCGCCCTCGAAATTCAACTCGAAGTCGGTGAGGTCTTCGTAAAAGTCAGTGAGCTTTTCAATGAGATTCGCCTTAGTTCTTGGTGTCTGTCGTAGCCTGTTCAGGAACATTCCCAGGTTGGAGAAATCCTCCATCAAAGGGCTTGAGGGAAGATCAATACTCTGTGGATTCCGAAGGAAAGCATTTCGCCCGAACTCCCATTCTCGGTACAGACGGATTCGCTCATATGACCTGCTCAAGTGGGCCAGCTCAGGGAACTGGTCAGGGTCTTTTCGCTGCGAGAGTATGGATTCGTCCAGAGCAACATCTTGCCGTTGAAGTTCCCTTCTATTCTGACTGCTCGGCTCTTTAACTGACAAGACTGGCCTGCCGTGCTGGAATCTATAATAGAAGAAAGGGGCGTCGAATCCAGAATCTGGCAGCTCGTTTTCCACTATCTCGTCCACCAATTCAAAGCGTTGGGATGATTCGGCGAATGCAAGCTTATGCCTTAAGGATTGATTTCCTTTCGGGTTGGAGACTACGACTTCGACAACAGCATGGGAATTCGGTTGTCCTTTCCATATCCAGTTCCGAATGCCACCACCGCTGCGGACGGGCGTTGCAAGATGACTGGGAGCAGACTGAAGTAGTCTGATTGCCTCCAGCAGATTCGATTTGCCGGAGCCATTGGGGCCGATCAGGACGGTGAGGGGCGAATCCAAATCAAGCTCGACACCTTCCGGCCCGAAAGAAAGTAGATTTTTTGCCTTGATGTTCAGCAGGATTGGAGTATTGGAACGCTGATGTCCATTCATTTCGCGGCGCGCCTTCTTGTCGCTTTCATGTTGTCAGGGTGTTTCTATTATACTCTCCTACAGGCAACTGTGGGCTATGTCGCCGCTTCTTCTTCTAGCAGGCGTCTGATGCGCTCTTTGGCGTTGCGTATCACCTCTGTCTCCTGGGCGATTTTGTCGAACAGGTCGGCCCTGGCCTTTATCCCCTCCTCCACCAGGAACGCGGCGGCGGCGGAACGGCTGTTGGTGACGCCGGAGTCAACCAGTTCGTCTATCTTTTCGAGGCTCTCGGAGTCTATTCTGAGCATCACGACGTTATCGCGCGTAGCCTTTACCGACTTGATGGTGTCTCGGATGGAATCCCCGACGCTTGTGGCGAAACCCTTGCTCTTGTCGAAAGCGTCGCGCACCGCCTTGTCAACGTCGTCCAGGTCGTCCAGCACGACGGTTATGACCCGCTTGTTCTCCCTGCGAGGGGTGTCGTCATTCTGTTCGCAGGTCTTGTCTCTCTCGGTATTGTGAGTCATTGATGTTCTCCTCTTGGCTTTCGAAATTACGTGTAATTCTACATGGAGGTAATCGAGAGTTCAAGATGAGTTTGGAATTCGAGAGTTGAATTCGGTGCAGGCCGGATCATAGGGATGTCAGGGCCTTTGCGAAGTCTGCCTGAATTTCCCCCTCTACTACACAAATATGCCTTCAATGCGCTATAATGTACGCATGATGAACAACCTCTGCGATACACTATCCATAAATTGTACCTTATCAATCACGTTCGCCTATGTCAGAAAAAATTCTCTTAGCTACAAACGCTGGGAAACGCTGGGAAACGCTGGGTGAAAATGGCCCCAGCACCCCCCCAGCGTCTCCCTGTTAATCGCCCAGCGTCCTCCCAGCGGATCACTCGAAATTATAAACCCAGGTATATGCAACCGCGCAGATCTAGCTTTTCTCTCATGGTCGGGCTGATTCGACCGCGCCGACTGATTACTGACTTTGAAAACGCCCTGCGATGCACTACCTACTACCTACTACGGGCCAACTGCTGTACACTCTGTGAACGATACGGAATTCCGACATAAGTATGTGAATAAGTGGTGAGAACCTATGACAACATCTTCAACCTTGGAACACTATCGCGGCGAACTGGCGATACCCAGCGAGACCGAGCGGCACGCTGTCAACGTGGAATTGGATAGTGGGGACGGGACGGTGACGCTGAAGTTCGACGAGCCGGTTGCGGGATCGTCAGAGTGGGTGGGCCAGAACGTGATGTTCATGGACCGTCCGAAATACCAGGAGATACAGTTTGCTACGTTCGACCTGCCCAAGGAGAGCGTGGAGCTGACCTGGAAGATGAACAAGTCCAAGCTCGATAACACGATAGCGGGTGTGGTGGTCGCCAGGCCGAACAGCATTCGAGTGAGGGGCGAAAAGGGCTACATACTTACTCGGGCCTAGGAAGACACGGGGTTTTCTGTTCGCCAGGGTCATTCGATTATCCTCATCGCCATAGACTCGCACTCTGTTTCCCAGGTTTCGACCTCTGATTGAAAGCGTCTCTTGCCCTGACGAAAGAGGCTGGGGCAGGGAATCACTGATGACTGAAAACTTATAACCGAAAGACCCTGTGCTGTCCGCCTCGATCATTGATACATGGGGTCTGTGGTTAGAAAATAGCGCTTGCCGGTCTGCGGCAAGGGAGTCTGAACTGTGCCTCAAATGGCCCTCAACGGTATTCGTGTTCTGGAACTGAGCGACGGTATCGCCGCGTCCTATTGCGCCAAGATGTTCAGCGACTACGGGGCGGATGTAGTCAGGGTGGATTCGCCCGCTCGGTCTTCAACGGCGAGAGCGGATGCAGACGCTGTGGGGCCGGTTGCCCTCTATCTCCATCTGAACACTAACAAGAAGAGTGTCGCGCTCGACCTTGAGTCGGAGCGTGGCCGTGGCCTTCTGCGTGAACTCGCGCTGCAATGCGACGTGGTGGTGGAGAGCATGAGTCCGGGGGCCGCTGAGGGACTCGGCATTGGCTACGAGACCCTGTCCGCGCGCCGCCCCGATATTATCATGACCTCGGTCACCCCCTTTGGACAGACCGGCCCGTATAGCGGCTGGGGATATACGGAACTCACGGTGTTCGCTATGACGGGCGCGATGAACCGGGAGGGACTGCCGAGCAGATACCCGCTGAAGTACGGGGGTGAGATAGCGCAGTATTTCGCTGGCACGGCGGCGGCGGCGGCTACGATGGCCGCGCTGACGGGCACGGCCCTCAGCGGGGTCGGCGACTGGATAGACATATCCATTCTGGAGTGTATGGCGGGGCATCCGCATCAGGTAGGGCGGCGCGCGCCCTTCGCCTATTCCGGCGAGGTGGACAGGCGAACCGAGCCTCGCACGTCATCGGCGGGCGGGCGCGAGCCATACGCGGTCGGCACGTTCAGATGCAAGGACGGGTATGTCAGTTTTCTGCCTCTGGGTTCGCGTATGTGGCCGAACATATCCGAGATGATCGGACGCCCGGAGCTTCAGAACGACCCGCGATTCCTGACGTCGGATGACAGAAGCCAGAACCGGCATGAACTGGAGGAGATTTTCCAGTCATGGCTGGACGCGCATACACGGATGGAGGTGTTCGACGCGGCGCAGAGAGCGGGCCTGCCGGGCGGCCCGGTTCTGCATTCGCATGAGACTGTGGAGAACGAGCATTTCAGGGCGCGGGGCTATTTTCAGGATATAGTTCATCCCATGCACGGGCATCTGTGGCATACCGGCCTGCCTTTGATACTCAGGAACGTTCCGAGAAGCGCGTCCACGCCGGCGCCCGACAGAGGAGCGGACAGCAGAGAGGTGTTGATGGAGTATATGGGTTTGCCCGAAGAGGAGATGCGGGAGTTGGAAGACAGCGGGGTTGTGCGGAATGGATAGTATGCTGGGGACTGTGAAGGGCGCGCTGTCGGGGATTCGTGCGCTGGAGCTGGCAGAGATATGGGCCGGGCCGTTCTGCGGGGCGCTGCTTGGAGACATGGGGGCGGAGGTCATAAAGGTGGAGGCGGTTCAGCGAATCGCCAGAGGACCCATAAGGCCGAGTCCGGTTTCGCACGGCTACCCGGATATGGACCCCGGAGAGCGTCCGTGGAACCGGAGCGCGAATTTCAACGCGGTGAACCGGAACAAGAAGGGCATAACGCTGGATCTGACACGACCGTCGGGCGTCGAGATGTTCAAGGAACTCGTCAGCGTCAGCGACGTTGTGTTCACGAATTACGCCTTTGGCGTGATGGACAAGTTCGGTCTGGGCTACGAGGAACTCCGCAAGGTGAAGCCGGACATCATTGCGCTGTTCACGCCCGGTTACGGCAACACCGGGCCATACCGGTGTTTTCGCAGTATGGGCATGGTGATAGACGCGATAACGGGACACACCGCGCTTCGAGGCTATCCCGACATGGAGCTTTCGCACAATTCGCTGGTTCATCATCCTGACGCGGTGGCCGCGGTCAGCGCTATGTTCGGGATATGTATGGCAATACGCAACCGCGCCCGCACGGGCAAGGGGCAGTTCATAGACCTGTCGCAGGCGGAGAGCTTTATGCCGCACCTGGGCGAGGTGTTCATGGAGTACGGGCTGACCGGGGAAGTTCGGTCGCGGAGAGGGAACGGGCATCCGAGGATGGCTCCGCATGGTGTCTATCGCTGTGTGGGGGACGACCAGTGGGTAGCCATTTCGGTGCGGACGGATGACGAGTGGGCAGAGATGTGCGGTGTGATGGGAATGCCCCAACTGGCGCGAAACCCCAAGTTCGAGAGGCTGGATGCGCGTCTGCGGAACCGGGACGAACTCGATGACATTATCGGGCGATGGACGCGCAAACTGGGGCGATACGAGATTTCGGAGACTCTCCAGGCGCGGGGGATACCCGCGGGGCCTGTGCTGGACTGCGGCGGAGATACATATGACGACCCCCATCTACAAACGCGGGGCTATTTTCAGGCGGTGGACCACCCGGACGCGGGGCTGCATATGTACAGCGGCCCGATATGGAAGATGGCGAACAGGTCGGAGGTGCGCCATGAGCCGACTCCGGGCCTGGGCGAACACAACGATTGGGCGCTGGGCGAGCTGCTTGGCGTCGAAGACGGCAGGCTGATGGATCTTGAGTTGCAGAACATCATCGGCGCCGTCCCTCTGGAAGGCGCGGATATGGGCGGCGTGCGGCGTGCGGCGGAGTTGAGAAGTCAGAATTCCGCGTAGCGTCATTCCACTTTGCAAGTACAAGGCGGATTCCTGGTTACAATTCGCCGGAGGATTCTCCTTTGCCGTTCCGCTTGACACATCCCAACGCAAATATACAATTGCGTAAACAACTCGACCACATAGAGAAGGGACACTGAGAACATGGCAGACATAACAGGCGCGCAATTGGTCGTGGACTCTCTGAAACGAGAGGGGATTAATACTATCTACACCCTGCCGGGAGACCCGGTTGGCCCGATTGTGAACGGGTGCGCCGAGGCGGGGATGCGTGTCATCACCGTCAGGCACGAGCAGGCTGCCGCGATGGCCGCGCAGGCTCATTCATACTTCACGCGCGGCGTCGGCGTATGTGTAGCCGCTTCCGGCGTCGGGCAGACCAACACGCTCACCGCCATCGCCAACGCCCAGGTCAACTGCTGGCCCATGCTGGTAATAGGCGGCTCCGCCGAGCTAAGACGCCGCAACATGGGCGACTTCCAAGAGCTTGCGCAGGTCGAGTCCACCGCGCCGCTGTGCAAGTGGGCATACGCCGCCGAGTCCATACAGAGAATCCCGACTCTCATTAACATCGCGCTGAGAAGGGCGGTCGCCGGACGCCCCGGCCCGGTATATCTTGACCTGCCCGCCGAGATGATTTCAGGCTCGCTTGACGAGTCCGCGGTTGACATACCCGCGCCCGCGCCCGAACCGGCCAGGCCGCTCGCCGAGCCGGACAAGATAGCGCAGGCTTTGGAGGTATTGAAAGATGCCGAAAATCCACTGCTGATAGTCGGGAAGGGCGCTTCCTGGTCCTGGGCCGAGGACGAACTGCTTCAGTTCGTGGAGCGCACGCAGATACCCTTCCTTACGTCGCCGATGGGCGCAGGAACCCTGCCGCCCGATCACCCGATGAACGTCTCAGCCGCGCGGACGCAGGCGCTTCAGGGAGCGGACACGATTCTCATGGTCGGCGCGCGCCTGAACTGGATATTCCATTTCGGACAGCCCCCCAGGTTCGCCGAGGACTATAAGCTGATACAGATTGATATTGACGACGAGGAGATAGGCACAAACCATCCGGCTGAGGTCGGACTGGTGGGCGACGCCAAGATGGTCATGGGGCAACTGGTGGACGCGCTGGACGACAATCCCGTCGAGTTTGGCGAGACTTCATGGCTCGGCGGACTGAAAGAGAAGGCCGCGCAGAACGCCGCCACTATCGAGCCGATGCTCAACGCCGACATAATGCCGCTCGGCTACTACCGCATTCTCAAGGAGATACGCGACTATCTGCCCAAGGACTCTATCCTGGTGGCGGACGGCGCTTCCACGATGGATATATCCAGGCAGGTCATTCCGGTGTGGAACCCCAGGCAGAGGGTTGACGCGGGCGTGGCGGGCTGCGTGGGAGTCGGGGTGCCGTTCTCCATAGCGGCGAAAGTCGTCTATCCCGACAAGCCGGTAATCTGTTTGCAAGGCGACTGGGCCTTCGGGTTCAACGGCATGGACATCGAAACCGCAGTCCGCTTCAAGCTGCCCATCGTATGGGTGGTGTTCCAGAACGCCAACATAGACAAGTGGGTGCGCGAGTACGTGGACGGCGAGGAAAACCCCAACGACTTCACCCCCGCCATGCGCTTCGACAAGATGATGGAGGCTTTCGGCGGACACGGCGAGTACGTCGAGGGGCCGGACGAGATACGTCCCGCCCTCGAACGTGCCTTCAATTCGGGCAAGGCCGCCCTGGTCAACGTCATCATGGACCCGGGCGCCAGCCGCCGCCCCCAGCAGTTCGCGTGGCTCGCCCGCGAAGGCCGCATGGGATACTGATTACTGACCGGGTCGGGCGTTCCTGTACGCCTGGCCCCGTTCTATCACCGCCATGAGCGAACTCAGGTCGCCCCTCTCGACGCGATTGCCGCGCGGCTGGGGCGGGCTGGGATCGAGTCCCAGCAACTCTACCACTTTAGGGTTGCTGTAGTATCCATTGTACGTGTGTCTCACCAGCCCGTCGAAGAAACCGGGGTTCGACGCTTCCACGCCTCTCAGAACCTCGTCCTGCTGGTCGCCGCTCAGTTCCTCGAACCTCTGCCCAAGCCGCGCAGCCGCAATCTCAATGTCCTGCAGGCCGCCGGAGAACAGGCGCGCGAGTTGGCTGGAGTCCGCGGCTATTCTGTCCAGGTAGTCCGCAGTTCCCACCTCGCCCGCGCCCAGCATATCGTCCTGCCGGGGTATCAGCCGGTCGAGTATAGCGGTGACGAGTGTGTACTGGCTTTGGCTGAGAAATCTTGACATTGTTATTTCCTTAACATTACATAGTTCAGAGTCCGGGATGCGTCGGCAGTATGCTTGAGTCATAGGGTAAGGTCGAATGGGAGGTCGGAAATATCACGGAGGCGCTTTCCTTCTACCAGCGTGTCGAGCACTTCCGCCTGGTCTTGGTTTTGTATGGCTTCCACTGCGGATGTCAATTCCACCAAGGCTACGTGGTAAACGCAATCAATATCACCCGTGCCGAGCGCAAGGGACGCCAATCGCGTAGGCATTGGCTCGGCGGTCACAGCCACGATGTAGGGCGTCTTCCCCTTCCGATTCCGAATCAAGTTGAGCGCCTCAGTTCGGGAGTTCTGGGCGCGGTCGCTTCGCATAGTCCACTTGCAGGATACGCTTGCGTGCAACGTAGGCTTCGGGCCATTAGCGGTTCGCATGGGCGTTAGCTCAGCCACTTCGGAGTTGTGCGCTATTACAACGGAGTCGGAATTTATCAGTTCGTCGTCCAATGGTCGCCTGCTGATTGTGATGTCGGGTTTCACCAGGTAGTCTCCCTGTATGGCAGCCGCAACGCTCTTTTCTCTCATGTCCGCAATAAGATTCTCCAACAATGAGAGGTGGTCATACTGGTCAAATCGCGCTATGCCGGGTTTACGCTGACTCGCTGAAAATTCCCAAGGTCCCGGTCGTAAATGTCCCAGAATCTGAAATGACCGGTCGAGGAATTCCATTGTGATGTTGGCGAACTTAGATCCGATTGTTTGTTCTGCCGGTGGGTTGGCGCATGGCGACATATCCATTTGCCCGAACATTTCTTCAGCAATGACCGTGCTGGTTTTGCTTCCCCTGTCCGCATTGCTCAGAACGCCGTTTCGGTATCCGAGTATCTGCTCGCAAAGGTCACTGTGGTAGCCCTCTCTTAGTTCACCAATGTCCATGATATTCTATGGGCCGGCCTTACTCAGGCAGATTATTGATTCGTCGTACATACGCTGTTCGATTATGGAATTAGCGGGACCGCCACGGCTGGCGGGCAAAAGACGGCGGTCTCGGTCTATTCGCCTTCGAATAGTTCCGCTCAGGTGAAGGGGCTCGCACAGGCTCTCGGCTATCGAAATGAGAAGCGATGCCGTTGGTATGCGCTGCCCCTTGATGGTGGAAGGCCCTACTACGATTGCGGCATATCGGTTCGGCTTAAGAACCCTGCCGATTTCAGACAGGACGCATCTCATCTCCGCCAGGTACTTGGCTAGTACCCGTGCCTGCCTGGGTGCGGCATTGGCCAAGTTGTCTATCGTCTGTCGCGCGTCATCGGGCAATTCGCCCGATCCATTCCATCCGCTGGTTCTCTCTGAACCGACGTATCTGGATCGAAGTTTTGACAGGTCATTGATAGACCACCCAAACCAGACCAGCGAGAACTTGTGCGCCCTCATATAGTCTATCGCGTTGGCATAGGGCGGAGAAGTCACCACCAGCTCTACGGACTCATCAGGGACGGTCTCGCGCATATTCCGGGCGTCGCCAACTTTTATGCTCAGGTCATCAGTCCTGATTCGGGGAAGCGCCGCCAGGCTGGCGATGTTCTTCCGCGCTCTCAATCTAAACTGGTTTATGGCGTCCTTGGCCGACTTGCCCGGGGAGATATGCGCCCTTCCATGCGCCAAGTCGCGCGCCTTGGTAACCCCGCCGGATTTGGTCACGATAATGGCTGACAGCGCGACCTCAAAGAACTCCCGAATGTTCTGTCTTTGTGCACTGTCTTCAATCGTGTCTGTTACCAGATTGATAGAAATCAAAAGCGCTTCCAGTTCACGCTGGGTTCTTTCCGTGAACCAGTAAACTACGAAATCCCTGGTGTCCTCGTCGAACCGTTCAGAGAGGCTGTGTTCGAGTTCAGGCATGGCAAGGGTATCGTAGGCATTCGCCACTATTCCAGCCGCGAGTCGGTTGATCAGGTCAAGGTCGCGAATAGGCGTGGTCTTAGCCCTGCATTGCTTCACCGCGAGCGGGTCCAGGTCGAGACCTATGGCCCTTCTCCCGCGTATCGCAGATTCGATGAGCGTTGTTCCGGATCCCATCATCGGGTCGAGAACGACATCCCCCGGGTCGGTGAGACGCTCTATGAATACTGCGGGCAACTGCGGGGGGAACTTGGCCGCAAACGCATGAATGCCGTGCGTAACCGTCGTGGACGTCTGGCCTCGGAAATCAAAATCCTGGCCAATCAGTTCATCCAGCGTATCATTTCGCTCTTTGAGTGTGGGCATAGCCGGTTCCTAATAAATCGTGTTCGCTCGCTTCGTCTGGCGTGTGCGCCGGTTAGCCGCCCATGTGTCTGGCGTCCCGCTTGAACTCGTCCGCCATGCTCAACGCCACCGCCTGTATCGTGGAGGTCGGGTTGACGCCCCCCGCCGTGACGAACACGCTCCCGTCCACGACGAACAGGTTCTTTACGTCGTGCGCCTGACCACTCCGGTTGACCACGCTGCTATCGGCGTCCGTTCCCATCTTAGTTGTTCCCATCAGGTGCCACCCGCCCGCCCGCAGAAGCGGTATTACGTTCACGTCATACGCTCCGGCGGCCTCCATCGCCTCTCTGGCCCTGGCGATTCCATGCTCCAGCATCTTGTCGCTGTTCTCGCTGAGCGTATAGCTGACTTTCGGCGCGGGAATTCCGTCGCTGTCCGTGAGTTCGGGGTCCAGAATAACCTCGTTGTGAAGTTCAGGCAGGTCCTCTCCAATGACAGCTATGGTAATCGTGTGTCCCAGGGCTTTCCTGAACCTGTCGTGATGCTCTGATCCCCACGGAATCCGAGAACCCAGTATTCCTCCCTGCGCCGTCGTGACGGGCCCATTACTTCGCGCGACCTGGAAGGCGTATCCTCTCACGAACCCGCGCGACAGGTCTGTCTCATAGAACTCCTGGCTTACTATCGCCGCTCCGTTCGGCCCCTTGTAACCTTCCAACAGCTCCTCGAACACGCCGCTTACCATTGCGTAGGGGTGGAACATCAAGTTCTTTCCGACAAGACCTGACGAGTTCGCCAGACCGTCCGGGAAGACCGCCGACCTGGAATTCAGCATGAGCCTCGCGGTGCCTATGCCGTTGCACGCCAGTACGACCGTTCGCGCCTTCTGCTCCTGAATGTTGCCGTCCGCATCGTAGTAGAGAACGCCGTCCGCCATCCCATCGCGGCCTATCGTTATCTCCCTCACCCGGCAGCGGGTCTTCAGTTGCGCTCCCAGCGCCAGCGCCTTGGGCCAGTAGGTGATGTCGGTTGACGACTTCGCCCCGCGCGCGCAGCCGATGTCGCATGGGCCACAGTTGTTGCAGGCGGCGCGCCCATCGTAGGGCGCGGTGAGAATCGCCGAGTCCGACGGCCACCAGTGCCAGCCCAGCTTGTCGAAGCCCCTGGCCATAGTCTGGCCGACCGCGCCCAGCGGGATCGGAGGTGTCTGGCGTTCCGACTTGGGCGGGTAGGCGGTGTCGCCGGTCGTTCCCGCAACGCCCATGATACGGTCGTTAATGTCGAAATAGGGTTCCAGTTCCTCGTAGCTCAGCGGCCAGTCGTCCGCCACGCCGTCCAGGGTTCGCGTCCGAAAGTCGGACGGGTGGAAGCGCGGAAAGTGCGCGCTCCAGTGAATCGTGCTGCCGCCCACCGCGTTGTACATCAGGGGCGCAATCGGCGAATCGGCGTCATTCACCGGGTAGTCCTCGGGCAGCCCCCTGAAGTTCGGGTTGGCATTGAAGTCCGTCTGGCGGTGTATCTCCCAGTCCTGCCGAGTGGGAGGATACCGGGACGGGTCCGTCCAGCCGCCCTGCTCCAGGCACAGCACGTCGAAGCCGTCTTTGGCCAGGCTCCAGGTGAACGCCGCCCCGGAAGCCCCCGCTCCAATTACCAGAACGTCAACTCTATCTTCTGCTCTCGACATAATCGCCTTCCTATCTCAGATTGGTCTTCGACACGGATTATATCATCTCGAATATAAACTTCAGATTGCCAGGTCGAACTGAATGTCCGAAATATCGGGAAGCCGCTTAACTTATACCAATTCTCCAGTCATGTTTCGGGATAGGTAAAGCGCGCAGGCGCCACGCCCGCTGTATTTCAATTCAGGATTTCGCGCAAATGGCGAGGTTCATCGAGTTTTACATTATATGTTCGGGGTTGTATCATATGCCGAATCAGGCTGAGAGTCACCGTTGCGAAATTTACTCTCGGCCTTTTGGGGTATCCCGGAGAACTCACATGATTCAGCGCCAAAGACTCCTGACACCCGAAGGACAGAAGCAGCTCGAAGATGAACTGAACGAGCTTCGCACCGTGCGCAGGCCGGACGTAGCCACCCGACTACACATAGCCACCGAGAGCGGCGGGACGGTGGACAACGCGGAATACGAAGAGGTCAAGAACGAACAGGCATTTGTCGAGGGGCGCATTCGCGGTCTTCAGGATATTTTATCCAACGCCGTCGTTGCCGAGAAAAGCCCCGACGCCGCTGACAGGGTGCAGTTCGGGTCGTCCGTTACAGTACAGACCTCCGACAGAAGACGGAGGCACTACCTGTTGGTGGGAAGCGCGGAGGCCAGACCCCTGGAAGGGAAAATATCCAACGACTCGCCGGTTGGCGAGGCCCTTCTCGACAAGCGCGTTGGAGACGTTATAGAGGTCAAAACGCCCGCGGGCGTTCAGAAATTGACTATCGTAGAGATTGAGTGAAGTCTTGCTCTTGTGAATTAGCTACGCCATTTTCCACAATGGAGATGATTTGCGATGCGTCATAAGGGGAGTATCGAATGATACCGATAATAGAGGAATTGTCGACAGTTTCCAGGAGAATGTATCCAGATGCCTCTGCCTTCCGATGAACTTGTACAGGTACGCTTGGAGAAACTGGAAAGCCTTAGATCCAGGGGAGTTGACCCATACCCCCGCAACTATGAGCGTACCCACACCGCGCAGGAAGCGGTGGAACATTTCGAGTCGGTTGAGCTTTCCGGTGAGGGCGAGGGCGAGGTGGAACAGGTCTCCATTGGAGGGCGGATAGTCGCGCTTCGCGGAATGGGCCGGGTCACCTTCTGCGACATTCTGGACGGCTCCGGCAGGATACAGGTGATGTTCAGAAGCAACACCCTGGGCGACGAATACCAGACGCTGAACTACGTTGACATTGGAGACTGGATAGGCGTATCCGGCCCCATGATCCGCACACGCACCCGAGAGGTGACCGTACAGGCCAACAGTCTGACCGTCCTGTGCAAGTCCCTGCGACCGCTGCCTGAAAAATGGCACGGACTCACAGATACCGAAGTCCGCTACCGACAGCGATACCTCGACCTGATAGCCAATCCCGACGCGCGCAGAATCGCGATTATGCGAAGCGGAATGGTCAGGGCCATCCGGCGTTTTATGTACAGGCGCGGATTCATCGAAGTCGAGACGCCCATACTGGTGCCAGTGGCCGCAGGCGGAATGGCGCACCCGTTCGAGACCCACCACAACGCGCTGAGCCGCGACCTCTTTCTCAGAATCGCTACCGAACTCCACCTGAAGCGGCTGATAGTCGGCGGTCTTGAGAAGGTTTACGAAATCGGCAGGATTTTCCGAAACGAGGGCATAGACGCGAACCACAATCCCGAGTTCACGACCATGGAGTCGTATGAGGCATTCGCAGACTACAACGACGTTATGCGCCTTGTCGAGGAGTTGGTCAGCACAGTGGCCGCCGAGGTGACCGGCAGCGCGGTCGTGGAGTACGGAGAACACTCTATTGACTTCACCCCGCCCTGGCCCCGGCTCAGTCTCGTGGAGCAGATAAAGGAGCATAGCGGGATTGACATACTCGAACACCAGCAGGTTGACAGCCTGAAAGAGGAGATGGCGGCTAACGGGATAGATGTATCCAACCAGGTCAGCTGGGCCGGGCTGGTGGACAAGCTCATATCCACCAGGGTTGAGCCTTTCCTGATTAACCCCTCTTTCCTCGTGGACTACCCGGTGCAGGTATCCCCACTGGCCAAGCGCACCGCATACGACGACAGGCTTGTGGAGAGGTTCGAGGCGTTCGCTTCCGGCATGGAGATAGCCAACGCCTTCACCGAGCTCAACGACCCCGTTGACCAGCGCGCCCGGTTCGAGAATCAGGAAGAACTGCGCTCCGAGCTCCCGGAAGAGGAGTGGGACCGACTCGACGAGGACTTCCTGATAGCAATCGAATATGGAATGCCGCCCGCCGGCGGCCTCGGAATGGGCATAGACCGCCTCGCCATGCTCATGTTCGGACAGCGCACCATCCGCGAAGTCGTCCTTTTCCCCCAGCTCCGCACGTAGCAAGGGCGTAATCATCGGTAAACAAGGCTGCTGACTTCACCAATGAGTCAAGGAAGCGTCCCGACCGTCACCCAGCATCCTTCATCCCCTATTCAAAATTCCTCCAATGGCAGCCGCGCCTTCGCCCAGTCCCAAACATCACAGCCCATCAAGTAAATCTCATAAATCACAGTTCAGACGTTGCCCTTGACGGCACAGAACATATTTGCTATTCTGTGTCCAATGTTAAACCATACACACCAACTAACCACGCAACTGACAACCGAAAACCAATAACTAAGGACTAAAGACTCAAGACTCAATATGTGCGACACAACCAACAGCATGAATCCAAGAGAACGTCTCGCCTCCAGGATCCGAATCAGGACCAACGACGGCGACGACATCCTCGACTACCTCTGCGATGTCTTCTACGACAGAGAACCCGGAGTCCTGCACGGACACCGTCTTCAGGCCGGGCGTCTGCTCGTCATATACGGGCAACTCGGCAAGGACGCGCTCGAACGCCTTCACAGGCTCGACCCGCACTCAGCTCCCAAGGCCGACCGCGATCAGGCCAACTCCGACGCCAGGCTCGCCAAGATCATCCGGCGCATGACCGACGACGCTGAGGGCGTCGTTGACTACCTGCTCGACACAATGAACGGCATTGACCAAAAGAGCAAGAGGCGCATCTGCCACAACACAAGACTCGCCGCCGCTCGCGAACTCCTCAAGCGCGGCTACCCCTGCGAATGCTCCGCGCATACCCGGCCCGCGACCGCTCAGGCCGCGACCGAAGACAGCCGCGCCGACTCCGCCGACTCCGCGCCCATGACCGAAGACCTCCAACCGGCGTCCGACCACTCCGACAACGCGGAAGAAGATGGGAATATCGAAGAGGTTCTGGCGATAGTCAAGCAAGCCATTGAGGATACGGACCCCTCTGAGTATGAGGAGGAGAAGTCAGACCACAAGCCCGACTACTCCATGTGGGAAATCATCAGAAAAAAGCCCAGGCCCGTAATCACCGAAGAACACGCCAGAATCGGGGCCGCGCTGTTCCACGAGGCCATGGAACGCCAGAGGCTCTGGGAAGAATCCGATGTGAAAATCCCCACACGGAAAGACCACAACAGCTATGACGACGGCTAATAATGCCGATGGGCTCCGGCAGGGTCTTTTCGTTTTCAGGAAACAGGTCAATCAACTAAACCAAAGCCAAGGTGAAATGCGCAGGAGCATGGGGTAAAGTTGAGAGGTACCAGGTTAGTCTGTCTTGGAGGCAGAGAGGGGTTGATGATGGGTGTGAGAGCGATAGAGCGGTTCCTCGAACAATGGCAGATGGATGGGAGGGATTTGCGCCGGCGGATGATTTGGTCGCCGACGCCCAGGGAGCGGGAACGGTGGTACGCCCTTCTGCTGCTGACCCAGGGCTGGACGGGTTCGGGGGTGGCCGAGGCCTTGGAACGAGACCCACACACCATCGGCCGATGGGCCGTCGCCTTCGGCGAGGGCGGGCCGGCAGCCTTGATTTTCGAGCAGTCTGGGGGTTCCCCCCGCCCTCGGCGAGGCGCAACAGGCGGAGTTGAAGGAAGCGGTGCCGGAACCGCCCGCCAAGTCGGGCATAGAACTGGCCAACTGGAACTGGAAGGTGGTCCGTCAGTTTGTCTCGGAACGGTTCGGCATCTGCCTGAGCCGCAGCAGTTGCCTGAACTATCTGCACCGCTTATGGTTTGTCCTGAAGCGGCCCAAGAAGCGTCTGGTCAAGGCTGACGAAGCCAAGCGGGAGGCCTTCGTGGCTCCAGTACGCCGCCCTGTGGGACGAGGCGCGGCGTATTGGAGCCAAGATATTCTTTGCCGACGAGGCCCACTTCCGTGCGGACGCTGAAGTGCGGGGCAAGTGGGCGCTGAAGGGAGAGCCGGCCTTGGTGGACTCGAGCAGTCCGCGCTATGGCGAGAAGGCCAGCTACTATTCGGCGGTTTGTTTGGAGACCGGCGAGGTGGAGTGGATGGAGTTGGAGGGGAACAGCAACTCAGGAACATCGGCCGTATTCCTGAGGCAACTGAGAGAGACACACTCCGGTCCGCTAAGGGTGACCTGGGACAACGCGCCGGCGCACCGAGGCGAGTCGGTGCGGGAGTATCTGAGGACCCCCGGTCTGCACCTGCGGTTGGTGAACCTGCCAGGCTACAGTCCGGACTTCAATGGCGATGAGGCTATCTGGGGCTGGGCCAGGGAAGAGGCAACGGGAAACCTGTGCCTGGGGACCAGGGTGGCGGTGCAGGAGATGGTCGGCAACTTCCTCATCGGCCTGGCCAGCCGGAAAGAAGAGGTCAAGAGGCGCTGCCGGACCGTCCTACAATCCAGGGCCGAAGGTCTCCTCCGCAACACACAGCCCAATTCCCAACGCCCCGTAAATGCACATCCCACCTTGGCTTTAGTTTAGTACAGCGTCCATATATTTCTGCCATGTGGAACCCTGCCGCAATCTCTGGATTCCCACTTTTGCGGGAATGACGAAAAATGGTCGGTATATGTCATATTCAGATGGAAATGGTACTAGCCCCCTCTCCCTGAGACGGGTGATGCATATTAACAACTGAAGAAAGTGGAAAGCGTCAAGGGATGGTGTACGCTGGCCTTACCCGACAAAAGGAGGCTGGCGATGACCTTAGACCTTGACGCTTTCCTGACCGCATTGTACACGATAGTTGACGACCTCTATAAGCGATATTATGTCTGCCGCAAGCCGATTCGTCCCGGCAGGCGCCCTGAACTGTCTGACAGCGAGGTTCTTACTCTGACTCTGTGCGGTCAGTGGTTTGGGACTTCTGAGCGCGCTTTCGTTCGTCATGTGTCAGAGCATTGGACAGGCTACTTTCCAAACATGCTCACTCAGAGCGCGTTCAATCGTCGCAGTCGAGACCTGTGTGGAGTCGTTATAGCATTGTCCGAGGCAGTGGCTGAGGAACTGGGAGCCTATGGCTCAGCCTACCAGGCGATAGACAGTGTTCCTGTGCCTCTGGCTCGGATGTGTCGAGGAGACCGCCATCGTCTGTTTGGGGACGAGTCGTCCATAGGAAGAGGTGGAAGCGACAGACGTTTTTACTATGGCTGTAAACTGCTTGTGTCAGTATCGCGCCAGGGTGTGATAACCGGCTTTCTGATCGCGCCGGCCAGTACCGAAGACCGCTGGGTGGCGGAGAGTTTTCTGTGCTGGCGCAACAACCAGATGGGAAGACCCCGCCAAGCCCAGGACCTCCCGATCCGACGAAATGGCAACAGATATGTCGGAGCCACCGGCCCTATATGGCCCAGGTCTGCCGTTGGCAGGCCAATCTCAGAACCCTATCTTGGAGACAACGGCTTTTTCGGATCCCTGTGGCAGACACATTGGCGACAACAGTATGGGGCGAGAGTATTGACTCCCAAGAACTATATCGGGAGTGAGTCGAAGGCGGCCAGACGGCGACATTGTAGCCTCAAACAGGTGGTGGAGACCGTCAATGGACAGTTGGAGGAGGTGTTTGGCCTTCAGTTCCCACGCGCTCGCAGCAAGTGGGGACTGTTGAGTCGAGTGGCGGCCAAGGTGGCCGCTCTCAACGTGGGCATATGGTTGAATCGCCTCTTCGGTCGTCCTGACCTGGCGTTAGCTACGCTCTTCAATCGTTAAAGAACTTATACAATGTGCATCACCCGTCTCAGGGAGAGGGTTGGGGTGAGGGTGACTTGCCTCGCTTCTACAACGCGATGTTAAACAATGAAAAGACCCTGTGAGCTCCGGCGTCCCTGTTTATGTCGAGCCGTCGTTAATGCTAGAATCATAATCAGCCTTGACAGCGATCACAGTCTTGAGAGCCGACGAACCCATGACCAACCAGGTAAGACTCCGCTTCGCCCCCAGCCCGACGGGCAACCCCCATATCGGCAACGTCCGAACAGCGATATTCGGCTGGCTGTTCGCTCGCAAGCACGATGGCGCGTTTATGATCCGCGTGGAGGATACCGACCAGGGCCGCCGCACCGACGGCGCGGTCGAATCTATGCTCGAATCGCTCAACTGGGTCGGACTTGACTGGGACGAAGGCCCCGACGTTGGCGGCTCATACGGTCCCTACGTGCAGTCTGAACGCCTCGATCTTTACAACGCCGCCGCCCAGTGTCTCATCGAGTCGGGACACGCCTATCGCTGCTATTGCTCACAGGAGCGGCTCAATGAGTTGAGGCGCGCTCAACAGGAACGAGGAGACGAGACAATCGGCTACGACCGCCATTGCCTCGACCTCACCAAGTCCCAAAGGCGCGAATACGAGAACGCCGGAACGCCGTCCGTAGTCCGCTTCAAGATGCCCACCGAGGGCAAGTCCACGCTCGACGACATCATATTTGGCCGCTTGGAGTTCGAAAACCGACTGTGCGACGACTTTATCGCGCTTAAGTCGGATGGTTTTCCGACCTACCATCTGGCCTCAGTAGTGGACGATCACCACATGGGCATAACTCACGTTACCCGCGGGAAGGAGTGGCTATCCAGTGTGCCCAGGCACGTTCAGTTGTACTCCGCGTTTGGCTGGGATACGCCCCAGTTCGCGCACATGCCCATGATACTCGCGCCGGATAAGACCAAGCTGAGCAAGCGGCACGGAGCCGCCTCGCTCATGGATTACCGCGACATGGGCGTTCTGCCCGAAGCGCTTATGAACTACCTCACGCTCCTCGGATGGTCACTGGACGACCACACAGAGATATTCACGCCCCGCGAACTGGTAGAATCGTTCGATCTGGCGCGAGTGAGCAAGTCCGACGCAGTGTTTGATCGCAATAAGCTGGATTGGCTCAACGGTCAGCACATACGACGCTCCGACGACAAGAGTCTGGCGGATGCGCTCGTGAGGTTCTGGCAAGGTGAGGCTCCCGATTTCGACCTTTCTCCCGACACCGAGCGAGTATGGCAGGTCGTCCCGCTCGTGCGCGAGAGGCTGAAGACCCTCCAGGACGCCGCGCCGCTTGTCAAGTTTGTCTTCTCCGAAAACATCTCAGTGCGGCCAGCCGAGCTTGTGCAGAGGGGAATGGACGCCGAAAAGACTGTCGTTGGCCTGAAGGCGGCGCGCGACGGCCTCGCCGCACTTGACGATTTCGACACGCAGTCAATAGAAGACCTGCTCAGGCCAATGGCTAAGGAGCTCGGAATCAAGGTGGGGCAACTGCTCGGCTCTCTCAGGGCCGCTGTCACCGGCCAGAAGGTCTCTCCCCCCATATTCGAGTCGCTGGAAGCGCTCGGCAGGGAGAAATCCCTGTCTCGGATTGAAAATGCGATAGCCATGCTCCAAAATTCGGAATCCGGAGTGTCAAAATGACTATGAAATCCAGGTTGGAATACGACCTCAAACAGGCCATGCGCAGCAGGGACGTCCTACGGCGCGACGTTATCCGTTACCTGCGCTCCGAAATAAGAAACGAGGAGATAAGGACGCAGAAGGATCTGGACGACCAGGGGGTCATACAGGTGTTGTCGAGGCAGGCGCAGCAGCGCCGCGACAGCATAGAGGCGTACGGGGACGCGGACAGACAAGACCTGGTGAAAAAAGAGCAGGGCGAACTGTCCGTAATACTAGCCTACCTGCCGCAGCAGATGACCGGTGACGAGATTGCCGACCTTGTTCAGCAGGTAGTGGCCGAAGTCGGCGCGTCCGGCCCGGCGGACATGGGCAAGGTGATGAGCGCGATAATGCCGCAGGTCAGAGGCAAGGCGGAGGGACGAGAAGTCAACGCCATAGTTCAACAGACACTCAGAAGCCTTTGAAGAACAGTCCTCGGTACCCAGAGCGGAGTTGATCAGAATTCCATGCTGATACAAGATCATATTGAAACGGCGCAGAGTTTTCTGGAGGCAGCGGATCGTGAGTTTGCCCAAGGCGATCATCTGCAAGCGTCGGAAAAGCTGTGGGGTGCGGCATCTCACGCCGTGATGGCCGTAGCCCAGCAGCATGGCTGGCCTTATGGGAGTCACCGCGCCATGAAAACAGCGGCGCGACTTCTGGCAGAGCAGTATGATGACCCGCTGTTAATTGGGGGATTTGTTTCTGCGGAAAAATTCCATGCTAACTTTTACCACGACTTTATGGAAGACTTTGAGTTGGATGGCGACCGACCATTGGTGCGCGACTTCGTTCATCGCGTGATCGCGCTGTTGCCAGGCAATGGAGCCAATCCAGCATGAGCGTCTCGCGATTCTGCGAGTAAGAAACGTACACCTAAGAGGTCTGAGCAATAGTACAGCGTCAACATAGTTTTGTTGGGTAGAAGTTTACCACAGCCTATGGATTCCCGCTTTCACTAGAATGACGGGAATGGACAAGATTGTCATATATTTAACTGGATATGGTAATAGTAAATGAATTTCGGCGTTATTGTATTTCCCGGAACCTGGAGCGACACCGACTGCTATACCGCGGTGACCCAAAACCTCGGACAGCGCGCCCGATACGTCTGGCACAAGGACACCGATCTATCCGGCCTTGACTGCCTGATAGTGCCGGGCGGGTTTTCATACGGCGACTACCTGCGCCCGGGCGCGATAGCCAGATTCTCGCCCGTAATGGCTGCCGTGCGAAGTTTCGCCGAGCATGGCGGCTTGGTCATTGGAATCTGCAACGGCTTCCAGATACTGTGCGAGGCCGGACTGCTGCCCGGTGTACTGACCCGCAACGCGCACCTCCAGTTTCGCTGCCAGTGGGTGAACCTCCGCGTCGAGTCCACCGACTCCCCATTCACCAACCGGTGCGCCGTGGGCGACGTTCTGGCGATTCCCATATCGCACGGCGAGGGGAACTACTACGCCGACGACCGAACCCTGGACTCGATGGAAGCCAACGGGCAGGTCATATTCAGGTACTCCGACCCGGACGGCGGCGGTGGCGAATCGTCCAATCCCAACGGCTCGCGCCGCAATATAGCCGGAATCTCCAACCGCGAGGGCAACGTTCTGGGCATGATGCCCCACCCCGAACGCTGCTGCGATCCCCTTGTTGGCGGCACAGACGGTCTGGCGATATTCCGTTCGATACTGAATTTCACCGAGCGGACAGCCCCAACCCCGATAGGATAATCCGAATGCCCGTCTCACAGGAAGCCCTCGACGAACTCGCTCTTTCCCAGGCCGAATACGAGGCCATAGTCGAGCGTCTTGGACGCGAACCCAACTCTCTGGAACTCGGCCTGTTCGGTTCGCTCTGGAGCGAGCACTGCGGATACAAGCACTCCAAGCCACTGCTCAGGATGTTCGACGCTAAGAGCGACCGCCTCCTGGTCGCGCCGGGCAGCGAAAACGCCGGCGTGGTGGACATAGGCGACGGCTGGGCCGTGGTGATGAAAGTCGAGTCTCACAACCACCCATCCGCCATAGAGCCGTATGAGGGCGCGGCGACCGGGGTTGGCGGCATCGTCAGGGACATATTCGCTATGGGCGCGCGGCCTGTCGCGCTCCTCAATTCTCTCCGTTTCGGGCCACTGTCCGAAGCCAGGAGCAAGTACCTGTTCGAAGGCGTCGTATCCGGCATATCCGGCTACGGCAACTGCATCGGCGTGCCAGACGTGGGTGGAGAGGTTTACTTCTCACCCAGTTACTCCGGCAATCCTCTTGTCAACGCGATGTGCGTCGGTCTTCTCAAAACTCAAGATATGAGAAGGGCGACGGCGGGAGAACCCGGCAACCTGCTGATGCTGGTCGGCGCCGACACAGGGCGCGACGGCATTCACGGCGCGTCCGGCCTCGCCTCCAGAACGTTCGAGGACGAGCGTGAGCTCAGGCCGACCGTGCAGGTCGGCAACCCGTTCCTCGAAAAGGTGCTTATAGAAGCCTGCCTCGAGGCCGCTCAGAGTGACGCCGTAGTCGGAGTCCAGGACCTCGGAGCCGCCGGTCTCGCCAGCGCCAGCGTCGAGTGCGCCAGCAGCGCGGACGCCGGAATCAGGATTGACGTCGCCAACGCGCCGCGCCGCGAGTCCGGCATGATGCCCTACGAGGTTATGCTCAGCGAGTCGCAGGAGCGGATGCTGATAATCGTCCGGCCAGGGCGCGAAAACGAAGTCAGGAAGATATTCGACAAGTGGGACCTGCGCTCCGACATAATAGGCGAGGTGACCGCCGACGGCCTGGCAACCATTCTCGATGAGGGACATGAGCGTGGCAGCGTCCCCGTTCGCCTGCTGACCGATCCCCCGCTGTACCGTGGGGATAGGAATGTCCGTCCCCTGATCGGCCCCGACCTGGACGTTTCCATGCTGCCTATGCCCGACGTTTCACCCGCCGAATGTCTTCTCAGGATTCTCGGTTCGCACAATATAGCCAGCAGGCAGTGGATATACCGACAATACGACCACCAGGTGCAGACCAACACCGTCATTGTGCCGGGTGGCGACGCCGCTCTCCTGAGAGTAAAAGGCACGAACAAGGGCCTCGCGCTCTCCACCGACGGCAACGGGCGATACTGCTACCTCGACCCATTCATAGGTGGCATGATAGCGGTGGCCGAAGCGTGCAGGAACGTATCCTGCGCCGGCGCCGTGCCCATCGCTCTAACCGACTGCCTCAACTTCGGCAATCCCGAGCGCCCCGAAATCTACGCCCAGCTCGAAAAGGCGATAGAGGGCATGGCCGAGGCGAGCCGCCGCTTCGACGCGCCTGTGATAAGTGGGAACGTCAGTCTCTATAACGAGTCGCGCGGAGAGGCGATCTATCCGACTCCCGTGGTTGGCGCCCTTGGAATCACCGAGAACGTGCAGGCCCACACCACCATCGCCTTCAAGCAAGAGGGCGACTTTATCGTACTTCTCGGACGGGACTCCCTCGACTCGGACGGCTCCGATCTCGGCGGCAGCGAATATCTCGAGCTAATCCACGGTCGCGTGGCAGGCCGCCCCAGCATTGACCTCGATCTCGAAGCTGCCGTCCAGAGAGCGTGCCGCGCGCTGGTATCGTCGGGCATAGCAAACTCCGCACACGACTGCTCCGACGGCGGACTTGCCATAGCAATAGCCGAATGCGCCATCGCGGGCGGTGTCGGCGCTGAAATAGCCGCTCCGATCACGGGCCGGTGGGACGCCGCCCTGTTCGGAGAAGGCCAGTCCCGAATAGTCGTCACCCTGAACCCCGACCTCCTCTCCGACCTCAGCGACGTATGCGCCTCCGAGCAGTTCCCGTGGCTGACCCTCGGAACCGTCTCCGGCGCGGATGTCGCAATCGGCGACCTTCTCAGCGTCCCGGTTTCCAGTCTTACCGAAACCCACGCCAACGCTCTCGAAAGACTATTGACTGAGAACTAATAACTGGACAAAAGTGACCTTCACTGGGCAGAGGTCGGATATGAAAACCGACCTCTGCATGAGTATGAGGTCCGTGGATGATCTCCAACCCTTCACTGACCTATGTACCCATTCACAGTTAGGGTCACCTTGCCCGTCCGCCGCAACACGACACTAAACGTCATTGACATCAAGAATCTGGTTAGAGAGACATGACATCTGCAACCAGTTGTCTGATTCGAGTGTAGTCCCGACCGGACAAGCGTCCGATTATGCGTCGTATATCCACATTGCGGGCAGTAGCCAGAATTCCGTGAGAATAAGTTCGGCGGTTGAGGCCGGCTGGACCTATGTCTGTGGTCTCAGCGAGGCTGTCATCAAGAAAGCCGCCCGACGACCCTGTCAGCGGTGTGAAAACGAAGTACCCACGCGACTGGTTGAACTGGTAACTGATGTTACGCACTTAGCTATGAATTCCTAAACGAGAATGAGCCAGATCAGCTACGAAATCTCTCTCAACTGCGTAAGGTCAGCTGGTAAGTCGAAAGAACTGCGGCAGGGCGTATTTTCGCCCCCGCTTGATCCAAGAAACGAAACTCGACGGATACCACATCTGCCTGACTAGGAATTGGCGATGAGGTCGTCATCCGCATCGTCTCGCCAGTAGTCCGCGAGGACAGGGTTGTGGATCGAGTCCATGTGTGTCAACTGAACGGTCTCCCCAGAGGTGAAGGGTTCGACTCTCTTTTTCCGGGTGTTGTTCCGTTCATCCGTTTTAGGACTTTTATCGCTTGAAGGCGTTTCGTACAGTCCAGGCTTGGTGAGTTCGTCCATAGTATTCACCTTGTTTGTAGTGCCGCCGCCGCGATAGTCGCACACCTATTGGATAAGGGCAGCCTGCGTGGTGACCGTCTTGTAGAGCCTACATCATTAGAGTCTCGGCGTTGAAATTGTACCATCCTTCTTCGATTGTTCCATGTGTCCGCAGAGCATTCATGGCATTTTCGCAGGGTGTAGCGTGAATACTCTACGGACCTACACTATGAATCTTGCAGGGAGATGTATCCCAAAGCAGCGTGTCGCCTACGTCAGGTTATATGGAATGTCGAGTTCGCTGGTGATGTCCTTGAACCACTCGATCACCTCCGGGTGGAACGGGATTCCGTGTTCGGCACGGGTCGCCTCTTCCTCGGATTCGGGCAGGCCGGGGAAGAGAACCCTGGCGTGTCCGGGGGCGGGCGGGGTCTCCCTGAGTATTCTCAGGAAGTCGTCCATCGTGCTCTTGAACTCAGCCGTGTCCATGAACGCCTCTATGTTGTAGGCGGCCACCATGTGGCCGAAGTTCGGACGACCGGGGACCATACCGAAGCCGCCGCCCGACAAAATTCCGCCCAGTATGTCCACGACACAGGCAAGCCCGTAGCCCTTGTGGGAGCCGGACTCGCGGTTGCCGCCAACCGGAAGCAGGAACGACGAAGCGCGGCCTTCATAGCCGGGCGTGGGCGGGTCAACTTCCTCCATCAGGGGAATGCCGTCCGCGTCCGCCACCCATCCGGGCTGGAGCTTGTTGCCCAGACGGCGGGCAAGGCCCAGTTTGTTTCCCGCTACCGTGCTTGTCGCCGCGTCGAACACGAAGGGCGGCTCCTTGTCCGCGGGCGCCGCGACCGCTATCGGGTTGGTGCCAAGCCTCGGCTCCGCTCCGAACGTCGGCAGCACTCCGGGCGGGCAGGATGTGACACACAGGCCTATCTGGTCGTGTTCCAGCGCCATCATCGCGTGGTAGGACGCCATTCCCAGGTGGCGCGAGTTGTGAATCGTCACCATGCCCACGCCCACGTTCTTTGCCTTCTCGATGGCTATCTCCATAGCCTTGGGGGTGACGATGATCCCCAGACCCCTGTCGGAGTCTATGTTCGCCGTGGCGGGCGTCTCACGCGTGATGCGCCAGTTCGGATTGTTATTTAACTCGCCGCTTCCGTACCCGGAGACGTATGAGCGCAACATATTCGAGACGCCATGCGTCTCCACGCCGCGCATATCCGCCAGGACGAGAACGTCGGTGGCAAGCTCACTGTCCGTGTCGCTGACGCCCATCTTCTTGAATACGCTCGCAACAGTTTCCCGAAGCGCGTCCTCCCGCACGTGAACCGCTATATCCTCAGGCACCTTGAATTGTTCTAGCACCACAGCCTCCTCGAAGCGTGACTTGTTTCATCCGGCTCAGGAGCTACGCATTTAACCGCTGACCCGCTCACTCTCGAACGTCCCAATACACGGTAGCGCAACCCCTTCTAATATCACAAATTCTATTCCCGCCCATGACTTTCTGCAACACAGCTTCCCACTGTCTCATGTTCAGGTTTGCCAGCGCGGTGGCCTATGGATGCCCGCTTCCCGTTTCCGCGAGGACAGGCTTCACGGGAATGACCGAACCGAAGTCGAGAGACCTGTTCAAGCCGACGGCATATATGTCGGTTTATAAAGCGTTGGGAGACACTGGGAGACACTGGGAGACACTGGGCGTAACAACAGGGCTTAACTGGACGCTGAGCTAGCGTTCATCCAGAGTTTCCCCAGAGTTTCCCAGCGTTTGGGGGTAAAAAAAATTTCAACAGGCGCAGGTGACCGTTATTATAAATTATCGCTTATAGACACTTTGTGATTCCATGCGGATATTGTAGCATAGAATGGAATGGTTGTGTAGTTGCGCGAGAAACTATGACTGATTTTGAAATGGCTCAGGGAATCCGCGCCGATTCTGAAAAGACCCTGGCCGACGGCACGATACAGATGCAATCGCCCTGGTGGATATAGTCTCAACACCTGACAACACAAAACCAAACCTGTAAACTGACGACTGATAACCAACAACCATAAACTGCGAGGTTCGAACATGGAAATTGGAGTTGGACTCGACCCGACACTCGGCTTGAACTGGGATCAGCAGTGCGAAGTCTCGCAGGAGGCCGCACGGCTTGGATACACGAGCATCTGGACGCCCGAAGGCAATGGGCAGGACTCTTTTCACCTGTGCGTACAGCGCTGGCAGGCGACCACCGAGGTTGTCCCCGAAGGGCTGACCACCGGCATAGCGGTGTCCCCGGTCATGTACCGAACGCCGCTGTCCTTCGCGATGGAAGGCGGAACGGTAAGCGACATAACAGGCGGCAAGTTCATAATGGGCATAGGCTCCGGCGGGGCGTACAGGCCGCAGGCGAGGGCAATGCTCGGCGTGGGGCGGATGTCCGCGCTCGCGCTCATGCGGGACTACCTGTCGGTCATCCGTCCGCTGGTACATGGCGAACGGGTCAACTACGAGGGCGAGACGACTACGCTGAAAGGCATGAGACTCGGTATGCGCCCCGCGCCTGAAACGCCTGTTTACCTCGGCGCGCTTGGCCCGAAGATGCTTGAAATGAGCGGCGAACTCGCAGACGGCGCAAGCCTGAACTGGTGCACGCCGGAGCAGATAGCCTGGAGCAGGGAGCGCATCGCGGAGGGCGCGGCCAGAGCCGGACGCGACCCGTCCGATATAAACGTCGCCGAGTACATAAGGATATGCGTTGACGACGACGTGGACGCCGCGCGGATCGCGCTTGCCAAGGCGACGATGGGATACGCGCTCGGAGCCGCCGTTCCCACCGAGCGCGAACGCCAGCTTGGGTACAGGGCGCACTTCGAGCGCATGGGCTTCACCGACGAGTTGGCGCGTCTGGACGAAATGCGTAAGAACGGCGCGTCCGGGGACGAAGTCGCGGAGGCGTTCCCAGCCGAGATACTGCTGAGCGTCGGCTACTTCGGAAAGGCGGACGGCGCGGCGGCGGCTTTCGCGCGGCTCGCGGAAGGGCTGGACACCGCCCTAGTGAGAGTCGTGGCTGCCAGACGCGGAGTGGACTCCACGCTGGCGGTCATGGAAGCCTGCAAGCCGGAGGCCGTTCGCGCGGCATAGCTGATAGATAATCAAGAGAGGTTGGTCATGGCAACGGTTGGAAGCGACAAGCACACATTCGACGTGATTTATGACTGGGCAAAACTGCCCGACGATTGGGACGCGCCCATGGCGGCGGTCGCGGTTGACTCGCAGGATAGGGTTTACGGCTTCAATCGCGGTGAGCGGGGCGTTATCGTGTTCGACAGCGACGGCAACTATCTCAGCCACTGGGACGGAGTGGATTTCGTGTTTCCCCACGCCATCTACGCCGACCCGTCCGACAATATCTGGATAGTTGACCGCGACATGGGGCAGATTCTCAAGTACACCACCGATGGGGAACTGCTGATGACCATCGGCGAAAGGGGATACCGCTCCGATACGGGCGCCGACAACTCCGCGTTCTCCTCGAACGGCTGGAGCGACGTTACGCATGGCGGCGAACCGTTCAACCTTCCGGCGGGCGTCGCGGTTTCGGCGGACGGCAGCGTATTTGTCGCGGACGGCTACGCCAACTGCCGGGTGCACAAATTCTCCCCGGACGGCGACCATATCAAAAGCTGGGGCGACCCCGGAAGCGGCGTGGGCCAGTTCAACCTGCCGCACGGCGTCTGGATTGACCCGGCCGGCCGGGTTCTGGTCGCCGACCGCGAGAATGACCGCGTGCAGGTATTCGACCAGGACGGCGGATATGTCGGCCAGTGGCCTTCCAAGCTCATCGGCCCCGCCGTCGTATGGATGGACTCCGAAGGCGCGGCCTACGTCGCCGAACACAACGGCGGCTTCCTGAGCGTCCTGGACTCGGACGGCAACACGCTCGCTCGCTGGGGAGGGCCTGAGTTTCGCAGCTGCCACGGCGCGGCGGGCGATTCGGACGGCAACATCTACTTCGTCCAGCCGGTGGAGGGTATGTCCGGCCGCCGGATAGTCAAGTACGTCCGAAAGTAGGGACAGAGGATGCCCGACCTGATAAGCATAGGCGAGTGCATGGTCGAACTCTTCTCTGAAGACCCGATAGAGGAGGCAGATACTTTCACTCGCTCGCTGGCGGGAGACAGCTTCAATATATGCGTGGCCGCGCAGAGACTCGGCACCGGCACGGGATACATAACCCGGCTGGGAGACGACCCGTTCGCGGCCTACCTTCTCAACACCTGGAACTCGCTGGGCATAGACACCAGCCAGGTCAGGACTGTCGAGGGGTTCAATGCCGTCCACTTCGTCGCGCTTCTGCCGGACGGCGACAGGGAGTTTGTCTATTACCGCAGCGGCAGCGCGCCCACTACTCTGTGTCCCGAAGACCTCGACCCCGACTACATCGGATCGGCGAAGATCTTGCACTGTTCGGGCATCGCGCAGGCCATATCGGATAGCGCCCGCGCGACGGTTCTGAGGGCCGCGCGGATAGCCAAAGAGCGCGGCCTGAAGGTCTCATACGACCCCAACTACCGGCACCAGCTTTGGAGCCATGAGGATATGCGGGAGGCGGCCTCAGAACTACTCCCGTTCGTGGATTACTTCCTGCCCAATACTCCCGACGACTCCCAAGCCCTCATCGGCTCCGACGACCCCTACCGCATGGTCCAGCATTACCGCGACCTCGGGGCGCCTGTCGTGGCGGTCACCAGGGGCGAGGACGGCGCGGTGATAGGTTCGGAGGATGGGATAGTCGAGATTCCGTCATACTCCCCGGGCGGGCCGATAGACACCACCGGCGCGGGCGACGCCTTCAATGGCGGCTTCATCCACGGGCTGCTGAATGGCATGAGCATAGCGGACTCCGGAAGGCTGGGAACGATAACCGCGGGTCTGAAACTGAGGGGAAGGGGCGCATTGGCCGGAATGCCCGCCCGCGAAGAGGCGTTCCACATATTCAACCAGTAACCAACCTCTAAGAAACCGAGGACCGCGAACTGAAGATATGGCTACCGAAGAACAGATTCAACAAGCGATAGACAGCCTCGATCTTATCCAGCCATGTCCCACCTGCGGTATGCGCTACTGCGTGGGCGACTACGACTGTCCGCACTGCGGAACCGACCTCGACGACAACCTGAGAGCGTGGGCCAACGCCCTAATAAACCGCCTGATGGCAGATATGACACCCGAATCCTAATCCTGAGGATCATAAAAAATCTCATAAATCACAGTTCAGACAAAGGAGTAAGCATTGAGACTCCAAGACAAGGTGGCCTTCATAAGTGGTGGCGCGAGAGGCATGGGGGCGGTCGAGGCGCGGCTGTTCGCCAGTGAGGGAGCGTCGGTCGCAATAGGCGACACGCTCGAGGACGAGGGCAGAGCGGTCGCGTCCGAGATAAGCGAATCGGGCAGCGAGTGCCTGTTCGCGCCTCTGGACGTGACCAGCGAGTCCGCCTGGCGGCAGGCCATAGCGGAGACGGTCGCCAGATTCGGACGCCTGGACATTCTCGTGAACAACGCGGGCGTGAGCCAGTGGAGCCTTCTGCACGAGACGACAGAAGAGGACTGGGACCGCGTCATGGACATAAACAGCAAGGGCGTCTTTCTGGGCACGAAACACGCCATACCTGCCATGAAAGATTCGGGCGGCGGCTCGATAATCAACATATCATCGCAGTTGGGGCTTGTGGGGACTGAACAGTCCAGCCCGCAGTACCAGGCGTCGAAGGGCGCGGTCAGACTACTGACGAAGCACACCGCGATGCAGTACGCGCCGGACAACATACGCTGCAACTCCGTCCACCCCGGCCCGATAGTCACCCCAATGACCGAGCAGCGCAGATCCGACCCCGAAGCCTATGCCGAGATGGTCGCCCGAATTCCGATGGGCCGCTTCGGCCAGCCTACCGAGATAGCGAACGGCGTCCTGTATCTGGCCTCCGACGAGTCCGGCTGGGTAACGGGGAGTGAGTTGGTGCTGGATGGTGGATGGACGGCGAGATGAAGTTGTTAGTTCTTAGTTACTGACCTTACGCAGTTGAGAGAGATTTCGTAGCTGAGCTGGCTCATTCTCGTTTAGGAATTCATAGCTAAGTGCGTAACATCAGTTAGTTATTAGCATTTAGTAGGCTAACAGGTTTACGGAACCCGTCTTGCAAGACTTTAGAAAATTGCAAGTTTGGAAGCGCAGCCATGAACTTATACTCGAACTTTATCGAGTTACGACTTCGTTTCCTGCAAATGAACAGTTCGGACTCACAAGCCAGATACGGCGGGCCTCAGCTTCGATTCCAGCTAACATTGCTGAAGGGGCAGGTAGAGTCGGAAACCCTGAACTTGCCCGTTTCCTTGGTGTCGCGTCCGGCTCTGCAAGCGAACTGGAGTATCATCTCATTCTGGCCCGTGACCTGAACCTGATTGATAAGGCAACCTATCATAGGCTGAACAACGAACTCGTCCAAATCAGGAAAATGCTACGCTCTCTTATTATCCGCCTAAGAACTAATAACTAAAGACTAAGAACCACGAGAACGGAGTTCTCCATGCAAATCACAGACGTCAAACACTTCCTTGCCAACCCGGGCCGGGGCAAGAACCTATGCTTCGTCAAGGTGGAGACAGACGAGGGCCTCTATGGCTGGGGCGAGTCGTACACCCAGTCGGACCGCGACGTGCAGATTACGGCGCACATAGACCAGATGCGCCGCTACCTCATCGGGCGCGACCCCCGCAACATCAAGCACTTCCTCCAGTGGTCATACGACGACTTCGCGGGCAGGCGCGGCGCGATGGACTTCTGGTGCGCGGTCAGCGGAATCGAACACGCGCTCTGGGACATCACCGGCAAGAAGGCGGGTATGCCGGTGCATATGCTTATCGGCGGCGCGTGCCGCGACAAGATACGTGTCTATGCCAACGGATGGAGCGGCGGCCCGCCCGAAGAGCTCGCAGACCGCGCCCGCAACGTCGTCGAGATGGGTTTTTCCGCGATGAAGTTCGACCCGATTCCGGGCCCCTGGCGCACATTCGTCAGCAAGGAAGTGGAGAACGCGGCCATCGAGAACGTGCGCGTCGTGCGCGAGGCGGTGGGCTGGGACGTGGACATTCTGGTGGAGATGCACCGTCGGCTCGCGCCGATGCACGCGCGGCGCATAGGCCGCGAGATAGAACGCTACCGTCCCTTCTGGTACGAAGAGCCTGTGCTGGCGGAGAACATTGACGCGCTGGCCGCGGTCAAGCGCGACGTGAATATCCCAATCGTGACGGGCGAGGAGCTTTATACCAAGTTCGAGTTCCGCGAGGTCTTCGAGAAGCAGGCCGCAGACATACTCAACCCCGACGTTTGCAACGTGGGCGGAATTCTGGAGCTGAAAGAGATAGCCGCTATGGCCGAGCCGTACTATGTAGCCATCTCGCCGCACAACTTCAACAGCACCACGCTCGGACTGGCGGCCACGATACAGGTGTCCGCCGCGATTCCGAACTTCCTGATAACCGAATACTTCGTGAATCTCGAGGACTTCGGCAGGGACATAGCGGTGAACCCGTTCGAGGTGGAGAACGGCTACATAAAGGTGCCGGACACGCCGGGCATCGGGATTGACCTGGACGAGGACCAGCTATCCAAGTACCCGTACAGGCCGTTCGACCCGCGCTCGCCTCTTCAGTATTACGAAGAGGGGCCGTAGCGTCCGGCGATCTGCGCGCTCATGGAATAGGTTCGCCCTTTCGTTCGGGAGGCTGTTGCAGAACCTGGATGATGTTTCCGTCCGGGTCGAGGAAAGACGCGACCCAGCCTCCCCAGTGCTCCCGCTCCGGCGTTCGTATGAACTCGACGCCCTTCGCGGCAAGCTCCCTGTGGAGGTCGTGTATGCCCTCGACGTCGAAATTGACCATGATGCGGTGGGGGTCTCTCGCCTGTCCGCGCACGTGGTCGTGGCTGCCGATGGCAAATCTGAGGCCGCCCCACTTGAACGAGACGAAGTAGGGCCGCACCGAGTAGGGTTCCATCCCCAGCGTGTCGCAGTAGAACTCCTTCAGGCGCGGCAGGTCTCCGGTCCATATAATCACGCCGTTCATATATCCGATCATAACGATTCACACCTCCGGCGCGGGGGAATCCCAAACTCAGTCTCAGCTTCACCAAACACCCACTCCCATACTGTACTACAACCCGTCGCAACCCCACACTGAGAACTAATAACTGAAAACTAATGACTAAACCGGCCCGTTCATCATATAATGGGGTTCAGGGATTTGGGAGGAAGTGGTTGAAAGCCTTTGGAAGTGTCCCTGGAAAGGAGGTTGCTGAATTGGATAGTAGTAGTCGGAGGTGTTCCGGGTAGGTGTTCCCTGGGACATCTCTAATTCGGGCGGGGTCTTGCATTGCAAGGCCCCGTTTTTCTTTGGCGGCATATCGGACCTGAACCTCGGCACGGCAAGTCATTAGGTTCTGTTGATATTTGAAATTTCATCCCGTCATTCCCGCTTTCGCCGGAATGACGGGAAACGTCAACGCCACCTAGCCTGGATACTTCCATATCAGGAGTTCGTGAGATTTCTTTACGTGAGAGCCTCCGTTCAGTTTGACGCGGTTTTCACCTATTCTCGTGTCGCCCTGCCCGAATGTGTACTGCCATGTTGGGGTTGACATCTCACAGTCGGAGTACCAGTCCCGGATAACTTCGCAATCGTTGTAGGAGAGTATGAAGCCCCCGGGATGGTTGAGGAGCATATCTCGCAGGAGGTCGTGCCGGAAGCCCTTGTGGTGTATCGGGAAGTTGCGGTGCGGGTACATCCCGACAAACGTCTTGCCGTCCTCCAGGTAGTAGGGAGGGTCGCAGTAGAGAAAATCTTCCCTATGGCGCGGGATGGAGTCCTCGAAGCGGTCGCACTCGACTCTGAGGCGCGGCGCGCTGAAGTCGCGCACTTTTTCGAGCATCTTGGAGTAGCGGGTCGGGTTCAGGTAAATGTCGGACGGCCAGCCCAGGAAGTGCGGGCCGTAGGACGTGTTGGAGTTGAAGTAGTAGTGCGCGGCGAGGTCGAGTTGGTCGAGGGTTTCGCCTTCCCGCCAGTGAGCGGACAATCTATCCTTCACTTGGCGGAAGCAGTCGCGGTTCGGCTCGAACTGCCGAAGCCGTCGGTATAGGTCTTCGGAGGACGAAAGCTGAACCTGCCAGTATGTACAGAGTATGTCGAATATATCGTAGGCGATGACACCCATCCCCAGTTCTTTGGCGCAGGCAATCTCAACGGAACCTCCTCCCATGAACGGGGAAACGAGCCGGTCGAGATTCTCAGGCAGCAGTTCGATCACGTATCCCACCGCGAGGCTTTTCCCGCCCGCGTATCTCAGCGGAGACCCCAAGTATCTCTTGTAGTCCAGCTTGCCGCTGCTTCGTAGGGTGTCCAGGAGGGATTGTTTGAGTGGAGGGGCCGTAGGGAACAGGGTTGTCCGCACTACATCCTGCTTCCTTGCCTCGGATGTTCCAACCATATTGTCCAAGCTCCGCTAACTGTTACCCCATACCGTTTCAGCGCATAGTGTATGTTATCAGAACGAATGTATCAACGAGGTTGAAGCCTGTATTGTGGGCAGGATTTTTCAAAGTCGGACTGAGTTTCCCACATCACTACATATTCACTTCCTACTGTGCTACAATACACTCCAAGACTGAGAACTGACCACTGATGACTGAACGCTGACAACCATAAACTGGACATTATCAATGATAACCCGTTCAAATAAAAAATATTCTCCCCAAAGCTAAATGCTGGTGAATACAGGTCAAATGCAGGTGATAATTCACACCAGCACCCCACCAGCAGCCACCTGTTAGGGTCACCAGCACTCACCAGCACAACTATAAATTACAATATATGAAACCCTTCCAATCCGGCCCACTCGCCGCTGTTCGGTCCGAATCGTTCACCCCGATTGATTCAGACTTTGCAAAGACCCTGATGACTGGAGTGCCGTTTTGTAGGGATTTAGGCCCTTAGGCTACTCTCTGCCCTCGAAGAAGCGGCGCGGGTTGTCCACGAAGATGTTGTTGATGTCTTCGTCGGTTGCGCCGAGTTCTTTCAGGCGCGGTATGACCCGCCGCGTTATGAACAGGTAGCCGTCCGGGTTGTACTCCATTCGCTGCCGCTGCATCTCGCGGCTGACTATGCTCAGGGTGACCGACCAGTCGTGTCCGAGCATTATGCGCCGGCCCCAGCCGGCCTGTATCAGCTTCCAGGCCGTCTCAGTCCGGCCCTCCCAGTCGGGCGTGAGTTCGGTCTTCCTGCCCGGGTATCTGTCCAGCCCGATCCAGACGCCCTTTTCCAGCAGCCCTGTCAGGTACTCGGTGTCGGTGGTGTCGTTGCTGTGGCCGACGTAAACGCGGTTGAGGTCCACGCCCTCGTCCTCGAAAATCGCCACCTGCTGTTCTCCGACACGCTCCGGCGCCCAAGTGTGTGTGGAAATCGGGACGCCGGTGGCCTTCTGCGCGCGGGCCGCGGCCCTGAGAATAATCTCGCCTTCCTCGGTGACGCCGCCCATGTCGTTGGCGACCTTGATGATTCCGGCTTTTATGCCGGTGTTCTCGATTCCCTCCTCTATCTCACGGACGTACAGCGGGGCTATCATGTCCGGCGTAGCGGTCCAAAACACCCTGGGAATGTCCCGCCAGGTTCCGGTTGCGCAGATGATGTTGACTCCCGACTCGCGGGACACCTGCTCCAACATACGGATGTCGCGCCCCAAGTCTATCGTGGTCACGTCTATGATGGTGCGAAGGCCCTCTGAGTGGGCCGTGCCCAGATCGGCTATTCCGCGCTCGATGGAACCCGCGCGGTCTATGAATTCGGGATAGACGTACTGAATTCCAGCGGACGAGACTATCACGTGCTCATGCGACAGCGTGAATCCGATGTCCGCCGTGTCCATTGGCCCCAGTACGGAATTGATCGTGGTCATATTTTTCTACTCCTCGGATATGACGGGATTGCTCAGGGTTCCTATGCCGGATATATGCACGTCCACCGTGTCGCCTGCCTTGATGTTCTCGGTCGCGCCGTCCGTTCCCATCCAGATCATGTCGCCCGGGTACAGCGTCATGTATCTGGTCATCTCGCTGATGTAGTGGGCGACGCCGAATATCATGTTGTTCGTCGGGAACTGCGAGACAACGCTGCCGTTGACGCTCACGGTCGTCTCAAGGCTGTCCAGATCAACGTCGGTTTCGATCCACGGCCCCATGGGCTTGAAGGTGTCGCTGTTCTTGGCGCGCCACAGTGTGCGGTCTCCCGCCTGCCAGGTGCGCTCGCTCACGTCATTGCCGATGGAATAGCCGAGTATGCAGTCCAGCGCCTCCTCCTCGGACACATACTTCACCCGTTTGCCGATTACGACCACCAGTTCGCCTTCGTACTGTACACGCTCGGTGGCGTCTTTGGGGATGACTATCGGCTCGCCGTGCGCGATAAGCGCGTTGTTGGCGCGGTAGCCGACGTCCGCCTTCTCGGGCAGATCCGGTTCGCGTCCCAGAAGCGCGGCGGCCTCTCGCACGTGTTCCTCGTAGTTCACCCCAGCAGCGTAGAACGTGAGGGGTTCGAATGGAATTCTTATCTGGACGGCGGACAGTGGGAAGCGGTGTCCTGTTCGGCTGTAATCGCCGAACGGCGTCCCGGAGACCTCCTCCACCTGTTCATCTTCCAGAATGCCGTAGCTTACTCGGCCGCCATACTGGTATCTTATCCATCTCATGTTCACACCTCCGATTATGCTGAGCCGGGGTCTGCTTGCGGGGATACGCTGTCAATGTCCGCGCCGCCGCTCTCATCTATGGCGTCTGCTTCCCCAGACTGTATTTCCTGTCCGCGATTCTCGCTCCACTGCTTTTGGAAGTACACGAAAATGTCTCTGGCGGCGGCTGTCAATGGAACTCCGGCTATCATACCCCAGAGACCGGCAATGTCCGCGGCGATTACCAGAATAGCCATCACCATGACGGGATGAATGCGAACGGCGTTAGCTTGCAGTCTCGGCGTGATGATGTTGCTCTCTATCAACTGGGCGACCACATATACCAGAACGACCCAGATGACCTTATCCGGATCGTTAGCAAGAGCTATCAGTACACCCGGCACGGCGCCGATGATAGCGCCGACGATGGGAATGATAGCGAATACCGCGGCCAGTATGCCCAGTATGAGCGCGAACTCTACTCCGAGAAGAGTCAGGCCCACGAACACCATGATTCCCACTACGGAAACGCTGATGAGCTGCGCGCGGATGTATGAACCGATGACCTTGTGAACTATGCCCAGCACGTTGCGGGTGTGCCTTTCGACGTTGGACGAAAGAGGGGAGTACACCCCGTCGAGCAGTTCGTCTTTGTCCTTTAGCAGGTAGAAAAGCAAAATCGGCACGACTATCAGCCCGATTATGAAAGATATAGTGCTTACCAATCCGCTGATGGCTTTAACGACTATGCTCTTGGCGGCGCTGGCGAGGGAACCGCTGGCCGACTCCAGCAGTTCTTGTATCTGGGCTATGACCTCCGGCGGCACGCGGTCGCTGAACTCCGCGTACCATCTCTCTGCGCTGATTCTTGCCTGCTCGTACAACTGCGGGGCGGCCTCTATGAACTGCCTGCCCTCACTGATTATCGAGGAAAGGGTGAGGTACATAATCACCGCGATAATTGCCAGGAAGACTATGTAAATCAGCAGGATGGATATGACCCTGGCGACGCCCGGGAATCTGCGTCTGCCCGGCAGCCACCTCTCTACAAACTCTACAAAGGGGTAGAGAAGTTCAGCGAGAACTATACTGATAATGAACGGGAACAGCGCTCCGCGCGCGATATACAGGATGAACACTACTGCCAGAATGCCAACCGCGATGAGGCCCGGCAGTCTCCACTTCATCCACAAGGAATGATTTGCGTCGTGTTCGATGGTCGGAGAGGACATTTATCACCTTGTCTGTGCTTATGCGCGGATCGCCCGCCACGCTGGAATCGGCTCTTTCTGCGTCAGCGCCGAGACATGGATGGAAGAGTCAGTTTCACGCGGCTATCTGGTCGTCAATCATGTCTTTGAGGAGCGGGACCAGACTATCCGCGACCCTGTCGCACTCTTCGATATGCGGGAAACCGGACAGGATGAACTCGTCAATTCCGAGTTTCCAGTATCCGAGCAGTTCTTCCGCTACCTGTTCGGGTGTTCCAACGATTGCTGTGCCGCAGTTGACTCGCACTGTTGATATGCCGTTCCAGAGGTGGGGGCCGAGCTTGTGGTCCTCGACGACGCGGGACTGCTCGCGCTGTCCAACCATCGCCGTTCCCGCAAAAGCCGAGCGTCGCTGCTCCCTGACCACCGACGCCGCATCCGACAGAAGGTCTTCAGCCGCTGTCCACGCCTCGTCCTCGGTCGGCCTTACGATGATATGAGTCCTGAGTCCATAGGCCGCGTCCCTCCCCGCGGCCTCGAACTTCGCGTTCGCCCTGGCCAGGTGAGCGGCTATCTGATCCTGGGGCAGTATCCAGGCGAGGTATATATCGGACTGTTTCCCGGCCAGGTCGAGCGCGCGTTCCGACGCTCCGCCCAGGTAGAACTTCGGGCCGCCGTTCACCACCCCGGGCGACACCAGAGCGCCCCTGAGATTGATGAACTGCCCGTCAAAGTCCACGGGGTCGGGCTTCTGCCACAGGGCGCGGAGGGCGGCTATGAACTCCTCAGCGCGCCCGTACCTGTTGGCGTGGTCGCTCGTCTCCCCAAATCGCTCAAAGTCGCCCTGGATGCCGCCCGGCACCACGTTGAGGTCTATTCGGCCTCCGCTTATCTGGTCGAGCGTCGCGGCCATCTGCGCGAACAGCCCGGGCGATATGAAACCTGGCCTGACCGCTATGAGAAACCTGATCCGGCTGGTCACCGCCGCAAGAGCGGTAACGGTTGTCCATGTCTCGGCGAGCGGCGCGGTCTCCTCGAACAGGCCGTTGGCGAATCGGGTTGGTATAAGCAGAGAGTGAAACCCGTTTCGTTCGGCGGTCTCGACGACCTCGCGCAGGTATTGGAAAGTCGGAGGGCGTTCGGCGCGAACGGTTCCAATGCGCGCGCCGTCCCCGTCTATCGGAACGAACCAGTCGAATTTGGGTTCGGGTCTCGTTATCGCCATGTGCAAGCCTTAGTTTCGTATGTATTCGGATGCCGACTGTATACTGTATATTGTATTCAGGCGGCGCGTCAGGACTCGCTTCCATCCCACTTGTCCCGCATGAACTCCGCCATACGCTCGATAGCCTGCTGGCCTTCGTCGAGCATCGGAGCGAACAGGTGCCAGACGTGTATCATCTCGTCCCACTCCTCGAAAGTGGTCGCGATTCCAGCGGAGCGCGCCTTCTTGTCGAGCCGAACGGCGTCGTCGAACAGCGTCTCGCTTCCACCCACCTGTATGAGCAGCGGAGGCAGTCCTTTGAGATCGGCGTACATGGGAGCGGCCAGCGGCGACCGGGGGTCGGCGTCCGCAAGATACACGCCCGCCATTCCTACCAGACCCTCGCGCTGCACCATCGGGTCGCGGTCGGCGCGGCTGGTCATCGAGTCGCCTAGGCCCTCCATGTCAACCCAGGGCGATAGACATACGCCACAGGCGGGCAGAGGGAGGCCCTGATCCCTGATACTGACCAGTGTCGCCGCCGTAAGACCGCCGCCCGCCGAATCGCCCGCTATGGATAGCCTTTCAGGGGCGTAACCTTCACTCAGCAGCCAACGATAGGCAGATACCGCGTCTTCTACCGGAGCCGGAAACGGGTTCTCCGGCGCGAGCCGGTAGTCTATGACCAGAACCTGGGCGCGGCTGGCAGCAGAGAGTCGGCGCGCGAACTCGCGGTGCGTCCTGGGCGACCCTATGACGTATCCCCCGCCGTGGAGGTATAGAACGGCGGTGTCGCCCGACGCGCTCTCGGAAGAGACAAGCTCGGCGGGAACGCCGCCCGCGTCCACCTGCCGCACGCTCGCGGGCGTCTTCCCGCCCACGACACGCGCGAGTTTCTCAAAGCCCGCGCGCGAGTCCTCAATCGTGGGGTTTTCCGGCCTGTCGCGGGCAGTCAGAAGCTCGATTACCTTTTCCAGTTGGGCTATGGACATTATCGTTATCTCCTGAAATGTGAATCAGTCGTTCTGTTGGCCGTCGGCTTCCACGCCAAGAAGCGAGAGTATCCCCGCGCCGTTCTGCCGGCTGTCTTCCTGGGGCATTCCGAGCTTTTCCATAAGAACAGGGTAGGACTCGACCTGCGGTATCGGGACCTCTTTATCCTGCTCTCGGCTTTCTCTATGAAGGGCGCCAACTCCTCGGCTTTCGCGTTCAGCCTGGCCTCTTCCCTCTCCTTGAATTCGGGAAGAACCTCGCTGGCGAACAGTTCAAGCGATTCGCATATATGCTCGTGGCGGTTCCGGCCGCCCTGCTGTATGAACACCACCTGGTCCACTCCCGCTCTCTCGTATCGCAGAAGCGTCTCGCGCACCTGCGCCGGACTTCCGATGCAGCCCGTAGGGCCGAGCTGCCCGCCCCGGTTGGCCTCAAAGTCGTCCCAGACGTTGAATCTGCCCGGCACGTGCGTTCCGGTAGAGTAGTAATGATTGAGTCCGTACCCGAAGAACTGGATTCCGGGCAGTCCGCGTTCGACCGCGGTGTCGCTATCGGAATGGCACATGAATCCGGTGACCATCGCTATGTTCGGGTTCACCGCCTGACCGATTGGTTCGCACTCGCTCTTGAAAGTTTCATAGTATTCGGAGACCCAATGCTTTGCGTCCTCCGCGCCCACGAAAGCGAATGTCAGAGCTCCGATTCCTAGTCGCGCGGCGAGCTTGATAGTCTCACGGTTCGAGCAGGCGACCCAGATTGGCGGGTGAGGCTTCTGCAGAGGCTTGGGAACAACGTTGCGGTGCGGCATCGAGAAGAAGCGGCCCTTGTATCCGGGGTACGGCTCGGCAGTCATCATTCGGGCGGTTTCTCCGACCGTCTCTATCCACATATCGCGCTTCTGCTATGGGTCAATGTTGAATCCCTCAAGCTCCAGCCGCGAACTGGACTCGCCCGTCCCCCAGTCAACCCTGCCATCGCTGACTATGTCCAACGTGGCGATTCTCTCCGCGACCCGCGCGGGGTGGTTGAATCCGGGCGGCATGAGAACGATGCCGTGTCCGAGCCTTATCCGCTTTGTGCGCTGGCTGCACGCGGCCAGAAACACCTCCGGCGCGGAGGAGTGGGAATACTCTTCCAGAAAGTGGTGCTCGACCTCCCAGGCGTAGTCAATGCCGAGCCGGTCCGCGAGTTCGACCTGATCGAGCGCGTCTTTGAACAGCTTATGCTCATCGCCGTCGTCCCACGGACGCGGTATCTGGTGTTCGTAGAAAAGTCCGAACTTCATAGCCTGCCCCAGCTTTCAGAGTGACGCGAGTGTAGCAACGCGCATTTAGGCCGTCAATACGGGCAGGCCGTGAGTACAGTCTTTTGACTGTTGCAACACGCTGATGATGAGGGCTACTTCTCGGCGGATAAGGAATAGGCCCTGAGTAGTTCAGTTCAAGAGAACTTTCACTTTTTCCAACACTTCGCCAACCACCTGTGACGTGGCGTTACACTCAAAGCGGACGTTTCTTGCCTTCCAGTCTAAACTCTTGATCTGGTCAGCAAGAACCACACCTCTGATAGTGCTTGTGCTAGGCAAGGCAACCTCGAACGGGTATCCCTTGACTCTGGACGTAATTGGACAAAGCAGCACCAGGCTGGTTTTATTGTTGTAGCCAAAGGGACTGAGGACCAGCGCGGGACGATGTCCGGCTTGTTCATGTCCTGCCTGGGGTGAAAAACTCAGCCAAACAATGTCGCCTCTGGAAGGCACATATTCGCTCGCTACCATTCCTCTCGCCCTTGAGGTGTTCCCGTGCTCTGCTCCGAATGGAGATTCTCGGGTGTGATCTGGGCCAGCAAGTCATCCAAGTCGTATCGCTTCTTACAGAGTACCAGTTGCTCACCTTGTGGGATGATCTCGATTGCGGATCCTTCCTGAACACCCCACTGTCGGGCTATGGCCTTGGGAATACGGACAACTAAACTCGTCCCCCATCTGGATATGTGTGATTCTGCCACGATAGCCACGCCTCCTTTCGCGCATCCATTATATACTGCGATGCGATTTTGAACCGAGTTCGTAAACTCACAGGTTAGACGCCAGAATGCCAATTGATTCGTGATATGTACCATTGTACAATAGTGGCATGGACCTGGTTATTGATACGTCTGCGATTGTCGCTGTGATAGCTAACGAACCTGAAAAGTTGGCCATCGTTGCACACACTGCCGACTCAAGTCTGGTAGTTCCCGCATCCGTTCATTGGGAAATTGGGAATGCTTTCTCCGCGATGTTCAAGCGTCGCCGCATTACGCTGGCGCAGGCCAAGCTCGCGATCAGAAGCTACGAACAGATGCGCCTTCGTTTCATAGACATTGACTTGAGCCAGTCTCTGGAGTTGTCAGAACAACTGGATATATACGCATATGACGCATATGTACTCGCCAGCGCGTTGAGTCTTCGTCTGCCATTGCTCACTCTCGACGATAAACTCGCTGCGGTAGCGCCGCTGATTGGTGTGCAGACCCTGGAGGTCAAACCATGAGAGTCTATACATACTCTGAGGCCAGGCAAAATCTCGCCTCCCTGCTCGATATTGCCCAAAGAGACGGCGAGGTTGCGATTCGGCGCAGGGACGGCCAGACATTCATACTGAGGCCGCAGTCCTCAGGCCAATCCCCGCTCGACGTTGAAGGCGTTGATCTGGACGTTACCACTGAGGAGATTGTCGAAATCATCCGGCAAGGCCGGGAGCGATAATCTCTAGGCCGATGAGTATGTGACGAACCAGAGGATAGCGAGTCTCTGGTCGTCATACCTTCGAGTATCTGGGTGTGGCGATCTGTGTGCCGTCCGGCAGTTCGGACACCTCGAAATCGCCGAACATCAGGGGAGCTTCCTTCTGGAGCAGTTCAAGTATCTGCAAGGCGATAGAGCGTATCTCCCAGTCCGCAAACGGCGCTCCGCGCATCTCGATGAAGTGACGCCAGGCGCGGACGTTTCCGGTAACGAACATCTTGGTCTCGGTCGCGTTGGGAAGGACTGCGCGGGCCGCCTGTCTTATCGCCTTGCGGCGGTCGGTAGCGTACTCAAACCGCTCTCTCGGTAGGACATCTTCCAACTCTTTGACCAGCTTCACATAGCTGTCGGCGGCGGACTCGAGGGCGCTTTCCAGGATGGCGCGGGCGTCGTCCGCGGCCCCGTTCTCCATTACGAGCGCGGGAGGCATAACGAACGCGCCCTCTGTCTCGTCAACGTATCTCTGGGAGCGCTGGCTGTACGCGAATCCGGCCCTGTGTCGGACAAGCTCGTGCGTGAGGCTGCGTGAGACTCCCGTTATCACGAAGCCGTAGTTCACGTGCTCGAAAACCGACCCGTCTTTGGAACTGAGCAGGTTGTGTATGAAGTCCCGTATATCGCGCCGCCCGCGTCCGAAGCTCATATAGCAGAGCCGCGCGGAGGTCTCGATGATCGCGTTCGCGTCATCTCCGCCCGCGCGTATGCTGGCAGGGATTGGAGGTAGGTCTTCGTCGGACAGGAACACGGCTATCTGCTCCCAGTCAACCGACGGCCTGCTCACGAGGTAAACATTGGGTCTGGAACTGTATTTCATCGGAGATGCCTTTGATAAACTAAACTTTTCCCCAGAGTTAATTAGGCATCAACTGGCTTGATATTTCAAGATGGGTTGGCCGCGTCGAGAGAGAATTTCGTCCTGGTCCAGAATCTCCGAGTACCCAGATCATACGAAACCGGTCGGAGTCCGTATTTGACTCATAAGCTATGCAGACGTACAATCACCAACAAGCATGCGGTCTGTCTGTTGACATACTTCCAGAATAACGGCGAGGTTGGATATCATGTGTGTGACGGTCACCCGTGTACGGGGAAGAAACCCGGGCAGGGATACGTCGAGAACTATCACAGAACTTTCTGCGGAGCCGGTCTCTCGCGGCTAAACTCGTCGCGCACTCGTCAATCTCCAGGAATGATCTGGTCGTCGAGATAGGGCCGGGTCTGGGGATATTGACCCGCGAGCTTGCGCGAAGCTCCCGCAGGGTAATCGCAGTGGAAATTGATGGCGAGTTGCTGCGGGACCTGCATACGGAGTTCGAGGACGAATCCAACGTCGAGCTAATCGAGGGTGACTTCCTGCGATTTACGCTTCCTGACGTTGACTATAAGGTCTTGTCCAACATTCCATTCAGCCGAACGGCAGACATTATACGCCGCCTCGTCGAGACGACCAATCCGCCATGTGAAGCCCATCTCATTGTGCAAAGAGAGGCGGGAGAACGCTTTGCGGGCAGTCCGTATGCGCCTGAGAGCGTTGCGTCGTTGTTGATTAAACCATGGTGGCACGTCGAGATAACTAGAAGGCTCAGGCCGACCGATTTTGTACCTGCGCCAAGGGTGCAGCCGGTTGTACTCTGGCTGGCGCGAAGGGTTATGCCGTTGGTCCCTGACGCCGAAGCGAATCTATACCGCAAGTTCATCAGACACTCTTTTGGTCTTTACGGCAATTCCATGAAGCAGTCTCTGAATCGGGTACTGACGCGCCGCCAAGTGTACAGGCTGTCACGAGACCTGAGATTCGACCTTTCAGACACGCCGTCGGCTCTACATTTCGATCAGTGGCTCGGGCTGTTCAGGTTCCTTTCGAGCGTGAGTCGGTGGAGTCGCTAACGGAGATGCCGGGGTGGGAGACGAGAGAGTGGTCCAAGAGGTACCGGCGTAATGCGGAGAAGAGCAGCTATAAGCCCAGAGCACGTTTCGCCGCCCCGAACATCACCTCGACCGGGGCCTCTCGTCCCGTCCAGCGTGTCCAGGCCGCCGCTCCCTGATAGACCAGCATCGGCAGACCGCCGACGCAGCGCGCGCCCATCTCTGCCGCGTCCCTGAGCAGCGGGGTGTCCGATGGGTTGTAAACCATGTCGTAAACGACGCATCCGGGAGATATGGCATCCGCCGGAATCGGAGACTCGCCCTCCGCCGGGCCATGCAGCATACCGACCGACGTGGAGTTGACTATCAGGTCGGCCCGCCCGCAGGCGGAGAGAAACTCCGGGTCCGAGAGGCCAAACGCGCTCACCTCGACACCCGTCCGCCGCACCTCGTCCGCGAGCGACACAGCCCGCTCGACGGTGCGGTTCGCTATGGTCAGCGCGTCCGCCCGGTCGTCTGCCAGCGCGTATGCCGCCGCTCGCGCCGCGCCGCCCGCGCCGATCAGAACCACATCCAGCCCGGCGACGCTTATGCCCGCCTCGCCCTGGAGCGAGTTTATGAAGCCGAGCGCGTCCGTGTTGGAGCCGCCCAGCCGCCCGTTCCGGTTGACTATGGTGTTGACTGCCCCAATTCTCGCGGCCAGGTCGTCAACCTCGTCCAGGTATTCCATGACGGCCTGCTTGTGCGGCACCGTTACGTTTGCGCCCAGGTAGTTCTCGCGCCTTAGCGCGGCGACGCCAGCGGCGAGCGCGTCCGGTGTCGTCTCCCACGCCTCGTACACCGCGTCAATTCCAAGGCGCTCGAACGCGGCGTTGTGAATGGCGGGCGATATGGAGTGTTGGATTGGATAGCCGAATATCCCTGCCAGAAGTGTCATTGCGGAGACGCTGAATCGCCGTTGCGCCGGAGTTCGCGTTCCACTTCCTTCCGCGTATCTTCGTCCAGTACTCTAAACACATCAGCGAGAATTTCGGCGCGGGCCGAAGCGCGAATTTTCTCCTCATAAGCGGCTATGTTCCTGTCAACGAGATTCTTGAACCATCCTGCCGTAATCACCAGATACCTCCCAATGTCAACCAGCGCGATGGAGATAACGACTGATATGAGAACATCGTCCGCGACCTCCGACCTGATAAACCTTACACGCTCACTCAGCTCCATAGTCAACAGTCGAGAATGTTCATCTAATCCTACCATAACGCCTTCCCATATCAACTGGCCTACGAACAGCCAGAAGGCTACGGGCCACCATGACACATTCACGCTCAGAAAGGACTCGCGAACGGACCCGGGCTTCTCCTTCACCTCTTCCATACGGCCTCCATTTCAGGATAGAGGGCTATCGTTTCTTCAACCTATCGAATGGCCGACATGCTAACATATGAACACTTGGTTATAAGCTGTCAGTGGGGAGGAAGCGACTATGGATGACAGGACTGGAAAATCTCTGGAACAGGACCTTATGTTTGGCGTAGTCAAGGGCAGGTATGGACACCTGCTGGACGACGAGCAGTTGGAACAGGTACGCAAGACGGTTGTCGGACTGTCCGAATTCTTCGCCCCCATGCGCGCCGTCCGGCTAACCAACGATGTCGAGCCTTTCTCGACCTTCAAGCCTTTCAGGAGCGACGACAATGGCTGACGAACTCGCCTTTACGCCTATCAGAACGCTCGCGTCGCTCATCCGAGATGGCTCTGTATCCCCGGTCGAGCTGACCGAGCGATGTCTCGCGCGCCTGGACGAGTTCGGCCCGGCGTACAATTCGCTGGTAACGCTCACGTCGGAGCGCGCCCTCGAAACCGCGCGCCGCGTCGAATCGGAACTGGCGGCCGGGCGCGACCCAAGCCCTCTCGCGGGCATACCATTCGGCGCGAAAGACCTGCTCGCCACGTCGGGCGGCATACCCACCTCCTGGGGAGCCGCGCCTTTCAGCGAGCGGCAGTTCGACCGCGACGCGACCGTCGTCGCCAGGCTGGAGAGCGCGGGCGCGCCGCTGGCCGCCAAGCTCGCCATGATAGAGCTTGCGGGCGGCATGGGATACAATCAGCCGAACGCATCTTTCACAGGCCCGCCGCGCAATCCGTGGAACACCGACCGCTGGACGGGGGGGTCGTCCAGCGGGTCGGGAGCGGCTGTCGCAGCCGGTCTTGTGCCGTTCGCCATAGGCTCTGAAACCTGGGGTTCGATACTCTCTCCGGCCAACAACTGCGGACTCTCCGGCCTGCGCCCCACCTATGGCCGCGTCAGCCGTTACGGAGCGATGGCGCTGTGCTGGACGCTGGACAAACTTGGCCCTCTGTGCCTGACCGCGGACGACTGCGGCATAGTCCTGGAGGCCATAGCCGGTCCCGACCCCAACGACCCGACTACGTATCCCCAACCGTTCACATACGACCCGAATTACGACCCCGGGCGAAAGTTCAGAATCGGTGTTCTCAAGAACGCAACGGAGGGAGCGCAGGACGCGGTGAAGACCAATTTCGAGGCCGCGCTCGATGCGCTGGCCGATTTCGCGGATATAAAGGAGATCGAGTTTCCCGACCTGCCGTTCGTGCAGGCGACGCGGACTATCCTGATGGTCGAGTCTGCGAGCGCGTTCGAGGACTTCATAGCCGAGGGCGGCCCGGCCGGACTCACCGCGCCCGAAGACCACTATGGCCCCTACGCCAGAACCGCGATACTGGCCACCGACTACGTGAAGGCGCTGCGGCTGCGGGGCGTAATCGCCAGAGAGGTTGACGCGGCGATGTCCGGCTATGACGCTATTGCCGCGCCCACTTCGCTCACAACCGCCACGCCGGTTGACGAGCAGTTCCGCCGCACGGTCACCGGCCCCGCCGACGTGATAGGGGCGGTCGGAAACGGCTGCGGCATTCCGTCCGTATCGGTTCCGAGCGGGTTCGATGCGGACGGAATGCCGACCGGCATCCAGTTCATGGCCAGGGCCTACGACGAGAATCTGTGCCTGGCGATTGGCAGGCGGTACCAGGCAATAACCGACTGGCACACGCGGCATCCCGCCGGTCTGACATAGGCGAGGTTTCAGATGGGAAAGGTAGTGGCTATTGGCGGCGGAGACCTGCGAACCCTGACTACCGAGCCGATTGACAGGGCTATTATTCAACTCGCGCCCGGGCGCCCGGGCGCGCCGCGTCCCAACGCGCTGTTCATACCCACCGCGAGCAGCGATTCGGTCGAATACTGGGAGGCGTTCGACCAGGCTTACCGCGTCGCCTACGGCTGCGATACCGACGTTCTATACCTGCTCGGCGCGACTCCCGACCCGGCGGAGACGGCCCGCAAGATAGGCCGCGCCGACATAATCTACGTCGGGGGCGGCAACACGCTGAAGATGATGCGCCGCTGGCGCAGGCTGGGGGTGGACAAACTTCTGCGAGAGGCGCACGCGCGGGGCACGGTTCTGTGCGGCGTGAGCGCGGGTGCTATCTGCTGGTTCGACAGCGGACACAGCGATTCCCTGTCGTTCTACAATCCCGACGACTGGGACTACATCGCCGTGACCGGAATGGGCCTTGTGAAAGGGCTGGCCTGCCCGCACTATAACGGCGAGACCAACGGCGTCCCCAGGCGTGAGAACTTCCACGATATGCTGAAGAGAAAGGGCGGCGTTGGCATTGCGATAGACAACGACTGCGCCCTCGCGTTCGTTGACGACGGATACAAGGTTCTATCCGCGTCGCCGGCCGCCGCCGCATACACGCTTTTCGTCCAAAACGGCGAGGTGATAGAAAGACAAGTACAGCTTGCCGAAGAGTATCTGTCCGTATCGAATCTGTACCAGAGGTGAAATCCATGACTTACGATCTCGTAATCCGGGGCGGCAGGGTGATAGATCCCGAATCCGGCCTTGACGCCATTCGGAACGTTGGCGTGAGAGGCGGTCGTATCGAAACGCTGACCGACGCCGGTATCGAGGGCGATTCGGCCATATACGCGGCTGGCCTCGTCGTCGCACCGGGCTTCATAGACCTGCACTCGCACGGCCAGGACGCGGAAAACTACGAGGTTCAGGCCAGGGACGGCGTTACCACCGCGCTCGAACTGGAGGTGGGAGCGGGCGACATTGACTCCTGGTACGACCAGCGCAGGGGCGAGTCGCTCATCAATTTCGGCGCGAGCGTGGGACACATTCCGGTCCGCATCGAGGTCATGGACGACCCGGGCGACTTTCTCCCCGTCGCGGACGCCGCCTTCCGCGAGGCCACGGCGGGAGAGCTTGAGCGCATAAAGGACGGCATCGAGCTTGGCCTTCGGCGCGGCGCGCTGGCCGTCGGGTTCGGACTGGACTACACGCGCGGCTGTTCCAGGTGGGAGGTTATCGAGGTTTTCAGAATCGCGGCCAAGTACGGCGCGTCCTGCCACGTCCACCTGCGCGGAAAGGGACACCAGGACCCGATGAGCAGCATCGAGGCCGCCGGAGAGGTGATAGCGGCCTCGGCAGTCACCGGCGCGCCGCTGCACATCGTCCACGTTCAGAGCACCGGAATGCACGCCACCAGGGACACGCTGGACATGATACGCGGAGCGCGCGAGCGCGGCCTGGACGTCACCACCGAGTGCTACCCATACGCGGCTGGCATGACCGCGATAGACTCCGCGCTGTTCAGCGAGGGCTGGCAGCAGAAGTACGGGATTAGCTACGAAAGCCTCCAGTGGGCGGAGACCGGGGAGCGGCTCACGTCCTCGACCTTCGCCGAGTACCGCGAGACGGGCGGTATGGTCATAGTCCACTCGACCCCGCAGGACGCGGTTGATACGGCGGTGACAAGTCCTCTCGCCGCCATCGCAACGGACGGGTTCCTGCGAAACGGCAAGGGACATCCCAGGACGGCAGGCTCATACTCGCTGATACTGGGCAGATACGTCCGCGAGCGCGGGTTGCTGTCGCTCTCGGAAGCGCTGTCCAAGTGTTCGCTCATGCCTGCCCAAAGGCTTCAGGACAGAACGCCCGCCTTCGCTCGGAAGGGCAGAATCGGGCAGGGCATGGACGCGGACATAGTAGTCTTCAACCCCGACAGCGTAATTGACAACTCCACCTACGAAGCCCCCTCGCTGCCGCCCACCGGAATCGAGTATGTCATCGTAGGTGGAACCCCGGTCGTCGAGCGTGGGCAGGTGGCGCAGAGCGTCACGCCCGGGACGGGGGTCAGGGCGTCGATTTAGACCCAATTGTCAGGCAATGTTGACATTTTCATTGTAGTATATATATGTCATACCATTTGATTCTAACTACACCATGAATATTAGCGGTAAACTGTGTATCGTCATTCCCACGAAAGTGGGAATCTATTGAGCCTGGCCAACACAAACACAACAACGTTACTGCGAATTGGTATCAGCGTTTACATTCATGCGGAGAGTTTTCTGGACAAACCGTATTGAGAAAAATATTTAACAGTTCGTCAGTCAGCGTCAACAATCAGCAGTGATTGTCGGAAGAAGTCAAGCACTACATGGCCTTCCTCGTAAAAATATTTGACTTCCTCAAAAGTAAGACCCGATCCCCCAGAGTGGGCAGTATTGTGGCGATTAGTTATAAGGTTGTTATAGAATGTCTCTGCTCTTTGATTGGGTTGCTCAGCACTGATTTCATTCCTGAATTCAGCTTTTCGTTCGGCTCCAAATCGTGCCAATAAACCCCCCAAATCGCCAGACTGGATTCGGCCGACATTGCGTACACATGCCCTGACAAGTTCTCGAAGCGCCTCATCCTCAATGAGATGACATTTCTCGTCAATGATGGAGCCGATCAACTGCTCAAATTCGGCGTAAATCACCACTAGCACAGCGTAGGTAAGCAATGTCTCAATCTGTGTGCCGAAGGATTTAGTGGCGGTCAGGTGGTTCTCGCAAACCTCCAAGGCTATGTCTATACGGGACACACGCATCTCAGGCACGCCTAGCCGAACAAGACCGTTTTGGCTTGATCGAAACGCTCACGGACTATGGCTACGTCCGTTGTTCCCTGCCTGGTTCTGGCAATGAACCCTTCATCGCCGCGTAGGCTGTCATAGCGAGCTTCAATGTCGACGGGAATGCAATCAAGGTTTTCCGAGAATGCCACCATTACGGCGTCCATCACAGCAACATTTACTCCACTGCGTCCATGAAATGGCTTTTCTCCCAAGGAGTCTAGTAGCTGAGTGCATGTGTTCTGAAAAATCTGTTTACTTCGCGCGAGTGAACATTCCGATGCATCCTGGTTCTTCTTCATGAACCTGGACAAGAAGTCCTTCATCGGCTTTTGGTAGTTTGAAATATCCCGCATCGCGAAAAATCGTACCAGAAGTTCAATATCTCTTTTGCGGCTATCCGGCGCCGGTTTCCCAAGGACCTTGCGCCACTCCGTATTATAATTCAGGTTCATCAAGAACTCTACGAAACTTCCACTATGGACACAGTTGCGAATTTCCTGGTTAGAAAGTAGCGTGCCTCCAGTATTTAAACGCTCGAAAATATGGTATATACTTGTGTCATCATTCGGTTCAAGTTGTTGCACTACAAAAGACCGGAGAACGGCATTTTTGACCTTTCTTTGGTCTGCTTCCGCGAGGTCATCAAAGGCCTTGCCTAGGAAACGACTATCCGGGTTTAGCCCGGTAAGCCTAAATGCCCTTCCTTTACTGCCAGAGTCTCCACCAAATGTTCCTTCTAGGAAGTAAAAAATGCTCTTCAAGCGTTGCTGTCCATCAATCACGAGATATTTCTGAGATTGACGTTCGGTATATACAAATACTGGAGGTACAGGCAAGCCAACCAGAAAGGACTCGATTAGCTTACTCGACTGTGCCAGTTTCCACACGAAATCTCGCTGGAAATCTGGTATAATAATCTCTCTGGATTGCCACTTTTGGTGCAGGCCTTCCAAAGTGAAGTCGGCCGGATAGGTTGCGATTTGGTAATCGGCAGGCGCACTGGTATAATCTTCGTCCTCGGATGTAACGGGCTCTAATTCCAAGTCCGAAGGGTTGGCGTTCTCCCGTTCATAATCAATCCGGGCATCGTTGCTTTCCTGAATTGTCATTTTTCGCCTCTCTCGCAATTATGTGGGGAAGAATACGACGAAATCTACGCTAACATTCTGTCGCATACATAGTCAAGCATGGTGTACAGTGAAGCAGGCTCGGATTGGCGTCAAACATCTTTGCCGATCCTGTTTTTGAAACGATGTGCAGCCAAAAGTAATTGTCACTGATCACCCCCTTTTCGGCAGGCTATTGGGTAGGGGGTTGTAGTTTCCGAGTATCCTCGTTTAGCTCTGCGCCAGGGGCAGCGGGGGTTGGCCGCCCTCGCGGACGACGGTCTGGGCGGCGTCCATGAACTCCCTGAACAGCGGGTGCGGCCTGTTCGGCCTGGAGAGGAACTCGGGGTGGAACTGTGTGCCGAGCATGAACTTTGCGGGTGTGTATTCCATGATTTCGATGAGCTTGCCGTCCGGGGATATTCCAGTCGGCCACAGGTCCACGGACTCGAACCGCTCGCGATAGGCGTTGTTGAACTCCCAGCGGTGCCGGTGTCGCTCCTCGACAATATCCTGTCCATACGCCTTCGCCGCCAGGCTGTCGCTGATTGTCCTGCACGGGTATGCGCCGAGCCGCATTGTGCCGCCCATGTCTGTTACGTCTCTCTGGCTGTCCATCAGGTCTATGACAGGGTGGGGCGTGGCGGCGTCCATCTCGGTGGAGTTGGCGCCATTCAGACCTGCAAGATTCCGCGCTATCTCTATCACCATCACCTGCAAGCCGAGACACAGGCCCAGATATGGAACATCGTGGTCGCGCGCGTATGTCGCGGCGCGTATCATGCCCTCCACGCCCCTTGTTCCGAATCCTCCCGGCACTACTATGCCGACCACCGACCGTAGAAGCGTGTCCGCACCTTCTTCCTCGATCCGCTCCGAGTTGATCCACACCACCTCAACGTCCAGGTCGAAGTGCAGCCCGGCGTGAAGCAGCGCCTCTTTGACCGATATATAGGAATCGTGCAGGTCAACGTACTTGCCCACAATGGCAATCGGCAGCGCGCGCTTGGGTTCGTGGATAGCCGTGACCATGTTCCGCCAGTCCACCAGATCCTGCTCGCTGCCTTTGAGTTCGAACGCGTCAATAATCAGGTCGCACAAGCCCTCGTCCTGCAATATCAGAGGCACCTCGTATATGCTGGATACCGTCGGGAGCGTTATCACCGCCTCGCCCCGCACGTCGCAGTGGATGGAAATCTTCTTCTTTATGTCGTCGTCCACGTCGTGGTCGGAGCGGCACACTATCGCGTCCGGCTGGATGCCGATGCCGCGCAGTTCACGGACGCTGTGCTGGGTGGGCTTGGTCTTCAGCTCCCCGGTGGACGATATATAGGGCAGAAAGGTCAGGTGAACATAGAATACGTTGTCGCGCCCCACCTCGTTTCGCATCTGTCGGATGGCTTCCAGAAACGGCAGGCCCTCTATGTCGCCCACCGTGCCGCCCACCTCGACCACGATAACGTCCGCTTTCGACACCTCTGCCAGTTTCTGGATGCGCTGCTTGATCGCGTCGGTCACGTGCGGCACTGCCTGTATAGTGCCGCCCAGAAATTCGCCCCGCCTCTCCCTCGATATGACCTCGCTGTATATCTGGCCCGCCGTGATGTTCGACAATTTGGACAGGTTCATGTCCACGAAACGTTCATAGTGGCCGAGGTCGAGGTCGGTCTCCGAGCCGTCCTGGGTCACGAAGACCTCGCCGTGCTGGTAGGGCGACATCGTGCCGGGGTCAACGTTGAGATACGGGTCGAGTTTCATCAGTGAGACCGACACGCCGCGGCTCTTCAGGACGCGCCCAATCGAGGCGACGCTGACTCCCTTGCCGATAGAGCTTACGACGCCGCCCGTAACGAAGATAATTTTAGTCATTTGGCCACCGGCTGGTTTCACAAGGCAGACTACTTGCTGGCGATGGGCATAGCTCCCACCGAGCGCGCAAGCGTCGCACGGACATACAATACAGGGGTTCGATAGGGACAGTGGGAGAGGGGAGATGCGGACTTGCTATGCGCCGACCGACGCACACTATTTATCCACCTGTCTGGCGGCTTTGGAGTAAATTCGCGCCACTGCAACCACATCCCCTCAGTATGTGAGCATTTAGGCAAGTATAGGATTGAGCTTTTTTCGCTGTCAATACAAAAAGTCTAAGACAGAAAGTCTAAATTCACGAAATAGCCCGGTGGACGGGGTTCGAGAATCCATCTGTCCCAATCCCGATTCGGGTGATGTATCTCAGCCGGACGTCTCGACGAGCGGCTGTATGAAGCTGGTGTCCGTCGAAGCGCGCGCCACGTCCAGGTCGTACATACGCTGGAGGTTCAGCCAGAATTAGGGAGACATCCGCAGTGCTTGTCCGATTCGCAGCGCCGTGTCTGCCGTAATGGACCTGCGACAGTGGACAATTGCGTAAGGTCGTACTGAATCCAGCGGGGCTATCTATTTGCTTTATCCGCCGTTTGATCTTGTCTCAGCGCCATGAAGATGGCTGGAAGAATGGCTATGAGGCTGACAGCCATCGCTACCAGAAAGAACTCGTTGAAGACTGAAAGGCCCACGTCCATCAGCGTGGCTTCGAACTCGCGCACCCGCGCCTGGGTCTGCTCGGCTGTCTCGCCCGGCAGGGCCAGTGGCAGCTCAAGGCCGACGACCAACTGCTGGAAACGCCCGGTTCCCCAGGCGGTCAGCGCGGCCAGACCGAAGGTCATGCCCACCACCCGCATCGCTGTCACCACGGCGGCGGCGGCTCCGCGCAGTTCGACGGACACAGAGTTGACCGCCGCCAGGGCTATCGGAGCTATCAGCAGTCCGAAGCCCAGCCCCACCGTCGCCAGGTGCAGAGTCATCATAGGGTCGGCGATGTCCGCTCCCCACGCGCTCATCAATCCGAACCCGATGGCGATGAGCGCCAGCCCTAGCGTAGTGGGTATCCGGCCGTCCATTCGCTGGGACGCGAATCCCCCGAGCGCGGCACCGACGGGTATAGCCACTGTCATTCGCATCAGCATCAGTCCCCCGCCCAGGGCCGACATCTCCAGCACGGTGTTCGCCATCAGCGGTATCGTCACCATTCCGATGATGAGCGCGCCGCCTATCAGCAGGTGCGTGAGGTTGGCCGCGCCGAATGTACGCGACCCGAACATCGCCAGCGGCAGCAACGGCGAGTCCGCCCTACGCTGGCGAGCTATGAACAGGCCGAACGTCGCCATTGCGGACAGCAGGTATATGACGAACAGTGTGTCCGGCGCGTCCACCCTCGCCAGCGCGAGTGTCACCGTACACAGGGCGGCGGCTATGAGCGCGCTGCCCAGGTAGTCTATCCGCGCGGGGTACTTCGGGCTTGGGCGCAACAGCGCCAGCAGCGGCACGAGTACCAGGACGCCGAGAGGTATGTTTATCCAGAACACCCAGGGCCATCCGAGGAAATCGCCTATCAGCCCGCCCCACAGCGGGCCTATGACCGCCCCGGCCTCGGACGACGCGCCTATCAGCCCAAGTGGAACGCCCCGTTTGTCGGGCGGGAACAGGTCGCCGGCGATGGCGATGGATATGGGCAGAAGCGCGCCCGCTCCGACGGCCTGAAACACCCGCGCGGCCACGAACCAGGTCAGGCTCGTCGTGAGCGCCGCCGCGACCGACCCCGCCATGAACAGCAGCATCGAGGCGACGTACAGGTTCCTGTGGCCCCATACGTCGGACATCCGGCCTATCAGCGGCATCGCGGCGACGTAGCCGAGCAGGTATCCGGTTATCGTCCAGGACGCGCGATCAAGCTCGTTTACCTGCACGTTCAGGTCGAGCAGTATCTGCGGCAGCACAGTTACGATGACGGTCTGGTCGTCCGCCGCGATGAATATGCCCGCGAACACGGGCAGCAGCGCGAGATAGCCGGAACGGGGTCGTCCGCTCTTACCCGCTACGGAAGGCAAGGCTTCAGCGGCCGTCGGGCGTGGAGATGGATATGGGTTCGTTGAACTGCGACAGGGTTATCGTCCGCACCACGCCGTCCGGCTCGTTGGCGGTCGCCTTGCCCTCTATCACCGCCTTCTTCATTAACAGCGTGTCCTTCTCCAATGTGACCTCCACGCGCACGCTTCCGCCTTGCGCGGCGTCCCCCAGCAGTGGGCGGAGCGCCTCCACGTCTAGGTTGCCGTCTATCCTGAACTCGTCTCCCGCCTTGGAGGCCAGAGTCGGATTTCGCAGCCCGGTCATCATCGCGCCTATGCCCCTCTGCGGATCAAAGAAACCGAGCGGGCTGACCTCGGCAGCCACCTCCTCCCAATTGCCGGACAGCGGGTTGGTCATATAGCTGTCGTCGCCAATCGTAATCAGGCTGGCGCGCATGGCGAACCTGCCGCCGAACTTGCCCGAAAAGCTGATGGATATGCTATCAGGACTTGCCACGTCGCCCTCCGCCTCGGTTATGTCCAGCGTGTCGCTGAAGGGAGTGCTGCCGTCGTCGTTGTGTTCCAGCCTGAAGTGGAATGTGTCGAGGCTTGCGGTGGCCTCGCCCGAACGCCTGAGAATACCCTCGACGTTTATGGGCGTCGGGGTAGGGACCGGGGTCGCTGTTGGCGGTGGAGCGGCCGTCGGCCCAGGTGGAGAGGGCGCGCTGTCGGAGCAGCCAGCTATGCCGAACAGCGCGGACACTACTACTGACAGGAACAGGAGGATTGCTCTGGAGAACGGCATCATTGGCTGTTCGCACCTGCGCCCGAAGGGTGTGGCCTTCGCGGGCTGCGGAGAGTGTGGAGTATCGTGAAAGCCTAGTACAGTTTCCATATATTTCTGCCATATCCCAGCCTGCCTGGATTCCCGCTTTCGCGGAAATGACGGTAGGGGCGCGAGAATGACGGAAAATGGTTGGTGTATGGCATATTCAGATGGGAATGGTACTAGGCTTGCGGGTAGCGGTTCTTGTCCGGGGCGAAAATCGAGTCTTCCGGGACGTTCGGCATCTGCCTGCGCCGCACGAACCCCGACACCATACGGCCCGATACCACGCTGAGAACCGCGGCGCCCGCTATTCCTATCGGTACGCCCTTGAGTATCTGCCGCCGCGTGAATCCCTTTTTCGACTCTGTTTTGTCGCTCATGCCTGAAACGCTCTTCCCTGAACTCAATCTTCCGACCTTCCGACGCAGACATTATAAACCGAGCCGGCGGATTTCAACAAGGCTGGTTCCAGCGAGAGCAGGGCCTTTGCAAAGTCAGTATTGGTTGAGCGCTACAGAAGGCTGTGCGCAGAGTCTTTGAGACCTGCCCGTGAGAGGTTCCTGGCAAGACCACAGAGAACACACTCCCCTGAGCAAGCTTACCGCGACGTTCCGAAGCAGGCTGAGAATTTCTCCACTGCTATGTTGGTGCATCACGTGTCGATCTTCCCCGAAGCTGTCGTCTTTGACATGGAACAGGCTGTTTTCTATGCTCCAGTGTCCTCGCACCAGCGACAACGCCCTTGAAGGAGACAGTTCGGACAGACTGCTCACAGCGTACTGGATGCTTTGGACAACCCGACCATCTTTGAGATACTCCACCCGCTTTGCAATCTTGATAACGCTCGCCAGTCCGGGAAATTCGCTGTAGCCACACAGTTGTTCAGACACCCACACTTTTCTACGCTCCAGCCTCCCGTGGCCTTTATTGGTCAACTCCATGTCGGGTTCGGTCGGCTCTGAAAAGAGCAGTTCTACGTCTTGATAGAGTTGAGGCTGGTTTTTTTGAGCTTGACCACGTAGTCCTTGCCCTCGGCCAATATCGCCTCGGCAAGGTCTGCGTGCGCATAAAGCGCGTCGCCGGTCAGAACACGTAGACCCGAAAAGCTCCCCGACACCCGCTTCACCCACTCCAAGGCCGCCCTCGGTTCGTCAGCGTGCGATTCTATCTTCATCTGGTCCAGCGCCAACGCTCCCTCTCGACTGAATACGTGCAGTGTCCTAAGCTGATCTCCTTCCTCCCTGACCCCTCTTACTGTCTTTCCGTCCACACATGCCACTGTCTCATCGCATCCGCGCAACCTCACCAGTTGTCTCATGAAGTTCAACAATGCCTCACGCGCTTCGGACACCGACACCATTCGCAGCAGCCTCGACAGCGTAGCCACCGATGGACTGCGCCTCAACTCTAACGCACACAGTACAGTTGGGTGAGTATCGCCAAATCTGTGAATCGCGCTCAGAGAGCGTTGACCGCACATCAGAGCCAACATCGTCAGCGTCAATACTCCGCCAAGAGGGTGGACCGTGCCGCGTCTATGGCGTCGGTCGGGGATCCTTCCCAGTTCCTCCCTCAAAAGACTGAACTCATCCGGCAATGTTGACAAGCGTTCCATCACTCACCTCCATCCCGCTATGTTCTTACTTTTCTTGGACTTTGAAAAGGCCCTGCAGCGAGAGAAGATTGTAAAAGACTCGTTACGACGCTGTCCACTGTCTTGTAGTGACAGGCACTGAACCTGGTCACCCTCACCCCAGCCCTCTCCCTCAAGACGGGTGATGCATATTAACAACTGAAGAAAGTGGAAAGCGTCAAGGGATGGTGTACGCTGGCCTTACCCGACAAAAGGAGGCTGGCGATGACCTTAGACCTTGACGCTTTCCTGACCGCATTGTACACGATAGTTGACGACCTCTATAAGCGATATTATGTCTGCCGCAAGCCGATTCGTCCCGGCAGGCGCCCTGAACTGTCTGACAGCGAGGTTCTTACTCTGACTCTGTGCGGTCAGTGGTTTGGGACTTCTGAGCGCGCTTTCGTTCGTCATGTGTCAGAGCATTGGACAGGCTACTTTCCAAACATGCTCACTCAGAGCGCGTTCAATCGTCGCAGTCGAGACCTGTGTGGAGTCGTTATAGCATTGTCCGAGGCAGTGGCTGAGGAACTGGGAGCCTATGGCTCAGCCTACCAGGCGATAGACAGTGTTCCTGTGCCTCTGGCTCGGATGTGTCGAGGAGACCGCCATCGTCTGTTTGGGGACGAGTCGTCCATAGGAAGAGGTGGAAGCGACAGACGTTTTTACTATGGCTGTAAACTGCTTGTGTCAGTATCGCGCCAGGGTGTGATAACCGGCTTTCTGATCGCGCCGGCCAGTACCGAAGACCGCTGGGTGGCGGAGAGTTTTCTGTGCTGGCGCAACAACCAGATGGGAAGACCCCGCCAAGCCCAGGACCTCCCGATCCGACGAAATGGCAACAGATATGTCGGAGCCACCGGCCCTATATGGCCCAGGTCTGCCGTTGGCAGGCCAATCTCAGAACCCTATCTTGGAGACAACGGCTTTTTCGGATCCCTGTGGCAGACACATTGGCGACAACAGTATGGGGCGAGAGTATTGACTCCCAAGAACTATATCGGGAGTGAGTCGAAGGCGGCCAGACGGCGACATTGTAGCCTCAAACAGGTGGTGGAGACCATCAATGGACAGTTGGAGGAGGTGTTTGGCCTTCAGTTCCCACGCGCTCGCAGCAAGTGGGGACTGTTGAGTCGAGTGGCGGCCAAGGTGGCCGCTCTCAACGTGGGCATATGGTTGAATCGCCTCTTCGGTCGTCCTGACCTGGCGTTAGCTACGCTCTTCAATCGTTAAAGAACTTATACAATGTGCATCACCCGTTCAAGGGAGAGGGGGCTTTTGCAATTCTCTTCCAGTGATGAGTCTGTATCAGTTAGTGGGCGCAGCGGTCAGGGGTCGTCTTTTTCCCTGGGGACTGTGGTACATGGGCATGGCAGGCCGGTTTCTCCACACAGACCCATTTCGCACAGTTCCCAGTCCTCGTCGTCCCACCAATCGTTGGGGTCTTCGGGGGCCGTTTGAATCAGGTCAAGCAGGCCGTCGAACAACTCAGGGTAGGGTTCCGGATCCAGGTTCGGGCAGCGCTTCTTGATAAACCTCTCCTTCTCTTCCCACAGTCTGCGCGCCTCGGCTCGCTGAACCTCCATGTCGTCAGACTTTTCCATGCTCCTTCGGAATATGGAGTCGTCTATGGTCTCGCCCTCTTCGCAGTGCCTCATCCGGTAGAGCCGCATGGCTTCTTCTCTGGGCATACCGAGTGGGACACCGGCGGGTGGATAGGTGAACTGCGGGGCGGCTGCGGTCTGGGCGCGGGGCGTCGGCTTGGCAGCGGGTTCGTCCTGTGTCTTGGAACGTGGCTCGGAACCGGATTTCCTGGGACGCGGTGGCGCGAATATGGGGAAGGCGTAGCCGATGAGTTCCTTTCCGGCGGCTATTCGCAGGGAGGGGCTGAAACTCTTGAGGGCGCCTTCCATGGCTTCAAGGAGGAACTTTATCATCCTGCGTCCGCCGCCTGCGAGTTTCCGCACGTATGCGGCGATTTCGCGCTGGGCGGCTGTGAGGGCGGCGTCAGCCTCGTCGTCAATGACCCTGCGCTGGGCGGAGTCTCTGGTCTTGGGAACAGCGGGCTTTTTGATGGACTCGACGAACTCAATGCCCTGTTCTATGCAGAGGATGGCGAGGACACGGCCCGCGCGGAGTCTCTGGTCTTGGGAACAGCGGGCTTTTTGATGGACTCGACGAACTCAATGCCCTGTTCTATGCAGAGGATGGCGAGGACACGGCCCGCCATGATCTGGTGTACGGGGGTAAAGTTGGGGAAGCGTCCGTCCATGGCGTGTTGCATGAAACGGACGATGGTTCGTCCGTCGTCTGTTTCCTCTCGGACTATGGTTTGGAGTTCGGGGTATAGGGTCATTGGTTTCCGGTTGTCAGCGCATATGGCACAAATGTTCGTACATGGGATTATAGGGTATGGGGTGGGGCGGGTCAAGGGGGGAATTCCAGGGGCGTTTTCATTATCGAACATCGCATAGACGAAATAGTGTGGGTCACCCTCACCCCAACCCTCTCTCTCAGGGAGAGGGGGCTGTACGTTGGTATTCATACTTGGCTGTACACTTTTACCTACCCCTGTCAGCCCATCGAGGGAGAGGGAACGGTCATCCTGTTGATCAACTTGTCTACTGAAAACGAAAAGACCCTGGGAATCTGAGCGCTAATGGGACTGAGTCCATCCGCTAGAACCTGCCCCGCAGCCTCGGGTCGAGAACGTCTCTAAGCCCGTCGCCCACGAAGTTGAAGGACAGCACGAGCAGGAATATGGCAATGCCGGGCGCGAACGACAGCCAGGGCGCGCTGTTCAGGTTGCCGAACGCGAGGTTGAGCATACTGCCCCAGGTCGAGGTGGGCGGCTCTACGCCGACTCCCAGGAAGCTGAGGCCAGCCTCTCCGAGGATGGCGAAACCCATGCCCAGGGTTGCCTGCACGATGACCGGCTGGATGGAGTTGGGCGTCATGTGAAGCAGGAGCAGGGGCCAGGTGGGCGCGCCTATCATCTTGGCGGCCATGAAGTATTCGCGCTCTTTGTACGTCCCCTTTTTGCCTGTCGGAGTTTATCCTGTGGGTCTGTGCCACTATACACGCAAAAACTGTCCTGAAAAGACTCACAATTTGAGCCATGCATCTTTCCATGATATGTCTGAGTTTCCCGTTATACTGCACAACCACTCCTTCAGTACGCTACACTATCTGCACGAAAAACACGACTCGCGCCACTGCATAAATATGATTACTGACTTTGGAAAAACCTGCTTTCCGAGCGGGACGCTTGACATAGCGGAGTAAGCCGTCAACAATTTCGGTGTCGCGCATTGGACAATTAGGAGGATTTAGTGCCGGTCTCGATTACACAGGCTACGATGGACCTCCGGGAGGAAGACCTCCCGAACATGGTTCTTCTCGAACAGGATCTGCCGCCGCCGTACCAGGGCTTTGCTGCTGTGCGTGAGGGCGAGCTCGACAACCGCACCCTCGCCGAACACGGGTTCGGTGAGGCCACCGAACGCCGCTTTCAGGACGCCGGCCGGGTCGCGGGGTTTCTCAGAGAGTTCGTATCGCCCTCGGCACAGTTGGACATGGACGGCGCGGATCTGATTGTGGGTTCGGTTGCCCACCTGTTCAATACGCCCGAAAGTGTCAGCCACTGGATGCGCGACATATTCCTCAAGGACTTCTCCGACAATGTCGGCGCGACCCTGGACAACGGCCAGAAAATGATCGAGGTGGAAGAGGTGGAGCCGCTCGGCTTCTTCGACGACGCCGTCGCGCTCAAGGCCGTCCACGACAGTTCGGGACGGATCATATCCTCCACGGTCATAGACTTTCGTGTGGGCAGAATTCTCGGCGTGGTGTTCGTGGCTACGGTCGGCAACCACCTTCGCCTGGACAATGCCACCACGCTGGGAATGGCCATGGAGAAGCTCATAGTCGGCGCGGCTTTGGACGGCTAGAACTACCCGTTAAGACCTTGAAGTGGTAAGATAACGACCCACGCCGACCATTCATCTGATATATCTGGAGCACGATGAACCTTCACCCCGTCATATTCGCCGGAGGATCGGGAACCAGGCTCTGGCCACTGTCCAGAGAGTTTTACCCGAAGCCGTTCCTGTCCATCACCGGCTCCCACACCATGTTTCAGGAGACCATTCTCAGGCTGGACGGGATAGCGGATATGGCTCAGCCGATAGTCGTCTGCAACGAAGAACACAGATTCCTGGTGGCGGAGCAGGCAAGGCAGATAGGGCGTATGCCCCAGTCCATACTCCTCGAGCCTGTCGGGCGCAACACCGCTCCGGCGCTCACTCTCGCCGCCCTCTCGCTGGAATCTCAGGCTAAGGGTGATGACGACCCGCTGATTCTGGCCTTTCCAGCCGACCATGTGATCGGAGACGTCGCCGCATTTCAGTCCGCGGTCACGGTCGCCGCGCAACTGGCACAGAGCGACTGTATAGCCACGCTGGGGGTGACTCCCGACTCGCCCCATACCGGATACGGGTATATTCGGATGGGATCGGAACTCCCCCACGGTCTGCCGGGAATGAACGGCGTTGCCTACCAATTGTCGGAGTTCGTAGAAAAGCCGGACGAAGCTACTGCCCAGAGTATGCTCGAGACCGAGGAATACCTGTGGAACAGCGGTATGTTCATTATGAGAACGTCCGCCTGGCTCGAAGAGATGGAGCGATTCAGGCCGGACATTGTTCAGGTATGCCGCAGGGCATACGCCGGCGGTGCGGAGGACGGGCTATTTTACAGACCCGACCCAGGTATGTTCGCCGAATGTCCGGCAGACACCATTGACTACGCCGTCATGGAGCGCATAACCGGGTCGAATGGCGACAGTCCGCGCCGCGCGGTTGTCGTCCCGATGGACGCCGAGTGGTCGGACCTCGGATCCTGGGCCGCGATCATGGACATCAGCGACAAGGACGCCAACGGCAACGTTGTCAAGGGCGACGTTTACACCCACGAGATGCGCAACTCAATGATCCACGGACAGCATCGCCTGGTGTCCGTCGTGGGACTGGAGGACGTGATAGTCGTCGAGACGGCGGACGCGGTTCTGGTAGCGGACAAGAACAGGGTGCAGGACGTGAAGGCGGTGGTGGACAGTCTCAAGCGGGATGAACGCTACGAGCAGGAGAACCATCGCCGCGTACACAGGCCCTGGGGCTGGTACGAGACCGTTGACTTCGGGCCGAGGTTCCAGGTAAAGCAGATAACCGTAAACCCGGGCGCGGCCATGTCTTTGCAGATGCACCATCACCGCGCCGAGCACTGGGTTGTGGTGAGCGGCACCGCGAAGGTCACCAAGTCCGGCGAACAGTTCCTGTTGCACGAGAACCAGGCAGCCTATGTACAAATAGGCGAACAGCATAGGCTTGAGAATCCTGGCACGATTCCGCTCAAGATAATAGAAGTGCAGACCGGAAGCTATCTCGGCGAGGACGACATCGTGCGATTCGAGGACCGATACAACCGAAGCTAACCGACTTGCAGACTCGATTCTGCCCAATCACCCATCACACGACAACGGCTTGGAAGATACCGATAACCAGCACAGAAAGAGGAATCTGCCGATGATCGAAAACAGTCCAACCGCCGCTCCGGTCTCCGAGGTTCTGTCCGTGCCTGATCGCGTGCTTCTTGGCCCCGGCCCCTCCATGGTCAGTCCAAGAGTGCTTCAGGCAATGATGCAGAACATGATCGGATATCTGGACCCCGACTACGTTCTGATGCTGGAGGACGTTTCCGGGCTGCTGGGCGAGGTGTTCCAGACCGGAGACGCCGCGACTATGGCCCTGTCAGGCACCGGCTCGGCAGGGATGGAAGCCGGACTTTCCAGCCTCCTGGAACCGGGCGACACCGTAGTCGTCTGTATCTGCGGGTTCTTCGGCGAGCGCATGGTTGATATGGCCACCCGTGTCGGCGCGAACGTCGTCGCGCTCCGCTCCGAATGGGGCAAGCCGTTTCCCCCCGAAATGCTGAGCGATGCCCTGCGAGAGCATCCCGACGTCAAGCTGGTCGCCATAGTCCACGCCGAGACCTCGACCGGCGTCAGGCAGCCACTCGACGAAATCTCTCGCCTGGCCAGAGAGCATGGCGCGCTGTTTATGGTGGACGCCGTAACCTCGCTGGGCGGAAACAACCTGTCCTTCGACGAATGGGGCATAGACTACAGCTACAGCGCGACTCAGAAGTGTCTGGGCTGTCCGCCCGGCCTGTCGCCTGTGGCGGTAAGTCAAAGGGCGCTGGACTCGATTCGGTCGCGGGAAACTCCGCCCACGTCCTGGTATCTTGACCTTAGTCTGAACGCCAACTATTGGTACTCGCCCCGTGTCTATCACCACACCTCCCCGGTGAGTATGGTCTTGGCGCTGAGAGAGGGTCTGCGAGTAGTTCTGGAGGAGGGCCTCGATAACCGATTCGCCCGCCACGAGAAAAACGCGGCTGCCCTGAGAGCCGGACTGGAGGCACTCGGAATGGAAATGGTCGCCCCCGAGGAGCACCGGCTCGCCCAGGTCACGTCGGTATGGATACCGGACGGAGTGGACGACGCCGAGGTTCGCGCGAGGCTGCTTGATAAATACAACATCGAGATAGGCAAGGGTCTCGGACGGTTCGACGGCAGCGTCTGGCGGTTCGGGCTGATGGGCGAGTCCAGCAGGGCGGACTACGTTCTACTCGCTCTCTCCGCCCTCGAAGCCATCCTGCCCACGGTCGGCTACGAAGTCGCCCCGGGCGCGGCCGTGTCCGCCGCCAGCAAGTCATTGGCATCTTAAACCGGAAACCGACACGAACCGTTTTCATATTTCAGGAGGACAGGCATTGTACGTAATCATCGCTCCTATTCAGATTAAGGAAGGCTATAAAGAGCAGTTCATCGAGGAGATGATCGGGGACGCCGTTGGTTCTGTGAACGATGAGCCTGGCTGCATACGCTTCGACGTTATACAGGACGCAGAGAATCCGAACCGTATCTGGCTGTACGAAGTGTATGTGGACGAAGCCGCTTTCGAGGCACATACTCAGGCCCCGCACTTCGCCAGATGGCGAGACTCGACAGCCGACTGGCGCGAGGACTCCGGCCTTCAGGGCGCTGGGCGAGGCGCGTCCAACATCTGGCCGCCCGACGACCACGATCAGTGGAAGTAACTGCATGGCCGGCGTTGGGGATCCACAGATTACCATTCGCCGTGCTGAGGAAAATGATATTGCGAAGCTGACCGCTGTGTTGGCCCCCGGCGTAAGCTCAGAGCAGATTGGCCATCGCTGGCAAGAGTACCATAAGGGCTATCGCGAGATGCTGGTGGCAGAGTTGAACGGCGAAGTAGCAGGTACGGTCTCCACGTCGGGCTATCGCTTCCAGATCCCGGACTCTTTGCGGATGTTCGCCCTGGATGTGGGGCCTGCCTACCGGCGTCAAGGTGTTGGTACTGCCTTGATCAGAGCCACCGAAAAGAAGGCTCGACGCGAGGGACTTGGAAAGGTCAACCTAGAAGTGGCGTTGGACAACGACGGCGCCATACGGCTGTATGAGAGTCTCGGCTACTATCGTCTGGGCGCACCGGTCACAGACCAATGGATACAGATAACCGACAACGGCAGCCACGAACAGGTTGAAGAATACTCTTGGATTATGGTCAGGGATCTGTGAACGCCTTTATGGAATCGACCAATCCTGTATTCTAGGGTCTCAACTCTCGACGCATCTGGGCCAGACCCATAGGACCCAGTGACAGCGCGCGGGTGTGCCATTCCTTCAAGTCGAAGTCGGGCCCAAGCTGTCTCTTAGACTCCTCGCGGGCCGACAGCCACTCCCGCTCGCCGACCTTGTAGCTGATGGCCTGTCCGGGAATTCCAAGATAGCGGCTGACTTCGCTGGTTACAAAGTCGGGTGGAAAGTGACTCTTCAGCTTGATGAACTCCAATCCGAGTTCGGGAGTCCATCTTTCACCCGGATGGAACGGCTGGTTGCGTGGTATATCGAGTTCGAGGTGCATACCGATGTCAATGATGACACGAACGGACCTTAGAGCCTGCCCCGCCAGCATTCCGAGATAGTAGTCGGGATTGTCAAGGTATCCAAGTTCGCCCATCAGCCTTTCGGCGTACAGCGCCCAGCCCTCGGCGTGTCCAGACGTTCCCCCGAGCAGCCTCTGGAATCTCGAAAGCCGGTCTGACAGATAGACTGTCGTCCCCAGTTGGAAATGGTGTCCTGGGACACCCTCATGGTAGGCGATAGAGACCTCTCCCCACAGTGGGAAGCGCGTCTTGCCTCCGGTTGGATACCAAGTGCGTCCGGGGCGGGAGAAGTCTTCGGACGGCTGAGTGTAGTACATGGCGAGCGCACCGCCCGGTGGGGCAATCAGGGCTTCGATCTTCTTTACCGGCTCGGCTATGTCGAAGTGTACGCCGTTCAGTTCGCCGATGGTGCGGTCCTGGAGTTGCTGCATCCAGTCGCGGAACTCATCCTCCCCCTCGATGGCGCGAGCGGGGTCGGTATCCAGGATTCTGATTACTTCCTCGACAGTCCGGCCCGGCGCAATCTTTTCGGCGGTGCTTTCCATCTCGGAATCTACCCAGGCCAACTGTTCCCAGCCCCAGTTGTAGGTGTCGAGCAGGTCGAGTTCAATTCCGTTATAGACGCGGGCAGCCAGGGAGTAGCGTTCCTGCCCAACGGCGTCGCGGTCTGACGCTCCCGGGATGTATGTCTCTCGAAGGAACTGGGCTATCCCGGCAATGCCGCGGTTGGCGGATTCGGCGGCGACGCGCAGGTCGGACTCGATAGACTCAGATTCCACGCCGGACTCTTGGAACGTATTGACCAGGCCATTGAAGAACGACTCGTGGCCTTCGACGCTTCCGTTCCATATATCACACTGCGCCGCGGTCTCGATGGCCTGCCGCTTCGCTACCACGAGACCTCGTTCGAGTCCCTCTTCGAGCATTCTGCGATAGCTGTCCACACCTTCGGGAATCAGCGCCATTCTGGACGCTATGTTCTTCCAGGCTTCCTCAGTGTCGCGGGGCATCAGGTCGAACACCTGGCGCATACTGTGAATTGGGCTGAAGATCATGCTCAGATTGCGAAAATGCTCGTTCGCGTCGTGTCTGTCGAGATTGAGTCGGAGGCTGTCCATCATGGCTTCTCGGGCAATGCGGTCGCTGTCGCCCTCGATATGCGCAGACTCCAGTTGCGCCAGCGTATCGCGGTCAAGCTCCGCCTCGGCCTCAGCGGTTTCGGGCGAAAAGTCGTTCATCTCATGGTCGTGTCCGGCCACGCCCATATAGGTCGCGCTGAGCGGGTTCATCTCGGCGACCCTCTCGACGTACTGATCAGCTATATCGAATACTTGGGACATATCTTGTATGCTTACTCCGTCATAGAGTTTAGGATTAGGAGTGTATCATAGCATCCGGCGATACGAGACGCGACGGACCACGAAGTGTTATCCCTCAGTCTGATAACGAAACTCACTCAGGTGTGAAGAACAACATGGCCTCAGCGGATCTCATACAGAACCTAGAGGAAATCGCCAAGATTAAGAAAGAACTGCCATTGCGTTCCCGGGGATGGTGTAGCGAACTGGGTCTGTACGTTCAGATGCGTGAAGCACGCGGAATGGCAAGCCTGAAAGCCGGAGGCAAGTTTCGCTCTCGAATTAATCTTTGGCGAGAATCACTTTCAGAACCGTGGCAAGTAAAGAAGTATCAGCTTGGTGAGTGGGAGGCGTTGGTTAAACCGACTCTTGAACTTGCCAAGTGGCTAGGAGTTCGTGGTGGAGTTGGGAATCAGGCCAAGAGTGAATTTCGGTATGCCATAAGGAAGTTTCATGATACGGGTCGTATCCTCCTTCCAGAAGGAATCGGGAGTTTTTCTGTGGACAGTGTGCTTCTTGGTCGCATAGTAACTAACCCCGTGTGCAAGTTTTTGGATAAAGGATAGAAACAGTTGAAAGTCCAAGTCATAGCGTCTCTAATAGGGTTGCATCAAACTCCGAGGATGACGCCATGGACCTGGACGACTTCATAATAACCGTTTTCTGCATTATTGACGACACTATGAAACAGCTTTTTGGAACAATACGCCTCAGACAGAGAGGGCCTGCGCCCGCACTCTCAGACAGCGAGACGCTCACCATGGAGATAGTAGGAGAGTATCTGTCTCTGAACCAGGACAAGGCCATCTATGACTACTTCCGCAGACACTATTCGCACTTCTTCCCTGAAATGGGAAAGATACATCGCACCACATTCGTCAGACAGGCGGCCAATCTGTGGCGCGTCAAGGAGATGATATGGCAGCGTATGCTTGAACAGGTCAGATACGACCCCTCTCTGAAACTGGTTGACAGTTTCGCTGTCCCTGTCTGTCAGTTCGCTCGCGCATACAGAGCCAGCGCTTCAGGGGTGAGGCCGGCTTTGGACACGATACCGTTGCGCGCCAGACCTTCTACGGCTTTCGATTGCACGCACTGGTGGCGTGGCCGGGTGTGATAGTCAGCTTCGGCATAGCGCCTGCCCAAGTCCATGAGACAGCTGTGGTTCCCGAGTTGGTCAACGGGCGGCGCGGAACCATGTTGGGAGACCGAAACTACTGGAGTCCCAGACTCAAAGAGGAACTGGATAGAGATGGGCTTAATCTTCAAGCACAGTTCAAAAGAGCTTCTTCCGAGCCCTGGCCGCACAGAAGTGCGACGATCAGTCGCTTCCGTTATAGGATAGAGACGGTCTTCGGACAATTAGTGGACCGCTACCTGATCAAGCGTGTGTGGGCCAGGGATATGTGGCATCTGAGCAATCGTCTGCTCAGAAAAGCGCTCAGCCACACCATGGCTTTCATGTTGAACCAGGCTCAGGGTAATCCTCCTCTGCAAATATCTAAATTGGTGAACTGAACATAAACCCGCACATCGGGTTAACTATGTACCCTGGAAGTTCCCGGGACTGGAGCGTCGACATGGTGCAGGATGTGGAGATGCGGTTGCAATCTTACTTAGAGTCCAACTCGGGTCAAGCAGCGGCATGGGAGGCTCTTGCTAATGTGTATGCTCCTCTTGGCCAATTCAAGGATACATTGTATGCAATTGAGGAAGCGTAATTGATTAGTGGGGTATTATTGCGGAAGATGTTCAGGAGGAACGGCTGGGAACGGGACCGCCACCGAACACATCGCAGAGAGCATCCACCAGCGCCTCGTCGTCAACAGCTCGTCTCAGCGTCTTGATCACGCTCGTGAACGCCGAGAACGCCTCAGCCCCTTCGTCGGTCTTCGAGCAGTGAGACACCTTCCGAGCTATCACCGCCCCGCGCAATGCCCGTTCCGCCCGATTGTTGGTCGGCTCTATGCCTGGGTCATCCAGAAAGCGCAGCAGGTTGCCACGGTCGTTGTGCCTGCCGAGTTCATTCAGCAGTCTCTGATTGTCCGGGTCCGGCATCGGACGTTCGCGTAGATGGTGAGACACCTCCCGTTTCAACCGCTCCGACTCACCCACAAAGTCATCCGACTCTCCACGATGGTATGACTCTCGCAGTTCCATCGCTTCTCTGAAACGTTCAATCAGTCCCTTACCGAAGCTGCGCCCTCTACCCACATTGGTCTCAACCACATCACTGACAGAACGAATCACGTGCGCCATACACTTCTGCTGTCTCACACCGGACAGAGTACGCGCGTCATAGCTCCGACCCCTGTCCGCAACCATCACCCCACCATAGTCTGAGGGAATCAACTCTCTGACTTCCTCGTTGCGGTGGCGAGAGCGTACCTGGTACACGGTGACCTCATCGGTCTCGAACGCCATCAGGAAAGCAGACTCTCCGCCCACACGCCAGCCCGTGTCGTCGGTGTGGACGAACGCGCTTGAGCGCACCGAATCGCGCAGCCTGCGGTAGGCGTCTCCCACCTCTCCCCTCACGCGGCGCAGCGCGTCCTGCGTGATCGCGCTCTGGGTTATCTTCACCCCGGTCAGAGTCCTGAGTATGGAGGGAACCTTCCGAACCGGAACGCCCGCGCCGTGGTGCAGTACATGGGCCGCCGCCATCACCCGCTTGCCCACTCGATGGGCGCTCGCGCCGTACTGGTCAGGGGCGACTTCGGAATGACGGCCGCGAACCCGCTTGCCACACGACTGACACCGGCATATCTGTACCCTGTATCCCCTCACATCGGGCTTGGGCATCGGGGGAATGTCGGTCACATAGGCGAAGCTCACTCCCTCATATTCGAGTCTGCCCCCACATCCCGGGCAACTGTCCCCGGCTACCGACACCTCAATGATCGGTTCCGTCAGGTCACCATGGGAAGGAGGCTTTCGGTAGTTGAACGATCCCCTGCCCGGCTTTCGGCCCGGACGTTTGGGCTTTGCGGTTCGTGTGCCCTTGGAGAACGGAGCGGCTTGGCGCTTTCCCGCTCGCTGAGCCTCGACGAGTCGCTTCTGCAACTCCCTGATCGTCGCCAACTGTCGAGCGTTCCGGTCTTGCAGTCGGTTGACCTGGACAAGAAGGTCGCCATGCTGGCAGGGTGGGAGGTCTTTGCCTGAACACATGGCCGCAGTATAAGAATATGTTCAGAGAACCGCAATCCCCTAGCCGACGCCGCTAATCAATTACATGGCGACAATGATAATCGGATCCCGAATAATGTCTTCGGTCGGCAAAGCAACGCCTTCTATCTTTTCCAACTCCGCCACGAACTCCATGAACTTGTCCGTGCCTATAATATCAACTCGTTCTTGATAGCCTCGCTCCGCGCCCGATTCACCGGGGAACATAAGCCGCAGACCACGCCCGATGGCCTGCTCGGGCAAAATGTTGGCTTTGGAAGTGTATGGGCGCAACCCCAATACGACGGTAACATTGCGAACATCCCAACCTTCACGCAGCATCATAACGCTGACTACCGCGTTGATCATGCTGTCGTCGGAGTCAATGTTCTTGACTACTTCACGGGCCCTTTGCAAATCGCCGACCCGGCTCTTAGCGGCGCTAAACTCACCGGAGTTGTTGGTATGAATTACCTGCAGCTTGTCGCCACCAAAATCACCAGGGTAGGTTTGCCATAAGTATTCGCCCACGTTGTCGGCGTCTTTAGAACGCTCCAGCATGGCGAACAGCACAGGCTTCTTGTTCAGGGGCTTTGGTTGGTCGCGGTATTCCCGCCAACGGCTCACCGCTGCCGTAATGTACGCCCCATAGCGAGCGGCGGCATCATCTGCCGCCGCTTCTCCCGCGCCAATTACTTCTCCCCTGATTGGCTGCTTTACAATGCCGTCTCTGATAGCGTTTCGCAGCGCGTAATCATAAATCGTCCAGGGGAACAGGGTTCCATCGTTAAAGCGCGGGGTGGCCGAGAAATCCAACTGCGCCATAAACCTCTCCCCTCCCAATCGCTCACGCAATTGTCGGATTGTCCGGTTCCACGCCGAGTCCTCATCGTGGGTATGGTGCGCCTCATCATTGATTACCAACATCGGCGCGCGCCTCCGCGCGATTCGGTCGTCGAAATCATCGCGCTCGTCCGGAGCGTCACTGACGGTCTGCCCTAGCAAGTCAGCGATTGGTCCGGGAGGAGCGCTCCGTCCTCTTCCCCGTGTCTGTGGCGCGTCATACAGTTATTGTGTGTTAGTCACTGACCTTATGCAGTTGAGAGAGATTTCGTAGCTGAGCTGGCTCATTCTCGTTTAGGAATTCATAGCTAAGTGCGTAACATCAGTTAGTCAGATATACCGCGCCACGCGAAGCGACGTCGGCGCGGTCACCCCTCATGAAGAACCGCATATCACTCCATTCATCGCCGTATTCGGGTGAAATCATGAGGTAGCGATGGAATACAGTGCCCCCTGCGAAGTCCCCCTGAAGCCGCTCGAACACGATGACGTTAGGCGCGATTATCAGAAAACTGGTCGCGTATTCGCCGCAATCCGATTCGTTTACCGCGTTGAGATAGCTCCATGCCATGGACAGCGCCATCACCATGCTCTTACCGCTTCCAGTAGCCATTTTGACGCCGTAGCGGGCGAAATCGCCATATTGCAGCAGTCGGCATCGGGGTTGGACAGGAACGCCTCCAGCAGAGTTCTGTTGTCCCGACGCTTCATAATCTCATAGACGTAAATCAGAGACTCCACCGCCTCACGCTGGGCATTGTAGAAGGCGAATGGCCTGCCATCAACCTCATGGTCGGTCTCGAACCACCAGGCCAGCAGACGCTTGGTGGTCTTGGTAGAGCCGGGATAACCGGCGCGGCGCCATTCTCGGACTGCGTGCGCCACTGCCGGAGCGCACGAGGCTATTGGATTGTCAGCAGCGAGAGATTGAGCAAGCAGACACTGGGTCATATCTTCACCTCCAGCCGCCGCGTAGTGTCGTTGCCAAGTATGTCTATCACTCTATGACATGAGTCCCCACGGCCACTATGACATGAGTCCCCACCGTGTCGTACTCATGCTGAGTCGTTAGCCGTAGTTGAGGCTCCTGTCGCATTCGGTAACTCTGCCACTGATTGTTGAATGTGTCATCCTTGTAATCCCAGTCCACCGCCCAATAGTCAATCCATTGCGACCAGTGCGTAACCTTCTCGCGCACATTGTCAGGAATGTCGCCCAGCGGCATCGTGAAGTCTTTCAGCGTCAGCGCAACCTTGCGTCCGTGTCGGTTGATATTCGGTTCGATTGAAAGCGAGGCAAGCTCGAAAAAACGAATATCCCCGGCGTCAACAGCTTTCTTGTCCATTACCTCGCGGGGTATTCGTAGAAGGCGAATGGCGATACCCGCGTTTCCGGCCATCGCGCGCGCTTCGGTGTCCACTTCCAGACCAAAGTCCCATCCCAGAATGTCCACGCCGAGCGTGGAGGGTGAGCCGGCGCCGCTTCCCGTCGCGCTTACGAATTCGTCAACGACCTTCTGAATGTCATCCAAGGCGACCGGCGCGTCCACCGCACCCACATGAACCATCCGCTCCGCCCGCGCGCCATGCAGCCACTGGTAGCCCGCCACTGGCTCGGCCTTGTACAGCTTCAATATGAACTCGCGGTAAGGCCGTTCCAAGTCGTCAGACTGCCATACCTGCCTCTCATAGCGCCCCAAGTTCTGAACATGGAAAGGCTTGACATCGGGAATTTCCAGCAGACGCTTGCGCGTAGTGGATATGGCGAACCGTCCCATGTCGGCTGCAATCCAGCGTCGCCCCAGTTTCTCCGCCACTGCTGCGGTGGTACCTGAACCAACAAAGCAGTCCAGCACTAAATTACCCTCATTGGATGATGCTTTGATTATGCGTTCCAGCAAGGCTTCCGGTTTCTGTGTAGGATAGTCAAGTCTCTCTAATGAAGTAGGAATTTGTTGGAATGACATCACGTCACTCCAAACGTCTCCAACTGCTTTGCCTCTAGTAATGGTATCGTCAAGGTATCGCCTGGTTCCTCTACCATCAAAGTAATGACGTCCATCTTCATCGGTTTTATTGAACCTATCCAGATACTCCTTACGGTGAGGTTGCCGTTGAGGATGAAACACAAACGTTGGTGATACTGCGTAATACAGTATAGTATCGTGTCCACGGATATAGTTGTTAGCGAGGGTTTTGAAACCAGACAAAACTTGAGTATCCCAGATAATTTCCGTCGGGAAATTATCTGCCCCAAACAGTTTATCCGCCTCTGTCTTGATGTAGTGACTCGTGCGCCAATCGCAGTGAAAGTAAATAGACCCTGACTCAGCCAACAATTCCCGTAACAAAATCAAGGTCCCGTGCATCCATTTGAGATAAGTGTCTAGCCCGCCTCCCCAAGTATCCCGATAGGCTATCTCTTCTATGAGGTTGGGTTGGTAATCCAGTGTCAGGTTTACATTACGCCCCCCCCCCCGCCGCTCGGCACAATACTACCATTTTCAGGATGAATCCGGGCCTTGTAACTGAAATTAGCGCCGGTGGCAAAGGGTGGATCAATATAGATCAGGTCAACCTTCCCCGCGAATTCGTCTAGCAGAGATGGCAGCACGTACTTCTTGTCGCCCCAAATAATACCATTCCAGGCTGATGTTGGCGTGAAGGAACTGGGAGGAATCTGATACTTCATCTATACTCAAGCCAGTTCAGACGTTGGAGGGCAGCAGATGATTGGACGCCCGTTCAGAATGGAATGGCATGAAGAAGATACACCAGCAGCGCTGAAAAGGACTTACCTGTCCCAGAGAGATGTGAGTATTCGTACCCGACTGCACGGTACTGTGGCTGATACGCTGCGACTGGCAGATCAAAGCGGCGGCAGAGGCTGTGGGAGTTCACTATCGCAGCGCCCAGAGATGGGTGGAGTGGTACAGAGAAGGCGGCCTCAACGAAGTTGTGTCCCGCAAGATGGGAGGCGTGGGTCAGCCGCGTTATCTGAACTCAGAACAGGAACGCAAGCTGGAGGAGGAGGTTGGTGGAGGATGGTTCAGAACCGCCGGAGAGATCGCGGACTGGGTGGAGTCGGAGTATGGAGTGAGATTCAAAGGGAACAGCATATATAGTTTGCTGCAGCGGCTGGGATGTTCACCGAAGGTTCCCAGACCCAGACATGAGAAGGCGAACATGAAGGCTCAGAAGTCCTGGAAAAAGGGGGGCTCGGGAGTTCCCTTCGGAGAGCGGGAGTGAGTTCGGGAACGCTGATTGGGTTTGCCGACGATATGAGAGTGGGGCTTCGTGGTATGACGCGCCGGGTGTGGGGGGTTCGTGGGGTGAAGGTGGTACAGCGATTGCAGTTGGTGTATGAGTGGAAGTACCTGTTCCTGGTGGTGGACTTTATGCGTGGCAAGCTGGAGTGGGCGTGGATGGACTCGATGAAGTCTGAGACTGTGGCGCGCGCGGTGTTGAGTGTTAGGCGATACAGGGAAGTGAGAGCACTGGTGTGGGACGGAGCGCGGAGCCATCGCAGCGAGTTGGTGAAGAGTATAGCTGGGGTGAAGACGATAGTTCAGCCTCCGTACAGTCCTGAGTTGAATCCTGCCGAGCGGGTGTTCGAGGAGGTTCGGAGGTGGGTAGAGGGCCGGATATATGGGAGCATAGAGGAGAAGGTAGCGGCGGTGAACGCCTGTCTGAGCAGGTTGGAATCTGATCCCGAACGAGTGAAGTCTCTTGTGGGTTGGGAGTGGATCAAGTGGAACGTTCAGGGGCTGCCCGAACACTATGCGGCTTCTTCAAGCTGAAATGGTATAAGATAAAGAAGTCACCGTCATTCCGATTGGACAGATCTCCCAGAAAAATCATTGGAATAGTTGTGCATCGCAGAAGGGGAGCAAAGGCAGGCGATTTGGCGCGACGCAAAGTGTTTCATAGAGGCGAGAGAATCATGATAATCGGGAAGCGCAGCGGAGCAAGTCTCTAAACCAGACGTTGCAAACGGGCCCAAACCCTGCTCAGTCGGCGGCGGGGGCGGCGAGAATGTCTTCGTGGCTGATGACGCGGCCATTGGCGTAAACGATTCCGTCCTCGCAGCGTGATTCGACTCGGCCTCCGTCAAACTGTTCCTGGTACAGGCTCGCGTACAAGCCGCAAGTTTCGAGAAGTTGGTCGTGTGTCCCGTATTCCACGATGCGGCCCTGGTCAACCACGTAGATGACGTCAGCGGACATGATGGTGGACAGGCGGTGCGCTATGGCGATGGTGGTGCGGTCGCGCATAAGGGGTTCGAGCGCGGCCTGCACGTGGCGTTCGCTGGTCGTATCCAGGGCGGAGGTCGCCTCGTCCAGAATCAGGATGCGGGGGTCGTGGAGAATGACGCGGGCTATTGAGAGCCGCTGGCGTTCGCCGCCCGAAAGCCGGTAGCCTCTTTCTCCGACCACGGTATCGTATCCATCGGACAGGTCCATGATGCGGTCGTGGATGAAGGCCGCCTTAGCCGCGCTCTCTATCTCCTGCATGGTTGCGTCGGGCCTGGCGTAGAGCAGGTTGTTTCTGAGGCTGTCGTGGAACAGGTAGCTCTCCTGCGTGACGTAGCCGACGATTCCGGCGAGAGACTCCAGGCTGATGTCCCGAACGTCCACGCCGTCAATTTTCACTGCTCCGGCCGTGGGGTCGTAGAGGCGCGGTATCAGGTATGAGATGGTGGACTTGCCCGCGCCGCTGGGACCTACGAACGCCGCGAGTTGGCCCTGCGCTATGTCAAAGTCTATGTCGTCCAGCGCCCAGCGGCGCGCGCCGTTCTCCGCCGTCTGGTCGCCGTGTTCGGGGTTGTAGGAGAGGCGCACCGACTCAAAGCTGAGGTGTCCCTTCACGTCGCTCGGCCTCACGTGGCGTGCGTTGGGCCTGTCCTCGATGTCCGGCTTGATGTCGAGGTAGCCGAATATGCGCTCGAACAGCGCCATTGACGACTGGAGTTCTACCGACGCCTGCATCAGCGTCCCAATAGGCCAGAACAGCCTGAATTGCAAGGTCGTAAAGGCGACTATTGTGCCGGGTGATATGCCGGTGGAGAAGCTGCCGGTCAGCATATAGCCCGCTATGACATAGACGATCACCGGGGCGAGGGAGAAGAATATCTGCATCATGGTGAAGAACGACTGGCCGGTCATCTGCCGGCGGATCGCCAGCGTCGCCATTCGCTCATTCTCGTTGTGGAACCTTTCTATCTCCTGGTTCTGCCTACCGAAGAGCTTGGCGAGCATTATGCCGGAGATGGAGAGTGTCTCGTGGGTGATAGCAGACACCTCGGCAGCGGACTCCTGCGCCTCGGCTGTCACTTTTCGGCGGCGTTCACCGACTATCCTGGACAGCAGAAAGAAGACCGGAATCGTCCCGACGCACACGAGTGTAAGCTGCCAGGAGAGAAGCGTCATCGCGACCAGCGTGCTTAGGAATATGACGATGTTGGACAGGAGGCTGGACATCGTGTTGGTAACGACATTCTGTATGCCGCCCACGTCGTTGGCAATTCTGGACTGGATTTCGCCGGTGCGGGCGCCGGTGAAGAATCCCAGAGATAGGCCCTGAAGGTGTATGTAAAGTCTGTCTCTCAGATCGCGCATTACGCGTTGCCCGACTATGTTTGTTGCCCACGTCTGCGCGATGCCGAGAGCGCCGGATATGACCGTTATACCGGCCATAACGCCCGCCAGGATCCAGAGCAGCCGCATATCTGGCGGTGCCTCGCCGCGCAGGGGAAAGAGCGCGTCGTCGAAGACCGACTTTGTTAGATATGGGTTGACTACCCCGAGACCCGCGGTAACCAGTATCAGCAGTACTATGCCGGTGACGCGAAAAGAGTACGGCCTGAATGACCCGGCGGCCCTTCGGGCAATGCTCGTTTTGGCCTTGTCGTCCGCGTTTGTGATGGGTGGGGACATTTTGATCTCAGCGGAATATCGAATTGTTTACACATCCATTGTACCGCATACTTTGGAACAATGGCCAATATGCGATTCCCGGGCGTAGTCAAAAGGCTTGTCGCTCTGAGGCTTGTCGTCGGATTACTCTATATTCTCGGTTGTGCGTGTACTATCATTAAATTGTGAAAATTTTCATTATCTGCCTGAATGGTAAGAAATTGGGACCGATAGCAAGAAAATAGCCGTATGGCTAGGATGAGGTTGATGTAAATGGGATGGATAACAAACTTGGCTCTGCGCCGGAGGTCAGTGACGGTACTGACTATTATCCTCGTGCTTGCGGCTGGGATTTTTACGTACAGAACGCTTCCGGTGGAGCTGTTCCCTGAGATCGAATTTCCGCTGGTAACGGTCACTACCTTCTACCCTTCGGCCAATCCTGACGCCGTTGTCGAGGAGGTAACGGCGCCCATCGAGAATGCGATGTCCGGTCTGGATGGGCTGGAAAGCATTCAGTCGGTCTCTTCGGAAAACAGGTCAATCATCCTGGCGAATTTTGAATTCGGCACCGACATGGCCGAGGCGGAAAGCGCGATCAATGCAGGCATTAGCGGGATCACGTTCCCGGACGGGGTGACCTCGCCGATAGTCGGGCGGATCAGCCCCGACGCATTTCCAGTACTCCAACTCAGCATCACCGGGGAGCGTGAAATATTCGAGATACAAGAGATACTGGAATCCAGGATACTTCCCGAGATTTCGGGCCTGGATGGGGTGGCCAGTGCGGATGTTACGGGTGACGTTCGGCGCCAGGCGCAGATAGTAATTAACCCGGACAAGATACTGGAGAAGGGAATTGCGCTGTTCCAGGTTTCACAGGCTCTGAGAGAGAACAGCGTCGCTTTTCCGGGTGGAGCCATCAGCGATGACGGCGGCAAGGTACTGCCCATAAAGACAACGAATGTTTACGAGTCGGTAGATGATCTGAAAGACCTTGTGATCGGATTTTCTCAGCAGCCTATGAACCAACCCGGCGCGACTCCGCCGACTCCGACTCCGGTCACTCTGGACGAGATAGCGGAGGTAAGCCTGAGCGCGGGAATCCCCACCAGCATATCCCGCACCAACGGCAAGCCGAGCATAGGAGTGTCGGTTATAAAGGAACCCGACGCGAACACCATAGACGTAACGAGCGCGGTTCTGGACGCGCTGGACGGGGTGAGCGGCCTTCCGGCCGATATAGAGATTGTTACCGTCTCGAACGACGGCCCCGCTATACAGGACCAGATCACCACGCTGGAGCGAGAAGCGATTCTGGGACTGCTGCTGGCTGTAATAGTGGTATTCCTGTTCTTCCTCACTCTGCGCCCAACCGCAATAATCGGCATTCTCACGACCCTGCGTCCGACGCTGGTTATCGGGCTTTCAATTCCGCTCAGCATCTTCACCGGCGTTCTGTTGATGAGTTGGCAGGACCTGGCTCTGAACTTTATGACGCTGGGCGGACTTGCCATATCGGTCGGCAGGGTGGTGGACGACAGCATCGTAGTACTTGAAAACGTGTACCGGAACATACAAGCCGGCAAGGAGCGCTGGCGCGCCGCGCTGGACGCGACTGTAGAAGTGGGGCCCGCCATCACCGCATCCACTCTCACGACGATAGTGGTATTCGTTCCTCTCGGATTTATCCAGGGACTTGTGGGCGCGTTCTTCTTCCCGTTCGCGCTGACTGTCAGCTTTGCCCTGATAGCGTCTCTTCTTGTCGCGCTGACCGCCGTGCCGGTTCTGGGCGCGTATATGCTCAGGCAGGGAGATCTGCCCGACGGCGTTGGAGAAAATGATGAGCTGCCGGAGACCGATACCTGGATGCAGCGCGCCTACACGCCGGTTCTGAGATGGGCGCTGGGACACAAGGCGATTACTCTTTTAACCGCTCTGGTGGTCACGATTGCCAGCCTGGGACTGACCGCGTTCATTCCGGTCAACCTGTTCGAGAGTGGCGGCGAACGCTTCCTGAGCGTAGATATGTCTTTGCGCCCCGGCGCTCCCGCGGAGGAAACTCTGGCGGAGGTGGCGAAAATGGAGGCTGAGATCAGCCGCTATTCCGAGGTGTACACATCCACAGTCGGCAGTCCGTCCGCATCTTTCGGGGCAAGCGTTCCGGGTGGATTCAACCAGTCCAACACGTTTATCCGGCTCAACGAGGACGCGCCTGAGGATGTAACCGGCATTCTGAGAGACGCGCTCGGAGGCGTCGAGGGCAGGGTCGTCAACATCACCGAATTGAGCAACGGCCCCCCCACTGCGGGGGTTGAGGTGAGCGTCACGGGCAGTGACTACGCCGATATTTCGTCGGCCACACTGCAACTGATCGCCGAGCTGCTAACAATCGAAGGGGTCGAGAACGTAACAAGCGACGTGAGTGAGGCCAGGGACGAGATAGTCGTCAACGTGGATCCGGCGCGCGCGGCCGCGGTGGGGCTGAGCGCGCAGCAGGTCGCGTTCCAGGTGAACCAGTTCTTTGTGGGCCAGCGCGTTACCCGTGTCCAGACCGAGGACGGCGCGGTGGATGTCTTTCTGACGTTGGATTCGTCCGCCGTCAATAACGTCGAGGGCGTGGGCGCGCTGGTGATTGCGGGTCCGCTTGGCGCATCTTCGCTGTCGGAAATTGCGACAGTTCAGGTGCAGCCGGGGCCTGTATCCATCAGCCGAACAGATGGCCTGCGCTCCGCGAGCATTACCGGAAGCATAACCTCCGACGATACGCAGGCGGTGGGAATCGAGATTCAGGAAAAGATAGACGGACTGGCGCTGCCTCCCGGCGTAGATGTAACGAGCGGCGGTGTTTTCGCGCAGATTGCGGAGGGATTCCAGTCAATCTTCCTGGCTATGGCTGTTGGTGTCATTCTGGTCTATCTGGTGATGGTGGCGAGCCTGGGGTCGCTGAGAAATCCATTCGTGATAGTAACCAGCCTCCCGCTCGCGATTATCGGGGCGCTGTTCGCGCTGCTGATCACCGGCAGGTCTCTCGGACTTCCGGCCATGATGGGAATACTGATGCTGATCGGGATCGTTGTCACCAACGCCATCGTGCTCATATCCTTCGTGGAACAGCAGCGACAGCGGCGCGGGCTGAACGTGTACGACGCGCTGATGGAGGGCGGTCGCGTAAGGCTCAGGCCGATCCTGATGACGGCGATCACTACCAGCATGGCGCTCGTGCCCCTCGCTACTTTTGTCGAGGACGAGGGCGGCATAATCGGGGCGCAGCTCGCCACAGTCGTCATAGGCGGCCTGGTAAGCTCGACGGTCCTCACGCTGGTCGTAGTCCCTGTGGTCTATACCCTGATGAATGAGAGCATTCCCAACCTCTTCCGCCGAATCATGCGGCGCGGGAGCGCGGCTCCACAGCCCGCGTAGCGGGCGGCATCGCAGGAACGCGCCCGTTCTATCTTGGGGGACGGGCGTATAGTGAGCAAGAATCGGAGAGTGGGCAAGGCCTGCTCTCCGTCTTGCATGGACTTGAACATGAGAATTTTCACGCTGAAAAACGAGGTATGGATGCCGCGCCCCATTGACGAGGTGTTCGACTTTTTCGCGGATGCCTATAACCTTGAAATGCTGACGCCGCCAATGCTCAGGTTTGAGACGCTTACCCCCGCACCCATTCGGATGGCGGCGGGAACACTGATTGACTACAAGCTGAGGCTCAGGGGAATGCCCATCAGATGGCAGAGCGAGATTACCGTCTGGGAGCCACCCCACAGGTTTGTGGATGAGCAGCGCAGGGGGCCTTATAGTATGTGGACGCATGAGCATACGTTCGCAGAGAAGGATGGCGGAACCTTGGCTAAAGACTCGGTAACGTACGCCGTCCCCGGAGGCGCGATAGTCAACAAGCTGTTCGTGGCCAGGGTCGTGCGGAAGATATTCGCGTACAGGACGGAAAAGCTGCTCGACCCGCTGGGTGTGATGTCGGAAGCCATTCCTGAAGCGATGCCCACCGGTATAGACGGCTCGGACGGACACAGTGATGAAGCATCACGCCACCAACTTCACCGGATAGAGCAGGCGCTCGGCATCGAGTTCACGGACATCGGTCTGCTGGAGCGGGCTCTTGTCCATAGTTCGTTCGTCGCGGAGTTCCCGGGCGTGTTCGATGAGTCCAACGAGCGTATGGAATTCCTCGGCGACTCGGTTCTGGACCTGGTAATAGCGGAAGAGCTGACGAGGCGGTTCCCTGATCTGCCCGAAGGCGCGCTGACCCAGATGCGCTCGTCGCTCGTGGATAAGGCTGCGCTTGCGCGGCTGGGCAGAGGGCTGGGGCTGGGCGCGTGGCTGGTGATGGGAAAGGGAGAGTCGGAAATTGGAGGCGCGGAGCGCGACTCTAACCTGGCCGACGCTTTCGAGGCTCTTCTGGCGGCGCTGTTTCTTGACCGCGGCTACGGCGCGACGCGCGATTTCACTTTGGGCGTGATGTCCGACGAACTGGACGCCGTGGCCGATATGGAGACTCCGCCGCGCCACCCCAAATCGCTGCTACACGAAGCCGCAATGGAGAGAGGCTTTACTCCGCCCGTGTACGAGGAACTCGAACGCGCCGGCCCCGACCACTCCCCGACTTTCATAGTTCAGGCGCTTATAAACGGAATGCCACTGGGCAAAGGCCAGGGAAGTAGCAAGCAGGAGGCGGAGGCGAACGCGGCGTCTGAGGCGTTGGAAGAAATCAAAGAGGACCTGTAACCCTCGTTACTCGTCGTCGTCCCCATGAGCATTGTCCTTCCGCGCGAGTTCAAGCAACTTCTCCAACTCCGCTATCCTGACCTCGGCTTTTGCCGTCTCTGCCCGATATTTCTCCGCCCTGGCATTGGCTTTCGCTGTCGCGGCATTGGCTTTCGCCACCCTCTTGTCTCTCCGTTCCTGCAACAAATCTGCGATCACTTTTGTAACCTCCACAATTCGCCCCTGGGCATTTGCGGGCGTTCTTATCCCCCGGTACCTACTCTCGCAGAAGCCGACGGGGTATAGGGCGCGTACTTGTGTCCGAGTTCCTCTTCCCATCGCAGATAGTTGACCATATCGGCGAAGTTGCGATCCGGGCCGGAAGCGACCATATCTGTGGGTGGGGACATAACGCCGGAGAGTCCGGTCCCTATCTCGCGTCCCGAATCCTGCCAGGTTCGCATACCGCCATCCAGTATCGTTACGTCCGCATAGCCCATATCCAGCAGGGTAGCGGCGGCTAGGATGGACTGCTCGGTGCGCGGGTCGGAACAGGTGACGATGATGGGCGCGCTTTTGTCGGGCGCGGCATTTTCTATTCTGAACTCGAGTCTGCCCCTGGGAACCCATGACGAGCCCGGTATGTGTCCGCGCGCGAACTCCGAGCTCAGGCCGACATGGATTATTTTCGCGCCGGATGCCTGTTCGACCTGTTCAGGCGACAGCCTAAGTGCCCACTCCCGTGCTTCGGCCAGTCCTAGCGGTTCGGACACCGGAGCGCCGGACTCGAGAGAGCTCCCCGCCCGCACCCACGCGCCTGTTCCGCCATGCAGGGCGTATATTTCGCCGAAGCCCATCTGCCTGTACCAGGACGCGGTTAGAGCGGCGCGCGTCCTGCCGTCGCAGCAAAAGACTACCGGCGCGTTATGCGCCACGGCCACTTCGTCCGACCGCTGAACCGCCTGCCCTCCCGGGAACCAGCGGAATCCGGGAATATGCCCCGCAAGGTACTCTTCGGCGGCGCGAACGTCTATCAGGTAAACGCTCTCATTTTCGGCGCGGGATACTATCTGTTCGAGCGTCGGGACGTCTATGTAGCGGACGCCGTCCTGCTCAGCGAGCCTGTCCGCGAACTGCTCTGCCGCCGCCCTTCCCGATCCGGAGGGTTCGGGCAGGAATACCCTGTCCGCGCCCGTTTCGAGTTCGTATCCGGCCAGTTCCCAGCCCGCCGTGCCGTTTTCCAGCCCAACGACGTTTTGCAGGCCCATTCGCTGCAACAGTCGCGCTCCGATGATGCTCCGGGTGCGGCCCGCGCAGTTGATGACAACTGTCGTGTCGTCGTCGGTCTGCTCGACGATGTCCGTTATTCGCAGTCCAAGCTCGCCGTTCGGGACGCTGCGTCCGCCCGGAATGCAGAATCGCTGGAATTCCTCGGGAGTGCGGGTATCGAGAATGACCATTTTCTCGCCGTTCTCGATGCGGCTGTGAAGTTCAACGGCGTCTATTTCGGGGACGCCATGCTGCACCTGCACCTTCTCGCCAAAGTCTTTGCTGGGGACGTTGACGCCCCATTCGGTGGGACGTTTCTCCGTAACCCAGCGGTTCATTCCGCCGTCCAGGGCGGCGACATTGGAATATCCAAGCCTGCTGAGCGTGTCCGCCGCAAGCCCGGCGCGCCGCCCGTCGTCGTCGCAGACGATAATGGGAGTGGCGCGAAACGGCACAGAGTCGGCGATACGGAATTCAAGCTCCCCACGAGGTATCAGACTGGACCCGGGTATGTGGGAACTGTTGTACTCCCCCGCGTCCCGGACATCTATCAGGGCGAATGGGGCGTCGCCTTCGAGCAGTTCGGCGAGCGTGGCGCAGGATGTGGTGGAAGACATAGGTTACACCTCGTTTTTGTTGGCGGGGTTAATGAAATTCGCGTTTGTGTCAGTTCTGAGCATACTCCATGTTCTCATCGGCTTAGCCATGTCCGTAGGCTCTCAGCACAACCATAGCCGCCGCCCGCGCATCTTCAAGCGCGTCATGGTGTCTGAATCGGATATCCAGTTGGGCAGCGAGGTTTTTCAGTCCATGCCTGCCCGGCATCTGCGGCCAAGCGTTCCGAGCTATCTTCACGCTGTCGTACCACCGCACCCGCAGCCTGTTCAGATTGTAACTGTCAGCGGCCTTGTCGAGCGCGGTACGGTCGAAGGCGGAATGGCTTATGAGAACCTGATTTTCAACTATATTACGCAAATCGTTCCAAATGTCGGGAAGTACAGGCGCATCCATCACCTGTTCTGTGGAAATTCCGTGTATCTCGGTAAACCGACTTGTGAACTCTTCCTCGGGATCCACCAGAGTTGACCACTCATCACGGATGCGCCCATTGACAACATGAACTACGCCAATCTGGCATATGGTAGCCCGATCATAGTTTGCGGTTTCCACATCAACGACGTTGAACGTAAGGCCGTTGGGAAGCGGCGCCAGGGTTCGCGCTCTCAAGGTCGTCTTCTTAGCAGTTGTCGAAGCGGGTGGTGGCGAAATGCTTCACCATGCCCGTGTCCAGGTTGTAGTTGCTGCGCTGGAGTCCGCGGAGGTCGTTTCCATAGACGTGTATCTCTACGGTCGGCCTGTCGGAGAAGTTGTCCATCTGGTGTATCTCGTCCACTTCGGGAATAAGCAGGCTCACGTCGCCCGGCTTGACCAGGGTTTCGCGGTCCTTCTCTATCAGAGCGTAGTCGTCCCTGGAGCGGTCGTCGTGGCGGGAGAAGCGGGTCTCGGTAATCCCGTTGTCCATGACGCCGATCATTCCCCAGGTGCAGTGGTCGTGAGGGCCAATGTGGTCACCCGGGCCCCAGACCACGGAGGTGACCAGCAGGCCGTTGTCGCCGTAGTGGAGGACGTATGTGCCATGGTTGGCCCTGCACCCGTTTCTGATAGCGGGGATTCGGTACTCTTCGGGTATGGTGTCGGGATTGTTGATGAGCTGTTCCAGATATGCCGAACCCCGGTCGAACAGACGCTCCTGGTCAGGCTGTTCATCCACCAGCGCGCTCATGTCATATATAAACTCGTCGAGAGCGTATTTCACTGTCGTCATAGTCGGTCTCCTATGGGCTGTTCTTCTTAGAATGATATACCTAATTGGCAGTGTTGCCAATGTCGCGTAGTCGTTGGACGTGAAGACTGTTCTGGCTGTTACTGCGGACTCCGGTCAGGCGGACTATGTAAGAATTTCGCGGAGACGCCGCGCCACGACCTCTTCCTCGCCGCGCCGAACGTTGACCGGAATGAAAATGATACTGTCGGTGAAGCTGAGCGCTCTCACCCGTATTCCAGGCTCGCCCTCTTCCAGCATACGAATCACCTCGTCCCTAGTCGGCCCCGACCACTGGGGCGTGAAGTGGATTTCGGCGCGCGGGGTGTTGGAGTCCGGCTCTTCCAATTCGGGCTGGGCTTCAAGCAGTTCTACGCGCAGCCCGGGGATGCCGCTCAGTCGCTCGGCAACATGGGCGGACTTGGCTCTCCAGTCCGCCTGCACAGCGTCGAAGTCGGTGTCGACGAATATCTCCAGGGCCGTAACCAGGCCCGCTATCTCCTCTTTGCAGACCTTTGCCGAGCGTCCGACCGACTCCGAGTTCGGAGCCGAGTTGGCATAGGCCGCCTCTATGAGGTCTGCGCGTCCGGCGAGTATCCCTGTGGACTGCGGACCCTGCACGCCCTTGCCGCCGCTGAAGCTGACCATGTCCGCGCCCTGCCGTATGTACTTGCTCAGGTTCTCGGGCGGCGGAAGCATAGCGGCGGCGTCCACTATGACAGGCACGTTGCGGTCGTGCGCTATCTCGACCACTCTGCTCAAGGGAAGCGCGCCCCCGCGCCTTGGCCCGAATACGTAGGCCACTGCCGCGGTGTTCTCGCTTATCGCGGCCTCGAGTTCCCATTCGTGTGTCGTGCCGGTGTTGCCTATCTCGACCAGGGTCGCGCCCGCAGTCCTGAAGTTGTGGTCATAGTTCACCCTGTGGGCGCGGTGAATGACTATCTCGTTCTTCATGCCAGTAGTGTTGGGCAGTTGCCACACCCTGGCGGGGTCATTTCCGGCCATGCAGGCGGCGGCTTCGAGAACCATGCCCGCGGCCGATCCTGCTGTTACCAGTCCCGCTTCGGCTCCTGTCAGCTTGGCGATTACATCGCCCGCCTTCCGGTTGAGCTCGTGCATATCAACAAACCAGCGTGAGGCTTCCTCCATCGCCTGCACGACGGGCGGCGGCATTATGCTGCCGCCGTGCACGGTTATCCAGCTAGCCGCGTTTATGATGGGCTTGACACCCAATCTCCGGTAGAAATCGCTGCCCTGAGTGGTCATGGTCGTCTCCGTCCTTCTGAATTTGGGGTGGGGTGGTGTGGTTGATGCTATGGAACGATGGCTATTTACCCTGGAACACGGGCGTCCGCTTCTCTGCAAATGCGGTTATGCCCTCTTGTGCGTCCCGGGTTCGCTGGAGCCGCCTGTTGACTATTCCCGCGAGCCGGACGCGGTCTTCCAGCCTCATGTTGATGCCGCGCAGCGTGACTTCCTTAATGGCGCGCATTGCGAGCGGCGCGTTCGCCTTGAGTGTTTCGACATACTCGTTGGTGGCCGACTCGAGTTCGTCGTGCGGGACAACCTTGTTCACCAGTCCGAGTTCGAGCGCGCGGGACGCCGGGATCATGTTGCCGGTGAACAGGAACTCAAAGGCGAAGTTCAGAGGCACACGGTGCGCCAGCATACAAGGCCCGCTGACCGACCCGATGCCGCGCCGCGCCTGCGGCCAGCCGAACTGCGCCTGGTCGGACGCGATGCGGATGTCTGAGGCCAGCGCGATACCGCCGCCCTGCGCCAGGCAGAAGCCGTTGATGGACGCGATCAGGGGCTTGTATATCTGGGTCTGATATACATAGAGGTCTTCGGTGGAGATTTCGTCTTCGTACAGGTCGTCGCCCCTGCCCGACATGGAGACCAGATCATGGCCTACTGAAAAAGCTCGGCCCCTTCCTGTAATCACCGCCATCCAGACTTCCGGGTTGTCGTTCACGTCGTGCATGACTTGCCAGATTTCGTTGCGCATATCCACGTCTATCGCATTGAGCTTATCCGGCCGGTTGAAGGTTATGTATCCGACCTTGTCTCTGATCTCGTATTCGACAGTTGACATTGTTCACCGCCTGCTTGGTTTGTGTGTATGGATTTTGACAGTGGTATTGATGTTTAGTTTCTACGGAACGTCTGACTGCTCCGGGCGGGGCGGGATGATGTCGTTCACCTCGATTTTCAGGTCAGGGAAGGCGGTCGGCGATATGGTGTCGCCGCGCTCATAGATGTGTGAGACGAGGTAGCCTTCGGGAGAAGGCTCGGTATGCGACTCTATCCGGTCGTCTCGCAGGTTCGCTATCCATACTTCGGGTATTCCGACTTCGGCGTAGTGTCTCAACTTTCGATTACGGTCATAGCTTAGCGATGAATCTGCCACCTCCACGATCAGCAGAACGTCCTGCGGGCGTGGGTGGCTGAATAGGGATCCGTATCGGTCCTCCCTATAGGCAAGCAGCATGAGGTCGGGCTGAGGCTCGGAAATCGAGGACGCGGCCACCGGGTTCTGTGTCTGGATATGCGCCCGTCCGGAAAGTCTGCCTGATTCGTAGAATGCTTCGGTTAGCCAGAGAACGCACAGAGCGTGCCGGTTTCCGATTGGCGACATAACGATAATCTCTCCTTCGAGGAGTTCCACACGCTCCTGGTGTCCGAGGATTCCGGCTTTGCCCATGGCATGGTATTCCTCGCTGGTGAACAGCCTCTTCTGGGGGGCGTCCAGTCGTATGTCCGGTTCCGTTCCGGGTAGTGTCTGAGTCGTCATGCCGGTCTCCTCATAGGATGGCAGGGTGAATGGTTACACGCCTTGTGACAGAATGACCGCGCAAGGCGCGTTTCCGGTCGTGCGATTATAGCACGCCCCCGTTACACAACTATGACTGGTTTGTGATAACCTTGCCTGCGATGCGGGTCTCGGAAGGCCAATCGTTTCGCGGCCCATTCACCAGGAACTCAACGTTAGGAGAGATATATGAGCAAGGTTATCGGAAGTTATCTCATATCCCGGACACTGAAGGAGGAGGGGGTTGATACGCTCTTCTACCTGATGGGCGGCCCCAACTTCGACATAGTGATGGCGGCGGAGGACTTGGGGATCCGCTGTATAGACTTCAGGCACGAGCAGGCGGCAGCCTTCGCAGCCCACGCATACGCGCGGGTCACCGGCAAGCCGGGCGTATGCACCGCAGCCTCGGGCCCGGGGACGCTGAACCTGCTCACCGGCGTTTACACAGCGGCGATAGACTGCGCTCCGATGGTCATTCTCGGCGGCGCAGGCCCTGTGCACGAGATAGGACGGGAGGCATTCCAGGAGGTGGATCAGGTCGGCATCATGGAGCCGATGATGAAGTGGGTCCACCAGACGACCCACGCCGCGCGCTACCCCGAGGTCGTCAGTATGGCGTTCCGCAAGGCCACGACGGGCAGGCCGGGCCCTGTCTATATTGACTGCGGAGCCGACGTGCTGTATGAGGAGATCGAGGAAGAGGACGCTGTGCACCCATCGCGCGCCGCCAGGCGCACCCGCCCCGCCGCTGAACCGAGCGTGGTAACCGAGGTGGTAGATATGCTGGCCGCGTCCGAGCGTCCCATGATCTTCGCGGGTGGCGGAGCCTTCTTCTCGGGTGCGGCGCCCGAGCTTGAACGCCTTGTTGACCTGACCTCCACGCCATTCTACACCGCGCCCATGTCGCGCGGACTCGTTCCCGAAGACCATGCAGTGTCATTCCAGGCCGCTCGAAGCACCGCGATGCGCGAGGCAGACCTCGTATTGGTTATTGGGACCAGGCTAAACTGGATGGTACAGTACGGTCACAGGTTCAACCGCAACGCCAAGATAGTTCAGATAGATATAGAGCCGAGCGAACTCGGACACAACAGAGACATTGACCTCGGCATCGTCGGAGATGCGAAGGCCGTTCTGACCCAGATTCTGGCAGAGGCCGAGAACCGCGAGGCCGACTGGGCCGGGCGGCTGGAGTCGGATTGGATAGTGAATCTCAGGGACGTCGAAGACCAGCGAGCGGCGAGCGGAGCGGCGCTGCTGAACTCCGACCAGATGCCCATGCACCCGCTGCGCCTGTGCAAAGAGATACGCGAATTCCTGGACCGCGACGCCATTCTGTCGGTGGACGGCAACGAGATTCTGCACTTCGGGCGACAATCTCTGCCGACCTACATTCCCGGACACCGGCTCAACTCCGGCGTTACCGGAACGATGGGCGTCGGACTGCCTTACGGCATAGGCGCCAAGCTGGCCAAGCCCGACAAACAGGTGCTAGTCCTTCACGGCGACGGCTCTATGGGCATGAACGCGATGGAGCTGGACACCTGTGTCCGACACAACATTCCGGTCGTGACAGTCATTTCGAACAACGCTGGATGGACGGCGCGCACCCCCGACCGTCGCAAGCCCGGCCGCGAGCTTGGGTTCACCAATTACGACGGTATGGCGCGTGAACTCGGCGGATACGGCGAAAGGGTCGAAGACCCGAACGAGATAAAGCCCGCTCTCCAGCGCGCTTTCGACAGCGGCAAGCCCGCGGTCATCAACGCTATCGTCGAGCCGACCGCCGCGGGCGTATCCCGCGCCTGGGGCGGAAGCCGGATGGAGTAACAATAAAATCAGTTATTGGGGGGGGGGCGGGTCTTATGCCCAATCCCCAATACTCTTCCTTCAGTCCTCGACCTTCACTTTAGAAAGGCTCTATTCGGGGACGTCTCATATATACTATTTGCCCCGCGCCTCTGTTAGGATTTATGCAGAGAGCGTGGAGTATGTCATCTCAAGAGGTTAACTGCGAGAGTGGACGCCGGCTGGGTGAAGTCGTAGAGGCCACCACTACCGAGTTCGTCGCCCAGTGCTACGAGCTTTATGCCGCGCCCGCTCTGGGCAGCCTGGTGAGGTGCGGTGACGATGGCTCGATATACGGCATCGTTCACGAGATTGCCACCCGGAGCATTGACACCGGACGCAGACCGATTGCCAGGGGCCGCGATGAGGACGACGAGGATGCCATATACCAGTCCAATCCCCAGCTTTCGCGCCTTCTGTCCACCGAGTTTCGCGCGCTGTCCGTCGGCCACCGCGAAGACGGCGTACTGAGACGCTGGCTCGCGCCCCTGCCTCCCCGGATACACTCGTTCGTCTATCCGTGCTCCTACGATGCGCTGAGAGAGTTCAGCGCCGAACTCGACTTCGTGTCCATTCTGCTTTCCGCGCCGATTGCCGCTGCCGATGACGTGCTGGCCGCCTTTCTGAAGATGGCGGGAAACGCCCACTCCAACCGCGACGCCTTCCTGGTGAGCGCGGGAAAGCGGCTTACGCCCCTGCTGGGCGGGCAGATGCAGCGCCTGGACAGCATTCTGCGGAGGATCGCGCCATGACTATGAGTACCAACGGCAGCGTGGAGGCTGGAGGTTTCGACTGGAGCGCTTCTCAGACGCTCGGCATGGTCGTGTCCGGATCTCTGACCGAGGGCATGGAAGTGCGCCTCGACGCCGACACGTCCATCGAGGACATCAAGGTCGGCACGTTCGTCAATATACAGGGCCAGCGTATGCGATTTTTCGGCGTTGTTACCGACGTCGCGCTTGCCTCGATGGACCCATCCCTGCCCGCGTCTCCGCCCGACGTGTCAAACTCGTTCGTCGCGCGCGTTGTTTCCGGGACAGCGGCATACGGCACGCTCACGGTCGAGCCGATGCTGACGCTGGGCGCAGGCGATTCGGTTGCGGGTCTTGACGGCCCACAGCCCGCCAAGACCATCCCACCCCACTTCTCCGCGGTCGGGTCGGCCACCGACGAGGATATACGTGTCGTCTTTGGCAGCGAGGAGGACGACGACAAGTATTTCTGGATAGGCAATCCGCTCGATATGGAGACTCACCTGTGCCTGAACGTCGAGGAACTGGTTACGCGCTCCAACGGGGTCTTCGGCAAGAGCGGGACGGGCAAGACGTTCCTGACCCGCCTGCTTCTGGCCGGGATACTCCAGAAGAACGTCGCCTCGAACCTCGTATTCGATATGCACAACGAATATGGCTGGCAGGGGACTTCGGAGGGCGCTACCAGCACGGTTAAGGGGCTGAAGCAGTTGTTCAGTTCCAAGGTTGCGGTATTCACCCTGGACGAGGAGAGTTCGCGCAATCGCGGCATCAACCCAGACTACGTGGTGCGCATCGGCCTGGAGGAGATAGAGCCTGAAGACGTTCTGATGCTGCGCGAGTCGCTGAACCTGTCCGAGGTGGCCGCGGACGCGACATACTCTCTCCAGCGCGAGTTCGGGCAGCGAAAGTGGCTGAGTACATTTCTCGAAATGTCCGGGGGCGAGGAGATGCGCGACCTCGCGTCGAGCCTCAACGTCAATGACCGCGCGCTGTCCACCCTGCAGAACCGTCTGCGCCGTCTGATGCGCCTGCCCTTCATAGACGAGACCAGGGGACACGATTCGGTCAACCGCATACTGGACTACGTACAGAACCAGGATATGCACGTGGTACTGGAATTCGGACGCTATGGGAGCGACCTGTCCGCCTACATATTGGTTGCCAATCTGCTGACCCGGCGCATTTACGCCCGCTACCAGCAGTTGACTGAGAAGGCGGCGGGAGACATTGGGCAAAATCCGCGCCCCCTGGTCATCACCATCGAGGAGGCGCACAAGTTCCTGAACCCGGGCATCGCCGACCAGACCATATTCGGCACAATCGCCCGCGAGATGCGCAAGTACAACGTAACCCTGCTCGTGGTAGATCAGCGCCCGTCCGGCATAGACGATGAGATAATGAGCCAGATAGGCACCAAGCTGACGTGTCTGCTGGACAGCGACCGCGACGTGGACGCCGTTCTGTCCGGGGTATCGGGAAGCCGGAAGCTGCGAGCGGTGCTGTCGCGGCTGGAGTCTAAGCAGCAGGCATTGGTCTTCGGACACGCGCTGCCGATGCCCGTCGTGGTGCAGACCCGCGAGTACGGCTCACCGGAGTCCTACGCCTCTTTTGGGTGGAAAGACGAACGCGAACGATTGGCGCAGGCAGAGCGCGACGCAGCTGACCTGTTCTGAAACCTGGGACGCGCTATGGAAGTTGAAGGGCATCCACCTCGCTGGGTTCCAGGAGCAGAACCCGGTTGGTGCGCTCCTCCATGAAGAGTGCGAAGTGGGAGAGAACATCGCGTCCGAGGAGGGAGGGAAGACCGACTATCCGCCCGGGTATCGGTTCGAGAATCGGAATATCACGGTCAATGTGGAGGCTTCCGATGCTCATGGCGACACGGGTTTGCCGGGTTGAGGCCAACCCGCCTATGCCGAGACTTTGATGCCCTATTGGCAATCCTGCTAGGTCAATGCCGTAGAATCCGCCCAATTGGATGGCGTAGCGATGCCCAATAAGCGTGCGGCTCGCCCCCATATCAACCAGGAAACGAACACCCATTCCAGATATGCCCACGTCGGGCATATCAATCGGTATGTCCACATAAGGACGCCCAGAATCGAAGTATCCTTTTATCATCAGACAGGATGGATGGAATATATTTCTTCTGAAGTCAACAGTTCCACCACGGCTCTGCCCGGGTCCGGCAACGGCCCTATTTTTCTCAACTTAGCCACAAGCCCCCACGGGTCGGGGTCTGCCGCCACAACTTTCTTATCAACGACCGCTATCCAGTGTTCAGGGTATTTCTCCAGAAGTTCATCATAGTGATCGTAGATGAATTCCCAATTTTCATTGAACGGTCGAGATTCTGTTCTTGTATCAAGCATATTGGCTTTTCCTATGGATAAGCAGACAGGGTGTATATCCATAATTATTGCACACGCGACGGGTTGGCTTTAGATCAATCCGCCGCGTGTTTTGCGGAAATCCTGGCTTGGGCAGAAAGCCTGTCGTTATCTTTCGATGCCGGCGTAGTGGAGGGCCTGGCCCACTATGTCCACGTCAACAATTTCGCTGTGGGCGGCGAGGAGCTGTTGCGTGATCGGGCCTGGGGTGGACTCTCCGACAGGGCGCTTGTCCACCATGCTGACGGGGACGATGCGCGGGCTTGTTCTGGAGAAGAATACCTCGTCCGCGGTGTATATGTCGTAGGGCTGGAGATCGTCCTCGACGACGGGAATGTCAAGCTGCCGGGCGACGTCGAATATGACGCTGCGCGAGATGCCCTGAAGAATACTGCGGTCGGTGGGGGTTTTTATTACGCCGTCCTTGATGAGGAATACGTTGTATCCGATGCCCTCGGTGAGGTTGCCGTACTGGTCCAGAAGAATGGGGGACGCGCCCGGATCAACGTCGGCAGCCTCGAGTTCGGCAAGGACGAAGTTGGCGCGGCTGTGGTGCTTGACCTTGGGGTCCATGGTGTCGCTGGAGTAGCTGCGGGTCTTGGTTATGACGCCGTGAGCGCCGTCCACGTAGTATTGGGCGAACGACTCAAAGGCGACGGGCTTGACCATGATGCACACGGTCGGGTCAAGGCCGCTGATGCCGTGTCCGACGCCGCGCGTGATGAACGGGTTGATTGCGAAGTCGCCCGCTTCGTCGAGCCGGGATATATTGCGCTCTACGCCCTCCTGGCATAGCGCGGTCATCTCTTCGGGCGTGAGGCCCGGGTCAATCCGCATATACTTGAGCGACCTGTACAGGCGGTCTATGTGGCGGTCGAGGACGAAGGGCTTGCCCGCGAAAGTGCGCGCTATGTCGAATACGACGTCGGCGACGACGAATCCCCTGTCTTCGGGGGAGATTTTGATGTCGCCGAGCGGGAGCCACTCGCCATTAAAGTATGCGATGAAAGAGTTCTGGTCAGCCATGTAACGCCTCCGCGCGTCGGGTTTGAGTGTGTCTGCTCTGCATTGTAATGCCGCAAGGGGCAGGGGGCAATGTGGAATTATGAAATTGGCCAGGGCGTTTTCAGAGTCAGTAATCAGCCGGTGTGGTCGAATCGGCCCGAACATGATAGAAAAGCTAGTACAGCGTCCAGTTATTTTTGCCATTTATGAGCCTGCCGCAATCTATGGATTCCCGCTTTCGCGGGAATGACGAGACGGACTGTGATTATTACATATTTAGCTGGACTTGGTACTAGATTGACGCGGTTACATATACCTGGATTTATAATTGTCGAGTGAACCGCTGGGCATACGCTGGGCGATTAACGGGGGGACGCTGGGGCCATTTTCACCCAGCGTTTCCCAGCGTTTGTAGCTAAGAGAAATTTTTCTCACGCAGGCGAATGTCATTGATAAGTTCCCATTTATGGATAGTGTATCGTGGAAGTTGTTTATCATGCGTATATTGTAGCGCATTGAAGGTATGTTTGTAATTGATTAGCGGGTTGGGGATGGAGAAGGATTCAGAAGGAACGGCTGGGTACAGGAGCGCCCCTGAAGACGTCACAGACCGCATCCAGCAGCAGCGCCTCGTCGTCAACCGTCCGAGCCAGCGTCTTGATCACGCTCGTGAACGCTGACTGAACGCCTCAGCCCCTTCGTCGTTCTTCGAGCAGTGAGACACCTTCCGAGCTATCACCGCTCCACGCAATGCCCGCTCAGCGCGATTGTTGGTCGGCTCTATGCCTGGGTCATCCAGAAAGCGCAGCAGGTTGCCACGGTCGTTGTGCCTACCGAGTTCATTCAGCAGTCTCTGATTGTCCGGGTCCGGCATCGGACGATCGCGCAGATGGTGGGACACCTCCCGTTTCAACCGCTCAGACTCACCCACAAAGTCATCCGACTCTCCACGATGGTATGACTCTCGCAGTTCCATCGCCTCTCTGAAACGTTCAATCAGTCCCTTACCGAAGCTGCGACCTCTGCCCACCTTGGTCTCAACCACCTCACTGATAGAACGTATGACGTGCGCCATGCACTTCTGCTGTCTCACACCGGACAGAGTACGGGAGTCATAGCTCCGGCCCCTGTCCGCAACCATCACTCCGCCATAGTCTGAGGGGATCAACTCTCTGACTTCCTCGTTGCGGTGGCGAGAGCGTACCTGGTACACGGTGACCTCATCAGTCTCGAACGCCATCAGGTAAGCAGGCTCTCCACCCACACGCCAGCCCGTGTCGTCGGTGTGGACGAACGCGCTTGAGCGCACCGAATCGCGCAGCCTGCGGTAGGCGTCACCCACCTCTCCCTTCGCGCGGCGCAGCGCGTCCTGCGTGATCGCGCTCTGACTTATCCTCACTCCGCTCAGAGTCCTGAGTATAGATGGAATCTTCCTCACCGGAACGCCCGCGCCGTGGTGCAGTACATGGGCCGCCGACATCACGCGCTTGCCCATTCTGTGAGCGCTCGCGCCATATTGGTCAGGGGCGACTTCGGAATGACGGCCGCGAACCCGCTTTCCACACGACTGACACCGGCATATCTGTACCCTGTATCCCTTCACATCGGGCTTGGGCATCGGGGGAATGTCGGTCACATAGGCGAAGCTCACTCCCTCATATTCGAGTCTGCCCCCACATCCCGGGCAACTGTCCCCGGCTACCGACACCTCAATGATCGGTTCCGTTAGGTCACCATGGGAAGGAGGCTTTCGGTAGCTGAACGATCCCCTGCCCGGCTTTCGGCCCGGACGTTTGGGCTTTGCGGTTCGTGTGCCCTTGGAGAACGGAGCGGCTTGGCGCTTCCCCGCTCGTTGGGCCTCGACAAGCTGCTTCTGCAACTCCCTGATCGTCGCCAACTGTCGAGCGTTCCGATCTTGCAGTCGCACAATTTCAACCTGCTGGCGGTCAACCTGAGCAATGACGTCGCCATGCTGACAGGGTGGGAGGTCTTTGCCTGAACACATGGCTGCAGATAAGAACATGTTCATAGAACCGCAATCCCCAAGCCGACGCCGCTAATCAATTACTGATGTTACGCACTTAGCTATGAATTCCTAAACGAGAATGAGCCAGCTCAGCTACGAAATCTCTCTCAACTGCGTAAGGTCAGTCAATTACGTATGTTTGTATAGTAGAAGGGAAACTCAGGCCGACTTTGAAAAGACGCTGTGAAATTGGCGCGTTGACTTGTGCCATGGGCTTGCTACACAATTCGCTTTATGAGATTGCGCGCTCTAATACTGGCCCTGTGGGCGGTTGTAACAGTTTTGGTTGTCTCCTGCGGTACGGACACTTCGGACGTGGGAGATGCTCCGGAACCTGCGCCCACGCCGACTCCCGCGCCCGAACCGCCCCCCGGTTCTCCGGGCGCGCCGGGCAGTTTCAACGAACCTCGCGCGAATCACACCGCAACCCTAATGCCGGACGGCACTATACTCGCCGTGGCGGGCTCGAGGTTGGACAGGGAATTGGCGTCCGTGGAGTCCTACGATCCGCAGACGGGTCTCTGGACGCTTGTCTCGAGCACAGAGTTCGCGCGGCAGGGGCATACAGCGACGCTTCTTTTGGATGGACGAGCACTCGTAGCGGGCGGGGAGTTCAGGTTGAGGGCGCTATCCTCGGTAGAGATATACGACCCCACATTGGACTCATGGACGAACGCGGCTCCGATGAACGAGGGGCGATCTGAACATACGGCGACGCTTCTTCCGGACGGCCGCATCCTGGTAACAGGGGGATTGGACCTGCTCACGGCGACGGCGGGAGCGGAGATATACGATCCGGCGTCGGATACGTGGAGTCCGGCGGGAGAACTGTCTGAGGCGCGGTCGGAACACACGGCGACGCTCCTGTCGGATGGGCGCGTGGTCGTGGCGGGCGGCGTTCGGGGGCCGCACACGCTGTCCTCAGTGGAGGTGCATGATCCGGTGACCGGCAGGTGGTCATCAGCGCCGTCCATGACTACCGCTAGAAGCGAGCACACCGCAACGCTTCTAGCGGACAAAGGGCTGCTGATAACCGGCGGACAGGACAAGGGTGCTACTCACGATTCGACAGAGACACTCGACCCACTGGCGATGGTCTGGACGCCTGCGGCGAGCATGAACCGATTGAGAGCCGGACACCAAGCGACAATCCTCGAGGATGGCCGAGTCCTAGTTACGGGAGGAGGGTCCGTAGCACCGGTCAGCCTGGTCGAGATATACGACCCCGTCCTGGACGAATGGAGCCGCACCGCCAAGATGCTGACGCCTCGAATAGAGCACAGGGCGTCGCTTCTGCGGGATGGAACGGTGCTTGCGTCGGGGGGGCGCGCAAGTTTGGTATCTCCGCTTGCGCTCACCGAGTTGTACGTGCCGGGCGCGGGGTCGTGGTCGCCGACAGGGGTTGTCAGGGACGCGCGCTGGGCGCACGTCGCGCTGTCGCTCTCGGACGGCAGGTCTCTGATAGTAGGGGGATACAACAACGATGGGCGGAGTCTGAATACCGCCGAATTTTACGATGCGCAGTCGAAGAGGTGGACGTACACGGGAGCGATGCGGGACAGGAGGTGGGGACACGCGGCCACATCCCTGGTGGACGGCCGCATCGTGGTATGCGGCGGCGCGGACAGCCTCGGCGCGTATCACTCTACGGCTGAGATATTCGACCATGAGGAGGCGACATGGGACGCGCTCCCGGAAATGTCGGAGGCGAGAGTGAGGCATACTCTGACGCGGCTGGGCGACGGGCGGGCTATGGCTGCGGGTGGCTGGGATGGTTCGAAGGCTCTGCCTGGCACCGAGATTCTGGATGCGGAGGCGGAGACATGGACGCGGATGGCGCCGATGTCCAAGCCGCGCTGGGGACACAGCGCAACTCTGCTGACGGACGGGAGACTTCTTATGGCGGGCGGTGTCGGGATTGACGACCGGAGCATGGCGTCCGCAGAGATGTACGACCCCGCAACCGGAAATTGGACTGGCGCGGGAACGATGTCTGAGGCGAGAGACGGGCATACCTCGGTACTGATCAGGGACGGGCGCGTCCTGGTGGTTGGGGGCATGGGAGAAAATGGCGAGTCTCTGGTCTCTGCGGAGATATTCGATCCCGAGACGGGCGAATGGTCCGCGACGGAGAGCATGGATAGACCAAGATCCAAGCACACGGCGACCCTGTTGCAGGACGGTCGCGTGCTGGTGGTGGGCGGAACTAAGAACGGGACGACCCCGTTGGCGTCGGTAGAGCAGTTCGATCCTGGAACTAACCGCTGGACATCGGGAGGCACCATAAAGGAAGCCAGGTGGGGACATTCGACGATTCTTATGGCAGACGGCCAGGCGTTGGTCGTGGGGGGCTATGGCTTTGCCACGCTCAGGTCGGCGGAGATATACAAGCCAGCGGGAGGAGGCTGGCACTCGGGAGACAGCCTGGCGCTACGGATATCCAGTGACGTCGGAGATCGGGCAGCTTGACTACGCCGGCCGATACTCAACAGGATATGAGCATCATCAGGCTCGCCATGCGCCGCCTGCTGTCCGAGTGGCGGCTGATGTCGAGCGTTTTCATCGGCATAATGATAGCGACCGCGCTGATGTCGGCGGCTCCGGTGTATCTCGACGCGCTGGAACGCCAGAGCGTAAACAGCGCGGTAAGAACTTCGGTCGAGCGGGCCGGAGATACTTTCTTCGACATTGTCGTGGACTTCGACTTCATTCCGCTGGAGTCCGATGAGATCGAAAGCGCGCACGCGGCCCAGGCGCAGGCCGTCATGGACAACATGGGGCCGATATATACGGGGACACGCAGCTACCTGAAGACGCCGTATTACTCTATGACCCTGCCGAGTAGGGCGTCCGCTGCGCTGGCCGCCCTGGAAGAGCCGCCGGAGGAGGGTGAGGAGCCTCGCCTGCCATTCGAGATGGGCTTCGCGCAGTATTTCGAGGGACTGGAGGAGAAGGTCGTCTTTACACAGGGCAGGGCGGCCAGAGACGTTGTTCTGAGAGGCGCTCAAGGCCCACTCGTGGAAGCCGTGCTGAGTTCGAGAACCGCGAACGCTTTCGGCGGCCTGAGGCCCGGCGACGTTGTTGTTCTAGCGCCATCCCTGGACTCTCCGGTAAAGGTGTCGGCCAGAATCACGGGGCTGATCGAGGCGAGTTACTGGGCGGACTCGTACTGGCGGGGAGACGTGGAATCTTTCCTGTTCCCGCGCATTCCTAACGACGAGGGGGAGGTAACGCCAAGCTCGCCGCCGCTTCTGGGCATATTCGTTGGCGCGACCGCGATGGCAGAGAGTGTGGGCGGGTCATTTCCGGGCGCGACCGTTGACGCCATGTGGTACAACGACGTTGATCCGGAGGTTCTGAGAACGTGGTCCAAGGGCGAGATGCGGTCGCGCTTGGACGCTCTGAACGAGGATATGTCACTGGCGCTACCGACGTCCTCGGTGTACGGCGGCATAGGGATCATGCTGGCGCGGTTCGGGCGGCAGAGCTTTCTGACCAGCATACCTCTCCTGCTTCTCATGGCGGTTCTGGGCATATCGGTTCTCTACTTCCTGTTTATGATAGTTTCATACCTGATCCCAAACCGCGAGAGCGACGTCGCGCTGTTCAGGAGTCGAGGAACAAGCGGCTGGCGCCTTCTCAGGCTGTACGCGGCGGAGGGAGTTATTTTGACAGTGACAGGGGCGGCGATAGCGCCATTTATCGCGCTGCCGCTCGTATGGCTGGCCGGGCTGCTGCCCTATTTTGGACATATCACGAACGGCAGACCGCTGCCGGCGCAGGTGGGCTGGCTGCCGTTCGCGGCGGCGGGCGCGGCGGGCGCGCTGTGTTTTGCCATCTTCGTCATTCCGGGCGTACTGGGAGCGAGGTCAGGGCTTATCATCCACCGGCTCAGGTCGTCGCGTCCGCCGTCAGTACCCGTGATGCAGCGTTATTACATAGACGCGCTGTTTCTGGTTGTCGGGGGAGCGCTGTTCTGGGAATTGCAGGCGCGGGGCGAGTTGGTGTCGGGCAGTCTGTTCGGTCAGCAGGACGTGAACGAGGCGCTGCTGATAGCGCCTGCGCTGTTCCTTCTGACCGTGGGAATGCTGTTCTTCCGAGTCTTTCCGATGTTTATCCGATATATCAGCGGGGAGTCGCTTACGCTGGTGGACCTGTCCACGTGGATAACCCTGGTCGTTCTGGCCGTCGCCATCGGAGTCACGGACTTCCGCGCGGGCGACCAGACGGGCTGGATTGCGGCGGTGGCGGTTCTGGGCGGATTCGCGGCGGCCTACTGGATAACGGGCAAGACGACGGGCTGGGCGTACAGGGTCTTGTGGACCGTGGTTCAGGCGGCGCTTGTGGTCTGGTTCTTCTATATGAGGCCGCCCGGCGCGGATACGCCCGCGGCGGTACTTACAGGCTCGATTGCGCTCGCCGCGCTGCTTCCCGCGCAGATTGCGTTCTATTTCCTGGCCGTGTTCGTGCGTCGCGCGCCGGTGTGGGTATCCATGACCCTGTGGCACATGGCGCGCAACCCTCTGCAATACTCGTGGCTGGTTCTTCTGCTGGCGCTGGCGGGTGGAGTAGGAATACTGGCGACGACGGTCGGGTCCACCCTGGACCGGAGCTACGAGGAGAGGATTCTCTACGACGTCGGGACGGACATTCGCATATTCAGGCTCCAGCCGCACCTGGGCCGCAGGGACGGCAAGCTGGAGGCGACCTACGGCGGCGTGCCCGGGGTCGTATCGGTGTCTCCGGCACTGAGGAGCGGCGGACACGTAGGCACGAGCAACGCAGGCCCCACTTTTTCCTACCTTGCGGTGGACTCGCAGAGTTTCGATCCGTGGTACAGGGACGACTTCTCTGAGAGGGAGCTGCGCCAGATTCTGGGCGATCTGAAAACCGAGGAACCAGTGCGTGCGACTTCCATACCCGAAGGGGCTGAGAGAATACAGGTATGGGTCAATCCGGGCGGCTACTACCCGTTGATTTTCCTGTGGATAGTGGTGGAGGACGCCAACGGCCGGGTGGATACTATAAGCCTGGGTGAGATGGATACACAGGGCTGGAACCTGATGAGGGCGGATCTGCCCGATAACCTTGTTCATCCCGTGGAGATAGTTTCTATACAGCTAAATGAGCCCGGGTTCGGGGCGACCGGCACCGCGGGCAGCGTGGTATTCGACGAGTTGCAGGCGGTAATGGGCGGCGCGGACGAGATTGTCACCATAGACGCGTTCGAGGGTCTGATAGAGTGGGTACCGATTGCGACGAGCGCGATTGAGACGGACGAGCTGACTGGTATTACGGACACGGTGTACTTGGGAAACCGCGCGCTCCGCTTCACGTTCGGGAAAGAGTCGAACCTGGGCATACGCGGCTTTTACAAGTCGGGCGGCAACGGGTATATTCCGGCTGTCGTCAGCCGCTCGTTCGCGGAGTCAACCGGCGCATGGGAAAACATGGGAATCATTATCAGCCTGCCAAGTGGACTGGTTCCAGTGGTCGTGGTTGACGTCGTGGAGTATTTCCCGACGATTCGACCACAGGGCATCGGGTTCATGGCATTCGACCTGGACACTCTTCTCGACTACACGGACTCACTGAATCCGACCGGACAGGCGCCGGTCAACGAGCTTTTCCTGAACGTAGAGCAGGGGAGCGGAATCGCCGCGCTTACGAGCGTAGAAGAACTGCTCGGCAGGCAGGGCCGCGTGATGGGAACGGAGGCCGCGCTGTCGGCGCAGGCCGTTGACCCGCTCATATCGGCGGGGTGGCGGACGATGGTTCTGGTGGCAATGGCGGTGATGTTATTCATATCCAGTCTGGGATACATTGTTTACCTGCTCGCCTTCGCGGACCGGAGCGTCGGCGAAATGGCTTCTCTGAGGTCTCTGGGAGTCAGCCGCGCGCAGACAATCGGCCTGATTGGGCTGGAACACATTCTCATAGCGCTTATCGGCCTGGGACTCGGAACGTGGGCCGGATTCCAGATGAGCCGCATGATGGTGGGGGCGGTGGCGGTTACGGACAGCGGGGGGCGTGTACTCCCGCCGTTCATATTGACGACCAACTGGTTATTTATGGGTCCGCTGTACGCGGCGCTGATAGCGGTGTTCGTGGTCTCTCTGCTGACACTGGGCCGCCGCGTTCTGAGTCTTGACCTGAGACGGCTGTCTCGCATGGAGGGATAGGCGCAAACGCCATGATTAGAAGTATTACACGCATATTGTCCGCATGGCCGATGGTGCTGAAACGCAGCCTGGCGAACTGGCGGCTGCTGTCGTCGGTCGTGGTGGGGGTCGTGCTGGCCTCCGCGATCATGGCGGGGACGGTCATCTACTTCGACTCACTGCGCGACATCGCGCTGGACGCCGCGCTCGCGGACAGGGAACCGCTTGACCTGGATATTTTCACCAAGGTGACCCGGGGGCCTACGAACCCGTCAACTTACTCGACCGTGCGCAACTACGTGGAGAACGCGTACAGAGACAGGGTCGGGTGGCTTCTGGAAGACTCGCTGCACGGGGGCAGGACAGCCACTTTCTTTCTCGCCCTGCCGGGCGAGGAGGAAGAAGCGGGGGATGACAACGCGCGGAGCTATTTCGCGTTCATACCTGGAATAGAGGATGACATTACCCTGCTTCCCGGTGGACGAATGCCAGAGCCGCTGCTCGCCCCCCGGGTGCGTGGACAGCCGGTAAGCATGGAGGCGATAGCTCCGGAGGACGCCGCGCTCGCATTCGGGGTGGGGGTGGGCGACACGCTCTCGGCGGTGCCGTACTGGGAGGACGCGACACCGTATATGTCGGTCACCATCACGGGCCTTTATCGCAGGAACGACCCCGACAACCTGGTCTGGGAGCTTAACGACAGGATATTGCACTCGTTCACTTCGGGAAATTTCGCCACCGTGCCTTTCCTGGTGTCAGAAGACACGTTCCTGCGGGGCCTGGGCGCGTCGTTCCCGGACATGGACAGCACCTATGGCTGGCTGCTGCTGGTGGACCCTGAGAGGCTGTCCTCGGTCAACGCGACTAACGCTCTGTTTTCGGTGGTCGGCGTAAGCCGGAGCCTGTCCAGCGTGTTCACGTCCTTCCGTCAGGTCACCTACCTGGACGACGCACTGCGCGACTATGACGAGAGGCTTCTATTTACCAAGCTCCAGATGTTCGTGGTGCTTATTCTCATAGCGATGGTGGTGCTGTACTACGTGGTTACGCTGTCCTCGCTCGTGGCGGAGCAGCGGAGGAGCGAGATACACCTGCTCCAGGGTCGGGGCGCGACCGAGCGACAGGTGCTGACAGTGTTTGTTCTCGAAGGGGCGACCATCGCGATTCTGGCGATAGTGGTCGCGCCTTTCCTGGCGGCGCTTTCGATAAGCCTGCTCGGATATACCCCCGCGTTCTCGGACCTGAGCGGCGGTGAGCGGCTTTCGGTCAACCTGACCAGGGGCGCGTTTATGATGAGCGCGCTGGGGGGCATTCTCAGCTTCGGCGCGCTGATGATACCGGCGTTCGCGTCGTCGCGGTCTTCCATCTCGCGCGACAGGCAGGATGCGGCTCGCCCGTCGCCGTTGTCGTTCTTCCAGCGCTACTATCTGGACGTGATGCTGCTGGTTCTTGGGATCGTGCTGTTCAGACAGCTTACCGAACAGGGATCGCTGGCGGCGCGGAACCTTCTGGGCGAGGTGGCGGTGAACCAGCTTCTGCTCGCGGTTCCGGGCATAACGCTGATAGCGGCGGCAATGGTTCTTCTGAGGCTGTTCCCTATCGTTATGAGTCTTGCGAGCCGCGCGCTGGGGCCGCGCCTGCCGCCGGGCATTGTGCTGGGGCTGTGGCAGATGGCGCGCAACCCGACACACTATTCGCGGTTGGCGCTGCTTCTGATACTGATGGCTGGGCTGGGGATATTCGCGGCCAGCTTTGGAGGAACGCTCAAGCGGAGTTTCACAGAGAGGGTGCTCTACTCGGCGGGCGCGGATATGCGCCTGTCGAACATATCTCTGAACAACCGCGGCCTCACGAAGCCGCTGGTCGAGCCGTATGAAGAGATGAAACAGGTTGCGGGCGCGGCTCCGGTTCTGCGTGGGAGGGGTTCGGTTCTCTCTGTCGGCTTCGGCGATACGTCTTACAGGATGCTCGCGGTGGACCCCGACCGATTAGCGGACGTGGCCTGGTACAGAGAGGATTTCTCGGACGACTCGCTGCCGGAAGTCATGGAACAGCTCAAGGGGAACGAAATACCGCTTGGGATACCCATGCCGGATAGGACGCGGGCCATCCAGATGCTTGTCAAGGCGGACAGGGCGCACCCGACCGTGGGGATGGCGGTTCGGATCCGCGACTCGAACGGGCGATACTTCACCTATGGGCTGGGCTTTCTGGAATCCAGTTCCTGGCGGCTTTACAATGCGGAGTTAATGGAGCAACGCGACGTGAGGTTCGGCCTGTTCCCGGCTCGCCCGTTCACGCTGGTGTCCATAATTCTGGGCGAGACCGACCTGGAGAAGTCCCTGGCTTCCGGCTCGATTCTGATAGACGCCGTTCGTGTGAGGCTGTCCACCGGCGAGTTGCAGACGCTGGATAAGTTCAGGGACATCGCCGGATGGCACGTGCTGAGAGAGACGGGAAACTCGGCCAAGGACAGGACCCGGTGGTCGGAGGTGTCGGCGCGTGGGGACGGCTCGCTCATGTTCGCCTGGCAGGGCGGCAGCGCATTTATCGCGCGCGGCATATTTCCGGGGGATAACCCGGAGGCGGTGCCGGTCGTGGGAAGCGCGTCTTTCGCCCGGGAGTTCGGCTATACGGTGGGAGATGAGTTTCTCGTATCGGTGAATGGGCGACGCTTGGACGTCGTCCTGGCGGACACGGTCGACTTCTTCCCCACTCTGAATAGTTACAACGACAAGTTCCTGGTGGCAGACCTGGAGTCTGTTATCTCATACGTGAACCTGGGACTGTCGCGCTCCGAGATAAGTCCCAACGAGATGTGGATTCGCACGGACCTGACGGGTGAGGAGCGCACGGACCTTCTGGAGTATTTTGAATCGGACAGGCCGTTCCCCGTCAGTACGGTGATAGACACTGAGGCCAACCTGGAAGTGGCGCAACTCGACCCCCTTGTACTGGCGGGATGGCGCGCGCTGCTGCTGATAGCGTTCGGGGCGATTCTGATACTCAGCAGCCTCGGCTTCCTTGTCCACGCCTATATTTCTTTCAGGAACCGCGAGTTGCAGTTCGCTCTCATGCGCACGATGGGCTTTACGACGCGCCAACTGGTATCGCTGATGTGGGTAGAGCAGGCGCTGGTGATAGTTGTCGGTATGGCGCTGGGGACGTGGATGGGCGGTCGGCTCGGCGCTACTATAATGCCGTTCCTGGGCTACGACGACCGCGGGGCGCAGGTTCTCCCACCGTTCGTTATCCAGGTGGGCTGGCAGAACCTGCTGGTGACCTACGTCGCAATGGCCTTTATCTTCACGGCTATCATCCTGGGCGTAATCTGGTTCATCCGTCGTATGTCGCTGAGCCAGGTTCTGAGGCTGGGGGACGGGTAGGCCAAGCCTAAATTTCAGGGTCTGATATATATTCCAATTTATATAGTGCAGGTCATGCTGCAGGCGGTCTGCTGATGGCCTGCAGGCGGGGTCTGGTACCTGCATTTGACCTGCATTTACCAGAATTTGTAGCTGATTCGCAGTGAAATTTTTTCTGCGAAAGTTACTATATATTGTGCCTTATGGTTTTCAGGGTTCAGTCGTAGGTTCGGGAGCTGGCCGTCCAGTCTAGAGTTTCGTAATGTGAAGTCATGGGTTTTATTGTAGCGTATCCGACCAAGAATGTGTAGTAATATGAGAAACTGGAGCGAATCCGCGGGCTTTTGTCAGAAGCAGGATTTACAGGATATCGCGATGTACAGGATGGGTGGATACCTGCTCTCCGTTTTCACGATGACAGGGTTGGCGTGAATGACGGACGGGTGAGATGGGGGCTTTTGAAACTCTCTCGAAGACTTGGTGTATGCTGGACTCGAGACGGTTCGGAAGGTCCAGGATTGATATAATCCCTAAGCTGGAGGTCGGGGACAGGGGACATAAGATTGCACAAGGCGAAGCTGGAACAAGACGATGACGGTCGTTGGAGCGCGTGGATAGAAGCCCTGCCCGGATGCGCGCCGTAGGGTACACACCCAGGGAGAGGCGCTGGCGTCCCTTAAAGACGCTGCTATCGCGTACATCGAAGATATGGTAGAAGCGGGAGGCAGGGAAAATGGAATCTCACAAGGCGAATCTGGAACAGACTGCGGACGGACGCTGGAGGACAAAGATAGACACCCTGCCCGGATGCGACGTCATCGCCGACACCCAAGGGGAGGCGCTGGTCGCGCTGAGAAAAGCGGCGGAGGTCCATGTCGAGTTCAAGTACGTGACCGTGAGGCTCAAGGTACCCGAACAGGGCGTCCACATACCCAAGAAGCTGATCGAGGGGGTTGAAGAGGTTGACATATACATTCAAGGGGACAACAGGGTGATCGTAACGCCGGTAATAGACTACGAAGCCCTGTACGAGGCCAGAGGCTGGAAGAAGGACGGGAAATCCTTCGCAGACGAGTACAGGGGATTTCTCACTCTACGGGAAGATGATCCTGATCCGCGCTACCAATATCTGATTCAGAAATATCTCAGGATAGAAAGGGAGAACCCGTGACGTTAATAGACACGGACGTTCTTCTTGACGATGCGCTCGACAGATATCCTTTTTCAGATGATTCGAGGGACTTTCTAGACCGCCTGGAACAAACATCAGTAGGAGTTTTCGTGTCATGGCATTCGATATCCAACCTGTACTACATCGCTAGCAGAGAACGCGGGGACGAATCTACCCGACGATTTATCCGGCGTTTGCTCAGTTTCGCGCGGATTGCTGAAACAACCACCGAAGATCTACGCTACGCCTTAGGCTTGGATATGCGGGACTTCGAGGATGCGATGCAGGTAGCGGCGGCCTACGCCTGCAAGGCGCAGCGCATCGTAACCAGAAACATCAGGGACTTCGCAGATTCACCGATACCCGCGCTCACGCCCCGGGATGCGCTGACAGAGCTTTTCTAGCTGGTGGATAGGGATACATGAAGTCTAAACTAAATATCTGGCGGGTATTGGGTATCTTGCTCATTACCCCGGCCTTGATTACGGTGTGCGGTGGCGAACAGGCGGCGGCGCAGCAGTCGCCTGTGAACATTGTCGGATACACCACCGGCGATACTTCCGACCTATCATTCGAGTACAGCGGCAATGCCAAGTACCTGACCAATACGGGCGAGTTCGTCAAGGTCAACTACGACAACAGCGGTGGCATACGTCTGGGGGATGAAGCCTACCAGCTAGTCGAGGCACACACCCACAATCCGAGCGAGCATACGATTGAAGGCGAGAGATTCGCGCTGGAGATGCACCTGGTACACAAGCGGGAGTCCGGCGAGATCGCCGTCGTCGGAATCCTGTACCCCCTCGGCGAACCGAACCTAGCGATACAGGCCATAATTGACGCCGCCCCCGGAGAGGGAGAACCCGACACTCCGACCTTAGTAATCCCCGCGTCGGACTTCCTGCCCGTCAGCCACGGGTACTACGCCTACGCAGGCTCCCTGACAACGCCTCCATACACAGAGGGAGTCAGGTGGCACGTGATGTCGGAGGTCCAGGAAGTCTCCGAAGAGCAGGTAACCCAACTAGCCGCGCTAACCGGCGGCGGGACCAACAGCCGCGAACTTCAGCCACTGAACGGCAGGGAGATAACAGCTTACTAGACAAGGAGCGGGGTTATGAGTAAATATAGGGCAGAACTCAAACAAGATGACGATGGTCGCTGGAGCGCTTGGATAGAGGCTCTGCCCGGATGCTCTGCGTGGGGATACACCCAGGAAGAGGCGCTGGCAGCCCTGAAAGACGCCGCCATAGCCTACATTGAGGACATGGTAGAAACCGGGGAAGCTATGCTTGGGGCCGAAGACATAGTTATAGAGAGCCCGGTAGTCCCCGCATGAATCTCTCCCCTGATCTGGTGCGTCGCCTCCGAAATGTGCCAGTACGGGAATTAGATAGCGCCTTGCGCCGGGATGGGTTCACATACAGACGTACCCGAGGTTCCGCCCGAGTGTATCGCCATGCTGATGGCAGACGCGCCATCGTACATTATCATCGTTCAAGTGACACGTTGCCTATTGGAACATTACGTAGCGTTTTGTCCGGTACACGCTGGACTCAGGAGGACTTGGAACGATTAGGCCTGATATAACCAAGTACGGAAGTCAGCAGATGAACTGAGACTTCGAGAACACGATGCAAGTGTCGGCAGCCAAGCCTGCGGCGCGAGTCCGAGATAGCCGTCGTCGGAATCCTGCACCGCCTGAGCGAACCCAATCCGACCATACAGGCGATAATTGACTCCGCGCCCAGCCAGGGGGAGCCCGACATTCCGACGTCGGCAATCCCGGCGTGGGACTTTCTGCCAGACAGCCACGGCTATTACGCGTACACGGGCTCGCTAACGACGCCTCCATACACAGAGGGAGTCAAGTGGCACGTGATGTCGGAGGTCATGGAGGTGTCGGAGGAGCAGCTGGAACAACTCGCGGCGCTGACCGGTGGAGAAACGAACAGTCGGGAGGTTCAGGCGTTGAATGAGCGGGAGATCAGGGTTTATGGGGATAGGTTGCGATAAGACTACAGTACACCATAGAACCGGAGTACTATCCTCTCGCTGTCTTGAGGTGTCGTCCAATATAACCAATTAGCCACTTTTCCTCATCTCCGCTCCATAGGACATGAATCCTGAGTTGATTATGTTCTCCCAATCTGCCGCCAAATTTAAGATGAGGTTCCATTTCTACACGTGTCTTGTTTATCTCATCAAAGGTAATTGATTAGCGGCGTCGGCTTGGGGATTGCGGTTCTCTGAACATATTCTTATACTGCGGCCATGTGTTCAGGCAAAGACCTCCCACCCTGCCAGCATGGCGACCTTCTTGTCCAGGTCAACCGACTGCAAGACCGGAACGCTCGACAGTTGGCGACGATCAGGGAGTTGCAGAAGCGACTCGTCGAGGCTCAGCGAGCGGGAAAGCGTCAAGCCGCTCCGTTCTCCAAGGGCACACGAACCGCAAAGCCCAAACGTCCGGGCCGAAAGCCGGGCAGGGGATCGTTCAGCTACCGAAAGCCTCCTTCCCATGGTGACCTAACGGAACCGATCATTGAGGTGTCGGTAGCCGGGGACAGTTGCCCGGGATGTGGGGGCAGACTCGAATATGAGGGAGTGAGCTTCGCCTATGTGACCGACATTCCCCCGATGCCCAGGCCCGATGTGAAGGGATACAGGGTACAGATATGCCGGTGTCAGTCGTGTGGAAAGCGGGTTCGCGGCCGTCATTCCGAAGTCGCCCCTGACCAATATGGCGCGAGCGCCCATCGGGTGGGCAAGCGGGTGATGGCGGCGGCCCATGTACTGCACCACGGCGCGGGCGTTCCGGTGAGGAAGGTTCCCTCCATACTGAGGACTCTGAGCGGAGTGAGGATAAGCCAGAGCGCGATCACCCAGGACGCACTGCGCCGCGCGAGAGGGGAAGTGGGTGACGCCTACCGCAGGCTGCGCGGTTCGATACGCGACAGCGCGTTCGTCCACACCGACGACACGGGCTGGCGTGTGGGTGGAGAGCCAGCTTTCCTGATGGCGTTCGAGACGGATGAGGTCACCGTGTACCAGGTACGCTCTCGCCACCGCAACGAGGAAGTCAGAGAGTTGATTCCCGCCGACTATGGTGGAGTGATGGTTGCGGACAGGGGTCGGAGCTATGACGCGCGTACTCTGTCCGGTGTGAAACAGCAGAAGTGTATGGCGCATATCCTGCGCTCTATCAGTGAGGCTCTTGAGACCAAGGTGGGCAGAGGACGAAGCTTTGGCGGAGCAAGTGTCTAATGGAACTGCTGAGAGAGGCGATTGAGCTGCGGGAGTCAGAACGGCGCGGTGCGGCGTCTAACTTTGTCGCCGAGTCTGAGCGGTTGAAACGAGAGGTATCCCACCATCTGCGCGAACGTCCGATGCCGGACCCGGACAATCAGAGGCTGCTGAATGAACTCGGCAGGCACAACGACCGCGGCAACCTGCTGCGCTTTCTGGATGACCCAGGCATAGAGCCGACCAACAATCGCGCTGAGCGGGCATTGCGTGGAGCGGTGATAGCTCGGAAGGTGTCTCACTGCTCGAAGAACGACGAAGGGGCTGAGGCGTTCTCAGCGTTCACGAGCGTGATCAAGACGCTGAGACGAGCTGTTGACGACGAGGCGCTGGTGGATGCTCTCTGCGATGTGTTCGGTGGCGGTCCCGTTCCCAGCCGTTCCTCCTGAACATCTTCCGCAATAATACCCCGCTAATCAATTACGTCGCCATCTATCCTGAAGACGATAAATTAGGTGTGGATATCGCCATCCCGAACCTCTCACCGATTTACGAACGCAAGACCGACACCCGCGAGGAAATCGCCAGACTGGATATAGACGCCATTCCCATCGACAATCTTCCGTTCAGTCTCGAACCGCAGGATGATCTGTCATTTGAGTATCTAGGGCTTGACGCTTTGACGGATGAGACATTGCTTGAGCGTACCTATCAATTGCCAAGTCCCAACACTTGCGGCGAGGTAATCAGCTATTACGCCACGCGTGTCAGCGGTGAAACGAACTTACCCGGACACTTTGACATTATCGCAGGCAAACTGCGGGAATTTTTCGCGCGGCGCGCGCTTGGCAGGCTCGTTGACCTTGACGACAACGCGCTGGTGCCGGTTTTGGCGAGGCCGGGAATTGGCTTTCTCACGGTGCAGGGATTCGCCCACGTTATCCGCCCCCTGTTGCGTCAAGAACTGGAACCCATTATCGCCGCTGAGCCGTTTCGACTACGTAGCGTAGAACCTTTTCCATGGTCTCGTCCGAATTGCGAAGCGTCCAAAACCGTCTTCAACTTCGTTGCCGCCGATAATGATTTTGAGATTGAGTTCGCTCGCTTTATACAAGCGGCTTCCGATGTGGTACGGTTCGCCAAGTTGCCTATGCAGCTTGGGTTCAAGATCCAGTACATCGCCAATACCGGCAACATACGCTATTATTATCCTGATTTCGTGGCGGTTGACGCTGATGGGCAACATTATCTTATCGAGACCAAAGGCTTGGAGGACACCAATGTCGCCAACAAAGATCGCGCGGCCAACATCTGGTGCGCCAACGCCTCCATGCTGACAGGAACGCCATGGTGTTTCGTGAAAGTGGCCCAGATAGACTACGGCGACATTCCCGCGCATACGCTGGCAGACATCGTTCAAGCATTTAGTTTGCCGTCCGCCTAACGATTTCTCCTCGGTGGTTGCCTTGGATGGTCAGGTAGGCGAGTCGAGGTTGATTTCGCCTGACGCTATGCGCTGTATGGTCTGGGGATAGAGAAGGTGCTCCTGTTCGAGGACTCGCGCGGCGAGTGTTTCCGGCGTGTCGCGGGGCATGACGGGGACCTCCGCCTGGGCGATCACCGGGCCTTGGTCGTACTCCTCATCCACCATGTGGACGCTGACGCCGGAGACTCGTTCGCCCGCAGCCAGCACGGCAGAGTGTACACGCTCACCGTACATCCCCCGCCCGCCGAACTTGGGCAGCAGCGCGGGGTGGACGTTCAGGATGTGGTTGCGGTATAGCCTCAGCGTCTCGGGGCCGAGCTTTCTCATGTATCCGGCGAGGGCGACAAGTTTCACGCCGCGCGACGCCAGGGTCTCGGCAATGGCTTTGTCAAGCTGCGCGGGGTCAGGGTGGGTAACTGCGCTCAGGTGGGCGGTGGGAATGTTGGCCCCGCGGGCGCGCTCCAGCGCGAAAGAGCGGGAGTTGTTGGAGATGACCACGCGGACTTCGGCGTCGAGCGAGCCGTCGGCGCAGGCGTCAATGATGGCCTGGAGATTCGTTCCGCCGTGAGAGGCGACGACGCCGAGGGGCAGTTTTCCGTCCTGCCTCCGTATCATCGGGGATCGGGCGGGCATGAGGGCCTAGTCCGAGGTGACTTCCTGGACTTCCATGACGAGCTTGTCCATCTCCAACTGGACGGGTATGGGATACTCGCCGGTGAAACACCCCAGGCAGAAGCCGCTTTTGGCTCCGTTTACGGCGCGCAGCAGTCCCTCGACACTCAGGTAGCCGAGCGAGTCGGCACCGACCATCTGCCGTATCTCTTCCACGGAGATGTTCGCGGCTATCAGCTCTTTTTTGGTTGCCATGTCCACGCCGAAATGGCAGGTGGACACGATTGGCGGAGCGGTTATCCGCAGGTGGATTTCCTTCGCGCCACCCCTGCGGAGCAACTTGACCACGTGCGGGGTCGTGGTGCCGCGAACGATGCTGTCGTCAACGACCACGAGGCTTTTGCCGCGAATGATGCCCTGAAGCACATTCAACTTTCGCCTTACGCCCAGGTCTCGGAGGCGCTGATTGGGTTCGATGAACGTGCGGCCCACGTAGCGGTTCTTGACCAGACCTTCCCCGTAGGGAATTCCCGACTCCTGAGCGTAGCCCACGGCCGCGGCGGTCGCCGAATCCGGTACGCCGATCACCATGTCGGCGTCGGTGGGGTACTCGCGGGCCAGCTCCGCGCCCATTCTCAGGCGGTCGTTGTAAATGAGACTCCCGCCCAGCACGCTGTCGGGGCGGGCGAAATAGATATTCTCGAAAACACAGCTCGAACGCCGCGACGGGTTGTCAGGCGCTTTGATGGTTCTGAGGCCGTTCTCGTCTATCAGGACGGCCTCGCCGGGTTCGATCTCTCTGATATAGTCGGCTCCCACATGATCGAGAGCGCAGGACTCGGACGCGATTATCCAGCCGCTCGCGCCGCCGGAATCACCGTTCAGTTTACCGATACACAGCGGCCTGACACCCAGCGGGTCCCTGATTCCGAGAATCTGGTTTTTGGTAAGAACCGTCAGCGAGTACGCGCCCTGAAGCCTGCGCATCAGGTATGAGATGCGGTCTTCCCAGTTGCGCGCGGGCGCATTGGCCAGAACGCTTGCGATTATCTCGGAGTCGTTGGTGCCGGCGAATTGGAATCCATCATCTTCCATCTCGCGGCGCAGTTCGAGAGCGTTGATGACGTTGCCATTGTGCGCCAAGGCGAGTTCGAGACCGTCTGGGCCGCGCGCCATAATGGGCTGGGCGTTGACGATGCGGTTAGCGCCGGTGGTCGAGTATCGCGTGTGCGCGATGGAGAGATGGCCGGACAGGTCGAGAAGGTCGTCCTCCTCAAAGACCTGGGTTACCAGTCCCATCTCGGTGCGGACGCGGATACGCTCGCCGTCGGCTGAGGCGATGCCCGCGCTCTCTTGTCCGCGATGCTGAAGGGTGAAGATGCCGAAGAAGGCGACGCGGGCCGCATCTTCTCCCTTGTGATAGACACCCACCACGCCGCAGGCCTCACGGGGAGCGTCCGAGGACGTGGAGATTGAGTCAGCCCGCCATAGATCGCTCCCTACGGGGTTGACGGAAAAGCCTGTCCGCTGCGGATATTGGCTGTGGGGGCTATTAGGACTGATGCGACTACACTCCCTCGGTTCAAGGGCCAAGAACTTCGCTGCCGCCCGCGCATTCATGTCCCCGGGTGATAATGGCCACGTCCCCAAAGCTGATGAATGCAGAAAGGATTATAGTCTCCAAGGCGACAACTGGTCAATGACCTCCGGGGTCTTTGCCAGGACAATTGCAAAGTCAAGGTTTTGTCCGGACAGACGCGCAATAGTCTGTCTGGGTCGGAAGGCGCAGGTCTTGGCTCGTAGGAGCATGGACATTGTGGCAGGGAACCATCCTTGCAGTCGCAGGACGTTCAGACTGAGGTTCAGCAGGGTGGCGAATACTTCACTCAACCCCGGACTGCGCAACGTGTGGCGGTCCTCATCCCAGCTTCGGTCTTTCACATGATGAAGGCTGTTCTCTACGCTCCAATGATTGCGGAACAGACGGAGCAGCGCGTCGGGGGCGCATCGTTCGGGCGGCAGGTAGCTGGATTGTGTGGATACTTCGCCTGTATCTATATCCACGCTCGCCTTCTGCACCATTGCGGCCTGCCGCGCTCCGGGAAACCCCAGTTCCTCTCGGACATAATCGGCTAACCGGGCGTCTGAGTAGAGCCGCCGCATCTCGATTTTGCCCCCTTTTGTCCACTGTCTCTGCTTGCGGTTTGTCCACTCCAGCCTCGCCAAACCCCTCGGATAATGCGGCTAGGAGCGTTGGACGATTGCCTTTGACTCGCACCAGATAGTCCCGTCCACCGAGACGGTTACCCGATAGTCTCCCACTACCCCCTTGACCCAATCAAGGCATCAGTCGCTCGAATGGGACTCCGGCCAATACACGGGAGATAGTGGTGGCGTGGGGAGCGCTCTCCCGCACAAAGCCCAAAGGCTCCTTCAACTCCGTCCAATGCAGTTTCCCGAACAACGCTATATGCGCCATGGTGGTTTGACCGCTTACCAGTCCCAACAGTGTCAACCGCACTATCGCCTGAAATGGATGTCTGACTCCCCGCGCTCTTCTCGGGTCTGGTATCTGTTCCAAACTCTTGAAAAGGGACTCTGCCGCTGCTTCCATAACTCCACCCACCTCCTTCTCTCTTTTACTACCACTACACCGACTTTGCAATCGTACTGAGGCCGAAGGCAGGGTCTTTCGATTATACAGACTCGCTAGTACGGCGGTCTCTGGATTCCCGCTTTCGCGGGAATGACGAAAAATGGTCGGTGTATGGCATATTCAGGTAGAAATGGTAGTAGCCTCCTGTTAGTTCACCTTCCGAGGTCGAATCAGATATAGCGAACTTTAGTTCGTATTGAGTTCAATATAGCCGAGTCGGAGTTGGGTGTCAAGTGTAAGTCTGCTCTCTGACAGCGTTGCCCGCGCGAGTTTCTATGAGTTTTCCGTATCGCGCATAAGCGGGTTTGGGCTGCGGGTCAGGGTTCTTGGGGGCGGGAGAGGAATTCGAGGGTGAGGCGGTTGAAGTCGTGGGCGTGCTCCATGTGGGGCCAGTGTCCGCAGTTTCCGAATATGTGAAGGTCGGCGCGGGGCAGGGATCGGGCGGCGCTGTGGGCATGATGGACAGGGATTATCCGGTCGTCAGCGCCCCAGAATATGATGACGGGCATTTGGAGTTCTTTGAGTCTCCTGGTGAAGATGTACCTCTTTCGCACTCCAAAGAGGCTGATGTAGTTTGCGGTTATTCTGAGATGGGCGCTGCCCGCGCCGGGCAGAGTTGCGGCGCGGTCGAGTTCGTTGATGAGGTCTTCGGTGGCGAAACTCTTGTCGTAGAATACCATGGGGAGTATTGTCCGCGCGCTGCCCCTGGGTCTGCTGGCCAGTATCCTGCCGAGCCAGGGGATGGATGCGAAGCGGAGGAACATTCCGATGTTCCGCCCGAGTCCGCCGCTGGATACGAGGATGAGCCTGGAGACTATCTGGGGGCGTTCAAGGGCGGTGAGGAGGCAGAGTCCGCCGCCTATGGAGTTGCCTACAAGGGCGACTTTTTCGAGTCCGAGGGCTGAGACGAATTCGGCGATGAGGTTGACCATGGACGGGGCGTCGTATGAGATGTCGGGCTTGTCGGAGTCGCCGTGTCCGGGTAGGTCAATGGCGAAGACGCGGTGACGCTCGGCGAGTGGGCGGATGTTGTCGCGCCATGTGACTGTGGAGGCTCCGAGGCTGTGTATGAGCAGCACGGGGGAGCCTTGTCCTGCCTCTGTGTAGCGGATTCGGAGGCCGGATAGGGTTATGGTTTTGTAGTTTTTGGTCATTAGTTCTCAGTTCTCAGTTTTTAGTTGTCTGAAACAGGGTTACTCGCAGTGCCTACGTTGGCTTTGTAGTTCCTATTGTTCAATTTACGCGCAGTCCTTTCCGGGGATTTCACCTTTGCGAATCTCTGTTTCAGCCTCGGTGTACGATAACAGATAGACGGCCCGTGGAGTAGGCAGGGTCTTTTCATTGTCGGACATCCCATAGACGAAATAGTGTGGATCACCCTCACCCCAACCCTCTCCCTCAGACGGGTGATGCATATTACCAAGTGAAGAACACAGAAAGCGTCAAGGAATGGTGTATGCTGGCCTTACCCGACCAAAGGAGGCTGGCGATGACCTTAGACTTTGACGCTTTCCTGACGGCATTGTACACGATAGTTGACGACCTCTATAAGCGACATTATGGCTGCCACAAGCCGGTTCGTCCTGGCAGACGCCCTGTACTGTCTGACAGCGAGGTCCTTACTCTGATGCTGTGCTGTCAGTGGTTTGGGACTTCCGAGCGCGCTTTCGTTCGTCATGTGTCAGAGCATTGGACAGGCTACTTTCCCAACATGCTCACTCAGAGCGCGTTCAATCGTCGCAGTCGAGACCTGTGTGGAGTCGTTATAGCATTGTCCGAGGCAGTGGCTGAGGAACTGGGAGCCTATGCCTCAGCGTATCAGGCGATAGACAGTGTTCCTGTGCCTCTGGCTCGGATGTGTCGAGGAGACCGCCATCGTCTGTTTGGAGACGAGTCGGCCATAGGAAAGGGTGGAAGCGACAGGCGCTTTTACTATGGCTGCAAACTGCTTTTATCGGTATCGCGCCGGGGCGTGATAACCGGCTTTCTGATCGCGCCAGCCAGCACAGAAGACCGCTGGGTGGCGGAGAGTTTTCTGTGCTGGCGCAACAACCAGATGGGAAGACCCCGCCAGGCCCAGGACCTTCCCATCCGACGAAATGGCAACAGATATGTTGGAGCCACCGGCCCCATATGGCCAAGATATGCCGTTGGCAGGCCAATCTCAGAGCCTTATCTTGGAGACAACGGCTTTTTCGGGTCCCTGTGGCAGACACATTGGCGACAACAGTATGGAGCGAGAGTGTTGACCCCTAAAAACTATGTCGGGAGCGAGTCGGAGCTGGCCAGACGGCGGCATTGCAGTCTCAAACAGGTGGTGGAGACCGTCAATGGACAGTTGGAGGAGGTGTTTGGCCTTCAGTTCCCACGCGCTCGCAGCAAGTGGGGACTGTTGAGTCGAGTGGCGGCCAAGGTGGCCGCTCTCAACGTGGGCATATGGTTGAATCGCCACTTCGGTCGTCCTGACCTGGCGTTAGCTACGCTCTTCAATTGTTAAAGGACTTACACAATGTGCATCACCCGTCTCAGGGAGAGGGGGCTGTACGTTGGTATTCATACTTGGCTGTACACTTTTGCCTACCCCTGTCAGCCCACAGGGAGAGGGGCTGTACGTTGGTATTCATACTTGGCTGTACATTTTTACCTACCCTTGTCAGCCCATCGAGGGAGAGGGGACGGTCATCCTGTTGATCAACTTGTCTCCTGAAAACGAAAAGACCCTGGTGGAGTAGGCCGTCTATCTATTCTATGTCGGACATCCCATAGACGAAATAGTGTGGATCACCCTCACCCCAACCCTCTCCCTGAGGGAGCTGACAGGGGTATGTAAAGTCGAAGGACAGGTATGAGGAGTTGGAAAGCGCGTGGCATTGTGGCATCTTTTTGGTACCAAACAGAAAGGTTGCCACAGATTCGCCATGCGCCTCCCGCCCGAATGTTACCAGATCGCTCAGACCATACAATACCATCTGCCGCACCTCAGAGAGTCTCAGTCGCTGGGTCTGACCCTGTGAGTGTACGGCACTATTGTCATGGGCAGCGCTTGTCAGAACGCAGTTTCGACAGCGCTTTCGTTCATGGGCAGCTTCGACACCATGCGCCAGTATCTCAGACAGTGGTTGTACGACGGTCAGCACAGGCCCAGACCGACAGCGACACAGATCGACGTGGAGTCGTGCTTCGCTCCGCTGTTGAGATGGGTGCTGTGTCTGTGGAAGTCGGACAGACTGGCGCTGGCAATAGACCCGACGATGAAGGGAGACCAGCTCAACTCGATAGTCATAAGCGTGGTCTATCGAAGTTGTGCTATTCCGGTGGCCTGGCACGTGCTGGCTGCGAACAGACCGGGCGAGTGGATAGCGCCCACAATGAGGCTGCTCGATCTGCTGGCCGATGCGGTGCCCAACCATATGAGTGTGTTGGTGATGTGCGACAGAGGACTGAGGAGTCCGAGACTGTGGAAGAAGATATGCTCTGTGGGCTTCCATCCGTACGTCAGACAGTCGATCAACACCGTGTTCTGTCCGCAGGGAGGCACCCGCATCAGAGCGCGTCATCTGGTTCCAGGACCCAATCACGCATATGTCGGCTACGGCACGGCGTTCAGGGCCACCTCCAAGCGTCGTCTGGGAACGATGATCGTGGTGTGGGTGGACGGAGCGGACGAGCCGTGGCTGGTGATGACCGACCTGGCTGTGGACGCCGCCGGAGTGTGCTGGTACGCACTTCGGTTCTGGATAGAACTGGGCTTCAGAGCGCTCAAAAGTCTGGGCTGGCAGTGGAACAAGACTCGAAGGACAGACCCTCAGCGGGTGAGTCGACACTGGTTGGTGTTGTCGGTGGCGACACTGCTGACGATGGCGTACGGTAGCCGAGTCGAGGATGCCGCCGATCTGGGGCGAGAGCCGGGCAACCTCAGAGCGCCGCCGAAGTGTCTATCGCCGACTCATCGCAGCGCCCACAGCAGTCCTGGTCGGAGCGTCAGTGTGCTGAGACTCGGCACGGCCTGGCTGAGACGGCTTCTTAACAGAGGTAGAGTATGGAAGAGAGTGTGGCTGCTTCCCGAAGAATGGCCCAAACCACCACCCGGAATGAAGATCATTCAACATACACCACCATGAGCAACAGATACATACCCCTCTCAGCCCTGAGGGAGAGGGGGCTAGTTGATTGAGGTTCAAGCCTGAAAGTCAGTTTTGCCTACCCCTGTCAGTGTTAGGGCGAGTTCGGGGACGGCGGCTTTGGTGAATTCCAGGCCGGTCCGGTCGTCGGCTGGGTTGGCTGTGATGCGGTCGCCCTGGGTGAATTCGCGGGCGAGTATCTTGCGGGACAGGGGGTTTTCGATGAAACGCTGGACAGCGCGGCGGAGGGGCCGGGCGCCGAATGTCCTGCCGTAGCCTTCGCGCGCGAGCCAGTCGCGGGCGTCGTCGGTTAGTTCGATTGTGACGCCGTGTTCGGAGAGCCTATCGGCGACCTCGGCGACGTTTATGTCCACGACCTGGCGGATCTGGTCTTCGGTGAGCGGGTCGAAGATGATGGTGGTGTCGAGACGGTTGAGGAACTCGGGCCTGAAGGCGCGCTTGAGAGCATCCTCCACGGCGGCGCGGCGGCGTTCCCTGTCGTCCCGGGCGGAGTCGCGGAGGAATCCGACCTGCTGGATTGGGTCTGCGCCGGTTCCGAGGTTGCTGGTCATAATGACCAGGGTGTTGCGGAAGTCCACTGTTCTGCCGTGTCCGTCGGTCAGGCGTCCGTCTTCGAGAATCTGGAGCAGGATGTTGAACACGTCTGGGTGGGCCTTTTCGATCTCGTCGAAGAGGATGACGCGGAGTGGGCGACGGCGGACGGCCTCGGTGAGCTGGCCGCCCTGGTCAAAGCCGATATAGCCCGGGGGGCGCCTATGAGCCGGGAGACGGTGTGCTTTTCCATGTACTCGGACATATCGAGACGCACCATGTTCTGCTCGTCATCAAACAGGTACTCCGCGAGCGCTCGCGCGAGTTCAGTCTTGCCGACGCCGGTGGGACCGAGGAATATGAAGCTGCCGATGGGCCGCTTGGGGTCCTTGAGTCCGGCGCGGGCGCGGCGAACGGCGTCTGAGACGGCGGTTATGGCCTCCTCCTGGCCGATGACGCGCTCGTGGAGACGCTCTTCCATGTGGAGCAGTTTTTCGGCCTCGCTCTCGAGCAGGCGGTCAACGGGTATGCCCGTCCAGGTGGCTATCAGCCTGCCGACGCGCTCCGGCGTGACCACCATTTCGATCTCGGCGGCGGTAGCCTGGGCGCGGCGGGACTCGTACTCTTCGACGAGGCGCAGGCGCTCGGAGCGGAGTTGGGCGGCCTGTTCGTAGTCGGCGCGCTGCGAGGCGGCACGCTCCTCGTCCTCGAGGCGATGGATGCGCGTCTCGGTCTCGACGAGGTCGGGCGGTCTGGCCTGCGCGTATATGCGGAGACGGGAGGCGGACTCGTCTATGAGATCAACCGCCTTGTCGGGTAGCAGGCGGTCGGATATGTAGCGCTGGCTGAGGTTCACCGCGGCCTCTATGGCTTCGTCGGTTATCTTTACCTTGTGGTGCGCTTCGTACTTGGGACGCAGGCCCTTGAGCATCCGCACGGCTGTTTCGGCGTCCGGCTCTTCAAGCAGGACCGGCTGGAAGCGCCTTTCGAGAGCGGCGTCGCGCTCGATGTAGCGGCGGTATTCGTCCTCGGTGGTCGCGCCGATGGCCTGGAGTTCGCCGCGCGCCAGGGCGGGCTTCATCATGTTGGAGGCGTCAATCGAGCCCTCGGCCGCACCGGCGCCGACGACGGTGTGCAACTCGTCTATGAACAGGATAATCTCGCCCTCGGCCTGCCTTATCTCGTCCATGACGGCCTTGAGGCGTTCCTCGAACTCGCCCCTGAACTTGGCTCCGGCGACCAGCGCGCCCATGTCGAGCGCGAGAACGCGCCTGTTCCTGAGTTCTTCGGGAGCGTCGCCGGAGATTATGGCCTGCGCCAGTCCCTCGGCGATGGCTGTCTTGCCGACGCCCGCGCCGCCTATGATGACGGGATTGTTCTTGGCGCGGCGAATGAGGGTCTGCATGACGCGGTAGATTTCGACCTCGCGCCCGATAACGGGGTCGAGCTTGCCCTCGGAGGCGAGTTCGGTGAGGTCTATGGTGAAGCGTCGGAGCGCGCGGTAGCGGCTCTCGGCCCTTTCGTCGGTGACGCGGTGTCCGCCGCGCACCTTCTGGAGCGCGCGGTACACCTTTTCGGCGCTAACGCCGTACTCTCTGAGGACGTAGGCGGCGGGGCCGCCCTCTTCCTGCGTGAGCGCAATCAGAAGGTGTTCGGAGCTTACGAACTCGTCGTTGAAGCGGTCCGCTTCGGCCTTGGCGCGAGACATGGCGCGTTCGGCCCTGGGGGTCATGAACACCTGGTTGGATTCCTGGGCGAGCTTCGGGGCGGTGTCGAGAAGGGCATGAAGCCTGGCGCGCATGGCGTCGGCGGGCGTGCCGAGTTCGCGCAGTATCGCGTCGGGCACGCCTTGTTCCTGCTGGAGCAGGGCCATCATAATGTGTTCGGCGTCCCACTGGGCATGGCGGTAGAGGCGCATGACTTCCTGGGACTCGCGTAGTACGTCGCGGGCCTGTTCGGTGAAATTTTCGGGGCGTAGGACCATTTTCGGTGCCTCCGTTGGTTGTAGGTATTAAGTCGTTAATCAGAATATATGAATATATTGTAGCAATAGAGTTGATATGATTCAACTCAATTTGAAATGTCTCCAGAAAGTTTTGGGGAAAAGCTGCCTTTTCCGCCCTAACTGCCCTGTTCATAGCTAAATCGGGGCTGAATGAAAGGCAGGTTTGAAGGATTTTCTGCCCTAAACCTGCCCTAGCCTGCCCTTCATATGCCCTTGTATCATTCGGCATCTGTCGTTTCATTGACGAGTCGGATGCCGTTAAGGAGCCTGCGTCCATTGGTTTTGTACGTGGAGATGCCGAGTGTTTCCTTGACGGACTGGTAGAGAACTTGCGCACTAACGGGCCTGATTTTCTGGAAGGCGCACCATGTTTTGTAGGCGCGGTAGAGGTCGGGGCGGAGTACCTGGTCATCTGGGCTGGGTTCGACGCGCTCGTCGAGGAAGAGGCGCGTGGGGTCGGAGAGGGCATTGAAGCGGGCCTTGGCGTTCAGCATCGAGTGGCTTTCAATGAGGCGACCGCGATTGAGGAGGTGACGGTATGCGGAGACGGCGTGGTTGAGCAGGCCGGAGAGTTCTTCGGGGGTGGTGAGTTTTTCTATGAGGAAGGGGTCGCGGTCGTCGTCATGGAGTTCGGCGTCGAACGGGACGATGAGCCAGCGGCGGAGGTATCCGTATGAGGTGTCGGCGGACTCGGGGACGCGGTTGGCACTGAAGATGAGGCGGACGAAGGGCCGGAAGGCGAAGGGCTTACCATACGTGCGGCGCGCGTGAATGGTAGAGAGTCGTCCGTCCACTATCCGCTTGAAGAGCGCGGTGTCCCTGACGGCTCTGTCGGGGAGGTCGGAGGAGAAGTTGAACAGCTTGTCGCGCAGTTCGGCGGCGGCGTAGCGATTCTCGGCGAATTCGTGGAGGGGCAGGGCGGAGACGTTCTGAGGGCCGAGGAATTCCTGAAGAAGCGCCAGAGTGAGACTTTTGCCGTTGGATCCGGAGCCAAGAAGCATGACGGCCTTCTGTTGGCGGGTGTCCGGGAGGGCATAGAGTCCGGCGAGTTGGTAGAAGAGTTCGCCGGCGTCGTCAGGGAAGACCTGCTGAACGAAGCGGTCTATGATCGGACACTCGGCGCCGGGTTCCCAGGCGGCGTTAATCTGGACGGGTGACAGGAAGTCGGGGGAGTGTGGTTCGAGCTTGCCGGAAGAGATGTCGAGTATGCCATTGAGGACACTGACGCGGTCGAGGGGCGGCGCGTCCCAGAGTTGAGGCGCGTTGTCGGTGGCCCACTTCAGGACGGCGTTTGCGGCGGCGGGCGTCCAGTCCAGGCGCATGTCGGAGGTGATGCGGTTTCTGAGGGTGGTCTCGCCCGGCACGTAGCGTCCGAGCCGCTTGTCGTATATGAAGAGGGAGCGGTCGCGGGCGGCGACTTTGTATCTCATAGTGTTCATATACATCATGGGCGACCAGGACTGTCTATACATTGCGGCTCGGTGGTTCTCGCAGCATTCGTCTTCGCAGCAGTCAACCCGGCATTCGTCGCATTCGTCGCAGCAGTAATCGCAGCAGCTATACACGGTTTTTCTCCTTGCTTGCATCCTGGAAACAGTATTTTGGGAATAGTTGCCCTTATTGTAACATAATATAGTAAATATGTTCTAGTGAGAGCCAATTTAGAACAGGGTCTTTTCATTATCGGATATCCCATAGACGAAATAGTGTGGATCACCCTCACCCCAACCCTCTCCCTCAGGGAGAGGGGCTGTACGTTGGTATTCATGCTTGGCTGTACACTTTTGCCTACCCCTGTCAGCCCATCGAGGGAGAGGGGACGGTCATCCCGTTGATCAACTTGTCTCCTGAAAACGAAAAGACCCTGATTTGGAATGGGGTATGATTGGGAGGATGGAGGGGGAGTTGTGTTAGAATTGGGCGGGAATCAGTAATTCAGACTGGAAGCGGACGCAGACGGCGTTGATAATAGATATTCATACTCATACTTACCCGACTTCTGTTGACAGTTTCATTGACGCGGATGAACTTATCGAGGAGGCTAAACGCATAGGGCTGGACGGCGTGTGCATTACGGACCATGACGGGTTCTGGGATCATCGCGAAGTGGAGGAGCTATCCAAGCGGCATAATTTTCTGGTTCTGCCGGGCTGCGAAGTGACGACGGAGGAGGGTCACCTGCTGGTGTATGGGCTGAGGCGGTATATTTTCGGTATGCACAGGGCGGGGTTCGTGAAGGATAAGCTAGACAGGGAGAACGGGGCGATGGTGGTGGCGCATCCGTACCGTCGGACGTATCGCAAAGGGGCGGATGTTGACGCGGAGGCATACCATGAGATGCTGGAGCGGGCGTCGCGGAACGAGGTGTTCGACATGGTGAACGGCGTGGAGTTGATGAATGGTCGCGGCTCTCCTGAAGAGAACGCATTCAGCCATGACCTGGCGAAGCGGTTCGGACTTCCAGGGACAGGGGCGAGCGACGCGCACAATCTGGAGGACATCGGCACGTTCGCCACGGAGTTCGAGCGCCGAATTACGTGCCTGGACGATCTGGTCGTGGAGCTGCACGCGGGGCGGTTCAAGCCGGTGGTTCTGGACAGGGGACGGGAGCCGAGGCGGGCCGAGTTGGAGGTGTCGGGAGCGCGGGGGTGAGGGGTTAGTGGTCGCACGCCGATCACCTGGCGGATCTACTTGTTGGAGCATTTTTCGGGGACGATTTAGTCATGCCACCTTTGTTGGAAATTCGGGACCTTCATACTTATTTCCCCACGAGGGAGGGGGTTGTCAAGGCGGTGAACGGGGTGTCGCTGTCGCTGGATGCGGACAGCGTTCTGGGGGTGATGGGCGAGAGCGGGTCGGGGAAGACGATGACGGCGCTGTCGGTGATGCGGCTGATTCCGTTTCCGGGGCAGATAGTGAACGGGGAGATACTGTATGACGGGCGCGACCTTCTGCGCCTGGGCGATGATGAGATGCGCCATATCCGCGGGCAGGAGATTTCGCTGGTATTCCAGGACGCTTCCTCTGCGCTGAATCCGGTCATTACCATCGGCAAGCAGGTGGAGGAGTTGATGCTGGAGCATACCGGCATGAGCAAGCGGCAGGCGCGCGGCCTCGCGGTGGAGCTTTTGTACAACATGGGCATACCGGACGCCGGAGATATGCTGAACAGGTATCCGTTCCAGTTGAGCGGAGGGATGGCGCAGCGGGTGATGATGGCGATTGGGGTCGCGCTCAAGCCAAAGGTGCTGATAGCGGACGAGCCGACTTCGAACCTGGATGTGACGCTGCAAGCGGAGATTCTCCAGAGGATGCGGGAGCTGAGGCAGGAGAGCAGGACGGCTATCATGCTGGTTACGCACGATCTGGGAGTGATCGCGCAGATGGCGGAGAAGGTGGCGGTAATATACGGTGGATACGTGGTGGAGTTCGCGGATACGGCGACTTTGTACAGACGCCCGATGCACCCCTATACGTGGGGATTGTTCCAGTCGGTTCCGAGGCTTGACTCGGCAGGCCAGAGGCTCCAGCCAATGACGGGCGCGCCGCCGCAGATGCTGGACCCGCCGGACCAGTGCCCGTTCCTGCATCGCTGTACCAAGGCGACGGTGGAGTGCCGCACGAGTCCGAGACCTGCGCTGCGAGAGATCGAGCGCGGGCATACGCTGGCGTGCTATAACCCGGTGGAGATAGATGATGGCGCGGCGGCGGGGTAGCCCTTTAGCCTTTCCTGTCAGACCGCGAGTGACTCGATGAGGTAGTCGGGACGCTCGGGTTGCGGCAGCCGTGACGCGTCGTAGGTGGATACGCCGGCACTGATGAGGGCGGACGCTATTCCGAAGTCGTTCGCGCCCTTGATGTCGGTCTCTATCTGGTCGCCTATCATCACCATGTCCATTGTGCCGCCGCGTCTGAACGCCTCCTGGAATATGGCGGGATGCGGCTTGCCGAGCCGGGTGAAGCGCAGGTCGGCGCGGTTTGGGTAGCGCAGCGCGAGGGCGGACTCGAACATTTGGGCGACGGTTCCGCTGGCAAATCCGAATCCATCGCCTTCGGGGTAGATAAGGTCTGGGTTGGGGAGAACGAGGCGCACGGGATGTGCGGCGTCTATCTTGTGGAAGAGGGCGCTGAGGAGGGTGTCGGCGGCTTCCAGGAATGGGAAACCGGCCTGGTCTCCGATTACAAGCGTGTCGAAGTCGTCGGTGTAAGATACGACGCGGCCACCGGCGGACTCGACGTATCGAGCGCTGTCGGGCGGGCCAAGCACGACGCAGCGCGACCCTGCGAGGTCGTTCTTGGCAAAGTACCCGGCGAGCAGGCTGCCAGAGGTTACTATGCGGCGCGGGTCTATAGGCAGTCCCATAGCCTTGTAGCGGGCGGCCCTGGTTTCGGGGAGGGCGGAGGCGTCGTTGGTGAGGACGAAGTATGGCTTTCGCAGGCGGTGAAGTAATTGTATGGCGGCGGGAGCCTCGGGCGCGACGAAGTTCGAGCCTGCCAGGACTCCGTAGGCGTCGAACAGGATGATGGAATAGCGATCTACCAGTTCTCGGAAGGTCGTTTGTGGTATCCGGGGCATAGGGCTATTGGGCTGTGTAGCCACCGTCTATGACGATTTCGGCTCCGGTTACGTATGAGGACTCGTCGGAGGCGAGGAACAGCACGCCGTAAGCTACCTCCTCGGGCTTGCCGTAGCGTCCCATTGGAGTGTTGTCGGCGACGGTGAATTCGCCGATGCGCTCGGCGTTGGCGCGGCCTTCGGCGGTCATCGGGGTCTCGATGGGGCCAGGGTGTATAGTGTTGACGCGAATACTGTCCGAGGCGTGCTGTATAGCGGCTGACTTGGTGAATATGCGGACCGCGCCCTTGGATGCGTTGTACACCGCGCTGACGTTATCCTGGCCGATGTTGCCGCTTATGGATGATATGTTGATGATGGAGCCGCCGGTTCCCTGCTCTTTCATCTGGGCGATAGCGGCCTTGGTTCCGAAGAATACGCCCTTGGCGTTGATGTCCATAACGCGGTCCCATGCTTCGACGCTTGTGTCTTCGATGGAATTTCTGAACGCGATGCCTGCGTTGTTGACAACTATGTCGAGTTTGCCGAACTGCTGGACAGCGCGAGTTACGGCAGCGTCCCACTCGGACTCCCGGGTAACGTCGAGGCGAACGAAAATGGCGTCGCCGCCGCTCTCGTTTATCTGAGCCTCTGTCCGGCGTCCCTCATCTTCCAGCACGTCGGCAATTACGACCTTGGCGCCCTCGCTCGAGAACAGCCTGGCCTCGGCGGCTCCCATGCCCCTGGCTCCACCGCTAATCAGGGCAACTTTGCCTTCCAGTCTCATGTTATTTCTCCTCAGAAGATGTTGGCGCGGGGTTAGTCCGCTCCGACCGGCTCGCCTTCGATCTGGCTTTGCAGGGTGGCTACGACGATTTGGCGAAGGGTATTTACGCTGCCCGTGGTCTCAGCCTGGCCCTGTTCCATTGTCCTCAGGCGAGTTTCAAGGGCAGCCACGCTGCTCTTGAGTTCAGTCTGGCCTTGTTCAAGGACAGCCACGTTGCTCTTGAGTTCAGCTTGGCCCTGTTCAAGGACAGCCACGCTGACTTTGAGTTCAGCCTGGCCCTGTTCCAATGAACTCAGGCGAGTTTCAAGGACAGCCACGCTGACTTTGAGTTCAGCCTGGCCTTGTTCAAGGACAGCCACACTGCTCTTGAGTTCAGCCTGGCCCTGTTCAAGGGCAGCCACGCTGACTTTGAGTTCAGCCTGGCCCTGCTCCAATGAACTCAGGCGAGTTTCAATCGAGTCTAAACGACTGCCGTGTTCAAATCTCAGGTCGTCTATTCGCCTGGTGAGCCGTGTCTCCATCCTGTTGAGGGATACGAGCAGCAACCCTCCGAGGGAAATGCCCACCGCAATGATTCCTATCAATTCGGCTGACACTTTTTCGCTCCCTTCCTGAAGCGTTGTTATTACTGTGTGGTCTTATACATAGTTCGTATGGCGAACATTATACCCTACTTTCGGGCAGCGTATGAGTCAGGCGTGGTCTCTGTCGCGGCTTACTGTGACGGCAGTGTGCAGGCCGCCGCGGACTTTGTAGTCCAGAGCGATGGTCATTCTGCGCGGATTGCACAGGGCGAACAGGTCGTTGAGGATGCGGTTGGCGGCGTGTTCCTGGACGATTCCGACGCCGGTGTAGCTGAGCAGGTAGTATTTCAGCGATTTAAGCTCGATACAGAGGCGGTCGGGGACGTATGTGACGGTAAGAACGCCAAAGTCGGGCAGGTCTGTCCAGGGGCAGACGGCGGTGAACTCGTCGGTGTCTATGACGACCTCGGCGCCGCTGTCTGGATAGTCGTAGTCGAACGCGAGCAGACAGCCGGGATCTATTTCTTCCTCTGTGCGGGGCTGGACGTGAAGGTGGTTCAGGTTTTCGTACTGCTGCTGAAGCTGTTGAATAGTAGCCATCTGGTTCCTCGGCGGGTGTGGGGTTTGGATATACGCGAAGGGGTTGTTTGTCCGAACACAAGCGATTATGGGATTATAGTTATACTTTGCATGGAGGGTCAATTTAGATGCCTGCGCCAACCGAGATCAGAACCGAGCGACTGCTCTTGCGCCCGTTCAGGCTCACGGACGTGAGTGACGTGTACGCCTACGCGAAAGACCCGGAGTGGAGACGCTTTCTGCCAATCCCGTCGCCCTACGAATTCAGACACGCTGAAACGCATATGGCCCGGAGTTTTCTGGCATCATGGGATACCCGACCGATTTTCGCTATCAGTCTGGACGGTACGGTGATTGGCGATGTTCAAATCAGAATAGACGTGGACAATATGACCGCCGATCTTGGTTACGGGATCGCCAGGAAGCATTGGGGCAAGGGATTGATGGTCGAGGCTGTAACAGCGGCTATAGACTGGGCGTTCAGTGAGTTCGACCTCGCAAAGGTGGGCGCGCGAGCGGATTTTCAAAATCGGCAGTCCTGGAGAGTGATGGAGAAACTCGGCATGAAGCGGGAAGGCATTCTCAGAAGCAGCGCGACCAATGCGGGCGAGCGCGTGGACATGGTCCACTACGGGATACTCCGGGAGGAGTGGGAGCGGCAAGCTGAACGATAGGCGCAACAGCGGACTCTCGGAAGACTCGAACGCGGATTACGCGGTCCGGGTTCGGGGAGTTGTGAAGGCATTCGGGCGAACTCCCGCGCTGCGCGGGATTGATCTGGACGTGCGATGGGGATGCAGGCTCAGCCTGGTGGGCGCGAACGGGTCGGGCAAGACGACGCTCTTGAAGGTTATGGCGACGCTTTCCAAGCCGGACTCGGGGCAGGTGTTGATCGGGGGGCTTAGCGCAGACAGAAGCGGCGCTCTGGTACGGAGGCAGACAGGAGTGGTTACGCACGACCCGCTTCTGTATGACGATCTGACCGGGCGTGAGAATCTGAGATTCTTCTGCCAGATGTTCGGTCTGGATAGTGCAAACGAGCGAGTGGAGCGTGTAACCGAGATGATGGGGATGACGCTGAGGCTGGATCAGCGAATCGGTGCTATGTCGCATGGGATGAAGAAGCGTTTCAGCATAGCTCGCGCGCTGCTTCACGATCCGCCGGTCCTTCTCATGGACGAGCCTGAGAGCGGCCTTGACCAGGAGGCGGTGGCCCTGCTGGACACGGTGATACGCGACCGATCCGATTCGAGGCGCGCGGTGATTATGACAACTCATAATCTGGAGCGGGCCATCGAACTGGGGGATACTCTGGCCGTTCTGTCGAATGGGCGTGTCGCTTACCATGATGCAACGGCGGAAGTGGACGGCGAGTTGGTTCGTGATGCGTATATGCGGGGTGGGGGATACGTATTGTGATGGGCTACGTGGGGCCGATGTTGGCCATACTGCGCAAGGACCTGATTCTTGAATTACGCACCAAGGATATCCTTGTTTCAATGCTGTTATTCGGGCTTCTGGTGATAGTGGTGTTCAACTTCGCGATAGACCCGACGCCGAGAATCGTCGCAATGGTGGCGCCGGGCATTCTGTGGGTGTCATTCACTTTCGGCGGGGTTTTGGGACTGAATCGCTCGTTCGGTCTGGAGAAGGACAGCGGCAATCTGCACGGGCTGATGCTGGCTCCCGTCAGCAGGGACGCGCTGTATTTTGGCAAGATGCTGGGCAATTTTCTGTTTATGCTGGCAGTGGAGGCTATTATATATCCGGCGTTCGCGGTCATGTTCAACTTACCGCTGCTGATACCGGGACTCATTCCGGTCGCGCTGCTCGCGACGCTTGCTATAAGCGCGGTAGGCACGGTGTTCAGCGCGATGGCGGTCAACACGCGGTCGCGTGAGGTGATGCTGCCCGCGCTGTTTTTCCCTGTGATAGTTCCTGTAATAATAGGCGCAGTGGAGGCAACTGGTATGCTGGTGGGTGTGGAAGATGATGCGGACCTGATGAGATGGGCAACGTTTCTGGCGGTCTTCGATGCGGTCTTTCTGGTGGTCTGTCCGGCGGTTTTCGGGATGATACTGGAAGAGTAAGGTCGAACATAGCGATTGGTGTAAGTGGAAGAGCTGACCCGAAGGCGGTGGCGCGGGCGGTGTATGAGGCGGTGCGGCCGGAGTCGGTAATCCTGTTCGGCTCGCGCGCACGGGGTGACTATCGTGAGGACTCGGACATCGACCTGATGGTGATATGCGAAGAGCGTTTGTCCAAAGATGCCTACATGAAGGCGCGGAGAGCGGCGGGGCAGGCCGGAAGAAATGGACACGCCCGCGGGTGAAGAGCTGGAGTGGCTGACTTCATACGCTGTGGAGTACCGCTATTCGGGCGCCGAGATAAGGACGGATGATCCTGTGGAACTTCATCGTGTGATAGCGCGAACTGTGGCGGCTATCGAGGAGCGTATCAAGGAGTTGACGGGTGTTACTGAGCTGCCGCGATACACGAGTCCGACACGGAGATTGTCCGACGATGCCACGGATTGACCAAACGCGCGCTTGCGTCGCTAGATTGACTGAAAGTGAAAGGCGATTATGAATATACCGGAAGAAATTCTGATCGAAATATACAGGCACGCCCGTGAGGACTTTCCGAACGAGTGCTGCGGATGGCTCACGGGGCCTCGGGACGGCGATGAGGTCGTGGGAGTGAGGCGTGCGGTGAATTCATATGACCCCATGACGCATCCGACGGCCTCGGACAGAACGGCGGAGTCGGCCTATGTGATAGCCGGCAGCGATCTACTGGAACTGAACCGCACTCTTGAGGGTTCGGAGCCGCCGCGTGTGATCTATCATTCGCATCCGAATGGACGGGCGTACTTCTCTGAGACCGACCGCCGGGTGGCAACGGACCCGTGGGGCGACGGGCCGGCGTATCCGGTGCGTCAACTGGTCATCGGGATAGACGGGGACAGGGTGGTCGAGGCGCGGCTGTTCGAGTGGGACGATTCGGTCAATGGGTTCGTAGCAATGGCGGAGTTCCAAGGGGCTGAGATTTAGAACTCCGGGGCCTGGACTGTGTTTCAGAGGACTTTTTTGAGCGCCTGGCGGAGTTCTTCGAGGGGGGTGAATCCCTCGAAGCGGCCTGAGATAACGCCGTCGCCATCAATGACGAACGACCACTCTGTGCTGGGCAGGCGCCATTCGCGGGCGACGGGGGACAGCGCGGCGCGGCCAAGGTCGCCCTGAATCTCTTCGGGGTTGTCGTAGTAGTCCACGTGGATGAAGTTGGCCTGGTCGGAGAACTCGTTCTTGAGGTCTATCAGAACCTCGACCTGCGGTCCGCACACGGCATTGGTACAGAATGCCGGACTTGCCATTACTATAATGGTCGGGAGGCCGCTCTCTATCGCGTCGGCAATGGAGATTTGGTACAGGTCTTCGTCCTGAAGCGAGCCAGTGGTGAGCTGGGACAGCCGCTCGACATCCTGAATCGTCTTGCTGCGGCTGGGGACGGCGGGTTCGCCGACCGCGGGCGTGCGCGTTTTTTCGGGTACTGTGAAGAACAGCCGGGCCCTCTTTGGCGCGCCGTCGTCGCCCAGCGCGGTGGCCTGAATAGCCCAACTGCCAGGACGGTCGAAGGTCAGCTTTGTCACATACAGCCCTCGTTCGACCAGTGGGAAGGGGTGAAATATCGCCAGCGCTGTCTGCGCCGGTTCTCCGAGCGAATCTGTCTGTGGATCATAGAAGGACTGGACGGTCGCGGACAGGGCGTCCACCAGGCCGGTCTGCGATGTGAGCGCGAACGCGATGCGGTGCCTGCCCGGACCGATGTCGGGTGTGGCGAAAATGGCCTGAAGCCCGTCCTCGGAGACCGGCCCCTTGATGAGGGCTATCTCCTCCGGCGGCGCGACTTCCGCCAGCTCGGATTGGATAGCCTGTGGAGCGGCGTCCCCCGTCTGCGAGCAGGCCAGAATGGCCGTTACAGACACGGCGGCTAAAATGAGCGCCAAGGATCTGGGGATAGTAAATGTGTGTTTCATTGTCGTCCGAACTGTGATTCCTGTGATTTCGGGATTGATATAATTGAGGCTATCTACTCAGGCAGGAGGTCCGGGAGTGTGGCGGTATGCGGCATTTTACGACTTTTTGACGGGTTCTCCGCCCTGGTATGAGCCGAAAGTGAAGGCGAACACATTGAAGTCCGTCGAGTTGGAGGCCAGCCTGAGTTCGCCGCCGCCAAACATCTCTTTGTTCACGAGGAAGTACATCCGGGAAGTGTCCACGGTGACGTAGCTGTTTCCGTCGGAATCGTACATCACGTCCCTACCCGCCTGTTCCTCCGGCACAGGGGCGTCGTCCAGGAATATCCTGACGTTGTAGGGTTCTGCGGGCTGCGCGCTTGCCTCGCCCTCCCCGTGGGACTCGGGGGACATAACCACGTTGACGCTCGTGCCGAAGAACTTCAGGGCTATGTAGTCTTCGTAGTCCATCGTCTCGCGGGCGTGGACGAGGCTCTCCTCGGTGTTGAGCCAGAGTCCATTCAGGTACAGGAAGTGGTTTATGTACTCGCCCGGGTCTTCGTACAGCACCTTCGCGTCGGGCGCCTCGTAATACTCAACGTGTCTGACATAGGGTGGAGCCTGCTGTGCCATCAGAGCGCCGTAGTTGCGGTCGTATCCCGCGTAGAGTTCTCGGGTCTGGCCTTCTCCGAGAGGGCTGTTCCGCGCGTTTTCAGCCACGGGCGGGCCGGGGTCGGAATTCGCGGATATGCCGGAAACGTCGTATCCCGCTTCGGTCAGTATCTCGCGGATATTCATTTCGGTCTCGTCGTATGCGCCCTCGCCGAAGTGGTTGTAGCGTATCTTGCCGTTGTGGTCTATGAGGTATTTGGCTGGCCAGTAGCGATTGTTGAATGCGCGCCAGGTGCCGAATTCGTTGTCCTGCACGACCGGGTATTCCAGTTCGAACTTGCCCACAGCTTCCACTACGTTATCGTACTCGCGCTCGAAAGCGAACTCGGGCGTGTGTACGCCGAGAATCACGAGGCCGTGATCGGCGTATTTTTCGTGCCATTCTCTGAGATATGGCAGTGTGCGTATGCAGTTGATACAGGTGTATGTCCAGAAGTCAACCAGAACTACTTTGCCCTGGGTCTGCATATCTTCGAGCGTGAACGGCTCTGAGTTTATCCACTCGCCGGTTTCCTGAAGTTCGGGCGCGGCGGGAAAGTCGGATGTCTGCGGCTCAGGCGCCTGAGTTGGCGCGGGTGTCGCGGACGGCGCCGGAGTGGCAGTGGGCGGCTCGGGCGGCGTTGTGGGCTGGACTGTCGGGGCCGCGGTCGGCTGAGTTGTGGGCGCGGGCGCGGCGGGAATCGTGTTGTCGCCGCTCGACGAGCAGGCGACCGCAATTGCCGCCAGTGCGACTACGATGAGAAGCAGGGCTGTAAGACGGATGTTGGCTGGAGTGATTTTCGGCATGGGGAAATCCTGTATTTCGCGCTGGCTGTGGGGGCATTACGTGGATGTCTATGACTTTGTGGTTTAAGTGGTTTACGAAAATGGCTGTTATCGCGGTTCTTGCTGGTTGGATGCACGGGTGGTCGGGTTGGATTCAGCGTTCTTGCGCCTACTCCATCGTCAACAGCGTTTCGGGTTTGCGCGCCCACGCTTCTGCCATTAACATACTGTCTGCGGGCTGCGCGCCCGCGTGATTTATCCCGGAGGGGTCGCAGTATGAGAGTAGGATTCGTAGGCGTTGGTTATATGGGGCGTCACATGGCGCGCAACGTGCTGAACGGCGGACATGAGATGAGCGTATTCGATCTGAACAGGGAGGCGGCGGACGAACTCGTGTCCCTGGGAGCGGAGTGGGCGAACAGCCCGCGAGAGGCGGCGGAAGACGCGGACGTGATATTCACGTCACTGCCAACGCCTCAGGTCGTAGAAGAGGTGGCGTCCGGTGAGGGCGGGATCCTGAGCGGCGCGCGCCGGGAGGCGGCGTACTTCGATCTGAGTACGACTGATCCATCCACCATACAGCGCATAGCGGCGCGCGCCGAGGCGCGAGGTATCCGAGCGCTGGACGCTCCGGTGTCGGGTGGAACGGGCGGCGCGGAGGCGGGTACGCTGTGCGTAATGGTCGGCGGGGACCGGGCGGCGTATGACGAATTCAAGCCGGTACTCGACCTGATCGGAAATCAGACCATGTACTGCGGTCCGCTCGGCTCGGGCGCGGTGTGCAAGATAGTGAACAACCTCATCGGGCTGAGCGTGGGCGTGCTGCTGTCGGAGGCGTTTACGATGGGAGTAAAGTGGGGTGTGGACGCGCAGACGCTGTACGAGGCGGTGTCGCAGAGTTCGGGCAACACGACGAGTATGCACGGTTTTCCGAACGGCATATTCAAGCGCAATTTCGAGCCCGGGTTTCAGCTCGACCTGGCCGCTAAAGACGTAGGGCTGGCAACGCAGCTCGGGCGCGACCTGCGCGTGCCGATGGAGATGTCGAACGTCGCCCAGCAGCGATACATCGCCGGACAGAACAAGGGGTTCGGCAGGATGGCCGCGGGCGCGGTGGCGATTGTACAGGAGGAGCGCGCGGACGTGGAGATAAAGGGGTCTGAACTGTGATATGCCAGATTAGTCTGATGGCCAGGATTTAGAGAGGAAGTGAAAAGCGATTATGGAAAGACCTGAACGAGCGCTTGTGATAACGCCGCATCCCGACGATGCGGAGATCGGATGCGGAGGCACCGTCGCAAGCTGGATAGCGGACGGAACAGAGGTGTTCTACGTCCTCTGCACCAACGGAGATAAAGGCTCGCAGGAGCCGGATATGACCTCTGAGCGTCTGGCGGAGATACGCGAGCGTGAACAAGCGGAGGCCGCCGCCGAACTGGGCGTGAAAGAGGTCATGTATCTGCGATACCCGGACGGCGCGCTGGAGGACAGCGCGGAGTTCAGGGGGCGCCTGGTTCACGCGATTCGGAAGTTCAAGCCGGACGTTGTGCTATGCCCAGATCCGCACAGACGCTCGTTCTACCTGCACCGCGACCACCGCATCTGCGGTCAGGTAACGATGGACGCGGTGTTTCCCTATGCGCGCGACCGGCTGCACTATCCTGGACATGAACGCGAAGGGCTGGAGACGCACAAGGCGGGCGACGTGTTGTTCTGGGGAACCGAGCAGCCGGATACGTTCATCGAGATAACGGACACGATAGAGAAGAAGATAACCGCGCTGAAGAAGCACGCCTCGCAGGTGGGGTCGGAAGACGGGGACGTAGGCGACTTCGTCCGCGCGAGCGCGCGCAGAACGGGCGAGAGGGCGGATGTGCCATATGCAGAGGCGTTCCTGCGCATCCGCATCCACCGCTGATGTATGACCTTCACGCTCACATACTGCCCGGTGTGGACGACGGCGCGGTCACCTCGGAAGATACGCTGGCTATGAGCCGAGTCGCCACTGAAACTGGCACTAAGGTCGTACTGGCAACGCCGCACCGGAAGGATGTTACAGAGAACCGGTCGGTCGGCTACCTACGCGGGCTGATAGCCGACATGAACAAGCAGAACCGAGCGTACGGCGTGGAGTTGTCGCTGGTTTTAGGCATGGAAAACCACCTGGACACCGATCTGCCTGCCGAAATAGAGGCGGGTCGCGCGCTTCCCATGAACGGAACGCGCTACATCCTGGTAGAGATGCCGTTCTTCGGAAGGCCGGACTATATCGAGGATACGCTTGCGGTGGTTCAGTCCATGGGCTTAATCCCTGTTCTGGCGCACCCTGAGCGCATAGAGGCGTTTCAGCGGGAGCCGGATATGCTGAAGCGGTTCATCAAGAGCGGAATGCTGAGCCAGATCACTTCGGGGAGCGTGACAGGCCATTGGGGTGAGGAAGTTCGCTGGTTCACTCATATCCTGTTGGGCAGCAGTATGGCGCACGTAATGGCGTCGGATACCCACCACGCGGCCGGCGGTCGGTCGCCCAAACTGGACGTCGGGCTCGAGACGGCGGCTGAGATAGTCGGACTCGACGCGGCTATGGCGATGGTGGTTGACACTCCCAGGGCCATACTGGAGGATAGGCCGGTCTCTGTCTGAATCAGGATTTACAAGATAGGCGGGATGTGGGTTTTCTCAATTGCGCATCCAGCCGTTCAGGAGCGAGAGGATATGAGCAGACTGTTGGAACAGGCCGCGATTGTGACGGGTGGAGCGCAGGGTATCGGGGGCGCGACGTCCCGGCGTCTGGCGGAAGAGGGGGCCGCGGTCCTTATTGCCGACGTGGATATGGACTTAGCGTCCGCTACCGCAGCGGCGATAGCGGACGCGGGAGGGCGCGCGGTCGCCATGCGCGCGGACGTGAACCGCGCGTCGGACATAGAGGCGATGGTCGCCAGGGCCGTGGATGAGTTCGGGCGGCTGGATATACTGGTCAACAACGCGGTGGCGTCCGGTCTTTGGGGCGGCGACAACCTGATTGCGGACATATCCGAGGCGGATTTCGACGCAGGCATGGGTATTATGGTCAAGGCGCACTTCCTGGCCGCAAAGCAGGCGGTTCCGCACATGGAGGCAGCGGGCGGGGGAAACATAGTGAACATTTCGTCGGTTCACGGGATGCTGGGCGCGCCGGGCGCGCTGATATACGAGACGGGCAAGCACGCGGTTATCGGCATAACGCGGCAGATGTCCACCGAGCTCGGACCGGCGGGAATAAGGGTGAACGCAATCTGCCCGGGGCATATAGTTACAGAACGAGCGCAGAGGCGCTGGGACAGCAATCCGACGGGTCTGGGGTTCTTCGAGGACCAGTATCCGGTACGGCGAACGGGCAGGCCGGTGGACATAGCGAACGCGGTGGTGTTCCTATGCTCGGACGAAGCGAACTTCATAACCGGCCATGCGCTGGTCGTGGACGGAGGCCTGACGGCGCAGTTGCAGGAGAATTTCGGCGTGCGGCAGGCGCATTATATCCGGGCTAATGCCGACGTGGAACTGCCTTACTGAACGGGGGCGGACGATGAAACTACGAGCTCCACGAAAGTTGCTCCACTTCGTATAAATCCTCTACGTATATGTGGTCTTCGGTCCGCGGGACTTCAGGGTCTCTCGCGACAACGGCACCCTGGAAACCGGCCTGAATGGCAACCTGGACATAGGGCGGCCAGTCATCCAGGAACAGGATGTTTTCGGCGGGTATGTCCATGCAGGTCTGGGCTATGGAAAACAGCCTGGGGTCGTCTTTGAGAATACCGTGATTCGCGGAAACGATGAAGGCGCGGAAGAGGTCTCGAAGGCCCAGACGCCGGTAGTTGCTCTCGAGAGACGGCCAAGCCTCGGACAGCACACCCAGGATTATGCCTGAATCGTACAGCCGTTTCAGAACTCCGGGCACTTCGGGGTACGGCTCACAAGACGGCCGGTTCACACGAACACGGGCCAGTTCACGGGCCAACTCCAAGTCCGAAACTCCCAGTGAATTCAGGACTATCCGGTAGAATGCGGTGAAGTGCTCGGTCTCTTCTTCCAGCGTTCGGATGGGCCGGGTGTGAAGCCTGTCCAGTTCCTCCATTCCAAGACGAATGGCGTCATCCAGGCCATCTAAGTCGAGATCGGGGTACCGGGCGCGCGCCATAGGCTCGAAACCCGGGCCTGGGAACCATTTCCGCCAAGGCTGAGTCGGCGGCGCGGCGGCTGGAGCTATGGGCGACATGAGAACGTCGGCGGAGTCGAACAGGATGGCGTGGATGGGTTTCATCGAGATTTTCACCGTCGCCATTATATGTTAGTTCAGTGTGAGATTCATAATGTGCCTTACCCAATATCGTCATTCTGGTCTATCATGTGCTTGGGGATTTCCCAGGACATAAAGCGAATAGGCTGACCTCGTTCTACAATCGTTCGGACGTGGATCTGCCGTACCGAATGGAGGCAGCCAGTGAAAATACGAGCTCCACGAAACAGGACTCTGACCTGTTCGGAAGATGAGATGACTGTCCTGAGCAGGGAGCTGGTGTCTCTCGAATCGTCCGCACCATACCGCGAGATCGAGAATAAGATCATCCATCAAGACATTTTCGACGCGGCGTCTCATCTGCCGACGGGCTTTGTGGATTTACTGATTTTAGACCCCCCGTATAACCTGTCAAAGAATTACGACGGGAGATTGTTCAACGAGAAACATCGCTCGGATTACCAGGATTGGTTCGCGTCTCTAATCGGGAGGCTAAAGCCCCTCTTGAAGCCTGGGGCAACGATCTATGTCTGCTCTGATTGGAAGACTTCCGTATTGATAGCGCCGATACTCAAAGATAAGTTCCATGTGCGGAATCGGATTACGTGGGAGAGGGAGAAAGGCAGGGGAGCTTCGAACAACTGGAAGAACAATACCGAAGATATCTGGTTTTGCACTGTCTCCGAACATTACACCTTCAACGTTGACGCGGTTAAGCTAAAACGCAGGGTAATCGCTCCTTATCGCACGGGTAACGGCAGACCCAAGGACTGGCAAGAGGAGAGTGGGGGCAACTTCAGGATAACGTCTCCATCCAACATCTGGACGGACCTGTCAGTTCCGTTCTGGTCAATGCGAGAGAATACCGAGCACCCTACCCAAAAACCGGAAAAGCTCATTGCCAAGCTAATCTTGGCAAGCTCCAACCCCGGTGATACGGTATTCGACCCGTTCTTGGGAAGCGGGACCTCGGCTGTAGTCGCGCAAAAGTTGGGCAGACGGTTCATCGGAGTCGAGATCAGCCATACCTATTGCTGCTGGGCGTTGAAACGGCTGCAAATGGCGGACAGCGATCCGTCCATCCAGGGATATGCCAACGGAGTATTCTGGGAAAGGAACACTCTTGTGAACCAGGCCCGAAGTAAGCGCGTTGACCCGGTACAGAAGGAGAGGCTCATATGAGGTCATCCTTTTTCTACGACCGCCATAATGAGAGAGTTGCAGACTTGATCAAAGACCATCTCAACTCTGTGCCGCCATTTCTATCTGAACAGACCGCTCCCAGCACCCGGGCAACGGGGGACGCCATACAAAGTCTCATATCCGATGAGTTCGACAGGCTGCTTGGGGAGTGGTGCCAAGAGTATTCGTCGGATTTCGCTCGGCGCGCTATGGCGGATGTGGCCTTCAGAGACAAGGAAGACTTTTACTGCATTGTAGATGTGGAGACGCATCGCGAAGGCACCAGGTTCAATATGCCGAATCTTACATCTGTGGAACGGTTGTCGAGGTTCTATGAGGATGACAAGAATGTCTTCTCGCTAATTATGGTCAGGTACGCACTCGATGGAAATCGAGTGGAGGTTTCCGATGTACTATTCCAGCCGATTGAATTCTTGGGCTGGGACTGTCTCACAATAGGCGCGCTCGGGTGGGGACAGATTCAGATTTCGGACTCCAATCGGATTATCGTCAACCACGGGTATACTCGGAAAGCGTGGATGCTGACCCTTTGCGAGTCAATGTTCTAGTTTTACCCGAGAGAGATATTCAAAATCGAGGAACGCATAGGACGATTCAGGAACGTGAGGACATTCTGGGATCAGAAACAGGATGTATGGGCTTGATGCGAAGGAGTAACTGACCTTACGCAGTTGAGAGATATTTCGTAGCTGAGATGGCTGATTCTCGTTTAGGAATTCATAGCTAAGTGCGTAACATCAGGGAGTAATACAAAATGTCCACTGTGAGCATTGATCACATAGCTATGCCGACCGCTAACGCGGAGAGGCTGATCGAGTTCTACAAGCGGCTGGGGTTTGCGATTAACGATGAGGACGAGTGGCGGGCCGGAAAGGCGAACGCCTTCTCTATACAAGTGGGCGATTCCAAGATAAATGTCCACCCCGAAGGCTATACGGCGAGCCTGCGAGGGCCGACGGCGGTGCCGGGCTGCGGGGACATCTGCTTCGTCTGGGACGGGACTGCGGATGAGTGCAAAGAGATGCTTGAGAAGGCGGGCGTGGAGATTATCTCAGGCCCCGGCCCCAGACGCGGCGCTCTGAAACACAGGAATGCGGTCAGCCTGTACGCCCGCGACCCGGACGAAAATTTACTCGAATGGATGATCTACCTGTGAAGTCAATCGCTCGAACCACGCTAATGTTCATAATCGCGTTCTATCTCATCTGGCTTTGCACGTTTGGCCTCACTTTGGCGAAAATCGGTTAACTGGCTGGATCAGGCGGACAGGTAATACGCGCGGGCAAGGTTGCAACCCGACACCTGTTACAATTATGATTCAGCTTATCCTACCCGGTCATTCTCGGGCAGGCGAACGACGCATGAACGCGCACCCGGGCGCAGAGACCAACAAGCACAAATCCTTCGGGCGGAGTATGTTTCTATGGTAGCAACAAGCGGAAGCTCTACGGCAATGGTCAATACCCTATCATTATCGCACGGCCTAGCTCGCCGCGAGGTGGAACTGCCGGACTATGAAAGAGAGCGAATCGAGGACGTCGGATTTCTGACCGCGATGACCCTCGTTCTTCTGGGCAACTACGCCCAGACCGGACACTTCGGCGGCCCATTGGCCTACACCCCTTATACGGTCACCAGTCACCTTGTCGGCCCGGACCTGGGCGGCCTGAGATACGACTACCGCAGACCCAAGCACCCATATTCGGACAGGTTCATGCTGGCCGGAGGCCACAACGCCCCGGTTACATACGCACTCTGGATGATTATGGGCGAGGCTCTCTCACGCAAACACGCGGCTACGGGCGACAGCCGCTATTTCGCCGACCCCGAAACCTCGATGCTGTCCATAGACGCGCTGGGCTTCCGGCGTGGGAGGGGGGCGCTCGACAAGTTGCTTAAGGACAACGACCTTCTGGATCACCCGATCATGGCCCAGGCCGCGATCAGGGGCATAAGGTCGCTCGCCGGACACTCCGAGACCACAGACCTCACCAACGACGTCAATGGTGGCCCGTCCGGTATCGGAATCGCCACCTCGGCGGGCAAAGCCGCGTTCTGGGACATCGTAGGCGCTCCCGACAGTCTGAAGATAATGGCCATCGAGGGCGAGTTCGCAATGACATCCGGCCATTCCCAGGAGATGAAGACCGCCGCGGTCGCGCAGCAGGTCGGGAAAAGACTTCGCATCCTGCTCTCCTACAACAACGCCGGAATAGACGACGAACTCGTCGGCAGCGTCATCAAGCCGGTCTATGACGCATACAGAATCGAAGACCAGTGGGCGGCATACGGCTGGAACGTGATGACCCTGGACAACGGCAACGACTACGACCAGGTTGTCGCGGCGCTCAAGACGATGGAGGAGTGGGACCACGAGGATAACAGGCCCATGATTGTCGTGGGCAAGACGGTCAAGGGCTGGTGGCCCGCCGCGCAGAACGGCCACATCCCCGGCTACGGCGAACAGGTCGTCAGCTATCACAGCCACCCCTACAACCTGGCTATGAACGGCGACTACTTCCAGGGACTGGCCGCCACGTTCGAGAATCGGTTCGGAGTAGAGTTCGAGGGCATCCGCGACGGCGCGGTCTCGAATGACAGGGAACGCCTCATCCAGTTCAAGAAGAACATGGACGTTGCCATGTCCGTCCTCGATCTGAACGGTCTCGGTGACTGGATAGCGGAACGCCTGGCGCAGATAGGCGACAGCGTGGACGACAGCCTGCCGCTGCGCATAGAACGCTCCACCAACCCGTTCAAGGACTCGCGCATATCGGTCGAGGGCATCCCTGTCGAAGCTCAGAACGTCAAGGTGACAAATCCCGCGTCGGGCGAGGAGAAGGACCTGTCCATCAAGCTGTTCGAGGAACCCGGCAACGTGCGCGGCACACGCAGGGCCATCTCCGAGATAATCAAGTGGATGAACTACGTAACCGACAACCGATTCATAGTCGTGGCCGCGGACCTGGCCGAATCCATCAACGTTGAGCACGGCGCAATATGGGATACGTTCGACCCGGTAGCCAATCCGAGCGGCGGACGGCTGAAAGCCGCTATACAGGAAGCCGGAAACGCTTCCACCGCCATCGGACTGGTGGGACAGTCGGTCTCTCTCGACCCCGACGAACACGTGGGCGTCTGGGCGCTGAGCGGCACATACGGCGCGTTCACCCCGCTCATGTACCTGCCCTCCCGCGTCTGGAGCCAGCAGAACCAGGACAGCCCGTTCAGGACGGGTGTGCTGCACATACTCGCCGGACACTCCGGTCCAGAGACCGCCGCCGACGCGCGCACCCACTTTGGCATATTCTCTCCGCAGGTGTGGAAGCTATTCCCGCGCGGCCAGGTGATTACCCTCAGCTTCTGGGACTATAACGACGTTGCGCCAGGCTACTTCGCGGCGGCGGAGATAGCCGCCCGCGACCGCAAGGTCGGGGTGATAGTCCTCGAGGTCGCAAGACCGGACTTCCCCGTAGCCGACCGCAGCGCCTTCGCGGACACCGACCTGAAGGCGGCCGCGAAGGGCTTCTACCTTATCCGCGACTTCGACCCGGACAAGCCCAGAGACGGCTACGTCGTCGTGCAGGGGTCATCCTCTACCGTCAACCTCGTGTCCGTCCTGTCCCGCCTCGAAGAAGAGGGAGTGAACATCAGGGTAATCGCGACCATAAGCGAGGAACTGTTCAGACGCCAGTCCGCCGAGTACCAGGAGTTCGTATTGCCCGCCGCCGCGAAGTATGACCTTATGGTCGTGACCACAGGCACACGCCGTATGTGGCCGGTACAGAACGTCGGCCCGCTCACCGACGAGTACTCGCTCACCTCCGACTGGGACAACCAGTGGCTCACAGGAGGCACGGAGGCAGACGTAATCGCGGAGGCGCACCTGGACGCGGAGTCCATCTACAACGGCATCAAGCGCTTCGCCGCCGAGCGTGAAAGCCGGCTGGCCCGGCAGAGAGAGGCTTTGGCTGGGCTGGGCTGAGTTAAGTTCCGGTCTTCATGTAGATAAAATATGAGGGGGAGAACTGTTGAGTCCTCTCCCTCATATTCTTTGAAGTCTAGCCAGAGCCATTGGGCTTTACTGCCACAACTACTGTGCTGCCGCCATGTGAGTGGTGGTCATTAACTTCAGTGATCTCAGCTTGAGTGTGGTTGTGGTCTTCGTCCGGATCGGGCATATGCTCCATGTGGGCGCCGGTATCTTCTATGACGGCGGCCTGCTTGATTCTCAGACCGGGGAGTTCGGATGCAACTTGGTCGGGCTCAGTTAGAGATCTGAGGTCGTCCGCGTTCCAGCCTGTGGGCGGAGCAGATACGTCGTGGCTCACGAATAGGAGTTTGCCACCCGGCGCAAGTGTGGCGGCAGCGTTGGACAGCATCCTGGCCCTCTGCTCGGGCGGAAGTTGTATATAGAATGATATGACCAGGTTGTATTGATCGGTGGGCTTGTATGTGGAAGCGTCCGCGGTTATGAATTCGACGTCCACTCCATGATCTGCCGCTCGCTCCTTTGCTTTTTTGATGGCAACATTGGAAAAGTCCAGAGCCGTTACCTGCCAGCCCTGTTCGGCAAGCCAGATAGCGTTTCCCCCAATCCCGCAGCCAATTTCGAGGGCGCGACCGGGTATCAGCCCGGATACAGTATCGGCGAGCAAAGCGTCATGTCTTACGCCGGATGAGCCGGCCGTATCCCAGACATCGTTCCAGAATTCGGTTGTGTCCGCGTTTGACTGTCCATCATCCATTGCAGGCTTCCTCAATGTGTAAGTATGTTCTCATGCTCATAGTTCGACGATCACCCGCTCATCTCTCACGAGGGTCAGCGTGTATCGTTCTATTATCCCAAGACCGATGATGTATTTACTCCCCAGTGGCCCGGTGGCCACGTTGGAGGATTATATTACAACACTGCGACAAATGTTTGTGGACGCATCGAATCTAATACAGTTTCCATGTATTTCTGCCATATGCCAGCCTGCCGCGGCCTGTGGATTCCCGCGAAAGCGGGAATGACGAAAAACGATCAGTGTATGGCATATTCAGGTAGAAGTGGTACTATTCTCGCGCAGACAGGAAGTTGCGCGGGCGATTGATTACATCGTTGGTGCGGCAAAAGCAGAAACTGGTTAGGGATTAGCGAGGCCGCCCGGCGGATTGAAGGGAACGCATGGAAACGGTCATAATGTAATACCATCTCAGACCAAGCGGTGGTCTGACAACTCATCTATGCGCTATGGTCAATTTGATTTACAAGAAATTCATGCGCAGGAAGGACTTGGGCGGTGTTCCCAAGCCTGACCTGATAATAGTCGGCCTGGGCAACCCAGGGCCACACTACGCCAGAACACGCCACAATGCGGGCTGGTGGCTTGTGGACCTGCTGGCCGAAAAGCACGGCATACAGATAGGCAGGGCGCATAGCACGACGCGGCTCGGCGTCGGCAGCATCGGCGGGCGTACAGTCGCGCTCGCCAAGCCCCGCACTCATGTCAACGGCAGCGGCGCGGCCGTCCGCTACCTGCTCGCCAGATTCCGAACCGCCCAGGAGCGTCTGCTGATAGTGTATGACGAGACAGCCCTTCCCCCCGGAAAGCTGCGCCTTAGACCAAGAGGCAGCGCGGCCGGGCATAACGGCATCAAGTCCATCATAGAGGCACTCGGCAACCAGGACTTCGCCCGGCTCAGGATAGGCGTCGGACGGCCTCCGCCGGGTGGCGACATGGTGGGCTGGGTACTGGGAGAGATGTCCGTCGAAGACCAGGAACTTGTGGACGACGCGATAGGCAGGGCCGCGAACTCCATACCCTGCCTGATGGAAGACGGAGTTGACGTAGCAATGAACAGGGTCAACTGAAAGAATGCAGAATCAGGAATGGTGAATTGGGATGAGCGGTCGTTCACAAATAGGAGCATCCATATCCTGAGTATCCTGAAATCAGGCAAATCCTGATTCAGATGGCTATACTATGGCCCCCTACGCCAGTCCCATCTGCCGCGCGAAAGTCTCAATGTAGCCCGACGACGTCCCGAACTTCAGCTCCGCGACCTTGGCCCGCCGCGTCCATAGCTGGAGGTCGTACTCTTCCATGAACCCTATTCCGCCATGGACCTGCTGCGCGGTCAGCGTCGTCCACTTGTAGGCGTGGTTCGTGAGCGTCTTGGCGAGCGCGATCTCCTTTTCAGCGTCCTGGCCGTCCTCGATGCGCGTAATGGCCTGATAGACGGCCAGCCGCGCCGAGTCTATCGCGATCACCATATCGGCGCATGAGTGCTGTACCGACTGGAAACTGGCTATTGGCCGGTCGAACTGTACGCGCTGCTTGGTGTAGTCAACCGTCATCTCCAGGACGTGCTGAGCCGCGCCCACGCTCTGCGCGCAGTGCAGCATCGCGGCCCTGTCCAGCGCTCGCTCCAGCGTCCGCCAGCCGTCGTTCTCGATGCCCAGAATGGCGTCGGAGGGCAGGGATACGTTCTCGAAGTGGAGCGCGTACTGCCTGTCGCGGGCAATGCTGTCCAGCGGCGTCGCGCGAATTCCCCCGGCGGATGGGGACATCAGGGTCAGCGTGACGCCGCTCTCGTCGCCATTTTGCGATGTTCGGATGGGGGTCATAATAAGGTCCGCAGAGTTCACGTACTCGACGAACATCTTCACGCCGTTCAGAACGCAATCGTCGCCGCGCCTTTCGAGCGTCATTCTGATGGCCTCGGCGCGATAGCGCGCGTCCTCTTCGAGCAGCGCGGCGGTCGCTATCAGCGATCCGTCCACGATGCGGGGCAGAATTTCTGCCCGCTGCCTGTCCGAACCCGCGTCCAGTATCGTCAGGCCGACAATTGCCACCGAGTTGAAGAACGGGCCTGGGACAAGCGCGCGTCCGAACTCTTCCAGCAGCGCCGCCAGGTCGGTCAGCGAGCCGCCGGATCCGCCGTACTGTTCGGGAAAGGGCAGACCCATCCAGCCGAGAGCGGCCATCCGCTCCCACATATCGGCAGGATACCCGCGGTCGTCGAGTTCCATCGCGCGGACAAGGCTCGTCGGGCACTCGCGCTCGAAGAACTCGCGCGCATCGCTCTTGAGAGTCTCCTGGGTCTTTGTGAGAGACAGATCCATTCTGAAATTCCCCGGTGTCTATGTCTTCAGGAAGTTACCTGAGCACCGCCGGATCGGGTGAGCGACGTGAATCCGGCGGAGTCCGGTCTTGGCATTCCGAGTCCGCGCCGCGCTATTATGTCGCGCTGCACTTCGTTCGCGCCGCCGCCGAAGCGCAGGAATATGCCGCTGCGATACGCCTGCTCCATCTCGCCGTCCAGCAGCGTGTAGGGCGAGCTTTTGGTTAGCTGGCCGTACATTCCCAGAAGTTCAAACCCGAAGTCCGCGACTTCCTGTATCAGGTCGGTCGCCACTATCTTCAGAGCCGAGCTTTCATAGTTCGGCACTATGCCCTGGTCAATCATCCAAGCGGTGCGGTACGAGAATAGCCGCACAACCTCGAGCTTCATGCCCAGTTTCGCGAATCTTGTTCTGACGTGCGGGTCCTGCGACAGCGGTCTGCCGTCGCTCTCATGCTCATTGGCGAACTTGACAAGCCTGTCCATCCGGCGCAGCAGGCCGGTATAACGTGAGCCAATGCTGACCCTCTCGAAATCCAGCGCCATTGCGACGTGATACCAGCCGCGGTTCGGTTCTCCGATGAGGTTCTGGCGCGGGACGCGCACGTTATCGAAGAAGACCTCGTTCGTGCGCCCGCTGTCCATACGCCACAGCGGGCGAACCGTGATTCCATCCGAGTCCATCGGCACCAGGAATACGGACAGCCCTCTGTGCTTGCGAACCTCGGTGTCCGTGCGCGCGAGCAGCCACACGTGCGAAGAGAAGTGGCCCGCGCTGGTGAACATCTTCTGGCCGTTGATGACGAAATCGTCGCCGTCAACCACGGCGCGGGTCTGGAGTCCGGCCAGATCGGTTCCGGCGCCCGGTTCGGTGTATCCGAGCGCGCACTCCACCTCGCCGCTGAGCATCTTGGGCAGCCACTCCTCGCGCTGTTCGTCCGTTCCGACATTCATAATCGTCGGCCCGACCATGTTAGTGGCCGTCCCGTTGGTGTACAGACTGCCGAAGCGTCCTATCTCCTCCGAGAAGATATACTGGTCCATCAGCGAGCGTCCGAGACCGCCGTACTCCTCCGGCCAGGATATGCCGAGCAGTCCGCGGCTGCCCAGCGCACGCATGAACCGCTTCTGCGCGGGCCCGGGGCCAACGTCGTCCGCGGTCTCCATCTCCTCGCGCAGTTCGGGCGTTATGAGAGACTCGATAGTGGAGCGGATTTCGTCTCTCCACTCATCCTGCTCGGGCGTAAATCGGAAGTCCATGGGCGGCTCTCCGTTCGTCGGGTTCCGGGTTCAGCGGAACGTAGGGGCGTCCCCGGTGGGCGCGCACTCACATTCCAATCTTCCGCGTTGGGAAATAAAAATCAGGCAGGCTCGAACACGGGCAGCGCTATGTTGCCCTCGCCCTGGTCTATCCAGACCAGCTTGACCCTCATCCCACACTCGATGTCCTCTATCGGGTTCTCGACTCCCACGACGTTTGTCATCATCCTGAAGCCCTCGTCCAGGTCAACGTAGGCCAGCGCGTATGGGCCGAGGTCTTTGAAGGCGGGGTGGCGATTCTGCATGACGACGCTGAAGGTGTAAACAGTACCCTCGCCCTTGGAGACGTTCCAGGAAATTGCGCTGGAAAGACAGCCCGTGCAGTGCGCGCGGGGATAGAAGATAACCTCGCCGCAGTCGTCGCAGGTCTGGTAGGTCAGTTCACGCCGTTTCGTCGCTTCCCAGAACGGCTCGGTGTCCTGCTCGGGAAAGCGCGGCTGAGGCCTGAGAGCTTGTTCAGTCATATTATTCTCCGTCGGTGTTTAGTTGTTAGTCATCAGTCATCAGTTATTACGGCCAGGTTGTGTTGATATTTCCGGTCATCCCGACCTTCGCTTCGTCATTCCCGCGAAGCCTGTCCCTCGTAGAAACGGGAATTCAGAGACTTCTAAATGTCAGCGTAACCTAATCGGCGGCCAGGATGGTGACGCCCGTGGCGTGTCTGGACCCAAGTTGTCCACCGTTTCCGACCGCGACCGCGAGCTGCGCGCCGTCCACCTGCGAGGTGGACTCGCCCCTGAGTTGACGCGCGGCCTCGATGATGAGATATATCCCCCGCTCGCCCGGGTGGTTGGAAGACAATCCCCCGCCGTCCGTGTTCATGGCGGGCTTGCGCGGGTCGTCGAACACCAGGTGGCCCTGCGCGACGTACTCGCCTCCCTCGCCCTTCTTGCAGAAGCCGAGGTCCTCTATCATGCACATTACGGTGATGCTGAACGAGTCGTATGCCATGAGAACGTCAATCTCGTCCGGGCTAACGCCCGCGTCCGCGAACGCTCTCGGGCCGGACTGCGCGCCCGCGCTCACTGTGATGTCGCCGCCGTTCTCCCTGTACTTTGTGGCTTCTCCGCCGCCGATTATCCACACCGGCTTCTTGGCGCAGTTGGCCGCCACCTCTTTGGACGCTATGACCACCGCGCCGCCGCCGTCCGAGATCATGCAGCATTCCAGCAGGCGCAGCGGCCAGGCTATCATGCGCGAGTCAACCACGTCCTCAACCGTAAGCTCGCGGATGCCCACGAACTCCAGATCGGTCATAGCCTTGACCGCTTCCGGGTTTCGCATCGCGTGCTTGCGGGTAGCTATGGATATGTGCGCGAACTGCTCGTTGGTCGTCCCGTACTGGTGCATATGGCGGTTCTTGACCATCGCGTAGTTGGCGATGAGGGTCTGTCCCCAGGACGATTCCATGTTGGACTGCGGATTGGCCGCGCCCATCCCGACCGCGCCGCCGGTGCCGATGGCTCGCCGGTCGGAGTGCGCGGTCGAGCCGTATGTCAGCAGAGCGACGTCGCACTTGCCCGCCGCTATCATTGTCGCGGCGTGGTTGGCCTGGAACTCGTAGGAAGTTCCGCCCACCGCCGTGTTGTCTATCAGTTTGGGCTTGATTCCGAAGTATTCTGAAATGCCAAGCCCACCGATGCTCTGGTGGCTGCCGGTATCGTAAACCGCGTCCACGTCGCTCCACGTAAGACCCGCGTCTTCCAGCGCGTGGGCGGCGGACGCCGCCTTTATCTGGAGCGCGCTCACTCCCGGGCCAACGACCCTCAGTGGGTATTCGTGGATGCCGACAATAGCGGCCTCTCTGGTTTGGGGCATAAAGTAACGCTCCTTTCACGATGCGCTAACCTTGACGCATGAGTTCAAATGTGGGGCAAAGTTTAGCGTAAGGCCGCGTCATCGTCAACGAACACGACTGATAACCCAGGGCATTTTCAAAGTCTGAATGAATCGGGGTGAACGATTCGGATCGAACAGTGGCGAATGGGCCGGATTGGAACGATTTCATATAGTGTAATTTATAGTTGCGCTGGGGAACTCTGGTGACCCTAACAGGTGGTCGCTGGGAGGGTTCTGGTGTGAATTATCACCTGTGTTTGCCCTGTTCCCACCTGAGTTTAGCTTTGGGGAGAATATTTTTCATTTGAATAGGTTGTCATTGATAACCTCTAGTTTATGGTTGTCAGAGTTCAGTCGCCAGTAGTCAGTTCTTAGTCCTAGAGTATATTGTAGCACAGTAGGAAGTGAATATGTAGTGATGCGGGAAACTCAGGCCGACTTTGAAAAGACCCTGACTGATAACCGATAACTGAAAGACCCTTACCCAATTCGGTATCTACAGAGAGCGTGGAGAAACTCTATTCTATCCGAGAGGACGAATGACGCCGCCCGCGCCAAGGCGTCGGGATTGACACGGGAGTAGATTATCTTGTTGGCGATGATGTGCTGCCCGTCAATCAGGGTGGGAAGCATACTCGTTCCATCCACCCTGAAGTTCTCGATGCTGGAATGTATTGTCAGAAACACCACCAGCGATATCAGAGCGGTCTTTACGAGTTCTCGTATGGCTTTTTTCGCGCTCGACCGCCGCCCTAGTCCGTCACTATCCAGAAAGGCCCGTGAGGACAATCAAGCGGCAATGTCAGCCGTATCTGTCTGCCATGATTATCGTCTTGATTTACTCTGCTGCCCTTGAATGTGGCGCGATACTTGAATTCGGGCTGGTGGCCAATTCGTCCTACAATCCTATTGTTTTCGTTCAGAATCTGGATATGGTCCTCTGTCTCCTCCATCATGAAATCGGACGGCCATATCAGAATGTGACCCCGAATGTACATACAGCCATTATGTACTTCCAGATAGCCTTCGATCCTATTAGCGAAGGCATTCCACTCTCCCTGATGCTGCGGGAAAACAACAGGCAAATCAATGTTCCTGACGCTTGACACGTACCCCAGCCAAGCCTCGCATTCTGGTACATACACCCCTTCACTGGTTACATTTCCCCTCATTCGAAGTCTATCTCCGACACGGGCTACCGTCCTTCCCCCTCCATTGCGTACTTCGATTACTCCATCTTCGCCGATGTGCGGGTAGAATCCTGCCGGCCATTGGAGTACACCTTTTTTACCATGGTTGACTATCAGACAGTCCTTATCCAGTATCAACCCAAGGGGCTCCGAAGCCAGTTCGAGCGTATCTTCGACCACCCACGATGTCGTCTTCTGTGTTTTCCGCCGTGGGAAATAGAGTGACGAACCTGGAACAGAGACTACCTCAGGCTCGTCAGGACCGATGGCGGTGACGTCATCGCCGACCAGATAGTATGGCCCCGTACACTTCTCAGGCACACTGTTGGCAATCTCATGAGCATGGTCACTGTTGGGACGTATCGGCCTGCCGGAGAAGCGCGCCTTGTCGCCGACACGCGCCACGAACGCGCCGCTCCGGTCGCTGATGCGGTCATCACTCTGAGTGAAGCCGTCAGGCCATATCAAAAGATAGGAAGGCGATGGGCCTTGTGTTCGCAGGCATCCATCCTCTACGACCAGATCAACCATGATGTGGTCACCACGTCCCCAGTCGGTGGACAACGGTTCATTGTGCAGAGGAAAAGCGTCCACATATCCCTGACCGCCGCAGACGAACAAGGATAAGGATAATGATAGGGCTATGAGAAGCGGGAATAAACCCAGATGCGAATTCATCTTCAGACTCACCGGCTCACTCAGTCGGTCAACACAAGCAACCCCTCACTGACGATGTAGTCAATCGGAATATTTGGCATCGTCGCCGTATTGAACGCTATCGTACCATACGCAGTGTTGCCCCTGAAAACTGGTCCTCCATTGTCTCCACCCTCGGATAAGACACTACTGACGCTATGAATAGGAACTCCCTGTGTTTTGTTCCAATCTGTTTTACAATTGCCGCCCACCCTCGTCGAGCGTCGAATTCTCAAGCGAGGTCGGCGAAATAGTTATTGCTGGGGGTCGCGTGCCTTTCCAAGATATGGATATGTCATTTTCGCAACTCTGACGTAACATAGATATGTCATTGCCCCCGTCTTCCGATAATTGCTACTGTCCAATGTTGCGCGGGCATGAGCAGTCACTCTATCCTTGCCATCGTATCGTCCCTCGCGTCGTCTGAAGCGGTCATAGCAAACGCAGAAACCCTGAACAGGAAGGTTTGTGAGCATAATCAGAATATTAGATCTAATGAACAAAGCGCCATACGGCGTTTACGCCGTGGATATGGATCAGAAGATCGTATTCTGGAACCACAGCGCCGAGCAGATTCTCGGATACAAGAGAAACGAAGTAATCGGTCGCCGCTGCTACCAGGTCTGTGCGAGTCTCCCCGACGAAGGAACGGAGCCGGTCTGTATGGATGGCTGCCCATCTATCCGCCTGGCAAGGGAGGGAGTCATACCTCCGGTAGTCCATGTTAGAATGCTCTGCTCATCCGGTGAGAGAAAGCGCGTTACAGTAACCCCGCTAATCATCTATCAGGGTCAGGAAGATGAACAGAGTCTGCTGGTACACCTGTTCCACGAAAACACAAACGACGCTCGAGCGAAAACAGTCGCTGAAAACGTCCACAGTGTGCTTTCGACAAAGAGGGAGCTTACCGAAACGCCCGCGGCCAAAGTCAAGCCCCTGACCATTCGAGAACTGGAGGTATTGCGTCTCCTCGCTATGGCGCTTGAGGCCGGGGAGATAGCCGACCGGCTCGACCTCAGTTATCACACCGTTCTGAACCACATCCGCAACGCGCGCCACAAGCTGAATGCCAAGAACAGGCTGGAAGCGGTGCTCGCCGCCCAGCGTCGCGGACTACTCTAAACGGCTCCGGCCTGTAAATCCTGATAAATGAGACAGACCCCGCGCAATGCGGGGCCTGATGTCCCGGCGCCGCGCCGCTCCCGTGCGCCGCGCCAGGCGTGTGATTATATGCGCGATTCGCTAAGACGAATCGTCGTCGTTCAGCGCGGAGGCCGGAATGGTGAAGCTCACGGCGCCGTCCTCGGTGTGAAGATTGACATTCAGGCCGTCACCGTCGCGCTTGATCCATATCCTGCCCCCGCTTCCGGGGTCTTCCAGAAAACGCTCCAGACTCTCCTCGAACCCGTCCGGCGCGTATGCGTCGAGAACGCCATCATCAATCCCATCCAGCAGCGAGGATATACGCTCCGCGTCGTGTCCGAACCTGAAGCCGCCCAATCCGCTCCGATGACCGCCACGCAGACCATTCATCCTGGCGCGGGTGTTCTCATCGTCAAAACGTTTGAAGAACGAGCGATGATACACGCCGCCGCCCGGCCCGAATCCATGCAGCCTGCCCATACGGTATCCGAATCCACCCGGCCAGTGCGTCTCACTCTGTTTCACTAACTTCACTTCCCCATCAACATCCATGACTACGATCTGTTCGTCCATGTCCACACCTGACAGGTCGTCCACCCGCTCTCTTCCGACGAATATACGGGTATCGTCGTTGATAGTGTAGTCAATCGTCTCAGAGCCGTCCTTTGGTTGCAGAGTGAACGTTCCCGCGTCGGCGTCTAGGCTGGTTATATCGCCGGACACAGTCCGGTAGGTATGGTAGTTCCCCTCATCATCGGCCATGACAACCTGGCTGCTGGCGAATCGGTCCTGCATCCCCTCAGCCTTGCGGAACATACCCCGCTTTTGGTGTTTCTCCACATCCGTCTCGCCGACTGTCAGGGTTCCGTCCATGCTGCTGCCATCTCGCGTGATAGTGAGTGTGAGAGTCGCGCCCGTGCCCGTATCCGCTATCGCGTCGGTCAGGTCTTTGGCCCCGTCAATCGCCTCGCCATTGACGGCGGTTATAACATCTCCCGCCTCCAGAACGCCGTCCGATGGGCCGTTCTCAAGCGCCTTGAGCACCTTTACCGACCCGTCCGCCAGCGGGTATATGACGACCCCTATATAAGGCTTGGTTTCGGTCTCGGAGCCCGGCTCCGCCTGGAGCTGTCCCATGCTGTCGGGCCGCGCAATCTGGTCTGCGGTTACGACATCGGCGCGGGGCATGGCCTCCGCTTGCGGCTGTGTCGCCGCGGGCGTATCCTCGACCGCGGCTTCAGTGGAAAATGGATTGATTACGATAAGCGCGGTCAGGACAATTGCGGCCAGAATCGCCAACCCGCCGCCTGTCAAGATCCTCGTCTTCATAGCACTCGAACCTCCTGTTATAGCGTTCTCAATAGCGTTGCTCTGCCATATAGAACGCAAGGAAGCCGATTCAGGTTAGCGCGCCTTTCGGCAAGCGTTTCCTACGCCCCGGACAACGTGGGAGTTCAGGGGAGATGGTACAGAGTTGAGATGTTATGAGTGTGCCACCGGCTCAGCCGCCTGACAGCTTACGCCACAGACGCTTCAGCCAGTTGTCCTGGACCGACACTTTTGGCGCGATGGATGAGCGGAGCGCGGACAGCGGATTCCAACGCCTCGACTGGGTTCTGTCAGCGGTACACTTCGCGCAGTTGCACGCGGGGGGATGATCATAATACCAGTTCGACCTGCCCATTGCTCGACCTCGCTCCTGTTCTCGCGCCCGTCCGCGTAATCGAAAGCCCTACACATGGAACCCTGTGATAGAATGATACTATGAATTGGAGACGGCTGGAACGCTGGGTAACGACAGCTTTATATATAGCTGGGGCCACTGGTCTTGTCATCATATTGGTCAAGCATCTGGCGTCTGAGAATTCGCCGCCGCAACGACTCGCCAACGACGCGGTAGTTTACTTGAGCGAACTTGGCAACATCAGTAGTGGTTTGCTAGTCATAGTTATCCTGACCATCTTAGGAGGAAACGCTATTATGGCATCAATCTTCAGCGGCGTTGACAGATATCGAAAGTGGAGAAAAGACGAACTGCGACGGAAGGAACAGTTTATCCGTGTCAGGGAAGAGAGCATTGACGAGGGTAGAGCCGAGGGTAGAGCCGAGGGCAGAGCCTCAGCCTTGGCAGACGTGCGCACCCTGCTCGTCGAGCGTGGCATTGACCCCGATGATATACTGCCACCCGAAGAGTCCGACTCTGAATCATCCGTGTAACAATATCTCCATGGGAGGCCATAATGCCGAAAGCTACACTCGATCTTGAAGACCCCGAAGTTCTGCGACAGCTTGGCACGGAGTGGAAGTTCGGAGCGGGATGGGAGCCGGGCACCCCGAATGAGGGCCTGGTGTCCCAGGCCACAAGCAGTTCGGCCCGGCTGCCGGAATATGACGATTCGGGCTGGGAGGTTATCGGGGACGTAGAGGCGGGCGGCAAGGAAAAGGCCGCGGGCGGAGACAACCCGGGCATACGAAAAACCCGCTCGACAGGACTCACGTTCGGCTGGTACAGGATAAGTGTAACCCTGCCCGAGAAGGCGGACGACCTGGACGTGGAGGGCGCGCAGGTCTGGTTCGAAACGAACATTGACGATTATGGCGAGGTCTGGGTGGACGGCGAATGGGACAGAGACGCGGGCGCGGTGAACGGATTCAACGTAACCAACAGGGTCCGCGTAACCGACAACGCCAAACCGGGAGATACCCACGTCATAGCCTGTCTTGCCGTCAATGGGCCTCTCGCGCGCCCGGGCGGCGGCATATTCATGCGCTACGCCCACCTGGACTTCGAGAGGTAACTCCGATGGCTCAGCTTGCCCGCAAAGCCGACGGCGGATATACTCTCTTGACACTTCATAATCCGGCCCGTGCTATATGATGTCCAGCCAACGCGGTCTGCCGCTGTTCCCCCTGAACACCGTCCTGTTCCCGCAGGCGTCGCTTCCGCTCCAGATATTCGAGGAGCGTTACAAGTTGATGCTTCAGGAGTGCCTGGACTCGGATTCCAGGTTCGGAGTAACGCTCATACAAGACGGCGCGGAGGTCGGCGCGCCCGCCGTTCCGCACGATGTAGGCACCGTAGCGCGCATAGTGCAGGTAAACCGTATCGAGGGGGACAGGTACTTTGTGTCCGCTGTCGGCGAGCGCCGATTTCGCATAATAGAGATTACACAGCATAGACCCTTCATATCGGCGCAGGTGGAACTGCTGGACGAAATTGGCGAGACTCCGGTGTCCGAGAGCCTGATGATCGAGGCCGGTGACCTGTTCGGGGAATACGCGCGCTTCTCGGTAGGTACATCGGGCGGCTGGGTGAGCGATACCACAATCCCCTCCGACCCCGTCGCTCTCTCGTACCACATCGCCGGAAGAGTGAAGATGGACCTCGCCGACAAACAGCGTCTTCTGGAACAGGAGTCCGCCGCCGAAAGACTCGGCGCCGAGATAGACATTTTGAAGCGAAGCTCGCGCATCATTCGCCAGCAAATGACCTGGCAGCTCCTCAGCCGCTTCAGCCGCCAGTAGCCCACTACCTCCGGCGCAACCTCCTCTACCGTTGCGTCAATGTCATTGAAATGAAGATTGTACACACGGGTCACCCGACGGTCACCGCATCACACCCATCGCTCGCCTGTACGCCACCCGCCGCCGAATCTTCTTCATGGACTCCAACGGTGAGAACCATCCTGCCTTACATACGGCAGCGCCCTGCATACAAAGCCTTCCTGGCAGGAATTTTGACACATTCACCCGTCGTGCTTATTATTTCCCTCACCACCATACCATTCAGGAAAGATAGACATGGACTATTCGACTGTCAGAAGTGAGCGGGTCGGGGACGTGGGCGTCATAACGCTCAACCGTCCCGACAAACTGAACGCCATCAATCGCGCTCTGATAGAGGACCTCGACGCCGCTATCACAGCGAACGAGGCGGACGGGGTGCGCGCCCTCATACTCACCGGAGCGGGACGCGGCTTCTGCGCGGGCGCAGACCTGACCGCCGCGCCCGGCGAGGGCCACACGCCCGGCAACGAGACTTTACTGAAAAAGGGAATGCCGCTCGGCTATCCGTCCCTGCTCCTGCGCCGCTTCCCCTGCCCCACCGTTGCCGCGGTCAACGGCGCCGCCGTCGGAGCCGGATTCGGTCTCGCGCTCGCGTGCGACATCAGGGTGGCGTCCGAAAGCGCGCGTTTCTCCGCCATATTCGCCAAGCGCGCCCTGACCCCCGACTACGGCTGCACGCAGCTGCTCCCAATGGCGGTGGGAATGTCCAGGGCAATGGAGCTCATGTACACCGGGGATATCATTGACGCCCGCGAAGCCGAGCGTATCGGCCTCGTCAACCACGTCGTCCCCGACGACGAGTTCACCGAAAACGTCATGCAGTTCGCCCAGAAACTCGCCTCCAGCCCTTCCGTCGCCCACGCTATGACAAAGCGCATGGCATACTCGGCGCATACCCGCAACCTGGAAGAGCAGCTATGGATAGAGGGCCAGGCCAGCCAGGTATCCGGTATGTCCGAAGACCGCGCAGAGGGCATAAATGCCTTTTTGGAAAAGCGGGAACCGAACTTCCGAGGCCGCTAGTCGCTCTCAGCCTGATTCAGAAACGCCACCGCCGCCGCCGGATCAATCAGCGGGTAAACCTCGAACTCCGCTGGGATCATCTCTGCCCACTCGGTCAGCAGTTGATGTAGTGTTTCGTTGGAGTCAACGTCGAACAGCGCGACCGCGCCCCGTCCCACCCTGGCGAAGAAGAACCTCGCAAGTCCGCGGTCCAGCTTGTCCTGCGCCCAGGGCCAGTATCCTTTTCGCTGCTCCCGCACTTCCGATGGACGGGTAGGAAGCGGCGTGCTAATGGCCAAAAACAGCATCTTTTCTCCTCGATAAATCAGTCATCGCTTTCTGTACAAGTACGGGCCGATTTCCGTAATCGAAAACGGACCACTCCTAAAATACAGCTTTAGTATGACCCAATGCACGCCTTTCCAAAGTCAGTCGCCGTCTCCGATCCCACGACAAATCACTCCGGCGCAGCGCTACAATGTCAGCATGACGAAACAAGAACGCTTCACCGCAAGTGGGCAGCGCGAGCTAAGAGGCAATTCACTCGATGAGGAATGTCCTATGAGGGACCAGCGGCCGCTACTCATAATCGTAAACGGCAGACCATGTACAGGTAAGTCCCACCTCGCCTCTATGCTTTCTAGGAACCTGCGAATCCCTCTGTTCGCAAAGGACGCTCTCAAAGAGACGCTGGGCGCTGTTCTGGGAGCCAGAGACCGGTCCGCCTCAGGAAGGCTCGGAAGGGCGGCCATCGCTTTAATGTATCAGCAGGCCGAGACTGTACTCGCGTCAGGATTCCCTGCGATGATCGAGTCGCCACTGCTTCCGGATCTGGCGGCTGGGGAGATCGAGGAGCTACGGAGCCGAACAGATTGCCGCTTACTCCAGATATTCCTGCGAGTGGAGCCAGCCGTCATTCTTGAACGATTCCGATCCAGGGCGCGGGGAAGCGTGCATTTTCACGAGGAGGCACTTCGCGAGCTTGAGGAAGTTGTCACTGCTGAGCTGGAGCCAGTGCCCATTTCGGGTCAGACACTTATCGTTGACACCACCGACTTTCACGCCGTCAATTACACAGAGATCACTCAGCAAGTTAAGTTATGCGTATAATTCTCACGGCTAGAGCTTAGGCGCGTCTAGCGAAGAAATGCGCTGGATTTAGCGGAACGACATCGCATCAACAGAAAGGCTCAGTAACCCAATGACAGACCTCTCAAACATAAAGGCCCTGACCTTCGACGTAGGCGGCACCGTCTTCGACTGGCGCGGCGCGATCCAGGACGAAGTCCGACGCTTGGCCGCCGAACAGAACGCCGACGTGGATGTCACCCAGTTCGCCACGGACTGGCGCAGGTGGATGTTCCAAAGGCTCGCCCGTGTCAGGTCCGGCGAACTCCCCTGGGTGAACGCCGACCAGATCCACCGCAGTGTCCTCGACGACGTATTGGACAAACACTCGGCGCTCTCACTATCTGAGTCAGAACGAGACGACCTGAACGAAGTCTGGCACAGACTCAGTTCCTGGCCCGACGCCGCCGACGCGATACAAAGACTCAGAGGACGCTACACCACCGTCGTCCTGACCGTACTAAGTTGGTCAATAGTCGTTGACTGTTCCAGGCACAACGGCATTGACTGGGACGGCATACTGTCCTGCGAGTTCCTCGGTCACTACAAGACCGACCCAGAGGCATACCTGACCGCGCTCAAGTTGCTGCGAGTCGAACCCTCCCAGGCAATGATGGTTGCCGCTCACACAGGCGACTTGGGAGGCGCGAAGGCAGCGGGACTCCGCACGGCCTACGTCCATCGAGAAGGCGAGTCGGACATGTTCCCGGGATCATCCGATCCCGACTCGGCGGCCTCCGAGTTCGACGTAATCGCGGTTGACTTCCCTGACCTCGCCGACAAGCTGCTTGCCTGACAGGTCAGAAACCCGCAGTCTTGTCGCAGACATATATGAATGGCTCGTTCGCCAGGAAGCGGCGCAGGTTCTCTTTGAAAATCTCCCGCCTGCCCTCCCACATCTCGACGGTCAGCGCCGAGGCGTGCGGCGAGATTATGACGTTTTCGAGACCCCACCAACCGCTGTCCTCAGGCAGCGGCTCTACCTCGAAAGCGTCTATTCCCGCCCCCGCGATGCGCCCGTTCTCCAGCGTGTCATACAGCGCGTCCTCATCCACTATGCCGCCGCGCGATATGATTATCAGGTGAGACGACGGCTTCATAAGGCCCAACTCACGAGCGCCGATCATGCCTTTGGAGTCCTGCGTGTACGGAGCCGTCACCACGAACCAGTCCGACATTCGCAGCAGATCGTCGAGCCTGTCCAGACTCCACACGTCCCTGACGCCCGGCGGCGGCGGAAACGGCTTCTTGTCCACCGCGTACACCTCCATCCCGAACCCGTTGGCGCGCCTCGCCACCGCCTGGCCTATACCGCCCAGCGCAAGAATTCCCATCGTCGCGCCTTCCATCTCCACTTGGGCCCGGTCATACTTGCGCGTGTCCCAGACTCGCGCCTTCTGGTCTAACAACATCTCATTCGTCTTATGCGCGAACGCGAGACAGAGGGCCATAACGTGATCGGCCATGGGCGCGGTATGAGGCCCGCGCGCGTTGGTAAGCACGACGTCGCTGTCCACAATTTCAGGGATGTCGCTCAGCTTGTCTATGCCCGTGCCTGGACAGTGCATCCAGCGCAGGTGGTCCGCGGCGCGGAACACCTCCCGGCTGGGCGTACCCATAAACACGTCCGCGTCCCTGATCTCCCGCGCCTGATCCCGCTCCGAAGCTGCGAACACAAAATCTACGCTCCCGAACTCCCCCCGAAGGCTCTCCTCGAACCCGTCCCCAAACAGACTTGTAACAACTACTTTCATTGCACTCTCCCAAAATTTGACCATGCTTATAGTTGCGTACAATCAGACCTGAAAACTATAAACCGTCCCACTAACGCCCCAAAGTCGAGCGACCCCGCGCCCAATCCTCTGTCATCAACACTCCAAGTTTGCGATCAACCATATTTTTCTCCAGTATCGCCAGTTTGTGCAATCTGACCACCGAAGGAAGCAGCAAGCCAGCCTCTCTCCACTCAGAAAGTTCAACATCGAAGGCGTCTCGAATAGCTTGGCTGGTTATACGAGCGACAACCACGTCCTCATCGCCTGTATCCAAAAGAACGAGTGCGGGGCGTCGTCTCATTCCCGCAAAACTGAAGAAGGGAAACGACATCAGGACGACTTCCCCAGAGCTAAACCTCTCCATTACTCAATCGTGTTATAGATAGCATCGGCCTCACTGTAACCCGCAAAAAACTGTTCTGCGGTCAGTCTGGCCCAGGCTATGTTATCCTCTTCTCCCTCAGATTCATCCAACAGCGCTATCACTCTGACACTCTGACCTCGTTTGATGCGCTCTAGGAGAAACTCCGGCAACTCCAGCTTCCCTTCCGACGTTATATCAATCGGGACCTCGTACACCTGCATTTCATGCTCCTGAAATTTCAACTAGACCACTTCGGCTCCCGCTTCTCCAGAAAAGCGCCAATCCCCTCTTTCGCGTCCACAGTCTGGAGATTCTCCACCATCACCCGTTGCGCCAATTCATAAGCCTGCGGCCTGTCCATCGCCATCTGACGGTAGAACGCCGACTTGCCAATCGCAACCGTACTCATCGGCGCAGAAGCCACTTTCTCCGCAAGCGCAAGCGTCTCCTCATCCAGCCTGTCCGCCGGAACCACCCGGTTAACCAAACCCGCCTTCAGCGCGTCCTCAGCCGAAATCGGCTGTCCCGTCAGCAGCATCTCCATAGCACGCTTCATGGGCACCGCCCTCCCCAGCGCGACCGCCGGGGTCGTGCAGAACAGGCCGATGTCCACACCCGGAGTGGCGAAACTCGCGTCTTGGGAAGCCACCGCTAGGTCGCACGTCACCGCAAACTGGCAGCCCGCCGCCGTAGCCAGACCCTGCACCTGGGCAATGACCGGCTTCGGTAGAAGTCGCACAGCCTCCATTAGCTCCGTGCAGCGGGCGAATAAAATCGTCTGGTCCTCGATGTCGCCTTCCGCCAACTCGCGCAAATCGTGCCCAGAACTGAACACAGACCCCTCCGCCCGAATCACCACCACTCTTACTTCATCATCATCTTTCGCGCTCCCAAGATGGCCCAGCATCTCATCCATCATTGCGAGCGATAGCGCGTTTCGCCTGCGGGGATTGTTCAAGGTCAGAAAAGCGATCTCGTCCCTGACCTCATACAACGTAAGACTCTCTGGCATATACGCCACCTCCACCTGTCCCAAGCAATCGGAGACTATACATTAGATTCGCCATTCGGAGATTGCCGACGGCGCGGCCATGGCTTCCAGTCGAATTCCAAATATAGACGTCCACCTGTCATTTCGAGCGCTCTGGAACGCTCCACGCGCCGCTGGGATATACTCTCATAACTCGTCAAGACAGACTCCATCCGATTTCGTCCCTAAAGGCTCTGAAGTTCGCCAATTTTCTGCGCCTTTTGGCCGATTCCAGCCTGGCAGCGCGCTCTGACTCTGTCATAGGCATTCCCGAGTCTGTGAGCGCCGACCCTAGCCAGCCGTCTCCCAGGAAGCGTGGTATCCTTATGGCCTCTAGGAATCCTCCGGCTATCACTGACTCGAACATCTCGGTCATGCCCTCTATCTCTCCGTCGGCGTCCTCATCGCAGGCGTCGCACCCGCAGTCGGGAAAGGGCTCCTCTTTTTTCCATTTCCCAAACCTGACTCTGACTCCCGGAAAATCGGTGAAGGCGACTGTGATTGGAGCGCAGCCGGAGTCATTGGGACTCAGCGTTATGGACGGACGCGCCAACCTATCCTTGCCGATACCCAAGACGCTCAGGTCGTACCCCTCAGTCATTTCAACGTCGAAGTCCGCCCTGAGTCGGTCAAGCAGTCGCAGCGCCGCTTCATGCAGCGGCTGAAAGCGCTCAGGGTTCGTCACCCTGGAATATGCCTCGTCGGGCGGTCCTTCAGGCCCCCACGTATCTCGACTCATGTCTCATGCCTTTTTGACTTGACGCGAATCATCACATCCATTCTACAACAACCCGCGACTTTATCCTTCCCCAACTTGCGGCGCCGTTCATGGTATCCTGTGTGCGCCGACCCCAAACACTTACTCAACCAGGAGAATTATCGCAATGGCAGACAAAATTCAAGTCGGAAACGTCGAGATAGTCGCCGTGCTGGACATGGTTCCCCCGCCGCGCGACCCCACGATATTCATCAGGGATTATCCACGAGAGGCCTGGGCGCCATACGAAGACGAGGTTCTCGAAAACGGGATGCTCCAACTCTACTATGGCTCGTTCTTCGTAAGGTCGCAGGGCAAGACCATACTTGTGGACACGGGCATGGGTCCTGGCCCCCACGCCCACCTTGAAAACCGCACCGGAGACCTCATCGGCCAGATGCGCGCCAAAGGCGTCGGCGCTGATGACGTGGATGTTGTAATACACACGCACCTTCACCCCGATCACGTCGGCTGGAACGTGGACAGTTCCGGCGACGCGGCCAAGCCCTACTTTCCCAAGGCGCAGTACCTGGGCCCGCGCAAGGACTGGGAACATTTCATGCAGCCCGAAGTTCTGCCCACCGCGCCCCACATCTCGCAGAACGTCATACCGTTGGACAAGCTGGGCCTGATAGAGTTCATAGACGACGGCCACAACGTTACCGACGAGATAACCACGCTGGAGACGCCCGGCCACACCCCCGGACACCAGGTCATACTCATAAGCTCACAAGGCGAAAGAGCCGCCATCATCGGCGACCTCATACACAACCCCGTCGACACCAGCCCCGAAGACACCCGCCGCTCGCGCAAAGCCTTCATGGACCGCGCCGAGCGCGAGAACATGATAGTCGCCGCAGGCCACTTCCATCCCGACCGTCACGTAGGAAAATTCGTCAGGCTCCAGGGCCGCCGCTACTGGCAGACCATATAAAACGCAGATTGTTCATCTACATTATAGGTCTCGGTCTGCACTATAATTTCACAGATACGCGATTGACCCTTAGCGGCATTGGTATATACTGGCAAGCGACAGTTATCGCACATAATCCGTCGCCGGAAGCATCGGCGGCAGGACCTTTGAGGAGGAACGTTAATGGCAGAAACCAATTGGGGACAGATATACAAGGACATAGGGGCTGAGCCGGTTATAAATGCCATCGGCAGCGTAACCATGCTCGGCGGCTCCACGCCCGTGCCGGAGGTGCGAGAGGCGATGGATGCTGCGGGCGTAGCGTACATACCCTTGATGGAACTCGAAGAGAAGGCAGGCCGCGTCGTCGCCGACATGGTAGATGTGCCAGCCGCCTGGATAACATCCGGCGCCGGTTCCGCGCTCACCCTGGCCGCCGCCGCGGTCATGGCGGGAGACGACGACGACCGGATTCAGCAGCTCCCGGACACAACCGGGATGAAGAACGAATTCCTTATTCAGCGTCGCCAGAGATACTGGTACGACCGATGCCTGGAGACATCCGGAGCCAAGCTCGTGGAGTTCGGCACTGACGATGGAACGACCCGCGAGGATCTCGAAAACGCCATCGGCCCGAACACCGCCGCGGTCCACTTCTACGCAGTCGAACAGGACCCTGATCCCAACGTCCTGCCGCTGGAGGACTGCATAGAGATAGCGCGAGCGCGTGGGATAATGATGACCGTGGACGCCGCGGGCCAGATATACCCGCTCGAAAATTTCGGCAAATACGTCCGCATGGGCGCGGATTTCCAGTGCATAGCCGCAAAGTACATGGGCGCTCCCCAGTCAACCGGACTGGCCCTCGGCACCGAGGACATGATACGCAAGCTCGGCTACCAGTCCTTCGTAGGCTACGAAGGACGGCGAATCCGCGGCATTGGAAGGCCGCACAAGGTTGACCGCCAAGAGATGATCGGCGCGGTCGCCGCCGTCAAGCGCTGGTTCACTATGGACCACGAGTCCCGGCTTGCCGAAGCCGAAGAGAGAAGCCAGACAATCCTCCAGTATATAACGGGCATCCCCGGACTGAAAGCCGAGATGATGGACAATATCATCGGCCACCAGCCCTTCGGCGTGCATATCGAGGTTGACCCCGAAGTGGCCGGAATGAGCGCGCAAAACCTGGTGGACAGGCTCAAGGCGGGCGACCCGCCCATCTGGATGCGCGTCCGCGAGGGGGAGGAACACATAGACATACACGTCTTCGGGCTGTATGAGGGCGAGGAGAACACCGTAGGCGAGCGCATCGCCGCCGAGTTCACAGACTGATACTCTCTGACCGACTATACGCGAATGGACATTGGGGCGGGATAAAACCCCGCCCCAACGAATTTGCATAACTCCCATTCCACACCCAAACAGGAGTACCAATATGCCAGGGCCATTGGAAGGAGTCCGAATCGTGGACCTCACTCAGGTCCAGGCTGGGCCATCCTGCACACAGCTTTTCGCATTTCTCGGCGCGGACGTTATCAAGGTGGAGGAGCCGGGTGTCGGAGACCGCACCCGCCACGAACGAGCTATCAGGGACGGCGTGGACAGCTTTTACTTTATCGTCTTCAACGCCAACAAGCGTAGCATAACGCTCAACCTCAAAACAGACGCCGGACGCGACATATTCCTGAAATTGGTGAAGAAAGCGGACATCGTAGTCGAGAACTACGGCCCGGGACAGATGCAGAAATTCGATCTGGGCTACGACGTACTCAAGAACGCCAACCCACGCATCGTTTACTGCACGATCAAGGGATTCGGGACATACGGCCCAAATGCCCACATCAAGAGCTTCGAGCATATAGCGCAGGCCGTGGGCGGCGCGATGAGCGCGCAGGGCGAACCCGGACGTCCGCCAACATTCGTTGCCCCGGGCGTCGGCGACTCCGGCACCGGTCTTCATGCCGGCATCGGTATGCTGGCGGCTCTCAGACAGCGCGACGCGACCGGAGAAGCCCAGCGCGTCGAGGTCGCCATGCAGGACGGCATCGTCAACCTGATGCGAATTCGCATGATTGACACCTTCAACTCCGGTCTGCCCGTCGAAAGACAGGGAAACACCGCATGGGGGGGGCCGCCCATGATATACCCCTGCAAGCCGGGCGGCGCGGACGACTATGTAGCCATAGTCCTCGCGGGAGACTCATGGGATACGATACTTGCCCTCGCCGGCCGCGCCGACCTGATAGGCGACCTCCGATATTCCACTTCCGAGGCCAGAGAAGAACGCCCCGATGAGGTGGGGGATATCATAAGCTCCTGGACGCGCACCCTGACCAAGTTCAAGGCTATGCAAACGCTGACCGAACTCGGTATCGCCGCCGGAGCGGTACAGGACTCATGCGAAGTCCTGCAGGACCCGCATCTCAGGGCGCGCGAGATGGTCATAGACATTCAGGACCCGGCGCGCGGCGACTACCAGGTAATCGGATGCCCCATCAAAGTCAAAGGAAACGAGACGCAAATCACACCGCCGCCGCTGCTGGGAGAACACTCCGAGGAAGTGCTGACCACCCTGCTCGGCATGAGCGCCGAGGAAGTCTCCGATCTGCGAGAAGAGGGCGTTATCTAGGTTAATAGAACTCAGTCCGCCGCCGGTATAGCGAGTTCCGGGTGCGGGTGCGGTGGACTCTGAGCGGCGACAACCGCTTCCTGTTCGGTCTCGCTCAAAGCCTGGAAGCGTTTTGCTGCGTCCAGCACCTTGGGCAGCAGGCCTATCTCGCCGGAGCTTGGGGCCGTGTGCATCGGCTGGGACAAGACCCACCACAATGACCGGTCTATATCCGCCTGTTCGCGGTGCGGGTCATACCACGTATGGCAGTCCCTCGCGCCGTCGCTCCACCCGCCGCGCGCTATCATCTTGATAGTCTGGATGCCAACGTCCTGCGCATTAGCCTCCGCCAGAAGCGCTTCCGAATCACGTCGGTAGTCCGGGTTGCGGGCCATCGCCGGATTAAGCGGGAACATCACCGTATCGAAGTCGAAGCGCCGCAACGCTTCCAGAATCGTGCTGGGAACATACGGGCCGTGTCCGGTGATGCCCAGCCACTTCGCCAACCCCTGCTCACGCATCTCGATCAGCGTCTCCAGCGCGCCACCCTTGCCCGTGGCCTTGTCCAGCTCTTCAAGACTGATTACAGAGTGAAGCTGAAACAGGTCGAAGTCCTCTACGTTCAGCCGCTTCGTAATGCTCTCGACGTCCCGCCAGGCGTCGTCCCTGCTGCGAAACCGGGTCTTCGCGCCCAAGAAAACGCTGTCCCGTATCTCAGGCATCCACGGCGCCATGCGTTCCATAGACTCGCCATACGAGGGCGCGATGTCTATATGATTCACGCCGTGGTCGAGAACGATCCGAATAGCCTCGTCCGCCTCATCCTGGCTAACGTACCCGACGCTGAATGCCCCGAATGTGACGACCGTACTCTCATGTCCTGTGCGGCCAAGTGTCCGCTTTTCCATTATTTGCCTCCTGTTATCGAATCACACCATACTCACTCTCGTAAGTCTGTATGCAACAATCAACAAATCCATCTATCCACGCAGCGTCGACATTGTAATGTTGTTTCAACTCCCGTTGTAAATCGCAGAGTAGCGAGGCTCTCGGTAGAAATAGAATATAGCAAATCTCATCCTTGATAACACCTAACAACACTTCTCCAACATTTGAAGATTGTAACCCTACAGCATTCCATGCCTCATGGATATCGGGGTTGTCCAATAGAAGTGGTACGCTTCGTAAGAGAGTATTCTTAAGTATCCAAGTAATTGATTAGCGGCGTCGGCTTGGGGATTGCGGTTCTCTGAACATATTCTTATACTGCGGCCATGTGTTCAGGCAAAGACCTCCCACCCTGCCAGCATGGCGACCTTCTTGTCCAGGTCAACCGACTGCAAGACCGGAACGCTCGACAGTTGGCGACGATCAGGGAGTTGCAGAAGCGACTCGTCGAGGCTCAGCGAGCGGGAAAGCGTCAGGCCGCTCCGTTCTCCAAGGGCACACGAACCGCAAAGCCCAAACGTCCGGGCCGAAAGCCGGGCAGGGGATCGTTCAGCTACCGAAAGCCTCCTTCGCATGGCGACCTAACGGAACCGATCATTGAGGTGTCGGTAGCCGGGGACAGTTGCCCGGGATGTGGAGGCAGACTCGAATATGAGGGAGTGAGCTTCGCCTATGTGACCGACATTCCCCCGATGCCCAGGCCCGATGTGAAGGGATACAGGGTACAGATATGCCGGTGTCAGTCGTGTGGAAAGCGGGTTCGTGGTGGTCATCGGGATGTAGCCCCCGACCAGTACGGCGCGAGCGCCCATCGAGTGGGCAAGCGGGTGATGGCGGCGGCCCATGTACTGCACCACGGCGCGGGCGTTCCGGTGAGGAAGGTTCCCTCCATACTCAGGACTCTGAGCGGAGTGAGGATAAGTCAGAGCGCGACCACCCAGGACGCGCTGCGCCGCGCGAAGGGAGAGGTGGGTGACGCCTACCGCAGGATGCGCGATTCGGTGCGCTCAAGCGCGTTCGTCCACACCGACGACACGGGCTGGCGTGTGGGCGGAGAGTCTGCTTTCCTGATGGCGTTCGAGACCGATGAGACGACCGTGTACCAGGTACGCTCTCGCCACCGCAACGAGGAAGTCAGAGAGTTGATCCCCTCAGACTATGGCGGGGTGATGGTTGCGGACAGGGGTCGGAGCTATGACGCGCGTACTCTGTCCGGTGTGAGACAGCAGAAGTGCATGGCGCATATCCTGCGCTCTATCAGTGAGGCTCTTGAGACCAAGGTGGGCAGAGGACGAAGCTTTGGCAAGCGTCTAATGGAACTGCTGAGAGAGGCGATTGAGCTGCGGGAGTCGCAACGGTGCGGTGCGGCGTCTAACTTGGTCGCCGAGTCTGAGCGGTTGAAACGAGAGGTATCCCACCATCTGCGCGAACGTCCGATGCCGGACCCGGACAATCAGAGACTTCTGAATGAACTCGGTAGGCACAACGACCACGGCAACCTGCTGCGCTTTCTGGATGACCCCAACGTAGAGCCGACCAACAATCGGGCTGAGCGGGCTCTGCGTGGGGCTGTGATAGCTCGGAAGGTATCTCACTGCTCGAAGAACGACGAAGGGGCTGAGGCGTTCTCGGCGTTCTCGAGTGTGATCAAGACGCTGAGACGAGCTGTTGACGACGAGGCGCTGGTGGATGCTCTCTGCGATGTGTTCGGTGGCGGTCCCGTTCCCAGCCGTTCCTCCTGAACATCTTCCGCAATAATACCCCGCTAATCAATTACTTTCAATGAAACCCGTCAATGCCGTCGTAGCTCCCTTACTCAAGCTTACAATTGTGCATAGGTTGTGATAGCAGTTAGTTAATCCCAGAATCGGACATGATTACCTCTCCCTCCGCCGCATGCCGCCACACCTCAGAGATGGGGATGTCCATCTTTGCTAGGCGGTTTGCAGGCTGTGGGGATCATCTGTTACGTGTTCCTTATCTGCTAAAGCTTAGGAAAAGGATGTATGAGGTTGCGAAGTTCATCCGTGACTTCCATCAAGAACTCCGTCTCTTTTGGCTCGCCAATAATGCTGAAAACGAACCTGTATTCTCGCTGACCCGCAAACTCGCCCCGTTTCACGAAGGGAACTGCCTGCGCACGCCTCCCAATCGGAAAACGGTTGATTATTCTTTCGGGTGGGTCACAATAGGTGACAGGACCGTGGGACACCAAGACTACCGTGTCCAGTCCTTTTTGAAGCAGACGGCCTTGCGTGGTTATCTCCGCCTCTGAGAGTTTCGTCTGCCTTATCATGTCAAAGCCGTTGAGCCTGACATTTTCCATGTCGAACTGCTTTCCGATGTCCTTGCCCAACTGCATTGCGAATGCCGACGGATCGGGAATGAACGTAGCACAGTCATAATCGGGGAACTGGCTCCGTAACTCTCCAAAGCTTCGGTCCTCCAGCATGACGGATGTGCAGAACATCAAAAAGTCGTTCCTAGCCCAAGTTATCTCGGCGGATACGTGCTCAGACCCTAGTAGTGGTTCGATACTGTTCTTCTTGCAGAACTCGCTGAGTGTCCCCATCTGTACTAACCTGCCTTCTTCAGAGTCCGCTACCCCGGCAGTATCAGCCTTGTACTCACGATAGTACCGGGAGGACCCCAGTTTGATGTACGCTGAGTCAGGGATGGCGTGATCTTTCCTGGAAAACTTGACCACTCCCGGTGGAGTCTTGAAGGATGGCTGGTTCCCGTAATCCACGCGGTAGGTAATCACCGCGAAAGCCGACGCGCCGATGACACCTTCGATCGCTTCCAGCCTGCGCCCTTCCTCTTCAAGGAGGTCTCTCACATCCTTCGGAATGCTGGAGAAAGAATCATTCCCGTTCATGTCTTATTCACCGAGCTGTTGTCGATCTGGCGATATTCCTCTTGTTCCTCCCGAATCTGCGTGGGCTTGATCATGGCATCCACCCGCAACCAGTAATGCTGGCTGTTTTCAAGTTCACTATATAATTCCCAAAACCGTTTGAGTTCCTTCAGTGATCCACTTCCTTTCCTTTGGAAATTGTAACGGGACACCGCTCTAGTGTGGGTGTCCCGTCTTTAAATCATCTCTGCAATGAGTCTTGGCCTTACACCTCTCGGAACTTCCCCTCCACCGTGTCATCATCGTCCGGGCCGTCGTCGGTGGGGCCGTCTCCGCTCGGAGGCGGTGGCGGCATATCGCCGGGGGCTGTGCCTGCTCCGGCTTGGCTGTACACGGCCTGGCCGACTTTTTGCAGGGATTCCTGGAGCTCGTTCATGGTGGTCTCGACGCGGGCTATGTCGGCGTTCTGGAGCGCGGAGCGGAGGGCCGCGACTTTGCCCTCGACCTCGGACTTGAGGTCGGCCGGGATGCTGTCGGCGTTGTCGCGCAGCATCTTTTCGGCGGCGTAGGCGGCGTTCTCGGCGTTGTTGCGCGTCTGGATTTCCTGACGCTTGCGCTCGTCCTCTTCGGCGAACCTGTCGGCGTCGGATACCATCTGCTCGATCTCGTCCTGGGACAGGCCAGAGCTTGCGGTTATGGTTATGCTCTGCTCCTTGCCGGTGCCTTTGTCTTTGGCCGAGACGTTCAGGATGCCGTTGGCGTCTATGTCGAACGTGACTTCGATCTGCGGCATACCGCGCGGCGCGGGCAGCAGGCCGTCCAGCATGAATTTGCCGATGGATTTGTTCTCCGCGGCCATGGTGCGCTCGCCCTGGACAACGTGCACCTCGACGTTCGTCTGGTTGTCCGAGGCGGTGGTGAATGTCTCGCTCTTGGAGGTTGGGATGGTCGTGTTGCGGGTAATGAGTCCGGTGGTCACGCCGCCGAGCGTCTCGATGCCGAGAGTCAGCGGGGTTACATCCAGCAGGAGTATGTCGTGCACATCGCCCTGGAGCACGCCCGCCTGTATCGCCGCGCCTATCGCCACGACCTCGTCGGGGTTGACACCCTGATGCGGCTCCTTGCCAAACAGGCTTACTACCGTCTCGCGCACCGAGGGCATCCGGGTCATGCCGCCCACCAGCACCACCTCGTCAATCTGGGCGGCAGAGACCCCGGCGTCTTGCATGGCCTGCTTGCATGGAGCGACGGTTTGCTGTACGAGGTCTCCGACCAGTTGTTCCATCTTCGAGCGGCTGAGGCTCATAATCAGGTGCTTCGGGCCGGAGGCGTCGGCGGTGATGAACGGCAGGTTGATCTCGGTCTGCATCAGCGTGGAAAGCTCGATCTTCGCGCCTTCGGCGGCCTCGCGCAGGCGCTGGAGAGCCATCCTGTCCTGTTTCAGGTCAATGCCCTGCTCTTTCTGGAACTCCGCCGCTATCCAGTCAATGATGCGCAGGTCGAAGTCGTCGCCGCCCAGATGGGTGTCGCCGTTGGTAGCCATGACCTCGAATACGCCGTCTCCTATCTGGAGCACGGTTATGTCGAAAGTGCCGCCGCCCAGGTCGTAAACCGCTATCGTCTCATCGGCCTTCTTGTCCAGGCCGTATGCCAGAGACGCCGCGGTCGGTTCGTTGATGATGCGCAGCACTTCGAGGCCCGCGATTCGTCCGGCGTCCTTGGTCGCGTTGCGCTGGCTGTCGTCGAAGTAGGCGGGGACGGTTATCACCGCCTGCGTGATGGGTTCACCGAGCTTGGCCTCGGCGTCCTGCTTCATCTTCTGGAGCACCATAGCGGACACTTCGGGTGGCGCGTGGGTCTGGCCGGCCATCTCGACGTATGCGTCGCCGTTGGAGTTTCTGACCAGTTTGTAGGGAATCATATCCACGTCTTTTCGGACGCTGGCGTCGTCGTAGCGGCGTCCCATGAACCGCTTGATGGAGAACACGGTGTTTTCCGGATTGGTTACGGACTGGCGTTTGGCCGTGGTTCCGACATACCGTTCGTTCGAGCGCGGGTTTATCGCGACCATGGATGGCGTTGTGCGTCCGCCCTCCGCGTTCTCGATAACACGGGGTTCGCCGCCCTCTATGACGGCCATGCACGAGTTGGTAGTGCCGAGGTCTATTCCGAGTATATTGGGCATCTATTGAGCCTCCTGGTTTTGTTTTTCGGATTCTGTATTTTCCTGTGGATGTATGGGCTGCGCCACGCTGACCTGCGCGGCGCGCAGCACGCGATTTTTGAGTCTGTAACCGTTTCTGACGACACGGACGACCGTTCCCTCGTCAACCTCGTCGGTTGGCTCGAAGAACACCGCCTCGTGTTCGTACACGTCGAAGGGCAGGCCGATGGCGGCCTCGATTCGTGAAAGGCCCTCGGTCTGCATGACGTTCTCAATGTTGCGCTGTGTGAGCCTTAGGCCCTCGACCCAGCCCGCGTCCGAAGCGTCTTCAGGAATGTAGTCGAGGGCGCGGTTGAAGTCGTCGGCGACGCCAATCAGCTTCAGAAGCAGTTGGGCGTTGGCGCGCTCCCTGGTCTCGTCCATCTCGCTGGCGGCGCGCTTCTTGTAGTTCTCGAGGTCGGCCTTGTAGCGCAGGGCCAATGTCCTGAACTGGTCGCGCTCACGCTCGGCCTCGTCCAGCCGTTCCTGAAGATCAGGCGTATCACCGGCGCTGTTCTCGATCTGGTCCTCGATGTCGTAAGTGTCGGGTTGTCTGTCTTCCGTCATTAAGTCTCATATCCTCCAAATACAGGTTTCATATCAGCCCGCGAGTATCTTGAACATCTCCGACAGGCTCTCGTTTAGGGCGTCTCGTAGTGGCTGCCCCTCCAGATCGGCCATCTGCCGGCGCATCCGTATCATCCGGTTGAAAAGCTCCATGGCCAGGTGGACGCCCGCATGGTTCAGTCCCAGGTTCTCCACCAGGTGCTTTATCAGCTTGAGTCGCGCTATGTCTTCGTCAGAGTAGAGCCGCGACATCCCCCGGGTGCGAGACGGCATAATCAGTCCTACCCTTTCGTATTTTCGCAAAGTCTGGGGGTGCATTTCCAGAATGCGCGCCGCCACGCTTATTACGTACACACCTTCCTGCATAGGCCAGAAACTCCCGGTATATCCGCGCGAAAGTCGCCGAGTCGCGCTAACTATTTTACATTCGAGGCGTTATATAAGGTGATAGTCGGCCTGGATGCATTCACGCATCCGAGCCTGTACAGGATAATAGTAATACTTGATATGATATGTGTCAATAGATATAATATGCACTAATCATATTAGCTCATTCAAAAAATCTTATCGGTGCTGGCCTTGTTCATTTTACCCGCATCCGAGCGGATGAAACGAGAGGAATACTCGCCCGGGCGAACAGGGAGCCAAGTAAGGAGGGTCAATATGCTGGAATTGAAAGCCTGCCCCAGGTGCAAGGGCGATATGCACACCAACCGCGATATGTACGGCTCCTACAAGGAGTGTCTCCAGTGCGGCCATATGCAGGACGTGGTGGACCCGAACAGGTTGTCGTCGCTCCTGGAATACGCAACCAAGAAGAACGCCGCGTAACGGAAGCTAACTCAGCCTAATCAGGACGCCCCCTCCGAACCCGGAGGGGGCGTCTTTGGTCACTGCTGGCTATCTAAGCGTCCAAATGTCGCTCACGTCCCACGAGAAATAGGGCAGGACATCCCCACCGTCCAGAATGTCGTTCTCTGTGAGCGTGAATCTCGTGCCGCTTTCAGGATAGCCGTCCAGCGTGCGAGCGGCTTAGTCGCTATGGCTGCTGTGGTCGTGCGACTTCTGGTGATTTCGCCTACTCCAGACCCAGTTGGTAGTGTTTGCCCTCGGTCTTTATGGACGGCGCGACCACCACCTCGGCGACTTGGTGCATCTCCCTGATGTTCTCGGCGCCTACCATGCCCAGGCATATGTTCAGCGCGCCGACCAGGTTCTGTGTCCCGTCGGTAACCGAGCTTGGCCCGAAGAGTATCTGCTCGAGAGTTCCCTTGACGCCCACGTTGACCCGTGTGCCGCGCGGCAGGTTGGGGTCGGGATTCGCCATGCCCCAGTTGTAGCCCCTGCCCGGCGCCTCCTCGGACTGCGCGAGCGGGGTGCCTATCATAACCGCGTCCGCGCCGGACGCCATTGCCTTGCACAGATCTCCGCCGGTGCGTATGCCGCCGTCGGTGATAATCGGTACGTAGCGTCCGGTGCGCTCGTAGTATTCGTCCCTGGCCGCGGCCGTGTCCATCGTTGCCGTCACCTGAGGTATGCCGACGCCCGTGACCTCGCGGGTGGTGCAGGCCGCGCCCGGGCCGACGCCGACGAGAACGCCGTGTATGCCGGTGGTCATAAGTTCGAGCGCGACGTCATAGCTGACGCAGTTTCCGACGATAACGGGGATGTTGACCAATTCCAGCAGTTCGGGGAAGCGCAGTCCGCGCTGGCTCTTGGATATGTGGCGCGCGGTGGTGACTGTGGACTGCACCACGATAACGTCCGCGCCCGCCTCGGCGGCGAGCGGCGCGAGTTTCTTCGTGTTGGCCGGAGTAAACGAAACGGCGCATTTCGCGCCGCTTTCCTTTATCTCCTCGACTCGCTTCCCGATAAGCTCCTCTCGGAGCGGGGCGGAATAGACCTTCTGGAGAACGGATGTTACCTTCGTCTGCGGGGTCTCTACTATCTCATCTATCACGCTCTGGGAGTCTTCATAGCGGCTGTGGACGCCCTCCATGTTGGTTACGGCCATACCGCCGAGCCTGTCCATCGCGCCCACGAAACTCGGGGAGGATACCGCGTCCATCGCTCCGCCCAGGACAGGGGTTGACAGGGTTATGCCGTCCACGGAGAAGTCGGTGTTGGTGAGTTCAGGGTTGATGGTAATCGAGCCGGGAGCGATTGCCACCTCGTCGAAGCCATATACTCGTCGAAGCTCTCTTCGGTGTGAAGTCACCATAGCTGCAAAACCTCCGCTTGCGGAATTTTGAATGAATGTACTAAAGCTCCGTCAGGGGCTTCAAGCAAAATGGAGATAGCTGTTTGGAAATACCCTCAGATCCGGGACAGGATAGCGGCCATCATATCCTCGAGGTCGGGGAACAGATGCGCGTCCGGCAGGTGCTGGTGGGACGCCACAAGTTCTTCGTTGACGTAGATGTGGAACATACCGTGCACGCTGGGTATGAGGTTGAACTCGGCGATGTGTTCGCCGGTGCGGCTCAGAGCCTCGCCCGCCATCCAGGCGGCGCGCAGGGCATGGCCTCAATGCTGACAATACTCCAAGCGTATCTTGAGTCCGTTCTCTGCCATATACCCCACCTCCCTAGACAGGATTCAATTATCTTACGCCCCGAAACAGCGTCGGGTCAATGGCGTGGAAGTTGTGAAGTTAGAATTAGGGCGGCCTTTTTACGTGTATTTACTTCGCCAAGTCCAGCTTACAAAATAACCCGCTCCGGCCCGGCGTCCGCGACGGCTTCACCCACCAGAAGCGCGTCCGGGAGCATGGATAAGACCTCGGACGTGCGGCCCCGGTCGCAGACCAAGACCATGCCCAGGCCCATGTTGAAGACGCGGTGCATCTCTTGGCGCGATACGCCGCCGTCCTCCTGGATCTGGGTGAAAATGGGCGGTACGGGCCAGGATGAGGTGTCGAACCTGGCCGCCACGCCCCCGGGCAGCATTCTTGGAACGTTCTCCACCAGTCCGCCTCCTGTTATGTGCGCTATGCCCTTGACCATGCCGAACACGGGCGCGAGTTGGTTGTAGTAGGGCGGGTGCGGCCTCAGGAGCGCGTCCCCGAGCGTCCCGCCCAGTTCGGAGCGGAACTCGTCCAGCGGGGCGGGGTCGGAGTCGAGGCCGTATATGTATCTCACCAGCGAGTAGCCGTTGGTGTGAAGGCCGTTGGACGGCAAGCCTATCAGCGCGTCGCCCGCCGCTATCTTCGAGGTATCCACCATCTCCGAACGCTCCACCGCGCCCAGCACAAACCCCGACACGTCGAAATTGTCTCCGGCAAACACGCCGGGCATCTCCGCCGTCTCGCCGCCGATGAGGGCGCAGCCGACCTCCACGCACGCTCTGGCCATCCCCTCGACGAGCGTGGTCACCACGTCCGGTCGGAGACTGCCCATGTTGATGTAGTCCAGGAAAAGCAGCGGCTTCGCGCCGCACACTATCACGTCGTTCACACAGGCGTTTACCAGGTCCTCGCCTATGCCCTCATAGCGGCCCGTCATAACCGCGAGTTTCAGTTTCGTGCCTACCGGATCGGTGCTGGCAACCAGCACGGGGTCTTTGTAGCCCGCGAACGAGTAGAGCGCGCCGAATGCGCCGACTCCGGCCAGCACCTCCGGCCCGTGCGTCGGAGCGACTATCTCTCCGATGCGCCGCTTCACGTCCTGCGACGACTCCAGGTTGACTCCCGCTCGCTTGTAGGTTTCTCCTGCCATTCCGACCCTGTCCACATAATTAGGATAGCCTGATTATAACCACACCGAGGGGTGTCATTATATGAGAATTCTGTCCCACTCTGTTCCATAGGCGACGCTACTTTAGATACTGATGTAATTGATTAGCGGGTTGCGGAGTGGGCGGAAGAGAGTCAGAGGGAACGGGCCGGCAGAGGAGCGCCGCCGAACACATCGCAGAGCGCATCCACCAGCGTATCGTCATCAACCTTCCGCGCCAGAGTCCTGATCACGCTCGTGAACGCAGAGTACGCCTCAGCCCCTTCGTCGGTCTTCGAACACTGCGACACCTTCCGAGCTATCACAGCCCCACGCAGAGCCCGCTCAGCCCGATTGTTGGTCGGCTCTACGTTGGGGTCATCCAGAAAGCGCAGCAGGTTGCCGCGGTCGTTGTGCCTGCCGAGTTCATTCAGAAGTCTCTGATTGTCCGGGTCCGGCATCTGACGATCTCGCAGATGGCGGGACACCTCCCGTTTCAACCGCTCAGCCTCACCCACAAAGTCCAACGCCTCTCCGCGACGTTCCGACTCCCGCAGCTCAATCGACTCTCTCAGAAGTTCGATCAACCGCTTTCCGAAGCTGCGACCTCTGCCCACCTTGGTCTGAACCACCTCACCGATAGAACGTATGACGTGCGCCATGCACTTCTGCTGTCTGACACCGGACAGGATACGGGAGTCATAGCTCCGGCCTCTGTCCGTAACCATCACTCCGCCATAGCCTGAGGGGATCAACTCTCTGACCTCCTCGTTGCGGTGGCGAGCGCGTATCTGGTACACGCTGGCCTCATCAGTCTCGAACGCCATCAGGTAAGCAGGCTCTCCGCCCACACGCCAGCCCGTGTCGTCGGTGTGTACGAACGAACTTGAGCGCACTGAACCGCGCAGACTGCGGTAGGCGTCTCCCACCTCTCCCTTTGCGCGGCGCAGAGCGTCCTGTGTGATCGCGCTCTGGGTTATCTTCACCCCGGTCAGAGTCCTGAGTATAGATGGAATCTTCCTCACCGGGACCCCCGCGCTGTGGTGCAGTATATGGGCCGCCGACATCACGCGCTTGCCCATTCTGTGAGCGCTCGCGCCATACTGGTCAGGGGCGACTTCCCGATTACTACCACGAACCCTCTTGCCGCAGGACCGGCAACGGCATATCTGCACTCTGTATCCCTTCACCTCGGGCCTGGGCATCGGGGGAATGTCGGTGATGTAGGCATAGCCCACTCCCTCGTGTTCGAGCGCGCCTCCGCATCCCGGGCAACTCTCCGCCGACACCGAAACGTCAATGATCGGTTCTGTCAGTTCATCGACAGAGGGGGGCTTTCGGAAGCTGAATGACCCTGTTCCCGGCTTTCGGCCCGGCCGCCTGGGCTTTGCGGCTCGCTTGCCCTTGGAGAACGGAGCGGCCTGGCGCTTTCCCGCTCGCTGAGCCTCGGCGAGTCGCTTCTGTAACTCTCGGATCGTCGCCATCTGCCGCGCAACTTGCATTTGCAGCCGGTTGACCGCGGACGTCAGTTCGTCGCGTTCAGAGGGAGAAAGGTCTTTGTCCGTACACATAGCCGCAGTATAAGAATATGCTCGGCCCGACGCAATCCCACGAGAATGCCGCTAATCAATTACATACTGATGATTAACAAATGGCAGCCGGACAGAGGCTTTTCAAAGTCGGCCATCGGCCGGAGTGAGCGCTTTGGATCGAACAACAGTACAACGAAGAGCAGTCTATTGCCCTAAAATTGCTATGATGAAGCGTGAGAGTGGTATAAAATACGGACAGTGGACACTTGGATAGTAGCCACAGCAATGTCGAATGACGTGAGTTACGGGGTTGACCAGGGCCGCATCGTGGAATACGGGACACACGACCAACTTCTCGAAACTTGCGGCTTGTACGCGAGCCTGTACCAGGAACAGTTTGACGGAGGCCGAGTCGAATCACGCTGCGAGGACGGAATCGTTTACGCCAATGGCCGCGTCATCAGCCACGAAGACATTCTCGCCGCCCCCGCCGCCGACTGATTCGGAGTCATATGCGCCATATGCTGTACACTGGCATATATCGAAAATCAATCTTTGGCTTACTACGCACTTACCAGCGGATGCTCCGAGATAAGCGGAGAAAAAGGACAGAGTGACATGGTAAACGCTGACATTGTTCGCGCAGGCCAGAAAGACCATCACCTTGACACCCATCGCGCTCAGGACGAAGAGAGATACTAACTCAGATTGAAATGCTGCCTGATCCCGACGAGGTATCCGCCATCGTGTGGCAACTGGGTACACACGACCCGAGAGCGTTCTCGGCTTCTATTATGAACGCCGCCGCAGACTCTGCCCGAAGGGACACACGGACCTGGATACCATTCGTCTTCTGAACGACTGGTTCGCGTCCATGGAAGAATCGGCTTCCGCCGGGGGCGAGCTCGAAGAGATACTTTCCCGTAGGCGCAAGCGTCGGAACTCCACAGGGCGGTGAGACATTTCTTCAGAAACCACCACCAATTCAAGAGAAAGGGCATACGCGCTTGATAATCTTGAGTCCCCAGTCAGGAGATGACGATGGCTAGATTGACCGGAGAATTCACTGCTACTGTGCCCGCGCCGATAGTGGCCGCACCCGGTCTTCTGAACCTTATGAATAGCCATCGCTCCCCGAGTCTTGCAATGTGTATCGACAAATCAGAGATTCTGGTCCAGATTGAGGAGCAGACCGAACCTGTATTCGATGAGTATGGCGATGTGGTGGTTTTGCCTGAGATTAGAAGTTTCAAGGTCTGGATCACTAGGGAGGTCTCTTTAGAACTTAATTCAGAGGAACATGAAATTGTGTCAACGGATGATGAGGGGAAGTTCGAGGAGGTACTTGTAGAAGCGATAAGGCGAGTCGTATCCGCTATCAAGCAAAGGACAGGACAGCCGTCTATCGACACACGACATCCTGTCCACAGCTATGGTTACAAGTATCACAGAGCCGATGAGACAGTGAATACGATGCTCCCGCTTCAAGAGGGGATGCACAGAAGACCGGAATATGCTTGGGGAGTTATTTCCTTTGATAATCCGTGCGGAGAGCTTGACGAGAATATGTGGGAAACCATACGAGCCGATGTTGCTTCTCCAGTCGAGATACCAATATACGACGAACTTTTGCACGACGCCGTAATGCTTAGGTCCAGTATGCAGTATCAATTGGCCGCGCTATCCGCCGCCATCGCGATTGAACTGATGCTGTGGGAAATCTGCTCAAGGCTGCTGGAACGGCAAGGCAATCTGCAAGAAACGCAGATCCATGTGTTACTCCAAGGTCGGAGGCCCGGAGACCTGATCAAAATCATCCGCAAACTTGACCCGGACATATCCATATCCTCTAAGGAAGTCCAATCTGTCTCCGAGGAACGCAACAGGATCGCTCATGGGAAGTCTCGATATACGGATGCTGACCGGATGGCTGACATACTCCACATATCCAACAAGGTCAGGAAGGTTCTAAGTTGCCTGATTGACACTCAATGAGCGCAAATGGCGGTTGGCATTGGGAATCCCTGTATGGATGAAATGATCAGTAAGAGTGTCCGACACCTATCATGCGCATCTTTCGTTTGGATCGTGTTCAGGAGTGGCAACACACCATTCAAGCATCCAACGAGATATATCCTTGTAGGGTTCACTACTTGGACGCTTTGAGTTCAACACCACCGTCAGATGTCTGATGCAGAGAGTACGCGCTTCTTCGTAACCGCATTCAAGCGAATCTAGGGTACAGTCCATTATGGACTGGTCCTGCAACCCTAGTCGCAGGTCGGGTTCAACGGCGTTCTCGAGAGCCGTGAGATATATCACGGCAGCTTCCCATCTGAACTCCGCCTCATAAGACGCGATGTTGATAGCCCTGTCTAGCGCATCTAATGATTCCTTGTATCTTTCGAGGTGGGAGTAGGCCTTCGTTAGGGCTTGCCAAGCTGGAGCAAATCCAGGGTTGCCCTCCAAAATCCTCAACAGATCTCGCTCCAAACCCCGCGCCTTATTATCATCCCAGTCTCCATGAGCATCAGAGTAGGGTTCCAACAAACGGGCTAGGTAACTGTTGTCTGGAATCGAATCAAGTCTTTCCGGCAATTCTAACTTACTAGTGGCGCGAAAGGTCTTGATCGCATAGTCAAAATCATCCCTAACTATTGCGGTGATCCCACCTCGCATCGCCAACCAATTTGCAAGTCCAAGGGTCGGTTCAACCAGACGCTCCCAGTCTCCAGGGCGGTATTTCTTAATTTCCCACGGTTCAGTTCGGGATTCTCTCCACAGATGAATCCGGGATCGAAACTTACCGCCTGCCTTCAAGCTTGTCATTCCAGACGCTTCACGCATCTGTACGTATAGCCCCAACTCGTTGCTGAACGCCCGCGCGTGAGCGGGCATAAATTGCTTGATTGTGGCAATTTCGTAAAGTTTCTCTGTTAGTTCTGATGGTTCCATACCGATATCACCAATAGAATTGAGATGCTCTAACAGAGTAGGCGAGCAGGTGCCGATAGGGATATTCCACGTGTCTTGTCCCTATCGGCAACCCTGATTCTTGCTAAATGCCTACATATTCGTCGCCGCGGGGCGCGCCGTTATCGAGTGGCGAACTTCGGGGTTGACCACCGACATCGGGAGCGAGCCGCGCAGCAGCCGTGAGGTCTCCTGGCCGACCTGGACGCCCGACCTGATGCGGGACATATTAGACGATCCCGCCGAGTGCGGCGTGGCGATAACGTTGTCCATCTTCAGCAGCGGGTTGTCCGGGGAGGTCGGCTCCTCCTCGAAAACGTCCAGACCCGCCCCTGCTATCTCGCCGTCGTCGAGCGCCCTTATCAGCGCGGCCTCGTCCACCACAGGCCCTCGGCAGGTGTTGACAAAGTACGAGGTCTGCTTCATAGCCTTGAAGAAACTCTCGCCGAGCAGCTTTTCGGTTTGAGGATTGAGCGGCGTGTGCACCGACACGAAGTCCGATTCGTGCGCCAACTCCTCCAGGCTGCCGACAAGCCTCACCCTGTACTCCCGCGCTATCCAGGGCGCGACATAGGGGTCGTAGGCTATTACTTCCATTCCGAACGCCTGCGCCTTGCGCGCAACCGCCCGCGCGATGTTTCCGAAGGCGACCAACCCCAGCGTCTGGTCGTAAATTGGGGCCATGGGCATAATCGCCGCGCGGGTTTCGGCGCCCCACTTGCCCGCCTTGGTGAGTTCGTTAAGCTGGGTAATCTTCTTCGCGCAGGCCAGAAGCATCACCATGGCATGGTTGGAGACCTCTTCGGTGCAGAAGCCCGCGGCGTTGACGACCATGATACTCTGGTCGGTCGCGGCCTCGTGGTCAATGTGATTGAAGCCGTGGCTGCCGACCAGAATCGCCTGGACTCCCTCGGTCTCTTCGATCACCTCACGGGAGATAGGTACGCCGCCCGCGTTGATTACGATGTCCGCGCCCGCCATGGCCTCGATGATCTCGCCATCGCTGGAGCATTCGTACTTGTCCAGCTCATAGTCGAGACCCTGAAGCTGCTCCTCTATGAGAGTCGTGTCCGCCTCTCCCCTGCCCGATATAACCGAAATTTTCTGTGTCACTGACTTTCCTCCTGATAAGTTTATCGCGTGATTATATGCCATACCCGTATTTGGAATCGGGATTCGCTCCCTATTATACCCGCCCACTATGAATTGTGCGCCCTTGCCCGAATTCGCCCCAGGGTCATTACAAAGTCTGAATCATCTGGGTGAACGATTCGGAGCGAACAGCGGCGAATGGGCCGGATTGGAACGGTTTCATATAGTGTAATTTATAGTTGTGCTGGTGAGTGCTGGTGACCCTAACAGGTGGCTGCTGGTGGGGCGCCGGTGTGAATTATCACCTGCATTCACCAGCATTTAGCTTTGGGGAGGATATTTTTCAGTTGAACGAGTTGTCATTTATAATCTCTGGTTTATGGTTGTCGGAGTTCAGTTCTCAGTAGTCGGTTCTCAGTTCTGGAATGTATTGTAGCACAGTAGGGAGTGAATATGTAGTGATATGGGAAACTCAGTACCACTTTGGAAAGACCCTGGAATTCGCCTGCGCGGAATTCAGCGTCCGGCATACGCGCGGCGAATGGCTGAGGCGACGAACTCGTAGAAGTCGGTATCTGCCCTGTCGTCGGTGGCGCCCACGTCACCCATCTCGCGGGACGCGGGGATCCAGAGCGCGGGGTCCGGCAGTGGGCGGGCGGCGCACGCCAACTCCCAGAAGCCGAGATTTTCCACACGCCCGGATTCGGCTTCGTAGATGTCCAGAAATATATCCGCCGCCGCCTTAATGCCCCTCAGGTACATATTCATTCTGAAGTAGGCCACGTCCAGCGCGGGGTCGCCATACGAAGCGGCGTCCCAGTCCAACACCGCGGATATTCGACCGCGATGCCATAATACGTTGCCGGGCCAGTAGTCCATGTGAAGAAGCGCGGGACGCGCGCGGTGCAGTCTTGACCGGAGACCGCGGACCGCCTCGAAAATCGGCGCGGCCAGGGGGTGTCCGGTCATACTGTCGGGCCACTGGTTGCCCAGGAAGTACAGGCCCATATCGCGGCCATTGTATATATGTCTGCGGTCATGTTCGTCCGGGCTGATGTCGTGAACTTGAAGCAGCATCCGCGCCATGTCCGCTGTCCACGCTCTCACGTCTTCGGGGTTAGCGATCTGCACGCCCTCTACGAAGCCGGACACTATCCCCGGGAAGCCGAGCAGTTCACCCGTCCTGTCGAGATATAGCGGCTCGGGCGCGGGGACGCCATGATGCCGTGCGATTCGCAGGCCGTGAAAGTCCGCCGCCGCGCGTTCGGGATCGGGATCGTCTGTCATTCGCTTGACCACGATGCGAAGGTTGTTTCCGGCGGGGGTGAGACAGTGGAGTATATGGACAGAGTTAGTGAACGCAGCGGTGGCCGGGGTCAGCGATAGCAGCCGGTGGCTTGGAGAAACTGTCTGGACTATCAGTTGAGCGTGTTCGTATGTAAGTTCATTCATGTGATATGGAGTCCTGTTTCTCGAACACCGAACATACGGATGGGATACGGCTGTCTAAAACCGCGCCAAGCAACATATGCGGGTGGAATACACAGTCGAATACGGCTGTCTGAAACCGCGCCAGGAGACTATGCGGATATTCGAGTCACAGCTTCTCCAATCGTCACATTGTGGGGACGCTGCCGACCGAGTGGGGGAGGCTTGTCTTGCCCATGAGGTATTCGTCTATGCTGCGCGCGGCCTCGCGGCCCTCGGCCAGCGCCCATACGACGAGCGACTGTCCGCGAGCCATGTCGCCGGCGGCGAACACGCCCGGCGCCGAGGTCATCTTGTTGGGCGTGGTGGCGACGTTGCCGCGCGGGTCGAGTTCGACGCCAATCTGTTGGAGCAGCCCGTCCGGTTCGGGGTGCATGAAGCCGAGCGCGAGCAGAACGAGGTCAACGTCAAGCTCGAACTCCGAGCCTGGAATCTCTATCATCGCGGGGCGTCCGGTTTCGTCGGGAGGCCCCCAATCGAGGCGAACGGCGTGCATCTTCCCTATCTTGCCATTGGGGCCCGAGAAGCGCTTGGTCATTATGTTGTAGTCCCGCACCGCGCCCTCCTCGTGCGATGACGAGGTGCGCAGAACCATCGGCCACTGCGGCCAGGGGTTATTGTCGCGGCGCGCCTCCGGGGGCTGCGGCAGAAGCTCGAACTGATAGACCACTTCCGCGCCCTGCCTGTGCGCGGTGCCAACGCAGTCGGAGCCGGTGTCCCCGCCGCCGAGTACCAGCACGCGCTTGCCCTCGGCGACTATGCGCTCGGAAGGGGCGAATGTCTGGCCCGCTATTACGCGGTTCTGCTGAGTCAGGTACTCCATGGCGAAGTGTACGCCGCTAAGTTCGCGGCCAGGGATGGGGAGGTCGCGCGCGATAGTGGAGCCGCCGGTCAAGCATACGGCATCGAAGTCCGCCCTGAGCCGGTCGGCGTGAATGTCCTTGCCCACGTAAACGCCCGTCTTGAAGACGACGCCCTCTGCGCTCATCTGGTCAACGCGACGCTGCACGACGCTCTTTTCCAGCTTGAATTCGGGAATTCCAAGCCGCAGAAGCCCGCCTATATACTCATCGCGCTCGAACACGGTTACCGTATGGCCCGCTCGGTTTAGCTGCATCGCGGCGGCAAGCCCGGCGGGGCCGGAGCCGATGACCGCGACACTCTTGCCACTTCGGACTTGGGGAGGCTCGGGGACTATCCATCCTTCCTGCCAACCCCTGTCCGCTATGGCCTTTTCGATATATTCGATTGTTACCGGGTCGTTGTTTATGTTGAGAACACACGAACCCTCGCACGGGGCAGGGCATATCCGGCCGGTAAACTCGGGGAAGTTGTTGGTGGAGTGGAGCGCTCTGAGAGCGTCCTTCCACATTCCGCGGTAAACCAGGTCGTTGAAGTCCGGGATGATGTTGCCGAGCGGACACCCGCCCATACAGAACGGAACGGCGCAGTTCATACACCTTCCACCCTGGCTGCGGGCCTCTTCCTCCGGCCAGTCCTCGTAGAATTCCAGCCAGTGGCGTGTTCGTTCCGCGGGATCCTGTCGCGGCGGGACGATGCGCGCCCATTCCATAAATCCAGTAGGTTTTCCCATTGTCGGCCTGAATATCCTCTAGTCGCCGGAGGCGACGGCGAAGGCTTGTTCTCGCTCGGCGCGTTCAGCCAGAATCCGTTTGTAGTCCGTGGGCATTATCTTGACGAACTTGGGAAGCGTCTCATCCCAATTGTCGAGCACCCGTCTGGCGTTCACGCTTCCCGTATAGTGAAGGTGGTCGGTGAGCATCCGGCGCACGGCTTCAATGTCGGCGTCTTCAACCAGGTCTTCGAGCAGCACCATTTCGGTGTTGCACAGGTCTCTGAAACGCCCATGCTCGTCCAGCACGAACGCTTCGCCGCCGCTCATGCCCGCAGCGAAGTTGCGTCCGGTGGGGCCAAGCACCACAACGCGCCCGCGCGTCATGTACTCGCAGCCATGGTCTCCGACGCCTTCCACGACCGCCTCCGCCCCGGAGTTGCGAACGCAGAAGCGCTCGCCCGCTATTCCTCTGACGAAAGCCTTGCCGCCGGTCGCGCCGTACAGCGCGACGTTGCCGATGATGATGTTCTCTTCGGGGACAAAGCCGGACTCTGTGGGCGGCCTGATTATCACGTTGCCGCCGGACAGCCCTTTGCAGAAGTAGTCGTTCGCGTCGCCTTCCACGTGGAAGGTTATCCCCTTGGCCAGGAACGCGGCGAAACTCTGTCCCGCCGATCCCTTGTAGCGTACTGTAATCGTGTCTTCGGGCAGCCCCTCTTCAGCGTATTTCAGGGCGACGCCATAGCTGAGCGTTGTGCCGACGGTGCGGTTGGCGTTCGATATGGGCATCTCAAGCTCGATGGGAACGCCCGACTCTACCGCGTCGGCGCAGAGCGCTATCAGCTTGTTGTCGAGAGCCCTGTCCAGCCCGTGATCCTGTTCCTCTCGGCAGTATGTGGCTATGTCGTCCGGCACGTCGGGCATCTTCAGCATACGCGAGAAGTCCAGCCCGCGCGCCTTCCAGTGATCAATCGCCTTGCGCGTGTCCAGCCTGTCCAGCCGTCCAACCATCTCGTTGACGGTGTGGAAGCCCATCTCCGCCATTATCTGCCGCATCTCCTCGGCGACGAAGAAGAAGTAGTTGATAGCATACTCGGGCTGGCCCGCGAACCGCTTGCGGAGTTCGGGGTCCTGGGTGGCTATGCCCACCGAGCAGGTGTTGAGATGGCACTTGCGGAGCATTATGCAGCCCATCGTAATGAGCGGAGCGGTCGCCATTCCGAACTCTTCCGCCCCCAGCAGGCAGGCGATTGCGACGTCGCGGCCGGTCTTTATCTGGCCGTCCGTCTGCACCACGATGCGCCCGCGCAGGTCGTTTTCGACAAGAACCTGCTGCGTCTCGGCGACGCCAAGCTCCCAGGGCAGGCCGGAGTATTTGATAGAAGCCTCCGGCGACGCTCCCGTGCCGCCGCTGTCGCCGCTTATCAGAACAACGTCGCCGTGTCCCTTGGATACGCCCGCGGCAATCGTGCCGACGCCCGCCTCTGCCACCAGCTTGACGTGAATCCTGGAGCGCGGGTTGGAATTCTTCAGGTCGTGAATGAGCTGCGCCAGGTCCTCGATGGAATATATGTCGTGGTGCGGCGGCGGGGAGATAAGCTCGACGCCCGGCGTCGAATTCCGCACCCAGCCTATGTATTCGTCCACCTTATGGCCCGGAAGCTGTCCGCCCTCGCCGGGCTTGGCTCCCTGCGCCATCTTTATCTGGAGGTCGTCGGCGTTGGCGAGGTAATTGATGGTAACGCCGAAGCGTCCCGACGCAACCTGTTTAATAGCGCTACTGCGCGAGTCGCCGTTCGAGTCGGGAATGTAGCGATGCCAGTCCTCGCCGCCCTCGCCTGTGTTGGAGCGCGCGCCTATGCGGTTCATCGCTATCGCCAGTGTCTCGTGCGCCTCGCGGCTTATCGAGCCGAGCGATATTGCGCCCGTGGCGAACCTCTTGACTATCTCCGCCGCCGGTTCCACCTCGTCAATGGCCAGCGGCTCGTCGGCATTTCTGAATTCCAGCAGCCCGCGTATGGTGCACATCCGCTGCGCGTACCCGTTGGCCCACCCGGAGAACTCCTTGTACGTATCCCAATTGTTGGACTTCGCGGCGTACTGGAGCTTGGCGATGGTGGTTGGATTCCACATATGATATTCGCCGTCGCGCCGCCACTGGTAGAACCCGCCTACATCCAGGTCCATATTCCCGGACATCACCAGGTCGGTATAGGCGAAAGAGTGGCGCGCCCTCGACTCTTCCTCGATCTCCGCTATACCTATTCCCCCGATACGGGAGGGTGTCCAGGCGAAATACTTGTCTATGAACTCCTCGTTCAGCCCGACCGCCTCGAATATCTGCGCGCCGCGATAGCTCTGGATGGTAGATATGCCCATCTTGGCCATGATCTTGACGACGCCCTTGTGCGCGGCCTTGATAAAGTTCTTCTCCGCCGTCTTGTATTCTACTTTGGACAGGAAGTAGTCCTGCCGAATCATGTCCTCCATGGACTCGAACACCAGGTAGGGGTTGATCGCGCCCGCTCCGTACCCGATAAGCAGGGCGAGGTGCGCTATGTCGCGCGGCTCCCCCGACTCGACCACAAGACCGCAGCGGGTGCGCGTTCCCTCGCGTATCAGGTGGTGGTGGACTCCGGCGGTTGCCAGCAGGCTCGGTATGGGCGCGTTGTCCTCATCCACGCCGCGGTCGGACAGAATCAGGATAGAATACCCGTCTTCTATGGCTTTGGACGCCTCGGCGCACAGCTTGTCCATCGCCTCTTCGAGTCCGCCCTTCTTCTCCGGGTCGAACAGGGTCGAAAGAGTCTTCGACCTGATCCCGTTGACGTTGATTTCGCGTATCTTCTCAAGCTCGGCGTTCGTTATGAACGGCTCTTTGACAGTAAGCTGGCGACAGTGTTCCGGCGTTTCCTCGAAAAGGTTCAACTCGCCGCCGATCATGGCGCGGGTCGAGGTCACAAGCTCCTCGCGTATCGAGTCGAGAGGCGGGTTGGAGACCTGGGCGAACCGCTGTCTGAAATAGTGGAACAGGACGGGCGACTGGTCGGACATGACCGCCAGCGGAACGTCGGTGCCCATCGAGCCTACGGGGTCGGCTCCTGTCAGCGCCATCGGCTCCAGTATCATGCGCAGGTCTTCCAGCGTGTAGCCGAACGCCGCCTGCCGGCGCGCGAGCGTATCGAAGTCGGCGCCGTGTACGTTCGCGGGATCGGGCAGGTCGTCCAGCGTTGCCATGTTATTGCCCAGCCACGTACCGTACGGCCTGCGAGACGCGAGTTCCGACTTGAGCGCCTCGTCCTGGACGATTTCGCCGCGCTCAGTGTCCAGCATGAACATCCGGCCCGGGTAGATGCGCTCCTTGTATAAGACGTTCTCGGGCGGGACGTCCAGCACCCCGGTCTCCGAACCCATTACCAGCACATCGTCGCTGGTCACGAGATAGCGGCATGGACGCAGCCCGTTGCGGTCCAGAATGGCGCAGACCTTCGTGCCGTCCGTCGCTATCACCAGCGCGGGACCGTCCCAGGGTTCCATCATGGACGAGTGGAATTCGTAGAAGTCGCGCTTCTTCTCGTCCATCGGAATATGGTCGCCCCACGCCTCCGGCACCAGCATCATCATCGTGTGTTCGAGCGAGCGTCCCGAAGCCAGCAGAACCTCGACCGCGTTGTCCAGCGTCGCGGTGTCGCTCTGGTATGGCGTAACGACTGGGAGCAATTTGCTCACGTCGTCGCCCAGAACGTCGCTGCGGAAGTTCTTCTCTCTCGCGGTCATCCAGTTGATGTTGCCCTGAAGGGTGTTTATCTCGCCGTTGTGAATAATGAATCGGTACGGGTGCGCCAGCTTCCATGCGCCGAGCGTGTTCGTGGAGAAGCGCGAGTGCACCAGCGCGAACGAGGTTATCGTCTTCTCGTCGGCCAGGTCGTGATAGAAGTCCTGGAGCTGGTGGGCCATAACCAGGCCCTTGTAAACCAGCGTCCGTGAAGAAAGGCTGCATATATAGAAGTCGCCACCCGCGGCCAGGTCGTCGCCCAGTATGGCCTTCTCTATCTGCTTGCGTATGATGAACAGCCGCAACTCGAACTCGGAACCGCTCTCGACCGACTCCGCGCGCCCGACCATGAACTGCCTGATGACCGGCATAACCCGCGCCGACAGAACGCCTATCTTGTCCGGAGACACCGGCACGTCGCGCCAGCCCAGGAAACGCTGTCCTTCCGCCTCCACGACCCGCTCGATGACGGCCTCACACCTCGCTCGCTCATCAGGCTCGGGCGGCAGGAACACCATCCCGATACCATAGCTCCCCGGCTCCGGCACAGACGCTCCCAGCGCGCCGAACTTATGCGATATGAACTCGTGCGGCATCTGCATGATGATCCCCGCGCCGTCGCCGGTCTCGGGGTCTGCGCCCGAAGCGCCGCGGTGTCCCAAGTTTATCAGGACTTCCAGCCCCTGCTCGATTATGCTATGAGACTTTCGCCCCTTGACGTTGGCGACAAGACCGACTCCGCAGGCCTCATGCTCGAAAGAGGGGTCGTATAGCCCGTCGGTCGAAAGGCGGGGCGTGTAATCCTTATTATAGCTTCTGCTCATAGCTATGCCTTAAACGGATTCATTGGGTAAACATAACGGGATATACGGGGCGATACTTTGCGGGAAGAGCCTGCCGCTGTCCGAGATCAGAGTGTCGGCAAGTACCGTCTTATCTCATACTCGGTCACCTGCGCCCCATATCGCTCCCAGTCAATCTTCTTGTTCTCCAGGAAGCTCCTGAATACCGCATCGCCGAGGGCGTTTCGCACCAGTTCACTCTCCTCGGTGATGCGGATAGCTTCCAGAAGGTTATTGGGCAGCGACTCGATGCCCCTCTCCACCCTGTCGTCGTCCGAAATCCCGAACACGTCGCCGGCGGCGGGTTCGGGAAGCTCGTACTCGTGCTCCACCCCCTCCAGTCCGGCGGCCAGCATCACGCTGAAGGCCAGGTAGGGGTTGCAGGCAGGGTCCGGCGCGCGATACTCGATGCGCCGCGACTCTTCCCTGCCACGCTTGAAGGACGGAACACGCACCAGGTCAGCCCTGTTCACGTTCGCCCAGGTCACATGAACCGGCGCCTCGAAATTCGGGACCAGACGCTTGTAGGAATTGACCCACTGGTTGGTCACGGCGGTTATCTCTCTCGCGTGCCTCAGCAGGCCCGCTATGAAATGCTTCGCCGTACTCGACAGCCTGTCCGGGTCTTCCGGGTCGTAGAATGCGTTCCGTCCGCCCTTGAACAGGGACTGGTTGATGTGCATCCCGCTCCCGTTGACACTCGCGATAGGCTTGGGCATGAACGTCGCGTAGCAACTGTGTCGCTGCGCTATCTCCTTCACCACCAGCTTGTACGTCATCACCGCGTCCGCCATCGAAAGCGCGTCCGTATAGCGAAGGTCAATCTCGTGCTGGCTGGGCGCGACCTCGTGGTGGCTCGCCTCTACGGGTATGCTCAGTTCCTCCAGCATCAGCACCGTCTCGCGGCGCAGGTCGGTGGCGAAGTCCGTCGTATCCTGGTCGAAATAGCCGCCGGTGTCCACCGTGTTCGGCCACGAATCGTCCTTGAAGTAGAAATACTCTATCTCCGGACCTACGTAGTAGGTATAGCCCATCCGCGTCGCGCGCTCGATGTTCCGGCGCAGCACGAAGCGTGGGTCGCCCTCAAAGGGAACTTCGTCCGGGGTGATCAGGTCGCAGAATACGCGCGCAACCGCGTTCTCGCGCGGACGCCAGGGCAGTATGGCGAAAGTGTTCGGGTCCGGGAGCGCGTACAGGTCCTTCTCCTCGACCCGCGCGAACCCCTCGATTGCCGACCCGTCGAACCCCATGCCCCTGGTCAGCGCAGTCTCAAGCTCCGCGACCGTTATCGCGAAGCCTTTCAGGTTGCCCAGAATGTCAGTGAACCAGAGGCGAATGAACTTGACGTCGTTGTCTCTGGCCTCTTTCAGGGCGTATTCAATTGCCTGGTCGCGATCCACCATAGCTAAAAAGGCTTGGTATAAGATGATAAAGACGGGTTCGGCGTCCCGCGTCGGTTCACAGCGCTTTCGACAAGCCAATTCAAAAGCGTGAGAACGCAAATCCGCCCAAGAAACCAGTCAGAAATATAGCACTTTGTGAAAGTTGTGTCAAACTTTCGAAGCCGCTCACGAGGGTCTTTCCAACGTCGGGGCGAGCGAGTGTTGGCGAACGGCGACGCGGCATTCTAATTCAAGCGGGTCATATATTAGGAAACCCGGACAGGGCTTTTTCAAAGTCGGCGTTATCACGGTTTCGTCAGCGGCGCCGCTCTGGATTCCCGTTCCCCGTTTCCACGAGGACAAGCTTCGCGGGAATGACGAAAATGTGCGATGTATGGCATATTCAGATGGAAGTGGCGCTAGAAATCAACGCTGATTTCCTGCTCGACTCGCAGGTCGCGCCGCATCCTTCTGTCCAGTATGCCCTTCACCAGCCAAGTGACCGACGACTTATCGGTCTTCAGACTCGGCACTCCAACGTGGCCGACATCCAACTGGAAACGCCATTCCCGTGTCTGGCCGGACTGCAATGTCGCGTCTCGTCCCAGAGACACCTTGTCTATGGAGTGGTCTTGTGCCTCATTGCCGAACTTTTCGACTCTGACCATCTCGACCCTGACCTCCGCGGCGTCCACATCTTCCAGCATTACGGCGCGCAGGCTGCCGTCCAGTCTGTCCCCTGATCGCGCCTCGCTCCGGGACAGGTCCAGGGTGAGGGCGCACTGCCTGTGCCTCTCTTCCGAGACAACCGGACGAGGCGGCGTGTCGTCCGGCGCGGGAGTCCTGACAACGGTGACTTCCTGGATTTGACGCATATCCCGCGCCCTGGTCACATCCAGGGATGCCCTTACCTCCCAAGTGATGCCGGGCTGAATTTTATTCACAGCCGTACCTTCCAGCGTAGGGAGCGCGTCCGGCGGCAGGACAAACCTCATGTCGGTTGAAGCGCCAGCCAGTCTCCGGACTATCCTGTTCTCCATAAACGCTTCCTCGGCGATGCTCCTGGTATGGGTCTTCTTGTGGTAGCTCACACCGTACTGGCTCCTCACGGTCTGTACATTGGTCTCGACACAGACCAGTTCTACCTTTCCGAGTCGGACGTGAAAGTCTTCCTTCGGAACAAGCTCCACTCTAGCTTTCAACTCGTCACCGGCTTGGAGCGCAGTTTTATCCAGCCGTATATTCAAGTCCGCATTAGGACGCCCAAACTCCGAAAAAGGCATATTAACTCTCCTTACCCATACCTAACCCATACCTATGCAAACGGAGCGCAGTCCGAATATCAGCACGCCCACTCCCCACACAGCCAATACGACAGCCAGACTCGTCGGCAATAGCCCCGTTGGCTTCCCGTACGCGCTTCCGACAGGAGTTCGCGCCTGACCTAGTTTCGCCACTCCGCGTTTTCCCGCAGCAAACGAATCAAGTCTTGTATCGTGTTGATAGTTGCCATTTCTTTCCCCTACGTTGTCCCCCTGATTATAACTGATTGACACTCAGGGTCATTCGGTTGTCCTCTCACTCTCTCATATCTCCCTCCCGAAATCGCCCTTTCACACGCCATAGAACATACAGTCGCATAGATGCTATAATACCCATATAACACACGGGCTGACCTTTACCTACACAGGTATGGACTCGGCACAGACATAAGCCACAGATAATGCAATCCCAGCTTGGAGGACAAGAATGAACGGAAAGAGGACAAAAGAGGCAAATGGGGTGCAGTTAGGGTACAGTTAGGGTGCAGAAAAACACCCCAAACTGCACCCCATTTTATAGCTGAGGGGTGCAGAAGATGCAGAAAAGACAGGTTTTTTTCAAAACTTTTCCCCAGCGACTGTCCTTCATCATGAAACTAAACGTATATGATACGGTTCATATCAATACAGGAGAAGCGACTTCGGAACTCCCTTTCCTTGCCCTCGCGCTCTATCCTTACATCACATCTGCGACAAAAACCGAAAGGGCGATCCAGGGTCATTCGGTTATCCTCCTCACCATAGACTCGCGCTTCGGTTTCGCGGGTTTCGACATTTGATTGAAGGCGTCTCCTACCCTGACGAAAGAGCTTTGGGCAGGGATTGTCTGATAATCGAAAGACCCTGGATTGACACTAACCCCGTTCGGTGATACCTTTCCAAACATTCAGACAGGGATGTCCGCATCCCGCAAAGCGCTGACCGTTGCCGTTGTGATGCACAGCCTGCGGTTTCACGCCTTTTTATGGAGGAACCACCATGAACTTCAAACTCTATCCGAGCCGAAAATCCAGTCTGGCGGCATTGGCCCTCGCCGCGCTGCTTGCGTCTCTGACGCTCCTCGCCTGTACCAGCGATGAGCCGGCGCCCGCGCCGACCGCCGCGCCTGCCCCTACTAGCGCGCCTGCCCAAGCTCCCGCTCCAACGGCGATGCCCGCGCCCGCGCCCACCTCGGCGCCTGCCATGTCCATGGAGCCTTCGGGAACGCTGACCGTCGCCATGGTGAAAATCGGCGCCCCCACCGGGCTGCCCGGCAAACAGACCGGCGGCGGACCTGAGCAGATGCCCGAAAGACTCAGCGTAATGGAGAAGCTGGTCCACCGCGAGAACGACCTCAGTCACATTCCATGGTTGGCCAAATCGTACACCCTCTCCGACGATCTGACAACGATCACCTTGGACCTAAAACAGGGCATTCAGTTCCACGGGGGATGGGGCGAATTGACGGCCGAGGACGTTAAGTGGAGCTACGGCGACGCCGCGCTTGAGAACCCTGAGTCCATTCACGGCTCGGTCGGCTTCATAAACAACCACCTCGAGCCGCTGAACGTCATAGACTCCGATACTGTCGAATTCCCAATCGAACAGTTCACAACAGAGTGGGACCGGATATACCTCGGCATAGTTGACATCACCAGCAAGAAGCGCGTGGATGACCTAGGCCGCGATACGGCGCTCCAGACAGTCATAGGCACCGGAGCGTTCCAGATGTCTAGCTGGACCGCCGACAACGAGTTCGTAGGCGAGGCATTCGCCGACTACTACGGAGACAAGCCCTCCTTCAACACGCTGCGCGCGCTGGAGATGGGCGAGGCGTCAACGCGAGTCGCCGCTATCAAGACCGGCGAGGCCGCGATCATAGACTCGGTGCCCATCAGCTTCCTTCAGGACCTCAAAGACTCCGGCATCGAGCCTACCAACGACCACATTGGCGGCTCCCAGCAGTTCATTGGAATGGGCGGCAACTTCTGGCAGCAGAAGTATCACGACAGGGACGAGGATGTTCCACCCCGGCCCGGCTTCCTGCCCGACGACGACCATCCGTGGATAGGCGATCCCAACGATCCTGAACGGCACGAGAGAGCTCGGAAGGTGCGCGAAGCTCTTGCGCTCGCCATTGACCGCGAACTGATCAATGAGCAGGTGCTCCTGGGCGTCGGACGCCCGGAGTATGTGCCCTACTTCGTCAGCGTGCTTCCCGAACACCCGGACAGGTGGATAATCCCCTACGACCCGGACAGAGCAATGGAGTTGCTTCAAGAGGCGGGCTATGGTGACGGCTTCGAGATCCCGATATTCGTCGCGCCGGACATCGGCGCGCTCAACCAGGAAGTTTGGGAAGCGACGGCCACCATGTGGGCCAACATCGGCCTCACTCCGAGAATAGACAGGACCGCATACCAGGCGTTCAGGCCCAAGCTGGTTGAGAGAAAGACTGAATACCTCTACGCCTGGCTGGGCGGAAACGAGACGGCAACGATGGACCTTCCCAGGTTCGCAGCGGCTGAGGGTTCTACCTGGAGCGAAGGCGACTGGAACTGGGGTATCGAGGCCATTGAGACATTCCAGGCGATGGAAAAGGTCAATGACGCGCCACGCGACAGGGACGCTCGCGTAAAGGCGAACATCGAGATGGGCGACTTCTTCTTCGACACGAAGATAGGCGTGGGCATCGTGTTCTCACCAGACCCTCTCTACTTCAACCCCGCCATTGTCGAAAGTTGGGATCTGAAGCCCGGAAACCGCCGGAACTTCGAGTCAATTGAGCTCAAGTAACGTGAATCATAGGGATGACCTCGCAGGGAAACCCGTTGAGGTCGTCCCCGCACCGAGCCGGGGGTATGTAACGTGGGTATGAGACGGTTCCTGGCCCGTCGCCTGTTTTACTCGCTGTGGACTATTCTTCTGTCCACGGTCATCGTCTTCGCGCTGTCCCGTATGTCGGGAGACCCGCGCCTGCTCTATCTCACGGAGTACTCCCACCTCGAACCCGAGCGCTGGGAAGCCTGGGGCAAGGCGATGGGGCTGGACAAGCCTCTGCCCCTCCAGTATCTCATCTGGCTGGGGAAGGCGGTGACCGGCGACTGGGGCCAGTCTATCGTCAACGGACGCCCCGCTTTCGAGGCGGTAATGGAGCGGGTTCCCGTCACCATGCAGCTAACCGCGGGCGGGTTCGTATTCGCCATCGTCTTCGGCATACCGCTGGGAATCGTCTCCGCGGTGTACAGGGGGTCGCTCTGGGACTACATCGGGAGGACGTTCGCCATACTCGGACAGTCGCTGCCCGCCTTCTGGCTGGCAATCGTATTCATCCTGATATTTTCCGTACAACTCAGATGGCTCCCAACATCGGGCAGGGGTGAACTCAGCCACTTCATAATGCCGTCCGTCATACTCGGATGGCTGGCCGCCGCGGGATTCTTGCGTCTCACCCGTTCGGCGATGCTGGACGTGATGGACTCCGAGTTCGTAACGTTCGCGCGCGCCAAGGGTGTCGGCAAGATGACCATCGTATGGAAACACGCGCTCAGAAACGCTATCATCGCGCCGCTCACTTTCGGCGGCCTGCTCATGGCAGGCTTCGCCACCGGCAGTGTGATCACCGAGACGATATTCGCCTGGCCCGGAATAGGCGTCCTGGCGCTCAACGCGGTATTCAACAACGACTTCCCCATACTCGTCGGCGCTGTCCTGGTCTTCGCGGTCATATATGTCCTGGCCGCCCTCCTCATAGACGTGATGTACGCCATCGTAGATCCCCGAATCAGGTACAGTTGATCCGCTATGACCGAACAGGAAAACCAATTCGCTCAGATGGAACTGAGGCCGAAAACCGGAGTTCGGCAAATCTATGAGCAGTTCAGAAAGTGGCCGATAATCCCGGTTACCATCCTGTTCATACTGGCGTTCGCGGCAATATCCGCGCCCGTCCTGGCTCCCTACCACCCGGTGAAGGGCGACCTGAGAATGCGGAGTACGCCGCCCTTCTGGCAGGAGGGCGGGTCTGTGGACCATGTTCTCGGCACCGACCAGCAGGGGCGCGACGTTCTCACCCGAATGATGTACGGCGCCAGGGTTTCGCTCACGTTCGCCGCCCTCACTATGATAATCGGCGTGATCCTCGGAGCGTTTCTGGGAGCTATTTCCGGCTATGTCGGCGGCCACGTGGACGAGGTGATAATGCGGCTCGTGGACCTGACCAACGCCTTGCCGTTCCTGCTGGCCGCGCTGGTAGTCGTGAGCGTCTTCGGAGCGAGTTTCCGCACGCTTCTGATAATCTTGTCCCTGTTCGCGTGGGGCGGCTATGCCAGACAGGTGAGGGGAGAGGTGCTCCAGCTCAAGGAGATGGACTATGTCGCGCTGGCCAAGGTCGCGGGCGCGTCGCCAATTCGTATCGTATGGAGACATCTGCTTCCCGGAGTGACGAATACCCTGATAGTGGTAGCTACGCTGGGAACCGGCCAGATCATTCTCGCAGAGTCAACCCTCAGCTTCCTCGGAGTGGGCATCCCGCCCCCGAACCCCGCCTGGGGCAGCATGGTGGCGGATGGACGGAACTACATAGCGACGGCCTGGTGGATAGCGGTAATCCCGGGCGTCGGGATCGGGCTGACCGTGGTCTCGCTGAACTTCCTGGGCGATTGGCTGCGCGACTACTTCGACCCGAGGCTCAGGCAGATATAACCGGCGCGACGCTTCCGGCATCAGACTTTCTTCCGAAGTTGAATGTGCGACAAAAAGCAGGGAGGGCGACCATGATGGTCGCCCTCCCTATTTCTTCCGTGCTTCTTTACCCGAACCGCCTAGGCGTCGTAGTACAGGAAGAACTCGTATGGATGCGGGCGGAGGCGCATTTCGTCAATTTCGTTGGTGCGCTTGTAGTCCAGCCAGGTCTCGATGAGGTCCGACGTGAAAACGTCGCCCACCAGAAGGAAGTCGTGGTCGCCTTCCAGAGCGTCCATCACCTCTTCCAGGCTGCCCGGAACCTGCTGTACGTTGGCCGCCTCTTCGGGAGAGAGGTCGTAGAGGTCAACGTCGAGCGGGTCGCCCGGGTCAATCTGGTTGCGGATGCCGTCTATGCCCGCCATGAGCATCGCGCTGAAGGCGAAGTACGGGTTGGCTGTCGGGTCGGGGCAGCGGAACTCGATGCGCTTCGAGGGGGGCGTGTCGAAATAGGCCGGTATGCGGCAGCAGGCGCTGCGATTGCGCGAGGAGTAGGCCAGGTTCACCGGGGCCTCGTAGCCCGGCACCAGCCGACGGTACGAGTTGGTGGTCGGAGCGGCAAAGGCGAGAAGCGCGGGCGCGTGAGCGAGCAGGCCGCCGATGTAGTATTTCATCGTGTCGCTCATGTGGGCGTATCCGTCGCCATAGAAGATGTTGTCGCCGTCCTTCCAGATGCTCTGGTGAGTGTGCATACCCGTGCCGTTGTCGCCGTACAGGGGCTTGGGCATGAACGTCGCAGTCTTGCCGTGCCGCGCGGCGACGTTTTTGACGAGGTACTTGTAGATCATTATGTTGTCGGCGGTCTTGGTCAGCGTGTCATAGACAATATCTATCTCGGCCTGTCCCGCGGTCGCCACTTCGTGGTGCTGCTTTTCTATGACCATGCCAAACTTCTGCATTTCGATAACCATTTCAGAGCGAATGTCGCTCAGGCTATCTACGGGCGGGACGGGGAAGTAGCCGCCCTTTTGGCGCGGCCTGTAGCCCTTGCTGAGCGTCTTGCCGTCCAACTGATACCTGTTGCCGGAGTTCCAGACGCCCTCGTCGGAGTCCACGTTGTAGTATGCGGAGTGTATGTCCTGGTCGAAGCTCGCGGAGTCGAAGATGAAGAACTCGGCCTCAGGCCCCCAGTAGCTGGTGTCGCCGATTCCGGTGGAGGCGAGATACGCTTCCGCCTTCCGCGCGACGTACCTGGGATCCCTGCTGTAGTCGGAGCCGGTCAGAGGGTCGCGTATGTCGCAAAGCAGGCTGAGAGTCTTGATGTTGTAAACAGGGTCTATGACTGCGGTGCTGGCATCGGGAACGATGAGCATATCGCTCTCGTCAATCGTCTGGAAGCCGCGGATGCTGGAGCCGTCGAATCCGGTGCCGTTCTCGAACAGGCTTTCGTTGACCTCGCTGGGCGGCACGCCCACGTGCTGGAGGGTTCCGGGAAGGTCGGTGAATTTAAGATCAATTATCTCGACGCCTTCATCCTGAATAAGTTTTATGACATCTGCTGGGGTCATGCTTCCACTCCTTGTATTTGTTTTGGCTTCCCACTGTACTGCCGTCGGCTGTTGGGGGCTGAGCGGGGCGAGTGCGGAAGTTATTGCTACGCTCTTACATTAGAACGCGCCTGGTCGAGTCTTTCGTCCCAGGCGCGGTTTGAGTGAAGGTTATCGGTTTTGACGCTTCTGCCGAAGCCGGTTGGCTGGCTTCACCGGCAGAGGATATTTCAACTCGACTACTGCTCTCTGCTTTTGCGGAGCCTGCTCGGGAGGATTACCCAGAGTCCAAACAGTCCCGCGAATGCTATGCCGCCGAGAATTGCCTCTATACCCATTTTCTCTTGACTCCTGTTTGAGTGATCCGATGCCGGGGGCCTCTCAATCGGTTCGGCATCGCGTTTGTTCTATATTTCACATTATCCAGGATCGTTGTTTCAGAGGTGTTACTCAAATGTTAAATTTGTGTAACATATGGCAGATTAGCATAATGGTTTAAAATGGCCGCCGGATATTCCCGGCAAAGAAGAAGGCCCCGACTGCTCAAGCCCCCTTGGAGCAGTCAGAGCCTTGGAATAAAGGGAGATAATCTAGTTTAAGTCGGTTAGCCTGCCATCTCCGGGTAGGCCGACGCGCCATGCTCTGGCCCGTCCAGACCTTCCAATTCCTCTTCCTCGGAGGCCCTCAGACCCATGGTCAGGTCAATAGCCTTGAAGAGGATGAAGCCGGCTCCCAGGCCCCAGGCAGCCGCCACAAGCAGACCGACTATCTGGGGGATAAGCTGCTCGGCGTTGCCCGCGACCAGCCCTTCGACGCCGTTGTTGCCGGCTGCGAAGATACCGACGGCCAGGACTCCCCACGCGCCGCAGATGCCGTGCACGGTTACCGCGCCAACGGGGTCGTCAGCCTTGATGACGTTCTTGATGAAGTCAACGCCGAAGATCATTATGACACCGGCGATGAGGCCGATTACGACCGCGCCCCAGGGGTCAACGTAGGCGCAGCCCGCTGTGATTCCGACAAGCCCGGCGAGGGCGCCGTTGCACGCCATCTCGATGTCCGCCTTGCCAGTGCGCAGCATGGTGACATATATGGCCGAGGTCGCGCCGGCGGCTCCGGCGAGCAGAGTGTTGACCGCGTTCAGTCCGAGGCTGCCGGAGTTGATGTTGAATCCGAACCATCCGAAGAACAGGATGAACGTGCCGATTACCACGTAGGGTATGTTGTGTCCCTTGAGTTCTGCGCCTTCACTGAAGCCCTTGCGGGGGCCGACGACTATCGCTCCGGCCAGAGCCAGGAAACCGCCTATCATGTGAACGACGGCGGAACCGGCATAGTCCGCAAGTCCTGGCCCTATCTGGGTGAGCCATCCGTCGCCGCTCCAGGCCCAGTGTCCATATATGGGATAGACGACCGCGCCGACGATGAAGCTGTAAGCGAAGTAGGCGTTGATCTTGGTGCGCTCCGCCATCGCGCCCGCGATAATGGTCGCGGCGGTTCCGGCGAACACCATCTGGAAGAACCAGCCGACAAGCTCGGTATCTTTGAAGTCAACGAGGAAGAAGCCCTCGAGGCCGATGATGCCGGAAGCCGCGCCTCCGCCCATCATCAGGGCAAAGCCGAATGCCCAGAAGCCGAGAGACGCTATGCAGAAGTCCAGGAACGACTTGGTCATGTAGTTGACCGTGTTCTTGGAGCGGATCAGTCCCGCGCCAAGGAACGCGAATCCGGCCTGCATGAAGAAGACGAGTGCGGCGGCGATGGTGAGAACCAGGTCGTCCACCTTGCTGTTCAGGTCCTCGACGCTCATCGCTTCCTGCGCGTAGGCCACTCCTATCGTGCCTATAAAGATTCCAACGCCCAGAAGCGCAATTATGGCGAGTCTGAGCTTGAGAGACGAGATGTTGAATACTCTGGCATTTATCAATTCATATACCTCCTCAGGTGGATTGGGGCTGTTACCTTTCAGTAGTTCACCATAACGAGTGTGTATTACCGAATCTTTTCCAATATGTAACATTTTTGTTGTAATTATGTTAAGAAAATGTTAACTATTCGTTTGTGTTAGACGGGGACACCCGCCGCCCTGCGGTAGTCGCAACAAACCCGGCCGGTCAGGCACGGGACTGTTGCGGGAACTGGAGATGGGCTTGTGAGCGGAACAGGGTCAGGACAAAAGTCCGCAGAACAAACTCAGAGCCGTTCTCTGCCAGCTCTTGCCAATAGTGATACAATACCCTTGACAGCCCCCGGTAGCGGGATCCAGGATGGACGATGGTGATCAAGGAATCTATACACCAACTGGTAGAAGAGCTTCCCGAAGAAGAACTTTCCACGGCGCTGAGGTTTCTTCAATATCTGAAGGACATGGGCGGGGCGGAGCCTGTCCAGACCGTGGATCCGGATTCGTATGAATACGATTACGACTACGACGATGCGCCGCTGAGTGAGGAAGATGAGGGCCTATCGGTCGCTGACGCATGGCGCCAGTACCTGGACGGCAGAACGCGGCCCTGAGTGAGGGCCGCACTCGCAAAGAGCGTACACTCAGAGTGCTGTCATCAGTGTTACTCTCTACTTGTCCATTGAAATTCGCTGCAAATCAAGGTCGTTGGACATACTTCTGTCAAACAACCATCAAACAAACCGTCGTACCTAATGCCATACATATGACTCTTGTATAGCGCATTTCGTATATACATAGCCATATAATAGACGTTATGGCATACACTACGACACAGTAGCGAGTACTGCCGTCCGGACCTCACGGTTTCAATCAAACAAACTGCTTATCGCGAGGATGCCCAGAAAAGCAAGTAAGTCCGGTTTCGGTCAGGGTCTTTCGGTTATTTGGGAACAGTATTAGACTTAGGGTATGAATACAGAGGGATTGGGTAAAAGCCTACTCAGAGCGTTCGAGGAGGTTCCCGATCCCCGTTCAGCCCATGGTCGTCGCCACCCTTTGAGCGCCATCCTGTCACTGTCGGTATGCGCGATGGTCAGCGGCGCGCGCAGTCTTTATGCCATCGCCCAATGGGGAAGGATGCAGGATCCTAACACACTGAAGGAACTGGGGTTTACAAGAGACAGAACCCCTGCGGTATCCACTCTGCACAATGTATTTGCAAGAATGGACACCGATGCGTTCGAGTCAGTGTTGGGAGAATGGGTCGAGTCCTGGTTGGGAACGCAAGAGGATGCAATAGTGGAGGATGCAATAGCGATAGATGTCAAGGCGCTGAGAGGGGTACACGGGGATCAGATACCAGGAGTTCGACTGGTGGCGGCCTATACCCATCACAAGGGTCTTGTGGTGGGTCAAAAAGGGGGGACTGTTCGGAGAAGCGAGCGTCCGAACTGAACATGGCGGGGAATCTGCTGGATAGAGTGGTTGTTTCGGACAGGGTTGTAACCGGAGACGCGCTCTACTGTCAGCGACAGTTGTGCGAGCGGATTGTGTGCGAGGGTGGGGACTATCTGCTGATAGTCAAGGGCAACCAAAAGAGCCTGTACGAGGACATAGAGTTCTGTTTTGAAGAGCCGTTGTCTGGGAAGTACGCCTATGCTGAGACCGAGGACAGTCATGGAGACCGCTGGGAGCGTCGCAGACTGTGGGCTACGGATATGCTGAAGACGTATCTGGACTGGCCGGGACAGCGGCAGGTGATGAAGGTGGAGAGTTGGCGCATGGTGAAAGGCAAGGAGACTCGCCAGGTGCGATATGCCATAACCAGTCTCGGAACTCAGATACCGGCAGACAGGCTTCTTGGTCTGGTGCGAGGTCATTGGGGTATAGAAAATCGTCTGCACTATGTGAGGGACGTTACAATGGGCGAGGACAACAGCCAGGTGCGAACCGGTTCAGCGCCACAGGTGATGGCTGCGTTGAGAAACCTGGCGCTGAACATACTCAGGATGTGTGGTGAGAAGAATATAGCGGCTGCCATCAGGAGGGTAGGCTGGAGACACAACGGCGCTCTACAACTGCTCGGACTATTGTTATGAAAATAACCGAAAGACCCTGGAAGGTTCATGCGAAGGTTGTACAAGAGAGGCTCGGACATAGTACAATTGCAACCACGATGGATATCTACTCTCACGTTATGAGAGAGATGGACGTTAATGCGGCGGAGGCGTTCGAGAGGCAGTTTGATGACGTTGGTTAGCACAAGTGTTAGCAAAAGCCGCGCAGCGTCTGGTAATTCCATTAATGTAGCTTTGCAGGAGCGTAGCTCAGTTGGTAGAGCATCGGTCTCCAAAACCGAGGGTCGCGGGTTCGAATCCTGCCGCTCCTGCCATTTTTACATGACAAACGTCGCCAGGGCGTTGTTCGGGTGATACTACTCTCGCTTACTCGCGGGAGTTGCTTCTCCAGAGATGAGGCGCTCACCCCGCCTACGACCACTATAAACATAGGGTCAATAAATCCCCAGAGTGTCAGGTTGATTTCGTATGTGTGCGGTGAAAGCGGTGTTGTTCGACGTGTTCGGGACGACAGTGGACTGGCGGTCGTCAATCATCTCGGAGTTGGAGCGGTTCGGTGACGGGAACGGTCTGAGCGCGGATTGGGGCGCGATAGCGGACAGGTGGCGCGCGGGCTTCCGTGACTTACAGAGCAGGGTCGCGCGGGGCGAGAGGGACTGGATCACGATGGACCAGATCCATCGTGAGGTTCTGGACGGGCTGCTGCGCGATCTGGGCGCGTCCGACCTGCCCGAGGGCGAAGTCGCTCACCTGAACAGGGGGTGGCACAGACTGAGGCCGTGGCTCGATACGGTGGAGGGGCTGACGTGCATGAAGCGGGAGTGCATCGTGGGAACGCTGTCGAATGGGAACCTCTCTCTGCTGGTGTCGCTGTCGAAGTACGGAGGGCTGCCATGGGACTGTGTGCTGTCCACCGGGATGTTCGGCACGTATAAGCCGAACCCGGAGGTGTATCTGGGCGCGGTCAGGATGCTGGACGCGGAGCCGGGCGAGGTTATGATGGCCGCGGCTCACGCATACGACGTGGACGGCGCGCGCGAGGCGGGTCTGAGTACGGCGTATGTGTTCAGGCCGGACGAGTTCGGCCCCGGCATAGGGGAGGATCCGGGCGATACGTCGCGTTTCGACATTGTGGCGTCGAGTTTCGTGGAACTTGCAGAGCGTCTATCGGGATAGCGGTTCTGTCAGATTCCGACGAACCACTCACTGAACTTTTCTGCCACTCCCATGTCTCCCTCGAATCCGACGCGCCTTCTGCGGACGGAACGGCGCAGGTTAATCCGGCCCATCAGGAACAGTACGTAGGCGCTGGAATCGAGTGATATGGTCGCGTTGGCATGGCTTGAAAGGTCGGCGGCATCCAGAGTGAATGAGTCCGCGCACACCTTCAGGTCGCGCGCCTCGTTTTCAGAATCGGTCAGGGCGAACCTGAATGTCACGCTGTCCTCTATGCCCGTGGGTTTGCGGAACGACGCTCGCAGCCAGTTGGGGAGCCACCCTTTCAGGAACGGCAGGGCAGCCGGGTTGATGCGGGCGTTCCTGTCGAAGCCGTAGCGTATATCCCATGCGTGTATGGCAAGCTCCATCACGCGAAGCTCCACCAGCCGCGATACGTCCATCACTCTGGCGGGGTGCCAGGCGGCCAGATCGTACTGATCGGGTTTCAGTCCGACGAGAAGGCTGTTCAGGCGCAGGCAGGATGCGTTGAATTCGTAGAATATGTCTTCGTAGTATGCCTCTCTGAGGTTGACCAGTTCCTGCAAGCGTTCCTGCGCGGATATACGCCTGTATCCCATCGGGGGAGAAGCATTGCCCCTGAGCGCGCGCTGGATGCTCATGGTCTTCATGTTGGCTATCGTAATCAGGTGGGTCACCACGTCGGCCATTTTCCACTGGGCGCACGCGCTGGCGTAGATGTCGGGGTCGCGCCAGACATCGTCGGGGAGCGTGTGCAGGAATCCGGCCAAGTCGTTGGACAGGGCGCGGATGGTCTGGATATTCTGTGTGACTGTCGCGGAATCTGCCATTTTGGGAAGTCCGGATATTGGGTCTATATGCCCTTGTCGGCTACGAACGCGGCGAGGTCTGCGGTGCGGCAGGAGTAGCCCCACTCATTGTCGTACCACCCGACGACCTTCACCATATCGCCGCCGAGCGACAGCGTGGATGAGCCATCTATAATCGCGCTGTGAGGGTCGCGTATGAAGTCCGCGCTCACGAGCGGCTCGTCGGTGTAGTCTAGTATTCCGTTCAGGCCGTTGGATGCGGCCTCCCGGTACGAATCGTTTACTTCGTCCGCGGACACGGCTTTTTCGAGGGTAGCCACGAAGTCGGTGAGCGATACGGTTGGGGTGGGTACGCGCACGGCCATGCCATTGATCCTGCCCTTCATCTCGGGTATGACAATGCCGACGGACCTTGCCGCGCCGGTTGTGGTGGGGATGATGTTCTGGGCGGCGGCCCTGGCCCTGCGCGGGTCGGAGTGGTACTTGTCCAGGATGCGCTGGTCGTTGGTGTAGGCGTGAACGGTCGTCATAAGGCCGCGCTCGACGCCGAAGTTGTCGTGCAGTACCTTGACCATGGGTGCGATGCAGTTCGTGGTGCAGGATGAGTTGCTGATGATGTTGTGGCGGCCCGGGTCATAGGCGCTCTCGTTGACTCCGAGGACGATAGTGAGCGCGTCGCCCCTGGCGGGCGCGGAGATGATGACCTTCTTCGCGCCGCTCTCCAGGTGGCCACTCGCCTTGCCAGCGTCGTTGAACGCGCCGGTGGACTCTATGACTATCTCGACGCCGAACTCGCCCCAGGGCAGGTTGGAGGGGTCGTCTTCGTTCAGCACCATCACGTCGGCGCCGTCTATATTGATGCAGTCTAGGGAGTGCTTCACTTCGCCCGGGTATCTGCCGTATGTGGAGTCGTACTTGAACAGGCGGGCGATGTCTTCTGGACGCCCGCGTCGGCTGTTCACCGCGACGACTTCCAGTTTGTCGGGGTAGCGTTCCAAGGCCGCGCGGAGCGTCTGCTTGCCCATGCGTCCGAAGCCGTTGATTCCGATGCGAGTGGACATTTCAGTATATCCTCACATGATTGTCTGAATCAGGATTTGCCGGATATGGATTCCGCTGATTGTGGACGATGACTTCCTCTTCTATTGCCGGGTTTATCCCACCAGTTCATGTATCCACCTTCTGATTATATTATTCCAGATAGGCGCGGGATGATGTCACTATTTCGGAGGCCATTCCGACGGCTTCTTCAGCCTGGCCCTTGCTGTATGTCTGGAAGGGCAGGCCGCCGGGGTAGCGGGTAGAGATGTAGTATTGGTCGAGTCTGCGCGCGGCCTCTCTGAGAGAGTCCAGATCTTCATGCGTACTTACCAGGCTATTCAAGAGTTCCTGAAGGGAGTGGCCTACTACGTATCTATCGCCCCTGAAGTACGCCATGGACCTGAGAGCTTTTTCGGACGAATGCTGGGACATGAAACAGGCCTGGGAGTGGAATCCCTCTCTCAGCATGGTATTCGCCGCCGCGAGGTCGTTCTCGGCTTGCAGAATCCAGCGTGTGGCCTCGGCTGTCGGGTCAGGCTTCATAAATCACGATGCCCTCTTCCATGGCTATTTCGATGAAGGGGCGACGCTGGGCGAGCATTTCGTCCAGCTCGTCGGGTGTGTATATCAGCATATCGAGCGGGCGGGGCCAGGCGGCGCGCACCGCATGGAAGTCGGAAGCCCTGTCGAAGAATCCCTTTTCGGTATCGTGGACGATGATGATGTCCAGATCGCTGTACCTGTCGGCGTTTCCCCGGGCGTATGAGCCAAACACGACCGCTTTTCGCGCCCCGGCCCGCGCAATCACCGGCGCCAGGGACTCGCGGATGTGCGCGATGGTCGGGATGTGGGTCTTGTCATCTGCTCTGAGCAAGGAATTTCTCGTAGATCTCCGCGCCTGCGTATCGAGAGTCGCTTCCCAGCTCCTCCTCGATGCGCAGAAGTCGGTTGTACTTGGCGGTTCGTTCTCCTCGTGCAGGCGCCCCCGACTTCATCTGCCCGGCGGCCGTTCCGACGGCGAGGTCCGCTATGGACGAGTCTTCGGTCTCGCCGGAGCGGTGGCTTATGACGACGCCCCAGCCGGCTTCTCTGGTCATGCTGATGGCGTCCAGCGTCTCGCTGACAGTGCCAATCTGGTTCAGCTTGACCAGCACAGCGTTGGACGAGTTTCGCTCGATGCCCTGTTTGATGAGGCGCGGGTTGGTTGTGTAGATATCGTCTCCGACAAGCTGTACGCCCGGCCCTATCCTTCGGCACATCGCATCCCATGAGTCCCAGTCGTCTTCGGCCAACCCGTCCTCGATGGACACTATCGGGTAGTCTCTCAGCCAGTCTTGGTATATGTCCACCAGCTTTTCGGCTTTCAGAGACGCATTCTCCCTCGGCAGGGAATAGCCCCCCGGCTCGCTGCTGAGTTCGGACGCCGCCACGTCCAGCGCGATGAAGCACTCCTCGCCCGGTTTGTAGCCCGCCTTATCTATGGCTTCCACCAGGAGATCCACGGCCATTCGGTTGGATGACAGCGATGGGGCAAACCCGCCCTCGTCACCGACGTGGGTGCTGAGCGAGCGATTTCTAAGGCCGTCCATCAGGGAGTGATATATCTCGACTCCGGCCTGGAGAGAGCGCCCGAACGAATCGAAGCCCGCCGGGACGACCATGAACTCCTGGAAGTCGGTGGAGTTTTCGGCGTGACGGCCGCCGTTGATGACGTTGAGCATGGGGACGGGTAGCGTAAAGGGCTCTCCTTGGTTGAAACGCCTGTAAAGTGGACTGCCTTCGCTTAAAGCGGCGGCGTGGGCAACGGCGAGAGAGACGCCAAGAATAGCGTTCGCGCCGAGGTTACCCTTGTTGTCCGTCCCGTCCAATTCGATGAGTGTACTGTCAATCTCCCGTTGGTCGTTGGCCGGTCGTCCGACCAGCTCGGGGGCTATGCGGGTATGGACGTTCTGGACGGCTTTCAGGACTCCGCGGCCCATGTACCGGGTGGGGTCGCCGTCCCGAAGCTCGACGGCCTCGTTTGCGCCGGTGGACGCGCCGGACGGCACGAGCGCCCTGCCCCGGGCGCCGTCTTCCAGGCTTATGTTGACCTCGACGGTCGGGTTGCCCCGGGAGTCGAGCACTTCTCTGGCCCTGATGCTGGCTATGTTGCTCACTGAGTGGCGTCTCGACTTTCCGGGTATGACTCAGGGAGCGCAAGTGACGCGCGTCCCGATATGACTATGCGTTGGCCTGATTATAGCAACCGGCGCCTCACGCTACCAAGCGCGCGAATGCCTCTTTGGTGTATAGCGACGCGGGCGGGTGTAATGCCCGCCCGCGTGAATATGCTTGCGTATGCGTATGAAAGAGGGGTTTGCCTAGCTCACTTTGGCGAGCTTGGTGAAGCTGCGAAGCTCTTTGGGCGGATCCATGCGGCTGCCCCGGATTGTGAAGGATACTTCTCCGACGTATATGTTGCCGTGGCTGTCAACGCCCATGCCGTGCGGGGCGATGAACGCGCCGGACTCTTCGCCCTCGTCGTCCGCTCCGAGCAGGGCGAGCCGATTGCCGCTGTTGTCGTAGATCGTTACCCGGTGACCGTGACGCGGCGGGGTGGGGTCGGCCTGGGTAGCGCTGGGCAGCTCGCCGACGTATATGTTGTCGTCCGGGCCGATGGTCATGCCGTTGGGCATATGGATGTTGTTCCACACGTCCAGCACATTGCCTTCGCCGTCGAAGACCTGTATGCGGTGCGCCTCGCGGTCGGCCACAACGACGCGGTCGTCATTGTCCACCGCGATGTTGTGCGGGCGGAGGAACTCGCCCGGGTCGATTCCAGGACCGCCCCAGCTCTTCACGTACTCGCCGTCGCCGGTGTACTTGTGAATGTTGAAGTTGCCGTACCCGTCGGAGATGTATATGTGTCCGGTCTTTTTGGATATGGCGGCGTGGGTCGGGCGGTTGAAGGGCTTGCCACCCCATATCTCCGACGATACGCCCGGGGTCCCGATGGTCATTAGCAGTTCGCCCTCGCGGGTGAACTTGGTAATGGTGTGAATGCCGTCGTCCACGCAGTAGATGGTGTCTTCGGGGCCGACGTATATGCCGTGCGTGCGGTTGCCGAAGATGCCCTTGCCGAAGCCTCGCGCGAAGTTGCCGTCCTGGTCGAATACCATGACGGGGTAGTCGGGGTTGCGGCTGAATGCGTACACGTCGTCCTGAGAGTCAACGGCTACGCCCGGCGTCTCTATCAGATTCGCGCCCTCGGGCATCTTGTGCCAGTCCACAATATGTTCGTACTTGAAATCGCCTTCGCCGAGTATCGCGCCCATGTTCATGTCTCCTTGCGTCTGTGTTTGGTAAGTCCAGTTGGATCGTAGTTCAGGGCTGGGCAGGTGTCAAACGGGGAGATTTCGCCGAGTGCGTCTTTGCTATAATCGCTAACATAAGGGACAATTGCAAAAGTCCCCTCTCCCTCGATGGGCTCATAAGGGTAGGCAAATGCGAGGTCAGCTATCAATGTCAATCAACAGACCCCCTCTCCCATGAGGGCTCACAGGGGTATGTAAATGCGCGGTCAGCTATCAATGTCAATCAACAGACCCCCTCTCCCATGAGGGCTCACAGGGGTATGTAAATGCGCGGTCAGCTATCAATGTCAATCAACAGACCCCCTCTCCCATGAGGGCTCACAGGGGTATGTAAATGCGCGGTCAGCTACGAATGTCAATCAACAGACCCCCTCTCCCTCAGGGAGAGGGTTGGGGTGAGGGTGATTGGATTGTGAATACCTACCCCTCTCAGCCCATCGAGGGAGAGGGCTAGGGTGAGGGTGATCAGGTTCGATACCGCGTACTGGACAGTGAAGTAAAAAGACTTATGCAATTCTCTCAACATAAACCCCAAGCGACGATATGCGAGGCAGTCCGATGTCGGACAAATACACTCTGCAACTGAAGAACTTCCGCTCGATTCGGGATGCCGAGATAGACATCGCGCCCCTGACGGTCGTGTACGGCCCGAACGGATCGGGCAAATCGTCGCTTATCTACGGCCTGCTGACGCTCAAGAATTTTTTGACCGAGCCGAATCGGAATCTGCCAGGGCTATTTTCATATCCTGGAATCAGTCTGGGGAGTTACAACGAAGTAGTTCACAACCATCGGGACGACGAGACAGTTTCTCTCTCGTTGTCAATTGCCGAACTGGATGTCAGCGGGTCGAAATTCTCTCTGGGAATAGCCAAGTCTGGCGGAAAGTCATCTATATCTGTAAGCGGGAGAACTCTGTCGCAAGGATTCGATATGGAATTAGATATTCCATTCCCATATCGAGCAAGTCAGTCTGACTATTCTAGCGCCGCCATAATAGCCCAAGATGAAGAGTTAAGGGTGGAGGTCAGATGGGATGGTATTAACTTGGGTCTCGAATGGGCTGGAGACGCTAGTTTCCAAGAAGACATAGTTGATTTGTTGGAATGGACACAGATGCCGATGGAACTGGCCAAGGGGACTTACTTCGTCCCATTACGACGAGGATTCATATCTCCCGTGTATGGTGTCGCCAACATAACCCCGATGCTCAATACTGATGCGGAGGTAGCGTCAATGCTCGCTACCGACCGTTACCTCGGATACAAGGTCAGTGACTACATGGAGATGGTGGCCGACCGTCAGATTCACGCCAGAGCCCAAATTGGAACGTCGTCGTTCACTCTGGACTCCGTTCCCAGGAATCGAGAAACTCCGGTTTCTATCGTCAACGAAGGCTTCGGAGTCAATCAGGTTGCCTATATGCTGACTGTCGCCCTGTATGACAAAGCTAAAATTGTCCTGATAGAGGAGCCGGAGATACATCTTCATCCTTCAATGGTCAGGAATCTTGTCCACGCGTTCGTGGATATAGTCTCCAACAATGACCGGCGTTTCGTCATATCCACCCACAGCGAGACCTTTGTGGTGGCTCTGCTCGCGCAGATAGCAGCGAGGAAGATCGGGGTGGACGACGTGTCGTTCCTACTCGCCGAGAAAGAAGACGGGAAAAGCCGATTCACCAAGCAGGAAGCCAAATCCAACGGGCAGATCCGGGGCGGACTCGAATCGTTCATAGCCTCAGAGTTCGAGGATATAGCGGCGTTTCTGGGACTAGACCCCGAAACTGCCCAATCCTAACCTATGATCATAGTTCTGAACGAGTGGATATTCCACGACATGCGGGGTCAGAACGGTACTGACGCCCGACCCTTATCCCAACTCAGGCGCAAACGCAATTCCTTGAACAGCCTCGCCACTTGGCAACCTGAATCCGATACCCGCAAAATTGCCCTTTACACAACCTTCGATACACTGTACACTACCTAATACGAACATATATTCTTTAGAGTTGCCTACTAACGCATGACAGACCACAACGACAATCTGAGCCCACAAGAACGACTCGCAAAAATAGTCGCCGAAGAAACAGGCGACGGACGGCGCGTCGTCCAGTTCTTCATGCAGGTAACAGAGGGCAGGCTCGAACACGAAGGCTTCCAGCCCAACCACCGCATGGACGCCGCCAAAGAACTCGTCAAGATAGGTCTCACAGAGTTCGAAGACTACATTCACGCCAATGCCTCACCGCCAAAGCGACGCGCGCCCAGGTCCAAGCGTCCCTCCACAGACATCTCCCCTGAGATAGAAGAGGCGCGCGAGGAACTCGCTCGCTACGCGAGAGAACTCACTCAGGACGGCAGAACCGTCGTCAGCCTCTACGCAGAGATAATGGACGGCCTCCGAAACCACGAAGGCTTTAAGCCCCACCACCGCATAGCCGCTGGCAGAGAACTGCTGCTCCGTGGCTTCGGTCCCGTATCTGCCCCATGGCCCGAACCTGGACCCGTTGTGGAACCTCAGCCTCGGCCCGAGCCTGAGACCCAACCGGCCTCGCCCGTCCAGACATGGCCCCAACCGCTGGTGGACTACATCTCCGACGCCGTGCGCGCCTACGAGGAGCCGAACCCTATACTGGAGAAAATGTCTCCCGAACTCAGGGAGATCATAGAAGGCGACGACCCTATCGAATGTCCCTGCTCCATAGACGAAGACGAGGGCAGAGAGCCTAACTGCCCAGACAAAGAGGGCGAATGTCCCTACTACGGACTGGAATGGCCCGAGTACACCGAGGAAGAGATGCAGAGGACCAGGGAGTGGGCGCGTCGCGGCCTGAGAAGACGCGCCGAGATGCTCGGATACGGGCCCCTCTCCGAAAACGACCCCTGATCGCTGACGGCCTTAAATCGAAAGGCCCCTCTCACGCAGAATCCCGCTCTTTCCAACAGCATCTAAATATGTGACCAGGCAGTTGGGATATAATTGGATCGGAGAGAGCCAGATGAGAGAGACGACCTCAGTCAGTTCAGGTGGAAATACGCTCGTGCGTGGCGTTCTCGTACCGGGCATGGTGGCGGTGGGAGCAATCGCCATCGCGGTTCTCGGCGCGCTGCTGATAAAGGGCGACGGAGAGCTCGACGGGGTGAACCTGTTCGTGGAGTCGCTGTCGGGCAGTTCGGGATCCTTCCTGTCCGGGCTGGGAATAGTCGCGCCGCTGGGATTCGCCTTCGGCGCGGGAGTGGCGGCGGCGTTCAACCCGTGCGGCTTCGCTATGCTGCCCGCCTACATGGGACTTTATCTCGGAGTCGGGGCCAACGAGGACAGGACGTCCTTTTTCGCCCAACTGGGCAAGGCGCTGCTGGTGGGAGTCTCGGTCACGGCCGGATTCGTGCTTCTGTTCGCGCTGGCCGGGGGGATCATAGGGCTGGGCGCGCGCTCTGTGGTGGGCGACATACTGCCCTGGCTCGGGCTGGGAATCGGGGTCGCGCTTGTAATAGCGGGCACGTGGCTGCTGAGAGGCGGCGAGTTGTACACCGCGCTGGCGCAGCGGGCAGCGAACAGGCTGGGCAACCCCGGACGCTCCAATATGCGAGGATATTTCCTGTTCGGGCTGAGCTACGGCGTCGCGTCGCTCAGCTGCACCCTGCCCATATTCCTGTCAGTGGTCGGCTCCTCGTTCGCCGCCACCGGCATAGCCACGTCGTTCGCCCAGTTCGTGCTGTACGCGCTCGGAATGGGCGTTGTAATCATCACGCTTACGCTGAGCATGGCGCTGTTCAAGGGCGCGATGCTCAGCGGTATGCGAAAGGTTATGCCCTATGTTCATCCCATCGGAACGTGGCTGATGATAGTCGCGGGGACTTACATAGTGTTCTACTGGCTCACCCTGGGCGGCCTGCTGGATTAGGGAGTCGTCAGTTTTTAGGGATTAGGTTTTCAGTTGTTAGTGGTCAGCTACGTTACGGCTCACTAACAACTAACAACTAACAACAACTAATCACTTCTCACGCCTCGTTCTTGATAGGGTTGGTGAGGGTTCCTATCTCGGCTATCTCCACGTCCACGACGTCGCCGTCGTGAATGTCGCTGGGCGCGCCCGGCGTTCCGGTCATCACGACGTCGCCCGGGTTGAGTGTCAGCACCCGTGTTACGAACTCGATTATCTCAGGGACGCCGTACAGCAGGTCGCTGGTGACCTGTTCCTGGGAGACCTCGCCGTTTATCCGCCCTATCAGGCGGAGCGCGGAGGGGTCGAGGCCGGTCACGATGAACGGGCCGAGCGGCGTGAAGGTGTCCGAGGACTTCGCCCGCCACCAGGACAGGTCGTTTGCCTGCCAGTTTCGTGCGCTGATGTCGTTGCCGCAGGTATATCCCAGAATATAGTCGAGCGCGTCCTCTTTGGATACGCGCTTGGCCTTCTTGCCGATGACCAGCGAGAGTTCGGCTTCCGGCTGAATCGTGACGCCCTCCTCGATTGCCTCTTTCGGGATTATGACGTCGTCGCCCGGGCCGACGACCGATGAAGCAGTCTTGAAGAACGGCTCGGGGACGCTGGGCGGCGTTCTGTCGCCGAGGTGGCTGCGGTAGTTCAGGCCGATGGCGACCACCTTGTTCGGAACCACGGGGGCAAGCAGTTCCACCTCGTTAAGCGTGTGGGTGTGGTCCGTAACCTCGTGGTCTTCATACGGGGCCGCGGTTATCTGCCGTACGGTATCCCCCTCGACCACTCCGTAGGCGACCTCGCCGTGCGCGAGGAATCGGGCATATTTGGTCATTGTTCTCACGTCTCCTACTGTTAAGATTCATTGGATAGCCGACCGAAGCGCCGGTTGCGGCTACAGTTTAACGCAATATCGCTGTTCGTTGTAAATGCTTAATTGGCAAGAGTATAATGTCGGATATAATTTCAGGTGAGAATTTCATTCAAGTACGGAGGCCCGCACATGGCAGTTGATACGATTGATACGAGAACCGAGACCGGAACCTGGAGAGTCAAGGCAGGTCTTGCCCAGATGCTCAAGGGCGGTGTCATAATGGACGTGGTAACCGCCGACCAGGCGCGGATTGCCGAGGACGCGGGCGCGGTGGCCGTAATGGCCCTGGAGCGTGTTCCCTCGGACATTCGCAAGATGGGCGGCGTCGCCCGTATGTCCGATCCGACCAAGGTGGCGGAGATAGTTGACGCGGTGACCATTCCTGTTATGGCGAAGGCGCGTATCGGCCATTTTGTCGAGGCGCAGGTGCTGGAAGCGCTGGGCGTGGACTACGTTGACGAGTCCGAAGTGCTAACCCCCGCCGACGAGAACAACCACATCAACAAGCACGACTTCAAGGTGCCTTTCGTGTGTGGCGCGAGAGACCTGGGCGAGGCCCTTCGCAGGATAGGCGAGGGAGCGGCGATGATACGCACCAAAGGCGAGGCCGGATCCGGCAACATCGTGGAGGCTGTCCGCCACGCGCGCAAGGTGCTGGGCGAGGTACGCCGCATCCAGAATATGGACGAGGACGAGCTTATGGCGACTGCCCGCGACCTTCGCGCTCCCTATGACCTGGTCAAGGACGTGCGCGAACTGGGCCGTCTGCCGGTGGTGAACTTCGCGGCTGGCGGCGTTTCCACGCCCTCGGACGCCGCGCTTATGATGCAGCTGGGCGTGGACGGCATATTCGTCGGTTCGGGCATATTCAAGTCCGAGCGTCCCGACCTTATGGCGGACGCGATAGTCAAGGCGACCACGCACTACCAGGACGCGGGGATGATAGCGGACGTGTCCAAGGGTCTCGGCGACGCGATGGCGGGCCTGAACATCGCGGATATTCCTGAAACCGAGCGACTGGCGAGCAGAGGGTGGTAGAGATTGACAACGGTAGGTGTACTCGCCATACAGGGGGACTTCGCGGAGCACCGCTCCGCGCTGGAGAATCTGGGCGTCGAGGTGCGTGAAATACGGCTGTCGGATCAGCTGGACGAGGTTGACGGGCTGATAATCCCGGGTGGCGAGAGCACCACCATCGTCCAGCTGATAGACATTTACGAGATGCGCGACAAGCTGCGAGAGCGCATTCTGTCGGACAGAATGCCCACGTGGGGAACGTGCGCGGGCATGATTGTCATGGCAGGGGAACTGACCGACCACCGCCCGGAGCCGCTGTGTCTCATGGACACGAATGTCAGCCGCAACGCATTCGGCAGGCAGGTGGACAGTTTCGAGGCCGATCTCGAAGTCACCGGAATGGAGGGGCCGCCCTACCGCGCGGTGTTCATACGCGCGCCGGTGTTCAACTCCGTCGGCGAGGGCGTGGAGGTGCTGTCCAGGCTGGAGGACGGCAGGCCCGTGGCCGTGCGCGAAGGGCATATGCTGGCGACCGCGTTTCATCCCGAGCTCACCAACGACGCCCGGATGCACGAGCTGTTCGTAGGCATGGTCGAAGAGGGAAAGAAGTGACGCTCATAGATGAACATGCTGAAATCAGCCGCAGGTTGATTCAGCAGGCTGATGATGAATTTCAGAAGGACGACACGCTCCAGGCATCTGAGAAGGCCTGGGGCGCGGCGGCACACGCTCTGAAGTCCATAGCGGAGGAGAGGGGATGGCGTCATGGAAGACACAGGGATCTGTTCCCAGTGGTCAAACGCATAGCTGAGGGTACAGGACAGCCGGAGATTCGCGCCTTATTCAATGCGGCGAATATATTGCACGCCAATTTCTACGAGAATTGGTTGCCTGACGACATGGTTGAGGCCAATATAGCCGACGTGAAAAATCTGCTCGAAGCACTTTACGCCCAATCTGCTTCTGCAGAAGATATAGAGGACCAGGACCACACTTAATACATGGCGGTGGAGGCCGACCCACGAGCCTCGGAAACGACAGCAACTCCGACGTGAGAACATTCGAGCCGCTGGACGTTGTCCGGTGCTTTGGTGTGGGCATGAACGGCCTGTCCAACCTGGCAGTAACTTCCGTGGGTCTGTGCCAGCCACAATCCTTCTACGCCTTCCTGCTCGGCGTTTCCCGACGCCGACTCCTGCCCCGCGCCAAAGGACGCGCGCTCGCGCTTGCGACGAGCAGGCGCGTCCAGGCGATAGCGGCAGTTCGTCCCAGGTCGGGGGCGAAAAGCTGGGAGGTCTCACATCTCTATGCAGATCCCGATTCGGGCAACGCTCTGACCGGACTGCTGGAGCAGGCCGCCGTCGCGTCCGCGTACGGGGGAGCGGAGCGGGTATTTCTCAGGGTGGAGTCGGACAGCGACATCGTTCAGGCAGCCAGGCGCGCGGGATTCTTTCCATGCTTTCGAGAGACGCTGTATCGCGGGCTGCCTTCGGCGGCTGAATCGGCGAACAGCCTGTTCGATGCCGACTCTCGTTCTATCAAGCGTCTTGCCGGACACGACCACGCGCTCTTTCGTCTCTACAACGCGGCGACTCCCCTGAAGGTGCGCCAGCTTGTGGGCATGACGCTCGAGCAGTGGAAGGATTCGCGCGAACCGCCGATTGGACGTTCCGATGAGCGGGTTCTGGAACTGGAGGGAGCGGTGAGAGGCTGGCTTGGGACTTCGGCCAGGTCCAGAGTGGGACGGATCGAGATTATGCTGCACCCGGACTATGCCGCGCTGACTCCGAACATCGTTGACTCCGCTCTGCGCTCTCTTGTCAAGACCAGGAACGTGGTCGCAATTGTGCCGGAGTACGTCCCGCTGCTGGGCGGGGCGCTGGAGGAGCGCGGGTTCAGGCCGGAAGGGGAGTTTGTCGTGCTGGTGAAGTCCATCGCTCGCATGGCGAGGCAGCCCGTCGCGGCGCGTTCGTCGCTTGTCGTCGAGTAAGCCGCGCGCATCGAGAAGGTCACAGGCCGTGGCGGCCCTGCCATAGACGGCGTTCGATCTGCTCGGATACGGACTCGACGAGGGTGTCGGCCATCGGGCCGAGGAGCCTGGCGCGCAGTCCCCGGGGCGGGCGCAGATATACCGGACGCTTGGGAATGCCCGCGGCCTCGGCTGCCAGATCCAGGGCGCGGTCTAGGTCGCCGAGTTCGTCCACAAGGCCCGCTTCCAGTCCGCGCGGGGCGAGATACACCTCGCCGGTCGCCAACTCCCGGACGCGGTCTTCGTCGAGGCCGCGGCTCTCAGCCACAATCTCGACGAACGAATCGTAGCTGTCGTTTATCAGTTCCTGGATCTTTTCGTTTTCCTCGGGGGTTGTCTCGCGCCAGGGCGCTCCGAGGTCTTTGAACTTGCCGCTCTTGTTGACGTTGACGCCGATGCCGGCGCGTTCCAATAGCTGTTCGAGGGCGGGACGGACCGAGATTACGCCGATGGAGCCGACTATCGAGCCGGGGGCGGCGACAATCCTGTGGGCGGCGCAGGCTATCATGTACGCGCCCGACGCGCCCACGCCACGAACGCAGGCGACGACGGGCTTTCGCCCTGCGATGCGCTTGGCGGCGCGGTATATGTAGTCGGAGGGGGACGCGGAGCCGCCGCCGGAGTCTATGTCCAGCACGAGCGCGCGAAAGCTGTGATCCTGGCGCACGCGATTCAGGATTTTCTCTATCTCCGGCGACTTGACGCTGCCGCCGATTGTGCCGTGAATCTCTACGACGGCTATCTTGCTTCTTTTCGCCATTACGATTGCCATGTGTTCCTCCCGGCCGTTTATAGGCGGTTGGCGTGTGAAAATCTGATCTACCCGGACGTATGAACGCTGTTGCCCCGCATTGCCGGGTTCCAGCCGGGACTGATGACGTTCCAGGGAAGCACGCCGCAGCGTTCGGCCCACTGAGTATATAGGTTCTCCAGTTCGCGCGCCTTGTGGCTGTTCCTGTCGTAGCGGTCGTCAAGCTCGGTGCGATCCTGTTCCATGTCGTATAGTTCCCAGTTGCCGCCGATGGCTGAGACCAGTTTCCATTGGCCCTGACGCACCGCCCTGCTGCCCTCGTGCTCCCAGAATATGGGCTGTTCGCGGCCCCACTCGTGGTTGTCTATCGCGGGCAGCATACTTTCGCCTTCGAGCGGCGTGGTGGGATGTCCGGCGCGCTCGGACAGGTGGCTGGTGGAGGCTGCGTCCAGGCAGGTGGGCATTATGTCTATCAGGTGGGCGGGGGAGTGCACGATTCCGGGTTCGGTTATCCTGTCGGGCCAGCTCATAATGAATGGCATGGATATTCCGCCCTCGTGAGTCCAGCGCTTGAATCGCCGGAACGGGGTGTTGGAGGCGTTGGCCCAGGGCAGATCGTAGCTCATAAACGTCTGTGGGCCGCCGGGCCGGAGTCCGGGGACGTTGCCGACGCGGACGGGGGTGCCGTCGGGGTTGTCTCCGCCGTATCGCGCGGGCTGCGGCAGGCTGCCGTCTTCGGCGAGGAACTCGGCGCACCCGCCGTTGTCCGACAGGAACATTATTAGCGTGTTGCCGTCCATTTCCATGGAGCGCAGCGCTGAGAGTATTCTGCCGACGCCCTGGTCGAGCCGATCTATCTGGGCGGCGTAAACGGCCATGCGAATGTCCTCCCAATCAGGGTCGGAGGCCGCCACCCAGGGAAGACTGTCGGTGTCGCGCGGGGAGATTTCCCACTTCTCGTCCAGGATGCCCATACCCTTGAGCTGTTCGTGCCTGCTTGTGCGGAGATAGTCCCAGCCGCGGCGGTACTGTCCCTCGTAGCGGGCTATGTCCTCTTCCGGCGCGTGGAGCGGCCAGTGCGGGGCGGTGTATGCGACGTACATGAAGAACGGTGCGTCGCGGTTCGCGGCCTCTCCTATCATGTTCACCGCGTTGTCACTGATGGCGTCGGTGAGGTAGAAGTCGTCCACGTCAAGCGGGACAAGTGCATCCTGGTCCATGAGCGTCTTGGGGAAGTAGAAGTTGCTGGCGCCGGTCAGGATGCCGAAGTAGCGGTCGAAGCCGCGCTGGGTGGGTGTGGGATGATCCGGGGCGGCGGGAGTCCAACTGTCGAGGTCGGCGAGGTTGTAGTCGCCGCCGACGTGCCACTTGCCGGACATATAGGTGGAGTAGCCGGTCGCCTTCAGCGCCTCGGCGATGGTGACGCAGTTCTCTCGCAGGTAGCCCTGGTATTCGGGGACGCCGAGATTGGCGACCATGTGTCCCACCCCGGCCTGGTGGGGGTTGAGTCCGGTGAGAAGCGCGGCGCGGGAGGGACAGCAGCGCGCGGAGTTGTACATCTGGGAGAATCTGAGGCCGTTATAGCCGAGCGAGTCAAGATTCGGCGTGCGGATTTCGGAGCCGAAACAGCCGATGTCCGAGTAGCCCATGTCGTCGGCCAGTATCACTATGATGTTGGGTCGCTGCTTATCGTCGTCGGGCATAGAAGCGTCTCCAGGAACAGGATAGTCGGCGGGCGGTTCGGGTTCATCCGGCGACTATTATCCTACCCGTTTGACCGCCGGATTGTCAGCCCGTGAATAGCTCGGTGGTGGGGTTCCAGTCCGTCCAGGCGAACCAGAAGGAGAGGTGGGAGGGGAGCCTGTCCAATCGCTGCCCCTTGAGTTCGCCCTCGACTGCGAGGCCGGTGAATGCCATCCAGCGCGAGCCGGTTTCCTCGTCCACAAGGGTTGTCAGGACGCCGGACGTGTCGGGGTCTATGGTGAGGTTGAGGACGCGCCCGTTCACGCTGCGGTCATAGACGAGCGCGGTGCCGCTCGGCGTGTCGAAGTAGATAAGGGCGTCCTGTCCGGCGACGGAGTCGTTCAGGACGGGGCTGGTCTCAAGTTCGTGCAGTGGGTATGCCTTGGGAGTGCCGTTGAAGTTGACGCCGACTACCAGGTCCTTGGTGCGGAGGCGGTCGTCGGTATTGCGCTCTCCGATGACGCCGGGCCTGCCATTGTCCACGTAGTAGTTGTCGTAGGGGTCGGACCTGAACAGGTCGAGGAACCTGGTGTCGGGGTGGAGTTCCTTCCAGGCTCCCCATGTGGTCTGGATTACGGGGATGACGTCCAGTTCGACGCCTTCGAGATCGCCCTCGACTCCCCTGTGCAGGAACTGGCTCCAGAGGGTGTTTGTCTGGTGGTCGTACATGACGAGGACGTTCATAATCAGCTTGCCGGATACGCCGAAGGTGTGTTCCTGCCCGTTGATTTCGCGGCTATACACGATAGCCGAGTAGCAGAGCGGTCACCATGTGACCGCGAGCGGCTGGCCGCCCACGGTGTCGTTGACTATCTCGACGGCGCTGAGCGAGGGTACGTAGTACGCGCGGCTGTCGCCGTTGATGGACAGTCCCAGCACAAGGGCGTCGTCGGGGTCGTCCGTGTGATTCGCCAGTTTGGCTTCAGCCTCTTCCGCGCTAATGAACTGCGGGTCGAGGACGGCAGGGATGGCGTCGAACGGGAGCAGGGTTACTATCTTGAGGTCCTGTTCTTCTGGCTCGCCGGTCGCTGTTGGATGCGGAGACGGCTCAGCAGTCGCCGGGGGAGAGGTGGGGGCGACGGAAACGTAAGGCGCGCTTGTCGGCGAGGGAGCGGTCGTCGGCTGTGCGGATGCGGCCTGCGGCGGCTCGGTTGGGGTTGGGTCGGCGGCATCTTCTGATGAGCAGGCGACGGCCAGCAGAAGCAGAAGCGCAGCGGCAAGGGCCGATATTCGGGTTATGGTCATGTTCAGACGACCTCTGAGTCATGGGTTATGCCTGTTAGATGAGAGGGTTGGGGTTGGGGGTTCAGGAGGGAGTTGTGAAGAGTGGGCATCTTAGGTAAGGGAATTAAACTAATCAGTGTTGGATTGGCCTACCGAATGTTATTGCTAATAGTGACTTGCCCTGTCTGTCCCTCATATACAATTGTGGAATCCCTCAAGAATGTCCGTCCTATGAGCGCTAGGTGCATTTTCCCTCCCGCGCTAAGATGAACTCCAGCGAACATTCCTGAGATTGCCCAGGTTAATGATGGTATGTATATCTGAGCGGCGTGTATGGTGACCCAGAATCTCCCGTTCGCTCCGGCTTGTTCCTGCTGGTCAATGATGGGTAAGTCAAGGGACATGGCAAGAGCAGAGTCAATACAACTTTCTGACGCTCCTGTATCTACTAATGCAGAGTGGAGTTGCTCCGGTAGATTGGGCGTTAATCCATCGGTGATCCGATATGACGGATCAAAGCCGATCTGTACTTGTAGGGTAGGCCCAAAGTGTTCTAGCGCGTCAACTCCTCGGCTCCCGCCGCCGTCCGCAAATCCAGCATTCGTTATTCTCATATTTTGCTTCCCTATCTGTATGGCAGAGATGTGGGAAGCGCTATGGGTGCAGCGCCAATTTGTCGGATCAGGTATGGCCCACGTCCAAATCTGTGGCTTGCGTTATCAATGGCCACTTCGACAGACTTGTAAGTGCCTACCAGTTCCTCATCGTAGAATACCGCCCATTCTCCAAAATGATCCATTTCCAGTGTAGGCTGCATTTTCTCGTATGCCGCTATCTGTCGGCTTAGCTCAAGCATTTTCTGCCTCCTATTCGTTCTCCTGGCTACCTCAATGCTATAGTAGCGAGCCTGTCAAATTATGACAAAAGTTAAAGCGGCGCATTTCGAGCAGGCGGACGGCCATCATGCACAGGTAGGACTGCATACCCTTGCCGTGAGTCAGGCCGGCGGTTTCCAGCGCCTTGTACATGGAGGGCTGTTCGTCCGCGATAAGGCCCATGTGGCGGTGTCGAGGTCGGAGAGTGTCCAGGTGTCTTTGAAGGCCGCGCCCGCGGCTCTGCTACCTACCGGGGCGGCGTAGTCTCGGTTGGAGTTGAACGGGGGGTCGAGATAGATGAGGTCAACAGACTCGCTGTTCAGTCCGCGCAGGATGTCGAGGTTGTCACCCGTCCGGATGGTTTTATCGGCGAAGTTTGGCTGGGTCATATCGCTCCTGATACGGTGTCCATATATTTCCGCCGCGCGGCAGTCTGCCGCGACCTCTGGATTCCCGCTCCCCGTTTCCACGAGGATAGGCTTCGTGGGAATTACGGAGGATGGACGGCGGTTGTCATCTTCAAACGGATACGGCGGCCTTGTACGAAAAGTCCGCAGCACACAAGAACTAACACACTTCACACAAAAAGTCCGCAACTCGGAGACGATAAACAGGTATAATGAAGAGTAATAGGAAGGGCAAAAGAATTGACGACGATCAATACAACTGACGACCTGCTGTCGTTGCTGCGTGAGAATCAGGAGTTCCGCGAGGCGGTCAGGCAAGCTATCCTGTCCGAGGAGTTGCTCGCGCTCCCAGCCACGTTCAATGCGTTCGTGTCCGAGATGCGCGAATTCGTGTCCGAGATGCGCAGTTATACCAAGGCCACAGACAAGCGCCTGGAGAATCTTGAAGAGGGTCAACAGCGACTCGAACAGGGCCAGCAGGATATCAAATCCGAGATGCGCAGTTACACCAAGACCACAGACAAGCGCTTGGGTAATCTTGAAGAGGGTCAGCAGCGACTCGAACAGGGTCAGCAGGAACTCAAAGTCAGTGTTGATTCGCTTCGCGGGAATGCGCTCGAGGCGAAGCTGAGTACAAAACTGATCCCCCTGGTGAGCCGCGAGTTCGATGTCAGAAGAGTCTATCCTATCTGGACACCCGGAATCATAGCCGTGCAGGGAAGCACCGAGGAGTTTCAGGACAGGATGGAGCAGGCGACGGAAGACGGCATCATCAGCGACGCTGACGAAACCCGCCTGCGGGTCGCGGACCTCATTTTACGCTCGCAGCGGAAGGCAGACAGGTCAACCCTTTGGTTCGCGGTAGAAGCTTCGGGTGTCGTCAACGACGATGACATAGGTCGCGCTCATCGCTCAGCCAACACTGTCAGGAAGATTTATGGACAGGATGCCATACCTCTCGTGTATGGGTATCGGATTCACGAGGAACAGATGAAACTGGCCGGTGAGCTGGAGGTTCTGGTCTTCCTTGACCCTGATAGGGATTAGGGGAAGAACAATCTCTCGGGCTATCTGCCGCCGTCCAATTCTCTGATGTCGCGAAGATTCCTGAACTCGCCGTTGTAGTCGAGTCCGTAGCCGACTACGAACACGTTCGGCACGTCGAATCCGGCATACGTTACCTCCACGCCATGCTTCCTGCGGGCGGGCTTGTCCAGGAGGGCGCACACGTTCACCGAGGCGGCTCCGAGCGCGGCCAGTCTGTCCGTCAGCGCCGCTATCGTCGCGCCGGTGTCCACTATGTCCTCGACTATAAGCGCGTGCCTTCCCTCGATTCGCTCGCGGGTCGGAAGCCAGTCAATGTTGACCTCCCCGCCGGATTCGGCGCCGTCGTAGCTGGACACCCGCGCGGTCACCACGTCCACGGAGCGCGGAAATGCGCGTATCAGGTCGGCAAGGAAGCAGATCGCGCCGTCCATCACGCCGACAAGGACAAGATCGGAGTCGCCGTAGTCCTCGATTATCTCCTCTGCGACCTGGGCTATCGCGTGCGCGATTTCGCTTTCCGATACCAGTATTTCGCCCAGGGTCACGGGTTGACGCTCCTTGTCATTTTGTCCTGTCCGAGGTCGTTTAGCACAGCGGTCATATATCTCTGCCAGGGTCTCTGGATTCCCGCTCCCCGTTTCCACGAGGACAGGCTTCGCGGGAATGACGAACCGAGGGCGGGAATGCCGGGAAATGGTCGGTGTTTGTCATCTTCAAGTGGATACCGCATTAGCGTTCCCGCACCATTATAATGCCTGAACGTTGTACAGTGTTATGAAATCGGGCAGGCTCCATTATGAACATCGGCGCGGCCAGGATTACCCTCCGCATCTCGCACAGCCACAGCTTGAAGGACAAGCGGCGCGTGGTCAACTCCCTGCGGCAGCGCGTGCGGAGCAAGTTCAACGTCGGAATTGCCGAGGTAGAACTGAACGACGCCTGGCAAACCCTGACGCTGGGCATTGTGTGCGTGTCCAACAGCGCAGTCCACGCCGCGCAGATGGTGGACAGGGTCATAGAGTTCATCGAGTCCGAACGCCCGGACGCGGAGATGGTGGACTGTGAGGTGGACATTGTCGGTTTTTAGTATATGTTAGCATCAGGCCATGGACACCGCCGATTTTCTCAGACATATCCAGAGCCTGCTCTGGTACCAGGGGCAGATTGTCCACATAGAGCAGGTGCCTTCGAGAAGGGCGCGGACGCGCGACCCCGACCCGCCGCTGGATGCGCGCCTTATCCGGCGGCTGAATGAGCTGGGGGTGTCGGGTCTCTACTCTCACCAGACGGAGGCGATTGAGAAGCTGCGGGACGGGAAGAACGTCATCGTCGCCACCCCGGCGGCGAGCGGCAAGAGTATGTGCTACAACCTGCCTGCGCTGGAATCGCTGCTGGAAGACCGGACGGCGCGCGCGCTGTACCTATACCCGACGAAGGCGTTGTCCCAGGACCAGGAGAAGAAGCTCGCCGCGCTGATGCCGGGGGCCAAAAGTACTCGCGGGATAAGGCACGCGATATTCGACGGGGATACGCCGCGCCAGGACAGGGCCTCGATACGGCGAAGCTCGAACATCGTCATAACCAACCCCGATATGCTGCACCTGGGCATTCTGCCCAACCATCGCGCCTGGTACCGGACGCTGCGGGGGCTGAAGTACGTCGTGCTGGACGAGGCGCACGTGTACCGCGGGGTGTTCGGGACGCACGTGGCGAATGTTCTCAGAAGGCTCAGACGGTTGTGCCGGATGCTGGGCAGCAGCCCACAGTTCATCCTGTGTTCGGCGACTATCGCCAACCCCGCCGAGCACGCCGAAAGGCTGGTCGGGGAGCCTTTCGAGGTTGTAGAAGAGGACGGTTCGCCATACGGGGGCAAGGACTTCGTTCTGTGGAATCCACCGATGATAGACCTGGCGGACGGCTCGCGGCGTTCGACCAACTCGGAGGCGACGCAGGTATTCGCGGAGCTTCTGAAACGGCACACGCGCACAATGGCCTTTGTCCGAAGCAGGCGCCAGGCGGAACTGATACACGTGTACGCCCGCGACCAGCTCAGGCCCACGCATCCGGTCGTGGCGAAGCGCATATCGCCATACCGCGCAAGCTACCTGCCGGAAGACAGGCGGCGCATCGAAAAGGACCTGTTCGACGGCAGGCTGCTCGGCCTCTCCACGACCAACGCTATGGAGCTAGGAGTGGACGTGGGGAATCTGGACGCGACGATACTCACCGGATACCCCGGCACCATCGCCAGCGCGTGGCAGCAGGCGGGGCGCAGCGGTCGGGGCGGTGAACGCTCCCTGAGCGTCATGGTCGCCAACAACAACCCTCTCGACCAGTACCTGATGCGCCACCCGGAGTCGTTCTTCGGCAAGAGCCACGAGAGCGCCCGCATATCGCCCGCCAACCCCTACATTATGAAGCCGCACCTTATCTGCGCCGCATACGAAGCGCCGCTTACGATGAACGACACGGAGTTCTTCGGGCATGAGCTTCTGTGGTACGCGGACGAGCTCGTGGAGGACGAATACCTTCACGTCCGGCATGGACGCTGGCACCTGCGGACGGAGGTTACGTATCCGGCGGAGCGGGTCAACATACGCTCGGCGTCCGGCGCGTTCTATACGCTGGTGGACGAGGAAACGGGAGCCATTCTGGAGACCGTGTCCGAGGAGACGGCGTTCATGCAGCTTCATCCGGGCGCGATATATCTTCACCAGGGCGAGTCGTACCTCGTAAAAGACCTCAACCTGGACTCGCACACCGCATACTGCTCGCTAACAGACGCGCCCTACTATACCGAGGTGCGCGACTATACCGAGACCCGCATACTGAACACGTATAAGAGCAAGCGAGCGGGGCGCGTGTCGGTGTTCCTGGGCGAGGTAAATGTGTCAACGCACGTCGTGGGATTCAAGCGAGTCAGGCACCAGACCGAAGAGGTTCTGGGCGACGAGTACGTCGAACTGCCGCCGCAGGAGTACGACACGACCGCGCTGTGGTTCGCGCCCACCGGCGACACGCTGGACCACATCCACGCCGAGAAACTCGATCTGGCGGGTGGACTCCACGCGGTGGAACACGCCGCAATCGGCATCCTGCCGCTGTTCGCGATGTGCGACCGCAACGACATCGGCGGCATCTCCACTCCGCTGCACCCGGACACCGGCAGGCCGCAGGTTTTCATTCACGACGGACACCCGGGCGGTGTCGGCGTCGCCGAACACGGCTACGAGGTCATCGAAGACCTGTGGCGCGCGACATACGAGGTCATTACCCAATGCCCATGCGAGTCCGGCTGTCCGTCGTGCATCCACTCTCCCAAGTGCGGCAACAACAACCAGCCGCTGGATAAGGATGTGGCGACGCTTATACTGTCTGCGCTGCTGGATGGGGAGGCGGGTTCAATGTCATTTTCATAATCTATGCCCATGATTTCTGACACAGTGCTATGATGGGCGAAGTTTGAGTCGAGAGGAGTAGCCGCTCATGATCAGGGAGATATTCGCGGGAATCATCGCGCTCGCGCTCCTGGCCATCCTGGCGCTGGGGCTCGTGTCCGCTTCTCCAAACGAGCAGACAGACACGGGTCGGACTCCCTTCCAGATTATGGTCGTCGTGCTAACGGACGCCAGCGACAAGGGCGTACTCTCCGATCTCATCAACGAACTGCTGGCTGATTGGTTCATCAAGAATCTGATCGTCCCCGAAACCGATGAGACAATAGAACAGGTCGAGGAGCGGCTGTCGGTTGAGGGACAGTCTCTCTTCCAATTCATGATCGCCGTTCTCACGGACGCGAAAGACAATGGGGTATTCCCAGATCTCATCAGCGACTTGCTGTCCGGCTGGTTCATCGAAAACCTGATTGCGCCTCACACGGGTGAAACCGCTGGACAGGTCAGAGAACGCTTGGCGGCGCAACCTACGCCCACGGCCACAGCGACTTACACGCCGACGCCCGGAGGCGTACCCAGCGCTAAACTGAGAGCGATATGGAGTTATAGCCCTTGGGCGCAAACCGTGGGTGCACCGATCTCTGTTCAGGTTTCTTTGAATTGGAATACTCCGGATGGTTATGGGATTACCAATTACGTCGCGCAATTGTACGAGCACAACGGTGATGAGTTTGACCTTCCACTGACCGGGGCAGCCACTTTTGGCGACACACAAACTGTAGGCTCCAACCACTCGCTTCAGGTTGATACGAACTATAAGTACGCGCTTACGCTTAGAAACACGGCAAACGAAACCATCGTAGAGGAAGACGTAACCATTTTCATACGTTCAACGGCCGAAAATCCAGCGACCGAAGCCCCTACGAACCTGACGGCGTCATTAGCGTCGGACGGAAGTAGAGTAGTTCTGAGATGGGATGCCCCCGAAGGTAATCTTTGGCGTTATGAAGTCATACGCGATTGGCGTCTTAACGGCTCTGTTGCCGCTACTCAGAATTATGTGGTGGATAAGGACCACACCACCTATACCGACACGAATGTCGGGTCATCGTCGGGTCGTACCTATGAGTATAGAGTCAGGGCTGTGACAGGCTTCTATACTTCCTATGACTCCGAGGTTGGGAGTGTCCAAATACCTTCCGCAACCCCAACGCAGACTCAGACACCAATCGCAGGGTCAACCGCGACGTTGACACCAACGGCCACAGCGACTTACACACCAGCGCCCACAGCGACTTACACACCAGCGCCCATTGCCACGCCGACTTACATACCAACACCCACCGCCACAGCGACTTACACACCGGCGCCCATTGCCACAGCGACTTACACACCGGCGCCCATTGCCACGCCGACTTACACACCGGCGCCCACGGCCACAGCGACTTACACGCCGACACCCGGAGGCGTACCCAGCGCTAAATTGAGAGGGGGATGGTCTCATAGTCCCTGGCAGCAACCCGCGGGTCAACCCCTCTCTGTTCAGGTTGGTTTGAATTGGGATACTCCGGATGGTTATGGGATTACTAATTACGTCGCGCAATTGTATGAGCACAACGGTGATGAGTTTGTTAAGAAGGATTCTTCGCTGACGGGTGTAGCCACTTTTGGCGACACACAAATTGTAAGCGCCACTCATCTGCTTTATCCTGATGCGAATTATAAGTATGCGCTTACGCTTAGAAACGCGGCAAACGAAACCATCTTAGACGAATCCATGTCCATTTTCATACGTTCGACGGCTGAAAATCCAGCGACCGAAGCCCCAACGAATCTGACGGCGTCATTAGCGTCGGACGGGAGTAGAGTAGTTCTGAGATGGGATGCCCCTGAAGGTAATCTTTGGCGTTATATCGTCATACGCGATTGGCGTTACAACGGCTCTGTCGCCGCTACTCAGAGTTATGTGGTGGATAAGAGCCACACCACCTACACCGACACGAATGTCGGGTCATCGTCGGGTCGTACCTATGAGTATAGAGTCAGGGCTGTGACAGGCTTCTATACTTCCTATGTATCCACGGTTGTGAGTGTCCAAATACCATAGCGCATAATTCACTGGGTGGGTCGGTAGCTACACCGTCAAGATAACCATTCTGTCCGGCGCATCAGTGAGACTGCTCCCAATAACGACAGTGCCTTTCACCGTAGAGGAATAGAGGCGTAGGAGACCCGGACGTCAACGCCATCTCGACTCCAGCGCGGGGGCCTGTGTCCGGGCGGCGTAGGGGTCGCGGAACACGGCTACGAGGTGATAGAAGACCTGTGGCGCGCCACATACGAGGTCATAACCCAATGCCCGTGCGAGTCCGGCTGCCCGTCCTGCATCCACTCCCCCAAGTGCGGCAGCAACAACCAGCCTCTGGATAAGGATGTGGCGACGCTTATACTGTCTGCGCTGCTGGATGGGGACGCGGGTTAGGGGTCATTTCATAGGTTTACTACTCTACCGCATCCCTTATATAGGGGCACCATTCCCCAGACTCATAGTGACTCGAACCGAGAGGAAGAATAAGCGTCCATGCTCAAGAAGGCTCTATCAGGAATCACCGCATTCATACTGCTGTCCACCGTCGCGCTGGGAGTCGTGTCCGCTTCTCCCAACGCGCAGACAAATACAGGGCCAATGCCATTAGAGTTTCTCGTTACCGTACTCACGGACGCGAACGACAAAGGCGTACTGCCCGACAGTATCAGCGATCTGCTGTCCGGGTGGTTCATAGAGAACCTGATTGCTCCTCACACGGGCGAAACGGTTGGAGAAGTCGAAGGGCGACTATCCGTCGAGGGTCAATCCCCTCTCGATTTTCTGGTCGCGGTCCTTAGAGACGCGAACGACAAAGGCGTACTGCCCGACAGTATCAGCGATCTGCTGTCTGGATGGTTCATCGAAAACCTGATTGCTCCCCACACAGGCGAAACGCCTGAACAGATCAGAGAACGACTGTCCGCTCAACCTACTCCGGCCATGACGACCACTCCGACAATTGTTGAATTGGTCAGAAATGTCCAAAACGGCGTGGTTTGGGTAATCGCCCCATCGGGGTACGCCGGTTCCGGTTTCGTCATAGATTCGGATGAGAGGGTCGTTACCAACGAACACGTCGTGGAACAGCACTCCATCGTGACCGTCCAGCTTTATAATGGCAGAGAATTCCGAGCCAGTGTTCTTGGCGTGGACCCGGTAGCCGACCTCGCGATTATTGACATAGTACCCGATCTCAACCTCCAGACCGTGCCGCTTGGCGACTCGGCGCTGGTTCAGAAAGGCGATGAAGTCATCACGATGGGGTATCCCGATGGCTATCAGCTTGGTCAGCCACCCACATGGACAAGGGGAAACATCTCGTGGAGGAGAATCATTGATGATGTGGAAAGTTTCAAACACACCGCCCCTACAAAGCCCGGCAACAGTGGCGGCCCGCTCTTCAACCGTACAGGTCAGGTGGTTGGTGTGAACACTTCAGCTATCCGCGATACTACGGGCAACGTTGGATTCGCAGTCGCTATAAACGAACTGAAGGCCAGGCTTCCCGCCCTCATTCAAGGACAGCCTGCCGCTATCCTCTCGCCCACACCTATCCCCTCCAAGACAGGAGATTGGCGTTGGGATAGGTGGGGGCCACGCGGTGGCGGTTGGAGAATTAGCATCCCGTCGGATTGGAGTTTCGAGCCGCACAATTCCACCAGCACACGCGCTCACTTTGGGGAAAATAACGGATCGGGATTTGTCAATGTAAATTCTGTGCCCAATCTGAGTTCCCGTGACATATACGGACTTGACGACTTCGCGCAGTGGCGGAAGTCCACTACTGAATCATGGGGCGCTGAGAACTACCCAACATCGTTCAAGGTCAGGTCGTTTGGGAAAAATGCGGACAGGGGAGGACGCGAGTTCTACGAGCTTCAATACGAATACTACTACGCGACTGGCGGCTGTTGGGCCTTTGGGATGGAACACATCTTCACCGACCAGGACTACGGCGCAGTTGCTAGTGGGGAAATCTGCGACTCCGACGGCGTGTTGACCGCCAAGGATTGGGGGAGTATCCCTGAGATACTCGACAGCTTCGAGATTCACCTTGATGGCTCCGGCATATACCGCAATAATCTGTACGGTTATAGCTTGGACTGGGGCTCGGATTACCTGCTTGCCACAGATGAGGAGACCCACGACTCTACCTCTTTCTTTGGGTATGAAGGACGAAATTTTGTCGCATACATCAACGTGACGACCTTAGAAGCAGGGAAGAACAAAGCCTACAATCTAGATAATCTCGCCAGAGCGCAACGTGATTATCTGGCTGCTTACTCGTCGGAACAGAACTGGCCAATCTTCCAGGTGAAGTCTTTCACCAAGTCCAGCGAAACCAGCCCGGTTGATGGCGTCGAACGCCAGTGGTATGAGTTCAAGTATCGTTTGCAGACCGACGCTGAATACTGTGTGGAAGACCAGGCCCAACTGATTATCCTGGAAGGTTCCCACGCCTGGGGACAGATCGCTTACATTGTGACGGGCTCGCTCTGTGAAGCCCACCTGAATACTTGGGGGCCGCGCCGTGACGCTGCCCTGGACAGCTTCAGGCCATAATATCCACTGCTGATAGATAGCGCCAATTACAGAGCAGAACCGCTCCGTCTCTTCTGGATATCGCCAAACGAGACGGAGCGGTCGCTATTCGCCGCGGGGATGGACAGACTTTCATACTGAGTATGTGGGCGGCATCCGGCCTGTGCGGGAGCGGTCTCAGCGGCCCTCGAAGTTTGGCGCGCGGCGTCCGATGAATGCGCTGCGGCCCTCCTGGAAGTCCGCGCTGTCGAAGTTGGCGAACGGGAGTAGCTCTTCTTCTTCGGATAGAGACTTGAGGCCCGGGTTCTTTAGGACCGTCTGGAGTATCTTCTTGTGGCGCATCTGGGACAGCGGCGCGAGCGGGACCATCTCCCGCGCGAGGTCGTATGCGACGCCGGACACTTCTTCCAGGGGGGCGACCTGGGTTACGAGGCCGATTCTGTGCGCTTCCTCCGCGTCCAGCAGGCGGGCGGAGAGCAGGATATAGGATGCATTTCCAAGGCCGACGAGCTGCACCAGCCGCCGCATCTCCTTGTATCCGACGAGTATGGAGAGGCGGGCCACGGGAATTCCGAAGCGGCTGTTGTCCGCCGCGATGCGTATGTCGGTCGCCATGGACAGTTCGCAGCCTCCGCCTACGCAGAAGCCTTTTATCAGGCAGATAGTGGGTTTGGACATGGCTTCTATGGCGTCCATCGCGCCGTCGAATGCCTCGGCGTAAACGGCTGCCTTCTCGGAGTTGTCGCGGTAGTTCTCGAAGTCCTTGATGTCCGCGCCCGCGGAGAATGCGGCGTCGCCCGCTCCGGTGAACATGACTACGCGAACTCCCGGGTCGCGGTCGAGGTCCATGGCTATGCGCCTGAGTTCGAGCCAGCCGTGGTAGCTGATCGCGTTGCGCTGGCGAGGGCGGTTGAACGTAACGGTGGCTATGCCGTCCTGCGTGGATACGAGAATGTCGTCGGTCATAAAGTCGCTTTATCTCCCTGAGTTTGGTGAACGAACTCATAATATCAGGCTTGGGTTAGGGGGTGCGAGATGGCAGGGTCTTTGCGAACTCGGCCTCCGTTTCCAACTTCACTACACAATTCCTCCAATACTGTGCTACAATTTACGCATGATAGAACACAAGTACTGGAACATATTGTAGGACTTATGAATGAATCCCTCCACAATCCGAAAAAGTTCTCTGAACTGGTAAATACAGGACTTTGCAGGTGAAATGCAGGTGGCAGACGCCACAAGTGGACACTTACAGCCCACCTGCAGGTCACCGGCAGCCCACCTGTGCGCCCACCAGAACGACTATAAATGCGAATATATGTATCAATCCACTATTTCCATTTTGAACAGGCTCTGGCGAGATTGACGAACTCGTTCCCGAAGTCATCAGTCTGTATTAGACTGTGGGCGCGGCATTTGGGGAAAGTTATAAACAGGAAGAGAGGCTGAAGTGGACTCGAAACCTATAATCACCGGCATAGAAGTAATTCAATACGAGGTGGAAGTGGAAGATATGTCGGTTGACCCCGCGCTGGAGCTGCATGACATTCTGGGGGTCTTCTCCCCGTACCTGTACAAGTCGGGAGACGTTTTCAAGAGGCGCGCCCACGCCATCCGAGTCCATACCGGCGTGGGGGTAAGCGGTGAATACATAAGCATAGGCTTCGCTGGAACGGACGCCGCGGCCATAGACAGGTTCGCGCCGTCGCTGATAGGGCGCAACGCGCTGCATCGAGAGGACATCTACAACGATCTGAAACAGGCGATGCGTCAGCAGGCGCGCATGGGCATAGGGGTGGTGGACATTGCCCTGTGGGACCTTGCGGGCAAGTATTACGACGCGCCCTTGTACGAGCTTCTGGGCGGTTCTCAGAAGAAATTGCCGTGCTATGCGACCACGCCATTCGCGGGCACTGGTCGCGGCGTAGACAGCCCCGAGGACTATGCCGACCTGGCCGAGCGGTGCCTCGAGATGGGATATTCCGGCTACAAAATTCACCCGTGGCCGAAGGCGCACATCAACGACCAGATAGCGATAGTGGAGGCGGTCGGACAGAGAGTCGGCGGAAAGATGGATCTGATGATGGACGCTTCATGCTGGGTGACCAAGTTCGGCGATGCCGTGAAACTGGGCTGGGCGTGCGACAAGTACGATTTCTTCTGGTATGAGGATCCGTTCATGGACGGGGGTGTGTCGGCCCACGCTCACAGGAAACTGCGTCAGCTTATCAAGACACCCCTGCTCCAGCTCGAGCACGTGCGGGGGCTGGAAGCTCATGTTGACTTCATAGAAGGGGAGGCGACGGACTTCGTGCGGGCCGACCCGGACTACGACGGGGGCATAACCGGCGTCATGAAGATTGCCCACGCCGCCGAGGGCTTCGGCCTCGACGTGGAGCTTCACGCCGCCGGCCCGGAACGGCGTCATATCATGGCGGCTATGCGAAATACCAACTACTACGAGATGGGCATGGCGATGAACATTCCCGTGAGCGACGGGTACAGAGACGGGCATGACGCCGTTGACCAGAACGGCTGCGTTGACGTTCCAGAAGGTCCCGGTCTAGGCGTGGAATACGACTGGGACTTCGTAAGGGCGCACGAAACCGCCAGGGCGGTCTATGAGTAGGAATCCGCTTCCTGGTCGATAATATCGTTCTGTGGTTTGTAGAATCCGCTTCTCAGTCCGTCAATGTGCTCTAGAAGATCTGGGGAAACACTTTGCCAGAGTGGGTCCAGAATGAAAGTAACCCCGTTGCGTCGGGCTAACTTTGCAGCGGAAACAAAATCACTGTCTCCGGATACCAGGACAATAACATCAGCCTGCTTGTTGAGAGTGATCGTAGCTATGTCCAGACCAATTCGCATATCAACACCTTTCTGATGAAGGTCTGGAATAAAGTCTGAATCTTCGAGATCGGTCACTTTCATGCTTCCATTCAGGATGCGCTTTTGAGTTCCCTGTTTCATAATCCAAGAACTTTTACTTGGCTTTTCAACTTGTCCAAGCCTCAGTGCAAGGTTGGGTTGCCTGCGCAATGCATTGAAAAGTTCCCTTCTGAAGGTGGCGGTGTCGGATCTGGTGTAATCAATTAAGCGCTTTCTTACAGGTGTGTGTAGCTTATTGGCATACGGCGTGGCATCGTAGTAGAAGGTCCGATACAAAAGTTGGAAAACGCTAGGCACACAATATATTTGGTTCAGTTGATTCAGGTGCCCGCGAACCAGCTGATTAACTGCTCTAGCGACATCACGAGCGTCAGATCTATCTATATCGCGTCGGACGGAGGGCAGACGTTTCAGGAAATAGCCACCATCGATGAGAATAGCGGTTTTGGGCATCGGTTATCGCTCCAACGAAAAAGCCCCAGGGGGCCGGCTTCCCTCATGATCGCCGGGTTTATCCGGGAGCGAAGCGTACTGCCAAGGGGCGAATGTGTATTAAGGGTACCCTGCATAAGTGTAGTTGTCAAACGTAATACAGGGTAAGTCAGCTGATTCTTGTTGTTCCTGAGTTCAGTCTGCGGTCTCGGGCAGCCAGCCCCAGGGCCTGGGGCCCCATTCGGCGGTGAAGACCTCTCCGCTTCGGACTGTGAGGACTGGGGCGAGCGCCTTGTCTCCCGTGAGGGTCGCGCCCTCGGTGTCGTGGAACAGCCAGTTTCCGGTGGCCTCCTCTAGCACGCTGATGTCCGCCTCGCGGCCCACGGCCAGGCTTCCGAGAGAGTCTTCCATGTCGAGCGCGGACGCCGGGTTGGTCGTGGACATTCGGATTACGTCTTCGAGTCCGAAGCCGAGCGCAAGGAAGCGGGACATCATTTCGACCATGCTGTGCACGGTGTTGAGGCGTCCGGGGATGGTGAGGTCGGTGCTTATGGAGCGGGGTTCGACGCCCTGGTCGAGGGCGGCCTTTGCTACGTCGAAGCTGAAGTTCTGTCGCCCGTGCGCGGTGTCCAGGAACACGCCTCTCTGCTGGGCGTCCATTATTTCGGGTATGACGCTGCCGTCGTCGTCCAGGATGCGGCCCGCGTTGCCGCTGAACAGGTGCGTGATGATGTCGCCCGGTTCGAGCAGGGGCAGCAGGTCGCGGGTGATTGTCCTGCCTTCGCCGGTTATGCTGCGGTCTCCGATGTGCACCATGAGTCGGACGCCCGCCTCGTTCGCGGCCTGTTTGGCGAGTTGGACTATCTCGACGCCCATAACTGGCACGGCGGGGCCGATTGCCCTTATCTTGACGCCCTGAATCAGGGGCCTGTTGGCCTGTATGACGCGGACTGTCTCTTCGATGTCTATGTCCTCGCGGCGGGACAGTTCGGGCTGGTAGTTGAGTCCTGTGCGGGATATGTGAACCATACAGACTATGCGGGTTTTGGCGTTGGGCACGATGTGTTCGGGGAATCCGCCGAAGGTGTAGCATCCCGCGCTTCCGGCGTCCACGACGGTGGTGACGCCCGCGTAAACTCCGGCGAGGTCGGGGTCAACGCCGGTCTGGTTGACGCCGTGATAGACATGGGTGTGCAGGTCTATGAGTCCCGGCACGACGAGCTTTCCGCCAGCGTCTATGATGCGGGAGTCCGGCTCCGGGCGAATATCGGGGGCGACCTGTGATATGGCGCCGCCCGTGACTGCAACGTCCATCTGCGCGTTGATGCCCTGGGACGGGTCTATGACGTGGCCGCCTTTCAGAAGAAGATCAGTCATTTGCGTAGCCTCCGTGGAGTTGGGGATTTGGGATTGAATAAGACCTAACGATTGTCTTCCATAATCATCCACGCCAGTTGGCGGCCCATTCGCACGCTGTAATTCGTGCCGCGGTCCTCGGGATATATCTGCGTCGTGTTGGCCAGATATACCCCGTCGAAGGGCGTGCGGTGGCCCGGTATGTGGTCGGAGTAGTTCACCCCTATGACAGGCTGCGCGCCGTCCACCCGGTGGTGATAGACCCTCTCTATCCAGTCCGGCGAGAAGCCGGGATTTATCTTTCGCAGATGGGGCAGGTATTCTTCCAGCAGTTCGTCCTGGTCCATGCGGTAGAGCGGGTTGTCCGTCGTGAGGTAGTTGGACAGGTAAACGATGTGCTTGCCGCCGTAGTGTTCCTGTCCTATCAGGTTGGTATGCTCGATTACGCCGACGAACGGGATAGAGCGGTCGGCGACGTTGAGCCAGTACACGTCCGACAGCGATCTGTCCAGCACCATGACTATCAGCACCGCCGACATATATCGTGCGCTGTCCAGCCGAGCCTGATAGTCCTCCGGGAGCGTCGGAACCAGCCTCTTGAACACGGGAGATGGCGTTGTAGCCAATACCGCGTCGAACCTCTCCTCGACCGGAGCGTCATTTCCGAATCCGACTTCCAGACCGCGAACCCCGCCGTTCTCGACGAGTATGCGGTTCACCGACGCGGAGATATGCACCTCTCCACCCATCTCGCGGATTTTGTCGGCCAGCGTATCGAACACCATTCCGAAGCTGCCCATCGGGTAGCCCAGCTTCTCGCGCACCATGCTCTTGCCGCGCGACTTGACCCTGGTGTTGATCTTGCCCCACAACCAGGCCATCGTGACCCGGTTGTAGTAGTCCTCTCCGAACTTGCCCCGCAGCATCGGGCCCCAGAACGTGTCGTACATCCGCTGGCCGCCGTATCGCCTGAGCCACTCGTCGGCGGTGATTCCCTCATACTTACGCCAGTCCTTCTGACGCTGCAAGTAGAGGGTCATCAGTCCGAGGCGAACGCGGTCGGGCAGGTTGAGGGGCTTGAACTTGAGCAGGTCGAGTGGGGTCACGAAGTCGTAGATCCGCCCGTCGTGCAGCGTTCCGGCGGTCGAGTCTATCCATCGGATGGTGTGTTCCAGCCCGATCTCTTCGAGCAGGTCAAGGATAGCGGTGTCGGAGGTGAACCAATGGTGGTATCCGCGCTCCAGCCGCTCGCCGCCGACGTCGAAGGTCGAGGCATGGCCGCCGATAAAGGGCGCGCGCTCATACACCACCGCCTCGTGGCCCGCCTTCAGCAGGTCGTAAGCCGCCGGAAGCCCGGTCGCTCCCGCCCCGATAATTCCTACTCTCAAAGTCTGCGCTCGCAATCTCTCGATACTCAACCATTGTACCGACGCTTTTGAAAGGCGATAAACAGCGTCGGTACAGCGTCAGAGGATATATTAACAGTATATGGTCGTTTATTAACTGATACACGCCTTATATCGTCAGAACAATAGTGCGAACGCGGTTCAGGTTTCCGCGCCGGCAGCCCTTTTCGCCCTACCTAAACAGCTTTCTCAGCATTTGTGCTGATCGGAATGGGTAGGGCGGACGTATGGCTTCGGAGATGACTATAACACCTAACTCCGATAGCGGACTGCGCACATATGAGATCTGAGACTAACGCATATCAGGAGGATAGCGTGATATCCGGACTCGCCCGCCACGTATCGTTACAATTGCTCGATTTTCCAACGCCCGCCGATGACGTTCGATCACTTCCATCATCAGAGCAATGCGCTGCTGCGACGGCGCGTCTGGAAGTCGAATCAATCCGGCATGTGGAACGTCATTCAGATATATCAGCTCCCCGAAGTCCGTATCAATGCTAACTAGGATACGACTGTCTGCCTCTGCAAGTTCCAGCAAAGCCCGATCCCCGGGATCAGCCCCGAGTTCCCGAGCCTCCACAACGTCATGTTCGGCGCTGCGAAGCCACTCGGCAAGACGACCACCTGCACACCGATCTACAAGGAATCTCACGAATTTGCAACAGATACGGCAGCCAGAGAGTCTCCGGCAATGACCGCGTGAGCGTAGGCCATGCAGGCGCGAATGTCATCCAACTCAAGGTCAGGGTAGTCATCCAGGATAGCATCCGGTGTAACACCCTGTGTCAACAGACTCAGTATGAGCTCCACAGACACTCGCATATCGCGGATGATCGGCTTTCCGCCAAAGACATCCGGCCGCGAGGTAATGCGATTGAGAAGTTCTTGGTTCGTGAGCATAAAATCACTCCTATGTCCTGGGATATGTGTCAAATATCAGTGTATGCGCGATTCTATATCAGTAAGCAACAGGCAAAGGCCGATTGCCCACGAGCTTATCAGGGCGGAGACTCTATCCGACCTGACGCCCTACCTCGAAAGCCTTCTCAGAGAGAGGTGGTTCAGCCACAGGAATGCTTGCCCCAGGATTATCACCGGCAGCAGTATCACCGCGTGAAGCGCGACCGTGTATCCGCCCGCGACCGACCTGTCCACCGTAGCGAGCGGCCCGAGCGCCAGCACTTCGCGCGCTATCAGCTCGAACAGCCCCAGCCCGCCGGGCGCCGCGGGTATCGAGCCGCCGATATTGGTGATGGCGGTGGTAAGAACCATGTTCACGCCCATCTGGATATGCCCGTCGTGCGCCTCGTCTATGCCGAAAGAGTAACCCATTATCCAGAAGACCGCCACCTCCGCAAGCCATATCGGTAGCGACAGCCCAAAAAGGGTGGCCAGAGTTCGCGGGCTGCGCAGCGGCGCGATTCCATCCAGAACTTTCACGAGCAGCGCGTCCAGAATGGACGTTGCCCTGTCGGGAAGCCTGCCAAGCAGCCGCAGAGCGATTGCGCGGGCCTTCTCGGGATATGCGGCCAGCAGGGCCAATATGCCAAACGTTCCAATGAAGGGCAGACTGAGGCCGAGCATGAGCAGGGGCGCGGATATGCCCAGGCGTTCCCCGAAATACTGGGCAAGCCCGGATACAGGCACGAACGGCGCGATTACCGCGATGAAGAACAGCAGCGCGAGCGCGTCGAATATCCTTTCGACGAACACTGTTACCAGCGCGGATGTCGCGCTCACGCCCTCGCGCTCACCCAGGTAGTAGCTCCGCACCACCTCTCCCAGGCGCATGGGCAGCAGGTTGTTCGCCATGTATCCCACGACCACAACCGGAAAGAGCCTGCGCGTGCTGACCGGCTTGAGGTGTCTGATCATCACGCTCCATCGCATAGAACGGAAATACACCGATACCAGGTACATTCCGACCGACGGGATTATGTACCAGTAGTTCGCGCCGCCGAGCGCGTCCAGCATCCGTCGAATGTCCATGGTAAATAGAAATAGAGCCAGCAGAATTACGCTGACTCCAATGCCGATCCAGTATTTCATATTCCCATGAAGCATGACTGGCTAGAAATCCCTCCACCTCCTCAGGGCGCGCCCTTGTAGTCCTGGGGCGTATTATCACCAAAATAGACATAAGAATCTTCGCTGCCCAGGATGTCGCGCACCCCCCTTCTGTTCAGCCAGTAGTCCATCGCGCCGCGCCACGCCGATCTGTCCAGCAGCCCGCTCACCAGCTTGCCGGGAGTGAGGTTTCTGTACGTGTGCTCGGGAAACCACCATCGGTGGCGGATGCGCTCGCCCCGGCGGTAGGATTCCCCAAGGCCCGCGTCCGCCCATTTCTGGTTCGCGGAATGGACCACCAGCGCCCGGTCGCCGGAAGGCGAGTTGAACGAATTTTCGTCATGCACCGGATACTGCACGTTGGAAGCGTTCCTGAAGTACCAGGCCCAGGGCCAGCTGAAGCCCGAAGTCGCGTCAATTTCGACGGGCATCTCCGAACCCGCTCCCGTCTTGTCGAATGCCTCCAGAAGACGGGTTACGTCCGGCGAGGTCTGGGTATAGACGATCAACTCGACCGGAGTGTCGCCGTTCTGGTACGAGGCCATAATGCCGGAACGCACGCTCAGGACGAGCAGCAACGCCGCAAGCCCCAGCGCGGATACGCTCAGGAATCGCGTCCGCCCGATTCTGCGATACATATAGACGCCCACTCCAACCAGTCCCAGCAGCGCGAGAACCGCGAACGCCTGTAACAGAATATCCCGGGAAGCCGAGCCGGTTGGTGAGTAGATAGCCACGCTCCACAGCAGAGCCGCGAATACCGGAACGCCCAGTATCAGAAGATACCCCTCCCGCGCCAGTCCTCGCCACTCGACTTTCCGCGCAATCTCCGCAAGAAACTTGCCAACCATGATGATGAAGGGCAGCGTGATGTTCACCAGCAGCCAGGGCATCTTCTCGCTGGCGACTGTGTACAGCAGGAAGGTCGTCAGCGACCAGAACGCCAGGAACACGCCGAACGTGTCTCGCTTGCGTATGAAATATATCGCCGCCGCGATGCCCATCAGGAAAGGCAGGAACTCGTAGATAGAAGTTATGATGAAGTAGTAGTACCAGGGCTGGCTTCCGCGCCCCTCGCCCTGCTGAACTATCCAGTATCCCAGAGCCTGCCATATCCCGCTTTTTACGCCCGCGAAATTGGTCAGAAACGTGGTGTATAGCAGTATCCAGATTATATAGAAGATGTTCGCGCACCCCAGCCAAAGCCACAGGTTCCAGCGGGATCCGAAATACGCGGACAAGGCTATCATGCCGACCACGATAACGAACGCGATGACGTTCCCGCCGCCCACCGGGTCGCCGATGCGCGGGCTGCCTTCATGCGCCGCGAGGGTGAGGTTCATCCAGCTCAGCAGTGGCGTATCCTGGAATATGGCGGCAAACGCAGACCACATCGGCAGCGTCACCACGATGAGGAACACCATGAAGGAGGCAGGCCCTCCACGCCTCGACATATCCAGTACGTCCAGAAACGCGCTCCACACGCTGTCCACTACGCGGCCAAGCGCCACGGGGGGCGAAACTCCCTGCGTCTCTATGCTTGACCACGCCCGCGACAGGCTCGGCTGCACTGCCATCAGGAAAGACCACAGCCCCATTATCGCGACGACCAGGTACGCCGACTCCTTAGTGGCGAACATCAGCGCGAGCAGCGACGCGGCTATGTACAGGTAGCGGTGGCGGCCCTCGTCGAAGTATCGCCACATACATATGACAAGCCCGAACGTCCACACCGCCATCAGAATGTCGTTCCGCGCGAACCGGCTGAAGTACAGCAGCGCGGGCGAGGCCGTCAGCAGCGCGGCGACGAACAGCGCGCCCAGCCGCCCCAGCCTGCTCCTGAGCAGGAAAGGCATTACTATTAGCGCGGTACCCATGAAGGCGTAGAGAATCCTAGCGGTAAGGTCGCTGTCTCCGAAAACGAAGAACAGGGCCGCGTTCGCCTCGAACTGGAACGGGCCGTGCATCATCGGGTTGTGGGCAAAGCCCTGTCCGCTGGACAGATTCCATGAGTAGAGGGCGTGCAGGCTCTCGTCGTGGTGCATCGCCCGCGCGCCCAGGTCCCAGAGCCGCATCGTCAGCCCGATAACCGCCAGCGCGACGTAGCCCGCAGCCTCCCACCAGCGGATACCGGCGCGCGCGTCGCTCAGCGCCGAACCCAGCCGCGCGGTCAGCGGGATAGATGGAGTGGAGGTTGTAATGTTTGAGGCTGTCTGCTCTGAGGCCATTGGTCAAGTATCAGATATTAGGAATTGGGGAATCAACCCTTTATACGAATCCGAAGGACGCTCCGATTCTTTGAGTCTTGCAACGTTCTAGCGGCGCATCCCATAAATAACTACGTCGTTCTGCTGGAAAAGCGTGTCCATGAATTCGGGGAACTTATCGAGTCCGGGGCCGCCGTACTTGTTTCGCTCTCGTGGGCCGAGGTAAACGTAGTCCACGTCGTACTTGGCCAGCAGGTCGCGCGCCTCGGCGAAGTCGGTCGTCTGGTATATAGTGGCCACGTCCTGATCCCTCCGCGCGAATTCGGGGGACGGGCCGCGCCACTGTATTTCGTGCCCGGGCCAGTTGTACACAGTCGGAATCCCGGTGCTCCGGGAGATAAGCCCCGAGTTGAACCATTCGCCCACGGACTCCACTATCGCGGCGTCTTCGGGCAGGTTGTCTTTGATGAACTCTATTGCCGCGTACTCCACAGGATCGGACTCTTTCAAAAATGCCAGGCCGTCCAGCGTGGTAGCTTGCGTGGAATCGCGCGACTTGCTCACGAACGCCGCCGACGTGTAGTACAGACTGCCCAACACAAGCGCGACCACGCCCATGGCCCACAGCGTCGAGAGCGTCCTTCCCCATCCCTTCATGGTTGGGCGCGAGGTCACCCAGAAGTAAAGCGCGAATCCGCCCGCCGAAGCCAGCAGAATCCATGCCTGGTAGTACAGCTTGAACACCGTGTTCATACGCTGGCTAGGGGCATCGAACGAATCGTCCACGAACATAAGCTCAGGCCCCATTATGAGCAGCAAACCCAATGTCGCCAGCACGAGCGCGAACGCCCGCCCCGTCGGGCCGCGCGACTTCACCTCGTGTATGGCGGACCAAACGCTCATTCCTATCAGCAGTGCGAGCGGCAGTATGTGAACAAGCCGTTGCTCCGGGCTTCCGATTGGATCAGCCGATTGCAGCCGCAGTATCATCCAGACGACGAAGGGCCCCAGCGCGATCAGCAGCGAAACCAGCGTCATCCCGCGCCAGTCGGGGCCGACGACCGTCTGCCAAAAACTGGCGACCACGAACGGCGCCACCAGCGCGAGCGGCACTCCCCATACTATGAACATATGCGCGTAGCGCGTGGGGGTTACGACCGCGCCTATTCCGCTGACCGAAGCCGAAAATCCCAGATAGTAGGGCAGGTACAGCAGAATGGCAAGCGCGACCACCATCAGTGTGGTCGCTATCCCGTCCGTCATCCTGTACCCGAGCGACTCGCTCCCTGCGCCGGTTTCAGTCTGCCGCGAAAACTCGGCGTATGCTTTCAATGCCGCTATCCCGACCAGCAGCGCGGCGTAGGTCGGCAGGTCCCACATATTCGTAAAGGCCAGCCCGCCCAGCGACAGCGCCATAACGCCCAGGCCCGCGTAAACGACGTAGTCCGGCTTGAGAATGTTGGGCAGGCTAGTCCTGAAGAAGTTCAGCGCAAGCCCTGTGAACAGCAGCGCGAAGGGTATTACCGACATATGCGGGTGCAGGTCGCCCAGTATGAAACTGAAAAACGGGAATTCATGGATTGTGTAGTCAATTCCCTGCCCGTCCACGAACGTGTTGATGACCCGCGTCGCCCTGAACCACCACCAGAATTCATCCGGGTACCAGTTCCCGGACGGGGTGTCGGCGGGGCCGTCCACCTTGTCCACACCCACCCAGTCATACAGTCCCTGCGAACCGATGGCGTTCGCGCGCATGAACTCCAGCACGCCTTCCAGGTTGGACAGAACCCCCAGAGCCAGTCCGCCCGCCACTCCGCACACTACGCTCAGCCTCAGACCCGCGCCCTCCGACCTCACCAGGCTCGACACGACCGAGAATATGCCCATCGCCGCCAGCGCCGGAATGAGCGCGAGAGAGAGGTTGTAAGAAATGTTCGACGCAACCCCCGAAATCTCGCTGACCGCGCCCATCATCCAGTAGCCGAAGTAGTAGTAGCTGATAGTCTCCCCGCGCATCCAGGGGTCTTCGGGCTGTCCAAGCGTGGATTGTATGGATGCGTTCAGGAACGCGAAGTCCATCGGCTGCTCGGTGTGGTTTATCGCGGGGTCATACGCCCTGAAGAGCGTCCAGAGCGTGAAGAAGACCAGGAAGACCAGTTCGGCAGCCACTATCAGCCGCCACTCTCGCCTCACGAACGCGATAATCTCGTCCCGCCGCACGTAGAACAGCGCGGCGGCCACCGCGACAAGGGCCAGCGCAATTGCCAACAGCGTCAGTCGGACGCTCGGAACCACGCGCAGAACGCTAAGTATCCACGCCGCGTATCCTACGACCAGAATGCCCAGCGGCTTGCTTAGTCCCCAGCCCCTGTCCGCGAGTTTCGGCAACAAAAAATAGGCCGGCGCGAAAGCCGCCAGCCCGATTATCTCGACAGTTATCAGCCAAAGCAGAATATCAGACATACCGCCGCATTATAACTTGGAATACGCGCCCAGGTATATGCGGCGCGACCATCTTTCTGCCCCTTCCGATTGTTCAAAATCCGAAGACCTCGCGCTATTCGTCATTCCCGTGAAAACGGGAATCCATAGGACACCGCGCTGGCGAATCTGGATAATCGAAAGACCCTGGGCCATCTTTCAGACCCTTCCCAAAACCGGCCTGAGTTTCCCGCATTACTACATAACCACTCCCACACTATGCTACAATACACACTCAGGACTAATATCTCAGGACTGGGAGCTAATGACCGATAACTATAAATACCAGCTTATAATCTCTGACTCGCTCGCCTGCGAAAATTCCTCCCCCAGCTACAAACGCTGGTGTTTTCAGGGTTAAACTCAGGTGAAAATCGCACCAGCGTCCTACCAGAGGTCACCTGTTGCGTCACCAGTTTCTCCCCAGCGCAACTATAAATTGGAATATATACATTCGACCCGATTTACTATTTCAGATCAGGACTTTCCCGTATGCTCAGATTCTTCAGAAGAGGTGAACGCGAAGACCGTGAGCGAACCCAGGCCGCCGTCCGGCGAACACGGCGGCGTTGGTTCAGCAGGCTGACGCACGTCTTCCAGCGAAGCGAGATAGACGACGATATGTGGGACGAACTGGAAGAGTCCCTGATATCCGCGGACGTGGGCGTTTCCACCACGATGAAACTCCTCGACACCCTGCGCGACAGGATACGCGAGTGCGGCATCACCAGCCCCGGGGAAGCGTTCGAGGCGCTCAAGGACGAGATGACGGCGATGCTCAGCATCGAGGGCGCCGACAGCGTCATGGAGGTCGAGGATTCGCCGCTTGTCATACTCGTGATCGGCGTGAACGGCGTCGGCAAGACGACCGCCATAGCCCGACTGACCAGGCTCTACAAGAATGAGGGCAAGAGCGTTCTCCTCGGCGCGGGCGACACGTTCAGGGCCGCCGCTATCGAGCAGCTCAGCGCATGGGGCGACCGCCTCGACGTGGATGTCATAGCCCACAGGCACGGAGCGGACTCCGCCGCAGTCGCGTTCGACAGCATACAGGCCGCCGTGTCCCGCGAGATTGACGTGGTGATAATAGATACCGCGGGCAGGCTGCACACCCGCGCCAACCTGATGGCCGAACTCCGCAAGATGCGAACCGTCATAGACAGGCAAGGAGTCGCGTCCTCCCACCGCGTCATTCTGGCGTTGGACGCCACCACCGGCCAGAACGGGCTGATACAGGCGCGCGCTTTCATCGAGGATATGCGCTGCGCCGGGGTGTTCCTCACCAAGCTGGACGGTTCGGCAAAGGGAGGCGTAGTTCTTGCAATAACCGACGAACTCCACCTGCCGGTCCTCTTCATAGGCACCGGCGAGCATCCCGACGACATGGCTCTCTTCGACCCCCGCGATTTCGTCGAAAGCCTCTTTACCACCGACCAGCCGGACTGAAATTGATAGAGAGAGCCACAATGAAGCAGGTCACCGTATCCGAAGAATACACAATCGAGATCCCCGAAGAGGTTCGGCAGGTTATCTCAGTCGAACCGGGGCAGCGGGTAGTTCTCATGCCCATGAAAGGACGAATCGTCCTGGTTCCACTGATGCCACTGGAGGAACTGCGTGAAAGGCTGAGCGGGATAGACACAAGCCCGCATCCAGACTGGGATGTACAATGAATGTCATCTACGCTACGGCTCGCGCGTATGCTGCTACACTCTGGACACAGGACTCTGATTTTGAGGGTTTGGAAGGTGTAAGATACATTCCACACTGGAGCAGAACCCAAAGCTGACAACTAGCACCCATTGGAGAACAGCCATGACCATCACCGCAGAACGCGCCTCCACACGCCACACCCGTGAACTGGCCGGAATACAGACAAGCCTGGTGACCGGAGGACAGGGCGAGCCGCTTCTAATCCTCCACGACGAGATCGGACACCCGGGCTGGATGCGCTGGCACGAAAACCTGTCCCGCGACTTCAACCTGAACATACCTATGATGCCCGGATACGGTGGCTCTGCGCGCCTCGACTGGGCCATGACAATGCGCGACATGGCGGGCTGGTATCTCGAAGCGCTGGACGACATGGACGTAGGCCAGGTCAGCGTTGTCGGATTCTCTCTGGGCGGATGGCTCGCCGCCGAGCTTGCCACTATGAACCCCGAACGCTTCAAGAAACTCGCCCTCGTATCAGCCGCCGGGGTGCGGCCCCCCGTTGGCGAGATTCTGGATATATTCCTGATTACCGTCCCAGCCTTACTCCAAGCCTCGGTAGCGGACAGCGCCAGCGTCGCCGAGTTCCCCCTGATCTGCCCCGACGAGCCGACGCCCGATCAGGTCATGGACTGGGAGGACGTGCGCGAGGTAGCGTGTATGCTCAGCTGGCGCCCCTATATGCACAACCCCACACTGCCGCACATCCTACATCGCCTCAAGCGGCTGCCGACGCTGATAGTCTGGGGCCGAGACGACGCCATCATCCCGCTGAGCGCGGGACAACTTTACAACGAGTCTATCCCAAACTCCCGCCTGGCCGTCCTGGATAACTGCGGCCACCGCCCCGAAATCGAACGTCCCGACGAGTTCACCCGTATTCTCTCCAACTTTCTGAAAGAGGACTGACAAACCTCCACAGCACACCCATCTCAAATGACCGATGAACTACCACCGCGCAACAGGGCCGCTCACATGACAAATAAATCTGCATTTTCAAGATTATGGCTGCTGGCAACGTTAATTGCGACGATAGCGCTGGTAGGTTGCGGAGACACTTCCCGGTTTAATGTGGTGATCACCGAGGACAACGTGACCGTGTGGGACGCCAGCGGTAAGGGAGTCACCGTGCCACTGGAACATGTCACCATCCATGGGCTTGAGAATTTGCCCAAGCCTACCCCGACACCGGCAAGCGCGCCGACTCCGACTCCGTGGCCTACGCCCGCGCCGCTCCCAACACCCGTCCCTGGAACGCTGATTGATCTGGACCAGAGTTGGACCAATCCCTTCTCGTTGAGGCAGCACGAAGGTAGGCAGGTCGCCGTTACCGCAAACCTCGATAGCATCCAATTATATGAATTGGGAGGATGGCGTGATGAAGGGGGCGACTATGTAAGATGTGTGGTGCCCGAAAATTTGAGCGATAACGACATTGCTATGCTTGGCGCGCTTGAGCTGTCGAAGTCCGTGACATTCGTTGGACGCTTGGAATCTGACGGGTATCAGTATTACTTGGCTGACTGTATGCCTCGTTTGGACGAATAGAGACAGTACAAGGTGAATAAATAATGCAATGACAGAATAACAATGGACACACATGGAGATTCTGGGTAACGTCTGCGAGGCGAGCGTTCCTATCATCTGCTCTGTGCCTGGCAGGGTCGGCGATGGTAGAATCACACAAGGCTTGTCATGTGCCGAAGTGGCGGAATGGTAGACGCGACGGTCTCAAAAACCGTTGGGAGTGATCCCGTGTCGGTTCGACTCCGACCTTCGGCACCATAAATGCCTCGATACAGCTTTAATTGCTCTATTCACAGTTTCAGTTATCACTTCTATTATCACTAAATATCCGGGGTATAGGGGCGCACCATCGCGAGAATGCAGATCTCTCCATCCGTTGTGGAGCATACCCAGAGCGCAGGGTGGTCGATATCATCTACGGTTAAGGGGAAAACTGCCTGAATCGCCTATGCATATAGTTGTCTGTGTCTGCACCAGAGGTTGGACCTGCGTAGAACAGCACACCGCATTCACGAATCTTGACCCAATGTAAATATGTCGCTGCTCAGGGAAAATGTCCGCCTAACTGGTTATCGATAATGTCCGTTTGTATGGTTTCTCCCAGTATCAGACTGTAGCATCCGGGACCTGATCACAGAACCGTTCATTTCCAGGACAGTCGGCTTCCAGATATCTCGTGACCGTGTTTCTGCTCATGCCCCGACGCGGTCTCTCATTCAGCGCACTCTCAAGTCCTTCTTCACAGATCGCTTGCGCATCCGCGCCACCGGGTATGGATTGATGGCCAGCCTTCGGCTATCAACCAGTCTGTCAGGCCCTGGTCGGTTCTCGGCAGCGCGAGAGCACCTTTGATCATGCGGGCGGGTGATGTGTCCCCGCGGACCAGGTTGTTAAGATGCTCTCTTTCTGCCTCCGTCAGTTCAACCCTGTATTTGTTTGCAGTCATGTCATCTCCTTGCCGAGAAATCATGTACAAGGCCACCCACTTTCTTAAACTATTGCAAATCAGATGGTCGTGGTACTAGCCAGAGATGATAATCTCACCATCTTCGGATATCAACGACGACATAGACGCTGGCTATAAGAGGTCGCAGAGTACAGGACCTCCACCCGCACTCTCGGCACCAACGCGCTCACACCAACGTTTCCGAGAGCTGGGTTCAAACCCCGTACTTCACCATCGCGTTAGGTAAGCGATTCCCGACCCGCACATATAAGAACAAATATTCCTAAATACCCCTAATGGAATTTGACTGTCAAAAAGCTGTGTTTGGAATCGGACGATCCCCGTTTGGAGAGCTCCCCTCAAAAGATGTGCTAGCCGCCCAGTGCGTGTAATGGTGGTGGATAAGGAACCGAAAATTTCCTAGAACGGATTCCTTTTGGAGGTAGGTGATTATGCGAATCCTGAGAATGCCTGAAGTGCTGGAACGCGTAGGTTTGTCAAGGTCAACAGTCTGGCGATTGGCCCAGGCGGACCAGTTCCCAAAACCCGTAAAACTGGGCGGACGAGCGGTCGGGTGGATTGAAGAAGAGATTGACGCCTGGATAGCGAGTCGCTCCCGGGCCGGTTAGCGCGGTCGGAAGAATGCGGTTGGCGCGCGCTTACGACATAACACCTAGAGAACACACCCAGACCTTGCGTCCGCACCCAGGAACCGGAAATGCGATATTGGCACGAGCCCATCGTGTCATTCCGCATTCCGGGTCCGGATACTTGCGCGAGCGAAGGCGCTTGGGCCGCTTCCATCCATTATGAGGACAGGAGTCGACCCGGATATTGGATGAACTCCAACATGACCAGGAGGTATGGTATGCGAATTACTACGATAATGAGAACGACCGAGACAAAGGCGAGCACCACGGTGTATGCTTCTCTGGACTATCGGCCGCCGCTGAGGCCCTGCTACGTCAACAGCGAGTATCTGGCGTCCTCGGGCCTAGCGAATTTTGACACCATCGGATTGGTCATTTCAACCGAGGAGTTGGGTGAATGCGACGTCGTCCTGGCACTCCCGCCGCTGCCCTTCTCCGATCTCACGGCTAACACAGTGCGTTACGAACATAGGGTCGTAAGAGACGGCAGGGAGCGGGCGGCTCCGACGACCCTGGCGCAGCCGGTTACCCGGGGGTATCGAAAAGTGGGCTCTGCCCGACGGCTTCATCGCTGAGAAGAAGCCAATCTTCCTCGGGCTCTTCGCGGTCGTGAGTGGGGCGAAGCGGATAAAGTCGGCCGCCGCCGCCGTCGAGGAGGTCGCAAGGCTTGAGGCGCTCGCGGGGTTCGATGGCTTTCTTGGAGACGCCGTGCGGGAGGAGGAAGGCGGGAAGCTGACCACCCGCCGGGTCTGGCGGGTGTGGGCGGAGCGATGGGGCGCCGACCCGGACAAATGCGTCATCGGCGGCGTCGCCTTTGGTGATGTAGCCGGCAGGATCAGCGAGACTCTTGAAGTTGCCGCGGAGAAGTATCCAACACGCGTCGACGGGAGGTCGCAGCGCTATTGGGAGGGGTATGCGATATAGCGCGCCTCGCGTCCCCGGCGGTCTCGGCAAACCGGTCCCGCTGTCGGTTTACGCCCCCGGGGACGTAAACACCTGCATATGTCCGATAGCGCGATGCCTGAGAGCGACAGCCGACTCGTCGAAGTTCACGCGCTGTTATCCATCGACACCACCATTCCCCCGCGGGACGGGCAGATTCCTGGGCGGTGGTAAAAGGCCGACCCGCAATAACCGCATTCGATGTCGAACTCGCCAGCGTGACCGGAGCCTGTCGCCAGTTCCTCAGACATCTCTTCGATCGTCATGACTGCTTCCGGCGCATCGCTTGTCTCTCGCATTGCAACGCCCTTCGGGCAAGTGTCATGCATAACCGAACTATTGTACGGATTTGATTATGCAAAACCAGTCATGTGGGCGAAAGTCTCTACCCGATGTGCCGGATGACCAGATTTGCGGCGACGGCTAGTAGTCCAAAATCATTGTATTGAGGGGTAGAGAGACTTCAGTTTGATGCGAGCGTCCTCTGTGGTGAAGCGCCAGTCCACACGCACAGCGTCCCTGTTACGGCGTTTCCGCCACGCTTCTGCCTCCCGACTCAGAACTTCCCTGTCCGCTATGCGACGATCCAGGCACTGACGAGACAGTACACCTATCTCTATCTCCGCCATATTCAGCCAACTCCCATGCTTCGGAGTGTAGTGTATCTCCAGACGCTCAGCTATACGCCTCGCCTCAGCAGGCTCGAACGCTTCCTACAGCGATCCGAGCTTATGGGTGTTTAGGTTGTCCATCACCAGCGCTATCCGATCTCTGTCGGCGTAGTCCTCATCCACCAGCCTCTTTATAACGTGCGCCCAGTCCACTTTGGTCCTACGCTCCCTGACCTCGACCCGTCTCCAACCTTCCAGCGGCGCGAACAGCATGAACAGACTGCTCACTCCATTGCGCTCGTATTCGTAGTCGTAAGACGCCACCGCGCCCGGAGCCGACGGGCTAGGCGTTCGAGTCTCTTTCACCTGCTGCTTGCTCGTCTCGTCCATGCACACCAATGCCTCATTGCCATCGTATGAGCGATGATAGACCTCCAGAACATCCTCCATCGCGCGCGCAAAGTCCGCGTTCTGGCCGGGTGGAATACACCAACTCTGATTCAGCCAGGGTTTGAGTTCGTTTTTTTCAACACTCTGCGAACCGTCTCTGTGCTGACGCTCTCCACTATCTCACATTCCACCAGACGGTCCGCCAACAGCTTCAGCGTCCAGTTGGCGCGTCCGCTCGGCGGTTCGGAGCAGGCTATCGCTATCAGGCGCGCTTCGCCCTCGCCATCCAGTACCTTCTGACGCCGACGCAACTGCTTTTTGCGGTTCAGAGCCGACTCTATTCCTTCCTCCACACAGCGACGGCGGATCCGCTCCACCGTTGACACACCCACGACGAGCGCGCCGGATATTGCGGCGTCGCTCATTCCCCCGTCCGGGCGAGACTCATCGCTCATCAGCAGTATGCGCGCGTGGGTCTGTCTGTACGCTGCGGTCCGACCCCGCGATACCAGTGCCTTGAGTTCCTTCTGTTCGTCTGTTGTCAGTCTGATACGATACTTCTTCCTGGCAGACATAGCGACCTCTCTCGATTGCAATCCATATATGGCTGCAATGAAGATTATACCTGCCATTCCTTCATTTCTATGATGTTGGACTACTAGCATTGGTTCGCCCTATAAGTTTATGTCAAGAGAACCGTCGCCGTCAGGGAGAGAATCCCTCCTCGCGAGTTCTCCGGATGAACTGTGCGGAATAGACTCGGGAGGTGATCTCAGTCAGCGACTCTGTTGAATGCTGTCGCAAGTCGCGGCCCGAGTTCCCTGAGGCGCCCGACAGATACGCTGCCGAAGGCGAGTCGGGGGAAACTGTCGAGATCCTTTCCCGGCCCCTGGAAGAGCAGCGAACCGCCCTTCAGCATGAGCCCCCACTCCCGAAACCGCAGCCCTCATGTCAGACCCGGACGCACCGGGCGCCAGGGAGAGTCCCTTGCCGTTCCTGCGACTTGCGGCTGGGGACTCATCGCCCTGTACAGTGGACCAGGCCAATTCAGCGCACAGTGTTGGCCTATTCCACCTATGGCCGTGTCGCAGGCCAGCCAATGGTTGGTGAAATTGACGTTCGCGAGACCGTCCGCCGGCGATGCCCGGTGCGACGCTGACAGCGGGGAAGTCGCACCGGGCATGCACCATCGCTTTCAGTCCTTCTCAGACCGTGGGGCGATCCGGTCCCGGATTGGGATGCCTGCATATGTGCCCGCTTTCTCTTTGCCCTCTACTCGCACCGGACCGCTGACGGTCGGCGCCAACTTGCTGGACAACTTTCAGCCGTCTCTCGCGCAGACGGTTACCCAGCCCTCGCGGTCCTCGATACCCGCTACGGAGCCTCCGGGATGTCGATGTGGTACCAGCGGGAACGCTCGCTTGTTCCGTGCTCGTTGATGGCCTTGATGCGGTAGGTGTAGGTGGTGCTGGCCGCCACTGTGTCGTCGGTGTAGGTGGTGGCGGCGCTGCCCGTGTCCGCGACCAATACACTGAAGTCACCCCCGGTATTGTTCTCGCGGACACGGCGCAGGATCACGTAGCCGGTGATGGAGTCGTCGCCGGGGTCTTCCCAGGTGAGCACCACCCGGCCGTGCGACTCCGTGGCTTCGAGGCCCGTGGGCTTGTCGGGTACGGGCGCTGCCGGGGTGTCGATGTGGGACCAGCGGGAGCGTTCACTCGTTCCGGCCCCGTTGATCGCCTTGATCCGGTAGGTGTAACGAGTCTCAGCCGACACGGTGTCGTCGGTGTAGGTGGCGGCGGCCCTGCCCGTGTCCGCCACCAGCACATCGAAGTGGCCCTCCGGGTCGACCCCGGGAATGCGTCGCAGGATGACGTAGCCGGTGATGGTGTCGTCGCCGGGGTCGTCCCACGTGAGGGTCACCGAGTCGTGGGTCGCCGTGGCGTCGAGGCCCCTGGGCTTGGCGGGCGGCTCCGTGGGTTGCGCACCGGCCACGATGTCCGTAGCCGCGCTGGTGAGCGTCTCCTCGTGATCGTCGTCGTCGGTGAAGCTCACCCGCACCGTAATGGCCTTGCTTTCTTCGCTATCGGTCAGGGTGTAGGTCAAGCCGGTCGCTCCCGCGATTTCGGAGTCGTCGGCAAGCCACTGGTACTCGTACTGGACGTTGCTAAGCCCGTCTTGGTCGGTGATCCCCGACGTGTTCGCCGTCAGGGTCTCTCCGACTTGGACCGTGCCACTGATGGTGGGCGCGCCCGTCGCCGTGCTGTTGGATGCCGCCTCCTCGGCGTTCACCCAGTCCGACTCCTCGCCCGCCCCGGCCTCGTTGCGGGCGCTCACCCGGTACTCGTACCCGACGCCCCTTTCCGCGGTGTTATCGGTATAACCGGTATCGGCGCTGCCGGTGTCCTCGACCAGTGTGTGGTTGTCTCTGGGGCTCCCAGCGGAACGCCCTTGATCGCTGGGGCTCCCACCGGTGGGGCGACGCTCGATGCGGTAGCCGGTGACCGTGGCGTCTTGCGGCGCATCCCAGGTCAACTCGACCGCTCCGCTTTTCTTCGCCACCGCACGCACGTTGTCCGGCGGTGGCGGCAGCGCTGCTGCCACCACTGCGGTCGGCTCGCTGGTCAAGCTCTCGTCATTGCCCGCATCGTCGGTGAAGGACACCTCCACCTTGATGGCCTTGCCCTCGTCGGCAGCCACCGGGGTGTAGGTCGAGCCGCTGGCGCCTGCGATGTCGGAGTCGTCCGCAAGCCACTGGTACTCGTGCTGGACGTTGCTAAGCCCGTTGGCGTCGGCGATGTCCGACGTGTCCGCCGTCAGGGTCTCTCCCACCTGAGCGGTCCCGGTGATGGTCGGCGCGCCTGTGGCAGGGCTGTTGTCAGATGTGTCCGGGTCTTCATCGCATGGCTCGATCTCGTCGCCCTCCGCCACCTCCGGTACGGGCACTCCCTCCCAGTCCGACGCGTTGGTCCCGAACAACTGCTCGATTTGCGACCACTCCGATTCTCCCGCACAGCTCATCGCTCGAACCCGCAGCCACGAGAGCCCATGCAGGTTGCTCACCACCGCGCTGGAACCGTGGAACGCGATGTCCACTCCGGCGGCGGGCAGGTCCAGCCACTCCCCACCTTCGAGGTGGTAGTACTGGACCACGTACCAGCCGGCGTCCTCTATGTCCTGCCAGTCCAGCTGCACCATGCCGTGATGCAGGTCTTCCGTGTCCGACAGCACCGGCGTGCCCAGGACCACGGGGCATGGTTCGATCTCGTCGCCCTCCTCCACCTCCGGTACGGGCACCCCGTCCCAGTCAGACGCATTGGTCCCGAACAACTGCTCGATCTGCGACCACTCCGATTCTCCCGCACAGCTCATCGCTCGAACCCGCAGCCACGAGAGCCCATGCAGATTGCTCACCACCGCCCTGGAACCGTGGAACGCGATGTCCACTCCCTCGGCGGGCAGGTCCAACCACTCCCCACCTTCGACGTGGTAGTACTGGACCACGTACCAACCGGCGTCCTCTATGTCCTCCCAGTCCAGCCTCACCATGCCGTGATGCAGGGTCTCCGTGTCCGACAGCACCGGAGTGCCCAGGTCCACCGCCGAGCCGGACGTGGGAGTGGCGCTCACCTCCTCGGAGGCCGGTCCGTATGGTCCGTAGCTGTTGCCGCTACCGTTCTCGGCCTTTACCCGGAAGAAGTACTTGACTCCATTGGCCAGATTGGCCTGGTCGTTCGTCGTATAGGTGGTACTTCGCGATGTGCCCCACTGGTTCTTGTCGTAGTCCTTGCCGTCGATCCTCCACTCGATGCGGTATCTCGTTGCGGGAGCGTTGCCGTTGTCGGCGGGCGGCTCCCAGGACAGGGTGACCTCCCGGTTTCCTGGGGTGGCGGTGAGGTTGCGGGGCGCTCCCGGCAGGCCGTCGCCCAGCACCGGCTCCGTGGCCGCACTGGTCAGAGTCTCCTCGTTGCCGCCGCCGTCGGTGAAGGTCACTCGAACCTTGATGGACCTGCCTTGGTCGGCATCTGCGAGCTTGTAGGTCGAGCCGGTCGCCTTCTCTATATCCGTATCGGTTGTTCCGTCACCGGATATCCACTGGTAGGTGAAGGTTTCGCCGCTCAGACCGTCGGCGTCGGCAATGCCCGTTATGCCCGCCGTCAGCGTCTCTTCCACCTGGGTCGTGCCGCTGATGGTCGGCGCGCCTGTCGCCGGCGAGTTCCCTTCTTGACCATTGGCTTGGCCCTCTATGGGCGCCGTCTGTGTGCTGGTGCGGGTCTCCCGGTTGCCCGCGTCGTCGGTGAATGACACCCGCACCTTGATAGCCTTGCCCCGGTCGCCGTCGGTCGGGGTGTAGGTGGAGCCTGTAGCTCCCGCGATGTCGGAGTCGTCGGTCAGCCACTGGTAGTCATAAGAAACATTGCTCAGCCCGTCCTCGTCGGCGATGCCCGTAGTGTCCGCCGTTAGCGTCTCGCCCACCTGGGCCGTGCCACTGATGGTCAGCGCGCCGGTGGCCGGGTTGTTGGATGCCGAGGCCGGCCCGGCCCTCACCCATTCCGATGCCTCGCCTGTCCCGGCCTCGTTGCGGGCACTTACCCGGTACTCGTACTCCACGCCCTTTTCCGCGCTCTTATCGGTATATACGGTATCCGCGCTGCCGGTGTCCTCCAGGAGGGTGTGGTTGTCCCTGGGGCGCCCATCGGAACGCTGTTGACCGCCGCGGTTTTCGTCGGCGCGGCTACGCTCGATGCGGTAGCTGGTGACCGTGGCGTCTTGCGGCGCTTCCCAGGTCAACTCGACCGCGCCGCTCTCTTGCGTGACCGCACGCACGTTGTCTGGCGGGGGCGGGGGTGCTGCTACCGCAGGGGTCGGCGCGCTCGTCAAGCTCTCCTCGTTGCCCGCGTCGTCGGTAAAGGACACCCTCACCTTGATGGCCCTGCCTTCGTCGCTATCGGCCAGTGTATAGGTGGAGTTGGTCGCGCCCTGAATGTCCGCGTCGTCGGCCAACCACTGGTGGGCGAACACAGCGTTGGTAAGGCCGTCGGCGTCGGCGATGCCCGTGATGTCCGCCTTCATCGTCTCGTCCACCTGTGCCATCCCGCTGATGGTGGGAAGCCCGGTGGCAGGAGTGTTGGGACGGGCCGCCACCGCGTCTGTGGCCGTGCTGGTTAAGTTCTCCTCGTTGCCCGCATCGTCGGTGAAGGACACTCTCACCTCGATGCGTTTGCCCTCGTCGGCGGCGACCAGGAGTAAAACATGATCGTAGACGCCTTGAATCACCATTCCATCAGCCAGCCACTTAATTCGGAAACGGGTGTTCTCCATACCGTCCGCGTCGGCGATGTCATGGATATACATCGTCAGCGTCTGTCCCACCTGAGCCATTCCGGTGATAACGGGCGGCCCGGTGGCTGGACTGTTTGATCGGGGCACTCGTATCGACACGGGCTCCGACACCTCGCCCCACTGGGCGTTAAGGTCCGACGCTTGCACCCGGTACACGTACAGCGTCTCCGGCTCCGCCGCCGTGTCGGTGAAGCTGGTGGCGGTGTTGCCGGTGGAACTCACGTAGACCACGGGCTCAGTCTCCCCCGCTTCGGGTCGGTGGCGCAGGATGCGATAGTCGGATGGGTCGGTATCCGCGTCGGGAGCCTGCCAGGTTATCGTGACCACGTCGCTGTCGGCAGCGGCTCGCAGCCCGTGGGGCCGGTCCGTGGCGCCAGTGTTGTTGGTCGCGGGCCAGTCGCTGAATGACGGCGCCAGTCCGGCCGCGGTGCCGACGATGCAACCGTCCGCCGTGCCCGCCGGGTTGGTGTAGCCGACGGTCACCGCGTCCGCCGACGTCACGACATCAGCCAAAGTGAGGGTCACCGATTGGCCCTCTACGGCCACCGTGTCAACCGTGCGACGTGTCCCCTCCACCGTCACAGTAAAGGCGCTCGCAGGCGGCATGAGGTTTTGGTTGAGAACCTCATCGTAGGTGAGGGTCAGCGCCGCATAGTTCACCACCGCTTCGTCCAGGTTCGGCATTGTCGATTCCAGAGGATACGGCGCTTCCGGCATTGTCTCTGCGGAAGCCTTACCATCGCCGGCGATGTTGGACGCTATGACTCGCATCCGGTACGACATACAAGGCTGCAAGTCTACGATTTCGAACTGCCACCCAAAATCCATGAGAGGCGCTGAAACGCCTCCCTGCGCAAAGGCGGCGTCGTCCCAGCTGCCATCGGCTTCAATCCACTCTATTCTGTAGCGGGTGATTGGGGAGCCCCCGTTGTAGATGGGCGACGACCAAACGACCTCCACTTCGTCGCGGTCGGGGGAAAGGTAACTAGATTCGAGGAACTGGGGCGAAGTCGGCGGTATGACCTCAACGGGAGGGGGAGACACCGGCGCGGTGCGGGCGCTCTTGATGCTCTCCCGGTTGCCGGCGTCGTCGGTGTATTTCACCTTTACCAGGATCCTTTTGCCTGCGTCGTCGGGCCCGACGGTGTACGTGTCGCCTTCGTCATACCCTGAAGTTCCCTGAAGCTCGCGGCGATTGGGATGGGTGTACCAGCGATACTCAAAGGTCGCTTCGGTCATACCGTTCTGGTCACTCATTCCCGAGGTGGACACGGTGAGGGTCTGCCCGACCTGGGCCACGCCGTTGATGACGGGACGGCCCCGAGTCGGGTAGTCGGGAGGCGACTTCCGGTTCTGTCGGTCCACCGTCAGGTCAGTGGATTCCGGGAGATCATCGAACAGCTCGTCGGGCATTGACGAGATGGCATTGCGGGACAAGTCCAACTCTTCCAGGTTCGTCAGCGCATCGAACACGCCGTCGGGCAGCGACGTCAGGTAGTTGCGGGACAAGTCCAACTCTTCCAGGTTCGTCAGTGCATCGAACACGCCGTCGGGCAGCGACGTCAGGTAGTTGCGGGACAAGTCCAACTCCTCCAGGTTCGTCAGTGCATCGAACGCGCCGCCGGGCAGCGACGTCAGGCCATACGTCCACTCCAGTTTTTCCAATTTGGCCAGTTCATCGAACGCGCCTTCGGGAAGATCCGCCGGTGTTTTGTTTCTAACGATCAGCCATTCAAGGTTGGTGAGTTCATCAAATACGCCTTCGGGCAATTCGGTAGGCCCCGCCTCGAACTCAACCGATAGACGCTTCAGTTTCGTCAGCGCGTCGAACACGTCGCCCGGCAGCGAATCCAGGTCCTCGTCGATGCGCAAGTGCAGGATCGTCAGATTTTCAAGTTCGTCGAATATGCCATCCGGCAGAGTGTCGGGGCCGGCGAAAAAAATAAGATTCAGGTTGTCCAGGTTGGCCAGACCGTCGAATATGCCATCCGGCAGCGTGCGTGGACTATCGGCGTACAGCATTACCAGCCAGTCTAGGTTGGCGAGGCCGTCAAAGTCCCCAGCCCGCAGCGCAAACGGCTCCCTCGAATTTGCAATGGTCATCATCGTGATGCCGCTCAAATGCGAGTCCGACACCTTCGCACAATCATCCACTCCGGGGATGTGAGACAGGATCTCTCGTTGCGCCTGCTCGGTGCGATCGCAGATGCCCGCGCTGGCCTGTGCCTGGGCTGGGCCTGCCGGCGCCAGCGCCGCCGGTAGTGCCATCAGACCCATGGCCAGAATCAAGCGCAGTTTGGACGATCGAGGGATTCGCATCGATTATTCCTGGTGTACAGGGTTGGGCGCCGAGGAGATCAGGAATGAGGCCAACTCCCCGGCGAGGAGCAGGGCTGCCGTGACCGCAAGGGATCGTGGGAGCGGAGCCATCCTGGTGGGGAGAATCATGACCCGGCTCCGCCATTACTCAGAGACAATCGGGGGGTCTGTGCCAACCCGCGACGGAAGGCGGACCCGCTCGCGGGCCTAAACGTCAACACGGGCGGCCGCGACCGCTGTCTGTGCTCCGTCGAGGATTGTGATTCCTCGTCTACCGGTACTGGTCATCGCTCCTATTGCCTAACGCCGGATGATTGCCTGGACTTTTCGTTGCCCACGACAAGACTGGCCGCCCGAAAAGCGGCCCTCGCCAACGTAAATAGTAGAGAGCTTCCAAGCCGGATATAAGGTGCATATGTCTATTTTGCTCTAGGAATTGCTCTAGACATTTGTCTATAGAGATTCGTAGGCAAATGACTACTAGGGGCCTCTATGCCCATGCCGCGTCTGGTCTCAGCCCAGCGTGTTCAGGAAGCGGAGTGGACGTTCAACGGGACTCCCATCGGCTGACGCCGGGGAATGGAGGAGAGCGAGCGGGGTGCGGCAGCGAGCGTCGGAATCGCTGCGGCGGTCTGTAACAAGCCGGAGGCCCCCGCTGTTACAGCAGGGGCCTCGTCGCTTGCAAGTACGTTGCCTGTCGCGCTGATTTGGCGGATCGACGGCCGGGCAAGGCAGGCGGCTTGCGGCGCGAATGCTGCGGGACCGCCTTGCCGTGCGACGTTGGGCGGGCGGTGGAGGCGTTATCGAGTCATGGGGAGTTGGTGCGGGAGAAATTCAGCCGAGCTCTCGGTCCACCAGTCTGTTTCGCACGGCCCAGACGACGATCTCCTGCCAGCGTCCCCATACATAGACCCTGGCCACGCGGCGCAGCTCTCCCGGCACCGGCAGGTCGAAGCTACGCAGGAAGGCTGGAAGCGCGCTGGCCGCTGTGATCACTGGGTTCAGGACTCGCCTCCATCAGGCTGGATTACGACAGATTGCGACTGGAATGCGATATGTCCCTCCATCCGGGGCGGTAGGCTCAGTCTCGGAAGGTCAAAGAGATCAGACCGACTAGATGAAAATACCAGTCCAGCACTCATTCAATTCCTAGAATTTAGTCCAATATGCTGGAAGACATCAAGAGCTTATCACCCACACCGCTTGTAGGTGTTTGTCTATGCCTTGCCCTGTCATGAGGGGCGGTCTGCGGTTCATGCTGGAGGGGTCCGGGAAAGTTCGAGGTGGCCGGTTAGGCCAGGGACGGTGTAGTGGCGGTGGTGGCCCAGTCTTCATTATCGGCTCTCCGCCACCGCGAGGAAAAGCGGCTAAGCCAAACCCTCCGACAGCCCATTCGCCAGTGCTATCGGCAGCAGCTTGGCACCACTGTTAAGCCTCCCTCTATGACCCGCTGGCTATACTGCGAGTCGTGGATGGGCCTGGGCCTGGGCAACCTGATCGCTGCATAGACCGGTCCTTGTGTATGGGGCTCTGCTCTCAGCGACCTCCCAGTCAAACTCACCCACCACCTGTGGGACGGTTACCGGGTGGCGGGCCGCTTAAGTCGGCGTACTTTCGCAAACACTGCTTCACAGACTCGTGGACGGTCATCATGGGTTTGGAATGATCCACAAGCATTGCTCCCGTTCATGTTGGCTGCCCTAGCTCAGGCGGGTACCCCGTTCACTTGGCGCTGGCATGGCGATCAGTTTACAAAGAAGGTGCCAAAGGAGTAGTAGGCCAGCTCCCTTCCTGCTTCAAACTGATCGGCGGGGAACGTGTAGTCGATGTCGATGGCTACACCGTCGTCCGATACATAAGTTAGCCAAGCGCCGGCCACCTCGCCACTTGACCATTCAAACAGTACGGCCGGAAGGCCCTGCTCTGTCTCCATCGTGTTTCTCGAGAGGACATTTATGCCCTCGTCAAGCCACACGGCTTCAAGTAAGTCGGCCCACTCTGTCAAAGAAAGAGGTGCGTTCTCCTCAACGTATACGTATATGGTGACGCTACTCCCCGCTAGGTCGGAAGCAATGTAAGCCTTGTACTGTGATGGGTCCGCTACCTCTTCTATCCAAATCTGCGGTGTCTGAATCTCGAAGCGGCCTGACGGGTCTTGGAAGACCAGCATCTCCCCAAAGGGGCTCTCCACTACCTGCCCCTCAACTACCTGCGGGTCGGTTGGCACATATACCGTTTCCGTACCTTCCCTCGCCTGTTCCACCGACAGATAGTAGCCACCAAAGCTATCGCCCACTGCGTCGGTTATGATAATGAAATATTCTCCTGTGTTCGGGGCGCGATAGACCAGTTCGGAGTTTATCCCGAACAACCCTCCTCCACTGTCGTCGTCAGAGACCACCTGATCGTCACGGGAGTTGGGAAAGTCGACGTAGAGGAGAGCGTCCACATTGATGGAGTCAGTAGAGATTGTTACCGTCTCTCCTTCCTCCAGGCGAATTGAATACCAGTCCCAATCGAAGTGGAAGTCGATGTTTCCAGCAACTGTTTCTCCTATCACGATGGTCCGGCCGTCATCCGGGTCGTGGAAGGGTTTCAGCCTGATGGTGCTGCCCAGGCCAAAGGTGGATGATTCGCCCGACAACGTCTCGACTTGTAGGAAATGAACCCCGTCCGCCAACAGCTCCACTGTCCCGGACTCGGTACCGGTGAAGCCGTCGTCCACTTCCAGGAGCAACCCGAATGGGTCGTACACACGGAACAACCCATCTTCCGTGCCTACGAGGGCGACTCCGAGCGTCGTTCCTACCGCTGCGTCCAAGACGAAGGTTCGGGAGTCCCAGACGTTAGCCAACTCCACGTAGAACTCGAAGGCACCGCCCCCGGCTGGCAACCGGCGGTCACCCAGCTCGGACGTGAGATCGCCCTGAATCAGCCGCTCCACGATGGGCGCGTTGTCAGCCGCCGATGTCGCCAGCCCGAATCCGGCTTGGCTGAAAGAAAACGTGGAGATGCCGATTACCTCGCCCAGGGAGTTGACCAGCGCCCCGCCGCTTTGACCGCCCGCAATGGCCGCGTCGGTCTGAAGATAGGTCATCCCAAGCCGCTCCCACTCGCGGAAGCGCGAGAGGATGCCGCGGGTGATGGTAGGCTCCGGGAACTCGTCCACTTCGGCGGGGTATCCCACCAGAAACAACTCGCTGCCGGGGGCCAAGTCCTCTCCATCGCCCAGTTTCGACGGACGAGCCTGTACATCTACCGGGCCAAGCACCGCCAGGTCTGCCATGGAGTCCCACCCCACGACCGGCACATTCTGCAACACCTTGTCGTCGGGAAACACAACCCGGACTGCTTCATAGGGCCATACCACGTGGTAGTTGGTTATCACGTAACCGCCTTCGATCAGGACACCGCTGCCCGTACCAGTTGGCGTTTCAATGAACGGTATCGAAGAGAAGACAAGCGAATACACTTCGGCAGCCGTCAATTGTGCAGTGGGAGTTGGTGCTGGCGTCGGCGTGGCCGTAGGTGTCGGCGTGGGTGTGTTCGTTGGGGGAGCCGTGGTCGGCGTGGGTGTGTTCGTTGGGGTAGCCGGGGGAGCCGTGGTCGGCGTGGGCGTTGGCTCTGGCGTGGGAGTGTTTGTCGGAGCCGATGTGGGGGTTGGCGTTGGTTCCGGTGTGGGAGTGTCTGTCGGAACCGATGTGGGAGTGGACGTTGGTTCCGGTGTGGGAGTGTCTGCCGGAACCAATGTGGGAGTGGACGTTGGTTCCAGTGCGAGGCCGGGCTGCGCTGTAATGATGGGACCGGGAACGGTCTTGGCCGAAGGCGTGGGGTCTGGATCATCGGAGCAGCCGCCCAGGAGAATGGCAAGGAGAATCGCGCCCGCACCCAGCATACTGATTGCAATGGACTTCACGTTTTCGCTCCTCTCTGTCTACCCCTGCGGTTCATCGTTCCTCTCTCCTAACGTCGTATGAATGCCTGGACTTCTCGTTGCCCATGACAGGGCTTGCCGCCCGAAAAGCAGCCCTCGTCAACATAAATTGTAGAGAGCTTCCAGGCCGGATATAAGGAGCAAATGTCTAAATTGCACTAGGCATTTGTCTATAAGAGGCGCGTAGGCAAATGCCTAGATATGCCTATGCCCATGTCGCGGCAGGTCTCAGCCGAGTGTGTTCAGGAAGCGGCGTGGCCGCTCAACGGGAGCCACATCGGCTGACGGCTGGGAAATGGCGGGGGCGGGCGGGACGTAGCCGCAAGCGTCGAAATGGCTGTGGCGGTCTGAGACAAGCCAGAGGCTCGCTCGGTTGCCCGTCGGCCTGATTCGCCGGTTCCTGGCGGACCGCTAAGGGGCAAGGCAGGCGGCTTGCGGCGCGAGTGCTGCGGGACCGCCCTGCTGTGGGACGTTGGGCGGGCGGTGGAGACGCTATCTGGTCATGGGGAGATAGTGTGGGAGAATTTCAGCCGATCTTTCAGTCCAGCAGCCCGTTTCGAACTGCCCAGACGACGATCTCCTGCCTGCTGCCGAATCCCAGCTTGTTCTGTATGCCGTAGATGGTGTTGCGGATCGTCGAAGGTCTGTTGCCCCTGGACTCGGCGATGGCGGAGTACGACATCCCCCTGGCGAACTGTGTGAGTATCTCCTTCTCCCTCGATGTCAGCCCCTTCCGCTTTGCCGAATCGCCCTGCTCCGGCATGTTGCGCAGTCGCCGGAATACGCGTCTCATCACGTCGCGCGGCATCCGGTACTCGCCCCTTGCGACGTCCCTGACCGTATCCAGCAGCTCCTCCGTTCCGGTGAACTTCTGAAGGTAGCCGTCGGCGCCGGCGGCCACCGCCTCTATGACGGCGTTCCTTTCAGTGGAGGCGGTCAGTATGAGCGTTCTGACGTCCGGCAGCGCGTCCATGATCTCCCGGCACGCCTCTATCCCGTCCCTGCGCGGCATCAGCACGTCCATGATGACGAGGCCCGGGACAAGGTCCTTCGCCATCCGCTCCGCCTCCTCTCCGTCTCCGGCTTCTCCCACCACCTCGAACTCGCCGGTTCGCTCCAGCAATTGCTTAAGACCGTCCCGCATGACCGGGTGATCATCCACCAGCAGGACTCTGACCGGTGTCGAAGGCACTTCAGCTTCCTCCTCTCATACGCTCATAGGGTATCACGCAGATAACCGCGGTTCTCCATTCGGACCCGCTCGTCTCCACGACAAGCCTGCCGCCCATTCGCTCGGCGTCCTCCCGCATGTTCCTGAAGCCCTGACCGCGCGTCGCGTAGTCGTCGGGCAGGCCGGTCCCATCGTCCGAAATCGACATCCGCATACCGTCGCGCTCGAAGTCGAGGCCGACGCGGACGCGACCCGCGCTGGAGTGGCGCAGCGCGTTGGTCAAGGCGTTGAAGGCGATGGAGAACAGCGCGCCCCGCGTTGCGGTGGGCAGGGGCGGCTCGACGCCCGTCTGCGCGAGGTCGGCGGGTATGGAGGAGATGGTCGAGAAGGTCGCCACGAGCGACTCCAGCGCCCCGCCAAGCTCCATGCCCTCGAAGATCTCCCCGATCTCCATCGGGTGCCTCATCTCCCACATCGCCGACCGCGACAGCGCCGAGGTCTCGTCGAGCGTGGACATCAGCTCCTCGTTGGACCGGTCGGCAAGCCCCTTCGCCCTCTCGATGCCCATCCCTATCATGTAGGCGGACTGGGCCATCGTGTTGTGGATGGTGTGGGAGAGCTCCACCCGCTCCCGCTGAAGCGCCCGCTCCCGCTCCACCGCCTGCATCCTCCTGATACGCTCCACACGGGAGATCAGGTTGACCACGACAACCACCGTGTACATCCCGGCGACTCTTACGAGCAGTATCTCCTCATCGTCCACCGACAGGTCCAGCCCGGGCTCCACCGCGAGGCAGAGCGCCGCGTAGACGGCCGCCGCCATCGTTACCCAGGCGATGTTCAGCCTGACCGACCCGAATACCACCGCGAACATCGCCAGGGACGGGTAGTAGCCCACGAAGAAGGGAGACTCGAACCCCCGGTGCGCCGCAACGCCGGCGCTGAGCATCGCCAGGTCCAGGGCGCTCAGCGCAAGCATCCACCGCCAGGACACGGTCCTCTGCGTGGCGAGCCGGCGGTGCAGGTATCCGTTGGTTGCGAGCAGCAGCGTCGCGAGCGCCACGTTCGGCGGATATGCGGCGTCTTCGGCGTCGGGCGGGTACAGCCAGGCGAACGTGGCAATAGACAGGACGAACCAGCGTCCCCAGACATAGACCCTGGCCACGCGGCGCAGTTCGCCCGGCTCCGGCAGGTCGAAGTTCCGCAGGAAAGCCGGAAACGCGCCGGCCGCTGCGTTCACTGGATTCAGGACTCGTCTCCTTCAATCGGATTGCGGCGGATTGCGGCTGGAATGAGATATGTCCCTCCGCCCGGGGCGGTGGGCTCGGTCTCGGCAGGAGAGGGCCAAAATAATCGAGCCGGCCAGGTGGACATGCTCGTCCAGCGCTCATCGCCATCCTAGAATTTAGTCCAATGATCTGAAGGTATCAAGGGCCTATAGCCCACACTGCTTATAGGCAAATGTCTATGCCTTACACGGCCATGAGGGGCGGTCTGGGGTTCATCCCGGAGGGGTTCGGGGAGTTAGAGATGGCCGGGCAGGGCAGGGACGGTGTGGTGACGGTGGCGGTCCGGGCTGTGCGGAGCGGACTGCTTCGGCGACTCGCAGCGGCGCTGCGGCGAAGCGGCTCCGCCGCAAGCTGGGCGACGACGCATCAGACCCGGCCTTTGTCTTCGCCGAGCCCAGGGTCGGCTACCGGATGGAGAAGGGGGAGATGCGGGAAGTCGGGACATCATCACCCCGCACGAGGGCGCACCTTGCGTTGACGGCGCTAACGACTTATCTTGACTTGAATGGAGGACAGAATGGCAAAGCAGTTCACATCAGCCGAATGGAAACTAATCAGGGCCAGACTGGACGAAGACCCAGCGCGGTACGGCCTGCCGCAGAGGGAGTATGGCTCGGCGCTGCTGGGTTCGTTCAACATCCGCAAGTTGGGATCGTCCCGGAGCCGCAGCCCCGACACCTGGGAGTTCCTGGCGGACGTCTGCCGCAACTTCGACCTGCTGGCCGTTCAGGAGATCATGGACAACCTCAGCGGACTGCGGCGGTTGATGTCCCTGCTTGGACCCGAGTTCGGCCTGGTGGTCTCCGACCTGACCGGCGTGTTCCCCGGCGAGCCTGGACTGGGTGAGCGGCTTGGATTCATCTACCGCTGGAATGCGGTGGAACGGATGGAGGTGTCCAGCGACGTCACCTTCGACCGCACCAAGATCATCGACTCCATAGCCGAGAACTACGAGGCGTTTGTCGGCGACCTGGGGCCTTACTCGAAGAGGCTTGCGGACTACCGGTCGGGAAGGCGCAGGACCAAGCCCAGGCTCAGGCTGAGCGTCTTCCTGTCTTTCATCCGTCAGCCCTTCTGCGTGGCGTTCCGCATACCCGGCCATCCCGGCACCCGGCCGTATGAGTTCATGGCCGTCAACGCCCATCTCTACTTCGGGAACTACATCGACGACCGGCGCCAGGAGTTCAACGCGCTGGTCGACTGGATCATGGGCCGGTTCAGCGCCCAGAGCCACGCCTACTACCCCAACTTCATGCTGCTGGGCGACCTCAACCTGGACTACGACAATCCCGCCAGGGACCGGGCGCGGATAGAGGAGCGCATCAAGTCGCTGAACGGCGAGCTGGACGGGGCCAACGTCAACTTCCCCTTCCTCGATGTCCATCCAGGCCGGCAGGAGGTCTTCCGGACCAATGCCCGGATGACGGAGACCTTCGACCAGATTGGCCTGTTCAACCGGGATTCGCGTCTGCCGACCTACATGGACAATGCGGTAATGGGCGCCGAGGCCAGAGGGCCGGACTACGGGGTGTTTGAGTTCGGCAACCTCTTCAGCGAGGCGATACTGGGTCGCCCCTACCAGGAGCTCTCGACCGCTGAGAGATCGGACTTCACGGCGAGGTTCGAGCATAAGGTGAGCGATCACCTGCCCCTGTGGGTGCGGCTGCCGCTTCCGGTGGACTGATCGACCAGGGCCTGCGTGAGCCATTGGTTGTGAGCTCGGGGTGGGGAGCGCGAGGGTCTAAGGACGGAGCCTGAGCGCCCGTAACAGGAGACGACATGATTGTGAATCGGGTCGGTGTTCTCTAACAACGGCCGAGCCTCCAACCTTAACAGGCTGGAGGCTCGTGTGGACCAGGCCAGGGGAGCCTGCGCGATTCCTTAAATCAGGACCTCCCAGCGAAAAGTTCGCAATTCGGTACGTCTTGGTCCACCACCACTTACGGTAGATACCACCGTCTTCGAGATGTGGCTCGGCAGGCTTTCGACGCACCAAGGTCTCTCGATTCTCGTAGTGTGACGCGTATGGGCAGGGGATACGGAAGGAGCGCCATGTTGGCTCTTGGCTGGACGGCAGGCGGCACCGTCTTCGAGATGTGGCTGGGGAACTGTGAGGCCCCCAAAGGCCCTCTCCGGCAATTGTGGTGGGCCGGGGCAAAGCGACTCAAGAAAGGTTCCGCCAGCACCCTGCCCTCCGCCCCTCACAATCATGCCTCCGCCTTTTCCCGCCTCCCTCCATCTGACATCGGGTAGCTGACGAGCGGCGTGGTAAAGATATAGTTGAACCGTGGGGCTGTTACCGATGTCCGTGTAGACACCCCTCCCCAATAGCCCGACCTGGAGAAGGAGTTGGCTGATTGCCCAGACCGCTGTTCATTCCCGGCGGAAGAGGAGTGGTCTCACCGAAGAGCCAGGAATCGAAAAGGTCGTCCAGTTCCCTGCCCGCCATCTCCTCAGCCACGACCACAAAGTCCTCGGTTGTCACGTTACCCCCGGCGTGGCGGGAAATATACTCACGCAGAGTCTTGAAAAACGCCTCGTCGCCGATTTCAATGCGCAGTGCGTGGAGGGCCATTGCGCCTCTCGCATACACGCTGCCGCTGAAAAGAGAGTCGGGGTCGGGATTCGCCGGCGGCCCATAGACAGGTCGCCAGACCATCTCCCAGAACTCCTCGAAACAGCCGCCGGACCTGTGGTCCAACCACAGCCACTCAGCGTAGGTGGCGAACCCCTCGCTCAGCCACAAGTCCTGCCACGACGCGGGAGTAAGCAGATTTCCAAACCACTGGTGCGCCAACTCGTGGGCTATCAACCTGTCGCCGAAATCCTCCAGTGTCCGTATCCCGTAGACTGGCCGTGGTTGGGTTTCCAGCGGCGGAATCGCCTCGTCAATGACGACGGAGCCGGTGGAATCGAATGGATACGGCCCGAACAATTCACTGAAGAAATCGACTATCAAAGGGACGCTATCCAGACTACTCCTTGCTGATTCGTCTATCGACGCTTCAACCGAGTCAACGACGGTAATCCCCCCAGGACTTTCACTGGCGACGACATCAAACTGTGCGACTGCCAGGAACGCCAGATAGCTGGCCATCTCATGGACGCTCTCCCATACGTACGTCACAGTCTCCCCGTGATCGGTCGTGCTGGTCAATTCACCGTTCGATGCCGCTTCATAAGGCTCGGGCACCGTGATCATGAAGGTGTACAGGGCTTTATCGGATGGATGCTCATTGACCGGGAGCCAGTGCGACGCCCCCCAGGGTTCGCCGTACGCGATTATCCCGGTCCCGTAATTTATCCAGCCGGTCAGGAGACTTGTTCCAGGCACAGAGCTGGTCGAAGGCTGTCCCTCGTAAGAGACCGTGGCTTTGAAGGTCGTTCCTACGGGGACAGGGGCACGGGGCTCGATTGTCAGCTCGTATCCGGCGCGAGAGTGGTCGGCTGGACGGCCATCCACGGCAACCTGCGCAACCGTTAAGCCTCGAAAGTCCAGATTGAACGAGGAGAGGTCCTGTGTAGCGTCGGCTTCGATTTGAGCCCGGCCCGAGATCTCGTTGGCTTCCACGTCGATGTTGAGGGTCACCGTGTAGCGGGAAACATCATATCCGCCGTTGCCCAGCCCGGGAAAAAGAGGGTCGTCCAGCCCTGCCGCGCCGGGACGGGTGGTCTGAATTGGCGTGGGCGTCGGTTCCCGCGTCGTGGTGGCTGTTGGCTCCTGAGTCGGAGCAGGCATATCTCCTTTGTCACATGCCGTAATCACGGCGACGGCCATCAAACCCGACAGCGCAATCCGCGCGGTCGGGTGAATGGTTTTGAGCAGTCTGTCTCGCAAGCCGAAAGCGAAAGCCAATTGGCGGCTCCTTAGCTCGACTTTGTACATTCAGGCGGCATAAGTTAGCGATTCGATGAGTCGTTTGAACAGGAGCGCAGGGATTTTCATGATATCGGGTTTCCGCTCAGACACACAAAAAGTCTCGGAGGCTCTCCACATATGATGACGCGTCAATGCGATTGCGTCACTGAATGTCGGTTCGGACTTGGCGTACCATGCGGCTGAGCGCAGTGGAACCGAACCTTCCCGACTTAGCAGTTCGGCCGCGAGAGTTATCCAGGAGAACAGCGCCAACAGCGCAGGCGTCGTACGGGCTATGGCGAGGTCTGACCATTGACGCTGCGTCTCCACTCCGAGGTGAGCGCGTACCTCCTGGAAGGTCACCTCAAGCCGCCAGCGCAGAGTGAACCATTCGACGATCTCTACAGGGGAGACCGAAAGATCGGTGCACAGCAGAGCCTGGGAGTGGAACTGCCTGAGAGGGTCTCGGATGAGAACCCATCGAATGGGCACAGGCGGCTTGCCGGTGTGATACCAGAGCGCGGTGTGAGAGCTGAGTTCCACCGTCCGGGTATCGTTGTCGTACCATGCGAGCGATGTCCGGCTCCAGCGCGTATCGGGGCGGTCGAGGAGTTCTTTGAGCGTGGGCAGTCGTTGTCCCTTCAGACGCGGGCGTCCCATCTGACCGGGCAGTCGGGTTGGAGCGGGTTCGTAGAGCGCGGCGTCCAGTCTCAACCTGGTGATGAAGGTGACGGGCTTAGCCATGGACTGGCAGAAGTGGAGCAGATCGAGAGCGGCGTAGCCGCTGTCCGCCACCACCACGATGGGACGGTCCGGCAGCCAGCGCCGGAGTTGGAGTATCATCTGGCGCGCCCAGTCGGTGATCTTCTTATGGGCTTTACCCATCTTCCGGTTGTAGCGTTCTGAGGGCGCAAGCGCTGTCAGTACAGGCAATGCCCATGTCCTGCGCGCCCAGGGTATGGCGCTCAGCCACATCAGGCTTATCCAACGCAGGCCGGAGGCCTTGACGAAGTGACTTGCGCTGGAGCGCGCTCTGTCTCGATATATACCCTTGGCCTTGATGCGTCTGCCTCGCCTTCGCTCAATCGTCTCGTCTATGCCAAACACCAGGGGGCCGACGCCACGGTCGAACCGCTGTATGAGGAGCGACAGCAGGACACGGCTCAGTCGTAAGGACGACCACGTGGCGCGATTGAGAACGTGATGGTACTTCGCGAAGCCGACATCGTCGCTGAGTCCCATGGCTCTAAGCGCTGATGTGATGGTCCGCTTGCGAGGAGCCAGAATGGCCCCGACGAGCAGGACCTGAGCCTTTGTCCAGGTTCTTTGCTGAAACAGAGTTGAGAAAGGCTGGAGTATGGGTACAATGGAATCTGGCAGGGTGAGCATAACGGAACCTTTCGTCGTGGTTTGGTCCGATTAGCTTACCCTGTTTTCATATCCTGTCCAACTTATGTACAAAGTCGAGCTAAGATCCGGGGAAAGGAGGACAGCCATGCGGAGCAACTGGCGGCCCGGGCTGACCATCGGGCTCTTGTTCGCCGTGTTGATAGGGGTGGGCTGCACGTTGGAGCCACCGGTAGTACCGGCTCCCTCCGCAACCCCGCCGCCGCTTCCCACTTACACCCCATTGCCCACGTACACGCCGTATCCGACGCACACGCCATTTCCCACCGCAACATCCGAGCCGACGGCGGTGGCGCCGGTGCCCACAGTAGCTCCGATCCGGGCGCCAAGCGCTGCGCCCACTGAACAACCGGAGCCGACCCCCATGCCATTGCCCACGAGCACGCCGGCGCCAGAGCCACAACCGATGGCGACACCACCGCCATCCAGGACGCCAGGGCCGACGCCGTCGGCATCGCCTACGGTCGCGCCAACACCCACGCCCACTGTTACTCCAATCCCCCAACCGTCCCCGGATCCCCCTGCGACGCCCGTGGCTACTCCAACCCCCGATCCAACCGCCACTGCTACACCGGTACCCACACCCACACCGTCCATCCTGCCTGACACCCCAGGAGTCCGGGAGTTCCAGGACCCTGACATTCCGTACTTGAGATGGGAGGTAGGCCCAGATGTCCCGGATTCCATCTTCTACGACATGCGGAAGGGAATCGTCCCGATGCACCTGTACGTCTCGTCGCTGGGCCTGCCGCCATTGCCCGATGACGCTACGTTTTACATTTATCACGACCCCGAGTCGGCGGCCAGGACCCTGGCCCGGTTGGAGCGACGAAGATTGGAGGACGCTCGGCAGAAGTTCGTCGATGACAGGTGGGCCGGCCTTGCGGGGTTGGAGCCGGAGGATGAGGACTCGGGTTGGATCATGGTCAACCCGCTGGCATACGCAAGCTATCCCGGATTTATGCCGACGGCAGCAGCGCACGAGCTAAGCCATGTTTATCAGTACACGTTGCAAAGACATGGCCGTTTCGACACCACGCACCAGGAGGTGCGGGTAATCGGCCCCGCCTGGATGCAGGAAGGGTTTGCCACATTTCATTCCTACAGAGCTCTGGCAATGGGAGGCCTTGTCCCCTATGAACAAAGCCGACAGAATTTGATACGACAATCCCGCCAGGTCGATGTTCAGCTCGAAGAAACGGAAACCTACGATGGCCTGAAAGCCGGTCCGGGCCGTTACGACATGGCAGCGATGGCCAGTGAGTTGCTGGCGGCGAAGGCCGGTGAAGAAGCCCTGATCAGCTTCTGGGGATTGTTGGAGCCGGACACTCCTTGGCGGGAGGCTTTCGAAGCAGCCTTCGGAATGACCGTCGAAGAGTTTTACCCATTGTTTGAGGAACACCGCGCCGACGGGTTCCCCGATGTGGATCTGCCGGACATCGCTCCCCGGGTGCCTCTCGCGACGGTGGGTCGGGAGGCCTTGGCTGCACTGTACGATGCCACCGGCGGAGTCTATTGGGAGAAAAATGACAACTGGCTCACCGACGAACCGGGAAGTAAATGGCATGGAGTGACCACCGACCGGGAGGGGTACGTCACGGTTTTGGACCTGCGGGACAACCGGTTGAGCGGGGAACTGCCGCCGGAATTGGGCAATCTGAGCCGCCTCAGGGAGTTGAGATTGCGGGAAAACCAGTTGAACGGCGAGATACCGCCGGGGCTCGGCAATCTCTCCAACCTCAAGGTCTTGTCCTTGGGGCGCAATCGCCTGAGTGGCCCCATACCGCCAGGTCTCGGCAACCTCGCCGGTTTGAAGGAGCTAAGTATCTCGGGCAACGAACTGAACGGCGAGATCCCGTCGACACTAGCTAATCTGTCGGAGCTGTTGCATTTCTCCGTGGGCGGAAATGAACTGACTGGAGAGATACCCTCGTGGTTGGGCGACCTTCCCGGCCTGCGAACGATACACCTGAGTGAGAACCAGTTGACGGGGGCGATCCCCGATAATTTGGCCAAACTCACTGACGTGCTCTATTTCAACGTCAACAGGAACCGGTTGACGGGGGACATCCCCTCATGGCTGTCCGACTTCCCGTTGCGGCAACTGTTTTTGAACGACAACCAACTTACCGGGGACATTCCAAACGGACTGTCCGATTTGCCGGATTTGGAGTGGCTATGGCTCGGCGGCAACAGTCTCTCGGGATGCGTGCCTGGAGCGCTGAGAGACATTCCGAACCATGACATGGATCGATTGGGATTGCTGGATTGTTAGCCGATACGACATCAGCAATGTTACCGGTAGCGCACACCACTCGCTCCAGAGGTATTGGATATGAGCCTGTTCAGGACGGTTGCGATGGCTGCCGCTTTGGTGAGCGTGGCGCTAGCGCTTCTCGGATGTAGCTCCGAGCCTCCCGAGATAGCGGGCCCTGCAACCCAGACCGCATTGCCCACGTACACGCCATATCCGACCGAAACATCCAAGCCGACGGCGGCGCCCAGGGTATCCCCGGGTCTGATAGAGGCGCACTAGTAGCCCTCTACCGCGCCACAGGTGGGTCAACCTGGAAAGACAACACCTAGTCCTGTTCGCGTGTGATTTCGCTTCCTGACTTTATCTCCCCCACCGTGACAGCGGATAGCTCCGCTGACACACCGGCAATCCATTCCAGAACGGCGCCGTGGCTGGGCGTGTTCCCCGGAGTGTCAATAATCATCGTTGTGTTAGCCTGGAACTTCCTGGGCGATTCGCTCCGGGACGTCCTGGACCCCCGGATGCGAGGAACAGAATAAATACTCATATTGAGACTAAGCTCGACTTTGTACATTCAGGCGGCATAAGTCAGCGATTCCATGAGTCGTTTGAATAGGGGCGCGGGGATTTTCACGATATCGGGTTTCCACCCAGACACACAAAAAGTCTCGGAGGCTCTCCACATATGATGACGCGCCAATGCGATTGCGTCGCTGAACGTTGGCTCAGACTTGGCGTACCATGCGGCTGAGCGCAGAGGAACCGTACCTTCCCGCCTTAGCAGTTCGGCCGCGAGAGTTATCCAGGAGAACAGCGCCAACAGCGCGGGCGTGGTACGGGCTATGGCGAGGTCTGACCATTGACGTTGCGTCTCCACTCCGAGGTGAGCGCGTACCTCCTGGAAGGTCACCTCAAGCCGCCAGCGCAGAGTGAACCATTCGACGATCTGCACGGGGGAGACCGAAAGATAGGTACATAGCAGAGCCTGGGAGTGGAACTGTCTGAGAGGGTCTCGGATGAGAACCCAGCGAATGGACACAGGCGACTTGCCGGTGTGATACCAGAGCGCGGTGTGAGAGCTGAGTTCCACTGCTCGGGTGTCGTTGTCGTACCATGCGACCGACGCCCGGAACCAGCGCGTGTCGGGGCAGTCGAGGAGTTCTTTGAGCGTGGGCAGTCGTTGTCCCTTCAGACGTGGACGCCCCATCTGACCGGGCAGCCGGGTTGGAGCGGGTTCGTAGAGCGCGGCGTCCAGTCTCAACCTGGTGATGAGGGTGACGGGCTTAGCCATGGACTGGCGGAAGTGGAGCAGATCGAGAGCGGCGTAGCCGCTGTCCGCCACCACCACGATGGGACGGTTCGGAAGCCAGCGCCGGAGTTGGAGTATCATCTGACGCGCCCAGTCGGTGATCTTCTTGCGAGTTCGCCCTCTCTTCTGATAATAGCGTTCGGAAGGAGCCAGGGCTGTCAGTACAGGCAATGCCCATGTCCTGCGCGCCCAGGGTATGTCGCTCAGCCACATCAGGCTTATCCAACGCAGGCAGGGCTTGTGCAAAGTAGATTGACAGAAGGGAAGACCTTCCCCGTAGATAGGGACAATAAACCACACCTATCGTTCGGAGGAAGGTCAAATGGAGTATATCCCAGTTGAGTCAGAGGTCAATGACATTGGAGAAGGGTTCGTGCTGGACATTGGCAGTCTCTACGATTATCTGAGTCGGCTCAAAGACTATCGAGACGCTCGTGGCGTACGTTATAAGTTGGTGGACATTCTGGTGTTCATCGTATTGGCTAAGCTGGCGGGCGAGGACAGACTGTCAGGAATATCGGAGTGGGTGTGGCACAGACGAGAAGGTCTGTGCAGGGCGCTGGGTCTAGGTCGGGTTCAGGCTCCTCACCGAACGACTTACAGTCGGGCGCTGTCCAAAGCGGTTTCTGTGTTGGAGTTGGAAAGATCGGTACGCGACTTCTTCACCACATCCAAGGCGAGTGGACAGTGGGTTCAGGTGGCGATAGACGGCAAGACACTGCGAGGCAGCATAGGAACGGGTCGCAGACGTGGGGTGCATCTGTTGGCGGCCTACGTGCCTGAAGAAGGCTATGTTCTGGCTCAGGTGGAAGTGGATGGGAAGGAAAACGAGATTTCGGCGGCCCCACGCCTGCTGGACGCCATAGACCTGCGGGGCAAGGTGATAACGGCCGACGCGATGTTCACACAACGTCAACTGTCGGCGCAGATAGTGGAATCGGGCGGTGAGTATGTGTGGAATGTCAAAGACAACCAGCCACAGTTGCGCGAGGACATAGCCATACTGTTTGAGAATGAAAGTTCACAGACCGACTGTCTCGGCGCCACAATCGCCAGAGCCGAGACCATAGACAAAGGACATGGAAGACTCGAGCGACGCGTACTCAGAGCCAGTTCTGATCTGAACGACTATCTGGACTGGCCATACGCGCGGCAGGTCTTCAAGTTGGAACGAAGAGTCCAACGTGTCGGAGACGGGAAGATAACCCGACAAATCAGCTATGGGATAACAAGCCTGGACAAGCGCTGCGCCAGTCCTCGAAAGCTACTGGAGATAGTAAGAACCCATTGGCAGATCGAAAACGGACTGCATTATCGTCGAGACGAGACGTTGCGCGAGGACTGGTGTTGCCTGAGAGACGGACACGCTCAACGCATGATGGCGACGTAATTGATTAGCGGCTGCGGATTGCGTCGGGCTGAGCATCTTCTTATACTGCGGCTATGTGTACGGACAAAGACCTTTCTCCCTCTGAATGCGACGACCTTCGTGCGCAGGTCAACCGACTGGAGGAGCGGAACGCCCGACAGTTGGCGACGATCCTAGAGTTACAGAAGCAACTCGCTGAGGCTCAGCGAGCGGGAAAACGCCAGGCGGCTCCGTTCTCCAAGGGCAAGCGAGCCGCAAAGCCCAGGCGTCCGGGCCGAAAGCCGGGAACAGGGTCGTTCAGCTTCCGTAAACCCCCCTCTGCGGACGAACTGACAGAACCGACCATCGACGTTTCAGTGTCGGCGGACAGTTGCCCGGGATGCGGAGGCGCCCTCGAACATGAGGGAGTGGGGTATGCGTATGTGACCGACATTCCCCCGATGCCCAGGCCCGAGGTGAAGGGATACAGGGTACAGATATGCCGTTGTCAGTCCTGTGGCAAGAGGGTTCGCGGTCGCCATCGGGAAGTCGCCCCTGACCAGTATGGCGCGAGCGCTCACAGAATGGGAAGACGTGTGATGTCGGCGGCCCATGTTCTGCATCACAGCGCGGGGGTTCCGGTGAGGAAGATTCCCTCTATACTCAGAACTCTGACGGGAGTGAAGATAACTCAGAGCGCAATCACCCAGGACGCTCTGCGCCGCGCTAAGGGAGAGGTTGGAGACGCCTACCGCAGTCTGCGCGGTTCGGTGCGCTCAAGTTCGTTCGTACACACCGACGACACGGGCTGGCGTGTGGGCGGAGAGCCTGCCTTTCTGATGGCGTTCGAGACTGATGAGGCCACTGTGTACCAGGTACGCGCTCGCCACCGAAACGAGGAGGTCAGAGAGTTGATCCCCTCAGACTATGGAGGAGTGATGGTTACGGACAGGGGCAGAAGCTATGACTCCCATACCCTGTCCGGTGTCAGACAACAGAAGTGCATGGCGCGCGTCATACGCTCTATCGGTGAGGTGGTTCAGACCAAGGTGGGCAGAGGACGGAGCTTCGGAAAGCGGTTGATCGAACTTCTGAGAGAGTCGATTGAGCTGCGGGAATTGGGGTTGCGTGGAGAGTCGGTGGACTTTGTGGGTGAGTCTGAGCGGTTGAAACGTGAGGTGTCCCACCATCTCAGAGACCGTCAGATGCCGGACCCGGACAATCAGAGACTGCTGAACGAACTCGGCCGGCACAACGACCGTGGCAACCTGCTGCGCTTTCTGGATGATCCGAGAGTAGAGCCCACCAACAATCGGGCTGAACGGGCCTTGCGCGGAGCGGTGATAGCTCGAAAGGTGTCTCACTGCTCCAAGACCTACGAAGGGGCTGAGGCGTACTCGGCGTTCACGAGCGTGATCAGGACCCTGGCAAGGAAGGTTGATGACGATACGCTGGTGGATGCGCTCTGCGATGTGTTCGGCGGCGCTCCTGTTCCACTTCGCTCATTCTGACTCTCTTCCGCCGACTCCGCAAACCCGCTAATCAATTACATGGCGACTATCAACAGCCTAACGTTGGGACTGATGTTGCGGATGGGAGTCAGAAACGTGCCCAGACAACGCCGAATCTACGCCGCTCACTGGGACAGTGCGCTCAAACTCTTAACTTCCGCCTAAACAGACTTTGCACAAGCCCTGCAACGCAGGCCGGACGCCTTGACGAAGTGGCTTGCGCTGGAGCGCGCGCCGTCTCGATATATACCCTTGGCCTCGATGCGTCTGCCTCGCCTTCGCTCAATCGTCTCGTCTATGCCAAACACCAGGGGGCCGTCACCATGATCGAACCGCTGTATGAGAAGCAACAGCAGGACACGGCTCAGCCGCAGGGATGACCACGTGGCGCGATTGAGAACGTGATGGTACTTTGCGAAGCCGGCATCGTCGCTGAGTCCCATGGCTTGAAGCGCTGATGTGATGGTCCGCTTGCGAGGGGCTAGAATGGCCCCGACGAGCAGTACCTGAGCCTTTGTCCAGGTTCGTTGCTGAAAGAGAGTTGAGAAAGGCTGGAGTATGGGTACAATGGAATCTGGCAGGGTGAGCATAACGGAACCTTTCGTGGTTGTTTGGTCCGATTAGCTTACCCCGCTCTTATATTCTGTCCAACTTATGTACAAAGTCGAGCTTAGAAAATATCTCAAAACCTTAAGTTGATACCATCGGCGATACCATATGAGCGCACACGCCAGTTGCAGCATCGCAAGGTAGTTCTGCACTCTCTTCTCATACCTGATCAGGATTCCACGACACTTTGAGAGCCAGCCCAATGTTCGCTCAACCACCCAGCGACGCGCAGGATAGCGTTTCTGTCCAGACTCGTCGAACTTCTCCTCTCCTATTCTTCGGATGTGTGGCTCATAGTGGTGTCTCAATGCGGTTTTATGTCCTGTGGGGTTGTCATATCCTTTGTCCAGGCATAGATGTTGAGGCCGATGAACACTCGGAACGGGACGCTCAACCACCACAGATTCCAGAGTCTTCTCCAACAGTTTGGTATCGTGGACATTCGCCCCGGCCACTACGATGCTCAATGGACCTCCGCTCGCTTCCACCAGGATGCTGCGTTTGGTTCCGGGCTTTCCTCGGTCTGTCGGATTCCGTCCGACCGCATCCCCCCCAAACGCGCTTTGCCCATCGCCGCATCTGCGATTGCCACTCCCAATCCACACCACCCAACTCATCGCAGTGAGACTGTGGTGGCAGCCCAGAGCCTGGGAAATACCCCTGCCGACTCCCACCTCTGGAACGTGCGATGAATCGTGCTGTCATCACCGAGATACTTCGGAAGCCTGTTCCACTGGCAGCCAGAACGCATTCGGAAGATGATCGCGTTGAGCATCTTGCGGGGGTCCTCTCTCTTGCGTCCGGTCGCCTTTGGAGGGTCGAGCTCTGCGATCAATGGCTCAATCTCCTCCCAAAGGTCTTCCGGCGCTTCCCAGATCGTATCAAGCGCATCCTGTCTAGACATATTGGCTGTTCCACCTCAACTGAGTTCTGCTTACACATTACCTGAAGTATTGAACACTGACCAACGTTTTGAGATAGTTACTTAGTGGGCTTGCCGGGTCGGATGAGGACGCGACGCGGGCGCTGCTCAGGGAGCGCGCTTCTGCGCTGGGTGTCTGGCTGACCAGGGCGGAGATGGACGCGGTGTCCAGGTTCCTTGAGGGAGAGACGCCGGAGGAGATAGCCGGAGGGCGGGACCTGTCAGCGAGAACGGTGTCCAACCAGATCAGGTCCGGATGCCGCAGGCTGGGGTTCGCCGACCGGCGCGAGCTCAGGGGCTGGTGGGCGGCGGCCAGTGGGTACATACTCACTAGGCCGCCGCAAGGGTAATTCGGCTTGCTGGGAGGCAACCACCTTCGGGAAGTACATAGGGAGATATAGAGTGATGATTCGGTTTATGGGTCTACCAGGCTTTAAGGCGCCGTTGGCGGCGACCGCGGTTGCGGGTCTGCTGCTAGTCATATTGTCATATGCATGCGGCGACGACCCCCGGGAAGCCGCAGGCCCAGCGCGGCCGGCGCGGCCGCCGGCCGCCGTCGTAGAAAGGATCGTTGAGGTCGAGGTGCCGGTGGAAGTGGTCAGGGAGGTTGTCAAGGAAGTCCCTGTTGAGGTGAACACCCCCATCCCAACTCCGGACATAGAGGCAACGGTGGAAGCGATGCTCGCCGTGCGCCTTGCAACCCATGTCCCCGTCACGCCCTCGCCGGTCTCGACCTCCGTGCCGACTGTTCAGCCAACTGCCACGCCCACCCCCAGGCCGACTGCCACACCAGTGCCCGTAGTAGACATAAGGCAAGCCAGAACGATTAGCGCCGGTGGCGGATTGTGGGATGATGCCACCATTTCAATTATCAACACATATGGACATCGCACGACCATACATGGTTACTTGCTGCGCACCGTGCATAGCTGCGCCCTGAACAGAAATGGGGAGGCTATTTGCTGGGGTAGGGGCGACCCCTGGAGTGAGAGAGGTGGATACGAGGGAGACGAATATCCGGACATTAACTCATTCTTTAAGGCGCATAGCCCGGCGGGTCGTTTCACGATGGTCAGCTCCGGCGGGGCTCATACTTGTGCATTGACCGAACAGGATCGAATATTTTGCTGGCGGCAATGGGACGATCGCAGGTGGGATCAACCGGAATATGGTCAGACACACAATCCACCCGGTGAATTCCAGTGGGTGAGCGCCGGCAAAAGCCACACCTGCGGCTTGCGTGAGGACGGGACGGCGGCGTGCTGGGGCCTCGACGGCTACGGTAGGACAGAGGTCCCGGAGGGCAAATTCGTGGCGATAAGCGCCGGCTGGTGGCATACCTGCGGCCTGCGCAGAAATGGAGACGCCGAATGTTGGGGACGGGATCACGAGGGGCAAGCAGAGGATATGCTAGGTCAGCGGTTTGTTGCGATAAGCGCCGGCGGGACTCTTACCTGCGCGCTGAGAGCGGATGGCACCGGAGCGTGCTGGGGCAACAACTCCGGCGTGCCCGCACTGGATGGTCCCTTCAAGATGATAAGCGTCGGACACGACCATGCGTGTGCCCTATACGAGGATGACACCGCTACCTGCTGGGGGGAAGGCGGACACGGACAAACACTCCCGCCGTCGGGCCAGTTCTCGGAGATAGTGGCGGGTTTCGAACATAGCTGCGGAGTGCGGGTGAGCGGCGAAGTCGTATGCTGGGGCAGCAACGAAGGCGGAGAATCTTCGCCACCTGGTATTGTTGTTATGAAATCGACACCCGAGGCAGAATCTCCTGCCTCGCACTCTAGCGCCTCGGTAGACGCCGCCTCGATACTGGCTCGATTCTCCACCTCCGACCCCTTGGAAGGCGAGAGGCGATCAGACGCGGTCGCCGAGATAATTGCCCATAGCTCGTCAGGGATTACCAACCCATCGCGCATTCTGGACCTTCTGCACGTCATTGCGCCAGAGCTTTCCATCGACGAGCGCAGCCGCTCAGTCACCGAGCTGGCCAGTATCTCCAAAGACAGCACATGGGACGAGCACGAGACCGCCAACGGCGTCTTCTATCTGGCTACGCTCATCACAGGCGACGAACCCAACGCCGGAGAGCGCATCGAGGCCGCCCACGAGCTGGTCGTGCTGTATGAGGTTGGCGAGCTGGACGCTGGGCGCGGTCTGGACCTGATGAACATGATAGCGCCCAGCCTGCATGTCAACGAGCGTAGGCAGGCAACCGCGGCGCTAGCGAAGCTCTCTGCCGATGACGACTGGGATGACGAAGACAAACTGGCGGCGGCGAGTGAGGTATTCAGGCTGGTTACGGGCGTACCGCTGGCCGCCGAGGAACGCATGGGTGCGGCGGTGGACTTGGCCGGGCTGGGCGTTAAGGTCTTCGGGTCGGGCGAGGGATTCGACGATGCGGACGTGGATATAGCGACAGTCATCATCAAGGAGGCTGTAAGTGGGTATCTCACCGGCGAGAGTCTCCAGCATCTCCTGGAGACCGGCAACTAGGCGAAAAACCCGACAGGTCAAAATGCGCTCAAATGTCCCGTCGTTCTGTTAACGGCCAGCGATTCCGTCCGTTATGGGCGCTGGTGACGGGCTTTGGAGCTACTGAAAGGAGTAATCAGATCCACGCTACCCCGGCCAGTCTTCAAAGCCATGTCGTGGATGGCGGCGGGTATAATGCGCCAGACCCAGACCTGGGAGAAACAAGGAAGTATTTCAATTCACCGAGTACACGATATGAATATCCTAACGTGGCTCGTCCTCGCTCTTGCGACTTTGCTGTTCGCGACGGCCGTCGGCTGCTCCAGGGAGCCTGAAATTGTAAGGACTGTTGAGGTTGTAAAGGAGAGGTCGTCGACTGAGAGTGTTCCCAGTCCCACCCTCACAGCAGAACCATTCACCGGATCGCTCCAAGCCACTGCCACACCCATACCCACCAGTACGCCGCTGCCAACTGCCACTGCCACACCCATACCCACCAGTACGCCGCTGCCAACTGCCACTGCCACACCCATACCCACCAGTACGCCGCTGCCAACTGCCACTGCCACACCCATACCCACCAGTACGCCGCTGCCAACTGCCACTGCCACACCCATACCCACCAGTACACCGTTGCCGACTGCCACACCCTTACCCACCAGCACGCCGTTGCCAACTGCTACGGCCACACCCTTACCCACCAGCACGCCGTTGCCAACTGCCACGGCCACACCTATACCTACTAACACTGTCACACATACACCTGAACCCACGCCCACGGTCACACACACAGCGTTGCCGACTGCCACGCATACACCGGTACCCACGGCGACGGCTAGTCCCACTCTCACACCTGCTCCGGAGGACACAGGCAATGTCGAGACCGACAGGACCGCGCTTGTCGCGCTGTACAACGCCACCGACGGACCGAACTGGACCTACAGTGAAAACTGGCTGAGCGACATGCCGCTGGGGGAATGGTATGGTGTACGGATCGGCAGAGACGGACGGGTGACCAGATTGGATCTCGCCGACAACAATCTGAACGGCGAGATACCGCCCGAACTTGGCAACCTCTCCAACCTAACCAGATTGTATCTCGGCGGCAACCAGCTAGATGGCGGGATACCGTTCGAACTGGGCAACCTCTCCAACCTGACCGAACTAGGGCTCTTCAAAAACCAGTTAAGTGGCGAGATACCGTCCGAACTGGGCGACCTCTCCAACCTGACATTCCTCAACCTCGGCGCCAACCAGCTAGATGGCGAGATACCGCCCGAACTGGGCAACCTCTCCAACCTTACCGGGCTATGGCTCGGCGGCGGCCAGCTAGATGGCGAGATCCCGTCCGAACTGGGCAACCTCTCCAACCTGCAGGCCCTCGCCCTCGATAACAACCGGTTGAGCGGAGAAATACCGCCGCAGTTGTCCGAACCGCTCGAGCTGCGGGTCCTGCTTCTTGCCAACAACCGCCTGGACGGGAGCGTACCTGCCTGGCTGGGCGAGCTTCTCAACCTGCGCAGGTTGGAACTGCAGGGCAACCGACTGACCGGAGCGGCGCCCAAGCTGGCCCCGGAACGGACGCGCGAGAAGCTCGAGCTCCTCTCATGGATTCGAGACGGTTTGCAGCCGGGCGAGCACGCGGATTACGACTACCTGGTCAGGCTGGCGGACAAGTATCCCTTTGCCATGTCGAAGGCTCTGGACAAGAGCTGGCTCCAGGACGGAGTCGCCAGAACGGAGTTTGCCGTTATCGAAAGCTTGGGGCTGTTATCGGCGGATAGTCTCGTTCGGATAATCGCCATGCCATTTCTCGAACGCATAGATCCGGCAGACCCCAACGCCGCCGCCGCTTTGCAGCAACTGGAAAACGAGAGCGGGGACGACTTCCAACGGATCATGGCTCATCCGACGATAGCCGACGGGATAGACGATGAAGAGGCGAAGATCGTAACCCTGATGTACGGCACGAACAAGTACCGGCAGGAGCTGGTGGAGCCATTGCTGTCGGGAACAGATGTCTATCTCGAAGAGCGTACCATCCAGCTCCCGTTGGCGGGAGAAACCCTGCTGGCCATCATACGGGTGCAGGATCAGCGCGACGGATTGATGGACTCTTTGGAAATTGCCGTGAGGAACATGGAAATGTTCGTGGGAGAACCTTTCCCCACCAACTATGCGGCGCTGCTTCTACCCAGGTTCCATCCCGTTGAAGAACCCGAAGGCGTCTGGGCCGGAACCCACCAAGTGATTTCGTTCCGATATGATACTCCGTGGAGCACCGAGGTTACGAAAGTCTCACTCGCCCACGAACTCGCCCACTATTACTTTGGCAACTGGTTTGGAATTGGCGGTCGTACCGCCCGTATGCGTGACTGGATGGCCGAAGGCGCCGCCCAATTCCTGGGAAACTCCTTATCCGAGAAAGTTCGCGTTGGAAGGCCCGTTGCCCCGACGCTCGCACCGTGCCATTCGGCAAAGACGATAGCCGAACTGGACGCGAGAGAGATCGCTCAGCCCGGCACTTTTGCCGAACGCCGCGCCGATATAGCTGGCGCTGAGGAGGATGGACCTCAAAACGTAGATGACCGCTGGCTCTGCAATTACACCCTTGGCGAAGGGCTGTTCATAAACTTGTACCAGGAGCTGGGCGACGATACATTCCTCCGGGGCATGGGCAATCTCTACCGCAAGACCTTGCGTGACGACCCGGCGGACGACTGCGAAGGAACATACGCGGAGATCTGCCATCTGCGCCACGCCTTCCACACCGCCGTCCCACCGGGCGACGCGGCGAGGGTGAAGGCGATAATCGACAAGTGGTACTACGGTGAGTAGCAGCCAACAGGCGGTCGCAACGGACGTTGCCAAAGACGGGACGGCGCAGGGCCTTCGCGAACGGCCGGTTCCTTACCGGCGGCTACCGGCCAAGCCCCTGACCGCCCGCAGCATAGGTCTGTCGTCAGGTGACCGGTAACTTCAGTCAGGGCTATAAGATCCGGAACCTTCTCCGTCAGATGGAGACGCGATGCGAGGTCATAAACTCGCGACGCAACCCAGCGAGATGGCGGATAAGCGATAAGGGCATGAATCTGAGTATACCGTATTCGCCTCAGAGGCCAATTCCGACCGGAAGTTTCTCCATAAGAGCGTCGAGTAGTGAGACCGAGATTCTTCGATAATAGCCAGAGCGGGACATAATAGGGCAGTCCGGTCCAGCAGGAGGTAGTGATGACCTGTGAGACATGCGGAGCTCAGATACAGCGCTCGAGGTGCGAGCTGTGCGCACGTTACTTTGACAACGACTCTCAGCATGTCGAGCATCTGCATGAACGCTTGCAGGACTACCGAGAACGCGGAAAAGGCCAGTTCTGGGCTGGCTCTGGCTGGATAGTCGTTATCATCCTGCTGATCTGGCTGCTCGTATTACACTATTAGAATTCGCGGGACATTATGCCGTCTTCCGTCCCATCCTGCCGGGTCGCGAGGATCGATAACGGTCTTCGGATATAAGCGATGAATACATGAATCGACCGGGGAGAATTCATGAAGGCACCTACGAACTTTGGGACCGCCGCCTTGCTTGCTGGCAGTCTATTGCTGGTGGCGGCCATCGCTTGTGTGGAGACTCCTGTGCCTTCCACTCCAATTCCCCCTGCGACGCCCGCCCCTGCACCCACGGCGCCACCCGCGCCGACACCAACCGATGAGCAGAGAAGAATCCAGACACCGACGAACTTCGGAACCAACACCCGGGTAGTCGATGGAGACATACACGTGTGGCACATACCAACCTGCCCTCCGGTTCCACCTGCCACGTGGGTGGCCCCCGTCATTCTGACCGATCTGAGTTCCGGGTCCAACCTGCACCTGAACAGGGACGGCTCCATCCTGGACTCCCCCGCACCCGATTACCGCTCGGACGAAGGCCGGAAACGATTCACGGAAGTGCTGGAGGACAGCCCCCTGATGGAGCTCATCCTCGCTCCCATGGAGTGCCCCTGACAGCAGGACGTTTTGCCCACTTCCGTCCTGAAAGTGTCTTCTCTCCGATCTGGAGAGATGCGATTGGCGGGAACTGTCGTTGATTATGTGTGAACTGTCGTTTACAGTAAGTCCATGATCGAAGTCATTCAGGGGTCGGCATTCAGACAGTGGGTTCGCAGACTGAGGGATCGACGCGCCGTCGCCCGCATCAACGCGCGTCTGAGAAACGCTTCGCTCTGCCACTTGGGCGATACGAGTTCAGTCGGGGGTGGAATCTTCGAGATGCGAATACACTATGGTCCTGGTTACCGGCTCTACTACATCCGGGAAGGTCAGACTATAATCGTACTGCTTTGTGGCGGTGACAAGGATAGTCAGCCTCGGGACATAGAACGAGCCCGACATCTGGCGCAGGAATGGAGGTGAGAGGTGTCTGAGACATTCACCAGGTGGGACGTTACGGACGACCTGCACACGGAGGAGGATATAAGGCTGTATCTCGAGGCGTGCGCGGAAGAGGACCCAGGGGATGGAAGCCTCATCCGAGCAGCCCTGAACGACATTGCTCGAGCGCAGAACATGAGCCAGCTGGCGCGCGAAATCGGAATGACCAGAGAGGGTCTGTACAAGGCGCTGGGAGAGAATGGCAACCCGAGTTTCGCCACGGTGATGCGGATAACCAGGGCGCTGGGAATGCAGTTACGCATCACCGCATAGAGGGGCGAAAGTCCGCAAGACATTTTGCCCGCAAATGTCCTATCGTGCGCCCATCTGACTGCTTCCCCGCCATCATGGGCGCTGATGGCGGCAGGTATAATGCGCCAGACACAGACTCAGGAGACAGGGGGAAGTGATTCAATTCATCAGAGCATGCGATGTGAATATCCTGGCGCGGTTCGTCTCCGTTCTAATGGCTCTGCTCCTCGCAATGGCCGTCGGATGCTCCAGGGAGTCCGAGGTGAGCAGGGAGCTGCCTCCGACTGAGAGTGTTCCCAGTCCCACCCTCACAGCGGGGCCATCAGTCGCATCTCTACAGGCCGCAACGCCCACACCCACAGCGACAGATACTCCGTTGCCAACCGCCACGCTGGCGCCTGTACAGACCAGTACGCCAACCCCTACAAGCACGCCCGAGCCCACGCCGACCGCGACACACACGCCGGAACCGACAGCCACCGCCACATTTCTGCCCACTAAAACCCCAATACCTACGCACACACCTGAGTCAACGCCCACTGCGACCGCGACACACACACCGGATCCCACCGCCACGGCCACACCTGTACCCACCAGTACGCCCGTACCGCCCACCAGTACGCCGCAACCCACCGCAACACCCATAATACCTACTCCCACACCAGACGCGGAAACAGTCTTCAATAGGCTCATCCCTGAACTGCTGCAGAAATGGGAAGTGCCGGGTGCCGCCATCGCGATAGTCAGGGACGGCAGGCTGGTACTGGCCAGGGGCTACGGCCTGGCCAACGTGGAGAACGAGGAGCCGGTCGAGCCCGACTCCCTCTTCCGCATCGCCAGCATCTCCAAGCCCATAACCGCTGTCGCCACTCTGCAACTGGTCGAGGAGGGTCTGCTTGACCTGGATGAGAGGGTATTCGAGATACTTGGCGAGTTCGAGCCTCCGGAGGGAGCGTCCATAGACCCACGGCTGGACGAGATTACGGTCCGACATCTGCTGCAGCACTCTGGCGGCTGGGACAGAGACCAGAGCTACGACCCCATGTTCATTGCCGGAAGGATCGAGAGGGAACTTGGCGTGCCGAAGCCGGTCACCTGCCGTGAGGTGATCCGCTTCATGCTGGGGCAGCCCCTGGATTTCGACCCCGGAACCCGGTTCGCCTACTCCAACTTCGGGTACTGCCTGCTGGGACGGGTCATAGAGGAGAAGACCGGCCGGTCATACGAAGAGTATGTGAGTGGACGGGCACTGGAGCCGCTGGGAATCATCCGCATGACAATTGGCGGAACCCTGCCCGGGGAGCGAACGGAGGGCGAGGTGACGTACTACGATTTTCCCGGGCAGGAGTTAGCGTACTCAGTAATGCCCGGGACTCCTGAGCGGGTGCCCTGGCCTGACGGTGGGTTTTACTTGCAGGGACAGGACTCCGCCGGAGGCTGGATAGCATCGGTAATCGACCTAGTGCGGTTCATCACGTCCATAGACGGGAGCAGACCTCCTCTAGCGCTGAATCCGACCACTGTGCAGACTATGGTGTCCCGCCCAGACCTACCACTATGGGAGGACAGCGCTTATTATTACGGAATGGGTTTGCTGGTAAGACCGGTGAATAGTGACGGCAACTGGTGGCACGATGGCAGCCTGTCGGGAACGATATCTCACTTGGTGAGAACTCACGACGGCTTTGCCTGGGCCGTACTGTTCAATTCGCGACCGGAGGAATGGCGCGGGTTCTATCGGGAAGTTGACGAACTGACATGGCGGGGGATTCACGAAGTCTCCCACTGGCCGTCCCATGACCTCTTTCCCGAGTACGGTTACGCTATTCCCGCGCCGGAAGGTGCACAAAGTGTCGCGGCGGCTACACCAGACGCCAGTCTGTCGCTGTCGGTTGAAACCGATCTCGCGGGTTACTGGTCCAGCGGCGAAGGAGGTGTGGACGTGACACTGACACTGATGGACACCGAATCCCCGTGGAGAGAGGGCGTCCATACTATTTCCATAGTATGCCGGCAGAATGGAGAGATAGTTGAAGCGTGCGGTCAGGATCTGAGTGTCTCGCTGCCAGCCGGAGGTGGAGCGACGACTTCCAGCGCCATGCTGAGAACCCCGATGGGAGGCGTGTCCTTCGCGTTCGACTTTGGCGGTATAGAGTCAGTGACAGCGCAGTTTCATGTTCCCGAGCGCATTCTGGGCGTGGAGCGAGACGTGTGGGAGTGCTATAGCGACGAACCGGACACGTTGGACCCGCAGACGGCTGATAAGACGCCCATCGGCGAACAAGGATACTATGGGGACTGCGCCGGCTGGGGCATATGGGCGGGACAGAAGTGGGACCAGGACGTCACCGTCAGGGTCTGGGCGACAGGACTTGAGGGCTACATCGCTGTACTGAGAGAAGCGCTAAGTGAACTTTCCCCGCTTCTAAACCTCGACTTCACCTGGGTGGACTCTGAGGAGGACGCGACTCTGAAAGCCCATATGGGACTCCCCGCGTCCCAGGCGGTCATGTCCGGTTTTCATTCCGTCTGCGCGGAGTCCCGTGGATGCGGGAGTCCAATAACGGTTACCCCCGAAGGCGTAGTCAGGGACGCAAGGATGGGCGTCTGGCTGAATCAGGATGCGTGGTGGACGGAAGCAGGCCTGCTGGATAGTCACATAAAATACACAACCCTACATGAGGCGCTGCATGCCCTGGTACCCATTAATCACCGCGAAGATCCAGCAAGCATATTGAACAACCACAATGCGCTTGTGTTGCCGACGCTGAGCCGTATGGACGAGGCGCTGATCCGGCTCCATCAGCACCGACTCGTGCGACCTCGCATGACCAACGACGAAATAGAGCCACTGATAGTGTTCAGAGAAGATCTGCTGGACTCTCCGCCGGCTCCCGATCCGTATGGATACGAACTTGTGAGAAGCGCGCGCGCCGCACTTGTGGAGGCGGACACGGCGTGGTTCAGAATCAGAGGGGGATGGGGCGGATCGAATTGCAATTCGACTTTTGGGTGGGCCGATTTGGAGCTCGTAGATTTCTCTCAAGGCGGTGCAAGAATCATCCGCTTCAAGGAGGGTAAAATCCATTTCTTTATAATTCGTCCGGGAGACGGCGGCGGCGAATTCGATTTTTGGAGTGATAGAGACGGGCAGTGGGAGCAAGTCGGCGGCGGCGATATTGAAAGCAACACCAACTGGCGAATGGATTTCTCCGTTCCAGATTCGATGCTTGCGAATGTACTATTTTTCTCGAACGACGACGACATCATAGTGTCACGGGAGATGGATGGGTTGATCACCCTTAGCGCCGTGCTGGATGACGCTTTCATCGAACTTCCATGGTCGGGAGGCGAAACTTTGGAGGTCGAGCTGACTCTCGACGAAGATACGCTCAAGATTCTGGAGTACAACCTCGAGTGGCGATTCGACCTCCCACCCGGGAGTCCATGCACCTCTTACACTACCAGAGCCGTGGATGGAGAGTACGGCATCAAGGTTGAGATTCCCGACGCTATCCTCGAGGGCTCCGCCAATATTGCTGCGAGTTGAACAGCTACAATCATTCTTTCTGATCTACTGACTCACTCCAGAGCGTTACCAAAGTTTACCCAGAGCAGACTTTGCCGACACTTTCAATGTCCCCTGATATCTGCGCAAGACATTTTGCCTACAAATGTCCCGCGCTCTGGTTGAAGAGTATTTCTATCCCAGTTACGGGGGCTTGCCCGTGGCGAGGAGGAGGAACACGGACGGGAATATTCCATAACGACAACGAAATTCGCCCACCGAACAGACCTCCTGTTACATGACAATGCCAGTCAGTCCCACCGGAACAGCCGCACGCTGAGGGCAGCGCACACCAGCGATATGCTCCCCAGGTAAGCGAAAGAGACCCATATGGGCGTTCCGACCGTCGTCTCCACTCCCCATGTGCCGCCCAGCCAGATAAAAGTGAGCAGGTCGTAGCTGTGGGTCAGCGGCAGCCAGTCTCCCACTATGCGCAGAGCGGCGGGGAAATCCTCCCTCGGGCCGAACGCCCCGCTCAGCACGAACATCGGCGCGAACAGTACGAAGCCCAGGCCCAGCGCGGTCTTGATGCTGCGGATGCGGCTGGTGACCGCCGTTCCCAGTGAGGCGAACACCATGTATGAGACCAGTATCGCCAGAGCGATCATCCCCGCGTTTCCGGCAAAACGGATATCGAACACGAGCCATCCCACGACCAGCATGAGTGCGAGGGAGACAAGGATGACTGCCGCGCCCACGGTCAGCGTTGAGACGACCAGCATATGCGACGGCATCGGCGTGAGCCTGTAGCGCCTGAATATCCCGAGCTGGCGGTACTCCACCAGGGCCTGCGGCAGCGCCACGATGCCGAACGCGGCGGCCACCCAGGCGATGTTGCCCGCGAGCAGGACATCCCTCACGTGAAACATTTCGACCACGCCGGTGTCCCGGTCCACCGGTATCTCGATGTCGCCGACCGAAAACCCCAGCGCGAGGAACATCGTCAGCGGCAGTATCAGCAGCATGAACACCGCTGAAGGCTCACGCAGGGCCAAACGGAACTCTGATCGGATGAGTTGGCTAAGGGCCGCGGCTTTCATTTCTCTCACTCCTCCTCTTCCTCATGCCCAACCGAAAGAAAATAGATGTCTTCCAGGCTGGCCGGCCTCGCCTCGACCACCGACGGCGAAACTCCCCTCCGGTCCAGATAGTCGGAAACACTGCCCATCATCCGGTCATCTCCATACAGGTAGAAACTCATCTCCGCGGCGCGGACATGAACGACGCCGGACAGCAGTCGAAGCTCATTCGCTTCCGTAGGTTCGAGCTCCCTTCGAGGCAGGACAATGCGCACACTGAGTCCCGACTCCGATATGAGTCTCTCCGGTGGGCCGGATCTGACGACTCTTCCTTCGCTCATCAGCAGGACAGTGTCACCGTGCTCACTCGCCTCCTCGAGATAGTGGGTGGTCGCCACTATCGTCATGCCCTGGCCGTTCAGCCTCCTCATATACTCCCAGAACCGGAATCGCAACTCCGGGTCCAGACCGGTGGTGGGCTCGTCCAGGAACACTATCTCCGGCTCGCCGACCAGGGCGAGAGCAATATTTACGCGGCGCTTCTCACCGCCCGAAAGCGACCCGTATCGCTTGGGGAGAAGGTCACGGAGGTCCAGTTCATCAACTAAGTCGGACATCGACATTGACCTGTGATAGAGACTGGAGAACAGCCCCAAGGCCTCGCGGGTCTTCATCCGTGGAGGGATGCCGATCTCCTGCAGCTGGGCTCCAATCTTATGCACCAAGGCTGCGTGGTCCGTTACAGGATCGAGTCCCGCGACCTGAATCGAACCGCCGTCCGGCTGACGCAGGCCCTCCATGCACTCGATGGTCGTGGTCTTGCCGGCGCCGTTGGGACCTATCATGCAGAACACGCTCCCACGCTCCACCTCGAAACTCACGTCGTCAACCGCGACGTCGTCGCCGTAGGTCTTACGAAGCGACGTTACCTTTATCGCGGGTCCGCTGTCTGCCTCCATTTGCATACGCTCCCTTGAAGTGTTCATATACTTTGTGTTACAAACTACTTTGTAATGTGACAATAGACGACCAGCGACCGCAGAGTCAAGGGGGCCCTGCTTCAAAATGAATTATCCGAGAAAGTGTGACACGTAGATAGTTAGGTCCTGGCCTGTGCCTAGGAAAGGAAGGGGAGATTCATCATGCAGATAACAGACGGCGACAATTCGGAGCTCAAGCCCGAGGATAGCTGGAATGCCATTCACACGACGGTGGACAGGGCGCGGAGCTCGATGTACCTTGCCGGAACAGCCTCGATACTACTCCTGTGGTGTGTCCTGATGTCGCTGGGATACCTGTCCCAGTACACAATCGCGAAGCTGGCGCCCGGGGTCGCAGAGAGCGCACCGTGGTTCCCAGCGCCAATGTGGGGAGTCCTGGTGATTGTGGGTATGATATGCAGCTCGATAATTGGACATCGGGCGGGCAAGAAGAACGCGCTTGGCGAAGCTGCTGCCAGCGCCGGCATTAGGGTGTTCCTCTACTGGCTTTCGGTGGTGGCGGCGGCCTTCCTCATACCGGCAATCGCAGGGATGTGGACTTCCGGTCAGGATGGGCAGAGCATCGCGCGCGTCACCGTCGGCATCGTATCGCTCGGATACGTCCTGTTCGGCATAATGCACCGTCCGGCGATAGCGGCGGTCGGAGTGGGGATCGCAGGGGCCTTCTACATTCCCAGCTACATTGCCGGGGAAGCGGCGCCGTTCCTGTCTGCTATCGCAATGCTGCTGGTGATCGGGTTCGCAGCGTTCTGGATACGCAGGAGCGGTCTTTCGTGACCTCCAGGGAGACCATAGTCCTTGATGAGACGATCCACCAGTCCACCCGGCTGAGGATAATGGCCCTGGTGGTGTCCGTACCCGAAGGTGACCGTCTCGCCTATGGGTTCATCCAGAATACCCTCGGGCTCACCGGAGGCAATCTCACCACACACCTGAGAAAGCTCGAGGGGGCGGGCTACCTGACAATGGAGAAAGAGTTCGTGGACGCCAAGCCTCGGACCTGGGTCTGGGCAACCTCTGCGGGACGGCGTGCCTTCGCCGATTACCTGGTCAATCTGGAGAGGGTGCTCAAGCTGTCGTCGGAGTAACGGCCTTACATCTGTTGGAATACACCAGTCGCACCGCGTGAGTGCGTTCTCTTTGGCGCGGTCGCACTGGTGCAGCGTCGTTGGAATGTCGCCGGAGTCCACGATATGCTTGACTTTAGGGAGGACTCTTCAGAAATTCACTCAGGGGACCGATAGGACAAAATGCTATGAAATGTCCCGCGCGCTCATCTGACTGCCTACATAGCAGTTGGCCCTACCGACAAAGGTTTTCCTAATGAAGGACGCCGTATCGTTCGTACTAGAGCCGTTATGTCAACTACGCAGAATCATCATAATGGGCAGATTTGGATTAGGAGACAGCAGTTTTTGAAGTGGAGGCACCTCTCACTTTCCGCTTGCACAGTGTCAGGACTATTTCTGCCCCGTGGCAGAAGGCCGGATGACTACCTTGAATCCGACAATTGTTCGGAGCCCCTGTCCTTGACTGCTTCCGATGCCGACTTGGTTCGACGACAATACGGTGAGTCGAGTGGTTCCGGCACTCCCGTGCAAAGTAGTAGGAGAAGATTCTGTAACAGCAGCAGCGGGATGCACGGACGGCGTTCTTACGCCTGAGCCTGAGCAGTTCAACGGCGGGAAGTGGTCAAAATGCTTGACTCTTCGGCGCTCGGAGAACGCGAGGAAAGAAACACACAACGACAGAAGCATGGTACTACAGGGCTCTCTTATGTGCGCTTCCATGGATCAGGGACGACGCGTCCTTCTCCGCGGCTATTGCGACTCAGTCAATCTCGGCGACGGCATCCTCCAGCATGCTCAACAGATCGGGGATGTTTGTGACTACGAGTATGAGCAGAACAATAATTAGCAGCATTATGACCGTCAACATCAACCGCCATGCCCACTTCCAGACACTCTCCATCTGAATCTATACCTCCCTATCATTCTACCAATATCATTAGCGTGATTGGCGACAACTCGTGTTTCGCCATGGATGGAAACTGAATGTATCCGTAGTTTCTGTATTCTGTCGTTTGGTTCGCTTATCCAGTTTCGGTGAACTGTACAATAGCGGACAGCACATTTACATACCCCCTACACGCGCCAAATCTCCGTCCGCACTTGACAGTCTGGCTTGAACTTCGCTCCAGGATGCATATCTACCTCCAGGGAGGGGGCGCGCTACCTTGCTGAGCCCCCATACGCGATAATCGGGTACAAATTCGGCAACTCTGTTCTGCCTCAGTGGGTCCGGGTTCATTCGTATACTGCAAATGGTTTCTAAGTCAGCAGATTTGAGGGGCAGACGCGAGGGGTGGGTTCACCCCCTCGGTGATCTGCCAGTCTGCGGTTCTCTCATTTTCTCTGCCACAATCCGTCTCGGACACCCTGATCTTGTTTCGCCCTGATTGGGTTATGCGAATTCAAGGGCATACGGAGCCAGGCATCCGAGCTGCAGTGGCACGCAACCATTTCACCAACCTGGACAACGTGCGCGCGTCTAGTGAGATGAAGCTTTTCCACCAATGTGGTGGCGTCGAAGTTTCTGGTGTTTCTGTAGTCGTGTCCAGCCGTATCCTCCGCCCAATTCACGGAGGCAATCCAGGTTGTGACGCGTCGGTGGCGGACACAGCGGTCCATTTCTGGTATCCATACGCCACTTTCCACGCATCATGTTGAATCGATCAGGGGCCGCTTGGCATAGTTAATCACGGGGTCTATCCATGTGGGGCATATACGGCCGGCCTAGACAGCTAGACGGCGGCTGGTCGGCTATGCAAGTGCATGAAGGCGGACTGACTCACCAGCGCGGGAGAGGGGTGCCGTCGATGGTTCTTAGGAGCGATGGAACGAGGGAAGCCTGTCCAGTGGTCAGGATCATGGATTGGATTCGGAACGTATAATGCTCCTCGACCAGACTTGGGAGTCTCAGAGAGATGCTTCGATTCGTCAAAATACATGATGTGAAAATCCTGATGTGGCTTGTCCCTGTCCTCGCGACTTTACTACTCTTGTTGGCTGTTGGTTGCTCAAGGGAATCCGAGGTACCTGAGGCTGGGAAGACTGTTGAGGTGATAAAGGATATACCGCCCGCGGAGAACATTTCCGGACCCACGGCAACTGCGACAATCACACCCGATCCGACTGCCACTGCCACACCTTTACCCACCAACACGCTTACACCCACACCCACACCGGATCCCACAGCGACCACGACCCGTCGTACCCCAGAGTCCACGGCAACACCCGATCCCACTCCCACAGCAACACCTGTGCCGGCCCCGACAGCCATGCCCATACTCGTAGCGACCGCAACTAATACGCCGGCGCCGGAGGATACGGGAACATCGGAGAGGGACAGGGGAATACTCGTCGCGTTCTTCAGCGCCACTGATGGAAAGAGCTGGGACAACAGCGCCAACTGGCTCAGCGTCGACTCGATTGGAGTCTGGTACGGAGTCGAGACCCTTGGAACAGATCGCGTAGTTTATCTTTCCCTCGAGTCCAACAAGTTGAGCCATAAAATACCATCCTCACTGGGCAGTCTCTCAAGCATGGAACACCTGTATTTGTACGAAAACCAACTGAGCGGTCTGATGCCGTCCGAGCTTGGCAGGCTCTCGAATCTGAGCGTGCTCGAACTTGACAGAAACCGGTTGAGCGGTCCTATTCCGTCCGAGTTCGGGCACCTGTCGAGTCTGCAATTCCTGAATCTTCACAGCAACCAGTTAAGCGGTTCTATCCCACCCGAGTTTGGCAAACTGACCAGCCTGGAAGCGTTATCCCTTGGCGGCAACCAATTGAGCGGTGCGATACCACCAGAGCTGGGCAATCTTTCCCAGTTGAGGACACTTCACCTCGGCATCAACCAGTTGAGCGGCGCGATACCGTCCGAGCTTGGCAACCTCGCGAAGTTGGAATCTCTAAACCTCTATCACAACCAGTTAAGCGGTCCTATCCCGCCCGACTTCGAAAAGCTGACCCGCCTGCAGTCGTTATCTCTTGAAGGCAACCAGTTGAGCGGTTCCATTCCATCATGGCTGGGCGATCTGTCCAGTCTGCGACACCTGGGGCTTGCGGATAACCAATTGAGCGGTGCGATCCCGCACGAACTGGGCAACCTCTCTAACCTCGATTGGCTGTACCTATCTGGTAACCAGTTGACCGGCTGCATACCCGAGGAACTGCGAAGTGTGAAGCACAGTGATCTCTCTGATCTTGGGCTTCCCTTCTGTGATTCAGACTCAGAGACGCAGACCTCGAATCCGAACACCACACCCACACCTCAACCGCCCGCAGCTACGTCGATGGCCACGCCCGTGCCGCCAACGCCAACGCCCACACCGGACGCCGAGGCGGTCTTCGACAGGCTCATCCCCGAATTTCTGGAGAAATGGGAGGTGCCGGGCGCCGCCATCGCGATAGCCAGGGACGGCAGGCTGGTACTGGCCAGGGGCTACGGCCTGGCCAACGTGGAGAACGAGGAGCCGGTCGAGCCCGACTCCCTCTTCCGCATCGCCAGCATCTCCAAGCCGATCACCGCCGTCGCCACGCTGCAACTGGTCGAGGACGGCCTTCTGGACCTGGATGAGAGGGTATTCCAGGTACTCGGCGAATTCGAGCCTCCGGAGGGAGCGTCCATAGACCCACGGCTGGACGAGATTACGGTCCGGCATCTGCTGCAACACTCTGGCGGCTGGGACAGAGACCAGAGCTACGACCCCATGTGGATTCCCGGAAGGGTCGAGCGGGAGCTTGGCGTGCCGAAGCCGGTCTCCTGCCGTGATGTTATTCGCTTCATGCTGGGTCAGCCCCTGGACTTCGCCCCCGGCTCCCGGTACGCCTATTCCAACTTCGGGTACTGCCTGCTGGGGCGGGTCCTAGAGGAGAAGACCGGCCGGTCATACGAGGAGTATGTGAGTGAACGGGCGCTGGAGCCGCTGGGAATCACCCGCATGAAAATCGGCGGAACCCTGCCCGGGAACCGGGCGGAGGGCGAGGTAACGTACTACGGCTACCCGGACCAGAAGTTTGCATACTCAGTAATGCCGGGAACCCATGAATGGGTGCCCTGGCCCGACGGCGGATTCTACCTGCGAGGCAAGGACTCCGCCGGAGGCTGGATAGCGTCGGCGATCGACCTGGTCCGGTTTGCCACGTCTGTCGACGGGAGCAGTCCTCCCCTTGTGCTGAAACCCGTCACCGTGGGCGCGATGATGTCGCGACCGAATCCACCGCTGTGGGAGGACAGCGCGTATTATTACGGAATGGGCTGGGGTGTCAGACCGGTAGATGATGATGCCAACTGGTGGCATAGTGGCAGCCAACCCGGGGTGAAATCTCTGTTGGTAAGGACCCACGACGACTTCGCCTGGGCCACGCTGTTCAACTCACGGCCGGAGGAAAGGGGCCTGTTCAGTGATGAAGCTAACGACCTGATGTGGCAGGGGTATAGAGAAGTCTCCCACTGGCCATCCCACGACCTCTTTCCCGAGTACGGTTACGAATAGTCACAGCTGGGACTTCTGCGAGGCGATCTCCCCGCGCGCAATGATGTCTGACCGTTTATGGTCAGTACCAGCAGGCATGTACCTGAAACCATCTGGCGCAGTTTGGCAATGTCATAGCTCTTGTCGGAAAGAGGGCCAGGACATTTTGCGCCCCTTTGTCGCACACGGGCGGTTCCTACCGGTGGTGGTATAATGTTCCCAGTCGGCGACATCGCCACTCACCAATCGCTGAGAGGTCCGCGATGACCAGCAAGACGATCACACTCACCAGAGAAGACGGCAAGCTCGACCGCTTTCCCGAATTCCCGCCCCGCGAGGATATGCAGAACACGACCCACCTTCACCTGCGCTCGATCCTGACCACACTGCTGATCCACTTCGAAGAGGTCGAGGGGACCCTGGTGCACGGGGAGGTTCCGGTGGCGCCGACGCTCGATCCCTGGGGAGATTACAGGATACCCGACCTTATCATGGCCTTTGAGTGCGACCTTGGGCTGGTGAACGAGCAGCGCGGGTATGCGATAGACCGGCAGGGGAAGGCGCCGGACTGGGTTCTGGAAGTGGCGTCGGCTTCGACGGGCGTGGTGGACTACACTGACAAGAGGCTGGACTACGAGCGCTACGGGATAGCCGAGTACTGGCGTTTCGATCCGAGCGGAGGAGAGTACCACGACGCGGCGCTGGCGGGAGACCGTCTTGCGGGCGGCGGGTACGAACCGATAGCCATCGAGACACTGGGAGAGGGCAACCTTCGTGGGTACAGTGACGCTCTCGGCCTGTACATGTGCTGGGAGGGTGGCGAGCTGAGGCTCTACGATCCAGTGACCGAGGACTACCTGCCCAGTCACGAGGAGGAGCGCGCCGGTCGGCTCGAGGCTGAGCTTCGGGCTGAGCGGGAGCGCTCCGACCGTCAGGAAGCCGAGTCTCGCGTGGCTGAGCTTGAGGCTGAGCTTCGGCGTCTGCGTGGGGAATAGATGATTCTGTCCCATTAAGGACTTCGGCGCCGGGTGTCCCGGGCGTTACATCTGAACAGCTTTGCCAGTCCATCAAAACCGCCCAAACCCCGAGTGAGACATTTCAGGGCAAAGCATCCCGTTTTTTCTTGCCGACCAACCCCCAAGCGTCAAGATCGCGCCTGTTCAACCGCCACACATGACTGTCAGCCGTACGTGATATATCTTGCTAAATGGTACTGATATATGGTACTGTATTGACATGAATACGAAACAACACAGAACTCTCGAGCGCGTTTTTGCAACCCCCACTCCAGCGGACATCAGGTGGACTGAGTTAGAGGCCATGCTAGTGGCGGCGGGGGTCGAAGTCACAGGAAGGTCTGGGTCACGGGTAGGACTGAAAAAGGATAACGAGCGGATGGTTGTTCACAGACCTCATCCTCAACCCGAAGTTGGTAAAGCGACGGTGCGGTCTATAGCCAAATTTCTATCCACAGTAGGGGTGAAACCATGATGGAATACAAGGGATACCTTGCAAAGGTCGAGTACGATGACTCTTTGGGGATGCTACACGGGCAGGTTATCAATGCAGCTCCATATCCGATAGCTACGTTCGAAGCCTCCGATGTGGATAGTCTGAAACGTGAGTTTTATACGTCCATAGACGACTACCTGGCTTGGTGTGAGGAGGATGGCGTCGAGCCTCGTCGCGGGTTCTCCGGCAAGCTGAACCTTCGTCTTGGGCCAGACCTGCACCGACAAGTGTCGGTCGAGGCAGCAGCACATAACCTGAGTATCAACGAATGGATAACTCAAACCATTGCTAAGGAGGTAGGAGGAACTTCGACCTCTATAGGTATAAGACGAGTCCTTAAGGAAAACGACGATCTTTTCAAGGAAGCGATTCAACGGACCCGTGGCGTGACACGTTATCTGGTCAATAATGTGGAAACGGGAGACACATATCGTGCGTCCTCAATCTACGTTCAGCCCAACGACCGAGAGATACACATAACAGAAAGCGCACTTGAGCACGGTCGATTCCCAAACAATGACAGTTTGTACGAATTCGTCCGTGATAATGAGCAAGGGACGAGACATGGACAAGGGAACCCAGCTTACGCTTATGTACTAGAAGAAAGGCACATCCCGGAGATGATCGGGATACTTAGAGCGCAGTAGTGCGTAGTTCTTGTTAGTCAGCTAACAGCTGAACGTTTCAGCCCGTGGTGCCCGGCGACGGCCGTTTTAGCCCACGGGTTTTACGTTTCTACAAATTAGGGGCCCCAGCAGAAAGGAGACATGATAAGCGACTTGGGGCAATTGAGCTATCCGATAGATGAAGTATTCCTAGGAGGAATTGGAATGAACCACAAGCACCTAGATAAGCAGATCAGTCATGCATTCGAAGACTTAATTCAGGAAGTGACGAGCTCAACCCTCTTAGGCAGAATCGCCAGACAGCCTAAGAGACTGCAAGAAGATACAGTCTCCGATTATTTTCGGGACGCACTTGTGGAGCAATTTGAAGGACGTGCCGGCGTGATTCCTGAAGAGAGCCGAAACTACGCCTACGGGAAGACGTACATACATGACATCGTCGTGAGATTCGACGCTGGAGAAGAAGTTGTCATAGAAGTTAAGACTCCATTTACCAATCACGATGGCATTAGGAGCAAGACACGGAAGCCGGAACAGTTACCCAAGGACGTGAGCGCGTTACACGCGGCCCTGAAAGATGGGGTAACCGCTGTGTATTCTTTGGTAGCTCCAATTGGATGTTACCCCGTGGATACGAACGGGGAGATGATTGTTCTGAACAGGTCCTCGGTCCTAAAGAACGAGCGGGTAGTAAAGGAACGATTCCGGATCCAGTGGCCGACTAGAATGGACTACAACGGAAATGGTAAGAGTGAAGTGGATCGTGCAATGAGTCAACTCGCCGATGATAGGATTCTCCGCTCAAAGCGGATCAAAGGTTGGACACACATAGATCTGCCTAAGCCCCGACGCGATTTGCACTCCTTCATTGACTGTGCCCTATATAAAATATGGCAGCCGATGAGATGACAACGCTCTGCTTCGCCGAGGCTCACATAGACGGTCTCGGATGGCTTCTGTAGCCAAGCCTAAGGGGAATGGGACATTCTAATATGTTTTGTTGCATCCGGCCCGCCCCTCCCTAGCTGAGCCCTCCGCTTAAACTCGTCAACCTCGCCCGGATATGCAACAATGTCTCGGAGATACCGTTGCGCTTAGAGAAGGGCCGTCCGAATGACCACGCAAGCCATCGCCCGCCGGCGCAGACCGCGCGGGCTGTATCCCAGAAGAACCGACGGGGAACAGCAGGCGAAGCGACTCCCCGAGTATCTCGAGGCCGACGAGGTGGACGCCATAATCAGGGCCGCCGAGGACCCCAGGGCGAAGCTTCTCATGCTCACCCAGTGGCGGGCCGGGCTTCGCGTCTCCGAAGCGCTGGCGCTCGACGTGTCCGACCTCTCGCTGGACTCGGATCTGCCCACTATCAGGGTGCGCTCCGGCAAGGGCAGTAAGGCGAGGGTCGTGCCGGTCCACCCGGAGCTGGCCGCGGCGTTCAGGATGGCGCTGTCCTACGGGAATGTCGCGAAGGGCAGGGTCATCGAGGCGCACAGGTCAACGGCCTGGCGGTGGGTGCAGGCGGCGGTGGAGCGCGCGGAGAGGCTCGGGGCGATACCACCCGGCCGGAAGGTAGGGACACACACGCTTCGACATAGCTATGCCCGGCACCTGCTCATGCACGGAGTGCCGATAAACTATCTCTCACGCTGGCTGGGGCACTCGTCGATACAGACGACGTTGATTTACCTGGAGTTGGTGCCGGACCCGGCGGGGAGTCTGGCAGCGGTGCCGTAAAGAAGCGAAGACGGCACTTCAGAACGGACTGAGCTACCCATCGTTATACCAATCCATAGTGATGACGCCCCATGTCCGTGCCTCCGTGGTTTGGGTAACATCATCATGAGGCAACAACCTGATTTCGGTAACATTTATCGTGAGGCAATAGCTCGACTTCGGTAACAAAAACCTTGAGGCAACGCGCCGGAATGATTGTCGCTGTTCAGTCCTGGAACTGCTCAGCATACAGTATGGCAAAGACTCTGCCGAAGGTGTCATGGGATGGGATGCCGTTCGGTAACTCGAGCACTCGACCAAACCGGTCCTTCTTTGACTTGCCGAACAACTCGATGTCCACCCACGAGTCCACGCCACATATAATACCAATCCAGTGTGATGTCACCATGTTCTGCCGAGCCAACCTGTATGGATTCCCGCTTTCGCGGGAATGACGATATACGACTCACTGATAACATTCACGGCGTAGCCAAACTGAAATGGTATAACTCCGCAGACGGCTATTACCACGACATCGATCAGGCTGTGGCGCGTGGCGCGGTCGTCTCGTGGGTCCTTGAGCTTTGAGAACTGATCAATCAGCGTGGCTGCAGGTGTGGAGTCCATGTGGTCATCTCCTGTCTGGATTGACCACAATTCAATACCGAGTCATAAAATCAGTTTAGTATGCGATTGCCCTGCAACTATCGCTTCCATACCTTGACAAGCTTGCCCCACAGGGACCCAACACCTTTGCCTTTATGGAAGTCCTGCGCCTTACGGGCTTTCAAGGTTTCGCGGTGTTCTCGCTCCCGCGCGTGACTTATCTCCCAATCTTGCATTGGCAGACACCACTCTATCTGATTCCCACGAATCCAGTAATGGCTCCGACAGCCTAAATGGGGGTTGCCTACCGAAGGGCTAAACGTCACACTGTCGCCGTCATATGTCATTCGAAATCGTGTCGGACTCAGCACAAACTCCGAGAGACCACCACACCCGCAAGGGCACCTATGCACCACCGTCTTGTGCTTTGCACAAATATATATAATCCCCTGCATTAGCTCCTCACTATTTGCGGGGATCAGTTCCACGAATTTTGGCGTTAGCGTTTCCAAGGGTTCCCTTCTAGTCATTCTGATCTCTTTAGGAGAGTATTGCTCTCAACCGAATATCGGACTAACCAGTCCTTACTATCCTCTGCGTACTGCCCTATGTGTCGCCTCCACACGCCAACAGCAAGCGATGCGTTCAACGCCGCCAAGTCAGCTAGCTGTAGAATGTGGTATTCTTGCTCTCCCACCCCCACAACCGTTGGAATCCCGATTCGCCAGCGTCCCGCGTCTCTTCCTGAGAAGAAGACTTGCAGACTCCCTCGCACCTCTCCCTGTTGGCGTTCGATGCCCATGCCAACATCAACGAACGACACACCTGCTTTCTCCAACCTTTTACACAACGCCCCACGGGTGTCAACTCTGTCAATTGCTATAAAGACAAAATCCAAACCGTCAAATAAGTCGGAAGGACCGTCTGGATCCAGGTACTCTGAACAAATGGAGATACCCGTACGGAACTGACTATACAGTTGCCCAAAATATTCGGCTTTGTTCTTGCCTATTGCGTCCTGTCCTGCCCACCCGGGGGCCCGCACAAGGTTCCGACCCTCGATGTGGTCTCCGTCCCAAATCCTTATTTCGCCAACATCCGTCTTACTCATAAGGTCCAGAAGCCATAGCCCTACACCGCCCAACCCAACGATCCCTATCTTCTGGCCGCCCGCCTTGTCCTGCCACTCCATAATGGCTGGAGTGTTCTCACCCAGTATCTCAAACTGGAAGACGCGATCTATGCGCTGCGGTCCTTGGTCTCCTCCAGCTTGTGCCGCTGCCGCGACTATTGAGCAGTAGACTGACAGGGCGTGCCACGCATCCGCGTAGTTCCCGCTATCAAGCTTTATCGAGACCACACACTCGCGGGTGTTGTCTGTCCAGAGGACGTTTCCAACAGGGTCTCCATTCGCATGGTACGCCTTACCACCGGCGACTCCTCTGAGCTTCGCAGCATGAGTCGCGCCGCTTCCCTCTGGCGGCGCCGTCATCGTTCGACCGTCCTCATGGACCCAGACCGTCACTTGGCATACTCCAGATTCACCGTCACGTTGCCGGTAGGGGACACCCGCAACCGCGATGTGGTTCCCGCCGATCTCGATATGCCATCCACGTTTGCCGGCTTCTCTCCGAAGTAATTCCTCGTATTCTGCCATGAATTCCCGCTTTGGATATTTGGGATATGACCTGCACCGAATTTGCTTGTTACGACAGGTGCGACGGATCAACTGTTATGCTTAGTCCGTCCTCAACTTTTATTGACTCTGTCGGCAGCAGGATGCCTTGCTCCCCGTTTTCCCGCATGTAGTTGATCGGCGGGTCGCCCACGACGGTCCGGTCAGGGCTGAGCTTGTCCCACTCTTCCTTAATCTCCTTGTATTTGATCCAGTCACTAGGCCACTTGACTGCCCGTCCCGCAATTATAATCTCGTAACCAGCTACGTTTAGCACCATCTACTGTCTCCTCATCTTGGTCTAACGACCTATTATAATTGACTGGGAAGCAAAGCAAAAGAAACAGATTGCCCGTTGCTAAACGTCTGCATCAGCCCAATACCACCTGCATCCGCTTTGGTCTGTCCCGATTCTCGTAAGTCGAGGCATTGGCTCGACATCTTGCACACCTTCAACTACTGGTGCCGACAGGTCTTCATGATAAAAGACACTCTGTGTTTGCGGGTTGAACTGCAAAGCTCTCAACCGGCTACTAACGCCTAGATAAACAACGAGGGCACCTGTATCAGGACGAAAGAGAGTGCCGTATTCACTGTATGGTTCAGGCAATGTGTCACCGGCGGACCCTTTGTGGTCCCCAACATCAGATACCGGGGGCGGTACTGGGACGAATTGTATAAAATGCGTGGTCTCGGTGATTTGCTCTAGTTCTGCTACTACGATATGACCCGGATTACTGCGCAATTTCTGGACCTCGGTCGCGAAGTCCAGAACGCTGCTCTCGCACTTCCAGCTCAAGAAAGACTGCAGTTCCTTCCCCAGACTTGTAAGCTGGGATCTAGGCGCGAACGCTTCTTCTGCTTCCTGTCGTGTCGGATATGCCGATAACTTCTCCTCTATCTCTTTGGTCTGCACTGCGTTCAGCGGCCTCCTAGTGTATTGTTGCAAGAAATAGATGGTCACGATCACGACACCGAAAGCAGAAAGAATAGCCGTCAGGGATAGCATCAGAGCAACAGGAAAGCCGAGCCTTGGGATGGTGCCAAAGGCAGCAACAAGACCGAGTACCTCTACAACGATGGCCGTGCCCATCCACCGACTACGTAGTATATCCTTCATGTCTCTTAATTCTCTCCTTGGCGTTCCCTGTTTAGATGCAATGCTACCACCTTGGTTGATAGCATCACGAAAATGACGGTACACAACTTATAACCGGCGTTCACGGCGCAGTCAGGATGAAATGGTATAAGTAGTAGAAAATGACAGATTGATGCGCTATATTCGTCAGGATCTCGACCGCGGAGCAGTCCGTAGAGTCCCAGCTCGCGGACCTGCGACCATACGCGACTCGTCGAGTATGGGAAATCGTCAGCGAGATCAGGCTCGAAGGCGCCTCGGCCTACCGCGGGGGGCATGGACGCGCTCCTGGCGCGCCTTGTGCGCGAGGGTGGGCCGTCCCCCGGGTTCGAAGGACCGGCGGCCGAGGACGCGCCGGCGCTTCAGAAACCCCGTCGGGGGCTAGACTAAAATCCCCTTTACTTCGTCAGCTGCGAAAAACCCCCGATTTTCGGGCCTCTAAAAAGCATGCTTTTTAGTCTGCGGCATTAAGGTTATCATTCGTTCTTGGGCCTGGAGTTGGCGTGGGAGTGGGGGATCCTGTCGGTCGTCGCCTCGTCTGTTGATACGTGACAATTATTTCTGCCGGCCTGTTGCCTCATCGGAAAATGTTACCCAGATTCTGCTGCCAAGTGATTATGACACACAGGCACAAACAGCATTCCCTCCCGTGCTCGAGTCCCAACATAGTACCGCACCGTCAACCACCAATCTATACGCTGTTCTTCAAAAGTAAATCGTCCCAGCCAGCGAGGTCACCAGCGATCATAAACACCCATGCCACTAGGACGAAAGCCACTGCCGCCGCGAATGTAATCCTCTCCCTACGTGTTCCAGACACCCACCGTTTCTTCATGTTCCCATAGGCTTCAAACGCCCATCGAAGCATCATGGCGAAGTAAATGAGCATCATCGGAGTAAATATGACCAGGAACATGTTCGCAAACTCTTCCTGTGAGACAACCCCAGCTAGCCGCCCCTCGGGAATCACCAGCAGCATCGCCACCAGTGGCGACATGGTAGCCACGAAATACGTCGTAGCTATGACTGGGAGCAGGTCCCACTTGCTTGTAGGCCACCTTCGAATGTTTTCTCTAAGGTCATTACGTAATTCCTCGCTCGTGAGATATTTCCATCCCGTCGCGAACAATTGCCCAGTTGCAGCAATAAGGCCTAACAGGAACAGTACGGCGAACACAGTAGTAAATATGCTGTACAGAATGAAGGGGACCTTTGGCAAGAATGGTATGGCTGGTGTGATTAAGTGCTCGTAGACCACATTTCCCACTACCGATCCGATGATTGGCAATCCAAATAGCAGCAGCAGCCGTTTGATGATTCGTTGTTTAGTCAGCTTCAACGCCTGCACCTCCTTCATTCCGCATTGACTCCCACCACTCGAAGAGCGGATCCCGACTGCCCGGCACATAACTGGCGCTATTCCGCATCGCGTCCATTGCCACTCGCAGATCATCGCGTGGAACCTGACCGTTATCGGCCCACAGCTTCATCAACTCCAGAGTGGACACTAGCGGGACGTCCGGCATGAACTCGCCGAACACCCGGCGGGCCTTGCGATCGTCGGTCGCAACCGAACACCCGCGGCCAAGCGCCAGCGCGCCCGTCGCAGCCTCCCCATCGTCGACGAGAGCCGCAAGCGTAACAAATGTCGCCTGGTCGTCGGAATGTTCCAACCGGACGACATTAATAAGTCCCTCTTCCACCAGTGGAGTCAGGTCCACGGGAACCGACTCTTCCCGGACGCCCGTCGAATCCGTCTGCCAGGTATATATGGCCTCGCGCTCCAGCACGTAGTCAGCGACTTCAATCTGCACGCCCGCCGCCAGCACGATCTCTCTCAAACGACCTGTCGCGTACAGGTTGAGCAGGCAACTGGCGTCGAGGACAAGGCATGCGGAGGGCTGCATCGTTGGTTCCGTATAGTCCTAAGCGCCCTGTCCCGCGAGCCTGGCGGCGAGATCGATTGGCAATGATTCGACCTCTCCCCCCTCGAGGAGATGCGTCGTGTGGGTCATTCGCTGGACCATTCGCCTTGCGGATACGCGGTCAACTCTCAGGAGCCGGGACAGCTCCCCCTCGGTGAGATTTCCCTCCTCATAGGCCCGAATCGCAAGCATCTGGTAGCGCATCGGAAACATGCCCTCGCCATCCGGACGATGCGTAAGTCCGAGTTGCTGCTGCGCCTCTCGAACTCTGAATCCCCTGTCCCTGAGCCGATCCCAGGTTCCGCCGGGGAGAAGACGAAGCTCCTCCAGGCGGAGCGTCATCGTCTCGACGGACACGAAGTAGTAGTGGGCGATGCGGCATATATCCGCGGCGGTCATTACCCCGTCGTTGGCGCGGGACATCTCATTGAACCTTCTCCTCAGACCCGTGGCCGGCATGAGAAAGCATCTGGCGAATGCGTCAGCAAATCTCTCCGTAGCCGGAACGCGCAGGAATGCGCCGAGTATCGAGATCTCCGAATGAAAGCGGCTGGTCAGGAAGTGTCCGTATTCATGGGCCATAGACCAGCGCCTTCGTTCCTGCGGATGGCGCGCGTTGACCGCGATGCAGCCGCCCAGTTCCTCTGTGTACGCGAAGAGGCCGGCCACACGGGACGGCAGGTTCGTGGAGAACACCCTGATCGCCACGTCGTCCTCAAGGACCTCCCGAAGATTTAGAAGAGGCCCATCCCCCAGGCCGAGCCTGTTGCGCTCCGCAGAGGCGACGTCCTCCGCGACGTCCTCGGGAGAAGATCCCCTCATGGAATACTGCGGCATGTAGTTTTGCTGAATGGACGTGCCGTTCAGTCTCTCGATATATAGGTAGTCCTCGCCCAGGCGCTGGAATTCCAGGACCGCCTGAGATAGTTCCTCACGCGCCTGCGGCGACTCCGCATCGCTCACAGCTGTACGAAACTGGACTGCGAAGTCCGGTATAGGCTCCCTGTCGCCCACAAGCTCGCTCACTGGCCGGCCGAATATGCCGGCCATTCGTATGATCTCGTCCGGCCGCGCCCGCCGTTCACCCTTCTCCAGGGCTGTGACCGTGGTTCGAGCCAGTCCCAGGGTGTCGGCAACATCCTGCTGGGTCATGCCTCTCGCTCTTCTGGCCTCCTGGAGTCGTCTTCCAAGCGGTCGCGGTTCGATGCCGCTTGCTTCATCTTTCTGCATATGGGCCCTCCTAAGCCACTCTCCGAAGAATGTTCGGGAACGACCTCCACTCCTGAGCATAGGTCCGGTACAGACGGACTATCTTGTCTCTGATCTGGCCCGGGTCCTCATTATGATGGTTCGAAAGCTCCAGGCACGTCCTCTCAAGTTCTGGGAATGACGAGGCCAGCGCCAGCCACGGATTATCACTCGTCAGGCATTGTTCGAGGTCATGCGCCTGGCCGCGCATCACCTCGAACCCGTGAAGCTTGCCGCGGTCTATTTCCTGCACGTTGTCCAGAACGTCATAGTTGTAGGCCTCAGGTGGATCGTAATTGGTCAGTTCGCCGCACCGGATGGCCTGACGCCTGAGAACGCAGGACGTGCAATGACCGCACTGGGTCTTGCCTTGGACCCGAACCGGATAGTTGTCGCACGAAACCGTCTCGCCAACGACCTCCGCCAGTCCGGAGACCGCCAGCGACCTGCACATCCCTGCCTTCATATCGTACAAGAACGGATTTCTTATATTAACCTTCGTTTCAAGGGCAAGCTCGAAAAGACGCTCGGCCATAATCAGGGAACGTGGGTGTATGCCCCGGTAGTTGTCGACCCCCAGCTGGGAGGCGTTCAGCGGCAGGTTGAGCGCGCCTGTTCCGTTCTCGTACACCCATAACGTGTCGCTCCGCGCCTGAACCGCGGTCGCGACGCCGAGCGACAGGAACACCAGCGCCCGGGTGCGCTGGCTCTTCTCCTCTCCTGATCGCCTGGACTTGTCAATGCCAAACGGAACGGCAACGTGGTACAGTTCCGGGCCGTGTCCAAGCGCCCGGCGACGCTCCCATACAGATCTGATCATATCCACCTGCCGGCGTTGCTGGCCAGCCAGACGGTTGTGAGTGTATCCGGAGACCAGGACGTGGGACGCGGCTGATCGTTCCCCTGAATGCTTCGCCAAGCCAGCCAGCGAGTCGAGGCCCCCGCTGAACAGCGATACCGTCGCTGGCGCCTCCGGGGGCGTCGAGAACAGGAATCCCTGGCGCCCTGCGGTAGTGAGGGGCCCCTGCCGGCTGGTAAAGTGGAATGACCACTCGTCCTCGCTCATCCAGTACAGGAACTCGCCAAGGCATTCGCTCATCTCCGGCCGGGCCCAGAAATCCGGGTCATGCACTCCAACGCGCATATTGATCTGACGGTGTCCCGTGTTCATTCCCTCATAGCTTCTGTGCGAAAGCCGGTCCGCCGCGTAAACCGACATCGCCACCTCCAGCAGGTCCGCCATTCGTTGGGGAACCTGCTGATGGAACGCGCACGACAAGCGTTCGTCGTCCAGCCAGTAGTTGTCTTCTGACCCAACCGGAGCAAGCTCGCTGGAAAAGTCGTAGTCATAGCTCATGGTACTCGCCTTGAATTGAATTCTCGTATCCGGTTAGGACGAAAGAAGGTTCTCTCTCAGCAGGTCGCTGGTGGTCTTCTTCTTCGCCATGCGATTTGGAGCCCGAAGGCCCTTTGCATCCGGCCTCTGGACGAGCTGCTCAGCGATCTTCGCGACGGAAGGCTCAATCATCCCCTCGATCTTTCCCTGCCATTCCCTGAACTCCTGGAGATTGGAGAACCTGCCCTCCTCAACGAGACGCATATCCGCCTTGGCGAAGAAGCCGTTGTCAATGATCGCCTCACAGACTCTCTCGGCGAACTGACTCGAAATGTCTCCGTCCAAGCCGGCTGTTCCCGATAGTGACTGGACGATAAGAGACTTGGCGACATCGGCGGCAATCTTGGCGTGCCTGTGGCCGTTGTGTTCTCGAACGAGTCGGTCGAGGGCTTCATACGATTCCAGTAGCGTTGCTGGAACGCAGTCGGCGATTGTCTGCGTCATCTCCGGCCGTCCCGGGACGCCGCCTGCATCCCTCAGGTTCTTTGCAAGGGACGTAACCAGTCTATCTGCCGTCTCTTCGTCAGAAGCTTTGCTGTCTCTGGCATATTGGTAGGCGCTTCGCCAACCAGCTCGAAATGCTCTTTCAAAACGGTCGCCTTCTGGCATATTACTCTCCAATCGCGTTGAGACCATAGCTGACAATGTCAGATATATATCTATAATACTAACACTATATGTCAGCAAATGCTATCGCTGCAAAAACATACGCCGCACCTCGGAGAACTCCTTGATGCGGCGTAGAATCGTCGGACAGAATCACTGGCGCACAAGCGGCCAAAATAACTGTCGTTGACCACGGGCGGCGAAGGCCAGGTCGGAGGCGGCGGGGGCTTACCGACGGGGCGGCGAATATCGAGCCATACGCTACGTCACTCGTATGCCCGGCATCCGTTGGTGAACGGGATACCGATCAACCATCTCAGCCGCTGGCTGGGGCACTCCTCAATCCAGACGACGCTCATCTACTTGGAGCTGGTGCCGGACCCGACCGGGAGCTTGGGGGCTGTACCGTGAGTACGCATCTGCCAGCAAGAGACTGCCTTGTATCGGTCATCTCGACTCTTGACGACATTTATGGCGAAAGTAAATCCTCCCGCTCGCAAACTTGCCTCACTTCGTCAAAAGCAGATTTAATGCTGCCTCTTGGGAATCTTATCTGCCCTAGTCCTGTTATGTTGCTGAATTCTTCGCAGCCCTCCTCAAGTACGACGATGGCACGCTCGAAGCCGAGGCGACCTTGAAACAGGCCGACTTCATGAACGACATTTTCTCTTGCGCGGCTCTTCCCATCGGGCTGTTCGTCCTCTCCTGTCATGATGAGGAACGCGATGGACGCTTCCTCTAACATTTCAGATAGGCGTTCCTTGTTGGAAAAACCTGCTACGGAGACTCTGCTGAACTCGTCGGTCGGTAGTTCGAGGCGTTCTTCAATGAATTCCTTTAGCTCGCGCCAAACCGGAGACCTGCCATGTCCGATGAAGACCTTTGATCCTATGGACTTTTGGGGAGTATCCCCACGCTGTCGAGCGAGGTGCCTTGCAGTCTGATCAGTGACCTCTGAAAGCTTAGAGATTGACTCTAACGTACCATTCGCCGAAGTAACATGGTTCATAAATACGATATGCAAAGGTAACTTCTTACCTCCTGCAATAGCTCTCCTGTCGTGAGTGAAGGGTAGCTTGATAAGAGCGAATGTTTCGCGGTGCAACTCTTCAACGGTCTTAAACGACAATTTAAGTGCGCTATCTCTCATTGATTCGAGAAAGGAGGAAGGTGTGTCTCGGGTTTCAATATCAATGATTGACAGCAGAGCATATTTGCAATCACCGAATGTCTGCTGTGCTTCTTTCATAAACGCGATTATGGGCTGAAAGTCTAAATTATCCGCCCGTTCGAGGATCGCCTCTTCTATTTTCTCCAGGTCATACTCTACCCATGGCTTGGGGCTATAGGACGAAGTAGAGGGAGTTAATTCCCTCCGAGCATCAAATGGTCTATCAGGGGAGAATAGGTCCTGGCGAGACGGGAGCAGAAAGTTATTCCGATAAACTCGTGCATGATAACCCCGAAACGATCCGCTCCACACATTCTGTATATCAAGACAGGCATTCCAAAGTCGCGCAAGTGAACCAGGTACATCGTCTTGACGACTGCGGCACGTCAGTGTGTTCAAGTCGTTAAGAATCACCAGAAGTTCACCGTGTGAATCAATCGTCATGACGCACCCTTCGCCGAATAATGACACTTAGGAAGAGGCTGTCTTGCGAGGAAATAGGGTCAGCCTGCCATATGCAAGAATCAATCAGCCGACTCGGTTAAGACGAATTCAACAAACACCCTACCTTGTCCTGATAATCGACTGTGTAGTCCCTCCAGGGTGACTGAGCTACCAGTCATCATTGTAGATGGATACTGGTCGCTTAGTAGATGCTCTGATCTCAGGGTATCCCATGACTGAACCAGAGCCTCTCTACTCCAACCAGGCAAAGCTATCTCAAAGAGAACCGACAATGACCCCCCCAAGGACATACCTTGCGCAGCTTCCGAGATTGCTCCACTGAGTTCCTCATCTCTAGCGTAGGGATCAGCAACCACGGCCAATAGCTTGATGTCATTCGATGTCAGGCGGTCGATCTTCTTGACGTACTCCTCAACTTCGTCGTAATCCCAATCGTCCCTGGTCAACACACCGACAAGTATGTTTTCGTAGCATAGAACCCGCTCGTCACTGCGCTCCTTGACCACCCTCTCGAATATATCAGCCGTCATGTCCTCCTGTTTGTCAGACAGTCGTTCAAGGTCTTCGACTCTCGTCTGCACATTGGAAATAAACATGATCAGCCTATCCCAACGACGTGCGGATACGGCTTGTAGAGCTGCCCCGGAAGCAAGCGGTCCTATGACGGGAATGCTCCCTGCGACCAAAGCTGCTTTTTCTACGACCGTTTCGCCTGTGTTCAATCGCAGGTCTTGAATTATCATTCCAATGTCTCGTGGTATCAATTCCAAGCCTCTCTGCGGTAGTTCTCACCCCTCGTACCGCTTCCCTGTCACGGACGGCTCCGCGGCGAGCTGACGCCGAACCATGGAAACAAGCTCGCTATCCAAGCCGAGCGCTGTGCATACCGCACCATCGAGGTCGCGCCTTACGGGGTCTGAGTCAATCTGGGGTAGAGGCAGTAATGTCTTGGAAGCACAGTTGTCGAAGGTAGTGGCGAGCCCAGAAACCACCTCATTCCCCAGTGCCTCGAAGTTGGGGACTGTCAGCTTTCGCAGGTCGTCAAGCGACAGATTTGGATAAGTAGGCTTCTTGTTTGTGCGATCACCCAGCAGGGATATTATGCCGACTGACGAATTCAGATACATACACAGCGCCTTCTCCCAATCTCCACATAAGTCCGCATCAACTCGAAGATTGCAAGGAACCCAGAGAGAGCCTACAACCGGAGTATCCAAACGAACCGTCGTTACCCGAATAGTCGGCAGATTCAAGTGCGTAGGCAGGAGAATTCGACTCCGCTGGTCCCAATAGCTGTCGGCCAGATGCGCTTTATCAGGCTTCGCAACAATGTGAGTGTCCGGCTTGGCGAGCATTGACTGGGTTACGGTGGTATCGTGCTGCCATAGTGCCGACCTACCCTGCGCGTCGGGCACGGACGATCTTGCGAAGGCATCACGTATCCTCCGGCCCAGGGGTCCCACCTCAGACACATCTCCCAGAGTCACCACTGGAAACATCTCTCCTCGCGCCAGCTCGGAGAATCGCTCGCACAGGTACGGGGAGAAGAACTGCACGGCGCCCCAGTCGCCCGCTTCGACCCTTGTCGAATCTATTTCCTGGACCGTCCCATACCCTAGACTCCCCACAGTGTCGTTCTCTATCGCCCTGGCGGTGGAAATAGCGTCGGTCGGTGTTGACGGATTCCTCGCCAGGTTAACCACCTTCGTAGGAGGCTTCGGCCCCTTGCCTGAATCCCATGCCCGGCACACCAGCAATATCTCTCCTATGCTGGTGTTCTCGGAGAAGTAGATGCGGTCCGGGTCGTGAGAGGTGACGATGTACTCGACATGGTAGTTTTTACCCAGAAATCGGCGGATGTCATAGCCCGACTTGTTCGTAGCAGCCACGAGCGGCATAACCGCAGCAATCGCACCCGTACTAGACCGCCTGATATAGTCCGCGAGTACCAGGAAAGCGCTGCCTATGCTGGATAGATGGACCGGCTTGTTAGCGAATAGTTGCTTCTCTCTGGCCTTGAGCTTGCGTTCGCCGGTCTTGCTGAACTGGTCATGTCGCAGGCTATCCCTGGTGAATGGCGGGTTCATTATCACCAGGTCCGCAGGATCGGCCTGGGCCATGTGCTCCCCGCTGTCTATCTGGGAAACAGCCTGAGCTGCATCCGGCCAGGCCATCATCTTGGGCTGCTGATCGAGAAATTCAAGCGAGCCGAGGTAGGCGTCGCCCCCGTTGTCCACACCGAGAAACGCGCGTCCTATCTTCATGTTCCTGAATCGAGTCGTTGGAGAGAGTAGTCCTAGCGTGGTCGCCGCCATGTGAGTAGCGGTGAGGTTGACATCATAACCGCTCAACACCCGCTCGATCAGCACCTGGGCCATCACATTGTCGTCGCGGGAGCCAGGAGAGAGGTCGTGGATGCGCTCGGCGGCGGCCATGAGCAGCGTTCCCGTTCCACACGCCGGATCTGTGATTCTGAGCCCTGCGATGGCCTCGGGGTCGGTCCAGTCGCACATGTCCTCGGTTATGGCGAGGGACGCCAGCAGGGTCGCCGCCGCGGTCGTCGTGTAGTAGGACCCGTCATATCTGGCCGTGTCCAGGACCGTGTGGAAAATTCGTCCGAGAAGGTCGTGGCGCAGACCGCTTATGTCCCTGGTAAGCGTCAGGGCAGCCTCTCCTATCTCACTGATTGCCGCGGTGAAGGCAGAATCGTGCGGGCATCCGTTCAATGCGCTCTGGGCCGTCGCGAAGATGGGCTTGTAGTCCACGGCCAGCCACAGGTCCCATGCTTGGTCGAAAGCTCCTACCGGGTCGGTGTCCTTGACACACTGCTGAGCCATCATGGGCGGCCATGTACCGGCGAACGGGATTCCCTCGGGCTGCCGACTGTCGAACTCAGGCCGAAGTTCATGGCGGTGGGAGTCGAGCCGTGAATGGAACATCATGGCGGTAGCGACAACCAGCAGAGCGCGTTTGGCAGCCTGGTTCCAGCGGCTACTAGTCTGACCAGCCAGCCGGGTAGCCTTTCCCCTAGGAAGATCGAGGGCGCGGGCTATATCGACTTTCTGAGACTCGTTCAGTCGCCCTACCGCCCTGTCCAGACTCGCGGCCAGGGCCGCAGCCGCGAGATCGGGATTGCCGAGCTGCATGGGGGCAAGCTTGATGATGGACGCCAACTCGCTGAGATCGGCGCTTGACCAGCGCGCCTTCGCCGCGGGAACGAGATTACCGGGATCTCGTATCGTCCAGAGCATACGGCTGTCAGGGATCTGATCCTCACTGGATATACCGTCTGGATAGCAGACCGCAAGGGCGCAGTCGGCGTTCTTCCTCTTGAGCTTGGTGTCCGCATCCCGGATGGCCTCGCGTTTCTTGGCGGCGCTCTGACCCTGTTCGGCCTCGAATGCTATCTTGACCGGCCCAATGCGGACAGCCACATCAATACGTCCGCCGCCAGCCTGTTTCTGCTCCTGGCGAGCATCCAGTCCATAGTGCTCGCGTAGAAGGCCAGCGGTCCACACATTCAGTGTGTGCTCATGTTCCGGCTGGATCATCTTTCGATCCTCTCAATTGTACTGCGACCTTTACAACCGGGCCACCGTCTCAAGTTCCGGCATATTCTCGTATGTCGTATTCTGGTCAACTCGAACCATACGAGGTCCCTTACCATGTATAGCGGTCACATTGATTTCTGCGTTAAATCCGCTGCCCACGGCTCGCTCAAAATTGCAGATTGAGACGAGACCACTTTCAGACATTGGTTGCTTACTCAGACCTTGTTCAATCTGCTCTTGTCGCCAATCTGGGTTGTCCTTGACTACCTTATGTAATTCGTGAATGTAGTCGCTCAGATGTCGTCTTAACACGCCGTCAACATTAACTTCCTCCTTGGAAGGCAAATTCTTTACGATGGCGTACAATTCACCGTATCGTTGTTGTAACTCGTCCTCTCTTGAGTCGTCCGAAGTCTCTTGGATTCTTTGAATTTCCGAAAGTTCAGCTTCGACTGCTGATTTCTTTGCGTTATCATTCAACTGGTACTCATCACCACTGAAGTGAGGAAGATATCGCTCCAAAGTGCCACCGGGAAGAACATAGATGTTCCGTTCCTTTAGAGACTGCAAGATTTGATCGCGCCGTCCCTCGATCCCACTAATCATATTTCGAGATGTCGCGGACACCATGTCATCACGATACCTGCTGATGGCTGTCATCACCGCTACTCTAGCCTTAGGCCAACCGTCATTGCCCCATTGACTTCTGCAGCCCAGACCAAAGAGGAATTCTTCTAAACCTGTCAGGCTGTATGGCATGCCAGATCTAGCCAAGGCATTTATCAATTCTCTGATATCTCTCTCCAATAATCCAACGGCCCTTCCAAAATCAGACCCCATGCCTGCCAATGCCAGGAAGCCCTGGATTGTTTCATCGTCTCTAATGCATAAACGGAGTTTGCCTTTGAAGAGGCTATCTAGGTCGTATATGAAATAAGCCTGTTTTCCAAGACCTAGACACAAGCGCAGGTAGTCGTTCACCGCCTCGACGCCACCAGCGTCGATTATGCAACTTCCCGCACCTGCTGCCGACACTCCGCGGGCTTCCATCAATGCCTGAACAATCGCAGCGTCGTGAGGACCTTCAACAAACACCGGGTTGTCAGAGAAGAAGAGCTGCTTATTGTGTGCGTTCAACCTCAGAATAGGCAATGAGGACGAATTCAAGTCCATACTGACAACTTGCTTAGGCTTAGTGTATTGAAGGTCGAAAGATATGACTGACTTCAAGTCGTCTTCGGACCGAATGTCGAGTATGAACGGTGAATGAGTTATTAGGAAGATTATTTTCTTATCGGCGCCACTATCTGGGTCGCCGGCGACTTTGCGAACCTCCTGCATGAAGAACGATTGGAACTGTGGATGAAGATTAAGTTCCGGTTCATCGATTATTAGGCACTTTTTGCGATTGTCGTAGAGATGACTCAATAGTACCAAGAGCTCCTTGATACCGTGACACTCGTCGCGATCAAGTCTGTAGGGTTCTCCCCCTTCCCGTCTTGACGCCCTGGGCACTAGGTTCCCATCTTCATAATCTAGCTTGATGTCGCGCGCGAATAGGTGACTGAGAGTTGCTTCTATTCGCATCAGGACATCCATCCGCTTCTCAAGAAGAGCGAATGTCGAGATGCCTGATTCCTCCGTGCCTTGTCCTTGGAAGGAGTCAAGTGTACTCCTGGAATATCCCGATCTAAAGTTGTCTCCCATAAAGTATCTTAGGTGCTCAGTCTGCTCCATAGCACCGAGTCGGTCCGTCGAAAGCAAGCGAGCAGTGCCGTCTAGCAACGTGTTGAGTTCATTCAACAATGCCCCGGCGAATTTAGACTTGCCGCTCCCATTCGGTCCTACCAAGAAATTGACGGAACCTATCTGGTCGGTTTTAAATCGCTTATTCTCCCAAGGCGTTGGTAGGTCCATTGAAATTCTCTTATTGATCATGTGTCATCAACAACCTTAGTCTGGTAAATTCCGTTTGTTTGAGCGGTCCCACATCCTTTTCGCCGAATTTTGCGGGCGTGACTGTCCACGCTGGTCATCCTCAGGGGTTGCTACTCAGTCTCGATGAAAGACACGCCAAACATCTGACATCCACCGACCGTCATTTCGATCCAGGCTACGCCACTGTGCTGACGTCAATTTGGTTCGCCCTTTTCATCACCTGCGCGCGATCATAAATTGCTTGCAGTTGATACCATACCGAAGCGCCGTGTCAAGGACGGGCGAATATTGGGCCATCAGGGTGTCAGGACACTGCCTCCCCGGATCCAGGTACAGTTGGAACTTCCCACCCACCCGGGATGAACGGAGCAACCGCTCCACCGCTCTGACTTATCGCGGACCGCGGGAGCTCCCTGATTCCGAGTTCGCTCATGTAGTGAATCACCCTGCCCGATCACCTACTCAGCCGCGGCACGCTCGCGTTCTCTCCCCTGTCCCACGGGGCGCAGCTCGATTCGCCGGACATCCCCGACAGCGTGTGGTACGAGCTCGGACTGCGGATCATGAAGGGCTGCGACGAGCTGTGGCTGCTGGCGCTCGACGGCTGGGAGCACAGTGAGGGGGTGGGAATGGAGCTTCAGCGCGCGTGGGAACTCGATATTCCGGTGTACGTCGTGAATTCCGACACCCACGAGGCGCTGCCTAGGGAGGTGACCTGCGTTTCCAGTGGTATATGATCAGCAGACGGCGACGCCAAGCCCAACAGCGTCGAGAAGTCTGTGATGACCAGCAGGACTATCGCCACCGCCAAGACAGACAGAGAACTAGAACGGTTCCTCGAGCTTCCGCCGCGGGACGATATGCGGAACTGGAACTTCGTTCTAGCAGGGATCCGCAGGTTCCAGGTCCTCTTCGACTATGGGAGACCATAAAACCCTATTCCCGTCATTCGCCTCCAGGTATCTCTCGATATTGTCGAAGACAGTATCCTGGATATTCGGGGCCAGCCTAACGGCTGCGACGACAGCGTATGCGTCCAGTTCCGTCGCGCATTGTAGAATCCTGGCGCGCTCAGACGCTCGCGTTACGTCGTTGCTCCCTGCCGTGAACGACGCTTCAACCACGATGTAGAAACCCGGCCTGGAGCTTCTCCTTTCGGTGACCTCGATGACGAGGTCCGCTGCGGGGAAGGAGTTCAGCGCGTCATCGCTGAGGCTGAGGGCGTCGAGAGCCTCGTAATTCTCCTCGATCATCGTGTCCAGCGCGGCGCTGTCGAGTGTGTTGTAACGTATCCTCCTCATCATTTTTGGTCTGGTGAACGTCTGGACTATCTGATACCTGTTGCTACGCGCCGCGTGCATGGCATAGTTGCCTCGGAACCTCTGGAGGTCCTGATGCTCGCGCCTGTACATGCCATGCAGCGCCCGCGTATCCGTCCTGACTTCGGTCATTTCCCTGAGTAGTGTCGCCACAGTATCAAGGATAGCGTTCTGGGCTTCCTGAAGAGCGTCTGACTTGGAGCGCATCTCCTTCTGCTCATCCAGCATGGCGTTCTGGGTCTTTCGCAGTTCCTTCTGCTCGTCCAGCATGGCGTTCTGGGTTTCCTGAAGAGTGTTGGACTTATCACGCAGTTGTTTCTGCTCGTCGAGGATGGCGTTCTGGGTCTTTTGCATATCGACCAACTGGCCGGGCACTCCCAGAAGTTCCTCTGTCAGCAGCTCACGTCGTGCGGCAGACTGGAATTCTTCGTTATCGCGCAGAGCGCGAATAAAATCGTCAGTGTCGTTGATGGAAATCGTCATGAGAAGTTCTCCTCTCCTTAATTATAGACCACCTATATGCTGGGCAGATAAGAGTCACTGAGCGAATCCCAACACCCTACTGGTATGGATGTCCTGGTCGAAGGCCGCGTTACCGTACTTTCTGTGCGGAATGTGTTAGTTATTGTGCGAAGTACAATTTCTGTACAAAGCCACATGCTGTAATAATGCTGTAATACCGTCTGTTACACAACCATCATAGTCTATTAGACTCTTGTAATACATCATTGCAGCGTTGATATAAGCGCACTCCAGGGGAAGTTGACAAATAACACTTTTGTGATAGCCTGTTATAGCTTTGTAATTACACCCCCTCGGGAGGGAGCCATGCCGAAGAAGACGCTGGCGTGCCAGGTATCAGAATCCTGGCATACGAGAGTAAGGACAGCAGTGGAGAAGTCCGGTGGCGGACCCATCTCGGAGTGGCTTCGAGGACTGGTGGCGAACGAAGTCGTCAGGGTCGAGACGATGGAGCTATCCGAAGAGGGGGGCGATACGACCGCTCCGGTGGAAGTGCAGCTCGCCGCCGCTCATGCTCGGATCGAGGGCCTCGAGGAGCTGCTCGCAGCTCACAGGGACAGACTGACGGAGTCCCAGGCGCATATCCTGGACCTCAAGACCGAGAATGAGGGACTGCACAAGCATCTGTCTGAAGCCAACTCCAATGTCGAGCGTATGACGCTGATGCTTCCAGCCGCGGGGGGAACCTCGACCGGACGAGGATGGTGGAGATTCTGGCAAAGGTAGGTGACGCCGGTTTCATAGCTAAAACAGGCTGAAATCTCGACCCAGATTGCGCGCTTCTCGACTCAGATTGCGTCGTCCATTTACTTCTGATCTTCAATCCAGAGCAACTGTGGTCTGCTGTGTACGGGGGATTGGGGGCGTATGTTATTGATTGTTAGGGTAGTGGTCGGCGGCCCCAGCCGACCGATCCACTACCCCTCCCCCTCCCTCTGGTAGAGGTAGGGGGAGGTAATGCCGGTGTCGTAGCTAAAACAGGCTGAAATCTCGACCCAGATTGCAGGATTCTCGACTCAGATTGCGCGAGAAATCAGGGAGCCCCCTCAGGCGGCAGAATGCGATTGCCAATGCGACGAAGTTCCCCCGCCTCTTCGAGTTCCTGAATGGTCCTTCTGGCGCGGTACAGTCGGTCACTTCGTGTTGTGCTGGAACCACTTGTCGGAAATACCAGGGCCAGCAGGTCATCGTCCGACATTTCGGGGTAGGCGTCCGGCGTGTGCCATGCCGTCGCGATCAACTAGAATAATTGGAGGGCAGATTCCATGCGTCGCCATGGAAGGGAGGAGATCCAAGGAGGCAGATATGAGCTGGAATGCGTCGGCTACGACAGAGCGGCCATTTGCTGCCATCGTCGAGAAATACGACATGGAGCATGCAAACGGCAAAGTGAACGGCTCCAATTTCCCTTATCATGAGGTCCAATCCCTACCTGGATACGCAGAACGGCGCACACCGAGCCTCACCGCGAGCGATGTAACCAGAGAACTTGCTCGCCACCTTGCGGAATACGCGGATAGCAATGACTGTCCGATACCCTACCAGGAGCGCGATGTCGCCTTTTATCTCTGGATGCAAGCCAGTCGCGGGATGCTGGAGTGGACCAGAATCCTCAAGGTGGTACGCGCGACCAGGAAGAGGGACCGTCAACAGAGGATTTCCCACTACTTCGGCCACCGCGCAGTCATGGAAACGAAGGGAAGGGCGGGGTATCTGGAGCTCATCAAGCTAGTCCGGTACATCATGCAAGAAGGCATGCGCGCCAGGCGCCAGGTGGAATTCCGATATGACGAGCTGACGCTGGACCGAACCAGACCGGGCGCCGCAGGCGGCAGGTACGAATTGTCCAACGTGACATTGATGTGCGAGCCATGCAACCAGGCTAAAGGCGACCATTGCTATGGCTAGGCATGTCTCCCCCAGTGATAGTCCCGTTTCCTTGTGGCGCGGCTGTGGATGCCGTCCCAAACGGTGACATATCGTGTTGGCATACCCACACGGCCAGCTCACGCAGCTGGGGACTGGAACAGCTACGAAGCCCGCAGCTCACGGCCCCCCGGCCGTGGGTATGCCTCGCGTCATTATATCTGAAAAGCATGCCTTTTAGACGATACCTCGTGGTGAGTATCTCATAGCTTTGGGAAAGATGTTTTTAGTCGAGGTTCTGTCTCGACGACCAAGGTGATCGCCTTTCTGCAGGCGGTCAGTCTTGTCCGGGGGAACTTACACCCGCCGGGGCTGAAACAGTCGCAGTTCTGTTGGGTGGAGTTCGTGGCCGAGAACCTGATCACAATCCCATTCGCGGGGCCGCAAGCCGCAGCCCGGAACTGCCTCGCCATTCAGACGGGCATCTGCGCCGGAGAGGGAGTTGGTCGGGGCGGACGCTAGGGCGCAGGGATACAGGGAAAGTCCTGGTCCCGGTTTTCTCTTACCCAGCCTGGCCATGCATGCGGGTCATTCTGTGTTTCAGTCCCAGCGTTGCAACCCCCTGACTGCCTTCCATTGGGCCCCTCATTTAGTGAAGAGGTGGCCGAGGTCCAGGCTGCCGGGCAGTTTCACGGAGGGTCTTCCGGCGCTGATGGTTGGGCCGGACCCCGCCTTCAGACGAACGCCAGACCGTGTGGCGATAGCTCTCCAACCGGTGGGTAGGACGATGGACACGTCTCCGATGGAATTCAACCCGACGTGTATCGTCCATCGGATGTCGCCGCCTTTTTCTGATCGGACCGGCCCCGGTCACCGAGCCACCTGTCGCCGTGAAGGCGTGTTTCTGGAGACCCTTGGTCGAACCGGGTCCGCGGGCGGGCGAATGGCGCGTTGTCAAGCCCCGCCATCGTCCCGGATGCCGGGTCTCGTTGCGGTGAGCGATTAGCCGACTCTCGGGAAACCCCTCCAGGTCTGACCGGCGCCGGAATGTCCGACTGGAGGGGCGTGGGCAGATGCTCCTTCTGATGGTCCATCGCTAGTGAACCGGAACCGCCGTCGCCATTGCGGACCTCGCCGGGACATCGGTGACGGCCAATATGACGACGGACCCCACTGTGGCGGGGCCCGTACTCTTCTGACGTTTCGCAGCCACCCCGGTGGGCGTTCCGAGCGCCGTGCTCACCTGCGTCCTGGCCCGCTCCAGCTAGCCGGCGTCCATCGTCAGCGCGATGTCTCCCAGCCTCCTCGCCAGCCCGGTACACCAAGCTGTCTTGAACGGCTGGCGCATCGCATGAAAGGCAGGGTCACACCAATCGAACCAGAGTATGTCGAAGAGCATCACAGGAACCTCAAATCTGGGCTAATCCCATTTCATCCTGACTGCGCCGTGAATGCCGGTTATAAGTTGTGTCCCGTCATTCCCGCGAAGGCGGGAATCCAGTGAATCCGGCTTGGAGAACATGGCGTCATCACTATAGATTAGTATAACTCAGAGGTTTCCGCTACTCATATGGTGTGGTGAACAGGGGCGTCCTCCGCTCCCGTCTCAATAGGTTCGAGACGCAGCCGGAGCCCCAGGGCGTTGGTGATCTTCAGAAGTGTCGTCAGGGTCGGATTCCCGTCTTCGGACAGAGCCTCGTAGATATTGCTCCTGTCCAGACCTGCCTCCCGCGCCAGCGCGCTCATATTACGGGCGCGGGCGATGGTGCTCAGGGCCGCCCGTATCACGCTACCGTCACCGGGGTCTAGTTCCATGCACAGTTCCAGGTGGAGGCGGGCGTCCTGGTCTGTCTCGATGTACTCCGCCGCATCGAACTCACTGTAACTCTCAGACATTAGTCTCTCCATTCCTGGGACATTCTCTTGGCTCGCTCAATATCTCGCCGCTGGCTGGATTTATCGCCCCCGCACAGAAGTACAATTACTTCAGCCCCACTGCGAATGAAATAGAGTCGGTAGCCGGGTCCGTAGTGGATACGCATTTCGGATACGCCGTTGCCTACCGCTTGAACATCTCCAAAATGCCCCGCACCAGCGGCTTCCAGCCGAGCAACGATTCGGCTCACAGCCTGCCTGTCCCGTAGGCGACGAAGCCACCTTCTGAACGTCTCCGTCTGTAACACCTTAACCATGTCTATATTGCAGGTTATAACCTACACTTTGTCAAGGGTTTTCTGAAAGAAAAACTTCCATGCAAGACTAAAAGGCATGCCTTTTAGAAGGTGTGTCATAGCTACAAGGTGAAGGGGGTTTTAGTCCAGCCCCCGACCGGACGTCTTAAGAACCGGCGCATCCGCTTCCTCGTTCCTGGCCGCGGTATCCCTCGATGCGCGGGTGAGCCTGCCGCCATAGCTGGCTTTCTCAGGAGGCCCTCCGGCGTCCTTTACATCTATCCGGCCGGCCTGTTTTTCGGTTCCGTCGGCAGGGTGTATGGCTATCTGGGCGGCGCTCCGGCGGTGTATATATCAACAGCGGACGCGACTATCGAGGGGTCCGGAGCGGTGGCGACCGACGTGTCTTTTCCCTCGTAGTCGAGAATGTGCAGAACGTGGCGCATTGCGTTGATACGGGCGCGCTTCTTATCGTCGGACTTTATTATAGTCCAGGGCGCGCTGTCCGTGTGGGTGAGAAGGAACATCGACTCCTTGGCCTCGGTGTACTCCTCCCATTTGTCTATGGAGCGGATATCAACAGGGCTGACCTTCCACTGTTTGAGCGGGTCGCTGGCGCGCCGCTGGAAGCGTCTGAGCTGCTCCTGGCGTCCGACGGAGAAGTACAGCTTGATGATGCGGATTCCGCTGTCCACTATCATCTTCTCGAGGACAGGGGTCTGCTGGATGAACAGTCGGTAGTCACTCTCCGATGAAAAGCCCATTACTCGCTCGACGCCCGCGCGGTTGTACCAGGAGCGGTCGAAGAGGACTATCTCCCCGGCGGACGGGAAGTGGCTGATGTATCGCTGGAAATACCACTGTCTCCGCTCGGAGCCGGAGGGCTTGTCGAGAGCGACGACCCGGGCGCTGCGCGGGTTCCAGTGTTCCATGAACCGGCGTATGGCGCCGCCCTTGCCAGCCGCGTCCCGTCCCTCGAACAGGATAATGACCCGCTCGCCCGCTTCTCTAATCCAATTCTGGAGCTTGACCAGTTCCACCTGGAGTGGCAATGCCTGTCGGTTGTACTCCTTGTTTCTCATCCTGAAGGCATAGGGGTAGAGGTTCTCGCGGAAGTGCCTGATCCGGTTCTCGGGGCCTATGTTAGGCGGTTCTTCAATCGGCTCGGACTGAGGGATGATCGGGGCATCTTCGAGCGGCTCGAACGATACTCCGTTGGCGGATATTTTCAAACCGCCGCCAAGTTCGTGGGCAACCTGTCGCTCTTTCTTCATAAGACCACATATCTTTCGTTCGGAGTTGGCGAGATCGACATCCACGCTATGCTAATGCACGCCCGAACGAGATGCAATTTGTGGCTTGCCCAAGCAAGCAAGCTGGATACAGTTGCGCCGCATTTGACCGGCGACAATTACTCTTGCAGGCCATGTTGCGTCACCGCAAAACGCCACCCCAATGTAGATCAGCGCCGTCTCGATGGACGAGTGGCCGTGCCAGTGCGACTGTTATTTAATCGGAGTACCGGGCGGCGGTGTTTCAAATCTTCAGGGATGGGGTGCCATAGGCAGAATTGATTCGCACTATACCGCTTATGTCAACTGGTAATCTGCGTCAACGATGTTCGTTGGTGAGACTACTGGTTCAATGGATCTGGCCATCGAACAAATGCAACTGAACGACTCAATCGCCGATAATCGGTGGCTTTAAGATCCGTCCGATACGGCAAGGCTCTCTCAATCGCCTCCGGCTTCCCAATATACCGACCAAAGACTTCTTCAGCATTGGTCTGGGAGTCGCCGTACTGTAACACGACCACATAGCTGTTGCAGTGCACTGAATCCTGATCTCGCAGATTGTCCTGAGCTGAATGCCACGAGCCGACATCGATGAGGCGAATGATCTGATCTCTTGTTTGATCATATTTTGTTTGTTCGCTGACGGGAGATCCATACTTCGCTTCCACAAGCGCCAACCCCTGGTCGCCAAGCCTTATCAGGACATCTGGTTCGGAAGGTCCTTCTCTTATGGGTCGGCTCGGAGGTGGGGAAAGCTTCGGCCAGCAAATCACGTCCGCGAACGGAATCGCCTCCAGAACTTGGGGAGACACTCCTCCTGAGAACGCTTGACGCATGAGCCTTTCAAGAACTTCGGTCTTCATCGCGTTGTCATGGATAAGTGGGCTGAAATAATACCAAGTGCGCGCGTCTTCGGAATTCTCACTCAGAATCCTTGGGAGACCGCGAACCTTTCCTTGTGAGTATTTGTCGGTCAACTTGGCAAGCAGCGACGGGTGCGTCGTATCTGTGTCCCGAAGCAGCGGATGATTCTCAGGCGTTTTCCAAACCCTAACGCCCGAATTGCTTACTACATAGTCGTCCATTTCGAATTTCCTTAGAGTGGAGATTAGACAGCAATAGACCGAGGCTTCAAGGTGTTCACCATTTCGATGTGGAGATGGATATCCTTGGCGCTGGACGAAGAGGTGGACTTGATTAGCGTCAACTGCTTTTGCCGGTCTGGATCTGCAATCAAAGTATGCCAGGAGGCAGAGGATTGGTCCGGATCAACAGGCAGTTCCCAGAAATTTCTCCACGGACTGTGTCTTCTCCCGTACTGCATATTGTCCTACCGATGATCAAAGTCAGCCTTCTTGATGAGGCGGCTTATGTGGGATTGGATCGAGGCTTAATGACCATGACGAGAAACTCGAAGCTTTCTTCCGATTCTGACAAGCTCCGGAAGGATTCCAGTTCGTCCGATCCCCAGGAATTTCCTGTAGAATTCTTCAATCTGCTGGCTAGGAACAGAATGTCCCAGTACATGCTCGGCTGAATTGCGGGCAGTTCGAAGTTGTTCCATGGCCGCTGGCAAGTCATCCGACATGAATTGGCTCTCGCCCTCATCGAGGCTTCTCCGCTTCAGGAAGTCGCTGAAGAATCTTCGATCACATATCCTAATGAAGTCGCCCACACCGGGCTGCTGTCGTCTATCAGCTGCCATTCTGCTCTCAATCTCCGTAAGCAGTCCTTCCGAAGCAATCTCTTCTTCCGTCAGTGGATACCAGATGAATGCGAAACACATTTCCTCAGTCGCCCTCTGTAGTTCGTTGAGTATTGCCTCCCTGTTCACTCGCTGGGATGAAGTCCAAAGTATGTCGGCGTTAATGATCCTCTCCTGACCTCGCTCAGGCAGATCACGCCAGTTGTCGCTAAAGAAGTATTTCTGCAACCGTGTCTCGGCGGCATCCCCTTCATCTCGCCGTCGCATCTTTCGGTATTCACTCGGACTGAGCTGAGAAGACGCCCATGTCTTTGCGCTATGCCAGAACTCACCCCATGTGACCTGACTCCCATCCTCGTCCATGATGCGCGAACGGAAGATGTGCTCGGCGGGAATCTCATCGATACTATCCTCTTCTTCGTCCCAGTACATTTGGACTTCTTCTTCGAATTCGTGAAATCGCCAACAGTAAGAATGACTGGCCAGAGTTCTGCAGTCAGCGACAATGCCAGACCAGTCGTCAACAGCCGAGGCGCTTTGCTTGATAAGGTCAAACGTGCGGGTGAATTCCTTAAGGAGAATTCGTATGCCCGTCACCGATTCTTCCATTAGAGTTTCTCCCACATACTCCGTCATCCGCCAGTCGGAGCCAAGGGGCCACACGTCATCAATCCCAAGGGGGGTCGGTCTCGCATATTCATACAACTGGCCCGCCTCGGCAAGATAATGAAGTGCGTCGGCGTAGCGACCTTCGATCCGGCTAATTCTGCTGAGACCGACGTAGGAGATGGCTGTGACAGCCAAGACAGAAAGAAAGACTCCAAGCCCTTCCAGGTTGGGCTCTTCATCCAACAGGTGCATATAGGGATTTATTCTTTCCTCCGGTTCGAGGCCGGTTATGCGAAGACGAGTAAATGTCCTTTCCACATCGTCAAGACATCTTTTCACCTCTTCTGAGAATCCGTCGGTACGGCTGAGAATATGTGCGCGTGCAGCTGCCACGTGTATGAATATAAGTGCATTCCTCAGGTCGTCCGGGAACGCCATACCGCCTCGATCTCCCTGATAGTCATAGTTCAGGAGGAATTGCCGAATGGCTGAGCCGTCTCTGTCGGGAGCATATTGGGGGCTATAATGATCATAGAGCGCATGGAGCCTATCCAGGACTTCTCTGTCCAGGTCCGATTCGAGCTGTGCAAGGACCGGATTGTGCGATGCGCTCTTGGAACTATTGGCCAGCTCGGAATGGTGAAATGACCAGAACAGGTACATCGGGTTGATTGAGTCCGTATCCTCTTCGAATTTCTCCAGGACTTGCATATCCGATAATCGTCGATCTGACATGTACATTGCATTCGTCCCTTCCGATGTCGCTGTGTCTATCATGCCGGTCGCTGCGAGTTAGTATGAAGTGGAATCAAGGTCCAGATATGAGCTGTTCCATTATCCTGCAATTTGTGCCGAAGAGACTTACGGGGATATGTCTCACTTCATCTTCTGTGAGAAGCTGAGTGATCGGAGGACCGAACCATCCTCTCGCAAAGTTTGTGAGCACAACCAGCCTTCGGTTCTCATCTCGCAGCTTCTCCCTGCATGCCGTCAGGAAGAGCTCAGACGACGAGTTCTTGAGGAGTTGTTCATCCGGGTGATCGAGGACCTTACACATACACAATATAGTCCGCCTTAAACTGACGAAGTAGTACTAGTACCGCGTCCATATGATTCTGATGTAAAGCAGCCAGCCCCCTCCACTGGATTGCCGAGCGGCGAGCCCTTTGGGGTTCCCGCCTTGGCGGGAATGACGAATGGAATTTGAAAGTACACTGAATACAACAAAACTAAGTGGACGTGGTACTAGAGCGGATTGCCTATGAAGTATTCTGCGGGCTTCCATATATCCAGGACCTTCGATGCGAGAACGGAGCTTCTCCTCGCTATCGCATCTTCGTTCCATTCTCCGGTAGCGCCATCGAGCAGTTCTCTGTTGAGCAATAGGGTGCTGTGCTTGCCGATCTCCGTCCTCTTTTCCTCCCAGGGGCCGTTGGAGAGGTTGCTATTGAGTCTCCCTGTCGTGAGCGTCAGATTTCCTAGAGAGAGTATGCGTTCTTCGCGGCGATCCCTCATTTCGTAACTTGCGGGAGCGGGCAGGCGCCAGTTGTCCTGCCACCGTTTCGGCATGATGTGTTCTATCGTCAGTTTCTTGGTATCCCCGAGCGGCTCTGCGAAGTACGTATCTCTCAGGCGCCGTTCTATCTCCACCAGAACCATCTTTCGCCTCGGGACGGTTCCTCCCAACGGATAGTTCGCAAGGCTCGCCGATAGGATTCTGTCGTTGGGCCACATGAGACTATCGCTGGTCTGCGAATCCAGAAACGCGACCATCGTTTCGTCGTAGTGATTGGGACGCTCCTGTTCCATACGTTCCAGCAAGCTGATGAAGAAAGCCGTCAGTCCCTGCGTTATGCGCCCATAGAGAAAGCGTCGCACCAGGTAGCTTTCGAGAATCTGAATACACCGGCTGTATCGCTCTGCCGGGATTCGAGCGGCCTTCAGATACAGGACCACCGGCATGACGACGACTATACCCATCTCGCCTATGATGCGAGTGAGCGCCCCCCTGACGAAGGAATCGGGGTCTCTGAACTCCAGCGTGTCTTTGTACACCGTCCCCGCGAAGCGGATTCTCTCCGCCATGCGTTCGACGCCTGATTCGCGATTATCATTCAGATAGACGCGGAATTCGGATGCGACCCTGTTGTGCGCCACGTTCCTTCGCGTTGTAGCCATCATCCAATGATTCAGCAACCTGTCCAACTGTATTCTGTCCAGGCGCGCTTCCGATGAAGTCTTTCGCCACCACTCGTCATCGAACATTCCCCACAGCCGTCGCGCGTCGTTCGGATCATCGATGACCCCGGCCTCGTACATGACGGTGTTCTTGACCAAGTCAGACTGTTTCAGGATTTCCCCTCGAGCGTTGAGCGTCTCGAAGATGATGTGAGGTTCCTCGTCGTCTTCGAGGTCGATCACGGCGATTAGGAGAGTCCGGGCCAGCGCTTCTTCCAGGGCGTCCGAGCGTTGCCCTCTTTCCTCCGGCGTATCAGCCTTTGATAGCCAGTCTTCGATTTTCTCCTTGAAATACCTGAAGGCTTTCGTGATGGGCCAGAAAGCTCCCTGTCCGTCGATGAATGTAACCCTGATCGCTTCCTGGAATGCTCTCTGGTCATTGATATTGGACTGGCGGATCTTTGTCTCGTTGTTCGGATCGCCACCCAGGTGGCTTTCGTTGTTTTCAGTCAGCTCCCGCAATCGCTCGAATCGCGCTTCGTCGTTGTACTGCTGGAAGACCAGTTGGGCGGCTTTTATGAGAAGCTGAAGTGTGGTGAGTCTCTGCTGACCGTCCACCACCAATCTCTTGGTTACTTCACCTGTGGCGCTCTGTCGGTGCTGGAGTACGATAGCTCCCATGAAGTGGGGCTTCACCCGGCCTCGATCGTCGGCGTCCAGATGGCGTTCGGCTAGGTTGCGAACATCTTCCCAGAGAGGGAACCATTGGTCTTCCTCACCCCAAGCGTAGGGGCGTTGGAATTAGGGTATCTGATAGGAAACCTGATCTCCGAACAAAGTCTGAAGATGAACAATACTTGCTTCCATGGAACCTCTCCTGAGTGTTTATTCAAATAAATCCCAGCCGCCTTACCGAAACGAAGGAGAACCGCAAATCAATATAGCAGAGCCCACAGACCCTTTGACGGCTGTCGTGGTCACTCGTACCCAGATATATTTCGGGAGTCAGTACAGGGGCGGTTCTCAGTCATCAGAAACAAACTCTGTACCTGATATGTGAGAATCAGTGAGTTTGCTATCCGAGCGACGCTTTAGCGGCTTGGGCTAGCATGCACATCCTCAAGGCACTGCCGCCAGACTCCCCGTCGGGTCCGGCACCAGCTCTAGGTATATAAGCGTAGTCTGTATCGACGAGTGCCCCAGCCAGCGTGAGAGATAGTTTATAGGCACCCCGTGCATCAGTAGATGCCGCACGTAGCTGTGGCGAAGCGTGTGGGTCCCTACCTTCCGGCCGGGCGCAATGGCGCCGAGCTCCTCCGCTCTCTCCACCGCCGCCTGCACCCACCGCCAGGCCGTGGACCTGTGCGCCTCGATGAGACGTCCCTCCGCGACATTCCCGTAGGACAGAGCCATCCTGAACGCCGCGGCAAGCTCCGGGTGGACCGGAACGACCCTGGTCTTCCTGCCCTTGCCGGAGCGCACCCTGATAGTGGGCAGGTCCGAATCTAGCGAGAGGTCGGACACGTCGAGCGCCAGCGCCTCGGATACCCGAAGCCCGGCCCGCCACTGGGTGAGCATGAGAAGCTTCGCCCTGGGGTCCTCGGCAGCCCTGATTAAGGCGTCCACCTCGTCGGCCTCGAGGTACTCCGGCAGTCGGTTCTTTTGGGATGCAGTCCGCGCGGCCTGCGCCGGCGGGCGATGGCCTACGTGGTCATCCGGATAGCCCTCGTTTCAGCGCAACTGTATCTCCGAGACATTGTTGCATATTGGGGCTAACTTGTCAGGTTTAAGGACCTGTGTTAGCTATAAGGGCCTCGGCGGAATGCAACAAAAGTATGCAAAAAATGTCCTACGGGATTTTTGGAACCCGTAAATACGCAGTTTGTGCATACTGGAACACCCTTGGCAACCCGAGACTCCAGGAGCCTCTGCAGACTGGAGAGTGTTTGGCACGACTTGCCGCATGAGTCGGCCGAAGCCTGACGGGTGAGCATGGTCGGGTCATACCTTGGTGGAAGTTCCGGCCACGCTCACCTCATTTACATACCATTTCCAGTGTCCTCCCAGGACTTACCTAATAATCGCTCGCTGCCCACGATTTGAGCCTCTCTACGAGCAGAACGGCAGACCCAGGTCGTCGAAGTCGTTGTCGCCCACGTCCATCAGAGCCTCGGGCACGCAGCCGGTGAGCTGGTTGCCCGCGAGGTACAGCCGTTCCAGGCTCGTCAGCTTGCCCAGTTCGGATGGTATGTCTCCGCTCAAACTGTTGTTGTCTAAGGAAAGCGCCTGCAGCTTCGATAGGTTTCCAAGGTCGGACGGTATTGAACCGCTCAACTGGTTTCCACCGAGCCACAGGTTCGTCAGGTTGGTCAGATCGCCCAGTTCGGACGGGATCTCCCTACCCAAGTCGTTGGCACCAAGGTCCATGAATTGGAGACGGGTAAGTTTGCCCAGTTCGGATGGTATGTCTCCGCTCAAACTGTTGTTGTCTAGGGAAAGTGCCTGCAGCTTCGACAGCTTGCCCAGATCAGGCGGTATCTTGCCGCTCAAGTCATTGTGTCTGAGGTTCAGCAACTCTAGGCTGTTCAGGTTGCCCAGTGAAGGCGGTATCGAACCGCTCAGCTGATTCTCCCTGAGGAATAGTATTCTGAGGTTATCGAGGTTCGCTAGTTCGGATGGGATCGGGCCGCTCAACTGGTTTCCTTGGAACCACATCTCTTCCAACTGAGTCAGTCTGCCCAGTTCGGATGGGATCGGGCCGCTCAACTGGTTATTATTGAGTCCCAGCACTATCAATTCTGAGAGGTTACCGAGGGCGGAGGGTATAGATCCGCTTAGCTGGTTTTCATAGAGTCCCAGCCATATCAGATTTGCTAGACTGCCCAGTTCGGACGGTATCGGTCCGCTTAGCTGATTCCTGTAGAGCCCCAGTGCTCCCAGTTCTGAGAGACTACCCAGTTGGGGCGGTATAGTCCCGGTCAACTGGTTGGCAGCGAGGTTAAGGCCCGTCACCCGACCATTTTCGTCAGTGATCACCCCGTACCATTCTCCGAGCGGTCTGTCGCTGAGCCAGTTGGCGCTGTTCGACCAGTTGGGTCCGTCGGAGGAGTCGTACAGCGCCACCAGCGCGGCCCTGTCCGGCGATTCCGAGTCGGAACCGCAGAATGGCAGTCCCAGCGCGTCGAGGTCATTATACGGAGTATCCTTCAGCTCTTCAGGTATGCAGCCACTCAGCTCGTTGCCGGACAGGTACAACCATTCCAGGCCGGAGAGACTGCCCAGTTCGGACGGGATGGACCCGCTCAACCGGTTGTCGTCCAGGTACAATACTTCCAGGTTGGAGAGGTTACCCAGAGAGGACGGGATAGACCCGCTCAACTCGTTGCTCCAGAGGTTCAGCTCTTCCAGGTTGGCAAGGCTACCCAGAGATGACGGGATAGACCCGCTCAACTCGTTGTTGTCCAGGTACAATACTTCCAGGTTGGAGAGGTTACCCAGAGATGACGGGATAGACCCGCTCAACTCGTTGCTCCAGAGACTCAACCCCACCAGGTTGGAGAGGTTACCCAGAGATGACGGGATAGACCCGCTCAACTCGTTGCCGTCCAGTTCCAGCCATTGCAAATTTGTGAGCTTGCCCAGAGAGGACGGGATCGGACCGCTCAGACAGTTGAGGTTGACCCTTGCGGACTCGTCCGGGTCGCTGTAGAGCGCCAGCACTTTCAACTCGGCGAGGTCGCCCAGTTCGGATGGTATTCCTCCCATCAGCCGGTTGTCGTTGAGATACAGGCCGATAACACGGTTATCGGAATTGGTCTCGACTCCGTGCCACAGTCCAACCGGCAGGTTACTGAGCCAGTTGCTTCTGAACCTCCAGTTCGAACCTCCCGCGGAGTTGTACAGCGCCACCAGAGCGGCCCTGTCGGACGACTCCGAGCCCCGACTGGCCACGACCTCGATGCGGTCGGCGAACCGGTCCTGGAGCAGCGGATTCCCGCTTTCCGATCCCGCATGGACATCGACCGCGAGCCCATAGATGCCCGTCGAACCGTGCGAGAGTGGGAAGTACAATGTCCTCGACTCACCGGCTCCGAGGCTCTCGGTGGCGGTTCCCAGCGTCGTCAGGTATTCGTAAGGCAGGGAACCTCGCATGAGACGTACCTTTACGTAAAACTCGGACTCTACGTCCCCGTCATTGGTCAGCCGGACCGGGATTGACACCTCCTGGTTCTGCAGGGCCTGTATGGTCCCGCCGAATGGAAGAGAGGCGAGCGCGCTCACGTCGGAGACCGGAGGTCTGGTCGAACTGGTCGGTGGACTGATTCCTGTCGCGGGTGGAGAGTTGACGTTCGGCGGTCTCTCACAGATCAGGTCGGTATTAACCGGAAGATCCGCTGAAGACCCCGATGGGTGGGAAGTAAAGACGGAGTGCAAGGATTCGCCGTCAAGAATAGTCTGCCTTCCGCCAGTGTCTGCGTCCAGAGATGTCTGCTGTAGGCAGTCACCCGCGATGTCGCTCTCCAGCGGGATGGTGAAGTCGCGAGCGCATCCAACTATGAAACTCATTTTTTCAGGCGGCGGGCTGGTCTGGGGAGAACGATGGAAGCTGGTTGTTGTCGATCCATCGTATTCGGCCGAGTGTATGACAAGGGCATCCGGCTTGCCTTCGAAGCTGGTCCTGTCATCAAAGCCACTGCCTGCGGGTTCCGACCAGAACGTGAAGTATGCGGTGTAACTGCCGTCTTTGAGAGAATGATCCTTTTCGAAGGAAATTTCCTTACCCAACGGATCGAGTGCGAAAGCGATGTCACCGAATGGTTCGATGTCACGCTTCTTCTTGCCGTGACCGTTTTGGACGACATAAATTTCCAGCGAAGGATCGTGAATCTTTTGGGTCGTAAGCTCAGTTGGTAGTTCCGATATGGGCTTAGTCTTCAATGTCGCTTCAAACTTATATTTCTCCGAACCAGCGGGCTGGGACACCTGGCAGGCAAATGCGGCCACCGCGTCAGACAGTGTATTGCCCCGGAACGATCCGGCTCTCACCGTCATCGTGACCGTTTCTGTGTGGTGGGTTTTATCTGGATATCCCGTCAGACCAAAGAGCCCCCGCCTGTCCTCTCTGAGCACGCACTCAATTTGAATTTCGCCCGGACGCATTGACCATACTTTGTATGTAAGCGTTGAGGTCATACTCTTTGGAAGCACGAACGGCGTTGCCGTCTGAGCATAAAAAGTGCGTCTGTCATCGAATAGTCCATCCCGGACTTTGAATTCCATGAAGAGGGGATTTGAAACCTCGTTGTTCCTGACCTTCACCACGATCTCAAACACGCTTGCGAGACTCGGTCCGGGCTGGCTGACATCGCAAGAAACGATCTCGGCAGCCCTCTCTGAAGAACTGTCCGATGTATCCTGAGTGGACTTCGGGGGCAGTTCGGACACCGTGACTTCTACCAACCCGGTATCTTCATCGGCGACCCCGCCTATTTCCTCCCAGGACTTGGTCTCTTCGTTCCAGCTCAATGCCACTATGGCCGCGGGGTCCTGCCCCTCCCTGGGTTCGTACGGGATGTGGAGAGTCGCCGGTCCATTCAGTCTGTCGTCTCCGACGTTGAAGTCGAACACCCCGCCCGCAAGCTCGGGTCCTTCGTAGTCCGGCGCGGGGACTTCGGCGATTTCGACCACGACCGCTTCGTCCGTGGTACCCTCCGGAATCTCTATCCTCGCTCCGCTAGGGTGGGTGAGGAACCCGGACCAGCCCGCGGGCAGGTCCATCGCCACGGACTCGGACGTGGCCGCGTCCTTCGGCCCTGTCGCGGGCGGCATTGACATGGCGTAGTCCGAAGGGCCGAACGCGGCGGCAAGGCCCTGTATCTCGGTCTTACCCAGAAACTCGTTGGCGCCCGCCAGATCCCCCGCGGTGAAGTAGCCGACGTAGTGCTGAGCCAGAAGTATGTGAATTATGTCCAGAAGGAACGGGTCGGACGCCAGGCGGTAAGACTCCACCATCGCGGCGGCGTACCGGTCGTCCGTGGGGACCGACTCTATCCGGGCCCTCGCCTCGGCCGCCGTCTCTCCGGTGAACGGGGCTATGAAGCCCTCTACGTATATGTCCACGAACAGGCCGTCGAACTGGGCGAGAACCGGTATCCTGGCCGCGTTAACGTCCGTTGGAGTGGGCTGTGAGCGTATGTACTGCGTCAGCGCCACGAACGTCGCCAGGTTAGCCGACTCCACGTCGGCGGCTGTCCTCGTCGAGGGAGGGGGCCGATTGGCTCCCGGCGCTGCGGACGGAGCGGAAACAGTGTAGTCCGTATAATCGAACGCGTCCGCCAGGCGCTGTATCTCGGCCTTGCCCAGAAACTCGTTGGCGCCGGCGAGGTCCCCCGCGGTGAAGTATCCGACGTAGTGCTGAGCCAGAAGTATGTGAATTATGTCCAGAAGGAACGGGTCCGGGGCCAGACGGTACGACTCCACCATCGCGGCGGCGTACCTGTCGTCCGTGGGGACCGAATCGATTCGGGCCTTCGCCTCGGCCGCCGTCTCTCCGGTGAACGGAGCTATGAATCCCTCCACGTATATGTCGACGAACAGGCCGTCGAACTGGGCGAGAACCGGGACCCTGGCAGAGTTCACGTCCGACGGCGTGGGCTGCGAGCGGATGTACTGCATCAGCGCGGCGAACTTCGCCAGGTTCCCGGACTCGGCGTTGGCCTGCGCCTGGGCGGCGGGTGAGGAACCGGCCATGAGGCCCGCTACCAGAAGCGGGAAGATAAGCGCCGCCGCGATGTACTTCAGTCTCTTCATGTTTCAACTCCACCTGATTGTCGATCCGTCATACCAGAGCGCGAAGGTTCCTCACTCACCCGGTTTGCGCTTTCTGCGCATGCGGATTTCCAGGCCGGTGGTCCGCGCTTCCTGCAGCGCATCCCGCAGGCTGACCCCCTCAACGTAGTATTTCGCAGGCGGGTTGACAGACTCGCCGCCATGCTGTCTGAGGCAGCGGCAATCGTGCCAGTGAATTGCCGCATGGCTGTATGAATTGACATAGAGCGTAAACATATTGTCTGACTCATACCCTGCTGCATCCAAATCGAACTGTTCCTCTTTTGGGTGGAATGAGCGCGGGCGCATCCGACAACGCCGCCTCGTAGCTCCCCGCAGCGCTCAGAAGCCTGGTAATGTTCAGGGGTGTCTGAACGACAGCCTGAGTCCTCCTCTACGGCTGAATCGGCTGAAGTCTGACATGGTGAACATGGTCGGAACATAACTTCATGGAAGATCCGACCATGCTCGTCTCGCTCCTTTTCCCTTTGCCGTGTCCCTTCCACTCCCCACGACTCGGGACTGTCTACGAGCAGAACGGCAGACCCAGGTCGTCGAAGTCGTTGTCGTACACGTCCATTAGAGCCTCGGGTACGCAGCCGGTTAGCTGGTTGCCAGCGAGGTACAGGGCATGCAGGTTCAGATTCCCCAACTCCGACGGGATATCTCCGCTCAGATCGTTGTCGTTGAGGTACAGAGTTAGCAGATCGGCCGGGGTGCCCAGTTCGGGCGGTATCGATCCGCTCAACTCGTTGTAGTCGAGTTGCAGATTTTGCAGACGAGTCAGATTGCCCAGTTCAGGCGGTATCGATCCGCTCAGGTCATTGCCCGAGAGAAGCAGGTTCGTCAGACCGACTAGGTTGCCCAGCTCGGGCGGTATCGATCCGCTCAGGTCATTGCCCGAGAGATCGAGATACACGAGACCGGTCAGGGTACCCAGAGAGGACGGTATCGACTCGCTCAGCCCGTTGTAATCCTGGCGGAGTCCGGTCACCCGTCCATCCGCATCGGTTGTCACGCCAACCCATGTCCTCAGCGGCTGGTCGCTCAGCCAGTTGGTGTCGTTATCCCAGTTCTCCCCGTCCGTGGCCTCATATAGCCCAACCAGCGCCGCGCGGTCCGCGGTGGAGTCCTCAGCCGCACAGCTGCTGCCCGAGTGTACTAACCTGGTCAGCCACTTCTGAAACGCGCCGTCAACAGGCGCGCAGAGTTGTGGGTTGTTGTAGAACCAGAAGATCCTTAGATTCTTTAGCCTCGTCAGTTCCTGGGGAAGCGTCCCGCTCAGATCATTGCTGCTCAGAAACAAGAGGAGCAGGTTGGTCAGGTTGCCCAGCTCGGGCGGGATCTCACCGCTCAACTGGTTGCCGCGGAGCCACAGATCGGTTACAAGTCCGTCGTCATCAGTGGTAACGCCGTACCATTCTCCCATGGGCTCGTCGCTCAGCCAGTTGGTGTTGTCCTCCCAGTTGTCGCCGCCTGTGGCGTTGTACAGCGCCACCAGCGCGGCACGGTTCTCCGCCACCCCGCCGCAGCTATTGCCGTCCCAGTAATCCAATCCCTGCAGCCATGTCTTGAACGCCTCGTCCGTCGGCGCGCAGAGTTCCGGGGTTGCCTTCGAAGTAGAGGTTCTCCAGTCCCGTGAGCTTGGTTAGCTCCTGGGGAAGCATCCCGCTCAACTCGTTATCCCGGAGCCACATCCCCGTCAGATTGGTCAGGTTGCCAAGTGAGGACGGGACCGCTCCGCTCAAACGGTTGCCGGCTACGGACAGCTTTACCAGGCTGGTCAAGTCGCCCAGTTCGGGCGGGATCTCCCCGCTCAACTGGTTCCTTCCGAGTTCAAGTGTGAGCAGACCCGCCAGTTTGCCCAGTTCCGGTGGTATCTCTCCGCTCAACTCTCCTCCATAGAGGTACAGACTTCGCAGGCTGGTCAGGTCGCCCAGTGAGGATGGAATCTCTCCGCTCAATTCGTTGCCCCAGAAGTTCAGAGTTTCGAGGGCGGCAAGCTTGCCCAGCTCGGAAGGGACTGAACCGCTCAAACCGTTGTCGGCGAGCCACAGACTCGTCACGCGTCCGTCGGCGCCGGTCCCCACGCCGTACCACTCCCCCCATGGGACGGTCGCTCAGCCAGTTGGCGCTGGTCGACCAGTTGTCCCCACCCGTGGCGTTGTATAGCGCCACCAGCGCCGCACGGTCCTCCACCACCCCGCAGCCGTTGCCTCTCCAGTTAGAGAGTCCCTGCAGCCATATCCTGACCGCCCCATCCTCGGGAGCGCACAGCTCCGGATTGCCATCGAAGTAGAAGGTCTGCAAATTGGTGAGCTTCGTGAGCTCCTGGGGAAGCGCTCCGCTCAATACGTTGTGGTTGAGATACAGGTTCCGCAGGTTGGTCAGGTTGCCCAGTTCGGGCGGGATCGGCCCGCTCAACTCGTTGCTGTCCAGAGACAGCCATATCAGGCTGGACAGGTCGCCCAGTTCGGGCGGGATCGCGCCGCTCAACTCGTTACTGCGAAGGAACAGGAACCGCAGGTTGGTCAGGTTGCCCAGTTCGGGCGGGATCGCGCCGCTCAACTCGTTGTTGTGAAGGAACAGCTCCGTCAGGTTGGTCAGGTTTCCCAGTTCGGAGGGTACCTGCCCGCTCAGCTGGTTGTCGCGCAGATAGAGCCCGATCACCCGTCCGTCCGCATCGGTGGTAACGCCATACCACTCTCTGAGCGGTCGGTTACTCAGCCAGTTCGTGTCGTCTGCCCAATTCGCTCCATCCGTGTCCCCGTGCAAGCCGACCAGGGCCGCGCGGTCTGCCGGCGAGTCCTCGGGCGCGCAGCTGCTGCCCGCCATTTGTGCGATCCCCAGCAGCCACGTCTGAAACGCCCCGTCGACCGGCGCGCATAGTGTCGAGTTCCTGTAGAAGGTGAGCTGCTGCAGCGCGGAGAGTTTCGTCATTTCCTGTGGGAGCTTGCCGCTCAACTCATTGTCGTTCAGAAACAACTGTTCCAGGCTGGACAGATTGCCCAGTTCGGGCGGGATCGGCCCGCTCAACTCGTTGCTGTAGAGAGACAGCCGTATCAGGCTGGACAGGTTGCCCAGTTCGGGCGGAATCGCGCCGCTCAGCTGGTTGTTGTCAAGCCACAGATCCGTCAGGTTGGTGAGGCTGCCCAGTTCGGGCGGTATCGTCCCGCTCAACCCGATGTCGCCGAGACTGAGTTCGGTAACGCGCCCGTCCTCGTCGGCGGTAACGCCGCGCCACTCCCCGACAGGCATGTCGCTCAGCCAGTTCTCGCTGTCGGACCAGTTCGCCCCGTCGGTCGCGTTGTAAAGCGCCACCAGAGCGGCCCTGTCCGTCTCGGGACTGCCCGCGTCCGTGGGCGGAGTAGTAGCGGACGGCGCCGGTATGGCGTAGTCCCCGGCGTCGAATCCGTCCGCCAGGCTCTGTATCTCGGACTTGCCCAGAAACTCGTTGGCGCCCGCGAGGTCCCCCGCGGTGAAGTAGCCGACGTAGTGCTGAGCCAGAAGTATGTGAATTATGTCCAGAAGGAACGGGTCGGACGCCAGGCGGTAAGACTCCACCATCGCGGCGGCGTACCGGTCGTCCGTGGGGACCGACTCTATCCGGGCCCTCGCCTCGGCCGCCGTCTCTCCGGTGAACGGGGCTATGAAGCCCTCTACGTATATGTCCACGAACAGGCCGTCGAACTGGGCGAGAACCGGTATCCTGGCCGCGTTAACGTCCGTTGGAGTGGGCTGTGAGCGTATGTACTGCGTCAGCGCCACGAACGTCGCCAGGTTAGCCGACTCCACGTCGGCGGCTGTCCTCGTCGAGGGAGGGGGCCGATTGGCTCCCGGCGCTGCGGACGGAGCGGAAACAGTGTAGTCCGTATAATCGAACGCGTCCGCCAGGCGCTGTATCTCGGCCTTGCCCAGAAACTCGTTGGCGCCGGCGAGGTCCCCCGCGGTGAAGTATCCGACGTAGTGCTGAGCCAGAAGTATGTGAATTATGTCCAGAAGGAACGGGTCCGGGGCCAGACGGTACGACTCCACCATCGCGGCGGCGTACCTGTCGTCCGTGGGGACCGAATCGATTCGGGCCTTCGCCTCGGCCGCCGTCTCTCCGGTGAACGGAGCTATGAATCCCTCCACGTATATGTCGACGAACAGGCCGTCGAACTGGGCGAGAACCGGTATCCTGGCCGCGTTAACGTCCGTTGGAGTGGGCTGCGAGCGTATGTACTGCGTCAGCGCGACAAACGTCGCCAGGTTCCCGGACTCGGCGTTGGCCTGGGCCCGGACCGGTGAGGATGCGATGAACACGCCCGTCACCAAAAGAGAGAAAATCAGGCCCGCGAATACGTACTTCAGTCTTTTCATGTTTCAACTCCACCGGGTTGATGACCCGTCACCGTTCCTGGACATCGTTATCCGCCGCTCCCCTGACCTTCCGAAGGTCGCCGGGAACTCCAATCAGAAGGCGCCTATGGCGGTTCCAGCGTTTCCTCACTGTTCCGTCCCAGCCCGTCCTGGGGCGGCCTGGTGAGTATGTAGCCGCTGGCGGCGGACCACCAGCCCCTGAGCTCACGACGGTCCCCGAAACCCAGCTTGCGACAACCCGACCTGATCTGGTTGCTGATGGTTCTTGCTGACAGCCCGCGCTCTTCTGCTATCTCCCCGGGCGACCGCCCTTCCAGAAACCTGGATACGGCGTCTAGTTCCGCCCTGGTGAGCCAGGCGCCAAGCGCCGACGCACGCTCCCGAAGCAGGGCCGTTGTCGTACTGCTGTCCGATTCGGTCAACCCGGCAAGTATCTCCTGGGCCAGCTGCAGCGCCGATATGGCGCGCCTTATCTCCCGTTGGACCTCCGGGCTGTCATAATTGTCCAATTCCCCCAGTACCTCCGTTTGCAGCCCCCCCCCATAGTCCCCGCTACCATTCCCAGTGTTTCTCAGTCTGGCGCTGGACGCGGGACTTGTCAGGTCATGCAATGTCTGTTATGCACTATTCACGGATATTTGTCATGGGATACAGGACCATGAATGCTTGTGTCTTAGTCCCATGAACGCGCCCAGCCGCTCGTATAGGATATGCATGGGCGTGTGGAGTAGGGATACCAGAGCGGATCCCCGCCGTCTGTGACAGGCATGTCACGTTTTGGCTTGGACCTGTGAATTGGGTGGCGAATATGGCCGAATCAGGCAGAGACGACAGCAGAGACATCCTGGTTGGAAGACTAATCAGGTCCTACAGGGACGAGTCCCGGCACAACGGGCGCAGGCTCAGCCAGGACGGTCTCATAGACCTGATGATCGAGCGGGGCGAGGAGTACGCGGAGAACCTGGACCGCTCCAGCATCAGCCGCTGGGAGAGCGGCGCTAGGCCGGCGCCCAGGGAGTTCCTCGTCGCCTTCGGACGCGCGCTGAATATCCCGAAGGGCGAGATGGACGGGATACTGGCTTTCGCCGGCTATGACAGTCTGCGCGAGGAGGAGCGGAGCGCCGAGATACTATCCGCCACCCAGCGCCTCGAATCCCGGATGGAGAGTCTCCAGAGGGACGTGCGCGGCATCGCGGACTCAAGCGCCGCGCCTCCCGTGGACACGGCCGCGGTTGTGAAGAGCGCTCTCTGGAAGGTGGGGCCGCCCGGCCTCTACGCGCTGGTGGCCGGGTTCGTCCTCAACGCGATGGACCTGAACGGGACACTCGCGCTTGGGTCCTACGTTCTGGTTTCGCTGGCGATTGTGGTCGGACAGGGGGCGCTGAGTTGGCTGAAGCCCGACGCCGACCGCTCCGAGCGAGACCTCGTCGTGGACCTGTTCTTCATATCACTGTTCTTCACGCTGAACACGAACCTGCTCATAGGGGCGCTCACCAGGGCGGACCACTTCGGGTTCTACACGTTCGACGCTCTCATGAACACGCCCATGCCGTTCCTGCTCACGATACTGGCAAACCTTGCGCTTGCGCTGGTCGCCTCGGTTATGTTCGGCCTGCTCTGGAGACGCTACCAGGCCTCGGGCAGCAGCCAGGGCGCCTACACCGGCGCGGTCTGGACGACGCTTCCGCCGATACTGTTCGTCTATGCCAACATCGTCGTATTCACCAACCTGGGCGCATGGATATACTTCATGGTGGTACTCGGAGCGCTGTTCGGCGCGTTCACGACCATTGTCGCTCTCAGCAGGCCGGGGCTGGTGGTGAAAGACGCGCGCTTTGTCTTCAGGGCGGCGGTTGTGGCGATAATGCTCCTGTGTTCGTTCGGCGTCGCCGGGACGATCGCGAGCTACCTGGAGCCGGACATCGCGATAACCGCCGCTTTCTTCCGCGTCATTCCCCTGCCGGAGGTGAGCCCGGAGCAGCTCGGCTACACTGATGAACAGGGGGTAGAACGGCTGAGACTGGGTAATCTCTGGATGTCGCTTGCGACGATTGTCTACCTGGTGACCGTGGTCGGCGGCTATCTGCTGGTTGCTATACGGCGCGTCTACTCGCGGGACCCGGATAGTAACCCGGGGCAGTCCCTTGCGCATCGCACAACGATTGCGTGAATCGGACGCAAGTATCGGACTCCGATGCGCCGGCGGTCATCCGGCGTCGCTCACCGCTACCGTCTCAACCCCGGCCCTGTACCCCTGCTGGTCTGTGGCCGCTCCGTCCACCGGACTGCGCGCGCAGTCGGTGTATTCGCTGGCGCATATCCACCCACGAACCCATATTGGGAACTCTCCAATGCTCCTGGGAGTTATCCTCAACTCGAGCGTCCTGTCGTCGGAGGGCGACCAGGAGGGATCGTCCGACTCCACGAGTAGGTGTTCGGCCGGGAACATCCTGTTGTCGTCCCTGTGATATATAGTCTCGCCGGGGCCGTAGAGAGTTACGTTGGTGAGGCCTGTCGTGTAGCCGGCGGCCTCGACGTCAGCCACTGACGAGGAATAGACCCTGTCGGAATAGCCGGGTTCGGTCAGCAGCGGGAACGAGACGGATATGCCGCCATGCTCGCCCGCCTCCAGAACATCGTACATGCGGATCGTGAGCGTGTAGATTTCTCCGATATTCACCTCGGAGGCTGAGGTCTCCCAATGCAGCCTGAAGGGCGGGTCGCCGGTGGGCAGGGCTCCTCCGCAGGCTACGGTAGCCATGAGGGTTAGAAACACCGCGGGGACGGAGACCAGAAGAATCGACACGCCATTTCTGGCGCGCGCATACGGAGGGAAACTTGAGAACATTCGCAGGAGCGCTCGTGAAATTACTTCAGTTCGGACAGTCCGGTCTTGGAGGCGCTGGCTCATGCACGTAAACGCGCTCGGACAACTGCCCACTCCGATAGCGTGAGGTTACGGTCAGCGATTGAGTTGTTGATAGTCGGGAGCGGTCTGCACTCAAGAAATCGCTTTACTTAACATAACCAAAATAGGACGAACCATACCGGACTCGCGGGCTTGGTTTCCAGGTGAGACAGAAGATAGCATTTTGTCTCACGGGATTTGGGGATTGCCAAGAGATGGTATGGAGGTTTGTCATGCCTGTCGCACACCGAGCCGGACGCCCGTAAAGAAAACAAACGCCGGGTATATCCCCAGAGTAGAGGATGAGAACGATCAATCGTGGAGAAACTGGCATGTAAAAATACGACGTTCGGAGCCGATGTTTGATATGACATGCATACAGTCCTTGGCTGATAAGCCTCCTCGGACTACGGTCAGTTCGAATTTCAGCCAAAAAGACGTTAATCCAACTCATGGCCTAGATGCACTGAGCACGGGAGTCAGACTGCTGAGATCAGACAGAATTACTTCACTGGACAGGCTGCTTAAGAGCTGACGACATAGGGATTCGCATTCATAGTCACGGAATTCAGTTACGACTCTCAAGTGTCCATTGTAAGTCGCATCCGAACTGTTGCCGCTGCCGTTCAGGGTATCCAGGTCGGGCGACTGTACGTATTGATAGGGACCGGCATCGGCCAGAGACGGCAATTTGGATGACACCGATGTCGCGGTAGACGTGGATGTGGGCGTCTGGCCGCAGATGTCGCCAGACGCACTAGGGATGGACTGGAGCCAGGCTAGGAATGCCGTGTCCGCCGGCGCGCATAGCCCGGCGTTGTCATAGAAGAAGAAATATTCAAGCCCGGTTATTCCGGTAAGACTCTGGGGGAGAGCGCCAGTCAACTGGTTTTTCCAGAGGAATAGCCCTTCCAGATCAGTTAGATTGCCAAGTTGGAATGGCACCGTTCCGCTCAATTGATTTTCACTGAGGTGAAGCCATGTCAGTTTGGACAGATTCCCGAGTTGGGATGGTATCGTTCCGCTCAACCCGTTAAATCCGAGTTGCAGCCATGTCAGTTTCGATAGATTGCCGAGTTGGGATGGTATCGTTCCGCTTAGCTGGTTGTGGGTGAGGGACAGGAAGTCCAGGTTGGCAAGGTCGCCGAGTTGGGATGGTATCGTTCCGCTTAGCTGGTTATCGCTGAGATTCAGGTATTCAAGATTGGATAGGCTGCTCAGCTGGATCGGTATGGTTCCGGTCAATTGATTTTCTCTGAGTTGCAGCCATGTCAGGTTTGAGAGCCTGCCCAGTTCGGACGGGATAGACCCACTCAGCTGGTTTTCGCCAAGTTCCAGGAGTTCAAGATTGGATAGGCTGCTCAGCTGGGTCGGTATGGTTCCGGTCAATTGATTTTCTCTGAGTTGCAGCCGTGTCAGTTTGGATAGATTGCCAAGTTGAGGTGGTATCGATCCGCTTATCTGGTTAGTGACAAGGTTCAGATGTGTGACTCGACCATCGCTGTCCGTGGTGACCCCATACCATTCTCCAAGCGGCCTGTCGCTGAGCCAGTTGGCGCTGTCGGTCCAGTTTGGACCGTCGGTGGAGTCATAGAGCGCCACCAGCGCGGCCCTATCCGTCGAAGGAGGCGCGGGATTCACGACAGTAACCGCTCTGGCCCTGTTATTCCTCCGGTTGGGATCAGTAGACTTCTTTGTGTCCATAGAAACGAGCGCGGTGTTGACGATCAGGCCACTGGCGTCGGTCGGCACATTCACTGTCACCTCAACTGTCTCAGTTTCCGCGCCGTCCACCTCGCCGAATTCGCACGTGACAGTGGGCCCGCCGGAACAATCGACGCTGTCGTCTCCGGAGGCCGAGGAGAATGTGGCCCCCCGTGTCAGGGACATTTGCACCTTAACATCGCTGGCCGTGGCCCGGCCCATATTGTGGACGCTCACCGCGTATGTCAGGTCGTCCCCGGGTTCCACATCGTCCGGCGCCGATACGGACAGTTCAAGATCGCTCGCCCCTGTCGCCACCGAGATAAGGCGACCGTACTGCCGCCATGCCAACAGGTCCGGCGGCGCCAGACTTCTGAAGACGTTGACTCTCACGCCGAAGACGCCCTCTTTTCTCCAGGTGAATGGGACATCTCTCGTCCAGGACTCACCCGGACCCAGAGTTATATTTCGCTCCAAGAGTCTGGCGTCCCTATCCCTGATTCCTTTTCCGTAAACGTAGACCCCCACGGGGAACTCCCGGGAGACTTCTCCGGTGTTGGTTATTCTTATAGGTATCTTCGCAGGCTCGCCCACCCGGACACTGAAGACCCCGTCGCACAGCGCTTCGATCCTTACACCTGCGGAACGAGACTGGGCTCCCCCTGTGGGCTTGATGGCGCATCCCGATATGGGATCAGGAGGCGCGGTCCCGGGTGTCGTCTCATCCTGTCCGGGATCTGGCTCAGTTTCATCCTGCTCGTCCGCTGTTTCTTCAATGTCGTCCAGCGCCTCCTGGGAAATAGTGTCGAGTAACACAAGGTCAGTAGCCACTAGCTCTTGAGCTATCGTGGTTGCGGCCCACAGGTGGGGCCTGTTCCATCTAGTGTCCTCATCGGGACCATCGATCTTTTCCTCACCCCATTTCCCGGTATACGCAACCCAGGGGGTCATTTCCGTAATGCCTTCTAGGTTGTAGCCACCGGAGGAAAGCGCCGGCGGCTCCAGCTGTCCCCCTTGGGCGGAAATCTGGTCGTGGATTGCGGAGACATACTCGGTAGTAGGGGACGGCGGGCCGAAGTAGTTGGCGTGCTTGCCCAGCGCCACGTAGGCCACGGGATGACTGCTTATGCGCTGAACACTCCCCCAGTTCCTTTTGTCGCTCCAGCCATGCTGGGAGTACGATACCGATGCGGGTGTGACATTCCCCTCTATGATCTCGTCCACGCGCCCGGCCGTGTCCGTGAACGGCAGGATCGGAAAGCTCAACTGTATCAGCTCCCAATCGGCTTCGTGGGGGTGACAGAAGGAGTCGTGAATCCAGCCGGGCAGACGACTTACATCTACTATTACTCCCCCGACTGTAATGGCGGTATCCTGTTGGCTCGCTTCAGCCAGCAGGCTGCATACGCGCTGCTGCAGCGGATTCAGATAGTCGTAGTAGTAGAAGATGTAGTACTGCACATACAGTCTTCCCAACAGCCCGTTTGCCTGTATGGTCCAGTAGACCGTTACCGGAGAGGTTGTGGAATCCTGGATGTCGTCCTGTACGTCCAGGGTGAAGTTCTCGTCGTAATTTTCAAAGTCGTCCAGGTCATCCGTGGTGATGCTCCCGTCGCCCGCCTGGCTCACGAATCCATCGACGCTCCGGGGCAGGAACCGCTCCTGCGGATGCATCGACAGCGCCGGCGCGAACCTGTTGGCGAGACACTCGGCATTGCTCTGGAACCTGTCGCACGACAGCAGACCCAGATTCGGGTTTCCGTAAAGTGTCGTGTACAGGCTCAGGTCCGATGTGGTTACCCGGACTGTCCCGGTTGTCTCGTCGACGATGCCGGCGACTTCCTCCCACTCTTCGGTCTCCTCGTTCCAGTGCGCCGCCGCGATTCTGGAGGTGTCCTGTCCCTCTGCGAGTTCATAGGGAATGCGAAGCGTCACCGCGCCGTCCAGCGTCTGGTCTTCAACAGTGAAGTCGAACGCCTTTCCCGCAAGTTCCAATTCCGATTCATCCGGCGGGGCTACTTCCTCGATCCGCACGGTGGCAGCCTGGTCGGTGGCCCCGTCCGGCACCTCGATTCTCGCGCCGCTGGAGTGCCTGAGGAACCCGGACCAGCCTGCGGGCAGGTCTATCGCCGACGACTCGGGCCGCAGCTCGTCGGACAGCCTCAGCTTCGCCTCCTCCGGCGTCTCCCCGGTCGCCGGCGCGATCAGGTACTCGATGAACAGGTCGGACAACAGGTCGTTCACAGCGTCGGTGAGCGTACCGTCGTCGCGGGATTCGGCGAGAACGGCCAGGAGAAGGTCATAAGGCTCAAGCCCGGACAGCCTCGCCTCTATCTCACCGGGGCTCTCCCCGGCAACAGGCGCGATCAGGTACTCAATGAACAGTTCGGCCAGCAGCTCGCTCAGCGGGTCTGAGAGCGTCTCGCTACCATAGGCGTCGTTCAGGACGGCCAGGAGAAGGTCGTAGGAGTCGGTCTGGGACACGGGGCTCTGACCGGCGTCGGGGGGAGACTGGGCCGGGGGAGCGGCGAAGACGACCCCAAAAGCGGTGGTTGTGAACAGCGCGAACGCTATTATCCCAAGCAGCGCTCTTGCGTACATCGCGGCCTCCCTTCGCAACCCGTCAGCCACCCTGTGAAATCTCCTTACGGCCCAGGCCTCCGACACCCCGGTTGCGGAACGCGGCGCCAGGACCATACGGGTATCAGTCCCACGAACACCGGTGGCTCTCAGGCGATCTGTACGACGGTGTCGTAAAAATACCATAATCGCGCCCTCTTGTCCGTGACACGCCCGTCACGCTCCTCGCTGGATGTGTGACTCAGGTTCAGGGCATCGCCGTTCCTGATCGGGACCTTCGTGAGGTAGCTGACCGGTCCGCGCCGGGTGTGAAACAGGGGGCCGCGGCTGGCCCTGCGAATATCGTGGTCCGGGGCGGCTTCATAACCATGACCGCAGTGGCCGAGGGGGACGGGGACGGAGTTCAAAGAGCGTGGATCGGGGCCAGGCCACCACGGTCCGGTTCACCGCATAAAGGGGATCAGGCATGACTGCGTGGATTCATACAGTGAAATCGCTGGCCCTTAACACAGGAATAGGACACTTCTCTCTATTTTGTTGCATCCGTAAGTCAGCGGCAGTCGTTTGCTTAATCGTCGGGCGACAAGCGGTTCGAGTCCTTCCAGGTGGGCCTAATGGGACTGAATTGCGAACTTTTCGCTGGGAGGTCCGAATATAAGGCGTCGCTCAGGCTACCCCCAATAGTCTCCATGAGACATTAGGGGAGTCCGACTCACATTATCGCCGGAGTGTCGCTGTGAAGAGAAGGCCGGCCGTGGCGGCTTCGCAGAGAGTTATCCCGACTCGAGAACCCGCACAGCCACGAGGTGACAGCCATTCCGTCTCCCCTTCCCACGTCTCGCCCCTCGGCATCGGGTAGCCAACGCGATGCTCGGTGACGATGTACGTGGGGTTGTCCGTGTCGTCGCCCAGCGTGCGATCGATATTGCCTCTGACGGCTCCGCCCGTACCGCATGTTCGGGATCCGCCACCCCGTATCCCAGCAGGTACGAGGCGTGGAACGACGGCGAGCGGACGAAGGACATCTCCATAGAGAGAGTCATGGGAGGCGCCGCCTTCCGAAGCTCGAAGTCCTATCGCCTGCTTCAGATGGACGACCTCATCGCCCAAACCCTCCTCAAGCAGGAGGAGGAGCCGTCTCCCAGGGTGGGGCGCCTGGGGCGTCGACCGGGCCTTCGGCATCCTCGACCAGGCATTCAACCGGAAGGGGTGGAGGCGGGACCCTCAGGGCGGCGTCGGGCGGTCAGGGATTAGGGCGGTTGTGCGGCTCTAGGGCGTGAGAACGTCCCCCGGAAGGTTCTCACGGAGATTGCCCCACCACCCGCGGTCCACTCCGTAACGGATTACGTACCCCCCGTCCTCATGCTCCCCGATCCGTCCCGCCACTTGGACCCGTCCGCCCACGGAAACGCGCTCGAAGACCGCCGCCGGTCCACGGACCCTCACCAACTGCGCGTACTCCCCCCGGTCTATCTCCACCACCAGCTCGCCGATGTCGTGCGACACCACCTCCCCGGCAAGGCCCACGCACTCATCCAGGAACAGGTCAAGCGCGGCGCCCAGCAGACCGGGCGGCGGGATAGTCGGAGAGTCCGCCGGACACGGGTCGACAGCCGGCGAGACCAGGTTGAGGCCAACCACGACTGCCACGACCAGCGCCCCTATGCCAAGCAGGCGGACCACCCACATGAAGCAACCGCCGTACCCCCGTCCGCTCTTCGTCTCCTCCACCTGCCCCGAAGGCCGGTACTTCCGATATTCCAGCGGCGAACTCGGGGGATCTGCCGTTCCCTCCCCTCGAGCCTCCGTCTCAGGCGTGACGCCCTCAGTTTGTGGTCTCTCATATGCCGTTCCACCACCGCCTTCGCTCTTCGCCGTTCCTTCAGTCTGCTCGGTGTTCCACAGCCCCAATTCGATCTGTTCCGACTCTTTCAGCCAGGAAGCCGCGTCCGCCGCCTTATCAGACCGGCCGCTCAGGTACCACTCTGCCGAGTGCATAAAGCCGTGATAGGCCGCGTCCCGGTCGGGACCCTGAAGGGAGGATGCCTCCCCGGAGCCGACCCATGATGGAGCCGAGACCGAGACGTCCAGCCATGGCTGGGCCACATTCAGCCCTACGGCATAGGCCAACATGGAATCGGGTTGGTCCCGGGGGGAAGGCGAGTCGGATCCGGCAAGGGACTTTTTCCAGCCAAGCCACTGACCTTTTTCGTGTGCGCCCCTCTGCGTCGGCGGCGCCATACCCGTCTGCACCGACGGCGCAAACAGCATGTACATGAAGCCTATGAACGCGCCGCCCAGGGCGTTCGCCCACCATTGGGACAGCCATAGAGCCAGCCAGAGCCCGCTGCCGATGCCTATGAGAGCCCCGGCCAACATTCCCCATTCGACCGCATCCCCGAGGTTTTCCCTCCTTACACGCACCGGGTTGTCATCGAAAAGGCCCTGGTGTTGCAGGAACTCTCCCAGCTTGTCGCCGATGGCATCCTCACGCTTCTTCAACCGGTCATGCAGCGCCTCGACCGTTGTGGGGCCCGGCGGCAGGCTGTTGCAGATGAGCCGCTCCCAGTCATATACGATGGGACCCTGCTGAGACAGCCGGTATAGGAAGCCGGTTCCTCTTCTGACGCACTCCAACCGGAGTGTGCCGCGCTGGCACATCTCGATGATGGAGGCCAACAGCGTATTGCTCAATATAGAATGGCCTTCCAGCGCCGATACCGCTGCCGCCGGCAGTGAACCGGACTGTGGAATTGCCGGGTGCGATGAGCGCCAATGCGCCTCGGTCCCCTGCGGGGGCCGGTACTTGGGCCACAGCCACAGCACAAGAAAGAGCAGCAGCCCAACGCCGACGCCTATTGTCCGGAAGCCCCAGGCCGTGAGCTGCGTCCAATCCATTTCCCGGTAATCGGGGAAGCCACTCTCGGCGATGGCCCCGCCAGGGTCCAGCGCGAACAACAGACCAATGACGACAAGGGCCGCCAGAGTCGCCAACACACTCGCCATAGGTCCCCTTCCTTCCTGCCCATCGCAGGTCTCCTCGCGACTGGGATATGCATGGACACCAGTTGACATAACTATAATAGGGCGAACCACCCTACGTTGTCCCATTCTGCCTTACGGGTTGCGTGACCAGCTCGCGTTCCGAAGCCCCAATGCGATGATTGATAAACTCGATCAGTTCGTGCGCATGGTCCGAGCATGCTCTCGCCACGGCTACTTCTCCAAACCTCGCCTGGGCAACGGCGGGCTTGCCGCAGTCCAGCTTCTCACAGGCAGCCCTCATCTAAATCCCTCCCGTCTCAGTGTGGACAGAATTGGCCGCGGTGGGAGTCGAACCCACATAACACCATAGGGTCGCCGGATTTTAAGTCCGGCGCATCTTCCGTTTCCGCCGCGCGGCGTCCGTCCGTCCCATGAGGATAGAGGGAGCTGGCGCTCCGACTCAATAACACTGCCGTCCGTCCGGTCCTTGAACTTGCCGTCCCTGTGTCCTCCCTGGCAGCTCCGAGAGCTGGACTTTCATCGAGAACACGACCGCCAGACTAGCGGTGTGTCGTATCACGTTGTGATATTTTATAGACGCGCATCGCGCTGTAATAAACCTCAACATCAAGGAACGCTATGATCGTCGCGCTGCTCGCCTAGAAGAGTGGCGTGGGACAGAGAGCGCTGCTCGTTGACGCCGACAGGCAGGGAAGTTCCCGCTTCTGGGCGCAGGCACGCTCCCCTCTCAGGCTCCCTCGGCTGGACTCGACACCGCTTACGGCGAGGCGTTCGCCAGGCAGATAGCGACCATCGCCTCCAGGTACGACGACGTGGTGATAGACACCGGCGCAGCCGACGAGCGGGACATAAAATATCATCGCAGTCTCACAGGGATCTGGAGGGGATTTCAGAACGCTGCGGGAGACTCTACTGCCCGCGCATTCGGCGAAGTTCGGCCTCAAGTTCGGCAACGCGAGTCTCGGCCGCTTCGGCACGAGTTCGCTCTTCCTCATGACTTGGTAGATAGCTCTGCGTCTTGGGATCGTAGAATCGCAGCAACCCACTCTCCCAGCACAGCCTCAGATCCAACACCTCGCTGTACCCCTGCCATACTCTGTCACCCAAACGCTCCACTTCCATAGACCTATAGCTGCCGTCCTCCGTAAGCCGGTCTCCGGCAAGCGCGGCGTCGTAGATCTCCCCACCGCTCGGATCGAACCGCCAGTACTCAGCTATCCCGTATCGTTCGTAGTCCACACGCTTGGCCGTGTAGTCCTGGCGCCCGGTGGACGGGGAAGCGACCTCCAGAGCGAAGGCCGGAGGACCGCCCTGGCTCCGTATCGAGTAGCCGCGCTGCTCCTTCAGAAGCTCAAGATCGCACTCGAACGCCACCAGAAGATCGGGTATCCGCGCGTCGTCACGGTTAGGCAGGCTCGGTCCGACGGGGACCTCGCTCGCCACGACAGTGTGGGGAAGGCCTCGGAAGTGGATTGCAAGCGAGGAGACGATGGCGGTGTCATAGAGATAGAGCCAGTTCTGCATGTCGTCCCTGGGCGGATAGTCGGGAAAGCGGTCGAGCTTGCCGTCTTCCCTGGTGAGCGTGATCGTCTTGCTGGTCATCGCGGACCTCACAGCGATTGGTGGGCGGCGAAATTGCCGACTGGGAACATTATACCACTACCACGGACACCAACTGACGGCGTGCGACAGTTATGGGCAAGGATGTCCTGCTGGGTTTGGAGTGGTCCGCGGAACCTGTTCAGATGCAACGCCCCAAGACACCTGGCGCCGAAATCCGCACAGAGACAGGATTATCTATTCGCCACGCAGACGCCGAAGCTCTGGCTCCGGTTCGGCCACACGCGACTCGGCTGCTTCGGCACGGGCACGCTCCTCCAGAAGTCCGGCACGCTCTTCTAGCCGACCGGCGCGCTCCACGACAAGGCAAGACCACTGCTGCGCTCGACAATCCGGACGACGGAAGATTACGTCGAGTTTACAAGCATGATCTCCCCCTCCGCCCGCTGTGTTAAACTTCCACCGACGCAACAGCGTACCATGTGAGGTGAGTGATGTTCGACGTACTCATAACGGACGGAACAGTAGTTGATGGGAGCGGTTCGTCTGGATTCAGGGCGGACGTGGGAATAGTGGGGGATCGAATAGAGGCCGTGGGCAGCTTTCCAACCGCCGCCGCGCGTAGAGTCATCAACGCGGCTGGGCTGACAGTGTCTCCCGGGTTCATTGATACCCACTCGCACTCCGACGGGGTCCTTCTTCTGGACTCCCAGCACGCGAACGGACTGCGCCAGGGCATCACCACCGAGATACTCGGGCAGGATGGGCTCAGCTACGCCCCGCTGTCCGCCGACAACTACAAGTCTTACAGGCGGTACCTGTCGGGCATACTGGGAGAACCGCCGGAGGACCTCGACATGTCCAGCGTAGCGGCGTTCCGGTCCCACTATGACAACAGGGTCTCGATTAACACGGCGTACAACATCGCTCACGGCGCGATACGTCTCGAGACGGTCGGATTTGAGGACCTTCCTCTGCGAGGCGACGCTCTGGACAAGGCGCTCGATCTGGTTCGACAGGGAATAGAGGAAGGCGCGGTTGGATTCGCCACAGGCATGTCCTACCATCCACAGGCATGGAGCGATACCTTTGAGCTCATAGCGATCTGTCGCGTCGTGGCGGAATACGGCGGGGTTTACACTACGCATCTGCGCGACGTGAATACAGACAGGGCTTTCGGTGAAGGCGGAGTGGAAGAGGCGCTGGAGATAGGCCGCAGGTCTGGCGTAAAAGTCCACTTCTCCCACTATCGCACTGATGCCTCCAGCGCGGGACAAGTGTCGGAGCGGCTCGAATTGATAGATAAGGCGAAGGCCGAAGGGGTTGACTGCACACTGGAACTCTATCCATATCCCACCGGCAGCACATTCCCCCTCAGCTTCATGCCCTCGGACCTGCACAGGGGCGGTCTTGACGACATTATTCCGCGTCTGAGCGTATCGCGGATCAGAGAGGAAATTCTGGGGGAGTTCGAATCCAGACAACGGACACTCGATGACGTCGTCTTCACATATGCGATGAGCAACAAGGAACTCGAGGGATCCAGCCTTTCCAACATTGCCCAAGAGCGGGGCAAGGGACTTGGAGAGACCCTCATAGACCTACTGATAGAAGAGCGTGGTCAAATCTGCTACCGCGGCGCGCCTCCTGACGACGTCAGGGTGTGGGACCAGATCAGCAGGGACGCCATGGACTTCCTCGCGAGGGACGACTACATGGTGGGAAGCGACGCCATCCCCATCGGCTCGATGCCGCACCCGAGGGCATACGGGTGTTTCCCCCGCTTCCTCGGGCGGCTCCGAAGAAAGTACCCCGTCCTCAGCCTGGAGCAGACTGTCCAGCGCATGACTGACAACCCGGCGCGTCGCTTCGGTCTTACGGACCGTGGCCTCGTCAAGGAAGGGTACTTCGCGGACATCGTTATCTTCGACGCGGAACGCGTAATCGATACCGCGACATACGACGACCCGGTCCAGTATCCAGTCGGTATACCCTACGTGCTGGTAAATGGGCAGGTGGCGGTTGACAGCGGACGCTGCACGGGTTCGATTTCGGGACAGGCAGTTCCGTAGTCGCTCTCTTATGCCGGTGGCAGTATTCTTCCAAACGCGTCACCGATGAATGAGATAGCCTCAGGGAATTTTCCGGTTGTCTTTTGCGCCGCGTGGAAATAACCGAAAGTCCGGATATTCGATTCCCCGGTCTTGGCGAGTCGATTCCCAGTGTCCCTCAGAGAAAACGGACAGGCTGGGCAGCAAGGCGGTCCTGTCCGTATGCGCTTCTCTCTTTCTCCTTGTAATACTCGGATGGGACATTCACCACGCTGCCGGACAGATATTTCCTGACCATACCTCTGCTGGTGGTCCTGCACATATTCGCGGGAGTCGCGATAGCGGGCATAAACATCGCCACCGGAGCGGTAGTGGATTTCTATTTCCCCCCGCGCCTACGGAGTCCCGGAAACCGTGAAATGAGTGGGGTGGCGCGGGTCCCAGACGCCGCCAGCGCTGCGCCCGGCTAGGCGCCGCAACACTCGTCTGACTGTCCGTTGCGCAGCCCATCGCCTGACTGATCGGCATCAGAGAGCAAACCGTCTATCTCGTCGGACAACGGCAGGACCAGCCTGCGGACCGGGTAGTTTATCTCGATGCCCTCGCGTCCGGGACATTCTACAACATACGCATACGGAAGTTTCCCGCCGGGTCCCATGGCCCTTGAGAGCGATCACGGCCGGTTGATTAGTTTCACGACATGGTCTATCTGTTGAGTTAACGCGGCGTGATTGATCGGTCAATCGAATACATGGCGCGTCATGGAACAAGGAGGACTGTCCGATGAGTACAGAACAGGTGGCGCCCGCGGCGTAGGGAAACAACGCAATATCCGACATGGGCAGCGCCGCGTGGGTGAGGTGGAGACTGCCGTGCCTTGTGGCGGCCGGCGTTCTGACAATGGCGCTGATCCTGTATGCCGCGCGCGGGGCGCTGCTGCCCATTGTGGCCAGCGTGATAGTCGCGGAGCTTCTGTTTCCGATAGTTGCGTTTGTCGAAAGGCGGCTTCCCGGCCGGACGCGGTATCCGCGAGCGTCCAGAATATTCACGATTGCGGTAATCGATGTTGCCTTCTTTACCCTGGCCGGAGCTCTTCTGTACCTCACGATTGAGCCGGTGTACAGGGAGGCGAGCCACTTCGTGGAGACCGCGCCTCAGATTTATGAACAGGGCCAAGACAACGGTCGAGGAGCGGTCCGACGAGTACACCCGGCAGGTCCCGGAGGATGTGAAGGCGCAGCTGGATGGATGGCTCAGGTCTGTGGGAGGCGCCATCGGAGACGCGACCCTCGGCGTCCTGACTCAGACGCTGACCCACGTATCCGGCGCTGTTTCCGTAATCATAAGCCTGGTGATAGTCCCGTTCCTGCTGTTCTACATACTGAAGGACAAGGAAGACCTCATCCGCGGGATGTACTCCGCTCCCCCGAGCGACGTCGCGAGGCACACTCACAGCCTCTTCGATCTGATCCACGAAGTGATAGGCTCCTACGGGCAGGCGTCATTTCCCCTAGAGTCCTATCGGAGAAAGAGTTGAATGTCCCAGAGAAGAGTTGCCGTCATTACCACAGCGCTCGTGGTCGCGGTTATCTTCGCCGTCGTTGGTGTCCTGGCGCTCACGGGCCATATCGGGCGGGACGACCCTGCGAGTTCCGTCAGGGCTGTTGTGCAAGAGGATGCTGATTGCGAGTCAGAACCTTCACATGGTTGCTTTTCCTAAGGTTGTGACCGGCTGCTCCTCTCGGCTTTACTTTACATAATGACTCAAGTACGAACCATCACCCTCGTGAGGAGTCAACGCCATCAGCCTCTCTCAAAGCTAATCGAGACATTTCGCCCCACAATGTAGCATCCAGGACAGGTCGGACGACCATTACATCCCTGCCTTCAGATAGCGGATGGCATTCTGGCGCCGCGGGAAGCGCTCCGGCGCTCTCTTTCCAACATAATCGCGCCACACATCCTCAACCGATTCACCCACGAATCCGATTCTGAGATCCACACCTCAGGCCGATGTCCCCGACGATGCGCTCAGCTTCTTCAGAGACCACGCCGCGGCGTGCCGCACGACCATGCTTTCGTCTTCAAGGAGCGTCGACACAGGCTCTGTCACCCGCTCGTCCCCCAGCTCGCCGAGCGACCTCGCAGCTGACGCGCGCACTGTCGCATCCGCGTCCCCAAGGGCCTGGATCAGCGGTTCCACCGCACGCAGGTCGCCGAACCCTCCCAGCGCCTCGGCCCCCCACCTGCGCCTCGAGGAGTCGGACGACTTGAGGTCGTCCAGGCATTGCGGAACAGGCTCTGTGTTCCCAAGCTGTCGCAGCGCGCGCGCCGTCGGAGACAGGACATGGTCGGGTCCGGTCGCGTCGACTATCCACAGCAGCTTAGGAATCGCCCTCGAATCCCCGGCTTCCACCAGGGCCTTCAGGACTGGGACATAGACTCTTGAATAGGCCAGATTGGGCAGACTGTCGATCAGGCCAAGGCGCGCGCTGTCGGTCCCTATTTTGATCAGCGCCTGGGCCGCATAGACAACCACCCTCTCCATCCAGCTGTCGTCGGTCACCCTGGCGAGCGCCGCCACCGCGCGCTCGTCTCCCATGTCCCCCAGCGCCTCAGCGGCATCGGCGCGCGAATTAATCTCCCCGATGTTCAGCGCGTAGATGAGACAGGGAACCGCTCCCCTGTCTCCCAGTTTCGCCAGCTCTCGAATGGCATCGCCGCGGGAGACGTCATCGTGGCCAACCACCTCCCGGATTTGGCGGATGAGGGGCCGGGAATCGTCTGACTCGCGTACGGCCCTCGCCGCGGAATACCTCACGCCGTGGTCCGGGTCGGTGAGGGAATCGACCAGGCTGAATATGGCGGTGTCGTCGGGCCGCGCCGCGGCCCGAACTTGGGGCGAGATGTCGGTGAGGTAGGGAACGAGCTCGTCGGCTGACTCGATTCCAAGGCGGCGCATCGCATCGGCCCTAGCCTCGGCGGCGCAGCTCGCCAGTTCCCCGACGAGCTTTCCCTTCAGTAAGGAGCTGGTGTCCCGGTCGTTAGTCAACGCCATTCTCATTCCCTGACTTTATCTCCCGCGCTCGAACAGGCCGTTTCGGGTCGGAGCGCGGTCTAGATTCACACACTCATAGTTCTTCCACGCACTCTCATGCCCACATTTTACACTCGGCGACCGGGCTGACATTTTTGACTACGGCCTTATGCTGAGCAATTACAATCGGAAGACACTGTTTCTCCCACCTGATTGTCTTAACCTCCATAGGACGTTCTGCCCTGTTTTGTCTCACGCTCTACTTGTTGCCTCATAGATGCCTTCGGTCGCGGCCGCGGGGACGCCTCTGCGGCTACACGAGCCAGCTCACTCTCGAGCTGCTCAGTCGCTGCGGAATCGTCCGCCCACCCGTCGGGAGTCCATCTCTGTATCATCGATATTTCTCCTTGCGCGACTTAAAGTCGGCCTTGAGCGCGTTCTAATTCCTAGCTGATTTCCGTTCTAGTGGACATAACTATCATAGGATGAACCGCCCTACGTTGTCCCATTCTGTATTACAGGTTGCGTGCCCAGACCAGGTTCCGAAGCCCCAATGTGACGATTAATGAACTCGACTAATTCGGGCGCATAGGCCGAGCAGGTCCTCGCCACGGTTACTTCTCCAAATCTCGCTTGGACAACGGCAGGCCTGCCTCAATCCGGCTTCTCACAAGTAACTTTCATCTGAATCCCTCGTGGTTGACATAAGATCGATAGCGCGGCCTTCGGCCTAGCTTTACATCTCGCTTGGACAACGGCAGGCCTGCCTCAACTTCTCACAAGTAACTTTCATCGAATCCCTCGTGGTTGACATAAGATCGATAGCGCGGCCTTCGGCCTAGCTTTACATAACTCGCTCAGGTCGCCGGACGAGAGACAGGGCGTCATTCAGTACTTTCAAGCGCTCATCTACTCTGACTACCGCATAATTCATCCGGGTTGTCAGAAAGCCTTATCTCGATGCCCGTCACATCGGCGTCGCCGAGCTCGACCCGCGTCGCATCGCCGGGCAGAGGCGTTAACCCCCCATGTTCGTCGTAGTATCCCGCCAATCCGCAGCCCGGAACCTCGATACTCAGGGCGGACCAGCCAGACCAGCCTTTGAGCAGGCCAATCTCGAAGCTTCCATCCTGCCCTGTCAGTGCCCATCGCCAGAAGGCTTCGGCTGCTAACTCGATCCAGATTCCTTCAACCGGTTCCCCGTCCGGTCCCAACACAGTCCCAGTTATCATGCTCTGTCGGCGGCACAGCTCATCCGGGTTCGCCTGCAACCGTATCTCGATGACCGTGGCTCCGATACCGCCTATCTCAACTGTCGCATCTTCTATCAGCGTCGTGAATCCGCCAGGTCCGTAGTATCCAACCAATCCGCAGTCCGCGACTTCGTCGGCGTAGACGCTCAGGATAGAAGAGCCTACCCAGCCTTCAGGGACAGAAAGTTCGAAGGCGCCATCCCGCCCGACATATGACCCTTCGTCGAACGCTTCGAGCCAGATTCCTTCGACCGCGTTGCCGTCCGGACCCAGGGCCATCCCAGTGATCTTCCTTTGTCCGCCGCACAGATCGTCCGTGTCGAATGGGAGCAGTATCTCAATGCCAGCTATGTCTGCGTCGCCAGCCTCGACCCGCGTCGCATTCGCACGCAGCGTCGTGATCCCGTCAGGACCGTAGTAACCCAGCCATCCGCAGTCCCCAGTGTCGCCTGCGTGTATGCTCAGGATAGATGCGCCTGACGAGCCTTCGGGCAGACGAATCTCGAATGTCCCGTCCCGACCGGTTTCTCCCCAGTTCCAGAAGGTCTCGGCCACCAGTGAGATCCGGAGACCCTCCACGGCCTCGCCGTCCAGCCCCAGCGTTACGCCCTGAACGCTCGATGCGTTCGGGGCATCGAATGAATTGCGCGCAGACCCAGGTTCTCCCCCGGTGAACGGCGAACGGATCAGGATTTCCTTATCGTCGGGAAGTAGATGGGTGTCCGGGTAAGATGTGTACCCGTCGTGCATGAGCGACCACACTTCCAGGTCGTCGCATGTCGTCGGATCCCATGGGTCGCATCCCGGCGGATGCGAAAGCAGGAGCGCATGGCCAAGCTCATGCCCGAGCCCGCCGATCCAGCGCCCAAGGGGGTCGTGGTAAGGTCCCTCTTCACAGTAATGGGTCTCCCCGGGGTTAACCAGGCCCTCCAGGTCCCAGCGCGGGACTATGGCGAGACTCGCGCCCGCTCTTCCGAGTTCTTGGGGTTCATCGCAGGCTTCTTCCACATCGGCGTAGATGACCCACACGAAATCCGAATCTCCGTATTTGACGGGAGCGCAATGCCGCACGCCTGCCACCACCTTGTCCCAGGCGTTGCCGCGGGAGTAGAAGTCCGAGGTCTCGCTCATCCGGCAAAATTCCGGCGTGGCGTCGTAGATCGAGAAAGTCAGCCCATCGAGTTCCCGGCGATACCAGGACTGGACATCCACAAGCGCATGGGTGATGGTCTCGCTGTAGTCCGCCCGGAACTCCCGGTCCGACGGCGCTGCGTAAATGACACGAACCGTGCCCATCTCGCGCAGTGCAATACGCACGGATACAGCCGCTTCCACCCTTCGTCCCTCGTAGGTCGCGATAATCGTCGCATTTCCCCTTCAGACGGCGCTAACGCTGCCCTCTGACACGGTAGCCACTGCAGCGTCAGAAGTGTCGTCCCACTGAACAGACGCGCCCTCAACAACCTGACTTGAACCGTCCGACATGCTCGCGGTCACCGAAAGCTGCACCCTCTGACCGACAGCCGTCAGAGGCGTCATCCCTGCAACTTCCAGGGAGACCACCCGTGAAGCTCGGTTCTCCAGAGCCGCGCAACTGTTTCCTCGCCAGGAGTCTATTCCCTGCAGCCATGTCTGGATCACCTCATCGTCGGGCGCGCAGAGCTGCGGGTTGCCATCGAAGTTAAAGTCCCGCAGATTGGCGAGCTTCGTCAATTCCTGGGGAAGCGTCCCGCTCAGCTGGTTGCCGTCGAGATATAGCGACTTCAGGCTGGTGAGGTTGCCGAGTTCGGGCGGTATGGCGCCGCTCAACGCGTTGTTCGAGAGCCAGAGCCCTTCCAAGCTGGCGAGGCTGCCCAGTTCGGAGGGGACCGCACCGCTCAACTGGTTGTTGTCGAGGTAGAGATCCCGCAGGCTGGTGAGGTTGCCCAACTCGAACGGGATCTGCCCGCTCAACTGGTTGCTCTCAAGACCCAGCCTTTCCAGGCTGGCGAGGTCGCCCAGCTCGGAGGGGATCGCGCCGCTCAACTGGTTGCCTCCGAGGTATAGAATCCGCAGGCTGGCGAGGTCGCCCAGTTCGGGCGGTATGGCGCCGCTCAACTGGTTATAGCTGAGGGCCAACTCTTCCAAGCTGGCGAGGTCGCCCAGTTCGGGCGGTATGGCGCCGCTCAACTGGTTATAGCTGAGGGCCAACTCTTTCAAACTGGTGAGGTTGCCGAGTTCGGGCGGTATGGCGCCGCTCAACGCGTTGCCCGAGAGCCCGAGCCCTTCCAGGCTGGCGAGGTCGCCCAGTTCGGGCGGTATGGCGCCGCTCAACGCGTTGCCCGAGAGCCCGAGCCCTTCCAGGCTGGCGAGGTCGCCCAGTTCGGGCGGTATGGCGCCGCTCAACGCGTTGCCCGAGAGCCCGAGCCCTTCCAGGCTGGCGAGGTTGCCGAGTTCGGGCGGTATGGCGCCGCTCAACGCGTTGCCCGAGAGCCCGAGCCTTTCCAGGCTGCTGAGGTCGCCCAGTTCGGGCGGTATGGCGCCGCTCAACGCGTTGCCTCCGAGGTATAGAATCTGCAGGCTGGCGAGGTTGCCGAGTTCGGGCGGTATGGCGCCGCTCAACGCGTTGTCCGAGAGCCCGAGCCCTTCCAGGCTGGCGAGGTCGCCCAGTTCGGGCGGTATGGCGCCGCTCAACTGGTTATTGTAGAGGGCCAGATCTTCCAGGCTGATGAGGTTGCCCAGCTCGGACGGGATCGATCCGCTCAATTGGTTGTTGCCGAGGTATATATACTGCAGGCTGGCGAGGTTGCCGAGTTCGGGCGGTATGGCGCCGCTCAACGCGTTGTTCGAGAGCCAGATCCCTTCCAGGCTGGCGAGGTCGCCCAGTTCGGAGGGTATCGCACCGCTCAACTGGTTGCCGCCGAGGGACAGATCTTCCAGGCTGGCCAGGTTGCCCAGCTCGGACGGTATCTGCCCGCTCAAACGGTTGCTCTCAAGACCAAGCCCATCCAGGCTGGCGAGGTCGCCCAGTTCGGAGGGTATCGCACCGCTCAACTGGTTGCCGCCGAGGAAGAGATACCGCAGGCTGGTGAGGTTGCCAAGCTCGGACCGTATGGCGCCGCTCAACTTGTTGCTGGCAAGATCCAGGCGTTTCAGGCTGGTGAGGTTGCCCAGCTCGGACGGTATGGCGCTGCTCAACTGGTTGACCCCGAGGCATAGCTCTTTCAGGCTGGTGAGGTTGCCGAGTTCGGACGGTAGGGCGCCGCTCAACTGGTTGCCGTAGAGATTTAGCGACTGCAGGCTGGACAGGTTGCCCAGTTCGGGAGGTATAGGCCCGCTCAGCTCGTTGTTCCGGAGAGACAGAGTTTCCAGGTTGGCGAGGTCGCCCAGTTCGGGAGGTATGGCGCCGCTTAAACGGTTACCTGGTAGACTCAATCGCTCAACACGTCCAGCCACACCGGTGGTCACGCCGTACCACTCTCCGACGGGCCGGTCGCTCAGCCAATTGGCGCTGTTGATCCAACCAGGGCCGCCAGCGGCATTGTAAAGGGCGACCAAAGCGGCAAGGTCTTCGGAAGACGCCTTCGTGGCCTGGCCGGATAGACGCTCCCTGACCTGTTCAACTGTTTCGCCAGTATGCGGGACAATCAGGTATTCGATGAACAAGTCGGCAAGAAGTTCGCTGAGATCGTCGGACAATACACCCTTGTTGTTCGCATCTGTCAGAACGGCGATGAGAAACTGGTAGCTCGATTGCCCTTCAGTGGACAATCTTTCTCCAGCCTCTCCAGATGTTTCGCCGGTGTGCGGGACGATCAGGTATTCGATGAACAGGTCTGCGAGCAGTTCGCTAATGTCGTCGGCAAGTATCCCTCTGTCCTGGGCGTCTCCGAGGGCAACCAACAGAAACTCGAACGACGGTGGTTCCACTTGCGCGTTCGGAGACGCAGAGGCGACCTCCACCGTGGTGAAGGCAAGCGCTATGACCAGAAGAATGCCGGACAATGTCTTTCCGATGAGACCGTTCTCCTCATATACCGATACAGGTTGAATATCCGTTAGAAATCCGGTGACATAACACCGTTACGATTCTAGTCGCCGAATTGCGAAGTTGACAGCTACCGCAGGCTCAATGCAACAAAAGGAGGCAGAATGTCTCACTCGGTTTCCGGAGAAAGGCGGCCGATCTCAGCAACCTGATCATTGCGCCTGAGGCTGCCGACAGTCAGTCAGGACGCTTTTCCTATCCTGAACATCGTGGTCCCACATTCGCCACACTTACCCCGAGTGGCGGGCCTTCCGTTCTTCATCGTTACCTGTTGGGGTTGCTGGATCTCACGTCTCTCCCGACACTTCATGCAGTACCCAGTCATTGACAACATCTCCTTTCAAGCTCGAAATCTGCGCCACACTGTAGACTTCTATCTGAGTGCGCGCAAGATAATATCACCGAACCAGGTACGAGGAAAGTACGGATTTCAGGCGGTAGAAATGTCGGTGGGAGAAGGGACTGAACAGTTGAAGACAGTCACGTTTAGCAACAGAAGATAGCATTTCGTTGCATTAGATTTCTGGGGAAACGCCGCCGAATCCAGTAACCTGATCATTGCGCCTTAAGCTACCGACAAAAAGTCAGGACGCCTTGCCTATCCTGAACATCGTGGTGCCACACTCGCCACACTTGCCCCGAGTGGCGGGCCTTCCGTTCTTCATCGTTACCTGCTGAGGCTCCTGGATCTCACGGCTCTCACGATATTTCAGGCAGTACCCGGTCATTGACAACATCTCCTTCGTAGATCCGTTAGGTCGGGGAATACGGATTTCCGGATAACCTCGTCGCGCGCGGGATCAGACAAGGAGGCCCTTTGTCTTGTTCTCGATCAATCCGGTATTGGCGATAGTCGCCCTCCTTTAGTGAATGCGACCATGGCGGCGCGGTTATTTTTCGATCCGAGACGCGGTTCGCGCGTCTCGATAACCGGCTGTTAAGGAGTCGTCAAGACCGGGCCGCCGCGGTCCCATTGCCGGATCAGCCCCTTTCTATGGCGATCTAGTACCGAGTCCACATTATGTTGGCACCTACCATTCTTCGATTCATAGTTTGGCTCAGGATATATGCGGTTGAGTTTCACGCGAGCGTCCTGAGATCTAAAGAGCCAGTCTATCGTTGCTCCAACCTTGTTTCGCTCCGTCTCAAGTGCCCCTATATGGCGCCTCAGCGTCTCCTCATCGCCGATGCGCCTCCGCAGACACTTCCTGCTGAACACGCTCAACTCTATCTCAGCCATGTTCAGCCAACTTCCGTGTTTCGGCGTGTAGCGCAGTTCAAGCCGTCTGGCAATACGACGAGCTTCAGACGGCTCGAACGCCTCATACAGAGAGCCGAGTTTGTGAGTGTTCAGATTGTCCAGTACCAGCCTGATCGTTCGCGCATTCGGATACGCCTCGTCCACCAGCCATCTCATCCGCTCATCGAAGTCCACCGCGGTGCGTCGCTCTGTAACCTCAACGTGTCTCCAGCCTCCCTTAGGCTCGCAGAACACGAACAGATTACGCGTTCCATTGCGCTTGTACTCGTAGTCATAACGTTCCAGATGTCCGGACCGAGCGTGGATCGGAACTCTCGTATGACCGATCAACTGCTTGGATGTCTCATCGAAACACACCACAGGACGCTCAGGGTCGTACTCCTCTGCATACAGGTCCAATACGTCCTCCATACGGGCGACGAACTCTCCACTCATCTTCGGTATGCGCCACTCCTTCTTCTTCCACGGTTTGAGTTCGTTTTTTTCAAGCTCTGCCGAACCGTCTCTTGAGCTACACTGTCTACCAAGTCCAACTCCACCATCTTGTCGGCCAGAAGCCTCAGCGTCCAGTGGGCGTACCCTTCTGGATGATCGCTGCACGCTATCTACCAGGTGAGCCTCGGCACGCTCATCCAGCCTATGTGTCCGGGACGGGGACGCTCGGTGAGCGCGCTCTCAAGGCCCTCCTCACAGAAGCGTTCGCGGATCCTGACGACAGCCGCCTGCTCATGGACAGCGCGTCGGCTATCCGGTCGTCAGTCTGTCCTTCATCCGCCTTGAGCAGCGCAAGAGCCCGTTTCACCGTCCTCACGGACGACTTGCCACGACTGGAGACTTCGTTCAGACGGCGTTTGTGGGATTCGGTCAACTCGACTCTATACTTGCTTGCAGTCATGTTCAGGAACAACCTCGCTAGGGAATATTCCTGAATTTAACTCATTTCTTATATTCATGCCAAATATATGCGGACTCGGTACTAGCGTTCGCTGCGTGCGGTTATGAACCTGATTCCGACCACTGCCAGCAAAGCCCCGGCGGCGGCCGTCACCAGCAGAAGGGCGAATGGAAGCGAGGCGTCGCCCACGTCCGGTATAGTCGGTACCTGCATCGGAGTTGGCGTCGGCTCCGGCTCTGGCGTCACTGTCGGCTCCGGCTCTGGCGTCACTGTCTGGTGGAGTTGTCCCGTCGGGCGCAGGCTCCGGCTCTGGCGTCACTGTCGGCTCCAGAGTAACAGTCGGGATAGGCGCGGCGGTCGGCGTGCCCAGCGCCATGCTCAGCAGAAGCGTGGCCTGATCCACAACGTCGGCATCCACGTTCAGGGCAGTGAGCGCGCTGAAGCGGCGCGTCATCGCAGAGACGGTGGCGCTTCCGTCGGAGTTCAGGTCGAACTCGAACGGGATGCTGTTCCAGTCGCTGTTGGCGCCGTCAGCGACCTGGAGCCTAACGCCTCGGAGCGCGTATGTCTGAAGCGAGACTGCGGCGCCTCCGAGAGCCTCCACCCGCTCCGCGCTGAGAGTGATGGCAATCTTGGCGGGTGATATGAGCCTCGCATCGGATTCGGATTCGCCCTCGGCATTGTAGATGGATGTCATGACACAGGTGAGAGCGTCGCCGCCACAGTCGTCGGACTCAGATACCATCGCCTGGTAGGTGCGGGCGCGGGAGGTGACCGGGAACATGACGGAGACGTTGCCTGCGCTCAACTCCGTCTGGGCGTCGGGCTGAATCGTAGTCGCGCCCTCTACCGGGGTTACGTCCACCTTCTCGACTTTTACGGGAGTAGGAGTGTTCCTGGGGGCGGCGCGTTGGGAAGAACCGCCGGATATTGTGGCGGCAGTGGGTGTGGGCGTGGCTGTCGTGATGGCGGTGGCTGTCTCAGTGGGAGTCGGCGTCGCGCTGGCCGTGGCCGTGGCCGTAGCAGATGGCGTTGACGTCGCGGTAGCAACCTGTGTGGTTGTGGCGTTAGCCAATGCAGTTGCTGTTAAAGCATCCGCGGCCTGCACTGTTGCAGTAAGCCTGGCCTGCGCGGTTGCCGTCCGATTGGGTGTGCGTGTTGGAGTGGCCGACAGCCTGGCTATAGCCGTTGCAGTAAGCCTGGCCTGCGCGGTTGCCGTCCGATTGGGTGTGCGTGTTGGAGTGGCCGACAGCCTGGCTATAGCCGTTGCAGTAAGCCTGGCCTGCGCGGTTGCCGTCTGCCTCGCTCTGGCCGTGGCGGTGGCATCTACGTTGGGTGTGTTGGTGGGCGTAGGGTCGGTTGTGCTGCCAATGGTGCAACGTCCACCCTCCGACGTATGCGTATCCACATAGATGGAACCGACGGCGGCTTCGCTTGAAAGGCCACCAACCTTCGCCTTGATGCTGTAAGTATAGATCTCGTCGCACTTCGGAAGAGTGGTGTCCCGATAACTGGTGGCCCCGCCACCCGCTGAGAAACTGCGACCTCCGGAGCCGGAAGAACTACGGGTTATGTCGTAGCCGCTAACAGTGATGGCCTCACCGCCAGTGTTGGTGGTCGGCGCGGTCCAGAACAGACTTGCGGATGTCCCACCAGAATAGCTGGCGGTAACGAGAAAGCTGGTTGGAGGGTTTGGGGGAGCGGCCTGCGCGAAGACAAGGACAGGCCAATGCACGGCCAACGCGACACCTCCCAGGGCCAGTACTGCGATAGCGGCGAACGCGATGGGGAATCTGAGGGTCTCTGCGCGGGTCATGAGTTCTCATCCGAGCCTGTATGTGTGCATATGAATCTATGTTTTTTCGCCGCCTGCTTACGGGCCGCCTGTCGATGATGTCGGTGGTTCGCCAAGACTGTGCTGTGCCTCTCATAAGGCTGAAACGCACAGCCGCGCAGGGGCAATTGTACCTGGCGGCATGAACATGTGTATCGTTGGGACGATGGGGTTGGGGCAGACGAAAATCGGGCGGGGGATGAACGTCTGTACTAGTCCGCGACGGAAGGCGGACCGGGTCGCGGAGATCACGACAACACGGGCCGCTGCGACCGCTGTCTCTGCTCCGTCGAGGATTGGGTTTCCTCGTCTGCCGGCGCCGATCATCGTTCCTCTCTCCTAAGGTCGTATGATTGCTCGACTTCTCGTCGCCCATGGCAAGGCTCGCCGCTCGAAAAGCGGCCCTCGTCAATATAAATCGTAGTGAGCCTTCAGGCCGGATATAAGGAGCAAATGTCTATTTTGCGCTAGACATTTGTCTACAGGGGTTGCATAGGCAAATGACTACAAGCGGCCTATGCCCATGTCGCGGCAGGTCTCAGCCCGGCGTGTTCAGGAAGCGACATGGACGCTCAACGGGACTCGTATCGGCTATCGGACGGAATGGAGAGGGATCGGGGGAGGCGGAGCCGAGAGTGTCGGAATCGCTGCGGCGGTCTGAAACAAGCCAGAGGCCCCCGCCGTTGCAGCGGGGGCCTCGTCGCTGCCGGGTACGTTACCCGTCGGCCTGCTCCGTCGGTTCCTGGCGGACCGACGGCCGGGCAAGGCGGGAGGCTTGCGGCGCGAATGCTGCGGGACCGCCTTCTAACCGGCTAACCGGGTCGGCCGAGGGTCGTGCGGGAACAGAGTTTCCCTGCGCATGACGGTCCTGGGGAGAATCGGAGATGGGGATTCAGTCCAGCAGCCCGTTTCGAACCGCCCAGACCACGATCTCCTGCCTGCTGCCGAATCCCAGCTTGTTCTGTATGCCGTAGATGGTGTTGCGGATCGTCGAAGGTCTGTTGCCCCTGGACTCGGCGATGGCGGAGTACGACATCCCCCTGGCGAACTGTGTGAGTATCTCCTTCTCCCTCGATGTCAGCCCCTTCCGCTTTGCCGAATCGCCCTGCTCCGGCATGTTGCGCAGTCGCCGGAATACGCGTCTCATCACGTCGCGCGGCATCCGGTACTCGCCCCTTGCGACGTCCCTGACCGTATCCAGCAGCTCCTCCGTTCCGGTGAACTTCTGAAGGTAGCCGTCGGCGCCGGCGGCCACCGCCTCTATGACGGCGTTCCTTTCAGTGGAGGCGGTCAGTATGAGCGTTCTGACGTCCGGCAGCGCGTCCATGATCTCCCGGCACGCCTCTATCCCGTCCCTGCGCGGCATCAGCACGTCCATGATGACGAGGCCCGGGACAAGGTCCTTCGCCATCCGCTCCGCCTCCTCTCCGTCTCCGGCTTCTCCCACCACCTCGAACTCGCCGGTTCGCTCCAGCAATTGCTTAAGACCGTCCCGCATGACCGGGTGATCATCCACCAGCAGGACTCTGACCGGTGTCGAAGGCACTTCAGCTTCCTCCTCTCATACGCTCATAGGGTATCACGCAGATAACCGCGGTTCTCCATTCGGACCCGCTCGTCTCCACGACAAGCCTGCCGCCCATTCGCTCGGCGTCCTCCCGCATGTTCCTGAAGCCCTGACCGCGCGTCGCGTAGTCGTCGGGCAGGCCGGTCCCATCGTCCGAAATCGACATCCGCATACCGTCGCGCTCGAAGTCGAGGCCGACGCGGACGCGACCCGCGCTGGAGTGGCGCAGCGCGTTGGTCAGGGCGTTGAAGGCGATGGAGAACAGCGCGCCCCGCGTTGCGGTGGGCAGGGGCGGCTCGACGCCCGTCTGCGCGAGGTCGGCGGGTATGGAGGAGATGGTCGAGAAGGTCGCCACGAGCGACTCCAGCACGCCGCCAAGCTCCATGCCCTCGAAGATCTCCCCGATCTCCATCGGGTGCCTCATCTCCCACATCGCCGACCGCGACAGCGCCGAGGTCTCGTCGAGCGTGGACATCAGCTCCTCGTTGGACCGGTCGGCAAGCCCCTTCGCCCTCTCGATGCCCATCCCTATCATGTAGGCGGACTGGGCCGTCGTGTTGTGGATGGCGTGGGAGAGCTCGACGCGCTCCCGCTGAAGCGCCCGCTCCCTCTCCACCGCCCCCATCCTCCTGACCCGCTCCACCCTGGAGATCAGGTTGACCACGACAACCACCGTGTACATCCCGGCGACTCTTACGAGCAGTATCTCCTCATCGTCCACCGACAGGTCCAGCCCGGGCTCCACCGCGAGGCAGAGCGCCGCGTAGACGGCCGCCGCCATCGTTACCCAGGCGATGTTCAGCCTGACCGACCCGAATACCACCGCGAACATGGCGAGGGACGGGTAGTAGCCCACGAAGAAGGGAGACTCGAACCCCCGGTGCGCCGCAACGCCGGCGCTGAGCATCGCCAGGTCCAGGGCGCTCAGCGCAAGCATCCACCGCCAGGACACGGTCCTCTGCGTGGCGAGCCGGCGGTGCAGGTATCCGTTGGTTGCGAGCAGCAGCGTCGCGAGCGCCACGTTCGGCGGATATGCGGCGTCTTCGGCGTCGGGCGGGTACAGCCAGGCGAACGTGGCAATAGACAGGACGAACCAGCGTCCCCAGACATAGACCCTGGCCACGCGGCGCAGTTCGCCCGGCTCCGGCAGGTCGAAGTTCCGCAGGAAAGTGGGGAACCCGCTGACCACTGTACTCAATGGATTCAAGGTAATTGATTAGCGGGTTTGCGGAGTCGGCGGAAGGGAGTCAGAGGGAACGAGCCGGCAGAGGAGCGCCGCCGAACACATCGCAGAGCGCACCCACCAGCGTATCGTCATCAACCTTCCTTGCCAGGGTCCTGATCACGCTCGTGAACGCCGAGTACGCCTCAGCCCCTTCGTAGGTCTTGGAGCAGTGAGACACCTTTCGAGCTATCACCGCTCCGCGCAAGGCTCTCTCAGCCCGGTTGTTGGTAGGCTCTATTCCCGGATCATCCAGAAAGCGCAGCAGGTTGCCACGGTCGTTGTGCCTACCAAGTTCGTTCAGCAGTCTCTGATTGTCCGGGTCCGGCATCTGACGGTCTCGCAGATGGTGGGACAGCTCACGTTTCAACCGCTCAGACTCACCCACAAAGTCCACCGACTCTCCACGCAACCCCAATTCCCGCAGCTCAATCGACTCTCTCAGAAGTTCGACCAACCGCTTTCCGAAGCTCCGTCCTCTGCCCACCTTGGTCTGTACCACCTCACCGATAGAGCGTATGACGTGCGCCATGCACTTCTGCTGTCTGACACCGGACAGGGTATGGGAGTCATAGCTTCTGCCCCTGTCTGTAACCATCACTCCTCCATAGCCTGAGGGGATCAACTCTCTGACCTCCTCGTTTCGGTGGCGAGCGCGTACCTGGTACACAGTGGCCTCATCAGTCTCGAACGCCATCAGAAAGGCAGGCTCTCCGCCCACACGCCAGCCCGTGTCGTCGGTGTGTACGAACGAACTTGAGCGCACCGAACCGCGCAGACTGCGGTAGGCGTCTCCCACCTCTCCCTTAGCGCGGCGCAGAGCGTCCTGGGTGATTGCGCTCTGAGTTATCTTCACTCCCGTCAGAGTTCTGAGTATAGAGGGAATCTTCCTCACCGGAACCCCCGCGCTGTGATGCAGAACATGGGCCGCCGACATCACACGTCTTCCCATTCTGTGAGCGCTCGCGCCATACTGGTCGGGGGCGACTTCCCGATGGCGACCGCGAACCCTCTTGCCACAGGACTGACAACGGCATATCTGTACCCTGTATCCCTTCACCTCGGGCCTGGGCATCGGGGGAATGTCGGTGATGTACGCATACCCCACTCCCTCGTGTTCGAGCGCGCCCCCGCATCCAGGGCAACTCTCCGCCGACACCGAAACGTCAGTGATCGGTTCTGTCAGTTCATTATGGGAAGGGGGCTTTCGGAAGCTGAATGACCCTGTTCCCGGCTTTCGGCCCGGACGCCTGGGCTTTGCGGCTCGATTGCCCTTGGAGAACGGAGCGGCCTGGCGCTTTCCCGCTCGCTGAGCCTCGGCGAGTCGCTTCTGCAACTCTCGGATCGTGGCCAACTGCTGCGCAACTTGCATTTGCAGACGGTTGACCGCGGACGTCAGCTCGTCGCATTCAGAGGGAGAAAGGTCTTTGTCCGTACACATAGCCGCAGTATAATACCAATCCAGTGTGATGTCACCATGTTCTGCTGAGCCAACCTGTATGGATTCCCGCGAAAGCGGGAATGACGATATACGACTCGCTGATGACATTCACGGCGTAGCCAAACTGAAATGGTATAAGAAGATGCTCAGCCCGACGCAATCCGCAGCCGCTAATTAATTACCACATCGCTTCAGCCGCGCCACGACTTTTCGTCTGGAGAGCGCCAGGTGTCCTGGGCAGTCCGATATGACGATCTACGCGCATCCTGTGCCTCGCCATTCCCGCGATCCTCCCCGGAAGTCGATTCGCGCTGATATGCTGAAAGTATATTGATTAGGAGAAGTGGATATGGCGCCTCGCAGGTGCAACCGATGCGGAGACGGCCTGGTGGTCGAGCGCAGCGACCAGTATGGAGCCTACCTGGTCTGTATGAGCTGCGGCGATACGACGTACCCGGGCCTGGCCGCGCCGCGCGGCCCCGGTGAGGAACCGGAACGGAATGGACTGTCCGGCGCGGCTCGTCAGGTGAATATCTGGCGGGGGACGCTCTACGAGCGCGCCAGGAAGTTCCCCGCTCCGGCGCGCTGCGTCTGGCCGGACTGTCACCGCTGCGGCGAGTGGGAGGGATGCTGCGCGAAGCCGGCGGCCGGGCTCGCCTATTGCCAGCGCCATGTCTCGGCCTACAGAACGGAATGGGGCGCGGCAGTTCCTACCTGGGCGGAGATGCGCCTGCAGACGCCCTACGGCGTCGCCGAGGTCAATTATTCCGTGGAGCCCGCCCGGCGCCAGCCTGCACAAGGGGAAGGCATGGGCCCGGGCAATCCGTTATCCCGGAACCAATCGGCCGCTGCGCGCTATGCGAAGCCAGATCAAGGAGCGATTCTACGCCGAAACCGGACGGTTTATCGAGTGGCGGCCTGACGCCGTCGAAGTGGTTGGGGAGAGCTCCTGGGAAATACCCGCCTAGGTTTGTCTAGGGTATCGCTGTTCAGGCATAATGTCCGCTCTGGTCAGTCTTGGATTAGGGCGGCAAGTCAGTCCGCAGACAGCATCGCGGCGGCCCGCCCGCTCTGCCTGTAGCTTTCGCCATTCATCTCCAGGATGTGTACGTGGCGAGTCAGCCTGTCCAGCAGCGCTCCGGTCAGCGTCTCGGACCCGAACGCCTCGGTCCATTCGTCGAACGGCAGGTTGCGGTAACCAGGATCGAGCCCCTCTCTTGCCTCTGACCGGGAGAGTAGCCGGATGCAACACTTCTCCCTAATTCGTTGCGCGTCTCTTGATCAAGTAAGTGATACCGACGATCATGGCCGACGCACCCACAGTGAACGGGAGTGTCATCGCCAGGGTGAGCCGAACGGCTTCCGGATTGACGCCGGCGACTGGGACGTTCAATGCCGACTGGACCAACACGAGTAGAAGTATGACTATCCAGAACACTCCGATGCCGATAGCGGTCTTCCGTACTGTGGGATGCAACATCGCTCCATCTCCTGTCTTCTAACTTTACATAAAAGTTATAGGACGAACCTTCCGTCGAGAGCCGGCGACAGTGGATTCTCACACAGCACGATTTCAGGTCCTCAGATTGTAGCTTTGACCTGCGCCCAGGTCGCCGGCCCCGCGGCAGCTACAGCGTGTGGGATTCCCATTCGAGAGGTCGCATTACTGAGACCTGCCGAATTCGTCGGCCTTCTCTGCCCTATTTTGTCTTGCGCCCGTGCTCGACGGAGATCTGGGCCAGGACCTGTGAACCCTGTCGCCTGGTAACGGCATATCCGGAAGAATGGACCCTTCATAGCATTTTGTCCCGCGCCTATGTTGATTTCGAGCGATTCTGACCTCAGGGAAATTCGATTGTGAAAAAGGTCGGCTTCGAAAATTCGATACTTCGGCGGATTCGTAGCTAAGAATCGTCGATGGCACTTTGAAGCGGGGCTGATTCTCCTCATAACCCTTTTGCAGGGGGGTTGACACCGTGGTTTGATCGTGCTCAGCGAGGGCCGCGAACATCATCGCCAGCGTCAAGATACGGCACGCTGCCAGCCGATTCAAGGCCGTGTCCGCCGCCCCCAATGCGATGGGTAGGCCTGAAATAAGGTCGGAAGGTCTAGATGCAAAGTGCCTCCAGGCCATGGTCGCCACAAGCGGGAAGAAAACGCTTTTGCGCAATCTGCGTAGCTTTGAAGGATGGGGAATCTGCCTTTAGCCGGGCAGTTGGCGCCTGCCCCATGTATAGAGAGGCATAGGAATGGTGGGCACATTGAATCAGGAAGGGAGGGTAGCTACAAATGAACGAACAGAAGGCAGACACTGGGGCAGCACATCCAGGGAAGAGGAGGATTCTGGACGTACTGTCCAGCGGGCCGTATGGGACGGTGGAGGACGTGGCCGGCATCTCCGGGATGAGCCGCACCACCGTCCGCCAGGTGCTCGGTCAGATGGCGGCGGACGGCCACGTCGGGCAGGTGTCGCATGCCCTGCTGGGGCGCAACTCGAGCGAGCGGTACTGCCTGACGCGGGATGGTGTCAGGCTCCTTGAGGACATACTGCCGGAGCCCGAGCCGTCGCTGATGGCCCGTCGCGGCGTCACCAACAGGGGCCTGTCCACGCTGAGAAAGCGACTCGACAGTCTCGCCTGCGTGTATCGCCTGGTCGCCGCCATTGCGAGTTGTTATCCGCGTGGGGCGGTGGACCTGACGGTGTACACGGGCGGACCCCTCGACGCGGCGGTGCAACTGTCCGGGCCGCCCGACGGCGGCCCGGACCCCTTCTGGGTCGGGATCATAGTTCGAAGGCCCGGTCTATATCCGAAGTCCTTCGAGATCCGGTTATGGGAATATAAGGCTCCAAAGGTGGCGCCTGAGGAGCGTCCCTCGCGACCGGCGGCCCTGCTCGTACTCTCCCCGGACGCAATGTCGAATCGGCGGGTCGCCCGCCTGGTAGAGCGGAACTATCCTCCGGGTCTCGCGTGGGTCGCGCCTGTGACCGACCTGGAGTCCGCGGAGACACGCGTGTGGCGGCAGCGGACCGTCTATGACCGGGAGACCTGGAGCCTCTGTGAATTACTGCGGGCGCTGACCGGCGACGATGCGCAGGCGCCCCGCGCGCCCGCTGTGGCGCCATTTGAGCGGGCGGCGTTGGCCCCGGCAACGCCACCGCCAGGGCCAGACCTGACTCGGGCTGACAAGGCCGTGCTGTTCGCGCTTGCCGACTGGCCCCTGGCTGATGCCGCTACCGTTGCGGTATTCGCCAGGGTGGGCGAGGCGCAGGTCCTCACCTCGATGACTGCGCTGCGGCGCCACGGTCTTGCCCGGACCGTCGAGACCAGGCCCGTGTCTCGCTTTGCCCTGACGGATGAGGGACTCAAAATGCTCTCCGCCGCCGCGCGGGAGAAGGATAGCCAGGTTCGCAGACGATGGTCTTCTGAGCGTAATAATAAGGGTCTGTTTATCGGCACCCGACTGAGGAAGCTGCGGCGAGAGCGGTCCCACACGCTCCTGGGATACGACGTCGCCCGGCAGTTTGCGCAGGTGGCCTCAGAACTGGCCAACGTATTTGACTATGCCGTCCTCCCTGAACACCAGGGCAGGCAGAGCTTCCGCGTCCAGGGCTTTAGATACCCATTCCGCATTTTGCCGGATATCACCGTAATGCTCCATTACAAGGAAGTTGTGGACGACGAACAGACAGAACGCACACCCCGGGAATGGATGGAGGCTGTCCTCGTGGAAGTCGAGCAGGGCGCTCCATCTTTTGAGGAGATGAAAAAGCGGCTGTTGAGCTATGGCCGTTACTACGGAACAGACAGGCCTGACGAAGATTATGGGACTCTTCCCTGCATCGCCGTCGTCCTCAAGGATGCCAGCATGGAGGTGCGGTTCCTGATGGCCCAGCGAGCGGCGCAACTTACCGGTCTACCTATCGTAACGACGATTCCTGACCGGCTGGATGGGCACCCTTTGGGGCCCTTCGGGGCCGTGTGGCGTACGCCGCGCAATCTGGACGTTAAGCGCCATTATTGGCAATGGCACGAAGTGGAAAAGGAGTGATCGATGGCAAGGCAAAGAGACAACTTACAGCCGTGGCTCAATCTGCTGAGGATGACAGAAGAGGAAGTTGCAGAGACGTACCGGGACTGGTACGAGGCTGCAGTGACCGAGATGGGCCGAGATGCCGCTCTGGCGATGTTCGCTCAGGCCCTATATACGTCCGTGGGCTCGGCGCAGCGGTACGCTTCATGGACCAGACTCCCGGCGGGGGAATTTCTGGCGCTCCTCTGTCACCGCATTGAGAAGGCGCGAGGTTTTGAACTGGAGGTGGACGATCCGCGCCTCGATGAGGATATATGGACTCTGCTACAGGCTCGACTGAGGGACAAGGTCAACCGCGATGCGGAACGGTTGCGCGAGGACCTGAATGTCCTGGACGCGCGGGAGCGGGGGCTCGACGAGAGAGAAATCCAACTCGCTGAGAGAGAACAGAAACTCGCTGAGAGGTCCCGGCGCCTTGATGAGTGGGCAGGGGTAGTGCACAGGCGCGCGGTGTCCGTGTCGGCCCGCGAGCGCAAGGTAGAGGAGCGAGAAGGGGCCGTCAAGGCTGAAGTGGCAAGGATGAAGCGTGTTGGAGAGCCCACGAACGCGCTGGAGGTCGTGGCGCGAGAAATGCGGCCGGGGGGCCGGCTGGCGCTCTCGTCTACCAAGTCGCTCCTCAGGGCCAAGGTGGAGATCGATGAGCAATTGGCAGGCCAAAGGCATAGCAATCTGAGTATATCCGGGGCCACTAGGCGGCGCGTGCAGAGGGAGGAGAAGGAAAAGGTCTTGGCCATCTTGACGGCCCCCATCCGCCTGCTTGTCCACTGGTTGATGCCGTAGGCTCCTGTCTCACCTCTCCTGCACGACTACGGGGTCAAAGCGGTAGGTTGAGAGTGCCTCACCATCCAGACCCTCTATGTGGGAGTCTCTTGTCATTGCGAAATTCGTGATCTGCGTGCCCGGTTTGAGATTCTTGTTGAACCGGAAATTCAGTACGGTTCGCGGCTCACCCGTACAATCCTGCGTCAGATTGGATATGACAAGGTCTTTCGTTGCGAGAGCCAATCTGCCTCCTGTGCATATAATGGGATCGGAGAAAGAAACCCCCCACAGATTGGGAGACTCTGGATCCGGCTGGACCCCGGTGATTCTCAGTGGTCCAAATTCTCGACCAATGCGGTCGATCCCGTGCTCTATATGTGAAAGACCGATATCCACATAGCCACTGGTGGTGGTGGATATCGTACTGTCTATACGTGGTAGGCCGATCGTAATGCTGGCCAACACGATCACGGCGAGCATCTCGCGAGAGGGGAAGACTCGATAGCCGCTGGTCGACGTCAGACGGATGCCGGATAAGAGTATGAGCCAACCGAAAGCTATAGGTGTCAGCCAGAAAGTGATTGTATGCAGCGTGTTCATAGCAAAGTACCTCCATTTGCATTTTGTTTCCGTAATCTTTGACACGTCTCAATTTGCGTTGCAAAATGCTCAGGTGGCTTTGAACAGGAAGATAGGCCCCGTATCATGGCGAAAAGCGCGGTTCTTAGCTACGAATCCGCCGAATTTGCCGAATTGCGCTTTTCACCTCCGAATTCCGATGAGGGCCTGAACGATGCGCTCGAACTCGTTTGGCCTCGGATGGGACGTGAGCATGTGGAAGACCGTCACCGCCACGAATCCCGGTAGAAGGAAGGACAGGACCGCGACCGGTTCGCCCAGCGCTCAGCTCAAATCATTCTCGCTTCCGGCTCGGTTCCCCATGGCTGCACGATTCCAAGGCTACCGGGAATCCCACCAGCCCGACGAGCAGATTGCCCACTTCGTCAGGGTGAACGGACAGATCTTCCGCTACCTGGAACATCGATATCCCCCGCTCCTTCAGCCGGCCGAACACCTTCTCCCGGGACATTGAAGACAAGCTGTACGTTGGTCCCGTCGCAGGGAGAGACAAGTGACTGAGAAGCCCACCCGGAATTCCCACGTCCGAGTTAATCTGTCAGCAGGTCCCACACCCAAAGCCAATGACACCGAAATAGACGACCACCATAGCTAATTGCCGCATCCGGGTCTGCCGAGCATCCGATCCAATCAAGCTCAATCACATCCTGTCGCCTATACTGAGGAGGCGCAGGACTCGGAACCCGAGGCCATATCGAACACATCGGAGTCTCTGGGAGAGATGGACGGGTTAGATGTCTCAACGGGTCCTCCGTTGGCGGAGATCGAGGGACTGGCCGACAGTGACATATCTGCTCCGGCGCCTGAAACGAAGCGGGAGCCCGTTATAGAGGACGGCCTCGAAGACAGTTCTGAGGCCGCATACACGGAAGACGAGGCGATAGTCGACGTCACCTAGAGTGTCGTGGGCCGGGTACCCAGCGAGGATGGGCCCGAGGACTTTGAATACGAAATGTTGTTGTACGACCTGGACCTGGGCGACTCGTATTTGCTGGAGAAGCTTTCGCGCTAAGTGGAACTGGACGCACCGGCCCATGACGTGGACATTCATGCCAGGGACCTTGACTGGACGATGGAAGAGTCGGGGGACCCGTTCGGCGAAGATGGGTTCGACCATCCCGATGACGATGAGGTCGAATCGCCGTTCGACGACGGGCCCCCGGATGGTGGAGCCATCTGGACACGTTCAGTGCCGATGCCCTGCTATTCGCGCTCCGCGAGAGCGGACTGCTCAGGGCGAGAGAAGCCGGCGGCTGAGGACCTGCGCAATGCTCGCCAAGAGCAGGTAACTGGCGCGGACCGAACGCTGCGCGGAAACTGCGCGAAGATGGGCCGGAGGCAGCCTGAGAGCGGGTTTGGAGGCAAGATCGCCATGAATCGTTGCCCATTGATGAGCGACAATCGCTCTTGCCGGTGACGACAGCCATTTTGCCGGTCAGTAGATACGATGGTCTGGTACCAGGAGGCGCCAGATTGATCACGGATCAACAGGTAGTTCTACTGAGGCAGAAGATTATGGAAGGCAAGACACAGAAGGCAGCGGCGGCGTCAGCCGCCATGAGTGAGAGATCAGCAAGGAAGTGGAAGCGTGGAGAGTTGCCGTCGGAGACGAAGAGGGCCAGACGGAGGTCGAGAAGCAGACCGGACCCGTTCGCGGACGTGTGGGAGAGCGATGTCGTGCCGCTGCTGCGGTCCGACCCCGAAGGCGATCTGAGCGCGACAACCATACTGGAGTGGCTCGATGATCTGTATCCGGGAAGATACGGCAGGTCCCAGCTGAGGACACTGCAGCGCCGGATCCGCGATTACAGGGCGCTTCATGGGCCGGACAAAGAGGTGTACTTCCAGCAGGTCCATCCGCCCGGTCGTGAGGCGCAGGTGGACTTCACCCACTGCTCCGAACTGGGAGTGACCATAGCGGGAGAGCCGTTCAGGCATATGTTGTTCCACCTGGAGCTGAGCCACTCGGGTTGGAGCTATGCCGAGATATGTTTCGGCGAGACGTTCGCGGCGCTGGTGAAGGGACTTCAGGGAGCGCTGTGGGAACTGGGCGGAGCGCCGAGGGTGGTGCGCACCGACAACCTGTCGGCTGCCACGCACGACCTGAAGAACAGCAGAGGACGCGCCATAAACGCCAGGTACGAGGCGGTTCTCGCTCACTACGGACTTCAGTCCACCAGGACCAACCCGCGCTCGTCCCACGAGAACGGCATAGTCGAACAGAGACACTACCGCATCAAGAACACCCTGGAGCAGGCTCTTATACTCAGGGGAAGCCGCGACTTCGAGTCCGAGCGGGAGTACACCAAGTTCGTCAGACGGGTTGTCGACCGGCGCAACAGGCCTGTCCAACCCAAGCTGAAGCGAGAGCGTCGTCATCTGCTGCCGCTTCCCCCGGCTCCGGTGCCCGAGTGCGTCAACTACCGTTGCAGGGTGCGCAGGTGGAGCACGATCAGGGTGGCGAACCGGACATACTCCGTACCCTCCCGGCTGATAGGCATGGAGGTGGACGTGAGGCTGTACGCCGACCACATCGAGGTGTACTACAAGGACACCTCGTCGAGAGCATGGAGCGGATACACGGCGCCGGCGAGGCGCAGATCGACTACCGCCACATTGTGGGATCGCTGGTGCGCAAGCCCGGAGCGTTCGCCCGCTACCGCTTCAGGGAGCGGATGTTCCCGACCCGGACGTTCAGACTGGCCTACGATGCGCTGTGCGGTTGGAAAGGCGAGCGCGCCGACGTGGAGTACATGCGCATCCTGCGCCTGGCCGCGACAACCATGGAGTCGAAGGTGGACAGTGCGCTGAGGAGACTGCTGGAGTCGGGCCTGAGCTTCGACTACGCAATGGTGCGTCAACTATCAGCCCCTGAACCGCCGCCAGTACCCGATCTGAAGATGGTCGGTGTCGTGGACCTGGGCGTATACGACAGGCTGCTGATGGGAGGCGTGAGATGATCATGGACACACACCCATCAAGCGCGGTGGGAGACAGGATCAGACAGCTGTGCAGGGAGTTCAAGCTGCCCACGCTGGCAGCTGAGACCGTAAACAGGTTCAACGAAGCCGGACACGCCGACACGCTGCCCACGCTCGTCGAGGTAATGGAGCAGGAGGCCGATGACAGACGGATAAGGGGAGTGGATCGTCTGAGGAGAGCGTCCAAGCTGCCCGCGGGCAAGACCTGGGACACCTTCGAGCACGACAGAGCCCCGGTACAGCTCAGACAGCAGCTCAACAGACTTGCCGAAGGGGACTTCGTGGACAGGGGTGTCAACGTATTGGCGTTCGGTATGCCGGGCGCCGGGAAGACCCACGCCATGTGCGCCATAGGGCACTGGCTGGTAGAGTCCAGTCGCTCGGCGCTGTTCATCCCGGCGTACCGTCTTGTGCAGGACATGCTCGCAGCCAAGCGGGACCTGGAACTGCCGCGGATGCTTCGCAAGCTGGACAACCTCGATCTGCTGGTGATAGACGACCTGGGCTCCCTGCGGCAGGTAGCCCAGGAGTCGGAGGCGCTGTTCACATTGATAGCGGAGCGCTACGAGCGACGTTCACTTGGAATCACCTCGAACCTGGTGTTTAGTGAGTGGGAGAAGGTGTTCGACAACCCGATGGCTACGGCCGCGGCGATAGACAGGATCGTTCACCACTCGGTCATACTGGAGTTCGACGTGCCAAGTTACAGGACCGATGCGGCACAGAATCGTCGGATAGAGGAGGAGTCAGACCGGCAAAAATGATTGTCGCATAACCGGCAAAAATAGATGCTCCTATAGGTTGTCAAGCAGCTTTTTCGATTAGCTGGGCGGGCTTCTGGATGGCCGAGTAGACTTCTCGGGCAACGTAACGTTTGAGACAGCGGATGACTTCAGATTTGCTCATTCCTTCTGCGGTTCGTCGCTGCATATACTCCTGGGTCCGCGGATCGTAACGCAACCTGACCACAACGATGCGATAGAGCGCCGCGTTAGCCTGGCGATCGCCACCGCGATTGAGACGATGACGGTTAGTCTTGCCGGATGAAGCAGGTATTGGATTGACTCCGCACAGGGAAGCGAAGGAAGCCTCGGAGCGGAGACGGTCAGGGTTACTCCCTGCAGCGATCAGGAGGGACGAATCGGTATCAGGGCCTATGCCGAAGGCGTTAACCAGGGCGGGCGCTGCCGCTCTGGTGAGTCGCTCCAACTCGGTCTCCAACTCTTGAACCTCTTCATTGAGTTGACGATGACGGCAAGCAAGCAAGCGAAGTGTGTACTTCGCGGCCGCCTTGGGGCTGTCCAGACGCCCTGAACGGAAGCTCTTGCACCGTGTGATGAGGGCGATGGTAGTGAGACCTTCGAGTGTTTCGCGAAGCTCGGCTGGAGCTGTGACGACAAGAGCCTTCATCTGGTTAACGGCCTGGGTGCGAGCCTTTACGGCCGAGTCCTTGGCGCTCTTGAGCATACGGATCATCTCGACTTCCCCCTCACCGGACTTGGGAGTTGCGTCCGCCACTCCGGCAAGCACTGCGCGAGCCGCCATCTCGGCGTCAGTGGGGTCGCTCTTCCCTTTTCGATAGCGGACAGATCGGTCCGGCCTGTTGACCTCGATGACCGTATGGCTCCTGTCGGTCAGGAAGCGTGCGAGCCCAGCACCGTAGGAACCGGTGCCTTCTATGCCGAACGCGTGAATCTGTCCCAAGCTGCGGGACCACCGCTCGAGCTCCTCGTACCCGCAGACGGCGACGGGCACGTGCTTCTCGTCAAGCCGGACACCCCGCCCGTCAATAGCCACCGCCACATGCTGGTCATTGTGAGTGTCGACTCCGATGATAACCTGAACGGTACGACTGCTTATGTGACTGACTGTTCCTGGCATCTCTGCCTCCCCTGGAGTATGACTCACGGGCTTGAGTGAGCGGACAAAACTGCGATGGGACTTGACGACACGCTCCTTGTATGTTGGTTTTGGCGTGTAATAATCACTTCACTCATGTGGATCGGGTGCGGCAGATCCATTTGAGGACATCTGAGCCAGTTGACGCGTGGGTCAGATCCAGTCCCGGAGGGCCCGTAAGGTATCATCGCAGTTGACGCGGAACACCCTCCCACTGAGCATTACAAGGATGCGCTGGACTTGGTTGATAAACTTTCGGACGCACCGCTTGAAGCGGGAAGATTGCTCCGCACCAATGTTGGCCTGCTGAATGGGGTTGAACAGAAAGACTCGAAGAAGCTCTTTCCGGACATCGCAGAAGATGTGACAAGGCGGCTGGTTGAGAAATTCATTCAGTGATGTATTTGTCACCCAGTCGTCAGCGTCAGCGAAGAGCCGCGAGAATTTCAACGTCATTTCCGTCGAAGCAATTGGTCGGCAATCTAAGCGCCGCTGAGCAACGGTTTAAGACTTTACCGTATATCATCGCCTTTCACAGGGTAGAACTCGACCCGAAAGGAGGTGAGAAGGATGTGCTTGGGAATCTTCGCATCGTAGTCCAGCTCTCGACGAGCCCTCTTCAAGACAGTGAGCGCCAGCGCTAAGTTGCCGGCGGCGCAGGTCATTAGGGTTGCAAGAATTCGTCTATAAGCCGATTTATCCATTCATCGTAATGCCAGATCATGTGATAGGCTAGAAAAGCCCTCTCTTGTAAGCTGCTGAACATGAAAGCCATTGCAGAAAGGTCTGGCGCGGCATCGAACCTCCGATATTGACCTGCAGGCGTATCTATTGGGGATGCCGGACCAGCAACGTTCTGGGTAGTCATACCCGGTAGCGAACGTACGATGATGTATTGTCCTAAGACATGAATCAAGCTTGGCCGACATTCCTGGGGGATATCCGGACTCTCGTTGTAATACTGCGAGATGTATCGGAGGATAGTTTCTTTATCGATTGAGTTGTACGCGAAAATCACTTTATATGGCCAATCCCACCAGAAGTGCTCCCTAATGTTTTTTATGCTGGGGTTTAACGCCTTGTGAGGGTCGGTTATCCGAGGGAGAGACGCGAAGTTGTCCAAGGCTTTGGTTAAGCTTCCCTTGTCTAGCCGAGTTTTGACCTCCGCAACACAGATTGTCCCCTCGAGAAGCGCAATGGCCTGGAGATTGGGAAGTATTTCAAACCTGGGAGTCGCACCGGAAGTTGCAATGACGTCAATCTGCTTCGAGGTCTCGCCTCTAATATTGAACACATATCCTCCGCGGAATACTTCGCAGTTATCCGGTAAGTGGCGCTCCAGCAGGCGCCGGAAAATTTCTTCCCTACCTGTCCCAACCGCCGTTGGGTTCTGTAGCAAGCCTGCTTGTCGTGCCTCGCTTATCATCTCTTGAACAAGGCTCTCGAAGTATTCAGCCATTTTGTGGAAAGCGTTAGTTGGCATTAGGCTATTCATCCATGGTTATGGGGCAATCTAGTACCATGTCCACTTAGTTTTGTTGTCTTCAGTGTACTTTCAACTTCCATTCGTCATTTGTATGTTGCAAATGTCTTTCGGAAAGGCCAATCTGAGAGACAGGCGCGAGGGGCGCGTCGTCCGTCATTAGGTGAGTCCACCCGGGCTGCGCCGAGCGGGAGTAAGACACCCCTCACGCCAGAGTTGTCGCTCCGAACGGATACGTGGGCTAAAGGCCCGAATCAGCAAGTGTGGAGGACACCGACATTATACACCTAGGAGAAAGAAGATGAGAGTGGTAGCGGGCATAGACGTTGGGAAGGCCAATCTGGACGTGTCGGTGGACTGTGGTTCGGTCAGACGTTTTTCCAATACACAGAGCGGGATCGTCGAGTTGTCGAATTGGCTCAGGCGCAAAGAGATCGTTCTGGCTGTATGTGAGCCGACCGGAGGCTACGAGAGAAAGTTGGTTAGCGGTCTGAGAAAGAGTCAGGTTGAGGTGGGTCTGGTTCACCCCAACAGGGTCAGATCGTTCGCTCGCGCGCGTGGACACGAAGCGAAGACGGACGCGCTGGACGCGAAGGTACTGTCTGAGTTTGGTCGGACGTTCGAGCTGAGGTCTCAGACTGAGGACGAACCTGGCCGAGAGGCTCTGAAAGAGCTTCTGAGTCGTCGTCGTCAGCTGGTTGACCAGCGAGCGTCTGAGCGCAATCGGTTGGACAAGGGCGTCTCATCTGGAGTTCGAGCCTCGACTGAACGCCACGTCCGCTGGCTGGACAAGGAGATAGAGCGCATGGATAAGCTGTACAAAGAGGCGCTCAGAAGCGAGAGCCGGCTGTCTGAGCGCGCGAGTCTGTACCGCAGCGTGCCCGGCGTGGGCGAACTGACCGCCGCGACCCTGGCAGCCTATCTTCCAGAGTTGGGACAGTGTCCGGCGAAAGCGCTGACCTCTCTGTGCGGTCTGGCTCCCTGGTCCAGAGACTCCGGAGCGCAACGAGGCTATCGCTCCATCAGGGGTGGACGGTCTGTTGTCAGGAGCGCTCTGTACATGGCCGCGCTCTCATCGACGCGTCGGGAGGGGAGTCTCAAGCGGTTCTATCAGAGACTGCGGGATCGTGGGAAGCCCGGCAAGGTGGCATTGGTTGCGCTGATGCGCAAGATACTGCTGCAACTGAACGCCGTCGCTCGGCGGGGAACTCCCTGGACCGAGCGCTATGATCCAACGCCTCAGATCACTTGACTTTCAACACAGATACTCCCGCCTTCACGGGAATCTAGGGGTGGGGGACTGGTCGCTATACATCAGAAACATATGGAAACGGTACTAGTACGTCAGTGCATGTGGCACAACGGTTACGGCGTCTGTGGCGGACGCGCACCCTGGAAACTGAACGCGGCCAACAACGTTAACCCGGCCAGTATCAGAAAGCCGACGGCATCTCCCTGAGTATCGTACAGCCGGCCGGCCAAAGGATCGCCAATCACGGCCATCAGTCCCGCGAAAAAGCCGAACAGTCCCAAGATAGTGGCCAGGGAGACCGTTCCGAAATAGTCGGCAAGTATCGCCACCCTCAGGGTCCCCCGCCCTCCACGGCTTATTCCCAACGCAATGGCAGAAACATATACCGCCGGAGAGCTGCCGACGAAGGCCATCGCCGCCCACGCCACCACCTGCAATGCCGTGAAACAGGCCAGCGCAGGGGACTTGGAGAAACGGTCGCCTACGAGTCCGCCTAACGGATAAGAGACAAGTGAAGCAAGGCCGAAAACAGCGAGGGCTGCCGCTGTCGTAAGTGGGGTATCCAGAGGTGTGGTATCCAGCCGATTCAGGATTTCCATTGAGGCCAGCCCCTCGCCTAGAACGACAAGCCAAAAGGCGCGGGTGCGAAGAGTTTGAAACGCCGAGAAGTTGCGCAGACCCGTTTCCTCCGGACGGTTGCGCAGAAGGACGAAAACGAGAGTGGCGACGACCAGCATGAACCCGCCCAGGGCAACGGCAGTCAGCCGCCAGCCCTCCTGGTCACTGTCCAGTCCCATGCCGAAGCCGATTAGGGGCAGGAAAATCATCGCCCCCAGGGGATGGAACATATACGCAAATCCAATGGCGGTCGCCCGGCGACGAACGAACCATCGGCTGAGCGCTGTCAGCAGCAGGATCCAGCCGCTCATTGTCGCACCCACCGTCATCAGCACGACGGCGGTGTAGAACATCCAGAGGTCCTGTGTCCGGCTGAAAAGGAATAGCGCTCCGGCCAGAATGATGAGGCCGGCAGCCACCATCTTGGGGATACCGATAACACGATCGCCGAGATAGCCCACCGCGGGCCCCAGCAGTATGCCTCCTACGGCGAGGATGGGTATGGCCGGTGCGACGTAGCTAATCCTCCAACCGAAATCCTCCTTCAGCACGGCAATCCATACCGGCACGGCATGAGAAATCGACCCGGTCGACACCGCCATGATCAGGCCAATCAGGGCGACCAGCCACCAGCCGGGTAAGACGTCGCGCCTGCCCAGTGTTTTCAGGGGTCTCATGCGAAAGCTTCGTTACCTCTCTTCGCCGCGCCTTTTCAGGACGTCAGGCTGACTGAGGAAAACCTACCGTGGATAGACATAAATTGAACTCGCAGCCCGCCCGCCTATCTTCTTCGTCACATAGAGTTACGAAGGTGGCGTCTGTAAAAGGCGGAATTAAAACGGACCGTGTAGGCGGCTCGACAGCCTGATTGTGGCGGTTGAAAACTGTACCGTCTATCGCTTTCCATAGGGTCGAACCCGACCCGAAGGGAGGTGAGAAGGATGTACAGCGTGGAACTGTATATGCGTGTCCGAAGAGCCTGCATGGTGGATGGCATGAGCGTTCGGGAGGCGTCCCGCGTGTTCGGCTTTCACAGAGACACCGTTCGCAAGACGCTCAAGTACGCCGTACCTCCCGGGTTTGCATCATATCGGCCGAACATCTCAAAATAATTCATACTGTCTGTCCTATTTTGTCCCGCGTCTTTTCTTGGTCCAGTACGTGATGCCGATGATCGCGACCGACGCGCCCACGGTAAAGGGGAGTGTCGTCATCAGGGTGAGCCGGGTGGCTTCCGGCTTGACGCCAGCTACCGGGACATTCAATGAAGAATGCACTATCACGAATAGAAGTATGGCTAACCAGAACAATCCGATGCCGATAAAGGTCTTTCGTACTGTGGGATGCAACATCGATTCATCTCCTTTCTCCTGACTTTACATAATGACTCAAGTGCGAACGACGCGGCGTCCTCATATGGAAAAGCCCAAGGCGCTCCAGCCGAGTGAGATGCAGCCAGTCGCATAAGCAAAAATAGGTTTCTAAGAAATGGCCGCGCTCTGGTCGTGAACTCACTGAACGCACCCTTCGGGCAATGCCATTGGCATCACACACGTCATTCGACGTAGCCACCAGAAGAGTGAAGATGAGCGTGACCCTGGCAGTCCTTACCCGCCGTAATCCGGATGGGTACCTCTCAACGCACGCACGCCGCGCCACCTACCCAGGAGATCCCCCACATCAACGAATCCGCATCAGCCTGGCCTCAACTGGGCATTATGGATGCCACACCAGCGGAAGGGGCGACACGCCAACCTGCCTGATCAGGTAGGGCCCCCGACCGAACCTTCCTATCGCATCTCCGACCGCCTCACGGTCTGTGTCGTACGTTCCCGCCAGCTCCTCGTCATAGAACACAACCCACTTGCCGAAATGGTCCATCTCTAGCAGGGACTGCATCTTCTCGTACGCTGCGATCTGACTACTGAGTTCAAGCATGGGCCTCTCCACTTGTGCCATTCTGCTGACGGTTCTTCTCCTTACATCTGTATTTGCAATGTCAATTGTAACAAGTGTACGGCTCAACCAAGACGCCAGTCTCTATTCTGGAGAGTCATGCGACCTTTTCCCCATTAGGGTATCAATTGGGAAACAAACAAGAGACCAGAGATGTCGGACTGACCATCCGCATATTGCCCTTTGCGAAGATTTATCGTGTGGAGGTGGCGCAAGCGGTGCATTAACCAGTGTCGCCGAGCAACACATTACTCTGGGCGCGACAGGCTTCTGGAGACCTTTTGACTGGAGAGAATATTCTCTGCACCGACGCAGACAGTCATACAATCCCGGGCGATGGGGGCTGACAAGACATTCGGGAGGCGGGAGATTATACTTTGGGCTCAACCCGCGCTCCAGGAGAACCAGCGATGCGCCGTCTGGAAAGAGAATTCAGGGACAGGCCCGGACTGGCACCCCACGCCCCCGACATCGCCGCCTACCTGGACGGCAGGAGGTCGAGGGAGACCGCCGACTCGGTGGAGAAGCGCTTCATCGCCTTCATCGACTGGGCGGAACGGATGGACTCCCGGGAAGGAACGCTGGGACTGCCCATCAGGCCGGAGCGGATGCTGCGCTATGCCAGGTACCTCGACGGGGAGGAACTGGCGATGACGACCATATACAACTACCTGGCGACGTTAGGGGCCGTACACAGGGCGCTCGGACACTTCGCGCCCGCCAGTCACCCGATGGTCGAGGAGTTTCTCGCCGACATGCGCGTCAGACGCGCCGGCGATGAGCGGCGCAGGGCGACCGCCCTGTCGGAGCAGCAGATGTACGACGTTCTCGATTGCCTGAACGCTCCCCGCAGGACCCGCGGCGGCAGGCGGGAGACCAATGACGCGGCGACGGAGCGGGCCGGGGTGGACAGGGCGCTGCTGACGACGATGGTCCAGGCGGGCCTCCGGCGCGGGGAGGCGGCAAGCCTGACCTGGGGGGACTTCGTGAATATCATGGACGGCTCCGGCAGAGTGCGTTTACGCCCGGGTGGATCAGAAGACATGGGACACGCGCTGACCGTTACAAGGGACGCCACGTCTGCCCTCCTGCTCATAAAGCCCAGGGAAGCCGGCGATGGCGACCGCATCTTCAGACTGTCCGGCTCCCAGATAGCCAGGCGGCTGAAGACGATGTGCGCGGCAGCCGGCATAGATCAGGAGAACGTGAGCGGGAACACGCCGCGGGTGACGCTGGAGAGGATGCTGACCAACAGGGGAGCTCCCACTGAGTTCATTCACCACCAACTCCGCCTGCGGCCCCCCTACAAACAACCGCCCTACTCTATCGATCACGCCAACCTGGACGCTCTCCGCTGGCTCGAATGAGAGGCTGCGCGCCGGCCGCTCCGCAAATAGTCTCCGAGTATGCCCGCGCCGCGGCGCGCCATCCCGAACGCGGGACTGGGACCTGATTTCCCGACGCTCTCCACCGGCGGCACCGCCAGCCTCCCACCTCGGACAGAACAGAGACATATGCCTGACATTTCCAACCGCGCGGGATACCGGACCTATATGCGGTATAATCAAAACAACGATTACCACACACCAAAAGCGAGAGGACGGCACACGATGACACAGCCACAGAGAACACTGGGAATACGACTTAAGGAGGCGCGTCGCAGGCGCAGGCTCTCGCAGGAGGATGTGGCCGAGATCGTCGGCATCCACCCCGTCAGCGTCAGCAAGTACGAGCGAGACGCTCAGGACCCCAACACGACCACACTCGGCGCCTTGGCCGATGCCTATGGCGTCTCCACCGACTGGCTCATCAACGAGCACGAGGACTTCATACACCACGGGCTCAAGAGCCACGAAAAGGTGATGAAGTTGGTAATATCCCTTCCCAGTGTCACCCTCAGGATACGCAAGGACGCGCTCTCTGAGACGGCGATAGAAGATATAACGGAATTTTTGCTGTTCACACAGCAGCGGGACGGGAAGCGGCGCGGTGTAAAGGGCGCGTGAGGATCGGGGCATGGTAGATTTCTGGGACCCCGCGAATGCGGGGCCCCGACGTTTCCATCGCTTCCGTATAGTTGACGTACAACGATTTCCGCGCCGCGAGACCGGACCTGCGGCCCATCTGGGCTGTGTGCGGCCCCGGCGGACTCCCCTGCGGGACAGGTCGCTCCCCGGCTCACCCCACCCGCATCAGCGGGGTTTTAAGGGGTCGCCGGGTCGGGTCCTCCACCATCTCGCATATCCATCATATACCGGCGGAGCCGCTAACTCCACTTTTTGGAGACCCGATGGCGCACTGGTATCCAGCGATTAAATCTTCTGTAACGCTCCCCGCGTTCCGGGGCGGCGAAACTGGGCGCGCGGCCCGTGGACATGCTCAGGTCCACAAGCCGCAGACGAAGCGGCGGCCCCAAACCGACCGGGGGCGATTCGTCACGGACAGAAGTCGCCGACGCTCCGAATACTCGAATGTCCGCACAGTCCCCGGCCGGCAACGAGAGGCCGCTTCTGTTTTCTGACCTGCTTCCCTGCCTGAACATCCACGAGGCTCTTTTCACACCGGGACACGCAGCCCGAGAGGGCGTGGGCAGGCAGCGTCACAGGGACGCATCTCCCCTAAAATGTATTTATTGACAATGTGTTGGAGGTGGTCTGATGGCCAAACCACGGCTAACAAGGGAACTCCTGAAGCTTCTCCATGCTATGTGCGGTCTCATATTTGAGGAAATTGACGAGCTCGCCGCGCTCACCGGCACGTCGAGGAGTACGGCGTACGACCAGGTCAGAAGACTCCGCGGGCTGGGCCTGGTGGCCAGTGTACCGCACGGAGTGGGACTCGGGAAGCCGGAGCGCGGGCGCAAGCGCAAGCACCAGGCCAGGCGCGAGCGGTTCTTTCCCACCAGCGAGGGGATCAAGGCCGCCGCCGCCGACTGGGGCATGGATCCCTCCGAGTACTGGAGGGTCCTTCCTGTCCACCCCCAGATCTTTCGCGGCATGGTCCCGAGGCTTGACGCCCTGGCCATGATCTACAGCCTGGCGGCGCTCATAGTCGAGCGTACGGATTACGGATCGGCGACCGTCGACCACTTCATGAGTGTCAGGGAGAGCCCCCACGACGCCGTGCTCAGACTGGACGGCGGTCCTGCGATCGGGATAGTCCGCATAGGGCGCAGGCAGACCTCTACCAGTTTCCGTAACAGGTGGAATGCCATCGTGCGGGATCAGAACGGCTGGCCGGGCGCTGTCCTGATCCTGACGGCGACGGGGACGGCCTGGCGGCACGCGTGTGCGATCGTTGCGGCCAGGCCCGGACCGCCCGCCTACTGTGCCATGGAAGCGCAGGCGCTGGAGGCGCGGCGGAGCATATGGGGAGCGCCGTCAGACGAGGAGAACGTTATCAGTCTGCCATACATCGTCCAGCGGCTGCCATCCAGGGGGGAATTCTCGCCAGCCTCGCCGGCTCCACGCGGCGCGGCGCGGCTGGACCAGTACCCTGAGACTCTCCCCGCCAACTCCGCCGCGTCGCGCCTGACACCGGCCGAGAAAGATCTTCTGGAAGTCATTTCCGACTGGCACCTGGTCAAGCGCTCGTTCCTGCCGGGCCTGGCCGGCGTCTCCACCGTGCGCGTCAGCCAGATGCTACCGTCAATAGTAGCCCAGGGTCTGGTCAAACCGCTCACTCTTCACGGCCGCACATATTATGCGCTGTCCGACAAGGGCCTTCAGTGCATGTCAGACCGGGATCGGGTCACCTTTCGGCGCGACACGTGGAGCGTGGAGCTAACAGGGCCGACCGGCATATTCGGGGGACAGATGAGAGCGCTCTTTGCTCAGCTCGGTCATACCGACACTGTGATCCGACTGATGTCCGACCTCGCAATTGAGACAAAAAAGCTCGCGGGCTGTCGCCTGAGCGAGCTGGACCCGCCGGCGCGGGCGCTCATACGGCCGAACCACGTGTCCGATAGGACTGGGATCGAGCCTGACGCGGGCGGGCGGATCAGGTACGCCGCCGCCGATGGCCACCGCTGGCTTTCGTTCGTCCTCGAGTATGAGCGAGGCCGCATGACCGAGAGCCGGGCCGTAAGAAAAGTGGAGCTCTACCAGCGCCTCTTTGAGTCCGGCCACAGGTGGGGGCCCGGCGGTCCACCACTGGCGCTCTACGTCTTCGACACCCCCGAGGATGAGCGCGAATTCTTCCGGGTCGCGAAGGCGTTGGACAGCGACGAGCCCCGCGATATACGCGTGCCCTTCGCGCTCTCTAACATCGAGCAGATTAAGAGCACCGGCTTGCTCGGATTGTCCTGGCTGGTGCCTGAGGAGGGCAGAGAGACTGAGCGACTGCGTCTCAGGTGGCTAAACTCGGATCTGAGGCCGCGTCGGTAACGTGTGTCCGGCCCGTACCTCTTAACTCCCCGAGCTCGTATCCGTAACCGGCGGCGGACGTCGTCCCAAAGTCGAGGTCGCAGCCATAGCTGCATCAGCTATGAAAAAGCCCGCGGAATAGCACCCAGTTTCGCCCCATCTTCGGGCGCCCACACAATTTAGGTTCTAGTCCAAAGTTTTCGCTGGTTTTGGGGCTAATTCAGCTTTGGAGCGTTTCACACTCACGAGATGCGTTTAGCGTCCAGTCCAAGAAACATACCGATTTATTAAGCTGGGAATCCAAGTAATGCGTCTGCCGACGCTCATGTCAACGGTTCTCCAACGGGAAGCGCGATGGTCATCGACAGTTACTCTATCCGCTCAGACTTCTGTAACTGTCTTTTGTAATTGTCGTTTCCGCTCTGTTCCTCTCGCTCTGAAAGATACTCTGTATAGCGCTCCAGCAGAGGAGATGTTACTTGTACGTCGTCACCACCGCCGTAGAACTTCGACATCTCCCAGCATCCCTGGATCACCAATTTCTCAAAAAGCGGGCCTGGGTTGGCATAGTTGCGTGTTTCGCGGAGATACCCGCTTTCAGTCAGGCGGAAAATAGAATCAACTACTTCCTGGTCACTTGCCTCTCCTCGAATACTCGACTTTGCACATTTGGGAGATATTATATCCAGAATATAAGAACAGGGTAAGATGGCCCGAACCTCTCTCAACAGGAGCCAGCCATGCTCACCCTGCCCGATGCCATTTTATCCGCGCTCCAGCCTTTCTCAACTCTCTTCCGACGCGGCGCCTGGACCAAGGCGCAAATCCTGCTCATCGGCGCCATCCTTTCTCCACGCAAGCGCACCGTGTCCTCAGCCCTGCGAGTCATGGGGCTCAGTGACCAGGCCGGCTTTGCAAAGTATCACCACGTATTCAGTCGAGCCGTCTGGTCACCCCTCAAGCTCAGTCGTGTGCCGCTCATACTGCTGATCGAACATCTTGCGGGCGAGGATGAGCCGCTTGTGTTCGGCATAGACGAGACGCTGGAGCGCAGATGGGGCAGTCGCATCAGCGCAAAGGGCGTGTTCAGAGATGCGGTTCGCTCCACCGAGACTCACCTGGTCAGGGCAAGTGGACTGCGCTGGGTCAGCCTGATGTGGCTGACCCACGTCCCCTTTGCCAACCGCACATGGGCGCTTCCCGTTCTGACCGCTCTGGCGCCGGCGCAGAGCTACCATCTGAGGATCGGGCGTCCGCACAAGAAGATCACCGACTGGGCACGACAGATGATCTTCCAGTTGCGCCGCTGGCTGCCTGAGCGAACCATAGTGGTCGTCTCAGACGGCGGATACGCCGCGCTCGAACTGCTGCACAGCTACCAGTCGCTGCCTGAGCCGGTCATCTTCATCAGCAGACTCAGACTCGATGCCGCACTCTTCGAGCCCGCTCCTCCCAGACTGCCCGGACAGATCGGGCGTCCGCGTGTCAAGGGACAGCGGCTTCCGTCTCCGGGTGAAGTCCTCGACCACCCCGACGTGTCGTGGACCCGTCTATCCATGCCCTGGAAGGATGGACCGGATCGCACATTGGATATCACGTCCGATACCGCGGTCTGGTATCGCTGGGGAAGACCGCCCGTGCACATCAGGTGGGTTCTGATCAGAGACCCTCTCGGTCAGATGAGAACACAAGCTCTCGTATGCACCGACACCGAGGCCGATCCGGTCCGGATCATCCGGTGGCGCCTCAGACGCTGGCGGATCGAGGTCACTTTCCAGGAGGTGCGCGCTCACCTGGGTGTGGAGACCCAGCGTCAGTGTGGTCCGACAGGGCGATAGCCAGAACAACTCCGCTGCTGCTCGGACTGTTCTCATGGATAACGCTGGTTGCCGGGTTGCTGCAGCATGACAACCGTACCCCTGCGCGCTCCTGCGCATGGTATGCCAAGTGTGAGCCCACCTTCATCGATGACATCGCCCTTGTCAGGCGATGCCTGTGGTCGGCCTCTGCGCCTTTATCCACATCGCCGCCAGAGACTCGACTTTGTACACTCAAGCCGCATGACAGATGGAGTCGAGCATCCTGCTGTACAAGAGGCGTGGGACTTTAATCAGTTTAGGTTTGCGGCCTGAGGTTGCAAAAGTTCCCTGATGTACCCATAGGTATCGTCTGACCAGCGCGATGGCGTCGGCGAACGAGGGGCTGGTCTTGTCATACCACGCCGTTGAGCGAGCAGCCAGCCGACCATCCTGTCCAATCAGCGCATGCGCTGCCAGTGTCACCACACTGAACAGCCCAAATAGTGCGGGCGCAGTCCGTGCGATTGCCCTATCCGACCACTGCCGCTGCGTCTCCACCCCCATGTGAGCGCGAAGCTCCTCGAAGGTAACTTCAACCTGCCAGCGAAGCTTGTACCACTGCAATATCCGCAGAGGTTCGGCCTCAGTGTCGGTGCATAGCAGCGCACGCGCTCCGACCCTGCCCGTTGGGTCTCTGACGATTACCCAGCGCATCGGGACGAGTGGTTTCCCGCCTGTGTACCAGATAGCTACGCCTGAGGTGATCTCGACTGTGCTCACGCCGGAGTCTGACCCGGTGACCCGACAGGTTGTCCACACCGTATCGGGGTCGGCAAGCGCCGCGGACGGACTGGGCAGTCGCTCTCCGACAATTCTAGGCCGTCCCATCTGGCCCGGTCGTCGCGGTGGCGCCGGCCTGTACAGCGATGCGTCTTTACGCAGTCTGGTGACGACAACAATCGGGTTCGACATACTCTGAACATGCTTCAGAAACTCCCGCCTGGCATAGCCTCCATCACACACCACGACCAGCTCCCTGTCCGGAAGCCAACGGCGCAGACATATCAGCATCTGACGGGCGTAGTCAGTTACCATCTTGTGTCGCCTGCCATTACGCAGGTTATAGCGCTTCGAGGGCGCCAGAGTGGTCAGAAACGGCAGCGCCCAGTGACGACCGGCCCAACCAATACGCCTAAGACACATCAGACTCACCCATCTGAGTCCGCTGGTCATCACGACCTTCTCCTCAGTGGAGCGTGTGGGGTCGCGGTACACTCCCTTTGCGGCTATCTTCCTGCCCCAGCGTCGTTCTATAGTCTCGTCGATTCCGAACACCAGCGGCTCGTCGGACTGACAAAGTTGCCGGACCACCATGAGTAACAGTACCCTGCTCAGCTTCAGCGACGACCATCGGGCACGGTTGAGCACATGGTGGTAAATGGCGAAGTCTCCGCGCTGCCCAATCCCCAGGATGTTAAGAGCTGAGGTTACGGTGCGCTTGTGTGGAGCCAGGATTGCTCCGACTGCCAGGAGTTGGGCTTTGCGCCAAGTCTTGGGGTGAAACAGGCGCTCAAATGGATTCAGCAGCGATATAATCACTTCGGGCAGGGTATGCATGCTCGACCTCTTGTGGTGATTTGGTCGAGCTTATCCTGCCCTTAGTTCTTTGGCTATCCAGTGTACAAAGTCGAGCGCCAGAGACCGATGTTGCGATAGTTCCCCTGCCACTGTTAAACCGTCTCATCGACTCCCTTGCATACGCCGCTTGAACAGGCAGGTACCTCGACTTACCCAACTAACTCAAATGTGCAAAGTCGAGGTTAACTCTGCCGTTCACAGTGTCAAATGCCCAAGTTTGGATTCGCCAACCTACCTTCAGGTTCGTCGCAAATATCTGATAGATGTCGAATGCAATCTGCTTGGCTCCGGCATCGTTGGGCCAGCCGAGTTCTATAGGCCGGTCCGCCGTGACTGGGCAATCTCAAAGGCGGTTCGTACCAGTTCCAGCATTGTAGTCTGATTCATCCCACAAAGTCCGCCCACTGCTGCATGAGCCAGCGCCGCTTCTCGAAATAATCGGTTCTCCGATAAGCCAACTCTGCCGCCGAGCCCTCGACATGCGCAAGCGCGAACTCACAAATTTCGCGTGGATACTCGGTACACTCAGCCGCCCAGTCCCTAAACGAACTCCGCATGCCGTGGGGCGTTCCGCCGATCTGCAGTTCACGGAATAGCTTCGATAGAGTGTTGTCGCTCAACTGCCTGCCCCTAGCCGATGGGAATAGCAGTCGAGAGTTATCCGCATACTCTATGCCGTCTTTCAGGACTTCAATAGCACTGTCGCTCAGCGGAACGCGATGCTCGCGTCCTGATTTCATACGGTCGCTTGGAATTGTCCAGACATCCCCGTCAATCTCATCCCAGGTTGCGCCCCGAACCTCACCGCTTCGGGAAGCCGTGAGAGTCAGGAATTCTATTGCTAACTTGGTAACCTCATAGGCTTCCGAATCTCGGATTTTCTGCAACGCGTTGGATACTTCCACATATGGGAGCGCACGGAAGTGCTCGCGCAGACTGGATATTTTGGGAAGTACCGCGCTTACGGCCTCTCCCGCTGGATTAGCACTGCGGTATCCATGGGCCACCGCCCATTTCATCACCGCGTTGACATATTGCTGAACCTTCTGGGCCGTCTCGCGCTTCTCCCATATCGGCGACAGGACAGACAGAACGTCAGCAGTGCTGATTTCTGACACCGGCATCTTGCCAATTCGAGGATAGACGTATTTCGCAAGCCTAGCTCGCCAAATGGCCTCTGTCCGACTGCCCGGCTTCCAACTCTTAACGCGGAAAGCAATTGTTCTATCAGCAGCTTCCTCAAAGGTCGGCATTGACGCCTCGCGCTTACGTTCCACTCTTGGATCGACCCCGCGCCGTACAATACGGGCATTTACAAGTGCCTGTTGTCGTGCTTCGGCTAGTGTTACCAACGGGTAACTGCCCATGCCGAGATTAAACGGCTTGCCTCTCAGACGTAACCTCTGAGAGAATGACCTTGAGACGCCGCCTGCGGACATGGGTTTGACGAGTAGGCTCAGGCCATGCCCACCTCGCCTATCGCCGTATCTTCCAGGCCGTTTCACCGTGCGGATGAAGGACGCTGATAAACGCTTAGGCCGTTCCAATAATATCACCTCAGTTATCACTATTTATGTGATATTAAATGAAACACTCTGAGACGTCAAGTAACTACATGATAGTCAATTTCGTCAATATTAGCTACAAAATGAAACAAAATGGAATCTTATGGAACGAGCTGAAGACATATGATGGTGCTGACCTTCGGCACCAACACCCCCCCCCAAGCGGCTATACACCCAGAACACGGATACCTCTTCTCTTGCCCCTGACACCTAATGACTATTCAACAAAACGACATCTACACCGAATCCGTTGTCTTCGACGGGCTGAACGTGAGCAACTGGGACAGCCCGGAGGTTTACAACAGCCTGCGCGCCGGACAGGTCACCGGCATAAACGCGACCATAGCTATCTGGGAGAACTACCGAGAGACAATGGACAATCTCGCGGCCTGGATTCACAGGTTCGACTCCCACGCGGAAACGCTGGCGCAGGCAGGCTCCGTCGCCGACATACTCCAGGCAAAGGAGCAGGGAAAGACGGGCGTCGTACTGGGTTGGCAGAACGCCTCGCCCATAGAGAACGACCTGAACCGCCTCGCGCTGTTCCACCGGCTGGGCGTCCGCATCATCCAGATTACATACAACGAGCGCAATCTGGTCGGCAATGGCTGCTATGAGCGCACCGACGACGGCCTCAGCAACTTTGGTCAGGACGTGGTCCGAGAGATGAACCGGCTGGGTATGCTCATAGACCTGTCCCACGTCGGAGAGCGCACCACGCTCGAAGCCGCCGAACTCTCCGAACAGCCCGTCGCCTGCACCCACGCCAACGCCCGCGCATTCTTCGACCACCCCAGGAACAAGACCGACGACGCTCTCCGACTGATAACCGAGCGCGGCGGCGTCATCGGCGCCAACGCATTCCCGCCCTTCCTGCGAAATGGCTTCGAGTCAACGCTTCTCGACTACGTGGACGCCATAGACGACCTGGTTGAGAGGGTGGGCATAGACCACGTTGGCATCGGCACGGACTACACCCAGAACCAGCCCAGGGCATTCTTCGACTGGATATTCTCCCAGCAGGGAACGAAGCGGAGAGACGCCTCGAACGCCTATCCCGAGAACCTTCTCCACCCCGCGGGCATGGAGACCCCCGACAGCCTGTCCAACGTGGCCTCCGAGCTACTGAATCGCGGGTACTCCGCGCAAGACGTGTCCAAGGTGCTTGGCGGCAACTGGCTCAGACTGTTCAGACAGGTCTGGGGAGGCTGACGCCGCCCGCAACCAATTAGCCTGCTCAAACAGTCGCTCGCAATCAAAAATGCCCAACCCCTGCCCATTCCGGTATCCCGTAAATCCTGATTCAGACAACCACACGCGCCGGACGCCCCATTGTAAGGACTGATGACCGAAAACTATATGTCCGACCGCCCCCGAATGCCCGCCAGCTACGGCGTCGGCGACCCGCAGTATGGCTTCGAGCCTATCCAATGGTCGTGGGTCGTCGAGCGCGTGACCGGCGCGCGAAACTACTGGGTAGCCACCACCCGCGCTGACGGCAGCCCGCACGTAAGCCCTGTGTGGGGAGTCTGGCATAATGGCGCGTTCCACTTCTTCACCGACAGGAACTCGCTCAAGGCGCGCACCATACGCCGCGACCCGAGTGCCGTAGTTCACCTGGAGAGCGGGGACGAGGTTGTTATCATGGAAGGCGCGCTCGGACCTGAAGTTGCTACTTCCGGCCTTGTGTCTGCCTATGAGAGCAAGTACGGCATCTCTCTCGGAGAAGAGACGGAGGGCCTGTATCGCCTCGAACTCGCCAAGGCGCTCGCCTGGCTGGAGTCGGACTTTCCAAAGACGGCCACAAGGTGGCGTTTCTGACGGCGATATGACTATCTACGAAAACCTGACGGTCACCGATGGCGACCGGCTATACGAGATGCTGGACGACGAGACCGTGTTCCGGGACTGCGATTTCGACGGGGCAGACTTCGAGGGCATCGAGGCCGACGTTCTGGTGATCGAGGACTGCACGCTCCGCCGCGCCAATCTTTCCAACCTGCTCTGCCACGATTTGCGAATTTCGGACTCGATACTGGAAGACGCCGCTCTGAACGGGATGGAGGCGCACGAGGCGGAGATAACCGGCTGCAATTTCATGTCCGCCAGGATGGTGAACGCCGGCCTGAATCTCTCGCGGCTTACCGACTGCGACTTCTCCGGCGCGGACATGGATGGCGCGAACCTGTTTGGCGCGGATCTCACCGGCTCGCGATTCAGGGGCGTTGACTTCTCCACCGTGAGACTCGAAGGCGCGAACGTCGAGCGGGCCGACTTCAGCATGGCCTCGCTCAGGGAACACAGTTTCAGGGGCCGTAAGCTGACAGGTGTCAACTTCACTGAGGCCGACCTGGAAGGCTGCGACTTCAGTGACGCTGTGTTCGAGGGCTGTCACCTCGTCGGCGCGTACTTATCCGAGCGCACACGGTTCGACCGCGCCGACCTGCGCGGCTCTTTCGTCTCAGGCTCGCACCTGATAAAAGCGAGCCTGAGAGGCGCGATCATGCTGCCCTCACAGGTCAGCGCCATGGTCTTCGACGGCTTCGGCATCGTCGTCTCCGATCCTCTGGATAACCAGAACCAATAACCATATAATTATCCCAGAGCACGGTCAAATGCGAACTTGCGAGGATGTCATGGCTACACCAAAAGAGAAGCCGAAACTCCTGACTGCCGACGACCTTCTCAGACTTCACAGTGAAGGCGTGCGTGGGGAACTGATAAGGGGGGTGCTAGTGGAAGCCGCGTCTGTCAAAGACAAACATGAGATCAGAACCCAACCCAAACTATTGACCGCCGCCGACCTTCTTCGTCTGCATAGTGAAGGCGTGCGCGGCGAACTGATAAGAGGAGTATTGTGTGAAACCATGGGAGTAGGCGAAGAACACGGTGAGATCGTGTTGAATCTGGGCATTATGCTGGGTGGATTTGTCAAGTCGAGGCGATTAGGCAGATTGGTAGGGTCGGATGTTGGTGTCCTCATTGAGCGTAATCCCGACACTATACGTGAGCCTGATTTGGCGTTTATATCCGCTGAGAAACGCCCCCTTGGTATCCGAAACACGGGCTATGTGAACGTAATCCCCGATCTGGTAGTCGAAATAGCGTCCCCTAGCGATCGCCTTACGCAGATAAACGACAAAGCTATGATGTGGCTGAACTACGGCGTTCCCTTGGTGTGGGTCGTGTTTCCAGATACTCGTACTGTTGAAGTCCATCCAGTGGACGGCCCCGTTGTTACTCTGAGTGAGGATGATGTGCTGGACGGCGGCCCAGTCTTGCCCGGCTTCACCTGCCCCGTCCGAGACATCTTCGACCTGTGACGCTCTGCGTTCAGAATAAGGAAACGCTGCCGGACACGCTCACCAAGTTGACCATAACAAACAATAGTGATATAAAGACTTCGTTCCGTCCCTATGGCGCAAAATAGGCGGGCGCTCCGCGGGCCGGTTCGATACTGAGCAAGGGGACTCTTAACGTTGTACCCTAAAACGTTGCCTGGAACCATCGCGTTCGGGCTGCTTTTCATCATCATCGGGGCCGGAATCGTTTCCGCCTCGCCTCCCGCCCAGTCACCTCCCCAAACCGCCACGCTGACGCCCGACGACAGAGACCCCTTCGACTTTCTCATCGCCACGCTCACAGACGCCTACGAAAACGACGTCCTCCCCGACGAACTGAGCGACCTGCTGGCCGACTTGCTCATAGAGTACCTGATTGTGCCTGTAACCGGGGAGACGCCCGAGCAGATAAGTCTGAGACTGTCCGAGACACGCCCTTTCCACCTTCTCATAGCCACGCTCACCGACGCCCGCAACAAAAAAGCGCTCCCCGACGAACTGAGCGACCTGCTGGCCGACTTGCTCATAGAGAACCTCATCGCACCCGAAACAGGCGAATCGCCCGACCAGATACAGCGAAGGCTAACCGACGAACTGAACCCGAGGTCCGTGCAGATAGAACTACCCGCCGGGTGGTCCGGCTATACTACCCATTCGAGCGGAGCCAGGATAGAAGTACCCCAAGGCAGCACGAACCAAACCACCACCGTGCGGATTACGGAAGTCATCCCGCCCGACGACACCCAACTCGCGGGCAAGGTGTTCGATTTCTCCGTCGGAGATGCGGTCTTGCAGAAGCCCGCAACCCTGCGCATCCCCTACGAAACCAAAGAGGGACGGGACGCCTCGAACATCGTCGCCGCGCACTGGAACGAGGAGACAAGAGCCTGGGAGGAAATTGACGGCGTGGTTGACGAGGCGACCCAGACGGTTGAAATTACCGTGTCGGAACTGAGTTGGTTTTCTATAATTACTAAACCCTCAGGTATCGCTGAGATTACAGCCTGTGGGATTTCCAGCGGAAACCCGGTTGCTAGCGAAGTTTTTACCGTAAGCGCCAGTGTCAAGAACTATTCTGTCACAGGCAATATATATATGGAATTCACCTTTAGCAATCCCGGCAGAGACATTGCCTTAACCTTCAAGTCAGATAAATTCTCTATTCCTGAAAATGAAGATAATGTTTTTTCATTCCAGGGCGGGTCTATTTATTCAGGCGCTCATTACATTAAATGCACACTCCTAGAGGACAAGTTAGGGCCGATACCTGACGCAACACTCGACAGCAGCTCTGAAATATACTTCCAAATCGCAGAACGAATACTAGGGGATAGAAAAGAAACGTCCGTAGCTTACTTAACCGAATGTAAGGCTACGACCAAACTATCAGAGGGTAGAGTAGTTGCCGAACTAAACGCCTATGCTGGACATACCCCTAGTAAACTAGTGCGGATGGCTAATTTCAGCCTGCTATACAGGGTCCATCGCGAAGGTGTCGTAGTAGATGAGATACTCAAGAAAGAAATTAATCCCGCGCAACCCGATTCGCCATTACCAAATGAGAATAATCTTCAAAATTGGAAGCACACATACACACCTGATTCCGGTCCGGGAGAATATCAGGTAGATTGTATAATGACGGGGTCACTTTTTGGTGGTGGTTCTCAACCGCCTACCGGGGAAGAGCGTCTCAAGGCAGTCAAGGGATTAGTCTTCGGCATATTTGGCCTAGATTATAGTCCCTTTCAACATCTGGAACTGGCACAGGCTATAATACACAGTACAACCCGCTCGATCCAAGACGTACTGAACACCACTTTCACAGTCTGTGAGCAAGGGCTGGAGTGCGGGCAAGAAGTAACGCCTGAACCGACTCCCACCCCTGTTCCGCCGGACAGCGAGATACGCCCTCCCTCAGGCGACATCGACGCGCAGATCGAACTTCTACTGTCCAGACCCATCCAGATCGAGGACGACCAACAAGCGGAAATACCGGTAAGGGTAACCAACACAGGCGCAAGCGGCGGGAATTTCGAAGTACAGCTCTACTCCAAGCGCAGCAGCAGCTACAAAACAGTTGGAGAAGAAGAGGTGTTCCTCGCTCCCGACGAGTCTCGGACATTGACATTTTACTTCAGCAGCAGTTTGACGGGCGACTTTGGGCTGCGTCCCGTCGTCCGCCGCGCTGATACGGGGGATATTCTACACGAGCCATACTACTCTGACATGATCACGGTAGTGGATGAGGTGGATAAAAGCGACCTCGAGTTGAGTATGTCCGTCTCCCCCAGCACAGTGGACGCCGGCGAGAACATAACCTACACACTGGACGTGACCAACCACGGTCCCGACAGGGCGAAGAAGGTCATGGTCGAAATCTCTCTCAGCCAGGAAGCGGTCTTCCACTCTGACTCCAGGCATGCCAGGTGCTCCGATCCCAACAGGGCCGTCTCCACGTTCACCTGTTCCTTCTCCAGCGTCAGCGTTGACGAAACAGAGCCAGGCGGCCTCACAGTGACTGTGCCACGCGAAGCCAGCGGCTCCGTAGTAAGCGCCGTGTCCGTGTACATGGATACGCGCAAGATAACCGACCCCAACCCAACCAACAACACCGCGCAAGTGACGACCGCAGTAAATTCCGCACCCGCGCCGCAGTCACCCGACAAGGCGACTCTCATCGCTCTCTATAACGCTACCAACGGCCCGAACTGGTCAACCAGCACAAACTGGCTCAGCAACGAGCCGATTGAGGAATGGCACGGCGTCACCGTGGACAGTGATGGTCGGGTCACTAGACTGCTTCTCAGCGAAAACCAGTTGAGCGGCTCGATACCGTCCTCGCTGGGCAGCCTCTCCAACCTGACTTGGCTATCCCTCTGGGGCAACCAGTTGAGCGGCTCGATACCGTCCTCGCTGGGCAGCCTCTCCAATCTGGAAGGGCTGGCCCTCGCAGAAAACCAGTTGAGCGGCTCGATACCGTCCTCGCTGGGCAGCCTCTCCAACCTGACAAGGCTGATCCTATACGGCAATCGGTTGAGCGGCAGCATCCCATCCGAACTGGGCAATCTCTCCAACCTGGAATATCTGTGGCTCCACAGCAACCAGTTGACCGGCTGCATCCCCGATGGTTTGAAGGATGTGCAGAACAATGACCTGGACCAACTCGGTCTGCCGTTCTGTGGTGATACACCCACGCCGACCGCTACCTCGACCGATCAGGAAGCCGACTCATACTACGACAGCGGGATTACACACCACGAGAATGGCGACTATGACCTCGCGATTGCTGACTTCACCAGGGCCATCGAACTCGACCCGAACAGGGCCGAGTTCTACCACGACAGAGGATGGACTTACCTTCAGAAAGGCGACTACGACCTCGCCATAGCGGACTTCACAAGCGCCATCGAACTCGACCCGAACAGGGCTGGGGCCTACCATGACAGAGGATGGACATACCTCCTGAAAGACGACTACGACCGGGCGATAGCGGACTTCACCAAGGCTATCGAGCTGGATCCGCAAGGAGCGTGGCACTATTTCCAGCGAGGAGTATCGTACCAATCTAGAGATGCCGACGGCGACCTTGACCGAGCGATTGCGGACTTCACCAAGGCCATCGAACTCGACCCCAGCGAAGAACCTTTCCCTCAAGAGCTGGCATATGCTTACGAAGCCAGGGGCGACGATTATAGAGATAACGATGGTGACTATGACCGCGCGATAGCAGACTATACCAAGGGTATAGAACTCGACTCGAGCATAACTGCTGAGTTATACCATGACAGAGGACGGACATACCTTCTGAAAGACGACTACGACCGCGCGATAGCGGACTTCACCAGGGCCATCGAACTGGAGCCGCAAAATGCGTGGCACTATTTCCAGCGAGGACAGTCGTATCAATCTAGAGATGCCGACGGCGACCTCGACCGAGCGATAGCGGACTACACCAAAGCCATCGAACTCGACCCCAGCGAAGAACCTTTCCCTCAAGAGCTGGCATATGCTTACGAAGCCAGGGGCGACGATTATAGAGATAACGATGGTGACTATGACCGCGCGATAGCAGACTATACCAAGGGTATAGAACTCGACTCGAGCATAACTGCTGAGTTATACCATGACAGAGGATGGACATACCTCCTGAAAGACGACTACGACCGCGCGATTGCGGACTTCACCAAGGCCATCGAACTGGATCCGCAAAACGCGTGGCACTATTTCCAGCGAGGACAGTCGTACCGATCTAGAGATAACGACGGCGACCTCGACAGAGCGATAGCGGACTTCACCAAGGCCATCGAACTCGACCCCAGCGAAGAGGATTTCCGTCAAGCTCTGGCAGAGGCTTACGAAGCCAAGGGCGACGATGGATGAGGGTGCCGATCCTGTTACAACCCCGACGCCTACACACACGCCGGCCGCGACACTGGATTCTCCCACAGGGCCCCTCATAGCCGACGCTGGCCAAACTGATACAGAATCCCGTTCCCATTTCCGCTACACAACCCCTCTATCACTGTGCTATAATACTGGCATTGCAGAACAAATAAACTAAATTATCCATATATCAGGACTTATCAATGAAACGCGCCGGACCCGAAAAACTCTCTAAACTGGAAAATACAGGTGTTTGCAGGTGAAATACAGGTACCAGACTCCACCAGCAGCCCGCCTGCAGATCACCTGTTCGCTCGCCAGAAGGTTATAATCCATAGTATATATCTCGCTCTCTATCTCCGCCGTGAACATACTCGGATCGGGGCATTGGATTCGATATGGAACGCAGATGCGCAGCGGCGCATAGTAATCTCGGTCAGTGTTGATACAATAGCCCCGTACAACCTTGCTTACAGAGGATAGAAGATGAAACTCGGACTGTTCCTTATGCCGCTGCACTATCCCGAAAGGCTGCACGCGGACACGCTCCAGGAAGACCTAGAACTGATGGAGTACGCGGACGGCCTCGGATATTCCGAGGCGTGGATTGGCGAGCACTTTCTGCTGCCGTTCGAGAATATGCCCTCGCCGGAGCTGTTCATCGCCAGGGCGCTGGGCGTTACCAAGCAGATGGCTTTCGGGACGGGGGTGTCGCTGCTTGGATTCCACAATCCTGCGCATATCGCTCACCGGATAGCGCAGCTTGACCACATGGCGCGGGGCAGGCTATATCTCGGCATCGGCGCGGGCGGCAGCGCAATGGACGCGGAGATGTTCGACATTGATCTGGAGGAGGGCAGCCCGCGTGAGCGCATGGCCGAGTGTGTCGAGGTTATATTGAAGATATGGGATGGGAAGCCGTTCGAGCACGACGGACGATTCTACACTTCCAGGCTCTCACCTCCCGAGCCCGAACGCAGGCTCGGCTTTCACATGAAGCCCTACCAGAAGCCGCACCCGCCCATCGCGGTGGCAGGAAGCAGCCCCTATTCGAGTACGCTGGAGATGGTGGGACAGAACGGGTGGATTCCGATGAGCAGTTCGTTCCTGCACGAGAGACATCTTCCGAGTCACCGCGAGGTGTTCGAGCGCGGCGCGAAGCTGGGCGGCAAGGAATCGCCGGCCAACTGGCGTATTTCCAGAGAGGTGTTCGTCGCGGATGATGGTCAGAAGGCGCGGGAGGACGCGCTTAACGGCCCGTTCGCCAACTTCTTCCGCGACTACTGGATTCCGCTTTTCGGTGGGGGCGCGAGCGGACTGGACAGGCTGAAGACCGACCCCGATATACCGGACGACGCTCTCACCCCGGAGTATATGCTGGAGAATTTCTGGATAGTGGGCGACCCCGAAGAGTGCGCGCACAGGATAAAGCGTATGCACGACGACGTGGGCGGGTTCGGAACTCTGCTGCTGATGTGCCACGATTGGACAACGGACAGGCCGAAGTGGTTCCGCTCCCTGGAGTTGATGGCGGAAGAGGTGCTGCCCGCGGTAAACAAGGCGATTGCGGCCTGAGCCTTCCGGCCAATGTTCCAGCGCAAGATCGCCAGTCTGCCCGTCCCGGTCGTGTTGGGGATGGGCTGCGCGCTGGCAGTATGTGTCGTCGTGGTGATACTTGCATGGCGGTATGGGCTGTTCGACGGAGGGCAGGTAGAGTCTGGGGCGGATATGGCAACGCCGTCCGGTGATGGGACGGTCGAGGACCTGGCTGGGTACGCGGATATGATGGCGGGCAGCGGCGACCCGTACTTCGGGACTCGGCAGCTGGATTATCTGCTCGGTCAGGTCGAAAATCCGACGTTCGATACCGATACCTGGCGCGTGAACGTGCTGAGTCAACTCGCGTTCCACCGGCTGCGGCTGGGCGAGGTTGACGAATCCATACGGCTGCTGACTGAAGCGTTGGAGCACACCGACCCGGACGGGTTCGACCGGATAGGGATCATGGAAGATCTGGCGGTCGCGTATATGAAACAGGGCGAACTGCGCAACTGCGTCAGCCCGGAGGGACGGCTTGTGTGCGCCCTGCCGCTCGATCCGTCCTATGTCCACAAGGACAGTTCCAGCGCGACGATGGCGATAGAAACATTCGAGTCTCTGCTCTCGCTCGACCCGGAGAATATCAAGTACAAGTGGCTTTTGAACATAGCGCACATGGCGTTGGGTACATACCCTGACGGCGTGAGCGAGGATTACCTGATTCCGCCCGACGTGTTCGCGCCGGACTATGATATGGGCAGGTTCGACGAGGTTGCGGCGGACATAGGCATATATGGGGTTGATCTCGCGGGCGGGAGCATCGTCGAGGACTTCGACAACGACGGGTTGCTGGACATTATGACATCCACATGGGACCCGGCCGGCAGCCTGAAGTATTACCGCAACGAGGGAGACGGCAGGTTTTCGGAGCGCGCCGCCGGTACGGGGCTGGATGGGCAGCTAGGTGGGCTGAACATCGTACAGGCCGACTACGACAACGATGGCTGGGTGGACGCGCTTGTGATGCGCGGGGGATGGCTGCTGACGCGCGGGCAGATGCGTATGTCGCTGCTTCACAACAATGGGGATGGCACGTTCACGGACGTCACGCGGGAGGCGGGTCTTGCGCTTCCGGCGTATCCGAGCCAGAGTGCGGCTTGGGCGGACTACGACAACGACGGTGACCTCGACCTGTTTTCATGCAGTGAGTCCATGCCTGAGTCGCCGGAAGATGGCGCTGCAATCGTGTATCCGAGCCGACTGTTTCGGAGCAATGGCGACGGCGCTTTCACCGACGTTGCGGACGCGGCGGGAGTCGCCAATCTGAGGTACTGCAAAGGGAGTGCTTGGGGGGACTACGATAACGACGGCGACCCCGATCTCTATGTCTCCAACTACGCCGATGAGAACCGCCTATATCGCAACAATGGAGATGGAACGCTGACCGACGTGGCTCCCGAACTTGGGCTGACTGAGCCGTTGGAGAGTTTCCCGACGTGGTTCTGGGACTATGACAACGACGGCTGGCTGGACCTGTTCGTAGCGGGGTACGCGCGCGACATAGAACTTGTTGCGAAGGACTATCTCGGTATCCCGAACGACGGGGCGCGTCCACGGCTTTACAGGAACGACGGGACGGGCGGATTCGACGATGTGACCGATCAGGTCGGGTTGTACAGAGTGGCCCAGGCCATGGGCGCGAACTTCGGAGATATGGACAACGACGGCTTCCTCGACTTCTATCTGGGCACCGGGTTTCCGGCATTCGACGCGCTCGCTCCGAACGTGGCCTATCGCAATAACGGCGGTGAGTCGTTCTTGGACGTTACGTTCTCGGCGGGTCTGGGGCATATTCAGAAGGGACACGGGATAGCGTTCGGCGATCTGGACAGGGACGGGGACCAGGACATATTCATGCAAGTGGGCGGGTTCTATCCGAGCGATGGATTCCTAAATGCGCTGTACGTGAACCCGGGGAGCGGCAATAGGTGGCTGTCGGTGCGTCTGGTGGGCGTGGAGTCGAACCGGTCGGCGATAGGCGCAAGGATAAAGGTCACGATTTCAGAGGGGGGCGTCAAGCGGGACATTCACGCAGTCGTCGGCAGCGGCGGCAGTTTCGGTGCGTCCAGCCTGGAGCAGGAGATCGGGCTGGGGAAGGCGGATACGGTGGGGTCGCTCGAAGTGTATTGGCCCACATCGTGCATCAGGCAAAAGTTTGAGAATGTACCCCTGGATACCGCCCTGAAGATACGCGAGGACGCCGATGATTACGTTATCAGGGATCTGCAGCGTATCAAGCTAGGAGCCGGGGGCAAATAGTGGAGAGTGGGAGCGGATGTGACCTGCAAAGCCTGGTGTGGGATTGCCGGGTCTGCGGGAATGAGAACGAGGTCCGCGCATCTCGCTGCTCTAACTGTTGGGCCAATCGAGCGAATGAGACCGAGCGAGAGAGTTCTGGAAGCGTGTCTCGTCCACATCCGCACAGGGCTATTGGGCGGTGGCGGACAATGCGCTGGGCGGCGGTGACTCTGGCAGTGATAGTTCTCGGAGCGTGGTATGTGCTGCCTCGCCTGGGAGTCGCGCTGTTCTACGTGTCGCCTGTGTCTGATATAAGCTCGGAGCCGGTATTCGGAGACTGGCCGATGTACCAGCGTGACCCCACACACAGCGGGGCGTCCTGGGGCAGGTCAGTTGCCCCGACAGGCGCGCTGAAGTGGAAGCTGGATACGGGCGTGCCGATCTATTCGTCCCCCGCCGTGGTCGCCGGAGTCGTATATGCGACACTGGGACACGGCGGTGTTATGGCGCTGGACGCGGAGACCGGCGACACGATCTGGAGAGAACAGTTGGAGTGGGACCCGATACACTCATCTCCCGCCGTGGCGGGAGACTTGCTGTTCTTTGGGCGGCCCAACGGTAACGCGACGGCCATGGACAAGGATACGGGAGAGGTCCGCTGGGAGTTCAAGACCGGGGATAGAGTGCTATCGTCGCCTACGGTCGTAGGAGGGGAGTTGTATGTCGGATCCGGGGACGGGAGACTGTATGCCCTGGACGCGGTTACGGGCAGGGAGCGGTGGTCGTATGAGACAGGGGGCTGGGTAAGCAGTTCTCCGGCGGCGCTCGGGGACGTGGTGGCTATCGTGTCGTTCGACGGGCTGCTGCACGTAGTCGAGCGGCGGACGGGGAAGAAGCGGCTGGACTTCTATGTGTCGGAGACTCCGCGCGGGTCGGCGGCGTTCGGGAGTCGGCACCTATTCATTGCGGACGGGCAAGGGCGCCTGAAGGCGGTTGACTGGCGGAAACGCACACTGCCGCTGGAGTGGCTATGGCTGCGCGTGAGGACCCAGCTTTTCCAGTGGGGAATTACGCGTACGCTGCCGAGACAGAAGGGGTTCGTGTGGGGCGTAAGTACGGGCGACGGGTTTCACGGCGCCCCTGTCGTGTCGGATGGGCGGGTGTACGCGGCGAACTTTGGGGGTGAGGTCGTGGCGGCGGATGAAGACTCCGGCGCAATACTGTGGACTTACGATGTGGGCGCGCCGGTTGTGGGCTCGATGTCGGCGGCGGGCGGGACGGTATTCGTGGGGGACACTGACGGGGCGCTGCACGCCCTGGACGCGGCGACGGGCGTGAAGAGATGGGAGTTCCGCGTCGGAGACCAGATCTGGGCTACCCCGGTGGTGTCGGATGGCGTGTTGTATCTGGCTTCGTGGGACGGCATACTGTATGCGTTGGAGTAGTTGATTCGAGGAATTGGATGCAATACCCTGCGAATAGCCCTACGACTGACACGCAAATAGCAACGACCTGCGCGATTAGGAACCCCGTCGGCCAATTGGTCATCCGGGATTCCAATTCGTACAGGTCTGACTTGGTTGCCATGTTCTCACGAAAGAACTCATTTGCTATTTCGACACGCGCGTTTCTTTCCTTGGTGGTCCGTGTAAATGTTAGCACTATCTTCGGATAACCTATCCGATCAGCCATGGAGAGGCATGGATGAAGATGAGGGCAGCAAGCAACAGTAGTGATATTTTAGCACCTAGTACACCGGTTTCTAAGCCTCCTACTGCTATTTCTACTGACGATAACTTCAGCCCCGCCTTCCAGAGTCCATATCCTAGTAAAGACGTCGTCACGGATAAGGTTAAGGCGATCTGAAGAATGCCGACCAAATCACTATTGAGGAGAAATCTCAGATCACTCACAATTGCGCTCCTTTTTGATTTACTGCGCGGTTACTCCGCCGTCTATGACCATTTCGCTGCCGGTCATGAATGACGCTTCGTCGGAGGCGAGGAACAGGACTCCGTAGGCTATCTCGTCGGGGTCGGCGTATCTGCCGAGGGGCGTTCTCTGCTCGGTGGCCGCCAGGCGTTCAGGGTCTTCCCAGCCGCGTCTGGTCATCTCGGTCTTGATGGGGCCGGGGTGGACGGAGTTGCAGCGGATGCCATCGCTGGCGTATTGGACGGCGGTGGACTTGGTGAGGATGCGGACCGCGCCCTTGGATGCGTTGTAGCCGGGATGAATGTTCTGCTGTCCGACCATGCCGGATATGGAGGAGATATTGATGATGGAACCGCCGCCCGCTTTTCGCATTTCGGGAATGACGGCCCTGGTTCCGAGGAAGACACCTTTCGCGTTCACGTCCATCACATTGTCCCACTCTTCGACTGTGGCGTCGTCTCCGGCGTTCCATGAGACGATGCCCGCGTTGTTGACGAGTATGTCCACCTTGCCGAACCTGGATATGGCGGCAGCGACCGCGTCGTTCCAGGAGTCCTCTTCGGTCACGTCGAGGGTGACGTAGAGAGCCTCGCCGCCTGCTTCGTTTATCTCGGCCTCGACCTTTTTGCCGTCGTCGTCGAGTATGTCGCCAAAGACGACCTTCGCGCCCTCGCGGGCGAACATCTTAGCCTCGGCGGCTCCCTGTCCGCGCGCGCCTCCGCTTATGATTGCGACTTTTCCTTCGAGTCTCATGGGATTGGCCTCCTGAGCCAAGATGTTACCAGTTTGGGAACAGTGGATTAGGGTGTATATGCTCTGACTTATGTTGTGCTGATGGGCCGCACATGGTCTCTGGTGGCGACTTTCACCAGTATATCACCTGTATGAACCTGTATTTACCAGTTCAGACGATTTTTTCGGGGCGGGCCGAGGTTCATTGATAAATTCCTCTATATGTTCGCGTACTGTTGTTCTGTAATAGACGCATTGTAGCATAGTATGAGAGTAGCTGTGTAGTGGGGTTGGAAACCTAGGCGGACGTTGGATGCCAAGAGGGTTACTGTTGGTCATGCCAAGGGGTAGAGCAAATAGAACGGCCCTCCCCGGATCCGGGGAGGGCCGTCATTCGATTCCGAATTGCGCCGGTCGGCGCTATATGCTGGGAACGGGTTTGTCAGTCGCGGTGATTGCCGTTCAGGAATGGAGGAGGACTGGCGTCGCCTGACTCTATTGCCGCTTTGATGACAGGGTTAGCGTCGAGCCATTGCCTCAATCTCTCCTGAGATTCCGCCTTGCCCTCCGCCTTGCCCTCGCTAAACCGTCTAGCTAAGTATCTCTCGGCTATCATTCTCAGTCCCTCCGCTGTTACAGCTATGACCAAAGAGTACGCCGCCATTGCGGGTACATGAGGCGATACATTTTTCAGTATGGCCATATAAGTTTCTGATGATGAATCTGAGACGGCAGTTCTCAGTTCATGTACTACAACATAATACGATACAGTAAAAAGTTGGATTCCGAAGGTAATATAATAGAACCAAGCCCATAGGCTATCCAGTTGGAGTATCGGTATCCGTCCGCCACTATCTTCGTCCCTGTTTTCCTCTTCCAAACCTGCCATGCCTTGCTTGACTGCATAACTGTTCCTATGGCTATTACAACAATTTGACACTATATTGTCAGTCGTTTTTGTTGTTGCCCCGCTAATTATCCGCAACCGGGGTGTTTGTCGGCTCAGGTGTGGGAGTTGGCAAGTTGGCAAGGACGGCTTCCACTATAGCCTGTATGTCCGAAGCGGGCGGGGTGTAAGCATACTGCAAGAACAGCCTGGACTATGGCCTGAACGTTGGGGTTTGGCGCTACATACGGTGGGCGAGCTTGGGGTCGAGGATGTCGCGGAGGCCGTCTCCCGCGAGGTTGATGGCGGTGACTGCGACGGCGAGGACGAGTCCGGGATAGAAAATTACCCAGATGGCCTTGCGGATGAATCGGCGGCCCTCGGCCATTATGTTGCCCCAGCTTGGCAATTCGTCGGCGGGTATTCCGGCGCCCAGGAAACTGAGGTATGCTTCGGTGAGCATGGCCCCGGCAGCTACGAATGTGCCCATGACGATGAGGGGGGCGAGCAGGTTGGGTATGACGTGGCGGAGTAGTATGCGGCTGTTCTGCGCGCCAATGGCGCGGGCGGCGTCCACGAAGGGCTGTTCGCGCAGACTGAGGACGGACGCGCGGGCGACCCTGGTCATTCGGGGTGTGTCCACGACGACTATGGCGATGATGACGTTCTGGAGGTTGGCGCCGAGGATGACGGTGAGGGCTATGGCGAGAAGGACGGTTGGGATTGCCATGAGGCCGTCCATGACGCGCATGAGCACGGCGTCAACGGGTCGGAAGTAGCCCGCGAGGGAGCCGAAGGCGGCGCCGAGCAGCATGGTGAGCAGGGCGACGGTCGCGCCGACGAACAGTGAAATGCGGCCACCGATGATGGTGCGGCTGAATACGTCCCTGCCGAACTCGTCGGCGCCGAACCAGTGTGTTGAGGATGGCGCTTCCAGCCGCTCGTCCATGTTTATTTTGGTCGGGTCGGTCGAGTATAGGAAGGGCGCGAAAAGGCTTATCAGCACGAGTATAGCAAGGATGATCAGTCCCGTGGTCATCGTGGGTTCGCGTGCGGCGGTTTGTAGGGATGATCGCCACACACGGGCGAGGGCCGAGGGTCTGGATTGTGTGATTGCGTGTTCGCCCGGTTGCGCCATCAGTATCTTATCCTGGGGTCTAGAAATGCGTAGGCAATGTCCACGGCCAGATTTATGAAGACGTAGAAAGTTCCTATGAGGATAATCATAGCCTGAATGATGGGGTAGTCCCTGGTGGCTATGGCGTCCACGGCGAGGCGTCCGAGGCCGGGTATGGCGAAGACGCTCTCGGTAACGACCGCGCCGGACAGCAGCCCCGCGAGTCCGAGTCCGACGATGGTCAGGATAGGAAGGGATGCGTTGCGAAGTGCGTGGCGTATGAGAACTTTGGATTCGGCCAAGCCCTTTGCGCGGGCAGTTCTAACGTAGTCTTCTTTCAACACCTCGAGGACGCTGGCGCGGGTCATTCTGGCTATGAGCGCGATTACGACCAGTCCGAGGCTGAGCGCGGGCAGGGCGAGGTGGCGCAGGTATTCCAGAAAGTCGTCGCCGAGCCTGGTGTATCCGGCGACGGGAAGTATCGGGTTGTCGAGTCCGAAGGCCCAGAGTCCGAATATCCAGATGAGTATAAATCCGAGCCAGAATATAGGCACGGAGAAGCCGATGGCGGCGAACACCATGACGGCGCGATCTATTACGGAGTTGGCTTTCCACGCAGCAAGAACGCCGAGCGGTATGGCGACGAAGACGGCGATGATTTCGGTGGCTACCGTCAGGGAGATGGAGGGGCCGACGCGGGTCTTTATGAGGTCGAATACGGGCTGCCCTGACCTGATGGATGTCCCAAAGTCGCCGCTCAGTATTTGTGACGACCATTTTCCAAGCTGTACGTAGATGGGGTCGTCGAGTCCGAGCCTGTCCTTTATGGCGAGGTACTCTTCTTGTGTGGCCTCGTTTCCTGCTATGACGGCGGCGGGGTCGCCCGGTGTCAGGCGGAGCAGGAAGAACGTGAACAGACCGACCACTATCAGGACGGGTATCGTGGCGAGCAGTCTGCGGATCAGGTAAGGGAGCATAAGCAGCCAGTTTACAGTGTTCAGTGGTGGTTTGGGGGCCTCTTTCCTGCGAGAGAGGCCCCGTTGGTTAGGCTGATGGGGTTACGTTAGCGGGGGTCTTCGGCGCGGCGGTCGTTGTCGGACCACCACATATTGAGGAACAGGGGAGAGCCGACGGGGGCGCCGCGGATTTCGACGTCCATTATGTCCTTGTCGTATATCCTGAGCTGGAAGAACTGGCCGAAGGTGACTCTTCTTGGGTCGTCCCAGGCGACATCGGCTATCTTGCGGGTTATGGCGAACTGTTCGTCAATGGAGCCTGCCTTGGCGAACTCGTTCTTGAGTTGGGTAATCAACATACCGGTCTCGGAGTCCTCGGGATACGCGGTCTCTCCGACGCGGTAGTGGGTGGCGACCAGGGGATGGTAGAGGTTGCTGCTGTTCCAGTTGGTGAAGATGTGCCAGCCGTCAGTTTGGCGAGAGGTGGAGATCTGTCCGGCCCAGTCGGTTGCCTTGATCTGCGCGTTGATGCCGACGGCTGCCAGCTGCTCTTTGAGAACGGGCGCGATTGGGTGAATGGTCGGGAAGTCGGTCGGGTCGAGGATTATTATCGGCTCACCGGCATAACCGGCCATTTCGAGCAGTTCCCTGGCCTTCTCGGGGTTGTCCTGGTTGTAGAGTTCCTCGTTGTTGGTGTGCTCGGCCCAGGGGGTGCCGCACATCTGGAGGGATGGGCACAGCTCCCACAGTCGGTCGTCGCCATAGCCCTTCATAATCTCTTCGGCGTTGACGGCGGCCTGGATAGCCTGTCTGATAGCCTTGCCGCTTTCGGTGAAGCCGAGAAGCGGGTCTTGGGTGTTGAAGCCGATGTCGGGCTGCGCTCCCGGTATGCCGATGTGTATGGATACGCGGTCGGAGTTGTTGAGAGCTTCCTCGTAGAAGTCGGATGAGACCACGTCGAGGTAGTCCACAGTTCCGGTGAGAACGGCGGATACGCGGGTCTCCTGGTCCGGAATTTCTTTCATTTCGAGGCGGTCGAAGTATGCGAGTTTTGCACCCGCGCGGTAGCTGGGCGTCTCGCGTCGCGGGACGTATTCCTCGAACCTGTCCAGAATTATCTCGTTTCCGGGGTCCCAGCTTACGAACTTGTAGGGGCCGGACGCTATGAAGGTCTGGACCAGTTCGCCGGGCGGAACGGACTCGGCGGTCTCTTTGGGCATGATGTTGGGCTGCGTTCCGCCGACGTAACCGAGAGCGGTCATCAGGAGGGCGGAGGGTTCGCTGAGTTCTATCTTGAAGGTCTTGTCGTCAACGGTCTCGAATCCCACCCAAATATCGTTGAGGATGGGGGAGAACGACCTGTCCCAGGCTAGGAAGCGGGTTACGGAGGCTTCCACGTCTTCGGGCAGAACCTGAGTGCCGTCGTGCCACATCAGGTTGTCGCGGAGCGTGAATGTATATGTGCTGCCGTCCACTTCCCAGTTGTCGGCCATGTCGGGCTGTATGAAGCCCTGCGCGTCCCACTGCGCGAGGGATTCCCAGAAGTGCCAGGAAACGCCTCTTCCGACGGCGGTGCCGGATGTCATGGAGTCGAGGTTGGGAACGGTGCCCTGCGGCACCCAGATGAAGTTCCCGCCGAACCTGTCGGCTGAGAATATGTTCGAGTCGGCGTCGGATGTGGGCATTGGCCGGGACGTTGACTCGGTGGACGAGATTATCGGTTCTGGGGCGGCGGGAGCTCCGACCGGAGCGGCCGCAGGAGCTGCGGCCGCGGGCGCGGCGGGAGCCTGCGGCTGTGTCATTGTGCCTGTTTGTGGCTGCATCGCGGGAGCGGCTGGCTGGGCGGGGGCGGGAGCGGCTGGCTGGGCCGGCTCCGCTGTATCGCTGCTGCACGCCATCGCCAGAATCGCGACCGCGACTGCCAGGATGGGCAGGATGTATTTCAGACGTATCATTTAGTCCTCCATTTTTCTGTGAATTTGGAAATACGCTTAATTATGCAAACATAAACAATCGGGGCGGGGACAGTCAACCGAGATGACAACCGATTACCATACCGCAGGGCATACAGGCGACGCAATTGGGAAACTAGGGTAGCGTCTGGGCTATCTGGGCTTGACAAAGGTGAGCAGGCGCCTGGAGTTTTCGACCATGATCCGGTGTATGTCGGAGTCGTTCACGCCGAGGGTCTTGAGGTATGGCAGGAAGGTTTCTTGTATATAGGTGTACCCCGCGCCGCCGTATTTCTTGAGGTGCATTTTCCAGCATACGTCCTGGGACAAGAGGATGCGGTCAGCGTATCCGGCGTCTATGAGTTGGGGGATGGCTGTTGCGACCATGTGGTCGCGGCCTGTCTCGGTGGTTCTGACGACGCCGAGGGTGTCGAACTGGATGCAGACGCCCCTTTCGAGCAAGCCGAGCATATAGGGCAGGTCGTCGGCAATGTGGCATGAGTGACCGAGTATGACGCGGGTCAGGTCGGCGCCCTCTTCTTCCACGATGTCGAGGACGGCGCGTTTTTCGTCTTTGAGCGGCGGTGAGTGGAAGGAGATGGCGGCGCCTGTGGCGATGCTGGCGCGGGCGGCGGCGCGGATGTTCTTGACCTCGTTGGGAGTGATGGGATCGCCGTTGACGCCTATCTCGCCGATGATGCCGGAGCGGACGCCGGTGTCGCCGATTCCGACTGTGATGTCGTGGACTATCTCGTCTGTGAGCGATTCGGTGGTGCGGTCGTCCATGTCTTCGGGGTGGAAGAGTTTCTGGTACCAGCCGGAGCCGAGGACGATGTTGATGCCTGCGGCTTGGGCTGCGCGGGCTATGGCGGGAATGTCTCGCCTGAGTCCGTTGCTGGTGACGTCAACGAGCGTGCCGCCGCCGAGTTTGGCGAAGTCGGAGACCTCGGCTATGGCGTCGGGTTCGCTGGAGAGGATGTAGTTGTCCACGAGAGGCAGGCCGCGCCGCGCCAGATGCAGGTTGGAGAGTCGGAGCGGGGCGAACCAGGCGTCGAGCTGGGTCGCGGTGGTATCGGGGTCGGGCATATGGTTTTTGCGGAGGTCGAGATAGAGGTGTTCGTGCATGAGGGTAAAGCCGAGTTGGTCGGGTTCGACTGGCCCTGATACGGTCATGGCTTTTCCGGTCATGCTTGTCATGGGGGACTCCAGTGAGTGGTGGTGAAGTGTCGCGGGCATTGTAGCATGGGGTGGAAGTTTAGTCCGTGTCTTTGAACTCTGGAAAGTAGGTGTCGTAGAAACCTCGGTCTCTCGTTAGGAAGGTATCTGCAGAAGTGATGGCATGGGCCCCGATAATTCAGTGAATGGGCAACTTGTTTAGTGGTTCGACAGGGACAAGAGGTGACGGGGAAACGGGAGATTATTCCAAGAATCTAGGGTCCTCAGATGTTTCAAGGAAGTCTCACTTTGAATTGAGATGGGTCTTGGTTGACGTGTTCGATTATGGTCTTAGTCTTGTTTCTCAATGCAAGCCGGTTGTCGTGTCGCTCAACATATAGCCCGTTGACTTCTAAAGGACTCGTGGTAATTGATTAGCGGGGTATTATTGCGGAAGATGTTCAGGAGGAACGGCTGGGAACGGGACCGCCACCGAACACATCGCAGAGAGCATCCACCAGCGCCTCGTCGTCAACAGCTCGTCTCAGCGTCTTGATCACGCTCGTGAACGCACTGAACGCCTCAGCCCCTTCGTCGTTCTTCGAGCAGTGAGACACCTTCCGAGCTATCATCGCTCCACGCAATGCCCGCTCAGCGCGATTGTTGGTCGGCTCTATGCCTGGGTCATCCAGAAAGCGCAGCAGGTTGCCACGGTCGTTGTGCCTGCCGAGTTCATTCAGCAGCCTCTGATTGTCCGGGTCCGGCATCGGACGTTCGCGTAGATGGTGAGACACCTCCCGTTTCAACCGCTCCGACTCTCCCACAAAGTCATCCGACTCTCCACGATGGTATGACTCTCGCAGTTCCATCGCTTCTCTGAAACGGTCAATCAGTCCCTTACCGAAGCTACGCCCTCTACCCACCTTGGTCTCAACCACATCACTGACAGAACGAATCACGTGCGCCATACACTTCTGCTGTCTCACACCGGACAGAGTACGCGCGTCATAGCTCCGACCCCTGTCCGCAACCATCACCCCGCCATAGTCGGTGGGAATCAACTCTCTGACTTCCTCGTTGCGGTGGCGAGAGCGTACCTGGTACACGGTCGTCTCATCGGTCTCGAACGCCATCAGGAAAGCAGACTCTCCGCCCACACGCCAGCCCGTGTCGTCGGTGTGGACGAACGCGCTTGAGCGCACCGAATCGCGCAGCCTGCGGTAGGCGTCACCCACCTCTCCCTTCGCGCGGCGCAGCGCGTCCTGCGTGATCGCGCTCTGACTTATCCTCACTCCGCTCAGAGTCCTGAGTATGGAGGGAACCTTCCTCACCGGAACGCCCGCGCTGTGGTGCAGTATATGGGCCGCCGCCATCACCCGCTTGCCCACCCGATGGGCGCTCGCGCCGTACTGGTCGGGGGCAATGTCCCTATGACCACCACGAACCCGTTTGCCACACGATTGGCATCGGCACACCTGCACACTGTATCCCTTCACATCGGGCCTATGCATTGGGGGAATGTCGGTCACATAGGCGAAGCTCACTCCCTCATATTCGAGTCTGCCCCCACAGCCCGGGCAACTCTCCCCGGCTACCGACACCTCAATGATCGGTTCCGTCAGGTCACCATGGGAAGGAGGCTTTCGGTAGCTGAACGATCCCCTGCCCGGCTTTCGGCCCGGACGTTTGGGCTTTGCGGTTCGTGTGCCCTTGGAGAACGGAGCGGCTTGGCGCTTCCCCGCTCGTTGGGCCTCGACGAGTCGCTTCTGCAACTCCCTGATCGTCGCCAACTGTCGAGCGTTCCGCTCTTGCAGTCGGTTGACCTGGACAAGAAGGTCGCCATGCTGGCAGGGTGGGAGGTCTTTGCCTGAACACATGGCCGCAGTATAAGAATATGTTCAGAGAACCGCAATCCCCAAGCCGACGCCGCTAATCAATTACCATCAACGAAACAGACGAATGAATGGCTATCTGCTAGACACAAACGTGGTTTCCGAGTTGTCGAAACAGAGTCCGCACCCGGACGTCGTAAACTTTCTACTATCCCCGGATGATATGTGGTTATCAGCTATTGTGGTCAATGAACTTGAATTGGGCGTACAACTTCTACCGGAAGGCCAACGCCACAACAGACTAAGGGACTGGTTGTCCCGAATCGTGGACGATTTTAGCGGGCGCATATTGCCCATTCGGCGTCCGGAAGCCGAGACAGCCGCTTCATTCCAAGCGCGCATATATAGGGAGGGCAGAAGGTTGGAATTGGCTGACGCGCTCATCGCGGGGACAGCTAAAGTTCACGGTCTCTCGCTCGCAACCCGTAATGTCAGGGACTTCCGCGAGCTTGATATTGTAGTTGTGAACCCATGGGAAACGCCTCGATCACAGCCACCGACTGATTTTTGAGCGCATCATTACCGTTAATCGGTTTGCTAATCCGCGCCGGCGGATGTTGGGACGCGGGTAGGTTCGGGTGAGGTGGAGGTGGTATCTTCGGTGAGATGATCTTTCTCCCAGTCCGGTATCAGGAGCTTGTCCGTGCGCTCGAGGAGGAGGATGCTGACCGCGCCCGCGACGCTGGCTATCACCGATATTATCAGCGCGAGGTCGTAGCCGCCGGTCATGTCGAATATAACGCCCCCTATCCAGCCGCCCAGCGCCATACCCAGGCCAGCGCCCAGCATCTGGATGCCGTGCACGGAGCCGACCGGCGCGTATCCGTAGTACCTGCGATTCAGGATGGGGAATCCCCCGGCCTCGCCACCGTAGCCGATTCCGAACGCGGCGGCGAACAGGTAGAACAGCCAGACGTCGTGTGTCCAGAACAGCATGATGACCGTAACGCCCTGAATGACGTATGCGACTGCCATGATCGTCTTGGGGCCAAGCGTGTCGCACAAGACCGGGGTGGCAAGCCGCGTGATGATGCTCACCGCGGACAGCGCGGTAATGAGTCCGGCGGCGACCACCAGCGAGACACCCTGCGCGACGGCTATCGGGATTATGTATATCAGGATAATCGCGTGTCCGACACAGCCGAGAAAGTGAATCGAGCTGAGGTTCCAGTACGCGGCGGTGTGGCGCATGAATTTGGTAAACAGCTTTACGCGGTCGGTGGTCGGTGTCCTGGAAAGGGCCTCGGAGTCGCCGGGCATATAGCCGTATGGCTCGACTCCGTGGTCGGACGGCTTGTTTCTGTATATGACAATCAATACCGCCATTATGAGAGCGGAGGCGACGGCGGTTATCCAGAAGGTGTCTCTCCAGCCGAACTGTTCTATCATAAACCCCATAAGCGGGGCAGTCATCGCGGGGCCAAGTCCCCAGGCCGCCATGAGAATCCCCATTCCCAGCCCCAGGTGTCTGCGGAACCACATCATAGCGGACGGAATCAGCGGCACCAGGAACACAGCCTGCGCTATTCCGAGAAGCAGACCGAACGTGACGTAGAGCTGCCACACCTGGTTCACGACGCCGGTGAGCATTATCCCGACGATGAATATGGCGCAGCCGATAATCATGGCTTTTCGCGCGCCGATCCGGTCTCCGAGCGAACCTGCCAGGGGCGATGCGAGCGCGGTAACGACGCTGGACAGCGCGTATGCGAGCGTGATAGAACCCTGGCTCCACCCAAACTCGGTGCTCAGCGGGTCTATGAAGACGCCGAAGGCCATACGCACCGACGACCCCACCATCTGCATAACCGCAATGATGGAAACTATCACCCATGCGTAGTGCCAGTAGAAGACGCGCGACCGGCGGGGCATTCTCAACAGGCTTGGTGTTCTGGTAGAGGCCAATTCGGATCCTGGTATGGTACTGGTATGGTATTTGGTTCAGTGAAGCGGGCAGACCAACAGCGCGGCCCTCTCCCAGGTCTGCGCTTCCGGCGCGTTGCTGTCCGATTGGTAGGCTGGCGTCCGGTCCGCACGTGAGAACTGGGAGTCGCGCGCCTCTATACTGGCGCTGGCCGCCCATCCCGCGAAGTAAATGGTCAACGCGAGGCTGAACAATACCACAATCACAAACTGGGCGGGGAATCCAAGTATCCTGATTCCGCGCCCAGCAAGCAGGTTATCTGTGTCCGGTTGAGACATGGCCTGTTAGCGCGAGTGAGGTTCGGCGGCGAATTCGGCGGTGACGCTTGTTGTAGGGGTTGCAACTGCAACCGTGCCATAGAGCGGTCAACGCTGTTTCCAGATGTCCACCAAGCGCTGGCCGTCGTCGTCGGACACGCCCCACATCTGGAAGTGCACCCGTATGTCCTCGTAGAGAGTGATGTCGCCCGGCTCGGCGTCCGGGTTTCTGTACGCCTCGACGCTGACATCCATCCAGTCCAGGGGCATCTCGTCTTCGTTGGCGATGCGCTCTATCATGTTGACGGCGCACGCGGAGATGCCGGAGAGGAAAAGCTCCCCCGCGCCAACTTCGTCTCCACCCGGGTCGTCGGCGACCCAGTGGTGGTTTCGGGCGTTGCATATCGCGCGTCCAAGCCTCCCGGTACTGTAACTCCGCACCCTGTAAGCAAGGTCCAGTTCTGCCATGGTGGTCTCCTTGTTTAGAGTCATTGGTTTGTTACGCGCCTAAGCTGAAAACTAACTTAAACCTATTCGCCGTTGATAGCGCGCCAGAGGTCTTCGCCGTTGGACTTCCACCAGCCGTGCAGGATTGTTATGTCGGTGCCTATGGAGAAGTGGCGCACGCCCATGTCGAGGTACTTTCTGGCTTCGTCGCCGGACTGTATCTCGGCGCGGGCCGCGACGCCGGCCGCGACGGCAGACTTGAACACCTTGTCGTGCGCTGCCACAACTTCGGGGTCGTTGCGCTGGCCGGGCTTGCCGATGCTTACGGAGAAGTCGGAGCCGCCCCACTGCACCATGTCCAGTCCGGGGAGTGCGAGTATCTCATCGAGTTCGTCCACAGCGCCCTTCTTTTCGATCATCACCGCTACCACAGTGTCCTGCAACGCCTTGACATACTCCGCCGAGCCGCCGTAGCCCATGTAGGTGTGCCGACGGGTCGCCACGCCGTACCAGCCCTTGTCGTCGGGAGTGTCGGGCTTGATGGTCAGGATCTGCTCTCGAACGTCGTCGGCGCATCGCGCGTCGGTGAAGAGTACGCTGCCGAAGCCGGAGCCAACGGCGCGCTGGGCCAGATACGCCTGGTGGCTCTGGTCCACCTTGATCATCATGCCCATGTCGAAGAGTTCGGCGGCGCGGGCGAGGTTGTCGAGGTCGTGGAGGTCGGAGGGGCCGTATTCGGCGACGAATTCCACGTAGTCATATATGCCCGTATGACCGACGGCCTCCACGACGGACGGCCACGTGGAGTGGATGTGTGTACTGACGGTAGGCTCTTCGGCTTCCAGTTTCTGCCTGAGTGTATTTGGTCTCATTTGTTCATCCTCCGGGTACTATCCTAATATCCTTGACAGGATATACCATTCTGTTGGTGTCTGCGCAGAATAACGCGCGTATGTCACGCTGGAAACAATACGCTTTGACTACGAAAATGTACATACCGACTTACCAGTGATGTCAAGTCGGATACTGGTTAGGAGTAAATGAGGTTTGGCTGCAAACAAGACACAGAAAACCGGCGCGAATGTAGAAGATTTCATAAACTCGGTCGAAAGTAAGACACGGCGTGAGGGTCGAAGGGCGTCCGACACTACCCGTAATTCGCCTCTGAACCCCTGAGCCGAGGGTCTAGCAGGTCTCGCATCGCGTCGCCAAACATGTTGGCGCCATAGACCGCGAGGGCCAGCACGAAGCCGGGCCAGAATGCCAGGCCGGGGGCCATCTCCATATAATTGCGGCCCTCCCAGTTCAGCATCCCGCCCCAGCTCGCGACCTCGGGCGGAAGTCCGTAACCGAGGAAGCTGAGGCCGGCTTCCGTGATGATCACCGAGCCAATCGTGATCGTGAATATGACGATTATTGGCGCCATGATGTTGGGCATGATGTGGCGCGCGAGTATCCTCATCGGCGTGCATCCGAGCGCGTTGGCCGCATCCACGTACACGTTCTCCTTGGTGGCGATCACCGCGCTCCTCACGACTCTCGAATGAGTGATACCGGCGGTGACTCCCAGCACCATGATGAGCTGGAACGTGCCTCTGCCCGCCATGGACATGATGGTTATCACGACGAGCAGGCTGGGGAAGGCCATCCAGGCATCGACGAGTCGCTGGGCCAGGATGTCGAGCTTGCCGCCGAAGAAGCCGGATGGAAGACCTATCAGCACGGCTACGACTACATGCAGCGCGGTCGCGGAGAAGCCAATGATCACCGAGACGCGCGCCCCGTAGATGAGGCGGCTGAGCACGTCCGATCCCACCTCGTCTGTACCGAGCCAGAACTTCGAGGACGGTCCCTCCAGAGTATTGAAGAGGTTGATCTGGTTCATATCGTAGGGTGCGAGGAAGTCGGCGAAGATGGCGGTGAACACCATCCCCAGAATGATGGCGCCGCCCATGGCGCCGAGCGGCTTCTCCCTCAGCAGCCGCAGTGTGAAGTCCACCAGACGGGACCGCCTGGCGGATACGGGCGTCGCGCTTGTCACTTCGCTGCTCATCCGGTTGCTCCCTTCACGTGTTGCGGATGCGTGGGTCGAGCCAGCTATAGCTGATGTCGATTATCACGTTGAACATGACGACGAAGACCGCGACGACCATGTTCACGCCCGAGACGGTGGTGTAGTCTCTGCCCTCCAGCGAAGACAGCATCAGGCGTCCGATGCCGGGCAGAGCGAATATCTGCTCGATGACCAGAGAGCCCCCGATCAGGAAGGGCAACGAGATCCCGATGAGGGTGATCACCGGGATCATCGCGTTCTTGACCGCGTGTCGGATGATGACGGTCCGCTCCCTCAGGCCCTTGGCATAGGCCGTTCGCACGTAGTCCTGCCGCAGCACTTCGAGCATCATCGTCCGCGTCATCCTCATCACCTGGCCCGCGAGAATCATCGCGAGGATAGCGGCCGGAATCAGCATCATCTTGATGTTGGCGATCGGGTCTTCGGTGAGGGGTATGTACTCGATGGGCGGCGACCACCCCCAGTAGATCGACGGGTATAGCATGACCATGATGCCGACCCAGAAATGGGGGACCGAGATGGCGAGAATCGCGATGCTGCGTCCCACGTAGTCGCCGACGCTGTCCTGTCGGATTGAGGAGTAGATACCAATTGGAATGCCCGCGAGCATGGACATCAGCAGCGCGAGGGCACCGAGCTCCAGGGTCACGGGCAGCCTGTGGAGGACCAGCGTGGTGACGGTGTCCGAGCTGCGCAGCGACTGGCCCAGGTTCCCTTGCAGGAATATGCCGCGCATCCAACGGAAGTACTGCACGTGAGCGGGGACGTTCAGGCCAAGCAACTCTTCAATCTGCTCCCGATGGGCGGTTACTGAAACGCTGCCCTGCTCGCTGAGAAGCAGGTCCACTATGTCTCCGGGCATGAGCCGCACGGAGACGAATACGACGAGGCTGACCAGGAAGACGGTCGGAATGACCAGTAGCAGTCTTCGGATGATATAGATGGACATTTCAGCCAGCCAAATTCAGGGAGATTGTGAGCGTCCCCGCGAATTCGCGGGGACGCTCATGAACCGGTGTCAATTACCCTCACGCGGAGAGGGGATTGGGGTCCTCGCTGTTAGTAGCCCAGGCCTGACTTGATGTCCTGGTCCACCCACAGGCGCGGGAAGAAGCTGAAGGGGGCGCTTCGGAGGTTGTGCTCTCCGCGATAGCCGCCGATCCAGGGCCACCAGAAGGTTGCCTGGTACCTGTCGAACCCGACGACGACCCAGTGCCGCTCGGTCGCGTACATCTCAGCAGCTTTGGTCAGCTCCCTCATCTCCTCTATTGTCGTGGCTTGCACCGCATCTATTGCCAACTTGTCAAAGACCGGGTCGCAGACGTGTATGGCGTCCGAGGTGGAGCCGCACCTCGCGCCGTGGTCAACAGCCACGAAGGGCGGGGTGTTACTGCCGATGCCTCTGAAGATCCAGGTGAGTTCGTTCTCGCCGCTGCGGACGCGGTCAACCAGCTCGGCCCTTGACAGCGGCCTGATTTCCAGGTCTATGCCGATCTCGGCGAAGTAGAACTTGATGATCTTGGCGTATCCCAGGTCTCCGGAGTACCACTCGGGGGATAGCTCGTATGCCGTCTTGAGCCTGAAGCCGTCCGCTCCGCGCTCATAGCCCGCTTCGTCAAGCAGGGCGTTGGCGGCCTCGGGGTTGTAGGTGTACTCGGCTTGGAGCTGTTCCGGCCACTCTTCGAACGGTGTACCCCATTCCGGCTGCAGCTTGGCGTTATAGATTCCATGGATGGTGGGATCGGCCCAGCCTTTGAAGTATGCCGCGGCGATCGTCTCGCGGTCGATGGCCATGTTCATGGCCTTGCGGACTCGGATGTCCTCCATGGGCGACTTGGTCACGTTGACGGCCATGTCGAGGCCGCGGGGGCCGGGGCCGGTGCTGTAAACAAGCTGAGGATGACTGTCCAACAACGCGGTTGCCTGCTCAGGCCCGAGACGGCGCTCCCAGTCCAGCTTCGCTGTTCTGAGCGCGGCGAGCCTGGTCGCGGCCTCCGGTATGATGTGCGCCTTGAGCGAGTCGAGATAGGGCAGCTGGTATTCGGGGAAGAGGGGGTCGTTGGCCCAGTAGTCAGGGTTCTTCTCGTAGGTGATAGCGACAGCGTCGTCGTAGGAGACGACACTGAACGACCCGGTGCCGATTGCGTACCTCCAGTCCTGGAAGTCGCCATGCTGCTCGACAACCTCCTTTGGGTACACATGGCCGCCGTGCCACGGGTGGATCATGTTGCCCAGGGCGAGCGGGACGGGCTGCGAGAACTTGAACTCGAGGGTGTAGTTGTCAGTGGCGGTTACCGACTCTATCGGCACTCCCACCCACTCGGGGACAAACCCGCTTACCTCCTCCTCATCGTACGGTCCCAGGCCTATCGTCCTCTGCCAGGAATGCTCCCAATCGTACGCGTTGCTCTCGCGGCCGTTCTCGCCGTTCCATTCGATGTTGTCGTTCCTGTGATAGTGGACTCCGGGACGGATATTGAACGTGTAGGTCAGCAGGTCGGAGCTGATCTCGTAGCTTTCGGCGAGCCAGTTGGCGGTGTGCTCTGGTACGCCGATGTAGAATCTGTTGTCAAACGGGTTCACCTCGAAGGGCACCGTCCAGTCGGCAATGAGTAACTTCTCGAAAATCGGGCTGTTCGCGCGCGTGGCGGCCCAGCCGAACTGTGGGTCGAAGAAGCCCGGATTGAAGGGGATTGCGTAGGAGATCGAGCCGCCGTACTGTGGCGGATTGATCATCTTTCCGGTCCTAGGGTCCACTATCTGATTCGCCGCCATCGCGACCGGTTCGGCGGGTTCGGCGGGCACCTCGATAAGCTTGATGACCTCCTGCGTGACCACGACGGTCTCACCGGGGACCTCAACCTCTCTGATGACCTCTTTCTCTACGACCACGGTCTGACCGGGTACTTCTACCTCTTTCACCACCTCTCTGACGACGGTCTCACCGGGGACCTCGACAGTCTTCACAACCTCCTTTTCCACCACCACGGTCTCGCCCGGCACCTCGACGGTCTCCGTCACTACTTTCTCCACCACCACGGTCTCGCCCGGTACCTCGACGGTCTTCACCACCTCTCTGACCACGGTCTCGCCAGGGACCTCGATCGTCTCCGTGCCGCCACAGGCCGCGGCGACCGCCATCAGCATTGCCGCTGATACGGCGACCACCAGCCAACGAAGTGAAATAGATGTACGCATATACTGTCTCCTTAACTCAAAGCATGTCTCTGACTCGAACAGGGCTCGCAACGTCGGAATCTACCAACTATAGGGGTGGCGCCTTTTTACCATAACCCCCTTCCCCGTCAAGTTGGGTTTATGTAACCGTCAGGGTCTTTCGGTTATCCAGATTCACCGGTTCAATGACCACCGTCATTTGTATGTTGCAAATGTCTTTCGGAAAGGCCAATCTGAGAGACAGGCGCGAGGGGCGCGTCGTCCGTCATTAGGTGAGTCCACCCGGGCTGCGCCGAGCGGGAGTAAGACACCCCTCACGCCAGAGTTGTCGCTCCGAACGGATACGTGGGCTAAAGGCCCGAATCAGCAAGTGTGGAGGACACCGACATTATACACCTAGGAGAAAGAAGATGAGAGTGGTAGCGGGCATAGACGTTGGGAAGGCCAATCTGGACGTGTCGGTGGACTGTGGTTCGGTCAGACGTTTTTCCAATACACAGAGCGGGATCGTCGAGTTGTCGAATTGGCTCAGGCGCAAAGAGATCGTTCTGGCTGTATGTGAGCCGACCGGAGGCTACGAGAGAAAGTTGGTTAGCGGTCTGAGAAAGAGTCAGGTTGAGGTGGGTCTGGTTCACCCCAACAGGGTCAGATCGTTCGCTCGCGCGCGTGGACACGAAGCGAAGACGGACGCGCTGGACGCGAAGGTACTGTCTGAGTTTGGTCGGACGTTCGAGCTGAGGTCTCAGACTGAGGACGAACCTGGCCGAGAGGCTCTGAAAGAGCTTCTGAGTCGTCGTCGTCAGCTGGTTGACCAGCGAGCGTCTGAGCGCAATCGGTTGGACAAGGGCGTCTCATCTGGAGTTCGAGCCTCGACTGAACGCCACGTCCGCTGGCTGGACAAGGAGATAGAGCGCATGGATAAGCTGTACAAAGAGGCGCTCAGAAGCGAGAGCCGGCTGTCTGAGCGCGCGAGTCTGTACCGCAGCGTGCCCGGCGTGGGCGAACTGACCGCCGCGACCCTGGCAGCCTATCTTCCAGAGTTGGGACAGTGTCCGGCGAAAGCGCTGACCTCTCTGTGCGGTCTGGCTCCCTGGTCCAGAGACTCCGGAGCGCAACGAGGCTATCGCTCCATCAGGGGTGGACGGTCTGTTGTCAGGAGCGCTCTGTACATGGCCGCGCTCTCATCGACGCGTCGGGAGGGGAGTCTCAAGCGGTTCTATCAGAGACTGCGGGATCGTGGGAAGCCCGGCAAGGTGGCATTGGTTGCGCTGATGCGCAAGATACTGCTGCAACTGAACGCCGTCGCTCGGCGGGGAACTCCCTGGACCGAGCGCTATGATCCAACGCCTCAGATCACTTGACTTTCAACACAGATACTCCCGCGAAAGCGGGAATGACGGTGGTGGAGTGCGGGAATGACATATAGGCGCGGGCTTTCCGATTCGCAAATAACCGAAAGACCCTGATGTAACCGTCCCACACACGGTGGGGAAACTTGTGTACTGTGGATAATCTCAGATTACTCCACCTTCGTTGGTCAAACACTCACATATAATGTCTAATATGCCTGTTTATTGCCAAACTAATGTACGAAAATGTGTAACCCACCGTCTATGGGACAGTTACCGACTTTTTCCTCACGGGCTTCTCGCCCAGAAAGAGCAGTCTTTCGCTATACATCATGGCGGGGTTCGATGAGTACGACTCTCTACTCGCGGCGCTGGGCAAGCGCCGAAAGGGGGCGGCTTGTCTGTATATCAACAAACTCGCCGACGTGAACATGGATGTCCTGCGCCGACTCGTAGAAAAGTCGGTCGAACAAGTGAAGTCAACCGGAGAATAGTCCGAGCGATCACGCACAAGTCACGGACGGCGCAAACCGAGATGGCCGCGCAGGGTGTCGGCCTGGTAGTCTTTGTGGAATACGCCCCGGCGCTGGAGTTCGGGGACGACCATGCGCGCGAAGTCCTGGTACGCGCCAGGCAGGTATGGGGCCGCGACCATGAAGCCGTCGCACGCCTCGTTTATGAACCACTCCGCCATTTCGTCCGCAATCTGAGTGGGGCTGCCGACGAATACTGGGAGTTCCCATATCGTGCCGCGCCCGCTCTGGTCGAGAAGATCTCCGAAAGTCGGATACTCGACGCCTGAAGACACCATCCGCTCCGCCATTCCGCGCGACCCTGAAATCGAATCGAGGTGCTTGTCCTCGAGACGCTCTTCGGGCGCGTGCTGCCCGAAATCGTAGTTGAGAAGTTCGGACAGCAGCACCGGAGCATCGCTCGGATGGGCGATGCTCTCGATGTAGGCCAGCTTGTCCCTGGCCATTGACTCGGTCTCGCCGACGATGGCGTAGGCGGCGGTAACGACCTTTATATCGCTCGCGTTCCTGCCATATTTTTGGGCGCGACCCTTGAGGTCGGCGCGGATTTCCTGACCTGAGTCAATGTCTCGGAAGACCGCGAACACCACCTCTGCCCAGCGCGCCGCAAACTCCCTGCCCCTGTGGCTCTGGCCCGCCTGCATGATGACGGGGTATCCCTGGGGTGGGCGCGGAACGGTTAGCGGGCCTCTCGAGCGAAGCCAGTTGCCTTCGTAGTTGAGGCGTCGCACCTTGTCGGGGTCGGCGAATATGCCACTTTTCTTGTCCACGACGAGAGCGTCATCGTCCCAACTGTCCCAGAGGCCGGTGATAATCTCCATAACCTCGTCGGCGCGCTCGTAGCGCGAGTCGTGTCCTTCGTGACTGTCCAGTCCAAAATTCTGCGCCTCCGAGTCGTTCAGCGATGTGACTACGTTCCAGGCGGCGCGCCCTCCCGCAAAGTGATCGAGGGTGGAGAATAGTCTGGCGATATGGAAAGGCGCGTGATAGGTGGTCGAGTAGGTCGCGCTGACGCCCAGGTGCCTGGTGGCGAGCGTCATGGCCATGACGACAGGGACAAGGTCGAGCTTGACGGCGCGTATGCCGTGCCGGATGGTGTCTTCCACCGAGTCGTTGTAGCGGCTCGGCATGGCGAGGCGGTCGTCTATGAAGCCGAAGTGGAATTTGCCGTGTTCGAGCGTTCTGGCGATTTCCTGGTAGTATTCCGCGGTTAGGAATCCGGGGTCGGACGCGGGATGCCTCCAAGACGCGGCGTAGTTGGAACAGTTGGCCGCCTGCAAGAAGGCGCCCATTATCATCTTGCTGTCTTTGTCTCCTGCCATTTTCTTCCTTGCCGGATATATATAGTGTCCAGCTAATCGGCTGGCGCGTAGCTCCCTATTGTACCTAATGTCGGTTATGCAACCCAATGTCAAACTCGAACCAGGTCTTGACTTCCAGATTGTAGGAGCGCGATGGGGACGGCTAAGATTAGAAGAGGGGTAGGGTTTGAGGAATGTCGGGACATTCTGACGTGAGTGGAAAAGATGTCATTCCATCATGCCTTGAACAACATATGATGAGAGAAGCTCGGCTATTTTTGCCATTCTCAATTGGGAGAACGAGAGCAGCCGAGCGAGCGAGGTCAGTACATGGTACAAGCTGCAAGAGTGCAGAATGCAGAGCGGATGATGATAGGCGTCGAAGCGGCGCATGACGGATTGAGAGTGTCCTTCGCGGACGGGCTTGTGTCTTTTGCGCCGTGGGAAAACGTCGTGGGGATTGGGAGCCAGGCAGATGTAGTGTCTGTCGAGATGAATACGCCATATGAAGCGATTATCGGAACGCGAGCCGGGGACGCGGTGGAGATTCCATGGGATTTCGCCAGGCATTTCGGGGATGCGGAGTACAGGGACCGGATGGCGGAAGAGACTTTGCGCGGGCAACGTAAGTTCGCGGCGCGCTTGCGCGCACTGAGACGCAAGTCCGACCTATCCCAGCAGAGACTGGCCGACCTGAGCGGTGTGGGCAGGGTCACGATTGCCAGAATCGAGGCGGCGGCCCAGTCTCCGAAACTGGAAACCATACAGAGGTTGGCCACCGCGATGGGATACCCTGTTCAGGCGCTGATGATGGATGACCGGGCTGACTTCAGGGCCGATGATACAAAGTGAAGTGATAGGTACTGCCCCCTCACTCATTCATATAGGGGGCAGTCACCACCCAGCATTTACTACCACTGCACGAACATCGGCATCACGACATGAGTGTATTTGTAGGCTTCGGATTCGGCGGCGGGTTTTATTACCCCGGGACTTGAGGGTGTGGTGGTTTCCATAGCCACTTCGCCGTCGCCCAGAACGTCCAGAACGTCGGTGAGGTACTTGCTGTTGAAGGCAATTTTCGCCTCGCCGCCCTCCACCTTAGCGTCCACTTCCCCTATGTTGTCGCCGAGTTCTTCCGCGCGTGATGATACGGCTATCTTACCGACTGATTCATCTTCCTGGTCGGACGTTACGTTGAGTCGCACTATGCCCGATCCGTCCCTTGCGAAAATCGAGGCTGTCCTTGTCGCCTGGAGGAATGCTCCCTGATTCGCTACTGCCCTGGTCTCGTAACTCTCGGGTACTAGCTGCTTGTAATTCGGGAAAGTTCCCTGGATAAGCTGGGACACAAGCTCCACACTGTCCATTTTGAACATCGCCTGGCTCTTCTGCTGGGTTACCGTGAACTCTATGGGATCGGACTGACCACCTATAAGACGGTTGACTTCCTGCAGCGCGCGCGCCGGTATTATGAATTCCAGACTCTCGGCGTCGGCTATGGGTTCGGCCAATTTTCCCTCGTAAACAGCGAGCCTGAAGCCGTCCGCCGCCGCGAACGTGAAGGTGTCGCCCGAAATCTCGACCTTTATGCCGGTCAGCACGGGGCGCGAGTCTTCCGTCGCCGCCGCGAAGGCAACCCGGTTGATGGCGTCGCGAAGCACACCTGGGGTTACACGACCGATCACCCCTTCGGTGACGCTGGGAATAGGGGGGAAGTCGTCGGCATCCTGGCCGTTGATATGGGCCTGAAAACGGGCGCACTTGAGGTCCAGTCCGACGGGCTGCTCCACCGAAGTGATGTCAATACGCTCTGCGGGCAGGGAGTTTACGAATTCGCTGAGCATCCTGGCCGGTATCGTAACAGTGCCCTCTTCCTCGATCTGGGCGCCTATCCAGGTGCTGATGGCAATATCGAGGTTGGTCGCGGCCAGCTTGAGACGCGAGTTGTCGGTCGCTATAAGAACGTTCTGGGTTATCGGAAGCGTGGTTCTGGTGGCGACGGCGCGCTGGACGACCGACAGCCCCCGGTTCAGGTTCTCTTGCAGACATGATAGCTGCATGGTCTATACCCTCTAAATTCAGTATTCCCGGACATTCACGCAGTGGGCCGGCAAGCCCCGGATAGATGGGCGAGCTTGCGCGCGGCTAAATGAATAGCCGGGTAGATGTGCATTCTGAACAGTATAAAATCGCCGCTTTCCGAGCGTCAACGCAGTTTGAGTCCACTATAAACCGGAAAGACCCCGAATTCGAGACTCAACGCGAACGGACAGTCTCACCGGGACGGCGGCGACTCGATTGAAGCGGTGATGTCCAGTTCCAGCCGAATCTCGTCCTCGACGCTCACTATGAACGCCAGCGACGGCTTGGACAGTCCGAACTGGTCAAATGTAACGACCGTCCTGGCCTGTCCCGTTATCACACCGCCGGAAGACTGAGCTTCTACATCCCACGTCACCGGACTGCTGACATCTCTTATGGTCATGTCGCCGGTGAGTTGGAATGTGGTTTCGCCGGATTCAGGGAAAGGCCAGCCCAGCCCTGGCGTCCCGGTTACGACAAACTCCGTGTTCGGAAACTGCGATGTGTCGAAGACATTGTTGCGGACGTACTTGTCGCGCCGTGACTCGTCGCTTCTCAGCCCAGCGAGGCCAACCGTTATGACCGAAAGTGACTGGTCAACGTTCCCGTCCGCGTCGAACACTATCGCGCCCTCGACCTCTCCGGTTTCGCCTATCGCATCAATCGGGGAACTCAGCCGCGCGAGCTGCTCGGTAACGCTGTACCGCGCAACGGACTCGTCCGAAACCGACACCATCACCCCGCCCGTAGCGGGTTCGGCAGCCGGAGTAGTCGAAGGCATCGTGGATTGGGATACAGCGGCGGCGGTGGGAGCCGTGGCAGGTTCGGCAGCGGGTGCGGGAGTAGTGGGCTGTGGGGTCGGGGCTGGGACTGTGGGAGATGAGATAGGCGCGGGCGCGGGCGCCGGAGCGGCTGGCTCGTCGCCGCCCGAACACGCCAGAAATAAGACGGAGCATAGAATTGCGGCTGCTATGAACACCCCTATAACCGAAGCCGGTCTATTCATGTGCGGAGTGGTAAGATTTCTCATAGACGACTTCGGAAAGGCGCCGCTTCGCCAAGTCTGCTGAAACAGGCAGCGCCTCTCTCATGCCCCTTTCTACACTCTCAATTCCCGGTTCCACATTCCCATGGGAGCGGTTCGCTGTATATAACGACCGGAAGCTGCGCAAAGTTATGGCGACTTCCGGTCCGGCGTGGCTATGTTACTGGACTGTTATCGTACCCACCATGCCGAGCGCCTCGTGCGGGATGCAGATAAGCTCATAGGTGCCGGGAACGTCGAACACGAAGTCCAGCCCGACCGTTTCACCCGCCTCGATTTCAACGTCTATGTCCAGATCGGAGACTGTGAATGTGTGGAACGCGGCCTCGCCAATCAGTGTGAAATTCACGATCTCACCGTTGCTGAAAGTGAGATCGAGCGGGTCATAGCCGAACGGGCCTGCTCCTCCGTTGTCGTTGAGTCTGACAGTAAAGGGGGTGCCTACCAGCGCCTCGGTGGCGCCGCCGTTGGCGTCATCGGGCGCGGCGGTCGGGGCCGGAGGCGGAATAGGCGGCGACGCGCGCTGAATAGTCACCCTGGACGGCTCGGTTGGCGCGGGTTGGCCGCAGGCCAGTATCAAGGAAAAAATTGCACATACCATGAAGGTCAGGGTTGCGAGTTTCTTCAACATTTTCCCCCTTGGGACGGATGTAAGCTGATTTCGGCCAGAGAAAGCGGGCATCCCCACCTGATACCGCCTCCAGCCAAGCAGGTCAATGGGCGTATTTCACTTATTGGTCATGCTTATTAGTGAATACTTTCACATAAAAACATCACTATAATATCACTCCGAATTTAGGGGGTCAATTGAATTCTCAGCCCGGCAGCGCCTTTGCCCTGTTTCTTGACAACCCAACTTGCCCGTTGCTACGATTCCCCTGTTTAATAACCCTTCCCGATAGAGACACGCCTTCCAAAATCCCTTTAGCGCCTTTGCCCTGTTTCTTGACAACCCAACTTGCCCGTTGCTACGATTCCCCTGTTTAATAACCCTTCCCGATCGCCTTCCAAAATCCCTTTATGTCCACCGCCTGCGCATACTCGCTGGCAGTTCCAAAACAGCGGGCGACATCGGCGGGACAAAGATACAAGGCGCGCTCGACGGGTGACGGAGGACTGAGGAAGTTGTCCCACGTAAGCTGTCTGCGTTGCCGTGGGTGCGGCAGAGAATACCCTGTCGAGCCACTTAATGCCTGCGACTTCTGCTTTGGACCGCTGGAAGTAGAATACGACTACGACAGCATCTCCAAAGCAGTCAGCCGCGAGAGTATCGCAGAAGGCCCCGGCACTATGTGGCGCTACCACGACTTTCTGCCCGTGGACGCCGACCGCGCCCTCGACATGGGCACCGGATTCACTCCTCTCATTCATGCCAGGAACCTCGGCAGGCGTCTGGGTCTGGAAAACCTGTACATCAAAAACGACAGCGTAAACCCGACGTTCTCGTTCAAGGACAGGGTTGTATCCGTCGCGGCGACGAAGGCGCTCGAATTTGAGTTCGACACTCTTGCCTGCGCCTCGACCGGCAACCTGATGGGTTCAGTGGCGGCGCACGGCGCAAAGGCGGGCGTCCCGACAATGGTATTCTTTCCCTCCAACTTGGAGAAAGGGAAAGTACTTGGAGCGGGCATATACGGCGCGACGCTGATAGCGGTGGACGGCACCTACGACCAGGTGAACCGGCTGTGCAGCGAACTCGCCGACAACCATCGCTGGGCATTTGTCAACGTGAATATGCGCCCATACTACGCCGAAGGCAGCAAGACCCTGGGACACGAGGTGGCCGAACAGCTCGGATGGCAGTCTCCGGACCACTGCATAGTGCCGGGCGCGTCCGGGGAACTGTTCACCAAGATACACAAGGGACTCACCGAGATGGCCGACGTCGGCCTGATTGGGGAAGTCGAAACACATATGCACATCGCCCAGGCCGAGGGATGTTCGCCCATAGTGCAGGCATACCAGAGAGGCGACGACCAGGTTTTGCCCGTCCGGCCTGACACAATCGCCAAATCGCTCGCTATCGGGAACCCCGCTTCCGGCCCGTTCGCGCTGAAGACTATCAGAGAATCGGCGGGCTCCGGCGTTATATCCATGGAGAGCGAGATCGTGGACGGGATCAAGCTGCTGGCCCAGACCGAGGGCATATTCACAGAAACGGCGGGTGGTGTCGTAATATCAGGGCTGAAACGGCTTGTCGAGAACGGGCTTATCAAGTCCGATGAACTCACCGTCGCATACGTGACCGGCAACGGATTGAAAACCATTGAAGTGGTCGAGCCTGTTGTGGAAACGATAACTATAGCCCCGACATACGGCTCATTCGAAGACGCAATGGCCGCGAGGTAGCTCAATCGGCGCGAGGAGAAGGTGAGCATGGCCACAAGACGTGTCAAATTCACATTTCCAACCAACCTGGTCACCGAGCCTATCATCTATGAGCTCGGGCATCGGTTTAAGCTGGTTACGAACATCCGGCGCGCCGATGTTCGTGAGGATATGGGCTGGGTGGTGCTTGAACTGGAGGGCGCCGAGGAAGAAGTCGCCAACGGGCTTGAATGGGTTACAAGCACCGGCGTCCGTGTGGACCCGGTGAGCGGCGACGTCATTCAGGGCTAAGCCCTCTAACCCGACTTGCCGACAACAAATTTTGGAGGTCTGACATAAAATGGCCATTACGGTCAGGATACCAACCCCTCTCCGCCGGGTAACCGACGGTCAGGATAGAGTAAATGCCCAGGGCGCGACGCTCAGAGAGACGATTGACTCTATGGAGAGCCAGTTCCCGGGAATCAAGGAACGCATCTGCGATGAGAATGGGGACCTTCGCAACTTTGTCAACGTGTACGTAAACGGCGAAGACGTGCGATTCCTGGATGGAATCAACTCCGCCACCGGCGACGGCGACGAGGTTAGCATAGTTCCCGCGGTAGCGGGCGGACTCTAACCGCCCTCTGACAGAGTTGCTCGTATAGGCAGGGATCCAATGGTCGCCTGCCTATGTGTGTGTATCGTGTGGTCAGACGAGTTCCAGCGCAAGTTCCGTACGCAAAATTCGCTTCGTCGTCTCGATAAGCTCATCTACAAGAGTCGCGTTGAAATCGGCTGTCGTGAATCCGTGCGCGTATGCGTTGCGATACTCCAGAATCCGGTCCAGACGCTCATAGTCGTCCCTGTCCATCAAGCCTTCCATAACAGCGATCTTGAGTACATGGATAGAGGGTAATTTCTCAGGCGATTCGCCATTTTCTTCCAGAATCAGCCTTATGGCCGCCTCCACTCCAGTCCAACCATGCAACAGGGCAACTTCGACAAGACCATCCTCCATAAGACGTTCAGATTCCCTTACGATTTGAAGGATGTCTTCTCTTGTGAACAAGTGAGCGTCTGGAGGAAGGTCTATTTGATCCCCTGTATTGACCAATGCCAGTTCAAGTCTCCAACCTGGCTGACTTCGCAACAGTTCAGTCAAGTCTCCAAGCTTGGGATAGCCGATCAACGACTCCCTAGATTTCACCTCTACAACGACAGATTCGTCTCCTTTTCGTAGTATCATGTCGGGACGATAGCCAGTCAGGAAACTCGGTAGCTGATCTTGTGAAGGATATTCAATCACTTCGTATCCTTGTCTGCGGAACTTGTCGGCGAGATCCCGAGCGCGCACCCTTTCCAATGAAGAGGTTGTTTCCATTATTCGATTACCTCCTGGTCAGGAGCTTCTTCGAGAAGAACGAAGAGAAAATCCTTGCCTCTCCGCAAACCTGCATCCAGAATATTCGACGGATTCATTATAAGCAAGTTACCCTGAATATCGCGCTTGCGACATAGCAAATCTGTCACTTGGACATCATCCTGAAAAATGAGTCCTTTTAAGGTGTCAAGGACTGGCTTGGGAATGTTGTCAACATCTAATCTGCGGCTTTTGTAGAATAACGCGCTGCTATCGTAGAAATGCGTGATAGTGACCATAATCTCGACGGTTACAGGTAATACTCCTGATGGCCAATACTGCATTACAGCAACTTCCACTTTCTGTTTCCATTTATTCACATTGGTACGACTTCCCTGCTGTGAGGCAGGTGGCCCATCCACGGTAAACTCGAAAGGCAACGTCAAATTTCACGCCTTCCCTTACACGACAAATCTCTGCTCCTACCAGTAGTTGCGCTTGAATCTTGTGAGAGTTCATCAGAACGAAGTATAGCCGCCGTCCACGGGGAGGGAGACACCCGTTACATAATCCGACGCGGCGCCTGCCAGGAACACAGCCGCGCCGCCCATCTCGTCGGGTTCACCCCAACGCCCGTGCGGGATGCGCGACCTTATGTACTCGTAGCGTTCGGTGAACTGGTCGCGTATAGGCGCGGTCAGGTCGGTATGTATCCAGCCTGGCAGGATCGCGTTGACCTGTATATTGTCCCCCGCCCAGGCCACAGCAAGGCTCTTGGTAAGCTGGACGACACCGCCCTTGCTCGCCGAATAGGCCGCCACCCAGTCCGAACCGAACACCGAGGTCATCGAGCCTATGTTTATTATCTTGCCCCCGCCCCCGCCCGCAAGTCCCCGCGCTATACCGAGTCCGATGCCCCCGTTGCCGCCCGTGACTATCGCCGTTTTCCGCGGAGCTCGAACAGACCGGACATACCAAAACCTCTATGCTACTTTACGTATCGGGCCGTTCGGCCGATGTTCGTCCAGAATGGCAGACGTTTCACTCGCAAGCCGGACACCCCTCTGACGCTGCTTGGCGAGCAGGTCGAGAGCGTAGTCCGACAGCTTCGGCCTGATCCTGAGCCTTTCAGGCATATAGCGCATACACCGGCGCATCATAACCTGTGCCGGACGCCGAGTACGCTCCCTGCACCCGTAGGCATATACGCACATATAGGCAATGCACTTCGTCGTCTCCCTGTATATCGGGGGAACGCCGCTCGACGAGGGCGGCATATGTACGCTGAGAGACTCTTGCAGGGGCTTGTCCATCTGCTGAGGCAGGGGACGACTGGCTTGACGCATGGGAAAGACCTCGCTTCAGAACGTAAATTCCAGACAAAGACTATCCTTTTTCCCGAAAATGTTCAATTCAGAGAGCGGGTATTATGGCGAAATTCAGAACCGGTTTCACCTTGACTCCGTCCCGAACGTCCTTTCGCGCGGGCGGTGATGCGTGGGCGCCCGAGAGTTTCACTCCGCCGTAAGCTGGTCGTAAGCTCTCTCTGTGATTGTGGTGAAGTGGGATACGTGCTCGATGCGGACGGTCAAGTCGCCTCTCAGCCCCAGCAGGTTATAGACGCTATTGTACATAGCCATGGCGGATTCGAGAGGAAACTGGCGCTCCCAGTCGTCGGCCCAGGAACCGGGCGGCCCCGCGCCCGCGCCAAGCCTCTGTAACTCGGCTGCTACGAAGCGTCGGGAGAGGTCGTACATCCGACCCGCGTCGTTCGCGGGGTCGTACCCGTCGAAGCCGCGCGTCTTGAACAGCGCCAGTTGGTACAGAAGCATCCACCAGAAGAGAATGACCAGGTTCCTGTCGTCAACACGCTTGATATGCGGCTTCAGTCCCCAGTCCATCATGGCATCGTCATTCCTGATAAGCAACTGGTGGAGCGTCTGCCGTGAAGCGTCGCACAGCATATTCCAGAGCCTCGCGCTGTGACTGTCCATCTCCCCGGTCCGGGCGCGGGCCACATCCGCCACGCCGTCTATCGAAAGTTCTAGGTTGCGACGTCTCTTGCGGCGTCCGGGCACAAGTATGTCCGCTATCCCCATCGTTCCACTCTAATCGTCCTTGGCCGCGAAATACCCCTCGACGTAGCCAAGCTGCACCGCCCTGACTATGGCCGGCGCGATAGCCTGGGGTATAACGGAGGCCAGCCCGCCCGAGCTGGCCGCCAGCCTGATCAGATTCTCCTGCGCCAGGTTCGCCGCCACCGCCACGAAAGGCCGAATCCATTCAGGGCTGTACTGGTCGGCGCCCGCGTTGGGCCTGGCCTCCTCGGCGAAAATAAGAGCGTCCAGCGCGGCGTCGTCCACATGGCGTTCCGCCAGCATGGCCAGCGCGTTCTCGTAGTCCATCTCGAACTGTTGAAAAGAGAGTTCCGGGTTGGTCAAAACACACCTCGAAGTTGATACTTGCGCCGAAGAATAACAGATTGCGTAGGCGGGCGTATTGGCGGGGCGGGCCGAAAAAGATGGGTGCGCTTGACCTGATGCCATCATATTCCTATCATCACCGCAGACCCCGGACGGGAGCGCAGGATATTGGACCTCAGACAGCACATAAGAGACATTCCCGATCATCCACAGCCCGGCATACTATTCAGAGACATAACCCCTCTGTTGCAGAATCCCGACGCATTCAGGTATGCGGTCGAGGAGATCGCAGCTCGTTTCGAGCCATCCGACCTGGACGCGATTGCCGGAGTCGAATCGCGCGGTTTTCTTTTTGCCGCGCCCCTGGCATACGAACTCGGGCTGCCGCTGGTAATCGTGCGCAAGCAGGGCAAGCTGCCCTTCCACACTCACTCCCAAGCCTACACCCTGGAATATGGCGAGGACGCGCTCGAGGTACACGTGGACTCCGTCGCTGCCGGCTCCCACGTACTCATCGCGGACGACCTTCTAGCCACGGGCGGCACCCTGGCGGCCACGGCGAAGCTCATAGAACGCGCCGGGGGAGTAGTAGCGGGACTTGGAGTCGTGATCGAACTGCGCGAACTGCGCGGGCGCGACGCTCTCGCGCCTCACCGGATAGAGTCCCTCATCACCTACTGATTATTTCGTAACCCTGCCTTAGGTGGAGCTGACAGGGGTAGGCAAAAGCGTACAGCCAAGTATGAATACCAACGTACAGCCCCCTCTCCCTCAGGGAGAGGGCTGGGGTGAGGGTGAATAGATCCAATGCCTACCCCTGTCAGCTTAGGTGGAGAGATGATATAGAAGGGCCGCGTGCGCCTCTGACTTTCAACTCTGAATTCCCAAACGTCCGGTTAGGCGGCTCAGGGCCTCTGCAAAGTCTGCCTGAATTCCCCCTCTACTACACAAATATGCCTTCAATGCGCTACAATGTACGCATGATGAACAACTTCTACGACAGACTATCCATAAATCCGACCTTATCAATCATGTTCCCCTGCGCGAGGGAAAAATTGTCTTAGCTATAAACGCTGGGAAACGCTGGTGAACGCTGGGTGAAAATGGCCCCAGCGTTCCCCCAGCGTCTCCCTGTCAATCGCCCAGCGTATGCCCAGCGGATCACTCGAAATTATAAATCCAGGTATATGCAATCGCGTCGAATCCCGCTTTTCTCTCATGTTCGGGCTGATTCCACCGCGCAGACTGATTACTGACTCTGAAAACGCCCTGGCACGGATTCCAGGGTTTTTTCATTTTTCGTTCAGTCAGCCACATAAGGCTGAGAACTGCGCTTCCGGCTGGGTGATGTTATGGGAAAATCGTCAATCCGGACAGATGTTATGAGGGAATGATAGCTATAAGACTGTGCCATTCCCAATAAGGAAAATACCCTCTTAGGCGGGTTCAAAAACTTGACATCTGCACAAAATTATATATCATTACAAAGCCTTCGTCGGACTTGGCTTGAAGGTAAGTTTGTTTATATCAGGATTAGAGGAAGTCGGAAGTGAATGGGAAGGACAGGAGAGAAAGTATGTTTTCTCTGAGAAAATTGACGAAAGTAGGCATATTAGCGGCCACGACAATTCTGGCGGCGGCATTGCTGGTGGCGTGCAGCAGCAGCGATGATGAACCCGCTCCGCCCCCTGCCCCTGCGGCGACAACCGCACCGGCGCCGGCACCGGCGGCGACAACCGCTCCGGCACCGGCCCCTGCGCCCACGACCGCCCCCGCGCCGGTAGCGCAGCCCACCATCGCGCCCGCTCCGGCGCCGTCCATGGAAGTCAGTGATATAACCATCACTATGGCCATCCGTGAAGTTTCCGAACAGTTCGGCGACTTCCAGGAGCAGACATACGGCGGAAGCCCGGGCGAGATCCAGATGGGATTCTTCGACCAGCTTCTCGTCCACGACGGTGTTGATCCACTGTCCCCGTTTGCGGCAGAGGAATGGAGTATCAATAGCGCCGGCAACGAACTCACCCTCAAGATAAGAGAGGGTATCAAGTTCAACACGCCCGCCGCCTTTAGCGGTGAGGACTTCGGCGAAATGTCCGCGCACGACGTAGCCTGGAACATGAACGTGCAGAACGCGGTCGTCAATCCAAGCCTCGGCGCCGCCATCGGCGCGCAGCTCGGAGGCACGTTCGGTGAGGCGTCGGCAGTTGACGACTACACAGTAAAGGCCCCACTGGTGACAGACATCTTCTGGGGAATTCCTATCAGCGAGTTCGACATCAACGACACGACGGTCAGGCTCGATAGCAAGGACGCCTACGATAAAATGGGACCAGAGAAGATGCTGCTGGTGCCGGTAGGTTCAGGCCCGTTCACCATCGGCGAGTGGCTGCCAAACAACCGCGGCGAAGTTCATGCCGTGCCCGACCACTGGACCGAGCCGCCCCACATTGGCAAGTTCGTCGTGGTGCAGGTGCCGGAGATAACGAGCCGTATGGCTATGATGCGCGCCGGCCAGGCCGACATAAGCTCGATTGACTTCGCAAGGCTGACCGAGCTTGAATCCCAGGGCCTGAAGTTCATCACCACAATGTCCGACAAAGACACGATGACCCTCAGCGCCATCTGGCCGGGCAACCTGTGGACAGATCTGAACGCCAAGACCCGAATGCCGTTGGCGGACGATGAAAACACGACAGCCCCCTGGGACTCCCCCGTGTACTCGGAGGACTTTGCTTGGATAGGCTGCCCGTGGGGAGATCAGTGCCCCTATGACGACACCAATAACCCCGCTGGCCTAGACGACATGGAGCAGGCCCGGCTGGTGCGCTGGGGCCTCTCACACGCGATTGACCGTCAGGGAATCGTGGACGTTCTCCAGGCCGGTCTCGGCACACCCATCTACCTCGAGCTGATGGGGCCGAAGTTCCCGGGCTGGCGGCCTGAGCGCACAGTCACCCAGGCAATGATAAACGCCGCCCACGAAAAGTACAGCCACCCGATTCTGGGCGCTGGCACAGACTGGGTCGAGTACAACGTCCCCGCCGCCGAGCCTGACTACGAATGGCCGTGGGAAATACCGACAGACAAGGCCGAGGCCGCGCGTCTGCTCGATCTGGCCGGATTCCCCGAAGGCGCTGGACCGGACGGTTCGAGGTTCGAAATCAAGCTGAACAAGTACGCCTGCGAGACCGGCGACGTCTGCCTGGAGCAGGCTGACGCGGTTGCGGCGGACTGGGAATCTGTCGGAGTCAAGGTCACGCTTCTCACCGAAGAGTATGGCGCAGTCGTGGTTCCGAGAATGAGAGACCGCACCCAGGCTTACCCGGTTGTGAAGAATTGCAGTGTGGAGACCGCGAACTACCCGTTCGACTGGCCTCCGCCGCCATCGGACAGCACGTTCAGCCGTCCGGCCTGGGGCTGCGCGTTCGAGAGCAGGTTCCTGGACTTCATGTACATCAGCATCAATGGTGAAAGGGACAAAGCGGCGCGCGAGGACCTTCACCTGGACATGGTTGACTACTACTACTACTGGCAGCTTTACAGCGGACTGGTGCAGCCTCCTCGCGGAGTCGCGGCCAATCCTGAGACTGTAGAATCCTGGAACTCCCGCTCGACGGCGGCCGGTTTCTGGGGCAGGCCACAGCACATACTGCCGGCGCAATAAATAGCATACCGGTGACACATTGAGAAATAGGGGAGGGCTCGTTCCTCCCCTATTTCTCACAACGCGCATACAATCGGTATTCGGCCTGACTGAGACCTCTTGTGTGGAGGAATCTCGACCTGAAATCCGCACAGATTTCTTTAGATACTATGAACCATCCCAATAATGAGGTCCCGAGGATATGGCACGTTTCTTAGCCAGAAGATTATTGTCAATCTTCATCTCTATCATAGGGGCCACCTTAGTTATATTTATTCTGACCAGGCTCGGCCCCGATCCGCTGGATCTCTATATTGGGGATTCCCAGGTGGAACTCACCCAGGAACATATAGATCTGATCCGTGCGGAGCTTGGGGTAGATAAGTCGCTCCCCGAGCAATACATAATATGGGTATGGAATCTCGCCCGGTTTGACATGGGCCAGTCTATCGGCACCCTGAGACCCGTGAGCGATATAATCCGCATCCATATTGGGGTTACGCTGAGACTGGCTATGGGCGCGTGGATATTCGCAATACTGGTCGGCGTGAGCATGGGAATACTGGCCGCGGTCAAGCGAGCCACCGTTCTGGACTACTTTGGCCGGATATTCGCGCTGTTCGGGCAGGCTATCCCGCAGTTCTGGTCGGCTGTGATGGCGATACTCATATTCGCGGTTATACTCCCCGAAAAGACAGGGCTCGCCTGGTTCCCAGTCGGCTCGATTGGGAACTATGAAGGCTTTCCGCTGGCGTGGAACAATGTGAAATACTATGTCCTGCCGTGCATAGTTCTGGGCTGGCCCGCGTCAGCAGGCATCATGCGACTTACACGCTCCTCGATGCTGGAGATACTCGATTCCGAATATATCAAGCTGGCGCGAGCCAAGGGCGTGGCTCCGATTACCATAATAGTCAAGCACGCTCTGCGCAACGCGGTCATTCCGCCGCTGACCTCGGCCTTCGTACTGCTCGCCGATTATCTGAACGGCGCACTGGTCGTGGAGATAGTTTTCGGCCTGCCTGGAATCGGCACGGTTGCGCTCAACCAGGCGGTATATGACAACGACTGGCCGCTTTTGGCCGGAACGGTGTTCTGCTTCATCGGCATTTACGTCACGTTCGCGTTCTTGGCAGATATTCTGTACGCTGTCATAGACCCCCGCATCCGGTACGAATAGGGCAAATTCATATGCAGATGACTCAGATAGAAAGAGACCTCCTGGGAGTCAGGGACTACCCGCCCGTAATCAGGGAGCTCAGGTCCGCATGGTCTTTCATGAGGCGTTGGCCCGCGATACCCATGTTCATACTGGCTTTTCTAATACTCGCGGGAATATTCGCTCCAATCTTGTCCGAATGGTCGGGCAGCCCAAACCCGCGAAAGCCCACGGAAATGGGTATCCGCGGCAGGCATATCGCCCCGTCCTGGACATCCGAGGGCAGGGAGCAACGCGAGAGATTCGACCTATCCACATGGGATCATATGCTTGGCACAGATCACACGGGACGCGACGTTCTGGCCCGAATGTTGTTTGGAGCGCGCATATCGCTTGTGGTGGCAGCAATCGCGCTGCTCAGTGGGTTCGTGACTGGCACAACACTTGGCATTGTCAGCGGATACACCGGAGGGTGGGTGGATGAAATCATAACCCGCCTTGTTGACATATGGCAGGCGCTGCCGTTTCTGATGGTCGCGCTTGTGTGTGTGCTGCTGTTCGGCCAGAGCTTGACGCTGCTTCTGTTTTTGATGATAGCGCTCGCCTGGAACCCGTTTGTGAGGGTCATACGCAGTCAAACGCTTACTATACGCAGCCAGCCCTATGTTGACCTCGCGCGAGTAGCGGGCTGTTCACAACTGCGAATTCTTACTCGCCATATCCTGCCCGGCGTTATAAACACCGCTGTCGTGATAGCGACGCTGAGCGTCGGCTCGCTGATACTGGCGGAGGCCGCTCTCAGCTTCCTCGGCGCCGGAGTCCCTGACCCCACACCCACCTGGGGCAGTATGGTCTCACAGGGCAGAAGCTACATAACCACGGCCTGGTGGCCCACGGTCATCCCCGGACTGGCGATATTCCTGGTGGTCATGTCTCTCAACTTCACCGGCGACTGGCTGCGCGACCGCCTCGACCCGCGCCTCAGGCAGCTAATAGACTGACACCAATACCATTTCTACCTGAATATGCCATACACCGACCATTTTCCGTCATTTGTATGTTGCAAATATCTCTCAGAATACTCATCCGCCACATTCTGCCCGGCGTGCTGGACACCGTCCTGGTCATTGCTACGCTTCGCATAGGACAGCTAATTCTGACTGAGGCTTTCCTGAGTTTTCTTGGAGCCGGAATACCTCCCCCCACCGCCACTTGGGGCGGGATAATCGCGGACGGGAGAGAGTATCTCAGGGACGCCTGGTGGGTGTCGGTTTTCGCCGGTATCGCCATCGGGCTGACGGTCCTGGCCCTGAACTTCTTCGGGGACTGGATGCGAGACACGTTCGATCCCAGGCTGCGGCAGGTATAGCCGAATTAGGTTCGACACCCGCGAACACACCTTCATAAGCCCACAGCCCGCTCATTTTCATTTGTCGCGATTCTTTGTGTGTCCGCAGCGGGCCGGTTGAGATTGCCCTGTGTGTCTCGCCAAAGTATAATCTGTGACGTGCTTGGCGAATGCCGGCCCTGACATTGTTACCAAATTCAAACGGTGAGGCTTTATATAATGGATCTTACTCTCAATGAAATTCAGACTATGCTCCAGACCTCCGCGCGGGAGTTTATGGAAGACCAGCTACCCAAGACCCGTGTCCTGGAGATAGACGACAGCGAGTCCGGCTTCGACCCCAGCCTATGGGAACAGATGTCGGAACTGGGCTGGCCCTCTCTGGCCATACCTGAAGAGTATGGCGGACTTGGACAGGGCTGGGTTGACCTGGGTGTCGTGTCCGAAGTCATGGGCTACTATGCCTGCCCCAGTCCCCTGCTGTCCTCGGCGGTGCTGTCGGCGCAGGCGATTCTGGCGGCAGGCTCCGAGGATCAGAAGCAGGCGATGTTGCCCGGAATCGCGATGGGCCAGCAGATTTACGCGCTCGCATACACCGAGCCTGACTATTCATGGTCGCCCGGCTCGATCCAGCTTCAGGCAGCCGAGAGCGACGGCGGGTACGTACTGAACGGCACAAAGTTGTTTATACCCGACGCCAACGTCGCCGACCGCATTCTGGTCGCAGCGCGCACCTCCAACGGCGGCGCGCCGGAGAACGGCCTGAGCCTGATGGCCGTGGACAGGACGGCGCCGGGCGTCTCCGTCCGCGTGATGCAGGGCTGGATAGGCCCCAAGGCGTGTGAGGTGAATTTTGAGAACGTCGAGGTAGGCTCCGCCAACGTGCTGGGCGAGCCGGGAAGCGCGTGGGGTGCTATCGAGCCCGCGATGGACAGGGCGACCGCGGTTCTGTGCGCGTTTATGGCAGGCGGAACTCAGGCCGTCTATGACATGACGCGCGAGTACAGTCAGACTCGTATCGCGTTCGGTGTGCCAATAGGCACGTTCCAGCGGGTCCAGGATCACGTCATTGACGCGCTGACAGACGCGGACTCAGCCAAGTGGACCGCGTTCGAGGCCCTCTGGCAGCTCGACGAGGGAATGGCGGACGCGCCTGTCGGCGTATCCACCGCGAAGTCGGTGGCGAGCCTGGGATTCCCAAGGGCCTGCGACGCCGCTCACCACGTCCATGCGGGCATAGGCGCAGACCTCGACTACGGCCTGACACAGTACACCAAGCGCGCGCGAACGCTTCAGCACTATCTGGGCGACCACGTATATCACAAGGCGCGAATGGCGCGACTGATGAAGCTGGCGGGCTAGAAAAGGCGGCTCCCATGACAACGCAGACCGGGCGGGCCGCTCGCCTGTTCAACGTAGATGAATACTACGCTATGGCCAAGGCGGGCATCCTGACAGAGGATGAACATCTGGAACTGCTGGGCGGCAGGATATTCTACACGTATGCGGACAAGCCCCGCCTGTTCAACGTGGACGAGTACTACGCGATGGCTGAGGCGGGCATCCTCGCGCCCCACGAGCGCGTCGAGCTTATTGATGGAGAGATTATCCCTATGTCGCCAATCGGATCCAGACACGCATCTTCAGTTAACGCGCTGGACTACGGACTCTCTTCCCAATTGGGACAGCGCGCGCTCGTCAGTGTACAGAGTCCGGTGCGACTGGATAGTGGCGCTGAGCCTGAGCCTGATGTAACGATTCTGAAATGGCGGAATGACTTCTACTCCTCGGCGCACCCCGGCCCCGAGGACATCCTCTTGATAATCGAGGTTTCGGACACGACCCTTGACTATGACCGGAATGTGAAATTGCCGCTGTATGCTCGTTTCGGAATCCCCGAAACCTGGATAGCGAATATCCGGGAGCGACACGTCGAGGTATATACCCAGCCGTCCGATGTAGAATACCAGCGCTCGCGGATAGTAGGGTTTGATGAGACACTCAAACTGTCAGTATTCGACGACGTTTCACTGTCGGTCAGCGAAGTATTCCCCGAGTAATATTCATAAGGCAGTGCCTACTCTTCTCGTAGAACCCCCCGAACTGCACCTGAGAATGGCGTTCATGGACGCGCTGGAGGATGCGGGTGTCGAGTACGAACGGATCCCCGACGGCTATGTCGTTTTTCTCAGGGATAGCCAGATAGAGAAGTGGGACAAGGTCCGGGCACGGTTTTCTATTCCCTCTGTCGAGAACAATCCGCCGCTCCCATAGACTATGGCAAAGTGGGATACATTCCTAGACGAAGGCCAGAATGCGGGCGGCGTTGTGCTGCGTAAGCGCGCCAATCTGTTCGTTGGAGAAGCCGCGCGCACGCATCCTAGGAACGATGTTCTCGAAGATATGCCCATAACCGTGTCCGCCGTACCGCGTCAGGCGGTGCCGGGTGCATATGTCATGTGCCAGGACGATCCGATCATCGCAGCCGACCTTATCAAGGACACGCTTGATGACGTCCATTCGCTGGCCGTCGGACGGCATATCCATGTCGGACAGTGGATAGTGGCTCGACTCGTTTCCGAACAGGTCCCACTCCAGATAGCAGCCGGTGGAGGCAAGCGATTCCAGCGTCTCGAACCTGGCGACCGTGCGGTCCAGGTGTCCCATTATCACGCGGCTTATGTCCGCGCCCGCCTCGGCAAGGACTTCAATTATCTCGAGCGGAGCGGTCTCATGGCGGCCCGGGTGTATCAGCATCGCCGCTCCGGTTTCACGCTGGGCGACGGCAGACGCCCGCAGGGACTTGCGCTCGTTATCCGTAAGCGGCCAGGTGCATCCGACCTCGCCAATGATTCCGGCGCGCACGCCCGTTCCGTCCACGCCTTCCTCTATGTCCTCGATTATCTTGCGCGCCAGGTCGTCCTCCGTGCGCGAGTCCATGTCGTCGGGATGAACGATGTCCACGTAGAACCCTGCGCCCATTATGACGTGCACTCCCGCGTCCCTGGACACCCGCGCGAGAGCCAACGGATCACGGCCTATTCCTATGGTCGTCGCGTCCACTATCGCTCCGCCACCAACCCGCTTGAATAGCCGCGCCTCCTCGATTGCCACGTCCTCTTCCACGACCCACAGGTTCTCAATGTTCGAGTACTGGTTGTAGGCTATCCAGCCCCGGTTCTGGAGGGTTATCGGTTCGTGTGCTCTGTGCTGCGCGGTCGCCTCGGCGGGCGGGTGGAACATAGCCCTGAAGTCTATGAATAGATGTTCGTGCGTGGTGGTCGGGCCGAGGTCGACCGGAGCGACCGGACCGAGAACTGTCTGCGCCATGCCTCTGATGGAACTGCGGGCCATATCTAATCACCTCCGAACGTATCAGGGTTATCAGTGTGTCTAGTTTACGCGGCGGAACGCCGGATAGCCCAGGGTAAAGGCCAGCGCGACCACGGCCAGCAGCGCCCCGCTGAGCAGGAGGGAGTCCGGTGTCCCGATACGCTCCGCCAGCGCCCCGAACGGCAGCGAACTCAACGGCATCGCTCCGAACGTCATCATACCTATGCTCATCATACGTCCACGCATCTCCGGCGCGGCCAGAGTCTGCATCATCGTCATGCCCATGGACATATGAATCGAGCTTATCACACCTATCAGCAGCAGGAACGGCACAGCAGCCCAGTACACTGCGGTCTGCGAGAAGAGCGCCAGGGCGACGCCCCATACGATAGTACAGCCCAGCAGTATCATACCCTTGCGCCTCATGTTGGGAATCGCCGCCAACCCCAGCGTTCCGACCAGCGCGCCCGCGCCCATTATCGTCATTAGAATGCCCAGTCCGTCCGACTGTACGTCCAGCGCCTCCCGCGCCCACGCCGGAAGCAGACCCCAGAACGAAAACCCGAACAGAGTCGTAATCAACATCAGAATGACAAGCCCCCGCCGTCCGGGATCCGAGGCGACGTAGGCCAGCCCCTCTTTGATGTCGCCGCCGACTCCCTTCCGCGAAGACGAGGCCGCCGATCTGCCCGCGTCAATCATCAGTGTGGAGATAACTGCGAACACGTATATCCCACCCACGATAAAGAATACGCCATGAGTGCCAATAAAGAGTATCAGGAATCCCGCAAGCGCCGGCCCCACTATCCGCGTGAGGTTCATGCCCGAATTGTTCAGACTTATGGCGTTCATCAGACTCTTTTCGGGAACTACCTCGGACAGCATGGCCTGCCTGCTGGGCATATTGAACGCCATCATCGAGCCGTTGAAAAACCCGATAGCGAGCACGTGCCAGAAGGCAACGACGCCCGTCACGTCCAGAACGCCCAACATCACCGTCATAAGGGCGTTACCCGACTGGCTCATAATTACAAGATGCCTGCGCGGAAGCCTGTCCGCCAGCGCTCCGCCGATCAGCGATACGAACGTCATAGGCAGAGAAAAGCTCATCATCACCAGCGCGAGCGCGAGCGGCGAATCGTCCGCCAGCCGAAGCACCAGCCATCCCCTGGTAATCATCTGCATATTCATCGCCATGAACGAGACGAGCGACCCCGCCGCCATCCAGCGGAAATCGCGGTACTTCAGGGAATCGAACATAGGATAGCGCACAGGGGAAAGTATCGAGGGCTTTTCTTCCGGCGCGGACGGTTCGGCGATCGTCAGGGTCCGTTGGTCCAAAATCTACCCCATTATGAATTGCGACTGCAGAATTTTATCGCATCTAATGAGTAGTAAGACTACACCCGCCAAGCCGAGAGGGTCAAGACAAAATTCGCGCGGCGGGCGAGTGACCATTCACGCATTGCGTCCGCGGTGGTACGGACACTCGTCCGAAACCCAATATGGAACTGTTGCGCCTGTGACTCGGCGGGCGTACAATCAGCCTCTACTCTAATATCCAAGACGCATATGGCTTGCGGAATAGCTGTTCACAGAGGCTCCCTGACTTGCAATCTGAACAAACCAAGAGTGGAACCGAGCGTCTGTGGACGAACGACTTGGTTCTGAACCTGTGCATTTCTCACTTTATGTTCGCCTCCTATACCGCGATGCTTACAATCATTCCGATCTATGTACTGGAGCGTGGCGGGGCAGAGTGGCAGACCGGGATTGTAGTGGGCTCGTTCGGGCTGCTCAGCATTCCAATAAGGCAGATGGCGGGCCGCTGGATAACCAATTTCGGGGCGAAGCGGGTGGCCGTAGTCGGCACCGCCGTTGTCGCCATTGCCACGCTTCTCCATATAGGCGCTTTCAATGTGTGGCTGATAATACCGGCGCGGCTGGTGCAGGGCATAGGACTGGCGATAGGGCCGGTCGCCACGGCCACGATTATCGCGATACTGGCTCCGAGCAACCGGCGCGCCGAGGGTATGGCGTATAACGGCAACGCCATCGCTTTCGCATACCTGTATTCTCCTTTGCTCGCTTTCTGGCTTTACCAGCAGTTTGGCTCCGGCAGCGCTTTTGTGTACGCCTCGCTTATGGCTCTCGCGGGAACGATGTCCGCGCTCGGTCTGTCGGCAAGCCGTATAGCGATGCCGACGGAGCCAATATCTTCGTCCTCGGAACCTGAGAAGCTGCCGCTCGTCAGTCGTTCCGCCATATTCCCGACCCTGGTGTTTATGACATATACGCTTACGACCGCGCCGGTCAGCACATTTCTGCCTCAGCTGGCGAAGTTGCGCAACCTGGGCAACCCCGGACTGTACTATACGGGGACTTCGATAACGCAGATGCTCTCGCTGCTGCTATCGGGGCTTGTCGCGGACAGGCTGGGAAGAGGCGCGGTAATCGTTCCCGGGCTTCTGGTGGTGGGAGCGGCCATGTTCCTGCTTATGGTGGCGGACAATCTGGCGATGTTCGTCATGTCCGGCGTCCTGAATGGGCTTGGGTTCGGTATGCTCCAGCCCGCCACGCAGTCGCTGACTGTGGACCGCGCTCCACCGCGCGAGCGCGCCACAGCTCTCGCAACGCTTCAGCAGGCATGGGACGTGGGTGGTTCGGGCGGCGCGTTTATCGTCGGGCCGCTTGGCTCTGCCATCGGAATCGCCGCCACCTTCGGCATTGCCGGGGCAGGGACAGCGCTGGGCGCGCTGGGATACGTAACGTTCAGCGCACGGTCTCTCAAGAAGGCGCGGGAAGCGTCTGAAGCGCAGACTTCCGTGCAGAGTCATGCAGAGTAACGTCTAACGCTGTCTGAAGTGTTCCACCATCAGGACGGTCATTGTCTCCGTTTCAGTCCAGAGACGGCGCGTGGAGTCCGCGGACCATCGGATGCTGTAACCGGCGCGCAGTTGGCCCTCCTCGCCCTCGACACTGGTGAATCCGCCACCCTCCAGGCAAATGACGTCGGTGGGATAGGGCCAGGGTCTATTCATTATCGGACATCCCATAGACGAAATAGTGTGGATCACCCTCACCCCAACCCTCTCCCTCAGGGAGCTGACAGGGGTATGTAAAGTCGAAGGACAGGTATGAGGAGTTGGAAAGCGCGTGGCATTGTGGCATCTTTTTGGTACCAAACAGAAAGGTTGCCACAGATTCGCCATGCGCCTCCCGCCCGAATGTTACCAGATCGCTCAGACCATACAATACCATCTGCCGCACCTCAGAGAGTCTCAGTCGCTGGGTCTGACCCTGTGGGTGTACGGCACTATTGTCATGGGCAGCGCTTGTCAGAACGCAGTTTCGACAGCGCTTTCGTTCATGGGCAGCTTCGACACCATGCGCCAGTATCTCAGACAGTGGTTGTACGACGGTCAGCACAGGCCCAGACCGACAGCGACACAGATCGACGTGGAGTCGTGCTTCGCTCCGCTGTTGAGATGGGTGCTGTGTCTGTGGAAGTCGGACAGACTGGCGCTGGCAATAGACCCGACGATGAAGGGAGACCAGCTCAACTCGATAGTCATAAGCGTGGTCTATCGAAGTTGTGCTATTCCGGTGGCCTGGCACGTGCTGGCTGCGAACAGACCGGGCGAGTGGATAGCGCCCACAATGAGGCTGCTCGATCTGCTGGCCGATGCGGTGCCCAACCATATGAGTGTGTTGGTGATGTGCGACAGAGGACTGAGGAGTCCGAGACTGTGGAAGAAGATATGCTCTGTGGGCTTCCATCCGTACGTCAGACAGTCGATCAACACCGTGTTCTGTCCGCAGGGAGGCACCCGCATCAGAGCGCGTCATCTGGTTCCAGGACCCAATCACGCATATGTCGGCTACGGCACGGCGTTCAGGGCCACCTCCAAGCGTCGTCTGGGAACGATGATCGTGGTGTGGGTGGACGGAGCGGACGAGCCGTGGCTGGTGATGACCGACCTGGCTGTGGACGCCGCCGGAGTGTGCTGGTACGCACTTCGGTTCTGGATAGAACTGGGCTTCAGAGCGCTCAAAAGTCTGGGCTGGCAGTGGAACAAGACTCGAAGGACAGACCCTCAGCGGGTGAGTCGACACTGGTTGGTGTTGTCGGTGGCGACACTGCTGACGATGGCGTACGGTAGCCGAGTCGAGGATGCCGCCGATCTGGGGCGAGAGCCGGGCAACCTCAGAGCGCCGCCGAAGTGTCTATCGCCGACTCATCGCAGCGCCCACAGCAGTCCTGGTCGGAGCGTCAGTGTGCTGAGACTCGGCACGGCCTGGCTGAGACGGCTTCTTAACAGGGGTAGAGTATGGAAGAGAGTGTGGCTGCTTCCCGAAGAATGGCCCAAACCACCACCCGGAATGAAGATCATTCAACATACACCACCATGAGCAACAGATACATACCCCTCTCAGCTCCCTCAGGGAGAGGGTTGGGGTGAGGGTGATTCTGCCGAGTACATACCCCTCTCAGCCCTGAGGGAGAGGGGGCTGTACGTTGGTATTCATACTTGGCCGTACACTGTTACCTACCCCTGTCAGCCCATCGAGAGAGAGGGGACGGTCATCCCGTTGATCAACTTGTCTCCTGAAAACGAAAAGACCTTGCAACCCAATATGAAACTGTTGCGCCTGTGACGCGGCGGGCGTACAATCAATCCCTACTCTGATGTCCGAGACACAGACGGCTTTGCGGAATAGCTGTTCATAGAGGCCCCCTGACTTGCAATCTGAAAAAACCAAGCGTGGAACTGAGCGGCTATGGACGCGGGACCTGGTTCTGAATATGCTCGTATCGCACTTTCTGTTCGCCTCCTATACCGCGATGCTTACAATCATTCCACTCTATGTCTTAGAGCGTGGCGGGTCAGAGTGGCAGACAGGAGTCGTGGTTGGGTCGTTCGGACTGCTCAGTATTCCGATAAGGCAGATGGCGGGCCGCTGGATAACGAACTTCGGCGCTAAGCGGGTAGCCATAGTCGGCACCGCCGTTTTCGCTATTGCCACACTTCTCCATATAGGCGCTTTCAATGTGTGGCTGATAATACCGGCGCGGCTGGTGCAGGGCATAGGGCTGGCGATAGGGCCGGTCGCCACGGCCACGATTATCGCGATACTGGCTCCGAGCAACCGGCGCGCCGAGGGTATGGCGTATAACGGCAACGCCATCGCTTTCGCAAACCTGTATTCCCCGCTGCTCGCTTTCTGGCTGCTCCACCAGTTCGGTTCCGGGAGCGCATTTATATACGCCTCTCTTATGGCGCTCGCCGGCACGGCGTCCGCGCTTGGCCTGTCCGCAAGGCGGACAGCCATGCCGGCGGAGCCGCTATCCTCGTCCTCGCAACCTCAGAAGCTGCCGCTCATCAGTCGTTCCGCCATATTCCCGACCCTGGTGTTTATGACATATACGCTTACGACTGCGCCGGTCAGCACATTTCTGCCACAGCTGGCGAAGCTGCGCAGTCTGGGCAACCCCGGACTGTATTATACTGCGAATTCGATAACGCAGATGCTCTCTCTGCCGCTGTCGGGGCTTGTCTCGGACAGGCTGGGAAGAGGCGCGGTGATCGTTCCCGGGCTTCTGGTGGTGGGAGCGGCCATGTTCCTGCTTATGGTGGCGGACAATCTGGCGATGTTCGTCATGTCCGGCGTCCTGAACGGGCTTGGGTTCGGTATGCTCCAGCCCGCCACGCAGTCGCTGACTGTGGACCGCGCTCCACCGCGCGAGCGAGGCACCGCTCTCGCAACGCTTCAGCAGGCATGGGACGTGGGTGGTTCGGGCGGCGCGTTTATCGTCGGGCCGCTCGGCTCTGCCATCGGGATTGCGGCCACCTTCGGCATTGCCGGGGCAGGGACAGCGCTGGGCGCGCTGGGATACGTAACGTTCAGCGCGCGGTCTCTCAAGAAGGCGCGGGAAGCGTCTGAAGCGCAGACTTCCGTGCAGAGTCATGCAGAGTAACGGCTAACGCTGTCTGAAGTGTTCCACCATCAGGACGGTCATTGTCTCCGTTTCAGTCCAGAGACGGCGCCGCGGACCATCGGATGCTGTAACCGGCGCGCAGTTCGCCCTCCTCGCCCTCGACACTGGTGAATCCGCCACCCTCCAGGCAAATGACGTCAGTGGGATAGGGCGCGGAGCTCTCGGGAATACATCCGTTGGGAGCGAAGCGCAGTAACGCGAGGGTGAGATTGTCCAGCACCAGCAATACCCTGCCCTCGACGTTCGCCGTTCCCGGCGCGGACAGGGGTGTCCAGCCCTGCCTCGGCACGGGTCTTATGTCAGGAGCCATGTCGTTAAACCGGACTCCCGCCGGACATTGAGAACAGAGGGTGTTCGCCCCCGTCAAGCGGCTCAGAGAGTTCTTCCAACAAAGCCGGCCGATCAAACATATCCTGGAACTCTTTCAAGCGACCAACAGCTTTACAGACAGAATCGAACACCTTGTCCTCATCTTCCATACCGTCGACTATGACCCAGCGTTCGGGTTCCGATCTCGCCAGATCCAGGTAGCCCTCCCTCACCCGGCAGTGGAAGGCCAGCGGCTCATCCTCGAACCGTCTCGAACCCTCTTCGTCCATACGTCCGGTCACTCTCATCTCGAAGAGCCCGGTCTGCACTCCCCCGACACGCTTGAGACCCTCAACGGGTGGGCAGTCGAGAAGCAGCGTTATGTCAGGCTTGACTCCATCCATAACGAGCCTGTTTACGGAACGGATGACGTCGAGTGGCAGTTGTCTGCCGTGACCCTGGTATGCGACGGTCGAATCGGCATACCTGTCCGCCACGATGACCAGGCGTGGGTCTTCAGCCTGTTTGGAGAGTACCTTTTCCACCAGTTCCGCGCGTGCCGCCAGGAATAGGAACAATTCGGCTTTGCGTGAAATGGTCTCATTTCTCCACGGATTGCTCTTGATGAGACGTCTGATATGGTTGCCCAGATTGGTCGTGCCGGGTTCGTGAATAGAGAGGGTAGGAATACCCATATGCTCGAACTTCCGAACGAGCCTTCTGGCCTGGGTGCTCTTGCCTGACCCCTCTCCGCCCTCAAACGATATGAACAGCGCCACTCAGACACTCCCTCTGGCTCCTGGAGACTGTGGATGGTCAGCCCCGCTATCTTCGCGTGGGATATTGTACCGGAAAACCGGCTGAAAATGGCTACCGGCTCCTGGTCTGTGTAGGCGCGAATCAGCGGTGGTAGAAGACCACGCGGCGGCCCGGCTCCTTGCCCACGCTGTGCGACTCCAGCCCGTGCTTGTCCGCTATCTCGTGCTGTACGTGGCGAACGTATGAACCCTGCGGGCTCAGATGCACCTTGTGTTCGACGCCGTCCCGGATGTGGTCTGCGGCGGCTTCCGCCTCGCGCATGGCGACGTCGAGGGACTCGTCGTGCCGTCCGTGCCGCTTGTCGCGCGTGATGGCCTTGACGAACTGCTCTATCTGGGGCGTGGTATTGCGCCTGAGAACATACACCGGCTTGCCCTTCTGTTCCGCGGCCTGGAGCGCGTTCGTCTTGCGGCGATAGTAGTTCTTAGTGGTCAGCAGCAGGTCCGCGCTGGATATGTTGTCAACAACCTGCACGGCGGAGTTCGTGTGCCGGACGGCCTGTTGCAGCTTACCCTTGTTCACGCCGTAGGGCATTATGTGGGTGACCTTTATGGGTTCGGTCTTCGGCTCGGAGTCGGAGGGCGGGTCCCTGCGCTCACCATTGCCGTTGAAAGGCATACCCACAGGGGCGGAAGCTCCACCGTTCGGCGAGCGTGTGACCTGCGGCCTACTTTTGGCGACTGTGCCGTCCGGGTTGACGGTGCGATGCTCGGGGGCTATGGAATAGCCGCGCAGGACACGGTCTACCGTATCCGCCACGTCGGGGTGGACGACCACCTCGCTCCAGTTCTGTATCTCGACGAGGACGTCGAAAGTGGGAGGGGCGCGGCGTTCCAGGACTGTCTTCTGTGTGCGGCGTCTGCGCGCCTCTATGTCGCCCAGGGTTACGGACTGAACTCCGCCCACCAGGTCGGAGAGGGTCGGATTCATGATCAGGTTGTCGAGCGTGTTGCCGTGCGCGGTAGCGACTAGCTGAACGCCACGTTCGGCTATGGTGCGTGCGGCATTGGCGTCCAGCTCTATTCCTATCTCGTCTATGATGATGACCTCGGGCATATGGTTTTCGACCGCCTCTATCATCACGTTGTGCTGGAGGGCGGGTGAGGGAACCTGCATACGGCGCGCGCGTCCTATCGCGGGGTGTGGAATGTCGCCGTCGCCCGCGATCTCGTTGGACGTATCCACGACGATTACGCGCCTGTGCGCGTCGTCGGCCAGAACACGCGCAACCTCGCGCAGCATAGTCGTCTTGCCGACACCCGGCTTTCCGAGCAGAAGAACGCTCTTGCCCGTCATTATGAGGTCTTCTATGACGCGGATGGTGCCATAGACCGCTCTTCCGATGCGCAGGGTCAGACCGATTATCTTGCCGCCACGATTGCGAATGGCGGAGATGCGGTGGAGGGTACGCTCGATACCGGCGCGGTTGTCCTCTCCGAACCGGCCTATGCGGGAGATAGTGTGCCGGATGTCGTCTTCGGACACTTCGGCGAGGCCGAGAGACACACTCTGTTCCAGGAACCGCGCTTCCGGTTCGCGCCCCAAGTCGAGAACGACCTCCAGAAGTTGGTCGAGGTCTTCCCTGTCGCCAAGCGGGTCTTGAATATGGGGTGGGAGCTTGTCTATCAAGACTCCCAAGTCCAAGTCTATCTTTCGCTCCAAATCAGCAAACTCACCCGTAATGCTTGCGAAGTTTCTGTCACTATCTAGCTTATCAGTATGTCGGCGAATCTTCCATAGTGAGGGCAGACAGTATCAGGGCAATCGCATCTAAGTTTCAAGCAGTTTTATATATTTCGGTTTATACATCTGGGTAGCATCGCCTGTTTCGGAAACTGGTGTCAGTTTCGCAGTAAACTGGTAGAAAACTGGTACCAGTAAATTTCGGGAACTGGTCTATTTCAACCAGTTTTGACCAGTTTATACTGGTCAAGGGTTTTTTCTGGTCCGGTCGGGTTTCTGACATAACTGACCTTACGCAGTTGAGAGAGATTTCGTAGCTGATCTGGCTCATTCTCGTTTAGGAATTCATAGCTAAGTGCGTAACATCAGTGACATAAGCACGAATTTATAGCTGAGTCGCTTCAAAGAGTCAGGGACAGGCCCTTCGAGCGACCCAGGGCGGTTGGTGCGTACAATGGCGGTCTGGCATAGCATACTCTAATGATAGCATAATATAGATCATTTGTGCATATATTATCAGAGTCCTTCGGTTATCCAGATTCGATAGTACGAGAAAATTGCATCGGAAATTTCCGCTCGGTGCAATCGTCAGCGTGGCCAGAGTACATGAGATTCAGGCCGTCTGCTGCATCGCCGCTGCCGTTGCGACGCCCATAGCTTCCGCCACCAGCTCATAGGAGCGCTTCCGATGCTCGAAGTAGTAGCAGTTGGTGACTATGCCGAGATCCGCCGTCTGGTATCTCTCCGCCGACGCGAGCATGCCCTCCCGCACCTGTTCGGGGTCGCCTTCTATGTAACTTTGCGTTGACTGTGTCATGTACTGTTTGGCGCGTTCGTCAAGCGGCCAGTTGATGGCGTCCTCCGGGGGCAGCAGGCCGCCCGTCGTCAGACCGAGAGCCGATATAACCTTGTTGATACTGCGCGAAGCCCCGATGAACCGCGCTTCCTCCTCGGTGGGCGCGCAAATCACTTGCAGGCCCACGTTGACCTTCGGCTCCGACAGATGTTCAGAAGGCTTGAACAACTGCCGGTATATATCAGCCATCCTGGGGCCGTACTCGCTGGTGTTGCCGAAAAAGTCCGCAAAGCTGAACGGCAACCCAAGGTGCGCCGCGAGCTGCGCGCTATAATCCGACGACCCCAGCAGCCAGACCTCCGGCGCCGTATCCGGATGCTCTCCGGGCTGCGCCTTTATCTCGTGCAGAGGATGTCCTTCCGGCATATCGCCATTCAGAAACCCCAGAAGGTCTCCCACCATTTGGGGGAACTCGTTCAGAACGTCCACCGGCGGCCTTGGATGGCTGAGGGCGGCGGCGGTCAGACGGTCGCTGCCCGGCGCCCGCCCTATTCCCAGGTCAATCCGGTCGGGGTAGAAGGCGTCCAGTATTCTGAACTGCTCCGCTACCTTCAGCGCCGAGTAGTGGGACAGCATGACTCCACCGCTTCCAACACGTATCCTATCCGTGTTGGCCGCGATCTGGCCTATCAGTATCTCCGGGCTTGTCCCGCTGAACGACGCGGAGTTGTGATGCTCAGCCACCCAGTAGCGGCTGTATCCCACACGCTCGGCGTGGCGGGCAAGTTCAACGCTCTCCCGCAGCGCGTCCGACGGCCTGCCGCCTTTACGAATGGGAGACTGGTCAACGACGCTGAGGGTAATCTGTTCTGGGTTAGTCATCAGGGCCTTTTCAAAGTGGAAGTAGTGGATCGAAGTATATATTCGGATTTATAGTCGTGCTGGTAAGCGTGCAGGTGGGCTGCTGGTGACCCGCAGGTGGGCTCAAATGCCCTCTGGCGCGATTTTCACCTGCATAGCCCTGTATTTACCAGTTCAGAGGATTTTTCCGGGTTGGGCGGGACTTCATTGATAAACTCGACTATATATTTAAGTACTTTTGTTCTGCCATGCTTGTGTTGTAGCACAGCGCTGGAGGAATAGTGTAGTAAATATGGAAACAGTTTCCAGTGGAGACATCGGAGATTCTATTATCCTGGGATTGGTAATCAATCTCACAAACCCGACCACCACGATCCATGGAATGCCAACTCTTTCCGGGCCGTTGACCAATCCTTCCCACCAGAGCCGGGCGGCATGGTAATGAGGGGTTCCGCCATTGTACGCGTAGATCAGCAGGTTGGTGTCCGGCACGATCATTGTGAGCTTTTCCTGAGATAGTCCTCCACGTCCATTTCGGCCAGGATTTCTTTGAGCTTCGGGGGGTCAACGCGGGGCTGGAATTCGCTGCTGAATGGAACGATCTTGAGCGGCGGCAGTTTGGCGTTTCTCCGGGCCTCAGCGGCAAACTCCGGCGGAGTTGGCGTTTCCATGCCCCTGCGCAGCGTTTCGCTCACCACCTGTTTGAATGGCTTGTTTTGAAGCCTACTCCGCTCTTTCAGGAAGTCCGCAACGTCATCGTCTAGTATCAGCGTTGTTTTCATGGATATATCCTGATACATCCGATGTCCGGTGTCAAGAATTCACGCCATCTCGTCCGCAGTCAGTCTGTCGAGGCCGTAGATAGGTATTACTGGCCCGATTCCTCCGCCATTGCCATTCCCCGTATCTCCCGCCGCAAGCCCACGACCAGGCAGAACACCGCTATCAATGCCCCCGCGCCCACGAACACCCACTCCAGGTTCAACCTTATCAGCACGCCGGAGACGGCTATAGAGATGGGCAGCAGGCCGATCTCCGCAATCATCATGAGGCTCATCACTCGCCCCATCATCGCCCGCGGCGTCCGGCCTTACAGCCATGATATGAGCAGAACATCCACGAATGCGCCTATCACCCCAACGAAGAACGCTACTCCGGCCGCTGCCCACATCGCTCTCAAGAATCCGAACGGCATCAGCAATATGCCGGACAAGGCAAAGAGTGTGAAGAAAATCGGCCCCAGGCCACGCCGGGGCGCGGGCAGCGTTCCCGCCAGGACAGCGCCGAGTATTGACCCTCCCGCGAATCCGGCAGAGATGACTCCCAGAGCGAGCACGCCCTCCGCCAACCACATATCCGCCAGAACCGGGATGCCCACAATCACCGGCCCTTCTATCAGGAACTCCACCCCCGCGACGAGCAGGAATATGGTGAACACCGCCCCGTCCACGCGCGCGAACCGGATCCCCTGTCCTATGGAAGATAGTATGCCCCGCTCTTCTACCTCCTCACCCTCCGGTTCGGGGCCAGACCCGTCTATTCGCATAAGAACGAGCAGCAGGGACGAGACCATGAAGGTGAATGCCACGACCGCGAAAGCCAGCCCAATGCCCGTCGTATCCGCGCTCCCCGCCGGGGACGCGCCGCCGCTGAAGAAGGCTATCAACACCCCCGCCAGCGCCGGGCCTACGAAACCGCTCATGTCCGCTGTGGTACGTATCACCGCGTTGGACTGGCGCAGGTGTCCGACCGGCATGATGCGCGGCAGTATCGCGGAATGGGCGGGATAGTAGAAAGAGTCAGCGATTCCCTTGAGCAGCGCGAACAGGTATATCAGCCACAGGTTCGCCAGCCCGGTCAGTACCAGAGCGGCCAATGACGCATCCAGCACAATGCGTATCCCGTTGCTGGTCAGCATAATCATGCGTGAGGAGAAGCGGTCCACCAGCGACCCGGCCAGCAGCATGAAGAAGATGGTCGGGACATTGCCCACCGCTATGACCACACCGACCGCGAGGGGGTCACCCGTAACCAGCAGCACGAGCCACGGAAACGCTATAAGGTCGAACTGGTCGCCGATGGCCGACACGCGCCCGCGCCCCAGAGCAGTCCGAAGTTGCGTGTTCTGAGCAGTTTCCAGAACGAAGTGTTTTCCGATTTCTCAGCCATTGCTCCGGATACGCCTGTTGGTCAAGATGGTGATTGATGATACCCTAGAGTTGTCCGTTCCGCGCGGACGGATATACTTATCGCCGCTCAGCATGGGCGGCAGAGGTACGGAGTATGAATGGTACAGTAAGACGGTCCTGGCTGATAGTTCCGGCACACGATGGGAAGCGGCTGACGGAGGCCGCGCGCTCGGGCGCGGACGTTGTCGCGCTCGACCTTGAGGACACCGTCCACGATAGAAGGAAGCACGAGGCGCGAGAGAATGTCCGCGAAGCAATAAGCATAATGAGGGACGCGGGCGCGGAAGTGTTCGTCAGGTGCGACGCCGAACTGCTCTACGCCGACCTTGCCGCCTCCGTCTGGCGCGGTCTGAGCGGGGTTATCTTGCCCGGTATGACCAGCGTGGAGCAGGTGAGTGAATCCGACAGCATCCTGTCGGATTTCGAGTCCGAGCGCGGCGTCGTAAGACCTCCTCCCGTCGGAGAGGTGCGTGAGGCGGACGACCCGCGCGGTCCCGAACAGGCGTTGGAGATACACCTCTCGCTCGACACCGCTCCGGCCAACTGGCGCGCCGAGGAGTTAATCCGAGCGAGCAGCCGAGTCCGCTCCATAAGCCTCGGGCGAGCCGACCTGACTATGGACCTCAGAGAAGAGCCGTCCGGCGACCTGCATCTGCTGCCCTACCTCATGCAACGGCTGGTAGTGATTGCCAACGCTCTCGACGTTGAGCCTGTCGGCGCGTGGTGGCGAGCGACCTCTCGCGGCCTGAGCGCGGGCTACGACGACACTCTCCAGGCGGCAACGACCGGACGACTCGCCGGATTCAGGGGCGCGCTGTGTATGAGGGCGGAGCAGGTCGGCGCGCTGAACGCCAGTTTCACCCCGTCCGCCGAGGACGTGAGGCAGGCCCACGCCGTTCTGGACTCCGAACCTGCCCATACGCCCGCGGCCGCCATCGCCGCCAACACGCTTGAATGGTCTAAAGCCTGCGTCCTGAGAGACCGGGCCGCCGAACAGTCACGGAATACAGGGGGCGACAATAATGACTAGAAGAATCAGGCGCTCCGGCCTGACCATGCCCATCAACAACCCGCGTTTTGTTGGCCGCTCCTGGACGCGCGACTGCGACTACCTCAACTTCGACTTCGAAGACTCGGTGCCGCAGTCCCAGAAGGAGTACGCCCGAACGCTGGTCGAGGACGCCATAGTCCAGGGGCAGAAGGGCGCAGCCGAGATCAACATAAGAATCAACTGCGCCTACCCGGATGTGGACGTTCGCGCCGCCGCATGGCCAGGCGTTTCACAGATAAATTTCCCCAAGGCGGAGACCGCCGAGCAGATAAAGAACCTGGACGCGCTGATAACCGAGATGGAGAGGCTCAGGGGAATAAGGCCCGGCACGATCCGCATCGGCGCGACGGTCGAAACCACGCTCGGCGTCGTGAACTCATACGAGATAGCGTCCGCCAGTCCGCGAATAGACTCATTTGGCCCCGGCACCGGCTACGATATGTCCATGGACATGGGCGTGGAGATGTTCGTGGGATTCGACCAGTTCTTCTACAACCGCGGCGAGGGTGAACTTATCGCCATGGCTCTCGGACTCGAGCGCGACGGCAGCGTGTATATGTCCGACACCACCGGCAACGTCGGCAACGCCGACCTGGCCCTCAATCGCGCCCGCGCCAACAGAAAGGCGGGCCTGAGGTCCGGCGGCGGTCTGCACCCCAATGTCGTCGCGCCCCAGAATGAGGGCCTGACTCCGACCGAGGAAGAGGTGGATGACGCTCACCGGATTATGGAGTTCTTCCAAAACCTGGATCAGAGCGGCGAGGCAGAAGGCGAGATAGACGGGCGCAGGGTTGACAAGTACGAAGCCGCCCGCTCCGCCGAGCTTATCGAGTGGGCCGCCATGTGCGCCCGCAGAGACGCGGAGAAGGCCGTAGCCCGCGAACGAACGCAGGCCACCGAGTCCGAACAGGCAGTCGAACAACCCGAGGTGGCAGAATCCGAGCCGGATACCCAATCCGAACAGGCCGACGAGGAAGCTATGATTGTGGAATCCACGCCAGCCGACGAACCGGAACAGCAGGAACAGACACAATGAACCCATTTGTAAGAAGGTCGCATCTGCCAGTCTCGATCTCCGACCGCGGGGCTGTCGAATCGTCATGGACACACAAAGCCGACGCCGTGATTCTGGACCTGACCTGCGCATCGTCCGACGCCGAACGATTCAGGCGCAGGGGCAGGAAGACGCTCTCCGACTCCATCGCTATCGCGGATCGTGGAGGCGCCGAGGTATTCGTCCTCGTCAACAGGTCGGTCGCCCACGCCGACATAGAGGCCGCCATCTGGCCCGGCGTCAAGGGCATCGTTTATCCCGGCGCCGAGTCCGCAGCAGAGATAGCGGAGGCGGGCGAACTGCTGACTGACCTTGAACGACGGCGCGGCATCGCCAAAGACACCCTGCACATCATCGTTCTCCTCGACTCCGGCATGGGTGTATGGAATATCCGCGAGATTCTCCGCGCCAGCCCGCGCGTCAGCTCCGTCGGCCTCGACGAGATACGCCTATGCGCGAACATGGGCATCACGCCAACAGCCGACTTCGACCCGTTCGAGTACGCCAAGGGACGCGTCATCATCGAGGCCAGGGCGTCCAAGGTGCAGCCGATTGGCATGAGCCACCCCTACGGCGTCCTGCCCGAATTCGACGACGATACCGAGATAGCCCGCCTTGCGCTGAGGTCGAAAAACCTGGGATTCGCGGGCGCGATATGCCCGCATCTGTCCTGGGTCGCCCACTGCAACCGCGCGTTCGCCCCACCCGAGGACAAGCTCGACTTCTACAGCGAGACCCGCCGCCTGTTCGCCGAGGGAGTGGCGAGAGGCACGGCCGCCGTCCCATATCCCGGCACGACGATGATGATAGACGTGCCGGTGGACGAAAACGCCCGTGTCAACCTCGAACTCTGGGAACTGTGCGCCGCACGCGAGGCCGAGAAAGCAGCCGCCCTGGCCCGGGCAAGAGTATGATTGTCCACAAAAGCCAGACGCAACCAACCTGATACAACCCGGAGGCAGTTCATGGCTACACAGACCAAGTTAGTAACCGCCGAAGAACTCTTCAATATGATGCCCAACGACGGCCACCGCTACGAACTCGTGAGGGGAGAACTTATAAAGATGCCCTTTGGGAGCGCGCTTCATGGGTCAACTGCGGCGAATATGCTCGTCTCGCTTGCGAGCCATGTGGAATCCAAAGGGTTGGGTACAGTTTACATGGCAGGGACCGGCTTCATTATAGGAACGAATCCCGATCATGTTCGCGCTCCCGATGCCAGTTTCGTAAGTCGCGATAGAGTTCAGGACACCGAATTCTACTTTCGTGGCGCCCCCGATCTGGCCGTAGAAGTCATTTCCCCTGACGAACTCTATTTTGACGTGGACGAAAAAATCGCTGATTGGTTGGAAGCCGGACCCATCATGGTCATAGCCGTTCTGCTGAATACCCATAGACATATCGTGAAAGTGTATCGCTCTCGCAAATATCTAACGACCCTGACCGAAGAAGACACTCCCGACGGCGGAGATGTAGTCCCGGGCTGGACAATTCCCGTCAGGGAGATATTCAACTGAATCTGCGAAATCATTCCCCAGGAGAAATATCATGCCGATAGAGAAGATGTCCGCAGACCTCGACCGCCTGCTTTCCGTTGACCAGGAGATAGAAGAACTGGGTACAGGATTCGGAGGCTCTGGAGGCCCCGCCGAAGGCCCGCTCTGGTGGAGCGAGGGTGGCTACCTGCTGTTCAGCGACATCCACAACAACAGGCGAATGAAGTGGGCGCCGGACGAGGGCGTCACTCTCTACCAGCAGCCCACCAACCACGCCAACGGACTCACCCGCGACCTGAAGGGCAGACTGCTGGCCTGCGAGCATAGCGCGAGGCGCGTGACGCGCCAGGACTCCGACGGTGAGATAACCGTGATAGCCAACAGGTATCGCGGCTCCCGCCTCAACAGGCCCAACGATGTCGTCGTCAAGTCGGACGGCAGTATATACTTCACCGACCCCGGCGCGCCCGCGCCCGGCCTTGACCTCGACTATTCCGGCGTCTTTATAGTCTCCCCCGACCTGGACGACATTACCCTGCTGGTCGGCGACTTTATCACCCCCAACGGTATCGCCTTCTCACCCGACGAGAGCATCCTCTACGTCAACGACACCCGCAGACAGCACATAAGGGCCTTTGATATGCAGCCCAACGGCACGCTCGCGCTCGCCTCCGACCGTGTGCTGTGCGATCTGAGCGGCGACCGCCCAGGCGTCCCGGACGGCATGAAAGTTGACATTGAGGGCAATATCTACTGCGGCGGTTCGGGCGGAGTCTGGGTAATAGACCCCGACGGAAACCATCTCGGAACCGTTGTCCACGGACACGACGCCTCCACCAACGTAGCCTTCGGCGGCAATGACTGGAAGACCCTGTTCTTCACCACTTGGAACACAATCGGCAGCGCGCGGGTCAACATCCCGGGTATTCCGGTTCCGACAGACGTGGGGTGAGAAGGGTTCTATATCAACAGCAAAATTGCAGCCGCTTGAAGCGTATGTTAGGGGTCCCATTGCAAGAAAATTATCTGTTGAACTTGCGTGAAATTTAGCAAGTAGGACAAGTCGCCGCGGAGAGCGCTGGTCGCTGGTATATGCAAAATCCTAGACTACCTATCCAGGACACATGGAGCGACGGCACAGCGGTTTAACCCCGAGCGATTGCGGATAATAATTCTGAAGCCTTGCGAGTATGTCTTGACAGGCATCACGAATTACCCGTGTCGTTCAAGATTAGAGGGCCGGAGCAACGGATAGAGACAGTTGTAGAATGGCAAAAGACCAGTAAGCGCGTCAAATTGGCTTGGGCGAACGAAATAGACACAACCGAAATGGGCGCGTATGCCTGTGTCTTAGCTGCTGTGGAACTATTATGTGGCCTTGTAACCGTCAGGCGCGCAGAAACGAAGTCCGGCGTTGATTACTACATAGCCCAGCCCGGTACACCCGCCGAGGATCTTGAAAACTGTATCCGCCTTGAAGTATCGGGGGTTGATAGGGGGAATGTCGCAACGGTTGGGCGCAGGCTGAGGGACAAGCTCGATCAGGCCAAGGAGGGGAACAGCAGCCTACCCGCAATTGCTGGGGTTGTCGGATTCCGCGTTCGCCTGATACGACTGGCGCGTTTGGAGGAACCATGACCTGGCTTGAACATCACAGTCGGAGCGAACGATACGCCTCAAATGCAGAGGTGGCCGCCCGCCGAGGCGAAGACAGGCTGGCGCGAGAACTATATTCGGAGGCTGCTCAAGCAGAGGAGCGAGCGCTAGAGGAGCTTGGTCCCGGCAAGCAGCGCACATACAGTATCACCGCCGTAAGCGCTGTCGCATTGCATTTCAAGGCGGCTCAATGGCATGAAGCCCAAGTTTTAGCGTACCGATGTCTTGCGTCCGAACAGCTATTGAAGTTTGCGTGGCGACAGTTGGAAGATCTGCTTGACTCCATCAAGATAGAGCAGGCAGGCATTGGTTTTGATAGCTCACATATACTCGTATCGGTAAAGGGTGGAGAAGTTGTGAGGGGCGGCGGGCCTATGGATTTAATCATCGAAAAATACCAAAAGATGAGGTCGCTGCTTTACCGAACTACTGAGTATATGAAAAACCTCCCGCATCGCAGACGTGGAGAACCGAACAAGGCGCTCCAGAACTCATATCGACCTTGGCTCTTTCAGGCCGAGCCGGGCAGCTATCAGTTCGCAGTTGCACTACAGCAAACCAGACAACTGGATATGTTCGATATCAGTGATATGAGTCCTAAGCAGATAGTTGATCGACTCTTTGGCATCTTGCAAGCTTGTGCTGAATCGCCCGGGGAAGGGCTACTGGATGCAGTGCCTGATGATGATTACAGGAACACGTTTCTCAAGCTGACACGCGACTTGGCGCCAACCGGAAAGGGATTCTCCCAACTTGACCTTCGGACAGCGGATTCGCCTCGCGCCATCGTCCTAGTTCCCAATATAAGATACGCTATCAACGATGTAATACGGGCGAGCTATCCACGTTCACCAGACGAAGAGGATGTGGTGATTCGCGGAGTCTTGCGTGCGTTGCATTTGGATAGCGATTGGATTGAGATAGGGACCAAGGACGACAATAATCTCAGAATTGACCAAGCAGGTGACGAGGTGGATGACAGAATTGGCCCCATGGTAAATCATCAAGTGGTGGTCTATGCGACTCAGATAGGCGATAAGTTTAACTTCCTTGACATTGAAGCCGATGAGATAGACGCTGCCCTTCCGAGTCTTTCAACTGGCGCGATTTCGATATCGAATAGACCGTCGGAAAATGAGAATGGCTTCCAAAATCCTCTTATATAGAAGGGTGAAGGGATGCTGGCCTACAAATTTGCGCACATGACATCTTCAGAATTCATTCAGCCCTGCTTCGGCTTTCGCACGAAGAGCATAAGTATCGCGCCCAGGAAGCAGAGGGCCGCGAACGCCGTGAATGGGATGCGGTATGTTCCTGTTGTATCGAACATGTACCCCGCGAACAGCGGCGCGAAAATCATGGCTATGTTCATCGGCAGTTGTGATATGCCCATGATCGTCGCGAAAGCCTTGCGTCCGAAATACTCGCCACGGATGGCGGTCGTCAGTGGGCTGCGACCGCCGAATCCTATCCCGTACATGAGCGCGAATAAATACGCCATGATAACGCTGTCGAACAGGGAGATGACCAGTATTCCGACCGCCTGAACGAACATGAAGAACGCTATCATAATGGTCTTGGGAAGCCGGTCTGCGAAATAGCCTGATATGAATTGCGCAGGTAGCGCGACTAGGGTAGAGGCCGTTTGCACGAACGCGGCGGCGGGTGGAGACATTCCGGTGTCGGTCAGCTTGGGTACCAGGTGCAGCGCGAGCGTGACGATTGCGACGCTCGACGCCACCTGCGCTATCGTGAGCATCCAGAAAGCGGGTGTCCTGAGCGCCTGCATCGCAGTGAAGTCAGGCTCGTCGTCCTCTATGTACGCGGCTCTCTGCCGGTCCTCGGTGTTATCAGCCTGGATCGGGTTGGTGTCGCCGTCGGGCATGAGTCCCATGTCCTCGGGGCGGTTTCGGATTGCCTTGGCCGCCGGCCCGACAATGACCAGCAGGAGTATGCCAATCCCCATGGCCGCGCCTCTGAGCTCGAACCACTCGATAGCCACCGCCAATACTGGCACCAGAAGCCCGCCCAGGTGAATCCCCGACATCGCCGACGCCATGGCGAATGACCGCCGACGGTTGAACCAGTTGTTCACCATCGCTATCAGGGCCAGCCATCCGCCGAGTCCAGTACCTAGCGATACGAACATATACGCGCCATAGAAGTGGACGAGGCTCTCGTCCAGCGACGAGAGCGGTAATCCTCGCAGCAGGCCAAGCCGTGCCAGGGAGTCTATCTGCGAAAGCCAGATGAACCCCAGTCCCATCATCGTGTACCCGATGAGGACCATGCGCCGCGTCCCTATCCTATCCACCAGGACGCCCTCGATTGGCCCAAGAATCGCGCCCTCGACCCTGGCAAGCGAGAACGCGCCCGAAAGCGCGGTGCGGCTCCACCCGTACCGCCGCTCCAGCGCCACGAGCATGATTCCAAGTCCCTGGAACACGGTCAGCGACATCAGCGTGAGCATGAACGAAGCCAGCCCCACGAGCCACCACCCGTAGAACACGCCGCCGCCGAGTATCATGCGCCCGGCGCCCAGCGCTTCGGCCCGCAGCCCGCCTCTCGATCCGGTTGTAGATGCTCGATTTCGCATGAGGGTAAGACTACCAGAAACCGGCTCTGAATTCTCAATTCTTGAGTTAAATTTCTGAGTTCTAATCGCTCGACCCGAATGACTACCGACTTTGGAAGGCCCACTCTCAGGTTGCCATTCAAACGCCTACCAACTAAACTCGGAACCGATTCGGTTCAGGAAATCTCGGTTTATCTACTCTGTTGAAGGGGAGGAAATAGTGCAAAACAACCTGATGGACAAATACTGCCTAGTCGGCGTGGGTGAAACCGACTATAGCCGAGGCTCCGGGCGCAGCACCCGCGCGCTGGCGGTCGAGGCCATAAACAACGCGCTCGCCGACGCCGGTCTGAAGCCGCAGGACGTGGACGGGATGCTCAGCTATCACGGCGGAGATTCCACCAATTCCAGCACACTGGCATACGACCTCGGCATAAAGCTCAACTTCTACATGGACTGCTTGGGCGGCGGCTCCAGCACCGAGGCGCTCGTCGGGCTGGCGATAGGCGCGATAGAGGCGGGTATGGCAGATACCATCGCCATCTTCCGCTCGATGAACGGCTACTCGCAGGTTCGGATAGGTGGCACGGGAGCCAGGGCAGCCACTCCGGTCTCCGGCCCCGACCTGCTACGGCGCAGTTACGGCCTTGCAAGCGCGGTGCAGTCCTTCGCCTTCACTTTCACCCGCCACATGATGGAGTACGGTGTTACCAGCGAGCAACTGGCGCAGATCAAGGTGACCCACAGCAACCACGCCAGCAACAACCCCAAGGCGCTGATGAAAAATCGGGTCACCATTGACGACGTCGTAAACTCGCGCTGGATAGTCCGCCCATGCGCACACCTGCTCGACTGCTGCCTGGAGACCGACAACGCCACCTGCATCATCGTGACCTCGGCGGAGCGGGCAAAAGACCTCAGACAGCCGCCCGCATACATTCGCGCCGTGCAGGGTCGCGGCACCAAGCCCGGCGGAGATTTCCACTACCAGCACGCGCCCATCACGAGGGTCGCCGGACACTACATTGGCCCGAGGATATTCGGTCTCGCCGACTTAACTCACGACGACATAGACGTCACAGGATGCTACGACGCCTTCACGTACACCGTGATGCTGCAATTCGAGGACTACGGCTTCTGCGAGAAGGGAGAGGCCAAAGACTATGTGACATCGGGAATCACCGACCTCGACGGACGCCGGCCCAACAATACCAGCGGCGGCCACCTATGCGAAGGCTACACGCACGGCATGAACATGGTCATAGAAAATGTCCGGCAGCTTCGGGGAACAGTAGATGACCACTGCCCGCAGTGGGCAGACGGCATACACACCTACGACTACTCCGAAGGCCACTGCCGCCAGGTGAAGGACGTCAATATCACGATGAATATGGGCTGGGCGTCCCCCGCGACGGGCAGCGCCCTGATACTCAGGAGGTAATTTCATGCCGGTATATGAATACCGCCAACAGCTTCTCAACGTCTCCGACCAGGACACCGAGTACAAGGGCTACTTCGACGCCGCGAGCGAGCACAGGCTCGCTCTCAAAAAGTGTCTCGACTGCGGTCTGCTGCGCGGAGAGCCGGGAGCCGCCTGTCCCTGGTGCGCGTCCATGAAATCTGAGTGGAAGCAGGTCAGCGGCAAGGGAACTATATACAGCTACCAGATAGTGCCGCACAGCGTCCTGCCCGGATTCCGCGACTGGACGCCTTATCCTATCGTCCTCGTCGAGCTAGACGAGCAGGTAGGCCAGCCCAACCCGGGCGACGGCCTCCGGATCACCGCCAACCTGGTTGACGAGAACATGGGCGCCGAGAAAGAGGAAAACGTAGCCATAGGCAAGCGAGTCGAGGTTGCGTTCATGGACTTGGAGGATGGGCTTACTCTGCCCCAGTTCAGGCTGTCCGACGAGCCGACCATGGGCGAGGTCTGGAGGTATCCTGTACCCTGAGCTAATACCATTTGATTCTGACCACGCCGTGAATGTCTGCGTCAAGTTGCGTATCGTCATTCCCGAGAAAGCGGGAACCCCCAAAGGGGCTCGCCGCTCGGCAATCCATCGAGCCCAGCCAACGCAAACACGACAATGTTACTCCGAATTAGTATAAGATCGAACACAGCCCAATACCAGTGGTCCGCGCTAAAATTCATCTTGGATGGTCGCAGCTATGTTCAGCCGTCAGGAAGTTCACGTCTATCAGGAAAAAGACGGAGTCATCTATGACTCCGTTACCGCAGACATTCTCCATTACTGGGACAAATTTATGAGTGGAAGGGATGTTCTTGCGGTCACGCCCGAAGGCAACTACTTCCTGGCGCTCCTCTATACAATGTTCTTTACCCCCAGGTTTTATGTTTCTCCTATAAGCAAAGCCTACGCCATCCTATTGGCGGCTGAACACGATGCCCCCGGTTCGACTATGGCGAGGCTGAGCGTTGAGATATTCAAACCTGTCGAGTCCGACGAGCCATACAACCTTGTATCTTCCGAAACTATCTGGCCAAAGACAACACGGTTAGGATGGAATACGCTGCTAAGGAATTATGATGGCCGATTTTGGATATTCAAAAGCATTGATCTTTTGGGCGTCCGAAGCGAAAGCGCGCATCCTATGACCCAGAAGAAAGCTATTGCATGGGCTATGAGGAAAGGCGCTTGGGGCCGCACAATGGCTCTTCTTGGCCTGGAGGAATATATCTGATTTCTAACCAACCGGCCTAAGCTGTCATTCACAATCGAAAATCCACGTCCATATAATCCGATAACCCCGATTCATACAATCGAACAACATAACCTGAAACTACCTTGCAAAGGCTTGAACTTGGGACTAAAGATATTCTTCGACGTTGACTACACACTGCTCGCTATGGACGGAAGCCTCCGTCCCCGCACAAGACATACTTTCGAGAGGCTGATTGAAGACGGACACCAGGTCTTTATCTGGTCCGGCGTCGGCCTTCGGAACGATGACGTGAAGCGGCATGACCTCCAGGAACTTGTATCCGGCGTTTACAAAAAGCCAATCTACGACTTCATTAACGGACTTGAACTGCTGAAAGTCCCGCACTGGCCCGATTTCGTAATAGACGACTATCCCGAAATCGTGGATACTTTCGGCGGTGTACTCGCCAGACCATACTTCTTCCGCTCGGCGGACGACGACGAGATGGATCACATATACGACATCATAAACGACTTCGCCGCCACCGGCGGTTCTGGCAGGGTGGGATACAGGGCCGCGCGCGGCAAGCGCCCCGGATGAGTTTACGAGAAGATGCCCATAGAACTCCTCAGACCCGAGGTCTCTTCCAAGATTGCGGCTGGCGAGGTCATAGAACGGCCCGCCTCCGCGGTTAAGGAACTTGTCGAGAACGCTCTCGACGCAGGCGCGTCCAGGATACAGATCGAGATCAGGGCGGGCGGCATCGAGTACATTCGGGTGACCGACGACGGCGTTGGCATTCCCGTCAACCAGGTCGAATTGGCCTTCCAGCGTTTCGCTACCAGCAAGCTCTCCCACACCGAAGACCTCGAATCGGTCGCCACGCTCGGCTTTCGAGGAGAGGCGCTCCCCAGCATCGCCTCCATCGCCCGCGTGGAGATGCGTACCCGCTCACAGGATGAGGACTCCGGCAGCCATATCGAACTTGAAGACGGTGAGATAAAGTCCCTGGCCAGCGTGGGCCTGCCGGTCGGGACAACGCTAATAGCGCGGCATCTTTTCCGCAACTTCCCCGCGCGCCGAAAATTCCTGCGTTCGCCTGCTTCAGAGCAGTCGCGGATACAGTCGGTCGTTAGCCACTATGCGCTGGCCTACCCGGAAGTCGGCTTCGAGCTGCGCGCGGACAGGGGCAGGCCCTTTACAAGCCCGGGCAGCGGAAACCTGCGCGACGCGGTAGCGGCGGTTCACGGCCGCCGGATCGCCGTGGATATGCTCGAACTCAGCTCCGACGGCGATGGCGACGAACCCTCAGTGAGCGGGCTGATTGGCCCTCCCTCGATGGACCGCGCCAACCGGACATACATAAGCCTGTTCGTAAACAGGCGATGGGTGCAGAACCGCTCCATCTCATACGCGATAGAGCAGTCCTACCACGGCTTCATGGCCGAGCGGCGATACCCGGTCGCCGTAGTCAACGTCTCCGTGCCTTACCAGGACGTTGACGTGAACGCGCACCCCGCAAAGGCCGAGATCCGGTTCAAGAGAGAGAACCAGGTCTTCGGCGCGGTTCAGAGAGCGATCAGAAAGATACTCACCGACCACGCGCCGGTTCCCGAAATCAGCCATCGCGCCGTGAGTCGCCCGGACGGGTCGCACTATCCACAGAGGCCGCAGCCCCACAACCCCGCGGCGTTCTGGCCCACCACTCCGTTCAGCGCGCCGCCCCGAGTGCACGGCAGCCCCGGCGGTACGCCTGCCGCGCATCACACCGCGGCCCTGGGTGATTTCTTTGCCCCGCACGAAGCGTCCGAATCCAGTACATCGGCTTCGCCGAACATCACGCCCGGAAAGGCGCTGCCCATACTCCGTGTCCTGGGACAGGTAGGGAATACATACGTTGTCGCCGAGGGGCCGGACGGAATGTACATGATAGACCAGCACGCTGCGCACGAGCGGGTTATGTTCGAGAAAGTGAGGGCGCAGGTAGCGGCGGGCGCGCCGGAGGTACAGAGCCTGCTCGAGCCTGCCGTTGTCGAGTTAGACGAGGGGAAGATGGAGTTGATACTCACCCAGTCCGACGCCATCTCAGGAATGGGGTTTGTTCTTGAGCCGTTCGGGGACAGCGCCGTGATACTCAGGGGCGTACCCGCGCTGCTGAAAGAGTCCGACCAGGCCGGTGCGCTGGTTGACGTACTGGACCTCATGGCGGACGGCGGCGGATTCGAGACCTGGGAAGAGCGGGCGGCGTACTCCATAGCCTGCCACGGCGCGATACGCGCGGGCAAAGTCCTGAGCCGCGAGGAGATGCGGGAACTCGTCATGCAGCTAGAGGAATGCGCTCAGCCGAATAGCTGTCCACATGGCCGCCCTACCATGATACACATGAGTTCCGGCCAACTCGAACGCGAATTCGGACGGACGTAGCCATCCGAGGACGAACATTCAACTAATATCAGTGACTATCTGAACTGGAAGGACTCGGTTTATTGGGTTTCGTGGGAGCGGATCTGCAACCCGCTCCCGGCCGCTCTACCAGTTCAGGATATGGGGCTTCTGATTTCGCCAGCCGTCGTCTGACGGGAATATGGTCGTCATCGCCACGCGCTCTATGTCGCCGTCGAACATATGCTCAACCGAGGAACGCCACGTTTTGTAGTGCGGAGCCTCGCGGTGTGCGTCCAGCGCTGCGTCGTCTTCATAGACCTCATAGAGATGGAACAGGTTCGAGTCCTCGGCGTTCTGGAGAATGTCGAAGCGGTAGCAGCCCGGCTCGTCCCGTGTCGAGCCTTCGGCGTCGCCGAGGCTGGCCTGTCGAAACTCCTCTGCGAACCCTTCCTTGATGCGTATCGTTACGAAGATGGAGATCATATCGTGAACCTCTCAGTCAAAATTCAGCGGAATTATACCACGACATACGAGACCAGGCTCTCGACACCGCCGAATTTCTTCCAGATAAAGCGTGCGCTCAATCCGCCCCGGTGAACCGGTATCACATCCCGTTACTTTCGTCTCGTGCGGCCTGCCAGCGACGTCAGGGCAAGCGTACCGCTTACCAGGCCGACGCCCGCTATGCAGGCTATTCCCTTGGCCAGAGCCTCGACGTCCCAGCCCACGGTTATGAGCGAGCGCAGCGCGTCCAGCAGGTACGTGACCGGGTTGTACGTGGCGACTGTGGCCAGCCAGCCGGTCATAGCCTCTTTTGGTATGAAGACCGTGGTCAGGAACACGAACGGGAAGAACAGCAGGAAGCTGGAGTTGACCGCGGCCGGATTGCCCGTCTTGAGTGCGATGGCGTAGGGGAATCCGGTAAAGACCAGCCCCCACAGGCCGGACAGAAATATGAACAGGAGCAGGCCGAGAGGCCCGGACGCGAACGTGACGCCCACTACGAACCCGATTACTATTACGGGCAGCGTCAGCGCAACAACCAGGCTGAAGTCCGCGACCGTCAGACCGAGAAGCAGCGCGAGCCGGTTCACCGGCGTCAACGAAAGCCTGTCGAAATAGCCGGTCTGAATGTCCGTGACCAGCGTTACCGCCCTGGATATGCCCGTGACCGCAAATATGATGGCGACCGGAAGCTGGAAAGCCTTGTAGTCGAGACCGGGTATGCGCTCCGCCATGTCCTGAAGCGCGCCCACGTTTATCGCGTAGAAGAACACCGGGATGATCAGCGCGGGGTAGATCGCTTCCGGGTCGCGCGGAATCGAGCGCAGCGCCCTGGTTGCGACAGACACGACGTCTGAAAAGAATCCGGCGTGCCGCGCTCGAATGTGTGACTGATATACTGCTGCCTGGCTCAATTTATTTCTGTCTCCTGGGAACTTGCAAGTGTTCGATTGGTAGGCATAGCTCGAATATCCGTATCGGATGCTGAAGGGTTAATCCGCGGCGCCCGCTGCTTCGTCCGGTTCGGCGGCCTCATCCATGCGCGCGCCCGCGACACTCAGGAACACGTCGTCCAGAGTCGGCGTCCTGAGCGTGATTTCGCTAACCTCGACGCCATTGCTGTTCAGAGCGAGAGCGACGCTGCTTATCGCCGCCGCGCCGTTGGAGACCTGTATGATGACCTCCCCGCCCGTCGTGTCCACGGCGTCCACCGCATCCAGAACAGACACCGCCTCTCTCGCCCGCTCTGCCTGCCCGTCCACACGCGCGATTATGACGTCCCTGCCCATGGAGCGTTTTAACTCGTCCGGGGTTCCCTCCGCCATCAGCCTGCCATTATTGATAATGCCGACGCGGTCCGCGAGCGCGTCCGCCTCTTCCAGGTATTGCGTCGTCAGGAATATGGTCACTTCCATATCCTCGTTCACGCGGCGCACCTCGTCCCACACGCGAGCGCGGCTGATGGGATCCAGGCCGGTCGTAGGCTCGTCCAGAAACAGTATCTCGGGGTTGTGTATCAGGGATGCCGCAAGGTCGAGCCGTCGCTTCATCCCGCCCGAATATGTGCCTATGAACCTGTCTATCGCGTCGCCTATGTCAATGAGGTCGGTCAGTTCATCGAAGCGGGTGTCCACGTCGCGCCTCGACAGCCCGTACAGCCGCCCCTGGAGCCTGAGCAGTTCCCGCCCCGTCTGCTTCGGGTCGAGCGCCGCGTCCTGGAGCGCGGCCCCGATGCGCAGCCGAACGTCGTTGGGCTGTTCGACAACGTCGAAGCCCGCGACTGTCGCGCCGCCATCTGTCGGCATAAGCAGGGTGATGAGCATTCTCACCAGGGTCGTCTTCCCCGCGCCGTTCGGACCCAGGAAACCGTATATCTCGCCCCTGGATATGTTCAGGTCAATCTGGTCAACAGCCTTAACCTCGCCGAAGTCTCGGGTAAGGCTCCGAGTTTGCACAGCGTATTCCATTTATTATCCCATCCTGTATATTTTCAGTACAATTGTTCGTTACTTGTCTAAGAAAAATAACACTTGCCAACCGCGGAGTCAACGGGAAACAAAGCTGTTTTCGGAGGAAATCGCCGCCGCGGAGAGAGGTTTTCGATTCGCGGCAAATTGGCTATATGGGCGCGTTTGAGTTTTCTGTCGCTCAGTTCTCACGCCATTTGAGCTTCCACAGGCCAATACCCATGCAGACAGACGCGAATATGCCCAGAACCACAATTTCGGCCAGTACGTCCGTTCGGCCCGAAAGAGACTTCATCATGCCGTCCGCGGCGTACCGCAGCGGAGACACCCATCCGAACGCCCTCATCAGCGCCGGCGCCTGCTCCATCGGGAAATAGACTGGACTGACCAGCGCCATCAGTATGCCCAGCAGGTTGGACATGATGCTGCCCACCTCCGCGCTTGGAGCATAGCTCACAATGAACAGCGTCAGCCCCGACATCGTGAGCAGCGTCATTGCGACTATGGGCAAGACCGCCCACGTGAAAGAAAGCTCCACTCCCGCAACCAGCGCGACCATCAAAAGTATCCCGATAGCCGAACCGGACAGAATCGCGCCGAAGCACAGGATACCGACCGCATAGGCGACTCTCGAAACCGGCATCGTAATTATCAGCTTCAGCCGGTTCTGGAAGCGATCCATAAGCACGTTCTGCCCCAGCATCGAGGTCGTGAGCATAGTCGCGCCGAAGACGATGGTTCCTACCATCGCGCGCCTGACCGCGTCGGGATTGTCCGGCGCCAGCGCGCTTGCGAAGTAGAACATCCCCACCGGAAACACCAGCGTCCCCATCATGTACCAGTACCAGCTTCGCCGCATCAGTATGAGCCTGATCTCGAACACGCTGCCCACGTCCCGGAAGAACTTTCTCCACCCGGTAACAAGCCGCCGCCGTGTCCGAATCCTGGCCTGAGTTCTAGCCGCCATCTGTAAACTCGTCGTCCGTGAGCGCAAGATACACGTCCTCCAGTGTAGTCCGGTTGACGCTGAACTGCCGTATGCCCATCGCCCTGACCTCTTCCACCAGGACACGGTCGTCCTTGCCGTATATAGTCTCAGTCGTGCCGTTCTCACCGCCGACCGGGTATGTTACCTTGAAATCGAATCCGTGCGCCGACTTGAGCGCGGACACACTGTCCAGCGCGAGCAGACGCCCCTTTGAGATAATGCCCACCCTGTCGCACAACTCTTCCGCCTCCTCCATATAGTGCGTCGTCATAAGAATCGCCGCGCCGCGCGCCCTGTGCTCGCGCACAAGATTCCACAAGTCGCGCCGCGACTGCGGGTCCAGGCCCGTCGTCGGCTCATCCAGCGCCATCAGGCCCGGGTCCGCCACCGCGGCGATGCCGATCATAACCCGGCGCTTCAGCCCGCCCGACAACTTCAGAGTAATCACATCCCCATGCTCATTGAGTCTGAGTTCGGAGAGTAACTCTCCCGCGCGACGGTCCGCGTCCCGGCCTGACAACCCGCGCAGCTTGCCGAAAATGCGAAACGTTTCGCGCACGGTCAGCATCTCGAACAACTGCGCCTCCTGGGGCACGATGCCCATGAGATTCTTCACCCCAAGCGGGTCCGCGACGGCATCCACCCCAAAGACGCGGATTTCGCCCGAGGTGGGCAGAAGTTCGGTGGTTATCTGCCTGACCAACGTCGTCTTGCCCGCTCCATTCGGCCCCAGAATTCCCAGAACCTCGCCAGGATACGCCTCCAGGGATATATCCCTGTTCGCGTGAACACCTCCCCTGTACCGCTTGTCCAGCCTCTCGACCACAAGTGGCAGGTCGTCTGAAAAAGTCCTCCGCCCGGCGGCCGATTCTCTCGCAATCGCGCGCGCCTGTGTGCCCGTCGCCATAATATGTCCTCCATCCCCGGTCCGCTCGGCGCGGGAACTGTGCGCGAGACCGCGCCGCTCACTCAATCGTTATAGAGCCGTTGGATGTCTTCAGGGTAAGGGCCGCTTCGCCGCTTCCGATGACCCCTTCCAGTTGACGCTTCTTCCGTTCGCCCTGAATCTCGACCTCTCTCTGGCATATGACAGAGCCGTTGCTTGTCCTCGCGCTCACCCGCAGGCTCGGCTCGCCTCTGAGAGTCGTGATTATGCTTCCGTTCGAGGTGACGAATCTACTCTCCCCATGCGGGAGAATCTCGCCCGTAAAGCGGATGCTCCCATTAGAGGTCTGCGCATCGAACGTCCCTTCACCTTCCAATACCGTTATCCTCCCGTTGGAAGATTCGAGCCTGAAGTCGCCCACGGCCCGCGACGCCTCTATGCGGCTGTTGGAGGTGAATATGTCGAACTTGCCGTTCAGCCCGTCCGCCTCTATGCGTCCGTTCGAAGTTCGCAGCCTACCCGCGCCCTCTATCCCGCGCAGCGCGGCGCGGCCATTTGAGTTGTGAACGTCCACGTTCGCCTTTGACGGCGACGAAATCCTGATATGCGCCCCACGGCTCAGGAACCTCCATCCCAGAAACGAGCGTTTTCCGTTCGGCTTCGTCCGAACCAGGACTGTATCGCCCTCTTGAACTACCGAATAGTCCACAAGATCGGGATGCCTGATAGACGTCGTAACCCGAACACTGTCGTCGGCGCTGTCCCCGACTATCTCCACCCTGCCATTGAAGTTCTCCACAACCAGTGTGGGACTGCCCTCGATCCTGAAAATATCCTCTCGCCTCTCGCTGTTGGCCGCCTCTTCCCCATCCACGACCGCTGTCGGGGGGAAAATAGACCTCGCCGTCGAGACCGCCGTTCGGACTGTCGAGCTGACCGCGGCTTCAACCGCCTGTTCTATCTTATCGTCAATCGTGACCTCCTCCCCCGGGTCCTGCCGCTTCAGAGCGTCCAACAGTCGTTCCGCCTCGTCGGGCGAGATTTTGCCTTCCGCGAGCATATCCAGTACTCGCCTTCTATTATCCTGTGCCATTACCCTGTCACCTCGCCTTGCAGTATGAGTTTGTGTCAGCCGTCGCTTTCCGAAAGCCGTTCCAGCGCCTCCCCGAAAGAGATTTCCCCCCTTTCGAGCCGCGACAGCGGGTCCGACCGTCCTGGACGCCTCTCGACCTCCGCGAAGTCCAGCCTTCCCGCAATTCCGTCCAGCCGGTTCTTCACGGTCGGATAACTTATCCCGAATATCCGCTCCATCTCCCTCATGTTGCCCCTGCTACGCAGGAACGCCATCACGAACACCTGGTCCTCGGCCGGCAGTCGCGCCAGGGGAGGCAGCTCGAAACTGCCCTCTATCGCGATGCCCGACTCCACCACTCGAACACGCTCCACCACCAAGTGAGAGCCGGATGTCATCCTCGTCAGATCGTTCCAGTCCCCGGACATTCGATCCCTCCAACCAACACCTTTACTATTTATTGATATATAATCGGCCATATACTAAGAAAAGTCAATATATAAATCAATATATTCAATATATAGCCGTTCTCATGCAGTGTCTATTGAGTAACTGCGGTTGTCACTCGCCGGTCGCCAACTCTGTGCGACACCTCAGTTACTCCCATCTGCACGGCCCGCAGGATACGGGCATAACGTTGCTTTCGATCCTCGTGAAAACGGAGATTGGCGGCCCCCGACTACTATTACTCCACTTATGCAATTTTCTCTTCTTCAAAATCCCCCTTTACAAATCCCTCCAAACCTCTGTACACTATCTCCGATAAGAACATATATTCGCTAAGGCCCGAATACCGATACATGACAGCCGACAACGACAACCTGAGCCCACAGGAACGACTCGCAAAAATAGTCGCCGAAGAAACAGGCGACGGACGGCGCGTCGTCCAGTTCTTCATGCAGGTAACAGAGGGCAGGCTCGACTCCGAAGGCTTCCAGCCCAACCACCGCATGGACGCCGCCAAAGAACTCGTCAAGATAGGTCTCACAGAGTTCGAAGACTACATTCACGCCAATGCCTCACCGCCAAAGCGACGCGCGCCCAGGTCCAAGCGTCCCTCCACAGACATCTCCCCTGAGATAGAAGAGGCGCGCGAGGAACTCGCCCGCTACGCAAGAGAACTCACACAGGACGGTCGAACCGTCGTCAGCCTCTACGCAGAGATAATGGACGGCCTCCGAGACCACGAAGGCTTTAAGCCCCACCACCGCATAGCCGCTGGCAGAGAACTGCTTCTCCGAGGCTTCGGTCCCGTATCTGCCCCATGGCCCGAACTCGAACCGCCTCAGCCCGAGTATCAACCGGAGGCCCAGCCTGTCTCTGCCTCTCGATCTCTGCCCGGTCCGTTGCTCGACTACATCTCCGACGCCCTGAGCGCCTACGAGGAACCCAACCCGTTCAGAGAACTGCTGTCCCCCGAACTCATGGACGTCATAGAAAGCGACGACCCACTCGACGAATGTCCCTGCGCCATAGACGAGTATGAGGGCAGAGAGCCTTACTGCCCTGACAAAGAGGGCGAATGTCCCTACTACGGCCTGAAATTCCCGGAGTTCGACGAAGAAGAGAAGGAAAGGCTCAAGGAATGGTTTCGCCGCGGCCTGAGAAAGCGCGCCGAGATGATGGGCTATAAGAACTCTCCCGAAGACGACCCCTGATCGCTGACCGCCCAAAAATCAAAATGTCCCGCCAGCGCCGGATGACCTTTGGCGGGAGATCGAGCCAATTCTTGAAGAACTCGATCCTCCAAAGGCGACCGCACGCAAGAGACAGAACCCCCGTAAAACGCTAAACGCAATCATCTTTCGGATGCGTTCCGGCTGCCAGTGGAACAAGTTTCCGATTCCAGTCCAATCCGCTTGTCCCTGTTCGAGACGGTTCGTTCTCTCCGATTGATTGCCGACTTTGAACAGGCGCGCAACAGTCCTTCACTGTCGCAATGCAATCCCGCCCTCTGCTAAAATCATTCGGTCAACTCACGGCTACTAAAAACCAATCACTGACAACCAACCCCGGAGGAAATACTGTGAACCTGCGCATACCCGGTCCCATACCCGTGCCGGAAGACATACTCGAGGATATGTCCAGGCCGATGATCAACCATAGGGGTCCTGAGTACAAGGACCTGCTGCTGAGTTCGACCGACCGGCTCAAGCGCGTGTTCGAAACCGAGGGCGACGTCTGGATCATCACAGGCTCCGGCACCGCCGCCATGGAAGCCGCGGTGGTCAACACGCTCTCGCCCGGAGACAAAGTTATCAACGCCACCATCGGCGTGTTCGGAAACCGCTTCACCGACATCGCGGATGCTTTCGGCGCGGAGGTGACAACCCTCGAATTCCCGTTCGGAGAGGCTATTGACCTGGACGTTCTCAGAGACTGCCTGAACGACAATCCCGACGTGAAGGCCGTCACCGTAACCCACAACGAGACCTCCACCGGGGTCACCAACGACCTCCAGGCCGTCGCCGAAGTGGTAAAAGGCGAATTCGACAAGCTCATCCTCGTGGACGGGATAAGCAGCGTGGCCTCCATACCCATGTCCACGGACGCATGGGACCTGGACGTGGTCGCAACCGCGTCCCAGAAGGGGTGGATGCTGCCGCCCGGCTTCTCCTTTATGAGCTTCAACGACCGCGCATGGGCCGCGCATGAAGAATCCACGATGCCCAAGTTCTACCTCGACGTGGCGCAGTACAGGAAATACTACGAAATAGGCCAGCCTCCATATACTCCCGCCGTGTCTATCATGTTCGCGCTCGACACAGCCCTCGACCAGCTTCTCTCAGAGGGAATGGGGTCTGTTTTCGAGCGTCACGCCGCAATCGGACGCTTCACCAGGGACGGCGTAAAGTCGCTCGGACTCGAACTGTTCCCGCGCGACGAGCGTTACGCATCCAACACCGTAACCGCTGTGAGCATACCGGACGGCGTTGACGCCGCCGCGCTGGTGGCCAGGCTCAGAACCGAACACGACGTTATCGTGTCCGGCGGCCAGGCTTCGCTCGCGGGCCGTATCTTCCGCATTGGACACATGGGCAGAACTACCGAAAGTGATATACAGGACACACTGGACGCGCTCGAAAATGTACTGCCAAAGGCGGGCTTCAGGGGATAAAATCCGCCCAACCCGGTCGCGCAGTTGAAATCTGACCGCGTGATTCTGCTAAACTCAGGATGTCATGGAACTACGGCGATTCGAGCGACTCGTAAGACAGGCCATACAGGAACTCCCTCCGGCGTTCCTGGAACGGATGGACAACCTTGATATTGTGGTCGAGGACTGGGCCTCCCCGGCCCAGCTCATCGGCTCCGGCATCGAGGAAAAAGAGTTCCTGCTCGGACTCTACGAAGGCATTCCGCTGCCCGACCGCTACGACTACAATCTGGTGCTGCCCGACAAGATAACCCTATTCAAAAAGGCTATCGAGAGCATCTGCGACACCGATGAGGAGATAGTATCGGAGGTGCGCGCAACCGTCGTTCACGAGGTCGCCCACCACTTCGGAATAGACGACCAGGCACTGCACGAAATGGGGATCTACTGACTCTCATACCGTTTGAGCTATATGCCGTCGTATCCATGCCGGCGAGCGCGTATGACCCGCTTCGGGATCCACCGACGCGCCCGCCGCTTGGCGTTTGACGCCGTCCGACTGGGAGCGCGCTCACACGAAAGGGGTCTTGTTAATCACACATGACAATCACTGAAAAGAAGACATACGCGGACGACCCAATCGCAGAAGACGCGGGCATGGCCCTTAGCCTCCTGAATCCCCTGCTCAGATCAACAGACCAGTACCGGAACCTGCTCCGCGCCCTTGACCGCCGGAATGCGCGCGCCAGGGCGCAGCTCCTGTCCGAAGCCACTCCGTCCCTCGTCTCCGCCCTGCTGCAAGACCTTGACACCCCCGCACTGCTGGTAGTTCCCAGGCCCGAGGAGGCCAGACGCCTACACGAAAAACTCTGCGCGTGGGTGGACAACCCATCCCGCGTCCATCGTTTCCCTGAGACAGAAACCCTGCCGTTCGAGCGTCTGGTCACGGATATAGACACTATTCAGCAGCGCGTCCGCGCCCTGGACGCGCTGCTGAACATAGGGAACACGCCCCCGCTCATCGTCGCCTCCGCCACCTCCGTTGCCCAGCGCACCCTGAGCCGTGAATCGTTTGAGGCCAGCGCGCACGACATCAGCGTCGGCGATGTTATTGACCTCGACGATACTCTCGAAAACTGGCGACGAATGGGATACAGGTTCGAGTCCGCGGTATATTCACCCGGCTTTGCCAGCAGGCGCGGCGGGATAATAGACATCTTCCCCGTCGGCGCCGACCTGCCCGTGCGTATAGAGCTTTGGGGCGACGAGGTTGACAGCATCCGCCTGTTCGACCCCTCCAGCCAGCGTTCGACCGAGATAGTGCGGTCTGTCAAGATAATCCCCGCGCACGAGACCCTGCCCGCCATGACGGACCGAGAGGAACTCGACCACCGCATGGCCTATATAGACGTGTCCAATTGCTCGTCCGCCCACCAGGAGCGCATCCGCGAGGAATTCTCCCAGCTTCTGGACGGCCACGAGGTTGACGACCTGAACCTGTACGCAGGCTTCTTCAATCATGGCTCACTGCTCGAATATATGCCCCAGAACACGCTTGTCGTCCGCGTCCGCCCCGACGAGATAGCATCAGCCGCCTGGGACAACGAGGAACGCATCCACGACCTGCGCGACACCAAGCAGCGGCGCGGCGAACTCCCCATGAACTTCCCTTCCTTCCATATGCCCTGGAACGACGTGGACCCGGCGCTATCCAACCTCGGCGTTCAGCTGGACATAATCCACTGGGGAGCCGACGACCTGATATACAGCGACATCTACGTCATGCCCTTCGGCTCCCCGCCCACATTCCTGGGCCAGATGGATCTGTTCGTACAGGAGGCGTCCGACCTTCTGGAATCCGGCCACTCCATTGTGGCGATCACCTCACACTCGCGCAGGCTCGACGAGATACTCACCGAAAACGGCGTGTCCGATACCCTGTCCGCCGCGCTCACCACGGCGCCCGCCCCCGGCGAGATGGCGCTTATCCAGTCCGCCGGGCCGAATTTCGGCGACGGCTTTGTCCTTTCCACGACCGGACGAAATCTCATCGTTGTCGGAGATACCGAGATCTTCGGCATAACCAAGCAGCGCAGGACCGCCCGACGCACACGAACCAACTGGGACGCCTTCCTCTCCGAGATTACGCCGGGCGACTACGTGGTACACGTCGAACACGGCGTCGGCAGATTCATGGGCGTCGGAAGGCCATCCGAAATCTCAGACTCCTCTGCCGAATACCTCGTTCTCGAATACGCCAACCGCGACAGGCTATACGTGCCGCTCGAACACCTCGACCGTGTCACGCCCTACGTCGCCCCCAGCGACTCCCCTCCCCACCTGACGCGACTCGGAACCCAGGAGTGGAGCCGCGCCAAGGCGCGGGCGGAGCGTTCCACCCGACAGATGGCCGCCGAACTTCTCGCGCTGTACGCCGCCCGCGAAATGGTCAGCGGACACTCATTCGGCCCAGACTCTACCTGGCAGCAGGAGCTGGAGGAGTCTTTCCCGTTCGAGGAGACGCCCGACCAGTTGGCAACACTGGCCGAGGTCAAGAACGATATGGAAAACGAACGCCCCATGGACAGGCTCGTCTGTGGCGACGTGGGCTACGGCAAGACCGAGATAGCCCTGAGAGCGGCGTTCAAGGCGGTCATGGAGGGCAAGCAAGTCGGCGTTCTGGCTCCCACGACAGTCCTCGCCCAGCAGCACTACGTCACGTTCTCTCAGAGGATGAGCGCCTATCCGGTCAGGGTGGAGGCGCTGAGCCGCTTCAGAACGGGCCGCGAGCAGCGCGACATCATAGATGCCCTAGCCGACGGCAGCATTGACATCTGCATAGGAACCCACCGGCTTATTCAGAAGGACGTCAAATTCAAGGACATCGGCCTGGTGATAGTGGACGAGGAGCAGCGATTCGGAGTCGGACACAAGGAACGCCTGAAGCAGATGCGCCAGGAGGTTGACGTGCTCACGCTGACCGCCACGCCAATACCCAGAACACTTCATATGTCCCTCGCCGGGGTCAGGGACATGAGCACCATCGAGACGCCCCCGGAAGACCGAATCGCTATCAAGACCTACGTTTCCGAGTTCAGCGACGAGCTTATACGGGAGGCCATTCTCCGCGAGATTGACCGGCAGGGACAGGTCTATTTCCTGCACAACAGGGTATATAACATCGGGTACATGGCCGACTACGTCCGCCGGATAGTTCCCGAAGCGGAGGTGGGCGTCGCGCACGGCCAGATGAAAGAGGGCGATCTCGAGAAGGCTATGGCATCCTTCTCGCGCGGCGATTTCGATGTGCTGGTCTGTACGACCATAATCGAGTCAGGGCTGGACATTCCGAACGTCAACACCCTTATAGTCAACCGCGCCGACACTTTCGGCCTGGCGCAGCTCTACCAGCTAAGGGGCCGCGTCGGACGCTCCAGTCGCCGCGCCTACTCTTATCTATTGATTCCCAGCGCCCGCACCCGCGCATTGAGCGAGACCGCGGAGCGACGGCTGAAGGCCATGCTGGCCGCCACCGAGCTTGGCGCCGGATTCCGAATCGCCATGAAAGACCTGGAAATACGCGGCGCGGGGAACATACTCGGCGCCGAGCAGAGCGGCCATATTCACGCCGTCGGGTTCGAGTTGTACACAAAGATGCTGTCCCAGGCCGTCGAAGACCTCCGCGCCAGGCGGGAATCGGGCGAACTGGTTGGAATGACCCCGCAGGATGTCGCCGATATGGTGAGCGACCAGGTGGACAACACCATATCCAACAGCCTGACCCCCGAGCCGGGCGTCGCGCTCGACCTCGGAATCCCCGCCGGGCTGCCGTCCGACTACATCCCCGACCTGCCCGTCAGAATGGGGCTTTACCAGCGGCTCATCGCTATGAAAGACGCAGAATCCATCGCCGCCATGGAGGACGAACTCCGCGATAGGTTCGGCCCGCTTCCCTGGCAGGCACGCGCGCTCATTTACACGATCAGACTCAGGATTCTGTCCGAGAAGGCGGGCATAGAGTCCATAACCCGCGAGAATGAACGCCTTGTCCTGAGAATGAAACACGACGTGAGCGGCGCGCGGCGCGCGCTGAGTCGCAAGCTTCCCAGGGGCGTGGAGGTGGGAAACACACAGATCCGCCTCGACCTGAGCAGGCTGAACACCCCCTGGGAAGAGTATCTGCTCGACGTGTGCGAACGGCTCGCCGAGTTCAGGACAGAGATGTCGCGCCAAATTCTGGATGCCGCCTCCGGGTAAGCGATTAAAGACTCATCGCCAGTTCGGGAAGTTCCATCAGCGTCTCGATTCGCGGACAGCCGGTGAATCCCGCATGATTGCCGTCTCGGTCAATCAGAACCGGCCCGATGCCTGCGTTCACCGCTCCCTCAACGTCTGAGGTAAGCTGGTCTCCGACGTGAATCGTGTCGCCCGCCGCGCTGCCCGAACGCCGCAGCGCTTCCTCGAATATCGGCGCGTGCGGCTTCTCCACGCCCACCTCTCCCGATGTTACCGCGAAGTCCAGGTATGGCGTCAGCCCCATGTCCTCCACGAGAGAGTCCGCGCGCGCGTTCATGTTCGAGATCAAGCCAAGCGTCAACCCCTGCTGTTTGAGCAGGTCCATCGCAGGCAGAACATCGTCGAATCGTTCCATCCGGTAGGGAACCTGGCGCACCGCCCGCCATATAACCATCGCCTGTTCGACCGTTACATCGTAGCCCGAACCTCGCAGCACCCGCCTCTCGTATTCCCCGAAGAACCTCTCACGCTCCTCGCTGTCCAGCAGGCGAACCGGCTTCACCGCGTTCTGCTCTGACATGAAAACGTCGGCCAGCGCGTATCCGCGCAGAATGCCCTCGGGCGTCAGTTCTATCCCGAAACGCGAACACGCCTCGGACTGTATCTCGAACCGGTCGGGCCGGAAACCCGCCAGGGTCCCGTACAGGTCGAAGAAAATAGCTTCTATCATGCTTAAGTTTCCAGTCGTTGGCTATCGGTTGCCGGTTTACAGGTCAGGATAGTCTGTCCGGCCTTGCCCGGGGCAGCGCCGATCATATTTCTAAACGGACCGATATTATCACTTTGCCAGATCGCAAGATACTTTACCAATTCGCGGGCATAACCGGAGTCACGCTCGCCGGGCTGCCCCGGTCCGCGTGGGAACTCCCGAGTTGAATCTCACGCTGGCCGCTCACCCAGTACATCATCCAGTGATTTTTATTATGTTCCGACCCAAGGCAATCCGTGGAATGCCGCATTCCGTTTCCCAGGGTACAGGCTTCGTGGCGATGACAGAAAGTTATCGGCATATGTCATATTCAGACGGATACAGCATTAGCCGTCGTCATAGCTGTTGTGGTCTTTCCGTGTCGGGATTTTGACGCCGGAGTCTTTCCAGCGCATTTGTCGTTCGACCGCTTCATGGAACAACGCCGCTCCAATCCTGGCGTGTTCTTCGCTGATTTCGGGTTTTGGCAGGCTCTCTATGTAGTCCCACATGGAGTAGTCGGGTTTGCGACCCGAGGATGCCTCAGCTTCGAACTCGGAAGGGTCTGTCTCCTCGATGACCCGGTCTATTTTCGCAAGAATCCTTTCGAGCTTCGCCTCTTCTTCCGCATCGTTGTCGGAGTGGTCGGACGCCGGTTGGAGGTCTTCGGTCATGGGCGCGGAGTCGGCGGAGTCGCGGCTGTCTTCGGTCGCGGCCTTAGCGGTCGTGGGCCGGGTATGCGCGGAGCATTCGCAGGGGTAGCCGCGCTTGAGGAGTTCGCGAGCGGCGGCGAGTCTTGTGTTGTGGCAGATGCGCCTCTTGCTCTTTTGGTCAATGCCGTTCATTGTGTCGAGCAGGTAGTCAACGACGCCCTCAGCGTCGTCGGTCATGCGCCGGATGATCTTGGCGAGCCTGGCGTCGGAGTTGGCCTGATCGCGGTCGGCCTTGGGAGCTGAGTGCGGGTCGAGCCTGTGAAGGCGTTCGAGCGCGTCCTTGCCGAGTTGCCCGTATATGACGAGCAGACGCCCGGCCTGAAGACGGTGTCCGTGCAGGACGCCCTTCTCCCTGTCGTAGAAGACATCGCAGAGGTAGTCGAGGATGTCGTCGCCGTCGTTGGTCCTGATTCGGATCTTGGAGGCGAGACGTTCTCTTGGGTTCATGCTGTTGGTTGTGTGGCACATGGCAGTTTTTAGTTCTTAGTTTTTAGTTGCGTGTACGATTGGTGGGTATGGTTGATAACTGGATACAGAATAGCAAGTATGTTCTGTGTCGTCAAGGGCAACTTGGGTGGATTTCAGAGCAATCGCATTTTGAGTGGGCTAAGATAAAGTCCAGTATGATGTGGTCAAATTCAGTATGGGAGTGGCCTCATGGACAGTTCAATCGCAGCCTTGTTGACCGGGCGTTTCGCCAATCTGAAGGACCCACGAACAGGTCGCGCCAAACGGCATAATCTCATAGATATCATAGTCATAGCCATCTGCGCCGTCGTCTGCGGAGCGGACTCGTGGGTGGATGTGGAGATGTTCGGTAAGTCGAAGAAGGACTGGCTGGCTCGGTTGCTCGAACTGCCCAACGGCATCCCATCGCACGACACATTCGGCAGGGTGTTTGCGAGGTTGGACCCCGTACAGTTCGAGCGCTGTTTCAAAGAGTGGGTTGATGCGGTCAACGAGGTGATGGAAGGTCAGGTGGTGGCTATAGACGGAAAGACATTGCGCGGTTCCCACGACAGACTCGCGGGCAAGTCCGCGACCCACATGGTGAGTGCGTGGGCGTCTGCCAATCACCTGGTTCTGGGTCAGGTCAAGGTGGACGCGCGATCCAATGAGACCACGGCGATTCCTGAGCTGCTCAACACTCTGGACGTGTCGGGATGCACAGTCACCATAGACGCAATGGGATGTCAGAAGGAGATAGCGAGTAAGATCACAGAGAAGGGAGCGGACTATATTCTGGCTCTCAAACGAAACCAGCCCCAACTCCATGGTGACGTAAAAGAGATGTTCGAGCACTCGAGAATGTCCGGGCTCTCAGACCTGGGCTACCGCTTCTGTGAGACGCTGGAAAAAGGACATGGTCGAATCGAGAAGCGACGATGTTGGGCGGTATCCGACCCCGACCACCTCGGCTATTTTAACGACCGCAGCGAGTGGTCAGAGCTGAGGAGTCTGGCGATGGTCGAGTCGGAGCGTACCGAGAATGGCAAGACATCCACGCAGACCCGTTACTACATATCCAGCCTGTCAAACGATGCTCGGAAGTTGTTGTCCGGCGTCAGAACGCATTGGGGAATAGAGAACTCTGTCCACTGGGTCTTGGACGTAGCTTTCAGCGAAGACGACAGTAGAGTGAGGGCGGGCAACGCGGCTGAGAACTTCTCCGTACTGCGTCGGATGGCGCTCAATATGATCAAGCGCGAATCCATGTCGAAGGGAGGCGTGGCCGCCAAGCGCAAAAGGGCTGGATGGGATGAGGACTACCTGCTCACGGTACTCGCTCAGTAAAATGCGATTGCCCTGGAGTCTTTGCAAAGTCTGAATCATCTGGGTGAACGATTGGGATCGGACAGCGGCGAGTGGGCCGGATTGGAGCGCTTTCATATATTGTGATTTATAGCTGTGCTGGTGACCCTAACAGGTGGCAACAGGTGATGTGCTGGTGAGTCTTGCTGGTGACTTTCACCTGTATTTGACCTGAATTCACCAGTGTTTAGCTTTGGGGAGAATATTTTTCAGTTGAACGGGTTGTCATTGATAATGTCCAGTTTATGGTTCTTAGTTCTTAGTTGTTAGTTGTTAGTTGTGGAGTGTATTGTAGCACAGTAGGAAGTGAATATGTAGTGATGTAGGAAACTCAGTCCGACTTTGGAAAGACCCTGCCTCAGCGCGAGAAACAGCGGCCATGTGACTGAGATGATGGATACTCAACTGAAGTTCCGGACATCGCGTGGCAGTTCCACACCCCGACGCGGCGATGTTCAGCGGGGCCTTCGCCGACGTCGAGCGCCCGGCCCGGTTCACGGCTCTTCGACTGCGAGGGTCTGGTCGGCGGCGACCCCGGTCAGCTCTTGGACCTTGCCACTGGGCCACCTGATAGAGACTCTGTCGACGCTCGTTGCCTGGCCCAGGCCAAAGTGGGCGGTCAGCGTGCTCTGACCGAGCAGACCGGATCCGCCATATATATGGCGCACCTGCCTGACGCCGCTGACGGTCGCGGTGATCTTCGCGCCGATGGCGTCGCGATTGCTCTCGCTGCCCGTGAGCTTCAGCTTCAGCCAGTGGTTGCCGTTGTCGCAAGTGTTCTTCAGCAGCGCCGGCCTTCCGTTGAAATTGGAAACGAACAGGTCCAGACATCCGTCGTCGTTCAGGTCGAGATAGCCGCCGCCGCGTCCCGAGCCCGCGTGGTTCGCCCCGCTCGTTCGGGACACGTTCGTGAACGTTCCGTCGCCCTCGTTCCTCAGCAGCGCGTTCGGCTGGCGCTCGGTCTTGATGATGTTGGACACGCCGGGTATGTTTCCGCTTATGACGTAGAGGTCTTCGTCGCCGTCGTTGTCGTAGTCGAAGAACATCGCGCTCCATGCCACCCGCAGGCTGACGCCGACGTTGGGAATCCCGGACGCGCTCTCCGCGGTCACGTTAGAGAACCTGATCCCCTCGCCATCGTTTCTGAGGAACACGTTCACGCCGATGTTGGTGACGTACATATCCAGATCGCCGTCGAGATCGTAGTCGCCCAGCGCGATGCCCATTCCCGACATGGGAAGGTCCGCCCCCGTCGTCTTCGAAATGTCGGAGAATCGCCATGCACCGTCAGAACCGGCGCCGTCGTTGCGCCACATCACGTTGGGCTGAATCGTGAACCCGAAGTCGTTGGCTATGTACAGATCGAGGTCGCCATCGTCGTCGAAGTCCGCCCACACAGGCTGAAAGCCCGCTCCCCATACGCTCCCCGGCTGTTTCCCGTTTCGGAAGCCGTCTGGCAGCGTCAGTCTCCCCAGCAGATGGGTAACGTCCTCGAACCTCCCATTCGCGACGTTGTGGTACAGCGCAAGGGGCCTTATGGCGTCCTTGAAATCGAGCGCGTCCAGGATTCCGGGCTTCCATTCATGGAAGTACCTGACCACGATCAAGTCCAGCAGACCATCGCTGTCGTAGTCGCCCCATGCACAGCCCATAGCCCTGTAGGACGGGTCCGGTTCGTACATACCGGACCTCTTGGTTACGTCCTCGAAGCTCATCCCGCCCGAGTTGCGGAACAGCTTGCTGTCCCCGTAATTGGAGACGTACATATCCCTGAACCCGTCGTTGTCGAAGTCAGCCGCGCACGCTCCGTTGCCGATGCTGTCGGCGTCAGCGACGCCGGCCGAGACCGCCGCATTGCTGAAGCTCAGTCCCTCGTGACGTTCGAACAGTCCGTTGGGGCCGTGGGAGTTCACCACGTAGATGTCGTCCAGGCCGTCGTTGTCGAAGTCCGATATGACCGCGCCACCCCCCATCTGCGAGAAGGCTCCGACGTTGAAGATATGCTCGAAGTCAATCCCGGCCCGTTCCGTCACGTCCTCGAAGACCGCGCCGGCCTCCGAATCGCTCGAAAGGTGGATAGGCAGCGTATTCTCGAAATCCGCCGTCTGCTCTCGCGCCGCGTATTTGTTCGCCAGAGAAGCGGCTGAGTAGTCCGCCTTGAACGAGAACGTGCGCTCCTCCTCGGTCATCGCGGTTATCGCCAGCACTACGATTCCACCCAGGACTCCGAGCGCCCAGGTAGATGCGCCGAGGGTCGTCACACCCTTTCTGGGCATCACCTTGGCGAGTCCCCAGAAGGTGATCGGCCCGCCCGCCGCTGCGGTGAACAGCAGCGCCGCAGCGGGCGCCGTGCCCATCCCGGCGAGGAGCATTGCCGCCACGAGCGGTATTTCAAACATCAGCGGAACGTTTATCGCGATTCCGAGTGAGGCCGCGACGACTATCCCGAAGATGTCATCCCCAATCCAGGCCGTAACGGTGTCTGGACTCACCCACTGAATCGCCAGCCCGCTCATGAAGCCCGCTATCACCATGATCGGGCCCAGCCGGAGCGTCTGCTTGAACGTGGCCCTGACGAATTGCAGGGATGCCGCGCTGAGCGACTCTTTCCACGAAACGCCGTCAGGGAAGTCCAGCGTCGTCACCTGAACTTCAGACTCCTGGTCTCCGCCGCTCCTACCTACCACCCACGCCACCAGTGGTCCCAGCATCAGCGCGCCGAGTATGCTGAGAGCTACACGACTGCCCCCTATGATAGGAATGAAGACCAGCGCCGCCATGAATAGGGCGGGAAGGTTCATAGTCGATGAACCCTGCGTGATAGCGACAGTGGTCTCGATTCCCGCCCCGCGCCGGCGGAAGGCGGTCGCGATGGGAACGATGCACGCCGAGCACAGGTTCATCGCCGGGCCGATTATCACGCCCTTGAGCACGCCTCTGAACCCGCGCCCCGAGAAACGCTCCCTGGTATCCTCCGGGAACAGGAACGCCTCTGTCAGACCGGCCATGATGAACGCGAACGCCATCCCCATCCAGACCAGGTTCAGGTAGGTCAGGGAGAAGTCCCACCATCTGGACAGCAGCGTTCTGTCGTCGTCCTGGCTTATGCAGAATCCCTGGAAACATTCGGCCTCCGGGGAGGTCGCGATGGCCAGGTCGGCCGATACGGTGTCGAGCTTGGGTATTCGATTGAAGGCCAGAAACAGGGCAAGAAGTACAACTGCTATGAGGATGCCCACGAGCCGCCGCTTTTTCAGGTCCGTGTCAAGCCTGAAGAACGACTTCATACTCTCTAGCTGTAGCGCAGAGCTTACCATCTGGCCCACCGAACCAGGCTGCGCTCGTGACTGACTCTGGCGCGGTGTCGTGGCATCATGGCCTCGCTTTGACGCTGAGCAACTCGACGTCCCGCATTATCACAGGGCCGGTGACGTACAGCGATCCCCACCCTCCGGCGACCAGTATGCCGTCGAGGCTTTCGACATAAGTGGCGGTGTGGCTGACTCGCGGCCTCAGCAGGTGGGAGATAATCGAAAACTCCCGGTACAGAGGGTCGTATATCTCCACGGACGAGAGCGCCCAATAGTCCGCGCCGTTTCCGCCCGTGAGCGCCACGCTCCCGTCCGGCAGCCTCGATGCCGTGTGGCCCGCTCTCCCAACCTTCATCAGCCCTGCGGCCGAGAAGCTCCCAGTGTCCGGATCGAACAGCGTCGCGTCAGCCAGCGTCGTTCCATTCAGGTCGATCCCTCCCGCGATTAGCGCCCTCCCGTCTTCAAGCAGGGTTGCCGAGTGGTTGGATCTGGCGAACTCTGTATCCGGTATCACCCGGAAACGCTTCTCTTGCGGCACGTACTTCTCGATCGGCGCCGGCTCGGTCGTTCCGCCCACAACAAGCACCGAACCGTCAGCCAGCAGCGTCGTGGTGTGGTCCGCACGTGGATAGTTCATGTCCGGGAGCTGCGAGAACCTGCCAAGCCCGGGATCGTACATCTCGGCGGATGCGGTCCGCACCTTATGTAGAAGGTAGTCCGTCATGAAGCCGCCCGCAATCAGCGCCGTCCCGTCATCCAGTAGGGTCGCGTTATGGCCGTACCTAGCCGTCCCCAGGCTCCCGGTGACCGAGAACTCTTCCGTCGCCGGCGAGTATAATTCCGCGGACGCCAAGGTCTCCGAAGCGATCTTGAGACTGTCCTGTCCCCCGACGATCAGTACCCTGCCGTCATCCAGAACGGTCGCCGTGTGGTCGATGCGACACACGCCCTCGAAGTCAAGAACTGTTGGTCCCCGCCCAACCATGTAAAGCTCCCTGCTGCATGAGCCGCCTCCGCCTCCAACGAACAGAATAGACTGCTGCCATGCGGTGTCCGCGATCAGCGTTGCCGTATGACTCGTCCTGTTGTTCGCCAAGTCTTCGACCCTGGTCACTTGGGGCCTCATCGAGACAGGACCGATTGTATCGGCCCCACAGCCGGCGGACAGTGCGATGGCGGCGATGAACGCGGCGACTCTCGCCCTCCAGACCGCCGCCGTTAGTTCTCGTCGAGAGCACATGGACTGAGCAGTATCTGCCTCTTGCCGATCGCTCCCGACGGAATCGCCTTCAGCGTGCCGACCACAGTTACGCTGTCACCGACGCTGAAAGGCTCGGTGGGGTCCTCGTCCTGTACCCCGCGTTGTCGGCTCCTCTCCGAAATGGTCTGCATGTTGCACCGAATCTGGTGCGTCTCGGAAGTGACTTCCCCATTGATGTCCAGGTACGGACTGAAATTTCGGAAGTCTCTGCCCTTCTTCTCGACTATCCCGGATATGGTGAGGGTGACGTCCGTGTACTTGGCCAGCGCAGCCTCCGAGTCGGCTATGTATTCGTCGATGAGGTCTCCCGCCGCCATGACGTCCTCAGCGGCTTCCTCAGACGGGAGCTCCGCAAGAAGGTTTGCGAACGATTGCTGTCCGACCATGTTGCTCTGTTGTGACGGCGCGCCGGCGCTGGCATCGGAGGACTGTGCTGTGGATCCCGCGACGGTCTGGGCCGCAGAATCGACGGCGGCCTGCGCCGCCTGAGGACTCGTCTGGTCAGGTCCTGCGGCGGTCTCAGATCCTCCCCCACACACCGCTAGCGTGGCCGTTAGCACCAGAATCCAGACCGACGCTCCAAATATGCCCACGATTTTGTTCATAGCGATCACACCTGCCGTGCAGTGGACTTCAGATGCCGTTTATCTCCCCATTGCGGGAACTGCGGCGAATGTCGCGGCTCGCCACACACCGACTCGTTCCATCGTTGATGAATCCAATCTCCGAAGCTTCCGGCGGTAGTCTATCACATAGTCCACAGAAACACCCGACCCTATTTTCCTCACCGGATTCTGAGATTCTCCCACGTTATCACAACCGGAGCCTGCCCCCCGGACTGCTGGGCCGGATTCCAGCCAGCCCCTGACAGCCCCACCCTGAAGACGCCGGTCACTATGTCCAAGTCCCCATCACCGTCGAAGTCCTTGAGGTCCAGAGTGGCGCAGTCCACGTGGAATACCTCTATAGCATGACGCTCGAAGCTCAGAGGCGCGATCTGCTCGTACCAGACGACGGCGTCGAGTTTCTGTTCGACCCGCTTGTCCTCTGGCAGGAACGGGTGGAACGCGCACGCCGCGATGTCTTGGTCGCCATCGCCGTCCATGTCCCCGGATTCGGCGCGATGCGCGCCCCGGAACGGCAGCGCCGGCTGTGGCGCGAAGTGTCCGTCGCCTTCGTTCAGCAGCAGCTGTACCCCGTGAAACGGCTGGAGCAGCCCACCGGCGTCGAAGCCGTCCCCATTCGTAATCAGCAGGTCCAAGTCGCCATCGAGATCGAAGTCTGTGACTTCGAGTCCCGAGTATCCCCATGAGGGATGGGACGCTTGGAACACCACCCGGCGCTCAAAGTCCGATCCGCCGCGACTGAAGTACACGGTCACGTCCTCGTAGTGCTCCGCGCGCAGCGCCACAATGTCCAACGCCCCGTCCCCGTCCAGGTCCCCCAGCGTCGTATGCACCGGCCCGCCGCGACCGTCCAGCAGCCTGCGGACGAACTCAGGCCGATTCCAGTCAGAAGTGGCATTTTCGAGCAGCCACAACCCACCCTCGTCCAGCGATCCGAACTCGCCGACGACCACGTCCAAGTCGCCGTCGCCATCGAAGTCAGCCGCTTCTACGTCCACCACGCGACCGAACCCGTCGCCGAGTATATGCTTGGAGAAGGCGCCGTCGCCTTCGCCGCGCAGCCAGATCGCCTGTCCATTCTCATGCTGAGCCGGCTCGAACGACCCGAGGTCGCCAACCAGAAGGTCCGACCGGCCATCCTGGTCAAGGTCGGTAAGAGAAGTGCGGGCCGGATGAGGAACTTCCGCCACGGTCCGAAAGCCCTCGTCTGGCCGGTCTGAGTCGGCCATCATGACCAGACCATTCGCCATGTCAGTCGCGACCACCCTCGTACCGCCGTCCGGACCGAAGCTGTGCACCTGGACGTTGGACACAGCGCCCTCGACACCTCCGCCCTCGACTCTATGGATTTCGCCTCGCCTCAGGTTGAGCTTGCTGTCCGCCTCGCCTGTAGTCTGATCGACTACTTCCAACCGGATTGGAGCTCGGTCCGTGTACCAGTTGATCGTCTCTTGCTGATCGAGTGAACCTGCCAGGATGCCTTGTTCGTCGATCTCGAACATCCGCATTATCATCGTCGGCCAGGCCCGCTTGGGGAGGACGCCGGGATCGGGCAGCAGGTGGCAGGCGGCGCACTTCGTCTTGATCGTTGCCTCGATGGGCTGACTCGTCCCGCTCGACGTGGCGGGCGCGGACACAGTGGGCTGGGGAGTCGGAAACGGCTCGGGACCGGAGTCAGCGGGAGAGGAACACCCGGTCAGCAGCATTGAGCCTGCAAGCAGCAGCCCCCCGATGACCGCGCGAGGCGCGAAACCGTTCAAAAGTTCGTCGACCGTGAAGGGCAGGGAGATTCCCGCGCGGGCTGTTGGTGTCATCGGACGTTCCTCACCGGCGCCGTTCAGGCCGACGAGTACTGCAGGGCGTGTCGTAGGGGCTGTCGTCCATCGACGCGGTCTCCGTCGTCCTAGTTGCGCTCGCCATGGCCTCGATCCTATGCGCGGCCTCAAGGCACTGTCAAGGAAGCTCCCTCGATGGCCAGGGTCTGAGGACCAGCAGATGCGCTGCGGCTCCGATCTGTCGTTGCTCGTTGCAGTACCACGATGGCGGCCGATACGAGACTACCGGATTGACGTGTCGCCGACACACAGCCCCTCGGCTCGCTTGGCGAGTTCTCGCGCGCTGGGAATCACGAACTGTGCGATGGCGCGGGCATTGTCGTGTTTCATCGACAGGACTGCGTTCTCGGTGTCGAGGGCGGTCTGGTATATCGCAGCGGCGGCGATGTGAGCGTCCGAGTCCTGGGTGTCAAGGGCGGCGCCATCTTGGGCCCAGGACGATTGCAAAGTCAAGATTTTTGTCCGGACAGACGCGCAATAGTCTGTCTGGGTCGGAAGGCGCAGGTCTTGGCTCGTAGGGGCATGGACATTGTGGCAGGGAACCATCCTTGCAGTCGCAGGACGTTCAGACTGAGGTTCAGCAGGGTGGCGAATACTTCACTCAACCCCGGACTGCGCAACGTGTGGCGGTCCTCATCCCAGCTTCGGTCTTTCACATGATGAAGGCTGTTCTCTACGCTCCAATGATTGCGGAACAGACGGAGCAGCGCGTCGGGGGCGCATCGTTCGGGCGGCAGGCAGGGCGGCAGGTAGCTGGATTGTGTGGATACTTCGCCTGTATCTATATCCACGCTCACCTTCTGCACCATTGCGGCCTGCTGCACTCCGGGAAACCCCAGTTCCTCTCGGACATGATCGGCTAACCGGGCGTCTGAGTAGAGCCGCCGCATCTCGATTTTGCACCCTTTTACTACCACTACACCGACTTTGCAATCGTACTGGTGTCTGGGTACGGAGAGCCGACGCCCGGTCGATCCTATCAGTATCATATGGCTTCCCTCGGTGTGGTCCCAGACATATCCTATCGGCGACCGCCCTAACGAAATCGTCGCTTGGTATGACGGGGAGCTCTAGCCATTACGCCGTCACCTTGACAATAGCGAATTGAGTTGAGGACGGGATTGGTTCGTCACGCTCTCGCATACTCGCCAAGTAACCCCTTATAGCCTCTTTAATGTTCGACATGGCCTCACTTCTGGTCCGACCCTGACTGTGGCATCCTGGGAGGGTCGGGCAACTTGCTACTTCCCATCCGTCTTCGTCGGTCTCGAATGTCACCAGCAAATGCAGGATTTCTCCCGCGCCGTTGGTTGAGCCGAGAGACACTGTGTCCGATGCCGCTCGATCCAATACTTCGAAACCCAGCTTGGTGAGAACCCTGTACTCATCGTCAGAGATAAAATCGGCGACTGGCAATCCGGTGACCAGATGGAGCACCTGCTTGATGGGGTAATTGCGGTCGTGGAGGCTGACGAAATACTTGTTCCGGCGGTCAGGAATAGCAGGCATGACTCTCATTGTGGCGTCCATAACATCCTGACGCTCAATTTGGAATGGTTTGCCGCTTATGGTGATGTACATTTGATAGACCTCAAGTCGTAATGTCTATCGAGCTATACAATAGAAACTCCGGTCAGAAACTCCGGTCTGTCAAAAGAGTTTAGTATTGGTCCCGCCCCCAGATTCGGAACTGTGTGGGATCGGAATTCCGACGGGATAGTAGAGGCGGTCAGCACATACGTGACCCTAACTGCCGGGTTAGTACGACGCGAGCGTCTCGCGGATGTTTATCAGGCGCCGGCGGAGCTGGGCGTCCACGTTAAGCTGGTTGGCTATCCGGTCGCAGCCGTGGCTGACGGTGGTGTGGTCCTTGCCGCCGAGTATCCTGCCTATGGTGGAGAGGCCAAGCTGCGACTCCTCGCGGAGCAGGTACATGGCGACCTGGCGGGCCTGGGCCGTCTTTTTGTCGCGCTTGCGGCCCTTTATCGCCTCAATCGGGACGCCGAAGTGGGAGGACACGGCCTCTACGATTACGCGGTCGGGAACCTGGCGTTCGGCGGCTGTTTCCACCATGTCGGCGATGGCCTGCTTGGTAAGCTCGATGGAGACGGGGCTGCCGGTGAGGTCGGCGAGCGCGACTACTTTGTTGAGGCTGCCTTCGAGTTCACGGATGTTCTTGTGAATGCGCTCGGCGAGGAAGTGCAGGACGGCGTCGGGGGTTGTCTGGCGCATCTCCTCGGCCTTGGCGCGGAGAATGGCGATGCGGGTTTCGACGTCGGGCAGTTGTATGTCCACGACCAGGCCGCCCGCGAGCCTGGACTGTATGCGGTCTTCAAGCAGGGTGAGCGCGGACACGGGCCGGTCAGAGGTGAGAACTATCTGCCGGTTGGTCATGTGCAGCGCGTTGAAGGTGTGGAAGAAGCCTTCCTGGGTCTGTTCCTTGCCGATGAGAAACTGCACGTCGTCGAGCAGGAGCAGGTCGGCGCTGCGGTAGCGTTCTCTGAATTCGTCGGTGGTTCCCCCGCGTATCGCCTGGATATAGGAGTTGGTGAACTCCTCGGTGGTCGAGTATATGAGGGACATACCGCGCGAGGTGGCGCGGTGTCCTATGGCGTGCATCAGGTGCGTCTTGCCCAGCCCGACGTCGGAGTACATGACGAGGGGGTTGTACAGTTCGCCCGGCCTGCCCGCGACCGCGACTGACGCGGCGTGGGCGAGTTCGTTCGACTTTCCGACGACGAACCGCTCGAAGGTGTACCTGGGGTTGAGCGGCGCGGACCTGTACATGGGCGGCTGGGCGGCGGCGTGGGATGGCGGGGTTTCGGCGGCCCCGGCCTGGCTCTCGTCCGCGGGGCGCAGGGCGGACGGCTCACCCTCCGGGGCCGTGACCTCGAACCTTATCTCGACCTCGGACTTGACCACGCTCTCCAGGGTGCGGGAGATGAGGGAGTACATACGCTGTTCGAGCATCTCGGCGACGAATGCGTTGGGCGCGCCCACGACGAACTCCCCGTCACGGTAGGCCATGCCGACGGTGCTCTTGAGCCATGTCTCGAAGTTGGGCCTGGTAACGTGGAGCTGAAGCTGGCCCAGGGCTGCGTCCCATATCTGTCTGGGGTGGTCCGCGGTGGTGGTCATATCAAATCCTCGCTTCTGAAAAAGGGCTTTGATAATAGCACACGGCGCGCCTATCCCCGCAAGGTTGCCGACTGCCAGTTCCTGTGTCTTTCGGTTGTTAGTCGTTAGTTCTCAGTTTTTAGTGGTCAGTTGCTTTCAATCTGAGGTCTAAAGCTGGGAAACGAAGCACGAGTCTATGTTGAGGAGGATAAGCGAATGATCCTGGTACAGTTTCCATGTATTTCTGCCATGTAGAAGTCTGCCTGGATTCCCGCTTTCGCGGGAATGACGGTAGGGACTCGGGAATGACGGAAAATGGTCGGTGTGTGGCATATTCAGGTGGAAATGGTACTAGACCGCCGATCTGTGGTTTTCGGTTTTTGTCGCGGACGTGAGGATAGAGCGCAAGGGAAGGGAGTTCCGAAGGCGTTTCTCCTGTATTGATATGAGACGTATCATATATGATTAGTTTCATAATGAAGGGCGGTCGCTGGGGAAAGTTTTTTGAAAAAACCTGCCCTTCCTGCCCCATCTGCCCTCCTCAGCTATAAAACAGGGTGATTTGGAGGGCAGTTTGGGGTGTTTATCTGCCCTATTCCTGCCCTATTCTGCCCCCTTTGTCCCCTTTCCGTTCATTTTTGTCCTCCAAGTTGAGATTACATTACCTGTGGTTTATGTCTGGGCTGAGTCCGTACCTGTGTGGGTGGAGGTCACCCAGGGTCTTTTCATTATCGGACATCCCATAGACGAAATAGTGTGGATCACCCTCACCCCAACCCTCTCCCTCAGGGAGAGGGGGCTGTACGTTGGTATTCATACTTGGCTGTACACTTTTGCTTACCCCTGTCAGCCCATCAAGGGAGAGGGGACGGTCATCCCGTTGATCAACTTGTCTCCTGAAAACGGAAAGACCCTAGGAGGTCATCCCGTGTAATATATGGGTATTATAGCATCTATACGATTGTCTGTTCTATGGCGTGTGAATGGGTGATTTTGGGAGGGAGGGAGAGATGAGAGGGCGAATCGAGCTTGTAGAGGGGGACATCACAGAATTGGCTGCGTCCCTATCCGGGGGTCTATTCATTATCCCGATTGGTATAAATCTAATGTCTCATCCCATACGGCGGGATTGACGATCCAGCTACACTTTTCCATGCCGGACAGGTGGATTGCCGCTTTCGCGGGAATGACGAGACGAAAACGGAAAGACCTTGGTCCTTATCCGGGTGTGGGGGTCGTCGCGAAGTCGGGAATGGCGGTGGGCGCGGTCAGCCGCGTGGTCGTTCGCCGAGGGTTATCCGCATGGTCAACTGCTCCCCGTCGCGCAGGGCCAGCGTCTCCATGGTCTCTCCCGGAAGGTGCATCATCAGGAACTTGAGCAACTCTCCGGTACTGGGCATTGCCTGTCCGTTGGCCGCGAGAATAACGTCCTTTTGGCGGAGTCCGGCGTTCCAGGCAGGGGAGTCGGGAACGACCTGGGTGAGCAGGACGCCTTTTACGTCTTTGTCCAGACCAAGCTGGACCATGAAGATGGGCGTGAGGTCGGCGAAGAGGACTCCCATGTAGCCGCGCGGCACGAATCCTCGATCTACAAGGTGGCGAGCCACCAGCTTGGCGTCGTTTATGTTTATGGCGAAACCGATGCCCTGGCCTCGCATCTTCGAGGTGTTGATTCCTACGACCTCCGCCTGACTGCTCACGAGCGGTCCGCCGCTGTTGCCGAGGTTGATAGAGGCGTCGGTCTGTATGAGGTCCACCAATGTTATGTTTCGCTCGGTGCCTATGGTGCGGTCGAGCCCGCTGACGACCCCCTTGCTGACCGTTGGCGCGCCGCCCAATCCCATCGCGTGGCCTATCGCTATGACGTCCTGTCCGACCAGCAGGGTCGAAGAGTCTCCCAGCAGCGCGGGCCGGAGGTCCCCGGCGGAGATTTTGAGGACCGCGAGGTCGGTGTGCGGGTCGCGTCCAACGATCTCCGCGTCCAACTTCTCGCCATTGTGCAGCGTCACAGCGATTCCCTCGACCCCTTCGACGACGTGGTCGCTTGTCAGAATGTGGCCGTCCGCGTCCAGTATCAGGCCGGTGCCGAGTCCGACCGAGGGCAAAGTGTCGTTCGGATTGTCTGTGTCGGTGACTACACGCACCACCGAGGGGGCGATCATCCTGACCACCTCTGTGGTGGGTAGTTCCACCGCGACCGGCGTATGTGTCGGCGAGGGCGTGGGGCTGGGCATGGGGGTAGCAGTCGGGGCGGGCGTCGGAGAGCTGGTCGGCGTGGGCGTGACCGTCGGGGTCGGCGTGGGTACTTGAGTGGGCGTCACGGTGGGCGCGGGTGTCCGGGTCGGGGTGGGCGTCGCGGTTGGGAGCGGGGTCGGGGTCGGCGGGGTAGCTGTCCGGGCGACGGCGAGAGGCGGGACCGTCGGGGTTGGGACGGGCACAGGTTCGCTGCCGCACGAGATTATCAGCATGGCGGCGGCGATGACTATGACTATGACCGGCGTTGTGATGTAATTTTTCATTGCGTGACTCCCCACCTGGGAGTTGTAATGATATAGTAAAGTTCCATCGTTAGTTGTCAGTTGTCGGTTGTCAGTCATTGTCAGCCCAATCCCATCCCGTCAGGGTAGGAGGCGCTTTCATTCGGACATCGAAACCTGGGAACAGGGTGTGTCCGCGCTGGACGAGACAATCGAATGGCGCCGGGAGTGGGAGATCGTTGTACGGGAGAAAATATGTTATTGGACGAGATAGCGCGATTCAATCAGCAGCGGTGGGACGAGTTGGCGCGGGCCGGGGTGCAGTACGCGAGGCCGTACCTGGACATGGATGAAAGCGCGGCGCGGGATCTGGTTGACGCGGAGGGTCTTATCGGGGACGCGCGCGGTCTGGATGTTTTGTGCCTGGCGTCGGGTGGCGGGCAGCAGTCCGCGGCGTTCGGCCTGTTGGGGGCGAACGTTACGGTCGTAGATTTGTCCGAGGCGCAGCTCGAGCGCGACCGCGAGGCCGCAGACCACTATGGGCTGGATATAAAGGCCGTGCAGGGCGATATACGTGACCTGTCCGCGCTTGGCGAGGCGGCCTTCGACGTGGTGTGGCACGGTCACTCGCTGAATTTCGTGCCGGACGCCCGCGCTGTCTTTCGACAGGTGAGCCGGGCGGTCAGGGAAGGCGGTCTCTACCACCTGTCTTGCAGCAATCCGTACTTCCACGGCATAGACGAAGAGGAGTGGAACGGAGACGCATATCCTCTGCGGAACAGGTACGCGGAGGGCGAGGTTATCTACCCGAGCGGGGATGAGTGGACGTTCACCGCGCCGGACGGCTCGTCGCGCCGCGTCCAAGGCCCCGGGGAGTTCAGGCACAGCATGGAGACGCTTCTGAACGGCCTCATCAAGCTGGGATTCGTCCTGCTGCGCGCGCGCGAAGTCGCATACTACGACCCGGAGGCCGACCTCGAGCCCGGCTCCTGGGAACATTTCCAGTCAATTGCCCCGCCCTACCTGAAGTTCTGGTCGGCGTACCGGCCCGGGACCTAGTACAGTTTCCATGTATTTCTGCCATGTAACAGCCTGCCGAGACCTCTGGATTCCCGTTTTCGCGGGAGTGACAGACGAGCGAGATGGCAAGGCTTTTGCGATTTTCTCGTATAGGGAGTAGCGGCTAATGGCTCACGATCACCAGCATCATCACGCTCCGCCCCCAGTCACTGAGGGCCGCACCGGATTCAGAAGAAGAGCGACCTTCATCATTGGCGGACTTACAGGCGGCCACGGCGTCTTCCACTGGATAGCGCAGAGTTTCCTTGTCGTTCTTCCCGAAGTGCGCGACCTGCTGCTGGGCGGCAGCGTAATCGCGGTAACCAGTATCCAGACCGCCAGGGAGATTGCCTCAGGCGCGGTCTCACTGCCGGGAGGCGTACTCACCGACGTGTTGAGACGCTACTGGGGCTGGGTGATGGCCGTGTGTATGGCATTGTTCGGGGTCGGGTGGCTGTTGATGTCCGCCGCGGGCTGGCAGGTGCCGGGCAGCGCATGGCTGGCCAGCGAGGAGGCTGTTGGAGCAGCGGGGTCGTCGTCTCCACTGAATCCTGTTGGTTACGCGCTGCTGATCGTCGGGATGGCGATTGTGGCGGTCGCCGCTTCCGTGTGGCACCTGCCCGCGATGGCTGCGCTTTCGTCGCATTTCAGCCATCGCCGCGGCTCGGTTCTGTCGGTTCACGGGGTCGGAGGAAACATGGGCGACGTGTTGGGGCCGGTTCTGACCGGGTTCCTGCTGGCTGCTCTGACCTGGCAGGCGATTATCACCATTTACGCGGCTGTGCCTATATTCCTGGCGTTTCTGGTGTTCTGGGCCTTCCGCGACATAGGAGAACGAGCGCAGACTGCCGCCGATGAACAGCCCCCCGCTACAATGAGAGCGCAGGTCGCCGAGACGAAAATCCTCGTTCGCAACCCAAGGATGTGGGGCATAACCCTCGTTGCCGGACTCAGGGGGATGGCCTACATCGGGTTTATCACGGTATTGCCCCTTTACCTGGTTGACGTGCTGGGGCTTACATCGGGTAACGATCAGGGCGACTTCAAGAATCTGGCCCTACGGGGTTCGCTGATAGGACTTCTGACGCTGGTAGGCATATTCGCAAGCCCGTTGACCGGGTACCTTTCCGACCGCCTGGGACGCAAGCTGATACTGATACCGGGAATGCTGGCCCTGGCCGTAATCACTCTGCTGATGGCTCCCTACGGGGACAGCCTGCCGATGATGTTGGGCCTGCTGGCCGCGCTGGGGTTGTTCCTGTACAGCGACCAGCCAATTCTGACGGCGGCTGCGATGGACATAGTGCGTGAAGGCACGGCCGCGACCACACTGGGCCTGATGTCCACATCCCGTTTCGCATTCAGCGCGGCGTCCCCGGTGATAGCGGGCTGGCTGTACGCAATCAACGCGGACAACCTGTTCTACTACACCGCCGCTCTTTACGCCGTCGCCGTGGTTATCCTCGTATTCATACCCCTGCCCCGGGCGGAGACTCTCGATGAAGACCACCACGGAGGCCATTAAGCGGGCGGTCTTTTCATTATCGGACATCCCATAGACGAAATAGTGTGGATCACCCTCACCCTGAGGGCTGACAAGGGTAGCATTGGACCTATTCACCCTCACCCCAGCCCTCTCCCTCAGGGAGAGGGGGCTAGTTGATTGAGGTTCAAGCCTGAAAGTCAGTTCTACCTACCCCTGTCAGCCCGTCGAGGGAGAGGGGCTGTACGTTGGTATTCATACTTGGCTGTACACCTTTGCCTACCCCTGTCAGCCCATCGAGGGAGAGGGGACGGTCATCCCGTTGATCAACTTGTCTCCTGAAAACGAAAAGACCCTGCTATTAAGGGGAGGTTGACGTCCCCTATTCCGTTTGGCGGGGGTTGCCGGTTTCGAGTTCGGTGAGGCTGCCCTAGCGCTCGGGCCACACGGGTTGGTGGTAGCCCAGAGGCACTGAAGGCCGCGCCCAGTAAGGCTGCGTCTCAGAGAGTTGCAACACAGGCGCGAGATGGCCCAACCGGCCCCCAAGCACATCGCCGACCGTTGACCAGCGCGCTATTTCTCCGGCGGTGAAGTCCTCCGGCACGTCCCGAAGCTCGGCCTCCGGCACCTGACCGCGCTCCAGAAGCCAGCGTCCAGTCTGCGCCAGCGAGATGCCGACGAACCAGCTGCCGCCTTCCCGCGCTCGCCGCGCCAGGGCGACCAGAGCGCCGAAAGCCATGAGGTAGCCGGTCAGGTAGTCTATGGCGGAAACCGGGTAGAACTGAGGCCCCGGCTCGGCGCCCGGGAATAGTTCTCCCTGGCGGGCGGTTATGCCGCTTACCGTCTGCACCACCGTGTCGAACCCGCGACGCGACGCCCAAGGTCCCAAGCGTCCGAAGGCCGACAGAGAGACAGCGACGATACCCGGTCGCAGCCTGGCCAGATCCTGCGGCGACAGCCCCCGCCTGGCAAGAGTCCCAGGCCGGTATCCCTGAGAGAAAACATCGGCTTCGCGGACCAGTCCCCGCAGCGTCTCCAGGTCTTTCTCTTCCCGAAGGTCGAGGTGGGCGGAGAGCTTGCCGTGGCCGGTGTCGTATTCCTGGGCCGAGATGCTGGGCAGGTGAGGAGCGGTGATCTTCATGACATCGGCCCCGTGTTCGGCCAGGGTGCGGGCGCAGGTGGGACCAGCCAGCACTCGCGTGAGATCGAGAACCCTCACTCCGGACAGCGGCCTAGAGCCTTCGGGCAGGGCCTCCGGCGGACTGTCGCCAATCTTCTCAATCTCCAGCAGGGGCAGCGAGGCGACAGCGGCGGACTGGGGATGGCGCGCCCACTCTTGCATAGAGCGCACCATTCCGCCGGCCCCGTTTGCCGCGATAATCGCCTCCTCCAGTTCCAAGGCGTCCCATTGGGCTACCGCCCGACGCACCGCCTCCGTATCCTCCTCGACACCCAGCACTCTCAGAGCCGCGTCGCGGTGGTTGGGGAAGTTGCAGTGGAGATAGCTCCAGCGTCCATTCCTTGCCGGATACACACCCATGACCGGGTGGCGTTCGGCTCCCGCCGGCTGACCGTCCATCGTCATGTATTTGCTGCTGCGGAGCGAGGCGGTGGCATGACGGACATTGACACCGATCTCCTGGCTGCGTCCGGTGCGCAACTCCCAGAGGTCTGAGACGGCAAGGCCAACGGCAGCCAGGCTGGCCGCGGCGGTCTCGCCAATTCGGAAGGGTGTCGGCAGAATCGGGTCTGCGTCGCCGCAGATCTTCACGGCGGCGGCGCGCTGCGCGTCCCACCCCGCGATTGAAAGCAACGTAGATAGTGTGTCGCCGCTCAATGTTGACACTGCTCCTTTTCAGTTAGGTGATTCTAGGACACCTGCCGGTATATCTGTATCCGGTGGCGGTTGCCCTCGGTGACGTAGAGCCTGCCGTCGGAGTCGAGCTTGATGGACACCGGCGACCAGAACAGCTTCTCGATGTGTGAGGACACCTCGTGCGGGTCGCTGCGGTCAAGTGTCTCTATCTCGGGTTCGAGGTCGGCCTTGACGCGGGCTGCGGCTTCCTCCTTGTTGATGTTCAGGAAATTGACTGCCCACTTGGACTCGGTGGCCTGTCCCCTGAGCTGCTGGATGAAGCGCCCGTCCGCGTCGAGTACCTGGACGCGCTCGTTTCCCCAGTCTGAAATATACATGAGTCCGCGCTCGTCAACCGCTACGCCGGACGGCCTGCGGAGTTGGCCTTCGCCGGAGCCGGGGGAGCCGTATGCCGCGACGAATCCGCCATCGGAGGTGAAGCGCTGGATGCGGTCGTTTCCCCAGTCGGCGATATACACGTCGCCGCCGGGCGCGACGGCCAGGCCCCAGGGCAGGCTCATCCGGCCGTCGTCCGATCCCCCGCCTCCGAAACTCAGCAAGGGTATGCCGCTAGGGGTGAACTTCTGCACGCGGTTGTTGTGGGTGTCGGAGACATAGACCGAGTTCGCGGCGTCAAAGGCAATTCCCGAAGGGCCGTCCAACTCGCCGTCTCCGCTCCCGGGCAGGCCCCACCTGGAGATGAAGCTGCCGTCCTGGTCGAATATGGAGATCCGGCTGTTGTATTCGTCGGTTATGAAAAGGCGGCCGTGGCTGTCCTCGGCTATGCTGGAGGCCCAGATGAACTGCCCGTCGCCGTCGCCGTATGAGCCGAATGTGCCGTAGTATTCGCTTTCGATGTCGCACATGGTGACGCGGACTCCGCGGTCAGCTCCGTCCACGGAGCGGTTGACGACGTAGAGCCGCCCGTTGCTTGAGGCGACCGAATCGGTGGGGTAGTAGAATCCGCGGCCCTCCATGACCGACATTCCGACAGTCAGGTCGTACTCGAGTGCTTCGGACTGTTTTTCGATTGTGGCGGTGGTCATTGTCATCCTGCCGTTTGCATATAAGCAACTGGGGGTTTGGGTCGGTTGTTCTGGCCTACTACTCCGCGAGTTTCAGCAGAAGCAGCAACTCTATTACATTTCGTCCTTAGACTCCGGCGTACACAAGACGACTCTGGTATATTGTCTTTGGGTTCGGGCGGGCAGCAGCAGGAAAATTCTGGACTGCGGCAATTTCGACGAACAAACCGGGCGCGACGGATTCAGGGATGGGCATTCCGTATTCTTTCTCCCGCAGCTCAGGCGCAATGGGTTCAGGAATGGGCAAGCCGTCTTCCACCATCCCTTCGATATGAAAGGCGACTGCCTCGACTATCAATGTCTTTTCCTCTTCAATGGTATCGCCGGCAGACACACAACCCAACAGTGATGGGAGAAACGCGGAGTAGCCATCGCTGTTGTTTCCTTCGACGACAACCTCGTATCTCAGAGTGTCGCTCATCTCAACCTCGCCTGTTTCAGAATGCTATGCAACGTCGCCGGGTGCAGTTCTTTGTTCATGCCTCAAGAATATCAGCTCCTTCTCTATCTGCGTAACATCAGCTGATTATATCTCTTACCTTCAAACATTCGGTCTCCCGCTTGCTTACCCCGACATTCCAATCGGATCAATTTCCTGATTTCCCGCGCGCTATGCCCGCTGGAATTCGTGGGTGGCGGCGGTCAGGCGGAGCATATGGGCTACGTTGTCCTCGGAGCGCTGGCCCTGGTTGGCGACTCGGAGCAGAATCTCGCGGGTTTCGTCGGATATGGAGATTACTCCGAGGTGATCGAGGCACATATCCACGAGCGCGTCGGGGGACGGGTCGGGGTCGAGGGCCATGATATTCCGCACGATTGACTTGACGCCGGGCTTGGCGGTGTCGCCGAACTGTTCGGATGCGAAGTTGACGCGCTCTATCAGGGCGCCGGTGTCTATCCATTCAACACCCTGATGCCAGCCCTCGACGCTCGGCGGGTTGGTGAGCATCTGACCCATGAAATTCATCTGCAAGTATCTGTCCAGAATCTCGCGGCGCGGTCTGTCGAACTCGCCCGTCAGACGGAGAACTCCGGTGACGAACTCGGCGGGGCCTTTGACCTTTTCGTATCGTATGTCTTCGGACTTGAAGAAGTCGGCGTTGAAGAGCGTGGCGAGCATCGCGCGGATGTCGTGGTCGCTGTCGAAGTAGGCCCGCGTGAGCGCGTCTATGGCCCCGGGGTCCCTGGGCGGAGTGTAGGGCCAGGAGGGTACGGGCGGCTCGTCGGCGACGAAGAAGTGGTACATATGCCGCGCTATGAAGCGGGCAGTGGCTTCCTGCCGGCAGATGATTCGGATGATGTCCTCGCCGTTGAGGTTTCCGGTGTGTCCGAGGAAGGTCTTTTGGCCGTCGTCGTGGTCGTCGGGGCGGTACTCGAAGTGCCAGGCAATGCGACCATAGGGCCAGTCGGAGTCGCGCATCGAGCGCAGCACCATGTATTCGGTGTTGCCGAGCGTCCAGCCGGTGAAGGCGCGCGCGCACTCTTTTATATCCTCTTCCGAGTAGTTGCCCACGCCCATGGAGAACAGTTCGAGAAGTTCGCGGCCCCAGTTCTCGTTTATCGCTCCCTTGTGGTTCTCCTGGTTGTCCAGCCACACTATCATCGCGGGGTCTTTGGCTAGTTCGAGCATCAGGTCGTCGAGCCTGCCCATACCGCGTTGTCTGAAGGTTCGTATCTGGTCGGAGAGGGCCTTTCCGTGTATGACCTTTGGGTATCCGGTGGCGAATATGCCGTGCCAGAAGAGCGCCATCTTTTCATACAGCGGCGCGTTGGTTGTTATCAGGCGGTAGAGCCAGTAGGCGGGCGCGCCCTGTGGGGTCATCATGCCGGACTGTTCGTAGTGGAATCGGCGGACCAGATAGCTTCCCGACCAGCTTGTGTCGGGTGGGTTGATAAGGTGTTCGACCGTGGTTTCATAGCCGGACTCGGCGTAGTCCCGTATCTCGTCGCGGGTGGCTCCGAACCCGGCGCGGCGCATCAGGTGGGCTATAAGTTCTATGTCTTTTCTTGTTTCGGTCTGGACAACCATGCACTCACCTCGACTTTAGCGGTTAGTTTAGTTATCAGTTGTCAGTGGGGGCTGAACGCTCCTGCGGGCCAGTTTCATATATAGTGTGGCTCACCCTCACCCTGAGGGAGAGGGGGCTGTACGTTGGTATTCATACTTGGCTGTACACTTTTACCTACCCCTGTCAGCCCATCGAGGGAGAGGGGACGGTCATCCCGTTGATCAACTTGTCTCCTGAAAACGAAAAGACCCTGGATTCGGGTGACTCGACAGCCGACTCCGCGATGGCCGCATTGTAGCATAGGGTGGGATTGGTTGTGTGTAGGATGGGAAACCAGTTGACTTCAGGCTCACTATGTCCACGTTGGCGCCCTGTCCGGGGATGCTACCACCGGCAGGGAGCACTTGCATATATTTCGGTATCCCAGCGTGTATAGGAGGATTACCGTAGCTACTCATATTTGCACGACACGGAGAACACGGGCATAATTATGCTTCGTACAGAGTCCATCTCAGATACCTCGGTCTAACCGAAACTCGAAGTGGGTACGCATGAGGAGTAATAGCGCCTATGGACAAGCGTCAACTCGGCAGGAACGGCCCCCATGTATCCGTCATCGCCTTCGGGGCCTGGCCAATCGGCGGCGGACTCGGCAATGTGCCAGAGGAGCAGGGCATCGCTGCCGTGAGAGCGGCCCTTGAAGTCGGAATGACATTTATTGACACCGCAGAGGGCTACCAGAGCAGCGAGACCGTCGTAGGCAAGGCAATCGAGGGCAGGCGTGATGATGTATTTCTGGCAACGAAGCTCTCGGGCAGCGACCACTCCCCCGAGCACATGACAAGCGCCCTCGAGACCAGTCTGCGCACTCTCGGCGCCGACTACATAGACCTCTACCAGCTTCACAGCCCATCGGCTCAATGGCCTATTGCCGATACGATGGAAAACCTCGCGCGACTGCGGGACGCCGGCAAGATACGCTATATCGGCGTATCCAATTTCTCGGCTGGGCAGACGCAGGAAGCCATGCAGTACGCCACCATTCATAGCTCACAACCCCGCTACAACCTGATGTGGCGCAATCTTGAAGACGATGTGATCTCACACTGTCTGCGAAACAGTATCGGCGTTATACCCCACTCTGTGCTGTGCAAGGGCGTGCTTGGCGGCAAGCACAAGCCCGGCCATCGCTTTGCACCAGACGACGAGCGCAGGCTCTTCAACTTCTTTCGAGGCGAGATGTTTGATAAGGCACACGCCGTCGCGCAGCGTCTGGATGCCTGGGCGAGCGATCAGGGCAGGGACATCGTGCAGCTCGCAATCGCGTGGGTGCTGGCGAACCCGGCGATCTCCTCCGCACTGGTTGGCGCAAAGTCCCCGGAGCAGGTCTATCACAATGCCAGAGCGGCAGACTGGCATCTGACCCCCGGCGAGTTGGATGAGATTGAGACCCTGATGGACGGCTTCAGGATGTCCTGGATAAAGGACGATCCCTCTCCTCAGGTTCTGCGACGTTCGGCCCAAGATTGTACAAGGCAGGCTCGATCATAGTACAATAGTGACTACGATGGACGTATATCTCGGTGAAATGGGCCAGGGCGCGGCTGACGCCTTCAAGAAGCTATGGATGACGGGGCAGTATCAAAAGCCTTATTATTTCCAGGCGATTCAGCCAATTCAGCTTTGCAGGAGCGTAGCTCAGTTGGTAGAGCATCGGTCTCCAAATGCGATGCCCAGTTTCCCGATTGGTCGTTTCCACCCTGCTTCAGCGGTATTTCGTAGCTGAATCCTCCAATGCCAGCCTCTGAAATCCCGTTTAACCCTGTTGAGTCGTGATCAGCAGGTTAGCAAATTGTTAGCAAATTCGGGGATGGCACGACTGTCGAAATCGGCAGGGATGATGGGCGTTTACGAAAATGCGCTGCTATTCCCGGGTTCTTGACGTAAGACGCGTTTCAAAGTCGCGACACCAGTGGGCAATGCGTTCATCTGAGAGTATCGCATCTCAAATGAGGCACCTTCAGAGGCGGATGTGTTTTCCTATCGGAGTCGGACTTACGCCATGATGCGCTATCATGTCCAGGGTGTAGGAGTGCCAACCGATAGGCAACGCAGTCGTAGGAACACATCCAAGCACTGGCGTTGATTTCGCACCAAGGTGACCAGCGTTCTACAGATGCCAAGTCAGACCTCCGGATCTACTCGCCCGTAGTTTAGCCTTGGAGATAAGCGAACTCATACGTTTTCTGTTCTGGGGCTATAAACAGCAGCTTTTCTCACAAAGCTACAGCTGAGCGGACATCTGTCTGTCCCATCAGATGCGGTGTGATTGCAAACCTGTGTAGCTGTTCCGTCTTGCGTCTGGACACACTGTACCGTCGCTAACTCTAGGTAAGTTTCTGATAAGCGCGATTATCGAACATATACAATACAAAGCTTAGAGGAATTGCGATGGAAGTGGTTCAGGACACAAGTTTCCTGAAATTTGCTCCTGGCGAGAGTTGCATGGACGTTCTGGATCTCGGTCAAGGGATTGCGCAGGGATTGCGTGTGGAGGCTGAAGCGCGGGGCTCTGTCGTTCAGCGTATCGATTGCCGTTTGAAGGGCTTCTATTATCCGGCGCTGAGCGGGTCCGATAGCTGACAGTTATTGGCCGCCAAGAGTGCGGTCGGCGCGCCTGACGGTGAATGTGAGCCTGCCATCTGAGGGGTCGTACTCCATGTGCCAGTGGTTGATCAGGTCGCGCCCGAGTAGGGAGGGAAGATTCTCGGTCGCCTCGTTTGGTTCCGCGATCAGCAGGACAGTTTCGTATATGCGGACCGCGGAGTCGTCTGAGAAGGCGAGTATCGCCGGCTCGCGGAAGTAAGATGACCTGCCTCCTATTTCCCTGGAATAGCGTCTGTCGCCGAGAAGCGCGAACGGAACTCCGGCGGCGCGAGCGTCCCTCGGGTGCAGACTGGTACTGTCGGCGCCCGTATCCAAAAGAAATGGAATTCGTCGATTTAGCCGGAATCGGGGGATGATCATGCGACAGACGACGTAGGGTCGTCCAAGGGAATCGAAATGTCCGACGATCACAGGATGAGCGCTGGAGGGTCGGTATCGAGGTACTCCACGACAATGTCGGCCCGGCGGATGCCCTGTTCCTCAATGGCCCGGATTACCTCTTCCTCCGAGTTTCCCGCCGCGAGGAGGCCGCTCGTTCCCATCCCCACCCACATGTCGGGGTATCTCTCTGTCAGAAGGGAACGCCGCTGGCTCATGAGTTCCCGCAACTTCTGGAACTCGGCCAGGTCGTCGATGAGCGCGCCGGCACCTCCCATCTCCGCGATCATTTCACAAGCTTCATCGAGGAGATGGTTCTTTGAAGTGTCCGGCGGCGCCATTTCTATGTTCTCAATTCTGTCAGTCATTGCAATATACAGAGTGTAACACAACAGCCGCCGCCTTCCACGAAGACGATGCGCGTCGGAATGATCACTAATACGCTCAGGTATCGTGGGGACGTTAAGATAGGCGGGGACAGGCGTTGTTCCAGGGGGAGGTCCAGATCCATGCCCTATTCCGCGCCGTCATACCGCTCTTCACTCCCTTGTCCGAGTGACGGGCAGGTCGTCGGGCTTCCAGCCTCTCACCTCGTGAGGTACGGTCTGACTACATAGAGACTTACGGGAACCTGCCATTCATAGCCATCGTCAGGCCAGATGTAGATGTGAGTTCCTGAGAAATGAACACGCCCCAACAGGCTTCGCTTGTCTGTCCTCAACCCCTGGAACCCGACGGGCAAACCGCCTGATCCCCGATGGTCTCCTCCATTTAGCTCGGTCCATTGGGACGTATACAGACAGTATAGGACATTTCGGCATTTGTCAATACTTTTAACGCTGAGACCAGGGCCTTTGCAAAGTCTAAGAAAGGGGTAGGATATGACGGGATGGAGGTGAGTGATGGAACACTTGTCAACGCTGCCGGAAGAATTCAGCCTGCTTCGAAACACGGCGGTGAGCCTGCTCAGGGGAATGTGCTCATTGTGGTCGGCGAAGGAACCGCTCACCGGCAGAGCTCAAAGACTCTGCGCACAGCCTTCTGTAGCGATCAACCAATACTGACTTTGCAAAGGCCCTGGGTTTTTTGTGCCTGTATCACACAACTCCTTGACGCAACTCTCACCATCCCCTATATTCTTAATAAGAACGTTTGTATCAATGCCCGCTGGAAACCAAGAACTGAAAACCAACGACCACAACTCCCTACCCAGAACCCCAGCAGATTGTCCGCGAGGAAACCGACAACGGTCGCGGCATAGTTCGCTTTCTCTACAAAGCCATGGAAGGCGAGTTCCTCGACTTCACCCCAACACACCAGATCATGGCCGGGCGCGTACTCGGCATTCTCGACATCGAACAGGGCCTCCAGTTCGTCGAAGCCAACGAAAAGCCGCGAGTCCCCAGGGACTCCGCCCAGCGCAAATACGTTGAGGACGAAGCGGACGCCGAACTCAGCGCAGCCGAACGCGAACTATCAGACTACACAAAGCGCGTCAGCGGCGGCGGAATCGACATGGTGGGCGGCCTCGTGGCAATCATGCTCAGCGGCGGTTGGGGCAGTTCATTCTGGCACGTATAGCTCACATCCCTGATAATCCCCTGCCTTATCCTCGGGATGCGCTGGTCCCAGCTCCTGGCGGTTGGCTACGTGGCTGTCCTCACCGCCGCTCTGAGCGTAACGGGGGAGGGCCGGCGGAATCTGGCTGGAATCCCATCGCAGTCTTTACGTCGGCGCCATGATCACGCTCTTCCTTCTGTCCGGTGTGGTTGGCTACCTTGGGGATGTCTGCTTCGAGCTTCAGCGCAGCTGGGTCAGAGCTGAGACCGCGCTGAGCAATCTCGGCACCATGCTGGAGATCACATATCAATTCTGGATTCGCCTTTTATGTCTTCTTGGTCGTCTGAAAGGCTTTCCACATCTATCAACCGACCTTCAATAGACCTCAGAAAGTCCGTCAACCTTTCCCACGCCCTCTCGAGACGCGGGTACTACGGCGAGACCTTACGCGCCGCGCCACCACCTTCGTATGCACAGCAGAGCCTAAAGGGTAAACATGGACCCGCGCGTTGGCTGATTGCTATCGTTATTCCTCGCCCAAGACATCCGCGGCGATGATGGAGGCATTGGACCCGGCGGGGAATCCGGCGTAGAAGGCCATGTGAGTGATCACCTCGGAAATCTCCTCCTTCGTCAGCCCGTTATGCAGGCCAAATCGAATGTGGAACTCAATCGGGCCCGGGCGGCCGACGGAGATCATATATGCGAGCGTGAAGAGGCTCCGGTCCCGCTTGGACAGGCCCGGTCTCTCCCACATGTCGTCCCAGAGTACGTTCCGGTTGTATTCCGCAAGGGCCGGGGCAGACTGCTTCATTTCTTCACGAACAAACTCAAATTCCATGTCCTCTCCTTAAGAGTAGAATTACGGGCATCGGGGGGCCCGCCGCTGTCGGGTACTCGATATGCTCCTATTCAGCGCCGCTTTACTCACAATAACCAACTTGCCTCCAGTCAACGAAGGAATTCCTGGCAGCCCAATGGCGATCATTCAGCAAAGGCTGGTTCAATCTTCCACTGGGAGCCTTACTTCAATGTTTCCTGCCCTCTCCTCCTGGAGCAGATGATAGACTCTATGGTCCAAATTGGCCCATTCTTTTCTGTTCGCGCCTGCTGTCATTTCGTCGTACGTGTCTGAAGCTGTCCGTATAGGGACGTCATAGTCGCGGGCAAGTTCCAACGCTAAGGCCACGTCCTTTCTAACGATCCCAAAGGTTGATCTTACGTCATCAAATTTGCCCTGGAAATAAGATCCTGGCAGGGTGACGTTTAGAATGTGTCCTCTACCACCAGCTCCATTCCTTATGCATTCCACCAGTGTTTCAGCGGGCACTCCCGCCTTGATCCCAAGTGTGAGGGATTCGACTAAGATCCTTTCCAACCCGTATTGGAATATATTGTTCATGAGTTTGCAGATACTTGCCGAACCGATTTCACCCGTGTAAGTGATTCTGTCCCCAAACGAATCAAATATTGGTTTTAGCTTTAAGTAAGCGCTCTCATCACCACCTACCATTATTGATAAGACGCCATTTTGGTATGCGCCATTCTGATCTACGCGTCGGCCACTTACTGGAGCATCCAGTATTGACGCTCCTTTCGAAGCAAATGTTTCGTGTAACCGTCTGATTAGTGTTGGGGAACTGGTGCTTAGATCGGCCCATACTGAGCCACTACTGACGCCGTCAAGTATTCCGTCTTCACCGGTAGCGACAACTTCGACCTCGGTAGGGCCAGGTAAAGAGGTGAATATAACGTCACATCTTTGAGCTACTTCCTTCGGACTGTCTGCCCAAGAAGCCCCCAACTCAAGATGAGGTATGGCGGCTTCTTCGTTGATATCGTGCACTGTGACATTGTATGAGTTCTCCATTAAGGCCAGGCACATATGGTGTCCCATATTCCCAAGACCAATGAAACCGATATTTATCTCGTCCATTTACCATTCCTCCCTCAAATTTGATCTGTGTCTTCCAGGCTCTCGCCTGCTTTAACTTTTTTATGACCCCTTCGCTGTTGAAATCTGCCGTGTCATTCCCTACCAGGTTTGGACGGGTGGTCCAGGCTGAGAGGCGCCGTTACTGGCAGGCCTGGCGAGCAGGTTTCACCGCAGGACCCGCTCGGCCAGCCGCTCTATAACCCGCAGGGCCTCCTCGCCCCTGTTGGTGCGCGTCTGGAAGACCACCCTCTCGACGCCCACATCGGCGAAGGATTCTATAGTGTCGGGGTTGATTCCGTCATACATACTGATCTCATCGGCAGGGGATTTCACATTGTGTATGATGGAATCAATGCCGACAAACATAGTGATCTGCAAGGAACTGGGATCTCGTCCCGCGGCGGAGGCCAGCTCGTCCATAGTGTCCCTGCCGCGCTTGATGTATTCCGCGCCGGCCCCGCTGGCGATATTCCCGATTGGGACCCCGGGTATCCAGCCGTCGCCCCAGGCAACCGCCCGCCTGAACACGTTCCTGGCATTGCCGCCCAGGAGAACCGGGGGGTGGGGTTTCTGCGCCGGCTTGGGGTTGCACCTGACAAGGGGGAAGTCGTAGTACCTTCCGTGGTACTCGGCCTCGTCTTTGGTCCAGAGCTCCTTCATCGCCAGGACAGCTTCTCGCACCTGGGTCCAGCGATGTTCGAAGTCCCCACCCAGGATCTCGCTCTCTTCCCGATTCCAGCCGGCGCCGATGCCGAAAATGAATCTTCCCCCTGACAGGTAGTCCAACGTGGCTATTTGCTTGGCCAGCAGCATGGGTTCGTGCTCTGGAACAAGGAGGATTGCCGTCCCCAGCTTGATCTTCTGGGTAGCTGCGGAGATTCCGGCCAGCGTGATGAGAGGGTCGGCCTGGTGGGACAGATAGTCGGGTCTCGAGCCGTCCAGAGTGCCAACATAAGGGCTGGAGCAATCTACAGGGAAAATGGTGTGCTCGGGCATGAAGAATGACTCAAAGCCCAGGTCCTCTGCCTTTTTGCCGAGCGCCGCAGGGTCCATAGAATCACTGTGAACCCCAAAATTACCGCTACTTATACCGATCTTCATCGGAGTGAATCTCCTTACTCGAATATCGCCTTGTCATAGTGTTTCTAATTCGGGGCAATCGCATCTGAGTTTCAGCAGTTTCATATATCCTAGTCTATATTTTCAGGTTATTCTGCAAGTGAGTTGCTGGTGGCTTAACAGTAGGCTGCTGGTGACGTCTGGTACCTGCATTTGACCTGTATTCACCAGAATTTGTAGCTAAATGCCGGAAAGAATTTCTTCTCCGATGCCTATCATATATTGCAATTTATGGTATTTCGAGCCCATCTGCCGGTCCAGGGCGCTGGGTGTCAGGTCGAAAGTTTCATAGCGTCAAGTCATGGGATAATTGTACCTAGATTAGTACATACGTACAAGGGAATTGCACTGTCGGCACATTTCAGATGCAATTGCGAATTCCGGTCGTTGAGTTCAGGAGAATCTCCTGTGGCAATAGGGTGAGTATCAGTCGTGCGGTTGTGTGTTAGCGGAGTACGGCCTCGGCCGTCCTCTCCAGTTGGTCGCCCGTCTCTTTCTCAGTGTCCACGCGCTTGGTGATGAGCAGAACCCGGTCGGCGCCGGCGTCAAGCATCGAGTTGACGATGTCCCGGTCCGGGGGCTGGCCGGAGACCGAGATGGTGATGGCCCTGGTGTCTCGACCCGCTTCAGCGGACATGGCGTCCAACTTCTTGCGGGCCTCTTCTGCCTTCTTGCCCATGAATGCCGGGTCAATGGTGTAGGCCGGTAGGGGGATCTGTATTCCAACGTTCATCTTCGATCCTTCACAGTCGTTTTTACTTCCTTATATGCTGTCCCACGGCGTGTCACGTCAATCGGAACATTTGGACTGGCAGCATGGCCGATGTTCCGGCGTCCACCGGTAGGGCCGCCCCTGTAATCCAGCGGGCCTCGTCGCTTGCCAGGAAAACCACCGCCCAGGCAATGTCCCACGCGGTGCCCTCGGTGCCTAGGGCGCCGGCCCTTCGGCGACGGTCACGATTTTCCTCGCTTATGGGTACGCCCCCCGGACTGTTGGTACCCGCCGAAACCATGGGAGTCCAAAGGTGTCCCGGGATCAGGCAGTTTACCCGGATATTGTCCCGTCCGTGATGGGCCGCCATGGAGTAGGTCAGGGAGATAACGCCGCCCTTGGCCACCGCGTAGGATACTTCACCGCCCCCCCGGATGCCCGCGGTGGACGAAACGTTGATGATCGAGCCGCCTCCGCCCTTGACCATGGCCGGAACAGTATGTCCGCTGGTCAACATGACGCCCTTCAAGTTGATGCCCAGTACGCGGTCCCACTCCTCTTCCTCCAGATCAGCCACGCTGTGGCCTCTTATGGCGTTCACCGCCGCATTATTGAACAGAATGCTTGGGGCGCCGTAGCGCTCGAGGGTGGCGTCCACCATGGCCCGGCAGTCGTCAGACCGGGTAACGTCGGCCTCGAACACGGACGCTTCGCCGCCTTCTTCCTCGATGATGGCCAGTGTTTCTTCCGCGCGGCTGGCTACCACGTCAACCAGCAGCACTTTGGCGCCTTCGCGAGCCAACAGTATCGAGGTGGCTTTCCCGGTGCCGAAGCCCGGTCCGCTGGAACCAGCCCCGGTGACGATGGCAACCTTTCCACTCAGTCTCAGCCTATTCTGCTCCATTCTGTACCTCCATTGGTCTCAATATGATGATTTACCCCGTTCCCCGCATCCGCGGGTCTAGGACGTCCCGGAGCGAATCGCCCAGGAAGTTCCAGGCTAACACAACGGTGATTATTGCAACTCCGGGGAACACGCCCAGCCACGGCGCCACGCTCGTATAGGTCTGGGTCGCCCCGGTCAACATTCCTCCCCAGGATGGGAAGTCCGGAGGAATGCCCAGACCCAGGAAGCTGAGGGTAGCCTCCGTTATGACCGCCCAGCCCATGCTGATGGTAAACAGAATCAGGTAGGCGGCAAAGCAGTTGGGCGCTATGTGGCGCAGAATGATGCGCCAGTCGCGGGCGCCCACGGCTCTCGCCGCCAGCACGAAGTCCCCCTCTTTTATCCTCAGCGCCTGGGAGCGTATGGTGCGAGCGGTGCCGGGTATGAACCCCACGCTTATAGCCAGTACCACCTTCTCCAACCCCGCTAATCCCGCGAATCCGCCGCCCGTGTTGACGCTGCCAAGGACAGACAGGAGGACCAGGGCTATGATGAGGCCGGGGACAGCCATGAGGGCGTCAACAAACCTCTGGCCGACGAGGTCTATCGCTCCTCCAAAGTAGGCGGTAGCGATCCCAATCAAGGCGCCCACGGTTACGCCGGTCAAGACACTGGCTACGGCCACATACAGGGAGACCCTTGCCCCATAGACCATCCTGCTCAGCACGTCGCGGCCCAGACGGTCGCCACCCAGCCATAGCTTAACCGGAGGGTCCTCTGTTTGGTCCGACGCCCCTGGGGGAGAGAACACGAGAGAGGTGTAGGCTCGAAGGGGGTCATAAGGCGCGATCTGGGGGGCGAAGACGGCGACTATTATGAGAATTATGGTTACTATCGCCCCGAAGCCGCCCAGGGGCTTTTGAATGCAGAAGTTGGCTGCATTCCGCCAAACCTTGGGCCTCGGTCTCATCTCCTGAGCCAGCGCCTCAGCGGCGGCTGTCGCTCCGGGTATCTCCTGACTCATCTTTCCACCTTTGTCCACCTTGGGCGCGGTAGTGAACCTGTATCAGTTTGGTAGGCAGAGGGGATTACCCTCACCCCAGCCCTCTCCCATCAAGGGAGCAGGGTCTTTCGGTTATTTCCCGATACCACTTCTGTCGTTCGCCCTGAGCCTGTCGAAGGGCCGCCCGTTCATGGTTCGACAAGCTCACCACGAACGTACTTGGTTTAACTGCACGAACGCACTTGGTTTAATTGGTTGATAATCGAAAGACCCTGCTCAAGGGAGAGGGGACTTATGAAACCGTCTTACGAGTAACGTATCCTTGGGTCCAGCCAGGCGTAGATGATGTCAACCACAAGATTCGTCAACATGATCATGACCGCCACCACCATGACCAGGGACTGAATCATGATGTAGTCCCGGCGTCCGATGGCATCAATCAGCGTCCTGCCCAGTCCGGGAATCGAAAAGATCTCCTCTGTGGTCACCGAGCCGGCCATCATCGCCGCGAACTGCCACCCGAAGATGGTCAGCACAGGCAGGGCGGCGTTCTTGAGGGCATGGCGCACGATGACCGGTCTTTCCCGGAGGCCCTTGGACCTGGCCGTGCGGATGTAGTCCTCCCGGATCACCTCCAGCATAGCGGAGCGGGTCATCCGGGCCGTGATGGCCATAGTATAGAACCCGAGGGCGAGCGCCGGAAATATAAGCTGCTGGAAGTTTAGCCGCGGGTCCTCCCAGAGCTCAGCGTATTTCAGGGGCGGCGACCACCCGAACACAAGGACCAGGAAGTATATGGTAAGGATTGCTACATAGAACGTGGGAATCCCCACTCCGAACATGGTCACTATTCTGGAGGCGTAGTCGCCCCACGTGTCCTGCTTCATAGCGGAAAAGACACCGAAAGGCAAAGCGAATGCCAGGGCTATGAATTGCGCCATGACAGTCAGCTGCAGGGTAACGGGGAGCCTGGCGGACAGGGTGTCGCTGACAGGCTCGTTCAAGTACATCGAGGTCCCGAAATCCCCATGGGTCATACCCCATAGCCACTTTCCGTACTGGACCGCGATGTGCCTGTCCGTTCCCAGCTCTTTCCGCTTGGCCTCAATCTGCTTCTCTGTGATCCTCGTCGCGAACGCCATGGAACTGTGCGCCAGGAAGAGCGCGGGGTCGCCCGGCACAATACGCATGAGGAAAAATACCAGCAGCGAGACCACCAGCAGCGTGGGTATGAACAGAAGGACTCTTTTTAGTATATAGGTCTGCATGGCCGCCCCTGGTTAGAGGGTAGAACTCCCCCCATCAGGGGGCTGAGAGGGGTATGTATTGAAATATGTGAATCTCTATGTTGTATTGTGGCCTCGCCCTTCGACAAGCTCCCTGCGACAGGCTCAGGACGAACGATTCATTGATTTACATACCCCTTTCAGCCCCATCGGGGGAGAGGTAGGTACTTGAAGTATTCACGCTTGCATTTAGAGCTTCACCCCCATCCCTGTATCAAGTACGGGGCAGGCTCCATGCTTCAGCAAACCGTTCATCCTGGGCCTGTCGAAGGACACTAACTCGTTCATCCTGAGCCTGTCGAAGGACTGCCTCTTGAGAGTCGCCGGACCTCATCCCAGTCACCTCGGATCAGCGCTTCCTTCTTTCGCCTGGACCATCCCTTGATTCGTCGCTCCATCTCTAGGGCATCGGCTCTTTCTGAGAACTCCGATGAGTACGCGAGTTGTACGGGCCTTCTGCTGAATGTGTAACCTCTCATGGTTCCTTGTTGGTGGGCAGCAAGCCTGGCCTCAATGTCCTCTGTGTGTCCGGTGTAGTACGAGCCGTCAGAGCAACGCAGGATGTATACATGGAATGAGTGCATGGACTGTATATGAATCTCTGTGTTGTCTTGTGGTCTCGTCCTTCGACAAGCTCCCTTCGACAAGCTCCCTTCGACAGGCTCCCTTCGACAGGCTCCCTTCGACAGGCTCCCTTCGACAGGCTCCCTTCGACAGGCTCCCTTCGACAGGCTCCCTTCGACAGGCTCCCTTCGACAGGCTCCCTTCGACAGGCTCAGGGTGAACGATTCATTGACTTACCTACCCTTGTAAGCTCCATCAGGGGGGAGAGTCAGGTCTATCCTGATCCCCCGTCATTCGACGGAAGGCTCAGGATAGACTGGTGGTGGTAGGGATAGGGTGGAAGCGCTTCCCTGGCAACTACTCTTCGATCCAGACATGCTCCCACTTCATCTGGGAGTACAGCGTAGGCGCCATATGGAAATTCTGGAGCTTCTTGTTCACGATGTACGGCCGAACTGAGTGCCACAAAGTCAGGAGGGGACCGGGGTCCTCTTCTATCAGGTACTTCTGCATCTTCCTGACGATTTCTTTCCGCTTTTCGGGGTCTTGCTCGGTTCTCTGCTCGACCATTGCATCCTTAAACCACTGGGGGGCGAGCTCCGTCTTCCACTTGGTGGTTTGTTCAAATCCGTCAATAAAGGTTGTCTGGTCGCCCGGCGTCATCAACATAGCAATGTCCTGGGCTGCGATGAGGTAGTCCCCCGCGCCGCCGAAGCCTGTCTCCGAGTTATAGCGCGATATGCCAGCGGCGCTATCTATTGGAGTGAGCGTCCCGTCTATGTCCAGGAACCTCCTGAGTTGCTCCAACTGCAGCTCAGCCCAGGATACCTTGTCTCCCGATATCCTGGTCATCATGGTGAACTTATGGCCCTCACCGGGGGTGTAGATCCAGGGGTCGGTGGTGTCAGTGGCCTCGAAGCCATTGGGGTGGTCCGCTTCCCACTCGGCGATCAGCCTCTTGGCCTCGGCTAGATCATCAGGATGTTTCTCACCGTTAGGGCCCTGTCTGTAACCGGGCGCGTTGGCTATCTCTTCGGCCGTATACCCGTACCAGTTGTCCACTCCGTAGTAAGGGGCCGCAAGGTCTGTGCCGGGTCCTGCGCCGAACACCTCCACAAATTCGTGGCGGTCGAAGGCCAGATTGAAGGCCTGTCTAATCCTTAGATCATTGAAGGGCGGGTTTACCGTCATGAACATTCCCGCGGGCCCGAAACTCCCTGACCACACTACGTCCAGCTTGTCCGGCTCCTCCTCCCCAAGCTTTAACGCCTCCTTGTTGCTGAGGGGGGTGACCAGCCAGGACTGGGTCAGCACCCGCCCTGTCCTGAAGGCCGCTATCGTCGGGCCGCTTTCGGTAATTATGAAGTGCTGTATGCGGTCAACGTAGGGGAAGCCTTCTTTCCAGTAGTCCGGGTTTTTAATCAATTCCATGGAGACGTCGTTCTCGATTTCTCCTGGCAGGAAGGGCCCTGCGCCCATGGAATTGCTCCACTTGGTTGTGTCTATGTCCGACTCGTCCCAGTGCTTGGCAATTATGTTGAAGGGCGCCAGAGCCAAAGTGGGGAGGAACTCACCTGAGGGGTTCTCGATTGTTACCTGTACGGTGTTCTGGTCCAATGCCCGGCTATTCCCCTTCTTGTAAAATGGGTCAAATTGCGTGAACGCGGGCCTTGGCCTCTCTGTGTCGGGGTCCTGCATAGTGTCCAGGCTGTACACCACATCCTCGGCGGTGACGGGCAATCCGTCGTGCCAGGTGGCTCTTTCATCGAGGTTGAAGGTGTAAGTCACGCCGTCGCCGGCCACTTTCCAGCTGGCGGCCAGATCGCCCCTTATATCCCATCGGTCCTCGGTCTCGGGGTTGAACTCGATAAGCTTGCCATGCATCGAGTTGATATTCATTTGGTGGCCGTAAAATTCATAAGGGTGGTGATTCAGGCCGGGGAATAGGTAGTCCGCGATCGTGAGCGTGCCGCCGTACTTGGCGTTCGGGTTAGCCATCGCTTGCCCGGTGACCCCGGTAATCTCAACTTCCCCCGCCTGGGCGAACGCGGTGGTCACAGCCGCTTGGACTGCCGCCGCGACTGCCACCTCGACAGCCGATTCGACAGCCATCTGAATATCCTCTTGGCTTATTCCAGGCTGCGCCTTCAGAGCGCTCTCTACCGCCATCGCCATCTGCTCTTCAGTCACTCCGCCAGGCTGGGCAGCAAGCGCCTTGGCTATCTCCGCCCCCATCTCATCCGATGTCACTCCACCGGGCTGCTCGGCCAGCGCGTTTGCTATGGCCGACGCCATCTCTTCGGACGTCACTCCGCCGGGCTGCGCCGATAGGGCCTTGGATATCTCCATGGCCATGTCCTGTGTGGTCACGCCGGGCTGCTCAGCCAACGCGCCGGATATAGCGGCCGCCATCTCCTGAGAGGTGACTCCGCCGGGCTGCGCCCTCAGCGCCTTGGATATCTCCGACGCCACGTCCGCTGTGGTCACGCCGGGCTGCTCAGCCAACGCGCTGGATATAGCAGACGCCATCTCCTGAGAGGTGACTCCACCGGGCTGCGCCCTCAGCGCCTTCGATATCTCCGACGCCACGTCCGCTGTGGTCACGCCGGGCTGCTCGGCCAGGGCCGACTGGATGGCGCTCGCCATATCGTCCGCCGTGACTCCGGGCTGCTGGGCTCCCATGGCCTCCTGCACAATCGCCGCCATGTCTTCCGCCGTGACTCCGGGCGGCTGGGCTTCTTCAGCCGAACCGCAGGCCATTGCGACCGCCAACAGCATTGCCGCAGATACGGCAACCACTAGCCAACGCAGTGAAGTAAATGTACGCATATCTCTATCTCCTTAGCTCAAAATGGGCATCAGCCTAGATTCCGCCCATTCAATCCAACACTGAGCCGCTTTATATCACGCCCCCCCCCCATTGTCAAATTATTCCTGAAAATATATTCATTGTCTGTACATTCCTGAATGGATACTCACAGTACGCGCTGGAAATTCAGAATAGAGCCACAATCAACAGGCCCCCTCTCCCTCAGACGGGTGATGCACATTGTGTAAGTCCTTTAACAATTGAAGAGCGTAGCTAACGCCAGGTCAGGACGACCGAAGTGGCGATTCAACCATATGCCCACGTTGAGAGCGGCCACCTTGGCCGCCACTCGACTCAACAGTCCCCACTTGCTGCGAGCGCGTGGGAACTGAAGGCCAAACACCTCCTCCAACTGTCCATTGACGGTCTCCACCACCTGTTTGAGACTGCAATGCCGCCGTCTGGCCAGCTCCGACTCGCTCCCGACATAGTTTTTAGGGGTCAACACTCTCGCTCCATACTGTTGTCGCCAATGTGTCTGCCACAGGGACCCGAAAAAGCCGTTGTCTCCAAGATAAGGCTCTGAGATTGGCCTGCCAACGGCATATCTTGGCCATATGGGGCCGGTGGCTCCAACATATCTGTTGCCATTTCGTCGGATGGGAAGGTCCTGGGCCTGGCGGGGTCTTCCCATCTGGTTGTTGCGCCAGCACAGAAAACTCTCCGCCACCCAGCGGTCTTCTGTGCTGGCTGGCGCGATCAGAAAGCCGGTTATCACGCCCCGGCGCGATACCGATAAAAGCAGTTTGCAGCCATAGTAAAAGCGCCTGTCGCTTCCACCCTTTCCTATGGCCGACTCGTCTCCAAACAGACGATGGCGGTCTCCTCGACACATCCGAGCCAGAGGCACAGGAACACTGTCTATCGCCTGATACGCTGAGGCATAGGCTCCCAGTTCCTCAGCCACTGCCTCGGACAATGCTATAACGACTCCACACAGGTCTCGACTGCGACGATTGAACGCGCTCTGAGTGAGCATGTTGGGAAAGTAGCCTGTCCAATGCTCTGACACATGACGAACGAAAGCGCGCTCGGAAGTCCCAAACCACTGACAGCACAGCATCAGAGTAAGGACCTCGCTGTCAGACAGTACAGGGCGTCTGCCAGGACGAACCGGCTTGTGGCAGCCATAATGTCGCTTATAGAGGTCGTCAACTATCGTGTACAATGCGGTCAGGAAAGCGTCAAAGTCTAAGGTCATCGCCAGCCTCCTTTTGTCGGGTAAGGCCAGCGTACACCATCCCTTGACGCTTTCCACTTTCTTCAGTTGTTAATATGCATCACCCGTCTCAGGGAGAGGGTTGGGGTGAGGGTGATCAGGTTGGATACCATCCATTTCACAAGGGAGACGATGCAAAAGTTCCCTCTCCCTTGATGGGATCAGTCTAGGCAAATGCGCCGTCAGCTGTGTAAATTCACAAATTCCTAGCTGCTCGCGCTGGCCTCCCCACCCCTGGATTGCCGAGCGGCGAGCCCTTCGGGGTTCCCGCTTTCGCGGGAATGACGGAAAGTAGCCTTAAATGTCATATTCATGTGGACATGGTACTAGGCGTCGGGTGTGGGGTCCTGAGTCTCCTGCTCCTTGAAGGTGGGCATTACCTCGGCGCCGAAGAGTTCAAGCTGCTCCAGCGTCATGCTCAGCGGGGCGCCCATTGGCGTGACATTTACGTGTATCCGCTCCAGGCCCGGCCATCTGTCCTGGAGGTCCAATAGCTTCTCTGTGACCAACTCAGGCGGTCCGACTATCCACGAACCGCCTCTTATGGCGTCCTCCACGGTCGGGAGTCCGGCGTTGGGAGCGCGGCTGGGGTCCGCCAGGACTTCGATCTGGTCGTCATCGAGGTCGTGGCCTATTAGAGGCGCGAACATCTTCATGTTCTCATGGAAGATGTCTTGGACGTTTTCTATGGCTTCCCGCTCCGTCTCGGCTATGTGGAAGTTGATGCCGATGGCGAGGTCTCCGCCCAACTCCGTCTCTTTTCCATATCGCGCGAGCGTCTCCCGCCACCTCTTGACGACCTCCTCGCCCGCTCCGCCTGGAGCCGCTCCGCCTCCGATGATGCCCTTGATGCCGTGCCTGGCCATGAAGTCCAGACCACGCTGACTCGCGCTCACCATGGGCTGCCAGCACTCTACCGGAAGGTTGCGGGGCCTGGGCACCAGCGTTATCTCCTCCAGTTCGTAACCTCTGTATGGGACCGGGGGCGGGATGTCGTAGTGCTTGCCATGGTGGGAGAAAGAGCGCTGGTTAAAGGCCTTCATCATCACCTCCACCTGCTCCTCGAACAGCTCCCTGTTGGCGTCCTGGTCTATGATCGGGTTGCCAAAGCTCTCGACCTCACGGGAGTGGTAGCCTCGTCCAACCCCGAAGATGACCCTCCCTCCGGTCAGGATGTCGGCGGTCGCGTAGTCCTCCGCCAGACGCAGCGGGTGCCACATGGGGTTGATGTTGAAGCCGCAGCCGAACCTGAGGTTCTCGGTGAGGTGGGCCAGGTGGACGAATAGCATCAGCAGGTTGGGTATGCACTCGTAGCCCTCGGGCTGGAAGTGGTGTTCGGCGGCCCAGAAGTCGTCGTAGCCAAGCCTGTCCATGGTGGTGACTATGGCCTCGGTCTTGGGGAAGACTCCGGCCAGTTCATCGTCTGAAAAGCTGCGGTCGTTTACGGGCGTCCCCGCCAGGCCGATGTCGTCCATGTCCAGGTTGCCGGCGAATAGGCTTCCAAACTTGGTTATCATGTTCGCTCTCCTCTTCCGTTGCTAGCTGACAAGGGGTAGGCATTCACCCTCACCCCAGCCCTCTCCCTCGAGGGAGAGGGGGTCTGTTAATTGAAATTCATAGTTGACTGCAAATTTACATACCCTTGTCAACTCGTTGCTAGGATATGTGGTCGCAGGCGGGACGCCCGCCCTATTCGGAGACCGGAGCCCGGTCCAGACTGGGGAATTGCACGTCCGCCGGAGCATTGCCCCGCCAGTCGTGATGCAGCGCCCTGTGCCGCACCAGCCATTGACCGTCTTGCCGTACCATCGTGTCCACGTATCGAAGACCCGTTATGACTACGGACGGCGCGCCTTCGACATCGTGAACGCCGAAAGCGACGGCGTAGGTCTCCACTTCGGCAGTGTCCCCATCGAGCCGGACTAACTGGTCGCCCATGAAGTGGGTGGACCGAAAAGGGCTGTCCCACGGGCGCATTATCCAGTTGACGATGTTGTCGCGCCCGCTCCCGTCCCACTCGCCGTAGTCTGTGTACGCGTCGGAGGTAAGAGTGGAAGCGATAAGTTCCGGGTCACGGCCATCAACGCCCCTGGCGTACCTTGCCATCAGGTCGCGGATGGCGTCTTTATCCACCAGCTCCTGAAGCGCCGGATCGAGCGCCATGTTTTCCTCCTCTGCCAGATTAAAATGCACATTTCCCGCGCGCAAATCTCAAGTTCAAGCCGGAGTTTCCCACTTGCGCCGAGCTTCCCACGAATTCCAGTCCTGCGATTGCATGATGGTAGGGTATAGTCGCTATTTGACCTTGTCAACAACGTCGGCCTCGAGGCGCTCGGACAATGGCTTGGGCCGGCGTTCGCTATCCCGCCACTTCGGGTACTGTCCCCTGGGCCTGCGGTATCGCTGGATGGAGGTCTGCTGCGTTGTCATTGCCGGCAGTTCCTATCTGCGCGAGATCGTCATGCGGGCTCTACGTCAGTGAGCGCGAAGTCCCCGCCCTTGAACAGAAGACGCTCACCCGTAGCCTCTGCCAGCGCATACGCGAAGCAGTCTCCGAAGTTCAGGCCAGCCGGATGGTTCCCCTTCCCGAATCGCCGCCATGCCCTCATCGCGCCCCGAGCCTGTTCAGCCGTAACGGGAGTCAACTCTATCGGCGCTCTCTCCACGAACAGGTCAAGCTCGTGTCCGCCCGCGGGCCCGGCGCGGCTCTCCACGACGATTGCCGCCTCAAGGAAGTTGGCGACGGACATGAGACAGCGGGGGGCCTCAGCTATCGTTCTCTCGTATCGCTCGGCGTCCGGTTCCCCAAACAGGACTGCCAGGACAGCAGACGTGTCCACGATCACTTCGGCAGACCGCGCTCGTCATACAGGAGGTCGCCGTGCGTGACGGACGAAGGACCGTCGCCCAGAAGCCGTGCGCAACGCTGTCCTATGGCGTGCAACTCCCTGATGCGGACCTCGGCGCTGCGCTCGCGTTTCTCCCTTTCGAGTCGCTCCTTGAGCGCTATGGTGATCGCGCCGGTCATGGTCTCCCCGGTAAGCTGCGCCAGCTCGCTGGCGAGACGATGGGTCTCTTCGTTCTTGATGTTGAGGCTCATGGAAATCCTCTGACGGTAGAACCTGAATATCTTATTCTACCCTACCACTCCGACGACTTCCCAGCAACATGTTCGTTGGGTGATTCCCCACCCTGGGAGTATGCAGGATAAGCTCTCCGAGTGATTGTCCCAAACTGACCGGGATCCGGGCATGAGCAGGGAACACGGTCAGAAAGTATCCGGCAGCTGGGGACCCGGAGATGGTGGGGACCGTCGCCGGCTCTGCCCCATCACCATCTGATACCATGCGAATCGGCGCAAACGGACATTTTCCCTGAACAGTTACAGAGGACTTAATCGCTGGACAGATACGGGAGCACTATAGAGTTAGCGCTAACAATGAAGTAATATGGCAGAAAACAGTCCAGCAGGCTGGCGACGGCAGTATAGCATAGGCAAATCTGACCAAGCGGGAGAACACCATGGCACCAACCATAGGCGCAGGCGACTTCAGGTACGAATACCAACCGGGATGGGCCCAGATGCCGAGCGGTATGTCCCTGCAGGAGCCCAGCGGCGTGGCCGTTGACTCCATGGACCGGGTGTACGTGTACCAGCGCCAGGGACCGCCGGTCCTGGTGTTCGACCGCAACGGGCATTTCCTCAAGCCCTGGGAGCGCCGGAACGGCGTCCCTCTGGACGCCCATCACATCCACATCGGCCCCGATGACACCGTCTATCTCACCGACCGCGACGCCCACCAGGTTCTGATCTACGACTCTGTCGGCAATTTACAACGGTCGTTGGGAACACGGGACCGGGCGGCAATCCAGGCGCCGTTTAACCACCCGGCCGACGTCTGCGTGGCCCCATCCGGGGAGCTATACGTCGCCGACGGCTACGGAAACTCCAGCGTTCATCGGTTCAGCGCCACCGGAGAATACATAAGCAGTTTCGGCAGCCCCGGCAGCGGCCCCGGCCAGTTCCGGGTGCCCCACAGCGTCCGCGTGTCCCAGGACGGCCGGGTCTATGTGGCCGACCGCGAGAACCACCGGGTGCAGGTGTTCACGGCAGAGGGCGAATTCCAAGCCGAATGGACCGATTTCAAGGGCCCCATGGGCGTTCACATCGACGCCAACCAGGTGGTGTACGTCACTGACCAGATCCCCCGCATCAGCATATTCACCCTTGACGGCGAGTTGCTGGCCCGAGGCCGAACCTTCGAGGGAGCCCACCAGGTTTACACCGACTCCCAGGGCAGCATCTACGGCCTGGACACCGCCAACCAGCGAGTCCAGAAACTGGCGAAGCTCTGACGGGACTCTAGGTGTTCATAGAACGCGCTGGCATTAGATCAGACCCTCTCTGAGCCATACCATCGCCAATGACCCTGACAGCATCTCTACGCTCTTGCTGTATCCCTTGGTCCTGCGCGCCAGACGATTCAACTTGCCCCTCAAAACGGAAAGCAGTCCCTCGTTCCGGTCCACCTCGCTGCCATTGTCCTCCGCGTGGTATCTCTGGCTCTATTCTAGATTACCAGCGCGTACTATGAATGCCGAAGAGTCAGATGGGTAGCGACGCAGAGCCCATTTTCATTTGACAGCAATTAAATTCGTTGCTAACATCCGGATGCGCTCTTCGGGGGAGCCACCGAGTCCGCGCAAAGGCCGAGCCTGCCCCCTTTCGTTCAGACGACTGAACTATCGACACTCTTTTCTGCCCGTCGAAGCGGACGCCGGGCCGCAGGAAAGGAGTGCTCACGCAACCTTCTTTTCTATCCGTGCGCCCGAATCTTGAGTATCTCAGGAATCAGGCCAAGGACCTCCTCAAAGCATACAGATCCGGCGAGCCGTCGGCCTTCGGGCGCCATTGCCCCGCTACGCCCAGTTCACGGAAGGTGTTCTGATGCGACTGTCGCTTTCCCTTCGCGACACTCAGCGCGTCGTTGCGGAGGAGTACGGATTCCCGAGTTGGCTGCGTATGCGTCTCCCTCGAACGACAAAGTCATGGGCGGAGTAATAGTGGGAATGTCTCAGATGACCGGCTCTATCCAAGGGTATCTCCTTGGTCAAAAACACCTCGTAGCTCTCACCGCTATCGTAATCTCATTAGAAGCGCCGGCACAGCTTGTCTATCCCTTTGTCTGGTTGTTCATTGTTGACGTTGTAATCAGCCAGGGTAAGTTGGGTCTGTTGCTGCCAGCTACAGCAGTCTGGATCGGTGTACAGGTTTTCGAGCAGACCTTGCGCATGGCGCGCACGCTCTTGACCGAGCGTCTAGTACCGCAACCAGCTGATTTTGCAATAGTTTAAGAAAGCGGTTAGTCTTGCTAGCAAATCTTCTGTAAGGACGTGGCAAGACATGACTGCGAGCAAGTATAAAGTTGAACTGACAGATGCCGAACGAAACCAGTTAACCGGTGTGGTCCGCGGAGGCAGGTCGCCCGCTCGCAAGATAAAGCGCGCGCTTGCGCTGTTGAGAACCGATCAGGGTCTATCCGATAGGCAGATAGCCGAAGGACTCGCGATCAGTCCGGCTACCGTGGCGCGAGTGCGCAAACGCTTCTGTGAGGAGGGACTGGAGAACGCGCTGAATGAGCGACCTCGTCCGGGACAGAGGCGAAAGCTGAATGGAAGAGCCGAGGCGCACCTTGTCGCCATAGCGTGCAGCGACCCGCCCGAAGGACACGCTCACTGGACGCTGAAGCTGCTCGCCGACAAGGTGGTTCGGATGGAGCTTGTCGAGAGCGTCTCCCCTGAGACAGTGAGACAGATCCTGAAAAAAACGAACTCAAACCCTGGAGGAAGAAAGAGTGGTGCATCCCGGAGGTGAGTGGGGAGTTCGTGGCTCGAATGGAAGATGTGCTGGACCTGTACGAGGAGGAGTACGACCCTGAGCGTCCGGTGGTCTGCTTCGACGAGACATCCAAACAACTGATTGAGGATACAAAAGAGCCGATAGTCGCAGAACCGGGACGGGTTCAGCGCTATGACTACGAGTACAAGAGGAACGGAACGCGCAACCTGTTTATGTTCTGCGAACCCAAGGGTGGGTGGAGACACCTGGAAGTTACAGAGCGCCGAACCGCTGTGGACTTTGCTGAGCAGATGAGGTGGCTTGTGGATGAGGCGTATCCGGATGTGGAGACAATCAGAGTGGTGTTGGACAATCTGAACACCCACAAGTTCGGTTCGCTATACGAGGCGTTCGAGCCTGCCGAAGCTCGGCGCATAGCCAGAAGGCTTGAACTACACTTCACGCCGAAGCACGGGAGTTGGCTGAACATGGCGGAGATAGAACTGAGCGTGTTCAGCAGGCAGTGTCTGAAGGGCCGCATCGGTGATGAAGAGACTCTACGGAGACAGATAGCGGCCCTCGAGCGTGAGCGTAACGCCTCCTGCGCTACCATAGACTGGCGGTTCACCACTCAGGACGCTCGTACCAAGCTCCGACATATCTACCCAACAAAACTACACTGACACGGTACTAGGTTTGGCCTTCTCACGTGAGGCTCGAGTGGCAATTCATCATGAATTACTCTATTCGAGCTGGCCGGACCTCGAATCCCAGCGAACCGGGGATCTGGTTGCCCGCTTTGGACCAGACATAGATACTGTCGAAGAGGTTCTCTCAAGCAGGCTTCCAACACTTCTGATTCAGTTTTTGGGTTTCATCTTGGTCATAGGAGCCCTAGTGTGGATAAATGCGATACTTGCGGCTGTGGTTGTAATACCCGTCGTCGTAGTTGCCTTGGTAGCGCGTCGATTCAATGCAATCGTGGGACCAAGGTATCGAGTTTCAGCGTCGAGACTTGGCGATATGTCCGCAGCGTTTGAAGAAGACGCGACGGGTGTCAGGGCCATTCAAGCCCTGAGCGCGGAAAGGATTCGGAAGAGTCGTATGTCTGAAATGGCCCTACAACTCTACTCTAGCCGAATGCGTATCGTATGGAATCGGATGGCCTCGGAAAACATCGCCGGTTTCATCGGGTTTTTGGGGACTGTCGGAATGATGAGTCTGGGCGGATACCTGGTTATTCACGGCAACATGACCCTCGGTGGATTGGTGGCCTTCCTCGGATATGCCTGGCGCCTTCCTGTCGCTGTGAATATCATAATATCTGGAGTGGATCTCTGGAATCGCGCCAAGGCGTCTTCCTTAAGAATACAAGAGGCTCTCTCTGGAGACTCCCCACAATCCACAACTGAGGAGCAGTCAGATGTGGATTCCGTACAGGGAGAGATCCACTTCAATGTGGAGCGATTCGTGTATCCTTCCCGGACGGAACCTGCGCTCGTTGACGTATCGTTTTCCGCTCGCCCAGGGGACATCGTCTGCTTGGTGGGACCAAGTGGATCAGGCAAATCAACCGTACTTAGCTTGATTGCTGGGTTCTATCGCCCCGGTCATGGGTACGTTACGGTTGATGGCCACAACCTGAATGAGAGAAATGCCCGCAGTTACAGACGCTTCATGGCAGTAGTCCTACAGGACACCTTCATATGGAATGACACCGTGGACGTCAACATCCGCATGGGTGTTCAGACGGCCAGCAAGAAAGATGTAGAAGAAGCGGCTAAGCTTGCTAATGCCCACGAATTCATCTTGGGCCTTCCTGAGGGGTACTCGACTGTGATAGGTGAACGTGGAGTAAGATTGTCAGGCGGTCAGAGGCAGCGTCTCGGGGTCGCGAGGGCGTTCTTGCAGAATCCGAGCGTCATACTAATGGATGAACCGACTTCATCGGTTGAGAGCGAGAGTGAAGAGGCTGTCTTGACCGCGCTCAAGGCCATTTCTCGATGCCGCACGACAATCATCGCGTCTCATAGACCCGTGTTCGCCGAGAACGCCACAGCGGTTGTGTATCTTCACAATGGACGTGTGATCTCTCACAGGGAATCTCAGAGTTAGGAAGACCCAGTTTACTGACGATTAAGTACGTGTCATCAAAGTCAGGTTGGCTTTGACGGGCATATTTTCAGCGAGTCGCAAGGACGCGCCAAGTGATCTAAGCGGGTGGCCTGAGTTGATGTTCACTGTAGAGGACACTCTCACCCCGACCCCTCACGCCAAGGGTTAGGAGGATATATTTCTCGCTGCTGTGACCCTGGAAATGGGTGAGTAATATTAACTGTGTCCGAGCGCTTAGTAACTATCTCAAGACTCAGTAAAGAGGTTTTCACCCTCACCTCAGTCCTCTCCCGTCAAGGGCTGACAAGGGTAGGCAAACGCTTGGACAACCAAGAATATCAGCCAACATGTCCCCTCTCCCTCGAGGGAGAGGGCTAGGGTGAGAGTGATTAGCTTCAATACCTTTCTTGCCGGGGAATAAACGAGCGGGCAATAGCAATTCTCTCCACAGCGCAACCCGTATCATCTTGGTCGGTGAGTCACTGTCCGTCATACCCGCGAAGCTTGTCCTCGTGGAAACGGGGAGCGGGTATCTAGGGGGGAGGGGGCGACAAGATCGAAATACTGATTGAATATACCGACTAGACGGGTACAGCATCCGACAGCGCAACCCTCTTGCACATATGTGCTGATTCGGCTACAATATCCCCATGACTCGCCACTATGAAACTTTCGACCTGACGCTCAGCGCCCCAAACAAGCGACTGCGCTCCGAACAACATAAGTTACAATATATGGCTAGCCTTGGCAGAAAAATTCTTCCCGGCCCGTTAGCTACAAACTCTGGTGAACACAGGTGAATCTCTGGTTCAGAACCCACCTGTTGCTCACCTGTTAAGCCACCTGTTCCACCTGTTAAACGACCTGAACGATATAAACCAGAAATTATAAGGATGACGGAATTTAGAGGGTGTCTGAGAAGTCCCTTCTCCCCTGGTAGGAGAAGGCTAGGGTGAGGGTGATTAGGCTGACTGCCTACCCCTCTCAGCTCATCAAGGGAGAGGAGGCCTTCTATTCCCCGGCCATGCGCTCCGGAGAAAGATTTTGAGATAGTCTCTTAGTCGTCCCTTCTGTCGATCCAATCAGATGCATAGGAGCCCTTCAGGAAGGACCAATGCGGACGGGGGAGTACCACGCTCTCACCACATGGTTCAACACAGAGGCGGGAAGATTGGGCGGTCCGCCAAATGGGAAACGAGGTAGATGAGGCCATGGCAAAAGATTACGGCACTCAAGAGCGCCGGTTTTGGGGAGAGTTTCGGCAGGCTCAATTTCGAAGATTTGTTGGGCGCCAAATGACGCCGAACAACGTGGTAAACTGTCGCTGTTTGGATGCGGCATAGGCCTGTTGAAAGACTGGCAAGAAAACTTGGCTTGTAGGGCGCAAATGTCCCAGTGAAAGGCGGCATGGATGAGCGAAACACAGTGGTACAAGGGTAATATCCACACGCATACGACCGAATCGGACGGTGACGAAGACCCGCACAAGGTCGCGAGCTGGTACCGGAGGCACGGCTACGACTTCCTGGCGCTGAGCGACCACAACCACCTGACGCTGCTGGAGTATGGCTCGGGCCGACGCCGCTTCCGAAAGCCGTTGATGGTGCCGGCCGAGGAGGTCAGCGTCCAGATACATGGAGGCGAAACGCAGGTACACATCAACGGAGTGGGGATTTCGCGGGTCATCGAGCCCATAGACGCCGGCGACGTGGTGGCGACGCTGCAGGCCAACGTGAACGCGATAGTCGAGGCCGGCGGCATAGCGTCCATCAACCACCCAAACCTCAAGTGGGCCTTCGACCACCGGGAGATAAGCCGTGTGGAAGGGGCCAGCCTGCTGGAGGTGTTCAACGGGCACCCGGGCGCCAATCTGTTCGGCGCTCCCGGCAAGCCCAGCTGCGAAGCTATCTGGGACGGCGTCCTCAGCGCTGGCCGGGTGATCTTCGGCGTGGCTACCGACGACTCGCACAACTATCACGACTTCGCCCCGTGGCGGTCGAATCCCGGCCGCGGCTGGGTGATGGTGCAGGCCGACGAGCTGACACAGGAGGCGATCGTGGACGGCCTGGCGTCGGGCAGGTTCTACGCCTCGACCGGCGTGACGCTCACGCGGCTGGAGCGCTCCGCCGAGGGCATCGCGCTTGAGATCGAGCAGGAGCGCAACTTCGTGTACACGACCCGGTTCACAGGCAAGGACGGCGCGGCGCTGGCCGAGAGCACGGGCCTCGCTGCCGAGTACAGGGCCGACGGGCAAGAAGACTATGTCCGCGCCACGGTGATTTCGTCCTCAGGGCCGCGCGCGTGGACGCAGCCGGTCTTTCCGGCCCGAGCACGGTCGGACGCGACGACGGCTCAGGGGGCTAGACGGCGTCCCCGACCTCGTTCGCGAGCCAGGTCAGGAACAACTCGACGCCCGGGGACGCCCGGCAGCGATGCACTCAAAGGTTAATGGTATCGGCCGCCATGTGAACCGGAGTGTCTGGGGAAATTGGAATCCCGCCCGAACTCGACAACATCCCTGCTGAACCCGCCGATAAACCTCCATAGCTATCCCACACGGCGAAGTAGCACCGGTCGGCATCGCCTGTGAAACGTGAGAGCAACCGGACCAGTTCAGCAAGGTCTTCAGGCGCCATCCTCCCAGCCTCGGGATCATGCGCCCAGGGCCGGTCCCCGGGCCCAAACCCCGGTTTGGGTTCGCTGATGCCCTCGAAGGCCATGAGGCTGTGGGTCGCCCTCCCACTCCACTCCGCCACCTCGGACCAACGCACTGGCCGGAATTCGCCGGTCATGGCGGAGTGGAACACACGCGCATATGCAGCGTACCCTCTCGGCAACAGGGCTTCGACGTGGGCGAACCGGCTGCCCAGGGAGTCTTCCACCCAGTGTGCGTTGGAGACATCCTGAAGAAGCGTCAGTGCGGGCGGATGGGGTCCCTGCATCGAGGGGACCATTTCGTTGGGCTGTCCGGTTCGACTGGAGTGCCGCGTGATCCCCAGGCCAAGGAATTGCCTCAGGCGGTCCAAACTGCTCAGGACGGTTTTCCTATCCTGAACATCGTGGTCCCGCACTCCCCGCACCTGCCCCTGGTGGCCGGCCGGCCGTTCTTCATCGTTACCTGCTCCGCATCCTGTATCTCGCGGCTCTCCCGACATTTCACGCAGTATCTGGTCACTGGTGGTCTCTCCTCTTGGTTTAAGGGTTTTTCATGCGCATCGGCGGGACTCGCCGAGGTGGTGGGAACGTCCCGCCTTCGGAAGGCGAAGTATACCAGACCTATGGCGGGAACGACCGTGGAGACGAGCGGGAGCCACCAGTCGCCTCTGGTGATCCCCAGCAGGATTGACAGGGTGAGCAGGCCGTCCACTGCGATGTTGACCGCGAGCGCGGCGACCAATAGGGTTCTTGGCAACCCTCCCAGCCTGGTCCATGCCGCCACCAGCAAGACCAGTGCGGCCGCTCCGATGGGATGCACTACCGAGAGAACAAGCCGCTCCCAAATCTCTCCCCCGTCTGCGAACAGCCCAACTGCGGCGGTGAACGCGACGAGGAGCGCGTTAAGCAGGGCCAACGCCAACAGGAATATCCGCATGTAGGCGATATTATCACGTCGTGAATTCCTGGCCGGTCCGGTTTGACTGGAGAATATGAAGAGGGACCTGGGGAAAGATCGGTTCGAGTCGAAGGTGATGCTTCGGGATGCCCTTGGAACTCGGCGAATGAGCCATGCTAGCATGACGCCAACCCATAAAGGACAGGTTGGATAGCGGTGAGGGAAACGCTATGAGCCGTCTTGCCGGGCTGTTCTGGCTCGCTGCCGTACTGGCGCTCGCCGGATGCGATCAGGTGGCTCTACCGGCGTTCCCGGCTCGCACCGCTGCTGGGCAGGTACTTCCCACCGCCACTCCGGCTCCCGATCCGTTTCCGACGGTCACCCCTGCGCCTCTTCCGTCTCCCACAGCCGTGCCCGCACGGACGGCCGGATGGCGTGGACTCACCGTCATGGCCGAGGACCGCTGCTCGCCCTATGGTCCCGACGACTACTCATATCCCCAGTCGGTGGAACCCCATATCGCTGCGGACATGGGAGGTATCATCTATGGATCGTACACGGGGCGTATGTTCGGCAGCACGCGCGACACTGATATCGAGCACATCGTGGCACGCTCGGAGGCCCACGACAGCGGGCTCTGCGCCGCAGACGCGCAGACGCAGAAGCGGTTCTCGTCCGACCTCCTGAACCTCACGCTGGCTGCACCAAACGTCAACAGGTGCCAGAAGGTCGCTAAGGACGCCGCGGAATGGCTTCCAGACCTGAACCGGTGCTGGTTCGCCGACCGGGTGGTCAGGGTGCGACAGAAGTACAATCTCACCATAGACCGGCGGGAAGCGGACGCGCTCTGTCGGGATGCATGTCGGTGGAGATGATCGTTGTCGATGCTCCACTGCCATTGCCAACTCCGACGACGATTGGCACGGGCAGCGCCCTGAAGCTGTGGGACGACAACGGGAACGGACGCATCACGTGCGCAGAGGCGCGCAGGCACGGAAGCGCGCCAGTTCACAGGGACCATCCAGCTTACGAGTACATGCGGGACGCAGACGGCGATGGTGTGGTGTGCGAGTAACAACGGGGCGCGATGGCGCCCTGCCCTCCGTACCTGTATGTCATTCGGCGTTCAGTGCCACCTCATGCCCCGTCTGCTCCTCCGGCGTAGCAGTATCCATCCAACCCCCAGGCGATTCCTTCGACGTGGTCGAGACCATCTACGAGTACGGAGACGTCGGTCTCGTTGTTCAGCAGCGCCATGTGCGTTCCTCCAACCGGGTTAAGAAGCGGCTCAACTCTCAGCGTCCTGGTAAAACCCGGAATTGAGGAAGCCACCATCTATGGGAATGCCGACTCCATTGATGTAACGCGCTTCGTTGCTGCACAGATACAGAACCAGCTCCGCAACCTCTTCCGGCAGGACCTCACGCTTGATGGGGAACCGTTTCAGTCTCTGCTCTCTGAGTTCCGGCTCTCTCTCATACACCATCTCAGTCATGGGCGTTATCGCGACGCCGGGGCAGACCGCGTTGACGTTAATTCCGTACTGCGCCCACTCAAGGCCAAGCTGTCCGGCGAAGTTGATGAGCGCCGCCTTCGCCGGGCCGTATGCGCCGCGTTCGGGCACAGGAGCAGTCGCCGCGACCGACGACATCAGCACGACGCTGCCGCCGTCTCCCTGGTCGACCATCTGCCTGCCCGCCTCCCTGCAGAACAGAAACGCTCCTGTCAGGTGCGCGTCGAGGGAAAGGTTCCACTGATCGAGCGACATATCTAGCACGGGAGCCTTGATGTTGGTGCCTGCGCAATGTACCAGGTAGTCCACCCGTCCGAGTTGGCTCACGACCGTCCGGACGGCGCTGACGACGGAGGCCTCGTCGGTAACTTCGACCTGCACCGCAATCGCCCGGCTGCCGTCCGATGCGATTGACCGCGCCACTTCAGACGCCGCCCCTGCGTTCAGGTCCGCCACGGCGACCGCCGCGCCGCGCGTCGAGAACCTGCGGCAAATCTCAGATCCTAGACCACCCGCGCCACCGCTGACGACAGCTACCTTGTGTTCCATAATCCACCTCCTGGATGCTGTTCCTCTGGCCGAATAAAGGGATACGAGAGTCAAATTCATTATACCTGTGCGGCGGCGGGTGAGCTCCCGTATCCACACGACCCATTCAGTCCGGCCGTAAATTCACCCGAACACAGGCTCGCATCTTCTAAGACTTGCGTGAAATTTAGAACAGGATGGAAGTTCTTAACAGCGCGAGGAGGTTCGTCCCATGACAAGACCGAGAAGCAATCCCTATATGTACGTCACCTGGATAGCGAGACCCCTGGTGGGAGAGAGGAACTGCCTGTGGGCCCCGTGGTACAAGACCAATTACCAGGACTTCGACAAGGCGCCGAGCACCTTCGACTCGGCCAGGTGGAACATGGGACACACGGACCTGCTCAACGATCTCGCGGATCGGCTCCAGGCGCGCGAGTGCAAGCTGTTCATAGAGCGACAGAATGAGTTCAGGACCGAGATCCCGAACTCCGGAATGGTCATACACGGTAGGCCGGACATAATTGCCGTCGATCCAGAGGGCAGCCGACGATATACAACGTGAAGACCGGGCAGGAGTCGGACTCCCTCGTGGCCCAGGTGCAGCTCTACATGTACCTGGTACCGGGGGCGCATGACGGACGCTGGTGCGAGACCACGTTCGACGGCGGACTGGTGTACAAAGACGGTCGGGAGAAGGTGATACCGGCGACCAGCGTGGACGAGGCGTTCGTGAACCGGGTAGCCGATTTCATGCGCAGGATGGTGTCGGACACGTCGGCTCGCAGGGTTCCGAGCGCTCCCGAGTACAGGTTCTGCGACACAGGGAGCGCCGACTGCTCAGAGCGCATCGAGTGGGAGGGCGAATAGATTCTCTCCGGAGTGGCAGGTAACGAGAGTATGTTATTGGCATGGACCCAATAGCCAACCCAGAAATCAGCATAGGCCCGCTCGGACGAGGCCCGACAGAATTGCCGGCTGGCATGGACAGAGGAGTAATGATCTGATGACCGACATAAGCTACGAGACTCTTTCCCAGTTCGGAGAAATGCTGGAAGGAATTGCGCCCATTATCGAGGACCGCGCCCTTAATTCGGGTAGAAAGACCAACCTGTACCACGAGCCGGAGTCGGTATCGTTCAGGCTGGGCCGGGCGCTGGGACGTCTGGAAGGTTACAGAGACTACTATTATGTGACGCCCGAAACGAGTCTGCAACGCAGATTCCTGTCTCGCGGGGTGAGACCCTGCATTAGGACTATTGAAAACGAGATGGAGAAATTAGGCCAGGAGCGGGGAGAACAAGCCTCAAAGGCGCTGCGGGAGTGGTTTGAGTTGGCAATGAGTGACATCGGAGTCGACTACGACACACTGGATTGAGGCGACTCCTGGTGAATTTCTCTTGAATCCCGGGGACATAGTCTCCGGGACAGCTCCGATGGATTGGAGATTGCAGTAGCGATGCGCAGGCTTCCCTAGTACGGTTTACATGTATTTCTGCCATATGTCAGCCTGCCGGGGTCTCTGGATTCCCGCTTTCGCGGGAATGACGGTTGGGTGGCGATGTATGGCATATTCAGGTGGAAATGGTACTAGTAGATATGTTTTCTGCGTTGTTCACCACGAATCGGTTCTGCGACATACGAAGAGCCGACTGCTCGGAGCGCATCGACGCGGACTTCGGCGTTCCCGTCCCGCATATGCCAGAACGGTACGAGCGTTGATGTTACTGATTCACCTCCGCCGACTTCTCGAGTTCCTGTAAACGCGGCACATCACCGCTCTTCAGAAACTACTTCTGTCCTCGAGATTAGTCCCACAGACATAAGCGGATAATTCGTAGGAGGCCCACGTACTTCGATAACCACTTGTCCATTCTGTGGTAACCTGACACCGCTTACCGCGCGAGTGAGAAAACCCTGTCCGCTCGCGGGCGGCCATGACCGGCGAGATTAATCAAGTCCATCCCGACGGGGGTCCCATGCCAGCTCCTAGAGTAATTTACCAGCCCAGACCCGGCAGCCCCATTGACGTTGACCGTATATTCTACGGACGCTTGGGGCAGGAGACGGAGACCCGGAGCCTGATTGAACGGTTCGTGGTGCCGATACGCTCCGGCAAGGCCTGGCCGGTCCTGGCGGGCCAGATATGCCGCATCGTCGTGGTGGAAGGGGCGCAGGTGGCCGACTTCAACGCGTGGAACCTCAATAATCCCCGGGAACGGTTCTGGGCGGCCCGCACCAAGCAGTTGCACCGGGCCCACGTCTCGACATTCGACCGGCTGTGGTCATGTCTTCCGTACCTGCGACCCATGCTTACCATCACCGGAGACACGGTGGACTATCCCCTGGACGAGGACGGCGCCGGATGTCACGACCTGCCGGGCACCCGCTGTGATCCATACGTTCACAAGCTGCTGAACGGTGAAGACTTCGACTACTGCTGCCACTCAAATCTGGTGCGGGCAGTCGCTCCGTACCATCTCGACGAGAGCGACGTCCACGACGTCCTCAACATATTCCAGGTGACCGGACTTACCCGCGACGACCGTTACTTCGTGAAGCCTTCGCCGGCGAGGCAGGGGGACTACTTCGAATTCTTCGCCGAGATTGACCTGCTCTGCGCCATCTCCACATGTCCCCAGGGAGATCTGTCGGTACAGGCATGGGGAGAAGACGCCGACGATCCCATCGACACCTGCCACCCGCTGGGTGTCGAGATTTATCAACCTCGTCCGGGACTCCTGGAAGGTTGGCAATCGCCTCCAACGGTCGATTACCGCGGTATCCACGGGCTAGACCGTAAGTAAGATGACATCGGTCTGTATATGGTGAGCCGGTGGGATCGTCACCCAGGGAGAGTAGCCGGAGGAAAAGATGATAGTAGTAACCGGAGCGGCGGGCAGGCTGGGACGCGGGGTGGTGCAGTTGCTGGTTGATCAAAACAGAGAAGTCCTGGCGACAGACCAGATCGCTGCCGATGACCTTCCAGCGGAGTTTGTGCGTTGCGATCTCGCGGACGCCGGGGCTGTGGAGGATATTCTCAGGGACGCCGAATCCGTCGTTCACATGGGAGCCATCCCCGGGCCGCTTAGGGAAGACCCGAGAGTCATCTTCGGCAACAACGTGACCAGTGCCTTCAACGTCATGACGTCTGCAGCGGAGTTGGGACTGCGGCGCGTGGTGTTCTCGTCCAGCGCCTTCGGCATGGGGTGGTCCCACGACGGGAACGCTTTCGTGCCGCTGTACCTGCCGTTGGACGAGGAACATCCCATGATGCCCTTCGAGCCTTACGGCCTGTCCAAGCAGGTTGGAGAGGATATCGGCAGAATGATCGCCCGCAGTTCAAACACCACCGTCGTGAGCCTGCGCTTTACCAATGTGGCGCCTGTGGAAGTTCAGGCGGAGTTCCCCTGGCCGGCCCCCACGCCCGAGAAGCCCCTGACACTGGTGATGTGGGCCTACGCAGACGCCAGAGACGTGGCCGAGGCGCACGCACTAGCGCTGGATGCGGATATAGAAGAGTACGAAGCTTTCATGATCGCCCAGCCCTCCAGCCGTTTCAAAGAGCCTACGATTGACCTTGTCAAAAACAACTTTGGCGACCGGGTGGAGATACGGGAAGGGCTGAGCGCCAACGCCAGCGTTATCAGTACCAAAAAGGCGCAGCGACTGCTGGGCTGGTCACCTAGCCACGACTGGAGGTAAGGGGTGTCGATGACCATCATAATCGTCCTTCCCAACAGACCAGCATAAATGTCACATTATGGAGAAGAATGTGACATTTGACGCAGAAAGAACAGGCACAACTTCAGGTCCTTAACAGCTTACTGCAGAACATATGACGATAGATCAGGGTCCACTCTGATGGGAACATCAATATCTGCCGGATACAGATCGTCGAGATACTCCAGCATAGTTGTCGCGCTGAGCGCCGCTCCGGCGACCGAGTACAGCAGAGGTTCTATGTCCTTCTCCCAGACACCGGCGAACGGGTCCGGCCTCGTTCTCCATCCGAGTCCAGTACGGTGCCCATGTGATTTTGGCATTGATTAGCCTGTCGCAACATATGGAATCCCGCTCCCCGACCCATGGATTCCCGCTTTCGCGGGAGTATCTGTGTTGAAAGTCAAGTGATCTGAGGCGTTGGATCATAGCGCTCGGTCCAGGGAGTTCCCCGCCGAGCGACGGCGTTCAGTTGCAGCAGTATCTTGCGCATCAGCGCAACCAATGCCACCTTGCCGGGCTTCCCACGATCCCGCAGTCTCTGATAGAACCGCTTGAGACTCCCCTCCCGACGCGTCGATGAGAGCGCGGCCATGTACAGAGCGCTCCTGACAACAGACCGTCCACCCCTGATGGAGCGATAGCCTCGTTGCGCTCCGGAGTCTCTGGACCAGGGAGCCAGACCGCACAGAGAGGTCAGCGCTTTCGCCGGACACTGTCCCAACTCTGGAAGATAGGCTGCCAGGGTCGCGGCGGTCAGTTCGCCCACGCCGGGCACGCTGCGGTACAGACTCGCGCGCTCAGACAGCCGGCTCTCGCTTCTGAGCGCCTCTTTGTACAGCTTATCCATGCGCTCTATCTCCTTGTCCAGCCAGCGGACGTGGCGTTCAGTCGAGGCTCGAACTCCAGATGAGACGCCCTTGTCCAACCGATTGCGCTCAGACGCTCGCTGGTCAACCAGCTGACGACGACGACTCAGAAGCTCTTTCAGAGCCTCTCGGCCAGGTTCGTCCTCAGTCTGAGACCTCAGCTCGAACGTCCGACCAAACTCAGACAGTACCTTCGCGTCCAGCGCGTCCGTCTTCGCTTCGTGTCCACGCGCGCGAGCGAACGATCTGACCCTGTTGGGGTGAACCAGACCCACCTCAACCTGACTCTTTCTCAGACCGCTAACCAACTTTCTCTCGTAGCCTCCGGTCGGCTCACATACAGCCAGAACGATCTCTTTGCGCCTGAGCCAATTCGACAACTCGACGATCCCGCTCTGTGTATTGGAAAAACGTCTGACCGAACCACAGTCCACCGACACGTCCAGATTGGCCTTCCCAACGTCTATGCCCGCTACCACTCTCATCTTCTTTCTCCTAGGTGTATAATGTCGGTGTCCTCCACACTTGCTGATTCGGGCCTTTAGCCCACGTATCCGTTCGGAGCGACAACTCTGGCGTGAGGGGTGTCTTACTCCCGCTCGGCGCAGCCCGGGTGGACTCACCTAATGACGGACGACGCGCCCCTCGCGCCTGTCTCTCAGATTGGCCTTTCCGAAAGACATTTGCAACATACAAATGACGGTGAGTAGACTCATATGTCATATTCATGTGGATGCAGTACTAGTCCGCTAAGGGCTACGTGCGCCTGCCAGACTCTCTGAATGCCAATTACGACGGTGTCGAGGTCTCCGGAAAGCCGCAAATCGCCGGAATGAAGAACGTCAGGCGGCGCGCTCTTACGCTGCCCTGTAATCCATTCTTCCGCACCCTGCTAAACGGCCCGGGAACGGCTCGCAATCCACTCGTCAACCTCCTCCTCGATCCATCCAACTGCTCGTCCACCCAGTCTAATCGGCTTCGGAAACTGGCACGCCTTAATCAAGCGCCACAATGTAGATCTCGATAGGCCCACACGAGCAAGTACGTCAGGCAATCGCACAACTTGCATATCCTACCTCCCTGTACACGAATTATGATTCACAAGGGTGTTTCTTTTGGTTCCTTATACACCACTCTTACACGTAGAGAATAACTGTCAAGTGCTATAAGCTCGACTTTGTACATTCATGCTGCGTAGGTCAGTGATTCTATGAACCTGTTGAACAGCGGCGTTGGGATTTGTTGCATATCGGGTTTTTGCGGCGACGTGTAGAAAGTCTCTGAAGCAATCCACATCTGACGACGCACCAGAGCGATGGCATCGACGAAAGTCGGCTCCGACTTGGCATACCAGGCGGCTGATCGTGGAGTCGCCAACTGTCGGTTCCCCAGCAGGTGGGCTGCGAGAGTTATCCAGGAGAACAGTCCCAACAGCACAGGAGTAGTACGTGCTATAGCGAGGTTCGACCACTGGCGTTGAGTCTCCACTCCCAGGTGGGCCCGTGCCTCCTGAAAGGTAACCTCCACCTGCCAGCGCAACACGAACCACTCGATGATCTGCACTGGGACAACCGCAGCATCAGTACACAGCAGCGCCTGTGAGTCGAACTGCTGCATGGGGTCTCGAATGAGCACCCATCGAATGGGCACAGGGGGCTTGCCCGTATGATACCAGAGCGCTGTTTGAGAGCTGAACTCCACAGTCCGAGTAACACCGTCGTACCACGCGAGCGCTGCGCTCATCCAGCGCGTATCGGGACAGTCCAGGAGTGTCCTGAGTGTGGGCAGGCGCTGACCCTTGACGCGCGTACGACCCATCTGGCCGGGCCGACGAGGCGGAGCGGGTTTATAGAGTGCGGCATCGAGACGCAGTCTGGTAATGAAGGTGACCGGACGAGTCATGGACTGACAGAAATGGAGCAGGTCGAGGGCGGCGTAGCTGCTGTCGGCGACCGCGACGATGTGTCTGTTGGGTAGCCAGCAACGTAGCTGGAGGATCATCCGGCGCGCCCAATCGGTGATCTTCTTATGGGGTTTGCCGATCTTGAGATGGTAGTGTTCGGACGGCGCCAGTGCGGTCAGCACCGGCACGCCCATGTACGATGTGCCCAGGGTATGATGGGCAGGCACATCAGGCTTATCCAGCGCAGACCACTGGCCTTGACCAGATGGCTGTCGCTGGAACGAACCGCGTCTCGGTAGATGCCCCTGGCATTGATTCGCCTGCCCCGCCGCCGCTCAATCGTCTCGTCTATGCTGAAAACCAGTGGACCATCGCCCTGATCGAGGTGTTGTACCAAGAGAGATAGCAGCACACGGCTCAATTGAAGGGGGGACCACTCAGCGCGGCCTCAGAACGTGGTGGTACCGGGCAAAGCTCGTGTCGTCGCTGAGTCCCATTACCCAGAGAGCGGAGGTGACGGTCCTCTTGCGCGTGGCCAGGACTGCGCCAACCAGCAGCGCCCGGACTTTCGCCCATGTCCTGGCCTGAAACATCGGCGCGAACGGATTGAGTAGGGGTACAATGGTATCGGGCAGAGCCTGCCCCGTACTTGATACGGGGGTGAGCATGACATGACCTTTCAGAGGTGTTGGGTCTCGTCAGCTTACCCTGTTCTCTCTATCTAAGTTTTGTACAAAGCATCCGTATGCCCTTTCCGGGCCGTGCAGAGGCGACTAACTATATCGCCTTGTGATGCCGTGTAAGATTATAGGGAGGCGTGTCGTCGTACAGAGACCGGAGTTGGCATTGGCGCTTATTGCCCGGTACAAAGCATGGTCCGGGAGTCTTACGACGGCATCATTGGTGACGCTCCGATCAGGGCAGGCTCCCGTTTGAAAGATTGTGCGAAGTCGATGATTCCCTGCGGCGGCACGCCTACTCGATAGTAGCGGAGGGCGCGATGGAAAGGCACGAGACAAGTTCAGGACGAAAGAAAGTTAAGAGAGATCAAACGAGGGATTTGCCGCAGGAGTTGTCGCGGGTGAACCTGAACGCTGCGGGGATAGATGTGGGAGCGAGCAGCCATTTCGTGGCGGTCTCCGAAGGGCGCTCCGAGCGGCCAGTGCGTGAGTTCGAGGCGTACACTGCGGAGTTGTACCGGATGGCAGACTGGCTGGTTGAGTGCGGAGTGGAGACGGTGGCGATGGAGTCGACCGGTGTGTACTGGATACCGCTGTTCGGGGTACTGGAGGAGCGTGGGCTGGAGGTGCTATTGGTGGACCCGAGGCGTCTCAAGAGCGTGCCCGGTCGCAAGACCGACGTGCAGGACTGTCAGTGGCTACAGCAGTTGCACACCTACGGTCTGCTGTCGGGAGCGTTCAGACCTGAGGCGGAGATAAGAAGCCTTCGGAGCTATCTGCGTCAGCGAGCGATGCTGGTGGAGTATGCGTCTCACCATATCCAGCATATGCAGAAGGCGCTGACGCAGATGAACATAAAGCTTCAGCACGTCATGAGCAATATCACCGGCAAGACGGGTATGCGGATCATTGAGGCGATAGTAAGAGGCGAGCGCGATCCGCGCGAACTGGCGCGGTTCAGACATCCTACGATGAAGGCGGATGAGAAGGAGATAGCGAAGTCGCTGCGCGGTCACTGGAGGGAGGAGCACATCTTCGAGTTGACCCAGGCGTTAGAGCTATACAGAGAGTACCAGCGCAAGATAGAAGAGTGCGACCGACAGATAGAGTTGCAGCTTGGAAGGTTCGATGACCGCAGCGACGGTGGCACACTTGCCAACAGGCGCGGCGCGAATCCTCATCAGGGCAACGCGCCGCGCTTCGACGTTAGAACACACCTGTACAGGATGATTGGGGTGGACCTGACAGAGATAGACGGGGTGGAGGCGTACACGGCGCTGAAAGTGGTGAGTGAGATAGGAACGGACATGAGTCGCTGGCCTACTGTGAAACACTTTGCCTCCTGGCTGGGGTTGAGTCCGAATAATAAGGTAAGCGGCGGCAGGGTGATGAGTTCACGGACGAATCCGAGCGCGAACAGGGCTGCGGCCGCGCTGCGCCTTGCCGCCAATGCGTTGCATCGCTCCGACAGCGCGCTGGGGGCGTTTCTTCGCAGGAAGAAGGCTCATCTGGGCGCTCCGAAGGCGATAACGGCAACGGCGCACAAGTTGGCGCGGATCATATACTCGATGCTGAAGTACGGGCAGAAGTACGTTGACGCGGGCGCGGAGTACTATGAGCAACAGTACCGCAAGCGCGCACTGGGTAACGCCAAGAGGAGGGCCGCTCAGCTGGGCTACAAGCTGGTGCCGGTGGCTGACAGTCAGCAGGAGCCTACGCCGGGCACAACTCCACAACCGGCGGTAGCGTTCGCATGAGAAGGTAAGTTAGTTGAAAGTCTAGCTAAGGCGAATTGGCATGGATGAGCAAGCGGTTTGAAGGATGCTTGATCCCCGTGTGCCAACACCCGCAGGTTGTATAGAAGAAGCGCTTATCTCGACTTTGTACAGGGTCTTTCGGTTATTTTCATAACAATAGTCCGAGCAGTTGTAGAGCGCCGTTGGGTCTCCAGCCTACCCTCCTGATGGCAGCCGCTATATTCTTCTCACCACACATCCTGAGTATGTTCAGCGCCAGGTTTCTCAACGCAGCCATCACCTGTGGCGCTGAACCGGTTCGCACCTGGCTGTTGTCCTCGCCCATTGTAACGTCCCTCACATAGTGCAGACGATTTTCTATACCCCAATGACCTCGCACCAGACCAAGAAGCCTGTCTGCCGGTATCTGAGTTCCGAGACTGGTTATGGCATATCGCACCTGGCGAGTCTCCTTGCCTTTCACCATGCGCCAACTCTCCACCTTCATCACCTGCCGCTGTCCCGGCCAGTCCAGATACGTCTTCAGCATATCCGTAGCCCACAGTCTGCGACGCTCCCAGCGGTCTCCATGACTGTCCTCGGTCTCAGCATAGGCGTACTTCCCAGACAACGGCTCTTCAAAACAGAACTCTATGTCCTCGTACAGGCTCTTTTGGTTGCCCTTGACTATCAGCAGATAGTCCCCACCCTCGCACACAATCCGCTCGCACAACTGTCGCTGACAGTAGAGCGCGTCTCCGGTTACAACCCTGTCCGAAACAACCACTCTATCCAGCAGATTCCCCGCCATGTTCAGTTCGGACGCTCGCTTCTCCGAACAGTCCCCCCTTTTTGACCCACCACAAGACCCTTGTGATGGGTATAGGCCGCCACCAGTCGAACTCCTGGTATCTGATCCCCGTGTACCCCTCTCAGCGCCTTGACATCTATCGCTATTGCATCCTCCACTATTGCATCCTCTTGCGTTCCCAACCAGGACTCGACCCATTCTCCCAACACTGACTCGAACGCATCGGTGTCCATTCTTGCAAATACATTGTGCAGAGTGGATACCGCAGGGGTTCTGTCTCTTGTAAACCCCAGTTCCTTCAGTGTGTTAGGATCCTGCATCCTTCCCCATTGGGCGATGGCATAAAGACTGCGCGCGCCGCTGACCATCGCGCATACCGACAGTGACAGGATGGCGCTCAAAGGGTGGCGACGACCATGGGCTGAACGGGGATCGGGAACCTCCTCGAACGCTCTGAGTAAGCTTTTACCCAATCCCTCTGTATTCATACCCTAAGTCTAATACTGTTCCCAAATAACCGAAAGACCCTGCGACTTTGTACATTCATGCTGCGTAGGCTAGCGATTCTATGAACCTGTTGAACAGGAGAGTCGGGATTTGTTGCATATCGGGTTTTTGCGACGACGTGCAGAAAGTCGCTGAAGCATTCCATAGGTGACGACGCACCAGGGCTATGGCGTCAACGAAAGTCGGCTCCGACTTGGCATACCAGGCAGCTGATCGTGGAGTCCCCAGACATCGATTGCCCAGCAGGTGGGCTGCGAGAGTTATCCAGGAGAACAGTCCCAACAGCACAGGAGTAGTACGTGCTATAGCGAGGTTCGACCACTGGCGTTGAGTCTCCACTCCAAGGTGGGCGCGAACTTCCTGGAAAGTAACTTCAATCCGCCAGCGCAGCGCGAACCAATGGATGACCTGAACAGGGTCAACCGTGGTCTCTGTACACAGCAGAGCCTGTGTGCGCAACTGTCCGAGAGGGTCTTGAATGAGTACCCATCGAATGGGCACAGGGGGCTTGCCCGCATGATACCAGAGCGCTGTTTGAGAGCTGAACTCCACAGTCCGAGTAACACCGTCGTACCACGCGAGCGCCGCGCTCATCCAGCGTGTATCGGGACAGCCCAGGAGTGTCCTGAGTGTGTGCAGACGCTGGCCCTTGACGCGCGTACGCCCCATCTGACCGGGTCGGCGAGGCGGAGCGGGTTTATAGAGTGCGGCGTCGAGACGCAGTCTGGTAATGAAGGTGACCGGATGAGTCATAGACTGACAGAAGTGGAGCAGGTCGAGGGCAGCATAGCTGCTGTCGGCGACCACCACGATGATGTGTCGGTTGGGTAGCCAGCGCTGTCATGACCGGCAGCGCCCAGGTTCTATGCGCCCAGGGAATGTTAGCCAGCCACATCAGGCTTATCCATCTCAGCCCACTGGCCTTGACCAGGTGGGACTCGCTGGAACGAGCGGCATCGCGGTATATGCCTCTGGCGCTGATTCGCCTGCCCCATCGCCGCTCCAGAGTCTCGTCTATGCCGAACACGAGCGGCTCATCACCCTGTGCGAGATGCTGGACCACAAGCAGTAGCATAACCCGGCTCAGTTGAAGGGGAGAGAAGACGGCGCAGTTGAGAACGTGATGGTACTTGGCGAAGCCTGAGTCGTCACTGAGTCCCATGACACGGAGCGCCGAGGTGATGGTGCGCTTGCACGGACTGAGGATGGCCCCGACTAGAAGAATCTGAGCCTTTGTCCAGGTCCTCTGCTGGAACAGAGTTGAGAAAGGCTGGAGTATAGGTACAATGGCATTTGGCGGGGTAAACATGGTCGGACCTTTCGTGATTGGCTGGTCCGGTTAGCTTACCTCGCTTTCATATTCTGTCTAGCTTATGTACAAAGTCGAGCTATGGGGCCAGATTTCGACAGCGTGGAACGTGGTCGGCTGTAACGCCTGAGTGTTAGATGGCAACAACTGAGGACACGGCGCGGGACGCGGGCCACTGACGGCGGTTGGACATAGCCTGGGTAAGGTAGGCTGCCAACGATCTTAACCTTGTGCCCACGGATTGATCACATCGACGCCACACCCCTCAAAGTCGGTTACGTCTCTGGTTGCAACCGAGGCGCCAAGCGTACTCGCAATAGCCGCTATCTGACAGTCAGCGTGGTTGATGGGCTGCCCCGCTGCCCGCCGAGAGGCCGCGATCACCGCGTATGCTCGGGCAGACGCGCTGTCGAAGGGCAGGATGCGCCCCGCAAAATCCTCTCGAAACATGGTTTCCATTGCCACACGAAGCCCCTCGCGCCGCTGACCTGTCGGCAGTATCTCAACACCGAAGCGCAACTCGGCCTCGCTTACGGTCGAAAGGTAAAGGCTGCGGGAATCCTGGCTGACGATCCATTCAACTACGCCCTCGGTGGGCCTGGGACGCATCAGTTCCGAGACGACGTTAGTATCAAGGATAATCATGACCTGCGCCTCAGTGGAATCGGGGCGTGCCGCGGATCGGAGCGCGGATCGGCAATTCCAACTCAACACCGCCGAAGGGCGCGAACTTGGCGCGAATCGAGCTTGCCAGATCTCCGGCGGTCAGAGTTTCTTCGCTCAGCGCCGTCTTTAGAATATCCCTCACCTCCTGCTCAACCGAAACACCCTTCTCGGCTGCCCGGAGTCGAAGACGTTGTTCGAGAATCTCATCTAGGAGCCTGTCCGAGTATAGGTGATTGATTGTGGCGTATGGCCCAGGCAGTGGATGGCGACAACTATCTTTGCCGCTCGTAGAGTTAAGCGTCCAGATAGTTTCTTGAACATCGTTCCGCTCATCACCTCAGACGGGTTACTTGCGCTTGCGGCGGATCGTTTCAGCCGCACTCCGGGATACGGCCTGACCCCAGACCTGAACAGCTTCAGAAGGTTATGGCCCATGCAGATCAGTAGCCACTCGCCGTTCACCTTGTCCAGACCCCGCAGCAAGAACTGCCGAAAGCCCCGACACTGCTTGACCTGTCCGAATACAGGTTCCACCGTTCCCATCCGCAAGGCGTAACGCTCTCTGCCACGCTTCGTCCGCAACTTGCGTCGCATCCGGTCTCTGGCCGACAGATCTCGGGGTATTCGACCCCGGGGAGCGGGCGGCGTTATCCTGCCGTGGCGCGTCTTCTCAGGAGCTATGAACGGCTCCACTCCCAAGGCGTGAATGTTCTCAACCGCCTCTGCCGAGTAGTAGCCCGCGTCTGCGGATAACTCACGGGGAACTGCGCCTGAGTTGGCTATGGTCTCCTCCATCATGACTGCCGCCTGACGCTTGTCCGAGGACTGGTTGGTCGCGCGCGCCGCCACTATCACCTGGTTTGCGCTGTCCACCACCGCCTGGCAGTTGTATGCCTGAACGAATGCCCGACCTCCGGGGGCGGGCATGATACGCGATTCGGCGTCGGTGAAATTGCGCTGCGCCCTCTCGTCCGGAACACCCGGACGCTTACGACCCGCAGCCTCCGCCCGCTCCGCATCAGCCTGAGCCTCCGCTTCCAGCGCAGACATCGCCTCCCGTATCTTCTTCAGCCGACCTTCACGAAAGGACAGCTCCGCAGGCAACTCGTCTCCACGCTTGTCTCCGCCGTATCGCCGGTCTTCCTCCTCATCCATCTCCTCTGCCCTGCGCAGCAACTCATCCACCTCAGACTCCAACTGAGCCGACTTCTCCTTCATGCGTCCGTAACTCATCGCCTTATGCTTCGATGCGTTCGCCTTGACCTTCGTCCCGTCCAACGACACGTGTCCCAGCTTGACCAGACCCGCCCGCTGGCACAGAACCAGCACCTGCAGGAACAGCTCAGACAACTCAGACAGGTGATCCTTGCGAAAGTCGGATATGGTCCTGAAGTCCGGCGTGTTGTTGGCCGAAAGTACCCGAAACGCGATGTCCTCGCACAGACGCTGGGCGATCCGCCGCGAGGAGGCAACCCCGATACAGTAGCCGTGCAATACCTTGACCATCATCCGGGGGTATAGGGCGGGCCGCCTCGACTCTCCCGCTCGTACCGGATGTGATCGCCAGGTCCAGATGATCCACGATGTCGGAGATGAAGTAAGATGGTCCGGAGGCAGCCACTCCTGTTGCTACCGGAAGCCTGCTGGTTCGGATCGTAGGAACGGTATGTCTTGCTCATCGGTGGCTCCACATGCTTGGTAGTCCCACTCATCATACCCACAATAGCTCGCCAACGGTATTACTCGGACAGGCTCCTAGGTCCTTCACTGTGATGCTGACCAATGGCGAACCTCCGTTAGGTTAGTCACTGACAGCTGAGAGAGATTTCTCGCTGACAAAGGCTGCCTAAGCGCGACGTCAGTTGGCCAGCTCTAACTAGTCGGCTCGCTCCATCCTCAGAATATCCGCGCAACCGGACCAAACCACGACCATCACCCGCCGGCCGCTCCGAATAATGGGTCTCAGCGCACCATCACCTCGGCAAGCTCCGTGTCACTCAGCGACGACTCAGGCTTCGCAAAGTACCACCACGTTCTAAACCGCGCTGTCTTCTCTCCCCTTCAACTGAGCCGGGTTATGCTACTGCTTGTGGTACAGCGTCTCGCACAGCGTGATGAGACTCTGGTGTTCGGCATAGACGAGACCATTGAGCGGCGCTGGGGCAGACGAATCAAGGCCAGAGGCATCTACCGAGACGCCGCTCGTTCCAGCGAGTCCCACCTGGTCAAGGCCAGTGGACTGCGATGGATAAGCCTCATGTGGCTCGCCAACATTCCCTGGGCGCATCGAACCTGGGCGCTCCCTGTCATCACAGCGCTCGCTCCCTCCGAACGCTACCATCAGAGGATAGGCAAACCCCATAAGAAGATCACCGACTGGGCGCGCCGGATGATACTTCAACTGCGCCGCTGGCTGCCCAACCGACACATCGTGGTGGTCGCCGACAGCAGCTATGCTGCCCTCGACCTGCTCCACTTCTGTCAGTCTATGACTCATCCGGTCACCTTCATTACCAGACTGCGTCTCGACGCCGCACTCTATAAACCCGCTCCGCCTCGCCGGCCCGGCCAGATGGGGCGTCCGCGTCTCAAGGGCCATCGTCTGCACACACTCAAGACACTCCTGGACTGTCCCGATACACGCTGGATGAGCGCGGCGCTCGCGTGGTACGACGGTGTTACTCGGACTATGGAGTTCAGCTCTCAAACAGCGCTCTGGTATCATGCGGGCAAGCCCCCTGTGCCCATTCGATGGGTACTCATTCAAGACCCTCTCGGACAGTTGCGCACACAGGCTCTGCTGTGTACAGAGACCACGGTTGACCCTGTTCAGGTCATCCATTGGTTCGCGCTGCGCTGGCGGATTGAAGTTACTTTCCAGGAAGTTCGCGCCCACCTTGGAGTGGAGACCCAACGCCAGTGGTCGAACCTCGCTATAGCACGTACTACTTCTGTGCTGTTGGGACTGTTCTCCTGGATAACTCTCGCAGCCCACCTGCTGGGCAATCAATGTCTGGGGACTCCACGATCAGCCGCCTGGTATGCCAAGTCGGAGCCGACTTTCGTTGACGCCATAGCCCTGGTTCGTCGTCACCTGTGGAGCGCTTCAGCGACTTTCTGCACGTCGTCGCAAAAACCCGATATGCAACAAATCCCGACTCTCCTGTTCAACAGGTTCATAGAATCGCTAGCCTATGCAGCTTGAATGTACAAAGTCGAGCTTAGTGTCCTTGGAAAAGGGCTTGTGGTCGAGTCACACAAATTCAGTAACCAGCCTGAACGTAATGACGATAAAATGTACTGGGAAAGCTACGGGAAGCTTTTGGTGACCTCTATTACAAGACTAAACGGGACCACAACTTCTCATTCAAGCGACTCAATCCTAAATATCGCGGGGCGACCATATTCATTCGCGAAGGTTCACCGGAGGGAAACGAGAACATCGCTCGAATAGTCAAAAAATGACTAAAAAACTTCCCAAATGGGTAGGGGGGATTGAGTATGTTTCTCGAGCGCAACCAGTGGAACTTGATGAGACACGCGAAGGTGGAGAGTACAAAATCGGGCCTGAGCATATTGACGGCGTGATCAGTATTCTTCGGGGAGAATGATCTCCGCCTAACAGGTTTCAGTAAGCGGTTGTTATCGTTAAACATCCGTGTGTTTCTCAGAACTGCTGTGCGGGTGTGAACTTTCTATGATCCGGGTAAATTAGCGGCGCTGTCATACCGCACTGTGCATTGTGGTAGGGACGTCAGAATCAGGATTTGCGGGATTTGGGGATTTACAGGATTGTTGTAGGTGGCGTGCGGGGAGGCTATTGTCCTGTTGGACGGTCTGTTTACAGGGCAATCGTCCTGGCGCTGTGACTGGGTTATGTTTTCTTTGCGCGGTGGGGTCAGTATGCTATACTGCGATAGCTTTTCCAGAGTATGTGTTACAGGCTTGTTGCAATCGCTTCAAGAATCGGCGCAGGGTTGTCCGAGCCTGGCGAGATCTTTTCTGAGGACTACAAATGTCAGACAGCATCGAATTCATCGAAGGCGGATCCGTAACATCGCCCCAGGGGTTCAGGGCAGGCGGTATTTACGCGGGCCTGAAGAGTGCCGGGGAAGGCGTTGTGGACCTGGGCGTACTGGTGTCGGACCGTCCGGCGGCGGTTGCGGGGACTTTCAGCACAAACAAGATATTGTCGCCGTCGGTAACGGTGAGCAAGCGGCGAATGTCGCGGGAGACGGTTGTCGGGATAGTGGCCAACAGCGGCTGCGCCAACTGCGCGGTGGGCGAACAGGGTCTTTTGGACGCTGAGGATATGGCGAGTCTGGCCGCCGCGCACGTCGGGGTCGGCCCCGAGGATATGTGCGTTGCCTCGACCGGAATGATAGGCGTGGAACTTCCGATGGCGCTTATCCGCCAGTCAATGGGCAACATAGAGTTGACCGAGGACGGGGGAGAGGCGTTCGCGCGCTCGATTATGACGACCGACTCGCGGCCCAAGCACATCGCGGCCACGTTCGAGGCCAATGGACAAACCTATACGATTGGCGGGGTAGCCAAAGGCGTTGGAATGGTCCACCCGGACATGGCGACGATGCTCTCTTTCATCACCTGCGACGCGGACGTGGAGCGCGGTTTTCTGCGGACCGGGTTGAGAAGGGCGGTTGACCTCAGTTTCAACATGATAGACGTGGACGGGGACCAGTCCACAAACGACACTGTTCTGCTGTTCGCCAACGGTGCGGCGGGTGGAGCGCAGATAGCGGAGGATTCGGCGGGCGCGGCGGGTTTTCAGCAGGCGCTGAACGCGGTTTCAATATATCTGGCGAAGGCCATGGTTCGGGACGGCGAGGGCGCGGGACACGTGATGGAAGTAACGGTGGACGGGGCGACGAGTATGTCCGAGGCGAGATGCGCGGCGCGGGAGATTTCGTCGTCGAACCTCGTGAAGGCGATGGTGCATGGCCGCGACCCGAACTGGGGCCGCATTATGATGGCGCTGGGCAAGAGCGGCGTGGAACTGGACGAATCGAAGATAGACATATTCATAAACGGGATACACATTGTGCACGAGGGCAAGGCGATTCCGTATTATGCCGAAGCGGTAATCAGCGGAATGGTCGCAGTCGAGGTGAGTTTCAGGGTGAGCCTGAATATAGGCGAGGCGTCCGCGACCGCGTGGGGTTCGGATCTGACGGAAGAGTACGTAACATTCAACTCGGCTTACTCGACGTAGGACGCCACTTTGCCAAAGGAGCCCTTCCCTAATGGGACGATTGTAGTCAAGATAGGCGGCAGCACTCTCGGAGAGCACGATACGACGCTGAAGGATGTCGTATCGCTTCGGAGCGAAGGTTTCAGTCCGGTGATTGTGCACGGCGGCGGCAAAACGATAAGCGACTGGATGGCCGCACAGAATATCCGGCCCGTTTTCAGGGACGGCTTGCGCGTTACGGACCGGGACAGTTTGCAGATCGTCGTCGCGGTGCTTGGTGGACTCATCAACAAGCAACTGGTAGCGGAGCTGCGCGCGTTCGGTGCGAATGCCCTGGGAATGAGCGGGGCGGACGGCGCAATGCTGGTCTCCAGGGTGAAGGACCCCGGCCTTGGCTACGTTGGCGAGGTCGTTTCGGTCAATACCCTCCCGATAAGTTCGGCGATGGACGCGGGGTTCATTCCCGTAATCGCGCCGGTGGGCATATGCCTGTCGGACGACCCTGCTTATAATAACTCGCTGCTCAATATCAACGCGGACACCGCGGCGGGAGAGATTGCGAGCGCACTTCAGGCGGAGAAGATGGTGTTTATGACCGACGTGGAGGGCGTTCTGGACCGCAACCGTCGGCTGATACCGCGGCTCACGGTGCAGCAGGCGAGACAGTTGAGCGGTTCCGGCACAATTTCGGGCGGCATGATTCCCAAGATCGAGGCGTGCATAAACGCGCTCGGCAAGGGCAGTACATCTCACATAATAGACGGAAGAAGTCCCGGCGCATTGCGCCGCTCGCTGTCGGGCGAAAGCCTGGGCACGCGGGTAGGTTAGGAGAAACAATGGCTGAAGAATTTTCGCGCAACGGCGGCGATAACGATAGCCTCACGACTGAAATCAGGCCCAGAGCGCCGGGTTCCTCTTTCAAGTGGGGCGCAATTATCATAGGGCTGATAGTGATATTCGGCCTACTCTCGTTCGGACGCGGGATTTATACCGATCTTATCTGGTACGAATCTCTGGACTTGCGCAGTATATTCGTCAAGGTGGCGGTAACGCGGATTGCGCTGTTCGCAATAGGTTTTGGTATCGCCGCGGTGATACTCTCGGCGAGTTTCTGGGTCGCCTATGCTCGTACCAAAGGGTCGGTGACGCTGCCTCTGCCGGAGGATGTCACTTCGTTCCTGTCACGGGCGCTGGTGTGGGGAGCGGTCATAGCCGTCATTTTGCTCGGTCTCATATTCGGCTCGGTGGTCTCTTCGCAGTGGGAGTTGTTCCTGAGATTCACGAATGCGGCCTCGTTTGGCCAGACGGAGCCTGTCTATGGGCAGGATCTGGGATTCTACATATTCAGTTTGCCGGTCTATTCATTCATCCAGGGCTGGATACTGGGACTGGGGATTGTAGCCCTTATTGGAACGATAGCCCTGCACTTCATCAACTACACGCTGCGCGGGTCGAGCTATGAGTTCAGTGGGCCGGTGATAATCCACCTGTCCGTGATAGCGGCGATAATAATGCTGACGATAGCGGCAGGCCACTGGCTCGACCGTCTGGCTCTGGTCCTGTCGGATGAAGGGGCGGTCTTCGGGGCGGCATACGCGGACCTCAACGCGCGAAGACCGGCGCTGCTTATAATGACGATTATCGCGTTCGCGGCGGCGATTCTGATGCTGGCGAACATATACTTCAGGGGACTTCGCATCGTGGTGGGATCGGTGGTGATGTGGGTGGTTCTGGGACTGGTACTGAGCACGGCATGGCCTGCGCTGATACAGCAGTTCTCGGTAACGCCCAATGAGTTCGCCAGAGAAGAGCCTTACATCTCCAGGAACATTGACTTTACGCGGCAGGCGTTTGCGCTGAACCGCATCGAGGAAACCTTCTACCCGGCGGAGACGGAGATCACCTCCGAGCTGCTGGAGGAAAACAGCAAGACCGTGAACAACATACGGCTGTGGGACTACCGCCCGCTGTCGGACGTGTATCGCCAGATCCAGCTTATAAGGCTGTACTACGATTTCAAGGACGCGGACGTTGACAGGTACAACATCGGGGGAGAGTACAGGCAGGTGCTTCTCTCGGCGCGGGAGGTCGCTCCCGAAAATCTCCAGGCGGAGTCTCAGACCTGGGTGAACAGCAAGCTGATTTACACACACGGAATAGGTATTGCGATGAGCCCGGTCACGGAGTTCACGCCGGAGGGGCGTCCGGAGTTCTTCGCCAAGGACATACCTGTGGGCGGAGCGATTCCGATTGGATTGCAGGACGGCGTTACGCCGCCCGATCTGATTGTGGATAATCCGCGCATTTACTACGGCGAAAACACGCTGGAATACGTGATAGTCAACTCCAACACGGACGAACTCGACTACCAGACAGAAGAGGGAGATCTTTTCAGAACACGCTACGCGGGCAAGGGCGGCGTGGAACTGTCCTCGATCTTTCGGCGGCTGGCATACGCCTGGCAGTTCGGGGACTTCAACATCCTGATAAGCGGGGAGATAAATCCCGAGAGCCGGCTTCAGTACCGGCGAACTATCCAGGAGCGCGTGGCGAAGGTCACCCCGTTCCTGGTTCTGGACAGAGACCCGTATATAGTCGCGGCGGACGGTCGGCTGATCTGGGTGCAGGACGCATATACGACGTCCGACCACTATCCGTATTCCGACCCAATCGGTGATCCGGCTGCGGGGCAGATCAACTATATGCGGAATAGCGTGAAGGTCGCCATAGACGCTTACAACGGCTCGATCAGCTACTACATCTGGGACGAGACCGACCCAATAGTACGCACCTACGCGCGCATATTCCCCGACCTGTTCAAGAGCGCGGATGAGATGCCGGAGGGTCTGAAGGATCACGTGCGCTATCCGCAGGATTTCTTCTCGGTACAGGCGGAAAGGTATCTCAAGTACCATATGCAGGACCCGCAGAACTTCTACAACAACGAAGACCTGTGGGCGATTCCCAACGAGAAGTTCGGACAGGAAGACACGCTTCAGCCGGTGGAACCGTACTACGTGATAATGCGACTTCCGGGCCACCAGGAGGAGGAGTTCGTTCTGCTCATGCCATACACGCCGAGCCAGCGTCAGAACCTGGTGGGCTGGCTGGCCGCTCGGAGCGACGGGGAAGATTACGGAAACCTGTTGGCCTTCAACTTCCCGAAGGACCGGCAGATAGACGGGCCGGAGCAGGTGGAAGCGCGTATAGACAACGACCAGGACATATCGGCGTGGTTCACTCTCAGATGCGCGGAAGGCTCTACCTGTACGCGGGGCAACCTGCTAGTCATTCCGGTGGGCAACAGCCTACTGTACGCCGAGCCTGTCTATATACGGGCAGAGGGGGTCAACTTCCCCGAGTTGAAGCGGGTGATACTGGCGACCGCTGACAAGGTGGTGATGGAGGATTCTCTGGGCCTGGCCCTTGCCGCGCTGACTGGAGACAGTTCACTGGCGAGCATGGGCGAGTCCGAACCCGCACGAGCGGAGGAAACGCCGAGCGTAACCGAGCCCGGCAATGAACTGCAACAGCAGATTAAAGTCCTTGTGGATACTATCGAGAAGATGAAGCTCGATTTGACCTCGCTGGATGAGGCAATCGAGCGGTTGAAAGAACTCACCGGAGGTGAATAGCATGACCACTGATTGGAAAGAAGTAGAAAGCAAATACTATATGTTCGTGGTTCGCCGCCAGCCCGTAGTGATAGTCAAGGGCGACGGCACGAAAGTCTGGGACGTTGACGGCAAGGAGTACCTCGATTTCACATCGGGGTGGGCGGTGAACAATGCCGGACACGCGAACAAGGCCATCGCGGACGCGATTTCGGAGCAGGCGCGCACACTGCTCCAGACTTCCAACCAGTTCTACACCGTTCCGCAGCTTCAGCTCGCAGAGATACTGGTAGAGAACTCCGCGCTGGACAAGGTGTTCTTCTGCAATAGCGGCGCGGAGGCGAACGAGGGCGCTATGAAGCTCGCGCGTCGCTACGGAGTGAGGAACCGGAACGGGGCGTATGAAATAATAACCGCGCTGAACTCGTTCCACGGGCGCACGATGGCGAACGTCTCGGCCACCGGCCAGCCTCACTACCAAGAATTGTTCCAGCCAATACCGCCCGGATACAAGCACGTGTCGTTCGGCGACATCGAGGAGCTGAAGGGATCGGTTACGGACAGGACGGTCGCCGTGATGCTGGAGCCTGTGCAGGCGGAGGGCGGAGTGAACGTTCCGCCCGATGGCTACCTGGAGAATGTCCGCGAGTTCTGTGACCAGGAAGGGCTGCTGCTGATATTCGACGAGGTGCAGACCGGTCTTGGAAGACTGGGCAGCCTGTTCGGCTATGAGAAGTTTGGCGTGGAGCCGGACATTATGACGTTGGCGAAGGGCCTGGGCGGCGGCGTTCCCATTGGAGCGTTCATGGCGAAGGACGAAGCCTGCGCCTTTGAGCCGGGTGACCATGGTTCAACGTTCGGCGGCAATGCGCTGACCTGCGCCGCGGGATACGCTTCCACGAAGTATATCATTGAGAACAAGCTGTCCGAGAACGCCGCCGAGATGGGCGAATATATGGGTGAGGCGCTTGCCAACATCCAAGCGAACAACGGCAGCGTGGCGGAGGTGCGCGGAATGGGCCTGCTGTGGGCGGTGCTGTTCGACTCGGACATAGGCCCGGATGTCGTCGCCAACTGCAACAACGAGGGCCTGCTGACCAACCCGCTGCGTCCCAACGCGGTCAGGCTGATGCCGCCTCTGACGGTCTCCAAAGAGGAGATAGACCAGGCGATGGAACGTCTGGAGACGGCTATCAAGGCGGTCGTATAGCCTAGCCGCTCATGGTTGGCTAAGATTCATCATATAGACCATCACTCGGAGACCATGCGTAACCTCCGAGTGATGGTATTTTACAAAGTGGGGAAGGCTATGAAACTTGACATATACTACGACAGCGAAACTGACACGCTTTCCCTGTGGAACGGACGACCCGCGAGTGAAGGAGCCGACGTAGCCGAGAATCTGATAGCTGAGTTCGACGACGAGGGCGAAGTGGTAGGGTTCACTATCGATCACGCGGCTGAATTGCTGAATTCAGTTCTTCCTAAAATATCAGATCAGTCACCTCCTGTTGTAAGCAATGCTCACAGACCTGTATATGATAAACATAAGATTGAGTGAACATACTAATCTATGCCAACTGTTTTGAGAATAGGTGCATATAGCTTTCGTTTTTACTCAGGCGACCGCGACGAACCACCACATATTCATGCTGTTCGAGATAACGCTGAAGCTAAATTCTGGCTTGATCCAGCCAGACTACAACGTTCAGATGGTTTTCGTCGGACAGAACTCAATCGTGTTGAAGCATTAGTGCAGGAAAATCGAGAATACTTGATAGGAAGATGGAATGAATACTTCCTTGACTGAGGTGATAGAAACAAAACTGTCCTCGGCGCGAGCGCAGGATGTGCTCGTTACCGAAGATACACTGTCAGTCAACTTAAATGACGGGCGTACTATCTCAGTACCCCTTGCCTGGTATCCTCGGCTGTCTCACGGTACGCCGGAGGAACGTGACAACTGGTGCATCAGTGGTGCGGGATGGGGGGTACACTGGCCCGACCTCGATGAAGACATCAGCGTGAAAGGCTTGCTGATTGGCAACTCGTCGGGCGAGAGCCAACGCTCATTCAGCCGATGGCTGAAAAGCCGCGTGGAGCATGATAAGACGGATGCGAAATTCACGGAGTCATCTCAACGGATGAACACATAGATAAGGAACATAAGCAAATATGAACTGGCGCGAGTTGAGAGAGAAGAATGTGAGCGTGGTCGGCGGCATGGTGTCCGGGGGGCTGGACAGCTGTACGGTGACCCACTGGCTGCGCGAGAACGGGTTTGAGGTGCAGGCGTTTACCGTGGACCTGGGACAGCCGGACGAGGAGAACCTCGAAGCCATCATGGACAGGATGATAGGGTGCGGAGCTTCGGACGCGGCGATTGTCCCGGGTCGGGCGGCGTTGGCGGACGCCGGGCTGAAGGTCATACAGTCGCAGGCGCGGTATGAAGGCGGGTACTGGAATACCACCGGCATCGCCCGCCCGATTACAGTGGCCGCTATACTTGCCCATATGCGAGAGCGCGGGATTGACGTGATGTTTCACGGCGCGACCGGAAGGGGAAACGACCAGGTCAGGTTTCAACTCGCCGCGAACATGATTGACCCCAATACCGAGATTTACGCGCCATGGCGAGACCCGGAGTTCGTAGAGAGATTCCCCGGACGACAGGAGATGATCGAGTATTGCGAGTCGAACGGGCTGCCCATAAGGCCGGCGCGCGAGTCGCGGTATTCGACGGACGCGAATTTCCTGGGTCTGACGCACGAGGCGGGCGACTTGGAAGATGTGACCATATCGCCAACTTTCGTCGAGCCGGGCATGGGAGTGTGGCCATGGGACGCGCCGAATCAGTCCCAGGTAGTGACAATTCGCTGGGAGGCGGGCGTTCCCACCGCTATTGACGGTGAACTTCTGGACATCGAGGCCACATTCGAGACCGCTAACAGCATCGCTGGGAGGCACGGCGTGGGTATCGGGACGCACGTGGTGGAGAATCGGTTTGTAGGCGTGAAGTCGAGGGGAATATACGAGTCTCCGGCGATGGAACTGCTGGGACAGAGCTATGAATACCTGCTCCAGTTCATTCTCGACCGGCGCGCGAGGGAGTTCTTCAACCACGTTTCTCAGGTAATCAGCGTCCAGATATACCAGGGATACTGGCTGGATCTGGCGACCAGGGCAGCGTTAGCCGCGCTTGTGCCGATAACGCAACTAGCCACCGGCACCATATCGGTGCGGCTTCACAAGGGACAGATCTATTTCGATACCGCGGAGGATACACCGGACGCCATGCCCCACTCTCTCTACACCGACGACAGCTCGATGGAGGCGATGGGGACTTATGACCACTCCGACGCCGAGGGATTCCTGCGAGTGCTGGGCATATCGGCGAAGAACCTGGGACGCAAGCAGGGAATAAACCTCTAACCCACCGCTTAAGGGATTATAAATTGAGCGTCAAACCGTTTCCGATTTCGCCGGACCAGATGACGGCATCGTGGCTCGAATCGGTACTGGGTGTGAGAATAGCGAGCGCGGACGTCGAACCCATCGGCGATGGCGCGGGATTCGCAAGTTCCGTTTACCGGATCCACCTCGTACACCGGGACGCGAGCACAGACTTTGCCGAAACGCTCATCTGGAAAACCGTCTCGAACGATCCGCGGACACGCCATTTCCTGACAACGCTGGGCGCATACGAGAGAGAATCGAGATTCTACGGTCGCATAGCGAGCAGGGTCGAGATCGCTCCGCGCGCCTTCCTCTCCGAATTCGACGATGAGAGCGGGGCGTTCTGTCTTATCACCGAAGACCTTTCATCTATGAAACCTGGCGACCAGATAGAAGGATGCACTTTCGCCGAAGCGCTCGAAGTCGCCACCGGGGCGGGGCGCCTTCACTCACAGTTCTGGTCGGAGCGGATTGATGAGCGTCCCGGCTGGATCCCGACATTCGATAGTGGTTCGGGATACTTCGAGCGGATGCACTCGGCAGCGTGGACGAGGGTGGCGCAAACCATGGAAGGGATACCGGAAGGGCTGATCAAAGCCGCCGAGCGGCTCGCTCCGCGCGTGTCCGATGTCAAGACTCGCCTATCCCGCACACCCGTGACCCTCGTACACGGCGACCTGCGCCTGGACAATGTGTTCTTCGGGCGTGGCCAGGGGGCAGAGAGCATCAAGCTCATTGACTGGCAGGCGATTCGCATGGGCAGGGGCATATATGACCTCGCCTACTTTTTGTCCACATCGGTTCCGATAGAGACGAGAATCCGGCATCAGGATGAACTGATCGAAGCATACGCAGAAACCCTTTCCGCGAACGGAGTGGCAGGATACACAGTTGCCGACTGTGTAGAGGACTTCGGCTGGGCGCTTCTGGACATAGTTACGTTCGTGGGGATAATCGGGTCAACGCTGGACTTTCATTCGGCTCGCGGCTTAGAGTTATCGGGAACGATTATGTCTCGCCTCTGGCAAGCCGTGGAAGACAACTCGGCGCTGGACCTACTCAGCTAAACGACCATACCCATACTCGTAAACGAGGACGCGGAGCATAAAATGACGACCATCGTGAACTCTTCCGAAATCAGAAACCAGATAGTCACGCTTGTGAGAGACTTCGTAAGACGCGAGGTAGAGCCCATCGCGCAGCAGTACGACAACGAGGACATCTACCCTCAGCAGCTCATCGAACCCATGCGGGAGATGGGACTGTTCGGAATCACGATACCCGAAGAGTATGGCGGGATGGGTCTGGACCACACGACTTTCGCTACCATATTCGAGGAGTTGAGCAGGGGCTGGATGAGCGTCAGCGGAATAATCGGGACGCACCACGTTCTCGCGCACATCGTCACCAATTTCGGCACCGAGGAGCAGAAGGCCGATTACCTGCCCAGGCTTGCGAGCGGCGCACTGAGAGGCGGGCTTGCGCTGACCGAGCCGGACGCCGGAAGCGACGTGCAGAACGCCAAGACGACCGCCAGGAGGGACGGCGAGGAGTATGTCATCAACGGTACCAAGATGTTCATAACGAACGCGGAGTACGGCAACGTATTCGCGGTCCTGACCAAGACTAACCCCGACGCCCAGCCTCGCCATCGCGGGATGAGCTGCTTCGTGGTCGAGAAGCCGAATCCGGGCCTACGTGTCGGCCAGCACCTGGACAAGCTCGGATACAGGGGTCTGGACTCGTCCGAGCTTATCTTTGACAACTGCCGTGTCGGTTCTGAGACCCTGGTGGGTGGAGTCGAGGGGCAGGGATTCAAGCACGTGATGGCGGGGCTGGAGACCGGACGGATAAACGTGGCGGCACGCGCGGTGGGAGTGGCGACCGCTGCGTTCGACGCCGCGATACGATACGCTCAGCAGCGTGAGGCGTTCGGCAAGCCGATAGCGCAGCACCAGGCTATACAGATCAAGCTGGCGGAAATGGCTACAAAGATACAGGCCGCGCGCCTGCTGACCTACGATGCGGCGGCCAAGAAGGACGCCGGACAGGAGCGCGTGGACCTGGAAGTCGGGATGGCCAAGCTGTTCGCGTCCGAGGTCTGTGGCGAGGTGGCGATGGAGGCGATGCGGATTCACGGCGGGTACGGTTACATCAAGGACTTCAATGTCGAGAGGTACTACCGCGACGCCCCCCTGATGATTATCGGTGAAGGCACCAACGAGATACAGCAGTTGCTGATAGCGCGCCGCCTTCTGGAACGCTACGCGGTTTAGCGGCTTCAATGATAAGTTACTCCCCACACGCCAGATTCAATATGGTGGAACGCGGGGCTACCGAGTCCGAGGTTGCTGATACAATTCAGACGGGAACCGAGTACCCGGCACGTCTGAACAGGCTGGGCAGGGAGAAGGTGTTCAGAGATGGCTACGAATACCAAGGCAGGAGTTACCCCCACAAGCTAGTCAGAGTAATCTATGTTGAGGAAGGCTCGATAACAGCGGTATTAACCGTTATAACCCGATATGGGGAGTGGAGAGAATGAAAGTTACATATGATCCATACGCAGACGCGGTATATATATATATAGCGTCCAAGAAAGGCGATCTTGAGACTAAAATGGTTGATGACTGGGTTGCAGTGGACATTGATGAACAGCGCAGGGTCGTCGGAGTTGAGATACTGGACGCTTCGGAGCGGCTTGATGTGGAAGAACTCAAGACGCTCGAATTCGTCGAGCATGGGCCGCCTGTCTCCGCAGACGAAATTCGCGCGGAGCTCGCCCCGGTCCACGAGCGGAAAACTAAGTATGAACACGTTCAGAGCAAGTAAGGACACCCATATATGATTCATGATAGAAGAGACACTTTCGGCGGCTACCTGGAGGATTTTATCCCGGGCGACGTATTCAAGCACTGGCCAGGCAAGACGATTACCGAGATGGACAACCATCTCTTTTCGCTGCTCACGATGAACCACAACCCGCTGCATATAGACGAACGCTATATGTCCGAACACCAGCACGGGAAGATACTGGTGAACGGCGCGCTGGTGCTGAGCCTAGTGGTCGGCATGAGCGTTCCCGAAATGTCAGGCAAGGCAATCGCCAACCTTGAATATGAGAAGATAGTCCATACCGGGCCGACTTTCCACGGCGACACCATATACGCCGAGAGCGAGATACTCGAAGTGAATGAGTCCCGCTCCCGACCCGACCGAGGGATCGTCTATATAGAGACGAGGGCGCACAACAACCGAGAGGAACAGATTCTCACGATGCGACGCCGCTTCCTGGTTCCCAAGCGACCGGACTAGAATCGAACATGGGCCTCAAAGAAGTATTCTCAGACTACACGGTCTCCATCCACTACGACAGGCGGCTGTACAGGCAGGACATCGCCGGCTCGATTGCTCACGCGCGGATGCTGTCCAAACAGGAGATTATATCCGCGGACGACGCGGATGCTATCATCAGCGGGCTGAAGGTCGTCGAAGAGGAGATACGAAGCGGAGAGTTCCCCTGGCGACCGGAGCTTGAAGACATACACATGAACATCGAGCGTCGTCTCTTCGAGCTTATCGGAGAACCAGCGCTGCGCCTGCACACCGCGCGCTCCCGAAATGACCAGGTTGCGCTCGACGTCAGGATGTACGCCAAAGACGCTATCTCTGAGATACTGGCGGCGTTGTACGACCTGCGCTGGAACCTGGTTTCTCTCGCCGAGCGAAACCCGGACGCGCCGATGCCCGGCTACACCCACGTCCAGCGCGCCCAGCCGGTTCTGGTCGCACACCATATGCTGGCATACTACGAGATGTTCTCGCGCGACTCCGAACGGTTCAGTCAGGCGTTCGAGCGCACGGACGTTATGCCCCTGGGAAGCGGCGCTCTGGCCGGCCTTCCTTATCACATAGACCGCCAATTCGTCGCGGACGAACTCGGATTCTCGCGCATTTCGGCCAACAGCATGGACGCGGTATCCGACCGCGACTTCCTGCTCGACTTTCTATCCGCGTCCGCGATATGCGCTATGCACCTGTCCCGAATGGCCGAGGAGCTTGTCATCTGGTCGTCCGACGAGTTCGGCTTCGTCCGTATGCCGGACGAGTACACGACCGGCAGCAGCATCATGCCTCAGAAGCGCAACCCTGATTTCGCGGAGATAGCCAGGGGCAAGACGGGCCGCGTCTATGGCAGCCTTATGGGGCTTCTCACAGTGCTGAAGGGGCTTCCCCTGACCTACAACCGCGATATGCAGGAAGACAAAGAGGGCTTTTTCGACACGTCCGATACGATTCTGGCCACGCTGAGGATATTCGCGGACCTGGTGTCTGGCATCGAGATAAACACGGGCAGGATGCGGACGGCTGCGGGCGAGAGCTATGTGCTCGCAACGGACATCGCGGACTACCTCGTGACGCGGGGCGCGCCCTTCAGAGAGGCGTACCGGGTGGTGTCACGCCTGTCCGACTACGCTCTGGAGAGAGGCGTCGGGTTCGATGAACTCTCTTTGAAAGAGTACCAGGCGCTCTCCCCCCTGTTCGAGTCGGACGTGTACCGGATAACGGTCGAGTCCTCGATTGGGGCGCGGGACGTGCCAGGAGGCACCGCCCACTCGCGGGTCGCCAAAGCCGTTGCCGCCGCCAGGTCGAAGTTGGAGGAACATCGTGAACCCAACAGGTAGCAGAGTGAAGATAGCTCCATCCATACTGTCCGCGGATTTCGCGCGGCTGGGCGAACAGGTAGCCGAGGCGGAACGGGCAGGGGCAGACTGCCTGCACGTTGACGTTATGGACGGCCATTTCGTACCGCCAATCACCTTCGGTCCAGCGGTCGTGGAGGCTATCAGGCCGCATACCACACTCCCGCTCGAGATACACATGATGGTGGAACGAGCGGAGAGCCATTTTCAGCAGCTTAGAGACGCGGGCGCGGACAGGATAATCATTCACCAGGAGGCGTCGCCGCACCTTCACTTGTCCGTCGGCCGGATACGCGAACTCGGCATGGAGCCGGGCGTTGCCATCAACCCAGGGACAGGCCTGACCACCGTCGAGGAGGTAATATCCGACATAGACCTCATTCTGGTAATGACAGTCAACCCCGGATGGGGCGGCCAGCCCTTCATCCCCTCGATGCTCAGGAAGATCGAGCGCGCCAGGCAGTGGCTCGACCGCGAGAGTTCCAACGCCATCCTCGAGGTTGATGGCGGAATAAAGGCAGACAACGCCGCGCTGGCGGTAAAGGCCGGAGCGGACCAGCTTGTGGCGGGGTCGGCTGTTTACAACGACAGGGTTTCGGTGGCGGAGGCAATGGCGGAACTGCGCGCCGTGCTCCCCGGCGCGCCGGACCTGGACTAGCGCACCCACTTGGATACCCAGGACGTAAAGAGCGCTATCAGGGCGGGCTGGGACGCGATGTCGCCTTCCTACCAGGCCGACAGCCGCATAGCCCTCGACGATGTTCACTACGCCCCGTTCGCCCCCGGCGAGAGTTTCTACCGGCTTATGGGCAACGTATCCGGCAAGTGCGTCCTGGAACTCGCGTGCGGCGGCGCGCAGAACTCTATCGCGCTCGCCAATTGGGGCGCGGAGGTCGTCGCGCTGGACTTCTCACCGAAACAGATTCGCCACGCCCAATCTCTCAGACAGAGGACGGGCGCGGCGTTCGAACTGGTGGCAGGGGACATGGAATCTCCGACGATGTTCAGAGCGGCCTCGTTCGACATTATCCTGTCATCGTTCGGCTGGGAGTTCATCCCCGACCTTCGCAGCTGTCTGGAACGGTGCGCGGAGATACTCCGCCCGGGTGGGCGGCTGGTAATGTCGACGGTGCATCCGCTGAGCGCATTCGACTGGAACGTCGCCACACGCTCGCTGCACCTGACCGACTATTTCAACCTGCCCGTAGAGGTATGGGAAGACCCTGTGCCGGAGGGACACCCGCCCGGCCTCACCTTCTTCCGCACGATAGAGGAACTGGTGTCATCGGTGACAGCGGCGGGCCTGCTGGTAGAGCGTCTGGTCGAACCCTACCCGGTCGGTCTTCCCGATGATTCTCGTTCGCCATACGCGGGCCGGTACTGGGCCGACCATTGGGAACGGCTCACCCGGGTTCCGTTCGCGGTAGTTATCCGCGCCAGAAAGCCGGACTGACAACTCACAGCTAATATCTGTATTATATTCACTACCAGCCACTCCCATTGGAGGCCCCCCAATACCTCGACGAGTATCTTTGCCCAGACTTCGGACTTTCGACGCCTGGATCGTGTCGCGGGACTATCGGCTTCTCTGGATCGGCAATTTCTTCGCCAATACCGCAAACTGGCTTCAACTGCTCACGCTCGGCTGGCTTGTACAGCATCTCACACAGGATACCGGGTCATCCGCGCTCCTGGTCATAGGAGTCGGAGGCATAAACACTCTTCCGGGGCTTATCGTCGGCCCGGTCGGAGGCGTGCTCGGAGACAGGGTTGATCGCCGAAAGCTGATCATCTCCCTCCAGGCGTTCATGGCCGCTTTCTCATTCGCCTTCGCCTGGATGATACAGTTGCAAGTGGTGGAAGTCTGGCACGTCTTCGCATACGCGATTGTCAGCGGCGTCTGCCTTTCAATCACCCAGCCAATGCGCCAGGCGCTGATAGCCAACACCGTCCCGAGGCATATGCTCGGCAACGCCTACGCCACCAACGTCCTCACGATACCCGGCACAAGAGCCATAGGCCCATTCATCGGCGGAATTCTGGTCGCCACGCTTGGATTCTTCTGGAACTTCACCATCGAGTCGCTGCTATACCTCGGCATGATTCTCGCATTCCTGCCAATGCGCACACCCTACGCGAGCGTCGCCGGCAGAAGGCCCAGCGCCGGAACCGGGGGATTCTTCACAGACCTCGCCGAGGGATTCAGATACATATGGTCCGGAAACAGGGTGCTGTTCTACCTGATAACACTGACCATCGTCCCCAACGTCATTTTGCAGCCCGTCATCTTCTCACTGCCCCTGTTCACGGACGAAATCCTCAAACGCGGCGCGGACGTCGGAGGCTATATGCTCGCCATAAACGGCTTCGGCGGCCTGCTCATGGCCCTCACAATCGCGTCCTTTGGGTTCTTCTTCAAGCGCGGCTTGGTCTGTCTTGTGACCGCGATAGCCAGTTCAGTCCTCGCCCTCGCCCTCACACAGGCGGTCTGGCTTCCCCTCGCCCTGCTGACCATCGCCATGTTCGCCGCCACCCAGACCGCGTTCAGGACCACCAACGGCACACTCACCCAAACGCTCGTACCCGACGAACTGCGTGGCAGAATCACAAGCCTTCAGCGAATCGGACAGGGATTTGTCGTCGGATCGAGCCTGCTTGTCGGCTGGTTCGCCGGAGTGACGTCCGTAACCTGGGCGCTGACCGCCATGGGACTGCTCGGTCTGGCCGTCTCCATTCTATACCTCCTCTTCGCCTCTCGCTTGAAGGCCCAGGAATAATCACAACTCAACGACTTGCGAAACGTCTGATATGAGTGCCAAAAAAAGCCCTCTCCCTAGATTGGGAGAGGGCCAATGTGATACTGAATTAAGAAACTGTCTCGAGACTCTTCGCGGGAAAATAAAATCCTCATCTCACTCAATGGCTGACGGGGATTCTATGTCTCTTCAGGCATGAGCGAGTGACCGCTTCGCCTCATGCGTCATCTCATATTGACGAGGACTCTGGTTACCGAGTTCCTTGACACCGCGCTTTTCCATGAAGGGCAATACTTCCCTCCTGAAGATGGTGCCGAATGCAGGCCCGTCCGCGCTCGACAGATGATGACCGGGGAAGTTGGTGCGTATTATGCCCTGACAGTCCATGCTCTTGAACTTGCCTACGGGCATATCGCGAATCAGCTGGAGAGCGATACGCTCTGTCTCCGAAGCCTCACGCTGCGCCTCTGACATCAGCGGCTGTTCTTCAATAGGCTCGGGATCAGGTTCAGGCACACGCTTGGGGGCATCATCCGACTCAGAAGCGGGGACTTCCTCGACTTCGGCCACTTCCGCCACCACAATATTCTTAGTTTCCAGAGCGTCTCCGTCCTCTTCGAGAGTCGCCTGCGCCGCCGCTTCCGCTTCTTCCCTCTCCCATTCGACCTGATCGTACAGTCTGTGATCCACCACATGGATATACTTCGGGGGGAAGAATTCCTGGAGCAGCGCCGAGCGAGTGCCCATTCTGTCCGTGAACACCCATAGGAACGGAATGTTCCCGTTACTGTACGTCATATCGAAGCCGTTGACCTCTTCGGCCAGCTTGGCGTACAAAGATATGAAGTCGCTGTCGTCGCTGACAACGGCCACGTGATTCACGCGGTTGTGATTGAAGTCGCTTATAGCGTCCACGGATATTGCCATGTCCGCGGCGTTTTTCGTCGCCGACAGCGTATAGTGCTGAACGCCCTTCACCACGACCTCTATTTCGGAGAATTCGTGACTCGCCCACACGCGCCACAAGTCTGCGTGGTCGGCTCTCACGTACAGGTTCAGTTTGCCGGGAGGTGGAACGTCTTCAGGCCAACGACGGATCAGGACAACTAGGATCTCTCTTGAAATATCCTGAAGATTCTGTATGTCGGCATATATGCCAGTTCTATTTTCGGGGGTATCGGAGGTATTTGAGTTCACCATATTGCCTCAATTCTAACAGTATGAGCATAGTTTCACAAGTTGCCCACCAGCGGGGGCGCAGCATCCTCGAACATGGCTCCCACGGAAAGCCCGCTGTGTATCCGGTATATCGCCTCTCCCAGTATGGACGCAATCGAGATAACACGCATCTTGGAACCCAGCTTCTCCTCGCTTATCGGCAGAGAGTCGGTCACCGCCATCTCCATCACGGGGCTTTCATCGAGAAGGCGCGGCGCGTCACCGCACAACACTCCGTGAGTCACGCCGCAATAGACCTCTCTGGCGCCATGCTCCACCAGCGCGTTCGCCGCCGCCATAATCGTCCCGCCCGTGCTTATCTCGTCATCCACGATAATCGCCTTCTTGCCATTCACGTCACCGATAACCTCTGAAGCGATTACCTCTTCCAGGTTCCCGACTCGCCGCTTCTCCACTATCGCGATGTCCGCGTCAATAATGTCCGCGGTCGCCCGCGCCCGTTTAGCTCCTCCCACATCCGTAGCCGCCACAACCACGTCGTCACCGTTGGCGAAGTGTCTCGCAAGCATCGGAATCGCGCTCAGTTCATCAACCGGAATCCCGAAGAACCCCTGTATCTGTCCCGCGTGCAAATCCAGCGTCAGCACCCTGTCGGCGCCGGCGGACTCTATCATCGTCGCTATCAGCCTCGCGGTTATCGGCACACGCGGCTGATCCTTCTTGTCGCTGCGCCCATAGGCGTAATACGGCACCACCGCCGTAATACGGCCCGCCGACGCGCGCTTGAAGGCGTCCAGCATTATCATAAGCTCCATTATCCGGTCGTTGACCGGCGCGCTGAACGGCTGAACTATGAACACGTCCCGCTCTCGAACGTTCTCAAGTATCTTCACGAACGTGTTGTCGTTCTTGAACTTGAACACGTCTATCTGGCCGGGATGTATATCCAGATACGAACATATATCATACGACAGGCGCGGATGCGCGTTGCCAGTGAATACTTTCAGATCCTCTGCGATTGGCATTATACGGCCTCCATGCGCTCGGAACACTCGGCGAGGCCATGAGATTGTAGCACAGCCCAATTCCAAACCGCATATCCCGCTCAGGTCGTTGTTCTCACCATATTGGCGTCTCCATGTGATAACATCTCTCCCACGCCTGACGATCACTGAAAACTAGCCGTTAATGACCAATATGCCCATACCCCCAAAACCAAAACTCCGCCCCGTCGAACCCATGTGGGTCGAACACGTGGGACAGCGATTCCTGTACCTCCGCGATCCCGCAGCCATGTCGGAATCTACCATCATGCTTCCCGCGCCCCTGGCGCCCCTCGTCGTGTTCATGGACGGAACACGAGACCTCACCGCGATTCGGGCCGCCATGGCTTTGAGGGCCGGACTTGATCTCACCAACGGCGACCTCCGTTCCATCATCGGCCAGCTCGACCAGGCCTTGATGATCGAAAACGGCGCCTACCGCAAAGCCCACAGGCGCGCGCTTGAAAATTTCAGAAGCGCCGACCACAGGCCGCCATCTCATGCCGGAGTCGTGTATCCCGAATCCGCCAACCAACTCCACGCCGCTATAACGGACTGGCGCGCCCGTTTTCCCGCTTCCCCGCCTGACCCAAGACCCGACGGCGATCTCGTCGGGATGCTCTGCCCCCACATAGACTACAACCGCGGTCACGCAACCTACGCCAGGCTCTGGCAGCAGGCCGAACGCGACCTCGGTTCCATCGAACTGGTAATCGTGCTTGGAACAGACCACCAGGGTGGTATGGGCAGAATCACACCCACCCGCCAGAACTACTCTACCCCCTACGGCACGCTCCCCACCGACACAAAACTCGTTGACGACATCGTTCGCATACTCGGCAAGTCCGCCTTCCGCGATGAACTCCACCACAAGACCGAACACTCGATAGAATTGGCCTTAGTCTGGATGCACCACTTTATGCGAAATCAGGACGTATCCGTCCTTCCAATTCTCTGCGGATCATTCCACCAGTTCATCAGCGATGAATCGGACCCACGCGACGCCGACCACATAACCGCCATCCTGGACCTGCTGAGGCACGCTATGCGCCGTAGAAAGACCCTCGTCATGGCCGCTGGAGACCTCGCGCACGTCGGCCCCGCGTTCGGAGACAGCAGCCCATTGGATCCCGCAGCCAAGACTAAGCTGAAATCCCAAGACGACGCATCCATAGCTGCCATATGCTCCGGCAGCCCGCGCGACTTCCTGGACATATCCGTCGCCGAATCCGACAGCAGAAAAATATGCGGCCTCTCACCGATCTACCTGATGCTCAGCCTCCTTGAAGGCGCGTCCGGCGTGCACATGGGATACGATCAATGTCCCGCCGATCACAACAACAGCTCGGTGGTATCCATCGCGGGCGCGCTGCTATACGCCTGACAAATCCGGGGAGCGTTACAACACCATGTCCCAGACAGACAGACAACTCTACTTACTCACCATATTCGGAATCACCGGAATTCCCGAAATACGCCCGGGCGACCCGCTCGGCTCCCTTATAGTCAACGCCGCCCGCGACCAGGGCAACCCCCTGCAACAGGGCGACATTCTTGTCGTAACCCAGAAGATAGTTTCCAAGGCCGAGGGAAGACTCGTCAGCCTGTCCACCATCACGCCGTCCGAGTTCGCAGTCCAATTCGCGCAAACAGCGGGACGAGACCCCCGGCTGGTCGAACTTGTGCTGCGAGAAAGCAAGTCCATCGTTCGCATGGACCCAGACCGGGGCGTTATAATCTCCGAAACACACCATGGCTTCGTATGCGCCAACGCGGGCATAGACCAGTCCAACATCCCCGGCGACGATGTAGTCTGCCTGCTCCCCGAAGACTCCGACGCATCCGCCGTCGCAATCAGCGCGCAGATACAGGACTCCACTGGGCTTACCATCCCCATAATAATATCCGACACATTTGGCCGCGCATGGCGTGAGGGACACGTAAACTTCGCAATCGGCGTCGCCGGAATGGACCCAATGACCGACTATCGCGGCGCTCTGGACGCCCAGGGCAGAGAGATGCACGTGACCACCATAGCCGTCGCCGACGAACTGGCCGCCGCCGCCGAACTGGTACAGTTCAAAGCCATCGGAGTTCCCGTATCCGTAGTCCGCGGCTATCCCTACGCCCCCGCCAACCCGGGCTACTCCACCCTAATCCGCGACCGCGACCGCGACATGTTCAGATAACCATTGACCACAAGGATTTTGAAATAGCGGCTGAGCGCTGAGAACTCTAGCCCCCAATCTCACCCGGAATCCGCATCGCCGGATCCAATGCCGCTATGCCCTTCTTGGTGTCCGACGCTATTTTCGCCTTGTCCGAAACATTAAGCCTGCGCTTGAAAAGCCAGTAAGTGAATTCCTTCAACTCTGTCAAAGTCGTGATATTCCGATACGGGCGATGCGATTGTTCCCAGTACGCTACCAGCAGATCGTCCCGCGTCGAATTATAGATGCGTTGAAACGCCTCGTTGGTGTGATCCGCCGTATATTGCCGGCCGCTTGCATAGAAACGCTTCTCTATTTCCGCCTCGACCACCTGCTGCAACGCCGTCTCCACCTCCACCCCATAGAAATAGTTCAGATAGGCGCTATTTTTATCAACTCCCAGAATATCCTTGAACTCGCCCTCAGCCACCCTCGACGGGAAACGACCCGTAAAAAGAAGATCCTCCAACTCATCTTCGGGTATCAGGTCCCGAGCCTCTGAACTTAGCCGGTGCGCCAGCGTTAGCCAGTCGAACGCCTCCGACGCTATCAGATAAACAAGTCTTGTCCCCTCAAAGACCTCTTCTGGAGTCGTCCACAGGGCAATAGCGCCCATCAGCGCATCCGGCCAATCGGCGCCACCCAATAGTTGCCATCTCAGGTATGAAACCACCTGAGAGTCTGCTGTTTCACGAATGGATTTACACTCATCCATGTACAGATAATGCCCTAAATCGGGCATTTTGTCCAGTTTCGACCACAATGGCAGAAGGATACTGACGACTGACAGCCAAAAATTGTAAACTGACACCATACAACTCGCCACCTAAAATCAGGAGACCCAGAATGCCCGACCCCACACTCTTCACCCCCGAAGCCATAGCCGCCGAGACCGCCGAGTTCAACGCCCAGATGGAAGCCATCCTCGCCGAGACTCCAGCAACTAATACTGTCCCCGTCGAGCAGACCCGCAAGGCCAGGGAAGAAGGAAGCGGCATCTTCGGTCCCGTAGTCCTTTCCGGGATGGCGCGTTCCTGCGCCATCCCCGGCCCTGGCGGCTCCCTCACCCTGCGTACCTTCGTCCCTGAAAACCCGCGCGGCATATACCTCCACATCCACGGCGGCGGCTGGGTACTCGGACGCGCCCACTTCCAGGACCCCCGAAACGAAGAAATAGCCAACACCTGCTCCGCCGTCGTTATCAGCGTTGACTACCGGCTCGCCCCCGAACACCCATACCCGGCCGCCCTGGACGACTGCGAAGCCGCCGCCCTTTGGGTCGCCCAAAACGCCATGTCCGAATTCGGGGTGGACAAGCTCGTCATCGGCGGCGAGTCCGCCGGCGGACATCTTGCGGCGACCACGCTAATCAGAATGCGCGACAAGCACCACTTCACCGGATTTTCGGGCGCAAACCTCGTGTACGGAGTTTACGACCTCAGCATGACCCCCTCGCAGAGAAACTGGGGAGAACGGGTTCTCGTCCTCAATACTCCCATCATGGACTGGTTCTACGACCACTTCGTCCCTGCCGACATCAGGCGCAACCCGGACGTATCTCCACTCTACGCAGACCTCGGCAATCTGCCGCCCGCCCTCTTCAGCGTCGGCACGCTCGACCCCCTTCTCGACGACACCCTGTTCATGCACAGCCGCTGGACTGCCGCCGGAAATGAAGCCGAACTAGCCATATATCCTGGCGGCCCCCACGGATTCGACGGTCACCCGACCAAGCTGGCCGAGGGCGCGCGGCAGAAAATGAACCAGGCCATCACAACCTACCTGAACTCTGACAACTGAAAACCGAAACGGAGACCCAAATGGCTGCCACACCGCCAACATCCAAACATATAACCTTAAACGATGTCTGCATCCGCTATCTCGATTGGGGAACTGAAGGCTTGCCTCCTTTGGTATGCCTGCACGGACACACCGGCCAGGCGCATATATGGGACGAGTTCGCTGGGGCTATGCGCGGCTCGTACCACGTTTACGCCCTTGACCAGCGAGGACACGGCGCATCCGGCTACGCGGATGACGGCTACGCTCGCGACCGCTTTGTTGAAGACCTGGCCGCATTCGCCGACGCGCTGGAACTCCAGAGATTCACTCTCGCCGGTCTCTCAATGGGCGGCTGGCATTCAATGCTATACACTGCCGACCACCCTGACCGCGTAGAGCGCATCGTAATCGTGGACATTGGCCCCGAACCATCGGAAGCCGTCCGATCAGGAGCGTCCAATCGTCCCTCGACACCCATGGAATTCCCCAGCCTTGACGATGCTTTCGCCTGGATACGTTCATCCAATCCCTGGGCCTCGGACGAACGTCTCATGCAGGACGCCCGGGACAAGATGAAACAGACCCCGGACGGCGTATGGACGTGGAAAGCCGACCCCCGCCTCTTCAATACGCCTCTGCCAGACATGAGCGATCCCGGTCTCATATCCCGGTACTGGAGCGCGCTTGAGACCATCCCCTGCGCCATACTCGAAGTACGCGGAGCCGAAAGCCCCCTCGTATCAGATGACGTGCTCGACCGCATGAAGTCCACTGCCCAAGACCTGACATCAATAGACATTCCCAACGCCGGCCACGTAGTAACCGTGGACAAGCCCGCCGAATTCATCCAAGCCACCCACCCCTTCCTTAAGACAACTAAGGACTAAGATATGCTGCCAACGCTTAGAAGCCTGCTCTTCGTTCCGGGAAACACTCCCCGGATGCTCGACAGAGCGCTGAACCTCAGACCCGACGCTTTCATACCCGATATGGAAGACTCCGTTCCCTGGGACGAGAAGTCCAACGCCCGCGAAGTCACCGCCGCCTACATCCCGCAGATGGCGCAGACAGGCGTCCGCGTCATCCCAAGAGTCAACTCACTCGACACGGGCCTGCTGGAATCCGACCTCAATGCCGTCATCGGACCGCACATCTACGGAGTGTCCGTCGGCAAGATGGACAACCCCGAGATTCTCAAAGAGGTTGTCGGAATCATTCAGAAGCTCGAGCTGAAAGCGGGTCTGCCCATCGGGACCACGAAGCTCGTTCCATGGATAGAGTCCGCAGAGGCCATTGTCAAGCTCTACGACATATGCCGCGCCTCGCCCAGGATAGTCGCCCTCGCCCTCGGGGCGGAAGACTTCACCAACGACATGGAGATCGAGCGCAGCGACCACGATGCTGAAATAGCGTATGCGCGCGCCGCGATGGCCGTCGCCGCCCGCGCCTCCGGCATCCTCGCCCTGGACACGCCCTTCTTCGCATTCCGAGACCCAGACGCGCTTAGGGAAAACTCGCAAGCCTCACGGGGCATTGGATTCAGGGGCAGGTTCGCCATTCACCCTGCCCAGATAGACATTCTCAACGAAGTCTTCTCACCCTCGGAGGACGAGATCAGTCACGCCCGCAGGGTCATCGAGGCTTTCGAGGAGGCCGTCGCTATGGGGCGCGGCTCCACCTCACTCGACGGCAAGGTGGTGGATGTCCCTGTGGTTAAGCGCGCGCAGGCCCTACTGGAGCAAGCGGCGCAGATGGGACTCGCCGAATAGTGAAGGCTGACCTTCAACAACTGAAAACCAGATAACTACAACCGCCTGTCGGCGCTGTCCAGCATAATGGTCACCGGGCCATCGTTGTGAATCTCAACCAGCATATGCGCCTGGAAGCGGCCTTTCTCCACGCGCAGGCCGCTCTCTTTGAATCTGGTCAGCGTCGTCTCGAATATCTTCGACGCGCTGGCGGGAGGCGCCGCCTCGGTGAAACCGGGCCTGCGGCCCCGCCGTGTGTCGGCGTAGAGCGTGAACTGGCTGATGACCAAGAGCTCGGCGCCAACGTCCAGCGCCGACAGGTTGAAACGGCCCCCCGCGTCCTCGAATATCCGCAGATTCACAGTCTTGGACACGATATAATCAATATGCCGGTCCTCGTCAGACCGCGCAATTCCCACAAGAACAACAAGTCCCGGGCCGATTCGACCCAGGACTTCTCCATCCACGGAAACCGACGCTTCCGATACTCGCTGAGCAAGAGCGCGCAATCGTCAGTCGCTCTTGCCCGACCTGGAGGCCGTCCCTGCCTCAGACTTGCTCTTTTCCGTCGAGGAAGAATTCTCTGCGGAAGACTCTTTCTTCTCACGCTTCTCTTCGGCCTTGTCGGACGACACGCCATTGTTGCCGCGCCCCTTGCCATAGTCATTCACGTACCAGCCCGACCCCTTGAATATAATTGGAGGGGCGTGAATCTTCCTATTTGAATCTTCCCCGCACTCCGGGCATTCCGCGATGGTCGCGGCACTGAAACTCTGCCGCAGCTCGAACTGGTGGCCACAGCCTGTGCAACGATAATCATATCTCGGCAAGTTACTGTCTCCCAGCTCACTCTGCTCTTAGCAGTCCTACCCAATGACTGCCAACCGCCCTTCAAATCTAGCATTGGCCTTAGATATGTGTCAAATGCCAGCGTAGCTATAAAAGATTCGGCTCATGTACAATCTTCTGTCGGGATCATATTCGATTCTCTCAGGAGACATTAGATGACCAATTACCAGCACCTCACCCAGACAACCCAGATGAACCGCGAGTGGATCGAAGATGTCCTTTTCCCCCTATGCGAATCCCTCAGAAACGGCGACGACTCACGCTCTCCAATGATCGGAAGGGCGCTGTACTGCCTGTTCTACGAGCCGAGCTTCCTTACCCGCACCTCCTTCGAACGCGCGAGCGAACTGCTTGGCGGGAAGGCGTATCACACCGAGGACGCCTCGCAGTTCTTCCCTGTACATAACACCCGGTTCGTTGACGACATCATAAATATACTCGCCAGCCTGAAGATGGACGTCGTGGTCATACGCACCGGAGACCCACACGTAACGGAGCGCGCGGCGACCACCGACGCGATGCACGTCATAAACGGCGGCAGCTCCGACGACCACCCCACGCAGGCTCTCGCTGACCTCTACACCATCCAGCGCGAGCGGGGCGAGATTGACGGGACGACCCTGGCGATAGTGGGCCGCCTCGACCACCGAAACGTGAGCGCGCTTCTCAAGGGACTCGCCATGTTCGATGGCGTCAGCGTCATACCCATACCATTCAGCGGACAGGCGCCGGAGAAAGTCGTCCAGCACTGCGTCGAGCGCGGCGTCACCTTCCATCCCGACACCGACCTCGACGCAGTATCCCAGGCCGACGTAATCTACCTGAACGGCCCCCGAACGCTTGCCCATATGCAGTTGCTCGTCTCCAGGGGACAGGGCCGGCTGGTCATTGACAGAAAGTTCATGGACTCGCTGAAACCGCGCTGCATAGTGATGGACCCGATGCAGAGAAGCGGAGACTTCAGCGTCGAAGTCCGAGACGATAGGCTCGCCTTCTACCGGCAGGCCGAAAACGCTCTCTACGCCCGAATGGCAGTCCTTCACAATCTGTTCTCCGAATAGCGCAGTGTCCGTATATTTCTGCCGTATGCCAGCCAGCCTGGATTCCCGCTCCCCGTTTCCACGAGGACAAGCTTCGCGGGAATGAGGGTGGCGTCGGGAATAATGGGAAAGGGCCGACGCTTGTCATCTTCAAATGGATACCGCGCCGGAACACTCCGTCAGGCGGAAACCGACGACCTGGCGAGCTTTGCCAGAAAGGGGAAGACCGACGGCCCCGCACTTCTTATCAGGCCAATCATGCGCCGGTGTCCAACCGTTCTGAGGATTATGCCGCTGTGCCTATCAAAGGAAAAAACCGGAGACCTGATAAGCTCATGCTGAACTTCCTTCGATAGAAAAACCTCCATGAGCCGCTCGAGACGCGCGTCGGTCATAGACTCGAACAACATTCTGGCATAGTAGCCCAATCTCAGTTCACTGCCGAATTCGCCCTTCCACCGATCTTCATACTGTTTGAGGGCCTCTCCGGTAAGCGTGTCGGATTTCAGCGCGACGGCGGCTGTCTCCGCCGCAATCGCGCCGGACAGCATGGCGTAGTATATTCCGCCTCCGGTTGTCGGCTTGGCGAAACCAGCCGCGTCTCCCAGAACGAGGACTCGCTCGCCGTATGTCCTCGACAGCGGCCTGAGCGGGATGCCCCACCTTCTCGGCCTCGACTCCAGCCTTATCACCTTGCCCGCGCGGATCAGAGTCTCCCACAGCCGTTCCAGGCAGCCAGGGGACATCTGCCGAGACATTAAGCCCAACAGCCCGCGCGACTCGCCTGTCGGCGCCAGCCAGCCGAACGAACCCGGAGCGACATCATCCCCAACATAGACTTCCGTTTCGGTTACGCCGCGGGTAACGACCTCCACCTGCGCCCCGACAAGCCGCTCGCGTCCTATGCCGTTCAGCGGACACACTGACGCGGTGAGCGTGGAACCGAACCCGGAAGCTATCAGTAGGATGCGGCCATGCAGCCTATCCAGGGCATCCCAGCGCTGCGCGCTCAGGCTGACTTCGGTCGCAGAGAGCGACACCTCGCCAACTCGCCAGCCGAGCCGGTACTCTGCGCCATGTCGCGCCGCCGACATGGCAATAGAGTTGACATAGCCAACCCTGTCAACTATCAGAGCCTGCGTCTCGGGCCGTTCGACCCTGAACATCCGGCCACTCGGCGAATAGATGGCCGCCGTACTCGCTCGCCGGTAAACCAGTTCCGGCGGGACCGGAAATCGCTCCGCGCACTCTATACCTATGACGCCGGTACACAGCTTGTCGCCGATACGCTCACGGTAGTCGAGCACGGCCACGCTGAACCCGCGTTTCGCAAGTTCGAGGGCCGCCGTATTTCCGGCCGGCCCCGCACCGACTATCAGAGCGTCATACACCCACTTCACCCGAGACTGACCACGGCCAGTAGATTCCGATTCACCGCGACAATTCCGCATCGCGCGAATCGCACAGATGTTATCGCACTCTATTCGGCAGCCGCAATGTGTGTTGCGGTTAGTCGTTAGTTTTTAGAAACTATCTCAAAACATCTACTCTGGCTTCCTCTCCCTGGATGGGCTGACAGGGGTATGTAAAGTCGAAGGACAGGTATGAGGAGTTGGAAAGCGCGTGGCATTGTGGCATCTTTTTGGTACCAAACAGAAAGGTTGCCACAGATTCGCCATGCGCCTCCCGCCCGAATGTTACCAGATCGCTCAGACCATACAATACCATCTGCCGCACCTCAGAGAGTCTCAGTCGCTGGGTCTGACCCTGTGAGTGTACGGCACTATTGTCATGGGCAGCGCTTGTCAGAACGCAGTTTCGACAGCGCTTTCGTTCATGGGCAGCTTCGACACCATGCGCCAGTATCTCAGACAGTGGTTGTACGACGGTCAGCACAGGCCCAGACCGACAGCGACACAGATCGACGTGGAGTCGTGCTTCGCTCCGCTGTTGAGATGGGTGCTGTGTCTGTGGAAGTCGGACAGACTGGCGCTGGCAATAGACCCGACGATGAAGGGAGACCAGCTCAACTCGATAGTCATAAGCGTGGTCTATCGAAGTTGTGCTATTCCGGTGGCCTGGCACGTGCTGGCTGCGAACAGACCGGGCGAGTGGATAGCGCCCACAATGAGGCTGCTCGATCTGCTGGCCGATGCGGTGCCCAACCATATGAGTGTGTTGGTGATGTGCGACAGAGGACTGAGGAGTCCGAGACTGTGGAAGAAGATATGCTCTGTGGGCTTCCATCCGTACGTCAGACAGTCGATCAACACCGTGTTCTGTCCGCAGGGAGGCACCCGCATCAGAGCGCGTCATCTGGTTCCAGGACCCAATCACGCATATGTCGGCTACGGCACGGCGTTCAGGGCCACCTCCAAGCGTCGTCTGGGAACGATGATCGTGGTGTGGGTGGACGGAGCGGACGAGCCGTGGCTGGTGATGACCGACCTGGCTGTGGACGCCGCCGGAGTGTGCTGGTACGCACTTCGGTTCTGGATAGAACTGGGCTTCAGAGCGCTCAAAAGTCTGGGCTGGCAGTGGAACAAGACTCGAAGGACAGACCCTCAGCGGGTGAGTCGACACTGGTTGGTGTTGTCGGTGGCGACACTGCTGACGATGGCGTACGGTAGCCGAGTCGAGGATGCCGCCGATCTGGGGCGAGAGCCGGGCAACCTCAGAGCGCCGCCGAAGTGTCTATCGCCGACTCATCGCAGCGCCCACAGCAGTCCTGGTCGGAGCGTCAGTGTGCTGAGACTCGGCACGGCCTGGCTGAGACGGCTTCTTAACAGGGGTAGAGTATGGAAGAGAGTGTGGCTGCTTCCCGAAGAATGGCCCAAACCACCACCCGGAATGAAGATCATTCAACATACACCACCATGAGCAACAGATACATACCCCTCTCAGCTCCCTCAGGGAGAGGGTTGGGGTGAGGGAGATTGTATCTATACCGTGCAGCATTCTGCCGCGGTCTCCTGATTCCCGCTTTCGCGGGAATGACGAAAAATGGTCGGTGTATGGCATATGCGGATGGGAATGGTAATCAGGATCTTTCCAAAGTCGGACTGAGTTTCCCGCATCACTACATATTTACTTCCTCCTGTGCTACAATACGTACCGGGACTGAGAACCGACTACTGATGACTGAACACTGACAACCATAAACCAGAGGTTATCAATTACACTCCATTCAACTGAAAAATATTCTCCCCAAAGCTAAATGCTGGTGAATGCAGGTCAAATGCAGCTGAAAATCACCACCAGCACTCACCTGCAGCCACCTGTTAGGGTCACCAGCACTCACCAGCACAATTATAAATTATACTATATGAAACCGTTCCAATCCGGTCCACTCGCCGATGTTCGATCCGAATCGTTCACCCCGATGATTCAGACTTTGCAAAGACCCTAGAATGGTAATAGTGAGCTGAGGGTTTGGAAAGTAGGGTATAGTATAGTGGATGGGTGCAGGGGCCGAGGGTTGGTGATTTTTGGATACTGAGAAGGGGGCTGGTTGAGATGTTCAAGTCCATCGCGAAGTTGTTCGGCGGTTCGGATGAGAAGGTTATTTCCAGATTGCAGCCGGAGGTGGATGAGATAAATGGGCTGGAGAGGGAGTATGAGCGGCTGTCGGATCTGGAGCTTCAGGGGAAGACGCATGAGTTGAGCCGGGCGTTGGCCCAGGGGGATTCTCTGGACGATATTCTGCCGGAGGCGTATGCGGCGGTACGGGAGGCGGCGAAACGGACGCTGGGGCAGAGGCACTATGACGTCCAGCTTATAGGCGGGATCGTGCTGCACCAGGGGAAGATAGCGGAGATGCGGACGGGCGAGGGGAAGACGCTGGTAGCGACGCTTCCGGCATATCTGAATTCGCTGACGGGGTCGGGGGTTCACGTAGTGACGGTGAACGACTACTTGGCGCGTCGGGACGCGCACTGGATGGGCGCGGTGTACGCCAAGCTGGGTGTGACGGTGGGCGCGCTTCAGAATCAGAAGGCTTTTGTTTATGACGCGGACTATGCGGAGGGAGAGCGGGGGTTCGAGCATATGAAGCCCGCGAGCAGGAGAGAGGCGTATGAGGCGGACATAACCTACGGGACGAACAATGAGTTCGGGTTCGACTACCTGCGGGACAACATGGTTACGGAGTTGTCCGCGCGGGTGCAGCGGGAGCGGACATACGCGATAGTTGACGAGGTTGACAACATACTGATTGACGAGGCGCGGACGCCGTTGATTATAAGCGGGCCCGCGGAGATGTCGGCGCGGGACTACGTGAGGTATTCCAAGGTCGCGCCGACGTTGCGGATGGAGCAGGACTACACGCTGGACGAGAAGCACCGGACGGTTGCGCTGACACAGGACGGGATATCGAAGCTGGAGCGCGCGCTGAACGTGAGCAATCTGTACGCGCCGGAGAATTTCGGTGTGGTGCATCACGTCGAGAACGCGCTGAAGGCGCACGTTGTGTACCAGCGGGACCGCGAGTACGTGGTGCAGGAGGGGGAGGTCGTTATCGTTGACGAGTTCACGGGGCGGCTGATGTCGGGGAGGCGGTATTCGGACGGTCTTCACCAGGCGATAGAGGCGAAAGAGGGCGTGAGAGTGAGGGCGGAGTCCATCACCTACGCGACGATTACGCTTCAGAATTACTTCAGGCTGTACGACAAGCTGGCGGGCATGACGGGTACGGCGGCGACGGAGGCTGAGGAGTTCGACAAGATATACAAGCTGGAGGTGGTGACTATACCGACGAACCAGCCGATGGTGCGTGATGACACGCACGACCTGATATTCAGGGACCAGGGGGCGAAGTACCGCGCTGTGGTGCGGGAGATAGAGAAGCGCAGCGTGGCGGGACAGCCGGTGCTGGTCGGCACGACGGACATAGACAAGTCGGAGGTTCTGAGCGATATGCTGAGGAAGAAGGGCATATCGCACGAGGTGTTGAACGCGAAGCAGCATGAGCGGGAGGCGCTGATCGTGGCGCAGGCGGGCAAGCCGGGATCGGTCACGGTGGCGACGAACATGGCGGGACGCGGGACGGACATCGTTCTGGGCGGCAACGCGGAGATGTCGGGTATGTCGGAGCGGGAGTGGGATGAGAACAACCGGAAGGTTCTGGACGTTGGGGGTCTGCATATCATCGGGACGGAGCGGCACGAGGCGCGGCGGATTGACAACCAGCTCCGGGGGAGGTCGGGCCGCCAGGGCGACCCGGGCAGGACGCAGTTCTACGTCGCGCTGGACGACGAGCTGATACGGCGGTTCGGAGGGGACAGGATACGCTCGGTCATGGACTGGGCAGGCATGGACGACGACGTTCCGATAGAGAACGGGATGGTGAACAAGTCTATCGAGAACGCGCAGACGAAGGTGGAGGCGTTCCACTTCGACATGAGAAAGCACCTGGTGGAGTATGACGACGTTGTGAACACTCACCGCGACGTTATATACGGGGAGCGGGACAAGATACTGTCGGGGTCGGACCTGAAGGCGAACATACAGGAGATGGTGGGAGCGCAGCTCAGCGAGATAGTTGATTCGTCGCTGGGGGACGGACGGCCTTCGGGCTGGGACGTTGACGGATTTCTGGCAGAGGTTGGTTCGGTGCTGCCGCCGCCGGACGGCCTCTATGACCACGAGCAGTTGGTGAACCTGGGGATAAGCGGGATAGAGGACAGGCTTCTGGCGCACGCGGAGCAGGTGTATGAGCAGATGGAGGAGGCGGTGGGCGCGGACACGATGCGGGAGATAGAGCGGTGGCTGATGCTGAGGTCGGTGGACGCGAACTGGGTGCATCACCTGACCTCGATGGAGAATCTGAGGCAGGGGATAGGGCTGTACGCATACGGCCAGCGCGACCCGCTGGTGATGTACAAGAAAGAGGGCATGGATCAGTTCCAGGGTCTTCAGTACAAGATACAGAGCGATATAGCGCACTCGCTGTTCCGGCTTCAGACGACGCTGGATGAGAATGCGGCGAACGGGCGGCAGCGGAATGGTGCCCGGAATGGGGCGGCGAACCGGGGACGGGGCCGCTCGGCGGTGCGGACGCCGGCGCGGGAGACGGTGATGTCGAGAGCGGGCGGCGGAAGCCGGCGGGACCAGGCGGTGGCGGGGTCGCAGAAGGTGGGGAGGAATCAGCCGTGTCCGTGTGGGAGCGGGAAGAAGTACAAGCGGTGTCACGGGGGGTAGTTATCAGTAGTCAGTTGTCAGGGCTGGTGGCTGAATGCGGATGGCTTGAAGACTGTCGAATTCGGTTGGTGAGGTAGGGGTAGATGGTCGCTTGGGTTGCAGTTCTAATCAAGATGGTCGTTTCCTTGGTCGCTCTTGTTCTTGTGTTGTCTTCTACGTACTACGGGGGCGGGATAGGCGGCTTCTACATTGGCGTACACAACTGGGACAGATGGGCGGTTTACACGTTCCTCTGTCTCGTGATTGCGGTTCACTGCCCGGTTGGAGGTGTGCGGTTCTTTATTTTGTTTGGCGGTGGTGGAAGGTTGAAATGTAGCTTCAAAGACCGATAACCGGCGACTGGATAGAGGGATGTATGACGAATAGCGAGATTGCGGAGCGGTTTGGGACGATTGTGAGCCTGCTTCAGATGAAGGGGGAGAAGTCGTTCACGGTTCGGGCTTACCTGCGGGCGGAGCGGACTATCGAGCGGTTTCCGCGCGACATGGAGGCTATGGTGGCGGAGGGGGAGGACCTTACGAAGATACCAGGGGTTGGGAAGGCAATCTCAGACAAGATCAAGGAGCTTGTGACGACTAGGGAGATGGGATACCTGGAGCGGCTGAAGGGGGAGTTTCCTGACGGGGTTCTGGATCTGATCGAGATACCGGGTCTCGGGCCCAAGACTGTGGTTCGGCTGTGGAAGGAGCTTGGGGTGACGTCGGTGGACGCGCTTGAGGCGGCGGTCGAGGATGGGTCGGTAGCGGGGCTGCCGAGGATGGGTAAGAAGAGCGCGGAGAACATTGGGCGGGCGATCCAGTTCGCCAAGTCGAAGAGCGACAGGTTTCCAATGGCGCGGGCGATGGATATATCGCGGCGGGTGACGGCATATCTGCGTGAGAGCTGCGATGGGGTCTCGCAGCTTGTGGTGTGTGGGAGCATGAGGCGGTTTGAGGAGACGGTGGGGGATTTGGACCTGGTGTGCGTGACGTCGGATCCGGTGGGGGCGATGGCGGCCATGGCGGGGATGGATGGGGTGGCTGAGGTTCTGGGACATGGGGAGAAGAAGACGTCGGTTGTTTTGGATTCGGGTATGCAGGTTGATCTGCGAGTGTGCGAACCGGAGCATTTGGGGGCGATGCTGCAATACTTCACCGGGAACTTGCACCATAACGTGCGGCTGCGGGAGATCGCGACCGGGCTGGGGCTGTCGCTGAATGAGTATGGGCTGAGGAACGTGGAGACGGGGGCGCTGGAGACTTATCCGACGGAGGCGGCGCTGTATGAGAGGCTGGGGCTTCAGTATGTTCCGCCGGAGTTGAGGCAGGGCGCGGGAGAGGTGGAGATGGCGCGGGATGGTCGGATTCCGAGGCTGGTGGAGGTGTCGGACATCAGGGGAGACCTGCATACTCACACGGACTGGAGTGACGGGCGTGACTCGATGGAGGAGATGATCCTGGAGGCGAAGGCGCGGGGTCTGAAGTATATCGCGGTGACGGATCACTCGGTGGGGCGGGGGATAGCGAACGGGCTGAGCGTGGAGCGGCTGGAGAGTCATGGGAAGCGGCTGAAGGAGCTGGAGTCGGATATCGGGGGGATACGGATTCTGCGCGGGACGGAGATGGATATAAGGGCGGATGGCACGCTGGACTATCCCGACGAGGTTCTGGACAAGCTGGACTGGGTCGTGGCGTCGGTTCACAGCGCGATGGGGCAGGATTCGGCGACTATGACGGACAGGATAATCATGGCCATGAGGAATCCGCGCGTTTCGGCTATCGGGCATTTGTCCACGAGACTGATAGGGGAACGGAGGCCGGTGGACGCGGACTATGAGGCGATATTCAGGGCGGCGGCAGATACAGGGACGGCGTTGGAGATAAACGGGTCGCTCGAACGGCTGGATTTGAAGGACGCTCATGTCAGCAGGGCGCGGGAACTGGGGGCGGCGCTGGTCATCAATACGGACGCGCACACGACTGAGGGGCTGGGGAACATGGAGTACGGGGTGTCGCTGGCAAGGCGGGGGTGGTGCGAGGTGGGGGATGTTGTGAATTGCATGGGGGAGGAGGAGTTTATGGGGTGGCTGGGGAAGAAGTAGCGGATGGAGGTTTCGAGGATTTGCTTGTTTGGAAGATTTTTGTAAATCGGTTATAAATTGTCTAAAAAAGTGTTGACACCATAAGAATAAATGTTCTAGCCTTGTGCAGGCTCGGCTCAAGGGAGTCGGGGAAATAGACAATGCACAAGGAGAAACGTTTTGCCGAAAATCGAAAGCTATAAACAGGGTACGCCCTCATGGACGGACCTCGCAACTACGGATCAGGATGCCGCGAAGTCTTTCTACTCCGACCTGTTCGGGTGGACGTATGAGGACAACGCGATGGACGATATGGGCGGGATGGTCTATTCGATGGCTGTTTCGAACGAGTCGTATGCGGGGGCTATCTTCACGCAGATGGATCAGGAGAAGGAGATGGGCGTTCCTCCGCACTGGAACGTCTATATGTCCGTGGAAGACGTGGACGCGCTTGCGACACAGGTGTCCGAGCACGGAGGCAATGTGTTGGCCGGGCCGTTCGACGTGTACGACGCGGGCCGGATGATAGCGGCGACGGACCCCACGGGCGCGGTGATTGCGCTGTGGCAGGCGAAGCGGCATATCGGAGCGGGAGTGCAGGGGGAACACGGGTCAATCGCGTGGTGCGAGCTTCTGACGAGCGACCCGGCGAAGGCCATCAAGTTCTATGAGGGCCTGCTGGGAGTCGGTTCGGATACGTATCCGAATATGGATGGCGGTGAGTACCACGTGCTGACCGTGGACGGAATGGGGGTCGCCGGCGTGATGCAGATGCCGGAGAATCTGAGCGCGCAGAACGTGCCTCCACACTGGAGCCTGTACTTCCAGGTGAATGACGTTGACGCGGAGTTGGAGAAGGTCACCGCGAGCGGTGGGCAGGTGGTTCTGGTGCCGATGGATATTCCCGACGTGGGGCGGATAGCGTTCTTCATGGACGCGCAAGGGGCGGCCACGGGTCTGATGACGCCGGCATAGTGGAGTAAGGGACTCAGGCTCCGGTCTTTATCCCGGAGGCCCGAGTGAGGAAGCGCACGGTGTCGCTAAGGCGCCGTGCGCTTTTGTCTGAACTGCGATTTTGGTGACTTTTGCGATGGGCCATGTCCGCGCTCACCGCCATGAGTTCACTATCACCGGCTTGCCCGTCTCAGGATGTTTCATAATTCTGACCTCAGCGCCATATACCTGCCTGATGTTATCCTCCGTGAGCGCTTCTTCCGGCGGGCCTATGGTCAGGCTGCTGCCTCCGCACATGAGCGCGACCTCGTCGCAGAACTGTGCGGCCAGGGTGAGATCGTGAACCGCGGCCAGTATCGTTTTGCCCGAAGATACCAGCCCGCGCATCAGTTCCATGATTGCGGGCTGGTAAGCCAGATCCAGGTTGGCCGTCGGTTCGTCGAGCAGCACAATCGGCGTCTGCTGAGCCAGCGCTATCGCGATTGCCACCCGCTGACGCTCACCACCAGACAACTCGTCAACCGGCCTGTCCAGCAGGTCCTCCGTGTGCGTCATACGCATGGCTTTCACGGCTATCTCGACATCCGAATCGCTCTCCCAGGACAGCAGACCGAGGTGTGGATTACGCCCCATCAGCACCACTTCTATGGCGGGCGCGCCGTGAGGCAGTTCAGGGTCTTGAGGAACCACCGCCACGAGTCGCGCCCTCTCCCTCGCAGAGAGCGTGGAGATGTCCACTCCGGCCACCTTGATACTCCCCCGCCTGGGCTTGATAACCCCGGACACCAGGCGGAGAAGGGTGGACTTGCCCACCCCGTTCGGCCCCGCGAGCGCGACGAAACTCCCTTGCGCGACACAAAGGTCAATCCCGCTGAGTACGCTGCGCTCCCCATAGGAAGCCCATACATCCCTGACGGATATTCCCGCGCTTGCCATCGGCTGGCTGTGAGGGTTTCTGCGATTCATAACTCGACCCACTCAGATACCCCGCACACGCCTGCGCCTGAGTATGTACAGGAAGAAGGGCGCGCCGCAGAAGGCGGTGACAATGCCCACTGGAAGCTCGGCTGGGCTGACGGCGGTTCTCGCTATGACGTCTGCCAGCACCAGGAACATCGCTCCCACCAGGCCCGACATGGGCAGTATGAAGCGATAGTCAACTCCCCAGATAAGCCTTACGACGTGGGGCGCGACCAGCCCGACGAATCCGATAAGCCCGCTGAACGAGACGGCCGTAGCCGTCGCGAGCGTTGCCATCCCGATAAGGATCAGCTTTACCTTCTCCACGTCCACCCCGAGCGCGACGGCGTGTTCTTCGCTGAACTGGAGCACGTTCAGCGTCCGCGCGAAACCCAGTATTACAGCCAGGCTGGGAACCAGGTACAGGAGCGCGATTCCGCTTTCGTTCCACTCAGCCGATATAAAGCTCCCAAGCAGCCAGCTTAGAACCGGCCTGAGGTCAGGGTCGCTCCTGATCATCAACAGGCTGCTCACCGCGCCTGCCAGCGATGAGATAGCCACACCGGCCAGGATAAGAGTTGTCAGCGGCGTTCCCTGCGAACTTCTGGCAATCGAGTAAGCCGCGACCACGGCCCCGATCCCGCCCGCGAAGGCCGCGATTGGCAGGACGCTTATCCCGATTACAACCAGCGGAATGCCGGTCAACAGCACTATGGTGGCCGCGAGTCCCGCGCCCGACGCCACGCCTATCAGGTATGGGTCGGCCAGCGGATTCTTGAACAGCCCCTGGTAGGCCGCCCCCGACATCGCAAGCGCGCCGCCAACAATCGCCGCCAGAACGACTCTGGGAATGCGAAGCTGCCAGAGTATCGTGTCCCAGGTCGAGGGAAGGTCGGAGGGCGAAGCGAAACCCGGAAGACGCGAGACAAGTATCTTGACCACGTCCATAAATGGTATGTCCACCGAACCCTGGGTTGCGGCGAAAATCGCGGTCAGAACGACAATACAAGCGCCTATCACCAGCCGCCACCAGGGGTATCTGAGACCGATCAGCCGCACGGCGACTTTATCCAGGCTTACCGCTTGTACTTTGCCCGCTCGCGCTTGTCCGTCGCTTCGTTCAGCCATGGCAACCTACCTGAACAGCCCCGGATACACCCATCGCGCAAGCTCCTCGACTCCATCTATGAATCTGGGACCGGGAATGCTCAGAGCGTCGGTACTGGGTGTATAGAACACTTTGTTCCTCACTGCCCAGACATTGGCGAGCGCCGGCTCGGCCATAATAGCGTCCGGGGACGAGGATATGATGATGTTCGGATCCTTTTCGACGATCACCTCTGGGCTTATCTGAGCGTACCCCTCGATGTCGGCGGCGATGTTCTCGAGCCGGAGCAGGTCGAAAACCTCCTGGATAAGCGTGCCGCGCCCCGGCGTCCAGTAAGAACCCACATCCTGGAAGACGGTGGGCCCTGCCCCAATTGGCTCCATCACTTCGTTGATCCTGTCCATCTTGGACTCGAACTCCAGTGCGACCTTTTCCGCGTCGTTCGGATTTCCTACAATCCGGCCCCAGAGTCGGATGTTGTCCGACACCTTAGTGAAATCATCCGACAGGGTTGGGATGTACAGCACCTTCAGTCCCGCGCGCTCGAGGTCCTCATTGAACCTGTCGAAGAATATGTAAACAAGGTCGGGTTCAATCTCCACGGTGGACTCTATGTCCATGTCGAATGCGTTGCCCACTCTTGGAATGTCTGCCGTCTCGGGCGGATACGAAACGAAGTCGTGGGTCGCGATTATCCGGTGCCCCTCGCCCATCGCGAACAGGATTTCCACTACCGAGGAGTCGAAGGCCACTATTCTTTCCGGGGGTTCGTCGAACACTATCTCACGCCCATCCCCCGACTGCACGGTTACGGGAAACACCGCTGGTATAGGCGTCGGCTCTGCGGGCATCGGTCGCGGGGTGCGTTCACGCATCCGCGGCTGACTCACAGTTTGATTAGACAATGGGACAGGCGCAAGAGCGGCGAGCGCCGGTGCCGGCGCCGCTGGCTGCGCTGGAGCGGAGGGCTGAACCCACTGTGGGGCTGGGGCCGCCATAGCAGGCGCCGCGGGCGCGGGCTGCTGGGGCGGTTGAGGGTCTCCTGGCGCATCGCCCGAACATCCGGCCACCGCCATCGCCAACCCGATAGCCAGCGCTACAATTGGCAGGACGAACTTTACTCTAATCAACGCTTCCTCCTGATTCTCAAACAGGCGTTGAGGAGGTCGTACAAAAAAAGAGGCCCCACTTCCAGGAGAAATGGGGCCTTGTCATGGCTTTCAAGCCATGCCCGTACCTTTCCTCGAAGGCCATGACATTGACGAGAGCAGTGGACCGGGCTCACTCCACTACTAAGAGTGGAGCCTACCGTTGCGGGACAGCGCTGGACTTTGACCAGCTTCCTCTTTTAAGCCCTGTGACGGGCGCTCCCACCGTCGGTGTTATATTTTCAAATGTGCGCGACGCTCATTATAATGGACTCATGTCGTGTTCCCTGTCAAGCCTGCCGACACACTGAAATTTTCCACACCACCAGTTCTAAATTCGCAATTTCCAGTCCGGTGACCTGATTGAGAAGAGACCGCCAAAATGGTACAATGACTATATGCGAAAAGCATCTGCGCAGGCGGGAAATTCCTCTTCACTCGACCCCCGTTTGACCACTAACTCCGCATTGCGGTCTGCACTTGACAATCCGGCAAATAAGCGTCCTCACCCTCCAACATTGGCGACTTGGGCAGTCTTGGCAATACACGTATGCTCCGTGTTCGACCTGAGAAAAACCCCAGCGAGGACCATTGATCCAAAAGCCGGATGCGCTATTGATTAGGAGCGACGAATGGCATCTAAACCTGACTATATTGACGACCAGTACACCGCGACTGATATCCAGGTACTCGAAGGGATGGAGGCTGTCCGACGCCGTCCCGGTATGTACATCGGCAGCACCGACCAGCGAGGGTTGCATCACCTGATAACCGAGATCGTTGATAACGCGGTTGACGAGTTCATGGCGGGGTTCTGCTCCAGCGTCGAGATCGTCCTGAACGAAGACGGCTCCGTCAGGGTTCAGGACGACGGGCGCGGCATACCCGTGGACAAGCACCCCACGACTGGAGTGTCCGGCGTGGAGACGGTTATGACCACTCTGCACGCGGGTGGAAAGTTCGGCGGCAAGGCGTACACGGTCTCTGGTGGTCTGCACGGCGTGGGCGCGTCGGTTGTCAACGCCCTGTCCGAATTCATGCAAGTGGAAGTGCGCCGGTCCAGCCGTGTCTATTACCAGGATTTCTCTCGCGGCATACGCCAGAGCGACCTCAGGTACAGATACGTCCGTGAGGATGACGGCTGGACTTCCGAAACCGGAACTTGCATCCTCTTCCTTCCCGACAAGGAAGTATTCTACGAGTACGATTACGACTTCAATGCCCTTGCCCAGCGCTTCAAGGAAATGGCGTACCTTAACAAGGGACTTCAGATAAAATTCACCAGTCCGTACCATGCCAGCCGCTGGCCTCACAACCAGCAGACCTTCTACTTCGACGGAGGCATAGCCAGCTTCGTTACCAACCTGAACCAGACCCGCGAGGTGCTGCACGCCAACCCGATCTATGTGGAAAAACAGCTGGACGGCGGCACTATTGTCGAAGCCGCCCTCCAGTACAACGACAGCTTCAACGAGTTTGTTCACTCCTTCGCCAACTGCATCAACACCGTTGACGGTGGAACTCACATCACCGGATTCAGGACCGCGCTGACCAGGGTTCTCAACGACTACGGCCGCAAGCAGAACCTGATCAAGGAAAACGACACCGGTCTCGCGGGCGAAGAGACCAGGGAGGGACTGACCGCGGTCATCAGCATCAAGCTGACCGACCCGCAGTTCGAGGGACAGACCAAGAACAAGCTTGGCAATCCCGAAGTTTCCGGGCAGGTCCAGAGTGTGGTGGCGGAAGCGCTTCAATACTATCTCGAAGACAATCCGGCCGACTCCAAGAAAATCATCGAGAAGTGCCTGACCGCCCAGCGCGCCAGAGAAGCGGCCAGAAAGGCGCGCGACCTCATAATACGCAAGAACGCCATGGATGGCGGTGGCCTGCCGGGCAAGCTGGCCGACTGCTCGGAAAAGAACCCCGCCCTGTGCGAACTGTACCTTGTGGAGGGAGACTCCGCCGGCGGAACCGCCAAGTCCGGCAGAGACCGCAGGACTCAGGCCATTCTTCCACTGTGGGGCAAGATCCTGAACGTGGAAAAAGCGCGCGCCGACAAGATGCTGAGCCACGACGGAATTCGTTCCATGATTACCGCTATCGGCGCGGGACTCGACGACGACCTGGACGTCTCCAGGGTGCGATACCACCGGGTCATAATAATGACGGACGCCGACGTGGACGGTTCACACATCAGAACGCTGATACTCACATTCTTCTTCCGCCATATGCGGGACCTGATAGAGCACGGTTACATTTACATCGCCCAGCCTCCGCTGTACAAGATAAGCGCGGGCCGCGACATCCACTACACTTACAGCGAGGGTGAGCGCGAAGGCGTGATGATTCAGCTCAAGAACCGCAGAAACATAACTACCCAGAGATACAAGGGGCTTGGCGAAATGAACGCCGAACAGCTATGGGAGACTACAATGGATCCCGAAAAGCGAACGCTGTTGCAGGTGACCATAGAGGACGCGGCGAACGCCGATGAAGTCTTCTCGATGCTCATGGGAGACGTCGTAGCCCCACGACGCAACTTCATCCAGACTCACGCTCTCGAAGTCAAGAACCTAGACATCTAAACGCCTCACAGCGCACAACGCAGAACGGGCGGCGCGAAATTCGCGCCGCCCGTTCCGCCAACACTGTTCCAGTTGTCTTCAGCTCCACATTCCTGTGCTGAAGTACCTCTCGCCAATGTCGTTGAATATGGTCACGACCTTTCCAGCCCCGGCCTTCTCCGCGGTCTTGAGTGCGCCCAGCATATAGGCTCCTGAACTCTGGCCCGCGAACAGACCTTTTGAAGCCAGCGCCACGGATACGTCTTTTGCTTCGTCAACGTCAATGGGCAGCATCTCATCTACTACCTTCTCATCCAGGGTCGCTGGGATGATATGCCCTTCGCCCAGTGGCTTCAGACCCTCGACGCCGGGCCACTCGGGCGGGTTAATGCCGATGACCCGTATGTCGGCGCTATGCTCTTTGAGCCGCCTGCCTACTCCACTGATGGTTCCCCCTGTACCAACTCCGGCTACGAAGTGAGTAATATCGGGGGCTTGTCCGAGTATCTCCTCGGCGGTCGTATCGTAGTGCGCCTGCGGGTTGTTCAGGTTGGAATACTGGTCGCACCAGAAGTACCTGTCCGGTTCGGACTCGAAACGTCGTTTTACCTCGTACAGCGTCTCGTCATAGCCCAGCATGGGGTCGGTGAAAATTATCTCCGCCCCGTGCGCGATCAGGCGCTTCTTACGCTCCTCGCTCGCGTTCTCTGGCATTACCAGCGCGACCTTGTACCCCAGCACCGCGCCGATCATTGCGTAGGCAATCCCCGCATTGCCGGATGTCGCGTCCAGGATCGTCTTGTCAGGCGTCAGGTCGCCGGACAGGATGGCCTCGACCAACATTCTCAGCACCGGCCGGTCTTTAATGGAGCCGCCCGGATTCAGGTGCTCATACTTGGCGAAGACCTGCGCGTCGCCGGTCGGCCTGCCGAGATCAATTTGAACCATCGGTGTATTTCCGATGGCTTTGAGAGGCGGATAGCCTTCAACAAATTCGAGGAACTCCTTTGAAGGAGCCAAGTCTATACCCTATACCCTTCCGATTTGAGATTGAATCAGATTTCCGTAGCCAGTATTGAGTATAGCCACTTTCGATAAATGTCGTCTAGTAAGCCGTTGCCGGCATCAGGGCGATTGCATCTAAATCGCGCCGTCTACCCAGGGTCTTTTCAAAGTCGGCCTGAGTTTCCCTTCTACTATACAAACATACCTCCAACGCGCTACAATGTACGCATCATGAACAACTTCTGCGACACACTATCCATAAATGCTACCTTATCAATCACGTTCCCTTACGCGAGAAAAAATTCTCTTAGCTACAAACGCAGGCAAACGCAGGGAAACGCTGGGTGAAAATGGCCCCAGCGTCCCCCAGCGTCCCCCCGTTAATCGCCCAGCGTATGCCCAGCGGTCACTCGACAATTATAAACCCAGATATATGCAACCGCGTCGAATCGCGCTTTTCTCTCATACTCGGGCTGATTCGACCGCGCCGACTGATTACCGACTCTGAAAACGCTCTGATAGCAAGGGCAGGGTCATTCGGTGATCCTCCTCACCATAGACTCGCGCTCTGTTTCGCGGGTTTCAACCTTTGATCGAAAGCGTCCCTTGCTCTGACGAAAGAGGCTTGGGCGGGGAATGACTGAAAACTGAAAACTTATTACCAAAAGACCTTAAGTACATATGTACTTAAATTGTGCTATAATAGCGTCCTACGACAGAATTCAAGGACTTCCCCAGAGGGGTACATTTGACAACTCACAACCAAATTTGGCTAGAACGGAACATCGTTGCGCCACTTACCATATTGCTTACGCCAGCCCGACTGCATTTGAACTCACTGCGATAATTCCCACCGGGAGTTGGACATGACAACCATTAGCCGCGACATTCGAGAACGAATCAGCAAACTCCGTCACCTGATAAGACGCCACGATTACCTCTACCACGTTAAGGACCGGCCCGAGATTTCAGATGCCGAGTTCGACGGAATGATGCGCGAACTTCGGAAGATCGAAGAAGAGAATCCTCAACTTGTAACCCCCGACTCTCCCACCCAGCGAGTGGGAGGCGTGCCCGCCGAGGGCTTCGATGAGGTAACTCACCACCGGATGATGCTGAGCCTTGCCAACGCCTTCGACGATGCTGAGTTCTACGCCTGGCATACTCGCGTGGCTGGTCTGCTCGAAACGGAGCGGTTCGACATGGTATGCGAGTTGAAGTTCGACGGTCTCGCCGTTGCCCTGACATACCGAAACGGTGTGTTTGTTCGCGGGGCGACGAGGGGCAATGGCGTCGTCGGGGAAGATGTGACGGCCAATCTCAGAACCATCAACAGCATACCGCTACGGCTCACGGGGGACACCTTTCCCGAACTGTTGGAAGTGCGGGGTGAGGTGTATTTTCCGAAGTCCAGGTTTGACTCCTTCAATGCCATACGTGAGGCTAACGGACTGCCTACCTATGTCAATCCCAGAAATACCGCGGCCGGCTCCCTTCGCCAACTGGATTCTAAGATGACAGCCAAGCGACCCCTGGACATATTCGCGTACAGCGTCGGCCATTCCGAGGGCGGTCATGTGCCGGATAACCAGTGGGATACTCTGGAGTTTCTGGACAGCCTCGGCTTCAAGGTCAACCGGCATAACAGAACCTTTTCCAATGTCGGAGAGGTGCTTGGCTGGTACAGATATTGGCGTGAGGAATTCCACAACCTCGACTACGGCTGCGATGGGCTTGTAGTCAAGATAAATCGCTTCGATTACCAGCAGCATCTCGGTGAAGTCGGCAGAGAACCCAGGTGGGCCATAGCCTATAAGTTTCCCGCCGAGCAGGCGACCACTACACTCCTGGATGTGAAATTCAACGTGGGGCGCACAGGTTCTATCAACCCCTACGCGGTACTCGATCCGGTATATGTGGGGGGCGCGACTGTGGCGCGCGCGACGCTTCACAATGAGGACTACATCAATTCCAAAGACCTGAGAGTTGGAGACCGGGTTGTGGTGGAACGCGCGGGAGAGGTGATTCCCCAGGTTGTCAGGCCGCTGACGAATGAACGCGACGGCAGCGAGATCAGGGTAGTCATGCCGGACGAATGCCCAAGCTGCGGGGAGGTTGTGATTCGCGGGGAAGGCGAGGCTATGTCCTATTGCGTAAACGCCTCATGTCCCGCACAGCTTGTCCGCCTGATGGAGCATTTTGTGAGCAAGGGCGCGATGGACATCGAGGGCATAGGCGAAAAGTGGGGAGCTATCCTGATAGCGCAGGGACTGGTCGGGGACGTGGCCGACCTCTACTACCTGAAAAGGGAAGACCTGGCGCAGATGAACTTGCTGGACGCAATTGCAGCCGCGAAGTCAGCCGACTTCGCCAGTACGCTGGATAAAATCGGGATACCTAACGTCGGCAAGAAGACAGCGGGAATTCTTGCTGGGGAATTCGGCTCCATCGAGAAACTTATCTGCGCGTCAAAGGGAGAGTTGGCCGCTGTCGCGGGCATAAATGAGAGAGTCGCCGACAGCGTTGTCGGCTATTTCCAGGACGGGAAAGTCCGCAACTTGGTAGAGGATCGGGGGGGCGTTTTTCTAAGACAGGAGCTAATAGAGAATCCGACCGACCTATACTACGTGAACAAGAAGTACCTGCTGCACCCGGACACTCTGAGACAAAAGAGCGCCACTAACCTTCTCGACGCTATCGAGAAAAGCCAAAACCGACCTCTGGCAAGGGTTCTGGTGGCGCTTGGAATAGCCCATGTGGGTTCGGAGGTCGCGGTCGTGCTGGCCCGCCACTTTGGTTCCATGGACAGGATAAGGCACGCGAGCAAGGAGGAGATGGAAGAACTCAACTCAATCGGCCCGAAAATAGCCGAGGCGGTATTCGAGTACTTTAAGAACCCGTCCAACAACCAGGTAGTGGACAAGCTGGCCAAAGCCGGAGTGAACATGACTGAGGATACGAGCGCCGCCGCCGGGAACGGCGCGTCCTCGCTAAAGGGCCTGAGATTCGTGGTGACCGGAAGGCTGGCGAACTACAGCCGTTCGGCTATCCAGGACAGGATAAAGGAACTCGGCGGCGCCGTTTCCGGCTCACTGAGCAAGCGCACGGATTATCTCGTAGCCGGAGAGGACGGCGGTTCCAAACTGGCCGAAGCCGAAAAACTGGAAGTCAGAGTCTTGTCCGAAGATGACTTTGAGCGTCTTGTATCCGAGAGAGCGGAATCCGGCCCTGAAGAGCAACTTGAAATGGGTATCGCGTCAGAGCGAGACCTGGAATGATGTGTGACTTCGCTAGGCGAAATGGGGGACAACATCTTCCAGGAATTGGTGAAGCTGTCTTTCCTGGCTGAAAGACGCAAACCTGACTATCATCGTCTCGGCTCCCGCTTCCCTGTACCTTCGAATTCGCTCGATGGTCAACTCCGCCGGGCCGTATGGCCCCCAGCGGTCTCCCCAGATATTCATGCCGTAGTAGAGCTTGAGAAACCTGTCTGCCTCGGACGCGGATTCCTCGGCATCGGGCCCAAGATTGACGGTCATGTAGAAAGTTCTCTCAATATCCTCGATGTCTCGGGACAGGCGTTTCGCGTGGTACTCGACCCTATCCACAACCTTTGCATACTCATCGGGATAGTCGGAGATCGAAACTATGCCATTGCCAAGGCGGGCGGCCCGGGCAAACTGGGCATCTCTCTCCGCCCGCCAATGCGAGGCAATCAGGAAAGGAACTCCCCCGTCTTGTGGCGACTTGGGCGCGATTCTCACGCCTTCCAGTGAGAAGTGCCGACCCTTGAATTCGACAGTCTCTCCTGAAGTGAGCCGCTTTACGATTTCCACAACTTCCTCGAACCGAGAGGCGCGCGTCCGTGCATCAACACCGACGCTGCGCCACTCCTGACGCTGAGCGTCATTGAACGCGCCGCCCACTCCGGCTCCCAGTATCAGCCTGCCGCCGGATATGAAATCTACCGTAGCCGCCTGATGCGCCAGAAGCACGGGATGTCGCAGCGCGGGAAGCAGGACAGCAGTGCCGATCCGGATGCGCTCTGTATTTGAAGCTACCGCCGTCAGAGTGGAAAGCGGTTCCAGCCTTGGCTTGGCCGTAAGGCTGTCGCCGACCCAAACGGAGTCCAGGCCCACCTGCTCCGCCGTTTGGGCCAGGGTGATTATCTCTTTGAAGTGTCCGGGCTTACCGCCTTCCATAACAAGACGGCGTGTTGGCAGAAGAATTCCGAATTTCACTCTTTCACGTCCTCAATAGTATCAGCAATGTTTTCCAGGCAAGGAGGCCGCAAATTCATGCAGAACCGCAAGTCCGCGATGGTATCAACGTCCCGATTGAACCCGTCGGAGTGGTACTTGCGGAGCTCAACTCCCAATTCGCGCGCGAGCATTTTATGACGCCTGAAACTGTCCGAACCCAAGCGAGGTCGAAAACCTATGTCGGGCGGGGCTATCAAACCGTTCGTACCGCCATCGTGAGCGCGACATATAGTCAGAAAGCGTCCGTCTTCCGACGCCTTAATCGCGCCGTTCACGTCTGAACTTGTCAGCAGCGGAAGGTCGGCGGGCACATAGACCGCGCTTTGGCCGTCTTGCCAGACGCTCTTGAACACGTGCTCGATTGCCTTATTCAGGTCCAGGTATTCATCCCGAATCCACTCCGCGTCTTCTCCAAGCGACACCGACCTGACCTCATCGTCTCCACCTATAACTACAACGTGGGCAACCCTGGACTCTCGCAAAGTACGAACAACCCATGACAGCATACTCAGAGAAAGAACCGCTCGTTGCCTGGGCGAGAGGTGAGCGCTGAGTCGTGTTTTGGACTCGACAAGGGACTTCATAGGCACGACTGCCACGATGCGAGACTTATCCGGCATTTGGCTTCGACACAGCAGCCAGCAGATTACGCGCGAGTTCGACCCTGTCTTTGTTGTTGTTCATAATAGTGTTCAGAACAAGAGCGTCCATGCCCAGTGCCCTGACGTCATCCGCGAGATCCCTGTCCAGTTCATCAATTACGAATATATCGCACAGCCCGACGTACTGGCGCGCTACTCCAACGCATGATACGTCTTCACCCAACTCTGCCAGCAGCTTGGCGGCAGGTCCCTTGAGCGCCTGACCTCCGACTATTGGACTCACTGCCACTCTGGGACCGTTGAAACTTTCTATTCGTTGCCGAACTCCCGGCACGGACAGGATAGGCGCGATGCTGAGATACGGGTTAGACGGGCAGAAGACAAGCGCATCGCAGGTATCGAGACTCTCGCTGAATCTTGTAGATGCCCTGGCCGAGTCCGAGCCTTCGAATACCAATCCGGCAACAGTTGGCTCACAGCGAAACTTTACGAAGTAGGTCTGAAACGGCAAAGTTCCGACATCGGTAATGACGGTCGTTCTGACATTATTATCCGTCATTGGCGCAACTGAATGTTCAATACCCAGCTTGCCGCACAGATAATCGGTAATCTCCGAAAGCGACTTGCCTTGCCTGAGCATATTTGTCCTGACAACGTGGGTCGCCAGGTCCTGGTCGCCGAGTCCAAACCACGTGTCCTGGCCAAGCCGATCCAGAGCCGACAGCGCAGCGAAAGACTCATCTATTATACCCCATCCGGTCTCGGGGTTAGCGAGTCCCGCCAGCGTGTACATCACCGTATCGAGATCGGGGGACACGTGAAGCCCGTGGAACTGCTCATCGTCGCCGGTGTTTACGACTATCCGAAGCTCATCCGGCTTCAGCGCCTCAGCCAAACCGAAGCAGAGCTTGGCGCCTCCTACGCCCCCGGCCAGGGCGAGCACTTTCATCCGATTTCCCTCCGCATACCCAAAATGAGGTCAGCGCACTCATAAGCTAAACTCAAATTACTGTAACACGCTCGGGCGATCACAACCAATATGTAGTCGTTTGAAAAATGAGGCTTGAGCGTCCCTGTGCTAGAATCGAACACAATACAGCGCAGAGGCGGTCCAATTCGCGTTCGCAAGCTCAGACTCACCAACTTCCGAAACTATGCCGGACTGGATCTGTGCATGAGCCAGGGAATAACCCTGATTGACGGGCGCAACGGACACGGCAAGACTAATCTGCTGGAAGCCATCTACCTAATGGCGATTGGCCGGTCTCCAAGAAGCGCGACAGACCGTCGGATGGTGAGAACAGAGGCGTTCGAGGACTTTATGGTACACGCTCAGGTTGCGGGGGAAGTTATCACATCGTCGGGCAGAGTCAACTTGCAAGTTGATCTCTCGGGCGGCGTCAAGAACTCAGATCCTCCTGCCGGCGGCGCACAATCCCAAACACAAAGGATACAGAAGACATTCAGAGTGAACGGCGTTCCGAGGAGGTCCTCGGACTTTGTCGGGCTTCTGAAAGCCGTGTTATTCGCAGCCGAAGACATGGACCTCATGAACGGTCCTCCGTCTCTTCGGCGACGCTACGCAGATATATTGACATCTCAGCTTATGCCCGGCTTCCTGCGAGAGGCGCAGGAGTATCAGAAGGTTCTGACCCAGCGCAATCATCTGCTGAAATCCATCAAGGAACGTGGAGCCAGAACGTCAGAGCTGGAGTTCTGGGACGTTCAGTTGTCTATTCACGCGGCGCGCATCATGGACGCGCGCCTTCGGGTGATAAATGCGCTCAATGCGACCGCAGGCCCGATACACAGTGAACTGAGCGGTCTGGACCAGACGCTTTCGCTGACTTATTCTCCATCTCTGGATATGGGAGATTACAAGGACGCGCGAGACCTCTCGAAGACCATCCTGGAAGAGATTCAAGCCCTGCGACAGCGCGAAATAGGAGCGGGATTCTGTCTGGTTGGACCGCACCGGGACGACTTGAGGGCGGGACTGGACGGGATGGAAGTCGGCTCATACGCATCGAGGGGCCAGACCAGGACAGTGATATTGGCTATGAAACTGGGAGAAGCTCAACTTATCAGCGACAGGGTTGGAGACCAGCCGGTGATGCTGCTGGACGACGTGATGTCCGAATTGGACGCGGAACGCAGGCGGCACGTGTTCAACCGGATCAAGGAGTACGAACAGGTCATCATAACCACCGCTGAGACGGATCTTCGCCAAATGATTGGAGACCACCCGGTTCGACGCATTTCCATTGACTCGGGGCAGGTGACTTCACCCGGCTAAAGAGCTATGACGCGAGATTCGGAGGCTGACTTTGCGAGAAGATGAAATGGCGATAGGAAAAGCGGCTGAACTCATCAGGGCCTCGGAGTACGTGGTCGCGCTGGTCGGGGCCGGACTTTCCGCCGAGAGCGGGGTTCCCACTTTCAGGGGCGCGGGCGGTCTCTGGACAAGGGTTGGCGAACCCAGCATGAACGGGTATGAGCAGTTCCTGCTCGACCCCATCAGGTGGTGGGAGCATCAACTGGACCCAGGCGCCGATCCGGCCCGCACAGAGTTCAGGGAAGCGATAGACAGCGCCGAACCCAACCCGGGACACTACGCGCTCGTGAGCATGGAGCGTCTTGGCGCTCTCAAAATGACCATTACGCAGAACGTGGATAATCTTCACATCCGAGCCGGGTCAACCAGGCTGGTAGAGATTCATGGCAACCGGACGAAGGTTCGCTGTATAGGCTGCGAGTCGAGATGGTCGCGCGAGGCATTCGATTACGATGCCCTGCCGCCGATATGCCCGGAGTGCGGCAGCCTGGTCAAAGGCGACACCGTGATGTTCGGCGAGCCGATACCGCCGTCGGTTATAGACGCCTGCTTCCGGGAGACGGCGATGTGCGACTGCATGATTGTCTGCGGCACCTCGGCAACGGTCTTTCCAGCTGCCAGCTTTCCGCGGATTGTCAAAGAAAACGGTGGAACGCTGATAGAGGCGAATCCGAACCCGACACCGCTGTCCGACATGGCGGACGTCATCCTGCGCGGGGCTACCGGAGAACTTCTGCCTGAACTCGTCAAGAGGCTGGCCTGAAAGCGCGGTTAGGGAAAACGGGCGTCTCGAAATCGAGCGTCTTTGCCATGCGGCGCTACCGAATTACTTCCCACACCCTGCACCGACCATCGGCGCTTGCGGCGGCCGCCATGTGGCCATCCGAAGAACAAGCCACTCCGTACATTCCTTTGATGCCGGTCTCGTACCGGGCCGAAACCTGCATCGAGTTCAGGTCAAGTACAATCACCCCGCCATCCACCGAGCATACGAGGCTGTCGGCGTCTGGCAGGAAGGCTGCCGAAGATACTCTGCCGCCGTGTGGCGAACCTGACGACAGCAGATCGTATGATTCCTCCGAGTATATGGCGACCTCACCCTCATAGGTTATGCAGCAGAGATTTCCGTCGGGGAGGAACAGGCAACTTGTGGCCGACTGGCCGGGGGCCTCTATCTCTTTCAGCATTTTACGGCTGTGGACGTCCCATATCTTCACTATGTTCCCAACACCTGCCGAGGCCAGTGAGCCGCCATCCTTGGAGAAACTGATAGAAGTCACGTGCCTGGGATGAGACCTGAAAATCTCCAGCGTGTCGGCTCCGATTTCCCACAAGCCGATTCTGCCGTCGTAGGACGCGCTGGCCGCTGTATTACCCTTCGGAGAGAACGCGACCGCGGCAACGGTGTTTCGGTGACCCGCCAGGCGATGAAGCGGCTCGCCCGATTTCCAGTTCCAGACTATGACCGCCCGATCGGAGGAACCCGTTATTGCAAGGGCGCCGTCCGGAGACAGGTCAATCGCGTTGACACTCTTTTCGTGGCCATGGAAACTCCTCGAGTGTTCGAACTCAGGGACTGACCACACCTGGGCAAGAGCGTCCATTCCGGTGGTTGCCAGCTCGCGCCCGTCGTATGAGAAGATGACGGACTGCGCGTGTCTGGGGTGCGCCTTGAACTGCGAAATCAGGTTTAGTTCCATTTACGCCTCCGCGCTGTGTTCTGTTGACGTATTATTTTCCCGTACTTACAATCGGCTGAGATGGCGAGCGCATATATAATCATACACAAGAAATGGAAGCGTCCCAATTATGAACAATCGCGTCAAAGACAAAATTCGCGGGGGTGAGTTGGCCCTGGGTACATATGTCAGCTTCACCGACCCCCAGATTGTGGAGATAATCGGACTCGCGGGGTTCGACGCCGCTTTTATTGATATGGAACACACCGCGTTCGACCTGCCGCTGATACAGCAGATGATTGTCGCGGCGGACCTTGTGGGTATCACGCCAATGGTTCGCGTTCCCGACAATGACGCCAAGCTGATTCTTCGCATATTGGATATGGGGGCGCAGGGGATTATCATACCTCACGTCAATGGAGTCCAGGGGGCGAAAGAGGCCATCGCCGCCGTCCGGTATCCACCAATCGGAGAACGGGGCGGGGCGGGAGGCACCCGGGCCGCAAGATTTGGCACCGTGTCATGGGACGAACACGTTAGAACGTCGAACGAAAACATTCTCCTGTCGGTAATGACGGAAGACACGAAGGCGTTGAACGAGGTTGACCAGATAGCCGCCCTGGACGGGGTTGACCTGGTGGCGATAGGGCCTACCGACCTGTCCCAGGCGATAGGGGCTTCGGGGCCATCCGATCCGAGACTCATGGACAAGGTTAGAGAGATCGCGGACACCGTCAGGGCAGTGGGCAAAGCGAAACTCCAGATACCGATGAACCACGCGGCTCTGCCGCTGAGTCCACGAGACCTCATGGAGTTGGGCGTCGGATACACCCACGTCGCTCCCGCGCCGCCGTCCGTCCTTCTCGACGATATGAGGCGGAGGGTAGCGGAGACCAGGGACGAACTGGCGCGGGGCTGATGAGTTTGGGGCATATATTCAGACTTATAGTTGTGCTGGTGGGGGTGCAGGTGGCCTGCTGGTGACCCGCTAATGAGTTGCAAATGCTCTCTGGCGGCGATTTTCACCTGCATGTCACCTGCATAGCCCTGTATCTACCAGTTCAGAGGATTTTTTCGGGGTGGGCGGAACTTCATTGATAAACTCGACTATATATCCAAGCACTGTTGTTCTGTCATGCTTGTATTGTAGCACAGCGTGGGAGTGATATTGTAGAGGGCTTGGAAACGGAGCGGGGTCTTTTCATTTTCGTTCAGTCAGTCATCTAAGGGTGAGAGCCGCACTCGCCGCTGTGAGACAACATAAGCGAATCGTCAATCCAGACGGATGTTATGAGGGGATGATCGCCATAAGACTGTGCCGCGCCCAATAATGGAAAGACCCTGGTGAGCGCAACCACCGCTTGACATTGCCAACTCACGGACCCTACGATTCATGCTAACGAGGGAAGATGTAAAATCATTGCCGCTACGGGAGGTCGGTTTCCATGGTCGTACCGTCAAGCACCGCCAACGCAGCTGAGGACAATATCAAAATTCTGCTCGACCAGGCTTTCGAAGGCAAGATAGTGTTTGGTCCAATCAAAACCGAATTGACCGTAGATCAATATGGAGACGATAACCTCGACATTACCGTGGTGTACGAGGGAGATTATGAACTGCTGGACCCTGAAAAACTAAACAGCGTCTCATCAGAATTGGTGAATGTATTGGCGTGCCTCGGTTTCCACAACATACCGACCGAATCCTATATCGCTAAAGCTGAGCACTCCGAATGGTCTGAACTGGTAACTGACCTTACGCAGTTGAGAGAGATTTCGTAGCTGATCTGGCTCATTCTCGTTTAGGAATTCATAGCTAAGTGCGTAACATCAGCTGGTAAGCAAATTACCATGGGAGCAGGAAGCGCCTTGAACTGGCAACATCTGATCGACACAGCCAGAATGTTGGCAGGGGCACCTTATCCGTCACCATTGCCAAGCAGACCAAGTCAAGCCATACTCAGACGAGCATAAGCACCGCATACTACGCGATGTTCCACGCCCTTTGCCAAAGTAACGCCGACACTTTAGTGGGAGTTTCTCCAACCGGCCACAACATTGCTCTCTGGGTCAGGACCTACCGTGCACTGCAGCATAGCACAGCGAAGACCCGGCTGGCGTCATACCATTCGGGTAGCATATCCGCAGTAAGTAATTTCGCCCAGGTGTTTGGAAATCTGCAGGAGCATCGCAACGATGCCGACTATAACCCCCGCAAGGCATATGTCCGGTCCCAAGTGGTTGTCCTTATCGACCGAGCAGAGGCAGCAACAATCCCCTTTTGCAATATGTCCACGCCGACACGCAGGTCATTAGCTATCCACTTGTTGGTATCAAACCGCAACTGAACCGGACTGCACCTTGGAAGCGGAGTCTGACTTCAGAAAGGCCCTGTGGTGAAGATGGCAATGTTGGCGGCGGGGAACTCAACAGTCCAGCCCATGCGCTCCGCGATCCAGTTCATAGTTCTGCGAGTGTAGAATGCTAGGTGGGTGGGGTCTCTCTGGTAGTACCAGTCTCCGAACCTGGAACGCTCTTCCAGCATTCCGGTCATTATTCCGAGTTTTCCCTGCGGTCTCAGGATGGAGTCGAACAAACTGAAGACTTCCATCGGCTTCCTGAGATGTTCGACGGTTTCGGTGCACGTTATGAAGTCGTAAACTCTCGTAAGCGGTTCGGGTTTGGGGAAGAAGTACAGGTCGTATTTCTCCACACGGAAACCGTCCTCCCGCATCATCCGGGCCAGGGCGGGGCCGGGGCCGCAGCCGTAATCAAGTCCACATTCACCTCTGGACAGCATCGGTTTGAGGATATTCCATAGCCTTGCCAGGAAAGCCCTGTATCCGTCGTCTTCGGGGTCATTGTCGTGCATCAGGTAGCGTTCCATCTCGGCGTCGGGGGGCAGGTGGAATCGGGACGGCACGTATGCAAGGTCGCAGACAGGGCATTCGTAGAATTCCCGCATTCCGTGCCTGTCGTCGGACTTGTGAAGGAATCGCGCGGGGCTGTTCAGACACAGCGGGCAGGTGGTATCGGACATTGGATGCTACCGGCGCGGGATCGAATCGGAATGCGCGTTCAGTAAACGTCGAGCGTAAACCCCATTCCCTGCGGGGTTTCCTTGTAGTCCAGTACGGAGGTGGACATCTGGGGAGCAAGTTGCTGGCTCAGCAGGAGTATCTTGGCTCCGCGAAGGGTGACAGTCAGGTCGTCGCTCTTCTCGTCGTCTATGACGATTCCGAAGTCGCCAGGGCCGGACCAGGCGGGAGGGATAGCGAGCCTGAGACAGCGACCGTGGCCCAGCTTACGCTGGTCCAGAATGTTCTTGAGTTCTCGCTTGGCGGGCGCGGTGACAGTCAGCATTATCTCTCAGCCGGATGACTCTTTACCGGACCAGAGGGTGTGATAGTTCTCGCCGGTGATGGCGGCGGTGAGTTCGTCGCTCTCCAGTTGTCGCAGTTCGGTCAGCGCTTCCTCACAGGCTATCAGAACGGCCTTATCGCCGGACTCTTCCACGCGGGCGAGTATTTTATCCCATACGCCGGAACTGATCAGGCTGCCGACGTATCTCTGCCACGGGACTAGAGTGAGATTGGCGGGCCTGGGGAATTCGGGCCTGATGCGGCGGATTGATCTCATCCGGTCCTGGGGCGACCTTGCCATGGGCATCAGCCTGACCAGAGGTCCTACATCATCCTTGTAGCGCGTATCGACAATCAGCGCGCGGCGAAACGTGGGGAAGAAAACCGACATTACCTCTGCGCGTTCTATATTTTGAATCACATCTCGGATATCGAAAAGGAAGTTACCTTCCATAACCACTCCGTCCTGAATTATGACTGGGAGGTCAGCTGTCCCTCAATTCTCTGACCGTTTCGATAAACGAAGGGAGAATCTTGTTCCAATCGCCGATGACTCCATATGTGGCGGACTTGAATATATTAGCGTCTTCGTCCCGGTTTATGGCGACGATGTTCTTGGAAGCGGAACAACCCGCCATGTGCTGGCTCGCGCCGGATATGGCGACCGTTATGTACAGGTTGGGGGTGATGGTCTTGCCGGTCAACCCCACCTGGTGACTGTGGTCTATCCACCCGGCATCGCAGGCGGCGCGCGACGCGCCGAGAGCGCCGCCGAGCAGGTCGCTCAACGTTTGAAGCTGCTCGAAAGGTTCGGGGCCACCGAGTCCGCGACCGCCGCTGACGACTATTCCCGCGTCTTCGAGCCGAACACCTTCCGACTCCTGTGAAACCGTCTCTATAAGGCGCGCCTTGATGACCGAGTCGTCGAGGTCGGCTGAGAAGTCCTCTATGCTTCCGTCGCGGTCGGGGTCCGGCACATTCGCCTCGAAGGTTTTTGGTCGGACAATCACAACCTGGACACTATCGCCGGAGAATGAGACGCTGGCCATGGCGTTTCCACCATAGACGGGCCTGGTGGCGAGCACCCGCCCGGTGCCGGCGTTCACAGACACTTCAACGCAGTCCTGGGCGACCGAGGCTCCAAGCCTGAACGCGAGCCTGGGGCCAACATCCCTACCGAGGGGAGTCCGGCCTATCAGGATGATAGAGGGGTTGGTATGCTTGGCGACCTGTTCCAGGGCGGAGAGGTGGGCCTCTATTTGGGGTTCGCTGAGAACCGGGCTTTCTATCTTGTAAACCTTATCGGCGCCCAGGGCGACGGCATCGCCGGCCTCGCTTCCGACCGATGCGCCCTGCAAGGAAACCGACACGTCATCGCCGATTTCGTCGGCCAGGGAGCGAGCGAGCGAGAGCAGTTCGCCGGTTATGCCGCCAAGACCGTTTTGATCCAATTCTCCGAAGACCAGAATCCCCTGCATCAGTTATCTCCAGTTATAGTTGAAAGGTCTGTGTATGGTCTAAACAAGGCGCGCTTCGCGCAGTCTCAGCGCAAGCTGCCTTCCGGCGTCGGCTTCGTCTTCGCCCTCGATGAACTCACACTGCTTGTCGCTCACCGGAACGTACAGTTCTTCCAGTGTCAGCCTGGGCGCGAGAGCGGACTCATCCAAGCCGATGTCGGAAGCAGTCCAGACGGTAGGGCGCTTTCGACCGGCCATCATAATGCCGCGCAGGGTAGGGTAGCGCGGCCCACCTAGCTCGTTGCTGACGGTGACCACCGCGGGAAGCGGCGCGCGGATTACTTCGTACCCGTCGGTCATGGCCCTATGAACGACTATCCCGTCATCCTGAGTTTCGATCTTCTGGGCCATGGTTACACAGGGCAGGCCGAGCAATTCGGCGACACCCAAGGGTACCATAGAATTATCCCAGTCGGACGCCTGCCTTCCACAGAGTACAAGGTCGTATTCGCCGACTTTCCTGATAGCCTCGGCCAGAGCCTGCGCGGTGGCGAACGCATCGAGTTCGGCAGTGAGCGGGTCATCAACCAGGATAAGCTCGTCGGCGCCCATGGACAGCGGTTTTTTCATAACGTCCATGACGAAGCCGTTGCCGACCGATATTACGGTTATCTTCGCTCCGCCGGCCTCTTTGAGGCGGAGCGCGGCCTCGACGGCATTCTCGTCGAACCCGTTTACGACGGGTGGAATGCCCGCCGCGGGAACGACGCTTTTGCTTTCGGGGTCTATTCTGAACGCGGACGCGGGAGTCTCCGGATCCACGACCTGTTTAGCGCAGACGACTATGTTAACCGGCACGAAGGATACCTCACAAAAGATGTATGGCAATTCAGGGTGAACAGCTATCCTGGACTATAGCATCGCCTCTTTGACAGCGTCAAACGAGATTCGCGGGGCGTTTTCAAAGTGAGTAATCGGACGGCGCGGTCGAATCAGCCCGAACATGAGAGAAAAGCTAGATCTGCGCGGTTGCATATACCTGGGTTTATAGTTTCCGAGTGAGCCGCTGGGGGGACGCTGGGCGATTACAGGGAGCCCTCTGGGGGGACACTGGGGCCATTTTCACCCAGCGTTTCCCAGCGTTTGTAGCTAAGAGAAATTTTTCTCACACAGGCGAAAGTGATTGATAAGTTCCCATTTATGGATAATCTGTCGAGAAAGTTGTTCATCATGCGTACATTGTAGCGTATTGGAGGTGTATATGTGTAGTAGAAGGGGAAGCCCAGCAGGGTCTATTCATTATCGGACATCCCATAGACGAAATAGTGTGGATCACCCTCACCCCAACCCTCTCCCTGAGGGAGAGGGGGCTGTACGTTGGTATTCATACTTGGCTGTACACGTTTACCTACCCCTGTCAGCCCATCGAGGGAGAGGGGACGGTCATCCCGTTGATCAACTTGTCTCCTGAAAACGAAAATATCCTGAAGCCCAGGCAGACTTTGCAAAGGCGCTGCGGTATTCGAGTTTCGAGATGACCATTTCGAGATGACCATAAGGATGCGTGGGTGCAGGTCAATGGGTAACTCCATCCGCTTTGAGCCCGGATATTTCGTCTTGCGAGTAGCCCATCGCAGCCAGTATCTCGTCGGTGTGTTCTCCGAGGGCGGGGGAGGCGGACATGGCTTCGAGCGGCGTTTCACTCATATTGATAATCGGTCCGACCATCTTCACCTTCCCCGCCAGGGAGTGTTCGAGTTCGACGCTCAGGCCGTTTGCCCTGACCTGTTCGTCGTCCATCAACTCCTGTATGTATCGCACGGGGCCGGCGGGGACTCCAACGCTGTCGAACGTCTCCAGCCACTCGTCAACCGTTCTCTCCCGAAAGAGCGTCTCAGCCACTCGGACAAGTTCCTGGGAGTGGGCAATCGTATCCTCGTCGAACGGGTCGTAGCCGGGGCTGAATCGGGGGTCGTCTATGCCGAGAATGTCGGCCACCCGCTTTCTGAGGCGGTCGCTCAGACACGCGACCGCCAACACCCCGTCCGCGGCCTTATAGGTGCGGTAGTAGATGTTGCCCCCGCGCCAGGGAGAAACCATCTGGATGTACTGCTCGTCCATCTCTTCGTAGGAGGCGCCGGATTCCCGCATCGCGCTCAATACGGACAGGAACTCCGCCCTGCGCTCGGCGTCGAATGCGTCTATCTCCATAAAGCTCCCGGTCTGGACGCCGAGCGCCGTGCCGAGAAGCGTGGTCTCGACCTTCTGGCCGCGCCCGGTTCGCTCCCTGTGGAACAGCGCGGCGCATACGCCCCAGGCAATGGCGATGCCGGTGGCGAAATCGGCCATCGCGGTCGAGGTGATGAGTTGTGGAACGCCGTCCTTTATCTTGCCCTCGGCTGCCATCAGGCCGCTCATGGCCTGGATAATCAGGTCGTAGCCGGGCCGGTAGCTGTGAGGGCCGTTTCGTCCGAAGGCGGTGTTGTCGCAGTATATGACGCGCGGGTTGATGGCGGAGAGCGTCTCGTAGTCTATTCCCAGCTTGTCCGGAACGTCCGGGCGGGCGTTTATGACCACCACGTCAATATCGGGCATCATCCGGTGGACTACGGCGACCGCCTCGGGATTTGTGAGATCGAGCGGAAGGCTGCGCTTGCCCCTGTTTAGTGACATATAGGTCTTGGACTCGCCCGGAATGAACTCCAGGGCCAGACGCCAAGGCTCGCCCCCGACAGGCTCGACCTTGATGACGTCGGCGCCCATGTCCGCCAGCATCATTCCGCCGAACGGGCCAGCGATAATCTGCGTGAACTCCAGAACTTTTATCCCTTCCAGTGGTCCGGCCATGTAGATACCTCTCGTATGACAGATGCGGTTGGATACGCTGATCGGGGCCTTTAGATGCGCAGTTCCAGCCGGGGATTCAGCAGGCCCTCGGCTACTCCGATCTCTTTCATAAAACGTATCAGCAGCTTGTGCAGTTCGGAGGCGTCCTCAGACCTGTCCCCAATTATATTCCTGTGCTGGCGCGGGTCCGCAGCCAGGTCGTAGAGTTCGGACATACCGGGATCCGCGCTGTAAAGAAGAGTCATGTTTCCGGCGGTCAGGGTGGTTACCGGGGACGCCTGCAACTGGCGGCGGACGTTGTCAACGCTCCTTACCGGGTCGCCCGGATTGGCGAACGGGATGGTGCTGACCGCGTATCCACGACCCGGGACGGAACTGTCCGCCATAGCGGGCAGCAGAGAGCGTCCATCCAGGTTGTCGGGCGGTTGAACGTTCAGCGCGTCGAGGCGGGGACTTCGGCCATATATGGAATATCGAGAATCAGGCTCGCGACCGGCCTTAACAGACTCCCCAATATCGCGACAAGGTAGCGCAGGATGAGGAGGGTGACAAGAAGCGGGATTATCACCAGTAACCCTCGAGTCATGCGCCTCCAGAAGTGACGCTCCACCTTAGGGAAAGCTGGCACTCTCTCGGGATCTCCGCGTTCGGATGTGTTCATGCCGGTCCGGTTCTTGCTTGTATCGTCCATGAGTCATAGCCTTGATGAACTCTCGTAGATTCAGCGCTGCCCGCCTAACCATAACGGGAGTGACATGATATAACATAATTGGCGCGGTATCCAATCCGGGAAGGGTTGTTGCAGGGCAATCGCATTCTCAGGATATATCGAATCCGCGCGCTTCGGACTATTAACGTGATAATAATCGAGAGGACGCTTCCGCGCATTGTGGATTCGTGTGAGCCGTGATAGCCTGCGCCCCGGGTGGCTTGACTGTGTATCTGCCAGGGTCATCGTCAGGATATTTCGATTATCCACTCTGAGTGGATAAAAGGTCTGCTCTCAGGGGCAGTTGGGACATCACCCTCTATGACAAGATTGCCTATTGGGCGCAGCGTCAAACCAGACAACCGAAAGATGCTGAGATTATCACATGGCAAGTTCGAACACCAGGCTGGTTGTGGCAAGCCAGGGCCTTTGCAAAGTCTAAGAAAGGGGTAGGATATGACGGGATGGAGGTGAGTGATGGAACAGTTGTCAACGCTGCCGGAAGAATTCAGCCTGCTCAGAAGGCAACTGGGAGAGATCACGGACCAGCGATACAGTCGTGGCAGGGTACATCCACTGGATGGAGTATTGGCGCTGACGATTCTAGCTCTGATGTGCGGTCAACGCTCATTGAGCGCGATTTACAGATTCGGCGACACTTATCCGACCTTGTTGGGCGCATTGGGGTTGAGGCGCAGTCCATCGGTGGCTACGCTGTCGAGGCTGCTGCGAATGGTGTCGGTGTCCGAAGTGCGTGAGGCGTTGTTGAGATTTGTGATGGAACTGTCAGAGTTGCGCGGGAACAAGGTTTTAGTGGCGGCGATGGACGGAAAGACATTGAGAGGGGTTTGGGAGAACGGAGAACAACTGAGGACACTGCACATATTCAGTTGTGAGGTTCTGGTCGCGCTCGACCGGATGAAGATAGGCTCCCACCCAGAAGAACCCAGGGCGGCCCTTATGTGGGTGAAGCGGGTGTCGAGCCGTTTCGAGGGTCTGGGCGTGCTGACCGGCGACGCGCTGTACGCGAACGCTGACTTAGCCGAGGCGATATTGTCGGAGGGCAAGGACTACATGGTCAAGTTCAAAAAAACCAGCCCGAACTCCACGAGGACGTAGAACTGCTCTTCTCGGAGCCGAGCGAACCCGACATGGAGTTGACCAATAAGGGCCACGGGAGACTTGAGAATAGAAAGGTGTGGGTATCAGAGCAACTCGCGGGCTACAGCGATTTTCCTGGACTGTCGAGCGCTATCAAGATCGCAAAGCGAGTCAAGCGCCTCAAGGACGGAAGCGTGGCGGAAAGCGTCCAGTACGCTGTGAGCAGCCTGTCCAATCTCACGCCTTTCAGAGCGCTGTCGTTGGTGCGGGGACACTGGGGCGTCGAAAACAGTCTGTTTCATGTCAAAGATGACAGCTTTGGAGAAGACCGACACGTTATGCGCCAACATAGCAGCGGCGAGATACTCAGCCTGCTTCGAAACACGGCGGTGAGCCTGCTCAGGGGAATGTGCTCATTGTGGTCGGCGAAGGAACCGCTCACCGGCAGAGCTCAAAGACTCTGCGCACAGCCTTCTGTAGCGCTCAACCAATACTGACTTTGCAAAGGCCCTGCTCGCTTCAAGGTCTCTTCGTCGCCTATGCGACGATTCAGACACTGCCTGCTGAAGACGCTGAACTCTATCTCAGCCATGTTCAACCAACTTCCATGCTTGGGGGTGTAGTGAAGCTCCAGACACCTGGCTATGCGGCGCGCTTCAGACGGCTCGAACGCTTCGTAAAGAGAGCCGAACTTGTGGGTGTTGAGGTTGTCCAATACCACACGGATTGTCCCCACGGCAGGGTACGCCTCGTCAACCGGCCAGCGCATCTGCTGAGCGAAGTCCACAGCGGTGCGACGCTCGGTCACCTCCACGTGTCTCCACCCTCCTTTCGGTTCACAGAACATGAACAGGTTCCGAGTTCCGTTTCGCCTGTACTCGCAGTCATAGCGTTTCAATCGTCCGGCTCTGGGAGCTATGGGTGTCCTCGTATCTTCTATCAACTGTTTGGATGTCTCGTCGAAGCAGACCACCGGACGCTCCGGATCGTAGTCTTCACTGTACAGGTCCAGCACGTCCTCCATTCGAGCCACGAACTCCCCGCTCACCTTGGGGATACACCACTCTTTCTTCTTCCAGGGCTTCAGTTCGTTTTTTGAGTATCTGCCGAATCGTCTCAAGCGATACGCTCTGTGCAAACTCCATCTCCACCACTTTGTCAGCAAGCAGTTGGAGTGTCCAGTGTGTGTGTCCTTCGGGTGGATCGCTGCAAGCTATGGCAACCAGATGCGCTTCCTGTCTGCCGTCCAGCTTTCGCTTCTGTCCAGGACGGGGATGTTCGTTGAGCGCTCTCTCCAGTCCCTCCTCACAGAATCGTTTCCGAACTCTGGCTACCGTATCAGCGTTCATGGAAATCGCTTCGGCTATCTTAGGGTCAGACATTCCCTCGTCGGCCCTCAACAGCGCAAGCGCTCGCTTCACTTTGCGTGCTGACGACCTTCCCTTGCTGGTCACCTCCGTCAGACTGGCCCGTTCGGATTGTGTCAACTCAACTTTATACTTTATGGCGGTCATGTCTCGGCGCTCCCTCACAAAAAGATCATGCTCAAGACTAACCAATTTCTAATGACACTGCAAATTTACATGGAAACAGTACTAAGCGTCTGGCCTGAGTTAATGTTCACAGTCGCAGGAGCGTTGCATAGTACCCATCTTTCATATTCTGATAATCTTACGAATCCAGCAAATCCTGATTCAAACTCCGCCGCTTGAAAACTAATCTAACCCGATGTGCGGGTTTATGTTCAGTTCACCAATTTAGATATTTGCAGAGGAGGATTACCCTGAGCCTGGTTCAACATGAAAGCCATGGTGTGGCTGAGCGCTTTTCTGAGCAGACGATTGCTCAGATGCCACATATCCCTGGCCCACACACGCTTGATCAGGTAGCGGTCCACTAATTGTCCGAAGACCGTCTCTATCCTATAACGGAAGCGACTGATCGTCGCACTTCTGTGCGGCCAGGGCTCGGAAGAAGCTCTTTTGAACTGTGCTTGAAGATTAAGCCCATCTCTATCCAGTTCCTCTTTGAGTCTGGGACTCCAGTAGTTTCGGTCTCCCAACATGGTTCCGCGCCGCCCGTTGACCAACTCGGGAACCACAGCTGTCTCATGGACTTGGGCAGGCGCTATGCCGAAGCTGACTATCACACCCGGCCACGCCACCAGTGCGTGCAATCGAAAGCCGTAGAAGGTCTGGCGCGCAACGGTATCGTGTCCAAAGCCGGCCTCACCCCTGAAGCGCTGGCATCTGTATGCGCGAGCGAACTGACAGACAGGGACAGCGAAACTGTCAACCAGTTTCAGAGAGGGGTCGTATCTGACCTGTTCAAGCATACGCTGCATATCATCTCCTTGACGCGCCACAGATTGGCCGCCTGTCTGACGAATGTGGTGCGATGTATCTTTCCCATTTCAGGGAAGAAGTGCGAATAGTGTCTGCGGAAGTAGTCATAGATGGCCTTGTCCTGGTTCAGAGACAGATACTCTCCTACTATCTCCATGGTGAGCGTCTCGCTGTCTGAGAGTGCGGGCGCAGGCCCTCTCTGTCTGAGGCGTATTGTTCCAAAAAGCTGTTTCATAGTGTCGTCAATAATGCAGAAAACGGTTATTATGAAGTCGTCCAGGTCCATGGCGTCATCCTCGGAGTTTGATGCAACCCTATTAGAGACGCTATGACTTGGACTTTCAACTGTTTCTATCCTTTATCCAAAAACTTGCACACGGGGTAATCTACACTATCCTTGGCCGAGTGCTTAGGAGCAAATCCTACTCCTGCCGAGCGCGGATAGCGGTTGTATTTGAGGGAGACTTCGTGTGACACCATGGGCGCTATTTCACCGCGAAGTGGAATCAAAAGCCCAGATTCAGTCTCAAGCATTGCCTTGAGTATGTCTCGTTCATATGCCTCAAGCTTATTGAACTTACGACGATCTGGGGCCAAGTTTGTCAATGTCGGCCATCCCACAATCACGGTAACTATAACCGAGATAACCGCTGCAACCGCTGAAGTGACAGCACCAATCTGAGCCCAATCCATCTATGTACTCCTTATATGCCTTGTCGGGGTGCGTAGCGAACCACCGTCACCTACCTTCCGACCATCGTTCGGACTTTGGGCTTGTCCTATTTCCTAAGCCCTTCGCGAATAAGGCGGGTGAAGAATTCGGCCTGAGAGCGGTCGCCTTTCATGGAGTTGCACGCGCCGCAGAGCAACTGGAGGTTGTCCAAGTGGTCAGTGCCGCCTTTCGACTGCGGCACGATGTGGTCTGTGGTCATGTTTCGGAATGGGAACATGACCTCGCAACCGACGCAGATCCCTTCCTGTCTGCCGAACAGGGTATGCTTGTGGGTGCGGTAGTTGGGAAGCGGACCCTGGTCGACGCGGCGCGGGACATCGGTACGATGGGTTACATTCCAGCCCGTGAGTGTGGGGGTTTCGTCTGAGCCGACCTTCAACTCGCGTGCGAAGCGCGCCTGGACGAGGTTGTAAGCCAATGGGGATAGGTCTATGCCGACCCACTGGCGTTCTAACTTCTCGGCGGCTACACAGGCGGTAGCGCAACCGGCGAACGGGTCAAGAACCGTGTCGCCGGGGTTTGTGGACGCCTTGATGATACGCTCCAATAGGGCCAGAGGCTTTTGGGTAGGGTAGTCGAGGCGTTCGCGGGACTGGGAGTTTATAGCGTCAATATCGTCCCAGAGCGCTTGAACAGGTCTGCCCCGCATTTCGTCCAAATATCTCTTCCGCCGGATGCCGCCTGTTCTGGTAAAGTGCAGTCTGCCCTCGGAATCCAACCGTTCCATAGTCTCCAATGGAACGTGCCACAAAGAGAACGCGCCTTTGTATTCGTACTCATACCCGCCGCCGGACAGTCCTTTTGCCGTGAGGTCGTAATCAGCATAGGCACGCCCATTGGGGTCTTTGAGTCGAAAACGTACCTTGTACGCTTCGTCATAAGGCTGGTATTGAATGTTCCAAGTTCTGTTCTGGCTTTTGGTATAGAAAAGGATGATGTCGGTGTTTCTTCCGTAGCGTGTAGAGTCGCTATGCGCAGTGGTGCGCCGCCAAGTAATTTCATTGCGAAAGTTATCTTGACCGAAGGCCGCGTCCATCACCATTTTCAGGTAGTGGCTGGCGGTCGGGTCGCAGTGGAGATAGATGGATCCGGTCGGCTTGAGTAGCTGTCTCATCTCCAGGAGGCGCACGCTCATCATAGTGAGGTACGATTTCATGCCCTTCCCATGCGCGAAGCCAGCCGAGTCAATGATGCGGTATAGCGCAGGCCTTCGTCCGCTATCAGCCCGTGCCAGACCTTGTCCACATCGTCCAGTGTCCAGGTGTCCTTGAACGCCGCTCCAGTCGCCTCGCTCCCAATGGGCGCGGCATAGGTGCGATTGCTGTTGAATGGCGGGTCCAGGTAGATCAGGTCAACCGAACCGGAGTTCATTCCCCTCATTATATCGAGGTTGTCACCCGTCCAGATTGTGCGGTTAACCCAGTCCGGTAGTGTAGCTATCTGCTCTGCCATTATTCCTTCTAAAGTATTCGTGGCTGGGCGTTGATACGTGTACGGTGTGGTACGATGGCGAACGGTTGTACATAGAAGATTATGTACACATCGTTGCCGCAAATACAATAGACCCTTCGACAATCTCAGGGCGAAAATGGGGTGAGGGGCTTATTGTTGGGCGGGTGCTAGGCACTCAGAAGGGATATGCCCAGGGCGTCGGGGCCGACGTAGGTGCCGAGCGCGGGACCGAACCGGGTCACTATGGGCATTTCGCCGCCCGCAATCGAGGGGCGAAGTCTCTCGGCGAGGGTTTCCGCCTCTTCGCGGGATGTGCTGTACATGACGGCCGCCGATTCGAGCGGCGCAAATTCCCCCGCCGTCCTCTCCAGCCGGGAGACCGCCTTTCTCCGCGTGCGCTCCTTGGCCAGGTCGTGCACCTCACCGTCGCGGATAATAATCAGAGGCTTGATTTTGAGCAGGCTTCCCAGCATACCCTTCGCCTTTCCGATGCGCCCACCCTTGATCAGGTACTCAAGAGTGTCCATAAGCGCGATACACTGGCACCTGTCGGTGGCGTCCCGCGCGGCGGCAGTCACCTCTTCCAGCGAGCCGCCGTCCCGTGCGGCTTTGGCGGCGACTATCGCCACCAATCCGGCGCCCATAGATGCCTGAAGCGTATCCAACACCTCTATCGGGCAGGCGTCGCCAACCTGCGCCGCGCCCTGCCTGGCCGAGTTCACTGTCCCGCTCACTTTGCCCGAAACGTGCACCGATACTATCCCGTCCGCGCCGTCCGCAACTTTGGCATAGGTCTCCGAGAAGTCTCCTATGGAGGGCTGTGACGTGGCGGGGAAGTCCGGCCCGTTCAGCAGCCTGTCGAAGAACTGGTCGGTGGTGAGTTCCACGCCGTCTTTATAGACGTCGTTGCCGAAGCGGACATATGCGGGGACGACTGTTATGTCGAGTTCCTCGGCAATATCGGCTGGAATGTCGGACACGCTGTCGGCTACCACTTTTATAGGCATCGTTCTCTCCGCTCTACTCTATGGAAATAAAGAAGTGATAGTGAGGCTGGCCGCCGTGGACAAGCTCGAACTCGATTTCGGGAAATTTCTCCTCGACCGAAGCCATCATATCCTCAGCATCATCCTCGTCCAGAAGGTCGCCCCAGTACATGGTGACCAGTTCCGAATCCTCATCGAGCGCCTTTTCAAGCAGTCCGGCGAGAGTCTCTTCGAGCGTGTCCGCGCCATACACGAGTTCGCGGTCGAGCATCGCTATCACCTGGTCTTCTTCTACTGAGACGCTGCCGAGGTCGGCGTCCCTGGAAGCCAGGCATATTTCCCCGGTGCGGACGTCGCCCAGCCTCTCTTCCATCGAGTCTGCCAGGCTGTCCAGCGTCAGACCCTCCGGAGCGTATTCCAGCGCGGCGGCTATGCCCTGTATCACCGTGCGGCTTGGCACTACCCGCACCCGTTTCGACGACAGGCTGGCGGCCTGTCCCGCGGCCAGCGCGACGTTGGGGTTGTTGGGAAGCATTACGACCGCATCCGTGGGCGCGTCCTCTATGGCGCGGAGAAGGTCGGCGACGCTGGGATTCATCGTGTCTCCACCGCTGATGAAATGCTCTATGCCCTGCTCTATGAATATGCGCTCCAGTCCATCGCCCTGTACCACCGCCACGACGGTGGTATCGTCTCCGACCAACTCGGACCTGCGGTCCGCGGAGTAGCGCTGACGCTGCTCGTCCATATCCTGGATGTTCTTGTGAGACACGCTTCCGAGCGACGCGGCGTACCCGACCACCTCATCCGGGTTGTAGGTGTGGACGTGTACCCTGAGCATCTCCTCGGAGCCGATGACGACGGGCGAAGTGCCAAGCTCCAGCAGTCTCTCCATGATGGAGTCCTTGCTCAGTCCGTTCCCATGGATCAGGAACTGTGTGCAGAACCCGAACTCCTCTTCCTGTATCTCGTCCAGGAAATCGGGGGAGATGTTTCCGTCGCCCATGTCGGGCTGTGGCGGGACTAGCTGCTCATCGAGGTCGGCGTCGCGCAGAACGTGGCGGCGCATCCCCTCGAGCATCACATAGACTCCGTATCCGCCCGCGTCCACCAGACCGGCGCGGTACAGCACCGGCAGGAGAGTGGGAGTCCGCGCGACGGAGGCCAGCGCCGCCTCGGAAGCGGTCCCGAGTATCTGAGCCAGGTCGTCCGTGTCCCGTCCCTCGACCGCATCGGCGGTCTCGCGCATCACGGTAAGCATGGTGCCTTCCCTGGGATGACCGACACCGCCGTATGCGTGAACCGACGCGGAAACCAGGGAACGCACGAGGTCGCTTCCTCCACAGTCCGCGCAGTCCTCGAGAGCCTCGGCCATGCCGATAAAGAAGTGGGACAGAATCACGCCGCTGTTGCCCCGCCCTCCCATGAGGGCCTCTCTTGCCATAACGCGGGAGGTTTGGGCTACCGAATCGGCCACCTGCGGGCCTGACTTGGAGACTATATCCCTTACGGTGAGGTACATATTCGTTCCGGTGTCGCCGTCCGGGACGGGGAAGACGTTCAGCCGGTTCAACTCGGAAACGTTCGCTTCGATAAGCCGGAGCGCGGACTCGAACATAGAGAGCAACGCGGGGCCATCGTATTGAAGTGAGCCGGATTGAGAGGAGGCCATGTGAGGAAGGGTTTGCCCTGTCTTTCGGGCGTATGCTATGGTCTATAAGTTAAGTTACACCGATTTCTCGCAGTATAGTTTAATCCCGGTAGGTGGTCAACATGGCCAGATGTCAGATTTGCGCCAAAGCAGGACAGTCAGGAAACAACGTCAGCCACTCGAAGCGACACACCCGCACCCGTTGGTTCGCCAACGTGCAGCGCATGACCGTCATTCGTGAAGGCAAGCCGAAGAAGATGTACATATGCACGCGCTGTCTCAGGAATGAGAACAAGGCGATGATGAAAGGCTAACCGGAGTACCGACCCTGAGTCGCAAACAGACAAGAGCCTGCCGGGACTATGAGCTTGCGTCAAGTGTTGTGGAAACTCCCTTCCAGTATGTTAGCTCATCAGGGGGCGGCATCGGTTTCTGGACTGGCCGGCAGTGTCAAGGGCGCTGGCGCCATAGCTGGCCCACCCACCCCTAAACCTGACAAGATCGCGCGAATATGCAGCATGAAGTAACTTCTCGCACACCCTCATAGAAAGAGGTGAGGGAGGCTCACTTGTGCTACCCACTGCTGATGTTGCCTCTGAGTCGGGGGTCCAATATGTCTCGCAAGGCATCCCCAATGATGTTCATTGCGAGTACCGAGACCATGATGGCGAGTCCGGGAAACGCGGCGTACCAACTAGCCCTGCCTATGTATGTTCGGGCAGACGACAGCATAGCTCCCCACTCAGGCGAAGGCGGATGCGCTCCCAGGCCCAGGAAACTCAGCCCGGCAATTGCCAGGATTGACGTCGCCATTCCGAGAGTGCCGAGCACAATGATGGGGGCTGCCACGTTGGGCAGGATGTGACGCCAGATAATGCGTCGGGCGGAAGCTCCTACCGCAAGAGCCGACTCCACGTATTGAGTCTGCTTTACCGAAAGAGTAGATCCCCTCACGGTACGCGCATACCATGGAACAGCGCTTATCCCGACGGCTATCATCATGTCAAGGGCGGAGACATCTTGGGCCATCAGGGCGGTGAGAAAGTGTACCACTGAGGCCTAAGCGCTAAGCGAAAATGTCAGCCCTGATTGGTCTGAGATTGGGGACGGGGTTCAGTCCGAAGACAGCAGCTCCGCGGCCTGTCTGCTCTCTTTGAGGCGGTAGCTCTCGCCGTTCATCTCAAGGATATGCACGTGATGGGTGAGACGGTCCAGCAGGGCCCCGGTCAGCCTTTCGGATCCAAAGACCTCGGTCCACTCGTCGAACGGCAGGTTGGTGGTTACAAGGATCGAGCCCCTCTCGTACCTCTGGCTGAAGACCTCGAAGAGCAGTTCCGCTCCGCTCCTCGACAGCGGCACGAAGCCGAGTTCGTCTATGATCAGCAGCTTGAGACGCGACAGCTTCTTCTGAAGGTTCAGCAGTCTTCTGTCATCCCGGGCTTCCATCAGTTCGTGAACCAACGCCGCCGCCGTGGTGAAGCCCACGGACAGACCCCTCTGACAGGCGGCGAGTCCCAGCCCCAACGCGACGTGGGTCTTGCCCGTACCGCTGTTGCCTACGGCGATGACGTTCTCACGACGCTCCACATACTCGCACCGCGCCAGTTGGTTCACAAGCTGCTTGTTCACGGACGGGATGGCCAGGAAGTCGAAGGTGTCCAGACTCTTGACCGCGGGGAAGCGCGCGGCCTTGATCCGTCTGTCCACCATGCGGTGATGGCGGTCTATGAGTTCAAGCTCGGACAGTCTGAGCAGGTAGTCGGGATGGTCCACTCCCTCGGCCGCGCACTGCTGCGCCATCTTGTCGTACTCTCTGAGGAAGGTGGGCAGCCTGAGTTCCTTGAGGTGATGTTCCAGCAGCAGCTTCGACCTGTCGCTCACGATGCCCTCCCGGTAAGAAGCGTCATGTAGTCTCCCGCCGACGTCGCACTCACGCTGACCCTGGGAAGGTATGGATACAGCTCCAGGTCGAGTCTCGGCGGCCGCCCCTCTATCCTGCACAGTACGAGATGCTTGACCGCGTCGAAGCTGATCGCTCCCAGCCTGATGGAGTCTCGCGCGGCGTCCCGAACCTCTTCTATGGAGAAGGTCTCCATCAGCCTGAGAACCTGCACGAACTCTCTCTTGCCCCGTCTGCCCATCCTGGACTCCAGCAGGCGCCGCAGCGTATCGAACTCCTCGGGCAGGTCCCATCCGGCGAGTGGAGCCGCCTGGTCGAGCGCCGCGGTCTTCCGCTCCAGCAGCGGCAGGTAGTGGATCGGGTCGAAGACGAAGTCGTCTCGCTCGTAGGAACGGCGATGCCTCGCTATGACCTCCGATCCGCAGCTTATGACCACCTCGTCGACGTACCCTCTCACCAGCACGTCCCTGTGTCCGTAGGCGACCGGAACAGAGTAGTCATTGGTCCCGTACCTGACCAGCGACTGCGAACTGACACGGGTCGTGTGCTTGTCGCTTGGGTCGTACGGCGCGGCTGGAAGGGTCATAAGAGCGTCCAGGTCCCGCTCCATGCGCTCGCCTATCGTCTCCGTGTGTCCTCTCAACTTGTCTTCCATGCGCTCCAGACACTTCTCCTCAAGGTGGGCGTTCAGAGCGTCGAAGCTCTCGAACGACGGGATGGGCACGAGGAAGTTACGGCGACTAAAGCCCACCATGCCCTCGACGTTACCCTTGTCGTTGCCCTTGCCCGGACGACCGAACCTGTCGGTGAACAGGTAGTGGGACTGAAGCTCGGTGAATACACGGGTGCGCCTGCGACTGCCGTTTCCCAGTATCTTCGCAACCGCAAGCGTCGTGTTGTCGTACAGTACACTCTGGGGAACGCCTCCCAGAAAGCGGAACGCAGACACGTGTCCGTCCCAGAACGCCTCGGTGGTCTCCGCTGGGTACGCCTTCACGAAGAAGCCGTCGCTGTGTGGCAGAGACAGAACGAAGAAGTGTATCTTGCGCTTCACCCCTCCTATGACCGCCCACGCCTCGCCAAAGTCGCACTGGGCGTGTCCCGCAGGATGTGTGAGCGGAACGAACATCTCCCAGGTCCTGCGCCCACGCTCTCGGACGTAGTCCTTGACGATGGTGTACTTGCCGTCGAACCCGTACTCGTCCCTCAGACGCTCGTAGATGCGCTTGGCGGTGTGGCGTTGCTTCTTCGAAACGCTCCGGTCGTCCTCCAGTATCCGGTCTATGACCCCGGTGTACGGCCCGATCTTCGGCCTTCTGGGAGGGCTCCGCCTTCGGTAGCCCGGAGGAGTGGAGTACTCGATCATCTTGCGCACGGTGTCTCGGTGCAGGCCGAACACCCGGGAGGCTTCCCTAACGCTCATGCCGTCCACCATGCAGGCTCTTCGGACGCGCAGATAAAGTTCCACGTGATACATCCATCGCACCTTCCTTCGGGTTGAGTTCAACCCTATGGAAGATCATGGACGGTACGGTTTTCAACCGCCCTCAACCGGCGGTCGAGCCGTCCACGCGGTACAGTTTATCTCCGCCTTTTACAGGGGAGCCCTCTTATCCTTTGGTACTCCGACGTAGAGCCAGCCCTCGCTATATATCTTCGCGTTGTCGGGGTTCACATCCTGGATGTAAACTTCAACGTCGTAATAGCCCATTTCGTAGTCTCTCCTAGCGTAGTGGATGAATTCATCATAAAGGTGTCAAGGGCGGCTACATAATGTTGTTGCTCAGCGATTCCGTCCGCACTAACTGTCAAGCGAAAAGCAACTGTCTTATCTGTCAAGATTTTGGGATGATCGGATCCCATCGCTGACCCGTTCTCACCATGCTGTTGAGGATGGTCAGCAACTTCCTCATACACGCGGTGAGGGCCACCTTCTTGGGTTTGCCTGCTTCCAAAAGGCGTTGGTAGAACTCACGCAGGACAGGGTTGCGCCGACTCGCCACCAACGCTCCCATGTACAGTACCGAACGCACTGTGGCCCTACCGCCCCATACACTGCGCTTCCCTCTATGAGGCCCGCTGTCTCGACTGAAAGGAGCAACACCTACCAGGGCGGCGATCTGCTTGCGGTTCAACGTGCCCAGTTCCGGCAGGTACGCAAGCAGCGTCAGCGACACCTGCGGTCCCACTCCGGGAACACTGCGCAGCAAGTCGTCCTTCTCACGCCATACAGGGCTATGCAGTATCCTGTGGCGCAGATCGGTGTCCAGGTCGTTCAACTCCTGCTGTAGCCAACCGATATGAGCCTCTATGCGAGGGCGAACTTGTGCTGTGGCGCGGCCAAGGCGGTTCTTCTCAGCTACCAGGATGTCCGTCACCTGCCGTCTGCGCGCCAGCACTGCCCCGAGCGCCTGGGTGTCGGCATCCCTCAGTGGACGTATCGCCGGACGTACTGCTTCACCGAAGTGTGCCAGTACCTGAGCGTCCAGCCGGTCAGTCTTCGCCAACTGACCGGTGGACCTGGCGAAGTCGCGCACCTGGCGGGGATTAACGACTGCCACAGGCAGCGATGCCGCGGCCAGAGCCGCAACCAACTTCAGCTCAAGGCCACCGGTGGACTCTGTAATCACTGCGACGGGCTTCAGACTATTCAGCTGTGCCACAAGACCGTCCACACCGGCCTCGTCGTATCGCACGCTCCAACTTCTGCCAGTGGGTCGAACTGCGACATCAACCTGGTCCTTTGCCACATCGATGCCAACGTATGTGTGTTCCTCAGACATGCTTACCTCCTTGATACTGGCCCTACCTTGCAGATACGGGCTTGGTTAGCCCTGGCAACCGTTCGGGCTCTGCTGGAATGAGTGCGGCGACCCTCGCTTTTCGACGGTCTACTACGACCAATGTCCGATCGGTCTGCCGCGCTCGGAACTGTCTTTGTCAGTAAATTATCCCCTGCATATCAAAGATACAATGTCCGCACGATGGAGCATGTGACATTGACGCAGAGAGAACAGACAAGACTAAAGGTACTCAACAGCTTACTGGCAGGACATATGACGATAGAGCAGGCAGCAACACTGATGGGAGTGAGCGCGCGCCACACCAGGCGCATTCTGGCGGCATACAGGAAGGACGGCGCAGCCGCACTCGCTCACGGCAATCGAGGTCGCAGACCTGCAAACGCTACACCGGTGACCATAGCTGCCGACGTAGTGGTCTTGGCGCGGACCCGATACGCGGGAGTCAATCACACACACCTGAGCGAGTTGCTGCTGGAACACGAAGGCATAGACATCGGCCGTAACACGTTGCACCAGATACTGACGAACGCCGGTGTGGACAGTCCTCGTCGGCGTAGGCCGCCGAAGCGCCGCGTTCGTCGGCAGAGGATGCCGCGCGAGGGGATGCTGATACAGATAGACGGCAGCTACCACAGATGGCTTGGAGAGGATGGACCGCAGTTCACATTACTGCTGGCAGTGGACGACGCCACCGGGGTCGTGGTCAATGCCCTTTTCTGTGAGTTGGAGAACACCCGCAGCTACTTCCTGCTGATGCAGGATCTGATACGGAGCTACGGGATACCGCTCGCACTTTATTCAGACCGACATGCCGTCTTCAAACACACGCCACCGTCAGAGACTGCCGCTTCTCCCACCCAGTTCAGTCGCGCGATGGATGAGCTTGGCGTACAGCTGATATTCGCGCGCTCACCGCAAGCCAAGGGTCGGGTCGAACGCGCCGCGGGGACACTCCAGGACAGACTCGTAACCGAACTGCGACTCGCGGGCGCAACCACCATTGACGATGCCAACCACGTGCTGAATGCCTTCCTCCCGCGCTTCAACAACCGCTTCCGTGTGCCAGCGCAACACTCAGAGACTGTATATCGTGTCCTGGACGCCCATGTGTCTCTCGACACAGTCCTCTGTTTCAAGTACAGGCGCAGGGTAGCAAGGGACAACACGGTGAAGTACCGGTGGCATACCCTGCAGCTACTGCCCGGCATGAATCGACCGAGCTATGCCGGAGCGGTGGTGGATGTACTTGAAGGGCTGGACGGGCAGCTGGCGGTGCAGCGCGAGGGACAGATCATCCCCACACAGGCGCCGCCGCAGCGCCCCAACATCCTGCGCAACTTCACCGAGAGAACCGTGCATACTCCTGCCCTCATCTCTACATCAATGGCCTGGGCAGACGTTGGGCAAACAAACTTGCGAAACTCGACGCTGAGATCCGCCGAAAGCAGCGGCGCAGGAAGGGTACGCAGGGCCGTGACTCCTCGCCGCAGAAAGCCCACACCACTTCAGACGGCGAGATGGAGAGCGGTGCGAAAGGCGAAGCGCAAAGGATTGTCCATTCGTGGGATCGCCCGAGAACTGGGCATACACAGAGACACCGTGAGGAAGTATATGAACGCTGAGAGTCCACCTATGTCGCGCGGACGGACGACGCCAACGGTATCGTAGTCTGGTAGTATGGCAATTTACTGGGGTGACATTTTCCTTTGACATTTAAGCGGACAAATTCCCTGAGCTTCGACACACTGCCAACCTTAAAATGGACCGGTAACGCCAACTTGGATTTGACCCGCCCGATAGCTAAGTGCATCTTTGTCGGGATACCGACAGGAGGTGCAGCGGAAATTGCTGAGAGGTGGGATAGTGAAAGAGCTGTACGAGTTGTGGAAACAAGGCGAAGTCCGTCCGACGCACGCTTCAGCAGACGCTCGCAGGGGCCCGCGCACCTGGTGTTCACGTCCGGACCCCTTTGAGGGGGTGTGGTGCGAGATACTGCACTGGCTTCAGCAACAGCCGGACACGAAAGCTGCTGAACTGCTTGATCGTCTGATGGGTCGTTGTCCGGAACGCTACAGCAGGCGACAGCTGCGAACGCTTCAGCGCAGGGTCCGCCAATGGCTTAGCGTCATGGCGAAGCAGTTGGTGTATGCTTCTGCTGAACAGAATGAAATCATTGAGGTTGTCCGAGAGGACATCAAAACTGAGGGCGTCAATTAACAGGTGCACAAATCTCGGTAACACTTTCTAATGAGGCAACAGGCCGGCAAAAATGATTGGCGCTGATCAGCTGCGTCCAGAGCGATATGCCGTTCTTCTTTAAGCAGAGGGGTGGGGTGTTCAATAGGCGGACGGGGCGCGTTCTGGACTGTGGAATAGCGTTTGGGAGACCTCGTGGATTATCCGACAGGTGCAAGTCCGTATCAAGAGGGGTAGTTTCGCGACTTTCGGGCCAAGCGTCGTACTAACCTCATCGGCATATTCAAGTTCAGAAACGAACTTTAGACTCAATAATCTCACAGACTTTCGGATCATTCCGCATACAGGCTAGGACACGTTCCACCGAAATTCTCGATCAGGCTATGCTCAAAAGGAACTTCGGCAGCGACATCGTCAACTATTTCTAAAATGGCATGCCTTCCATACCCTGCTTCCAGTGAGCGTATGAACTCCCACGAGGTCTGATAATGGAGCGCAATCTCCGAAATAGACCCATCGTATCTGTAATTGCAGAATGTCTCTGGAGAAAGTAAGCGGTCCCGCTTCACCCACACAACTATTCGATTGAGAAATCGTAATTGATTAGCGGGGTATTATTGCGGAAGATGTTCAGGAGGAACGGCTGGGAACGGGACCGCCACCGAACACATCGCAGAGAGCATCCACCAGCGCCTCGTCGTCAACAGCTCGTCTCAGCGTCTTGATCACGCTCGTGAACGCACTGAACGCCTCAGCCCCTTCGTCGTTCTTCGAGCAGTGAGACACCTTCCGAGCTATCACCGCTCCACGCAATGCCCGCTCAGCGCGATTGTTGGTCGGCTCTACGTTGGGGTCATCCAGAAAGCGCAGCAGGTTACCGCGGTCGTCGTGCCTGCCGAGTTCATTCAGCAGTCTCTGATTGTCCGGGTCCGGCATCGGACGGTCGCGCAGATGATTGGACAACTCCCGTTTCAGCCGCTCAGACTCGGCGACAAAGTTAGACGCCGCACCGCGCCGTTCCGACTCCCGCAGCTCAATCGCCTCTCTCAGCAGTTCCATTAGACGCTTGCCAAAGCTTCGTCCTCTGCCCACCTTGGTCTCAAGAGCCTCACTGATAGAACGAATCACGTGCGCCATGCACTTCTGCTGTTTCACACCGGACAGAGTACGCGCGTCATAGCTCCGACCCCTGTCCGCAACCATCACTCCACCATAGTCTGAGGGGATCAACTCTCTGACTTCCTCGTTGCGGTGGCGAGGGCGTACCTGATACACGGTCGTCTCATCGGTCTCGAACGCCATCAGGAAAGCAGACTCTCCGCCCACACGCCAGCCCGTGTCGTCGGTGTGGACGAACGCGCTTGAGCGCACCGAATCGCGCAGCCTGCGGTAGGCGTCACCCACCTCTCCCTTCGCGCGGCGCAGCGCGTCTTGGGTGATCGCGCTCTGACTTATCCTCACTCCGCTCAGAGTCCTGAGTATGGAGGGAACCTTCCTCACCGGAACGCCCGCGCCGTGGTGCAGTATATGGGCCGCCGCCATCACCCGCTTGCCCACCCGATGGGCGCTCGCGCCGTACTGGTCGGGGGCGACTTCGGAATGACGGCCGCGAACCCGCTTGCCACACGACTGACACCGGCATATCTGTACCCTGTATCCCTTCACATCGGGCTTGGGCATCGGGGGAATGTCGGTCACATAGGCGAAGCTCACTCCCTCATATTCGAGTCTGCCCCCACATCCCGGGCAACTGTCCCCGGCTACCGACACGTCAATGATCGGTTCTGTTAGGTCACCATGGGAAGGAGGCTTTCGGTAGCTGAACGATCCCCTGCCCGGCTTTCGGCCCGGACGTTTGGGCTTTGCGGTTCGTGTGCCCTTGGAGAACGGAGCGGCTTGGCGCTTCCCCGCTCGCTGAGCCTCGACAAGCTGCTTCTGTAATTCTGTGATCGTCGCCAATTGCCGCACAACTTGCAGTTGCAACCGCGCGTTCTCACCCCGGTGGCGGTTGACCAGGGCGATAAGATCGTCGTGCTGACGGTCTTTGTCTGAACACATGGCCGCAGTATAAGAATATGTTCAGAGAACCGCAATCCCCAAGCCGACGCCGCTAATCAATTACGAGTATACGATAATACAGCCTGGACATTTCTGCGTTCCCATAGAGTTTCGCCACTCCCTCATGGAACCAGCCTTGAATCGAGATGAAGCTGTGATGTCCCAGACTTTGGCACATCATGGCATGGACCATCTCGTGCATTGGCACGCCGGAATTTGGATCTTCGCTGAAAACATAGGAGGCTTCCTCCAGAGGAACGCCAATGGTCACACCATCCTCAAGGCACATGGCGAATCCTCCTGACCAGGCAAGGTTCCGTGCATTTCTGTATTCATTCAAGTCGTTGAACAGCCAGAGAATTATGGGAGGTGTCCCTTCCGGTACAGATAATTCATCAGCAAGATTTCTGCGCGAACGCTCGAACTCCGTCAGTGTTCGTTCCAGTCGATTCAGTGCGACGTTCGGTCCGTAAGTCGGCACAAACGACCTCAGAGCACCCTCGGCGTCGCTCGGTCTCGAGAGACGTTCCACTACGGACGGGATCATAGCTAAAATGGACAGGGCCACAAATGCGAGCGCGCACAGTATCACAAATCTCCACCTGTAGCCCCTCAGCCCTTCTTCAGGGTATCGACCCCTGCTCCAGTTCTTTATTGAAGTAATGAATTTCGGCTCCGGACCACTGTCTGTGCTTGGTCTTAGACTAGTACCGTGTCAGTGTAGTTTTGTTGGGTAGATATGTCGGAGTTTGGCGCGGGCGTCCTGAGTGGTGAACCGCCAGTCTATGGTAGCGCAGGAGGCGTTACGCTCACGCTCGAGGGCTGCTATCTGTCTCCGTAGAGTCTCTTCATCACCGATGCGGCCCTTCAGACACTGCCTGCTGAACACGCTCAGTTCTATCTCCGCCATGTTCAGCCAACTCCCGTGCTTCGGCGTGAAGTGTAGTTCAAGCCTTCTGGCTATGCGCCGAGCTTCGGCAGGCTCGAACGCCTCGTATAGCGAACCGAACTTGTGGGTGTTCAGATTGTCCAACACCACTCTGATTGTCTCCACATCCGGATACGCCTCATCCACAAGCCACCTCATCTGCTCAGCAAAGTCCACAGCGGTTCGGCGCTCTGTAACTTCCAGGTGTCTCCACCCACCCTTGGGTTCGCAGAACATAAACAGGTTGCGCGTTCCGTTCCTCTTGTACTCGTAGTCATAGCGCTGAACCCGTCCCGGTTCTGCGACTATCGGCTCTTTTGTATCCTCAATCAGTTGTTTGGATGTCTCGTCGAAGCAGACCACCGGACGCTCAGGGTCGTACTCCTCCTCGTACAGGTCCAGCACATCTTCCATTCGAGCCACGAACTCCCCACTCACCTCCGGGATGCACCACTCTTTCTTCCTCCAGGGTTTGAGTTCGTTTTTTTCAGGATCTGTCTCACTGTCTCAGGGGAGACGCTCTCGACAAGCTCCATCCGAACCACCTTGTCGGCGAGCAGCTTCAGCGTCCAGTGAGTATGTCCTTCGGGCGGGTCGCTGCACGCTATGGCGACAAGGTGCGCCTCGGCTCTTCCATTCAGCTTTCGCCTCTGTCCCGGACGAGGTCGCTCATTCAGCGCGTTCTCCAGTCCCTCCTCACAGAAGCGTTTGCGCACTCGCGCCACGGTAGCCGGACTGATCGCGAGTCCTTCGGCTATCTGCCTATCGGATAGACCCTGATCGGTTCTCAACAGCGCAAGCGCGCGCTTTATCTTGCGAGCGGGCGACCTGCCTCCGCGGACCACACCGGTTAACTGGTTTCGTTCGGCATCTGTCAGTTCAACTTTGTACTTGCTCGCAGTCATGTCTTGCCACGTCCTTACAGAAGATTTGCTAGCAAGACTAACCGCTTTCTTAAACTATTGCAAAATCAGCTGGTTGCGGTACTAGGAATGCGGTCCAACAGAATCGTCAAGGAGACCGAAAGGACGGGAACGGCAAAGAACACATAGCGGAAGTTAGGCCCCAAGGAGACCACTTCAATGGCAATCACGCCAAGCACTAGAGACAAAAGGATGGAGAGGGGCAATATAGATGTGGCTCTCCAAAGCCAGCGTAGTATTCTTGAGAAGGGTTTTGGTAACGAAGTGCCAGTTATTGCTCTCATTCGCATATACCTCTCGTTCGCGGCAAGGTTAATTGCCGCCAAATCCCTCTTTTCGGATATTCCCAGAAGTCAGCCTCGTCCTACTGACACAAGCCGTAGGGACGCCGCCAATGTGCCGTCCACGCAGCAGGCGCCCTAAACAGAAGACGGACACCGCGCTTAAACGGCGTTGAGAATGTGGCTGAACTCGGATCAAATGGGATGGTGAAAGGGGCGAGGGCAGAGCCACGGGATCGTCCAGAGTAGAAACGTCCGCTCGCGCACCTACGCCCTTCTCTTCCACACCTGCTGCTTGCGAAGCTCACCGGCGGATCGCCTATGTGGCTGAGTTGGCGACGGCAGCCACTGTCTTCAGGATGGCGGCGATGATGGCCACCGCAACCTTAAGGACAGCCATCACAATCTGAATTGCGATTAGCGCCAGCTTCACGAGAATGACCGGAATTGTAAGGATGAGCTTTACGAGCCCAACTACCGCATTCATAGAGGTCTGCGGTCCCACAAAGAGAGCGCCGAATACGGACGCGAGGATGACAATTCCAGCAATGATTATCGCCGACCTGGGGTCGAGCAGTGCATTCATGGGCTTCTCCTTCCAGTGATGAATTGTGTCTTCAATCATCCAATGGAGGAGTCGCGTCTATTCCGTCTGTGGGTGAAGGCTGGGATGCCAGCCTGTTGCGAGATGAGATGGTGGGCCATTCCGTAAATATATTCTCACTGGGTCGGTGTTGAGGGGGGCCACAGGGAAACCTAACACAAGGATCCCGGTGCGCGGCCATATCCTCAAGACCATGTCATACAGTCTCTTGAGCAACTCGCTCACCTGCATCCATGAAATCGAGAATGCGCGCGGACCGCAGACCGTGCCCAAAATGACAACGACCACTATCAGATACAGATAGGTGTACAGAATCCATCCGCCAAACAGAACCGTAAGGAGGGGGCTGAGGGCGGTGAACATGTCTCGCATGAACTCAAAGGGCATAGGGGTCGGATTCGAGCCGCAAGCGATTAGAAGTATGGAGATGGCAATAACGATCAACATCGCCAGCGAAACAGGCAATGCAATGCCCCTGAGCATGGCCCAGCCCAGGAAGACGGGATTCACCCCTTCTTCGGACTTTCGGAGGCGATTGAGAGTGGATAGAATACCAAACATACTTGGAAGCCTACCAATCGGGCGCGGTAAGGGTCAAGAACCGCAGGGCCTTTGCAAAGTCTAAGAAAGGGGTAGGATACGACGGGATGGAGGTGAGTGATGGAACAGTTGTCAACGCTGCCGGAAGAATTCAGCCTGCTCAGAAGGCAACTGGGAGAGATCACGGACCAGCGATACAGTCGTGGCAGGGTACATCCACTGGATGGAGTATTGGCGCTGACGATTCTAGCTCTGATGTGCGGTCAACGCTCATTGAGCGCGATTTACAGATTCGGCGACACTTATCCGACCTTGTTGGGCGCATTGGGGTTGAGGCGCAGTCCATCGGTGGCTACGCTGTCGAGGCTGCTGCGAATGGTGTCGGTGTCCGAAGTGCGTGAGGCGTTGTTGAGATTTGTGATGGAACTGTCAGAGTTGCGCGGGAACAAGGTTTTAGTGGCGGCGATGGACGGAAAGACATTGAGAGGGGTTTGGGAGAACGGAGAACAACTGAGGACACTGCACATATTCAGTTGTGAGGTTCTGGTCGCGCTCGACCGGATGAAGATAGGCTCCCACCCAGAAGAAACTAGGGCGGCCCTTATGTGGGTGAAGCGGGTGTCGAGCCGTTTCGAGGGTCTGCGCGTGCTGACCGGCGACGCGCTGTACGCGAACGCTGACTTAGTCGAGGCTATCTTGGCCGAGGGCAAGGACTACATGGTCAAGCTCAAAAAAACCAGCCCGAACTCCACGAGGACGTAGAACTGCTCTTCTCGGAGCCGAGCGAACCCGACATGGAGTTGACCAATAAGGGCCACGGGAGACTTGAGAATAGAAAGGTGTGGGTATCAGAGCAACTCGCGGGCTACAGCGATTTTCCTGGACTGTCGAGCGCTATCAAGATCGCAAAGCGAGTCAAGCGCCTCAAGGACGGAAGCGTGGCGGAAAGCGTCCAGTACGCTGTGAGCAGCCTGTCCAATCTCACGCCTTTCAGAGCGCTGTCGTTGGTGCGGGGACACTGGGGCGTCGAAAACAGTCTGTTTCATGTCAAAGATGACAGCTTTGGAGAAGACCGACACGTTATGCGCCAACATAGCAGCGGCGAGATACTCAGCCTGCTTCGAAACACGGCGGTGAGCCTGCTCAGGGGAATGTGCTCATTGTGGTCGGCGAAGGAACCGCTCACCGGCAGAGCTCAAAGACTCTGCGCACAGCCTTCTGTAGCGCTCAACCAATACTGACTTTGCAAAGGCCCTGCCGATGTGCTGGACCCTGGTGCCTGAACCTTCCTGCCCGGAGTACATGACAAAGGTCTGGAAGCCCTGGTCGTAGTTCATGCCGCCTCGCACGTAGAAGGGAGTATCAACCATGCCTGCCGTATGGAAGCCCTGAACGGCGAGAATTTCGGCCAGGGTCGTCACCTCTTTGGGAAGGGGTTCCCATTCCATGAAGGACATAGTCCAGCGTCCGGTGGCATGATCGGCCCTTGTGGGCATTGTTGGGAAGCCACCGGCATAGTGCCGATTGAAAAGCGTGCCCTTGGACGCAAGCCCGTCCAGGACCGGGGTCTTGATGAGATCGTTGCCGTAAGCTCCAAGATGGTCTCGCCGGAAAGTGTCGGCCACAACCCAGATGACGTTCATTTGCAAACTCCACGAATGATGCGCGTGACCGCTTTCTTGAACGCGAGGCCAGCGCGAAATGTATGTTACGCACCCGTGTGCAAATCGGTCAACGAAGCGAAATCGGATGACAGGACATTGGCAAGCGAGTCCATGTTATATACAGGGAAGCGAACCAGGCCGTAGAATTCACCAATTCGCGTAGGCTATTTCCTCATAGTCTAAGCCTGCGTCAAATTTTATACTCAGGCGAGACAGATTTTCAAAAATTGTTCAATTTTGCTCATTATCGCTATTTTTCCACCTTGCAAATCCTCAAGGCTGCTCAATTATAATTAAACATGACTTGGCCGTCTCGTCTTTCGAGTCTCAGACTCCGACGAGCATCCTAAATACTGCTTGCAGTTATGCGCGGGGCATCCCAGTCAGCATAACCCCTTAGGGTTCTTATCGTCAGGCCGGCGCAGGCCGACAATCTAAATCAAAGAATTAGTCAGACCTTAGTATAAGTGCGCGCGAAAAAACCGTGGCCTAACAGCGCCCGGTTCCTGGGCGCACAGAGAGGAGTTACGAACATGGTGATCTCATCTGCACCGACCACCACTGTTAAAACACGTCCACAGCAGGTATGCCCTCGCTGCGAGGCAAGCCTGATCAGAACCTACAACGAGCCTGAATGCCTTCAGTGCGGGTACGTGGACTACAAGTACGTGTCGCCCACCCCGATAACCGCCAAGAGCCTGATGAGTTCTGCTACGCGGTTCGTTTTCAGGTACATCGGCGACGCCCCGAACCTCATGGAGACGCTGGTACACGTTCAGCTGCGCAGGATACGCAATCGCATCGTTTACGCAGTAACCTGCCCATTCTGCCAGTCGCACATGGACCAGTCGTCGCTAAGCGGAAAGCGCCGCGAAATTCGGGAGGAACGCTACAAATGTTTCCAGGGACACAGGGTTTCCCTCATACCGCGCAAAAGCGGCAGCATGGGGTGGAAATAAGCTCGATAAGCTCCAGCCAAGGTAATTCAAAGGGCCGAAGGCAGCATTCCAGCCTTCGGCCCTTTTGTCGTTGTCGCCCACTCGTGAGCGGTTTTCATGTGAAGAGGTTCTGAATGACGTCAGTAAGCGGGACAGTGGCCTCGGCGGGAGAATCGCCGGTTGTGATATGCGACACCTCTCCTCCACGCGGCGGAGTGGCGGAACTGCTGTCGGAGGTGGGAGATATCCGAGCGGACTTTCTGTGTGTGGCTTACAATCCCGGGCAATCCGTGAGGGTGAACCCGGTGATAAGCGCGGCTCATATACAAAATGAACTTGGGAAGGCCGCGATTTTCACCCTGGCGACGAGGGACATGAACCGCATCGCCATCCAAAGCCTGCTATTGGGGGCTTTGACGCTCGGCCTGGACAATGTGGTTGTACTGCGGGGCGACCCTATCAGAAGGCGCGATCTGGGCGTCGTCCGGGAGGTCAATGACTACACAACCACCGCTTTGGTTGAAGACATACACCGGCTGAATCGGGGACGCGACTTCCGCGGCCTCCGGCTGAAGTCGCGCACGTCGTTCTGCGTCGGAGTCGTGACCGATCCTGCGCAGGGGATGGAAGCGGAAGTCGCGCTCACCGCAAGGAAGATACAATCCGGGGCCGACTTCATACTGTGTCAAGCTCAATTCGACGCCATATTGGTCAGGGACTTCGCCGCTCGTCTTCATCCGGGCGAAGGCGTGGACACAAGTCCGCTCCCTCCCCTGTTCCACGGGGTGCAGGTATTCGATGCGGGAGGGGTGAACTTTGGCAACGTGCCGGATCGGATTATCCAGGAGTTGAGAGCGGGAGGCGATGGACTGGAGGCAGCGAAACGGCTTGCGCGAGAACTCTGGGACACTGGCGTGAGGCATTTCTACGTTGTGCCGTCCATTCTCAGAGGCGGCGCGCGCGACTATGCTCGGGCCAGCGAACTGATTAACTACATAAAGGGCATGGAATCAGCGAACGCCTGACGTGGCCGCAGCCGTGTGGGACAAACCGCATTTGACAACGCCAAATATATCGTCTTATAGTCTGTCTGACGCTTAAACGATAACTTGTGCGGAAACATGAAATTTCGCGTAAAAGCAGGCTTACACAAGGGTTGGGGCCACCGGAGACAAGTCCAAAATCGCGAGGTATGCAGCAATGATTAAGGCGGGTACTAGGTACGTTACACCTGCGGGCGCTGAACTGATCGTTACCAAGGGCGGCGACGGCGTATTGTCGGATGGCGAGATGCACTTGCAGGAAAGAAGCTCGGGAGCCGGGTTCGATAACGGATACGCTCCGGGCGACGAGATTCAGACGATCAACCTGGGCAGACGCTACCAGTCGCCGGACGGCGCGGTAACAGTGTTGGTGACCAAGGCCGGGCCATGTGACTTGAGATATGACGGTGAGGTCATGGAGGTTCAGCAGCCCAGAAAGCTGCCGTCGTCCGACTAATCCCCAATCCCGGTCCGATGTTCAGATAGGCGAGAGTGTCAGCCCCCGGCTTGCGGTCGCGTGCTGCTCGTCGGCGTGGTACGAGCTTCTGACAAGTGGGCCGGAAGCGACATGGCGGAATCCCAGCGCCTCGCCCTCGATACGCAGTTCGTCGAACTCGGCGGGCGTGTACCACTTGGTAAGAGGGGCGTGCTTCTGGGATGGGCGCAGATACTGTCCGATGGTCAGCAGGTCGCAGCCCACTGATCTCAGGTCGCGCATGGTTTCAACTATTTCGTCCCATGTTTCGCCCAGGCCAACCATCATCCCCGACTTGGTAACGGCGTTCGTGGACATTTCCTTCGCACGCCTGAGAAGTTCGAGCGACTGATCGTAGTCTCCCTTTGGCCGGACACGCTTGAACACTCGCCTCACGGTTTCTATGTTGTGATTCAGGGTGTCGGGCCGCGACTCCATGGTCGAGGCGAGCGCGTCCCAATCTCCCTGGAAGTCGGGAATAAGCAACTCTACCTTGCAGTCCGGGTTGCGGCTGCGTATCTGCCTGACGCACTGGGCGAATATGAAAGCTCCGCCATCCGGCAGGTCGTCCCTGTTGACCGAGGTTATGACCACGTAGTTGAGTCCAAGCCGTTCGACCGTCTCGGCAAGCCGGATGGGTTCCTGAAGGTCAAGCCCTTGTGGAACGCCCGTGGTAACGGCGCAGTAGGCGCAGGCGCGCGTGCAAATGTCCCCCAGTATCATAAATGTGGCGGTTCCGCGTTCCCAGCAGTCCCCGATGTTGGGACAGCGCGCTTCTTCGCAGACCGTGTGAAGCTGTTCGGACCTGAACTGGTCACGCAAGTTCAAATAGTTCGGGCCGCCTGGCATTGGGACCTTGAACCATTCAGGCAGACGGCGCGTTACTGTCATACTGTACCACCCCCTTGATCGCTGTTTAGATAATAGCAGATTTGGGACGATACATCTCACTCTGCGCGAGCCAATACCCTCCGCTATGCTATATTGGGTTGTCTGAATATAGCAGCAGAGTCTTGGGAAATACTATGGCGATCATAACAGGGTCGGCGGGTAAGGGCAGGCGGCGGCCGCGTTATCGGGATATGCCCGCGGAGTTCGCCGAACTGGAGCTCGGCGCGCTGGGCGAACTTGGGGATACGATGGCCGAGTTCGAGGGGAATACTATCAACGTCGCGGGAGGGATCCCGGGCGAGCGGGCGGTAGTACGGATTTACCGTTACAGGCGGCGGCGCAAGGACGTGGTATCGGGGATTGTGGCCAGGGTTCTCGAATCGTCGCCGGATCGTGTCGTACCAAGATGCGGATACTGCGGCCCGTGTTCAGGCTGCCAGTGGCAGCATATAGCGTACCCCGCCCAACTCAGGCTCAAGCGCGAAACTGTCGAAAGCCATCTCAAGCGGTATGACGCGCTTTCGGAGGTCGAAGTCTTGCCCACGCTGCCCGCTCCCGCCAAGTTCTACTATCGCAACCACGCGAGGTTTACCGTCCGCAGAGAAGGCCAACTCGGATTCTCGAACCGGATCACGCGCAGGTTTGTCAGGGTCGAGCACTGTATGTTGATGGACCCTGTGATAAACGGCGCGCTGACGGAGTTTCAGGACAGGTCGGCGGAAACGACGAATATGTCTCTGCGGGTGGGCGCCAACACGGGCGACCTCCTTGTGCAGCCGACGTTCCAGAATCCAGACATCGGCGTTCCATCCGGTCAGACTCACTATAACGAGAGTATGCTGGGCCACGATCTCAGGGTCGCGTCGCCATCGTTCTTCCAGGTGAACACCGCGCAGGCTGAGAATCTTGTTCACCTGGCGCGCGAAGGGCTGGGGCTGAAGGAGGGCGACGTTCTGGTTGACGCCTATGCGGGCGTCGGGGTTTTCGCGATACTGCTGTCGCCGTATGTGGGCCGCGCTATCGCTATCGAGGAGTCGGCGTCAGCCGTTCAGGACGGCAAGGCGAACGCCGATGGGCTGAACAACGTGGAGTTCGTTCAGCTTAAGACCGAGGACGCGCTGGGAAACCTTCTGGAAATATGCGAACTCGATAAGGCGCCGGAGGCGGTGATTCTCGATCCTCCAAGGACGGGCTGCCATCCGCGGGCTATCGAATCCCTGCTGGATCTGAAGCCGGAGAAGGTCGCATACGTATCCTGCGACCCGCCCTCGCTTGCGCGCGACCTGGATATTCTTGTCAATGGCGGGTATGAAATCAGAGGGATACAGCCTGTGGATATGTTCCCGCAGACGTATCACGTAGAATCGGTGACGACGCTGGAACTGAGAGCGAAATCGGGGCAACCTCTGTCGGTCCTAAAGTGAGTGGATTCTGTCTGACGAGAAGAAAATATCACTTCTATCTTCCTCGCCCAGGAGGCGCGAGCTAATAGCGGCGCTGGTGAATCCGGTGTCAATATCGGGTTCGCGCGGGGAGGAGCCGAGGCCGGAGATGGGCGAGGCTCCCGAAAAGTACGTGAACCGTTCGGCGATAGCGAAACTCGGTGGAGGGGCCTGGGACGTCGGGGAGGGCTGGCTGGTGAGCGCGGATACGGTAGTCGCGCTGGACGGTGAGATTCTTGGGAAGCCGAATTCGGACGAGGAGGCGCGGGATATGCTCAGCCGACTCAGAAATAGGCGGCACCAGGTGGTTACCGGGGTGGCGGTACTGGACACAGGGTCAGGGCGGCTGCACTCGGAAACCGAGACTTCGGACATTCTCACTCGGGACTACTCTGACGAGTCCATCGAGGCATACGTCGCAAGGCGGGAGCCGTTCGACAAGGCGGGCGCGTACGCGGTTCAGGACGATGTATTCGACCCGGTTGTCAGGGTCGAGGGGTGTTACCTGAATGTGGTCGGGCTGCCGCTGTGCCTGCTGGTCAGGTCGCTGAGTCGGCTGGGCGCCGAACCCAAATTGCGCCCTTTCGACCAAATCCCTTACTATGACAGGTGCAGCGACTGTCGTTTAGAAGGCGTATTGGAGAGTGAATCGTGAGTTTCCTGGGAATGGGTCCTCTGGAGATCATAGTGGTGCTGGTCCTCGCCTTTATCCTGCTTGGGCCTGACCGCATGGTTGACTCGGCGCGTTTTCTGGGGCGACTGGTCAGAGAAGGGCGCAAGTTGGCGTCCGAGATGCCGCGCGTCGTTATGGACGACGACGATATCAAGGTCGTCAACGCGGGTGAGACTATCAGCATGACCCGCAATGCGGATCGGAAACCCGCTCAGAAGGACAGCGACGATTCACAAACCCGGCATCGGGCGGAAGAGAATGGCCCCGTGGCATTCGCGCCCGCGTCCAACCCGGCTCCGCAGGGTGTGGAAGAACCCCCGTCGGCAGAGCGCGACAAGACCCAATGAACGACGAGCCGCTTCCCATAAAGTCCCATTTGCTCGAGCTTCGTCGCAGGATGACCTACGCGGCTATCTCGGTGGTCGTAACCACGTCCGTGGCGTTCGTATTCCACCAGCAGATACTCAGGCTGTTGATGGAGCCGGCGGAACAGTTCGTGGATCTCCCATTCGGCAAGCCTATATACACCAGTCTGACGGAATTCATCAGTATCGCTTTCAAAGCGTCCCTGCTGGTCGGGTTATTCGCGTCGCTTCCGTTCGTTCTGTATCAGATTGTCATGTTCGTTGCGCCCGGACTGAATCGCACGGAGCGGCGATACCTATACACACTAATGCCGGTCAGCCTGCTGGTATTCGTGTTGGGAGCGGCTTTCGGGTATCGAGTCCTGTTTCCTCCTATGATCAACTTTCTCCAGAATTTCGGAAGCGACATAGCCATTCCGCTAATAAGCATTAGCAGCTACATCAACCTGATGCTTACCCTCCTGTTCTGGATGGGCATTATATTCGAGATGCCGGTCGTGATTTTCTTTCTCGCAAAGATAGGGATTGTTTCTTCCAGCTTTCTGGCGAGGAACCGCAGGTATGCGATAGTTATCGCATTCATCCTCGGAGCGGTGATCACACCCACTTTCGACCCGCTCAACCAGAGCCTGGTGGCGGGGCCTATCATCGTTCTGTATGAGGTGAGCATCTGGCTGGCGAAGCTGGCCGCCAGGGGGCGGAAGGCTCCGACGCTCAACGCGGAACAGCGCGGTCAATAAAAGAGCCGCCCAAAGTGGGCGGCTTTCAGGGATTGCATAGGTTACGGTCGGGGCTAGGTGGTCTTCTGTTCCGTTCCATCCTTCGTTCCCGAGGACTGTTCCGGCACGTCGTCCATGGAGGACTTTCGAAACTCGCGGATGGACTTTCCCAAAGCTCCGCCTATATCAGTCAGCCTGCCCACGCCGAATATGATCATTACTATGACCAGAACGATTATCAGTTCCATCGGGCCAATGCGAAACGGCATCACGAAACTCCTTGCGCTAATGGCTTTCAATATATGATAGCGATGGCAGATGGCGTGGTCAACGCTTGTTAGTTGTCAGTTGCCTTCGCCTCAGACTCTGTAATGGCAACAAACCCCACGTCCTACTCCCCGAACTCGCCGGGCCTCTTTATCAGCGTGTCGGGATTGAAGACGCGCCAGGCGAACCAGAAATGGTTGGCGTGAATGACTGGTGACAGAACGCTTCCCTTGAGAGGGCCGTCTGTCGCCTCGCCGAAAATGTTCCACTCGGAGCCGGTCTGATCGTCCACTATCAGGCCATCGTGAGACTTGAACGTCAGCTTGCGGCCGTCCAGGTTGGGATCATAGACGCCAGTGGAGCCGACGACAGGATTTTTCGACCCCATCACGCCCTTGAAAACGGACAATGTACCGGGCGCGAAGAAAATCGCGATGTCCGTTCCTTCGATGCTGTCGTTGATTACGGGGGACGACTCGAAGAGCATGAACGGATAGGCGACGGCGGTGTCGCCCATGTTCAGACCAACGACTCTTTCCATCACGGGCAGCCGGTCGTCCAACTCTCCTGAGAATAGGAAGGGACGCCCGCCGCCCGAATCGTAGCCCGCGTATGGAGGGCGGGAGTAGTCGCGGGTGAATCCGGTATCCCTGGACAGTACATCGCCTTCAGGGAACGCATTTTTGAAATCCTGCCAGGACACCAGGGTTGCGGGCAGGAAGTCGAGCGTAGCCCCCGTGTACTCGCCCACAATGGCCTCTGCCGTTATCTGCTGCCACCAGGACTCGGTTTGCCTGTCCCACATGATGAGGTCGCTGTTGCGAAGATTGCCGGAGGTTCCGAAATCGAGGACTCGCTTGTCTGCCCCGACCCGGCGGTCGAAAACTATGGCGGTGTTGCAGAGCGGACAGTATGTTACCGTTATTGGGATGCCACCCACTTCATCGTTCACTATCTCGTGCCATACCAGAATAGACAACGGGTAGGCGCGCGCCTCTCCGTCTAATTCCACGCTCAGGACGGGTTCGTAGTCAGATAGGTAGGAAGAGGCATCGGATACCGGCTCGAATACAGGGTCGTCTATGGGAGGGATACCGTCCCTGGGCGGTCCGCCCCGCTTGATGTCGGAGTACGGCACGGAAAACCTGGAGAAGTCTGTTTTCCATCCCATGTAGCGCAACTCCATCGTGGCGTCTTCCCAGTCGACGGTTATGTCGAGCCGGCGTAACGGCATTGGGGTTGGTTGGGGCGTGGGAGTATTCGCGCGTGTTGGCGGCGGGGTTGCGGTTGGTCCGGGTGTCGGCATTGCCACGGCGGTCGGCGACGCTGTTGGGCTTGGTTCGAGCGTCGGCGTGGGCCGGGGTACGCCGGTCGGAGCGCGCGCCGCGATTGGTGAGGCGCCGATGGGCGGCCGGGTTGCCGACGGCGCTTGTACTGGCCGTGGAGTATCCGCGCCGCCGCAGGCCATCGCCGTCAATGTCGTGATGAGAGAGATAATGAACATTGTCGCGCGCGCCTGTCGCATCGAAGTCCTGGGAATTGGGAATTCAGAAACAGGAATGGGGAATGCTTACCTCAGAGGTGGAAAGGGCTTTTTCAAAGTAGGCGATCAATCGGGGTGAACGATTCAGTTCAAGTATGCCTAGGAAGTGCGGTTCGAGGCGATGACATATATTCCAATTTATAGTTACGCTGGTGAATTTACAGGTAGGCACAGGCGATACGCTGGCGCGATTTCGACCTGCGTTTGCCCAGCGTTTCACCAGCGTTTGTAGCTAAGGAAATTTCTTGGGCGGGCGGGCGTCTGCATAGATAATCTCGAATTTATGTACCCGGTGGCACAGAGAAGATTGCATAAGTCCGTCATTTCGGTGTACGCCGGAATCCAGAGGGGTATGTGTAGTGCGCGGCAACTTACGATCAAGCCATTTTCACCCTCACCCCAACCCTCTCCTTCAAGGGAGAGGGGGTTATGCAATCGTCTCGCGGTGGCACAAGTCGTATCTTTCATGTAGATACTGTATCACAGTATGGCAGTGATTATGTAGTTATGAAGGAAACTTGGGATTGTGGACACGGTTTCGGACATAACCATTCCGGGCTGTATCGCGTTATAATGCTTTAGACGGGCCGGTGAACGGGGAGAGGATTTCAGTCAAGAGAGTGGTTCCAGACGAATACAGAGGATATGACGGAGTCGCTGAAGAGCCGCCTCCAACTCGATCATCGTCCACACGCATGAAGGTGGTCGGTATACTGGCGATTGGCATTGGCATCGGGTTTGTGCTGGGGCTTCTGTACACGTTTGTCATTGGGCTGCAGACAGGCGAGTATGTTTCGCTTTTCGATGAAGAGCGGGTTTCGAGCATCTTCGAAGAGGCAGGCCCGGCAGTGGTCGAGATAGACGTGGCGCGTACATTCGGAGATTTCACGATACCCGACGCCTATTCGGGTTCGGGATTCTTGTTTGACGACCAGGGACACATCCTCACCAACAACCACATCGTCTCCTCGGGCAACGAGTATGTCGTGCGGCTGTCGGACGGTCGTCAACTGGAAGCGGAGCGGCTTGGAGTAAGCGAGGCTGACGATCTGGCCGTTATCAAGATTGATTCCGACGAAATACACGACATCGTTCCTCTGGAACTGGCGGACTCGTCCAAGGTGCGGCCCGGCCAATTGGCTATCGCTATCGGCAGTCCGTTTCACGAATTCAACTCTATCGCGGTCGGAGTAGTCAGCGGTATAGGCAGGGGACAGAGCAGCGTTCTGAACCGGCCCATTCCGGACATGATCCAGACCGACGTGCCGTTAAACCCGGGCAATTCGGGCGGCCCGCTTCTGAACTCCGAGGGCAAGGTTATAGGCATAAACTCCTCGATCAGGGTTAATGCGCCGAACGCTCGCGTGGAGGACTTCAGGATTGGGTTCGCGGTTCCGAGCAACACCGCAATAAGCATACTTCCCCAACTGACCGCCTCGGTCGAGCTGAAGAGACCCTGGATAGGGATACAGGGAGAAGCCGTAACGCGGGAGATGGCGGAGGAGATGGGATTTCCCAGGGGTATTGTGGTAACGGGCATTTTCGCGGACAGTCCGGCGAGAAGGGCGGGCATAACGGTGTTCAGAGGACTCACTGACGACACCCTGGGAGACATCATCACCGCCGTTGACGACGTAGCCGTAGAATCGGTGGAAGACCTGGTCGGTTATCTTAACTCGAAGGTTCCGGGGGACGAGGTTACGCTCACCCTGTTCAAGCGTGGGACGGAGCGTGAGGTGACAGTGACGCTGGATCCCTGGCTTGGGGGGACTTGAGGAGAGATTAGTTATTGGTTTTCGGAGGGACGCCCCCACACGGGGGCGTCCTGATTTGTCAAGCGGGTTCAGGGAGAGAATCGCCTATTGGAGGGGTGAGAAGGTCATTGGGAGCAGGAGCTTGTTCCCCTGCTTCAGGGGGGCTATTCCTCCCGGCGGAGGCCATACGCCCTTCTCCCTGGTTTCGGCGCGAACCTGGGCGCGCTGGTCATAGCTCTCGTAGGCCCACATATGTATCCAGGTGTTAAGACTGCCCAGTTCGGAGTACCATGCGCCAACGAGCGGGGAATACTTCTGCCTTTCGTCTATGTGTTCGCTCCACTTGTCTATCACCTTGGGGATATCGCCTGCGGCGTAGGTGTAGATTCGCATCTCGTAAACAGGGCCGAGTTTGGCCGCTCCGCGAAACTCCGTGAAGGGCGCGGGCAGGAATATCTCGGACTGCATCCTGAGCGTGAACTCGGAGTTGTTGGGAGGCCAGACCCCGTCTTCGACCACCTTGGCGCGTACTTCGCTGCGCTGGTTGAGGTCTTCGTAGGGCCAGATATGCACCACCTGGTTCAGAGGGCCTGCCTCCGTGTACCAGAAACCGAACAGGTCGGAGTAGTTGCCCCGACCTTCCTTCCACTTCTCGGCGGATCGCCTCTCGAACTCCGGTACGGACCTGGGCTTGAGGTCGTATGTCCTGAACTCGTATATCATGCTCCACTCCTTTGGGTAGGGTTACGGGCGTTCGGATCCGAGCGCGTCCCGGTTCCACACGCCGATTTGTCATTAACGCCAAGCCTGCGCTTGACCTGCGTGAAGACTAACACGCGAACGCTGGTTTTGTGAAATAAACCAGACTACCACGAGGGACAGTCCAGGGACGGGCGATGCCGTCAAGAGCATCATATTCAGGAACCGGCAGGGAGAGAACTGTCCCGTGGAAGTATCTCTCCCGCCGTTGCCCTTTGCCGAGAATCAGTAGCCCATCAGCGCGCTGGCGCGGTTGGAACGGGTTATCATCTGCTCCATTGGGTCTGTGATGACGTTGACGCAGGATGGAATGCCGTCCTGGCTGGCGGCGTATGCGCGCTCGAGCGCGGGCCGGATGTCGTCGGGATCCGTCACGTGCTCGGTGTGGCCGCCGAACGCTTCCATCATCTTGTCGTAGCGAATGTCCTGGACGTAGCGGGCGACGCGCTCTCCGTAGTCGTCCGGCAGTCCCATGCGCGATTCGAGGTTTCCTCCGACGATGCCGGAGTTGTTGTTCACGATGAATACGACGGGCAGGCCATGACGCACAGCGGTCTCCATTTCCATGGAGTTGAAGCCGAACGCGCAGTCTCCGTTCACGCTGACCACAGGCGCGTCCGGCCTGGCCAGCTTGGCGCCTATCGCGAACGGGACGCCGACGCCCATGCAGCCGTTCGTGCCGGAGTTCAGACGGCTGGCCGGTGTGTTGCTCGGCAGAATCTGGCGTCCGGTCGCAAGCGTTATCTGGCCGTCAACCGAGTAGATGGTATCGCGCGGGAAGACGTCCCTGACCTCACTCAGCAGCCTGTACGTGCGTATAGGCTTCGCGTCCGATTCCATGAACGGCTGAATGGACTCGGAGTTGGACGCCGCCTTCTCGCGCAGCGCGGTCAGCCAGGGGCCTTCCTCGGCCCTGTCCCTCATGCCGTCCGTCCTGCCCTCTATCTCGGCCAGTATCTGGCCGAGCGTCTGCCCCGCGTCGCCCACGATTCCCACGTCAACCGCGTGGTTGAGTCCTATCTCCTCCGGCTCGATGTCAACATGGATGATTTTAGCGTCCGGGGCGAACCTGCGCCCAAAGTCGAACATCCAGTTGAGACGCGCTCCGACAACCAGAATCACGTCCGCGGCCTGCATCAGTGTGCTTCGGGCGGCGTTGAAGTTCATCGGATGGTCGTCGGGTATGAACCCGCGACCCATCGGGGAGGGCAGGTAGGGCATTCCCAGGGTTTCGACAAGCTGCGCGAGTTCGCGTGTGGGTTCCGACCAGCGGACTCCCTTTCCGACTATCATGGCGGGCCGTTCGGCGTTCAGAAGCAGGTCGGCGGCGCGCGAAACCTGCGCCGGATTTCCCTGCGGTGGCGCATCGGTGTAGTAGTCCGTCGGCCAGTTCACCGAGTCCTCGTCCACCATCTCTTGCAGCACGTCCGAGGGGAAGTCGAGATACACTGGCCCCGGGCGTCCGGTCCTGGCTTTTCTGAAGGCCATAGCCATGTACTCGGGGATACGGGCCGCGCTGTCCACCTGCACGGCCATCTTTGTGATGCCGCGGAACATCGGCACGTTATCCGTCTCCTGGAACGTGCCGGAGTAGCGGCCCTTCTGCGGCCCGGAGCCGCCGATTATTACCAGCGGCATACAGTTGTCGAAGGCCACGTGCGCGCCGGTCACGCCGTTGGTAACGCCCGGCCCTGCGGCCAGTACCGCGACCCCCACCTCGTTCCTCACGTACCCGTATGCGGTGGCCGCGAAAGTGGCGGCCTGCTCATGTCTGACGCCAATCGGCCTGACGCCGTAGCGCGGCCCGTAGCCCATTACCTCGACGATAGGCCCGCCCGCGAGTCCGAACAGGGTTGTTATTCCCTCGTTTGCTATGGATTTCGTTACGAGCGCGCTTCCCTCTATCTGTCCCATTTTCAGCCCTCCGTTTGTGTTCAGTAGCCACTTTCACTCCATCAGGGGAGATAAGCATTTTATCCCGACTTCCAGACCGGACGCCGCTTTTCGGAGAACGCGCGCGGCCCTTCGATTGCGTCCTCGGTGCTCTGTACGCGCTCCATGATGGGCGCGCCGAGACGCACTGAGTGTTCGACCGGCACGTCTTTGCCGCCATAGATAATTCGCTTGATTCCCTGGATGGCCAGCGGCGCGCACAGCTTGACTTCCTCCGCGATTTCGTCGCACTTTTCCAGCAGCGCGCTCCTGTCCTCGACCAGGTGCTGGATAAGTCCTATCTGGTAGGCGCGTTCGGAGTTTATTCGAGTTCCCGTGAGCATCATGTTCAGCGCCTCTCCGAGCGGAATCATGCGAGACAGGTTGTGGACGGCGTGTCCGGGAAAGATGCTCCAGCGCGGTTCGGGCAGGCCGAACTGCGACTGCCGCGTGGCGACCCTGATGTCGCAGCATAGAGACATCTCCAGCCCACCGGCGACACAGTAGCCGTCTATCGCCGCGATAACAGGCTTGAACACGCCCCTGTCCGCGTAGGAACTCACCAGGGGCCTGCGTATCGGGCTTTCGGGCCTGTCTCCGGCGGCGTCCAGCGCGGCGCGCTCCTTCAGGTCCATGCCCGCTGAGAAAGCCCGACCGCCGCCGCCTATCAGGATGGCGACGTACAGGTCGGGGTCGTCCCGAAACTCGTCCAGCGCCTCGCGCAGCCCCGCGCCCAGTTCACGGTTGATCGCGTTCAGAGAATTGGGCCGATTCAGCGTGATGTATGCGATGTTGTTGCGCGCTTCATAGAGTATCGTGTTGGTCGAAATCGTCATCTTCCGCTCCTCGCCAGGCTGATCGGAGTGTATTAGCAGCCGTCTGTCGTGTCAACGAAAGTCGTTCGGGCGATGGGTTCATATCTGGCCTCATTCGTTGTAAACTCAACTCACGTTATTGATTCAACAGCGTGGAGGCGAGTATGCCCGTAGATCAGACCCGCAAAAGCTGGAAGCCCGGCGACAGCTGGGAGAAGGCGATTGAAGATATAAAATACGTTCGCGGCCTCGCAAAGGAACTTGGCGGCCCCGAACGCATCAAGCGACAGCACGATGGCGGACGCCACACGGTCCGCGAACGAATTCATAAGATGGTTGACCCGGGCAGTTTCATGGAGGCTGGCCCGATGGTCGGCGCCGCGGAGTTCGATGCGGAAGGCAACATCCGCGGATTCACGCCGGGCGCGTACGTCATGGGCCTGGCAGAGATAGATGGCCGGCCGGTCGCCATCGGCGGAGACGACTTCACCATATCGGGTGGCAGCCCACACAACGTTCGCAAGGGCGCGCGCCAGTTCACGCAGCCGCTCGCTATCCAGTACGGCATACCCTACATCCAGCTTGTGGAGGGCGTCGGACACAGTTCCAAGTCGGACGAGGCCGCTGGACACATGGGCCTGCCCGGCGGAGACCTGTGGTGGCGAAACGTCGAGCTTCTGCGCCGCGTTCCGGTGGCGGCGGGCATAATGGGGTCGGTCGCGGGCGCGCCCGCGGCGTTCGCGCTCATGTCCCATTTCACGGTGATGATAAAGGGGCAGTCGCAGATATTCCCTTCCGGCCCGCCCGTCGTGCGCCGCGCGATAGGCGAGATGCTGGACAAGGAGGAACTGGGCGGCTACCAGATGCACGTCCGCGACAGCGGACAGGTGGACAACGAGGCTGAGTCCGAAGAGGACGCCTTCGAGCAGATCAAGACGTTCATCTCCTACCTGCCCAACACCACCAACGACGTCGCTCCCCGCGTGGAGACCGGCGACCCGCCCGCGCGCAGGCCGGAGGAGTTGCTGAACATCATTCCCACCAACCGCAAGCGCGCCTACGACCCGCGCAAGCTGATTCGGCTCGTGGTGGACAACGGCGAGTTCTTCGAGATGCGCCGGCATTGGGGCGGGGCTGTGATAACAGGATTCGCCCGGCTGGACGGGTACAGCGTGGGAGTCCTGGGCAGCGACCCGCGCTCGCTGGCCGGGGCGATGGACGGCTGGGCGGCGGAGAAGTACGCGCACTTCGTTGACCTGTGCGACGCTTTTAACCTGCCGGTCGTCATATTCCTGGATATGCCCGGATTCATGCTCGGTTCGCACGCGGAGCGCAAGGCGACGATGCGTCGCGGCGTGCGCGCGCTCATTGCCAGCGCTGAGGCTGATGTTCCCAAGATCGAGTTCAATGTCCGCAAGGCTTATGGAGTCGCTGCGGACGCGCCCCACAGCCTCGGCCATCCCAATGGGCTTAACCTGCGCTTCGGCTGGCCCGCGGGCGAGTGGGGCGGCATCCCGATAGAGGGCGGCGTCGCCGCGGCGTACAGGCGGGAAATCGAGAACGCGCCCGACCCCGAAGCCCATCGCGCTATGATTGAAAACCGGCTGCTCAGGCTGCGTTCACCATTCAGGGCAGCCTATATGGGCGACGTGGTTGATATGATAGACCCACGCGAGACTCGCCAGCTCGCGTGCAGGTTCGTCAAACTCGCGCAGCCGATGCTGCACAAACTGGCTCAGCGACCCAAGAGGGCTGTGCGACCATGACAGCCGCCAGTCAGACAGGAGGCCAAAGATGGTAACTGCAAGCGCAAAGCCCAGGCCCACATACGAAGATTACCTGAACATTCCGGGCGACGAGCGTTACGAGTTGATTAACGGGGAGTTTATATTGGTTTCCGCGCCCAATACGGCACATCAGAGGGCCAGCTTGCGATTTGCAATGTCTGTCGGAGGATTCGTTATGTCTATGGACTTGGGAGAAGTCCTTGTCGCTCCCTACGAAGTTCTTCTGACCGACGAAGGGGGCGTCAACATAGTACAGCCCGACATCATCTTTGTATCGAAAGAGCGCGGGCATATCATCACACGCGCCAACATACAAGGCGCGCCCGACCTGGTGGTGGAGATTCTGTCCCCTTCCTCCCGCAGGCAGGACACAACGACCAAGCGCGATCTGTACGCGCGACACGGGGTTAAGGAATACTGGATTGCTGACCCGGAATCTAGAACCGTGTCTGTCATGCTCCTGAAGGATGGCAAATTCGAGGTGGTTGGCAAGTACGGCATAGAAGACACGTTGTCGTCTCCCACTCTCGAAGGTTTCTCCGTCAGGCTGGACAGGATATTCATGTAACAGCGCCGACAGCCGGCAAAGATCGTACATCGCAGTGATAGGATTAATAGGAACGACTTAAACATACCCCATACGGGGGGTCGGTTCACACGGAGGTGAGTAATGGAGTACCAGATATGGCTGAATGGCGAGTACGTGGATCGTGATAAGGCGCAGATCGGCATGACCGACCGCGGCTTCCGGCTTGGCGACGTGGTGTTCGACACATCGAGAACGTTCGAGGGAAAGGTGTTCAGGCTGAGAGACCACCTTACGAGGCTCTACCGCTCGCTCAAGTACGTGCGGATTGACCCCGGAATGTCGCTCGACGCGATGGAGCGGCTGACCCTGGACGTGGTGAAGCATAACGAAGACCTGCGCCAAAGCCTGAACGACGACTACATGATAACGCAGATAGTTACCGGCGGAGTGGGCAGACGGGGTGACGGCGATCCGAACGTATCCATCTGGATAGACCCGCTTGGCTCGCCCAGATGGGCGCGCGCATACGACGTCGGCGCCCACGCCGTGATTCCCAGGACTCGCAGCTACTCTTCCGAGAGCCTCGACCCCAAAGTCAAGCATTACAGCCGCCTGAACTTTGTGCTCGCCGAGCTTGAGGCGGCGGACGTTGACCCCGACGCAATGCCCGTTCTGCTCGATACGGACGGGCATCTGAGCGAAGGCACAGGCGCCAACTTCTTCGTCGTTACGGACGGGACGCTCAGGACTTCCAAAGACGTGAGTTCGCTTCAGGGCGTGTCCAGGATGACGGTGATGGAGATTGCGGACACGCTCGGAATACCAGCCGTCGAGGACGACATCCAGCCATACGACGTTTACACCGCTGACGAGGCGTTCTTCTGCAGCACCCCGTACTGCATATTGCCGGTTGGCCGGGTTGACAACAGGGAGATAGGCGACGATGTTCCCGGCCCGGTAACCAATCAGCTGCTGGCCGCATGGAGCGAAAGGGTAGGGCTGGACATAGTTGACCAGCTAAAGAGGCTTCCACAATAGGGGAACGGCGCGCTCCTACGAATAGATGCGTCTGTCTCCATAGCGCCGGGACAGACAAGGAGCAGTTATGGAAATTCTGAAACGCCTGATTGGAATTTATCTCATAGTGATTGCGCTTGCGGTGTCGCTAAACTGGATGGTCACCCCCCTGATAGACAACAGTTCTGGCGACTACCCTATATGGGTAGCGCTGAACTGGTTCATGGCGCCCGCCGTGGCGCTGGCTCTCATCGTGAACGTCATCCGCAAACTCCGGCTGTGGGGGAATGAGGGGGCAGGCATCACGCGAGCGTACCTCGAGGTCAATCTGGCGTTTTACGCCTCCATTGTTCTCACACTCTGGTGGTTCTGGAACTGGTTCCACTCCCTCTTTCCCGAAAACGAGCCGGATGTCGTCGGCCTGATCCACCTGGAGTGGTGGGCTTTCATCAACCCGCTGATTGTTTTGGTTCTGCTCGTGACGGGTTTCCATCTCTGGAAGGGTGCGCGTGACAACCAATAAATGTAAACTGAGAACCATAAATCGCGAACCTCACGGCGGGCGGTACGTTCATAGCCTGCGCAAAAGATTAGTCCCTGCGAAACAGGAGCGGCAGCATGGTAACCACAAGGACAAAGCCCAGGCCCACGTACGAAGACTACCTGAACATTCCGGGCGACGACCGCTATGAGCTTATCAACGGAGAGTTTGTCTTGGTTGGAGCGCCTAACATACCTCATCAGACAGTCAGTATGGGGTTCTCATTGGAATTGGGTATCTTTGTGAGAGATGGAGACTTGGGATTGGTGTTTCACGCCCCCACCGACGTTATCCTGACCGACTCTGAGGGCGTCAACGTCGTGCAGCCCGATCTCATCTTCGTCTCCAGAGAGCGCGAACATATCATCACGCGCGCCAACATTCAGGGCGCGCCCGATCTGCTCGTAGAAATCCTGTCCCCTTCCACAGGAAGGCTGGACAGAACGACCAAGCGCGACCTGTACGCCAGACACGGGGTGAAAGAATACTGGATAGCCGACCCCGAAGCGCGAACAGTGGTCGTCATGCTGCTGAAGGACGGTGAATTCGAGAGCGTTGGGGGGTACGGCATGGAGGACACCCTAACATCCCCCACACTCGAAGGCTTCTCGGTCAGCCTGGACAGGATATTCATGTAATAATGCAGAGAACCACGACCGAAACCAATGACTGTGTAAACTGAGAACCATAAATCGCGAACCTTATGGCGGGCGGTAAGTCCATAGCCTACGCAAAAGATAGTCCCTGCGAAACAGGAGCGGCAGCATGGTAACCACAAGGAGAAAGCCCAGGCCCACATACGAAGACTACTTGAATATCCCCGGCGACGACCGCTATGAGCTTATCAACGGAGAGTTTATCTTGGTTGCGTCACCCAATGAACCCCATCAGACGGTCGAGATGAACCTGGGGGCGAGAATGTATTTCTTTGTGGAACAAGAAGACCTGGGACGGGTCTATTCCGCTCCCTTTGACGTTATCCTGACCGACTCTGAGGGCGTCAACGTCGTGCAGCCCGATCTCATCTTCGTCTCCAGAGAGCGCGAACATATCATCACGTGCGCCAACATTCAGGGCGCGCCCGATCTGCTGGTAGAAATCCTGTCCCCTTCCACGGGAAGGCTGGACAGAACGACCAAGCGCGACCTGTACGCCAGACACGGGGTGAAAGAATACTGGATAGCCGACCCCGAAGCGCGAACAGTGATCGTCATGCTGCTGAAGGACGGAGAATTCGAGAGCGTTGGGGAGTACGGCATAGAGGACACCCTGACATCGCCCACACTCGAAGGCTTCTCGGTCAGCCTGGACAGGATATTCATGTAATAGAGAATCTTTCATTAGCCTGACTGCAACGAAGGTAAGTCCGCTCCGTATTGCCAGAAACTACGTTCTCTAGTACAATTGCGCTAGGAAAAGAGAAGGGCACCACTGCTGCCAACAACGGTGCCCGATAGCCACGAGGACGTTTTGCGATGTCTCCTGCGACTGTTGTGTATTCTACACGCAGCGTCAAGAGAAAACAACCACCCAGGAGTGGAATCGGATTCCTGCGTGCCGCTTTAGACGAACTGGAGAACCTGCCAAGTGTCCAGAGCATGTTGAACACGATACTCAAGCAACGGAGGAACACCCGGCCCGGCTATCCTCCCCGAGCCGTGTTCCGGGCCTTCTGCCTGAAGTACCTCTTGAGCGAGCGGTTCACCGTCGGGTTCATAGAGCGGCTCAAGACGTCTCCCTCCCTGCGAAAGGTATGCGGGTTCAGGAGGGCCGTACCATCCGAGCCCACATTCAGCCGGTTCTTCAAGCTGTTGACCGCTAAACTGGACGATGAGTTCATCGCGGAGATGGTCGATAAGCTCCAGACGGAGCTACCTGACCTGGGCGAGAACATAGCCATAGACTCCACCGACATAGAGGCATACGCCAATCCGAAACAGACGCCTGTCAGCGACCCTAACGCCGCATGGGGTTACAGGACGACCAAGTCCAAGTCCAATGGAACTAAGGAGACCGAGTTGTTCTTCGGATACAAGATGCACTCGATCACCGACGCTGTGCACGGAGCTCCGCTGACCCACGTAGTCCTGCCTGCCAACAAGCACGACTCTCCACGGCTGTCGCCTCTCACACAGAAATCCCAGAGAACTCACCCATGGCTGAAGCCCAAGCACATGCTTGCTGACAAGGGCTATGACTCGATGTCCAATCACCAGTTCCTGGTCCAGCGCGGCATTGTGCCTATCATTCATATTCGCAAGAGCTCTCGCGGAGGACTGGCCGGCGACGTATATCATACCAGCGGCGTCCCTGCCTGTGGAGACGGCAAGACGAAGATGGTCTATCTCGGGACAGACCCGAGGACAGGACACCATGCTTTTCGGTGCCCGCCCGCTGGGTGTAAGCTGAAATCAAAGAGCAGTGGCGCGATGATATACTGCGACCCGACGCCTCACTGGGAAGACCCGATGAATAACCTACGGGTGCTAGGCATCGTGGCCCGGGCCAGCCCTCAGTGGCGCACGCTCTATAAGAAGAGGCCGATCATAGAGCGGCTGTTCGGGAGCATGAAACGGACGCGGCTGCTGGACAAGCACCAGTACCGCGGGCAACGCAAGATAGAAACTCATGTTATCTTGTCGGTCCTGACGTACCTGGCTACCATGTTGGTACGGGCTCGGTCCGGCGACATGAAGCGACTCAGGCATATGCGAATACGGTAGGGAGGAAGAGCAAATGACCCTAAGAAACGAACAAATCGCAGGTATGCCTCACGACAAGGACTGCGGCGCCTGCTTGGGAACAGGATTAAAGCGGTGCATAATATGCCAGGGGTCTGGAAAGGTGGGTGACCCTAGTTGGGCAGAAAGGCCCACCTGCGCTACGTGTCTGGGACTGGGCAAGGTGGGCTGCGGAGTGTTCCCCTAGCCCACTAAGGTTTGACAGATTCCAAGACTCCATTTAGGTTTGATGGAGGAGGTACACCATGAAGAGACACATGGAGCTGATACGCAAGCTACTGGAGCATGTTGAGCGCCAGTGTGAGGGTGATTGGGTCCCGGCACCGGATCACACTAGCTACTCGGCTCAACAAGTACACTACCATATCGAACTATGCCACCAAGCAGGGTTCTTGGAAGTGCATAAGATTTCGGGCTCCGAGGAACCGTATGCTCGATACTCAGTCCGCAATCTGACCTGGCTCGGCCATGAGATGCTGGAGAGCCTTCGGAAGTAGGCCGTCAGACCTCCGACAAGGCTTCCACGAGAGCGTCGATAATCTCCCGGACTCTATCATGGGAGAGCGTCGCAAAGCGACCGTGGTCACCCGCGCTGCCGTATATCCGTATTCTGACTCTCTGTGATGCCTCCAAGGTTTCAATCTGCACATTACTGGATTGAGCTACAATCACCCGTTTCATGCTTTCTCCTAAATCACTGAACGCCGAAGGCGGCGCATCCTGACCGCACACTACCGGCAGCTAGCTATGCAGGAGAAGCCTCCCGTCCTGATACAGTTCGAGATAGAGGACGAGTAACCTGCTCACTTCACGCCAAAATAACCACAGTAGAACTGTATCCAGTCAGAGGCGTTTCCTCCTTGTCCTTGTAGTGTGGCAATGATCGTATTGAACACGCGATCTCGTGCCTGATACTCAGCTGCCTTTGTCGCTTCGCTCTTGAATGACGGCTCGTTCCTAAGCTCGGTCTGGACCTTATTGGTGTAGTAGAACCACACAGACGGGTCCCAGCCAGCATCCTTCAACACCTCGCAATGAGAGACCATATCTCCCGTGTTAACCATGAACTCGCTCACATCGACATCGTCACCGTAGCCATGCGCGATGATCAGCCTACTGGCCTGCTCATTGATATGCCGCAAGACCGCGTCCGCCCACTGTGCGTCCGTGGGCGTCGGAGTAGGTTTAGGCGTATAGGTCGGAGTGGGCGTTATCGTTGGGGTCGGGGTTATTGTCGGCGTATGTGTTGGCCACGGTGTCCTCTTCGGTAACGGGGTGGCCGTACTTGCCAGCACAGCGCGCTTGGCGACAGACGCCGATGAAGCCAGAATCGCAGCACACCCCATCCGGGCATCGCCAGACACAGACTCCATGCCATGGTGCAACGCGGCGAAGAACGCCTGCCTGTCCATAAACTCTTGCGGTGGAGGGTCATTGAGATCTGCCAACGCAAACGTCACCTCGGACCATCTGAGGTAGTCCCAGTTCAAGTCGGCATACGCATCACAGGCGTCCCGTATATCCGAGTCGGATACCAGATTGCTGGTCCTACCCGCCTGACGCAGATACCCAATGGCAGCGATGACAGCAATAGAGACAGGATCTTGAACCTGCGGCTTGGGAGTTGGTATCCGAGTAGGTGGTAGAGGTCTAGGGGTCGGGGTCGGTAGTGTGGCGTAGGTGAAAGGGGTGGATGTCAGTGCGAGGGAATCAGGGCGGGGAGAGGTTTGAGGGTCGTCAGGGAACAGCAGAGCGAGAGCGATGGTGAGCAGGATGAAGAGCAGTAACAGCCCGGCCCCTCCGAATGTGCAGCCCAGAAGGAACTTCCGAACTCTACCTGGCGGCTTCTTTGGCTGCGGGTCGGCGGGCATGATGAGAAGCCTCCTCGTGGCAGAGATGTTGGCTACTCACCACAAGCGTCCGCAACCTCGGTGAACCGCAAGGAGGCACGAGTGCCTCTCTGCCATATAGTTCACGCAAAGGCTACGGTTTGGGCTTGTGGTGAGCCATCACGATTTAACCACGCCTGTGGTAGTATTACAAGAGGCTACTACCAGCAAGGAGGAGTGTCATGGCACTCGTATGGTTTACGGAGGGTGAAACGAACGGCGTGTATCACAACAATCAGGATTGTGGGATATATCACACCATGTACCGGGACAATGCCGTATTCGTCGCTGACGCCGACATCGCTCGCATCCGACCCCACCTCCGTCTCTGTCGCTTCTGTGAAGGGAAGTCGCCTCGTGTAAGAGTTTACGTCAGCACAGAGGTGCTAGAAAGGCTGACTGTACCCACAGACATATGACTAACTGACCTTACGCAGTTGAGAGAGATTTCGTAGCTGATCTGGCTCATTCTCGTTTAGGAATTCATAGCTAAGTGCGTAACATCAGTGACTAACCTACCGAACATGATCCAGGTGCGCGTTTTTGAACGCATAGAAGAGATCGCCCGTCACACTACATCTGAAGGCCGACCGCCAGTACGGAGCGACTTCGCCCATCTGTATGATCCTCATTACATCACTGAATTTATCAACGACCTCCCCACTCTCCAGGATGAGGACCAAGCTGACTTTACAACCACACTCGTTATGTACCGAGTAATGGTCACCGCCATACTTGACGAGCGATACGGGCCTCTCTGAAGTAGCCATTCTTCCTCCTCGTTGAATACTTCGGGACTAATGAAAGATTCTCGTAATAATGCAGAGAGTGACAACCGAGACCAATGACTGTAAACTGGCAACTGAGAACTAACAACTAATCCCATACGGAGGCTCACACGTGATGGTTACTACACTGACCGGAGAACAGTTGGAAGAGGTAAAGCAGCAGGCTGCGGATCACTTTTGGCCCCATGCACGCCAGGCGGGAAATGTTTCTGAGGATACCGGCCTGAAGGTCGTTACCAGCGCGCACGGTGTCTGGGTCGATGATGCCGCCGGTGAGCCCTGGTTCGACCTGATCTCCGGTATGTTTCTCAAGAACATCGGACACGGCAGAAAAGAGATAGCGGACGCGGTCTATGAGCAGATGCAGGGCATCAGCTACTCGCCGGGCGGCACCGTAACACCAGCGACCGCGCAGTTGGCCGCCAGGGTCGCCGGTCTCGCACCGGACAAGAATTCCCGGATCTACTTCGTCAGCGGCGGATCCGAGGCGGTCGAGACCGCGCTCAAGATGGCGAAGCAGTACCACAACAATAACGGCGAGGCGGGCAGATGGAAGATCCTCAGCAGGAAAGGCTCCTACCACGGCGCTACCCACGCCTGTATGTCCCTCGGACAGTCGGGCGGCGCGGTCGCGCAGATAGGCCCGCTAATGCCCGGAAACATACACGTCGCCCAGCACGACCCGTACAGGGGCATATGCGGCGATGAGAACGGCAACTGCACGCTCGAATGCGCCATGGAGATAGACCGCACAATCGAACACGAAGGCCCCAGGACGGTCGCCGCGTTTATCGGCGAACCGATCTCCATGGCCGCCGGCACGCACGTCCCGCACCCGGACTACTGGCCCACAGTGCAGGAGATATGCGAAAAGCACGGCGTCATAATGATCTGCGACGAGGTTATCACCGGCTTCGGGCGCACCGGCAAGATGTTCGCCACCGAGCACTGGGGAGTCCAGCCCGACATCACGACTGTCGCCAAGGCGCTCACCAGCGGATACCTGCCCATCGGCGCCGCTATCGCGCGCAAGGAAATCGCCGACGCCTTCATAGGCGACGACGATGCCACCTTCCGCCACCTGATTACCTTCGGCGGCAACCCCGCGTCCTGCGCCGCCGGCCTCGCCAACCTCGATATCATGGAAGGGGAGGGCATGGTCGAAAACTCCGCCGCCATGGGCGACTACCTCTACGAACGCCTCCAGACGCTCTACGAACACAGCATAGTCGGCGACGTTCGGGGTGGTATGGGCCTGCTGGCCGCCGTCGAGATAGTCAAGGACCGCGACACCAAGGAGAAGTTCCCCAAAGAGGCTAAGATCGGCGACAAGCTCACCGGGTTCTTCAACGAAAATCGCATAATGGGACGTGGCGCGGACGTCATACCCATATCCCCGCCGCTCTGCATCACCCGCGGCGAGGTTGACGAACTTGTCTCCCGTCTCGACGACTCCATCAGCAAGGTCGAGGCTGAACTCGGGCTCTAACCCCGAAACTACAGGGGCGTCCATGCGAGGGCGCCCCAACCTTCTCTCAAAGTAATTCGGAAACAGCGGAACTTCCCAATGTCGTCTCCCCACACCTTCCGAGTCTTAATAGAAGACGACCAATTCGAGGATGGACGGCAAGCCTACCACGCATATTGCCCGGCCCTCCCGGGTTGCCACACCTGGGGATACACCTATGAGGAAGCCCAGACCAACATCCGGGAAGCGATTGCCCTATATCTGGAAGACGTGATAGAAGCCGGAGAAGAAATCTCCGTGGACACGTCCATCCAAACCGCAGAGAATGAATCCCCGTCAGTAATGGGCACTGTATGAGCCGTTCATAAATGGAATACTCAAGAAGAAAAGAACACTCCGCCGACGCTAAAGCGTCGCGCCTGAGCCGCATATTCGGAAATAGAGTCCGTATCTACACAACGTCAAAAGGAGTTTCCGTAACCGGCCGTGGCAACCGGGTAATAGACGCCGCGCGCCTGGAGGAAATCAGAGATATCAGACTAGTGAGTGGGCTGTTCGGAAGTAAGATAATCATCCGAAAATCAGATCGCGAGACCATCCGATTCAACACGCATAACCTTGCCGAAGCTCGGGCAGTGGTAAGTGCATTGAAGAAACGTATGCGCACTCTTGCCGAATCCAAGTTAGCGGCTAGGGAAAAGGAGCGGCGCCGTATAGCTGAAGTGGCTGCTCAGAGAGAAAAAGCGCGTCGAGAAGAAGCGGCGGCTCGACAAGAAGCTGCAGAGGTAGAGCGTCGTAAGAAAGAAGCGGCGGCTCGACAAGAAGCTGCAGAGGTAGAGCGTCGTAAGAAAGAAGCGGCGGCTCGACAAGAAGCTGCAGAAGTAGAGCGTCGTAAGAAAGAAGCGGCGGCTCGACAAGAAGCCGCAAGACTCACTCCTCTTATTAACCGACTCGTCCTAGAAAAAGACGAGCGTTACTCCGCACGCAAATATGCCCGATATTCCGATACCGTGGCGTTTACCGCCAAAATCAAACAGTCTCTCAACCTATTCAACCAGAGCAGAAACCTTTTGGTTGATCATATGCTTGGAGAAGATGTTCGTGGGAAACTCAAAGACCTTGAAAATCACTCAAATCCTGAGTTCGCCGGAAAAGTGCGACAGGACGCCAACGATAGGTACAAGAAACAGGTTTCTGGGCAGGTTATGTCCACTGCCCACAGAAAATTGGGAGTCAGCCTAACATCGGAACAAGCTGAAGCAGCAGCGACCAATGAAGACAACACACTCGTACTAGCCGGAGCTGGTAGTGGCAAGACAGTCGTAATCACCGCCAAAGCCACGCACCTTGTAGAAGACATGGGATTGGATCCGGAACGAATTTTAATTTTGGCGTTCAACAGAGATGCCGCCCAGGAAATCAGAGACCGACTGCCCCGTGACGTCAAGGGAATTACTGTCAAGACTTTCCACGCCGTGGGATTGCAAATCGTCGCCGAAGCCAGCGGCGTTAGGCCCAGCGTTTCCTACCTGGCTGTAGATGAATCCAATAGACGTGCCTTCATTGAGAAGGCCATCAGAGAAGCAATATCTGATCCTGCACGGCGAGATTTCGTGTACCCATTCCTTGCTTTATATCTGCGGAACGTCAAACGCCCCTTTGATTTCGGCTCTGAAGCAGAATATCTGAAATACACTCATGAAGTAGAACTCCGTTCTCTTAATGGAGAAAGGGTAAAGAGTCGAGAGGAACTGATCATTGCCAACTTTCTATTCATCAACGGCGTGACATACGAATACGAAAAAGGATATGTAAGAGACACTGCCGACGTATATCGCTCTCAGTATAGAGCTGACTTCTATTTAACAGATTATGACATTTACATTGAGCACTTCGCACTAGATAAATCTGGTCATGCTCCAACAGGTTGGATGGGATACGAAGAAGGTATCAACTGGAAAAGGGAAACACATCGAACCTATGGCACCAAACTGATTGAGACTTACAGTTGGCAAAATACTCAAGGCATACTGAAGAAAGCACTGATAGACAAACTTCAGCAAGCTGGCGTGAAAGCGAAACCCATACCTTCATCAGAGTTGGTCAGCAAGCTGCGCGATGTAGAAATCAGTAATGCCGCTACCCTGCTAGACAATTTCTTGAGTCAGGTCAAGACTTATAACAGATCAATGAAGTACATTGAAACTGCGGTTGATAGGCATTACGATCAAGCGCGTGCCTATGCCTTTCTTCAAGCCTTTAGAGTTATCCACGACGCTTACCAAAAAGAACTGGAGAGAACTAAATCCATAGACTTTGAAGACGCAATCAATCAGGCTGTTGGATCTATGGAGCAAGGATACTGGCAAAATCCCTACGATTATGTGCTGGTGGATGAGTTCCAGGACATCAACGCACAGCGTCTGAGGATGGTCAGGCAACTGGCAAAGGCAGAAACGACAGCCACATTTCTTGTTGGAGACGACTGGCAGACCATCTACGCCTTTGCGGGCAGCGATCCGAGTGCGGTCGCTGATTGCCATAGGACCTTGGGCTTTACCGAAAGAGTTAATCTCGCGCAGACATTCAGGTTCAACTCTGGCATCTTGGAACCCACTCAGGAATTCATCAGGGCAAACCCTGTCCAGACCCAGCGAACCATGAAGCCTAACCTGGGACAGGACGACCGCGGCATAACCGTCATGTTCGCCGATGAACAGGCTCAAGGCGCAGACGAAGCAGCCCGGATGATAAGGGAAATAGACAGAGGAGCAAAAACTCTACCGCTGACCAGATTCAGAAAGAGCAAGAGCGATGCACCAAAGGCTACGCTGGAAGCCAGCACTATTCACGCCGCCAAGGGACGTGAAGCCGACTACGCTATTATCCTGGATCTGAAAGATGACCTATATGGGTTGCCAAGCAAAATATCTGACGATCCCATTTTGGACTTAGCGCGAGATAGACAATTCAACGAAGATGTTCCATTTGCGGAAGAGCGTCGGCTATTGTATGTAGCGATGACGAGGGCGAGAAAAGGTGTGTATCTCATAGCCCACGCCATGTACCCATCACAGTTCGTTACTGAACTCATCAAGAGAAACCCGAACATCCCCCGAGTCGGAGTGCCAGCCCGTGAATGTCCACGGTGCAAGACTGGCAGACTGGTTAAGAAGCCTAGCAAATACAACCAGCCATTTTTCGGATGTACCAACTACCCAATTACAGGATGTACGTACAAAGAGAACATATACGAGTTAAACTAGGCGAGCGTGTTCGCTTCGCATAAACCCGCTCTGACTGGATGCGTCCGAAGTCCGACAATCCGTAAAATCCCCCTTTACAATCCCTCAGAACTTATGTACACTATTATATACGAACATATATACGCATAACCCCAACCATCGTACTGGCAACTGAACATTGATAATTGAAAACTGACAATTGACCACTGACAACGACAACCTAGCCCCACAGGAACGACTCGCCAGAATCGTCTGCGAAGAAACCGGCGGCGGAAGACGCGTCGTCCAGTTCTTCATGAAGGTCGCAGAGGGTGAACTCGACTCCGAAGGCTTCAAGCCCAACCACCGCATGGACTCAGCCAAAGAACTCGTCAAGATAGGTCTCACCGAATTCGAAGACTACATAAACTCACACCCGGCGCCCGCCAAGCGACGCGCCCCCAAGTCCACACCAGCGCCGGACGACGCACAACTCTCACCTGAGATAGAACAGGTCCGCGAAGAACTCGCCAGGTTCGCAAGAGAAATCACCAACGACGGCAGAAAAGTCGTCAAGCTATACTCGGAAGTGATGGACGGCCTCCGCAACCACGAAGGCTTCCAGCCCCACCACCGCATGGCCGCTGGCAAAGAACTGCTTCTGCGTGGCTTCGGCCCCGTATCCTCATGGCCTGAACCTGTCGTTGAGACTCAGCCACAGACCGAACCCATCGTCGCCGGGCCTCAGCCTCAGGCTTATCCCACCCTCGTTCTGACGCCCACTGTGTCCGAATACATCTCCGAAGCTGTGGAAGCATACGAGCGGACAAGCCCGTACAGAGAACTGCTGCCCCAGCGGATCATGGACTTAGTGGACAGCGACGAACCCCTCGGCGACTGCCCCTGCGGCATAGACGAGGAGGAGGGCAGGGAGCCTTACTGCCCCGACAAAGAGGGCGAATGTCCCTACTACGGTCTGGAGTGGCCCGAATTCAGCGAAGAAGATCGGGAACGGATGATGGAATGGACTCGACGCGGCCTCAGAATGCGCGCCGAGATGTTTAATCGCGCGCATCCAGCCGAACACGACCCCTGACCGCTCACATCTCGAAAACTGAATATCCCGGCAATGATGGACGCTCCCCCGAAGGTGAAATACGCTATTCCCAACTTTCCGCTCCTCACTGTACAATGCGCCAAAGTCTGAGGAGTGTCCAACGCTATGAAAATCATTGACATCGAGGTATTCGTCGTTGACGGCGGTCGGAGGCCATGGCTCTTCTCTGCCGTTCGCACCGACGAGGGCATAACCGGGTACGGCGAGTTCGGATCCGGCGTAACAGCTCACGCGCTTGTCGGCTTGTTCGAAGACCTCAAGCCACTCGTGATAGGCAAAGACCCGGAAGCGGTCGAGAAGCTCTACTTCGACCTCTACCGACACTTGCGCGCCGTGCCGGGCGGAATCTCTCAGATGGGAATTGCCGGAATCGAGCTTGCCTGCTGGGACATCAAGGGCAAGGCTCTCGGCCTTCCTGTCAATAGTCTCGTGGGCGGCCCATACCGGGACAGCCAGCGCGTTTACTGGTCCCACCTAGCCAGCGCCAGGGCCGGAGACCCATCCCTCGCGCCCGACAAGCCACTCAAAGACTGGGACGCCGTTGCCGCCGCCGCAATGGAAGCGCCCGAGCGCGGCTATGACGCCTTCAAGACCAACATCATCTGGCCCGGCCAGACGCCTCGCTCCATCTCCCAGAGCAGAGACGGACTCAGCCACGACCAGCGCGCCGACACGGAAATCGTCCGAAACACGGAGAAACAGATCTCAGTCATGCGCGAGGCCGTCGGCGACTCCGTGGACATACTTCTGGATATCAACTACAACTTCAAGACTGAGGGCGCGATTCGAGTCGCCCGCGCTCTGGAGCCCTACAACCTGTTCTGGATAGAACACGATAACGAAGACCCGGAGGCGCTCGCCCAGTTCAAGGCGTCCACCTCCACGCTGCTGTGCTCCGGTGAACAGCATTTCACTGTCCGTGAATACCTGCCCTACTTCGAGCTGAGGGCCATGGATACCGTGAAGGTGGACGTACAGTGGCAGGGATTCGGCCCGTCCAAGAAAGTCGCCGATGTCGCCGAGACCTACGAACTCAACATCGCGCCGCACAATCCGGCGTCCGAGCTTGCCAGCTTCCAGTCCGTCCATCTGTGTGCCTCAGTCTCCAACGTCCGCATCATGGAGTCCGACCCCGAAGGCGTCCCCTGGCGCTTCGACCTGTTCACCGCAAGACCGGAGGTCAAGGATAGCTACATGACCGTGCCGACCGCTCCCGGCTGGGGCTGCGATTTAGTAGAAGACGCTGCCAGAAAACACGCTTGGAACCGCTGAACCGATTCAGTTATACAGACCCCGAAGGATCTCCGCGAAATGAAAATCACCGCAATCGAAAACTTCGCCGTTCGCGGACTTGGTCGCATTCCGTGGCTCTTCTGCGCTATACGCACCGACGAGGGCATAACCGGATACTCCGAGTACGGCATGGGTTCCTTCTCGCGCGGTTTGCCCGCGCTGGTCGAGGACCTCGGCGAATCGCTGATAGGCCAGGACCCACTTCCCGTGGACAAGCTGTACATGGATATGTACCGGCACACGCGCTCTGCCTCTGGCGGCGCGACCGCAATGGCCATAGCCGGTATCGAACTCGCTCTATGGGACATCAAGGGCAAGGAGCGCGGCGTCCCTGTGTACAGGCTGCTCGGTGGCCCGTTCCGTGACAAGCAGCGCGTGTACTGGTCGCACCTCGCCACATACCGCGCCATGATGGCCGAGCGCTGGGGCAAGCCAAAGCTGCAAACAATGGAGGACGTCGCCGACTGCGCGCGTGAGGCCGTGGACGCGGGCTATACCGCATTCAAGACCAACATCATATTCCCGGGCGACAACCCGTCAGTGATTAACAATATGTTCGCAGGGGCCAACGACCAGAACGCTCCAACCGGACTTGTGCGCCATACAGTGAACCAGATAGGCGCTATGCGCGAGGCTGTCGGACCGGACATTGATATATGCCTGGACATCAACTACAACTTCAAGACCGAGGGCGCAATCGCGATCGGCAGGGCGTTGGAGCCTTTCGACCTCTTCTGGCTGGAGATAGACAACCAGGATCCCGACGCGCTGCTCCAGCTCAAAATGTCCCAGCGGTCGCCAATATGCTCAGGCGAGCAGCTACTCGGACTGCGCCAATACCAGCCCTACTTCAGAAAGCGCGCCATGGACACAGTGAAAGTGGACGTACAGTGGCAGGGCTTCTCCCAGGCCAAGAAGGTCGCCGACCTCGCCGAAGTCTATGACCTCAACATCGCCCCGCACAACTACAACTCGCATATGTCCAGCTTCCAGAGCCTCAACCTCTGCGCCGCCGTGTCCAACGTCCGCATCATGGAATCCGACGTTGACTCCCCCCCTTGGCGCGACGAACTGGTCACCACACTCCCCGAAATCAACAACGGCCACATGACCATCCCCACAACCCCCGGCTGGGGCGCCGACCTCGACGAAGACGCCGCCCGCAAATACGCCTGGAACAGCTGAAAATCCCAGCGTCCTAGCATGTGATCATCAAAATCCCCTCTCCTGGACGGGAGAGGGCTAGGGTGAGGGCGATTGCCACTGCCTACAGAATTGCCATAACTTCCCATAAAACGACCAATTGTTCTTTCCTGTTCGCGAAGTGATATACTATCTTCGACGAGGTAATCTGATGACTCGAAGTGAATGGATAAACGCCATAGGAATCGCGGTGGCGACGCTCATCATCTGTTTTGTTGTCATCCAGCAGATGGCCAGCGTCCGCAGCGAACTCCAAGGGTTCGAGTCGAGATTAGGAGATAAGATAGACTCTATCGGGGTCTTATCTCAGCCAATTTGAACAGAACTCAGCGCGTACAGAAGGTGAAGTTGGAGTCTCGAAAGAAGTCGGCCTAGACTACACCGCCAACCCTCCCTAACCGAGCTCCACGCCTAAGCTGCCTGATCGGAGTGTTGACTTGGATGGTACTGTGGCGAGTAGGTATGCTTCTAACAAATGAGGGGCTAGGAACGCAATCTCTCATGGCCTAACGTGAATTTACGAAATTGTACTCATCAATGATCTTGGCAAGACTGTTATGCTCGCAGTGTTGTTTCAGCGAATTAATCTCATGACGAGAAAGATTCTTAGCAATGAGTTGCATTGCCTCCAAGAACTTGACATATACGTGGTTATTATTATCTCTAACACGATAATCCTTCTGTATAGGACCGTCCCACATCACGAAAAGGTCTGGCTTGACGGCAACGTGTAGTATTTTGGAAGTTGCAACAGATTCATACCGGATACCTGAATTCGCTATCCGGTGGAATGATTCCGCAATTTTATCTTTGACTTCTTCGTTAAAGCACACGTCTAGTAATGTCTTACCCTTAAACGAATTCAATTTTGACACCTGACTTTTCAATCCATTCAGTATCAGTTGGACGTTATCCTTTCCGTCCTTTTCGTAGCGTGCATGACAACCCCACTTATTGACGAATCTGATGAGTCGTTTAGCTTCATCATAGTCGAGAGTGTCAGGGTTATCCCACTTGCAAGCGATTATATGATCGCGATAACTCTCGTAAGCGCGATCATATTGCGAATGTTTCCTATGATATATCTTGCAATTTGCCCGAACGTCTTTATACAATCCCTCGTACAACATCCCTGTCGTCTCCTTTCTCAGTGGGCCGATTAACTACCTATCCTGAACCGACCCATCAAACCCAATCGGCGTATCCAGGACCTTCGGGTTCTCCGGCTGAGCCAGTGCCGCTTCGTTGAGCGTGATGCCCAGACCAGGGCCTTCCGGCACCGTGAGATAGCCGTCCACCAGTTCGAGCGGGTTGAGGATCAGGTCGCTCTTTGGCGGTTCCGACTCCCCGGTGTACTCCTGTAACGCGAAATTCGGAATGCAGGCGTCGAGCTGTACGCAGGCCGCTGTGCTGACCGGGGACAACGGGTTGTGCGGGATAACCTTGACGTGGTGCGCTTCGGCCATCGCCGAGACCTTCTTGCACCCCGACAGCCCTCCGCACAGGCACAGGTCGGGCCGGATGTATGACGCAGCTTTCGCTTCCAGAAGCTGCTGGTACTCGAATATCGTGGTGAAACGCTCGCCCGTCGCGATTGGAATAGCGCAATGCTCCGCCACGTCGCCCATTATCGCGGGACTGTCCGGCAGCATCGGGTCTTCGTAGAAGAAGGGGCTGAACTGTTCGAGACGTCGCCCAAGCCAGATGCTCTCGGCGGGAGTCATCTGCCTGTGTATCTCCACACACAGATCCACGCCCGCGCCCACCGCGTCCCGCACCGCGCCTACGCGCCTTACCGCCTCGTCGGCCCACTCGCTATAAGACCTGTGCAGGTAGTAGTCCTTCGGAAACGGCGAGAATCGGACAGCGGTGAAGCCCTCTTTGGCGGCCTTGAGCGCGTCCTGCGCCAGCCCGTCGGCGGTATCGTTGTCGGCGGGCGCGCCGACGTGCATATAGCAGCGAACGCGGTCGCGCGTCTTGCCACCCATCAGGTCGTATATCGGAACGTCGAGCCGCTTGCCCTTGATGTCCCAGAGCGCGATGTCTATGGCGGAGAGCGCGCCCTGCACCACGGATCCCATGAAATGCGAACTGCGATAGAGCCACTGGTAATGGTGCTCGATCTGGTGAGGGTCCTTACCCAGCAGGTACGGCTCCATCGTCTCGATCATCGTCTTGGTAGGCCGCTGCCAGCCGTGTACGCCTCCCTCGCCGATGCCGACAGTCCCATCCTCACAGTGAATCTTGATAAGCAGCCAGCGGTCCCAGAGAAGCGTCTCCACCTTTTCAATCTTCGTCGGCTTGGGCATTGTCTATTCTCCTGGGAGGGTTGTCGAATGTTATCGAACCGGAGCATTCAGCCTGGGCCCGGGCTAGGTCAGGAAGTCTCGGATCCACTCGTCGTGTGCGTCGAGCCGCGTTACCTGAGCCATTAGGTCGGGGGACGCTATCCTGTCGTTCAGGTCGGACGGCGGCGTTCCGTCGCGCAGCGCTTTGAGGGTGTCGTAGGTGGCTTTGACTGCTGCCATAAAGGGTGAGTGTCCCTGAAGCGCGATGCGAACCCCCTGGGATCCCAGGTACGCCCTGTCATTCAACTCCGTGCTCGCGCCGCCGAGCAGTATGGGAATGTCTATCTCGGCGTTCAGAGACTCAAGCTCCGCCTTTGTGCTGATTCCGGTCATAAAGAGGGCGTCCACTCCGACCGCTTCGTATGCTTTCGCGCGGCGGATTCCCTCTTCTATGCCCTCTATGCCGATTGCGCTGGATCTTCCGGCAACCACGAGCGCAGGGTCCTGCCGGCCCGACAGCGCGGCCTTCATCTTGCCGATGCCCTCTTCTATGGGAATGAGGCTCTGTTTGGACTGCGCGAATGGCCTGGGTAACAGCGTGTCTTCGATTGTGAGCGCGGCGACTCCGGCAGTCTCCAGCTCTTCGACCGTGCGCCTGACGTTGAGGGCGTTGCCGTAGCCGTGATCGGCGTCCACCATGAGCGGGAGCGTTCCCGCGCGGCATATCCGGTGAATCTGCTGCGCGAACTCGGTCAGCGTGAGCACTATGTAGTCGGGAGCGCCGAGCACCGTCGCCGACGCGATGGATCCCGCGAACATCATCACGTCGAATCCGAGGTCTTCGGCTATGCGCGCCGAGATAGGGTCGTACACCGATGCGGGGTGCAGACATTCGTCGCCTTCCAGTATAGCTCTGTATCGCTCGCGTCGTTCAGTCAAGTTCACTGTCCGCCTCCGGTGGTCATAGGGAATACTTTCCGGCCTAGCTTAGCACGGATGGGGAATGGATATATTTGTGTTCGAGCCGGGGCCTTCGGTTGCGCTATGAGCCGCTGACGGGCGCGAGGCAGTAGAAGTCGCTGCTGTCGAGAAGCAGCTGGATAACCTCGGGCGACGTGTTGCGCGGAAACTGGGTCATTGCCCATTTCTGCCCGACAAAGCCGCTGATCTGCTCGGCGTCCATCGGTTCGTTGCCGTGAGCCAGCAGCACCCTGAAAATCGTCTCTTTCAGCGGGGTATCCGGAAGCAGAAAGTCGGGCGCCTGCGAACAGTGGGCGTGTATCTGCTCTATGAAATCCTGCGGATCTGAGTTTATCGTCTCTTCTTCGTCAAGACCATGCTGGCACATATAGCACTGTCTGCTTGCGACCAGCACCGGCAGTGAGCGTCCTGACGCTTCGGATCTGGCGGGGTCTATGAAATACTTCATGAATGTGGGCTGCTGATCGAAACTCCCGATTGTCTGCATGTCGTCAACCATTAAAAAACATCCTCGGGCCAATCCAACATCTGGACCTCGACTATCTCCCCCGTGTTCTTGACGGGCATATCTTCGGGGCAGACGGCCAGCCCGTTCGCGCCGGCCATAGAGGTGAGTAGATTGGAACTTTGATTGCCTGTCAGCTTGGCGTGGTAGTCGCCGTTCTGTTTTGTTATCACTGCGCGCGCGAATACGCGCCGACCATCGGTATTGTATATGGGTTCGTCAAGCACCGCCTGAATGCGCGGCTTGAGGAATCCGCTCTTTCCCATCATCTTGTGAATCGCGGCGCGTCCGAACTGCTCGAACGCGACCATCGCGCTCACCGGATTTCCGGGCAGGCCCAGGTGCGGGACTTTTCGCCCGCCATCGGAATCCAGTACGCCAAACGCGAGAGGCTTGGCGGGACGCATCCGAACCGACCAGAAGGCTATCCTGCCGTGTTCGGCCAGAACGTCCTTGACCATGTCGTAGTCGCCTTTCGACACGCCCGCTGAGGTTATCAGCATATCGGCTTCCAGGCCCTCGCGCAGTTTCGCGTTCATGGAGTCGAGATTGTCGCGCGCTATGCCGAGCAGCTTTGGGACGCCGCCGTATCTTAGCACGCTCGCGGCGACGGAGTAGCTGTTCGAGTCGTATATCTTGCCGGGCGCATAGGGGTCGCCCGCCCCCAGAAGCTCGTCTCCGGTGGAGAGGACCGCGACGACCGGTCTGCGAACCACCGTCACCTTGTCGAATCCGAGGGAGGCGAGAACGCCTATCTCGGACGGGCGCAGAGTCACGCCCTTGCCCAGCACCCGCGTTCCCTTGCGAACGTCTTGGCCTGCGGGCCGGATGTCCGACCCCTTTGGGGCCGCTATCCTGACGCCGATTTCGGTCATACTGCCGCCCGAGTTTCTGCGCTCTATCTCGTCGGTCTCCTCGAAAGGAACCACCGAGTCTGCGCCCTGCGGAATGGGAGCGCCGGTCATTATACGGACCGCGCTCCCGGGCTCGACGCTGCTGGAGGGCAGTTCTCCCGCGGCGACGGCCCCGACCACCCTGAGCGTAACAGGCGAGTTCTCTGACGCCTCCGCGACGCTCACGGCCTGTACCGCGTAGCCGTCCATCGCTGAGTTGTCCAGCGGCGGTATGTCGTGCGCGGATACCGCGTCCTCGGCAAGCACCTGTCCGAGCGCTTCCAGAAGTGGGCGTTCCTCCGTGTCAAGGACGTGGAAGTGGTCGAGGATACGTTCCAAGGCATCTTCGACGCTTAGCATCGCTTCGTTATGGTGTCTGTGTCCGTGTTCGTGCGGATTCACGGCGCGTCTCCAAAATCTCGAGTTTACTGGTCGTTGCGCTGATCGCGCAGGTATTGGTAGATGCTCTCTATTGTCCCGTCTTCACTTATGCGGAAGGCGACTCCACCGCGCTCGGCCTCGATGACCGTCATGGCTATTTCCCAGCCCTGGTACTGCGGACCAATGCGGCAGTTGTCCGGCACGAATACATTGTCGAACCTGACTCTTCGCTCGCTTCCCATGAGCAACCGCATATTTCGTATCTCGATGCCCGGGCTGTTGGCGTCCACCATAAACACGCCAAGGTTGGCGCGTCTGGGCCTGTCTCGTCCGGTGTTGGCTAGTGTAATCAGATAGTCGGGGTCGAACCGTCCTGTGATGAACACCTTCTCACCGTTTATCCTCCACCCGCCCTCTTCGGGAAGCGCGTATGTGCTGACAGAGGCGAAGTCCGAACCTGAACCTGGCTCGTTGAAGCATTGCCAGGTGATAGACTCGCCCTTGAGACAGGCGGGTATGAAGCGCGCCCTCTGTTCATCGGTTCCCCAGACCATCATCGCGGGAACCCAGCGGTTGTTGTCGCCCATGCTGGGCAGTGGCAGCCGTCGCATCTCCTCCATAAGAACGACGTCCAGACCGGAGGTGAGTCCGCCGCCGCCAAATTCCCTGGGCCAGGAGGGGGCGAGCCAGCCCTTCTCTCCGAGCAGTTGTCTGAACTCTTTGACCTTCGCCTGGTTTTCGGCATCGAGCGGGCTGCCGTCGGGCGGGATTTTCAGGTCTCTGGGGAAGTGCTGTATCAGCCAGGCACGCACCGAAGCGCGGAATGCCTGCTGCTGCTGTGTGTACGGAGATCTGAAGTCCAAGATATTCCCCTTTGCGGCGGCGGTCGGGCGCGACCAACTTCGAGTTTAGCGCGGGCGCGGCGGGAACGGAGCCGAACCGGATCACGCCGGCCACACATAATTTCACGACATCAGCCACCATTATAATCAAACGCGGGCGTATAATAAAAATTGGCCTCCTCAGACAGATGAGGAGGCCCTGTTTTATCCGGTTGCTCTATGTTGGAGGAGGCTAGACACCACCGACTCCGGCAGTGGAAGGCGTGGCCGCGGCTCGCTCACGCGTGCGGCTGATTCCAATGCGCCGAGAGATGATGACCTTCTGAATCTCCACCGTGCCAGCGGGGTGCGCGCCTACGAGGCTTCCGCGCTGATACACTTCAGGCTCGCCGCCGAACGGAGCGCGAGTCTCTTCGGTACCGCAGAGACTGTACATACCCATGATGTCGCGCGCGCGGTCAGCGTTCTTGATCTTGTACAACTTGCCGAACATGGAGGTCTGCGAGCCGTGGTAGGTCATTTCCTGCCGCGACTGGTACATACCGTAGTTGCGCAGGTTCAGCAGTCCGTGGACATGGGAGTCAATGTAGGCTGAAGCGGCCTCCTGCGCGATAATCGGGTCGTCGCCCAGCATACCGCCATTACTCTTGGTGTTCTGGACGTAGCTCATGAGGTTCTCCATAGCCTCGTCCTGAGGGTACGCCTGTCCGCGTCCACCGTGTTCGACCTCGAGCGTGGTCTGAGTTACCTGCCAGCCCTGGTGGTCGCCGCCGATGAGGTGGTCGCCCGGCACACGCACGTTGTCGAAGAAGAACACGCTCTGGTCGTCGCCGGAGAGCAGGTTCATCCGCTCCTGGGTAAGCCCGTCGGTGGGGAGAGGCACCATGAAATAGCCGAGGTTCCGGTGGCGGGGAGCGTCGGGGTCGGTCATAAACGGGCCGAACAGGTAGTCAGGCTCTTCTACGCCGCTGATCCATATCTTCTGGCCGTTGAGAATGAAGTCGTCGCCATCTCGGACGGCGCGGCTCTGGAGCGAGGCGAGGTCGGAGCCTGCGTTCGGCTCGGAGAAGTTCTGGAACGCAACCTTCTCAGCGCTGAGGAGGGGCTTGAGGAACTGGTCTTTCTGGGAGTCGTCGGCCCAGACGAGCAGGGTGGGGAATACGAGCCCGTTGGTGAATCCCGGCACGACACGGGCGCGCCTGAACTCTTCCTGTATGATGGTCTCGTGTTCGCCGGAGAGTCCGCCGCCGCCATACTCTTTGGGGTAGGTGGGGTAGAGCCAGCCCTTTTCGGCAATCACCTTGTGCATTTCGCGCCAGAACGAGTACTGCTTATCGGAAAGTTCCGAGCGGTCAACGGGCGCTTTCATATCCTCGGGGATGTTAGCGTCCAGCCAAGACCTGACCTCTTTGCGAAATTCTTCCTGATCTTCGGTGTACGTGTAGGTAAAATCCATTCGGTGGGCCTCCTGCAAATCGTCTGTCTGTTAGTAAACAAGATGCAATTAGAGCATTGTTCAGCTTGCTGTGCAAATGTTAGGGTGTCCTCCCTTTTCTGTCAACAGTTGTTGGGAGTTTGAGTTAGAGAGGTACGGAGAGGAATAGAATAGTTCCATATACATCGCTTTATAGTGGTCCTGGTGAACGCTGGTGACCCTAACAGGTGGCAACAGGTGTGGTTCTGGCGCCGATTTTCACTTGCGTTTGACCTGTTCTCACCTGAATTTAGCTTTGGGGAGTAGTTCTTCGCGGGTGATCGAGTTGATGTTGATAATCTATGGTTTATATATCGGGTGTCGGAAAATCTCTTTGTCATGGGATGTATTGTAGCATGGTTAGGGATGAAGGTGTAGCTAATAAGAAACTGAGAGTAGTTAGGTAGCGACAGTGTGCGTAGCGCGCTTTCATGGCGTTTACAACAGTTGGAAACATTGGTATAAGTTGGTCGCTAGACTTCTGGTGGGAAAATGCTCGGATGATTCAATTTCGCGCGAGTTTTTCTCAGCTCATTTGATATTCGAGAGGATGCGGCAGAATGAATAGACTGAAGTGTGTGTTCACGGGTGTAATCGCTCTAGTACTCGTGATAACCATGGCTTCGACATTCTTACCGACTAAATCTGAAGCGCAAGCCAATGTAACATCCGCAAACCTGGCCAAGTTCGTGGCTTTCATGCAATACATTCGCTCACAGCCCACTCCCCAGGACGTGCAGCCAGACAGGATTCCTGCCCTTACCGTCTTCAACGGCTTCTTCTCCGACATATACATAACCGGGTTCATCACCCCGTTCACAGGCGAGACGGCCGAACAGGTGAAGGAGCGTCTTCAGTCGGTTCCCGATAAGGACAGGTTCCCGGCAGTGATGGTGGAGTCGTATCGTCTGGCGTCGGATCCGTTGCTGCTGGACATAATGCACATACTGTTGGCGCAGTATTATGTGGAGTACTTCACGACCACAAACCTCGGCGGCGCGTCCGCATATCTGAAGCGGGCCGAGATTGAAGCGCTGGCGGACGGGTTCGCCTCGGCGCAGTATGCGATCCCTTTGCCTTTGGCAACATCTCCTGTGTCGTCAGATTTATCGAAGGAGAGATTGGCGTTGGTCGCGCTCTACAATATGACAGACGGTCCCAACTGGGCAACAACAACCAATTGGCTAAGCGAAGAACCTTTCGGAGAATGGCACGGCGTCAAGACAAACCGGAGAAGCGTCAGGGTCTTTCGGTTATTTGGGAACAGTATTAGACTTAGGGTATGAATACAGAGGGATTGGGTAAAAGCCTACTCAGAGCGTTCGAGGAGGTTCCCGATCCCCGTTCAGCCCATGGTCGTCGCCACCCTTTGAGCGCCATCCTGTCACTGTCGGTATGCGCGATGGTCAGCGGCGCGCGCAGTCTTTATGCCATCGCCCAATGGGGAAGGATGCAGGATCCTAACACACTGAAGGAACTGGGGTTTACAAGAGACAGAACCCCTGCGGTATCCACTCTGCACAATGTATTTGCAAGAATGGACACCGATGCGTTCGAGTCAGTGTTGGGAGAATGGGTCGAGTCCTGGTTGGGAACGCAAGAGGATGCAATAGTGGAGGATGCAATAGCGATAGATGTCAAGGCGCTGAGAGGGGTACACGGGGATCAGATACCAGGAGTTCGACTGGTGGCGGCCTATACCCATCACAAGGGTCTTGTGGTGGGTCAAAAAGGGGGGACTGTTCGGAGAAGCGAGCGTCCGAACTGAACATGGCGGGGAATCTGCTGGATAGAGTGGTTGTTTCGGACAGGGTTGTAACCGGAGACGCGCTCTACTGTCAGCGACAGTTGTGCGAGCGGATTGTGTGCGAGGGTGGGGACTATCTGCTGATAGTCAAGGGCAACCAAAAGAGCCTGTACGAGGACATAGAGTTCTGTTTTGAAGAGCCGTTGTCTGGGAAGTACGCCTATGCTGAGACCGAGGACAGTCATGGAGACCGCTGGGAGCGTCGCAGACTGTGGGCTACGGATATGCTGAAGACGTATCTGGACTGGCCGGGACAGCGGCAGGTGATGAAGGTGGAGAGTTGGCGCATGGTGAAAGGCAAGGAGACTCGCCAGGTGCGATATGCCATAACCAGTCTCGGAACTCAGATACCGGCAGACAGGCTTCTTGGTCTGGTGCGAGGTCATTGGGGTATAGAAAATCGTCTGCACTATGTGAGGGACGTTACAATGGGCGAGGACAACAGCCAGGTGCGAACCGGTTCAGCGCCACAGGTGATGGCTGCGTTGAGAAACCTGGCGCTGAACATACTCAGGATGTGTGGTGAGAAGAATATAGCGGCTGCCATCAGGAGGGTAGGCTGGAGACCCAACGGCGCTCTACAACTGCTCGGACTATTGTTATGAAAATAACCGAAAGACCCTGGGAGAAGCGTCATTGAACTTGATCTGAAGACAAACCAGTTGACTGGACAGATACCTTCCGATCTTGAAGACCTATCCAACCTGACCTCCTTGTTCCTATGGACAAACCAGTTGACTGGAGAGATACCGTCCGAACTGGGAAACCTGTCCAACCTGACATATTTGTCCCTCTGGGAAATCAATTGGCCGGAGAGATACCGTTCGAACTATGGAAGCTGTCCAAATTGGAGCAGTCGGCCCTCAGTGGAAACCAGTTGACTGGAGAGATACCGTCCGAACTTGGGAACCTATCCAACCTGACATATTTGTCCCTCTGGGGAAATCAATTGGCCGGAGAGATACCGTCCGAACTTGGGAACCTATCCAACCTGACACACCTGTTCCTTGCAGGGAACCAGTTAAGTGGAGACATACCACCTGAACTAGCCAAGCTCACCGAGTTGGAATGGCTGACCCTATCAGGAAACGAGTTGACAGAGTGCATACCAAACGGTCTGCGAAGTGTAACGACTAACGACTTCTCCGATCTTAGTCTGCCATTCTGCACTGAGTGAACGACTCCGATTACACATCACGCGAACCTGCTGAAGTCGAACCGGCCCCAGTAGTCTTGTCTGACTTCGTGTTCCATCTGTCGCATTGTGCGCCAGGGGAATTCGGCGGCCTGTTGGTCTTCGGACAGGTGTATGAATTCGGGGTCCCAAAGCGCATCCACGTAGAAGGTGAAGAAGTGGCGGCTGAGGAATCGGGGCAGGCGGCGCATCCAGAAGGGATCGAGGGTGTTTTCCTGCCGGTAGCCGCTTATGAAGGCGTCCATGAAGTAGTCGAGGAACGCCTCGCTGTCCATCTTTCGTCCGCCCGTCCAGTAGTCGTACTCGCCCCTCCGGTAGTGATAAGCCTGGCTGACCACGACGTTGATGACGACGGTCGTGAAGTCGGACAGGAACCAGTCGTAGTGCAGGTTGTCGAAGTCAATCGGCCATAGGTCGCCGCCGCGCTGGAGCATATTCCACTGGTGGAGGTCGGAGTGTATGAGGCCGTAGGAGTCGCGCTCCATGGGCAGGGACAGCAGCCAGTCCTTGATGCGCTGCCCCCTGTGGCGGAATTCAATCTTCGATGCCGGGACGCTGGAGTCGAGATGCCAGTCGCGGTTCTCGTGCCAATGCCTGCGGCGTATGGACTCATCGGAGGGCTGGTAGCCTTTTGTGAGCGCGTGCATCTGCCCTATCAGCGCTCCCCATTGCTCGAACAGTTCGTACGTCCACTCGCGCCAGTCCACCAGCGAGCCCGGAGCCTTCTCGTAGGCGGTGGCGAGGAAGTAGCCGGAGTCGGCGTCCATTGTCTCTACTAACTCACCTCCCAGGGACGGGGTAGCCCGCGACACGTTCATCCCGTTGTCGGCGAGGTAGTTGGTGAAGTCCAGCTCTCCCAGTATCTGTTGGACGCGGCGATGGGAGCTGTGGGTTATCTTCAGGATGATGGGCGAGCCATCGCCCGGGTAGTCGAAGACGTAGCTGTGGCTGCCGTCGAGAGGGACGGATCCGGCGCGTCGCAGCCCGAATCTGCGCTCGGCTTCTGAGCGTATAGCGTCGTGGTACAGGTGGCCGAATTCTTTCAGCATTTGAAATTTAGAGTAGGTAGCATGAAGGACGACGCAAGCCGTGTGGGAGGGAAGTGGCTCCGCAGGTAGGATTCGAACCTACGGCCAATCGGTTAACAGCCGACCACTCTACCACTGAGCTACTGCGGAGCGTTCAAGGGAAATGGCCGAATGCTTCGACCATTGCATATATGATAACACCGGCTGGTTCAGGGCTTCAAGTCAATAATCGCGATGGACGAGGCAATCGCATCTGATTCACACCCGCGTTCCAAATAATATAGCACAGATAAGCTATATTATGCTATCATTAGGCCATGCTATGCCAGACAGCCATTGTACACGCCTACCGCCCCGGGTCTCTCCAGGAGACTGTCCCGAATCCTTTGGAGCGACTCGGATATAAACGCGCATTTATATCAAAGACTCAACCGGGCCGGAAAAAAACCGTTAACTGGTATAAACTGGTCAAAACTGGTTGAAATAGACCAGTTTCCGAATTTAACTGGTGTCAGTTTTCGATCAGTTTCGCGCTAAACTGGTACCAGTTTCCAAACTGGGGATTGTGTTTCGGATGTATAAACTGAAATATATAAATCGCCTGAAACTTGGATGCGATTGCCCTGGGCGTTGTGCCGCGTGCAATAGCCTCGCCCGCGAACCTGTGATAAATTGGTAGGGTACACGGTTTTCAGACTTACAGCAGGGAAGGATTCTACGGCTTTGAGAGTTCAAGGCTCTTACACTTTCGATACCGATATTCAATCCGTCTGGGATGCTATGCAGTCCCCATCCGTACTCTCCGGGTGTATTCCGGGCTGCGAGAGTTTCGAGCCTGCGGGCAAGGACAGATACACCGTGCAGATGCAGGTGAGGGTCTCGGCGATTACAGGGTCCTACAAGGGCGAGGTCAGGATCGAAGACAGCGTCTATCTGAACTCTTACACAATGGTCGTGGAAGGAAGCGGGAGAGGAGGCACGGTCAGGGGTTCGGGCGACCTGACCTTCTCGGAGTCTGAGGGCCGGACAAACATTCAGATAGCGGGCGACGTTCAGGTGACGGGCATCGTTGCGCGGGTTGGGCAGCGACTGCTCGGCGGCGCGTCTCGAATGATGATGAACCAGTTCTTCGACTGCCTCAAAACGAAAATCGAATCCCAGTAAGCGCATCCGCAGAGGTCTTGAAAGATGACGTACCAGTTCATAGACACACAGGAGTTGGACGGCGTCCTGATTATCAGGATGGACGACCCGCCTACCCGAAACGCAATCGGCGACGAGATGGCAGGGGAGATCAACCAGGAGTTCGACAGGCTGGAGGCGTCCGCAGACCTGCGGGCGGTCGTGCTCACCGGACGAGACCCGTCTTTCTGCTCTGGGGCGAACGTGAAGCGAATGGATGACGCCAACCGCTCTCGCGCCGCCGAAGCCGCTCTGCCGACTGACAGAACGGCGTGGAACGTGCTGGACGGGGAGTGGAAGCGGCTCGGCGAGGCCGCGCCGTCCGGCTCGGAGGAGATTGACGGCGTTCGGTTCGTTCCGCTCAGGCTTCACAGGCTTCAGAAGCCGTCCATAGCCGCGGTGAACGGGTATGCGATGGGGCTGGGCATGGGAATCGCTCTGTCCTGCGACATACGAATCGCGTCGGAAAACGCGCGGATGTCGGAGACGTTCATCCGGCGCGGCCTTATACCGGCAGACGGGTCGTGCTGGCAGCTTCCGAGAATGATCGGGCTGGGCAATACGATGCTGCTCCAGTACACGGGAAAGGTTCTGGACGCGGAGGAATGCCTGCGGCTGGGAATCGTCAACGAGATTGTCGAGCACGGTGACCTGATGGAACATACGCTTGATCTGGCGCGGCAGATAGCGGGCGGCCCGACCTACTCGATGGCGCTCATCAAGAGACTGGTTCAGGAATCGTTGCATATTGACTTTGCGGAGAGCCTGCGGCTCGCGGGTCCAGCTCAGAGCATAGCGCGCCGCACCCAGGACCACAAGGAAGGCGTTCGCGCTTTCGTGGAAAAGCGCCAGCCCAGATACATAGGTCGCTAGGGGTAATAAAGAAGGCAATGGAGATACGAATCAGGGAGACTAAACGGGCAGACGCCGCTTCCATCGCCAAGGTACAGATGGATACGTGGCGGACAACATACGCGGGCATAGTGCCTGACGAATACCTGAACAGCCTGTCATACCGGAACGGGGAGTTGTGGTGGGCCGATGTCCTGACGACAAACCGGCCAAGCGCAAGTCTCTTCGTTGCCGAGGCCAAGGGAGGCGAGATAGTTGGCTTCTCCGGAGGAGGACCGGAGAGGGAAGGCAACCAGACTTACGAGGGCGAGTTGTACACAATCTACATTCTGGAAGAGTACCAGCGCAGGGGTGTGGGGCGTCGTCTGGTCTCGGCAGTCGCTCGAAGCCTGCTGACCGTCGGAGCACGCTCGATGCTGCTGTGGGTACTAAAGGACAACCATCCCTCCCGCCGATTCTACGAGGCGCTGGGTGGCGAGAAAGTCGGCCAGAAGGCGATCTCGATTGGCGGCTCGAATCTCCTGGAAGTAGCTTATGGTTGGAAGAACATAGTGAGCCTGACGGAGCAACAATCTGTCGTGCGGTCGTGAGCGCCGGGACCAACTCGATTCATACAAGGACAGGATATTGGGATGCGCTGTATTCTCCGATGACCGCAGATACCGCTACCTGCTGAGACGGCGGGTTGGGGCTTCACAAAGACGTGTTCTGTTCATCATGCTCAACCCGTCGAAAGCGGATGAGGAGCGAAACGACGCCACCATTCGCAGGTGCATTGGCTTCACGCATAGCTGGGGATTCGGTCAGTTGGAGGTCGTCAATCTGTTCGCCTTGGTCGCGACGAACCCGAAGGATTTGCTGGGGGCCGAGGAGCCGGTTGGGTTGGACAACGACGCGGCGATTCGAGCCGCTCTGGAAGCCACGGACAGGGTAGTACTGGCGTGGGGTAACCATGGTCTTCACCATGAGAAGAGAGCGGCGAAGGTGACGACCATGGCACGGAAGGCCGCGCAGCCCTATTGCCTCGGATTGACCATGAGAGGCACTCCCAGGCATCCTCTGCGCCTGGCCAAAACGACAATTCTGAGACCTTTCTGAATTCCAGATTAGACTCACCGTGTTTCGATTGACCGAACCCCGAAAGCGGGCAGAGGATTGTGAACGTATCGGGCGTTTACCGGAGGGTGGCTTTCCCCGGGAACGTTGAGTGGTCGAGAAAAACTTGACACTGAAAAGCTATAAACCCTAACATTAGTATTACTGAGTCGCCGAGGTAGCTCAGTTGGTAGAGCACAGCACTGAAAATGCTGGTGTCGTCAGTTCGATTCTGACCCTCGGCACCACGTATTGATGTTGAGCGGGAGTAGCTCAGTGGTAGAGCACTTCCTTGCCAAGGAAGATGTCGGGGGTTCGAATCCCCTCTCCCGCTCCAGTCTCTTGAACCCCGGTTGACAGCCAGTCTGTGTAACCGACCGAGCCCCCGCTTTGCGCTAGGCTGTCTTCCTTATCAGCATTCCCGCGATCCCCTTGGTGTAGGCAAGCGCCAGAATAAAGAAGCCGGTCGCCACCAGCGCCATCGCTGGCCCGGAGGGCAGGTTGTAGTGGAATGATAGGTACAGGCCCACAACGGCGGACAGAACGCCTATTAACGCTCCGGTCGCCATCGCGCGGGTGAAGTGTCTGACCAGGAGTTGCGCGGTCGCGGCGGGAGTTATGAGCATGGATATGACCAGCACCACGCCCACCGCCTGGAGAGCGATGGCTATGACAAGGGCCAGCAGCGCGAGCAGCGCGTAGTCCAGCCATCCGGTGGGCAGACCTATGACCGACGCGCCTGTGGGGTCGAAAGTGGCGAACACGAGCTCCTTGTGCAGGGCGTACATGATTGCCAGCACTCCGGCCGCAATGCCGAAGGTGACGAGCACGTCCGCGCTAGATACGCCGAGCACCTGGCCGAGCAGGATGTCTTCCAGATTCACGGGCAGACCGTGCGCAGCTGTCAGCATTACCAGACCCAGCGCGAACAGTCCGGCGAACAGGATGCCGATGGAAGTATCCTCGCTGATTCCCGCGCGCGAGATGAGATAGCCGATCAGTATGGCGACTATCACAGCGGACGGAACCACGCCCAGGAACGGACTGACACCTAATAGAAATGCGATCACCATGCCCGGAAGCACGGCATGGGCGAGCGCGTCGCCCATGAAGCCAAGCCCCCGGGTGACAACATACGCGCCGAGGGCGGGACATACTATCCCTACGGCTACGGATACCAGAAGCGCGCGTATCATAAAGCCGTACTGGAACGGGGACAGCAGGGCTTCAGTGATGATGTCCAACAGGTCCACTCCCATGAATTGGGGACGCGCCGTAAGGCCCGTACAGCTCTTCCATAACCTCGGGGGTAAGAACGTCTTGCGGCACGCCGCAGGCGCACACGTGGCAGTTCAGGCAAAGGCATTCGTCGCAGTAGTGGGCGACGTGGTTGATGTCGTGGGACGACAGCAGAATCGTCCTGCCCTGGTCTCTGAGTCCGATAAGGACAGATACCAGCGCTTCCTGTGAGGCTATATCCACGCCGCTGAACGCCTCGTCCAGCAGTATCACGTCCGCTCCCTGGGTCAGTGCACGCGCGACGAACACGCGCTGCCTCTGACCACCCGAAAGCTCGGAGACCAGCGAATCGCGGCGCTTCCACATACCGACCTGCTCCAGGGCGTCCTGGACTGCGTCTCTGTCTGCCCGACCAGGACGACGCAGCCAGCCGATCTTCCTCGACCTGCCCAGCATCACCACGTCTCGAACGCTCATCGGTATGCGCCAATTTACCTTTTCATGCTGCGGAACGTAGGCCACCAGTCCGCGCGACTCGTCAATCGTCTTGCCGTGGACGAGAACCCGGCCCTCGTCCACGGCAAGCAGTCCGACAATCGCGTTGAACAGCGTGCTCTTGCCCGCGCCGTTCGGACCGACCACGCCCATGAGGCAGCCCGGCCCCGCGGTGAACGATACCCTGTCGAGTACCCGAACGCCGCCCCTTTCCACCGTAACGCCTTCCGCGGCCAGCGGCGCAACCGAAGAATTTATCATTTCAGAGCCTCCACGATTGTTCCGACGTTGTATCTCATCATGTCTGTGTATGTTCCGGCCTCGCCACCGGGTTCTCCGAGCGATCCGGTGTACAGCGAGCCTATCAGCGTGACTCCAGTCTCCTCCGCTATGCGCTGGGCAAGCCTGCTGGAGTGGATGTTTTCGGTGAACACCACGCGCGCGCCTTCGTGTTCTATGGTCTCCACCAGTTTCGCCAAGTCCTGCGCGGTGGGTTCGGCCTCGGTGGTGGTGGGGAAAATCGCGCCAACCACCTCGAACCCGTACCGTCCGGCGAAGTATTGGAAGCTGTCGTGGGACGTTACTAATATCCTGTCGTCTTCGGGAATTGTCGCAACCCGCTCCTGAATCCATGAATGCAGTTCGGCCAGTTCCCGGTTGTAGAGCGTCGCGTTACTAAGGTAGTAGCCCGCGCCGCCGGGGTCGAGCGCAGAAAGCCGCGCCGTAATCTCATTGACCGCGCCCTGAACCCTCAGCGGATCGAACCAGAAGTGCGGGTCGAGGTCGCTGTGGATATGACCGTCCTCGCCTTCGTGATCTTCGCCCTCTTCCTCGTGTTTGCCTTCTCCATCGAAAATATCTATGAACTCGATAGGCTCGGCCAACTCCCCAAGCGAAATGATGGCGTCATGATCCCTGGCGGCGTTCTCGATAAGTTCATCCAGCCAACTCGCCTCCAGGGACAGGCCAACGCTGAAGATCATATCGGCGTCCGCGACCGTCGCTATATCCCTGGCTCCGGGCTGGAAGGTGTGCGGGTCGGCGGCGGGAGGTAAGAGGGGGAAGAAATTCACCCTTTCGCCGCCGACCCGCTTGACCCAGTTCCCAACGATGTTGCTGGTGGCAACAACGCTTATCTCGGGCAGAGTCTGGAATGTCGGAGATGACTGGGGCGCGGGCGCGGTTCGCGTGGGAGCAGACTGAACTGAGGGTATTGGTGTCGAGGGTTGGATTTGAGCCTGGGGGGGTGAAGAAGACACGCTAGCCACTAAAGACTGCACGGCAGGCATTGACGTCGCCGGGGGTGTGGCGTCCCCAGAGTCCTCGCCGCACGCGGACAGCAGACCGGTGATTCCCGCAATCGAGGCTACAAGGACAGATATCAGTATGTTTCTTACGGGCATATGTTTAGCTCCACATAGATACTGAGTATCAACATACTACAGCGAACATCACTGGATAGTCACCAATTAGAGATACTGTATATCAATTACAGCCGAGCGTTATCCTATACGGATACATGGGCGGCTGTCAAGCTCGCTTGACGCCATCGCGGGGTCTTACGGTTGCTGATGGAGGGTCTAGTTGAACCCTTGATCCTCGTTCTCCATACGCGGGCCGATACCGGGCTGACCACTGGGAGCGGCTTACTCGCGTTTCATTCGAGGTGGTTATATGGGTAGGAAAGCCAGACTGAAAAATAACCTATTTTTCTTCTAACTTCGTCCATAGTAAGAATCACGTGCCTTACGAATTAGATTGACCAATTCACCCCGGTAGTTATGGGGGTCGCCTTGAAGAACCCGTATCCGATAGTGGCCATATCTCCTGTCATACGAGAGATTATCTAATCCCGTTTCATCCAGACACCCTCTTATACCATTTCAGCTTGAAGAAGCCGCATAGTGTTCGGGCAGCCCCTGAACGTTCCGCTTGATCCACTCCCAACCCACAAGAGACTTCACTCGTTCGGGATCAGATTCCAACCTGCTCAGACAGGCGTTCACCGCCGCTACCTTCTCCTCTATGCTCCCATATACCCGGCCCTCTACCCACCTCCGAACCTCCTCGAACACCCGCTCGGCAGGATTCAACTCAGGACTGTACGGAGGCTGAACTATCGTCTTCACCCCAGCTATACTCTTCACCAACTCGCTGCGATGGCTCCGCGCTCCGTCCCACACCAGCGCTCTCACTTCCCTGTATCGCCTAACACTCAACACCGCGCGCGCCACAGTCTCAGACTTCATCGAGTCCATCCACGCCCACTCCAGCTTGCCACGCATAAAGTCCACCACCAGGAAGGGGAAGCGTCAAGCCGCTCCGTTCTCCAAGGGCACACGAACCGCACAGCCCAGGCGTCCGGGCAGAAAGCCGGGCAGGGGATCGTTCAGCTACCGAAAGCCTCCTTCCCATGGTGACCTGACGGAACCGATCATTGACGTGTCGGTAGCCGGGGACAGTTGCCCGGGATGTGGGGGCAGACTCGAATATGAGGGAGTGAGCTTCGCCTATGTGACCGACATTCCCCCGATGCCCAAGCCCGATGTGAAGGGATACAGGGTACAGATATGCCGGTGTCAGTCGTGTGGCAAGCGGGTTCGCGGCCGTCATTCCGAAGTCGCCCCCGACCAATATGGCGCGAGCGCCCATCGAGTGGGCAAGCGGGTGATGGCGGCGGCCCATGTACTGCACCACAGCGCGGGCGTTCCGGTGAGGAAGGTTCCCTCCATACTCAGGACTCTGAGCGGAGTGAAGATAACCCAGAGCGCGATCACGCAGGACGCGCTGCGCCGCGCGAAGGGAGAGGTGGGAGACGCCTACCGCAGGCTGCGCGATTCGGTGCGCTCAGCGCGTTCGTCCACACCGACGACACGGGCTGGCGTGTGGGCGGAGAGTCTGCTTTCCTGATGGCGTTCGAGACCGATGAGGTCACCGTGTACCAGGTACGCTCTCGCCACCGCAACGAGGAAGTCAGAGAGTTGATTCCCTCAGACTATGGTGGAGTGATGGTTGCGGACAGGGGTCGGAGCTATGACGCGCGTACTCTGTCCGGTGTGAGACAGCAGAAGTGTATGGCGCACGTGATTCGTTCTGTCAGTGAGGTGGTTGAGACCAAGGTGGGTAGAGGGCGCAGCTTCGGTAAGGGACTGATTGAACGTTTCAGAGAAGCGATGGAACTGCGAGAGTCATACCATCGTGGAGAGTCGGATGACTTTGTGGGTGAGTCGGAGCGGTTGAAACGGGAGGTGTCTCACCATCTGCGCGAACGTCCGATGCCGGACCCGGACAATCAGAGGCTGCTGAATGAACTCGGCAGGCACAACGACCGTGGCAACCTGCTGCGCTTTCTGGATGACCGCAACGTAGAGCCGACCAACAATCGCGCTGAACGGGCATTGCGTGGAGCGGTGATAGCTCGGAAGGTGTCTCACTGCTCGAAGAACGACGAAGGGGCTGAGGCGTTCTCGGCGTTCCCGAGCGTGATCAAGACGCTGGCTCGGAAGGTTGACGACGAGGCGCTGCTGCTGGATGCGGTCTGCGACGTCTTCAGGGGCGCTCCTGTACCCAGCCGTTCCCTCTGAATCCTTCTCCATCCCCAACCCGCTAATCAATTACCCCAAATCTACCGGTGTGGCCTCTCCACAACCGATAGCTGCTCCTAACATCAGGCCCTCTAGCAAGGCTATTACCAGTTTCAAGATTATTCTCCTATGACTTCCTGATTTGCCAGAACGCCCAACTGTCATTTTCATATACACATAATTCCTCTACAGTATTTTGCCGTCCGACAATCGCAAAGTAGGAATGAATGTGATCGGTCAATATCGGTTGTTTGTAAGTGTTCATTACAGGCTCGGCTCAGTGGTGGCAGCCTCTGGCCAAAATAGGCCAGACGGATTCGACCGCGCCGTTTCTTATGCCTATGAAGCGGTCCCAGCGGTTGACGAGGATGTCCTGCTGGGCGCTGAGGAGCAGGAACTGGTCGCCGACGTCGAGGGGGATGGGGTTTTCGGACTTGAGTATGATGTGGTCGGGGGCGAGGGAGTCAACTTCTATCCCATCGTGTCCCTCGACTGAGGGCAGGACGCCGTTGGGGGCGGCCAAGGCCCTGTATCCGACGTCGCCTATGGCCGTATGGGACGATGGGCGGCTGATGACCGTGGAGAGGATTTTCGCCGCGAATTGGAAGTCTTCCATGTAGGAGCTGGTGGTGTTCATCAGGGCGTAGGTGCCGCCCTGCACCTCTGTCACCTCCGGCAGTTCTGGAGCGACGTCAATAGTGAAGGTCTCGCCGGTGGATACTATCTCGACCGGGATACCGGCGTCTTCGATGGCGTTTCCAACGTCAACGCACATCTGCATCCAGTGTCGGCCTTCGGCGAATCGGGTCTCGCGGTCCGGGTCTCCACTGATGGACTGGTGGCTCATCACCCCCCTGAAGGTAACGCCCGGCAGTTCGGTGGCGAGCCTGGCGAGATTGATGCCCTGTTCGGTCCTGCGTATCCCGGCTCTGTCCATGGAGGTGTTGACCTCGATTACCACACCCACGTCGGAGTGGCTGCGCTCGGCGATGGATGAGATTAGCCTGAGATTGCGCTCGTCGTCTATTGCGACCTTCATGTCGGCGACGTGGGAGAGCGAGCAGACACGGGCTATCTTGTCGGGGGTGACGACCTGACTGGTGACGAGAATGTCCTTGATGCCACCCTCCACCATCACCTCGGCTTCGGCGATTTTCGCGGCGCACACTCCGCCGACGGTGCCTCCGGCCTCGATCTGCTTGTGCAGGATGACGGGGGTCTTTATGTTCTTGGCGTGTTCGCGCATTTTGCATACGGAATCGGAATAGAGTTCGGCTATGTGGTCGAAGTTGTGTTCGAGCGCGTCGAGATCAACGAGCAGAGCGGGCGTGTCCAATTCTGATACTTGTGTTCCGGCTGCGGGCATATGAGCGGTCATAATTGTTACCTCAGGTGTTGATACTGGTTAGTGCAATGTATATATTTCTGCGTTGTACCAGCCTGCGCGATCTCTGGATTGCCGAGCGGCGAGCCCCTTCGGGGGTTCCCGCTTTCGCGGGAATGACCGAAATGTCAATGCAGCCTAGTCGTACCGGCCCCTGGCGGCCACTTCCCATACGGCTTCCAGCCTATCGTTGCGGGTTGCATGAATCAGGTCATAGACGTTGACGGTGTTAGCGATGTTGTGAGGTACGAGCCAGACCTTGCTGCTGAGGTCAACTTCCCAGCTTGCGCCTTCTTCTAGAACCATTCCGCCGTGTTCCGCGCTCATCCGGGCGACGGAGGCGCCCGGGATACCGTCCACGTTCGGCAGCCCTGTATCCACGCTGGTCGCCTTCTGGCCCGCGTCCAGCCACACGAGTCCCTCGTCTTGGTGAGACACTACCGTGGCGAGAATTCTGGCCGCGGGGCGCAGTTCGGGGCGGGTTTCCAGGGTCTCGGCGTCCATGAGGGCGTAAGATCCGGCGATTATCTCGGTCAGGCCAGGCGTGGAGGCGGCTATTTCACTGCCATCGGAGTCCGCGAGCGCGACTATCGGGGTCTCGAGGGATGCGCCGGAACAGTTGGAGACTGCCTCTATCAACGGATCGAGCGTGGAGGAGATGAGTCCCATGAATCTCAGGTTGGGAGTATTGCCGACAAGCGTGGCAAGGTCAACGGCCTCCCCGGCTGGTACGCCTATGGAGTGGCTTTCGTCCCGAACGACAACCAGGACGCCTATTTCAGAACCGGCGGATGCGGCGGCGGCGGCGAGATCGGCGATGTTGCGTGCATTGTCGGCGCAGATTTTCAGGCCCGTTCTTCTGGCAAGGGCGGCAACCCTGGCAATCTTGGGCCTGGTGACCGCGAGGTTGGTGATGAGGATGTCATTAAAGCCATGCTGGGCGAATGTCTCGGCCTGGCCAACCGTAGAGACGGTGACTCCGCCGACAGTTCCGGGGGCGCGGAGCTGCATATGGGCTATCGCGGGGGACAGATGCGACTGAAGGTGGGGCCGCAGTTTCAGGTCGGAGGCTTCAAATCGGGCATGGAAGTTGGAAATGTTGGATTCGAGTATGTCTAAATCCACGACAAGCGCGGGGGTGTCAAGTTCTTGTGAGGGCGTACCTATTGGCTTCAGAATCGGACGTTCCATAACAATCTCCGGTAAACTGGGGGTGATTCCGAGCGTCGCCCGACTTATCGGGTGGGCGGATGAAACTATCTTGAGACGCTTAAAGTGTCATAACATAAGAAGCGAAATTTTACCAGTCCGACAGAGAGGTATTGGAAATGCTGGTTATCAGGAACGCGCGGCTTTGGGATGGAACGGGAGCGCAGGCCAAAGAGGACATGGCGGTGGTGATAGACGGGACACGGATCGCTGAGGTGGGGAGAACAGAGAACACATTCATCCCGGAGGGAGCTGATACGGTTGATGGGCGCGGACTTACGCTGATGCCCGGGCTGATAGACTGCCACGATCACCTGAATTCGTTCGGTTACGGGCTTGCTGAAAAGTGGGGGCTGACCGAACCAGTGTCCACAAGACACATGAGGGTAGCGGCGACTCTGAAGCAGACGCTGGAATCGGGGTACACGACTGTCAGGGACGCGGGCGGACTGGACGCCGGGTTTCGCATGGCGGTGGAGCAGGGTCTGATACCGGGGCCGTGGCTTCAGGTTGTCTTGTCGCCCATAACGCCCCCAGGAGGCTTGGGCGAACATCGCAGCGCTTCAGGTCATCACCCGCCTGGTCCTCCAGACCCTTCCCTGCCGGACGGGGTGGCGAATGGCGCGGAGGGGATGAGGGCCAAAGTGCGCGAGATGGTGAGGGCGGGAGCGGACGCGATCAAGACTGCGACGACGGGCGGGGCAAGCTCACGCCCCGACTTCGGACCGGCGGACCTTTTGATGAGCCGTGAGGAGATGGACGCTATCGTGAGTGAGGCGCATGAACATGGGCGCAAGGTAATGTGCCACGCGCTGGGCGGCGCGGGACTGCGGATGGCGGTGGAGGCGGGCGTGGACTCGATAGAGCATGGCACGAACCTGGACGAAGACCCCGAACTGGCGAAGATGATGGCGGACAAGGGCGTTTTTTACATCCCGACGTTCAGCGTGTATATCTACCACCGCGAACGCGGGACGCCGCACGGCAAGGCGCGCGCGTCCATGCTCCGCGAACACCACGCCCGGAGCCTGGAATTGGCGGACCGAGAGGGCGTCAATATAGTGGCGGGGACTGACGCCGGAGGCTGGGTGCACGGCAACAACGCTGAGGAGATAAGGTGCCTGGAGGAGATAGGGCTTTCGGCGGAGTCGGCGCTTCTGGCGGGAACGAGTCGCGCGGCGGAGTGCCTGGGCATAGATTCGGAGGTGGGAACAGTGGAGGTCGGCAAGGCGGCCGACCTGATAATAGTGGATAGCGATCCGGTAGCGGACGTTTCCAGTCTCGAATGGGGTAGGTCGGTTCGGCTGGTCATTCAGAACGGGAAGATAGTAGCCGACCGGATGGGGCAGGATGGATAAGCGCTCCGATTTGATATGATAGCGCGGGAGTCATAATGGCGGGAGGGCTTGTTGGAGCTATCAGAGTTCGGCTTATGCGAGTTGGAGTTGCTCGATGGTGAGCGGATTACGGCAGGGATGCGTGTGAGTGAGGAGGATGGAAGGACATCTTCAAGGGAACCCGGCGCGCTGCTGCTCACGAACAGCAGGATAATTCACCTGTCGGGCAAAGATGGAAAACGCCAGACGACGATGGTCTCGGTTCACGACGTGGAGTCCGTGGCAGTCAGGCTCATATTTCGAGAAGGGATAGGCCCGTATGTCTGGGCAGTCCTGTCGGCGCTAATGGGTCTGATTCTCTACTCATATATAGAGCACAGCATTGGGCGAATAGCCGTGCCGCTGATAGTTCTGGCAATGGGCGCGTACCTGGTGATAGACCGGCTTACGGAACGCGGGCGGCCATCGGCGATATTCAAGGCGCGCGACTCGGAGATACGCTGGCCCTTCGATGACAAGAAGGAATCGAAAGAGGTCTATGAGTTCATCAACTCGCTGTACCGGGTGAAGAGCGAGTCGTCATTCAGCATGGACGAGTGGCTTTCGCTACGCTAACCGAGCCTGAGACTGGGAATGACGTCCAGGTCCCATTCGAAAGCGCTGCCCCGGTCGAGCGAGAAGAAGGCGGCGGCGCCAATCATGGCTCCATTGTCGGTACACAGACCGGGCCGCGGAACTATCACCTCGACGGGGGATACCTCGGTCATGCGCTGTCGCAAGCGCGAGTTCGCGGCAACGCCGCCGCCCAGGATTATGCCATTGACGCGATGCTTTTTCACGGCCTCCATGGTTCGGCGCACCATGGAGTCAACAATGGCCTCCTGAAAGGCGAGCGCAACCTCGGCGACCTCAGCGGGGTCGAGTTCGCCGTCTTCGGGCGGCGGGTACATTCCCTTGAGTTCGGCGCGGCGCAGGACGGCGGTCTTGAGTCCGCTGAAACTGAAATCGAGCGAGTTTCTTATCCTGGGGCGCGGGAGATCAGGCTCCAGGCCGAGCCCCCGTTCGGCGACTCTCTGGATTTCGGGACCGCCCGGGAATCCAAGACCGAGCACGCGCGCGGCCTTGTCGAAAGCCTCTCCGGCGGCATCGTCTCTCGTTCTGCCTATCAGCGTGTACACTCCATGTCCTTCCATAAGGATAAGGTCGGTGTGTCCGCCGGACGTAATCAGGCACATCAGGGGGAAGCCGGGGTGAACTTCAGGGTCAACGCTATCCTCCAGCCATGCGGCGTAAACGTGGCCTTCCAGGTGGTTTATCCCGATGAATGGCAGGTTGTGGGAGAGGGCGAGTCCCTTTGCGGTGTTCACGCCGACGAGCAGCGCGCCCGCGAGTCCGGGGCCGTGGGTTACGGCCACGCCGTCCACTTCGGGCAATTCCATGCCTGCTTCATCCAGCGCGCTGGCGATGACGGGGATTATAGTCTGCATATGCTGGCGCGACGCGATTTCCGGCACAATGCCACCGTAGCGGGCGTGCATCTCCACCTGAGTGGCAACGACGTTGGACAGGATGTGCCGTCCGTCCTCGATGACGGCGGCGGCGGTTTCGTCGCAGGAAGTTTCTATGCCGAGAATTTTCATGTGGGCGCTATATACCTCTCTCCCCGTGTCCGAGCGGCAGGTAGGGATGCTGGTCAGCTATGTCTTCGTTGAAGGTCAGGCCGAGGCCGGGGCCGGTGGGAAGTTCCACGTAGCCACCCCGCTGGCGAGGCAGGCCGTCGAATACCTCGAAGTAGTGGGGTTCGTAGAATTCGGCGTGGTACTCCTGTATCAGGAAGTTGGGGGTAGCGGCGTCGAGGTGGAAGCTGGCGACCGTGCCGACGGCGGCGTTGGTGTTGTGCGGAGCCATAAGCACGTGACGCGGCTCGGCTATGGCGGCGATCTTCTTGAGTTCGGTGATTCCGCCGGCGTTGCACATATCGGGCTGGAGAATATCCACGGCGTCCGCCTTGACCAGTTCGTAGAACGGGAATTTGAGGTACAGACGCTCGCCGGTCGCAATCGGGATGTTGACGCGCTGGCGAACCTGGGCCATCTCGCCGACGTTCTCCTGTGAGACAGGCTCTTCAAACCAGAACGGCCTGTACTGTTCGAGACGCTGACCCAAGTGAATCGCGGTGTGAACGTTGAACTTTGCGTGAACCTCGACGAGTATCTCGACGTTCGGGCCTACGGCGTCTCTGACGGCGGCAACCCTGTCCTCGGCCAACTGAGCCTCCTCCGGCGAGATGGTGTAGTAGTTGTGTTGGCCGAAGGGGTCGAACTTCATGGCGGTGTAGCCCATCTCTACGACGCGCAGCGCTTCTTCGGCGTTCTGTTCGGGAGAGCCTGGGTTGGTGTACCAGCCGTTGGCATATACACGTATCCTGTCGCGGATAGGTCCGCCAAGCAGCTGGTAAACGGGGACGCCGAGGGCCTTGCCTTTCAAGTCCCATAGGGCTATGTCTATCCCCGAAAGGGCGGTTGAGAAGAGCCTGCCGCCGCGGCCGCCGTTGTCCTGGTGCATACGCATCCAGTGAAGCTCGTGGGACATGGGGTCTTTGCCAATCAGGTACGCCGAAGTCCATTCTTCCAGCAGGCTGGCGACAAGCGGATCGTAGGAGAGCATCGAAGCCTCGCCGATGCCTTCAATTCCCTCGTCGGTCTGAAGCCGCAGGATGAGCCAGTTTCGCTTAGCGTTTCTATGCTGAGAGGAAAATATGTTTGTCTTGATTCCGGTTATCTTCATTGCCTTACCCGATTTGTGGAGTAGTCAGAGTTTACAAATAGCGGGAGCCGTGAGCAAGTGGGGCGCCTGACTATGAGATTCTTCAAAATCCTTGGCGCATAGTCTTTAATTGCGACCTGATGTATGATGAAAAGTATCCATTATCGTGGCCGAACAATGGCATTGTGAGATATTTCACATCAAAATGCCCATATTCGATTGACATATAATACTCTCTTTGTTAGCATCCTTCCGCTTGGTGATGATATCGGCAAACTACTCTGTGGCATGAATTTGCGAAACGTCCCGAATCGGACCGCGGAGCAAGTTTATTTGTAATAGGGACAGTTGCCGGTGATTCGCCCGTCGTATGGATAGCATGGGTTAGATTTAGGAGGCACGAATGTTTGGAAATGTCAAAAAAGCGACGATACTGATACCGCTCATCGCCGCGTTTGCATTGGCTATGGCCATTGCATGTCAAAGCGATCCGGAAATCGTTGAAGTCGAAAAGATCGTAACGCAGGAAGTTATCAAAGAGGTACAGGTTCCTGGCGAGACCGTCGTGGTCGAGAAGGAAGTTGTGAAAGAGGTACAGGTTCCTGGTGAGACCGTCGTGGTTGAGAAGGAAGTTGTAAAAGAGGTACAGGTTCCGGGCGAGACCGTCGTGGTTGAGACGGAAGTTGTAAAAGAGGTCGAGGTGGTCAAAGAGGTAGAGGTAGTGAGGGAAGTGGAGATACAGTTGGTTGTAACTCCGACTGCCGTTATCTTGGCCATGCCAGCCACAGTCAACGCGCCGGCTCCAACGGGCGACGCGGGCGTTATCACTATCGCCATCGCAGACGTGCCTCCCGGAGTCGGTCTGGGTTCCACGCAGTTGGCTGACGGGTTCCACTACTGGGGCGTGGGTGAAGCCACGTTCAAGGCGACTAACGAGAGTGTTGTATCGCCTATGCTGGCGACCGATTGGGAGCTTAAGCTGGACGACACGGGACGTCCGTCCGGCGCTATCCTGACGATTCGAGATGACGTTATCTTCCACGGCCAGGGTCTCGACTGGGCCGGAGGCAATAGCTGGGGCGCAATGACCGCCGCCGACGTTGCCTTCACAATCAACGATGGCAACAACACGCTCAACAACGCCAGCATCCACTGGCAGGCGGGTGACTTGGCTGCCATGTTTGGTCCAAATCCGGCCGTCGCGGTGGACGATACAACGCTGGACCTGACGTTCAACACCAATGCGGAAGGCGTACCGCTGTTTGACCCCCGCTGGAACGCCAACCTGCTCAACGACGCAGGACAGGCGTTCAGCGTCCAGAGTCTCAACAGGTTTGATACGGTGGGCAAGACCGAAATGCAGGACAACCCGCTGATCGGCACCGGTCCGTATCACATCATAGAATGGATCCAGGACGATATAGGGATAGTCGAATCTGTCCCGTATGATCACTGGTCGCTCAACTCCAAGGTTGACAGACTGATCTTCAGGGAAGTCCCTGAGGAAAACACGCAGCTCGCCCTGATGGAGACCGGCGAGATAGACGCCGCGCCTATCAGCCTCAAGAACATTCCGCGTATGCTCGAAGGTGGATTCCAGATCCAGGACAACGGGCTGGCCAACCTCAAGACAGTGGTCTTCTCGGGCAACCTGTGGGAGACTAATCATGTGCTGACCGGCGAGCCTCTGGACACGGCCGCAGTGTACATGAGAGATGTGCCATGGGTAGGCAACCCCAACGACATGGCAGACTTCGAAGAGGCAAAGCTGGTACGCAACGCGCTGGCGAGGGCGATTGACAGGGATCTCATCAACGAGGTTCTTCTGAATGGCATCGGCTTCCCCAACTATTTGAACCAGTTCAGTTCCAGGAACTCGAACTGGCAGGACAGGTGGAACTACCCGTATGATCCGGAAGAAGCGGGCAGGCTGCTGGACGAGGCGGGCCACGCGAAGAAGAGCAATGGCAAGAGGTTCGAGATACCCCTATTCGCTCCCATCCCGGGTACGGACGGCGATCTTGCTGACGCGGTCGCCGGATTCTGGGAAGAGATCGGTATAACCACGTTAGTGCAGAAGTACTCCTACTCGGTGTATCGCCCGACGATTGTCGCGCGAGCCACGACGCTGCCCTGGATTACCCAGTGCGACGACGGCAAGAGCACCTGGCCTTGGGACTGGCCCAAGTCCCAAGACCACACCAGTTTGACCCGTGGCGGTTTCGGCTGTGGTCTGGAAATACAAGAGGTGGCCGACACTTGGGTAGCGGTCGCCGCGGAGACGGATCCCGCCAAGCGGATCGAGATGAACAACGAGCTCGCTCAGTATCTGTTTGAGAACGCGGTCAGCTTCGGCATAGTCGGCCAGACCGGTCCGATCACCTACAACCCAAACAAGATAGCTTCCTGGGATATGGAACCCGGGCTGTTCGCTACAACGAACAACCACGAGGCTATCGTTCCCGTGGGCAGGTAGGCGCGTTTCGTTCTAACCCAAGTGGAGCTGGCCAGACAGGCCGCTCCACTTGATTTATCAGGCGCCGTACAATGAATTAGTTAGTGGCCCAGCCTTCCGGGCCGGGCCACTACGCTTAAACAGATTGCTAAAGGGCCCAGCCAGAGATATAGATTATGTCCTCTTTCTTTCTCCGCAGACTCGCCTTCGTCTTCATCGCCATAATCGGCTCAACCGCTTTCGTGTTCGCCCTTTCGAGAATGGCGGGAGACCCTGTTCTGCTGTATGCCAAGCCAGCGGGGTATGGCTCAGAAGACTATCTTGACAATCTGCGCAAGAAGTTGGGCACAGACAGGCCCCTGGTGGTCCAGTACGTCAGGTGGCTGGGTCAACTGGCAACCGGAGACTTGGGACGAACGCTTCTGGCAGAGCGACCGGTTATAGATGTTATAAATGAGAAGATATGGAACACTTTTCAATTGGCATTTGCGGGCTGGTTTTTAGCGACTATCGTGGGAGTGCCGCTAGGCGTTCTCTCTGCCGTGAAGCGAGGAACATGGCTGGACTACACGGGGCGTAGTTTCGCGCTATTCGGTCAAGCCCTGCCTTCATTCTGGGTCGGGATAATGCTGATTATCATATTCGCCGCCCTGACCACCTCAGAGTGGTTTCCGGCTCCCTTCAGGCTTCCCCTCGCTTTCAAAGGATCTATCGAAGAGCACGGGATCATAGGCTACCTTAAGTTCTTCGTTCTGCCCTCCATCACTATTGGCTGGGCGGCGGCGGCGGGATATTTGCGTATAACTCGTTCAGCGATGCTCGAAGTGCTTGACTCTGAGTTCGTAAAGCTGGCTCGCGCAAAGGGCGCGGGCAAGAACGCTGTAATATGGAAGCACGCGCTCAAGAACGCGATTATCCCCCCTCTGACTTTTTCCGCGCTGCTTCTGGCCGGCCTTCTCAATGGCGCGGTAGTCGCAGAGGTGGTGTTTGCCTGGCCCGGTCTGGGCAGGGTAGCGCTCGTCGAGGCTGTCAACAACAACGACTTTCCGCTGCTGACCGGAGCGGTTTTCGTGTTCGTTATCATCTATCTGATCATGAACTTCGTCGCAGACGTACTTTACGCCTGGGTAGATCCACGCATTCGTTACCAATAGGGGCAGGCATTTATGAACGAGGGCGCAGTATTCGAACATCGGATAGAACTGGAGGAAAGAAATTTTCCTCTCCGGGTTTGGCGCGCATTCAGGCGCTGGCCCGTAATACCGTTGGTAATCCTGGCCGTTATGGCCACCTGCGCGATCTTCGCTCCTATACTTGCGCCGGAAGATCCGATCAAGCAGTCTCTCAGACATCGCAACTTTCCGCCCATCTGGTCCGAAGAGGGCAGCGTGGACTATCTCTTTGGAGGAGACCACCTCGGCAGAGACATACTCAGCCGAACTATTTACGGAGCTCGGATATCGCTCCTTGTGGCGGGAGTCTCACTTACGACGGGCATACTCTTCGGTACAACACTTGGGCTGATTGCAGGCTGGTATGGGGGGATAGTTGACGAAATAGTCTCTCGAATTGTAGATATCTGGTATGCTTTACCGTTCCTGCTTGTCGCTCTCGTAATCGTGATTGTGCTTGGACAGAGTCTCCAGGTAATGATGGGAATTCTCGCGCTTATCGCGTGGAGCCTTTTCGTCCGCAATGTCCGCGCTGAAGTATTGTCACTGAAGACCAGAGACTATGTGGCTCTAGCCAAAGTCGCGGGCGCGTCATCGTTCCATATCATGTACAAGCACATCCTGCCGGGCGTGTTTAACACGATCATTGTGATCGCCACCCTGAACGTAGGCGGACTGATTCTGGCGGAAGCGACGCTCAGCTTCCTGGGCGCGGGCCTTCCGTCCAACATACCGGCATGGGGTCTTATGGTCGCTGAGGGACGCGACTACATCGGTGACGCCTGGTGGATATCATTCTGGCCCGGCATTGCTATTTTCCTGACCGTCATGTCGCTCAACTTCCTTGGGGACTGGATGCGAGACTACTTTGACCCGCGTCTGCGCCAAACTGAATAAGCTGACGCCATCCGCCCTTCCCAGAGGCATACACGTGTTTAGAGAAGTTCGTTGCCATCCGTAGGCGTAGCCGCCTTTATCTTTCGCATCTGTGTCGGGATGTTTTCCGCGTTCGTCCTGTCGGCGGTAAGCTGGGTAATGGTGCGGTTCATTATGCTGTCATTCTTTCTTATGACGCCGCTCTTCGACCAGGTTATGTCCGCGATTACGATTGGAATAGCGGCTGGGCTGGGCGCCTCTGTCGGATCGTGGATGCTGGAAATATCCAAACGACAACTCTCAGCCAGGATATTAGTGGGGATGCTTGCGGGGCTATGCGGGGCCGGGGTCGGTCTTCAGTATGGCAAAGACGTGTATATCATGGCCGGTATGCCCGGAATAGCTGAACTGTCCAATATAGTATGGGGAGCGATGATAGCGGGCAACGCGGTTCCCATAATATTTGACCTGGTGACCGCTTTCCGCCGGAGACGCTTCTGAAGCAGCGCCGTCGGACTGGCTCAGAGGATTGCGTCGCGCGCATGAGATTCAAAGACAGGATAGCGAGGGCGCTGCGAGGGCTTGCGACCTGCGCTATCATGTGTCTCGCGGCCTGCGGTGGAGAGACGCCGCCCCAGCCCTCAGACAACAGCGGCGCTCCCCTACCCTATGGCGATACGCAGGGACTGGCGCGCCGTTTCCATACGGTCGAGGGCGGGTCGGAGTTCAGCGTGACCGATGGCGAACTGGTAACGGTGAGGCCCAGAGACACGATTCCTGCGATTCTCAATCCTGTGTTCGTCCCCGTGGATGAGGCGTCCGAGTGGATGAGACCTGACGAACTTGTTCTGGGGGTCGAGATAAACGGCGACGCCAGAGCGTATCCAATCGAGGTTCTCAGCTGGCATGAAGTCGTGAACGACATTGTTGGCGGGAGGCCCGTTGCCGCAACCTGGTGACCGCTCTGTTACACGGGCGTGGTCTATGCCCGCGAGATAGATGGCCGGACGCTTACCCTCGCCGTTTCCGGGAAGCTCCTGATGAATGGACTGGTGATGTACGACAGGGAGACCGACTCTCTATGGAGCCAGGTGTCGGGTGAAGCGATCTATGGTTCATACGAGGGAACGAAGCTGGAAATTTTGCCCGCGCTGCTGACAACCTGGAGGCTATGGCTGGACGAGTATCCTGGCACGAAAACACTGGATAAAAGAGGCAACGACCAGTACAGATTCGACCCCTATGAGCCATACTACCGCGACAATTCCGTTGGCCTGTTTGGGCGTACTATCATTGATGAACGTGTGGCTGCGAAAGAACTCGTATCCGGCGTCGAGTTGGACAATCAGGCGAAGGCATATCCGTTCTCGGCACTGTCAGATTCGCCGCCGGTAAATGACGAGTTGGCCGGGACGCCGCTCCTGGTCGTGTTCGATTCCGAAGGCGAAAGCGCGACCGTATTCAGCCGAGTGGTTGATGGACGCGCGCTTACATTCGAACTGCGACAGGATGTTCTCACGGATATCGAGACCGGCTCCGCCTGGTCCGGAGTTACGGGACAGGGATTGAGCGGCCCACTTGCCGGAAAAATAGTATCTCGAATCCCTTCTATAACCCTTTTCTGGTTCGCATGGGTGGACTTTCATCCCAATACGGAAGTTTATGGCAATTAGCCGACCCGCTCATTTGACAATAGTGAATTCTGTGTGGTTGAATCGCTTCAGACATCTCAGTCGTGATATGGGTAGATGTTCCGTCTGGTGTAAAGTTTTGGACGAATGAGAGTTGAATACAGAAGCAGGAGGAGAAAGTGTCTGATATTCTAAGAAAGGGAAGATGGCTAATGTTGCTCGCCGCGGTCGTCGCTGTGGCAGCGGCGTTAGCTTGCAGCAGCGAGCCGGAAGTAGTCATCAAGGAAGTACAGGTACCCGGCGAAACCGTCGTGGTCGAAAAAGAAGTGGTCAAGACCGTGGAGGTACCTGGCCAGACCGTGGTCCAAGAGGTTGTGAAGACGGTGGAAGTGCCCGGTGAGACCGTCGTCAAAGAGGTTGTGAAGACGGTTGAAGTTCCGGGCGAGACCGTGGTCAAAGAGGTTGTGAAGACGGTTGAGGTGCCGGGTCAGACCGTGGTCAAAGAGGTTGTGAAGGAAGTAATGGTACCCGGTGAGACTGTGGTCAAGACCGAGGTCGTCGAGGTGGTCAGGGAGGTCGTAGTAGTAGCGACTCCTGTCCCCGACGTGATGACCGGTATGGTCGAGCAGTCAGGGACGGTCACTTTCGTGTCCAACCTTGTCAACCCGATGATTGGCGACCCCGCCATCGCTCCATATCGTGACTGGGAACAGTCGGGCGGCCTGGCCATCACGGAGTACCTGTTCGTGATGCAAGACGACAACCCGATGTCCCCGCACCTCGCCAGTTCGTGGGAAGTGGCGGATGATGGTTCGAAGGTCACGATTGGCCTGAAGCAGGGCATCCCGTGGAATTCCCCGTCGGACGCCATGGGCCAGGACTTCGGCGAATTCACCGCGCAGGACGTGGTGTGGTTCATAAACAGGCAGAACGCCTTTACAAACCCGACATCCACGTCCGGCGACGCGGGCGACTTCGCCGCGGTGTTCGGCGAAGCCCGCGTGATTGACGATTACACGCTGGAACTGGATCTACAAACCCCGACCTATTTCGGCCTGCCCCTCAGCCAGTTCGGCATTCTGGGCGCGGCGCCATCCATTCGCTCGAAGACCGTGTTCGACACGATGGGCGAGGAGTGGATGCGAGACCATGCGGTTGGCACGGGTCCGTTCATTCAGGGAGAGTGGGTAAACAACGAGCGAGGCGTAGCCGAGGCGAATCCTGACCACTGGAGCGAGCCAGCGACTATTCAGACGTTCGTCAAGTTGCAGATTCCCGAGAACAGCTCTCGCGTGGCAATGCTGAAGACAGGACAGGCTGACATAGCCACCCTGGACTTCAAGCTGGTGCCGAGTCTGATAACCGAAGGATTGTCCTTCCTGTCCAGCTTCCCGGGCGGTTACGTCGGACAGTCCATACTGTATCCGGGCAACCTGTGGGAGGAAGTCCACCCGCTTACGGGTGAGCCTCTTGGCAATACCGCGAAGGCCCCCGACTATGTTGACCCCTGGCTTGCGCCTCCATACGAGACCGACGTCCCATGGATCGGCGATCCGTGGCAGGACATGGGCAAGGCCGGTCTGTATATGGACTCCAACAACCCGGCCGGAATCAGCGACATGGAACAGGCCCGAATGGTGCGCCTGGCCCTGGGTATGGCGATTGACCGCGAAGCGATCAACGAAGTGGTTCTGGGCGGACTTGGAACGGCCATCTACTCAGAATACATGGGCCCTCTGTATCCCGGATGGGAGCCGAATAGGGTAGCGCCCTCCATAGACTGGGCAACCGGTGAGGTTGACGACATGATGGAAGGTGTGCCCTGGACGCTGCAATACGATCCTGACGCGGCCAAGCAGATGCTCGCCGACGCGGGCTACCCAATGGGCTTCGACGTAACGCTCCAGTCTTATGTCGCGGAGACCGGCGAGGTTACCCTGGAGATTGCGGACATCATCACCTCCCAGTGGTCGCAGGTCGGCCTGAACGTGGTTGAGAAGCGTGAGGACTACGGCTCGGTCATAAGCCCGAGGATGCGCCAGCGCGTACAGTTCGACCCCGTGGTCAAGAATGGCGACGTGAACTCCAACCAGTTCCCCAAGGACTGGCCGTATCCTCCGGTGGACAGCGCGCTTAGCCGTCCCGGCTGGGGCGTTGGATTCGAGACTCCGGTTCTCTCCAGCAACCACTTGGCGATTCGCGCCTCCAAGGACAAGGCTTTCCGCGAGGACCTTCACCAGGCGACGGCGGACTACATCCTGTACTGGCAGTTGTACAACGGCATCTACCAGATACCAAAGGGCGTAGTGGTGAATCCCAACAGGGTTTCTGCATGGTCTTCCCGTCCTGTACACTACGGCAACGTTGGAACGCCGCAGTGGATCCGGTTGGTGGGACAGTAATCTGAAAAGACAACGCGCCCCTCTTAAAGCAGCGGGGCGCGTTCCAAACAAAGCAAGACGCTTCACACACCGAGGCCCCAATGCGTTCATTCGACTTATCCGGGGCCTCGGATATTATCAAAACCCTATGTTGTACCCGCAAATAATAGCGATGTGATGTGAGAGTCATTCCATGGCACAATTTTTCGCAAGACGTTTGCTCTTCATGTTCATCTCGGTAGCTGGCGCTACGTTGGTGATTTTCACTCTGAGCCGTGTCGCGCAGGATCCCAGGGAGCTTTTCGTTCCCGATTCGGGATACGGCATATCCCCGGAAGCGTGGGAGGAACTGGGCAATAAGCTGGGGTTTGACAAACCCGTTGCCGTTCAGTACTTTCTTTGGCTTGGCAGGATGCTCAAGGGGGACTTCGGCGAGTCTCTTAGTATGCAGCAGCCGGTCTCGACCATAATCGGCGGAAAGATCGGCGCGACTGTGCAGCTTGCCATCGGGGGATGGATAGTCGCCATAATCGTCGGCGTACCAATAGGCGTTCTTGCCGCAGTCAAGAGAGGCTCGGTGTTCGATTACTTCGGCAGAGCGATAGCCCTGTCCGGACAGGCTCTACCGGCATTTTTCGTCGGGATCCTGCTGATACTCATATTCGCGGTACAGTTCGGATGGCTTCCGGTAGGCACGAGGCCGCAGAGCTTCGACATCACGTACTACATTCTTCCCTGCATCACACTGGGATGGGCGCCCGCGGCCGGAATTATGCGACTCACCAGGTCGTCCATGCTGGAGATTCTGGACTCCGAATTCGTCAAGCTGGCCAGGGCGAAGGGAGTTTCCAACTTCAAGGTCATATGGAAGCACGCCCTGAGAAACTCTCTGATCCCCCCTCTGACGTCGGCGCTGCTGTTGATGGCCGGATTCCTGAATGGCGCCCTGGTTGTCGAGACGATCTTCGCCTGGCCTGGAATCGGCTGGATAGCGCTTTCAAGAGCGGTATATGACAACGATCTGCCCCTGCTTCTTGGAACAGTGTTCGTTTTCATAGCGATCTATCTCGTTTTCGCGCTTCTGGCAGATATTCTGTACGCATTCATAGACCCGCGCATTCGATACTCTTGAGGGAGACAGGCATAGATGGCTACTGACACAGCGCTTTCTCATGAAGACCTGCTTCTGAGGCAGAGGACGGGAGTCTCTGGCATACTTACCGGGTCCTGGTTTTTCGTCCGTCGCTATCCGGTAATTCCCGCGGTAATTCTCGTGGTTCTCGTACTTGCCGGGATATTTGCCCCCTTGTTAACCCCCTTCGATTACGCCATAGGCAATGTTCGTGACCGCCAACTGCCGCCCATGAGCCGCGGTTGGGTGTCTCCTTCAGCCGAGGCGAATGGAGAAATCGGAGATCTCCACCTTCTAGGCACCGACCACGCGGGAAGAGACACGTTCACCAGAATCATATACGGCGCTCGAATATCGCTGATGGTCGCCGCCATATCTCTCATCAGCGGGTTCATAGCTGGAACTTCCATTGGAATCCTGGCCGGTTATCTGGGAGGAATCTGGGACGAGATTATCACACGCGTTGTTGATATATGGCTTGCGATGCCATTCCTGATGATAGTCCTGGTCGCCACGATTCTGTACGGTCAGAGCCTTCAGTTACTGCTGGTGATGCTGGCGGCGCTGGCGTGGGTTGGATTCGTGCGCGTGGTGCGAGCGCAGACGCTAATACTCAAGGAGATGGACTATGTGGCTCTGGCCAGGGTCGTCGGAGCGTCTCCAACCAGGATAATGTTCAAACACATCCTGCCCGGCGTGATCAACTCGGCGGTGGTGATAGCCACGCTCAACGTAGGCGGACTGATACTTACCGAGGCGACGCTGAGTTACCTGGGCGCGGGCATTCCGCCGCCCACGCCCGCCTGGGGCGTCCTGATAGCCGAGGGCAGAGACTATATAGACTCCGCGTGGTGGCAGGTGATAATGCCCGGAACCGCCATCTTCCTGACGCTGATGTCTCTGAACTTCCTGGGAGATTGGCTCAGGGACAGGCTCGACCCGAGACTGCGGCAAGTGGACTAAGTTCCGCTCCCCGACCCGATAAAATGGGCCGGCCCTGAGGATGCATCTTGGGGCTGTCTTGTTGTTCCGCCGCGAAATGCCGATTTTGCCTCGCTTAGCGGTCGCGATACACGGTGTCCTGGAAAATCTCTCTATACAGATAGAATCCCGCGGCGACGAAAGTTGCCGTGAACGTCCCGAAGTTAATCATGGGGAAGATAACGCCCCGTGTCAGGTAGGTGTACTTGGGGTTGTTAATGGTTATCAGGAACGTTATCAGGCAGGCCGCCGTCGCCGCGCCTACTACCGAGGCCGCGAATATCATCTTGTGCTTTGGCGAGCGATAGGTATCCCAGAATACCGCTGCCGCTGTGACACTGGTTGCCAGACCGAGAGCTATCGAACCCGTAATTGGCAGTGCCAAGCCGGTGAATTCCAGGTAGGGAATAAGCAGCCAGGCTATCAGCCAGCCCACGAATCCGAACACGAAACCCGCAAGTATGGATATGACCGTTCTGGCTACCAGCGACACGATTAACATATCGTCCACTTTTTCCCGAATCGGTATCATGCGTAACTCTCTTCTCGCGTTGGTGCCCAAATTAGGGTTAAAGTTGTCATCTCGGCGGTGGCCGATCTTCCCACAGGCGTCTGGCGAAGGTCATGTACTCGGATATGTGGACGCCTAGGTTATCGGAACCATCTTCTGCCATGCGGTGCGCGAGTCGCTGAAACTCCTTTGAATCAGGGGGCGGTATATCCAGGTCTTTAGCGTTGCCGCGCACAATGCGGAGGCCATCTATCAGCTTGCGCAGAAATTGGTATGACCCGCCTATTCCGTCCGCGAGCGTTTCGCCGATATGACCTTTTCGGTAAAGCGCGTCAACCGCTTCCAGCGTGTTCGTTAGCCGCAGGTCGGTATCCTCTCGGCCTCGCGCTATCTGCCATGCTTGAACGTAATACTCTATGTCAACCACGCCGCCCGGACTCAGCTTGGCGTTCAGCGCGCCCTTGTTCACCAGTTCAGTTGCCTGCCGCCGGCGCATATGCAGAATGTCGTCCATGTCCAGCGGCTCCGATGAATATACGAAAGTGTCCTGGACGGACATAACGAGATTTGTGAGTTCATCATCGCCCGCTACCGGACGCATCCTGACCATCGCCAGCCGCTCGAACTGGCGCGAGTCGCCGGACGGAGCGTAGTAGCTTTGAAATGCGGCCAGCGACGACGCCAGAGGCCCTTTGCTCCCGTATGGACGCAGTCTCATGTCTATCTCGAAGATGCCCTGTGGCCGCGTTTCGAGAACTTTCAGGAATTCCTTGACCGCTTCCTCGAAGAACGTGGACGTATGCACAGGCTCTTCCCCGTCGGTCATCCCCTCGGACTCATAGACAAACATCAACTCGATATCCGAGCCGAATCCCATATCCCGCCCGCCGAACTTGCCGAGCGCGAATATGCCCCACCCACACACAGAGCCGTTGTCCACTTCAGGGATACCGTAACGCTCCGATACCAGCGCGAAGCTCAACTCGAAAGCCTTGCGTATCAGCACGTCGGCCACGCTGGTAAGTTCGTATGAGAACTGCCTGATGCCAGTCCTGCCCGTAATGTAGCGCAGGTTGACCCTGAACATCTCCCGATCTTTGAAGTCGTTCAGAACTCGCGCCCGTTCCTCGTGGCTATTACAGGATTCGAGGTCCGAACCAATCGAATCTTCCAGTTCTTCGAGTGAAAGGGACTTGTCCAGGGACTCCGCATCGAGCAGCACCGGAAACAGGTTGTCGTGCTGCATTCGCAGAAAGTCTTCCCACAGGAACCGGCTCATGCCCATCATTCTAGCGAGCGTCTCCATAACGTCCGGCGAATCGAGACCGTGCAGCTTTGAAGTCCAGTCTTGCATCGCCAATAGCTGGGAGGTTAGAGAGTTGAACTGGCGCAGCGCCTGTCCCGGGTCGGACGCGACGGGCAGAAAGTGGGTGAACTGCTTGATGAGCGCGGCGGCTACCCAAAGTTGGCGAAGCCTGTGGCCCGCCTCAATTTTGCTCCCCGATGAGTCGGTCAGCCAGAAAGTGTCCTGAACAACGTCATCGTATGTCCTTATCTTCGCGCGAGAGATGTTCACGTGGATGCTTGTCAGCGCGTTGGTGAACGAAAACAGGAAGCCGGGCGTATCTATCGAACTGATGGTCATTAGCGTGTAGTTCTCGGAAGACTCGACATCGGTGAAAATATCTATCGGAAGTCGGTTCTCACCGCCCCGTCCGGCGTCGCGCATTGCCTCGGCGTAACGCTCTATTACAGCGGATGTCGCAGACTCTATCCGACCTGTCAAAGCCTGTTTCGCGGCAGACCTTATTTCCTGTTCTATCTTGTCCCACCTGGGCCTGCTGCCCGAACGCGCCCTGAGTTCAAAGAGCATGACAACCCGTCGCTGTGTGCCTCTGGTCGCGTATGGTGAATGCCGTCTCGGCCGCTTTCGCCACCGGATGTCGGAGCGCGCGGGCTGACGACGCGGCGTATAAGCTGTCGCGCCGGCCGTGGCGCCTACGGTGAAAATATCCGCCTGAGAAATGTCCAGGCCATTCGACGTGAGGAGGCCCGCAACGAGAGGCAGGGCATTCGATCTGGAATCGGTGGACACCCCTACCCTCCAGCCTGTGTCCAAATCCTCGACGCACATCCGAACCTCGCCATATGCCGCTTCGCCGTCCAGAATCCGAGCTATCAACGCGACGCTCGACGAATCGAGTTCGGAGAGCGCGTCGCCCCATTGTGAAGTGAGCGCGTCGAGGGTTTCAGATGTAGTCTGAGATGTCACAGCCCTGAATTGAGGATTTGCTCCCTTCAAGTGGTAAAAATCGAAAGCCTCCCTCTATTATAATGGTATTACGCTCCAAGCGGCATAGTCATAATAATACAAAACGTCATTCACAGGGTACGCATCCGTCATGGTAGGAATAGAGCATCTTGTCGAGGCTTTCGAGGCTGGGACTCTCCACCGCCCCCGCCACGATATGCACAACCTTGTTGACCTGTCCAGGGCAATAATCAAGCTGGCCGGAGTGCCCGGCCTCGAACTCTCGGCCAACGCCTCCGATATCGCGGCCTCCATCGGCGACGCCGACCACATCGTGCTGGTCATGGCAGACGGGGTGGGTATGAACATGGTGGAGTCTCTGCCCCGCAATTCGTTTCTCCGCCGAAACCTGCGCGCGGAGATGCAGACCGTCTTTCCTTCCACAACGTCCGTAGCTCTCACGTCCCTTGCGACCGGGCAGTGGCCCGCGCTGCACGCTATTACCGGATGGTGGACGCATCTGCCCGCTCTCGGTTCTCCGGCCACCATCCTGTTCTATACCGCGCGCAACAACAACCACGATCTGCTGAAAATGGGCATTGCGCCCGACACATCGTTTCCGGTCAAATCTCTCTGGCCGTCCATACCAAGAGACGTGGTGTCCATCGTCCCCGAAGGCATAGTCAACTCCGTATATTCCAGGTATTTCGGTGGAGGACGCGATTCGGTCGGTTACAAATCGCTTTCTGGGGGAGTGAGCCTGACCATCAGCCGGATATCCGGGGCCGAAGACAAGACATTCACCTACCTGTACATCCCGAGGGTGGACAGCCTCGCCCACCTGCACGGTATAACGAGGCCGGAGGTGCGTCACGCCATGACCGAAGTTGACAACGAACTGGCGCGCCTGGTTGCGGCTATTGGCGACAGGGCGCGGGTGGTCGTAACCGCGGACCACGGACTTCTGGACGCTCCGCCTCCGAACCGACATACTCTAAGGCCGTCACGCCAACTTCAGCCATTTCTCAGGTTCCCACCATCGGGAGACGCCCGCGTCGTCTATCTGCACACGCTGGACTGGGCCAGGGGTCGGGTGCGGAGGTACTTCGAGCGGCGATTCAGAGAACGGTTCATCGTGTTGGACATAGAGGATGCCCTCGATGTCGGCCTGTTCGGCCCGGACGCGCCCTCCGAGGAGGCCAGGGAGCGGCTCGGAGACCTTGTGGTCATATCCACAGGCACGGATATACTCGAATACAATGTCTCGCGTGGGTCCGGAAGAATGGTACAGTTCAACTCGCACCACTCCGGCCTTTCGCCCGAGGAGATGATGATACCACTGGTTGTCGCATGACTTTATCTCTGCGGCGGCTTTACAGCCAACAATGTCTTTAAGCGCGTCCCCAAATTCCTTCGACATATGCGCTGAATCTGAAATATGTGCTATAAATTTCTGATAACTCTTAATTTCGACGCGACTTTCCGGGAGCATTTACAATGTCAGATACTTTCAACTCCATACAGGAACTCGGCAGGCTCGGACAGAGCGTCTGGTACGACAATATGTACCGCGCGCTCATCACAAACGGTGAACTCGATCAGCTTATAGCGCTCGGAGTCACCGGCCTCACCTCCAACCCGACCATATTCCAGAAGGCCATATCGTCCGGCGACGACTACGACGACTCGCTTGTGAAGTACGCATCGCGCGGCCTGACCTCCGAGCAGTTGTTCGAGGCGCTGGCGATAGAGGACATACGCGCCGCCGCCGATGTTCTCCGGCCCATGTATGACCGCTCCGGCGGAGCGGACGGGTTCGCCTCGCTGGAGGTCAGCCCCCGCCTGGCTCACGATACGGACGCCACAGTCGAGGCCGCGCTGCGACTCTTCGCGGCGCTCGACAGGCCCAACGTAATGATAAAGGTTCCGGCCACGCCGGAGGGCATACTCGCCATCCGTGAACTCATCGGCAAAGGGGTCAATATCAACGTAACGCTCATATTCTCGCTGGATATGTACTCTCGCGTGCGCGAAGCCTACATCGCCGGTCTGGAAGACCTGGCCCGCGCGGGCGGTGACCTGAGCGCGGTGTCGTCGGTCGCCTCTTTCTTCGTCAGCCGCGTTGATACGGCGGTGGACGGACTCATAGAGCAGCGTGGTGATGCGCTGAAACCCCTGATGGGAAGGGCCGCCGTCGCCAACGCCAAAATAGCCTATCAGGACTTCAGGCAGACGTTCGGAACGGACAGGTTCAGCGCGCTGGCCCGCATGGGCGCGCGTGTCCAGAGGCCGCTGTGGGCCTCCACCAGCACTAAGAACCCGCTGTACAGCGACGTCCTGTATGTCGAGGAGCTCATAGGCGCGGACACGGTGAATACCATGCCCGACGCCACCCTGTCCGCGTTCCTGGATCACGGGAAGGCGAGCAGTTCCATCGAGCGAGACGTGGAAGAGTCGCGCGAGGCGATAAGAACGCTGGAAGCGGCCGGCATCAGCATGGACGCCGTTACGACCAACCTGATGCACGAGGGCGTGAAGGCGTTCGCCGACTCTTTCGATATGCTCCTCGATGACATAGAGGCCAAGAAGGATCGCCTGATGGCGTTCTCGGCTGCTCCGGTTGGCGCGTCTTTGGGAAAAGCGTAACCACCGTCGCCCGGGCGGTGGAGTCCCTGGAAGTCAATAGCGCTGTCAGCCGGATCTGGGCGAAGGACCATACTCTGTGGTCGAAAGACCCGACCGAGATAACCGACCGGCTCGGCTGGCTGGACATCGCGTCCGCAATGCGCAGCGAGGTTGATGCGCTGACCGATTTCGCCCGGCAGGTGCGCGCCGAGGGTATCCGGCACATAGTTCTGCTCGGCATGGGGGGCAGCAGCCTGGGTGCGGAGGTCATCAGGCAGTGCTTCGGGCCTCGTGACGGCTGGCCTGAGCTTGTGACCCTCGACTCCACCCTGCCCGATCAGATCAACAGGGTTGCGGACTCCATTGACATAGCGCGCGCCTTGTTTATCGTATCGTCCAAGTCCGGCGCTACGACCGAGCCTAATTTGCTGTACAGGCTCTTCAGGCAAAGGGTAGATAAACTGGGCGGTGGGGGTGAGCGGTTCGTCGCTGTGACCGATCCGGGGTCTCCACTTGAAGATATGGCGAGACGGGATGGCTTCAGGAAGATATTCCTGAACGCGCCGGATGTCTGCGGGCGATACTCTGTTCTGAGCTACTTCGGCATTGTGCCTGCCGCGCTGGCCGGATATGACATCGCCGCCCTGCTCGACAGCTCGGACGCTATGCGTTCCGAGTGCGCCGCAGGCGTCCGCGCCTACCTAAACCCGGGAGCCTGGCTGGGCACCGTCATCGCGTCTCTAGCCGCGTCTGGACGTGATAAGCTCACGATTCTCACTTCTCCTACTCTCGATTCGTTCGGCCTGTGGGCGGAGCAGCTAGTCGCGGAGAGCCTGGGCAAGAATGGTGTGGGAATAGCGCCGGTGGTCGCCGAACCGCTCGCGAATGTCGCCCGCTACGGGCTGGACAGGCAGTTTGTGTACATGAAGTCGGCGGGAGAAGATTCGGAAGCCGATAGTCTGGCCGCAGAACTCGCTACCGCGGGTCATCCCGTGATCCGCTACAAGATAGACGAAGTGAGCGCGCTGGGCAGCGAGTTCTATCGCTGGGAGTTCGCAGTAGCCACGGCGGGCGCTCTGATGGGCGTTCACCCTTTCGACCAGCCCGACGTTCAGCGCGCCAAGCGCCTGACACAGCGCGCCCTGGAGTCTTCCGGGTCGGATGGGAAGCCCCCGACGCTGAGTTCACAGGGTTCGCTCGCGGAACTTCTTGCAGGTATGAAAATGGGAGACTATCTCGCCATTCTCGCCTATGTTCCGCAGACGCCGGAGAACGATGCCGCGCTGTCCCGCCTGAGAGCCACGATTCTCAACAAGCGCCGGATACCTACGACGCTCGGCTACGGTCCACGCTATCTGCACTCGACCGGCCAACTGCACAAGGGCGGCCCGGACAATGTATCTGTCCTGATGATTACCTCGCCACATGAGAAAGACATTGACATTCCGGGAGAGAACTTCACGTTTGGCGCGCTCACCGACGCGCAGGCCGCCGCCGACCTTCGGGTATTGCAAGACGCGGGCCGCAAAACAGTGTGCGTTGCGCCAGGAGATGGTTCCAGAAGCTCAATCGAGTTACTGGCGCAGACGTTCTGAGTATGGCCACGCTCGACTTGAATTGTACGCCGCCGCCGACTTCCAATATACTTTCAGTTAACCCCAGATTCCCACACGATACGATACACAGAGGCTTCATCCATGTCAGAGAAATCCATACTCGCGTCAAAGGACTTCATAAGAGCGCGAATCGTCGAGGACAACGAATCCGGCAGGTTCGGAGGCAGGGTGCATACCCGCTGGCCGCCGGAGCCTAATGGCTACCTTCATCTTGGCCACGCGACGGCTATCTCCCTGAACTTCGGCATCGCCGACGATTTCGGCGGTATGTGCAACTTCCGATTCGACGACACCAACCCAACCGCCGAAGAGATCGAATACGTGGAGTCTCAGAAGGAGGACACCCGCTGGCTCGGCTTCGACTGGGAGGAGCGAGAGTTCTTCGCGTCCGACTATTTCGAACAGCTTTACGAGTTCGCCGAGCGGCTTGTGATGCAGGGCAAGGCATACGTCGACAGCCTGAGCGCGGACGAAATACGCGAGTATCGAGGAACGCTGACCGAGCCTGGCAGGAACAGCCCCTACCGCGACAGGTCGGTGGAGGAAAACCTCCACCTGCTGCGACGAATGCGCGACGGCGAGTTCGAGGACGGCGCCTATGTCCTGCGCGCCAGGATAGACATGGCCTCGCCCAACATGAATATGCGCGACCCGACCATCTATCGTATCCGCAATGTCTCGCACCACCAGACCGGAGACAAGTGGCATATCTACCCCATGTACGACTACGCGCACCCGATTTCGGACTCGATAGAGGGCATTACGCACTCCCTTTGCACCATGGAGTATGAGGATCACCGCCCGCTGTACGACTGGTTCCTGGAAGAGTTGGACATATACAGGCCACAGCAGATCGAGTTCGCGCGGTTCAATATATCCCACACCGTCCTCAGCAAACGCCGCCTGATAAGGCTGGTCGAGGACGGACACGTTGACGGCTGGGACGACCCGCGTATGCCGACCCTCGCGGGCCTGCGCCGTCGCGGGTACACGCCCGATGCGCTGCGGAACTTCTGCGCCGAAGTGGGCATAAACAGGACGAGTTCGCTCACCGAGATAGCGCTGCTGGAACACAGCCTGCGCGATGACCTCAATCGGCGAGCGGAGCGGCGCATGGCGGTTCTGAATCCCCTGAAGGTCGTCATTGAGAACTTCCCTGAAGGCGAGACGGATTACCTGGACGCCGTGAACAATCCCGAGGACGAGAGCGCTGGAACGCGCCGCGTCCCGTTCTCCAGGGAGATATACGTCGAGCGCGACGACTTTATGGAAGACCCGCCCCGTAGGTTCTACCGTCTCGCGCCGGGCCGCGAAGTACGGCTCAGGTACGGCTACTTCATCAAGTGCGAGGAGGCAGTCAAAGACGAAACTGGCAACGTGGTCGAGCTGCGCTGCACCTACGATCCCGAGACGCGCGGCGGTTCCGCGCCGGACGGAAGGCGCGTCCGAGCGACGCTGCACTGGGTATCCGCCGAACACGCGGTAGACGCGGAGGTCCGGCTGTATGACAGCCTGTTCACCATCCCAAACCCGAACGACACGCCGGACGGAAAGGAATGGACAGATTTCATCAACCCTGACTCGCTCAGCATACTGACGGGATGCAAGGTGGAGCCATCGCTGTCTGGGCGCGAGCCGGGAGAGACATTCCAGTTCGAGCGCATCGGCTACTTCGCCGCGGACAGGGACGCCACGCCTGCTCTGCCCGTGTTCAACCGCGCGGTGTCACTAAGAGACACCTGGGCCAGGATACAGCGTCGAGGCAGGTGACAGGAACTCCTCCGACCTCAGAATTAACTCACAGTGGATATAACCATATGGTAATGACATTCTGGTTAAGGAAGTCGAACAGTGGGCAGTTTCGGACGTTTCGTTAGACGTGTGGGGACAAAGGCGCGCGAGTTTGTTGTAGTAACTCGCTATGATGTTCATGGAACAGACGAGATAGGTTCAACGTCCTTGCACTATCTTGTCGCCCAGGAGCATCATACCGAAACTGTGTGTGACCTTGCTTCTGCTGGCGCTGATGTTAACGCAAGGGATGGGAGGGGTGCCACGCCTCTGCACGTGGCGTCTGGCTATGGCATTACTGAAATGGTGCAAGTGCTAATTTACGCCGACGCTAACGTTAATATAACCGATAATAATGGTGCAACCCCTCTCTATTGGGCGGCCAGGACGATTGCAAAGTCAAGGTTTTTGTCCGGACAGACGCGGGATAGTCTGTCTGGGTCGGAAGGCGCAGGTCTTGGCTCGTAGGGGCATGGACATTGTGGCAGGGAACCATCCTTGCAGTCGCAGGACGTTCAGACTGAGGTTCAGCAGGGTGGCGAATACTTCACCCAACCCCGGACTGCGCAACGTGTGGCGGTCCTCATCCCAGTTTCGGTCTTTCACATGATGAAGGCTGTTCTCTACGCTCCAATGATTGCGGAACAGACGGAGCAGCGCGTCGGGGGCGCATCGTTCGGGCGGCAGGTAGCTGGGTTGTGTGGATACTTCGCCTGTATCTATATCCACGCTCACCTTCTGCACCATTGCGGCCTGCCGCGCTCCGGGAAACCCCAGTTCCTCTCGGACATAATCGGCTAACCGGGCGTCTGAGTAGAGCCGCCGCATCTCGATTTTGCCCCCTTTTGTCCACTGTCTCTGCTTGCGGTTTGTCCACTCCAGCCTCGCCAAACCCCTCGCACAATGCGGCTAGGAGCGTTGGACGATTGCCTTTGACCCGCACCAGATAGTCCCGTCCACCGAGACGGTTACCCGATAGTCTCCCACTACCCCCTTGACCCAATCAAGGCATCAGTCGCTCGAATGGGACTCCGGCCAATACACGGGAGATAGTGGTGGCGTGGGGAGCGCTCTCCCGCACAAAGCCCAAAGGCTCCTTCAACTCCGGCCAATGCAGTTTCCCGAACAACGCTATATGCGCCATGGTGGTTTGACCGCTTACCAGTCCCAACAGTGTCAACCGCAATATCGCCTGAAATGGATGTCTGACTCCCCGCGCTCTTCTCGGGTCTGGTATCTGTTCCAAACTCTTGAAAAGGGACTCTGCCGCCGCTTCCATAACTCCACCCACCTCCTTCTCTCTTTTTCCCTCTTTTACTACCACTACACCGACTTTGCAATCGTACTGTCACCGGGAGCGCGGTATGTTTCGGTTGGCGGGTAATCCTTGTACAATGCGCGGCATGAGCTTGAGGAAAAGGGGGCAACGCATGAAAGTTACGGACGTGAAGACGATGGTGGTCGAAAATGAACCGCCTTACAGGGGAGGACGATACTTATTGTTCATACAGGTCGAGACGGACGAGGGAATAACCGGACTCGGCGAACGCATCACCGGCAATACGTACTCAGACAGGCTGGGCGACCTGAAATCCCAGATCGGCCTGATAGAGGAGATGGCCGGACTGTTCGTCATCGGCCAGAACCCGTTCAACATCGAACTCATCTGGGACCGAATGTACTCGGCCAGGCACGACTTCCGACACCCCAGTCTTCAGGCGACTCCCGTGCTAAGCGGTATCGAAATGGCGCTTTGGGACATTGTGGGCAAGGCGGCCAACCAGCCTATCTACAATCTGCTGGGCGGCAAGTACCACGAGAAGCTGCGCGCCTACGCCTATATGCCGGAGGGAGGCTTCCGGGAGAATCCAGAACGCGCGGGCGAGATAGCCGCGCAACTGCTGGAGGATGGCAATACGGCCTGCAAGCTCGATCCGTTCACTCCGCTGTGGCCGATTCCGCGCGACATCCCGCTGTGGGAGATTGAACACGCGGCCAGGATTTTCGAGAGCATCCGAAACAGCGTGGGCAACGCGATGGAGGTGGGCATCGGCACGCATGGACAGCTGACCACGTACAGCGCAATCAGGGTGGCGGATATGCTCGAGCAGTATCATCCATTCTGGTTTGAGGAGCCTGTGCCGCCGGAAAATATCGAGGAGATGGCGCGGGTAGCGGCGCACACGAGTATTCCCATCGCCACGGGCGAACGCCTGGTGACCAAGTATGAGTTCTCCAATCTGCTGGAGAAGCGGGCGGCGCAGATAATCCAGCTCGACGTCGGGCAGTGCGGCGGCATACTGGAGGCGAAGAAGATAGCCGGCATAGCGGAGGCGCACTACGCAATGATAGCTCCGCACATGGCCTGCGGCCCGGTCGCGGCGGCCGCCGCCATCCAGGTGGATACCTGCTCGCCCAATTTCCTGATACAGGAAGCCAACCAGGGGCCGCTGCACAAGACCATCTTCAAAGAGCCGCTGGTTTTCGAGAACGGCTACATCACGCCTCCGACAGGGCCGGGTCTTGGAGTGGAGTTCGACGAAGACGTAATCCGAGACAGGATAGTGGAGTAGAGACGGGTGTATGGCTGTCTGAATCAGGATGGCCGGGATTTTCAGGATTGGCAAGATGGATATGCCGTGCGGCAAGTCTGCGCGGCATATCCTGTCACCCGGGTATCACGATTACTCCACGATCTGCAAAACCGGAGTCGAACGTGAAAACCTGGGCTGACATATCTCTGGCAGCCAGAACGACAGTCCAGTCGACGAGGCTCAGACCCCTGCAGAAGTAGCCTTGAATTCATTCATTGCCTCCGGATGTATCGCGTTTTCCACCCAAAATACCCTGATATCCGACTCGATGATGTCGAGAAGTTGCGAGAGCGCGTCATACCCCAAACGACGATGCGCTAACGCCATCGTTTCCGAAAGGGCGTAAGAGGTTGTCCAGAGTCCTACAGTCCGCCTCAGGAGTTCACCATAATACGCTACGGGGTGCCGTCTTTTCTCTCTTTGAGAGTCCGGTTGTATTCTTGCATATCGGGTAGTTGCCGCACCCTATGAACGCGCCATAGCGCCCGCATCTCAGTTCCATCAGCCCCCCGCATTTTTCACACAAAACAGCAGCCTCCGCTACCTCTTTTGCAAGCCAGTCTAGTCGCGCTTGCTCTTGGGACTGTCGGCGTGTTTCGGACTGGTGGTGCCAGCACGCGCGTATCAAGTCATTCATTCCCGCATCGGTGATTGACGAGGCGTCCTTGTCGTTTTCATCAAGCCACCAACGGACGATCTCTTTCATGTCGTTGCCCGTTATCGGGTCTGCGTACAGGTCAATCGCTTCTCGAATCGCGATGCGGATTTCCTCCCTGAGTGCCTTGTACAGCCATCTGGGTTGAATAATTGAAGTCATTCGCTTGGGACCCTCCCAGCAACTAGAATCAAACGGAACCCGCTACGGCGCTGTGGTGAAACCTGTCGTCAACCGAAATCACTGCGTAGAAGACCGAGGTGTCAACGACGACTCTTTCAGGAAGGTTCATGTGGCGAAATCTTAGCCCGATAAATCTCCTCGGCCAAGTAGTCGTCATGCCTGATGGATACGTCTTCGCAGGGGTCGCGGGCAATCCCAACGATGCTTCTAAGCCTATGATACTCTCTCACCTTGCTCGGAGTGACTGTGACGGACACCAGCCGCCTCTTTTTGTCTAGGCCAATGACCACCCCGCGCAACAGCGACGAGTGGTAAAACGGCTCCCCTGTTCCGCGCTCCTCAATGGGGATGGTCATATCCTCCTCGAACGATTCGTGGGATTTTCCAAAAGCTGTCTCGAACAGTGGAACGACCTTATCGCGGCCCACATGGGGCGTCATGAAATTATCCTGGACAAGAACAGCGCAATGCTCAAGGGCCATGACCGCATCCTGCGGGCATGGCTTGGGCACATTCAAGATGGCGAGCAACGCTTCTGTATGTTGAAGTCTTTCGGCTTCCGTCAGGTTGAATGAAGGCCGGGGCGGTGGCGGTGGCAGTGGCAGTGACGCCTCGCGGACCATGTCGGTTATGTCTGGAAGATTTCGCTCGAACCATTCCGGGTCGGCCTTGTACTTTTCTATCAGATAGTCAAATGACCCCGTGTGCAAGTTTTTGGATAAAGGATAGAAACAGTTGAAAGTCCAAGTCATAGCGTCTCTAATAGGGTTGCATCAAACTCCGAGGATGACGCCATGGACCTGGACGACTTCATAATAACCGTTTTCTGCATTATTGACGACACTATGAAACAGCTTTTTGGAACAATACGCCTCAGACAGAGAGGGCCTGCGCCCGCACTCTCAGACAGCGAGACGCTCACCATGGAGATAGTAGGAGAGTATCTGTCTCTGAACCAGGACAAGGCCATCTATGACTACTTCCGCAGACACTATTCGCACTTCTTCCCTGAAATGGGAAAGATACATCGCACCACATTCGTCAGACAGGCGGCCAATCTGTGGCGCGTCAAGGAGATGATATGGCAGCGTATGCTTGAACAGGTCAGATACGACCCCTCTCTGAAACTGGTTGACAGTTTCGCTGTCCCTGTCTGTCAGTTCGCTCGCGCATACAGATGCCAGCGCTTCAGGGGTGAGGCCGGCTTTGGACACGATACCGTTGCGCGCCAGACCTTCTACGGCTTTCGATTGCACGCACTGGTGGCGTGGCCGGGTGTGATAGTCAGCTTCGGCATAGCGCCTGCCCAAGTCCATGAGACAGCTGTGGTTCCCGAGTTGGTCAACGGGCGGCGCGGAACCATGTTGGGAGACCGAAACTACTGGAGTCCCAGACTCAAAGAGGAACTGGATAGAGATGGGCTTAATCTTCAAGCACAGTTCAAAAGAGCTTCTTCCGAGCCCTGGCCGCGCAGAAGTGCGACGATCAGTCGCTTCCGTTATAGGATAGAGACGGTCTTCGGACAATTAGTGGACCGCTACCTGATCAAGCGTGTGTGGGCCAGGGATATGTGGCATCTGAGCAATCGTCTGCTCAGAAAAGCGCTCAGCCACACCATGGCTTTCATGTTGAACCAGGCTCAGGGTAATCCTCCTCTGCAAATATCTAAATTGGTGAACTGAACATAAACCCGCACATCGGGTCAAATGCCTTCTTTTCGTAGTCGGGGTTTTTGAGACGTGTGATATTCATGGCATCGCTCACTTCGCTTTCTGAAACGACAATGCGGTTATGTCATATCAGTACAGGCCGGTGTTGGGGCCGATGGACTCGATGCGACGCTTGACGGAGTTGATGAAGGAGCTGGCCTCTGCGCCGTCCATGATGCGGTGGTCGAAGCTCATGCAGAGGTTCATCATGGAGCGAATGGCTATGCCGTCACCTATGACGACTGGGCGACTGACGATAGCCTCGGTGGTGAGAATTGCGGCCTGCGGGAAGTTGACGAGGGGTTGGCTGAGGACGGAGCCGAGCGCGCCGGTGTTGTTGAGCGTGAAGGTTCCGCCCTGAACGTCGTCGAGGGTGAGATTGCCGCGGCGGGCGCGTTCGGTCAGGTCGGCTATCTTGCGCGCAAGGCCCGCGACGCTCAGAGTGTCGGCGTCGTGTACGACCGGCACTACCAGGCCGTCCCTGCCAGCGGCCGCCACGCCGACGTTGATTCGACGCTTGTATATTATGGCGTCGCTGTCCCACGACGAGTTGAGCAGTGGATTTTCTTTCAGGGACTCGGCGACCGCTTTCATAATGAAGGGGAGGTAGGTGATATTTATTCCCTCGCGCTGACGGAAATCGTCCCGCACGGCGCGACGGCGGGCGACGAGGCCGCTGACATCCACCTCGACGAGTGTCCATGCCTGCGGAATTTGTGTCGCGCTCTTGACCATGTTTTCGGCTATCATCCGGCGCACGGGGCTGAGCGGCACGCGCTCTTCGTTGCGCGTGATGGGTGACGGCTGGGTAATCACGGCCGGGGGAGCGGTCGGCCCGGCGGCCTGTGGAGGCTCGGATTGGGTTTCGATGAAGCGTCGCACATCTTTCAGGGTAACGCGCCCATTCAGTCCGGTGCCATGAATCCGGTCAAGGTTCACACTGCGCTCGTCGGCGAGCCTGAGAACGGCGGGGGAGTAGCGGCGACGTCCACCGTCTAGCCTCGTCAGATCGGCGGGCTTGTCGGTGGACATGGGGCCGCCTGAGCCGGTTGGACCGACGGGGGCGACGCCTTTCAGCAGCGTGCCTATCCTGTCGGGGGGCGGCTGCGTGTGGGACTCCGGCCGGCCCTCGGTCTGCGGAGGTGAGACATCGGACGTGGGCTGACTATCTTCGGCGTCCATCTCCGCGATGGGGGTTCCCATAGGTATGGTCGCGCCCTCCTCGACAAGGATCGCCTTGAGTGTGCCGGTGACGGGGGACGGCATTTCCATGTTGACCTTGTCGGTTACCACCTCGACAAGCGGGTCAAACCGCTCGACGCGGTCGCCGACCGATTTCAGCCATTTCCCGATAACGCCTTCGGTTACCGATTCTCCGACCTGCGGCAGTTCAATGATCATGTTTAGTTCTCAGTGTTTAGTGGTTAGTTGTCAGATCAACGACAACTCTTAATACTCTGACAGTTTTCTTATGGCGGCGGATATTTTGTCGGAGTCGAGCATGAACTCGGCTTCGAGTGTGGGGGCGAAGGGCATGGCTGGGACCTCGGGGCCCGCGAGCCGGGTCACAGGGCCGTCGAGGTACTCGAAGGCTTCCTCTCCGATGATGCCCGCGACTTCCGCGCCGATTCCGCCGGCCTTGGTGTCCTCGTGGACTATGAGGGCCTTGCCTGTCTTTCGTACGGAGTCGAGGATGGTTTGAGAATCAATGGGCCTGACCGTGCGCAGGTCAACGACCTCCGCGCTTATGCCATCGGACAGCAGTTCGCGCGCCGCCTCGATGCAGTGGTGAACCATGAGGCCGTAGGTGATGACGCTCACGTCCTCGCCCTCGAGTTTTACGTCAGCTTCGCCAATGGGGACGGTGTAATCGCCTTCCGGCACCTCGCCTCGCACCAGGCGATAGGTTCTCTTGTGTTCGAGGAAGACCACGGGGTCGTCGTCGCGGATGGCGGACTTGAGAAGGCCCTTGGCGTCGTATGGAGTGGCAGGCGTTACTACCTTCAGGCCCGGGGTATGAGCGAAGAACGCCTCGACACTCTGCGAGTGGTACAGGGCGCCGCGCACGCCTCCGCCCTGCGGCGCTCTCAGCACCATCGGGACACTCACCTTGCCGTTGGTGCCGTATCGTATGCGCGCCGCCTCACCGACTATCTGGTTGATGGTGGGCCAGATAAAATCGGCGAATTCTATCTCTGCGATGGGGCGCATCCCGTTCATAGCCGCGCCGATGGCGATGGCGGCTATGGAGGACTCGGCAAGCGGGGTATCTATAACCCGCGCTTCGCCGAACTCATCGAGAAAGCCTTCGGTGGCGAGGAATACACCGCCGCGCGCACCGATATCTTCGCCCATGACGAAGACACTCGCATCGCGTCGCATCTCCTCGCGCATGGCGTCACGTACCGCTTCTATGACACTTTGCTCAGCTATGGTTCTGCCTCCGGTCTTTTGTCTGAATCAGGATTTACAGGATGTTGGGATTGGCAGGATATGATGTGTACGACAGCGCTTGATTCGTGTTTCCTGTGTTCTGAGCGTTATCCGGCGTACACGTGCTTGTGAAAGTCGCTGACTCCAGGGTATGGGGCGGACTCTACGGCGTCGGTGGCTTCGTTCACGATATTTCGGGCTTCGCTCTTGAAGTGGTCTTTTGTTTCGTCGGTCAGGACGCCAATCTCGCGCAGTTGTTCGGACAGTATCTTGAGAGGGTCTCGCTTACGCGCCTCTTCAAGTTCCTCGCGCGGCCTGTAAAGTGTGTCGTCGTCGTCGGACGTGTGGGGGAGGTAGCGTTCGACGTGAGCCTCTATAAGGGTTGGACCCTGGCCGGAGCGAGCGCGGCGAGCGGCCTCGTAGGTTGCTTCGTACACGGCCACAATGTCGCAGCCGTCAACCTCTATGCCCGGCATTCCGTAGCCCTCGGCGCGCGACGCTATGCTGTCCACAGCCATCTGCCTGGAGACAGGCACGGAGATGGCGTACTTGTTGTTTTCGCAGAAGAATATGACGGGCAGGCTGTGAATGGCCGCGAAGTTCATAGCCTCGTGGCAGTCGCCGACGCTGGAGGCCCCATCGCCGAAGTAGGTGATTACCACGCCGTCCTCGCCGCGCATCCTGATAGCCAGGGCCGCGCCCACGGCCTGGGGTATGTGCGTGCCGACGACGTTGGATATGTTCACCAGTCCGAGGTCGGGATAGGCGCCGTGGGTTGGGAACTGGCGCGCGCCGCTCATAGGCTCGCCCACCTTTGCGAGGAAGCCGGACATTATCTCGACGGGCGTCATGCCGAGCATGAGCATAACGGCGAGGTCGCGGTAGTATATGTAGAACTGGTCTTTGCCCTTTTCGAGTGCCCACACACTGCCGATTTGTCCTGCCTCGTGTCCCTGGGACGATGCGACTATGGCAGCTTTGCCCTGACGGTTGAGCATCCAGATTCGCTCGTCCAGAGTGCGGACGAGGGTCATCCGGCGGTACATTTCCAAGAGGTCGGTGTCGGACAGACGACCGCCAATCATCGCATCCGCGGGGCTAGTTCCAATGTCCGCATCCGCCATATACAGACCTCTCACAGGCATATCAGACCGTCCCATTTTTTCAATGTACACATCCGCCACGCGCAGGCTCCATTGCAGTTGTTCCGGTAACGCTTGCCGGGTGAATCGGGGCCAACATTTCGTAAGTGGCGCTCATTATTTCACGCTCCGCGATAATCGTCAAAGTCGGGGCAGGGTATTTCAGGGTCTTTGCAAAGTCTGAATCATCGGGGTGAACGATTCGGATCGAACAGTGGCGAATGGGCCGGATTGGAACGGTTTCATATAGTGTAATTTATAGTTGTGCTGGTGACCCTAACAGGTGGCTGCTGGTGGGTGCTGGTGTGAACTTTCACCTGCATTTGACCTGAAAACACCAGCATTTAGCTTTGGGGAGGATATTTTTCAGTTGAACGGGTTGTCATTGATAATCTCTAGTTTATGGTTGTCAGTGTTCAGTCATCAGTGGTCAGTTCTTAGCCTTGGAACGTATTGTAGCACAGTAGGAAGTGAATATGTAGTGATGTGGGAAACTTAGCAGGGTATTTCGGTTATAAGTTTTCAGTGGTCAGCTCGTCCTGACTCCCTTTCATCAGGGTTGGACAGGCTTTCAATCAAAGAAGGATGTTATCTGGGCGCGGCGGCGTGGCGAGAGCGCAGGTCGGCGATGACCTTTGGGAGTTCGGGAAGCAGGTCGCCGGCCAACATTCCGGTGTCGCCGAGGGCAGACCTGACTCTTTCGCCCGCCTCGCCATGTATGTACACGCCGAGCGATGCCGCGTCCGCGAGCGGCGCGCCCTGAGAGAGGAGGCCGACGATTGCGCCCGCGAGCACGTCTCCGGTGCCAGCGGTGGCGAGTCCGGGGTTGGAGAATGGGGATACCATCGCGCGGCCATTTGGCGCGGCGACAATGGTGTATGCGCCCTTGAGTATGACGGTCTTGCGCCACTGGGAGGCCGATTCCAGGGCGATTGCGAAACGTTCGGAGCGCGCTCTCTCGTGGGTCAGTCTGTTCATCTCGCCCGGATGTGGCGTGAGGATGGCGTTGGCAGGCCAGAGTTTCCACCAGTCCTGAACATGGGCGAGGGTGTTCAGGCCATCCGCGTCAACAACGCCCGGCGGAAGCGCGGAGTCTGACAGCAGAAGACGCTCGACCATCTGCCGGGTTTCGGCGGCTTGTCCAAGCCCGCAGCCGACGAGCAGCGCGCTATACCCGCTCAGCGAATCGAGTATTATTTGCGCGGCATGGCGAGATACTACACCGCGGCTCGATTCGGGCAGAGGCAGGAAGGTCGGCTCAATCGCCTTGGAAGCAACGGACGGGACGAGGCTTTCGGGAATAGCTATGGTTACAAGTCCCGCGCCGACGCGGGCCGCCGCGCTCGCGGCAAGATAGGCCGCGCCGAGAAAGTTGCGCGATCCAGCTACCACCATCGCCCGCCCGTATGTGCCTTTGTGCGAGTTCCGGGGGCGGGGAGGCAACACGTCCGCAGCCCAGTCCCTGCCCATAAGGTCGAGATTCACGTCGCTATCGAGTCCGGAGGGGGTTCCTATGTCCGCAATCTCCAGCGCGCCGGTGTAGTCGGCACCCGGGAATGCCAAATGGCCCCTCTTGGGGTAGCCCAAAGACACTGTGACATCCGCCGCGACACAGGCGGGGTCCACTTCGCCGGTGTCGCAGTTCAGGCCGGTGGGAAGGTCCATGGACAGCAGCCGGAGTCTTGGATCGCGCGACCTAGCTTCGCGCAGCGCGCCGAGTATGTCCTTGAACACGCCCTCTATCGGTCTTGCCCTCCCGGTTCCCAGTATTGCGTCCAGTACGAGGTGAGAGGATTCCAGCGTCGCCTTCAAGTACGATAGATGAGGGTCGTCGGAGGCCGAGACAACCTTGATGCCCGCCGCGACGGCAGTAACCAGCTTGGGATCGGGAATGCCGCGCTCACGGCAGAGGTAGGCAGTGACGCTCGCACCCCATCGTCGCAGATGGCGGGCCGTTACAAGGCCGTCGCCACCGTTGTTGCCAGGCCCGATAAGGGCGAGAACAGGAACGCCGCTCAGAGGTCCGATTATTCGCCGCGCGGTTCTAGCGACGGCCAGGCCAGCGTTCTCCATAAGCGTGTCGGTAGAGACGCCCGTCTCTTCGGAACGCGCCTCTATTTCTCTCATCTGTTCGGCGGTTACGACTTTCATTATCCGGCTAGTACAGTGTCCATATATTTCTGCCGTGTAGCAGCCTGCCGCAATCTCTGGATTCCCGCTCCCCGTTTCCACGAGGACAAGCTTGGCGTGAGGGGTGTCTTACTCCCGCTCGGCGCAGCCGCAGTGGGCTCACCTAATGACGGACGACGCGCCCCTCACGCTTACCTCTCAGATTGGCCGACCTGAGAGATATTTACAACATACAAATGACGGAAAATAGTCGGTGTATGGCATATTCAGGTAGAAATGGTATTCGGCTATCGCTGAGGCCCCTGCATTCAAGACACCGCAGGCCCCGCCGCCGTCAGTATGTCCCTTGTCCGGCGGACGTCTTCGGCCATGCGGTCGAGGAGGGCCTGTATGGTGTCGAACTTCTCTTCGCCGCGCAGGCGTTGGACGAATTCGAGGCGGAGAGGCCGGTCGTATATATCATTGGAGAAGTCGAGCAGGTAGGCTTCGATAGTCCTGTTTTCGCCGTCGTCGAACGTCGGGCGGGTGCCTATGCTGGTGGCGGCCATGTATGAGCCTGAATCGAGATACGCCCAGGCCGCGTAGATGCCGTTGCCCGGGAAGATCAGGCCCGGGTTGATCTCGAGATTGGCGGTCGGGAATCCAAGCTCGCGCCCGCGCTCCTCACCGTGTCCGACGACTCCACCGATGGAGAAATTGCGACCGAGCAGCCGGGCGGCGCGGGATACGTCGCCTTCGAGAATGTGGTTGCGTATGGTGGTGCTTTTGACCACTCCGGCGGAGTCTGTCATAAGGTCAACAGACTTGAAGGCGAACCCGATGTCCCGCGCTATGGCGGGAAGCGTCTCCAGGCTGCCGTCCCGATTGCGTCCCATGGCGAAGTCGGGGCCGACTACCAGCCCGCGCATTCGCAGCTTTTCGTACAGCCGCAGCAGAAAGTCACGCGACGACAGACTCGCCAGTCCTCGGTCGAATTCGACGGGGACAACAAAGTCAACGCCGAGCGCTTTCAGAAGGCGCACCCTCTCATCGAGGTCGGTCAGAAAGTGGACCTGCGCGCCGGGCCTGAGAACCGTAATCGGGTGGTTCTTGAAGGTCACGACGCCCGCGAGAGTAGCTGCGCTTCTTGCTTCCCGCATAAGCTGAGCGATCAGGTGGCGGTGGCCCCGGTGAACGCCGTCAAACACGCCTATCGTGACGGTCGAATCGTGGCCGGGTTCAAGGTGAGAGAGGTCTTCTTCTATGCTCATTGTCGCTTCGCTGTGATGGCGGCGGATCGGGTATAAGCATATTGATATTGGCGGACTATGGCAAGTTGGGCGGGACGCGAATCATGGCGTTTTCAAATACAGCGGGATCAATATGCGGGGCTAACGCGAGCCTTCGACCTGCACGGTAACAATGTCTATGTTGTGGTACTTGCGGTGGCGCACAGAGGAAGCGTAGTGCCGCAGCAGGCGGAATGAGACCTCGCTCTCGTCCGGTATCTCGACCTGTTCGCTAAGATATGCCAGCCGGTCTTCGAGATTCTCTTCCTCCGAGGTCGCTAGAAACTCAAGCTCTGCGATATCACCGGAGAGGCGGGCGGTTATGGTCAGACGCCGCCCGTCCGCGAGAGAGTCATCTTGCAGCAGGCTCGACAGCGTCTCCTCACCGACTGAGCGCAGGCGGTCAGTTGACGCCTCGTTCCAGCCTATCCGGGATGCAAAGGCGCTGAGAAACTTGTCAATCTCCGGTAAAGCCGAGTGGTCGAGCGCGACCTCCAGACGGCGGCGGTGCAAGGCAGATAGTTCTATGAGCAGGGTCAGCAGTATCACGGCAATGGAGCCGGTCGTCATTCCGTTGCCGAGCAGCGTTTCCCACATTCCGCTCAGCAGGTCCGCAAAAATCACCTTATGCTGGAATCCCATCCCGATCCAGAACGACACCCCCACCACTGTGGCCTTGCGCGCGTCTATGCCGTCCTCGACAACGATTTTCATGCCTTCCACGAACATCAGGCCCAGAATAACAACTACATAGGCCACCAGAACGGGGGCGGGGATTGCTGCCAGAAGGGCCATCACCTTGGGCAGTAACGCCGCCACGACCAGTATGCACCCTCCGTACGTTCCCACGCGGCGCGCGGCGACCCCGGTGAGTACGGTACGCGCTGAATTTGAAGGGTAGAGCGCATTGGGCACCGTCCCCATGAGCGCGGCCAGCAGATTACCTATCCCAACGGCGTTGAGCGCACCCTGGATTACCCGGAAATCGGTGGCGCGCGGCCGGCGCCACGAAACCCGCTGAACCGCAATGCCTTCGCCAATGGCGTTGATGGTTAACGCCAAGCCAACCACTACGAATCCAGGCAGCAACGCCCAGAACTCCACGCCCAGATTCAGGTCGAGCCCCGGCCAGGCATATTCGGGAATGCCGACCCAGGGCGCTTCTATCACACTCTGAAAATCATACAGGCCGAGCATTGCGGCCACCACGCAGCCCACGCCAATTCCGATGATGGGTGTTCATTGCTGCCAGGAGGGTGTGGCGTACAGTCTCAACCCCATTAAAACAGCAAGTGTCACCACCGCGGCGGCGGGAGCGGCACCCTGCATCGCAGTGATGACAGTGTCGGAAAGCGTACTGAATACAACCGATATGGCCGTGGCCGCCAGCAACATGAGCACCGTGCCGGAGACCACCGGCGTGATGATCCGACGCAGGAGTGAGAGCCGTGCGGTCAGCGCGAACTGAAATAGCGTCGAAACGATGATGAGGGTGGACATCATGGCAGGCCCGCCCACCAGCAGCGCAGTGGCGCAGATTACGACAAAGGCGGGTGAGGGACCGGTTGCGAGCGTATATCCCGCCCCGAACCGCCAGATCCGGAAAGACTGGAGAACAATTACTATTCCAGAGACTGTAAACGCCGAGAAGATTGCCCACGACAGGTAGCTATCGGACTGGCCGCCCGTCCGGACAATAATCGTCACGAAGGCCGCAACCGCCGCCAACATACCCATGACGGTCTGAAAGCCGAGGCCGGCGGCGAGCAAGAAGGGTGGCTGATCATCCGGCTCGTATAGGATGTTTTCGTTACTATACGCACGATCCCAGAGTAATCTACCTCCAAAGACCCTGAGTCAGTACGTGTATCTCAGGGGGTAGTACACGTACAGCATTGTAGCATATATGAAATCGGCAGCGTGGCTAAATTGGAATCTGCAACTATTTGAAACATATGTCCATATTTGTCAATCAATACAGGGATGGAACAAGATTTTCTCACGTATCCTGGCGTTGTCGTGAGGCTGGCCGAGTCTGTCCGCGGACGACGGCTGATATGGTATCAGAAGCCCGCTCGCTCCAGGTGACGGCGGAGTGTCAGGCTGGCCGGCATGATGGCGGCCGTAGCGATTCCCATGACCAGCATCGTGGTACGCAGGCTGAAGATGTCAGCCACAAGGCCGTAGGCGAGTGGCGCTATCACGGTGCCGACTTCGTTGGTGGTGTAGAAGAAGCCGTAGAAGCGCGCGCGGCGGGCGGGCGGAACAAACTCCGCGACCGTAGCGTATAACACCGACGACGTGCCGTTCAGCCCGATCCCTATGAGTACCATTAGCGGGGCCATCAGAAGGGCGGGCGTGAACAGCGCCACGACCAGCAGCGCCGCGGTCAGCCCCTTCGTCGCCCACACCAGGCTGAGAGTCCCCATGCGGTCGCCGAGCCAGCCGCACACATACTTCCCTATCGCGCCACCCCCAAACAGCAGGAACAGCATCGCGCTTATCTGTCCCGCGCCCATGCCCATGCTCTCCATTACAAACGGAAGGAACACGAGCGCGGATGTGCGCGTTGCCGAATCGAGCAGCCCGACCCCGCTCAGCGCGATAAACCCCGCCATTCGTGAGTCGGTGTGAGTGTCCATGGGCTGTTGGGATGATACGCCTGCCTTGCCGCTCGGCCTGCCGATATCCACCGCCCGCCGCGTGAATATCGAGGCGAGCATGAATACCAAGCCCGCCACCCCGACTGCCATAAAGGTCGCGCGCCAGCCCATGCTCACCGCGAGCAGCCCGGCGACCAGCGGCGCGACCATCTTCCCCAGGTCACCCGCGAAGTTGACCGTGCCGACGGCCGTTGCCCGCCCCTTGTCGTCGTAGGCGCGGGATACCATGCTGGACGCGAGCGGATGCTGCGCGCCGCCCCCTAGTCCGCCTATGCCGGACGCCGCCACCAGAATTAGAAATGCCGGCGCCATCGCCATCGCCATCAGCCCGGCGGACACCCATATGTTGCCGCATATCAGCATCCAGAACTCACCCACGCTCTCCGTCAGGAATCCGGCCGGTACCTGGAGAACCGCGGACGCGCCGCTGAACACCGAGCGCAGCAGGCCGACCTCCGTGAAAGACAGGCCCATGTCCTCCTTGATGAACGGCAGCAGAGGAACAAGGAGCGTGAAGAACAGATCGCTCCACACGTGCATCGTGGAGCCGAATATAAGAGTTCGGCGCGAACGAGGCGCTTTTGTTATGAAAGAGACCATTTCCTGCTCGGGGCCCTGCTGGGAATCAGTACACCTTACGCAGGTCGCCGCGAATTGGCAATCCGAACTTGGTATAATCCGCCAAACCAATTCACGCAGAGAGGATGAAATATGTTCAACAGAGTAGCGGTTCTTGGAGTTGGAGCGATTGGCGGCATAATCGGCGGGTATCTGACCAAATCGGGACACGACGTTACGCTGATAGACCAGTGGCCCGCGAACGTGGAAGCGATACGGGAAAAAGGTCTGACCGTCTCGACACAGGAGGGCGACTTCACGGTCGAGGCAAACGCCGTCCACCTGGGCGAGGTGTGCAACATAGTGGAGCCGTTCGACCTGGTTTTCCTCGCAATGAAGTCATACGATACCGAGTGGGCAACTCACTTCATCCTGCCCCACCTGTCCGAAAACGGCGCGATAGTCTCCGCCCAGAACGGCATCAACGACGAGCGCATCGGCCCGATTGCGGGCTGGAGCAGGGTGCTGGGCTGCGTGATAACCCTGGGCGCGGGTATGTACGAACCCGCCAACCCAATCAGGACGAGCATCGCGTCGCGGCTGGCCTTCACCATAGGCGAGCCCAGTGGCATCGAGTCTGTCCGCGCGCGCGCCATTTCGGATATGCTGGGCGCGGTCGGCCCGACTAAGGTTACCCCCAACCTGTGGGGACACCGATGGGCCAAGCTGGCCACCAACTCCATGGCCAACCCGATATGTGCGCTGACCGGGCTGGGGTCGGCGGCCTCGCGGGACACCCCGGGCGTCGTGGACGTTACCATCAAGATAGGCGCGGAGGTCGTGCGAGTCGGCAGCGGCCTGGGCGTGTCCGTAGAGCCTATCAACAACGTGCCGTCTCAGCAGTACGTCGAGGCCGCCGAAGACGCGACCGCGCTGGAGGACCTGAAATCTACGCTCGCCGAGGGAGCGAGAGAACTGGGCGACGGCCGCCCCTCGATGCTCCAGGACGTGATAAAGGGCCGCCGGACGGAGATAGAGTACCTGGACGGCTACGTCGCGCGGCGCGGGCGCGAGGTAGGTGTCGCAACGCCCGCCTGCGACCGCATAACCGACCTGGTAAAGCGAGTCGAGCGCGGCGAACTCAAGCCCGAGTCCGACAACATCAACCTTATGTCCGACTTCATGTAGTACACCGGAATGCAGCTTGGGGATAGGCGACAACCCCCAGGCTGCCCAGACATACAACTCATCTTGTGCGTAACGTCAGTTATGAAATTCAGGAATCGTTCCCAAGAGTGGACCGAGGTGTTTGGGTTGGAGAGACTGGCCGGAGCAACTCGGTCGCCTCTCCCATGATAAATCCTTGCCCCGAAGTCCAGCTTTGCGAATTTCCCTTTCAATATCAACCCTCTCAGATCGGACCATCCGGTATGCATTTGCAATATACGAACGACGGATAGTGGCCAGAGCATACTGTTTTGTTTCGGACGTGGAGCTAACGCGAGCCCTCGACACGGACCGAGATGATGTCGATTCCGTGGTATTTGCGGTGGCGGACAGAGGTTGTGTAATGCCGCAGGAGGCGCAGCGGAATCTCATGCCCGTCGGGAACATCGGCAGTAGCAGCCAGAACTCCGTGCCAAGTCTCAGCTCAATCCCTGGCAGCTCAGGTGCAGGAATGCCGACCCACGGCGCATCGAACACACGCTAAGAGTCGTATGCCCCAAGAGCCACCGCAACCATGCAGCCCGCGGCGATTCCGATGACTAGAGACCATAGCCGCAACGCTCCTGTGGCGCGCAGTCCCATCGCAACGGCCACAATCAGAGTTGTCAGTGCGGCGGCCGGAGCTGCGGCTAGCGCCGCGCCGTCGGGAGTCTCTTGCATCCGCTCTATAGCAACTGGGAAGACCTCAGTCGCTATCAGCATGATCACCGTACCGGAGACAACCGGCGTGATGATCCGGCGCAGAAGCGGCAGCCATACGGCCAGCGCAAACTGAAAGAGTGACGAGGCAAGAATCAGGCTTGCAAGCAGTTCCGGCCCGCCTTCCGTCAGCGCCGTGACCGAGATCGCGATGAAGTTGGGGGTGGCGCCGGTGATGAGCATATGCCTGGCGCCAAGCCGCCCAAGGTGAACCGCCTGGAGAGCGGTGACGATCCCACTGATTATCAGCCGGCGAAGATCGCCCAACTCAGGTATCCGCCACCCACGTAACCAGCTTGCGCGATGATCGTCGCGCACAGGACAGTCGGCGCCAGGACCAGAATAACGCCCTGGAACCCAACCCCCATTGAGATCAGGAGAGGACTCCGATCGTCAGGCTCGTACAGGAGTCCTTCATCCGGTGACACGCTAATTCCTCCAAACGGCAGGGCACTGCGCGTTCAATTCCGTTTGCGTCACTATGGGACAGCTATTGCAGTCGCCCGTCGGTCGGAATGGGATAACATTACAGACTCACTCTACCCGACCGGGCGGCGCTGTGAACGGTGGGCGATCTACATGCCTTCTACGAGTACCACGCTGACGAAAGCGTCGGACTGGGCCCGAAGCTCTCTGAGTTCGGCATACTCTGCCGATTCGATCAACGCTCTTGCGTCCTCGACGCTCTGGTACTCTATCACAGCGACACGCCGAGGCTCCAAACTGCCCTCGGCAACCTCACTGGGGAACGCCACTCACCAGATACCGTCCGCCTTGCGCTTCGACCCTCTGCGCCAGCCGGCCGCGTTGTTCTGCGTAGGAAGATTCATCCGATAGTTCCGTTACCACGATATATGCCGCCATTATGTCTGCTCCATTTTCGTATGATGAGATGCCCAAGCGCTCCAGGCTCCGCATATTTAGCTAGACTTTCAACTAACTTACCTTCTCATGCGAACGCTACCGCCGGTTGTGGAGTTGTGCCCGGCGTAGGCTCCTGCTGACTGTCAGCCACCGGCACCAGCTTGTAGCCCAGCTGAGCGGCCCTCCTCTTGGCGTTACCCAGTGCGCGCTTGCGGTACTGTTGCTCATAGTACTCCGCGCCCGCGTCAACGTACTTCTGCCCGTACTTCAGCATCGAGTATATGATCCGCGCCAACTTGTGCGCCGTTGCCGTTATCGCCTTCGGAGCGCCCAGATGAGCCTTCTTCCTGCGAAGAAACGCCCCCAGCGCGCTGTCGGAGCGATGCAACGCATTGGCGGCAAGGCGCAGCGCGGCCGCAGCCCTGTTCGCGCTCGGATTCGTCCGTGAACTCATCACCCTGCCGCCGCTTACCTTATTATTCGGACTCAACCCCAGCCAGGAGGCAAAGTGTTTCACAGTAGGCCAGCGACTCATGTCCGTTCCTATCTCACTCACCACTTTCAGCGCCGTGTACGCCTCCACCCCGTCTATCTCTGTCAGGTCCACCCCAGTCATCCTGTACAGGTGTGTTCTAACGTCGAAGCGCGGCGCGTTGCCCTGATGAGGATTCGCGCCGCGCCTGTTGGCAAGTGTGCCACCGTCGCTGCGGTCATCGAACCTTCCAAGCTGCAACTCTATCTGTCGGTCGCACTCTTCTATCTTGCGCTGGTACTCTCTGTATAGCTCTAACGCCTGGGTCAACTCGAAGATGTGCTCCTCCCTCCAGTGACCGCGCAGCGACTTCGCTATCTCCTTCTCATCCGCCTTCATCGTAGGATGTCTGAACCGCGCCAGTTCGCGCGGATCGCGCTCGCCTCTTACTATCGCCTCAATGATCCGCATACCCGTCTTGCCGGTGATATTGCTCATGACGTGCTGAAGCTTTATGTTCATCTGCGTCAGCGCCTTCTGCATATGCTGGATATGGTGAGACGCATACTCCACCAGCATCGCTCGCTGACGCAGATAGCTCCGAAGGCTTCTTATCTCCGCCTCAGGTCTGAACGCTCCCGACAGCAGACCGTAGGTGTGCAACTGCTGTAGCCACTGACAGTCCTGCACGTCGGTCTTGCGACCGGGCACGCTCTTGAGACGCCTCGGGTCCACCAATAGCACCTCCAGCCCACGCTCCTCCAGTACCCCGAACAGCGGTATCCAGTACACACCGGTCGACTCCATCGCCACCGTCTCCACTCCGCACTCAACCAGCCAGTCTGCCATCCGGTACAACTCCGCAGTGTACGCCTCGAACTCACGCACTGGCCGCTCGGAGCGCCCTTCGGAGACCGCCACGAAATGGCTGCTCGCTCCCACATCTATCCCCGCAGCGTTCAGGTTCACCCGCGACAACTCCTGCGGCAAATCCCTCGTTTGATCTCTCTTAACTTTCTTTCGTCCTGAACTTGTCTCGTGCCTTTCCATCGCGCCCTCCGCTACTATCGAGTAGGCGTGCCGCCGCAGGGAATCATCGACTTCGCACAATCTTTCAAACGGGAGCCTGCCCTGATCGGAGCGTCACCAATGATGCCGTCGTAAGACTCCCGGACCATGCTTTGTACCGGGCAATAAGCGCCAATGCCAACTCCGGTCTCTGTACGACGACACGCCTCCCTATAATCTTACACGGCATCACAAGGCGATATAGTTAGTCGCCTCTGCACGGCCCGGAAAGGGCATACGGATGCTTTGTACAAAACTTAGATAGAGAGAACAGGGTAAGCTGACGAGACCCAACACCTCTGAAAGGTCATGTCATGCTCACCCCCGTATCAAGTACGGGGCAGGCTCTGCCCGATACCATTGTACCCCTACTCAATCCGTTCGCGCCGATGTTTCAGGCCAGGACATGGGCGAAAGTCCGGGCGCTGCTGGTTGGCGCAGTCCTGGCCACGCGCAAGAGGACCGTCACCTCCGCTCTCTGGGTAATGGGACTCAGCGACGACACGAGCTTTGCCCGGTACCACCACGTTCTGAGGCCGCGCTGAGTGGTCCCCCCCTTCAATTGAGCCGTGTGCTGCTATCTCTCTTGGTACAACACCTCGATCAGGGCGATGGTCCACTGGTTTTCAGCATAGACGAGACCCTGGAGCGGCGGCGTGGCAAACGGATCAAGGCCAAGGGGATATATCGTGACGGAGTGCACTCCAGCGGGAGTCACTTCGTCAAGGCCTCCGGTCTGCGCTGGATAAGCCTGATGTGCCTGCCCATCATACCCTGGGCACATCGTACATGGGCGCTGCCGGCGCTGACCGCACTGGCGCCGTCCGAACACTACCATCTCAAGATCGGCAAACCCCATAAGAAGATCACCGATTGGGCGCGCCGGATGATCCTCCAGCTACGTTGCTGGCTACCCAACAGACACATCGTCGCGGTCGCCGACAGCAGCTACGCCGCCCTCGACCTGCTCCATTTCTGTCAGTCCATGACTCGTCCGGTCACCTTCATTACCAGACTGCGTCTCGATGCCGCACTCTATAAACCCGCTCCGCCTCGTCGGCCCGGCCAGATGGGTCGTACGCGCGTCAAGGGTCAGCGCCTGCCCACACTCAGGACACTCCTGGACTGTCCCGATACGCGCTGGATGAGCGCAGCGCTCGCGTGGTACGACGGTGTTACTCGGACTGTGGAGTTCAGCTCTCAAACAGCGCTCTGGTATCATACGGGCAAGCCCCCTGTGCCCATTCGATGGGTGCTCATTCGAGACCCCATGCAGCAGTTCGACTCACAGGCGCTGCTGTGTACTGATGCTGCGGTTGTCCCAGTGCAGATCATCGAGTGCTTCGCGCTGCGCTGGCGGATTGAAGTTAACCCGATGTGCGGGTTTATGTTCAGTTCACCAATTTAGATATTTGCAGAGGAGGATTACCCTGAGCCTGGTTCAACATGAAAGCCATGGTGTGGCTGAGCGCTTTTCTGAGCAGACGATTGCTCAGATGCCACATATCCCTGGCCCACACACGCTTGATCAGGTAGCGGTCCACTAATTGTCCGAAGACCGTCTCTATCCTATAACGGAAGCGACTGATCGTCGCACTTCTGTGCGGCCAGGGCTCGGAAGAAGCTCTTTTGAACTGTGCTTGAAGATTAAGCCCATCTCTATCCAGTTCCTCTTTGAGTCTGGGACTCCAGTAGTTTCGGTCTCCCAACATGGTTCCGCGCCGCCCGTTGACCAACTCGGGAACCACAGCTGTCTCATGGACTTGGGCAGGCGCTATACCGAAGCTGACTATCACACCCGGCCACGCCACCAGTGCGTGCAATCGAAAGCCGTAGAAGGTCTGGCGCGCAACGGTATCGTGTCCAAAGCCGGCCTCACCCCTGAAGCGCTGGCATCTGTATGCGCGAGCGAACTGACAGACAGGGACAGCGAAACTGTCAACCAGTTTCAGAGAGGGGTCGTATCTGACCTGTTCAAGCATACGCTGCCATATCATCTCCTTGACGCGCCACAGATTGGCCGCCTGTCTGACGAATGTGGTGCGATGTATCTTTCCCATTTCAGGGAAGAAGTGCGAATAGTGTCTGCGGAAGTAGTCATAGATGGCCTTGTCCTGGTTCAGAGACAGATACTCTCCTACTATCTCCATGGTGAGCGTCTCGCTGTCTGAGAGTGCGGGCGCAGGCCCTCTCTGTCTGAGGCGTATTGTTCCAAAAAGCTGTTTCATAGTGTCGTCAATAATGCAGAAAACGGTTATTATGAAGTCGTCCAGGTCCATGGCGTCATCCTCGGAGTTTGATGCAACCCTATTAGAGACGCTATGACTTGGACTTTCAACTGTTTCTATCCTTTATCCAAAAACTTGCACACGGGGTAAGTTACTTTCCAGGAAGTTCGCGCCCACCTTGGAGTGGAGACTCAACCCCAGTGGTCGGATCGCGCCATAGCCCGGACCACTCCTGTGCTGTTTGGACTGTTCTCCTGAGTAACTCTCGCAGCCCACCTGCTGGGCAATCAATGTCTGGGGACTCCACGATCAGCGGCCTGGTATGCCAAGACTGAGCCTACTTTCGTCGATGCCATCGCTCTGGCGCGTCGTCACCTGTGGAATGCTTCAGAGACTTTCTGCACGTCGTCGCAAAACCCGGATATGCAACAAGTCCCGACGCCGCTGCTGGTAATTGATTAGCGGGGTATTATTGCGGAAGATGTTCAGGAGGAACGGCTGGGAACGGGACCGCCACCGAACACATCGCAGAGAGCATCCACCAGCGCCTCGTCGTCAACAGCTCGTCTCAGCGTCTTGATCACGCTCGTGAACGCACTGAACGCCTCAGCCCCTTCGTCGTTCTTCGAGCAGTGAGACACCTTCCGAGCTATCACCGCTCCACGCAATGCCCGCTCAGCGCGATTGTTGGTCGGCTCTACGTTGGGGTCATCCAGAAAGCGCAGCAGGTTACCGCGGTCGTCGTGCCTGCCGAGTTCATTCAGCAGTCTCTGATTGTCCGGGTCCGGCATCGGACGTTCGCGCAGATGGTGAGACACCTCCCGTTTCAACCGCTCCGACTCACCCACAAAGTCATCCGACTCTCCACGATGGTATGACTCTCGCAGTTCCATCGCTTCTCTGAAACGTTCAATCAGTCCCTTACCGAAGCTGCGCCCTCTACCCACCTTGGTCTCAACCACATCACTGACAGAACGAATCACGTGCGCCATGCACTTCTGCTGTCTCACACCGGACAGAGTACGCGCGTCATAGCTCCGGCCTCTGTCCGCAACCATCACTCCGCCATAGTCTGAGGGGATCAACTCTCTGACTTCCTCGTTGCGGTGGCGAGAGCGTACCTGGTACACGGTCGTCTCATCGGTCTCGAACGCCATCAGAAAGGCGGGATCTCCACCCACACGCCAGCCCGTGTCGTCGGTGTGGACGAACGCGCCTGAGCGCACCGAATCGCGCAGCCTGCGGTAGGCGTCACCCACTTCCCCTCTCGCGCGGCGCAGCGCGTCCTGCGTGATCGCGCTCTGACTTATCCTCACTCCGCCCAGAGTCCTGAGTATGGAGGGAACCTTCCTCACCGGAACGCCCGCGCCGTGGTGCAGTATATGGGCCGCCGCCATCACCCGCTTGCCCACCCGATGGGCGCTCGCGCCATATTGGTCAGGGGCGACTTCGGAATGACGGCCGCGAACCCGCTTGCCACACGACTGGCACCGGCATATCTGTACCCTGTATCCCTTCACATCGGGCTTGGGCATCGGGGGAATGTCGGTCACATAGGCGAAGCTCACTCCCTCATATTCGAGTCTGCCCCCACATCCCGGGCAACTGTCCCCGGCTACCGACACCTCAATGATCGGTTCCGTTAGGTCACCATGGGAAGGAGGCTTTCGGTAGCTGAACGATCCCCTGCCCGGCTTTCGGCCCGGACGTTTGGGCTTTGCGGTTCGTGTGCCCTTGGAGAACGGAGCGGCTTGGCGCTTCCCCGCTCGCTGAGCCTCGACAAGCTGCTTCTGCAACTCCCTGATCGTCGCCAACTGTCGAGCGTTCCGGTCTTGCAGTCGGTTGACCTGGACAAGAAGGTCGCCATGCTGGCAGGGTGGGAGGTCTTTGCCTGAACACATGGCCGCAGTATAAGAATATGTTCAGAGAACCGCAATCCCCAAGCCGACGCCGCTAATCAATTACCCGCTGTTCAACAGGTTCATAGAATCACTGACCTACGCAGCATGAATGTACAAAGTCAAGCTAAGTGTATCAATGGCTGTATGGGCGGTCAACGAGATTCCGGTCGGCCCGAACCGAGGTATGCGCGGCGACTGCGATAAGATGATAGAATCTCGCGCGGAGGTGAGAACTTGGCAGGCGCGCTTTCTCAGTATCAGGTAGTGGAATTTGGAGACCAGTGGGCGGTGGCCGTCCTGGGGATGCTGCTGGCAGACCAGGGTGCGGATGTAATAAAGGTGGAGCCGCCGGAGGGCGACCCCCTGCGAGGCACTCCGGTCTTCTCGGTCTGGAACAGGGGCAAGAAATCCGTTGTCGCCGAGCCAGGCAACGCAAAAGATACACGCCGTCTGCTGGGACTCGCGCGAGAATCCGACGTTGTGATAGAGGGATTCAGGTTGGTGATCAATCCTTACGGGATTGATTATGAGACGGCCCGCGCAGAGAAGCCGGACATTGTTCACCTGAGCATTCCTGGTCTTGCCCAGGGCGAGAAAGTATCCGCAAGCGAGATTATCGTATCCGCGGCCACGGGCGTTTATGTTGACCGCAGCGCGGACGGGACCGAAGGGGCGAGTTTCATCGCGCTGCCGTATGCGAGTATATTCGGGGCTATGGTCGCCGCGCCCGCGATAACCGCCGCGCTGTTCCATCGTGCGAGAAGCGGAGAAGGCCAGTCGGTGGTCGTCCCGCTCTATGACGCGATGTTCACCGCCATGGGGTCGGCCATTGTTCGCAGGCCGGATGTTCCGGCGGGGCCAGGGATGCTGTCTCCGGCTATCGCGCGCTTCTATCGCTGCGCGGACGGCCGCTGGGTGAACCTGAACGCGAGCTACGAGCGTTCGCTAAGGCCGATGCTGAACGCGATGGGGCATCCCGACTGGTACGATCCGCTTACGGATGAGCTGCTTCACAGCAATATGGAAGAGCGCGAGGAGTGGGCGTCGCGGTTCGCCGGGGTCTGGCTCGAAAGAGCGGCGGTGGATTGGGAGGACCTTATGGCCGATGAGGGCGTTCCCCTGACGATGTGCCGTACACTCCAGGAATGGATGGAGACGGAACACGCCTGGCAGTCCGGCGCGGTGGTTGAGCTTGACGACCCGGTGTACGGCCCGATGCGCCAGGTGGGTATCCAGGTGCGGCTGGAGGATACGCCTGGCGTGATACGAGGCGCGGCTCCCGCGCGTGGTCAGCATTCCGGGATTCTGTCCTGATTACATACTATTGAGAAAGGAAGCGATATGCCCGGAGCGTTGGAAGGGATAAGAGTCCTAGACCTGTGCATAATTCTGGCGGGGCCGACCTGTGGCAGAACGCTGTCCGAATACGGCGCGGACGTCATAAAGGTTGACCCGGAGCATCGCGTGCCGGCCCTGACGCCGTGGCTGGACGTGGGACGGGGCAAGCGCAGCGTCTGTCTGAACATAACCAAAGACGCGGGACTGGAGGCGTTCTACAAGCTGTCGGATACCGCCGACGTTGTTTTACAGGGTTTCCGCAAGGGCGTGGCCGAGCGGCTGGGTATAGGTTATGGGCAGCTCAGTGAACGCAATCCCGGTATCGTTTACGCATCCATTAACGCATTCGGACAGGAGGGGGACTGGGCGACGCGCCCGGGCTTCGACCAGAACGCGCAGGCCGCCACAGGTATGCAGCTTCGCAACGGCGGGGATGGACGGCCCGGCCCGCCGCCATACACATTCAACGACTACGGCACCGGAATCATGGCCGCCTACGGGGTAATGCTCGCGCTGCTGGAACGCGAGCGCACGGGCAGGGGACAGAAGATGGACACCGCGCTGGCCTATACCGCATCCACTTTCTCGTCGGCCTACATGGTGGATTACGAAGGACACGAACCGGACGAGATCAGCGGGCCGCAGGCGAAGGGCCTCGACTCTATGAACAGACTTTACCGCAATTCGGACGGCTGGCTCGCGCTGTCGGCGGACGGCGCGGGCGACAGGGAGCGGCTGAGCGCGCTGGAGCCGTTCAGTGAGTTGGACGACTTGTCTGACGCATCCGCGCTGAGGCAGGTTTTCTTATCGCGGTCCACCGGCGAGTGGGTGGATATGCTGAGTACAGCCGGAATATCGGCGACCGCCAACCGCGCGCTGAACGACGTGAGAGCGGAAGCGGGTGGAAGCGGCCTTATCGTGTCCGAACAGCATCCCTTCTTCGGCATGGTGGAGCATGGGGGAGCCGCGCCGCGCCTGAGTGCCACGCCCGTCAGGACGGGAACATCGCCGGTTTTCGGCGGAGACACGCCGGACGTACTGGCCGAACTCGGATATACCGACGCGGAGATAGAGGCCATGCGCGCCGATGGGGTTATCCCCCGGGCGGGCGGTCTACCGCTGCGCTGAGTACCGGGCATGGCCGTCAGATTACGCCATCCTCACGGAGTCGTTCTATCTCGGCGTCGTCCAGTCCCAACTCCTGGCCGTAAACGGCCGCGTTGTGCTCTCCCAGAAGCGGACTTCTGAAGGTCTGCCACGGGGTCTTGTTGAATACGTAAGGCCGTCCGGTGTATGTGTAAGTCTCGCCCAGTTCAGGATGCTCCACTTCGGCGAAGAACCCGCGGTCCTCGATGAAGTGCGGGTCATCGAGGTTCTCGTCGGGCGAGCGGATGATTCCCCAGGGGAACTTCCTTTGCTGCGCCCCCCTGTATATCTCCTCCGCGCTGTGGGAGGCTATGAACCTTTTCACTACATCAAAGGCGTGTTCGACCTCGTAGCCAGTGCGGGCGCGCATAGTCGCCATGTCCAGGTACTTCTCGTCGGTAAGGTCTTCGGCCATGCCTTCGGAGTCCATCCAGGTTACGAGCGTCTTCCACTGGTTGAGGCTTGTGAACACCGCGAAGACGTTTATGAACTTGTCGTCGTCGGTCGGGCAGAGCGTTTTGGGCGTGGGCTGAGCTCCATGATGCCTGCCGGTCTGTCGCCGGACTACATCTCCGGCGTAGATGTACAGCGGCATGGCTGCCTCGGTAGTGCAGGAACAGGCCTCATGTATGGATGCGTCCACGTACTGTCCCTCGCCGGTCATGTCGCGCCAGTTGAGGGCCATGAGTGTACCGATGGTGGCGTAGTGGGACGCGGTCATGTACCCGTGTCCGCCACTTGGACGGATGGGCGGGGAGCCTGGGAGGTCGTCGTAGCCGCAACTGTGCATGATGCCTCCCATAGCCATGGCGACGAGGTCGGAGGTCTTGTAGTCGCGGTAGGGGCCGTCCTGACCGAATCCGGTCAGGGATGTCATTACCAGCGCCGGGTTGATCGCGCTCAGGTCGGAGTATCCGAGTCCGAGCGAATCGAGGTATCCCGGGTCGTAACTTTCGAGCGCGACGTCGGCCTTCTCAACGAGCTTCCTGAAGAGTTCAGCGCCTTTCGCGGTAGTCAGGTCAAGGGTAATGCCCTCTTTCGCGGTGTTGAACGCCCAGAAGTGGAGACTGCGGTTCTTATCGGGAACATCCTGGTGAAACGGGCCAACTGTCCTCGCGTTGTCGCCTGTGGGCGGCTCGATCTTGATGACCCGCGCGCCCATCTCTCCGAGCAGCTTGCCGATAAGCTGTCCCTTCTCGTCGCATAGGTCGAGGATAGTGATATCTGAAAGGGCAGTCTGGTTGGTATTCATTGAGCATCCTCACTGGCGATATAGCATATGGCCTCAATCGAACTCTATATCTCGGGTTCAGTCAATAAGCCGTTGGCGATAAGTTTGAAGATCACTTTCGGTGACCTGATCTGGGTCAACGAGTTGATAGTGGCGTTCGGCGCTCACCCTTAACCCTTCGTCAGAGCGCTCAAATTCAAAGATGGCAACTATTTGGTCATCCATAAATTGAGCTTCTATGGGTTTAGCTATCAACGAAGGGAATCGTGCGTCACAAACATCAAAATCTTGCTCTATCTGAACGATGCTTAGTGAATCTGAGCCTGATTTCGCTTGTACAGGAATGACATAGTGTGCGCCTCTCTTGTCTATGCCCACGTAAATTTCGTCGGTTTCAACTTGACCAATGTTAGGTATGTAAGTGCGAAAATGGTTCTGCAGTGAGTAACAGGTCAATCCGGTAGCGACATCTATCAATCTATTGTATCGAAGGCGGGCCAACATAGATTGTTCGTCGCCCTGAGAATACTTGACGACTATTCCAGGCGTCGAGTCTGGCGCTTTAGTTAACGCAAGGTTCTGGCTAGGAGTAAGGTCAAGAATCGGAACAAGGGAAAATTGGTATAGTCCTCTGCCCGCGGGTCTGATGACCCACATCCTGCCTTCAGTAGCTAGCGATTGAATAGATGCGGGGAGCGGAGTCCTATATCGGAAGCTATATATAACATCGCCGAGATTCAGGGGTAAATCTATATTGAGAGTCTGGGCTGCTTCGATTATGTCCTGACGTCGAAATCCGACATTGTTATCTGTGGCGTCGTAACTGTCGTGGAAAATTTTCTCTATAATTGCGGTGTAGCGGTTTGTTGGGCTATCGCCAGACTGAGTTTGCATACCTATCCCGGCCATCTCAATACTAGAACTTCTTCGTGTAAATGCTGTTTTGTGGCGGTCGAGAAGCGAGTCCTGAACAAATCCAATGCTACAACTTCGTAACCCAGAGATTGCGCAATCTCAGACAGATGCCGACCAGTGCGAATCAAGACTCTGAGGTATGAAGCCTGGTCTCCCACGACATAGGCAAGGCTCGCTCCAGGCTTGAGAAAACTCCGCAATTCAGCGAGATGACGCGCCATACCGCCAAAGTACAGCTTGGTTACTCTGGGATACAACCGCTCGAATCCAGAAGTCTTATTCAGGCGAACTCTTTCTCGTTCGATCTTGCCGGCCAAGTCTTGTATTTCTGAAAATTTCGATACGACCATATCATCGTCGTCATCTTTGTAAACGCCGCGTGTGTTTGATTTCACCAGGGTTCGCTTGATATTCCGGAGGTCGTGCCTGCTGTTGATAAATCCCAGTATTACCGATTCCAGTCTGGTAGTTCTTGTATAGTCTTTCTCGTTCGGATACGGGGGCGATGTAATTACCGCATCAATGGAATTGGGAGCGATTTTCGCTTTCAATATCCTTGCGTCATCCCGAATCGCTTGTGCCTCAGTGTTTGGAAATCCCCTGGTCGATGTAATGTCCTCGGCAGTAGTTCGCACTTTCCCCAGCCAATTGGCTACAACGGGCACGTCGGCTTTCGCTTTACCTACCCCCACCTCAGGTCCAAATCTGAGATTTCCAATAGAATCAACAAGGGCCGACGCGACAGCAAGACGTTCGTATTTTGAAAATACAGGATGGCGATATTTATCAATAGACTCCAACAGACGAATTGTTCTGTGCATTGGGAGCGGACTGATAGAGCCTTTGATTAACAACTTGGTCCGCTCTCCTGAAAGAGAACGAAGTCCTCTCGGACAATCTATCGTACTATCACCGTCTGGGTCGAACGGTTCCGATCCTAATCCGTCGGACTTCAGAACCTCATCTGTCAATTCAGATATACCGACTGCGTGCTCCCATAGTTCTCCGGGTGAGACATCCCAGTTGGTCTTCACTGCGCTCGCGAAATGGGCAATTGGATTTGATTCTACTCCGACGCTTTTTATTCCAAGTTTCTTACATTCAACGAGAGTTGTCCCGGTTCCACAGAATGGATCCAGAACCGTCCCATCGGGGTGGATGTCTAATTTTTCTATATAGTGCCTGACAAGGTGCGGCGGAAATGAAAGTACAAACCTATACCACTGGTGAATCGGAAGGTCTTTCTTCAAGACTTGATTCCTGTAGCTCGGAGTGATTCGCTCTGAAGCGTCAAAAGAGATCGGATTGCTCTCTTCCACGTCGTATTCTCTGTCCATCAGCTAAATCACGCCTTCGACCGTCAGGTTGGCTATCTCTTCGGAACCGAGGCCGAGGATCTCGCCGAATACGTAGTCGCTGTGTTCGCTCAGGAGGGGGGATGCGCGCCGGAGTTCCCAGGGCGAGCGTGAGAGGCGCATAGGCTGAGCCTCGAACTTGGCTTTGCCTAGTTCGGCGTGGTCGGTTTCGGGGAGGAAATCGCGGTGTCTCAGCTGCGGGTCTTCGTCAACCTTGACCTTTGGGGACTGAACCGCGCCCGCTATTACTCCGGCGGCCTGGAGCTTGTGCATGACCTCGTGGGGCGTGTGCCGTTCTGTCCAGGTCTCGATGAGGGCGTCCAGTTCGTCCTGGTTGTCGCAGCGTCCTTCGTTGGTTGCGAATCGAGGGTCGGCTGTCCATTCCGGCGCGCCGATGGCTTTGACGAAAGCTGCCCACTGGTCGTCGTCGAATATGGTTATTGCGCACCATCGGTCTTCGCCCTCGCAGCGGTAGGTGTTGTGCGGGGCGACCCTGGGGTTGGGAGAGCGGTTTCCGGGCGGGTTGCCCGCGCGGCGGTATGGGTGTCCGTTGACGGTCCTGTCCAGTATGGCCGTTCCGGTCAGGGCCATGCCGGACTCGACCTGTGAGAGGTCTATCCACTGGCCCTCGCCGGTGCGGTTGCGGTGGTGCAATGCCATCACAGAGGCCATCGCGCCGTAGTACCCGGCGGTGTGGTCCATGTAGGAGAAGCCCCAGCCGGCCGGCTCCTCTCCGGGGAGGCCGGACATATACGTCAGGCCGGACAACGCCTGCGCGGTCGGCCCCCATGTGACGTAGTCCTTGTCGCGCCCGGAGTGTCCGAACCCGGACAGACTGAGATAGATAACGTCGGGCCGTATGGAACGCTGGACTTCGTAGTCGAGTCCCCAGCGTTCGAGGACGGTTGCGCTGAAGTTCTCGACCACAATGTCCGAGACGGAAATGAGTTCGTGAAGAATCTCCGCGCCGCGCGGGTGCAGCACGTTGAGGGTAGCGCTCAGCTTGTTGCGGTTCAGGTTGTTGAACATACCGCTCGCGTTAGGATTTGCGCCGCTATCGTGTGCGAGGCGAATGTAGTCCATCGAGTGCTCGAACTCGACGCGGATGACCTCCGCGCCGAAGTCGGCGAGAATTCGGGTGCAGGTCGGGCCCGCGACTATCCATGAAAAATCTACGACACGAATGCCTTCCAAGGCGTGTTTACGCATACGGATACTCCCCAAGCCTGTTGAATAACTACGGAATCCTATAACCGAGAGGGTGTGTAGTCAACAGGATTGAATTGCGAATCAGGAATGTGAATGGTGAATTTGGGGAAGATTTCACCGCTCAGGTTTGGGAAAGCAGGGCATTATGGGTATTTGAGGGTGTCCCGGCACCCCTGCGCTGTCGTTGGCTACGCGACTATGCCCTGTGAGCGCAGTTCGGCGATTTCGTCATCGGAGCGGCCGAGTTGACGCAGCACTTCGTCGGTGTGCTGGCCGAGAGTGGGCGCGGGCTTTTGGAAACGGCCAGGGGTCTCTGACAGCTTGACGGGAATGCCGATGTTGGCGGTGCGGCCCGCGACGGGGTGGTCGGTTTCCACTATCATTTCCCGGGCGTGAACCTGGGGGTCCTGGTACACCTGCTCGATGTTGTAGATGGGGCCTGCGGGGACTCCGGCGGCTTCGAGTGCTTTCAGCCAGTGGGCCGTGGTATGCCGTGAGAAGGTCTGTTCGAGCGTCTCTATCAACTTGTCGAGATTGTTCATCCTGTCCCTGGGTTCGACGAACCTGGTGTCGGACACGAGTTCATCGCGTCCGATAGCGCCACACAGCCGTTCCCAGTTGGCCTGGTTCGCGGCTCCGATATTCACGTAGCCGTCGGATGTCTCGAAAGCCTGGTATGGAGCTGTCAGCCTGTGGGCGCTGCCCTTCGGTCCTGGCACGTCGCCGGTGGCGAAGTACATGGCGGATTCCCAGAAGGTGTATGCGATTCCGGCTTCCAGGAGCGACGTGTCCACGTGCTGACCGTGCCCTGTTCTTAGGCGGTTGATATAGGCGGTCAGGATACCGATGGCGGCGAACATACCCGCGTTCAGGTCGCAGACAGGCACGCCTATCTTGGTCGGTGGACTTTCAGGATGTCCGGTCACGCTCATCAGGCCGCTCATGCCTTGAGCAACTAGGTCGAAGCCGCCGCGCCGCGCGTATGGGCCGGTAGTTCCGAAGCCGGAGATCGTGCAGTACACTATGGCGGGGTTGAGTTCTCGTACCTGTTCGTATCCCAGTCCCATGCGTTCCAGCGAGCCCGGACGGAAATTCTGCACCAGTATGTCGGAGGCGCGGGCCATTTCGTGGACGATCTCTCGGCCTCGGTCGGATCTGAGGTCCACGACGATGCTGCGCTTGTTGCGGTTGATTCCGAGGAACGCGGCGGACTCGCCCTCGATGAACGGAGGCCCCATGCGGCGGGTGTCGTCTCCGCCGTTGGGCTTTTCTATCTTCAGCACGTCCGCGCCCATGTCGGCCAGCATCATGGTGCAGTAGGGGCCTGCCATAATCTGGGTCAGGTCGAGGACTTTGACGCCTTCGAGGGCGGTTGGGTTTGTCATTGTCGGGCAGCGGCTCCTTTCAGGTTGGATGAGATTATCATACCGTCCGGCATATTACCCGGACGCGACGTGATGGCCCGGGGTCTTTCGGTTATAAGTTTTCAGTCATCAGTTATCAAATAATCTCTGCCCAAGCCTCTTTCGTCAGGGCAAGAGACGCTTTCAATCAAAGGTCGAAACCTGGGAAACAGAGTGAGAGTCTATGGTGAGGAAGATAATCGAATGACCCTGAGTCAGGAGTTGAGGATTTGGAATAGGGTAAGAGTCAGGCTTCGCGTTTGAAAACAGCGGGACGTTTTCAGAGTCAGTCATCAGTTCGCGCAGTCGAATCGGCCCGAACATGAGAGAAAAGCTCAGTTCGACGCGGTTGCATATACCTGGATTTATAGTTTTCGAGTGAGACGCTGGGTACACGCTGGGTGATTAAGGGGGAGACGCTGGGGGGACGCTGGGGCCATTTTCACCCAGCGTTTCCCAGCGTTTCCCAGCGTTTGTAGCTAAGAGGATTTTTTCTCACGCAGGGGAACGTGATTGATAAAGTAGCATTTATGGATAATCTGTCGCGAAAGTTGTTCATCATGCGTACATTGTAGCGCATTGAAGGCATGATTGTGTAGTAGAGGGGGAAATTCAGGCAGACTTCGCAAATGCCCTGGGAGGCTCGCAGAGACTTTCGATTCTTGCAAATCCCAAAGCCCCATATTACTCATCATTCCCGCGAAGCCTGTCGTCGTGGAAACGGGGAGCGGGAATCCATAGGCTATTGTACTGGCGAGTCTGGATAACCGAAAGACCCTGTTCCTGCGTTCAGGGCCTTTGCAAAGTCTAAGAAAGGGGTAGGATATGACGGGATGGAGGTGAGTGATGGAACAGTTGTCAACGCTGCCGGAAGAATTCAGCCTGCTCAGAAGGCAACTGGGAGAGATCACGGACCAGCGATACAGTCGTGGCAGGGTACATCCACTGGATGGAGTATTGGCGCTGACGATTCTAGCTCTGATGTGTGGTCAACGCTCATTGAGCGCGATTTACAGATTCGGCGACACTTATCCGACCTTGTTGGGCGCATTGGGGTTGAGGCGCAGTCCATCGGTGGCTACGCTGTCGAGGCTGCTGCGAATGGTGTCGGTGTCCGAAGTGCGTGAGGCGTTGTTGAGATTTGTGATGGAACTGTCAGAGTTGCGCGGGAACAAGGTTTTAGTGGCGGCGATGGACGGAAAGACAGTGAGAGGGGATTGGGAGAACGGAGAACAACTGAGGACACTGCACATATTCAGTTGTGAGGTTCTGGTCGCGCTCGACCGGATGAAGATAGGCTCCCACCCAGAAGAACCCAGGGCGGCCCTTATGTGGGTGAAGCGGGTGTCGAGCCGTTTCGAGGGTCTGGGCGTGCTGACCGGCGACGCGCTGTACGCGAACGCTGACTTAGCCGAGGCGATATTGTCGGAGGGCAAGGACTACGTGGTCAAGCTCAAAAAAACCAGCCTCAACTCTATCAAGACGTAGAACTGCTCTTTTCAGAGCCATCCACCCCCGATCTGGATGCGACTAACAAAGGCCACGGGAGGCTGGAGCGTAGAAAAGTGTGGGTGTCTGAACAACTGTGTAGCTACAGCGAATTTCCCGGACTGGCGAGCGTTATCAAGATTGCAAAGTGGGTGGAGTATCTCAAAGATGGTCGGGTTGTCCAAAGCGTCCAGTACGCTGTGAGCAGTCTGTGCGAACTGTCTCCTTCAAGGGCGTTGTCGCTGGTGCGAGGACACTGGAGCATAGAAAACAGCCTGTTCCATGTCAAAGACGACAGCTTCGGGGAAGATCGACACGTGATGCACCAACATAGCAGTGGAGAAATTCTCAGCCTGCTTCGGAACGTCGCGGTAAGCTTGCTCAGGGGAGTGTGTTCTCTGTGGTGTTGCCAGGAACCTCTCTCGGGCAGGTCTCAAAGACTCTGTGCACAACCTTCTGTAGCGCTCAACCAATACTGACTTTGCAAAGACCCTGGCCGCTGATCATCTCGTATTGCGGACTCTATGCCAAAGCGAGTATCCTAGCCGGGTTGTCAGCGGTAATAGCTTCAATCGTATCTTCCGAGAAACTCTTGCGCCGCATCTTGGGAACGATGTTCTCGAGGATGTGGCCGTAGCCGTGTCCTCCATATCTCACGAGACGGTGCTTGGTGGCGATGTCCTGCCCAATGACGATCCTGTCGGAATAGCCAGCGTCGGCGATCCGCTTTATGAAGTCCAGCCTCTGAGCGTCGCTGGGCATATCAATTTCGGCGAGAGGATAGTAAGACCCCTCATTGCCGAACAGGTCCCATTCGAGGTAACAGCCCGACGCAGCAATTCTCTGGATGGTGTCGAACTCAAACACAGTCCGGTCCAGATGCCCCATTATCACCCGGGATATATCCGCGCCACCATTTGCCAGTAGTTCCAGTATCTCCAACGGCGCATCAGGATGCCGTCCCGGATGAATCAGTATCGCCGCGCCAGTTTCCCGCTGAGCGATTGCCGACGCCGACAGAGACTTGCGCTCGTTCGGGGTCAGAGGCCATGTGCACCCGACCTCACCGATTATGCCCGCCCTTATGCCGCTGCCGTCCACACCCTCCGTGATGTCGCCGACAATCTCCCGCGCCAGCTCTTCCACATTTCGCTCATCCATATCTTCGGGATGGACCGCATCCACGTAGAAGCCCGCGCCCATAACGATGTGAACACCCGACTCATGGGATATCCGGGCCAGCGCATCGGGTCTGCGCCCGATACCTATCGTTGTCGCGTCTACAATCGCGCCGCCGCCGACTTCTCTGTACATCCTGACTTCTTCAATGGCGGTATCCAGATCCATCAGCTGAATGTTGGACCGGTTGCTGTAGTAGTTGCGCCGTATCCATCCCAGGTTCTCAAACGTTATGGGAGCGTCCGCCAGTTCCTCAGAGGGCGTGTCCTGGGCAGGGCGATACATGAAGGAAAAATCTATGTAGAGGTGTTCATGAGTGGTGGTGGGACCCAGCTCGGATGGCGGGACAGGACCCAGCACGGTCTGGACAAGACCCCGGTTCTGGCCTGATGGCATCGAGACGCTCCTTGTAGTAGGGTAGATCACAAGCGTATCACGGCCCGTTCAGCGGCGCAAAACGGCGCTCGCCGCCAGGACGCGGCCGCCAGTGAAATATGCTTAAGCTCCAGTTGTTTCGATGAAGTGTGAGGTCCCAAGAATGAAGTTCGCTGCGTTCACCACAGTTGCGGCCTCCGCCGGAGAAGCCACCAATGCCGTGTGTCTGTTGGAAAATCTCAGGCAGCAGACCGTTCTGGCCGAGGAACTTGGCTTCGATGCAATCTGGCTGGGGGAGCATCACTTCGGCCCCTACAGAGCGGGCGACGTGCCGAATCCGATTCTTCTCGGCGCGGACCTCGCGGCGCGGACCTCCCGAATTCGCATAGGCCAGATGGCCAATATAGCACCCTGGTGGCATCCGATACGATTGGCTGAGGATCTTGCGACCCTGGACAATATGACCAGGGGGCGGGTCGAAGTGGGCTTCGGCAGGGGAATATGGCCGTATGAGGGTCCACAGTTCCATCCCAACGCGGACCCGCGCAAAGACAGGGAAAACAGGGAACTGTTCCGTGAAATGTAATTGACCCGATGTGCGGGTTTATGTTCAGTTCACCAATTTAGATATTTGCAGAGGAGGATTACCCTGAGCCTGGTTCAACATGAAAGCCATGGTGTGGCTGAGCGCTTTTCTGAGCAGACGATTGCTCAGATGCCACATATCCCTGGCCCACACACGCTTGATCAGGTAGCGGTCCACTAATTGTCCGAAGACCGTCTCTATCCTATAACGGAAGCGACTGATCGTCGCACTTCTGTGCGGCCAGGGCTCGGAAGAAGCTCTTTTGAACTGTGCTTGAAGATTAAGCCCATCTCTATCCAGTTCCTCTTTGAGTCTGGGACTCCAGTAGTTTCGGTCTCCCAACATGGTTCCGCGCCGCCCGTTGACCAACTCGGGAACCACAGCTGTCTCATGGACTTGGGCAGGCGCTATGCCGAAGCTGACTATCACACCCGGCCACGCCACCAGTGCGTGCAATCGAAAGCCGTAGAAGGTCTGGCGCGCAACGGTATCGTGTCCAAAGCCGGCCTCACCCCTGAAGCGCTGGCATCTGTATGCGCGAGCGAACTGACAGACAGGGACAGCGAAACTGTCAACCAGTTTCAGAGAGGGGTCGTATCTGACCTGTTCAAGCATACGCTGCCATATCATCTCCTTGACGCGCCACAGATTGGCCGCCTGTCTGACGAATGTGGTGCGATGTATCTTTCCCATTTCAGGGAAGAAGTGCGAATAGTGTCTGCGGAAGTAGTCATAGATGGCCTTGTCCTGGTTCAGAGACAGATACTCTCCTACTATCTCCATGGTGAGCGTCTCGCTGTCTGAGAGTGCGGGCGCAGGCCCTCTCTGTCTGAGGCGTATTGTTCCAAAAAGCTGTTTCATAGTGTCGTCAATAATGCAGAAAACGGTTATTATGAAGTCGTCCAGGTCCATGGCGTCATCCTCGGAGTTTGATGCAACCCTATTAGAGACGCTATGACTTGGACTTTCAACTGTTTCTATCCTTTATCCAAAAACTTGCACACGGGGTTTGATTAGCGGGTTCGAGTCTGCGGAAGAGAGTCAGAGGGAACGACTCGGCATAGGAGCGCCACCGAAGACATCGCAGACCGCATCCACCAGCAGCGACTCATCGTCAACAGCTCGTCTCAGCGTCCTTATCACACTCGTGAACGCCGAGTACGCTTCAGCCCCTTCGTCGGTCTTCGAGCACTGAGACACCTTCCGAGCTATCACCGCTCCACGCAATGCCCGCTCAGCGCGATTGTTGGTCGGCTCTATATTCGGATCATCCAGAAAGCGCAGCAGGTTGCCACGGTCGTTGTGCCTGCCGAGTTCGTTCAGCAGTCTCTGATTGTCCGGGTCCGACATCGGACGTTCGCGCAGATGGTGGGACACCTCCCGTTTCAGCCGCTCCGCATCCGCCCCGAAGTCAATCGCCTCTCCACGCCGTTCCGACTCCCGCAGTTCAATCGCCTCTCTTAGCAGTTCCATTAGACGCTTGCCGAAGCTTCGTCCCCTTCCCACCTTGGTCTGTACAACCTCGCTGATGGAGCGCAGAACGTGCGCCATACACTTCTGCTGTTTCACATTGGACAGAGTACGGGAGTCATAGCTGCGGCCTCTGTCCGTCACCATCACCCCGCCATAGTCTGAGGGAATCAACTCTCTGACTTCCTCGTTGCGGTGGCGAGAGCGTACCTGGTACACGGTGGTCTCATCGGTCTCGAACGCCATCAGGAAAGCAGACTCTCCGCCCACACGCCAGCCCGTGTCGTCGGTGTGGACGAACGAACTTGAGCGCACCGAACTACGCATCCTGCGGTAAGCGTCACCCACTTCCCCTCTCGCGCGGCGCAGTGCGTCCTGCGTGATCGCGCTCCGGCTTATCTTCACTCCGCTCAGAGTCCTCAGTATGGAGGGAACCTTCCTCACCGGAACGCCCGCGCTATGGTGCAGTATATGGGCCGCCGCCATCACCAGCTTGCCCACCCGATGGGCACTCGCGCCGTACTGGTCAGGCGCAATATCCCGATGACGGCCGCGAACCCGCTTTCCACACGACTGGCATCGGCATATCTGTACCCGGTATCCCTTCACATCGGGCCTGGGCATTGGGGGAATGTCGGTCACGTATGCATAGCCCACTGCCTCATGTTCGAGTCTGCCCCCACATCCCGGGCAACTCCCCCCCGCTACCGACACGTCAATGATCGGTTCCGTCAGGTCATCGGCAGAGGGAGGCTTTCGGAAACTGAACCGGCCCGTCCCCGGCTTTCGTCCCGGACGCCTGGGCTTTGCGGTTCGTGTGCCCTTGGAGAACGGAGCGGCCTGACGCTTTCCTGCTCGCTGAGCCTCGACGAGTCGATTCTGCAACTCCTTGATCGTCGCCAATTGCCGCACAACTTGCAATTGCAACCGCGCGTTCTCACCCCGGTGGCGGTTGACCAGGGCGATAATATCGTCATGCTGACAGGGCGGGCGATCTTTGTCTGAACACATAGCCACAGTATAAAAAGGCGTTCAGAGAACTGCAATCCCCAAGCCGCCGCCGCTAATCAATTACCGTGAAATCATAGAGATAGTGCGGAAGATATGGACCGACGAGTACTTCTCCCACCAGGGGACGAATTACACCTTTCCCGCCGAGGACACTGTCTTCTCTCATCCGTCGTATCCTCCGAATCCGGTTTGGCAGGAGGGGGAGAAAGTGACGAAGCTTCGAGTAACGCCGCGACCATACCAGAAGCCGCATCCTCCACTGTGGATGACGGTCTCCACTGATCGCTCGGTAACCACGGCGGCTGAACTCGGACTGAAAGCCTGCTACTGGCAGCCTCCGGCGCTCAGGATAAAGCGACGAATGGAACTCTACGCTGAAGTCAGGTCCCAGGTCGAGGGGCGACCGTTCATTCTGGGAGAAGACCAGGCGGTCATGCGGTCCACGTATGTCGCGTCCTCTATGGAGGAGGCGCGGAGGGATGCCGAAGAGGGGATCATGTCCGCATTCATATTCAACGACCCATTTCGCGGCAGGCAGGTGTTTACGAACCCGGAAGAGACGCTGGACTCCGATGTGAAACTGGACTGGGATTTCTTGGAGCCTCGCACCCTTCTGGTCGGTTCTCCTGAGAATGTCGTGGAGAAGATCCAGGAGTTGCGGGAGGTATGCAACCTGGACTACCTGCTCGTGGAGTTTGCTCACCAGGGGCTTCCATTGAGCAAGACGCTTCGGAACCTGGAGAAGTTCGCCACCAAGGTCATGCCGCGATTCGCAGACAAGAGTCCCACTCCGCCAGCCACCGTGTAGGACTGGGGAGTGTCCAAGGCCTGTGTCCTCCGGCTGTTGAAAGTAGAGGTTAAGGATAACTGATACGAGATGTCGGCTTCTTAGCACAAAACAGGGTGATCCGTAACGAATCAATGACATCTTTCCACCGCGGAAGAACCACAGAAAAGAGAATGTTCAGTAGAGCGGCTCTAAACAATACCGGCTTTTTCAACAGGCCCTTCCCGCCAGCCTTGACAGTGATCGAAGATAGTCCACCGATAATATGCGCCGGACTATGCTCACCCTCTGGACAACGCAAGAAAACCCAGTCAACCTATCCATCCGCCACTCGTCTTCTTCGTCAGCCTTTCGCAGCGCAGACGACTCAAGAGCCTCTGGCAGACCTCACTTTGTCCAGCATCACAGGCGGCAAGGGGAAAACCCAACCCCTATTCATGATAATCTGCCGGGTCAGCGCAGCCGGAACCGCCACGATAATCTCCGGTTCGATAGAGAATTTGCCATCGAACCCGCCCATCGCGCTCCGGGCATGGATTCCCGCAAAACCACCAGCATCTACGCCATCCTTGGCGTAGTCACTCCGTGGTCCGCCAAAGACAGAGTGCCATCTGAACGAAAAGCCGTTCGTAACAGATGGCGCAGCCCCACTCGCTCCACCACCCGGCGAAACTACCATGCCCAGCGCCTTCACGGTGTACAAGACATCGTTCAAGTCACCTTCACCACCGCAACTAAGCGTCCAGTGCAGCCTGCGAATCAATGTGTCAGCCGTATCCTGAGCTGCCTGAACCCCGTGCTCGATACGCTCTTTGTCGTCATTCATAGGATAATTTCCGGCCGAAGTACCGGACAGATACACAAGACCACTCTCATGCACAACCGCTGCCGCTATTCCCGCACCTTCCAGCGACACCACATCCTCGCTGAAACTGCCCAACGGAATGCCAAGCTCCCGAATTCTATCGTACACATCGAAATTGCGTCGCAACTCATCGGGCAGTAACGCCTCATCATAGAACTTGCTCACACTCAATACCTCCCAGAAGTAAATCCACAGAATCAATGCACGCGCACATATTTGTCCACGCTTTGGCTCGTCGTCAGACCAAGATAGATGTCGCCTTGCGAGTCAACCCATATACCGTGAGCATGGCGCACATCCCAGCGCGCCAGCGCCTCGCCATCGCCATCGCGGATAGTGACGCGCGGAGGATTGCCGTCAGTCTCTTGCTCGCAGATGTAGAACAGGCCATCTACGCCCTGCACGATGTTATTCGGCCCGCCCATGCCGGTCCACATCGTAATGAACTCGCCTTCGCAGTCAAATATCTGGATCCGGCGATTGCTTCGGTCACACACGTAAACCTTCTCTTCTCGATCTACCATTACGCTGTGAGGCAGGTGGAACTCGCCCGGTTCCGAATTCCCTGGCGTTCCCCAGGACTTGATTAGCTCGCCTTGCTTCGTGAATTTGTGAATCCTGCTATTTCGATACCCATCCGAAACGTAGATATTGCCCGACGGTCCCTTTACCATCTCGGTAGGGTAGTTGAATGGCCCGGCGGCGCGAGGAACCATGTCCGCAGCGATCTCGCAGCCAGTGTCGGAGTGAACGCCGCGTTCTCCCAACACCATCAGAGGCCTGCCGTCCAACGTATATGCCACCGCGACAGAATCGTCACGGTCGGTCATATATATGACATCGTCACTGATACTCATGCCGTGCGGCGAGTTAAAGGCGCCATGCCCCCAGGCGTTCAGATAATTGCCTTCTCTGTCGAAGACGACCACGGGAGGGTCCGTCCTCTGGAAAACATAGAGCCTATCGTGTGAATCGGTAGCGACAGTGCTGACTACCGCGAAAGTTTCACCCTCGGGAAGTTTAGGAAAATCCTGGGCAAGTTCAAATGTGAGTTTGTCTGTGCCAACGGTGGTCATGAGTCATCCTCCCAACATCAGTATCAGGCGAAAAGAGCGGCGCATCCTGAATGCCGTAGAGTATAGCACTGAAGCCCGTACTAAGCCATTCGATACCCTTGAGTCTCGATTACGGCGATAACGGTACACGCCATGCTGAAACTTGCCGGCGACCTTGCTCAGCACTGCCGTTGGCATCTATAGGGGGTTGTCTGAAATAGCCGTGCCGCGTACATTCGGAGAATCGTGAAAAAGTCTCCACCAATCAGTCGAAAATTAAGTCTCACTCCAGGTAGCTCGTCGCCTCCTTGCCGTTCAGTTTAAGCGTACTCTTGATAGGCACGGTTGTTTCCACAAGCCTCTCAGCAAAACAGCCTCGCTTCGCGAGCCTAATGACATAGACTATGTCTTCCTCCGGTTCATTTGAGCTAACTTCAAACTGGGAGCGTACCTCAGTCACCCCACTGTTCACCGTTCCCGCTAGCACCGAGCCGGACAGATAGTAGTCCATCTCAACGTGGACGCGCGCCTTGTTAATCGTGAGTTTTCTCATTGACCGCCCCGACACGCGCTGGACCAGGACAACTCTGACCTGGTACGACAACGATACCCGAGCGGTGGAACTCAGTTCTCACACCGCTGTCTGGTATCATACGGGCAAGCCGCCCATGCCCACTCGCTGGGTTCTCATTCGAGACCCTCTGGGGCAGTTCCACTCCCAGGCTCTGTTGTGTACTGATCCTGCGGTCACCCCTGTACAGGTCATCGAATGGTTCGTGTTGCGCTGGCGGGTGGAAGTGACATTTCAGGAGGCGCGTGCCCACCTGGGCATCGAGACTCAACGCCAATGGTCGGATCGCGCCATAGCCAGAACCACCCCTGCGCTGTTGGGACTGCTCTCCTGGATAACTCTCGCAGCCCACCTGCTGGGGAACCGACAGTTGGCGACTCCACGATCAGCAGCCTGGTATGCCAAGTCTGAGCCGGCTTTCAGCGACGTCATCGCATTGGTGCGCCATCATATGTGGATAGCCTCCGAGACTTTTTGCTTGTCGCCGCAAAAACCCGATGTCGTGAAAGTCCCGATACCGCTGTTCAACAGGTTTATGGAATCCCTGACCTATGCAACTTGAATGTACAAAGTCGAGCTAATATTCAACGGCCCAGATACAGCATAGGTCGATCTCCTCATCGTCAGGAGGTCTAGTACAGCGTCCATATATTTCTGCCATGTGGAACCCTGCCGCGATCTATGGATTCCCACTTTCGCGGGAATGACGGGAAATGGTCGGTGTATGGTATATTCAGATGGAAATGGTACTAGTGCGTGAGTTCCAATCATCATCATGGGCAGTGAGGTGCGACTGGTCACACGGTGGTTGGAATTTCATGAAGACATCCTCGCAAGGTAATTGATTAGCGGGTTGGGACTAGAGAAGAATTCAGAATGAACGGCTGGGTACGGGAGTGCAGCTGAACACATCGCAGGATTGTCCTCATGGAAACGGGGAGAGCATTCACCAGCGACTCATCTTCAATAGTCCAAGCCTGCGTTCTGATTACGCTCGAGAACGCCTCAGCCCCTTCGTCGGTCTTCGAGCAGTGAGACACCTTCCGAGCTATCACCGCTCCGCGCGATTGTTGGTCGGCTCTATGTTGGGATCATCCAGAAAACGCAGCAGGTTACCATGGTCGTTATGCCAGCGGAGTTCGTTCAACAGCCTCCGGTTGGCCGGGTCCGGCATCGGACAGTCGCGCAGATGTTGACGCCCCTAAAAGCTCGGCTTGGTCGAAAACGGAGTCAGTTGGAGCTCATGCGTCCAGCAGGACTTGTCTTGGGTGTGCAGGTAATAGAAAGCCTCAGCGATCTTAACAGGATTCATCACCAGATCAGGCTGTTGCTGAGTACGCGGCAGGGCGCGGGTGCCTGGAGAGTCAATGGTGCCGTCTATCACGATGTTCGCTACGTGCACGCCATATTCGGAGTATTCCTCCGTTAGCGCCTGCGCTAGTGTGCGCATCATCACTCTTGGGTAGTATAGCGACTGCCCGGTCAGTCGCTTTCGTCCGCGCAAGGACGACGAGTTATTAGAAACGAGGAAAGATCCCTCGCCTCGTTCTCGCATGGCGGGCAACACCTCCTTGGCGACCAAGAACGGCCCACTGCTGGCAATGTGCTGCGCGGTTTCGAATATTTCGAACGGGATATGTTCAAGCAATTCTTTCTCTGGCGGAAGGTCACGCCCCTCCAGGTAGCCCGCGTTGTAAACCAGGACATCCGGGTCACCAACCTGGTCTCGAATCTGGGCGAAGGCATTTGAAATGGAGTCGCGCGACACGAGGTCCAGCTCGACAATCATGCTTTCACCGTTTTGCTCTCGAATTGCTTTCTCCAACGCAGACGCATTGGCTGCATTACGGGTCGTCAGCACGACGAAGAAGCCCTCTTTTGCAAACTTTTGGGCTATGGCGCCCCCTACGCCCCAGCGCACACCGACGGGCATATCGCTATCGTCTATTGCCTTACCGTGCGCCAGCTTGGTATTGCGGCCATCTGACTGCCACTTGGATGTCGCCCCCACCACTACGGCGACAGGTTTATGGGTCGAGTTCATGTCGGATTCCTTTCATCTTGATGTCAACTGCTCACTATGGTCGAAAGTAAAACGCGCTTGGATTGGTCATGCCGTCCACGCCCTCCGGATAGGAAGTGGCGCACGATCATTTCGCATAGCAACTCCGTATGAGTTTGATCAATGCCTTTCGGTACCTGCCAGCTTGGCTCTAAGTGAGTGCCCCGTGGTTGCGAGGATTGATCACGGCCACAGGCAACGACGCCGCGGACAGGCGTTGAGCGCATCGAATCTGCGGTGGACTGGGCCGGCAATTTTGCGGCACCGCGTGTCAGCGGGCGGTTCAAGTGGGTTGGTGGGTCAGCAGGAAGTCGCGCACCTGGTTTAGCGTCTTGACGAACACGTCATCTGACTCCTTCCAGGGATATGCCGTCACCTCGGATCGAGGGGCCAACGCCACAAGGTCCATAGCCGCCTCGTAGGAGTGCGCTGGCGTATCGTCAGGCATGACCAGCATCGGCGTCTGACACGAGCGCGCGAAGTCCCGCGATACGCTGTACATGAAGTCCGGCTGGACGCGGTAAAGGTTGTGCAGGTACTCTTCGACGACCTCCATCGTCACGTCAGGCCGCCGGGCGCATAGCTCGGGGCCCCACAAGTCGCGGCCAGAATCATACATGGCGTCCGGTGTTGCCCGTGCATGGCCAACCGGCTGGCAGAACACGGCGGCCGCGACGCGCTCGGGCGCCCGTTCTATGAGCTTGAGCGCAAAAGGGCCGCCGATGCAGTGGCCCATGAAGAAGAACTGCCGTATGCCGAGGTGGTCCATCAACCCCAGTTGGTCGTCGGCGAATGCTCCCCACGGATCGTTGACCTGGACCGGCCCGCTCGACTCTCCGCCATTCGCGTTGCGCTGGTCCATCGTAATGCAGCGGAAGTCGTTCTTGAACTCCTCCATCGCGTTGAAGATCTGTCCGGGCCAACCACTGATCACGGAGTTCAGTCCCCCGCCGGGGGTTACCAGAAGCGGGAAACCGGACCCAACCTCCTCATAGCGGATGCGGACATCGCCTTTGGTATAAAACGGCATTGCAGTTTCTCCTTCTCAACCTCAGTGCCGGCGTCTCAGGCAATTGTAACTTGTGCAGCCGGGCTGTCAAGGCAATAGCCGGCGGTTGAAACTGCGGGAGAAGCCGTCTTTAATCAGAGATCCGAGAGCGAGCAGGCTTGATTTCCTTAGTGAAAGAGTGGCCGGGTCTCATCGTCGAAGTACGAGACAAAACCGCGCAAACCTTACCAGGACTCCCTGCCGTCCTCGTCTCGTACCGCCTATGGGACGTTCACGGTCATTGAGGAAATCTCAGAAGTTCAGTTTTCCCTCTTTGACAGCTGTGGCTCGCGTCAATAGTATGGTTGCATGAGCAAGTTAACGAAGAGCATCGGAATAGCGGGCTGCGGGACTATAGGGCGCAAGATCGCGTCTGAGCTGGACGCGGGGGCCGTGCCTGGAGCCCTTCTCAGCGGCATAACCAGCCGGAACCTGGATCGGGCTGAACGGTTCGCCTCGACTCTCGACTGCCTTCCTCCGGTGATCGAGCTGGACCGGCTCGTGGAGATTGTTGATCTGGTGATCGAGGCCGCGCCCGCGAGCGCGATGGAGTCAATCGCGGTGGCGACGTTGTCGGCGGGGAAGGACCTGATGGCGCTCAGTGGAGGGGCGCTACTGGAACGAGGCGACCTGTTCAACCTAGCCGAGAAGAACGGGGCCACGATATACGTACCGTCCGGTGCGATAGCCGGACTCGACGGCGTCGCAGGCGCGTCCGCCGGACGCATCGACTCGTTAACTATGACCACGCGCAAGCCACCCGCGGGGCTGAAGGGCGCTCCCGGCATCGAGGTCTCAGGAGTCGATCTCGACGCAATCTCAGAACCGACCGTCGTCTATGAAGGCCCTGTTGTCGAGGCGTGCAGGCTGTTTCCCGCCAACGTGAATGTCTCTGCGGCCCTCAGCATGGCGGGCATAGGGCCGCACCGGACGCGCATCCGCATCTACGCCGATCCGACCGTGGACAGGAATATGCACGACATCGTGGTCGAGGGCGAGTTCGGCAAGCTGAGCATACTTATTGAGAACACGCCTTCGGAGACCAATCCGAGAACCGGAAAACTGTCAGCCCTATCGGCGCTCGCGACGCTTCTGCGAATAACGTCGCACGTGCAGATCGGAACGTGACGCAGCATCTCGCCACCTAGCATATTGAGGTAGGCGATGGTCAGGGGAATTGTCCGTGTAGGCGATGTTGTATTATGTCTCCGTTTTTGAGACGGTCCTAGATATAGCCATTCCGGCGGTCCCACGCATCTGACTCGCGCGACCTGAGAGCCGGGTCGCCGTATCCGCCGCCGCCGGAGGACAGCGCGACAATCCGGTCTCCCGGCCTAACCACCACGCCCGTCTGCTTCGTTCGCAGGACCGTCTCCACTCCGCCTGAGACTATGGAGTATCTGTGCGGAAGTCCGGGTTCACCGCCCAGCGCTCCGAATGGGGGCACTACCGCTCCATCTCCCGCCGTGTTGAGGAGCGCATCCCCCCTTCCCTCATAGATGATTTCGCATACCGCGCCCAGTCCACCCCTCCACTGGCCGTGCCCGGCCGATCCGGGTCTCAACTCGTGGTTCACCACGAAGAGAGGGAAGCGCTCCTCCGTCACCTCGACACTGTTGGCCCGGATTCCGCCCGCGACATTTACCTCCCCTACGCAGCTCCATCCGTCGTGTCCAAGGGAGGCGCCGCCGCCGCCTCTCGCCATGAAGAAGTGCCACAGGAACGATTCTCCCGTTCTTGGATCGTCTCCTGTGATCGCGTATCGCAGCCGGCGAGAGAAGCCGGCGTTCACCGCCTCAGGCACCGCCTGCGCAAGCGCCTTGAAGACCGCCTCGACAATCTCCTCCGCGCAGTGATTGGTGCTCATGCACACGGGTGCGGGGGAGTTAGCGTTGACTATCAGGCCGCTGGGCGCGATAACCTTCAGGGGACCCATTGACCCCTCGTTCTTCAGAACGTCATAGGGGGCAAGGTACATTATGGCTGCATGGGCGAGTGACCTCGTATTGGCGTAGGCGCTGTTGATGAATCCGGTAACCTGCGGGGCAGACTCGCTCAGGTCTATGGTCAGCGTGTCTCCGCCGACCGTGACCTTGGCCTTAATGGGTATTAGCTTGGAGTCGAAGCCGTCGTCGTCCACGAGCGACTCACCGTAGTATTCTCCGTCGGGCCAGTCGGATATGAAGCTCCTGACCTGCGCCTCCGTCGCATCGAGGATGCCGTCCACAATGCACGTCAGCCGCTCTGGGCCGTAGTGATTGGCAAGCTCGCGAATTCGTCGCTCCGCTGTAAGCACGGAGCCAATCTGCGCGTTCAGATCGCCGAGGAAATTCTTCGGATATCTGACGTTTGCCGACATCATCTGAAGCAGGTCGTCACGCGGGACGTCGTCGTCGTAGATTCTCAGTGGTGGAATCCGCAGGCCCTCGTGGAAGATCTCGGTTGCCGACGGATTGTAGCCGCCGTGAGTGCCTCCGCCGACATCCGTGTGGTGCGCCCTGTTCACTGTCATGAACGCCAGAGCGCCGTCCACGAAGACCGGGCGTATCACGGTGAGGTCCGGCAGGTGCGACCCTCCGAAGTAGGGGTCGTTGAGAAGGAAAACGTCGCCCGGAGCGATGCTGTCCCTGAAGTAGTCCAGCACGGCACGTCCGGCAACTGGGAGTGCGCTGACGTGTACCGGAATGCCTTCGCCCTGCGCTACGAGCCTGCACTGGCCATCCAGAATCGCGGTCGAGAAGTCTCTGCTGGCATTTAGGATCTGGGAAAGTGCCGTGCGCAGCATCACGTCCATCATCTCAATTGCGATTGATTCCAGTCGGTTCCCAACCACAGAAAGTGTGACTGAGTCCCCTTGGGCGTCGTCGGGTGCTTGCGTGGCGGCCTCAACTTCGATATGCAATATGCCATGTCGATCGGATCTCGCTGAGCATCGCTCGCCAACTACCACGGTGTTGTAGTCCGAGGTAATCACGGTCGGTCCATTCGTGACTTCCCCCACGGCGTCGCCAAATGCGGAAATAGCCGCGCCAGTACCTGGCACGTCTGATTCATTCTCATTCGGGTTATAAGTTGCATTGGTATCCCCACCATCAACCGACAGCCGTCCCACCGCGCTCGCCCTGAGTGTAACGATCCTGATGTCCTGCTCCTGTTGGCGATAGGCGTACAACTGCTCGAATCGTTCATGCATATTTTCGGCCCAGCGGGCTCGCAGGTCCTCGTCCTGCAGGTTGAGATCGGGCACGTCCACTGTCACTTCATATATTTGGTCCAGGTAGCGCATATCCGCGGACAAGTGGACGCTGATTTCGGACTCGGCAGCGCCCGCCGAGCGGATGCGCTCCCGACCCTCCTCAATCAGAGTTGCGAACGCAGACCGCAGTCCATCGAGGTCCACTGTGCTGAGACTGGATGGGTGCGACACCGCGAGGTCGTGCTTCAGGTCGGACGCCATCATGCCGAAGGCAGACAGCACCGGAGCCGCCGGCGGTATCACGACGCGGCCGATTCCGATCTCCCGCGCCACCCTCGTCGCGACGAGGCCGGCGGCTCCGCCAAATCCCATTAGCGCGAATTCGCGGGGGTCGAGTCCACGACTCACGGAAGCCAGCCTTATACCCTCAGCAATCGAGCTCGATACAACGCGGAGAATCCCTTCTGCTGCCGACTCGACATCCAGACCGAGTGGCCCCGCGACCATACTTTGGATCGCTTCGGTCGCAAGGTCGATGTCCAGTTCAACCGCGCCGCCCAGGAACCTTTCAGTGTCGAGCAGGCCCAGTACCAGTGCGGCGTCAGTAACTGTCGGCTGCGTTCCGCCCCGACCGTAGCACACCGGGCCAGGGTCTGCGCCGGCGCTCGTCGGACCGACCCGCAGCACGCCACCCTCGTCCACGCGCGCGATGCTTCCACCCCCGGCTCCGAGTGTGCGGATATCGACTGTGGGAACGGCGATCTTCCAACCCGACTCAAACTTCTCGCTGGCTACGTGGGGACTGCCAGCCTCGACAAGCGTGATGTCGGTACTCGTGCCACCCATGTCGAGCGCGATTACATGTTCCTCTCCCAGTTGGTGAGAGACATAGGCAGCTCCCGCCGCACCTCCTGCCGGCCCAGAGAGTATAGACCTGACGGCCTGCCCTGAGCTGTCCGTAACAGTGGCGATTCCGCCGTTCGACTGAATCACGAACAGCGGGGCCGAACCACCGGCCTCCGAGATTCGAGTTTCGAGGCGCTCCAGATAGCCCGATAGCGATGGTCCGACATAGGCATTCAGAGAAGTGGTGGAAAGCCGATCAAACTCTTTGATCTGCGGCAAAATGACATACGAGGCGGAGACGTATGCGTCGGGCAGCATCTCCCGCACGATTCTCTCCGCCTCCATTTCGTGGTCCGGATTCAGGAACGAAAACAGGAAGCAGATCGCTACCGAGTCCACACCCTCAGCCTTCAGGTACTCAACCTTGTGCCTCAGCCCCTCTACATCCAACTTGCGCCTGACCCTGCCACTCGAGTCCACGCGCTCCGCCACCCCGACACGCAGGTACCTCGGCGCCAGTGGCTCGACCTGGTCCATCCTCAGGTTGTACCTGTCCTCTTTGAGACCTTCTCGAATCTCCAACAGGTCTCGGAAGCCTTCCGTAGTGATTAGCCCAACATTCGCTCCCTCCCTCTCAACAAGCGTGTTGGTAGCGACCGTGGTGCCGTGGATGATGACTTGCGCTTTTTTCAGCAGTTCACGCGCGTCCATTCCCATGGAAGAGGCCAGACCCGCTATGCCCTTGAGCACACCATCTGAGGGATCGGCAGGCGTGGTTGGGGTCTTGAACGCCACCGGCGTCGAATCTCCTTCATCCATCGCAACCAAGTCAGTAAAGGTGCCGCCGACGTCAATGCCGATTCTCAAACCATACGTCCTTTCCGATTCCCTCTTGAGGAATGCTCGCCACCGTATCTGGAACGAGACGTATAATACTATAGCTGACTGTGATTGAGCAGAGGGATCTTCTGGGCTGGAATGGTCGAACCTGTATGCGAGATAGCTGCTCTCAAAAATCCAAAGCCACACGTTGTCTAGTACTGTTTCCATGTAAATTTACAGTGTCATTAGAAATTGGTTAGTCTTGAGCATGATCTTTTTGTGAGGGAGCGCCGAGACATGACCGCCATAAAGTATAAAGTTGAGTTGACACAATCCGAATGGGCCAGTCTGACGGAGGTCACCAGCAAGGGAAGGTCGTCAGCGCGCAAAGTGAAGCGAGCGCTTGCGCTGTTGAGGGCCGACGAGGGAATGTCTGACCCTAAGATAGCCGAAGCGATTTCTATGAACGCCGATACGGTAGCCAGGGTTCGGAAACGATTCTGTGAGGAGGGACTGGAGAGCGCGCTCAACGAACGTCCCCGACCGGGACAGAAGCGAAAGCTGGATGGCAGACAGGAAGCGCATCTGGTTGCCATAGCTTGCAGCGATCCACCCGAAGGACACACACACTGGACACTCCAACTGCTTGCTGACAAAGTGGTGGAGATGGAGTTTGCACAGAGCGTATCGCTTGAGACGATTCGGCAGATACTCAAAAAAACGAACTGAAGCCCTGGAAGAAGAAAGAGTGGTGTATCCCCAAGGTGAGCGGGGAGTTCGTGGCTCGAATGGAGGACGTGCTGGACCTGTACAGCGAAGACTACGATCCGGAGCGTCCGGTGGTCTGCTTCGACGAGACATCCAAACAGTTGATAGAAGATACCAGAACACCCATAGCTCCCAGAGTCGGACGATTGAAACGCTATGACTGCGAGTACAAGCGAAACGGAACTCGGAACCTGTTCATGTTCTGTGAACCGAAAGGAGGGTGGAGACACGTGGAGGTGACCGAAGCGTCGCACCGCTGTGGACTTCGCTCAGCAGATGCGCTGGCCGGTTGACGAGGCGTACCCTGCCGTGGGGACAATCCGTGTGGTATTGGACAACCTCAACACCCACAAGTTCGGCTCTCTTTACGAAGCGTTTGATCTGTCTGAAGCGCGCCGCATAGCCGGATGTCTGGAGCTTCACTACACGCCCAAGCATGGAAGTTGGCTGAACATGGCGGAGATAGAGTTCAGCGTCTTCAGCAGCAGTGTTTGAATCGTCGCATAGGCGACGAAGAGACCTTGAAGCGAGAGGTTGTCGCGCTCGAACGGGAGCGCAACGAAGCTTGCGCCACCATAGACTGGCGGTTCTCCACCACAGACGCTCGCGCTAAACTCGAACATATCTACCCAGTATAATTATATTGAAATGGTACTAAGCATCTAGCCTGAGTTAATGTTCACAGTCGCAGGAGCGTTGCATAGTACCCGTCTTTCATATTCTGATAATCTTACGAATCCAGCAAATCCTGATTCAAACTCCGCCGCTTGAAAACTAATCTACACTATCCTTGGCCGAGTGCTTAGAGGGTTTCGTCAAATGAAGGGAGTAATGATAAATTGATGCTGCACAACTGAAACAGGAGCGTGATATGTCAGCATCGCATCGTCGTCAAGATATATCAGACCGGGTCTGGGAATGTTTGGAACCCCTTCTGCCAGGGGCCCCTGGCAAGGTCGGCAGGCCAGCCTTCAACAACCGCCTGTTTCTGAACGCCGTATTTTGGATCTTACGCACCGGCGCGCCCTGGCGTGATCTGCCCCCAGACTATGGAGACGGCAAGAATACACATCGCCGTTTCTGCCGTTGGCGGGACCGGGACGTGTGGGGAAAGCTGCTGGATGAGGCGATTGACGAGCCGGATTTTGAGTGGCTGATGATAGACTCCAGTCATGTCAAGGTGCATCCTGACGCGGCGGGCGCGGTGGGAGGGAATCAGGAGATGGCCCGTACAAAAGGGGGCTCAATACCAAACTGCACCTGGCGGTAGATTCCCATGGTATGCCGGTATGTATGATTCTGACCGAGGGAACGACGGCAGACTGCTCTCAGGCAATTCCATTGATCGAGGACATCGAGGCGGAACATCTGTTGGCGGACAAAGGCTATGACAGCAATGAAATTGTGGAAGAGGCGTTGTCCAGAGGGATGAATCCGGTGATTCCACCCAGAAGCAATCGCAAGGAGCCCCGGGCGTATGGCAAGTACCTGTATAAACTGCGGCATCTGGTGGAAAATGCCTTCCTTCATCTGAAGCAATGGCGAGGGGTGGCGACGCGATACGCTAAAAATGGCCCTTCTTTCCTAGCTATCTGCCAGATACGCGCTCTGGTACTTTGGACCAAACTGTTTTGACGACACCCTCTAGTACCAAGTCCATGTAATGTTGGCACAGGCAATACTTACGATTCATAGCTTTGGCTTCGGATAGATGCGGTTGAGTTTCACACGAGCGTCCTAAGCGGTAAGCTCGCCTATTGACTAACTTAGCTTATCATACGAGTGCCGCCCCCGGTTCTGGAGTTATGCCCGGCGGCGACTCCTGTTGACTATTAACCATCGGCGCCAGCTTGTAGCCGAGCTGAGCAGGCCTCCTCTTCGCGTTGCTCAGCGCTCGCTGACGATACTGTCTTTCATAGTACTCTGCGCCTGCATCCACGTACCTCTGACCATACTTGAGCATTGAGTAGATGATCCGGGCCAGCTTATGCGCTGTCGCCGTTATCGCCTTGGGCGCTCCGAGTTGAGCCTTCTTCCTGCGAAGGAACGCTCCCAGCGCACTGTCCGATCTGTGCAGCGCGTTGGCCGCGAGTCGAAGAGCCGTCGCCGCCCTGTTCGCGTTCTGAGTCGTTCGCGAGTTCATTACCCTGCCGCCGCTCACCCTGTTATTGGGACTTAACCCGAGCCATGAGGCGAAGTGTTTGGCAGTCGGCCACCGGCTCATGTCCATTCCAACCTCGCTCACCACCTTCAGCGCCGTGTACGCTTCCACACCGTCTATTGTGGTCAGGTCCACTCCGGTCATCCGATACAGGTGCGTGCGTGCATCGAACCTGGGTGCGTTGCCCTGACCGGGCTTCGTGCCACGCCTGCTGGCAAGCATACCTCCGTCGCTTCGGTCCTCGAACCTCCCGAGCCGCGCCTCAATCTCCCGGTCGCACTCCGCTATCTTGCTCTGGTAGGTCCTGTACAACTCCAGCGCCTGCGTCAACTCGAAGATGTGCTCCTCTCTCCAGTGGCCCCGCAGCGACTCCGCTATCTCCTTCTCATCAGCCTTCATTGTTGGATGTCTGAACTGTGCCAGTGCGCGCGGGTTGCGCTCGCCTTCCACGATAGCCTCGATGATCTTCATACCTGTCGTGCCCGTAATGTTGCTTATAACGTGCTGGAGCTTTATGTTCATCTGCGTCAGCGCCTTCTGTATATGCTGGATGTGATGAGACGCATACTCCACCAGCATCGCGCACTGACGCAGGTAACTCCGAAGTTTTCTTATCTCAGACTCCGGCCTGAATGCCGCTGAGAGCAGTCCGTACGTGTGCAACTGCTGCAACCACTGGCAGTCAAGCACATCGGTCTTGCGACCCGGCACACTCTTCAGACGCCTCGGGTCCACCAGCAGCACCTCAAATCCACGCTCTTCCAGCACTCCGAACAGCGGTATCCTGATGCACACCCGTCGACTCCATCGCCACTGTCTCCACTCCGCACTCGCGCAGCCAGTCGGCCATCCGGTACAACTCCGCCGTGTATGCCTCGAACTCGCGCACAGGCTGCTCGGAACGCGTCTCCGACACCGCCACGAAGTGGCTGCTCGCCCCCACGTCTATCCCTGCCGCGTTCAGGTTCACTCGCGACAACTCTACAGTCAGTCCCTTCGCTCGCTCTCCCTTCGCATCTTTGTCTCTATCCATCACATCCTCTACTCATATGGAGTAGGCGTGTCGACGATGGGCGCCACACGCTTAGCACAACCTATCGAACGGTAGCGTCCCCCAAGGGAGACGTCACCAATGACGCCGTTGTAAGGCGCCCGTGCCATGCTTTGTAACGGGCAATGCGCACCAATGCCGAGGTCGGTCTCTATGTTGCCGACACGCCCCACCATAATCATACACGGTTCAATGCGGCGACCCAGTTAGTCGCCTCCGCACGGCGCAGCAAGGGCATAGGGATGCTTTGTACATTCATACTGCATAGGCTAGCGATTCTATGAACCTGTTGAACAGCGGCGTTGGGATTTGTTGCATATCGGGTTTTTGCGACGACGTGCAGAAAGTCGCTGAAGCGCTCCACAGGTGACGACGCACCAGGGCTATGGCGTCGCTGAAAGCCGGCTCCGACTTGGCATACCAGGCGGCTGATCGTGGAGTCCCCAGACATTGATTGCCCAGCAGGTGGGCTGCGAGAGTTATCCAGGAGAACAGTCCGAGCAGCAACGGTGTGGTACGGGCGATTGCCCTGTCCGACCACTGACGCTGAGTCTCCACCCCCAGGTGTGCCCGTGCCTCCTGAAAGGTAACCTCCACCTGCCAGCGCAACACGAACCACTCGATGATCTGCACTGGGACAACCGCAGCATCAGTACACAGCAGCGCCTGTGAGTCGAACTGCTGCATGGGGTCTCGAATGAGCACCCATCGAATGGGCACAGGGGACTTGCCCGTGTGATACCAGAGCGCTGTTTGAGAGCTGAACTCCACAGTCCGAGTAACACCGTCGTACCACGCGAGCGCTGCGCTCATCCAGCGCGTATCGGGACAGTCCAGGAATGTCCTGAGTGTGGGCAGGCACTGACCCTTGACGCGCGTACGACCCATCTGACCGGGCCGACGAGGCGGAGCGGGTTTATAGAGCGCCGCATCGAGACGCAGTCTGGTAATGAAGGTGACCGGACGAGTCATGGACTGACAGAAATGGAGCAGATCGAGGGCGGCGTAGCTGCTGTCGGCGACCGCGACGATGTGTCGGTTGGGCAGCCAGCAACGTAGCTGGAGGATCATCCGGCGCGCCCAATCGGTGATCTTCTTATGGGGTTTGCCGATCTTGAGATGGTAGTGTTCGGACGGCGCCAGTGCGGTCAGCACCGGCAGCGCCCAGGGTATGGTGGGCAGCCACATCAGGCTTATCCAGCGCAGACCGGAGGCCTTGACGAAGTGACTCCCGCTGGAGCGCACTCCGTCACGATATATCCCCTTGGCCTTGATCCGTTTGCCACGCCGCCGCTCCAGGGTCTCGTCTATGCTGAAAACCAGTGGACCATCGCCCTGATCGAGGTGTTGTACCAAGAGAGATAGCAGCACACGGCTCAATTGAAGGGGGGACCACTCAGCGCGGCCTCAGAACGTGGTGGTACCGGGCAAAGCTCGTGTCGTCGCTGAGTCCCATTACCCAGAGAGCGGAGGTGACGGTCCTCTTGCGCGTGGCCAGGACTGCGCCAACCAGCAGCACCCGGACTTTCGCCCATGTCCTGGCCTGAAACATCGGCGCGAACGGATTGAGTAGGGGTACAATGGTATCGGGCAGAGCCTGCCCCGTACTTGATACGGGGGTGAGCATGACATGACCTTTCAGAGGTGTTGGGTCTCGTCAGCTTACCCTGTTCTCTCTATCTAAGTTTTGTACAAAGCATCCGTATGCCCTTTCCGGGCCGTGCAGAGGCGACTAACTATATCGCCTTGTGATGCCGTGTAAGATTATAGGGAGGCGTGTCGTCGTACAGAGACCGGAGTTGGCATTGGCGCTTATTGCCCGGTACAAAGCATGGTCCGGGAGTCTTACGACGGCATCATTGGTGACGCTCCGATCAGGGCAGGCTCCCGTTTGAAAGATTGTGCGAAGTCGATGATTCCCTGCGGCGGCACGCCTACTCGATAGTAGCGGAGGGCGCGATGGAAAGGCACGAGACAAGTTCAGGACGAAAGAAAGTTAAGAGAGATCAAACGAGGGATTTGCCGCAGGAGTTGTCGCGGGTGAACCTGAACGCTGCGGGGATAGATGTGGGAGCGAGCAGCCATTTCGTGGCGGTCTCCGAAGGGCGCTCCGAGCGGCCAGTGCGTGAGTTCGAGGCGTACACTGCGGAGTTGTACCGGATGGCAGACTGGCTGGTTGAGTGCGGAGTGGAGACGGTGGCGATGGAGTCGACCGGTGTGTACTGGATACCGCTGTTCGGGGTTCTGGAGGAGCGTGGGCTGGAGGTGCTATTGGTGGACCCGAGGCGTCTCAAGAGCGTGCCCGGTCGCAAGACCGACGTGCAGGACTGTCAGTGGCTACAGCAGTTGCACACCTACGGTCTGCTGTCGGGAGCGTTCAGACCTGAGGCGGAGATAAGAAGCCTTCGGAGCTATCTGCGTCAGCGAGCGATGCTGGTGGAGTATGCGTCTCACCATATCCAGCATATGCAGAAGGCGCTGACGCAGATGAACATAAAGCTTCAGCACGTCATGAGCAATATCACCGGCAAGACGGGTATGCGGATCATTGAGGCGATAGTAAGAGGCGAGCGCGATCCGCGCGAACTGGCGCGGTTCAGACATCCTACGATGAAGGCGGATGAGAAGGAGATAGCGAAGTCGCTGCGCGGTCACTGGAGGGAGGAGCACATCTTCGAGTTGACCCAGGCGTTAGAGCTATACAGAGAGTACCAGCGCAAGATAGAAGAGTGCGACCGACAGATAGAGTTGCAGCTTGGAAGGTTCGATGACCGCAGCGACGGTGGCACACTTGCCAACAGGCGCGGCGCGAATCCTCATCAGGGCAACGCGCCGCGCTTCGACGTTAGAACACACCTGTACAGGATGACTGGGGTGGACCTGACAGAGATAGACGGGGTGGAGGCGTACACGGCGCTGAAAGTGGTGAGTGAGATAGGAACGGACATGAGTCGCTGGCCTACTGTGAAACACTTTGCCTCCTGGCTGGGGTTGAGTCCGAATAATAAGGTAAGCGGCGGCAGGGTGATGAGTTCACGGACGAATCCGAGCGCGAACAGGGCTGCGGCCGCGCTGCGCCTTGCCGCCAATGCGTTGCATCGCTCCGACAGCGCGCTGGGGGCGTTTCTTCGCAGGAAGAAGGCTCATCTGGGCGCTCCGAAGGCGATAACGGCAACGGCGCACAAGTTGGCGCGGATCATATACTCGATGCTGAAGTACGGGCAGAAGTACGTTGACGCGGGCGCGGAGTACTATGAGCAACAGTACCGCAAGCGCGCACTGGGTAACGCCAAGAGGAGGGCCGCTCAGCTGGGCTACAAGCTGGTGCCGGTGGCTGACAGTCAGCAGGAGCCTACGCCGGGCACAACTCCACAACCGGCGGTAGCGTTCGCATGAGAAGGTAAGTTAACCCCGTGTGCAAGTTTTTGGATAAAGGATAGAAACAGTTGAAAGTCCAAGTCATAGCGTCTCTAATAGGGTTGCATCAAACTCCGAGGATGACGCCATGGACCTGGACGACTTCATAATAACCGTTTTCTGCATTATTGACGACACTATGAAACAGCTTTTTGGAACAATACGCCTCAGACAGAGAGGGCCTGCGCCCGCACTCTCAGACAGCGAGACGCTCACCATGGAGATAGTAGGAGAGTATCTGTCTCTGAACCAGGACAAGGCCATCTATGACTACTTCCGCAGACACTATTCGCACTTCTTCCCTGAAATGGGAAAGATACATCGCACCACATTCGTCAGACAGGCGGCCAATCTGTGGCGCGTCAAGGAGATGATATGGCAGCGTATGCTTGAACAGGTCAGATACGACCCCTCTCTGAAACTGGTTGACAGTTTCGCTGTCCCTGTCTGTCAGTTCGCTCGCGCATACAGATGCCAGCGCTTCAGGGGTGAGGCCGGCTTTGGACACGATACCGTTGCGCGCCAGACCTTCTACGGCTTTCGATTGCACGCACTGGTGGCGTGGCCGGGTGTGATAGTCAGCTTCGGCATAGCGCCTGCCCAAGTCCATGAGACAGCTGTGGTTCCCGAGTTGGTCAACGGGCGGCGCGGAACCATGTTGGGAGACCGAAACTACTGGAGTCCCAGACTCAAAGAGGAACTGGATAGAGATGGGCTTAATCTTCAAGCACAGTTCAAAAGAGCTTCTTCCGAGCCCTGGCCGCACAGAAGTGCGACGATCAGTCGCTTCCGTTATAGGATAGAGACGGTCTTCGGACAATTAGTGGACCGCTACCTGATCAAGCGTGTGTGGGCCAGGGATATGTGGCATCTGAGCAATCGTCTGCTCAGAAAAGCGCTCAGCCACACCATGGCTTTCATGTTGAACCAGGCTCAGGGTAATCCTCCTCTGCAAATATCTAAATTGGTGAACTGAACATAAACCCGCACATCGGGTAAGTTAGTTGAAAGTCTAGCTCTGAACATATTCTTATACTACGGCCATGTGTTCAGAAAGACCTCCCACCCTGCCAGCATGGCGACCTTCTTGTCCAGGTCAACCGACTGCAAGACCGGAACGCTCGACAGTTGGCGACGATCAGGGAGTTGCAGAAGCGACTCGTCGAGGCCCAACGAGCGGGAAAGCGCCAAGCCGCTCCGTTCTCCAAGGGCACACGAACCGCAAAGCCCAAACGTCCGGGCCGAAAGCCGGGCAGGGGATCGTTCAGCTACCGAAAGCCTCCTTCCCATGGTGACCTAACAGAACCGATCATTGACGTGTCGGTAGCCGGGGACAGTTGCCCGGGATGTGGGGGCAGACTCGAATATGAGGGAGTGAGCTTCGCCTATGTGACCGACATTCCCCCGATGCCCAAGCCCGATGTGAAGGGATACAGGGTACAGATATGCCGGTGTCAGTCGTGTGGCAAGCGGGTTCGCGGCCGTCATAGGGATGTAGCCTTTGACCAATATGGCGCGAGCGCCCATCGAGTGGGCAAGCGGGTGATGGCGGCGGCCCATGTACTGCACCACAGCGCGGGCGTTCCGGTGAGGAAGGTTCCCTCCATACTCAGGACTCTGAGCGGGGTGAGGATAAGTCAGAGCGCGATCACGCAGGACGCGCTGCGCCGCGCGAAGGGAGAGGTGGGTGACGCCTACCGCAGGCTGCGCGATTCGGTGCGCTCAAGCGCGTTCGTCCACACCGACGACACGGGCTGGCGTGTGGGTGGAGAGTCTGCTTTCCTGATGGCGTTCGAGACCGATGAGACGACCGTGTACCGGGTACGCTCTCGCCACCGCAACGAGGAAGTCAGAGAGTTGATTCCCACCGACTATGGTGGAGTGATGGTTGCGGACAGGGGCCGGAGCTATGACGCGCGTACTCTGTCCGGTGTGAAACAGCAGAAGTGTATGGCGCACGTGATTCGCTCTATCAGTGAGGCTCTTGAGACCAAGGTGGGCAGAGGGCGCAGCTTCGGTAAGGGACTGATTGAACGTTTCAGAGAGGCGATGGAACTGCGAGAGTCATACCATCGTGGAGAGTCGGATGACTTTGTGGGAGAGTCGGAGCGGTTGAAACGGGAGGTGTCTCACCATCTGCGCGACCGTCCGATGCCGGACCCGGACAATCAGAGACTTCTGAATGAACTCGGCAGGCACAACGACCGCGGCAACCTGCTGCGCTTTCTGGATGACCCAGGCATAGAGCCGACCAACAATCGCGCTGAGCGGGCTCTGCGTGGGGCTGTGATAGCTCGGAAGGTATCTCACTGCTCGAAGACCGACGAAGGGGCTGAGGCGTTCTCAGCGTTCACGAGCGTGATCAAGACGCTGAGACGAGCTGTTGACGACGAGGCGCTGGTGGATGCTCTCTGCGATGTGTTCGGTGGCGGTCCCGTTCCCAGCCGTTCCTCCTGAACATCTTCCGCAATAATACCCCGCTAATCAATTACCAGCAGTAGAACCAATTACCTGCTGACCTTACGCAGTTGAGAGAGATTTCGTAGCTGAGCTGGCTCATTCTCGTTTAGGAATTCATAGCTAAGTGCGTAACATCAGTTACCTGTATATCCTGACTTCATCTAGGGCATCGTCATCGAGAAGACGGGCGACGCAAACCACAAAGTGTTTCGCTGGAGTATGGGCCCTTCAACCACATTTCGGAATTGGGAATAGGACAAAATAGGGCAGACCGTCACAGTTTCGTACTATATCACTTATGGCAAGCAAACAGGGAGACAAACATCGTCCTACAAATAGCATTGACCAGTCAGGTCAACCACACGTACCGCAGTGCTCCAAGAGGGCACTTTGGAAATTCGGAGAGCAGATTGTGCATAGTTAAGGAACTAGAGCTATGAAAATTGAGTTCACATCCTCAGCACTGGAGCAGATAGCAGAATATCTGGTAGACGACTCCGTTACCCATAAGGACTTGGACCGTAAATTTGCGGAACTCAACATCTCGGAACGTCCCGCGAACACTCCTCAGGAGTCTGATCTTTACGGCATGCGACCGGGAGTTGATTATTGGGTTTGGGGGCCATCAAAGCGCGACAGGCTTCTGAACGCCGTCAGTGCAAAGTATCGATCTGATGGGGGTTCCTGTGTCTTGCACCTTATTCGAACCCTTTACCCGCACGTCGCATATTCGGGAGCCCTTGATGAATTCAGAACATTTTGTAATGGAATCAACCGTATCCTCAGATTCTCGGGAGTGGAATACCGAGACGACGGTGAGTTTCATAAAGTCAGCCGAACCCGGGATTTAACGGAGGCTGAAAGAAGAGCCAAGGCAGTGGAAAACAAAATGTCTCTTCGGCGTGTCCATTCAGAAGTGCAAAGATACTGCAAGCCGGAGTACATGGAGGAAAATTATTTCCATGCTGTTTTTGAGGCATCTAAGGGGTTGGCTCAACGGATTCGTGAAAAGACTGGTCTCACAATTGACGGCGTAAACTTAGTGAAGCAGTCATTTGATCGCCCGCAGAACGGTTTTCCCAAATTGGCCTTTAACAGTCTTGCAACCGAAACGGAATGGAATGAACATGACGGCTTCAAGAATTTGCTGGTTGGTTCGTTCCAATTCTTCCGGAATCCAATTGCCCACACTCCCAAGATACACTGGCAACACGATGTGGAAGACGCGGTTGATTGCCTGACTTTGATTTCTTTTTTGCATTTCAGACTGGACGCCTGCTATCCGACAACCCGATGAAGCATCCAACCAACCATGTATCAAGGGCGGAATACGGCTCGCTGTTCCGAAGACTGAGTCGATGGGGCATTGAGGATTCAGTAGGCGTCACAATGCGAGACCGCCGCGCCAGTCGGACGTTACGTTGCCGACCTATTCGCTTGGAAGCGCAGTACCCAAGAGGTGGTCATAAATAAACTTCGCGGGACAAAATAGTGGGAAAAGTCCCACTCGGCTGTTGTTGCTCACCATAAATGTCATGACCTAACTGTTCAGCAACAATGTCACAATGGAGAACGTGACGTTGAACCAACGGGAACAGACAAGACTTCAGATCCTCAATAGTCTATTGGCGGAGCATATGGCGATAGATCAGGCAGCTACTCTGATGGGAGTGAGCGCGCGCCACACTTGGCGACTTCTGGCGGCTTACAGAAAGGATGGCGCAGCCGCACTCGCTCACAGCCACCGAGGACGCAGAGCTCCCAACACAACACCAGAGAAGACAAAGGCCGAAGTGCTGCGTCTCGCTCGGACCCGGTACTCAGGAACCAACCACACCCACCTGAGCGAGTTGCTGAGAGAACGTGAGGGTATAGACATAGCTCGCAGCACGCTGCGATGGATACTGGTTGAAGCCGGAGTGAACAGTCCGCGCCGCCGCCGCCCGCCGAAGCATCGTGTTCGTCGGCAGCGTATGCCGAGCGAGGGGATGCTGATACAGATAGACGGCAGCTACCACAGGTGGCTCGGAGACGATGGACCTCGGTTCATGCTGCTTCTGGCTGTGGACGACGCCACGGGCAGGGTGGCAAGCGCCCTGTTCTGTGAGTATGAGAACACACGAGACTACTTCCTGCTGATGCGGGGTCTGATCCAGCGTTATGGGATACCCATCGCCCTGTACACAGACCGACACTCCGTCTTCAAGCATGTACCCGGGGGCGGACTGCCGAGCGCTCCAACCCAGTTCAGTCGCGCGATGGACGAGCTTGGGATACAGATGATCTTTGCGCTGTCTCCTCAGGCCAAGGGCCGTGTGGAGAGAGTGGCTGGAACCTTCCAGGACAGACTTGTAACCGAGCTTCGACTCGCGGGCGCGACCACCATCGAAGACGCCAAGATCGTTCTGGAGGCCTTCATCGACTCCTTCAACGAGCGCTTCGGCGTACCGGCGCGGGAACCTGAAGTCGCCTACCGTCCAGTGGACGAAGAGACATGCCTGGATCGGGCGCTGTGCTTCAGGCACAGTCGCAAGGTGGCAAAGGACAACACCGTGAAGTACCGACAGAGTACGCTTCAGCTGCTGCCCGGCACGGAGCGACCGACCTACGCTGGATCGAAGGTGGACGTGCTCGAGGGACTGGACGGTGAGCTGGTCGTTGAACATGAAGGTCAGATCATCCCCAGCCAGGAGGCTCCGTCCCATCCGAACATCCTGCGCAGTGTCAACGGACACTCTTCACATGCACCGCCGGACCATAACGGCTTGGGCAGTCGGTGGGCGACGGTTCTGGCAGCGCTCGACAGGGAGAGAGCGGAAGAGAGCGACCGCGAAGCCGTCTATAGGGAACGAAAGAAAGCGGCGCCCCTGCCAAGGAAGCCCACTCCGAAGCAGGTAGCAAGGTGGGAGGCGGTTCACGCAGCGAAGCGCAAGGGCCTATCGATCAGAGGCATCACCCGGGAGACGGGGGTCCACAGGAATACGGTGAAAAAGTACCTGAAAGCTGAGAGTCCACCGATGACGCCCTCTCGGAGAAAGGTGGAAGCAACGTAGTCTGATACCATGGCGACCCAAGCAGGTGACATTCTTGCTGGTCACTTACCCTGACATTTATCCTGAACTTCGACAACTCGGCCCGGGAGCGCATAGCTGAGGGCTTTCCTTGTAATCGACAGCCTCGGCTCGAAACATGACCATTTCTCGAAGTATTCGCCTCAAAGGGAGTTGCCCAGCGAAAGACCCTAGCGCAGTTCCTACCCTTCCACATATCCGTCTTTGCGCCAGCGGGTTCGATAAGAGGCTACAGCGACAGTGGGACGATGGGCGGACTGAGATTACCACTCCGGCTCTCGTAATGCTAGGATACGCACATGGCGAATGAAGCCGCCATCGAGAAGGCACACCTATAATCGAGGTCCGGCGACCGCCCAAATCGGCCCGGATGAAAGGAGATTCACATGGAATTCGGATTTGGAGCGCCCAGCCGTGGGCCTCTTGCCTCGCCGGAAAACCTGGTTGCTCTGGCGCAGAAGGGCGAGGAACTGGGATTCGAGATACTGAGCGTCAGCGACCATATCGTGGTGCCCAACAGCATCGCGTCGGTATATCCCTACAACGAGAGCGGCGCGTTCGTTAGCTCCGTGGCGGGAGAGTACATGGAGCAGTTGACGACGATCAGCTATATCGCGGGCATTACTTCGAGGATAAAGCTGCTCACGTCGGTGATGGTGCTGCCCCATCGCAGTCCGGTGCTCACCGCCAAGATTCTGTCAACTATTGACGTTCTCTCCAACGGACGTCTGATCGTGGGCTGTGGAGTGGGCTGGATGAAGGAGGAGTTCGAGGCAATCGGCGCGCCTCCATACGAGGAGCGCGGCGCGGTCGGGAGCGAGTACCTCCGCGTGTTCAAGGAGCTATGGACGAGTGACGACCCGACTTTCGAGGGCGAATATAGCAGTTTCTCGGACATCGCGTTCGCGCCCAAGCCTGTGCAGAAGCCTCACCCGCCCCTGTGGATTGGCGGAGAGAGTCCGCCGGCGCTTCGCCGGGCGGGTCAGCTTGGGGACGCATGGTACCCGATATGCAGCAACCCGAAGTTCCCTGTCGGCACGTTCGAGCAGTTGGCCGACTACCAAGGCCGGGTGCGCTCGCACGCCGAGGACGCGGGACGCGATCCCGCCTCTATGGACTTCGCGTACAGCGTGAACTGGTACGACGACACGGAGGCGCAGATAGTTGACGGCGAGCGTCGGCTTCTCACGGGCAACGCGGAGTTAATCGCGGACGACGTCAAGCGGTTGGAGCAGATGGGGGTGAATCACCTGATGCTCAACTTCCAGGGGCAGACGCTGGATGAGACGTTCGGGCTGTTGGAGCGATTCACCGAGAACGTCAGGCCGATGACGGTGTAAACGCTCACAATCAGCCATGCTACCGGAGTGTAAGAGGCGTTGAATCCTGTGCGGGTCAACGCCTCATGCATTAGGATCGTTCTCTCAGCGGGGGAGTTCCACTATGAAGACCTCTACGCCCTCTTGCTTGGCCCAATCGGAGTTCTGGAGACTAATCGCCGCACCGAACACGGCTGTCTTGACGTCGTTGGATGGAAAGACAAGCCTAAGCGCGCGCGTGGTTTCGTGCGCGCGCCGAATGTCGCCCGGCTCGACTGTGAAAGACGCTTCCGCCGCGACGTAAACGACATCGCCGGTAGCGCGGTCCCTGGCCCTGGCTACGAGGTCCGTATTGAAGATTCGATGGTTCTGATCTTCGGTGATGAATCCGTCATCGGTGGCGGCGTCAACGGCGTCCTCGAACTCGTGGTTTATCTCGAGCATAACCGGGCCCCTCATCACCCTGCCGCGGCGCAGTTTGAATCTGCCGCTCAACAATGAGATAGCGCGCCCGTGCAAAGCCGATTCGAGCGCGAGGCCCTTGAGCATACCAATATCCTGCCCCTGCTGTTCCACTATCTTGACCAGCCTGCCGATGTCCTCGACCAGCCTGACGATTTCCCGGCTATTCTGTTCAGCAAGCCGAATGCTTTGTTCAGCAAGCTCGAACAGTCTGGCGATGTCTCGACTGTTTTGTTCAGTGACCTCAACCAGCCTAGCGATGTCTCGACTGTTCTGTTCGGTGACCTCAACCAGATTGTCGAATCGTTGGGGCAGGTTGAGCAGTTCTTCAGTCAGCAGAATTCGCCGGAGTTCTTCCTTCGCCTCCGGGTCCTCCTGTATCCACCTGATCACATCCTGAATTGTAATGGTCAATTTCACATCCTTGGGTATAGTCGGATTATACCCTATATTGCGTATTCAGGTCAGGGCCTGACACCATACTTCGGCTTTGGGCCGAGGTTGCGTTTCAGGGGCGACTGGGCAGCCTCGACGAGCATGGACAGGAAGGGGCGCGTGTCCCTGGGGTCTATCATCTTCTCGATGTCGAAAGCCTCGGCCACCAGGAACGGCGAACGGTATTTGTTCATCATCGCCTCTAGCTCCGCTCTCCGTGCGTCGGGGTCGGGAGAGGCGGCTATGTCGCGCCGGTACGCCGCCTCGACTCCACCCTCGACCGGGATAGAACCCCAGTCGCCGGACGGCCAGCCCATCCTGAGATGTACAGGGACCGAACTGCCCGTAGCGGCGGCGGCCAGCCCGAACGCCTTGCGAACGTGAAGCTGTATGACCGGAACGCTCAACTGCGCGTTCGCCATCAGGGTACGCATCCCGTGTCGTATCGTTCCCTGAAGCTCGGCCTTGCTGCCCACCATGAACCCTGGCACGTCGTTGAACAGGACTATCGGAATGTTGAAGGTGTCGCAGACATCCAGGAAGTGCGTCTGCTTGTTCGCGCCGTCCGCGTCTATGGCCCCGGCCAGGTAGCGCGGGTCGTTCGCCGCCACTCCGACGACGTAGCCGTTCACCCGCGCAAGGCCGGTTATGGCCGTGCGCCCCCAGTGCGGTCGTATCTCGAAGAAGCTGTCTTCGTCAACCACGAGGCCAATCAGCTTTCGCATATCGTAGGCGCGGCGCGTGTTTCTTGGAATGATGCTCAGCAGTTCCTCGGAGCGCCGGTTGGGGTCGTCGCTGGGAGTCACTCGCGGCGCCATCTCCCAGACATTAGGCGGCATATAGCTCAGGTAGCGTCGCACCTGCTCGAGAAGGTCTTCCTCGCTCTCCGCCTCGTTATGAACCGCGCCGCTCCGGTGTACGTGTACGTGAGAGCCGCCCAGGCTTTCCTTGTCTATCTCCTCGGATATGGCGCGGCGCACTACCGGAGGCCCGCCCGGGAATATCTGGCTCGAACCCTTGACCATAATCGTCCAGTGCGCCATCATCGCGCGCCCCGCCGGACGACCGGCGACCGAGCCTACAATCGCGGCCACGACCGGCACCTTGCCCAGAAGCTCGACCTCGCTGCCGAAGTCGTCGGAGCTTGGCAGGTGACCACCCTGGTCGTACTGCACGCCGCGCACGCTGGCCCCCGCGCCATCTGCCATGTAGATAAGCGGCACGCCGAACCGAAGCGCGAAACTGTCGGCCCACTTGTTGTTCTTCGCCCTGCGCCGGGGCGGTCCGGCCGCCGTGCCGCCCCGTATGGTGAAATCCTCGCCGCCGACGACCACGAGCTGACCGTTCACCCTGCCAAGCCCTGTCACATACGGCGATGGCATGAATCCTGTCAGGCTGCGGTCCTCATCGTATTCGCCGTAACCCGCCATATCTCCAATCTCGAAGAAAGTGTCGGGGTCGAGGAGCGTATCCACCCTCTCACGGACGGTCAGCTTGCCCTCCGAATGCTGTCGCTCTATCCGCTCCTCGCCGCCCATCTTCTGGGCGAGCGACCTACGATACTCCAGTTCCTCGATTTCCGGCTGCCAGATCATGGTCTCGCCTCCTCAGACTATCCTTTGCAACAGGTCGGTCGTATATCTGCCTCGCACAAATTCCGCGCTTTCGATAGCCTTACGCAGTGTCGTGACATTGGTCTTCACGCCCGAAATTCGGGTTCCGCCCAACGCCTCACGCATCAGGGAGATGGACGCCTCTCGCGTTTCACCCCATGCTATGACCTTCGCAAGCAGCGGGTCGAACCAGGAGGACACTTCGTCTCCGGAGCGGAATCCGGTGTCCACGCGTAGGGAGTCGAGAGAGGGGATGTGAAATTCGTCCAGTATGCCCGGTGAGGGTATGAAGGTCTGCGGATCTTCGGCGTATATCCGGCATTGGATGGCGTGTCCGCTGACTCGCGCCGGTTCCGGCTGTCCGGCCTGGCCCGCCGCTATTCTCAGCTGCCGCTCCACGATGTCAACGCCGGTCACCATCTCGGTCGTGGCGTGTTCGACCTGGAGGCGCGTGTTAGCCTCGATGAAGTAGATGGCGTCGTTTTGGTCAACGAGGAACTCGAATGTGCCGACGTTCCTGAAGCCGACGCTTTGGGCGGCGCGCGTCGCCACGGATGTAAGCTCGTCGCGGGTGGCCTGCGATATGGAGGGCGACGGCGCCTCTTCGATAACCTTCTGATGCCTGCGCTGGACGGAGCACTCGCGCTCCCATAGGTGAGAGCAAACGCCGTTCGAGTCCGCGACAATCTGAACCTCGACGTGCCGGGCATCGGGGATGAATCGCTCCAGATAGATGTCCTCGCTTCCGAACGCGCGCCTCGCGGACGAACGGGCGCGCGAGACCGCCCTCCCCAGTCGTCTGGGATCGGCCACAAGCTGCATACCTATGCCGCCGCCGCCCTCGCTCGCCTTGACCATGAGCGGATAGCCGACCGCGGACGCGGACGATTCCATATCGGTGAGGTCGGGCGCCACATCCGCGCCGGGCAGAACGGGTACCCCGGCCTCGGCCAGCCTGCGGCGCGCCTCACGCTTGTTGCCCATCAGCCGGATGATATGCGTGGGTGGGCCGACAAACGCTATGCCGGAGTCGGCGCAGGCATTGGCCAGATCGGGGTTTTCGGCAAGCAAGCCGTATCCGGGGTGAATCGCGTCTGCGCCGCTCTCTCTCGCTATCGAGATTAGGCTATCCACGTCCAGGTATGCGGCGACGGGATTGGGCGAATCGGGCAAGGCGACCGCTTCGTCGGCAAGCTCGGCATGAAGCGGCGCTCCCTCGGCGGTGGAGTATATAGCCACAGTTCCTACCCCAAGTCGCCGGCAGGTTCTGGTGATTCGGCAGGCTATTTCGCCCCTATTGGCTATGAGAACTTTGTTGAACATATCAAGGAAGCCTTCCAACACTCATAATCAAGCGTCTTCCGCATAGTCCTAGGGATTGATTATCTCCACCCCGGTAGGGGCAAAGTCGGACACGTTTCGCGTAACCACGCTCATCTCATTAACCAACGCGGTCGCGGCGATGAGCGCATCTCGGTCAGGAAGTGGATCAGGCACGTGAAGTCCAGCGCAGACGCGAGCGATAGCCGTATCTATAGGCAAAATGCGACCAGCGAAAGCAACTAATACTTGCCCATCGAACCAACTACGGAGGGCATTCCCCTGCAAGGGATCTCGACGTTCAACTAGGGACACGCCAATTTCGATTTCCAATACTGAGATTACCGATAGGAACAGGTCGTTCACGGCAACGCTGTTCGCCCATGCCACTACGCTTCTGTCGACCCGACGTGTTTTGGACTTTCTCAATTCAGAAACAACGTTCGTATCCAGCAGATACATCAGAGCGCTTCTGACTTTCGATATATTTCCGTGTCCAAGCGAGGCGGCTCAAAAGATATGTTGCAGTCTTCCGACATAGCGATCAGTTCTACTATGACATGCTCCAAGTTGGAGGCGCCCAGCACATGAGGCCGGACAAGAGCCTCTATGAAGCCGCTTATCTCAGATTCATCCATAATCCGATGAAGGCCTTCATACACATCTTCGTCATTCGTAATGGTGAACTGTATTTGCATATCCACCCCCGTAACTCACTTTCAACTGTAAAGCCAGGATAGGGCATTTATATCGTTAAGTATTCACCACGATCAACTGGTCGCCTTCGGAGACGGACTGGTCTTCTTCGACGTGGACGGCGGACACTGTACCGTCGTGGTCGCAGATGATTTCGTTCTCCATTTTCATAGACTCGACAACCGCCACCACGTCGCCCGCGCTTACTGATTCGCCCTCGGACACCAGCACCTCTATCATGCGGCCTGTCATGGGTGAGTGAATTGTTATGTCTGCCAATGTACTTATACCTCTGTTGGTTTTCAGTTCTTAGTTATTAGATTTCAGTCATCGGGATGGAATATGCCAATGGTCTCGTCTTGCTCCATCCGGGAGATACGCTCGTCGCTCATGCCGAGCAGGCCGGACAGAATCCGGTCCGTATGCTCGCCGAGTCTCGCGGATGGCCTCCATGCGGAGCGGTTCAGGCCGGTCATCCTGACGGCCTGGCCGGGGTACACTTTTCCGCCAACGTCCGGCTCTTCTATCTCCACGAAGAAGCCGCGCTCGTTGAGGTGCGGGTCGGCGAGGAGTTGGTAGTTTTTCGCGGCGCGCCCGGCGGCTATTCCGACGGCCTGGAGCGAGGCGGCAAGCCGAGCCCCGTCGTGTTGGCGCGTCCACTCGGCTATCATGGGGTTGAGACGGCTCGCGTTTCGTCGCCTCTCGGATGAATGGGAGAACTCCACGGAATCCGACAATTCCGGCCTGGCCATCAGGCCGCACAACTCGCCCCACTCCGCGTCGGACATGACGCATATGGCTATCCACTCGTCCTCGCCCCGCGCCGGATAGACGCCGTAGGGAGCGTGTTCGGGGTGGGAGTTTCCGGCGCGCGGCGGCTGAATACCCGTGCGTGAGTGCGCTACGATGTACTCGCCTATCTGGCATATCGGGCCTTCTATCAGCGCAAGGTCTATGAACTGTCCCTGCCCCGTGCGCCGGCGGTGGTAAAGCGCGGTCATAATCGCGGCTACCGAGTTCAGCGCCGACACCGGGTCCGGGTAGGCGAGCGCGGAGGTTCTGGGAGGGCCGCCTTCGTAGCCCATCATGCTGGGAATGCCGGTCATTGCCTCGACGGACGGGCCGAAAGCCGGGTAGTCCGCGTACTTGCCCGTCGTTCCAAACCCGGGCATCGAACACATCACAATATCCGGTCGAACCTCGCGCAGGTCTTCGTATGTCAGGTTGAAATTATTCATCACGCGGGGACGAAAGTTCTCCACCACGACGTCGGAAGTCGCCACCAACTCCAGAAACGCCTCACGGCCACTCTTATGATCGAGACGGAGCGCGAGGTTGGGCTTGTTTCGATTGAGCTTGTTGTTCGTGCCGCCCGCGCGGTCAATCGGAACGCGGGGATCGCTTATCTTTATCATCTCGGCCCCGAAATCGGCCAGGATGCGAGTGGCGAGCGGCCCCGCCCACACGCGAGTCAGGTCGAGAATCCGCATATCGCTCAGCGGACCGTTATCTCTCCACGCAGGAGCCTTATTCGAGACCGAGGGAGTGGACTTTTGAGAGGTGGAGACCGCGTTCAGAACTTCGTCCGTGTGTTCGCCGAGCCTGGGCGCGGGGCCGAATTCGGGCTGCGTCGCGCTCATTCGGAACGGCACGGTCGGGTAGGTTAGCGCACCCGCATCCGGGTGTTCGACCTCTGTAAACAGCCCTCTGTGCCGCAACTGCTGATCGGACAGCGTCTCTGCCAATTCGAGCAGCGGCGACGCAGGCTCAGACCAGTCGCCCGCCGCGAACTCGAACACCTCCTGGCGAGTCTTGTCCCTCATCCACTCTATCAGTATCGCGTCTATGTCGTCGGCGTGTTCGCGGCGTTCCACAAATGTGGCGAAGCGCGGGTCTTCCAGCAACTCCGGCAAGCCTACCATCGGGAACAGCAGGTCCCACTGCCCCTCGGTGGACACGGCGAAAGAGACATAGCCGTCCTTGCACGGAAGTATCGTTATGGGATAGCGGCCATAGTTGCCCTTGTTTTCCCAGCGCGCGCCGTGCCTGCTGCGCACCACGCCGCCGTAAGTGTGCATCACCGTCGTAAACTGGTGAAGCGCCGCGAGCGTCTCTATCTCCGATACCTCCACCCTGCTCCCCCGGCCCGTCCGCTCACGCTCCCACAGCGCTATCATCGCGCCGCCGTACCCGTGGAGTCCGGACAAGTATTCGGGCTGACGACCGGGTATAGCCAGCGGCTCGCGGTCCTCGTCACCGGACAGGTACAGGAATCCTCCCAAAGCTAGGCTGACCAGCGGGGTAGTCGCCCAATCTGAATAAGGCCCGCTGGCGCCGAACGGCGTCAACGACAGGTCCACCAGACGCGGGTTGACTGCTTCCACACCGTCCGCGAGGCCCATGCGTTCAAGGGTCGCGGCGTCCCAGTCCTCCAACAGCACGTCCGCGTCCCGGATGAACCGTTTCAGCGACGCTTCTCCCCGCTCGGTGCGCCAGTCGAGAAGCGCGCTCCGCTTTCCCATGTTCAGGTGGAGAAACAGCGCGCCCGCCTCCAAAGCGCGAACGCCGGGCAGCCTGGGTTCGGCCATGCGCGTCCAGTCGCCATCCGGGGGACGCTCTATCTTGATAACGTTCGCCCCGAATCCGGCCAGCATACGCCCGCAGAACGCGCCTGCGACGCCCTCAGCAACTTCGATGACAGTTATGTTTTCGAGAGGCAGAGTCAAGACTCGGCCCTGCCCTTGACCACGCCGTCCGCGACGAGAGCCTGTATCTCATCGTCGGACAGGCCGAGGTCGTCCCGCAGGACTTCCTCCGTGTGTTCTCCGAGCAGGGGCGGGTGTCCCTGCGGTTGCGCGGGTGTGCGGCTCAGGTGTTGCAGCGCGCTCGCCAGAACCGGGACGCTGCCCAGGGTCGGGTGGTCAATTTTCCAGACCGACTTGCGCGCCGCGGCCTGCGGATCTTCGAGCGCGTCGGCTATCGTGTTGATGGAAGTGACGGTAATGCCTGCCTTCTGGAGCGCGGCCATCCAGTAGTCGCGGGAGTTCTCGCCCAGCTTTTCGTTGAGCAGAGACTCGAGAGTCTCGCGGTTGCGGACCCTGTCGGCGTTGTCCCTGAAGCGATCATCGTCGGGCAGGTCTGGAAGTCCGACCGTATCGCAGAGGCGTCGGAACTGGTCGTTGTTGTTGGCGGCCAGCATGAAGAAGCCGTCCGCCGCGCGGAAGTCCTGGTAGGGCGCGACCTGCGGGTGCGCGTTGCCGAGTCTGCCGGGAGTCTCCTTTGTGACAAGGAAGCTCTGCGCGATGTTCGCCATCATCGCTATGCCCACGTCGAACAGGGAGACGTCAATATGCTGCCCTTTGCCGCTGCTCTCGCGTTCGTGCAGGGCGGCCAGAATGCCTATGGTGGAGGTCAGTCCGGTGAGAATGTCTATCCACGCGGCCCCGACCTTGGAAGGGCGACCCTCAGGCTCGCCGGTCACGCTCATAACGCCAGTCATGGCCTGCAAGGCGGCGTCGTATCCGGGCTCCTCGGCGCGCGGCCCTGTCTGTCCGAACCCGGTCACGGAGGAATATATGATTCCGGGGTTGACGGCGGACAATGATTCGTAGTCCAGCCCAAAGCGCTTGAGGTTGCCGACCTTGAAGTTCTCGACGACCACGTCCGCCTTCCGCGCCATGTTCTTGATGATGTCCTGGCCGCGCGGGTCTCTCAGGTTGACAATCAGGCTCTTCTTGCCGCGGTTGGCGGAGAGGTAGTACGCGCTCTCGCTTCCGACGAACGGCGGCCCCCAGCCGCGCGTATCGTCGCCCCACGGCGATTCTATCTTCCAGATCGTCGCTCCCAGGTCGGCCAGAATCTGCGTTCCGAAAGGCCCGGCCAGAATTCTGGACATATCAAGTACGGTTATATCGCTCAACGCTCCCATTGCATCACCCCTGCTGAAACTTCAACGCCCATGTTAAAAGGTTTGCGGCGCTCCGCACAACATCATCGCTTGGGACACTGCGCCGACGCCCTGATATAATCCGAGCATCCCAGCAGGAGGACAGGAATGGTCGCGGCAGCCAAGCTCACATACCAGGACTACCTGAACACGCCGGAAGGCGAACGCTACGAACTTCTGAACGGAGAACTGATATCGGTCGCTTCACCGAACGAGGGCCACCAGATAGTGAGTATAGAACTCGGATCTCTAATGCATCACCATGTGAAGGCGGGAGACCTTGGCAGGATCTTCCACGCCCCTTTCGACATAGTGTTCTCAGACACCGAGGTGGTTCAGCCCGATCTCATGTTCATTTCCAAAGAGCGTGAAGATATCCGAACCGCGGCCAACATTCAGGGCGCGCCGGATCTTGTAGTCGAAACTCTGTCGCCGTCATCACTGAAGCGGGACTGGGAAGACAAACGAGAACTGTACGCCAGGTATGGAGTGAAAGAGTACTGGATAGCTGATCCGGTTCATAAGATGGTCTCTGTAATGCTGTTGAGAGACGGCGTTCTGGAGTTGGCGGGAACCTATGTCGAGGGCGATACGCTGACCTCGACCGCGCTGGAGGGCTTCAGCGTCGGGGTGGGGGAGATATTCTGAGGGAGCAGCATGAGATATTGCCTACCCTGGCTACATTTGTTAGAAAACGGCCAATGAAAATTCTGGGCATATTACTTCTGGTTCTACTGTTGGTCGTCGGCTGTGGACAGGGAACCCAGACCCCACCACCAACTCCCACGCCAAACCTGGAGGCCACGGTGCAGGCGATGGTGGTTGCCGCTCTGCCGACGCAAACTCCTATTCCCACTCCCATATCCACCAATACCTCAACGCCAGTTCCGATGGAGACCGCAACGCCTGCGCCTACTACCGTGCCTACCAATACCTCAACGCCAGTTCCGACGGAGACCGCAACGCCTGCGCCTACTACCGTGCCTACCAATACCCCAACGCCAGTTCCGACAGAGACCGCAACGCCTGCGCCTACTACCGTGCCTACCAATACCCCAACGCCAGTTCCGACAGAGACCGCAACGCCTGCGCCCACTTCCATACCCGTTCCCACTGCGACAGAGACGCCTACGCTTGCTCTGTCGCCCATTGATACTCCAACGCCCGAACCCGCAAGGGAAATGTCGCCCGCAGAAGTGTATGCGCAGACCTCACCTTCAGTGCCATTCATCGAAACCGGAGCGGCCACTGGCAGCGGCGTATTGATTGAGGGCGGCTACGTCCTTACTAACTACCACGTAGTCTGGCCCTATGAAGCAGTCTGGGTTGTCTTCCCAGATGGGACAGAATTGGAGAATGTGCCGGTCTTAGGATGGGATCCAATGGCAGACCTGGCTGTATTGGGGCCGGTCGGTGTATCGGCTCAGCCGCTGAGACTTGAAGATGGGGAGGATACGTCCCCGGGTACCGAGTTACTTCTAATAGGCTATCCCGCCGAAGTGGATCTGTTTCCACAACCTACTATCACTCGCGGTATCCTGTCTCGCTTCCGAGAATGGGAGCGGCTTGGAATCACTTATCTGCAGACAGACGCTGCAATCGCAGGCGGTCAGAGCGGTGGGGCGCTTCTCAATTCGAGAGGTGAGGTCATCGGAATATCGGGCTTTATTTTCGGCGAGGCCGGATTCGCTTTGGCAGCATCCTCGTCTGACATTTCCCCTATCGTAGAGAAACTGATCCAGGGCGAATTCACATCTGGACTGGGGGACCGTAGGCTGCCAGTCGGACGAGGCAGTTTCGAGTTCGGCATAGAATTGCGCAACTACTGGGACACGAGCGCATTTGTGTTGGAAGCGACAGAAGGAACGTTGCTTGAAGTCGGGATAGAGGGTGAGGGAGATGGATGGTTCAATGTGTCCGATCCATTTGGATCAGTCCTGGAAGTGAATAACGGCTATACCGGCATGGAGTATGGGACAATAGAGCTGTTAGACGGTGTCCATTTTCTGCAAGTCGAGATGGCCTCGGGTGATTCATCTATGTTTGATCTCATCAGTAACGTCAGATTGAAACCCCTTAACGACCCGGACGACGGACGGACGGTCTCGATAGGCGATACTGTCGCTGGCAGCCTCGATCATTTATTCGATTGGGACTGGTATTCGATTAGCTTGAAAGAAGGGGAGACAGTAAGATTTTCCGCAAATTCTCTCAATGTAGATCCTGTCATGTATGTTGACTTCCCAAGTTCCCGCGACAACCAAGTTGTCTCGGACGACGACAGCGGCGGCGGACTGTTTGGCACGGACTCTGAAATTATCTATCGTGCGCCCCATACCGGGGAATACTTCATTGCCGTTACGGACGCAACAGGTGAGTTACTTGGCGGCTATTATCTTTCGGCGGAGAGTGCTCGTGAGGGTACTGAAACGATAAGTGTTCCGCCAAGCCCGCAATTGGTGGACAGTGGTTTCGGGACCATGTTGTTGTTTGAGGATGAGCAAAGGTACTTCTCGGTTCAAGTGCCAGAATCTTGGATAGAGGGAGAGTTGGACGCATCGCTAGGAGAAATCTTCTATGCATTCGACCCAAAGACGGATAGTGATGTCCTTATTGTCGAGGAAGATGCTCTTGATCTCGGACTAGGCAAGCTATCACTTGATGAATACGCGGATATAATAGAATCGCAAGTGCTCATCCCTGCGGGCGCAGAAGAAATCACCAGGGAAACAGTGCGAACATCACACGGTTCTTCGGCTCTCATATTTGAGATGTCGCTTTTCACTCATCGGGTAATCCGACTGATTCACTTGCTGGATAACGACATAGCGGTCAGCATAACCTACTCATTTCCCCTCGACGAATCTGACGAGGGGAAACGTCTTGCTGATTACTCTTTCGGCAGTTTCCGCGCGAATTGATTATTCATGGTTCAATCGCGCGCAAATTGACAGGGATATGGAAACAAGGATAATCGCGCCCAAGTCTCTGATATAATTCGAGCATCCCATTGGGAGGGTAGGCATGGTTACGAAGGTCGAGTACACCTAGTTGGAGATCAGGGGTTCCGACAACAGTTCTTCGGCTAGGAGAGGACTCGGGCCCGCGTCCCTCAGCGCGGGAATCACCTCCTCGCCCATCAGCCTTATCGAACGCATCAGCTTCTCGTGCTCTATTCCTCCGAACATCATCCAGTTGCTGACATGAGTCGCGCCCGCGCCCGCGAACTTCCGTAGTTTTTCCACTACCGTCTCAGGGCTTCCGAAGAACAGCCTGTCCATGAATGAAGCATCGTCAAACTCGCCTTCATAGGGAATCGCCTCGATCCTGCCCGCGGTCACCGCTTGCCGGTTCAGTCCTCTCTGCGCGCGATTCTGCCATCGGGCGTATTCGAGAGCTTCTAGCGCCTCCTCGTCGGTCGGCGCGACGTGTGTGATACACTGAACGCCAAGACGGATATCTTCCAGGGGCTTGCCAAGTTCCCTACACGCGTGGGCCAGTACACCGTACTGCGCGCGAACTCCGTTGAGTCCCATCTGGCTGGAGGTGAAAGGGAGCATATCGTACCTGGCGGCGGTCCTCATTGAATCTACGCTGCTGCCGGTTATCATCAGAGGCGGGTGCGGTTTCTGAAGTGGCTTCGGGAAAACGGTTACAGGACGATCTATGTTTACGTATTCTCCCCGGTAGGTGAAAGACTTGTCCGAAGTCCATGCTCTGAGCAGGACATCCAGAGTCTCATCGAAGCGCGCTCTCGACTCGCCGACATCCGCTCCGAACCCCGCCATTTCATAGGGCTGGTAACCGCGTCCGACGCCACACATGAACCTGCCGTCCAGCAGGTTGTCCAAGACCGCGACTTCTTCGGCCAAGCGCAGGGGCTGCCACATCGGTAGGATCACCGAGGCAGTGCCTATGCCAATTCGGCGTGTGCGTCGGCCTATGTAAAGCGCCTGGAGCAGAGGCGCGGGCGAATTGCCGTAATTGGTGAAGTGATGCTCGGCGATCAGGCAGTAGTTGAAGCCCAGTGTCTCCGAATACTGTATCTGCTCCACGCCCTCCTCGAATAAAACTCTCCAGTCCCGCATCTCGGGATTTGGCCACTCATAGAACAGGCCGAATTGCATATGGTCAGAGCCTTTCCTCTAAGCTGGGCCGGCGATATGCCACTTTCTCTGGTGATCCAGTCACAAGACCGCCATATTCACCGGCTCGAAGCGATCACTTTGCGATAAAGCCTCCGTCTATCACAAGCTCCGCTCCGGTCACGTATGACGCTTCGTCCGAGGCCAGGAACAGGACTCCATTGGCGACCTCGATTGTCTCTCCGCGCCTTCTGAGGGGCGTCTGTCTGATGAAGTCGTCGCGCTCGGTCGCCAGCGATGCGTTCGAAGATTTCATCGGCGGCATGAACCCGGGGTGCACCGAGTTGGCCCTGATATTGTCCGGGCCGTACCTCACCGCGGTCGCTTTTGTGAAGATTCGCACCGCACCCTTGGATGCCTCATACGCCGGATGTCCGTTTTCGCCCGCCACGAAGCCCCTGATAGAGGATATGTTGACGATGCTTCCGCCGCCCGCCTCCTGCATGACCGGAACGACGGCGCGGGTTCCCAGATAGACGCCCGTGGAGTTTATGTCCATGATTCGCTCCCAGCCGTCTATGTCCATCGGATCGGCGTAGGCGGTGCTGCTGATGCCCGCGTTGTTCACCAGTATGTCCACGCCGCCATAGCGTTCGACGGTCTGCTCCACCAGCGCCTGCCAGGACTCCGCACTCGTGACGTCGGTGTGGACGTACATAGCCTCGCCGCCGGTGTCCTCTATCTGTCGCGCGACCGCCTCGCCGGCGGCGTCGGTAATGTCCGCCACGACGACCTTCGCGCCTTCCCGGGCGAACAGCCGCGCCTCCTCGGCTCCCATGCCGCTCGCAGCCCCCGTAACAATCGCCACTTTGCCTTCCAAACGCATTGTCTCACCTCTCATGTCGCCGCGCGCCGTGCGGTTATCGAATACAAGCCCTAATCTGGGCAGAATATAGCATACTGTTGTTAGAAGACGCCCGATTATCTACACTGCCAACAATGTTTTCACCCAGAGAGCGAAGCGGCGAATGTTGAGAAAGTCCAAAGACGGAATCTACTACGGCTGGCTGATAGTGGCGGCGGGGATGTTCATCGCCATGATGGGCGTCGGCCCGTTCAGCGGCTTCGGCGTTTTCGTCATACCCATGAGCGAGGAATTCGGTTGGAGCCGGAGCGCGATTTCGCTGGCCGCGTCCGTGGCGGCCCTGGTCGGCGGATTCAGCCAGCCCTTCATGGGCCGCATTTTCGACAGGCTTGGCGGGCGAAGACTGATGCTCTGTGGGCTGCTCGCGCTCGGCGCGGCCAACATCCTGCTCACCTTCACCAATCACATCATCCACCTGGTTCTGGTGTTCGGCGTCGTGATGGCGCTCAGCGACAGCGCGGGAACGATGAACACCGCGGTCGCGCTGGTCTCCAGGTGGTTCCATCGCAGACGCGCCACCGCCATCGCCCTTATCTCCTCCGGCGCCTCGATGGGCGGACTGATACTCGTCCCGTTCATCGCCTTTGTCATCCCCGTCGTCGGCTGGAGAATCGCCTGGTTGATACTCGGCCTGTTCATATTGTGTCTCGCGCTTCCGGTCGCGTTCCTGGTAATCAGGAACGACCCGAGCGAGATGGGCAGGCTGCCGGACGGCGAAGACACTTCCCAGGGGCAGCCATCCAATGCGAGCATATCCAGAGGCCCGCTCGAAGTGGACTACTGGATGCAGGCGTTCGCGTCCATCCCGTTCTGGCAGCTATTGGGCGGGTACTTCATCTGCGGCGTGAGCACCGCGATGATTTCCACCCACTACGTGCCGTATGCGATTGAAAAGGGCTTCTCCCCGTCCCTGGCCGCGACCGCGTTCGGGGTTATGAGCGCGCTCAACGTGGCCGGAGTCCTGCTCGCGGGCATACTGGGCGACCGGCTCGGACGCAAGAACCTGCTCGCGCTCGTGTACCTTATGCGGAGCATGGGATACGTGGTCCTGCTGACCGCGCCCGGCCTGTGGGGGCTGTTCGGATTCGCGGTCATATCGGGCTTCTCGTGGATAGCGACCGTTCCGCTGACCACCTCACTTACCGCCGAGGTCTATGGGCTGAGGAACATAGGCACCCTCAGCGGGGTCGTGTACACGGCGCACCAGATAGGCGGCGCGCTGTCCATACAATTCAGCGGCATAATGAAGGACATAACCGGCGCATACACGATACCATTCGCCGTAGGCGGCCTCTGCCTGCTCTTTGCCAGCGTCGTCAGCTTCTCCATCCAGGAGAAACGCTACTCCTCCCGATACGTCTCCATACCTGAACCCACGTCCACATAGACCGGAGCTTGCACTCCTGTCGGGGCCTTTGCAAAGTCTGCCTGAATTTCCCCCTCTACTACACAAATACGCCTTCAATGCGCTACAATGTACGCATGAAAAACAACTTACGCGACAGACCATCCATAAACCCGACCTTATCAATCACGTTCCCATGCGCGAGAAAAAAATTGTCTTAGCTATAAACGCTGGGAAACGCTGGGGAACGCTGGGTGAAAACGGCCCCAGCGTCCCCCCAGCGTCTCCCTGTTGATCGCCCAGCGTATGCCCAGCGGATCACTCGAAATTATAAATTCAGATTTATGTAACTCCATCGAATCTAGCTTCTCTCATGTTCGGGCTAATTCGACCGCGCGGACTGATTGCCGACTTTGAAAACGTCCTACTGGAGCGTCGCTGTTGCTTGACAGTTCTTATGCCTCTATATACTATGAAACCATTCCCGAGCCGTCTTTCAGGCTTGGGTTAAAAAATTCAAGGAAGGTGAGTCGCATGGAATTTATAATTGCGCTTCTCGCCGTCCTGATTGGCCTATCGGTAGGAACCGGAGCCGGCTACTATGGTCGCAGGCTGGTCTCCGGGAAACGTGTTGACGGCGCTCAGCTAGAGGCCGAACGCATCTTGGAAACAGCGCGGGAGCAGGGCCGAACCACTATTATAGAGGCTAAGGAAGAGTCTCTAAAATTGCGTTCGGAATGGGAATCGGAATTGCGTGAGCAGCGCTCCGAAGTCAAAAGAACAGAGCGCAGACTTGGAAACAGGGAAGAAAATCTCGAAAAACGGGCTAACAACCTGGACCGCAGAGAACAAAGGCTTTCCAAGAAGGAGCAAGAGTCAGAGCGAATCGAGACAAAACTCGAGGACCTCAAACAGCAGGCTTTGGCTAAAATCGAAGAGATCTCCGAGTTGACACAGGCCGAGGCCGAGGCGATACTCATGCGCCGAGCCGAGGAGGAGATTGAACACGAGATAGCCAAGCGTTACAGAGACATTGAGATCCAGGCGCAGGAGGACGCTCACGCGGTTTCCTCCAGAATTCTGGCCACCTCAATCCAGAGAATGGCTGCCGAGGTCGTCTCAGAGATGACCGTCACATCAGTTCCACTTCCGAGCGACGACATGAAAGGTCGTCTGATAGGCCGCGAAGGACGGAATATACGAGCAATCGAAAAAAGCACAGGCGTTGACCTGATTATTGACGACACGCCGGAGTCGGTGACGCTATCGTGTTTCGACCCTGTCAGGCGTGAGGTCGCCCGAATAGCGGTGTCCAAGTTGATTGCGGACGGTCGGATACACCCGGCGCGCATAGAGGACATGGTGATTCGTGCGGAAAAAGAGGTTCAGACCTCAATTTGGAAGGCGGGCGAAGAGGCCGTTTTCGATACGGGCGTGCGGGGACTCAACCCCGAGATCATCAAGCTTCTGGGCCAACTCAAATTCAGATACAGCTACGGCGAGAACGTGTTGCAACACTCTCTGGAGGTAGCGCACATAGCCGCGATGATAGCGTCTGAGGTAGGCGCGAACGTGAAAGTGGCCAAGATTGGCGGGCTGCTGCACGACATAGGCAAGGCTATGACCCACGAGGTCGAAGGCCCCCATGCCGAAATCGGGGCAGAAATCGCCAACAAATACAATGTTTCTCGCCGGATCTGTGCCTGCATCGCCGAACACCATGACGACGTGATGACTTCACCCGAGGCGTTCATCGTCGCTGCGGCGGACGCCATAAGCGCGGCCAGGCCAGGCGCGCGCAGAGACACCGTTGAGAACTACATGAAGCGGTTGCGAGAACTGGAAGCGGTCGCGGGCAACTTCGACGGGGTTGAACGCTGCTTCGCCATACAGGCTGGGCGCGAAGTTCGCGTAATGGTCAAGCCCGATTCCATAGATGACGTTATGGCCGCAAAGATGGCCCGCGACATAGTAAAGAACATCGAGAAAAATCTCGCATACCCTGGCCAGATAAAGGTCATGGTCATCCGCGAGAGCAGAAAGGTAGAATACGCTAGGTAAAGGATGGATACCGACTGTCCGAAATCGCAATCGAACGCAGCGGCAAGGGAAAACCGGGCCGCTGCGTATCTTTGATATTCAGGATTGGCAATCCATGGCTGTCGAAGTAGATTTACACCTGCACACGCAAGCATCGGACGGCACACTGTCTCCAACCGAACTTGTGGATATGTGCGCCGGGCGCGGCCTCAAGACAATAGCCATCAGCGACCACGACTCCACCGAGGGCCTGCCCGAAGCTTACGCGGCCGTTCAAAAACACCCCGGACTGGAGATAATTCCCGCAATCGAACTGAGTACCGACGTTCCGGGATCCGAGATCCATATGCTCGGATACTTCATTGATACGAACGACGCTATGTTTCAGGAAACCATCCGCGGCTTCAGAGAAGGCCGCTATGAGCGCGGCAGGCTGATGGTCGAGAAGCTCATCGGACTGGGCTATTCCATAACGTGGGAACGTGTCCGGCAGATAGCGGGCGACGCGGCGATAGGCAGGCCGCACATAGCAGCCTCCATCGTAGAGGCCGGATACTTCAAATACTCCAGAGAAGTGTTCGATACGCTGATAGGCCGGAACGGCCCCGCATACGTGGAACGCGCGAAACTCACCCCGGAAGACGCCATACGGATGCTGCGCGAAAACGGCGCCGCGCCGGTCATGGCGCACCCCACATACTCAGCGGTAAAGTCCGACAGGGGCGACGTCCAGAGCCTGGAAGAGACGCTGGCGCATCTTCAGGCGCACGGGCTGGCGGGTGTCGAGGTTTTCTACTGTGACTACACGCCGGAACAGGTCGCCTATCTCAAGGACATTGCGGATAACCTGGGTCTCATTCCCTGCGGCGGCAGCGACTACCACTGCTCCGGCAATCCGGGAGAACCCGAGCCCGGAAGCGTGGGACCGCCGACGCAAACAGTAGCCCGCCTCAGAGAAGCTCAGCTCCGAATCCGGGGCGCCGCCATTTCAGGTTCGTAGCGAGACCAGACCCAAGCGCAGACCATGCTAGAAATTTCCCTGCTTATTCTCAGCGCGTACCTGGTAGGTTCCATTCCGAGTGGATACATTATAGCCAGGTTCGCGGCAGGAATAGACATAAGAGACTACGGCTCCGGCAACGTGGGCGCATCCAACGTTATCGCTCACGTCGGCAAGATGACGGGCATAGCACAGGGACTTCTATTCGACGGGCTGCTCAAGGGGGGAGTCCCGATTCTGCTGGGCAGATATGTGCTGGAAGTCGAGTTGTGGGCGCAGGGCGCGGCCGGCCTTGTCGCCATAGCCGGGCATAATTGGTCGCCTTTTCTCAAGTTCACGGGCGGGCGGGGTGTAGCGACCACCATAGCAGTCACGCTCGCGCTCAACTTCTGGTTCGAGATGCTGATAATGGGATCGGTAGCGGCGGTCGGGAGTATAACGCTCGCTCGCGACACCGGCTTTTGGACGTTTATCTCGATCCTGGCGTTCCCCATACTTGCGCTGCTGTTCGGCAAGCCGCCCGAAATCGTGATAACCGCCGTTTGCGTCAGCCTGATTCTGCTGGGAAAGCGACTGACCGCCAACTGGGAAAGCCCTTCCTCCGAATACGGATTCCTGCGGGTTATGGGATACCGGCTTCTATGGGACAGGGACGTTCCCCGCAAGGTAGAATGGACGGAGCGACGACCGAATTGAGGTTCACCTGAAATGACACAAACCGCATATTGCCTGCGTCACAAGGACGTCGAGACGAGTGTATCGTGCGGACGGTGCGGCGACCCGATATGCCCAAGCTGCATGGTACACGCCCCGGTAGGTGTGCGATGCCTGGACTGCGCGCGGGCCAGGCCGATACCGACGTTCGACGTTTCTACACCCTTTATTCTGCGGGCCGTCGGCGCCGGAGTCGCGGTGTCGCTCCTGGGAGGAACGGTTGTATCGGGCATCATCTGGTTCTTTCCCATACCCTATCTGCCCGCCATTCTCGTCGCCGCTCTGGGGTACGGGATTGGCGAGTCCATCAGCCTTGCGACGAACCGAAAACGCGGAACGCGGCTCAAACTGGTATCCGGCGTGTGTATGCTGATAGGCTTCACACTAATCACTTGGGTGACCGGCGTGGCCGGCGTAATCCTCTTAGTAGCCGGGGCCGTAGGGTTCTACCTGGCGCTCAACCGATTCTGAAAACCAAACCTTGTCACGTCTCGAAAACAGGAGAGCATCTACGATGGACGACCTCGATCTGAGGATAATAGAAATACTTCGGCATGACGGTCGGATATCCAACGCCGGTATAGCCCGCGCCGTCGGAGTCAGCGAAGGCACCGTCCGCCGCCGTCTCAAAAGGCTGATGGACGAAAACCTGATCGAAGTCCGCGTCATTCTCAACCTTGGAAGAAAGGCGCGCACCGTAGTGGGAATGCACGTAGATCCCCAGAGCACCGACGGGGTACTAGCCCATGTATCACGTCTGAACGGGGTAACATTCTCTTGTATCACAACCGGCAGATACGACCTGATCATATGGGCGGAAGCGGAAAACGCCGAAATGCTCGGTCAGCTCATTACAAAGACAATCGGGGTTATTCCCGGAGTCCAGCGTACAGAGACTCACGTAGTCCTGTCCCAGGGCAGCGGCCCGGTTTCTGCCTGACACGGCCCTTCTTCATGTCTCGGGACCCAGCCTCAGCCCGAGTTGGTCCAACTGCGCGCGGTCAACGCTTCCGGGGGCGCCGAACAGCGGATCTATCCCGTTCTGGGTCTTCGGGAAGGCAATCACATCCCTGATGTTGTCGCGGTTGGCCAGTATCATCATGAGGCGGTCTATGCCCGGAGCGATTCCCCCGTGCGGCGGCGCGCCGTATTCGAAAGCCTGTACAAGCTGACCGAAGCGCTCCTCCACCTGCTTTTCGTCATAGCCCAGAACCTTGAAGATGCGCTCCTGAAGGGCGCGGCTGTGAACCCTGATACTGCCGCTGCCCAACTCCTCGCCGTTGCCGACGAGGTCGTAGCAGTTCGCCAGTACCCTGCCCGGATCGGACTCTATATACTGCTCGAAACCGGGCTTGGGCGACGTGAAAGCGTGGTGGCTCGCGTCCCATGCTCCCTGCTCCTCGTCGTACTCGAACAGCGGGAAGTCGAGTACGAAGGCGAGCTTTATCTCGTCGGGATCCGCCAACTCCAGGCGTCCGCCCAGTTCGTGTCTCAGCGCACCCAGCACAAGGTTCGTCGTCTTCTCGGGGCCGGCGACTATGAGTATCATGTCGCCCATGCGGGCGTTTGCTCTCTCTCCAATCTCCCTGACCTGCTCGACACTGAGGAATCTGGACGCCGCGGACCTGATGTTGTCTTCGGTCAGATCATCCAGTGGGCCGGGTTCGCCCTGCAACGCGATGGTGACCAAGCCTGCCGCTCCGCGCTCGCGCGCCAACGCTATGAGCGCGTCCGTCTGCCGCCGCGAATACGACGCTATGCCGGGGGCCGCGAACCCCTTTACGACACCACCGCTTTCGACCGCCGACGTGAAGACCCTGAACTCCGTTGTCTGAGCGAAGTCGTTCAGGTTCGCCATTTCCATAGCGTAGCGCAGGTCGGGCTTGTCGCTGCCGTACCTGTCCATAGCCTCGCGGTAAGTGATCCTTGGGAAAGGCTTGGTCAGCCTCTTTTCCGGTGTCAGCGTCTCGATCAACTCGGTGTAGAGCTGCTCGGTCAGGCTGAGAATATCCTCCTGCTCGACGAAACTCATCTCCAGGTCAAGTTGGGTGAACTCCGGCTGGCGGTCGGCGCGCGGGTCCTCGTCCCTGAAACAGCGCGCTATCTGGAAATACTTCTCGATGCCCGCCACCATGAGGAGCTGCTTGAGCTGCTGCGGGGACTGCGGAAGCGCGTAGAAACTGCCAGGGTACAGGCGACTCGGCACAAGGTAGTCGCGCGCGCCCTCAGGGGTGCTCTTTATGAGGATGGGCGTCTCGATCTCCAGGAATCCGCGCTCGTCGAGGAAGTCGCGCATGAACTTGACCACCCTGTGGCGCAGTATCATGGTATCGCGCATACTCGAACGTCTGAGGTCGAGATACCTGTACCGCATTCGAAGAAGCTCATCCACTTCAGTCTCCTCGTTCACGTAGAACGGGGGAGTGAGAGACTCGTTCAGCACGGCCGACTCTGCGGCTACAACCTCGATTTCGCCCGTCGCCATAGCGGGGTTCTCAGTGCCCTCCGGCCTGGAGGTTACCTCGCCCGTAACCTGAATAACCCACTCGCCGCGGAAGCGTTCGGCGATGCGGTGCGCGTCGGGTGCCACCTCCGGGTTGAACACTACCTGTGTCAACCCGTCGCGATCCCTTATGTCAATGAAAATAAGTGAGCCGTGATCGCGGCGCCGGTGTACCCATCCGGCCAGCGTAACGCTCCGGCCAGCGTCCTCGGATCTGAGACTTCCGCAGCTTGTGGTCTTGAGCAAGATTATACCTCTCGGTGGATGTTGCAGGTGTCGAACGAGTATGCCGGGACAAAATGCGGACAAATCCGCCTTAACCCCAGTGAATCATAGCCCCACTAATCCGCCACAAGCAAGAAAACTCGGCCTTCCACCAGGGTCTTTCGGTTGTCCGGTTTGACGCCGCAACTAATGGGCAACCACAAGGGCTGCTACGGGGCGATACGTCAGCGGACCCTGAGAAGAGACCTTTCAGCCGCTCAGGCAGGGTAGATAATCGAAAGGCCCTGTTCCGCCGCCTACGTAGATCAATCGGGTCTAAATTTTTGTGGTATGATGAATTATCAGCCTGCCGGTCGAGGCATAGGTGATTCACATGAAGAGATGGTTGGTAGAGAACATGGCTGTTCTTGCGGCCGTAGTCACGGTGTTTGCGAGCGTGTCCGCGACGCTCTGGATCGTGTGGCAGGTTCAATACCAGATAACCGAGAGTATCTCGGAGTCCGAAGTTCGGCTTGAAACTCAACTCAGGACAGAGGTGTCCAGGATTGAGGACAGGATTTCCAGGGTCGAGGACAGGATTTCCAGGGTCGAAGACAAGCTCGACAACATTCAGAACAGTCTGGACGCGCGGCTCGATGAGGTTGAACTTGAGCAGGCTGAACAGAGAGGAATGATTGCGGGTATGCAGCGATAGACGGAGTCGCACAGGGTCACCAGATTCACAACAAACACAATTTCTGAATACTACCACCAAGGCTCCCTGCCCTGGCCCACGGACGAACGGCCCAAACGGATACCCATTGAGATGATGCAATCTCCGACTATCAGCCAGATTTTCATGATTCTACTTTTCCACCTCGAACCGAGCCTGACGCTGTTCGTGGACACCAACACACCCATTCGGTTCAATCCGAACAACCGCCACTCCTTCATCGCGCCCGACATCTGCGCAGCCTTCGACGTGGACGCACCGTCCATCAGATTCAAGGATTCCTACGACCTGCGGGAGGCTGGAAAGCCGCCCGATTTCGCGCCGGAGGTGGCGTCTCGCTCCACGTACAGAAGGGACCTGCACCAAAAGCCGGATATCTATGCTACGTAGGCGTAGGGGAATACTGGATGTTCGACTCGACGGGCGGCGACCTGTATGGGCCAGGCGCTGGCGGGGTATCGGCTGGTGAACGGGAGATATGAGCGGATAGAGGTCGGGCCGAACGAGCATGGACTCGATAGCGGTTACAGCGAGGCGTTGGGAGTGAGGCTGTGTTCGGTCGAGCGGTCGAGACGGGCTGAGTTGGTGGCTATTCAGCCGAATTTCGTCTTCATGGAAGACTACGACAACAACGCTCAGCTAATAGTGCAGGACGCAGAGACCAGGCTCTACATTCTGAACGCGATGGAAGTGATGGAGGAGTACGAGCGGACACAAGAGAGCAGACAGCGGGCGGAGGAGAACAGACGACGGGCGGAAGCGGAGCGCGCCTCCCAAGCCGAGGCCGCAAGGCTGCGGGAACGGCTCCGATGGCTGGAGTAGGACTGAGGCGCGTTCGACCCAGCGAACCAGGGGAGCAATCGAAATATGCCCTGCGCCCGCCCCGATTCCCGGCTCACAATTCCACATTCTCAACCCATAACTCATTGACAGACATTCGCAGGCTCTTATATAGTTCAGGAACAGTTTCATACAAGTCTGAAAATTTGGCATGGATTCCCGGCGTCCGCATTGTGCGTCGCTTGGAACTATGCCGCACAAGACCTTGACAGGTAATCGCCGTTGGGTGTACAAATCTTAGCGGCCTGAATTCACTAAGCGAGGCGCTGATGCTGGCAAGGCCCGCATCTGACAGCAAACGGGATTCTCCCATGGAGCGGTCCAGTCCGTCCCAGGGGGATTTATTATGTCAAAATAGCCGTTCGGTCATATTCAATTTGTAATCGCTGAGACCTAAGGGGGTAGTAAGTGAAAAGCAAGACTCGGTTTATACCATTAGTATTCTTGGGGGCGATAATCCTGTCCCTGATTGTCATCGTTCCGGCATTCTCTGCCACCGGCGCGGTGAGATTCTACGATGTAAACGACACAGACGAAGACCAGGAATGGGCACGGCAGGGCGGAATGGTCGCCGTCGAGGTCGAAGACTCCGATCTGGACGTGGTGTCCAAGCGAGTAGACACCCCAAGCCAGACGGCAGTTGACTGTGACAATTGTGTCATGGCTGAGATGGTCACATTAGCCGCCGAGAGAACGTTCTATCTTGAATCCGTTCCTGTCGCGGACAGTGGGGTAGCCGACAACAATGTCGTTGACGGTGATACCGATGGATTTGTCAACTCGCGTGACATACGTCTGGTGGACATGGATGGCAATAATGTCACAAGTCCCCAGGTGGACAGATTGGGCGTTGATGGTCGAGTTGACCTAGTTGCCGCGCATACCGGAACGTTCTATGCCGTCTATTGGGGCGAGGACGAGGGTGACACCGGCGACTCCGTAACCGCGAAGTCTCAGGCAGACCCCACCGGAATTACGGTGACACTGATGGAGACCTCGGCGGACAGCGGGGTTTTCCGAGGCATGATAACCACCAGCGAAGACGATTCAGATGAAGCGTCCATGACGCTGAAAGTCGGCAAGAACGACGTGATAACGGTGACCTACAACGATGAGGACCCGGATCGCAACACTTCCAAGACCCTCAAAGTGGAAACCACCGCGCCAATTATCGCCAATCCTATGCCTGCGCATGACGCCGCGGACAGGGCAGACCCGGACATTCAGTTCGACGTGACCGACAGTGATTCGGGCATAGCGGACGAGGATGACATCTGGGTTATATTCGCCGTTGACGCGAACGCAGACGGCGTGATTGACGATGGCGGCGAATACAAGTACCAGGTTGATGAAGCCTCCAAGGGCGATGTTGACGAAGAGGATGGCATATTCAGCGCCAAGCAGGGTCTTCCCAGCGACGTGGAAATTGACAATGATGCCACCGTTTTCTGGTGGGCGCTTGCGCAGGACTCGGCGGGTAACCTCGCCATTACCGACCGCAAGTCCACGATTGAGGTTGACGACGAAGATGTGGACGACCCCTGTACGGTTTCCGACTTCCCAGACGGAGTCCTTGCGGGACAGGACGTAAACGCAACCAGCGAGATAGGCGGCTGTCAGCCATACGCCGTGAGAATTGACAACACAGAGCCTTCGGTAAACAGTGCGACGACAGGCCCCACTTGGGACGCCGATGACGACGAAGTGGACATGGACGCGGGCGAAGCTACCAGCGTTCTGGTTGTCTTCAGCGAAGACGTGGACGCCGACACTGCGGAGTCCAGTGACTTCACAGTTGAAGGCGCATCCGTGACAGAAGTCGAAGTGCAAGGCGAGAATGTCTTCCTCACCCTTTCGTCCGACCTCGCTCCGGACGAAGAGCCGGATGTCGAGCTGGTAGGGTCGGTACGCGACATTGCGGGCAACCGCCAGACATCAGGGGAAGTCGAGGCCACTGACGGCATCGCTCCCACACTGACAGTTGAAGTAGTCGGCGGGAACCGTTCGGTAACCAACGGCAACATTACAATAAAGATCAGCTCCAACGAAGACGTCGGAACGCCCAAGGTAATGTTCTCTAGAGTAGTGGACTCCGCTAGGGACGACGATGACGACACCGATGACGTAGATGAAGCCATGTACGCTCTTGAAATGGTGGATGAAGAGGATGGCGTCCTCAAGTCCGCGCGTAACTACGAGGTCAGCTACGAAGCTCCCGATCCAGGTCTGTACAATGTGTACATAATGGCCAACGACGCCACAGAGTCCAATACAGGCACAGAAGGCGTCAACGAGGGCCCGATTGATCTCGATGACGATACAGACGCCATCCTGTTCGAGTTCGACGAAGCAGTCGGCAAGCCGACAGTAATGCCGGACGATGAAGAAGGCACGGATAGCTCCGATCCCTTCATCACGATTGACTTCTCGGCTGAGGGCACAGAGTACGCTGACAATGAAGGTGTGGACCTTGACTCTCATGGCACGGTCACCATCACCTCCGCATCCCTGAAGTCTCCCGACATGGACGCCATGGACATAACCGACTCGCTGGTAACCACCGACGATATGGTATTCCTGTACAAGGCATCCGACCTGTCCAAGGGCGATCACGTAATTACGGTTTCCGCTATGGACACCGCAGGAAACGAGTTGGAAGACGAAGAGTTGACGGTCCTGGTCGAAGAGCGCGCGCCCTTCAAGTTGGAGCTCAAGCCCGGCTGGAACCTGGTTTCCCTGCCCGGCACTCCGACAAACACCAGTATCAACGCGGTTATACCTGCCGACCACCCCGCCAGCACCATACTTACCTATGACGCCGGGGCCGGATGGCTGACCGCAATCCGCAGCGGAGACGGCACATGGCTCGGAACTCTGATGACCATTGACGCCACCCGCGCCTACTGGGTCCAGACCGATTCGTTCGAAGCCATCGAAGTGGACATCCCGAGGATAAGCGCAGGCACGTCGGTCCCGCCGACCATCGCGCTGTCCGCAGGCTGGAACTTCGTCCCGGTGATAGACGTAACCGGCGACATGGGACACGGCGACGAAGTACCGGCAAGTGCCTACTTCAGCGGCGTTGACATCAACCGCGTGTACACCTTCGACACCCTGATGGGTATGTGGGATGTGGTGGACGTGGAAGACGGCAGCCTCATGGTTGGCTCCGGCTACTGGGTCCACGCAGACGAAGACGACGTACTCGCTCCGTAGATTCACAGCCCAACCGCGGGCCTAATCGGTAACAGCTAATTAGCAAACATCCCTCCCCAGTTTGGGGAGGGATGTTCTTTTCATAGCTTAATCCCAAGTCCTGATTTCTTTCCCTTCTGATACAATAAGGCGAGAGCCAAGTGGTGAATGTCCTTCATTGTCCGGCTTTAATTTCCAATCCCGATTCCGTCCCGTTCTGCTACAATAAAACGTGGTTTCGACTTTTCTGAGTACGCTGAGAACCGATGGACAAACTGACAGCTAATACCAAAATCAGCGACAGAGTGCCTCGCTTCTATCTTGCAACTTCTCTGTTATCATTCCTGGCCCCGGTCTTCATACTTGCAGCCGCGCTCTTCCCCGCCGAGACCTTTGCGCAGGGCTTGCCGCCCGGCGGCGTCATCTACTATGGAACCGCGACAGTAGGCGGAGCGCCCGTGCCAGATGGGTACTCCATAGTCGCCAGAGTGGGCGATTACGAGTCGAATCCTGCTACGGTGTCGCAGGGAGAGTACGCTTCCCTGTCCGTTTCGCCAACCGATACTTCGCTCGCCGGTCAAACGATAACCTTTCTGCTTGAAGGCGTACCGGCGGATCAGACCGACACGTACCAACCCAGCGGAATACCGATTATAAAGCAAGGCTTCAACCTGACGTTCGCCGCACTCCCAACGCCAACACCGGCGCCAACGCCAACACCGGCGCCAACGCTCGTGCCGACCAATACCGCAATCCCTACTCCCACGCCCGAATTCGCCGAGCCGATGGTGTTCGTGTCCGGTCTCGTGTTCGTACAGGGAATTCAGCAGGTGCCTACCGACTCGATCCTGGTCGCCCGAATTGGTGACAGATACCAGTCCGCCCCCGCCGCCGCAATCTCTACGGACGGCACATACGGCGGCCTCGTCGTTGATCCCGGCGACACGAGTTTCGAGGGCAGCGAGATACGCTTCTTTCTGAACGGCATCCCGGCGCGCACCACCGCCGTCTATACAGGTGGGAAGCTGGAGCGCACTTTCGACATTCTGTTTACGAACTACCCGACTCCGATACCTACTCACACCCCAATCCCGACCAACACTCCCATACCCACTCCGACGAATACGCCTGTGCCAACTCCAACAAGTACACCCGTGCCAACCCTGACACCCACACCCGTACCGCCAACCTCGACTCCGCCGCCAACACATACACCCGTACCGACGCATACACCCGTACCAACCAATACTCCCGTGCCGCTAACAAGCACGCCGGTCCCCACGTCCACGCCCGCGCCACCTGAGCCGTCGCCTGCGCCGGAGCCACCCGCGTCCACCACCACGCCCGACGAGTCGGGTGGCTGCTTCGCCGCAGGAAACGTGTCCCCTCTGACGGGAGCGGCCAATACGCTGCTCCTGATAGCGCCTATGGGCCTGATTGTCGGATTGAGAAGAGCGCGCCGGAGACAACGCGGGCTGCGCTAAAATCCAACAGCGATAACTAACACCCAGCCTTCCAATGTGTTATCATTGCGAAGGATTTTTCTAACCGAGAGGGCTTGTCTTTGCCTCCTATAAGCGCACAGGATAGAGAGCGACTTCTTAACGCGATAAATCACCAGCGCCGTCCCACTGTGACCGTACTATCGTCGCTGCTCGCCGTTCAGGACGAGTTGGGCTATATACCGGATGAAGCCATCGAAGAAGTAGCCTCGCTCAACGACACGACAATCAACGAGGTCTGGGGAGTCGCGTCCTTCTACACCAACTTCCGATTCACTCCACCTGGAAATCACAATGTCGAAATCTGCTGGGGGCCGACCTGTCACCTAAAGGGCGCGTCGCACATCCTGAAACGGATTATGGACCAGCTTGGACTGGAAGACGAGGGTGAGACCCCCGACAACAACATATCGTTCAAGTTCAATACCTGCCTCGGCGCCTGCTCCACTGCCCCGGTTATGAGCATAGACCACCATCTTATTGGACGCCTGACACCGGAATCCGCGTCCGACCGCGTCGGAAATCTCCTGAGCAAGTCCTGAAACACCCCAACAGAATCCCCCATCCGTGAGCCATGCCCACATACGAAGAAATTAAACAGACTGCCGACGAGCGTTGGACAAACCTGACCGAAGGACCCGAGCCCTGGATCCGGGTCGGCACCGCCATGTGCGGACACTCATCAGGCGCATACGAAGTCATAGACGCGCTCAGGAGCGCGCTCGACGCCCAGGATCTTACGGCCCGAATAGATGAGGTAGGGTGTCTCGGTGTCTGCTACGCTGAGCCGCTGGTTGACATACTCCGTCCCGGAACCCGGTCGAGACTCTTTTTCCGAAACGTTACGCCCGACGACGTTCCCGCGATAATAAGCTCATACCTGGAGTCCGGCGAACTGCCTGCCGATAAAGTTTTCGGCTACCTGGGTGAAGAGCCGATAGACGGCGCGCCCGACCTCAGCGACATACCGGGAATCGCCTGGCAGCATCGCATAGCGCTCAGAAACGCGGGAAACATCGCCCCGGACGACATATACCAGTACATCGCCAACGGCGGCTACGCGGGCATTAACAAGGCCCTGACCCAGATGGAGCCGGACGACGTTATCAAGGAGATGATCGACTCCGGCCTTCGCGGACGGGGTGGCGCGGCCTTCCCGACAGGCATCAAGTGGAGCTTCATGGTGCGCTCTCCCGGCCCCAGGAAGTATATGCTTTGCAACTGCGAGGAAGGCGACCCGGGCGCATACAACGACAAGGGCATCCTCGAAAGCGACCCGCACACGCTTCTCGAAGGGCTGATGATAGGCGGCTACGCCACACGCGCCTCGAACGGCATCGTATTCATACGGCACGGCCACGACGGGCCTATCGAGCGTACCGAAGAGGCGATAAGACAGGCATACGAAGCGGGCATCCTGGGCCAGAACATCTTCGGCACCGACTTCAACTTCGATATTGAAGTCGCGCTGACCGGAGAGTCCTATGTCGCCGGTGAGGAGACCGCCCTCATGGAGGCCATCGAGGGCAAACGCGCACAGCCCAGGTTCCGCCCCCCCTTCCCTGCCGCCTACGGAGTCTGGGGCCATCCTTCTACTATAAACAACGTCAAAACATACGCATACGCTCCCGAGATAATCTCGCGCGGCGCCGAATGGTTCAGCTCTATCGGCGTCAACCGCAGCACCGGCACGGCCATCATCTGCCTCAACGGAAACGTCGAATACCCGGGCCTGTACGAAGTCCCGATGGGACTCACGCTCGGCGAGGTGGTCAACGACATAGGCGGTGGCGTCCCGGGTGGCAAAGAACTGAAACTCCTCCAGACGGGAGGCCCGCTTGGTGGCGTTCTGAGTGCGGAGAGCATGGCCATACACATAGACTTCGACGAGATGCGCGAGGCGGGAGCGATTCTCGGCTCCGGCGGCATCATAGTCGGCGACGAAGACGTATGTGCCGTTGACCTCACGCGCGTGCTGGTCGCCTTCTGCCAGTTCGAGTCCTGCGGCAAGTGCTTCCCATGCAGGCTCGGCATGGAACATCTTCTCGAAATCACCGAGCGCATAGCCAGGTGTGAAAGCCGTCCCGGAGACCTCGACCTTATGCGCTCCGTCGGCACTACAATGGAAGCCAGTTCACTCTGCGGGCACGGCCAGCTTGGATTCGGGCCAATCCGCTCCGCGCTCACGCATTTCGAGTCCGACTTTATCGCCCACATCGAAGAACGCCGATGCCCTACCGGCAGCTGCCTGGGCCCACATATAGCGCCAAAAAATACCAGACCGTACGCCCACGATTTCGTACCCGGAGCATCATGATGGCTGACGACATCAATATCACCATTGACGGCCAGGAAATTGCGGCACAGCCGGGCCAGATGATTATTCAGGCCGCCATGGACGCGGGACTGTACATCCCCTACCTGTGCTACTATCCGGGTATGAAGCCTTTCGGCGCTTGTCGAATGTGCGTGGTAACGGCAGAGGCCCCCACTCCCGACGGGACGTACCGCTCTCTGCCCGGCTCGCCCGCCTCCTGCACGACGCCCATATCGCCAGGCATGAGAGTAACCACCCAAAGCGCCGAGCTTCAGGGACTCCGGCGCGGCATAATGGAAATGCTGCTGTCGGAGCACCCGCACGGATGCCTGACCTGTCACCGCATCGAACTCTGCGGCCCGGCGGACATATGCCTGCGTCACGTGTCTGTCAACGACCGCTGCGTAACGTGCCCCAAGAACGAGCGCTGCGAACTCAAAGACACCGTTCGCTATCTCGAAATGGAGATGGATACCCCGCTCACGTACAACAACCGCCACCTGCCCATGTCCACACAAGACCCCTACTGGGACATGGACATGAACCTGTGCATAGTCTGCGCGCGCTGTGTCCGCGTCTGCGACGAGGTGCGCGGCGACTCCGCGTTAACGCTCCAGATGCGCTCGGGCCGGAGCCTCATAGGAACATCGCAGGGAACCAGCCTGCTCGAATCCGGCTGCGAATTCTGCGGCGCGTGCATTGACGTTTGTCCCACCGGCGCCCTCGTCGAACACGACTACAAGTGGGACAAGGCCGTCGAGGAAGTGAATTCCATATGCCCCCACTGCCCCGTCGGCTGCGAAATGAAATTGGAAGTGAACAAGCGCAACCGGATGATACGCTCGATACCCGAACGCCACGCCGCCGCGAACCGCGGTCAAGGCTGTTTCAAAGGCAAGTTCGGGATGGAGTTCGTCAACCGGCGCGACCGCATAAAGTCGCCAATGATCCGGCAGGACGGACAACTGCGCCAGGCCACCTGGCCCGAAGCCATTGACTTCATAGCCGAAAAGCTCGCCGATTACAAGAACGGGCAGTACTACCTTGTCGCATCGCCAAGGGCCACGAACGAAGACGCCTACGTAGCGCAGAAATTCGCGCGCGTGGTGATGGGCACTAACAATATAGACGTCGCCTCCAACACGCGCCCCGAGATGCTCACGCCTCTCCAGGAACAACTGGGATACCCCGCGACGACCAATCCTATATGGGACCTGGAAGACTCAAAGCGATTCCTGGTCGTCTCGTCCAACATGACCGAGGAACAGAACGTCCTGGCGGTGCCCATCAAAAAGGCCGTCCGAGAGGGCAGCGCATCGCTCGTAGTCATTGACCAGCGCGAGACTGAGCTTGCCCGACACGCCAAAGTCTGGCTCAGACCCAGAATCGGCAGCGAGGCCGTCCTCATCGGAGGCATGATCCGTGTCATATGGGACGAATCGCTCGAAGACAACGAATTCCTGAACGACCGCGTGGACAACATACAGGAGTTCAGAAACTCCATAATGCGCGAATTCGACCTGGCAAATGTCGCGCGCGTAACCGGCGTGTCGCGCGAAAACATACAAGACGCCGCGCGACTCTTCGCGGAGCAGCAGCCGGGCGCGATTCTGTACGCGCTGGAAACTCTTCCCAAAAACCTATATGCGGAATGTTCACGCGCGCTGGTAAACCTCGCGCTCGTAACCGGAAACATATCGCGCCGGTCCTCGGGGCTGTACCCCCTGTTCACAGGAGCCAACGAACAGGGCGCGAGAGACACAGGATGCGTCCCCGACCTTCTGCCCGGTTACAGGCAGCCGGATAATGAAGGACACCGCCAACAGGTGTCACGCGCCTGGAATGCGGACATTCCCGCCTCCCCGGGCATCGGCGTAAGAGAACTTGCCGGAGCGGTGGACTCCGGACTCGTCAAAGCCATTCACATAATAGGCGACAGCCCGAACTTCACAAATGGTGAGTTGGGCGATTTCGGGGCCGCGTTGGATAGCGCCGAGTTTGTAATCGCACACGCCACGTTCGAAAACGACATAACCCAGCTTGCCGACGTGGTGCTGCCTTCGCAGACGTTCGCCGAACGCGCCGGAACATACACCAACCTCGAACGCAGGGTCCAGCTTCTGCGCCCAGCGCTCGGACCGAAGGGCGATGAGGACGCCGACTGGCGCATAGTCTCACAGATCGCCACTCGCATGGACGCGCAGGGCTTTGGCTACAATGACGAAACAGAGATTTTCGACGAACTTAACAACCTGGTATCCATATACGGCGGCATCACATACGACAGAATCCAAGGGGGGGGCATTCACTGGCCCTGCCTCGCGAGCGACATGGCGGACGTTCCTATCCTATACCGGGAAACACCGACAGCTAGGAGGTTGAGCCTCGCTCCAATGACCATGAACGCCGTCCCCGATCATGAAAACGAGGATTACCCATTGATGCTGGCGCGCGGGCGTGTTCTGCACCAACCCGAAGAGGATATAGAAATCATCCAGATAGACGGCAAAAATGCGATACAGCGCGACGAGACCATCCAGGTACACCCCGAAGACGCCGCCCAGATGGGCATAGCCGAGGGAGATTGGGTGGAAGTCATATCCCATCGCGGCAGGGCCGCCGGAATAGCCGACCTCACCGGACCGCAGCGTGGACTGGTCTCCATAACGACGCTGTTCGGCGACCTGATAACCGCTCTCGTCCGCAGTGAAGACCCCGACCCAATGCTCAACGTACCCACTCTGCCCCTGACCCCGGCGCGGCTTGTCAAACTGACCGCCCAGGTCGCCGCAGACTGAACAACTCACTATCCGAACACAAAGGAGCAACCCGAACTTGATGACCACCCGAACCAGAAGATTTCGGCGTCCCAATCTGGCCGATACAACGATACTAAAGCGGATAGACTTTACACCCGACCTCTGGACCATATGGCTGGAAAAACCGGACGGCTTCTCATTCAAGCCGGGCCAGTACTGTACGATAGGGGTAGATGGAATCGAGCGCGCATACTCCATAGTATCCGCGCCATACGAAAAAGACCTGGAACTTTTCGTAGAACTCGTCCCGCCGCCCGACGGCAACCTCACTCCTCTCCTGTACACGCTGAAAAACGGCGACAGCGTCTCCATACGCCCCAGGGCAAAGGGCATTTTCGTATTCGACCCGTCGCTCCCGAACCAGTTTTTCGTTGCCACGGTAACGGGTGTCGTTCCCTACATCAGCATCATCAGACAGTACCTGAACGACGGACTGACCGGACACCATTTCTACATCCTGATGGGCGCGAGCTACCTCGACGAATTCGCATACGACGCCGAACTCGAAAAGCTGGCCGCCGACTATCCCGACATGATTACGTTCGTCTCCACCATCAGCCGCCCGGACGAAGAGCCGAACGCCGGATGGAACGGCGAAACCGGCAGGGTCAACAACGTAGTCGAGAAGTACGCTGGGAAGTGGGGCCTGACGCCTGCGGACACCATCATCTACGCCTGCGGACACCCCGGAATGATAGAGGACATCAAAGACCGTATGCTCCCCCAGGGATTCGAGGTCAAAGAAGAACGCTTCTGGAAAGAAGACGACTAAACACCAAACCCAAAGTACGCCAAACCCAGGGGCCGACTTGTGAGTCGGCCTTTTTGCTTTTGTCGAAAATTCTCAGTCCCCAGGATCCACCGCACCGAACGATGATCGTGGACTTGCTCAAGCTCCGAACCACAGTTGCCGGACACCGTCATCGAAATTAGATTCGATTCGACGCTCGGCATCCAGGAGCAGAACGGGGCGATTAGTCGTGTTATAGGGTATCCACTCAGGTTCGGCGTGAGCCGACGGCTCGCCTGTCCGGGCGAAGTTCACCCAATACTCGCGCATAACCCTTCCCAGATCCTCCGGCGGATCGGATCCCGCGAATCGCCGCATCCCCTGCATTGCGGGATCATTGACCCAATCCCACAGGAATACCAGATCCATCGCGTGGGTCGCGCGCAGATTCTCTAGGTCGCTCTCCCATGTACACATCCACGACCAGCACTTTGATCCCGCGTCCGCCGCCGCATCCATAATTCTGACCATGGAGTTGCGGAACAGGGTATCCGTGAGAGCATAGGTCAGCTTCTCCCTTGCCGAAGACCCTGGCGCAAAGTCCTCATACGCTTCTATGGCGCGCTCACCGTCACAACCCGCCGCGTTCAGGAGTTCAATAGCCTCCGCTTCACCGACCTCACTGCCGCCCAGCATCCCGGCAAACAGCGTACCCTCATGGCGGCAGCCCCCACCCAGGAACGGCACATTGTTCTCGCCCCGTCCACGCACGGTCTCGGCGACCGGGGCCGGAATCAGCGTTCCGTCAATCACGGGCGCCCACCAAACGTTATCCTCACTACGTATGCCCACGTCCGGTCTCGGTGTCCAGTCAGGGTCTATCCTCTGTGGCCTGGTCAGTCCGATCAACTCCTCCGCGCTCGCTCCGCGCAGGGTTGCCATACCATTGGTCTCAGGATCGCCGCCGAGCCGCCTGATACACCTGTTGGTGAATTCGACGTGGCCCCGGCCAACCTCAAGCAAGTCCACATTTGGGCTGTGAACCGATGCCTTGTGATAGAGACCGTCCGCGCTCGGACATCCGAGCAGAGTGGCGGTGAAAGTGCCTCCGGCGGACTCGCCGAATATCATCACGTTGTTAGGGTCGCCGCCGAACACATGAATGTTGTCGCGCGTCCATTCCAGAGCGCATATCTGATCGAGAATGCCATTGTTGACCGAGGACGCAAGGTCGCTTTCCAGATGTCCTACGTGAGTGAAGCCCAGCGGTCCGAGCCGGTAGTTGATGGTAACCACTACAACATCATGCTCTCGCGCAAACACCGAACCGTCGTATATCCGACCCGATCCGGCCACGTAGCCGCCTCCATGAATCCAGAACAGCACGGGGCGGGGCGGGCCGTCAACCGCGGGAGTATAAACATTCAGGAAGAGGCAGTCCTCGTCCGTGGGTTCTGTCGGCAGCTGAAGCGGGTCGCCCGGCATGAACATCGCAGGCTGCGGCGCGGACGGCCCGAATTCCGTAGCGTCGTAAAGAGCCGACCAGGATTCGACCGGTTCAGGCGGCCTGAACCGGAGCGCTCCTACCGGCGCCTTGGCGTACCTGATTCCCCGGAAGGCTAGACAGCCGTTATGCTCCGCGCCACGCATTCTGCCGAGAGGTGTTTCAATAGAAAGCATTCTCAAAGCCTCAAGTTCTCTGTCGCGCTTGCCAATACTACCATAGCCACCATTAGAAACGACCCACTCATAGAACAAATTGCCAGCGACCGGTTCATTCAGAGGATTCCTCCGCTGGTTGCGCGCCAACCACATCGGCTGGCCTATCTGATGATTGCGTTCAACATCCTTGCGCAATGGAATGGCTCTGCCCGGATGAACAAGGGATAGTCCGACTTTCCATCGCTCAATTCACTCTTTGACTATCAACTAGCGCCATCGGTTAGTACGACCGTTTACGTGTACGCGAATCATGTTTGACCTACACTAATGGAAATTGCCCTTTACACAACCTCTCTACCTCTGTACACTACTTAATAAGAACATATATTCCTATTCAGGATAGCATCCTACAATATGACAGACACCGACCACAGCCTCACTCCAAGAGAACGGCTCGCCAGGATCGTCGCTGAAGAAACCAGCGACGGACGACGCATCGTCCAGTTCTTCATAAAAGTCGCAGAAGGCAGACTCGATAACGAAGGCTTCAAGGCCAACCATCGCATGGATGCGGCCAAAGAACTGGTCAAGATAGGTCTCTCAGAGTTCGAAGACTACATCCAGGCTAACGCCTCACCTCCAAGGCGGCGCGTATTGAAGACAAAACTTACGTCCACAGACGCCGGCGAACTGTCTCCTGAGATCGAAGAAGCGCGTGAGGAATTGGCGCGATACGCCAGAGAACTCACTCAGGATGGTCGAACCGTCATCAGGTTGTACTCTGAGGTCATGGACGGCTTCAGAGAAACTGAAAATTTCAAGCCCCACCACCGCATGGCGGCGGCCAGAGAACTTCTGAACAGGGGATTCGGTCCCGTCTCTGAACCTCAACCCGCAACTGCGCCATCCTTGGTCAACGCTTCTCAGTCAACGCCGCAGCCGCAGGCAGCCTCACACTTCCAGGAGCCTGAGCCGAACCCGATGCGGGAGATATTCCCCCCTGAGCTTATGGAACTCATAGAGAGCGACGACCCTCTCGATTGTCCATGCGCCGACGATGGAGGAGACTCCTACCCCAACAGAGAGGGCGAGTGTCCCTACTACCACTTGAAATTCCCCGAGATCACCGAGGAACAGAGTCAGAACATCAAGGACTGGGTGATGGCCGGAATCAGGCGACGCGCTGAGGCCCTCGGCCTGGAAGACCCTTAAGACCGACCATGCCTTCCGGCTCTCCCTGGCGACACTCGACTGTTGACTCGCCGCCGCTTTTGAGAAAATTGCAAAAGCCGTCCATCTCGCTCACCCGTTATTCCCGTGAACGGAGACCTTTGAGCAACTTCCGTCATTCCCGCGAAAGCGGGAATCCAGAGGTCGCGTCAGGCTCATATATGTCAAAATTAACTGGACACTGTACTAGCTTTGCGAACCGTCTTGACAGTGCCCTATCAGTGTCGGATGATTGCCTTCATTCTCCACACATCAGATTACCCCTACCCGGTCGTGAGCTTCGATAGGATGCGGCATATGTATCATGTCCCCGTGAGCGCCTACGCATAAATGAAAGGCTTCGACGATTCCGTGAATCCATCATCACTCAATATATCAACACTTGCAACTGTCTTTATCGCGCTGATACTGACGCTGAGCGTCGCCTGCGGGCAAGAGCCGGTCCCGACTCCGACGCCCACCATTGCGCCGACTGAAACTGCCACCCCGATCCCGCCAACCAACACTCCGGTTGCAGGGCCGGTTGCAGCGTCCAACATTCCCTTGCCCACAAGGGCGCCTGTCTCGACTCCAACCCTGGGACCAACTTCTACGCCCACGCCGCTTCCACCCGAAGTAGCGATTATGGGCTCCGCACGTGATAGCATGACGACCGCGGTCAGCTACGCCTTCGAGATAAACGGTGTTTTGATAGGGAAAACCGAAGACGGAACCTATGTCGAAGTTCCGATAACTTACGCCGGCGACGCTCTGCCAGATTACAATTCGGCCAGCATCGAGCTTGCCACTCCATCCGAGACTCTCGAATTCGACGTGGTATCTCTTCACGGCGGGGCATTTTCATTCGGTCCGTACTTTAGAATGAGCTATGTGTTCGACACCGAAGCGCGACGCTGGTCCGATAATGTGGAACTGTTTGCGCTTTCCGCCCTGACAAACCCCCGTTTTCTGCTTGGTTCCGACTCGAGAGAGACCAACAGAATTGCGACCCGAGGCCAGATGAAGTTGGAAGGTCAGGAAACTTTGGATGGCGTAAATACGCACGTGATAACGGGCAAACTGCCCTTAGAGCAGGTCTCCGGGGCCGACGGTGAGTTGATGGATGTTACCTACCGAATAGGGGTGGACGACAGCCTGCTGAGGCAGGTAGAGATAGAAGGGGACATCAGCCCGAGCATATTGATGTCATTGACCGACGACGGCTACGCCGGTACAGACCGCGCGAATCTGACGGTGAGGTTCTTCGACTACGGCAAAAGCGTGGATTACGCGGCCCCCAATCTCATATCACCGCGCATTGGACACGACGCCACACTGCTCGACGACGGGCGCGTACTGGTTTCCGGCGGCTGGACGGGTACAGCCAACAACGACTTCATCGCGCCGTTTCCGGCCATATTTTCGCAGATATACGACCCCCCGACAGACATATGGACTTACATGGAGCGCTTCTGGGAGGAAGCGGCGGCAGAACCCCTGGAGTTCTTCATACATATGTCAGCGTCCAAGCTGCCTGACGGCAGGGTCATAAGCGTCGCTCTCACCTCCGAGGACGAACCCGGCGTCGGGCTCGTCATATTCGATCCCGAAACAGATCGCTGGACGCGCCTCTCTGACATTCCTTCGAATCGCGTATTTCCCGATATGTCCGTCCTGAATGACGGACGAATTCTGATAGTGGGCGGGGTGGACGTGAGCGGAATGCAATCGGCCCCGACTTCAGCTGAGCCGCTGAATGTGGTGGAAACCTACGATCCGGCCGCGGGAGAGTGGCAAACCCTGGAAGCTATGAACGAATCCGCTATGGAACAGTCAGTCGTTCCGTTGGACGAAGGACGGATCATGGCTGTGGGAGGATTCAACGAGTCTCGCAGTTCCCAAGGAACGGCGCGCTCCGAGATATTCGACCCCGTAACTAATACGTGGACGCTCACAGGCGATATGAACGTGCCGCGTATGTCTCCGAAGACGATTGCCCTATCGGACGGCAGAATTCTGGTTACGGGTGGCAAGGGGGTCTCGTATGGCATGACATTTGGCGACAGACCGGACAGCGAGACATACGATCCGGACACAGGCGAATGGACTCTGACAGGGGCCATGTCCGTCCGCCGTATGAGCCACACCTTGACGCTTTTGCCCGACGGTAGCGTTCTGGCGGCGGGCGGAGAAGACCCGCAGGGCAGCGACTACGTTCTGTACTCTACGACGGAGGTCTTCGATCCCGACACCAATACGTGGGCGCCAGGCCCGGAACTGTCCCAGCCGAGGTCAAACCATTCCGCGACTCTCATGCCCAACGGCAGCGTTCTTCTGGCGGGAGGGATTAGCCAGGAAGGGGAGAGATACCCCATCGCATCCACCGAATTCATCGAACCCTGAGATTCCGGCCTGCGCTTCTCACAAGACAGTGTGACAGTTTACGCCGACCATCGGCTGCCCAGTATATGTTTCGCCGATTACGCGCGTCCAGTTCACTTTCAGACATGCGGCGCGCGGGTTAAAATAGAAGCGATATGCCAACCCCGGCCCGCAGACAATACCTTCGCATAAAGAGCGAACACCAGGACGCGATCCTGCTGTTCCGCATGGGCGACTTCTACGAGACATTCGACGACGACGCTCGCACCATATCGCGCGAACTGGAGATAGCCCTCACATCGCGCGAGTTCGGATCGGACAAGAAGGTACCCCTGGCTGGAATCCCCTACCACGCCCTCGAACCATACTTGGCGCGGCTCGTCAAGAAGGGCTTCAAGGTGGCGATATGCGAACAGACCTCGGACCCGTCCAGATCCAGGGGGATAGTGGACCGCGAGGTCGTGCGCGTAGTAACGCCCGGCACGGTCATAGAAGAATCCCTGCTGGAGGGCAAGGCCAACAACTACCTCGCCGCCGTCATTGTCGAAGGCGACCAGGCGGGCCTCGCGTATGTGGACATCACCACCAGCGAATACGCCACAACCCAGCTTGCGGCCTCTGAAGTCTCGGTCGAACTGTTCAGACTTCGCCCCGCCGAACTTCTGCTCCCGGAGGGCGCCGACTCAATAGAGACCGACGATTCCACGTCCGTAGCCCACATTTCCGCCGAGTCCTTCGACCTGGAGTGGGGCACCGAGTCGCTCCAGCGCCACTTCAATGTCAGCAGCCTGGAGGCGTTCGGGTGCGACCGTCTCCCGCTCGCCATAAGGGCCGCGGGCGCAATCCGTGAGTACCTCACCCAGACCCAGAGAGCCGCCGCCGAGCAGCTAACGACTCTCCGCACCTACACCACCAGCCGACACATGGTTCTGGACCCACAGACGCGCCGCAACCTGGAGCTTTTCGAGGGCGGCCGCTGGGCGGACAAGTCGGCATCGCTGCTGTCCGTCCTCGACCGCACCAGGACGGCCATGGGAGGGCGTGTCCTGAGATCGTGGGTGGGACAGCCGCTGCTCGACCTAGACGAGTTGACGCAACGGCAGGAGTCTGTCGAGTGGTTCCATCGCAGCGCGCTGAGACGGGAGCGCGTGATTGCGCTTCTCGACTTGGTATCCGACGTCCAACGCCTGCTGAACCGCATCAGGGGCTTCGGCGCGACCCCGCGCGATCTGGTCGCACTCGCCGCAAGCCTCGAAACCACGCCATACCTGAAAGAGATTCTGTCCGAGGACGAAGACGCATGGCAGGTTCGGATGCTCACGGACGGCATACGAGACACCTCCGAGGTCGTTTCACTGCTGCGCTCCGCCATTGCCGACGACCCTCCCATATCGGTCGGTGACGGCAAGGTCATAAGGCCCGGATTCTCTCCCGAAATGGACGACATACGCGACGCCACGACCAACGCGCAGCAGTACATTGCGCGGCTCGAATCGCGTGAGCGAGAGCGCACCGGAATCAAGTCCATCAAGGTCGGCTACAACAAGGTGTTCGGATACTACATCGAGATCAGCAACTCCAACCTCGGCCTGGTCCCCGACGACTACGTTCGACGACAGACACTCGTGGGCGGCGAGCGTTTCATAACCCCCGAGATGAAGGAATACGAATCGCGCATCCTGAACGCGCAGGACCGCATGGCCGAACTCGAAACCAACCTGTTTCACCAGGTCTGCGGGCAGATCGCAAGCCACGCCGCCGACATAGCCGCCACTGCGGAGGCCGTAGCTCTGATTGACACATTCTGCTCGCTCGCCGAGGTCGCCTCCCGAAACGAGTACGTCAGGCCCGAACTGAGTGACTCTGACAGAATCGAGATAAGGCAGGGCCGCCATCCGGTCGTGGAGCGGATGCTCGATACCGGCAGCTTCGTCCCAAACGACACCATCATGTCCGGGGAGGACGGCCACCTCGCCATAATCACCGGCCCGAATATGGCCGGCAAATCCACGTATATCAGGCAGACTGCCATACTGGTCCTGATGGCGCAGATAGGCAGTTTCGTACCCGCCGAGTCCGCTTCAATCGGGCTTGTGGACAGGATTTTCAGCCGCGTGGGTCTCCAGGACGATCTCGCGCTCGGACAGTCCACCTTCATGGTCGAGATGGTCGAAACCGCGTCCATCCTGAACCACGCCACGCCGCGCTCGCTGATTATCCTCGACGAGATAGGCCGCGGAACCAGCACCTTCGACGGACTCGCCATAGCGCGCGCAGTGGCCGAGTACATCCACAATCACCCCAATCTGGGATGCAACACCCTGTTCGCCACCCACTACCACGAGCTGACCCAGCTTTCCGACCACCTGCCCGGCGTCCGAAACTTCAACGTCGCGGTCTCCGAGGAGAACGGCAGCATAGTATTCCTGCGGCGCATAGTTCCGGGGCGCGCCGACAAGAGCTACGGAATCCACGTAGCCCAACTCGCAGGAATGCCCAACACCGTCGTCAACCGCGCCTGGGAGGTGCTCAGAGACCTGGAAGTACACGATACCCAAGACACCGGAAACGGAAGCGCCCGCGCAAACTCCACGCAGCCCGCGCAACTCGCCCTGCTGCCGATGTCCTCCCCCGCCCTGGACGAACTGAAAGGGCTGGACATCTCCTCGATGACCCCGATAGAGGCCATAAACAAGCTCTACGAGCTTCAGAAGAGTGCGGCTGACAACTGACACCCCACCCCGCGACATCCAATAGTGAACGCGAACTTTCACACGCGCGTATCCCCATCCGCCTCGTCCTTGACGGCCTACCCCACTCGTACTATTCTAACCTTGCCGAAACATTTCTATCCAACACAGAGCGAGGAGTACACAATGACGACACTAGCCCTGCCAACGGCGCCATCGGAAGTACGAGAACTCATAAGGGAAGGGCGTCTGGTCCAGACCACCAGTGGGATGTCCCCCGGGCACGTCCAGGCGAACCTCGCCATTCTGCCCAAAGAGCTGGCATTCGACTTTCTGCTGTTCTGCCAGCGCAATCCCAGGCCCTGCCCGCTGCTGGAAGTCGTAGAGGCCGGTGAGGTGGAGCCCTCTGAGTTCGCGCCCGGCGCCGACCTCCGCACCGACACTCCTCTATACCGGGTGTACGAGTACGGTGAAATGACCGCAGAGGTGGAAGACATATCGGAGTACTGGCGAGACGACCTTGTGTCGTTCCTGCTGGGATGTAGTTTCTCATTCGAGAACGCGCTTGCCAACGTCGACATTCCCATACGTCACATGGAACAGGACTCCATCGTCCCGATGTTCATAACCGACATACCCACCGCATCAGCAGGTATGTTCTCCGGTCCAATGGTCGTATCCATGAGGCCGATCAAGCGGGAACAGGTCGTACGGGCCGTGCAGGTGACCTCCCGATTTCCAGCGGTCCACGGAGCGCCCGTCCACATCGGCGACCCATCCGCCATAGGCATCGGCGACGTAATGAAGCCCGACTTCGGCGATCCCTCCGAGTTCGAGGACGGCGAGGTGCCGGTATTCTGGGCCTGCGGCGTGACCCCACAGGCCGCCGCCATGTCTTCCAAGCCGCCGCTTATGATAACCCACTCCCCGGGCCATATGTTCATCACCGACAAGAAGGACGAGGACCTGGCAGTCATATAGCGGACTGCCAATGAGGTAGCAAGCCGGACCATCAAGACGCCATACAAGGAGTTCCTCTTGACCATCGAAGACATAATTCTGGACAGAGACCGCAGGGGGATTTCGCATCTCCGGCCACACCTTCCCTCGGACTACGCATCCCAGGCCGCCCAGCTTATCCTGGACAACCCGGGGACCGCCATCGTCGTTACGGGGTTCTACATACTGGACGCGGGCTACGCCGAGACCGACGGGCCCCCCGGCGCAGTCGTCATCGGCAGCGCGCTGAACCAGCTGGGGTACAAGGTCGTACACGTAACCGACCGTTACGCCTCCGAGATAATGGACAAGACGGGAGGCGACTACTCCAGTGTCGTCGAATTCCCCATAACCGACGACGATGCCAGCGCAAAGTTCGCGCGGAGCCTGATAGCAGACCTTAACCCGTCCGTCCTCATCGCCATCGAGCGCTGCGGCCTGACCGACGAGGGCAAGTACCGCAATATGCGCGGTCGAGACATAAGCGACTATAACGCCCGCATAGACCATCTATTCCACTCCGACCTCCCGTCTGTGGGCATAGGCGACGGCGGCAATGAAATCGGAATGGGCAATCTGGCCGAAGAGGTCACCCAGGTCGAGTCGCTGGTGAAAATCCCGTGCGTAACCCAGACCTCGAAGCTGATGCTGGCCAGCGTCTCCAACTGGGGCGGATACGGGCTTGCGGCGGCTCTGTCGGCGCTCTCGGGACGCAACCTGCTGCCCTCCATCGAAGAGGAGCGGGAGCTTCTCAGGAACACCGTCGACCTCGGAGCGGTGGACGGTATGAGCGCGAAGCAGGAGTACAAGGTTGACGGCTTCACGCTCGAAGAGAACAGCCAGACGGTTCAGGCGCTACACGACCATCTCGCGTCCATTGGCATAGGATAGATTCGCAGGGTTGACACTGCACTGGCATACGGCACAAAAGCGGAGGGGCGGGTCTGATAAACCCGCCCCTCTTTTATTGCTATCTACTAACCGGGCGGCCTATGTCCCGCGCAGTCTGGGGTCGAGAACGTCGCGAATGGCGTCGCCGAACAGGTTGAAGCCATAAATAGCCATAGACAGAGCAAGCCCAGGCCATATAGCCAACCACGGATTGATTACGAAATAGTCTCGCACCGGGCCGGTCAGCATTCCACCCCACGACGGCTCAGGCTGTGGAACTCCGAGACCGAGGAAGCTCAGCGAGGCTTCGGTCAGGATTGCGATACCCAGCGCTCCGGTGGATATAATCAGCCAGGGAGCGACACACTGAGGAGCGATGTGCTGAACCATTATGCGAAGGTTGCTCGCGCCGATGGATCGCGCCGAGTCAACGTACTGCGACTCTTTGACCGCCAGAACCTGAGATCGGACGACACGGTTGGCGCGAGGTATCTGCACGATACCGATAGCGATGATAATGTTGCTCAGATTCGTTCCGAGCGCGGCGGTTATCGCAAGCGCCAGGATGAGAGTAGGAATGGACATGAGAGAGTCCATAAACCGCTGGATAGTATTGTCCACCTTGCCGCCGTACCAGCCGCTTACCACCCCAATCACGCCGCCCGCGCCTGAGCCGAAGGCGACGGACGCAAAACCCACCAAAAGCGATACCCGCGCGCCCGACATCATGCGGCTCCACAGGTCACGGCCCATCTCGTCGGTGCCGAGCCAATGGGAACTGGTAGGTCCCAGCAATTTGTCCCTGAGGTTCCATTCAAGCGGGTCCCACGAGGTTATCTCCGGTCCCACTACCGCCATGATCGCCATAATGACGATTATCAGGGCGCCGAAGGCTCCCAGCGGCTTGCGAGTAATGAAGTTACCAGTCGCCTTAAGAGGTCCCCAGGAACGGGGCCGTCCCAACGCCAGCGCATCTGTCTGTTGAATTGCCATTCAAGTCCTCGCGTGTGATGCTCTTCTACTGGTAACGCACCCGGGGGTCGAGCCAGCCATAGGAGAGGTCCACCAACAGGTTGACGACGATAACCCCTACGGCGAATACCATTACCATAGACTGTACGACCGGGTAGTCGCGTTCGAGCATCCCGGCCACGATATACTCGCCGATACCCGGCAGGGTGAACACTCGCTCCATGACCACGGAGCCGCCCATCGCGAGAGCGGTGGTGATGCCAATGACGGTAATCACGGGTATCAGCGCATTCTTCAGCGCGTGTCTGGATGTAACAATGAGGGTGCGCAAGCCCTTGGCGTGCGCCGTCCTGATATAGTCCTGCCGCAACACCTCCAGCATCGTAGAACGCATCATTCTGGCCTTAGTGGCCGCGCTTATGTAGCCAATCATCACGGCGGGCCAGATGAACTGCTGTATGTTCCCCCATGGGTTGTCGGTCAGCGCAATGTACCCGAAAGGCGGACTCCACCTGAAAAAGTAAGCTCCGCCGACCAAGAGCAGCGTCGCGCTCCAGAAAGACGGGATGGACAGACCCGCAAGCGAAAAGATACGCACAAAGTAGTCTATCTTGGAATCCTGTTTCAGGGCCATAATCATACCGGCGGGAAGGCCGATAGCGATAGCGATGATCTGTGAAGCTATCACAAGCTCAAGGGTAACTATGGCCTTCTGCTTGAAGTCGCCGAACACGGGACGCCTAGTGAAAAGGGAGTCTCCCCAATCTCCCGTGATGAATCCGCCCATCCAGACATAGTATTGGACATAGAGCGGCTCATTGAGTCCAAGCGCTTCTCGAATCTGTTCGATTTCTTCCATGCTGACGGTGCCTTCCTCACCACCAGCCTGCTGCGCCGCGATTGACTTGGCGACATCGCCTGGGGCGATCCGCATCAACGCGAACACTAGAAGCGATACAAGGACCGCGGTCAACACTCCGAAAAGGAGCCGTCGCACTAAATATCTGTGCATCCGCTCACCCTCTCCAATGTCCAAGCCCTAAGGGCGTTCTCACCTGTAAGGTGGAACGCCCCAGATTGACCTACTTATTACGAACTTCGAGTTTAACTACCTGGCGAGCCACATTCTCTCCCAACCCGCCCACTTGATCTGGGACGGGTGGTTGAACATACGCCAGCCGCGAACATCCTTGTGCCATGCGGGCCAGATGATGGACCATGGCATCGGGATCATGTAGGCGGCCGTGATTACCTCACGCTCGATCTCGTGGACTATCTCGCGTCGCTTTTCAGGGTCCAGGGTTACGGCCTGTTCATTGGACATATCCAGCAGGCGTTGCGCCCTCTCAGCATCTACTTGGAACCTGCCGGTTCCGCGGTGGTACCAGCTCTCGGCGTCGGGAACCAGGAAGAGGTTGTAGAAGTCGGATGGGTCGGCGACGTCTGTCCTGGCCTTCGAGCCATAGTGTACGTCGTATTCGGGCGGCACGCCGTGCGCTGTCTGGCCACGGTCACGCTGTACCGAAACTTCCACCTGGTCAACATACAACTCAATGTCCAGTTTCTTCTTTAGCTGGTCCTTGAAGTACAGGCAGCCGTCAATATTTATCTGCGCTGGAGTTGTCATGCAGCCTGCTTTGAAGCGCGGGCTGCCGGTCAGTCCGGCTTCGTCCAGAAGCCGGTTGGCCTCCGCTATATCCTCTGCCTTCTGTCCTGGCCCGTTGCGGAAGCCGGGCATCGCCCAAAGCTCATCGTCGGGAAGCGCCCAGACTGTTCCGGGAGGCATCCAGTTAGTCGGCCTGATAACTCCGGTCTGTTCCTTGATCCTGTTGAACTCAACCCACTCGTCCCGGTCTATTCCCAAGTGAATGGCGTACCTCACGCGCTCGTCGTCGAACGGCGGACGGTGCATATTGAACTGGAGGCCCTTGCCCCACAGGTGAAGCACAGGTTCGAGGTGGATCTCGTCTGTGAACGAGTCCAGCACCTGCCCTACCTGACCTGGCAGGAGTGACGCGCTGCCTTCACCGTAGTAGTCGGTCTGGCCGGTGATAAGGGCGGTGAAGCGCGTGGTGGCATCCTCGATCTCGATGTGGTCAATGCCCTCCAGGAATGGGAGGCCCTCTCTCCAGTAGTCGGGGTTGGCTCGTATCTTGGTGCCGACGTCCTGTACGCGCTCGAAGGGTATGAACGCGCCGGTGCCGGTGCCATAGAGGTAGGTTTTGTCAGTGGTCTGATCGAAGCAGTCCGGGCACTCGGCGGCCCACCAGTCTATCAGCGGCTTGGGCATATTGTTGGGCATTCCGGTAACGCCCGCGAACTTGCCAATGGTGCCTGCGCGCGCCTCGCTGAACTCGACACGAAGAGTAGTTCCGGTCGGGCCGTCCGGGCAGGTCGCGCCGCCATCCAGCATATGCTTGAGTCCAAGACGAGGACCCGCATGGGTTACGCCCACATCCTTAAGGGACTGGGGTAAGTATATAGCGAACTGAAGGCTCGCCGCGGCGTCCTCACAGGTGAAGTCCTTACCCGCAACTGCGTCCTTGACCATAGCGGGCAGCGTGGAGTACGGGTTATCCTGGAACTTGATTCCCTCACGGAGTGTGAAGGTAATTACTGTTCCGTCGCCGGACACGTCCCAGGTCGTAGCAAGGTCAGACAGTATGGGGCCGGTAAGACCCTGCCACGGGTCGAACTTTATGAGCGAGTTGTAGGTCGGCAGGAACTGAGGCCCTTCGTAGGTATGCCCGTAGTTCGGGTCGTGTCCGTTCAGTCGGTGGCTTGCCCCGTACCTTACGATACCACCGTAAACCGGCTGACCCCATTCGGGCTTGTAACCCCCGCTTGCCAGGTACTGAGCCACCCAGTCGCTCTCCATCGCCATAGGAACCGGGGTCGGAACCGGGGTCGGCGGCGTCAGAACCGGCTGAGGCGCCACGGGTACGGCGGTGATTGCCGGAGCGGCCTGCGCGGCCGGAGCAGCCGCCTGTGGCTGCTGTGGCGCGGCGGGCGCGGCCTGCGACACGGATTGCGCGGCCTCGGCCGGAGCAGCCGCCTGTGGCTGCTGTGGTGCGACGGGCGCGCTCGCCTCGTCAGCGGCGCACGCCAACGACACTATCGCCAGCAGCGACAGCGCCAACACCACACCAAAAATCTTAGTTGTCTTCATTTTCTTCCCCCAAGTTGATAGTCAAACTGACTATTCGCTCCTTCAATTCTATTCATTGCCCTATACAATACCATATTGCGGCGGTCAAACGCATATCCTAATTTGAGCAGGGCATTTCGGTTTTCCGGCTCAGCGCAGAGTCGTATCCGGTCTTCCAGATTTCGATCTTTGATCGAGAGCGTCTCCTGCACTGACGAAAGGGGATTGGGTAGAAAATGTCTGATAACTGACAACTAAAGGCTTATAACCTAAGGGCCTTTAGGTTATACACTGACGTTACGCACCTAGCTATGAATTCTTGCGAATGAACCAGCTCAGCTACGAAATCTCTCTCAACTGCGTAAGGTCAGTTATACATATTCACGAGTGTAGCGGTCGCTGGATTCCCGCTTTCGCGGGAATGATGATACGCAACTTGCCGCAGAGATTCATGGCGTAGTCAGAATCAGATGGTATTAGGTATATCGCTACCCTGGATGTCAGCAGGGGGCGTCGCCGAATGAGACGGGGCGGACGCGGAGTTCGCTCAGGGTTTGGGTATCGAACGGGTTCTGTCCGGCGCGCAGTTTTTCTATCCAGTCCGAACGGCTGGGATGGTAGTAGTCGGCGCAGGTATCCTTGGGAGATGCGTCCGTCCATTCGAGGAAAGCCTCGAAGTCGGCAACGGCTTTGTCGTTTTGGCCCACCAGCGCGTGAACGAACCCCCTGCTGTCGAGTGTGCGGCCGGAGGGGTCGTGTGCGGTTGCAGTGTCGCAGTAGTGGAGCGCGTTCTCAGCGTCTCCGGTTACGGCCATTTGCCAGCAGAGCGTGTTGTTGAAGGTCACGTTGGTAGGACTCAGTTCCTGGGCGCGGCGCAGGTCCGACAGCGAACTGCGCAGGTTTTCCAGGGCGGAGTACACCAGGCCGCGATTGAAGTATGCCCTGGCATAGCCGGGCGCCAGGTCAATGGCGCGGCTGAATTCGGCCAGGGCCAGTTCCAGATCGCCTGCCAGAGCGCGGTCCAGGTATGCGTTTCCGAGGCCGAGATGAGCGGAGGCGAGTTCGGGCTGTGCGTCAATGGCTTCGTTGATGTCGTCGAAGGCGCGGTCCAGGTCTCCCGGCTTGCCCCTGGCAACGTATGCGGCGGAGCGGTTGACGTATGCGGGGGCGTAGTCGGAGCGGATGTCGAGGGCCTCGTTCAGGTCGGCTATGGCTCGGTCGAGGTCGTCTTTGCCGCCGCGCTCGATGTAGGCGACCGCGAGGTTGAGATAGGTGGCGGCGCGGTCGGGTTTGATGTCCAGGGCGCGGGTGAGGTCGGCGACCGCGAGTTCCACGTCGCCCGCCCTGCCACGGTCGAGGTAGGCCAGCGCCCTGGAATTGTAGGCTTCGACGGAGTTGGGCTGGGCGGCCAGAACCTGCGTGAAGAGCCATATAGCCTCGTCGAAGTCGGCGAGCTTTCCGCCGCGATAGGCGAGTCCGAGGTTGAAGCGCAGTTGGCGAGCGCGGATGGGTCGGCTGGCGGGTGAGCCATCGCGCGAATCAGCGCGGCCTTGGCGAGGTCATGCTCTCCCTTATCGAGATGCAACTGGCCGAGCGTGAGCAAGGCCACATAGCGGACCTCCTCGGTCAGGCCGACGTTTATAGTGGCCGGAAGTTCAGCAGGGGATGAGGCTATGTCCACCACCTGCTGGTCGTGCCACTCGGATCGGCTTCCGGGGACGGTGAACCTGGCAATGACGCGCCCGCTGTCGTATTCGCCCCAGATGACAAGCACGGCGTCTGAGCGTCGGCCCGCGGCTTCGGCGTCAGCCTTCTTGTGAATCCGCTTCGGCCATTCGACGGCGCTTACGCCCCGAATTCCGGCTGCGCTTATCTCCCTGTCTATTTCGTCCTTGAGCCTTCCGAGAACGTTGAACCCCTGCTGTCCGGCGGTGTAGTTGACGAACGGCGCGAGGACTATCAGCGACTCGCCCGGGGCGGCGGTGGGATAGACAGTCCTATCAATCATCCTGAACGCCAGGAGAACCGAAACAAGCGCCACCAGGATGACGACGGCAGCCGCTATCCCGATACGCAGACCCCAGCGACGGAGAAAGGGGCGCGCGGGAAGCAGGATCGGTTCTTCGGGCAGAGCCACGGGAGCGGGCGTGACCGGGACTATCTCGGTGGAGACGAGGGGCTTTGCCGGGGCTCCCCTGGATACGGTCTCTATGGTGGACGACTCTTCGGGAGCGGGCGGATCGTCGGGAGAGAATCCGGCGGCGAGAAGGAACTCGCCGCGCTCTTCGGGCGTCAGTCGGAGCAGTTCGGCGCAGCGAAGAACGTCCTCCCGGTATCGGGGACGTGTGGTGACGCCCTCTTTCCAGCGAACAAGGGTGGGGCGGCTGACCGGGATTCGGCGCGCAAGTTCGGCGTCGCCGATGCCGGTCCGCTCCATGTACAGGGTCAGAAGTTCAGCGAAGGTTGGCAATTGTTACAACTTAGATACACGGAATTCACTGAGTGTGACATGATTGTAGTTAGAAGTGTACACCATCCCATGCGATTCTGACGTCAGCCGCAGCATAAGTGATCGGCGGCGGCCATCATAAGCGGGAGGTCTGAAAGATGATTGGAACTTTAGGGAGAATTACGTTCTTGATTGTAGCGGTCGCGCTGATTGTCGCGCTGGCGGCGTGTTCGGGTGAAGAATATGAGCCACCGGCGCCCGCCCAGCCCGCAGCCGAACCGCAGGCGGCGTCCGGAGAATCTGCGCCTGTTCAGCCACAGACGCCTGCCCAACCTGCGCCAGTGGCGCCCGCCCAGCCCGCAGCCGAAGCGCTGGGGATGGCGATGACGGTGTCCGAAGAATCTGCGCCTGCGCCGACTTCGGCGCCCGCTCAACCGGCCCCGGCGGCTCCAGCCCCGGCTCCGCAAGTGGTTGAGGTAGAGGTAATGAAAGAGGTGGTGAAAGAGGTACAGGGACAGGGACAAATGATGCAGGCAGCGGCTATGGCAGCGGCTCCGCAGCAAATGTCAGGGAGCGAGGGTTTCAACACAATAGGCGGAAGCTCGACAGTGAACGACGCGGCCTATGACCTGACTTTCTTCAAGCACTACGGTGTCAACCCGTTTGTGGACACCGAGGACGACCACCTTTCCACTTTCGCCATTGACGTGGACACCGCGTCTTACAGCGTCGCGCGGCGGTTCGTGCAGGACGGCAACCTGCCGCATCCCGACTCGGTGCGGGTGGAGGAGTTCGTGAACTACTTCGACCAGAGCTACTCGTCGCCGGAGAGAAACGCATTCGCCATCCACATGGAGGCCGCACCCTCGCGGTTCGGCAGCGACAAGCACTGGCTGATGCGAATTGGATTGCAGGGCATGGACGTATCCTCGGACGACCGCAAGGACGCCACCCTGGTATTCGCGATAGACGTGTCCGGCTCGATGGCGCGGGAGGACCGGCTGGGACTGGTGAAGCGGTCGCTGAGGCTGCTGGTGGACGAGTTGAGGTCGAGGGATGAGGTAGGCATCGTGATATATGGCGACTACGGGTCGGTTCTGCTGGAGCCGACGGACGGCGGGGAGCAGGGCGCCATTCTCGCCGCGATAGACGCTTTGCAGCCGGGTGGATCTACGTATGTGGAAGACGGGCTGAGGCTGGCCTACGACATGGCGGTGAAGCGGGTGCAGCCCGGACGCATCACGCGCGTTCTATTGCTCTCGGACGGGGTTGGAAATGTTGGACGCACCGGCTCTGACTCTATTCTGAATCAGATAAGGTCGCGCGTGGACCAGGGGGTGACGCTGACGACCGTGGGCTTCGGCATGGGCAACTATAACGACGTTCTGATGGAGCAGTTGGCCAACGACGGGGACGGCAGCTATCACTACGTGGATTCGCTGTCGGAGGCTCGCCGCATATTCGTCGAGGGCCTTGTGGGGACTCTCCAGGTCATAGCGCGGGACACCAAGATTCAGGTGGACTTCAACCCGCAGGTGGTGAGCCGGTACAGGCTGCTGGGATATGAGAACCGGCGCGTGGCGGACGAGGACTTCCGCAACGACGCGGTTGACGCGGGCGAGGTCGGCGCGGACCACAGCGTGACCGCGCTCTACGAACTGAAGCTGCACGACACGCAGGCGGAGCCGCTGGGAACGGTGTACGCGCGATACCAGGACCCGGACAGCGGCGAGGTTATCGAGGTCAAGCGCGAATTCGCGCAGAACGAACTCGTTTCGGACTTCAGGGACACGTCTCCAACGTTCCAGCTGGCGGCGGTGGTGGCAGAGTACGCTGAGATACTGCGCGAGAGCTACTGGGCGCAGGACGGTGATCTGGACGACGTGGCGGATGAGGCAAACCGCCTGAGAAACCTGCTCCGGTCCGACCCGGACGTAGCGGAGTTCGCAAACCTGGTATCCAGGGCCGCGAGCATACAGGCGGAGATGGGCGGCGGATAGGTTAGCCGGTTAGCGGAGGTTCAGCGCGCCCGCGGGGTGAGGCGGATCGAGGGTCTGCCGTCCTCGCGGGCGCGATATGTTTCGGGGAGTGGGCCGGCTGGGATTCGAACCCAGGACACCCGGATTAAAAGTCCGGTGCTCTGGCCAAACTGAGCTACCGGCCCATGCGTGGCGGCGTTCGACCGGAGAGGCCAAGACTATCGCCGCTGGCACGCCAGACTATGATAGCGTTGTTCGGATTGGGGTTACAAGCGGAGTATCGGCGGCTCGCTCCTGCGCTCCGCTCGAAGGCAAGGGCGATGCGTTTCGTTGGCATCGCCCCGAATCTGATGCAGGCATAGGGATCAGTAGCTGAAGCTGTCGAGCATCTCCAGCCTGTCCTCGTTGAGCGAGTCCATAAGGAACAGGCATACCCCGGTGAACACGATGAACCCGTATGGATTGTCAGGACGGTATGACGACAGGGCAATCAGATCTATATAGCCCGCATCGCAGTGTTCCGAGCTCTTACGGGCGGTATAGGCGGAGATGTACGCCTCTTGTCCACCGGTCTGCTCCCTCTTCTTCGTCAGGAAGTGCGGCTCGAACACCTGCCAGGACTCCGCCTCGGCATACAGTTGACCGTCCTGCCAATTCGCGAAGTCCTCAAGGGTGAAATCTCCAGGAGGGACATAGACTTCGACTTCGACCGCGCCCCCTCGTCTTAGTGGAAGAATTGCGGCATAGGCTCCAGATTGGAGTACAGTGTTCAAAACCCAGTCAGGGGCTATGTTGATGCTGTATCCATAGGTCGGGCTTGCGTACCTGTGCCATTCGAGGAAGGTGCCGAACATGGCGTCCCTGTCGAAGACATGAGCGGCCAGACTGTCTTCACATATCGAGAAGGTTATTCCGAAGCCGTAGGGCTTGCCGGGGTATGAAGAAGACAGCCGTATGCGCTCGGTCACTTCGCTGACGCAGTCCGTGGATGACGGCTGGTAGCGATAGGTGAGCAGGTAGAACTCATCATCCGTGTCGTCCACTCTCTCGAAGGAGTCTATATCGAGCAAATCAACTGAACCGGATGATCCGACACCGTCCAGCGCGTCCCGCCTCTGTTCGGCGAACTGCCTGAGCGAGGATGAGTCGGGAATGTCATATGCGCGTATTTCCGCCAAAGCCCCGCCGTCGGACGATTCAAAGTGGGCGTACCACTCATCGTCGAATTCGGTGTTAAACGACCAAGCGGGCGGAACGTCTATGCTGTAGCCATACTCGCCGTTCTTGTACCTGGTCCAGCCTTCGTCCGGCTCCGGCGCGGGCTTGGGCGAATTATCATACACACTCTGGCCCGCTGTCAGGCTGTCCAGCCGCAACTTCACTTCGTTTATTGCGATGGCGAACCCTATGTTGTCTATGGGTCTTCCGGAATTTGTTTCCTCAAACTTGAAGGTGTTCACTCCTATCACCTGACCCGCGCTGTTCAACAGCGGGCCGCCGCTGTTACCCGGGTTTATCGCGGAGTCGGTCTGGATATGGTCCACCCCAGCCACTACTATCTTGGCTGAGACGACACCCGTCGTTACAGTTTTCAGGCCAACCGGATACCCGATAGCGACTACTTCATCGCCCACCTGGGCGAGGGATGAGTCGCCAAGAGGAATCGGATGGAAGAGTCTTTTGTCTGGAATTTGAATGACCGCGACATCGGCCAATTCGTCCACACCAAGGACATCGGCCTGGTACTCCGTCCCATCGGACAACTCGACGGTCACGCTGGAGAAACGTTCTACGACATGAGCGTTCGTAACAATTCGTCCGTCCGTATCTATTATGAACCCGGAGCCTTGGCTCGTATCAGCAATGGTTACCACAATCCCGTCTTCAACGTTTCTGACCAGTTCGCTGACCGTATCGGGAGTGGGAGTAGCGGTCGGGGTAGCCGTAGGGGTCGGAGTAGGCAGGGCGGACAGTCGCTCCGTGACCCGTTCAGGCGTCTCGCCCGTGTGCGGGGCAATCAGGTTCTCTACGAACCAACCGGACAGCAGCTCGCTCAGGTTGTCCGGCATTACGCCCTTGTCGTTCGCGTCCGACAGAACAGTTATGAGGAACCGGAAAGAAGTCTGCCCTTGAGCAGACAGCCTTTCCTTCACTTCTTCGGACGTCTCAAACGTGTATGGAACGATCAGGTTCTCTATCACGTAGTCGGACAGGAGAACATCGAGATCATCGGACATTAAGCCCTTGGCGTTAGCGTCCGAGAGAACAAAAACCAGGAACGTAAATGAGTCCGGACCCGTCTCAGTCTGCGTGTTCGGAGAAGCGGATACAATTCCCAGCGCGATAATGGACAGCAGCGTGAATGCGATAATTCCAGATAGTGTTTTCTTCAGCATTTCAACTCTCTATTTGTTTGTATAAGCACGAAATACTCGACGGGTTGATATTATCACCTGACCTTACGCAGTTGAGAGAGATTTCGTAGCTGAGCTGGCTCATTCTCGTTTAGGAATTCATAGCTAAGTGCGTAACATCAGTTATCACATACGCCGAACCCGTCGAATCCGCGCCTGTCGGATGTTAGCATTAACGCATGGGAGGCTGCTATGCCCGGTCGGAATGAGAAAGCTCCGGTTTACCGGCGCATTCTGGACGTCGTGCGGCAGGTGCCGCATGGGCAGGTGGCGACATATGGACAGATCGCGCTTATCGTCGGAGACTGCACGCCGCGCATGGTGGGCTACTGCCTGGTGTCGCTGGACTTCGACAGCGACGTTCCATGGCAGCGCGTCATCAACTACCAAGGCAGGGTAAGCCCACGCAGTACGGGACACGGGAGCCAGGTTCAGAGGGAACTTCTGGAGGCGGAGGGCGTGGAGTTCGACGCGCAGGGCCGCGTGAGTTTCCGAAAGTACGGTTGGATGGAACCGGATTAACAGCGGAGGTCTGACTATGCCGGAGGCACCGGAGATGCAAGTGGTGGCCGAGTTTCTGGATTCGAGGCTGCCGGGCAGAGCCATATTGGAAGCGAGAGCGCTGAAGCCCAGCGTGGTCAGGTCGCTGTGCGGCAGGCTGGAAGAAGACCTGGCGGGGCGAGCGTTCGAGTCGGTGCGACGCAGGGGCAAGTTTCTGCTCATGGGCCTGTCGGGTGAACGGCATATCATCATCAACCCCAAGCTGACGGGCGGTCTGCAACACTGCCCGGCCAAGACCCGTGTTCAGAAGCGCACCTGTGTCCGTCTGAAGCTGGAGGGCGGCGCGGACCTGCGCTACACGGATGACCGGCAGATGGGGCAGTTCTACTACGTGGAGAGTGGACAGGTGGACGGCGTGCCGGGACTCTCGGAGCAGGGGCCGGACGTTCTGGACGAGTTCAGTTTCGAGGAGTTCGCGCAGAGCCTTAAAGGGTTTCATGGCGAGATAAAGGGCGTACTCACCCGGGGCAGGGTCATATCGGGAATCGGGAACGCATACGCGGACGAGATTCTGTTCGACGCGATGGTGTACCCGTTCAAGCGTCGGAAGGCGCTGTCAAAGGACGAGCTTCGGCGCATCTATGAATCGTAGCGTCGCGTGATAGTGGAGTCTATCGAACAAGTACGCGAGCGAATGGGTGAGCGAATAGACCACAAGACACGAGACTTTCTGAAGGTGCACAACAGGGGCGGCGAACCCTGCCCGCGCTGCGGAAGCAGGATCACCGAACTGAGAGCGAACCAGCGAATAACCAGCTACTGCCGGCGCTGCCAGCCCGGTATGCTTTTGAGGAACTGAGAACGGCCACTCCCGCTACCCTGTCGGGAATGGATAGTGGGACACATCGCGCCGGCGTAGGCTACCCAAGCCTGTGGCGGGGCAGCCTGACGGGGTACGCGACACACAAGTTACAGAACTCTAGCTGTGTTTAAGGTATGGGAAAATCTGCTGGGAGCCAGCCCGGGGAGGGGGCTAAGCCGTTTTCCATTCCAGCAGTCGGGCGACTTCCTCGGTGTGGACTTCAGGATAGCTGATGTGCCCGCAGGCGAGGCAGCTAATGTAGAAGCCTTCAAAATCGCGGCGGATCTGGCGATCTCCATTGCAGCGGATGCAGGACTTGAAAAGCACAGAGTTCTCGCGGAGAGCACTCTGTGCGGTAACTATCTCTCTCATTTGGTCACGTCCTCCTCATTTACTGAAATTATTTTCATTAGAACCATAATAGTGTACCCTAAATTCGCCAATAATACATTAACAACAGTTTAATGTATTATTAACAATTCATCGGAAAGCGGAATAATGAGTACTTCGCTATGTGAAAACCACATACGGCCAGCGGGGAGCATAGAGGTGTAGTCCTCACTGACCGCAGTGCAGTATGAAGCGTGGGCTACGGCTTTGGGTTTTCCATGAAGACTGTTACGCCCATGTCCTTGTAGTGGTCGCGGAGCTTGTAGTCGTAATTTCGGAAGCTCATTCTGATATTGGTGCCTTCGAGCTGTTCGATAGCGTGGCGAACACAGTCGTCCACGGATTGCAGCGGGTGATGTGGGTGCGCCTCAATGTCGTAGCTAAGGTCGGCCGGCCCCCAGGTCAGGCAGGTTATTCCGGGCTTGGCAAGCTGGCGCGCGTTGGTGACGGCGCGCAGGGTCTCCATCTGTATGCAGAGAATGCCGTTGTCGTTCCACCACTCGGCATATTCCAGCCGGTCCCCGCGTTCCTCGATTCCGTACCGCGCCGCGCCGCCCCAGCTTCGCTTCGCCACCTGTGGGTAGTAGAACCAGTTGACGGCCTCATCTACCGTGGCCTCGTCTTCTACGAGCGGCACCTCGATTCCCAGGGGTCCGAGGTCGAGAACATTGCCCACCAGGTAGGCGTGGCGCGGGTGCTTTATCCTGAACTGGACGGGGATGCCGACTTCCTTCGCCGTCTCACAGTACTGGACAAGCCGCTCCTCGCTGTATGGCGAGTGCTGGGAGTCGGTGTGTATGAAGGCGTAGTCGTCTTTGCCCAGGATGTCCTCCATCTGGCTCCTGGTGGAGGTGATGGGGACCGATACACCGACGATGATGTCGCCCCGGGCAATGCGCTCTTTCAAAGATGCCATTTCGTTTCTCCTTGGGTTTAGTTGTTAGTCGTTAGTTTTTAGTTGGGGCATGAAGAACTCGAACCGGTCGGCGTCCTCGTAGCCGGTCATGTGGGCGGGCGACACACCCGGGCTTTGGAGGGCGGCGCGGACGATGGCCTTGTTGAATATGTGTATTCCAGACTCGTCGGACAGGAAGTGGTCAACGGACATCCACAGACACTCGGCTATCTCCTCTTCCTGCATGGTTATCTCGGTTGACAGCGCGGACAGCCTGCAAACGAAGTATATGTCGGACTTTCCGTAGCGGTAGCCGTGCCAGTGCCTGAAGCAGGCGAGAGACTCGAATCGTGCGTGGACGCCGGTCTCCTCCAATACCTCTCTGACCGCGCCGTCCGCTATATGCTCGCCCGGGTGCAGCGCGCCTCCGGGGAGCTTGTAGCCCGGGCCTCGGCTGTTGCCCATGCGGTAGCGTTCCGAGACGACCAGGATTTCGCTCCGCTCGTTGATGACGACCGCACCCGCGCCTATATAGTGGGTGGCGTATGGCGGGATGTATGCGCCGCGCACGAGCGGCAGGGTCATCAGGACGTAGTCTTCTTTGGCGTGGTGATACTCGAACCCGGCGTCCGCCGCTATGGGGACAAGCGCGGCCCTGGCCAGCGGAATCTCCAGCCATACGACCTTGTATCCCCCGGACGTCCAGGCGTCCAGGGACTGCCGGAGCGCGCGGCTGAACTCGTCGGGATCGCTGGGCAGTTCGGCGGGATCGGTCACGATCCCGCCGAACTGGTTGGGACTGTATTGCAAAGTATCCATGCTCACCCGTGCCTCACTACCATCTGCACCTGGTTGGACGGATTGCAGAGGGCCTCGAACGCGCCCTGTATCTCGTCGAGTGGGAGGAAGCTGGCCTCGGAAACCAGCGGCTCCATGGTCACCTTGCCGGAGCGTATCAGGTCGAGGGCGATGCGCCAGTCTTCGGGCTGTGAGCCGAAAGAGGTCTTCAGATTGATCTCGCGCGCCATCCAGTCGGGTGGCAGGACGGGAGTTTGTTCCCACACGATAGCGACGAGAACGACCTGTCCGTTGCGATGCACCATGTTGAGGGCCTGGTCGAGCGTGCCTTTTGCGGCGGCGCACTCGAAAACCAGGGCTGGGCCTCTGCCATCGGTAAGTTCTACGGCGCGCTGAACGGCGTCCTCTTCCAGCGGGTTGATAACGGCGTCGGCACCGAGTCGTCGAGCGGCCTCGGCCCTTGCGGGCGCAGGCTCGGACACGATGACCTTGCTCGCTCCGGCGGCCCTGGCGACCTGCATACAGAGCAGTCCTATGGGGCCGGCGCCGAGAACGACAACCGCGTCTCCGAGCTTGATCTGGGACAGCCTGACGGCGTGGACAGCAACGGCGCATGGCTCGCACATGGCGGCCTCCTGGTCCGATACATCGTCGGGAACCGGCACAGGCTCCCACTCCTCCAGGAGAACCTTCTCGGCGTAGGCGCGCACCCTGCCGCCCGGGCCGCTGAAGCCGTCGAGCCGGTAGTTGTAACGCTGTCCGCGGGCTGGACTGGCAGCCTGGGTCGCGGGGGGCGGTTCGCCGCCGCCGCCCACGACGCGGTCGCCGACGTTCCAGCGGGTTACGCCCTCGCCAACGCCGCTTACGACGCCGGAATACTCGTGTCCCATGACAGTGCCCGGGGGAGCGATGTCGTATAGAAAGTGGTGAACGTCGGTGCCGCAGATGGCGCAATAGTTTACGTCAATCACTACTTGGCCGGGGCCGGGAGCAGGATCGGGCATATCTTCTATTGTGAACTGTTGGCTGCCTTGATAAACGGCGGCGCGCATAGCTGAAACCTCCTTGGATTGTTGTCAGACAGGTTATCACGCGCACTGGGGTAGTCAAGAGCGCTGTTGCCGATTGGCAGGCGCTCTCGCCTCAATGCCATTTCAAGCCGTCTCCGAGGCCAGCAAACAGCTTGGGGAGACAGCTATGGACAGGCGCAGAATAGTTTTTAGTCATTAGTTCTCAGTTTTCAGTTTCTGGTCTTGAGCGTGTATTGCAGCATGGTATGGAATGATTATGTAGTGATGATGGAAACGGGATCCGGGTGGTTTCATTTAGCCTGACTTATAATTACGCTGGGGAGTTAACAGGGAGCCGCTGGGATTGCGCTGGGGGGATTTTCGACCTGCGCTGCCCAGCGTTTCCCAGCGTTTGTAGCTAAGACATTTTTCTTACCCCCAGGCGCCTATCTTGGATAAATTCTCGTTTATAGTTTTTAGTCATTAGTTTTCGGTTTTCAGTTCCTGGTCTTGAGTTGATATTGTAGCACGGTATGGAATGATTATGTAGTGATGATGGAAACTCAGGCCAGGCTCAACAATGCCGCGCCGTTTTCCGATGTGTGGTAGAATTGCGGCATTGCGCGCGCATCCACACAACTCAACTCCGAGGCATTGGCGGCTCACATTATCATGAGTTCACAACACCCCACTCCTGGCTGCCCACAGCGGCGCGGATGACGGAGGGGTGGCTATGCTGAGAAGAGCTTCTCCTGGAATCTTTGGATTCGTCTTGATCTGTCTGGTCGTGGCGGGGGTCGTGGCCGCTTCGCCGAGTGAGCAGGCAGAGTTTACTCCCTTCGAGCTTCTGATGGTTGTTTTGACGGAGGCGGACGAGAGCGGCGCCCTCACCGACGAGATCAGCGAGTTGCTGGCTGACTATTTCATGGACGATGCTATTCCGTCCGCTACCGGCGAGACAACCGACCAGGTGAGAGAGCGGCTGAAAACGCTGTTCTATCCCAGCCACACGCCGACCGTTTTTCAGGTTCTGATAGGCGCCCTGACGGAGGCGGACGATAGCGGCGCGCTTACTGACGGGATTGGCAGTCTGCTGGCCGACTACTTCATAAACGTGATCATTCCCCCCGTCACCGGCGAGACCCCCGATCAGGTGAGAAGGCGACTTACCGATCCGACTCTTATCTGGGAGAAAGTTACCCGTTTCTACCTCCTGAGAGGAAATAGGTACGATGAGAACGGCCATTTCGACTTGGCCATCGCGGACTACACCAAGGCAATTGCGCTCGACCCGGAAAACGCACACGCATATGCAAGAAGGGCCTCGGCATTTCTTCATGGAGGCGACCTCGACGCGGCAATAGCCAACTTCACCAAATCCATTGAATTGGGAGCCGGGGAAAGGACTGTATTCCACGGTCTCGGCATCGCGTATCACGAGCGCGGAGACTACGAACTCGCGATCTCGGACTTCACGAAGGCAATAGAACTCAGTCCGCATTATGCGCTTCTTTACATGAACCGGGCCGCCGCCTACCTGTTCAGCGGGGACTTCGAGCGTGCGAGGTCGGACTACTTCCAGGCCATTGACCTCAGCCCGGGAAATAGGGACTCCTTCATCAAGAGCGCGGTAGAGGATTGCACGAAGGCTATCGAACTTTATCCCGACAACGGCGCGTTTTACCACCAGAGGGCTCTGTACCATCAAGAAATCAGAGAATTCGATAACGCGATAGAAGACTTCACCAGGGCTATCGAACTCGAACCCAACAATGCGGACTTCTACTTCGATAGAGCGTTCATGTATTACAAAGTTGGCGAGGACGAACTCACGCTGCTGGACTTGGCCCGCGCCATCGAACTTCGGCCCGGCGACGCAGAACTGTACAGCGAAAGGGCGTTCATACAGGAGGAGTTAGGCGACCCCGGCGCTGCGATAGCGGATCTCTCCAGCGCCATCGAACTCGAACCCGGCAATATAGGTTTCTACATTCGCCGGGCATCGCTGTATCGTGAGCAGGGTTACTACGATCTGGAATTGGCGGATATTTCTAAGCTCGTCGAACTGGAGCCGAACAATCCCTATCGCTACGTTGGCAGAGGAGAGAAGTATCTTGAGCGAGGCGAGTACGACCTTGCGATAGCGGACTTCACAAAAGCCATCGAACTAGATCCCGATAATCCGGAGTCCTACGCCCGCAGGGGAAAACTATATGTAGAATTACTTCAGTATGAACTCGCCATTTCAGACTTCACCGAGGCCATCGAGATCGAGCCTGACGATATATATTTCTATACCAACAGAGCATGGGCCTATTCAGAAACAGGCAAGTATGAACTTGCGGTCAAGGATTACACCAGCGCTATAGAACTAGATCCTAATAATCCATGGTTATACACTCACAGGGCCCCGATGTATCTGAAGGTGGGTGAACACCAACTCGCGGTATCGGACTACCAACGCGCTATCGAACTCAATCCTGATAGTAGAGATTATTATATCCACAGCGCAATACACAATTACGACTGGGCAATCAGCCTCGAACCCGATAATGCCAAGCTGTACGGCGGCAGAGGGTATTTCTATCGAGAACTGGAAGAGTATGAACAGGCGATAGCGGACTATACGAGAGCTATCGAATTAGACCCGGGCAATGTGGACTTCCATATGGGCAGAGCTTGGGCCTATGGCAACAATGGTCAACACGAGCTTGCCATACATGAACATACAAGGGTGATAGAGCTCGATCCTGACAGCCCACAATCATATTACGCATATTTCCACAGGGCATGGCTGTATCGAATACTAGGCGATTACGAGCTCGCTATCGCTGATTTCACAAAGATCATCGAGCTCGATCCTGACGACCAATACAAATACTTCTCCAGGGGACGGACTTACCGCGACACGGGTGAATACGATCTTGCCATCGCCGACTTTACGAGAGCTATTCAGATAGCTGGTGGTAGTGTGAAATTGCATAGCAACAGAGCATCATCCTATCACGAAACTGGGCGCCACGATCTGGCAATAGCCGATATTACAAAAGCTATCGAGTTGTACCCGGAACAGGACTATTGGGATAGCAAGTCGGGACTGTACATTACCAGGGGGTCAATATACAGGGACATTGGGGAGTATGATCTGGCACTACAGGACTTTGACAGGTCTTTCGTCGAGTTCCCAATCATCTACTTTTATGAGGATGCACCCGATGGTCTCATAGAAATAGAAGTGGCATTCTCTCCCAGGAAAGGAAACCCTTCCACTTACATAGAAAGGTCGCTCCTATACGCGATAACCGGCGAATTTAACCTTGCAGATAGGGATTATGGCAGCGCGGTCACTATCAATTACTACTTCGTGCGGGACCAATACATCGTGAGAATGATGGAGAATTACACCAGAGCCATCGAAGGCGGCTCTGCCAACGCAGTACGATATTACTACTATTTAGGATACTTGTATCTTAAGTTGGGCGAACGTGAACGCGCGTTGGAGAACTTCACCCAGGCCATCGAACTCAATCCCAATAACAGCGCATTGTACCGAGGTCGGGCGTGGGCATATTCTGAGATGGGCAGGTACGAACTCGCCATCTTGGACTACACCCGTGCGCTTGAACTGAATCCCAACGACCCTAACAGCTACATGGGCCGCGCGGCGGCCTACCGCGCCATCGGTGAGTACAAGCGCGCGATTGAGGACTATGACCGCGCCATCGAACTCTATCCCGACAGGGCAGACCTGTACCAAGTCCGCGCATGGGCCTACTTCGACCTTGGCACCTATGGCCGCGCCGCGATAGACCTCACCAAGGCCGCCCACCTCGATCCCGATAATCCCGACTACTATGCCGACAGAGGGTTCGTACATAGGGAAATGGGAAGGCTCGACCTGGCGGTATCGGACTACGACCAGGCAATCAGACTTGCCCCGGACAGTCCCAAGTTGCACTACGACAGGTCGACTCTGCATTACGAAACAGGCCGATACGAAAACGCAATAGCTGATTTCAAAGAAGCTATATATCTCTACGATGACGAGAATGTGAGAATCCCGGCGAGCCACGCGGGACTCGCGCTCGCATACCTTGCAATAGGCGAGTATGGGCGCGCGACGGATGAATTCAGATACGCCGACTCGCTCGGATACGGAGACCGGGAGTTCTACGAACGCGCGATAGAGGCTTTCACGGGCGCAATCGGAGAGGCTGACAAGCCACACTACGCGCTGTACCTGGATAGAGGCTACCTCTACGGGAAGATAGGCGAATTCGTACTTGCAATAGCGGACCTCAACCGGGCAATCGAACTGAGACCCGACAACGCCAAACTATATGTTGACAGGGCAAACTTCTATCTGAAGCTGCAAGACCTGGAATCCGCGCTGGCCGACTTCGACAGAGCCATCGAGCTCGACCCGGACAACGCGCAGTTCTACTACGAGCGAGGAGTTTTCCATGGGGCCACCGGCGACGACGATCAAGCGTTAGACGATTATACAAAGGCCATAGAGCTGGACTCACAGCACATCCAGTCCTATCTGAACAGGGGACACATCTATTACAGGAGGGGGTTGGAAGAAGGGATAGCTACAACGGGATCGGAACTCCTGTGGCTGGTGCCCGGATTGGCGTCATCGCCTCCAGGACGTTGGGATGACTTTGAAGGCGCTCTTAACGATTATGAGCATACGCTCTACCTTTTGGATTGGAACAGTGTGGCGGCTTACGTCTCTTTTATGCACATTTTCATACTGCTTGGCGAGTTCGAATACGTCATACAACACCACTATCCAGCTTACGGCGAGTCCGACCCAGAACCGGATAGCGCTGGAGTGTTCGCAGTACGCGGATTGGCTTACAGGGAGAGCGGCGATTACGACCGCGCGATAGCGGACTTCGACAGGGCAATCGAACTCGATCCCGACTCCCCGCTCTTTTACCGGGACCGGGGTATCGCGCACTATCTCAAGGACGACTACGACCGTGCGATAGTGGACTACGTGAGGGCAATCGCGGCTTACCCGGACGACGCGTACCTGTACCTGTTCAGGGGGCTTGCCTATTACCAGAAGGGGGAGTACGACCTCGCCGTCTCGGACTACGACCGCGCTATCGGCATCAACCCTGATGACCCGTACTTCTACTTCTTCAGAGGCGTCGCGCACGACGCTCTCGGAAACAGAGCGGAGTCCCAAGAAGACGCAACGCGGCTGGAGAATGTGGAGTATGACTTACTACTCGCACTCAGGCTGATGTTGCCCGCGCCGGTCAGTGAGTCTCACGCCGCGGCTGACTAGCGCGAACTAGAGCATAGCCTCGTTGAGGGTCACGCCGAAGCCGGGGGCGTCGGAGGGCGATATGAGGCCGTCTTCGGGGAAAGGCTCGCCTATCCAGAGATCATCTTTCGGCGCGTCTCTCTGACCTGGCAGCACCTCGGCGAGGTCCATGCAGTCGGACGACGCTATCAGGTGCAGTCCCCAGACTTCTCCACCGCGATGCGGGGCCACGGGTATGTCGTGTTCGCGGGCTATGTCCAGGATTCTAATGCCCGCGGTTATGCCGCCGCACCATGTGATGTCCGGCTGCCACAGGTCCATTGCGCCGGCGCTGGCGGCGTCGCGGAAGCCGATATGTGTGAACTCATGCTCGCCGCCCGCTATCAGGGTGGGCTTGACCAGCGGCCTGAGCGCAGCTTGTCCATCCAGGTCGTCTGGCGTCAGAACGTCTTCGAACCAGTATATGTCGTATGGCGCGAGTCGGCGGGCCATCTCGACCGTGGTATCGGCGTCCCAGGTCATGTACGTGTCTATCATGATTCGGGCGTCCAGCCCCATTATCCGGCGGGCTCGTTCTGCGGCGCGCTCGGCTGTGTCGAAGTCCTCCGGCCTGCCTGTGAAGCGGTGCGGGAACTTGTGCGCCCCGAATCCGAGTTCGGCGTACCACTCCGCGTCGGTTCCGGTGGCGTATGAGTTGATCCGGTCTTTCGTCCTCTGCCCGATGAGCGTGTAAACCGGCGCGTCCTGGCTCCTGGCGAGAAGGTCCCACAGGGCGAGGTCTATCCCGCTGAGAGCCATGACGCCGATGCCCTTGCGCCCGTAGGGTATGGACTCGTAGTAGAGCGCGTCCCAGGCGCTGAAGATGTCTTCCACACTCTCTATCGTCCGCCCTACCAGCAGGTCGCGCATATGGCCGTTCACGACCTCTACGGCTGCCCTGCCTCCGCCGCCGTATCCGTGGCCGACAACGCCATCGTCGGACTTCACGCGGACGACTATCTGCCACAGGTTGGTCCTCCAGGATGGGGGAACATGTCCGTAATTCGGATAGACGGCTTCCAAGTCGGTGATTTTCATGCTGGTTCTGACGCTTTCTTGCTGGGAGTTGGGGGTACGGCAGACGTATGATAGCGGCGTGGGATGCGTCGGACAAGTCTGAGGCGGGACCGAAGCGGGCGGGCGGCTTGACACTCGCGGAAGCGGCGGTGTAGGATTTTATCACTTAGACAACTGAATATCGTGGCTCTTATCCAGAGTGGCGGAGGGACCGGCCCCTTGATGCCCGGCAACCTGTCCGGTGTTTGTAACACCCGATAAAGGTGCCAATTCCGGCGAACGCAGGAGGCGTTCGAGAGATGAGAGCGGTAGTTCCACGCTACCGAAAGACTTCTCTCACGCCGAGAAGTCTTTTTTATTTGGCGCAGCGTGGCCTCACACCCCTCCGGCGATGCGGGAGAGGGAACCTTGACCTCGATAGAAAATCAAATTACTCCAATGGTCTGGCAGGGAGACTCAGTGAGTATCCTGGACCAGCGCAAACTTCCGTCGAACGAGGTCTGGATCGAGACGTCGGACTACCGGCTGGTTATCGAATCCATACAGAATATGTCGGTGCGCGGAGCGCCGGCAATCGGAATAGTGGGGTCATACGGGCTTGTGCTGGCTGCCATGGAGTTGGCTCAGACAGCGAACGGCGACTTTTCCGACCGGCTGCACGCGGCGGCGCGAGAGATCAGTCTCGCCAGGCCGACGGGGGCAAACCTGGGCTGGGCCGTGGGCCGGATGCTGTCGAGCGCGGCATCGGCGCAGACGACGGAAGAGGTTGTGGCGGACCTGCTGAGCGAAGCCGCGCGGATTCACCGAGAGGACTTAGAGAGCAACCGGAGCATAGGAAGGAACGGGGCGGCGCTGCTGCCCTGGGGCAGCAGTACGCTCACACACTGCAACACGGGCGCGCTGGCCACGGGCGGATACGGGACCGCGCTGGGGATTATCAGGACGGCGTGGGCGGACAGGCGGATAGAGCGAGTCTATGCCACGGAGACGCGCCCGCTGCTCCAGGGCGCGCGGCTGACGGCGTGGGAACTGGGGCGCGAGGGAATTCCGGCGAGCCTGATAGCGGACTCGGCATCGGGCCTGCTGATGAGGCGAGGGCTTGTTCACGCGGTCGTTGTCGGAGCGGACCGGATAGCGGCGAACGGTGACGTGGCGAACAAGATAGGGACGTATAACCTGGCTGTGCTCGCCAAAGAGAACGGGATTCCGTTCTACGTGGCCGCGCCCACCGGCACGCTGGACATGAGCCTGTCGGTCGGGGAAGAGATCGTCATCGAGGAGAGGGGTGAGGAGGAGGTTCTGGGCTATGGGGACACGCGCGCCGCGCCGGAGGGAATGGGCGCGTTCAACCCGGCCTTCGACGTGACTCCCAACAGGTATGTGACTGCCATAGTTACCGAACTCGGCGTAGCGCGTCCCCCGTATCGCCGCAGCCTGGCCGCATTCATGGAGAAGAGCATTGACTGAAGCCACTCTCGGGTTCATTGGGGGGTCGGGCCTGTACGACATCGAGGGGCTGACGGACCGGCGGGAGGTCGAGGTCGGCACGCCTTTCGGCGATCCCAGCGACAGGATTGTTACGGGGAGCCTGGACGGTGTCCGGGTGGCGTTCCTTCCACGACACGGGAAAGGCCACCGCATATCACCGACCGAAATCCCGGTCAGGGCGAATATATACGCGCTGAAGTGGCTGGGAGTGGAACGAATTCTCTCCGTCAGCGCGGTGGGCAGCCTGAGAGAGAGATTGAGGCCGCTGGACCTGGTAGTCCCGGACCAGATAATTGACAGGACAAAGGCGCGAGTGTCAACGTTTTTCGGGGACGGCCTGGTGGCGCACATCGGATTCGCGGACCCATTCTGCGCCGACCTGCGGCGGGCCGCGCTGGACGCGACGCAGGGCCTGACAGCGGTTCACGACGGCGGCACATACGTCGTCATAGAGGGGCCGCAGTTTTCGACGAGGGCGGAGTCGGCGCTGTACCGCTCGTGGGGAGCGGACGTTATCGGGATGACCGCGCTGCCGGAGGCCAAGCTGGCGCGCGAGGCGGAGATATGCTACGCGACGCTGGCCTTCGTGACCGACTATGACGTTTGGAGAGAAGCCGAGGAGGACGTCTCGGTGGAGATGGTGGTGGCAAATCTTATAAAGAACGTGGAGACGGCGCGCGGGATTATCAGGAATGTTACTGCCCAGGCGCCGGCGGAGCGGGAGTGCGGTTGCGGTCGGACGCTCGAAACGGCGATAATCACGGGTCGGGACGCGATACCGCGCGAAACGCGGGAGAGGCTCGGCCTTCTGGTGGACAAGTACCTGAACCGGCAAGACGGCAGTTGAAGAGATAAGAGAGGTAGGCGATATGCCCAAGCAGATACCGGGAGAACCATACACGAGAATCACAATTGACGAGGCAGCCGAACTTCACGGCAGCGACGATCACGTATTCGTTGACGTGCGCCGGATGGACGAATACGTGGACGGACACGTCACGGACGCGGTGTTCATCACTGTGGACGACCTTCTGGCGCGGATAGACGAGCTTCCGCAGGACAAGAACCTGCTGTTCATATGCGCGGCCGGGGTTCGGAGCGGGCTGGCCTGTGAAATGGCTGCCGCGATGGGCTACGACACCGACTTGCTCTACAACATAGAGGACGGCACGGGTCCCTGGATCGAGAAGGGCTATCCCACAAGCTACGGATCGGAGGCGTAGGAAGCCCTTGTCTCTTCTCGTCGTTGGATCAGTAGCATACGATTCGGTCAGGACGCCCGCGGGCAGCCGCAATATGGCGCTGGGCGGGTCGGCCACGTATTTCTCGATCGCGGCAAGCTGTCTTACCGACGTGAGCCTTGTCGGAATCGTGGGCGAGGACTTCGAGCAGGCGCATATCGAGATGCTGAAGTCGCGCAAGGTTGACGTTTCCGGGCTGGAGCGAGCGGCGGGAAAAACGTTTCACTGGTCGGGCGTGTATTCGACAGAGGACGTAAACCAGCGTGAGACCCTGGATACTCAGTTGAACGTTTTCGAGGAGTTCAGGCCCACTCTGAACTCGAAGCACCGCGAATCCGAGTTCGTCTTTCTGGCGAACATTGACCCGGCCCTCCAGATGCGGGTTCTGGAGCAGATGGAACGGCGTCCGAGGCTTGTCGCGCTCGATTCCATGAACTTCTGGATAGAGGGCAGGCGCGACGACCTGGACCGGATAGCGCGCGAGGTTGACCTGTTCTTTCTGGACGAGGGAGAGGCCAGGAGCTACGCGGGCGAGACGAACATAGTCAGGGCAGCGAAGCGGATTCAGGAAATGGGGCCGCGCGCAGTGGTCGTCAAGCGCGGCGAGCACGGGGTTCTGATATTCGACGGCGACGCCGTGTTCAGCGCGCCCGCCTTCCCGCTGGACAGCGTTGTTGACCCAACGGGGGCAGGAGACTCGTTCGCCGGAGGTTTCATGGGAGCGCTGGCCGCCACCGGAGATACGTCGCACGCGGGAATCCGCAGGGCGGCGATAGTGGGCTCGGTGATGGGTTCCTTCGCGGTCCAGGACTTCAGCGCAGACAGGCTGACATCGCTGACAACCGGGGATATACAGGATAGATTCGACAGATTTGTTCGACTCACGCAGTTCGACGGCTTTGAAAGCGGAGCGGGGATTCCCCGCAACCGCGCAGCCGTCCGATAGACCAAAGGGAGGAAACGCTTGACTACAACCGTCACAAAAGGCCATGTTCTGGACACGTCGCTTGCGCGCCAGGGCGTCGGCAAAATCGAATGGGCGGCGAGGGAGATGCCGGTGGTGCGGCAGCTCCGCGCGAGGTTCGCGGAGGAAAAACCGCTGAACGGCCTCCGCGTGGCCGCGTGCCTGCACGTAACGAGCGAGACGGCGAACCTGATGCTGGCCTTCAGGGACGGCGGGGCGGAGTTGGCACTGTGCGCGAGCAACCCGCTCAGCACGCAGGACGACGTTGCCGCCGCGCTGATCGCAGAGTACGGCATACCGACGTTCGCCATCAAGGGAGAGGACCGCGACACCTACTACGGCCATATACAGACCGCGCTCGACTCCAGGCCGAACATCACCATGGACGACGGCGCGGACCTTGTGGCGGTGCTGCATACGGAGCGTACGGATCAACTATCCGAGGTCGTGGGCGGGACTGAGGAGACGACGACGGGAGTAATCAGGCTCAACAGTCTGGCGGAAGAGGGCAAGCTCAACTACCCGATAATCGCGGTCAACGACGCGGACACCAAACACTTCTTCGACAACAGGTACGGCACGGGCCAGAGCACGCTGGACGGCATCACGCGGGCGACCAACATCTTGTGGGCGGGGAAGAAGGTTGTCATCTGCGGGTATGGCTGGTGCGGGCGCGGGGTCGCGCTCAGGGCGCGCGGAATGGGCGCTCACACCATCGTTACCGAGATCAATCCCATACGCGCGCTGGAAGCGGCAATGGACGGCCACCAGGTTATGACGATGGCGGAAGCGTCGGAGGTCGGCGACATATTCGTGACGGTGACGGGCGGCATGAACGCGGTGGGACGACAGCACATCGCGGCCATGAAGGACGGGGCGGTAATGGCGAACAGCGGCCACTTCAACGTGGAGATTGAAATAGGCGCGCTGGAAGAGATGTCGGACGGAAAGCAAACCATCAGGCCGTTCGTGGAAGAATATCTGATGGGCGACGGGCGTCGGCTGTACCTGCTGGGAGAGGGCAGGCTCATAAACCTGGCGGCTGCCGAAGGCCACCCCTCGGCGGTGATGGACATGAGCTTCGCCAACCAGGCGATGTCGGTCGAGTACCTGGCGCAGACGGGACACACGCTCAGCCCGAACGTTTATCCCGTACCCAGAGACATTGACGAAGAGGTCGGGCGGCTCAAGCTGCAATCAATGGGTATCCGAATAGATACCCTGACCGCCGAACAGGAGAGGTATCTCTCAAGCTGGGACATCGGAACATAGTCCGCGGACACAGTGCGCCGGCGCAGCCTGCGCGGAGTGGGTTCGTGGTTTCCCCTGCCCTATTCACCGATGGAAGAAGAGCAATGAGATATGGACAACACAGGTGAACAGCGCGTCGCGATGAAACAGTACCCGAACTGCTTCGGATGCGGGGACGAGAATCCCCACGGCCTGCGGCTGAAAATGGAGATAGAAGACGGCGAGCTCAGGGCCGATTTTACGCCGGGGCCGCACCACGAGGGCTGGCCGGGAATAGTGCACGGCGGCGTCATATCCGCGCTGCTGTATGAGGTGATGGAGAACTGGACGTATCTGGGCGGAATCGTGACGATGATGCGCTCGATGGATACCCGTCTCAGAACGCCTGCGACAGTGGGCCAGCCAATCCGGGCCACGTCCTGGCTGGAGCGGCGCGAAGGGCGCGAGATATATGTGGCCGCGAGGCTGGTGAGCGGCGGCAAGACCATCGCCGAAGGCCGGGCGTCGCTGGTCGAACTGGACAGCCGCAGACGCCAACTTATAACCGATAACCCACTACCGACAACTCAAAATTGACGACCCGCTCTCAGGAGGGACCAAATGCCCCATAGCTTCATGGACAGCCCATCGTACTTGTTCACATCCGAATCGGTAACGGAAGGGCACCCGGACAAGCTCTGCGATCAGATTTCGGACGCGGTGCTGGATGCTATAATAGCCGAAGACCCGTCGGCCCGCGTAGCGTGCGAGACCTGCACGACGACAGGACTCGTCCTCGTTATGGGCGAGATAACTACGAACACCTACGTTGACATCGCCTCGATAGTGCGACACACGATCCGCGACGCCGGCTACCAGGACTCGTCATACGGCTTCGACTACCAGTCGTGCGGCGTGACCGTATCGGTGCACGAACAGTCATCCGACATTTCACAGGGCGTAAGCCACTCGCTGGAAACGCGGGATGATATACCGGACGCCAACGGGGAGGCGGAGAGCCTGGGAGCCGGAGACCAGGGAATGATGGTGGGCTATGCCTGTACCGAAACGCCGGAACTGATGCCCATGCCGATAGCGCTGTCTCACCGCCTGTGCCAGAAGATGGCGGAGGTTCGCAGGGAAGGACAATTGCCCTACCTTCGACCGGACGGCAAATCCCAGGTTACGGTGGAGTACGAATACGGTGTTCCGAAACGGGTTCATACCGTCGTTATGAGCGCGCAGCACAGCCCGGAAGTGAGCCAGTCGGTTATAGTTCGAGACCTGATCGAACAGGTGGGCAGGGCGATAATCCCGGCAGAGCTTATTGACAGGGATACCAAGTGGATAGTAAACCCGTCGGGAAGGTTCGTAATCGGCGGGCCGGTCGGCGACTCAGGGCTCACGGGGCGCAAGATTTTAGTTGACACCTACGGCGGAATGGCTCGGCACGGCGGTGGAGCATTCTCGGGCAAAGACCCGACCAAGGTTGACCGCTCGGCGGCGTATGCGGCGCGATACGTGGCCAAGAACGTCGTTGCGGCGGGTCTCGCCGACCGCGTGGAGATCCAGGTTTCTTACGCTATTGGAGTCGCCCACCCGATATCGGTCTCAGCCGAAACGTTCGGGACCAACACGATACCGGACGCAAACATAAACGAGCTGATAGCGAAGAACTTCGACCTCCGGCCTGGGGCAATTATCCGCGACCTGGATCTGAGGCGGCCCATCTATAAGAAGACCGCCGCCTACGGGCATTTCGGCAGGCCGGAAGAGAACTTCCCCTGGGAGCGCACCGACAAGGCCGACGCTCTGAGAGAGGACGCGGGCGTGTCTTAGTCCGCCGTATCGGAGGAGCAATATGCCTGGGATAAAATTCGGAACGGACGGATGGCGCGCCATTATCGCGGACGATTTCACGTTCGATAACGTGCGCATCTGCGCGCAGGGCGCAGCGGACTATGTGAACGCCATGGGGCTGGCTCCGCGCGGATTCGTGGTAGGGTACGACACCCGTTTCGGATCGAGAGAGTTCGCGGAAGCGGTCGCCGAGGTGACTACCGCGAACGGTATCCCGACCTTTCTGTGCGACCGTCCCGCTCCCACACCTGTTGTCAGCCACGCGCTTGTGACTATGAGCGCGGGCGCGGGCGCGATAATTACCGCAAGCCACAATCCCGCCCGGTGGAACGGGTTCAAGTTCAAGCCGGAGTACGGCGGAAGCGCGTCGGGCGAGATAGTCGAGGCGCTGGAGCGGCACATAGCCAACGTCGAAAAATCAGGCCGGGCGCGCGTGCTGAATCTGCGGGAGGCGGAACGCAGGGGCCTGTTCGAGCGTTTCGACCCCACGCCGGACTATCTGAACCACGTCGCGCAGTTCGTTGACCTCGATTCAATCAGGAACGCCGGTCTGAACGTGGTAGTTGATTCCATGTACGGCGCGGGCGCGGGATATTTCAACAAACTCATATCCGGCGGCTCCACCCGCCTGGTCGAAATACACGGCGAGGTCAACCCCGCCTTTCCGGGCATGACCCAGCCGGAACCGATAGCGCACAACCTGCGCGGCCTGATGGATACGCTCGAAGACCACACGGCGGACATCGGGCTGGCCACGGACGGCGACGCGGACCGGCTTGGCGTAGTTGACGACGACGGCCACTTCATAAGCACCACGGAGACGTTCAGCCTGCTATGTATGCACCTGCTGGAGGGGCTGGGGCAATCCGGCCCGCTGGTGAAGTCCATCACGATGAGCGGCATGATAGACAAGCTCGCCGACCTTCACGACGTGGAGGCTATCGAGACGCCTGTCGGCTTCAAGTATCTCGGCCCGCAGATGATGGCCGTCAACGCGCTTGCGGCGGGCGAAGAGAGCGGCGGGTACGCCTTCCGGGGCAATATACCGGAGCGGGACGGCATCCTGAGCGGCCTGCTCATGCTGGACATGATGGTCAGGACGGGCGAGAATCCGGCCGACCTGAGAACGCGCCTGTTCGAGAAGGTCGGCGTCCACATCTACGACCGCTGGGACGTTGAGTTCGACCCGTCCATGCGAGAGGGGATAATGCGGCGGGTGCACACGTCCAGGCCATTCGACATGGCGGGCCGACCTGTCATCGGAGTGGACGACCGCGACGGCGTGAAGTTCCTGCTGGAAGACGGATACTGGACGCTTATACGATTCTCCGGCACAGAACCTCTATTGCGAATATACGCGGAAGGGCCGAGCGCCGCGGACGTGGCAGCGATGCTGGGCGAAGCGCGCGCGCTCACAGGGATATAGCGTTGGCGAGAACCGGGCGGAGAACTTGCTTGTCACCCGCAATATGTCGGTGTTAGACTCCAATATATTCCCAGAACCGCTCCCCGATTGAAGCTCGCCGCTCGAACGGACAGGCACGGCTGGAGGCAGAGGTAAGAGGTTGAGAGAGAAAGCGGCCCACACCGGGATATTCTACGGCTGGTTCATCGTGGCTGCCGGGGCTTTCGCGCTGTTTATGTCCATGGGCGCGAGAAACGGCTTCGGCGTGTTCGTCGTTCCCATGACCGAGGAACTGGACTGGAGCCGGACCGAGATTTCAGCCGCAATCGCCGTCGGCATCATGGTCAACGGACTGTCGCAGCCGTTCCTGGGACGAATCTATGACCGATTCGGGGGCAGGTCGGTCATTTCCATCAGCCTGCTGGTATTGGGCGTTTCCACCATACTTCTTACCTTTACCAGCAACTTCGGACTGGACTTCGCTCCCACTATCAGCCTTCCCTTTTTGGAGATAGAGCTAAAGGCCAGCTTGCTGTTCCTGGTGTTAATCTATGGGCTGGTAATGTCCACCGCTTCCAGCGGCGTATCTTTGGTTACGGTTCATGCCGTGCTGGCTAAGTGGTTCTTCCGGCGCCGGGGGATAGTTCTCAGCCTATGCACCGCCGGAACGTCGCTGGGCGGGCTGATACTGACGCCGTTCGCGGCGTCGCTCATCATCTGGACTCACTGGCGGTTTGCCTGGCTGGTTCTGGGCACGCTGGTCCTGATTCTCGCATTGCCGCTAGTGGCATTCTTATTGCGCGACAAGCCCGAAGACATAGGCGAAAAGCCTGACGGCAGCGGTAACGCGGCGCCACCGCCGCTGATACTAAGGAGGGCCTGGAAGGTGGTATGGTCCCTCATACAGTTAGTCGCGCTTCCACTGGTCGCCGCCATCTGGCTGGTCGCATTCATTACGAGGGACAAGAAAGACTTCCTTGCCGAGCCATCTTCCACCGCGCCCCTCGAATCGGACAACTGGAGGGACTCGTTCAAATATCCTCCCATCTGGCAGCTGTCCGGCGCGTACTTCGTTTGCGGCGTAACCACGCTGATCATATCAACGCATTACGTGCCATTCGCCATAGACCTGGGCATCAGCCCGGCGGTAGCGGCAATGGCGTTCGGAATGATGCAGGGGCTGAACGCGGTCGGCGTCCTGGTAGTAGGCGTTCACTCGGACAAGTTCAGCCGAAAGAATATGCTGGGGACTATCTACTTCCTGAGATTCTTCGCCTATGTCATGCTCGTTGTGCCCAGCATCCTCGCCGACCTGCTGGGAGTCGGCATCCCGCCATCGCTCGGAATATGGGGCTTCGCGTACTTCGCCGGTATGTCGTGGATAGCTACACCGCCGCTGACATCCTCTCTGACGGCGGATATATATGGACTGAAGAACCTCGGCACTCTGGGCGGGTTCACTACGTTCGCGCACCAGATCGGCGGCTCGCTGAGCGTATTGGCGGCAGGCATTCTGTACGACATCACCGGGACTTACGTGGTGCCGTTCGGACTTGCCGGACTGACACTTCTGGGCGCGACCATTGCCAGCTACTCGGTCAAGGAGCGCAAGTTCTCAGCCCGTTACCAGCCGCCTCAGCCCACGCCCTCGGCCACTCCAGTCGCCCAGGGCGCAAACGACTGATAGTCGCCACAGAGTACCTTCATGCCCATTTATCTTCTATCCGCGCTGGCGCATCACTCAGAGCCGGGTGACCCGGTGTTGATTGGGTGGATAATGGACCAGATTGACGCAATTCTCGGACTGGGAGACCTCGCTATCGTCGTAGTTCTGGGCACGGTGGTCGTCGCTATTCCGGTCGGGATACTGGCGGCCTACGCAATCCAGCGCCTGCGGAGTCTGGACTAGAGGGCCAACGCCTCTCCGATCTTCTTGCGGTGGAAGCGCGGGTCGCCGAGATAGTGGTACAGCGTCCGCGACATTCTGGTGTGCAGAGTAAGGCCGTATTCCCGCACGACGCCTATGCCGGCGTGAACCTCGTGGGAATGGTTGCAGCCTTGGTAATATCCCTCGGACGCGACGGCCTTGGCCAGATGAACGCTCGCGTCGTCGGTTCGGCCCGTGTCGAGTTTCCACAGCGCCTCATAGGTAGTCCAGCGCGCCGCGTCGAGATGGTTGACCATCTCCACGATGTGGTCCTGAACACGCTGGAAGCGGCCTATGGGCGTACCGAACTGGATGCGGGTCCGAGAGTAGTCGAGCGTCATTTCGAACACGGACTGCGCGCCGCCGACCTTGTAGGCGCACAATATAGGAATGGCCTTGCGGAATGCGCTCTGAAGGGATCGCCATCCGCCACCCAACTCGCCCAGAACCGAGTCGGACGGCACCTCGACCTCATCGAAGACGACTTCTCCTACCCATCCCATGAAGCCGGGCAGTAGCCTGGTCGAAAGGCCGGGCGCACGCGCATCCACCATCAGCAGGGTAATGCCTTCGTGTCCGCGCGCGCGGACGGCGCACACCAGCGTCGTCGCGGCTTTCGCATCGTGCACGAACAACTTGGTCCCGCTGAGAACATAGCCCGAATCCGTAGGCTGGGCGCGCATCTGAACCGACTCCGCGCCCCATCCATACTCAGGTTCGGTCAGCGCCAGGGTTACTATCTCGCGTCCGGCGGCGATATTCGGAAGCCAGCGACTGCGCTGCTCATCGCTGTCCGCCTCGGACACAATCAGGGCGCCCAATACGCCGGACGAGAAGAAAGGCCCGGACAGCGGCCCCGCGCCCAGTTGTTCGTAAACAACCGCCGCGTCGGTGAGTGAACTTCCGGCCCCGCCATACTCCTCCGCGACCAGCATACCGAGCCATCCTATCTCGGACGCCTTCTGCCATACATCAACGGAGTAGCCAGTCTCGGATTCGTCGAACTCGAGCAGCGTTTCTTTGGAGCACTCTCGCTCCATGAAGTCGCGAGCCGTGCTTCTCAGAAGTTCCTGTTCCTCGGTTAGTGAAAGGTCCATTTAGCGTCTCTCGTATTCCTGGATTAGCTCGGCGACTTCAGCGCGGAGTACGTGAAGGTGGTCAGTTACCGCTCGCCATACTATCCTGTCGTTTATCTCAAAAAATGCGTGCGCCAAGCGATTACGGAAGTCTATGATTCGGCGGTAGTCGGTTATTCGGGATGCTGCCTCAGGTTCATCTTTCCATAGCAAGTTGACTGATTCGCCAATCGTTATGAACTGCCTCTCCACCGCTGAGCGCAACATTGCGTCCATCTCATACTCGGCGAATGATTTCCCTTCGGTGAACTGAGCGATCAGGACCGCGGCGTCCCGCATATAGAATAGAAGGTCCGTTATCTCATGCGCCGTTGGCATAGATCGGTTCCCGAACTCTTTCTATGTGCCGTTCCACGTATGATTTTTGGGGAGTGTCTGCCGTGGTCACGAATACATGATCCAACTCCCCTTCGAAAAGATCTGCGAGCGCCATCGTAAGATCCCAGTACAAAGACCTGAATCCCCCCTTGTACGGGTCAGGATCCTCGAAATCCACGAGAAAGTCTATGTCCCGCATATCCCGCCCAGAATATCCGACTCTGACGGGGCCAAGAACGTCCAGCCTTTTTACTCCGAACTGCTTGCACAGCCGGACTATATCGTCGCGCTTGTCCAATACTATTTTGTCCATCTTGTCCACCTGAAAGCCTGGAGCCGGAATTCCATCTAGGCCAGCCTGCCAGCCTGCTCCCTGACCTGGCGGCCCGCGCCCAGGCGACGCGCCATAATGACCTTCTGTACCTCAGCCGTCCCGCCCGGGTGCATCGCCACGATGCTCGCGCGCTGGAAAACTTCCATGTGGCCGTCCGATCTGTCCCATTTCGGATCGTTCGTCAGGGCGTATGGGCCGAGTATTTCCAGCATTGCCTGCGCCGACCTGAGACCGGACTGCTTTCGATAGAGCGAGTGCTGTGGGCCTTCGTGAGCCAGTTCCTGGCGTGTGTGCCGCATCCAGTAGTTACGCAGGCCAAACAGTCGTGAAATCTCCGCCTCAACAAACACGTCCACGAGCAGGTCCCGAACGGCGGGGTCGTCGCTCAAAGGACGTCCATTCTGCCGAAGTTCGCCGGCGTACTCGAAAAGCCTGTCCACAAGCCGGTTGCGCCTGACCGAGCCGCCGGAGCCGTGTTCCAGTTCGAGATGCGTGGTAGCGACCTGCCAGCCATTGTTCTCTCCGCCTATCAGGTTGAAGGCCGGAACCCGAACGTCGTCGAAAAAGATCGTGTTCTTTGTTCCGGTTCCAGCCCCGCCCTCTCCACTGGTTATCAGGAGGTCCATGGGTTGAATCGTGATTCCGGGGCTGTCGGTCGGAATCATAAACCAGCTCAGGTTGCGATGGCGCTCTCCATCAGGATCGGTGCGCGTTATTGTCCATAGCATCTCAGCGCCGTGCGAACTCCCGACGTATATCTTCTGGCCGTTGAGCACATAATCGTCCCCGTCGCGGACGGCGCTCATCTCCACGCCCGCCAGGTCGGAGCCTGCGCCCGGCTCAGTCAGAAGCTGCCAGGTGCGAACGTCGCCGCTGAAAATCGGGGGGAGAAAATGATCTTTTTGCTCGTCGCTTCCCCAGACCAGAACGCTCGCGCCGCCGAGTCGTCCGCCGCTGTCGTAGTAGGGCGGGATGGACAAGCCCTGCTCGTCCAACTCTTCCTCGATAACGATGGAATGGTCTATGGAAAGGCCGCCGCCGCCGTACTCCGTCGGAGCGGTTGCCCACAGCCAGCCCTTCTCGCCCAGGCTGCGTCCCAGCTCTCGCAGCTTCAGATAGCCGTTATAGGACAGGTCGTTGGAGTCTGCCGGAAATTCCAGCCCGGCAGGCAGGCTCTCCGTAAGCCAGTCCTTGACCTCTCTGCGAAATTCCTGCTGTTCCGGTGTATATCGAGGCTCGAAATCCATTTGAGCGTCGCCCCCTTACAAACAACTAAACACTGTTACACCCCGATTGTAGTGTTACACTCCGAAGCGGTCAATATAACGTAAAATCAGGACTAGCCGACTGATAACGGGGACGGTCAAGTACAGGACAGGTGGTACAATCTCCACTATGACCTACTCAGCAGACCTGCACATTCACTCATCATACGCCTACGCCACCAGCCCGAGCCTGAATTTCGACAACCTGGCGCGCTGGGCCAAGCTCAAGGGCATAGACCTGCTTGCCTCCGCCGACTTCACTCACCCTGAGTGGTTCGCCGAGTCAAAAACCAAGCTGACCGAGACGGGCAACGGACTGTACGAATACAACGGCGTCAAATTCGTCCTGGGAACCGAGGTGAACTGCACCGCCAGGGTCGGTGGACGCGCAAGACGTGTCCACATACTCATATTCGCTCCCAGCCTGAACAGCGTGGCCAGCATCAACTCAGCCCTGAACCGGCGCGGTGCGCGGCTGGCGGGTGACGGCAGACCAACGCTGAGCATAACGCCCCGGGACTTGGTGGAAATGCTGCTCGAAATCGAACCGCGCTGCATTGTCATACCCGCTCACGCCTGGACCCCATGGTTCGGCGTCTTCGGCTCCAAGTCGGGATTCGATTCGCTGGAAGAGTGCTTTGGGGATATGACAGCGTACATACACGCCGTCGAGACCGGATTATCCAGCGACCCCGCCATGTGCTGGCGTGTGCCGGAGCTGGACAACCTGTCCATAGTCTCATTCTCCGATGCCCACTCCCTGCCCAGGCTCGCCCGCGAACTGACCGTGTTCAACGGCAGCCCAAGCTACGACGGCCTGGCAGAATCGCTGCGTACACAGGACATCGCCTATACCATCGAGTTCTTTCCCGAAGAGGGCAAGTACCACCACTCAGGACACCGGAAATGCGGTGTCAGCCTCACGCCCGATGAAGTGAACCGCAACGGCCACCTCTGTCCCGTATGCAAGCGCCCGGTTACGCTCGGCGTAATGCAGCGCGTGGAAGAGTTGGCGCGCCGAAAGCACAACGCGAGCAGAAGCGAAGACGGTCTGATTCAATCCGCCAACAGCAGACCGCCGTACAGGTCGCTGGTATCGTTGCAGCAGATACTCTCCGAGGTCATTGGCGTCGGGATAAGCGCCAAGAGAGTCCAGGGCGCGTACATGTCCCTGGTGGAACTATTCGGGAGCGAGCTTGACGTGCTTCTCAGAGTTCCGGCGGGCGACGTCGCCCCCGCCCTGCCGCGTTTCGGCCAACTTCTGGCCGAGGGCCTGGAAAAAGTCCGAACCGGAAACATACACATCATCCCAGGCTTCGATGGACAGTACGGCACGGTAAGAGTATGGCCGGAGAAACCCCCGATTCGCGCGTCTCGAAAGCCCACACAGACATCGCGCCTGATATAAAGCGCGCGCGCCGGTGCAACTTCTTAAAATACTTTGCCTTGCGGCACATCGTAATGTACTATTGATATATGGCGTGAATATACGCCCCGGAGATACAGATGAGCTATCGCTGGATGCGAAACAGCTTCATATACCTGTTGCTTATAGTGGCCCTCGTGGCCGTGGTGTTCACCTTTTTCTCTTCATCTATCGGTGATTCTAACGAGTTGTCCATAAACGAAGTGATCACGATGGCCAGCCGTGGACAGGTAGAGAGCATCGAGGTCAAGGGAGACTCCCTGTCGGTAACCACCCTTTCGGGTGAGACCTTCGAGTCCAGAAAAGAGTCCGGTTCCTCGGTAGTGGAGATGCTCAGAAAAGCGCAGGTTGACCCCAGCCGCGTCAACGTAGCGGTCAGAGGCTCGGGCGGACTCTCCTCCATCTTCGGTCTGCTGTTCAACTTCCTCCCGCTCATCTTCTTCGGAGCGGTTCTTCTGTTCATGATGCGGCAGGCGCAGGGAAACTCCAGCCAGACGTTCAGCTTCGGACGAAGCAAGGCCCGAATGTTCATGGGCAACAGTCCGCAGGTCAGTTTTTCGGACGTGGCCGGTGTGGAAGAGGCGAAGGAGGAACTCCAGGAGGTGGTGGAGTTTCTGAAGTATCCCGAGAGGTTTCTGGCCCTTGGAGCCAAGATACCGAAGGGGGTGCTGCTGGTGGGGCCTCCCGGAACCGGGAAGACGCTGCTGGCTCGGGCGGTTGCCGGAGAGGCGGGAGTGCCGTTCTTCAACATATCGGGTTCAGAATTTGTGGAGATGTTCGTAGGAGTTGGAGCGAGCCGTGTTCGCGACCTGTTCGACCAGGCGAAGCGCAACTCTCCGTGCATCGTGTTCGTGGACGAGATAGACGCTGTGGGCAGGCACAGGGGAGCCGGACTTGGGGGAGGCCACGACGAGCGGGAGCAGACGCTGAACCAGATACTTGTGGAGATGGATGGATTCGACACCAGCACGAACGTGATAGTGCTGGCCGCGACGAATCGTCCCGACATACTGGACCCGGCGCTGCTGCGTCCTGGACGTTTCGACCGTCGTGTTGTGTTGGACAACCCGGACCTTAAGGGACGGGTGCAGATACTGGACGTTCACTCCAAGGGCAAGCCGTTGGAGGAGGAGGTTGACCTTGAGCAGGTGGCGAGGCAGACTATTGGATTCAGCGGGGCGGACCTTGCGAACCTGGTGAACGAGTCCGCTATTCTGGCGGCTCGTCGGGCGAAGAAGATGATAGGGAGTTCTGAGTTTGCGGAGGCGATAGACAGGATAATAGCTGGGCCTGCGCGTCGGAGCCGTGTGATAAGCGAGAGAGAGAAGGAGATGACGGCGTATCACGAGGCGGGTCATGCTCTTGTAGCGCACGTTCTCCCAAATGCCGACAAGCCCTTCAAGGTTACGATAGTAGCCCGCGGTCAGAGCGGAGGACACACCCGCTATTTGCCCGAAGAAGACCGCAATCTATGGACTCGCGACCAGTTCGAGGATATGCTTGCCGCCGCCATGGGCGGGCGTGTCGCCGAGGAACTGGTTTTCGACGAGATAACCACCGGCGCGGGAAGCGACATCGAGCAGGCTACCAATATCGCGCGCCAGATGGTAACTCGCTATGGAATGAGCGAAAAACTTGGCCCGCGCACATTCGGCAAGCGTGAGGAGATGGTGTTCCTGGGCCGTGAAATATCGGAGCAGCGAGACTATTCGGACAAGGTAGCCGAGATTATTGACCAGGAAGTCCATGAAATCATTGACAATGCCTACGAATCCGCGCGCGAGGTCATAACCGAGTATATGCCCAAGCTGAAGCAGCTTTCGGAATATCTCATCGCCAACGAGACAATAGAAGTGGACGAACTGGATAACCTGTGGGTAACTCCGCCCGACAGCGACGACACTCAACCGGACAGCGATGGCGGCGTTGTTGATCCACTTCCGCCTACACCCACGCCTCCCGTTTCCTCAGCGCCGCCCGCCCCATCGCCCGCCGGAGACTGACGACGGCAGGGTTTCGCGTCCCTATCACGCGTATGGGCGGAGACGGGAAATACATATACACAGGTCCGTAAGACCGGCGGGGCGTACTGCCGCTTCCAGGGCCGCGCTACCGGCGGGTGATCCTTCGTCTGATTTTCTCCAGCCACGAAGAGTCATCTTCTATCGCCGCGCCGCGCCATCGCTTCTGCACCTTGGGCGGCCTGACCAACACCATCCCATAGCCGATTATGAACATCAGCAAGCCCGCCCAGCCCAGCCAGCCGGCAACTCCGCCTATGAAAGGCCTTACCAGCAGGACGGAAAGAATCAGCACAAACCCGACCAGCATTACCCGACCGGGAGAAATGGACCAGAACCGACCGCCCAGTGACTGTCTGACGTACAGCCAGACCAGCCGGACAAACCCGATACCCCTGCCCGAGGACCCGGGCTTGGGCCCTCGTCCGGTGTCTTCCAGATCGCCCGCCTTCTGAAGGATCTCCTCGATTTCGCGCTGGTACTTGCTCGACACCCTAAATCCCCCACATTGCGCCATCATTGAATCGAATCCTAAACAACAGCATACATGGTGTCAAGGCAGCCCACCCACATTCTCACATTCGGGACGGAACTCCCCCATCCGAGCCACCTCTCCGAAATCCACAAACCCGTTTTGGAAGGCGACCGCTATTGCATTCATCAGAACCAGACCCTACCATTCGCTGCCAGCGGACATAACAATCTCAACGCAAGGGGATACCAATGAACATCGCGCGCTTTTTGTGGAACGACCGTGTCCAGTGGGGCATCATCGAAGGAGACGAAGTACGCGCCCTTCAGGGCAGCGTATTCAGATCGCCCCGGCCTGGCCGTGTTCTCTGTTCACTCATGGATGTTCGACTTCTCGCGCCCATTGACTCACGAGTAAACAAGGTTGTGGCGGCGGCCGCAAATTACGGTGAGCTTGACGAGCGAGACGGCCCTGGCATTTTCATGAAACAGCCGGGAACCATTGTAGGCCACAACGAACCCATCATATATCCCCGCATAGGACGCTCGATAATTCATGAGGCTGAGTTGGGCATCGTTATCGGCAGAAGCGCCAGAAGGGTCAGCGCATCCGACGCGCCGGACTACGTTTTCGGCTATACCTGCGTGAACGACGTGAGCGCCAGCGAACTGGCCACCAGCGACACAGGCCGCGGAACGAGCATGAGGGTTAAGCATTTCGACACCTTCTGTCCCATAGGACCCTGGATAACAACCGGACTGGACGGCGACAACCTGCGTATCCGGTGCCGGGTCAACGGCGACACCCAGGTTGATGGGAACAGCGGCGACATGATCTGGGGAGTGGCTGAACTGATAAGCTGGATGTCTGAAGTTATGACCCTCAACCCGGGCGACATCATTCCCAGCGGATGCCCGGGTGTGGGGGAGATAAACGTCGGGGACAGCGTCGAGGTGGAGGTCGAAGGGATAGGAACACTCAGGAACCCCGTGGTCGCGGACTTCTAAGCGGGACTGCCTCCGACCATGCATTATGCAATCGTTCCAATCCGGCCCATTCGCTGCTGTTCGATCCGAATCGTTCACCCCGATTGATTCAGATTTCGCAAAGACCCTGAGGAAACCTCAAACATCTTTGCAATCTGGAACAAGGCTGCATTATGCTATACTAATTGAGCAATGACTCAGGATCAGGAGCCTCCATTGAAGATAACTCAAGAAGAAGTTGTGGACAATCAGACTACGCTCCGCATCGAACTTGAGGAAGCGGACCTGAACCCATACTTGGATCAGGGATACAGGCGACTGGCGCCGCAAATCTCCTTGCCCGGTTTTCGCAAGGGCAAAGTGCCACGGCATATTGTCGAAGGGTTCATGGGCCGCGAGAGCCTGCTCAACGAAGTTCTCGACAATATGGTTTACGAAGTAACCAGCAAGGCTATTGAAGAGCAGGATATTGACGCGGCCGGAATCCCGAAGATAGAGGACCTCGATCTGGATCCCGTCAGCTTCACTGCCATCATCGCCCTGAGACCCGAAATAGAACTCAGCGACTATCAATCCCTTCGCATACCGTACGAAACGGACGAAGTATCCGACGAGCTCGTCTCCGAGAGGATTGACAGCATACGCGAGAGCATGGGCAGCTGGGAAACGGTCGAAAGGCCCCCGCAAATGGGCGACCTGCTGAGTCTGGACGCGCGCGGCGAAATTGACGGCGAGGTATTCTGGAGCCGCGAAGATGGCGTTCTCTACCTCGACGAAGAAGGTTCCGTGCCGGTTACCGGATTCCCGCAGGCTATGGTAGGGATCGAACCCGGACAGGAAACCGAGTTCACACTCCCGATTCCCGAAGATTTCAGAGACGCCTCGATAGCCGGTATGGAGGCGTCTTTTAACGTGACCGTACACGAGGTCAGAGACCGCGCGCTCCCGGAACTGAACGACGAGTTTGCCCAGAGCCTCCCTGATGAATACCCGAGCCTGGAAGAGCTTCGCCAGGGAGTGAAGGCAAACATGGAAGCGGAAGCGGCTGCGCGGGCTGAGAGCGAGTACGAGACCAAGGTCATACAGTCCCTGATAGATCAGGCGACTATAACGATCCCACCCGTGATGCTCGAGAATGAGGCCGAACGTACCCGGAATACCCAGGACCAGTTCCTCGAAAGGGCCAACATACGTAGGGATGACTATCTGAGGTCCATCGGAAAGACTGAAGAAGAGGTCCAACAGGAGGCCGAAGAGGAAGCGGAGCAGCGCATAAAACGCACGTTCGCCCTCAACAAGGTGTCCGAACTGGAAAACATCGAAGTGACGGAACAGGAGATAGACGAGCGATTCAACGAGATGTACGCGGGCCAGCGTATGCGAAGGCAGGAACGTCGCAGCCGCCGCGAATCTCTGGACAATATGCTCAAATATGAAAAGACGGTCGCGCTTCTCGTCGAGATCGCCAAGTCAGAAGACCAGTCCACGGATGGGCAGGCAGAATCCAACCATGAAATTCCCCAGGACGCTCAACAAGAATCAGAAGACCAGTCCACGGATGGGCAGGCAGAATCCAACCATGAAATTCCCCAAAACGCTCAACAAGGAGATGAACATGATGATGAATAGGCCCGAGAACGTCATCCCCATGGTGGTCGAATCCGGTTCCAGGGGAGAGCGAGCCTACGATATATATTCGCTGCTTCTTAAAGAGCGGATCATATTCCTGAGCACGGCGATATACGACCAGGTCGCCAACAACATCATCGCTCAACTTCTCTACCTCGACAGAGAAGACCCTGAACGTGACATCAGCCTCTACATCAGCTCTCCGGGCGGCTCCATACCCGCGGGCCTCGCCATATACGACACGATGCAGCTGATAAGACCGGACGTGTCCACCATCTGCGTGGGAATGGCCGCCAGCATGGCGACAGTGCTTCTGTGCTCGGGCGCGTCGGGAAAGCGGTTCGCGCTTCCCAACTCCACGGTTCATATGCACCAGGCTATGAGCGCGGCCCAGGGACAGGCTTCCGACATAGAGATAGCCGCGCGAGAGGTGCTCCGCCAACAGGACATCATCCGAATGATTATCTCCAACCGCACCGGACAGCCCGTCGAGAGGATTGCCGTTGACTCAGACCGCGACTTCTACCTGAGCGCCCTTGAGGCCAAGGAATACGGCATGGTGGACGACGTGCTGGAAAACACGGGAATGGCGGCCGCGGCCGCCGACTGACCAGCCTCTCACGCTCAAAATACATCCCACCTGGAAAAACCCGATCAGCGAGGCGGTCCACATCCATGACGACAGGGCGAAGCGAATATCAATGCTCTTTCTGTGGCAAACCAAAGGAGCAGGTTAAACGCCTGATTGCAGGACTCGACCGCGTGTATATATGCGATCAGTGCGTCGGCCTGTGCGATCAGATCATCTCGGAAGAAAGGCCAACCCAGAGAAACCAGAGCGCCCAGAACAGGTTCCTGCACAGGGGCATGAACCCCAAACTTATCTACAAAAAGCTCGAAGAGTACGTCATAGGCCAGGAACGGGCCAAAAAGACCCTCAGCGTGGCTGTGTATAACCACTACAAGCGCATCTGGTCCAATCTGAGACATCACGACGTCGAGCTCCAGAAAGCCAATATCCTGATGCTTGGACCATCCGGATCGGGCAAGACGTACCTGGCCCAGACGCTCGCGCACATCCTCGAAGTCCCTTTCGCCATCGCCGACGCCACAACCCTCACGGAAGCCGGATACGTCGGCGAAGACGTGGAGAACATACTGCTCAGACTGATACAAGCGGCGGACTTCGACATATCGCTCGCGGAAAACGGCATCATATACATAGACGAAATAGACAAGATAGCGCGCAAGAGCCCCAACGTGTCAATAACCCGGGACGTGTCCGGTGAAGGGGTGCAGCAGTCACTTCTGAAGATAATAGAGGGCTGCGTCGCAAACGTTCCGCCCCAGGGCGGACGCAAACACCCCCACCAGGAACTGCTCCAGATACGCACCGACAACATTCTGTTCATATGCGGGGGAGCCTTCGAGGGCATCAACGACATAATCGAAAGACGCGCCTTTAAGGACTACAAGCGTGTCGGCTTCAAAACCGACGGCGCGGCGACAGGAATCTGGGAAGAACGCTCCGCGGACCAGGTACGCAGGCACGTCAACGGCGACGACCTCATGGAATACGGTTTCATAACAGAACTGGTCGGGCGTCTGCCCGTCGTCGTCAGCCTGGACTCGCTGTACAAGGAAGACCTCGTGCGCGTGCTCAAAGAGCCCAAGAACGCTTTCGTCAAGCAGTACCAGGCGCTCTTCGCCATAGACGACCTCGAGCTGATATTCACCGACGACGCGCTGGAGGCCGCCGCGGAAAAGGCTATCAGACACAAATCCGGCGCGCGCGGCCTTCGCACCATTCTCGAGGAGACTCTTCTCGACGTCATGTACGAGTTGCCTGGCACAAAAGGCATCAAGCAGTGCATGGTGGACGAGGGCGCGGTCAACGGCACATCTCCGGTCATACTGGTCACAGGCGAAGGCCACAAAATTCCGCTCCGCCTGAATGCGCCCGAACCGGAACAGAAAACGGCCTAGGAGCGCGTAAGTGGGAGCAACACACGTAACAGTTACCATCAGGAATCCGGCAGAGCCGGATCAGACATGGGAGGGGCTGTTCCTGGTAGATACCGGAGCGACTGATTCCTTGGTTCCAAGACCGCATCTGGAAGCCATCGGTTTGAAACCCAGGGGCAAACGAATCTACGAACTGGCCGATGGCAGCGAACTCAGGCTGGACATCACTGTCGCGGAAATCGAATTCATGGGCGAAATCGTTGGAGGCACTATCATTTATGGCGAGCCGGATGTCGAGCCACTGTTGGGAGTGACGGCCCTCGAGTCTGTGGGCATAGAGATAGATCCGCTGAATCAGCGCTTGAAGAGGCTGCCTGCGGTGCGGCTCAAGAGCCTCACCAAAAACCACTGACAACAGAATCTTAATAACTAACTGACCTTACGCAGTTGAGAGAGATTTCGTAGCTGAGCTGGCTCATTCTCGTTTAGGAATTCATAGCTAAGTGCGTAACATCAGTAACTAAATGCTGACAACTAAAAATCATTTGTGATATATTGCACACACTATGACGCAACTGGTTGCCTCTACCGAATCGGCGCCACCCCCAAATCGCAGCCTGGTCAGGGACGCCCTGCTTATTTCCAGTGCCCTGCTGATGGCGCTCACCCTGTATCTGGTGTACTTCTGGGCGCCGACCGAGCAGAACCTCGGTATCTCCCAGCGCATCTTCTACTTCCATGTCCCGCTGGGCTGGATAGGCATGGTATCTATAATCGTGGTGGCCGTCGCCAGCCTTTTGCACCTGATAACCGGACGCCAGCGATGGGACGACCTCGCATACTCGACAGCCGAACTCGGTGTCATATACGCCAGCCTCATACTCGTTACCGGAGCGATCTGGGGCAAGCCCGTCTGGGGAGTCTGGTGGACGTGGGACCCGAAGCTGACCACCACCCTGGTGCTGTGGTTCATATACGTCGCCTACCTGATGATACGCGCCTACGGACCTCTGGGCAGCCAGGGCAAGCGTTTCGCTTCGGTCATCGCGCTCATCGGGGCAATTGACGCCCCCATTATCTACATGGCGTCAATCTGGTGGAGAACGGCCCACCCCGCGCTGAACATAGGCCCAGCCGCCGCCGAAGGCGAATCGCTGGGGTCCACCAGAATTTACGTGACACTGCTGGTATCCGTTATCACCTTTACCGTAATGTACATCGCCTTATTGACAGAACGATTCTCCTTGAGAAAGTCAGAGTCCGACCTTGACGAACTTCACCAGAGAATGGCATAGCGGTTCGGCCCTGCGCATAATCCTGCTGGGCGCGCTGATCAGCCTTGCGCTGGTTACGTGGTCTATGCTGAGCGGCGTGGGGGCTGTCTCGCCCGCTCAGCAGAACGGGAACCCCGAGGCAAACCTTCCCTTCCTGTTCGCCGTATTCATAATCACCTGGGCGGCATTTTTCGTATATGTATTCTATGTATCCAGGCGACAGAGGGAGATGCAGGGCGAGATCGAAGCGCTCAAGCGCGCCCTCGAAGAACGCGACCGGCAGGCATCCGAACAGGACTGACGAAACGGAAGTAGTCTTATACATGGGCGGCCCATAACCAGATATGTCCCAGATAATCGCGCCACTACCCGAAACCCCATCTTCTGCCGATGGCATAGTCTCATTCCACCGGATAAAGCTGCTGATAGCTTTTGTGGTGTTGGTCGGCGCTCTCGGATACTTCGCATTTCAGGCGTTCGAGGGAGCGACGGTTTACTACTACACGGTGGGCGAGATAAACGAAATAGGCCCATCGCCCGAGGGCAGGATAGTTCGTGTCAGCGGAAAGCTGGAGCCGGACTCGTTCCACCGCGCCACCGGCTCGACACTCGCCGAGTTCCGACTGACCGACGGCTCAGACTTCCTCGCCGCCGCCCACGAAGGCGTGCTGCCCGACCTGTTCTTCAACGAACACTCGGAAATTATCCTCGAAGGCAGCTACGACCCCAATGGCGTATTCACGAGCCAAAACGTCATCGTGAAATGCCCGTCGAAATACGTCGCCCAGGAAGAGACAGAGAGCGAGGCAGGCTGACCGGGAGTCCGCCTGGAAGAACGGGCCGTCGTTGAAGCCCAAACCCATGCCTGCTATCGTAGAGTCATAGGACTCCACTTTGTTTCCACGACCCGACGACTCCGAAGATTTCCAGAACAGGACGAGGCTTCTACCCCCCGGACTCGACCGAAAGCCGTATGTAACATGGCTGCTTCTCGGCGCCAACGTCGCCATGTTTCTGCTGACCGAGTTACGGGGAGGCTCCACCGTCCCGGACGTGCTTGTACGGCTCGGCGCTATGGAGGGCCAACTTATAGCGTCCGGGGAATACTGGCGGCTGTTCAGCGCCATGTTTCTCCATTCAGGGCTGATCCACCTGGGATTCAACGTCATCGGGCTGTTCATATTCGGCCAGCAGCTCGAGCGGCTCTTCGGTTACAGTCGCTTCCTCGCCATTTACGTCCTCGCGGGGCTGTCGGGAAGCATTGCGAGCTACGCCTTCAATCTCAGCGCTTCCACCAACTCCATAGGGGTTGGCGCGAGCGGAGCGGTATTCGGAATACTCGGCGCGCTGGTTGCGTTCTTTCTCTCGCACCGGAATATGCTGGGCGAAATGGGACGCCAGACCTTGATCGGACTGCTGGTTCTGGCGGCCATCAATCTCGTTTTCGGTTTCGTTGCGCCGGGTGTAGACAATTTCGCGCACATGGGCGGATTCGCGGGCGGACTCCTGCTCGGAATGGTGTACTCGCCCAACTACAGGCCCGTCTATAACTTCATAGGCTGGCCCGAGCGGCTTGAAGATACCAACTCTATATACAGACGGTTGTGGACTCTGCCCGTCGTCGCTGTCGTTCTTATCGCCGGCGTCTTCATAGGCAACCTCATAGTTGGCGACACGCCCATTACCTACATCCGGCAGGCGGAACAATATCACGAGCAGGGAGAATTCGGACTCGCGCTGAACTCGGTGGACAAGGCCATAGAGATGGAGCCGAACCACGGCCCCGCGTACCTTCGGCGCGCGCTGATAATGGCCGAGCTGGGAAACATCGAGCGCGCCATGGACGACCTCGGTCGCGCGGTGCGCCTCGGACTCTCCGATTCCGACAGGTCGCGCGCGCTCAGACTTCTCCTGAAACTTCGCTCCAGCCGCTAGGTCGCGTTGACATTTCCCGTCATTCCCGCGAAAGCGGGAATCCATAGGGGCAGAGTGTGGCTAATTTCGTGACAACTACACCTGTTTGGAGTGCGGAATTACGTCTCAAGGCCGGAATGACCGGATGAAATTTCAAATATCAACAGAACCTAGTACTGTTTCCATGTAAATTTACAGTGTCATTAGAAATTGGTTAGTCTTGAGCATGATCTTTTTGTGAGGACGTGCCGAGACATGACCGCCATAAAGTATAAAGTTGAGTTGACACAATCCGAACGGGCCAGTCTGACGGAGGTGACCAGCAAGGGAAGGTCGTCAGCGCGCAAGGTAAAGCGAGCGCTTGCGCTGTTGAGGGCCGACGAGGGAATGTCTGACCCTAAGATAGCGGAAGCGATTTCCATGAACGCCGATACGGTAGCCAGAGTTCGGAAACGATTCTGTGAGGAGGGACTGGAGAGCGCGCTCAACGAACGTCCCCGTCCTGGACAGAAGCGAAAGCTGGACGGCAGACAGGAATCGCATCTGGTAGCCATAGCTTGCAGCGATCCACCCGAAGGACACACACACTGGACACTCCAACTGCTTGCTGACAAAGTGGTGGAGATGGAGTTTGCACAGAGCGTATCGCTTGAGACGATTCGGCAGATACTCAAAGAAACGAACTGAAGCCCTGGAAGAAGAAAGAGTGGTGTATCCCCAAGGTGAGCGGGGAGTTCGTGGCTCGAATGGAGGACGTGCTGGACCTGTACAGTGAAGACTATGACCCGGAGCGTCCGGTGGTCTGCTTCGACGAGACATCCAAACAGTTGATAGAAGATACCAGAACACCCATAGCTCCCAGAGCCGGACGATTGAAACGCTATGACTGCGAATACAAACGAAACGGAACGCGGAACCTGTTCATGTTCTGTGAACCGAAAGGAGGGTGGAGACACGTGGAGGTGACCGAGCGTCGCACCGCTGTGGACTTCGCTCAGCAGATGCGCTGGCCGGTTGACGAGGCGTACCCTGCCGTGGGGACAATCCGTGTGGTATTGGACAACCTCAACACCCACAAGTTCGGCTCTCTTTACGAAGCGTTCAAGCCGTCTGAAGCGCGGCGCATAGCCAGGCGTCTGGAGCTTCACTACACGCCCAAGCATGGAAGTTGGTTGAATATGGCGGAGATAGAGTTCAGCGTCTTTAGCAGACAGTGTTTGAATCGTCGCATAGGCGACGAAGAGACCTTGAAGCGAGAGGTTGTCGCGCTCGAACGGGAGCGCAACGAAGCCTGCGCCACCATAGACTGGCGGTTCTCCACCACAGACGCTCGCGCTAAACTCGAACATATCTACCCAACAAAACTAGGTTGACACTGTACTAGTGTGAGATCCGGTGCGCGAACAGAAATCGTCCGCTCGACCCACAAGGGTACCTGACTTGCGAGCGAGTCAGGTAGAGTGGTTGTGAGATGCGCTCGCGTTGAGGGGATAGGGTATTCCATCTAGATCTCGAACTGCCGGCTCGACAGTTGCGTTCAGTTGTGAGGCTCTCCCAGGACCGGATTGGGATATCCAGGTCCCCTGCGCTACTCGACGTCACCAAGTGCCTCGAGTCGTTCCCGAAGCCTGCGATTTTCTGTCTCCGCCTGCCGTCGCGCGGCGGCCTCACTGTCGCGCTCGGTCTGGGCCCTGTCGCGCTCGGCTTCGGCGAGGTCAGCCCGCGCGATCTCCTCCGTGAAGGTGCGAAGATAGGTCTCGGTCACCGGGTCGAACCAGCGCAGCTCCCCGTCCTCCCAGCAGACGTACAGGCGCAGGTTCTCGCTATAACCGCGGCAGCGCTCCTCGTCCAGCCACTCGACCTCGACGGGCTGGTAGCCGCCGTCAACCAGGCGGTCACCGGCCAGAGCCGCGTCGTGGTATTCTCCCCCGGACGGATCGAAGCGCCAGTATTCCGCTATCCCGTATCGCTCGTAGTCCAGACGCTTGTCGGTATAGTCTCTCTCGCCCGTGCTCTGAGACGCCACCTCGAGGACGAAGTCCGGGGGCTTGCCTTGGCGGTCAATGGAATATCCGCCGTCCTCGTCGATTAGTTCGGGCCTCGAGTCGAGGGGCACAGTGAGGTCCGGGACGCGAATGTTGCCCTGGTCTCGCGGATTGGGCCCGACGAGGCCTCGCTAACCACCATGGCTGTCTCCGGGTTGCCGAGATGTACCGCGAGCGCGGCGGCCTGGGCGTTCTGGTAGAGGCATGTCCAGTTCTGCATATTGTCCCGCGGTGGAAACTCGGGGAACCGTTCGAGTTCCCTGTCTGTCCCGGCGGCTGAAGTGGTCTTGCTGGTCATCACGGACCTCCCGGCGCTTCTGGGCTTGGCGTCGCCGTCCGCCGATAATATACCACCTGTCGGTTGGTCAGCAGTCTGGACAACCGTTGCGCCTTCGGCCAGGCCGCGACGTTAGACATCTGTCATCTCTCTGGGTATGACCTCGTGGGTGTCGGGATTGACGACATACACCGGGATGTCCAGTTCCCATGCGAGATCGAGCTCCATCCGGACTCCTTCGCTGTCCTCCCAGCCTTCGAGCGCCAGCAGGTACAGTTCATCGCAGCCCTCCATGATCCGCAGCCCGAGCTCATACCACACGCTGTCGGGAATGTCCGCGGAATCTAGCTGCGCGCCGTGGGAGAGGGGAGAGAACACGAGCTTCTGTAGACTGAGCAGGTGGGCGGCGTACCTGTTCACCCGCTGCAGCCTGCGCCGGCTGACCCGGGGGTCAGGATGCGCGTATGGCGCGGCCGGGTAGATGAGCGGTCCGCTAGGCTTATCATGTTCCGGCGAGGCATCATCAGATGGATTCTGGGGCTTAGGAAAAGGAGGTCATACGATTATCTCCCGGGGGATTCACGCTCAGTGGCGGACCGTCGCTTCCTGTTCAGCCTTAGCGCGATGTCATGCGGCAGTTTCCACATTCCCCGCCTCCCCCTCGCCTCGATGGGCGGATTCACTCGCCGGACGCCGGACAGCATCCATATCCAGCGGCCCTCGGAGTATTCTCCGTAGGGGTCCGAATCTATCAGGTAGGCGTCCCTGTCCTCCCGGCCGAACCTGTCCACGACCCAGACCTTTCTGGTATCCGCCCTCACCTCCAGGCCGGTGAACCCGGCGCTCAGTACCCTGACGCATCGTTCCAGCCTCGCGGTGGCGACGATTGCGCCGAGCGGGAGTTCCAACTGGCTCGCGATCTCCTCGACCTGTCCGTTCCACTCCTGATGCCTGGGTCTGCGCCTTGCGGCGTGAATGGCGATTCGGGAACCGATCAGCGTCTTCGGCGCTGGCCGGTCGCGGGTCTCAGCGCCCTTGTATCTTTCTGCTACCAGGGTGGCCCAGGGCTGGTGGAGCGTTAGCGCTCTCATATGGTGGATTCTCACGACGCGGTCTGATTGTCCGAGAGTCACAGCGGAAGACCTCGCTCCGCCTCTCTCAACTGCTTTCGGCGCAGCTGCACATCATGCGCCTTGTATCCAAAGTGCGAACGAGTTCCGCGGCCGCTGTACGTCCAGTCCGCATCCGGTTCTTGTCGCTCTTGACTCCACGTCCCTTTGAAAGCGGCGGACGACGAACCTGGGACTCCACCAGCGTCGCGTCCATCAACGTCCCTTCCTTCACTATCAACCCACGCCCGTCCAACTGCGACTCCAACTCATCAAACAGCTTCTCACTCAACTCCCGCTTCACCAACTCCGCACGAAAACGGCTGATCGTAGAGTGGTCGGGTGTGTCATCCTCAAGTCCCAGACCCACGAACCGACGAAACGATATCCTGTCTCCCAGCGCCTCCTCCATCTGAGGGTCCGAAAGGTTGTACCACTGCTCCAGAAAGAGCGCCTTGACCATCATCAGCGGTGGGTAGCTCGGACGACCCTCACCACACGAGTAGATGTCCTCCACCAGTGTGGCGAAACGATCCCAGTCGAACTCACCGGCGATGCGTTCCAGGCGAACGTTCCTTCCGAGTGTCTGAGACAATAGCGATTCGGCCAAGACGGCTGACCCATCTGACGATGCATCTTCTCACTCCCCACCTTGCTGGACTGCAGGGTCATTCGGTTATCCTCCTCACCATAGACTCGCGCTTCGGTTTCGCGGGTTTCGACATTTGATTGAAGGCGTCTCCTACCCTGACGAAAGAGCTTTGGGCAGGGATTGTCTGATAACCGAAAGACCCTGGTACCACCGGGTTTACCCAGTAGGAGATCCGCTCCCAGCCATGATCCCCTCTTGTTGTCCGTCTTTATAGTTGCCAGATTCTCCGCCCCAACCGAAAACAATACCCAGGCCATATACCTTCCCAACTTTGGGTGGAATTCCGCTTTCAAGTACTTTTCAAACTCGGAATCATCGGTGCCCGGGTACGTAGGCACGAAAGCTAAAGTCTGGCCGCTCCAATGGACAAGCCCGCTTTTTCTCAACAAGGCTGCACCGGCTTCGAACAGAGTTCGGCACTTTGAGTGATTCATCTGGGAGCCCCTGCAAGTCGATTCAGTCTAGCAGGCTGCTGATGCACGTGAAGTCGGTGCGCAGCTTCGATGGCGGCTCGATAGTCTTCGAGCGTCATTGTATGGCCAGCCGGCTCACATATTGTTGTGCTACAACAATATGTGAGCCGATGCGGAGCGTCAAGAGCAAGTAGCGTCCCGCCGGCTAGGTGTCGAACTCTGGTAGTCTCGACATATGGCTCTTTCCGAACAACAGTTACTCCACTCCCTCAGCCAGATGCCGTTCATCGACACGGCGGAGCGGGCGGGCGTCCTCGGCGAGGCACCGGCGACGGTCCACCGAGCCCTTACCGACCTGCTGGCCGACGGCATCGTCGGGCGGGTCACTCACGGCACCGCCCAACTGCCTTCGAGCTGGCGTTACCACCTGACAGCCCAAGGCATCGGCGAAGCCGCCGAGATGCTCGGCTTCGAGACCACCTCGGAGTTCGTGCGGGCCTACCCGGTGTCCAGAGAGTGGCTCGCGCTGCTGATCCGGCGGATGGACGCCGTGGCTGTCCTCTACCGTCTCGCCTCGTCACTATCCCCAGGGACCGGCTCCCACCGTTCGCACGTGGAGTTCCACCGCAGGGGCCGGTTCGACGCCACGATCACCCTTCACGACGGCCACAGCTTCGGCGTGGTCCGCCAGGGCCTGGCCCTGCGGCGCCGGTCACTCTACGACCGTTTGAGGGCCATAGCCGAGTACGACTACAGGCGCCGTCCCGGCACCGTCCTGATCCTGACCCCCAGCGTCTGGGAATCGCGGCGGACGGCGAGGTTCTGCATTGAACGGAATCTCAGCGACTGTTTCGTTGCCGTGGAGTCCAGGGACGCGCTCGAAAGACGGGACCTTCGCCTCTGGTGTGAACCCACGTGGGTGTTCGGAAGCAGGTTCTATTCACTGGAGACAGTGAGCTCCCACGGTAGCCCCGGCGGAAGGCCTCGCTCGGAGTCGCCGAGTCGGAAGCGAGCATCAATACCCAATCCGGAGCGGATGGTGCAGGCTGCGCCGACCTTCGGCATCAGCCCGTCTGAGAAGCGGATGCTCGACCTCGTGACGGACCACCCGATGATCCCCCGTGAGCACCTTGCCCTCTGGCTCGGCGTCTCGGAGGGACGAGTCAGTCAGACGATGCACAGCCTCGGTGACACCTGGGGCCTGGTCGAGCGGCATGGAGGCCGAGGAGACACGCGCTACACGCTGTCTGCCAAGGGCATTCGCTACGTCACCCACAGGGACCGCGCCCAGCTCCCGACCACGCGGGGTATCTGGAGCACAGCCCTCACGACCGACGAACAGGGCCGCAGACGGCACGTGGGCCACCGCATTGACACGTGGGCGCAGCAGACGAAGCACGCAGACGGAGTGACATGGTTCCTGTCGAGGCTTGAGGCTGAGGCTAGGACAGACCCTGACAGCGAGCTGCTGTGGTCGGTTCCCACCGCCAGGTCCGACCGGGCCTGCAACTGGGGCCAGTCGGCCATCGCCCTTGACACCCACAGCACCCGCAGCATAAGGATGTGCCTTGATATGGCTGGAGTCGGTCATCAACCACTCAAAATCAGGCACCTCATCCAGCAGATTTCCCAGACGTCCCGATCCCGCCAACGGCAAAAACCGGCGATGGGTATTTTTCCAGTCTCTATAGTCCGGGAGCAGATCGCGCCAGGGCGCGCCGGCGCGCCCTGGCAGCAGGTGTTCAAAAGAGTCCTACACTCGATCCGATAGATCGCGCCGACGATGTGACGCTCCTGTTTTAATGTTGCAGCATCAAATTATCACTTCTTCCTTCATTTGACGACACCCTATAGGCCCACAGGGTCCCGCGGGACCGCAGGGCGAGCGCGGAGAGAGAGGTGATCCCTGCCCTCAGGGTCCGGTCGGCCTGCGTGGTGAGCGCGGAGAGAAGGGTGAACGGCCCTCAGGGTACGATGGGCCTGCGTGGTGAGCGTGGGAGAGAAGGGTGAACAGGGCGACCCCGGCCCGAAAGGTGACAGAGACGACCCCGGAACCGTCTTTATTCCCGCCGCGGTTCCATCCCCCACACCCTTTATAGCAGGCTCGCCCCAAACCGACAGAGCCGCGCTTATCGATATCTATAACGCCCTCGGTGGCGATAATTGGACTACTTCACCACATAATTGGCTAAGTCCTATAGTGCTTGAAGAATGGCAAGGAGTATATACGGATTTCGAAAGCGGGCGGGTTGTGCATCTGGACCTTAGATTCTTTAATCTGGATGGGGAAGTACCTCCTGAATTGGGTGACCTGACCGCTCTAAGAAGGCTTCAGATAAATTCTCTGAACTTCTCTGGATTACACCGAGCCTATCCCGCCCGAAATAGGCAATCTGGTCAATCTGACCTTTATTCACCTCGGTAACAACAGACTGAATGGACCGATACCGCCGGAGCTGGGCGACCTCACCAAGTTGGAACGTCTTGAACTCCCCTGCAATAGTCTCAATGACGATATACCGTCGGAGATAGGCAATCTGGTCAACCTGACTTATCTTGACCTCAGTTGCAATAAGCTAACAGGACCGATACCGGCTGAGTTAAGCAACCTCACCAAGCTGAAATACCTGTTCCTTGATGAAAATAGTTTGAAGGGTCAGATACCGTCGGAGTTGGGCAGCCTCACCAATCTTGAGTCCCTCTATCTGTACTCCTATGATGGCGCTTTCACCGGATGCATACCCACCAATTTGAAGAACGTGCATAATAACGACTTGGACAAACTTGGGTTGCCACACTGTAACTGAGCGCTCTCTCAGTAAATAACCCGCTCCTCGGTCAGCGACTCTATCTCCGGGTCGCTCAGACCCAGCAACTCCGAATACACATACCCGCTGTCGTACCCCAACTTGGGCGCCGGCCCTAGCTGGAAGTCGGCCTCGCCGTCGAATCGCCACGGAAGGGTCGGAAGGATGCGCGAGCTACCGTCTGGGTACTCGATCTCCCTGAGATAGCCGCCCTCGTTCAGTTGCGGCTCGGCGTGAAGCCTTCCCATGTCCAGTGAGAGGCCGCAAGGGACTCCGGCGTGCTGAAGGATGTGGAATGCCTCGGAGTCGTCAATCTCGGATGTCCACGCGCCGACTGCGAGGTCGAGTTCGTCCTCGCGCGCCTTCCTGCCCTCCGGCGTATCGAGGCCGGAGTCTGCACCCAGGTCAGCCCTGCCTATCACCTCGCACAGGCTGCGCCACTGATCGGAAGTATGTACCTCGACGGCTATCCAGCGATCATCCCCTGCACACTTGTAAACGCCGTGCGGCGCGGCGTTGCGGTCCCTGTTGCCGAGCGGAACAGGCTCGCTGCCGTTCATCTGGTACTCCAGAAGCGCTTCCGGCAGGCTGGCGGACAGTGCCTCGGCCATCGAGAAGTCCATGTACTGGCCCTTGCCCGTCTCCAGCCTGTGGTTGAGCGCGGCCAGAGCGATCATCGCGAGCTCCATGCCCACCCAGGGGTCGGCCCACAGTCCGCCCTTGATAGGCTCGGAATCGGGGTAGCCGGAAATCGAATTCCAGCCGGTGTAATGCTGGAGCAGGCTTCCATAGGCGACGTAATCGCGGTCGGGGCCCGTGTGTCCGGTGCCGGAGGACGCGATCATTACCAGGTCCGGCCTGACCTCCGAGAGAACTTCGTATCCCAGCCCCAGCCTCTCGAAAACCCCGGCGGCGTAGTTCTCGACCACAACGTCGCACAGCCCAACCAGCTCGAGCGCGAGTTCCTTCCCGCGCTGCTGCGACAGATTCAGCGCGGCGTATTTCTTGGACTGGTTGTAAACCTGGAACGCGGAGCCGCGAGTGGAAGGGTCTGGACGGCGCGCGCTTCCCACCTTGATGACCTCAGCCCCCATCAGCGCAAGATGGCGGGTGGCCGTCGGCCCCGCGATTATCCATGAAAAGTCGGCGACGCGAACGCCGGACAGTGGAAGTTTGTTCATGGCAGAGCCTCATCGTTGTGCTGGCCCAAGGTAGGGGCGGGAAGGCGGCCCAGTGGCAGCGTTGTTTCGGACAGCTTGTACGGAACGCCCGGATATTGGAACTCGCCCGCCTCTGGATGTGATATTGGTACGAAGAAACGGCGGTCTTCGAGGTGCGGGTCGGTCATCAGATCCTTGACCGTGTTGATGGGGAAGCAGGGTATCCGGCGTCGCTGGCCCTCGCGCGCTATGTCATGCCGCGACCTCTGGCCTGTCCACTCGGACAGCAGCAGCCATAACTCTCCCACGTTCTTCTGTCTGGCGTCCCGTGTGGCGAACTTTGGGTCTTCCGACCAGTCGGGGTTGCCCATCAACTCCAGCCAGCGCGCCCACTGCGCGTCCTCTCGCGGAGATATGGCGACATACCCGTCATTGCACGGCAGTACCCCGCCTATCGCGGACACCTGGCCGCCAATGGACGCTTCTCTAACTTCAGCCAACTGCCTGGTTGGGGATTCGCCGCCGAACGCTATGTTAGAAAGCCCGGCTATCGCCTGCGTCGCCATCGCCTCGAAAGCGGAGACCACGATGTGGCAGCCGCGTCCGCTCATGCGCGCGGCGAACATGGCGGTGAGAGTGGCGGTAACGGCGGCCATGCCCGCGACCTGCTCCGCTTGGTATCCGCCCGCGCGTATTGAGGGTTCGGAATTGGGGTCATTCACAGGGCCCAGTATCCCGTGAGCGTTCGCGCTCATGTGGAACAGCGATAAGTCGCCCGCGTCGTAGGCCGCGTATGGCCCCCAGTCGCCGAACGGGGTTATCTGGCACAGGATAATATCCTCCCGCGCCGCGGCTAGGTCTTCGTACTCGATGCCGCGTTCTGCCAGCCATTCCGACGGGTGATTGTCCACTACTATCTGGCTCTCGGCGACCAGTTTCAGAAAGCGCGCGCGGCCTTCCGGCGAATCCATGTCCAGCGTAACCCCGCGCTTCCCCGCGTTGAGCGCCAGGAACAGCGCGGACTTCTCCGGGTTCGGTACGTCGTCTGGAAAAGGCCCCATCCGGCGCGTAACGTCGCCCTCATGAGGTTCAACCTTTATCATGTCCGCGCCGAGCCACGCGAGCGTGCGTGCCGCGTATGGCCCGGATACACCCTCTCCAATGTCAAGAACCTTGACGCCGCCCAGCAGTCCATTGCTTGTCTTGTCTTGTGATTTCATGCGGGCGATTGTACACCGAACGGCTACCAAATGTCAGTCGCGTTAACGTGAAACTAGTACCATTTCCATCTGAATATGCCATACACCGACCATTTTACGTCATTCTCGAATCCCTACCGTCATTCCCGCGAAAGCGGGAATCCATAGATCCGTGCCAGTTACTATACGGCAGAAATATATGGAAACAGTACTAGATTGGTAAAACCACTCCACTTACACTCAAATCTGGCGAGCGAAGACTTTTGCAATTTTCTCACATTTCCGATATGCCTACACTGATCCATCTACCCTGTGTTACAATACGCACAATGCCGAACAAACGTGCTTAGATAGATAAAGTCGAATTTATCCAATCAACCGCGCCGACCCGAAAAAATGCTCTGAACTGGTAAATACAGGGATATGCAGGTGATATGCAGGTACCAGACCCCACTTGCAGGCTATCAGCAGACCACCTGCAGATGCACCAGATACACCATCACAACCATAAACCCGAGGATATAAGGAGCGTCGAACGTGGTGGGAACAGGAATCGTACTCTATCACGGGATCGAGAGTGGAGCGGAGCTTGCGAACTACGGGCGGATGGCCGAGGATGCGGGTTTCGACTCCCTGTGGGTTACCGAAAGATACTTTCACGAGGAGACATTCTCCATGCTCGGCTACCTCGCGGCGCGAACCGAACGCATCAGGCTGGGCGTGGGCGTCGTCAACCCGTACACGCGCAATCCCGCGCTGCTCGGAATGGGCGCGGCGACTCTCGACCGGCTGAGCGGCGGCAGAATGATGCTGGGACTGGGACGGAGCGACGCGGAAGTGATTTCAGGGCGCATGGGCATGGAGTACCGCGCTCCGCTCTCGACGCTGCGCGGGACGGTCGCCTCCCTGCGCCGTATGTGGGGCGGAGAGCGGGTGTCGGCGGAGTACACGGGGGTTCGGCTGTCCAACGTCGGCCTCACGCTGCGACCCGTCCAGGACAGGCTGCCCGTATATCTGGCCGCCATAGGGCCGAGAGCGCTCCGGCTTGCGGGCGAGGTGGCGGACGGCGTGCTGCTCAATGCCTACGCCCCCGTGGAGTACATACGCTGGGCGGCGTCCGAGATAAGAGAGGCGGCGTCCGACGCGGGCCGAGATCCGCGCTCGATAGACATTGCCTGTATGCTCATAGTTCGCCTGACCGACGACCCCGACGCTATGCTGCCCGCCCTGCGCGAGCGCGTCGCCCGCCTGGTTGCCGAGCCGTTCACCGGGGAGGTCCTGCTGGGACAGGGCGGTTTCGATACTTCGACTCTCACTCCGGTCAGGGAGCTTGTCGCCGTGGGCAATGAGTCCGCTGCCGCGAGATACGTGTCGGATGAGCTTGCCGAGGCGTGCTACCTGCTAGGCGACCCCGCGAGATGCCGCGAGCGAATCCGCGAGTACACTGACGCGGGCGTTGACACGCCGCTGCTGCTGCCCAGGCTGGAGGCATTCGAGCAAACGGTCGAAACCCTCGCTCCATCTATGTAGTGTCCATGCCTCCGGGCCGACTGGCTTATTAGACGGGCTGGTATGATGCCAATGATACTATGATGAACAGGGCGCGGACATCCAATAGCGCGCCGACGAACTCCCATAGAACCACATTCGACGAAGGAACCATATGCACTATCGAACACTGGGCAGAACCGGCCTGAAAGTCTCGCTTCTAAGCCAGGGCACAGGCGGCCCCAGTATGTTCGGCCAGAAAAGCGGACTTCTACAGGCCGAACAGAACCGCCTCATCCGCAGGTGTCTCGATCTCGGCATCAACCTGTTCGATACCCATGAGAGCTACGGCGACAGCGAGGCGATTCTTGGACGCGCGCTTCGAGGCATCCCGCGCGACGATTATATACTCGTGACCAAGTGGGCATATCCACGCGACGGCGACCCAACCGCAGACCCTGAAGAACTCACCCGCTCCGTTGAACACAGCTTGCAAAGGCTGAATACCGACCACATAGACGTGATGCTCTTTCATGGCCTTCTCGCCGAGCATCACGACATGGTGGTCGAGCGATATATGCCCGTACTCGAGCGGCTCAGAGAACGCGGGCTTGTCGGGCATCGCGGATTCAGCTTGCGTTTTATTGCCGACCCTGCGCAGTGCGGCGCGGTAGCCGGACTCCGCAGGGCGCCCCACCTGTGGGATGTGATTATGCTCAAATTCGGCATACTCAACCAGCGTGCCGCTAAGGAGATGCTGCCGCTCGCACTGAAACACAACGTCGGAATCCTGAACATGGCCGCGGTCAGGATAAAGCTGCCCAATCCCCGGCTTCTGGAAGAGACGATAGCCGACTGGAAGTCGCGCGGTCTCGTCCCTGAAGACGCCCTGCCTGACAAAGACCCTCTCGGCTGGCTGATTCACGACGACGTGGAATCGGTAGTCGCCGCGGCGTACAAGTTCGCCGCCGACCACCCGGCCATATCCTCCGTAATAACCGGAACGTCCAACCTCGCGCACCTCGAATCCAACATCCGCGCTGTGGAGAATCCCACACTCGACCCAAAAGACCGCGTCCGCCTGGAGCGACTGTTCGGTCATATAGTCGAATACGCCTGAGCATTAGCGAGGTACATCGTATGGAAACTTATATCAGCGATCTTGTCCCTGACGGCGCCGAATCCGGTGTCGGTCTCGCATTGCGGGACGAGAATGGCAGATACCTGTTCTTCCTCGCGGGTACGAAGTTTCAATGTCCGCCCGGCGAACTGTTCTACGCCGGTATCGGCGGACATAGGGAGGCAGGTGAGTCTTGGGAGGAGTGCGCCCACCGAGAGGCGATTGAAGAACTCGGCGTGGATGTCGAACTGCTGTCCTCTGACGATACCTGGAGAGTGTCCCCGGACGGCCGCGCCGAATCTATCATCGTATCTGACGAATCCCGCCCAATGGCCCTGTACCAGATGGTACACCCGGACGGAACACCTCGCGCCGGCAGCATATACCACATCGTCATATACAGGTCGGCGCTTCTCGAACCACCCGGCAAACTGCCCATTGACGAGGTGCGCGGCATCATCGCGCTCAACCGCGAACAGGTCGTGCGAGGGCCACAGCGAAAGCCCTCGATAGCGGAGCTAATCGGCGAGGGAGCGGAGGTAGTTACCCTTGCCCAACCCGTGGACCTGAACACGCTCGTCTATCCTATCGGCACAGCCGCCGCGCTGGCCGCCGTGCTGCACCAAATCACCACCGCTGATTCGTGATGCGCCGTCCCAAGCAACATACCCTATATGCGAAAGCGAAGATATCCTTAACAAAGTCTCAGAGCCATACGATTATCCCGATCATCACAGACTCGCGCTCAATGTTAGAGTTTTCGGTCATTGAGTAAAAGCGTCTCCTACCCTCACGGAAGGAGATTAAAGTGAGAATGACTGACAACTGAAAACTTATTACCGAAAAACCCTGAACAAAGTCTCGAAAATGTATGGAACAGCCAGTGAATATGGTATAATGATCACTGGCGAGTGGCCGTAACGCGACTTCAAGGATCGCGCTCTACGCCCCGCCCCGTTTGATCGAACTTGGTTGAACCTTATGCGTGGAGCAATATCCTTGGATGCACGGGAATCGTCTCATTCTCGCCGCGACGACAGCTATGCTATAGACGCGGTGAATCACCCTTATTCTCCTCACGCCGATATGTCTCCGCCAGACTTGGTCGCCGATGCTGATTCGAGCGTCCAGAACCCGGACGTAGCCAGCCTTGTCAGCGCGCCCGTTTCCGATGAACCTGTCCGACCGGCTTCGCAGGACGTGGCGGGGCTTGTTCAAGCCGAACCTGCGCGCGAGCCTGAATCCACTCTGGAAGAGGTCAAGAACCTGATTTCGGCGGAATCGGCGGAGGTCGAACTGACCGGCGTCATTCGACTGGAACCCGACCGGGTTCAGACAGCCGTTCCAGCCCGTCGCCGCATCTTCCCCAATGTGCAGGCGCCCCGTGTACGTCCTTTGCGGGTGCGTACACGCATCCACACGTTCGACTCCTTCCGATACCGCAACTATGTCTTCCTGTGGCTTGCGACCATGTTCTCCTCCGGCGGGTTCTGGCTCCAGCAGGTGATCGTCGGATGGATGGCATACGAAATTACCCAGTCCGCCTTCTGGACCAGCGTCGCGCTCGGACTGGATGCTCTGCCCATACTGTTCGTCGGCCCGGTGGGAGGGCTGCTGGTTGACAACTTCGACCGCAGAAAGCTGATGTCGTTCATATACGGCTACCAGGTCACGGTTACACTGGTGTTCGCGGCGGTAGTCCTGAGCGGAAACCTTCAAGCGTGGCACATATTCACGTTCATTTTCTTTATGGGCCTGGCCTGGGTGGTGAGCGACCCCGCGCGGATGTCGCTCATCCCGAACATAGTCCCAAGAGAGAGCCTGGTAAACGCATTCGCGCTGAACTCCATGGCCTTCAGCATAACCCGTCTCGCTACCCCGGCTTTGGGTGGCGTCCTGATAGCGCTGGTCGGAGCAGGGCCGACGCTGCTTCTGGAAGCGGCATTCCAACTGAGCGCCGTAGCCGCCGCTCTGAGTCTTCGGATTGTGAATATCCCCAAGCCGCGCATGAGCCTGGCATCGGCGCGGGGTGGCCTGATCGAGGGAATCCGATACGTGTTGGACACGCCCATACTGCTGGGACTCTTCGCGTTGACCGCCATGCCCGCCATGCTGATAATGCCCGCGGTGAACGGGCTGATGCCCGTGTACGCCGCTGAGGTGTTCGGCGTGGACGCGAAAGGGCTTGGGCTGCTGGTGTCCGCGTTCGGGGCCGGTTCTACGCTCGGAACGTTCGCGCTCGCCTCCATGGGAGACGTGAAAGCCAAGGGAGTCGCGATTATGTGTGGCGTCACAATTACCGCCGCCGCGACCATGCTCTTCTCGGTAAACGCATTCTTCCCAACCGCCTACCTGAACCTGATGATAGTGAGCGCGGCAACGATGGTGTTTTTCTCCGTAACCAGCGCGTTCGTGCAGAGTATCGTCCCGGACGACTATCGCGGCAGGGTTACGGGGCTTTACATGATTACGTGGGGGCTGTTCCCGCTCGGCAGCCTGATAGCCGGATGGCTGGCCGAGAACCTGGGCGTTCAGCACGCCACGCAGATAACGTCCGGTGCCATGCTGTTGCTGCTGGCATTGGCGGCCTGGAAGTTCCGTTCGCTGTGGAATATGCCATAGTTATGAAGGAAGCGACCTTTTAGCCTCCTGCCAGAGCGATTCCTTAGCATTGAGGGGGAGCGTGTCGAAGTCTTGGCCGCGCTCACGAGCGAGCCGTTCCATCATGACGAAGCGGGAGTAAAACTTGCGATTGGACTGGCGCAGCGCAGTCTCCGCCTCTATTCCCATCCAGCGGCTCGCGTTGACTAGCGAGAAGAGAAGGTCGCCCAGTTCCTGCTCGCGCGCCGCATCGGACTCAGCCGATTCCAGCTCTTTCAACTCTTCTGCCACTTTGGCAATCACCCCGTCGTAGTCGTCCCAGTCGAAACCCATCCTCGCCGCGCGTCCCTGCACCGCCTGCGCGTATGCCAAGGACGGCATCGCCTTCGGAACCCCATCTAGAATGGACCTGTCCGTCCCCTTCATCTCCCCGCGCTTGATCTGGTCCCAGCGCAGGCCGAGCTGGGTAGTATCTCGGAGAACGTCGTCCCCGAATACGTGCGGATGCCTGCGAACCAGCTTGTCAATAGCTCCCGCAAACACGTCCTCCCCGGAGAAGGCGCCCGACTCTTCGGCTATCTGCACTATCGAAACGGCATGGAACAGAACGTCTCCCAGCTCCTCGACAACCTTGGCGTCATCGCCCTGCTCGATAGCCTCGACCAGCTCGTAACATTCTTCCAAAAACAGGTGCTTCAGCGATTCGGGCGTCTGCTCCCTATCCCAAGGGCATCCGTTCGGCCCGCGCAGCCTCGCCGCCAGATCTTTAAGGCCCTCGAAACTGCTCGCAAATCTGTCATTATGGCTCAAGATAAGAAACCCTCATGAGGCGGCCCAATCCAAGCGCGGCCACTCCGAATTTAGTCGCTCCATACTAGCACAGCCTACCAAGGGCGGCGCGACTGCGTATCGTAGGCGGGATTCAGCGTATGGTATAGTTGCTGAGTAGAGAACAGAAAGGACGCTAATGGCCACGATCAATACAATACATGACCTCTTCCAGCTCCTGAGGGATAACCCGGGGTGGGCAGATGAGTTGCGGACATTGATACTGACCACTGAACTCATAGAACTGCCACGAAAATTCGATGAGTTCGTTGAGGAGACGCGAGCGCACAACGCTTCTACCGATGCCGCGATAGCGGAACTTCAAAGTACGGGGAAGGAGACACAGGGCACGGTGGGAGAGCTCCAGGGTACAGTAGGGGAAATTCAGGGCACGGTGGGAGAGCTCCAAGGCACAGTAGGGGAAATTCAGGGCACGGTGGGAGAGCTCCAGGGCACGGTGGGGGAGCTCCAGGGCACGGTGGGAGAGCTCCAGGGCACGGTGGGGGAAATTCAGGGTACGATGGGAGAATTCCAGGGCACGGTGGGGGAAATTCAGGGTACGGTGAAAGTCATACAAGATGATATAGGCGAACTGAAGGGCTCCAATGCCATGACTGTCGTTCTTGGCAGGCCTGATATGATTGTCTTTGCCCTATCTGAGGATTTAAGACGCGAGAAGATTCTCACTATACAAGACCTTATGGATATGGTTCGTTCCAGACCGGGTATAGTCCCTGAGGATGCCAGAATGAGTTTCATCGGCGCGGACTTAGTTATACATACCAAAGATAGCAGTGGCGGTGACCACTACATTGCCGCGGAGGTTTCCTACACAGTTGGCAGCAATGACGTTGACCGCGCCATTCGAAATGCGGAATTCTTGAAGAAACTTACCGATAAAGAGGCCCACGCAATGGTCATAGGGAACGATATTAACGGCACAGCCGCAATGATAATCGAAAGGGAAGGCGTTCCTTGGTATCAACTGAGACGCCACGACACACGACCCCGCTGAAGGCATCTTCATTGTTCTTACGCGCAGGTCTGAACCCTGCCCTTGTCCGACACCCAAACTCCACCCTCACTCAAAGCCATACATTTCAATGAGACCCGACACCAACATACCCAGACCGCTCAAAATCCTGGTCGTCTTCCTGTTCATCGCGCTGGTTCCGGTATTTCTGGCCGCGGTCAATGTTCGGTGGGTCATTAACTTCCCGCCGCTGTATTCCTACGGATTCGACCAGTACGACATCCCGCGGCGCACCGGCATAGAGAGCTCCGAGCTTATCTCTGCCGGAAAGCAGATACGCGAATACTTCAACAACGATGCGGAACTGCTGGAGTTGAGCGTCGTATTGCGCGGGGTGCGGGTCCAGAACCTGTACAACGAGCGCGAAGTTCTGCATATGCGCGATGTCAAGGCGCTGGTACAGGGCGTCTATCGAGTCTCCGAATTGAGCGGCCTGTATCTGTTCATAGTCACCGCCCTCGGCTTCGGGCTATGGGGGCGACTATTTGTGCCTTCGTTCGGGAGGCTGCTTATCTGGGGCGGGGGAGTTACGCTTGCACTCGTCGGCCTGGTCGGCCTCAGCGCTATGGCGGGTTTCGATAGACTGTTTCTCGCATTCCATCTCATCAGCTTCAGCAACGATCTGTGGCAACTCGACCCGAGGCGCGACTATCTCATAGCGATGTTCCCGCAGGGCTTCTTTTTCGACGCGACGATGCTGATCGCGCTGGCCGTTATATTTCAGGCGGTTGCGCTGATCGCCATACCTGCAACTTTAATGAGACGACAAAGGCTCGGCGCAGGCCCCGATTCCGACAGGGCAGAGCGGCGACGCGCCCGGCGAGTCGAGGCCACCTGACCCAACAAAATAGATTCCGAAGAGGTGGGAATATGCCTGTAACCGGATTGGATGTCAAATTCCGGCGCATAATAGCGGACGGACGGTCATGGGGCGACGTCGGCCCCTACGAGGAGATACGCGGCACACTGCGATTCGCCCTTGACCCCGCTAGTGAGGCCAACGAGCGGATTACCGACGTCTCGCTTGCGTCCACAAACTCAGATGGCAGTGTCGAGTTCTCGTCCGACGTGTCCATTATGATGCCCGTTGACCGCTCCAGGGGCAGCGGGCGGCTGATGCTGGATATAGTGAACAGGGGAAACAGGGTCGCGCTTCCCAATTTCAACCGCGCCTCACGCCTGGCGATTGACGCGGATGTACCAGAGGACGCTGACGTGGACATAGGCGACGGCTTCCTGATGGAGCGCGGGTACACCGTCGTCGCCTGCGGCTGGCAGGGAGATACGCCCGCTCACAACGCGCTCATCACGATGGACGGCCCGGACGCCTTTGACAGAGATGGCAAACCCCTGACAGGCAAGGTATATACCCAGCTTCAGAGCATCGAGGATACCCACAACTTCCTTCTGTCCGACAAGGGACACCGCGCATATCCCGCATATGACATGAACGAAGCGGACGCCCGGCTCGAAGTCCGTGATATGCCGGACGGCCCGGCGCGCCTTGTCCCGCGCGCCTTCTGGAGGTTCGGCAGAATAGAAGATGACGGAAACTACGTCGCCGACCCCAACTATATCTGTTCCGAGCGAAAATTCGATAAGGGACGGCTCTATCAGATAGTCTATACCACTGTCGGAGCTCCTGTGATGGGGCTTAGCTTCGCCGCGCTGAGAGACTGCGTATCCTGGTTCAAGCATGGGACCGAGCGCTCTGAGTCGCCAATACCAATCAGCTACGCTTACGCCTACGGACGCTCGCAGACAGGACGCTACCTTCGCACGTACATCTACAACGACTTCAACCGCGACGAACATGGCAGGGACGCTCTGGATGGGATAATAGCCAACGTAGCGGGCGGTATGAGGGGCGAGTTCAACCAGCGCTTCGGCCAGAATTCCAAAGACCGTAACAGTATGCTCACACAGCTTTTCCCCTTCGCCAGCGTCCCGCAGACCGATCCCGAAACCGGCATGACCGACTCGCTACACCGCAGGCTGGACGAGTGTGGCAGCAACCTGCGCGTGCTCTACACCAACACCTCCGCGGAGTATCATCGCGGCGACGCCTCCCTGATACACACCGACCCCGACGGCATACGGGATGTTGACCCGGGGCCTAATGTCCGCATCTACCACTTCTCAGGAACCGAGCACGGCACTGGCTCCTGGCCCCCGACCGACGTTTCCGACTCCGGCGAGGGCATAAGCCGCACCCAGAACATACGCAGCGTGATTGACTACACGCCCCTGCTCAGGGCCTGTCTCGAGAATCTAGACCGCTGGGTAGCCGAGGGAGTCGAGCCGCCGCCCAGCAGCCATCCCAGGATTGACGATGGAACAGCCGTGCCTACTCGCAAGCTCCGAGAGATCTACGACGCCATACCCGGGTCGAACTACCCGCGCCGTCATCCGCTGCCCCACCGCCGAGATTACGCGCTGCGAACGGACGTGGAGCAGGTCACCAAGCTGCCGCCTGACATAGGGAAGGTGTACGGCTCGCTCGTTCCCGACGTGGATGAGGACGGCAACGAAGTCGCTGGCGTAAAACTGCCCGAAATAGCCGTGCCTCTGGCCGCCCACACCGGCTGGTCTCTCAGACACGCGGACATAGGCGGCGGCACTCAGCCGCTGATGTTCGCGGGAGGCGCAATTCCCTTCGCCTCCAACTCAGAATCCCGCCGCACCGACAACGACCCGCGTCCATCCATATCCGAACGATACGCATCCCGGGAAGAATATCTATCCCGTGTACACGCCGCCGCGGAAGAACTGGTGAGACAGCGTTATCTGCTCGAACAGGACATAAGCGTCTGTCTCAACCAGGCGATGAAGTTCTGGGACTACTTCACGGCGAAACCTGGCCCGAAGTAGGTCCAATTCCGGTCCGCGAAATAAATTTCGCCCGGCTGGAAACGGAGTGGAGTTTTACAGATGCACTACCAGCACGAACGAACATACGGCGCGCGAGTATCCGACGACTGGACGTTCCGCGGACTCAAGACGGCAATTATCGAGAACGAAGTCCTGCGCGTGGTCGTCCTGGCCGACAAGGGCGCAGACATATACCAGTTCGTGCATAAACCCACCGACACCGACTTTATGTGGCGTTCGCCTTGGGGAGTGCGCGACCCTCGCCGCTTCACACCCACTACAGGATCGCCGACCAACGTGTGGCTAGACTACTACGAAGGCGGCTGGCAGACCGCTCTGCCCGGCGGCGGCTTTCCCTCTGTGTACGGCGGCGCGGACATGGGCCTGCACGCGGAGGTCAGCACCATGCCCTGGGACTGTGTGATTCTCCAGGACACCCCCGATAGGGTGAGCGTCCGTTTTTCGGTTCGCACGTACCGGACTCCATTCTTTTTCGAGAAGACCTTGTCCCTGTCCGCCGGATCGCCGGTCCTGGAGATAGACCAGTCCCTGATAAACGAGGGCGAGGAGCCTGTCCACTGCGTGTGGGGAGAGCATATAGCGCTGGGCACACCGTTCCTAAGCGAGGATTGCGTGATAGACCTGCCGGGCGGGCGGGTTATCAACCACCCCGAAGACTTTCACCCGAACAACCGGCTTCTGGCCGGATACGAAGGCCGCTGGCCCCTGGTGCCATTAAAGGACGGAACGACGCACGACCTCAGCAGGGTTCCGGGCAGGGAATGGCAGAGCTACGACCAGTCGTACATAACCGATATGCCCGAAGGCTGGTATGCCGTGACCAACACCGCGCTCGGACTGGGGTTCGGCGTATCGTTCCCAACGGAGGTTTACAAGTTCCTCTGGTACTGGCAGTCCTTCGGCGGCGGCTATGGCCATCCCTGGTACGGGCGAACATACAACGCCGGACTCGAACCCTTCACAAGCTACACAAACGAGGGCCTGGTCAACGCCATCCACAACGGCACCGCCCTGCTTCTCCAGCCCCACCAGAGGGTGGAGGCATCCGTCCGTGCGGTCGCATACGAATCCAGCGCGGGCGTGACCCACATAACGCCCCAGGGCAGAGTGGAGACGAAAGACTCTTAATCTGCGCTTGTCGCGGTCTGCTACTCTCTGGTTCGCTGCCTCAGAAATCCCAGAACAGAAAGCGGCGTGGCGGCCTTACTCGCCGCTCAAGAAAATCTTCCAGCAAGTCACGTTTCAGAGCGATTTGATCGGATACGCTCGCTGTATCGTCCAGTATCCAATCCGGTATGTCGCTCTTGGTGCGACTTGCCCCCATCATCTCCACGGCGATAATTACAGTGTCGCCCGACACGGTCCAGATTCCGGCGGTTGGCTTGCGCTCGCCACTGAACCTGTCGGGATGTAGAAGGCTGTTCAGAACCATACGTGGCCTCTCGAATGCCCTGCCCTGATATTCACTCAGGGTCATTGGAGAACACCAGTCGGGCAAGCTGGATCCGGATGGCAGGTTAGACTCAATGATTTCGCATAACACACTTGAGGAGAGTTCGAGTGCGTCAACCTCGTCGCTTTTCAACGAGTTGGCTTCCTTCATGACATCCATCTCTTCAAGAACCTGTTTGAGATACTCTCGATAAAGCGCGGACGTCAGCCTGTCGCGAATAGACGCGACGGATCTCTGAAGTCTTCGGCGAGCTGTGGGATTGTCGCCCGGGAGCGATGTTCTTGTGTAAATCATCAGGCAGCGTTTCACGATTTCAGGGAGAAAACTGCGCGCCTCCGCATTCATGGACAGGGCGAAACACGGGTACTCGGAGTAGTGAATCGCCTCGTCCTTGATGATCTCCGGGGCGTGGCGGTTGAAGCGTTCGCGCGTAACGTCATCAAACACAACGGGGAACCGCTTGTAGAGTTCCTGCAGACCACGCAGGTTGCTGCGCGTGAAGGACTGCGTTTCGACTATCCTGGGATAGGAGAACATAGATGTCATGAGGGTTTCGATCAGGCTGCTCTTTCCGCAATTGCTCTGGCCGTAGAGTACCGCGAACATCGGCTGGTCGAAGCTGAATCGGTTTTGGCGAAGCGCGGCATTTCTCAGGTCACACATCAGGGGCGAGAAATAGAACCAGCACATGAAAGTGAAGTAGTCGCGCTGCAGCCTGGGAATGTCGCCCACGAAACCGTTCTCATAGTTCCCGAAGAACTCCAACCAGGATCCGACATCACTACTGACCTGAGCGGGGTCAACATCCATGCTCATCTCGCTGTCGGAGAGGGTGAAGACGACGCCGTTGTATGAGAGATACGTCTTTGGACCTTCATTCTCATGCCGGGACGTGATGATTCGAGTCATCTGTTTGACGATGTTCGAGGTGAACTTGATATTGCCCTTGCGGTCTGAGCGAATATCAGCCAATGCCTGCCGTCGAAGGGGTCGGATGCGCTCCACCTGGGACAGGACTTGAGGAACGCTGAAGTCAAGCTCGCTCTCCTCTTCGGAGGGAACATATATTGACACACCGTCACTGCTGCTTTCGGCATCCTTCAGCGCAGGAGTCTCTTCGATTGGCATAAGCTCAGCGGGTATGGGCTTCTCTCGGAGAGGCACTCTGCTCGAAGCTACGTCGCGGACGGCATCGTACTGGCGGCAATAGTGTTCCCATGCCGCTTCATCGTTGTCGAAGACAATCAGCGTCTCGGCCTGCCGCCCGGAGAATGCGGTCTCGGACAGGTTGGCGGAGCCGACGACTACCCTTCTGAGTTCAGGTCTTTCCAGAAGATAAATTTTGGCGTGCGCGATAGCGTCTTTGACCACGCGAAAGCGTGCCTTCCCTTCCACTGCCCTGTCGTATATGACTGTCCTGCGCTCGTTGGAGATGCCCGTGATCCCCACGAAACCACTGCTCAGCTTTTCGTCCACGACGGCCTGGAACCCCATCAGATCGGCGGCGTCCCTGGATAGTATCCCACTGTGTCCGAATATACACTCGAAATCCTCGTAGTCGTAATCTCTGAGCAGCCCCAGGATCATCGGTATGCTTGGGGTATATGTGAGCGCGCGCATGGACGCGAAGCCTCCGAATAGAGCCTCCCTGTTGAATCGCTCCGAACGCTCGGCGCGCGCATAGACAACCTCCAGCCCACCGCTGCGAGTGCGTGAATCGGGATCGTCAAATACAAAACCTGTCTGTGCCCTCACGGCAGCGACCTACATCCTGATCTTCTTCTCCCCAGACAGGTATGCTTCCGGCTCTCTGCTGAAGGCTATCCTGCATCCTGGGGCGCAGAAGTAGTAGGTCTCGCCATCGTGGTCGTGCGTGCCTCCCGGCGGCTTGCGAACATCCACCTGCATATCGCACACCGGGTCGTTCGCCCTGTTGCTCCCGCTTCTGTTGAACAGTGGCAGTCTCATTGTATTCTCCTGGATTTCTGCGCTTTGGGGACGCCGCTACTCGGTCCCCGGTCTGAAACGCTTCAGCCTTAGCGAGTTGGTTATCACCGAGACCGAGCTTATCGCCATCGCGCCCGCGGCCATAATCGGATTCAGGAATCCGTTTTGGCCAAGAATAAGGCTAAGCGTGTCCGGTACGCCGCCGGATATGAAAACGGGATACAGGATACCGGCCGCTATCGGTATCAACGCTACGTTGTACGCGAACGCCCAGAACAGGTTCTGCCTGATTATTCTCATCGTGGCGCGGCTCAACGCTATGACCGTGGACACCCCCCGCACGTCGCCGCCCACCAGCGTTACGTCCGCGGCCTCCACCGCAACGTCCGCTCCAGTCCCTATGGCAATGCCCACGTCCGCCTGCGCGAGCGCGGGCGCGTCATTGATTCCGTCCCCTACCATGGCGACCCTCTTGCCGTCCGCCTGAATCGCGCTTATCTCTCCCGCCTTGTCCGCGGGCAGAACCTCCGACACCACCCGTTCGATTCCCACCTGCCCGGCGATTGCGCGCGCCGTCCACTCATTGTCGCCCGTCAGCATCACCACCTCGACGCCCCGATCCCTGAGTGTTCTTACAACGTCCGCGGACTCAGGCTTGAGGCCGTCCGCCACAGCTAGGATTCCCAGCGTTTCTCCGTCTGCCGCGACGAACATCGGGGTCTTGCCCTGCGCGGAGAACCTGCCCGCCTCGGATTCCATGCCGTTCAGCCGGATGCCTTCTTGCCGCATCATCCTGAGATTGCCAATAACCAGGTCCGTTCCGTTGACCCTCGCGCTGATACCCGCGCCCGGCGCGGCGTTGAATTCGGTCGCGTCTTCCACTCGAAGGCCGCTCCCCACAGCCGACTCCACAATTGCCATGCCGAGCGGGTGTTCGGAGCGACGCTCGGCGGCGGCGGCCAGCGCGAGCAGCCTATTCTCATCACAGTTCGGAGCGTAAATATCGGTCACTTCCGGGCGCGCCCGCGTCAGTGTGCCGGTCTTGTCCAGTACGACGACATCTACTTTGTGCGCCGTCTCCAGCGCCTGCGCGCCGCGGATCAGGACGCCGTACTCGGCCCCTTTTCCGATTCCCACCATAATCGCGGCGGGTGTCGCCAGGCCCATCGCGCAGGGGCAGGCGATAATAAGCACAGCGACCGAGGTCAGAATAGCGGTCACATACGACGGCTCAGGCCCGAAAATGAGCCAGGCCACGAAAACCAGCGCGGCGACCCCAATCACGGCGGGGACAAAGTAGGCGGATACCACGTCGGCGACGCGCTGGATGGGCGCCTTGGAACCCTGAGCGTCCTCGACCAGGCGAATTATGTTCGACAGCATGGTATCGCGTCCGACACGGGTCGCCCTGAAATTGAAACTCCCGCTGCCGTTGAGCGTCGCGCCATAGACATCGCTTCCGCGTTCCTTGTCAGCCGGCGCGCTCTCGCCGGTCAGCATAGACTCGTCCAGCGACGACGCGCCGCTCTCTATAACGCCGTCCACCGGAACCTTCTCGCCGGGCCTGACGATTATCAGATCGCCGACCACTATGTCGTCTATCGGAATATCGAGGTCACGCCCGTCCCTGACGACCCTGGCTGTCTTGGGCTGGAGGTCCATGAGCGCCCTGATGGCGTTGGATGCGCGGCTCTTCGCGCGGGCCTCCAGGAACTTGCCCAGTAGCACTAGGGCAATGATGGCCGAGGAGGTATCGAAATATGTATCTGTGGCGCGCCCCTCGAAGAACGCGGCGGCGCCGAAGATGGTCACAACCAGACTGTACAGGTAGGCGGCAGAGGTCCCGACGGCTATGAGCGTGTTCATGTTGGATGTGAGATGGCGGGCCGCGCTCCAGGCTGAGGCGTAGAATCCGCGTCCGGCCCAGAACTGCACGGGGGTAGCCAGGGCCAGCAGGGCGAAGTCCATCTTGAAGGGGAACAGGTCAGCCATGTTCGGTATCGCCATCAGTGCCATTATCAGCGCGGCGATAGCTATGCTGAAGCCCATCCGGTTTCTGAGCGTCCGAACGTCTTTCGGAGTCGCGGCGTCATCGTTCGGGTCGCCCACCACGCCGGCTACGGAGTAGCCCGCATCCTCGACCGAGCTCTTGATGTCCGATATTCCGGTCATGCCCGGCACATATTCGACGGCGGCGCGCTCAGTGGCGAGGTTGACCGAGGCAGAGAGAACGCCGTCCGCACCTTTGAGCGCGTTTTCAACATGAACGACACACGCCGCGCAGGTCATCCCGCCTATCGTGAGCGTCGTCTTGCGGGTTCCGATGCCGTAGCCCGCATCCTCGACCGCGCGGGTGAGAGTGGACAACTCGACGCTGTCCGACCGCAGTTTCAGCGCGGCCTTCTCGGTCGCCAGGTTGACCGATACCCGCTCCACGCCGCCCACCTCTTCCAGCGCGTCCGACACGTGAACCACACAGGCGGCGCACGTCATACCCGTTATGGGAAGCGTGATCTGAGAATTAGAGTGCGCGACCATTTACTATCCCGACACTACATCGTGTGCAGTCTGTATATGTTTGACTATACCACAGAAGCGGGGCAGTGACTGTTTGTACATTTGGCCATGACGAAAGGGACCGAGTAATGCCCGGCCCCATATATTAGGCTGCTGTTCCGAGTCAGGACTTAGAGCGACCTGATAACACCGACGACCCTGCCGCGCACCGAGACGTTTTTGGCTTCCACCATGATAGGCTGCATCGTGGAGTTCTCGGGCTGGAGACGCACCATATCGCCTTCCATGTAGAAACGCTTGAGGGTGGTCTCCTCATTTGCATCAAGCCAGGCGGCGACCATGTCGCCGTTTTTTGCCTCGGACGCCGGTTCCAGAATCACCAGATCGCCGTCGGCGACCAGCGCGTCTATCATCGAGGTGCCTTTCACGCGCAGGGCGAACATATTCTCCCGCTCGCCTATGAGGGAGGATGGCAGGTCAATGGTGTCATAGCTCTGCTCCGCATACGCAGGCGCGTCGGGGACATGGAGCGGCTCACCCGCGGCGATGCTGCCCATTACCGGCACACTCAGAATATCCCGCTTTGTGCCTTTGAGCCCCTCTCCGATGAGTTCTATACCGCGCGACACCTCCGGCTCCCGCTTGAGATAGCCCATGGCCTGGAGCTTGTGAAGATTATAGTCCACGACCGAGGTCGAGCTTACGTTGCACCCGTTCTGTATATCCCGCACCGTCGGCGGGTACTGACGCTCTTCCATGAATTCCTGGATGAACTGGAGGATACTTTCTTGGCGGGCCGAGAGTTTGGATTTCATTTGTCATCTCCAAAGTACTAATGTTCTTTGAAAGATAGCAGACCATATGTACGCTGTCAACCCCCTACGCGCTTGAATACAGTACGATTGCAAAGTCGGTGTAGTGGTAGTAAAAGAGGGAAAAAGAGAGAAGGAGGTGGGTGGAGTTATGGAAGCAGCGGCAGAGTCCCTTTTCAAGAGTTTGGAACAGATACCAGACCCGAGAAGAGCGCGGGGAGTCAGACATCCATTTCAGGCGATAGTGCGGTTGACACTGTTGGGACTGGTAAGCGGTCAAACCACCATGGCGCATATAGCGTTGTTCGGGAAACTGCATTGGCCGGAGTTGAAGGAGCCTTTGGGCTTTGTGCGGGAGAGCGCTCCCCACGCCACCACTATCTCCCGTGTATTGGCCGGAGTCCCATTCGAGCGACTGATGCCCTGATTGATTGGGTCAAGGGGGTAGTGGGAGACTATCGGGTAACCGTCTCGGTGGACGGGACTATCTGGTGCGAGTCAAAGGCAATCGTCCAACGCTCCTAGCCGCATTGTGCGAGGGGTTTGGCGAGGCTGGAGTGGACAAACCGCAAGCCGAGACAGTGGACAAAAGGGGGCAAAATCGAGATGCGGCGGCTCTACTCAGACGCCCGGTTAGCCGATTATGTCCGAGAGGAACTGGGGTTTCCCGGAGCGCGGCAGGCCGCAATGGTGCAGAAGGCGAGCGTGGATATAGATACAGGCGAAGTATCCACACAACCCAGCTACCTGCCGCCCGAACGATGCGCCCCCGACGCGCTGCTCCGTCTGTTCCGCAATCATTGGAGCGTAGAGAACAGCCTTCATCATGTGAAAGACCGAAGCTGGGATGAGGACCGCCACACGTTGCGCAGTCCGGGGTTGGGTGAAGTATTCGCCACCCTGCTGAACCTCAGTCTGAACGTCCTGCGACTGCAAGGATGGTTCCCTGCCACAATGTCCATGCCCCTACGAGCCAAGACCTGCGCCTTCCGACCCAGACAGACTATTGCGCGTCTGTCCGGACAAAAATCTTGACTTTGCAATCGTCCTGCTTCGGCCTCCAGGGCCTTTGCAAAGTCAGTATTGGTTGAGCGCTACAGAAGGCTGTGCACAGAGTCTTTGAGACCTGCCCGTGAGAGGTTCCTGGCAAGACCACAGAGAACACACTCCCCTGAGCAAGCTTACCGCGACGTTCCGAAGCAGGCTGAGAATTTCTCCACTGCTATGTTGGTGCATCACGTGTCGATCTTCCCCGAAGCTGTCGTCTTTGACATGGAACAGGCTGTTTTCTATGCTCCAGTGTCCTCGCACCAGCGACAACGCCCTTGAAGGAGACAGTTCGCACAGACTGCTCACAGCGTACTGGACGCTTTGGACAACCCGACCATCTTTGAGATACTCCACCCGCTTTGCAATCTTGATAACGCTCGCCAGTCCGGGAAATTCGCTGTAGCCACACAGTTGTTCAGACACCCACACTTTTCTACGCTCCAGCCTCCCGTGGCCCTTATTGGTCAACTCCATGTCGGGTTCGGTCGGCTCTGAAAAGAGCAGTTCTACGTCTTGATAGAGTTGAGGCTGGTTTTTTTGAGCTTGACCACGTAGTCCTTGCCCTCGGACAATATCGCCTCGGCAAGGTCTGCGTGCGCATAAAGCGCGTCGCCGGTCAGAACACGTAGACCCGAAAAGCTCCCTGACACCCGCTTCACCCACTCCAAGGCCGCCCTCGGTTCGTCAGCGTGCGATTCTATCTTCATCTGGTCCAGCGCCAACGCTCCCTCTCGACTGAATACGTGCAGTGTCCTAAGCTGATCTCCTTCCTCCCTGACCCCTCTTACTGTCTTTCCGTCCACACATGCCACTGTCTCATCAGAGCCAACATCGTCAGCGTCAATACTCCGCCAAGAGGATGGACCGTGCCGCGTCTATGGCGTCGGTCGGGGATCCTTCCCAGTTCCTCCCTCAAAAAGACTGAACTCATCCGGCAACGTTGACAAGCGTTCCATCACTCACCTCCATCCCGCTATGTTCTTACTTTTCTTGGACTTTGAAAAGGCCCTGTTCGGCCTCTCTGACCCTGTACACACCCTTCCAGGCTATGCTATAATCCATCCATGACAGAACAAATGAGCTTTATAAAAATAAATTCCCATTTATCAATGAAAGTCCGACACTCAGAAAAAAACCTCTGAACTGGTAAATTCAGGTCTTTGCAGGTGATGTGCTGGTTAAAATCACTCTAGTACTACGTCCATATTATTTTGATGATATACAACAACTCGTATAGTCTTAGGTATGATCTTTCTGTGAGGGTGTACCTGAATATGGTTACGAGTAAATACAAAGTCAAGCTGACAGAGGCCGAACGCGCCCAGTTGAACGCGGTGGGACACAAGGTCAAGTCGTCAGCCCGCACTGTCAAGCGCGCGCTTGCGCTATTGAAAACTGACCAAGGACTATCTGATTCGAAGATAGCTGAGGCGCTTTCGATAGGGATGAGCACAATTGCCAGGCTGCGCAAGCGATTCGTCACCGAGGGACTCGAGAGCGCACTCAGTGAGCGACCACGTCCAGGTCGCATACGCAAGCTGAGTGGTAAGCAGGAAGCGCACCTTGTGGCAATAGCGTGCAGTGATGCGCCCGAAGGACACACCCACTGGACACTCCAACTGCTTGCAGGCAAGGTGGTACAGTTGGGATTCTCTGAGGGTATCTCCCCCGAGACGATTCGACAGATACTCAAAAAAACGAACTGAAGCCCTGGAAGAAGAAAGAGTGGTGTATCCCCAAGGTGAGCGGGGAGTTCGTGGCTCGAATGGAGGACGTGCTGGAACTGTACAGCGAAGACTATGACCCGGAGCGTCCGGTGGTCTGCTTCGACGAGACGTCCAAACAGTTGATTGAGGAGACCAGAACACCCATAGCTCCCAGAGCCGGACGATTGAAACGCTATGACTACGAGTACAGGCGAAACGGAACTCGGAACCTGTTCATGTTCTGTGAACCGAAAGGAGGGTGGAGACACGTGGAGGTGACCGAAGCGTCGCACCGCTGTGGACTTCGCTCAGCAGATGCGCTGGCCGGTTGACGAGGCGTACCCTGCCGTGGGGACAATCCGTGTGGTATTGGACAACCTCAACACCCACAAGTTTGGCTCTCTTTACGAAGCGTTCGAGCCGTCTGAAGCGCGCCGCATAGCCAGGCGTCTGGAGTTTCATTACACGCCGAAGCATGGGAGTTGGCTGAATATGGCGGAGATAGAGTTCAGCGTCTTCAGCAGACAGTGTTTGAATCGTCGCATAGGCGACGAAGAGACCTTGAAGCGAGAGGTTGCCGCGCTCGAACGGGAGCGCAACGAAGCCTGCGCTACTATCAGTGGCGTTTTACCACACAGGACGCCCGTCGTAAACTCAAACATATCTACCCATCATGAATATATGGACATGGTACTAGCAGTCCATTTGCAGCCCATCAGCAGGTCACCAGCAGCCACCTGCACACCCACTAAGCACTCGGTCAAGGATAGTATAGATTAGTTTTCAAGCGGCGGAGTTTGAATCAGGATTTGCTGGATTCGTAAGATTATCAGAATATGAAAGATGGGTACTATGCAACGCTCCTGCGACTGTGAACATTAACTCAGGTCAGACGCTTAGCACAATTATAAAGCGGAATATATACACCCCACCAACTCACTATTCACCATTCTAAACTCAATACTCTGGAGCATCACAATGACTGAACCGAGATCCGGCCCGTACATCTGGGTAACGTGGCTCTCCAAGCTGTTGGTGGGCGACCGTTCGTGCGAATGGGCGGCATGGTTCAAGGCGCACTACAAGAACTACGACCGCTCTCCCAGCCCATTTGACACCGTCACCTGGCAGATGAATCACACCGCCCTCCTGAGCGATGTCAGGGCAGGACTGGAAATCGAGGGAAACAGGGTCTTGTCCGAAGACCAGAACTACTTCAACCTGCGCGGAAACTCCGGCGCGGTGCTGGGTGGCAAGCCTGACCTCGTCATCATGCGAGAGGATGGCGACGGGACCATCTACGACATCAAGACCGGCCAGCCCCGCGCCTCCGACAACGCGCAGGTGATGATCTATATGTACGCGCTGCCCTATATCAATCAGTTCAAGGGCATCGAGTTCGACGGACGCCTGATTTACCGCGACAAAAGCGAGGTCGAAATCCCCTCGGACGCTGTTGACGATTCCTTCAAAAGCCATCTATTCGAACTGATACGCCGGATATCGGACTCCGAGTCAGCGCGAAAAGTCCCCAGCGGTCTCGAATGCAGTATGTGTGACCTCACGATGGCCGACTGTCCCGAAATCATAGAAAGCGACCCGCGCGAAACGATTGCCGAGGGCGCGGAGTTCTGAACCAACCGCTCAAAGCTGCAATGAATCCGATGCGCTCAGTCCCTACTGCACGCCCTGCCAGTACCGGCGGCCCTGCATCTTGACTATATGGCCGAAGCCCGGGTCGGGGAAATGACCCGCCGAAACCAGGTGGCCTCCCTGCTCCAGCATCTCCAGCGCCGCCCGCCGCGTTCGGCGCGCCATCGCCGGATTCATGTCGAATATGGGCGTCCACTGAGGGTGGGTTATCTGTACTGGGTTGTTTGCCACGTCTCCAAGAATAAAGCCCTTCTCGCCCGCCGAGGATATGACGATTGACGTATGCCCCGCGGTATGGCCGGGAGTCAACATAGTGGTCAGTTCCCCGGTGACCTGGTACTCGTCTTCCATAAGATCCAGAACGTTAAGGTCTTGAAGCGGCGTGACCTGTTCACCAATATGCGGCCATTCGGCCATCACGTCTTCCTGTGTCCAGAAGTCCCAGTCCGCTTTCGGTATCAGGTATCGCGCGTTCGGGAAAGTCGGCTTCCCGTTGGACAGATTCCAGCCCACGTGGTCGCCGTGAAGATGAGTCAAGACAACAAGGTCAACCGCGTCTCTGTCCACGCCTCGCCGCTTCATGTCGTCCAGCAGCTGCGCGCCGGGCATCTGCAATCCCGTGTCCACGATGATGAGCTTGCCCTCCGACCTGACCGCTGTCGTCCCAACCCGCGACTGTATCTCGTCGCCCGCGTAGAGCGCGCCAGGCACAAGCCGCCACTCCTGGAGCGACGAACCCGGGAATATCGCCAGCGGGTCGCGCATGGACACCGCATCCGCCAGCGCGGTCAATTCTGCGTTTCCGACCTTGATCGTATAGTGTGCCATTTCTCCTCCTTCGGTTTACAGGATTACGCGATGTTCCTGAAGTTCCCCGATGTCTTCCCAGCTGTATCCCAACATATCAATGAGAATCTCTTCCGTGTTCTCGCCCAGAGCCGGGGCCATCTTGCGGGTCGAAATCGGGGTCTCGCTGTATCCGAGCGGCAGTTGGTGCCACTTGGTCGCGCCGAGTACCGGGTGATCGAAGTCAATCAGATAGTCATTGGCCTTTACCTGCGGGTCGTTGGGAAGGTCCATCGTGTTCTGGACGCGCTCCCATATGAGGTCTCCGGCGTTCTTGAGCGCATATTCCCATTCGTCCAGGGTCTTGGTTATAAAGATGGAGTCCAACAGTTCGATGAGTTCCTCGTTATTCTCCGAACGGGCCTGCTGTGTCGAGTACCGGGCGTCTTCTATTAGGTCGGGTCTGCCGATGGCGCGGCAGAATGTGGGCCAGTATCTGTCCCCTGGCTCATAGAGAAAGCTATCCATTTGCCGTCACCGGTCGGATAGCTGTTCCACAGCACGCTGCCCATCTGCGACCTGTGTTGACGCTTCATCTCCCTGCCCGCGAGCAGACCTACTCCATCGCGCATTCCCGCAAGCCACATCATACTGCCAAGGTGCGATGCGTCCACCTTCTGGCCGACGCCAAAACGCTCTCGGTACATCAGACCGCCCAGGACGCCATAGCTGAGCATTATGCCCGCTATCTGGTCGGCGACCCCGTGAAGATTATAGGGTGTGTGGTCGTCTGGGCCTGACCACCACATCGAGCCTGAGCGCGCTTCGCCTGTCAGCGCAAACGCGGGCTTGTGCGAGTCCGGCCCGTTAGGCCCGTACCCGGTTGCGCTGCCATACACGATCCGCGGGTTGACTTCTCTCAGGTCTTCGTACCCGAGTCCGAGACGCTCGGCGACGCCCTGCCGGAAGTTCTGCACGAACACGTCCGACTTCTCCGCAAGCCTGTGCATTATCTCGCGGCCCCTCTCATGCTTGAGGTTCACCGCGATGCCATACTTCTGACGATTGAGACACTCGAAATAGTACGAACTTAGCCTGTCGAACTCATTCGACCCTACGCCGCTGACTTTGGCGAACTGCCGCCCATGGTCGCCGTCCAGCGACTCGACCTTGATGACCTCGGCGCCGAGGTCCGCCAGCATCATCGTGGACACCGGGCCGAACTGCCACATTGTCCAGTCTATGACCCGGATGCCGTCCAGCGGGCCTTTGAGTCCGTTAGGTATATCACTCATAAACTGTCTCACATCCATCCATTTGGGGCTTTGACTCCGCTCAAGACTGTTCCAGTGATCGGGAGGTTACCGGTAGGAGAGAGATTTCGGTTGTATATTACGCTCATCTGAGCGGCCTGAAAGATTCTCGTATGTCCTGTGCGAGCAACTCCGGCTCCTCTGCCGCCGCGAAGTGTCCGCCGCTTGGCATCTCGGTGTATCGCGCGAGGTTGTAAAACCGGCGTACCCACTCTTCCGGCGGGTAGCTGATCTCCACCGGGAACTTGGCGAAGTTCGTCGGAACAGTTACCCGGTTGTCCGATGTTAGTTGCGACGGAGCCTTTCCGCTTTCGTAGTACAGCCGCACCGACGAACTGATAGTCTGTGTCGCCCAGTATATGGTCAGATGGGTCAGAAGCTCATCCTTGGAGAAGCGCGACTCGATGTCTCCACCGCAGTCGCTCCATGTACGCCACTTCTCCACTATCCACGCGGCGAGCCCGGCGGGCGAGTCGTTGAGACCGTAGGAAAGGGTCTGCGGCTTGGTGCGATGCTGGTGGCCGTATGCGCCCTCGGCCTGCTGCCACCACTCGCGGTGCGAGAGGAACTCCTTTTCAGCGTCCGACAACTCGTCGTCCGGCGGAATCGGAGAGCCACCCGACGCCATAGTGAGATGTATGGCCCTGACCGTCTCCGGGTATTCCAGTCCCAGGGTAGTGGTGACCTGCGCTCCCCAGTCCCCGCCCTGGGCCACGAAACCGTCGTAGCCCAGATCCTCGGTCATCAGTATGTTCCAGAGTTCCGAGATTCGGGCCGGGCTCATGCCTCGCTGAGATGGCCTGTCCGAAAACCCGTACCCGGGCATGGACGGCGCGATAACGTCGAACGAGTCGGCGGGGTCCGCGCCATGGCTCGCCGGGTCGCTCAGAAGCGGGATTATCTTTAGCATCTCGGCGAACGTGCTGGGCCAGCCGTGCGTGATGACTATCGGAATAGGATCAGGCCCGGTTCCCCTCTCGTGTATGAAGTGGATTCCAATGCCGTCAACGTCCGCCCGGTAGTGAGCGAACTCGTTTATCATCCGTTCCTGTTCGCGCCAGTCGAAGCCGTTGAGCCAGTAGTCGCACAACTCGCGGATGTACGCGAGATTCGAGCCGTAGTCCCAGTCCGCGTCCTCGATCTCGTCGGGCCAGCGCGCGCGCGCCAGCCGGTCTTTCAGGTCTTCTAGAGTCTCGTCCGCAATATGTATCGTGTACGGTTGAATGTTCATTATCAGAGTTCCTCCGATTAGCTCAAAACTGGGCCAAGAACCCGGTAGTTGAGACATACATATCAGGTTCCAGCGCAATCTAACACATATCGCCTCAGCGTTGCAGAAAGAGTATGCGCCGCAGTCCGCTGAAACCCACTTTCCTGCTAATATAGGATTCGGTCCTCAATGGGCAGGTATTTTAGCGCGAAAATGTCAGGGGTTGAGCAATGGACTCTGTGGGAATCAAACAACTGAAGTTCGATACAAGCGGGATATTACGAAGGGTTCGTGTGAACAAGGAAACAATCGAGGTAACATACAGGGGCAAGACGATTGCCCACATAGTGCCTGTACAGGACTCAGATGTGGCTCCCGCCAAGAGTTGGGAAGATGTCTGAGAGGAAATGGACAGGCTGGCGGCTGAGATCGGCAAGCGTTCGACGGGACCGGTATCGGCTGTCGAACTCGTTCGCGAGGGATGCAGGAACCTCGGCAATGTTGGTGATTGACGCCGGTGTCTGGTTTAGTTCTCGCGCATGGCCCAGGTCTTGACAAGATGGTGGGCTATGGCCAGGGGCTGGGGAACGGCGAGAATACGGCTGCGCCCTTCAAGCGCAAGCAGCACCTCATCGCGCTCGAACCACTGAACGTCGGTCATCTCCTCATTGTCTATGTGAATATCCGTCGTTGCGGCCTCGGCGTGACAGCCTATCATCAGCGACGATGGGAACGGCCAGGGCTGCGACGAGTGGTACTTGACGTTCTTGACCTCGATGCCCGCTTCCTCGCGCACCTCTCTCGCAACCGCCTCCTCGATGGACTCGCCCTGGTCTATGAACCCCGCCAGCGCGGAGTACATCCTCATCCGCGACAGGCGACCCCGAGACTGGCCCAACAGACACTTCTCGCCATCGTGCACCAGCATTATCGCCACAGGGTCCGTGCGCGGGAAATGCTCCGCTCGACAGCCCGGGCACTTGCGGACGTGTCCGCCGCGTTCCATCCGCGTTTCGCCCCCGCAGACCGAGCAGAAGCCGTGCCTGTTGTGCCAGTCGAGCTGCGCCCTGGCCTGCGCGACGATGCCCGTCTCCTGTCCGCTGAGGAACGCCGCCGCGGACCTGGCGTCCGCGAACCGGATGGAGGACTCTCCTCTCAGCCGCGCAGCCGCGCCACTGGAAGCGGGGACATAGACCGCGAAGTGCGCCACGCCGTCCAGAAGACCGAGGAACACGGGTTCGGCGTCTATTCCAAACCACCGCGCGTCGTCCGGCGACATCCAGTTCAGCGACGGAGACGGCCCGTCCGATATAGGCGCCTCAAGCTCGGGCATGACCAGAAAGCGGGTGTCGGGGTCTGCGGCGCGGTCGCTCAGCCAATTCTCATCGCGGCGCTGCTGGTCGCCCCTGTCCATCGGGTTGTCTGCGAATACGTGCGGCTTGTATGGCATGGGTAAGAGTATCCTGTGGCTGTGTGATATGGTCGGGACCGGGAGAGTGGCTCCTCAACGCGGTTCGGTGCCGCTTCACAGTGTAAAAAGGGCAGTCAACCCTGTCAACAATCCGTGAATCCATTCAGGATAACTCTCGGATGATCGCCATCCGGAGCCGCAAGCTACGACCAGTTCGTGTCCTGCCTTGACGCGATAGAGCCGTCGCCCGCTCTCCAGACCGCGGCGTCATCACGCCACGGGTTCGCCTTCACCCAGTCCTCGTCGACCTCGACTCCCAGACCCGGACCCTGCGGCAGGGGAAGGAAACCGTCCTTCTGCTTCGGGAAGTTGTCGAAACAGACGTCCTGGAACCAGGGGTGTATGCCGCCTTCCTGGATCATAAAGTTGGGCACACAAGCGTCAAGGTGAAGCGAAGCTATCGTACACAGCGGGCCGTATGGATTGTGGGGCTGGAATCCGACATAGTGCGCCTCCGCCATGGCCGCTATCTTCTTCAATTCCAGTATACCACCGCCCTGAACGATGTCCGGCTGGATCATCGCCACTATCTGCCTGCTCAGCAGGTCGGCATAGTCCCACTTGGTATAGAGACGCTCCCCCGTCGCTATCGGAATGCTGACCGACTCCGCGACTCGCTGGAGGGCGTCCAGATTCTGCGGAGGGACCGGCTCTTCGTACACAAACGGGCGATACGGCTCCATCGCGTTGCCAATCCTGATAGCGTCCGACGGCGCCAGACGCCCATGAACCTCCACCAGAAGCTCAACGTCGTCCCCCACCGCTTCGCGCACCGCCTCCAGCTTCTTCACCGCCATTCGTTCGGCCTCGATTGGAATGAACAGGCCGCGATGGTCGAAAGGGTCGCCCTTGAGCGCGGTAAGGCCCTGCTCGGTGAAACTGAGCGCGCGTTCGACCGCGGCCTCCGGCGTCGCGCCGTCCCAGCGTCCATAACACCAGATGCGCTCGCGCATCGCTCCGCCCAGCAACTCGTACACCGGCGCTCCGAGGGCCTTGCCCTTGATGTCCCACAGCGCTATCTCGATACCGCTGATAGCCGACATCTGCACCACGCCGCCCCGGACATGGAAGTGGTGATAGAGTGTCTGCCAGTGCTGTTCGATACGCCCCGGGTCCTTGCCGATAAGCTGCTGTCCGAACTCCTCGACCATGGTCGCTACCGCCAGCGGCCCCGCGGTGGCTTCGCCCCACCCTGTAATTCCCTCATCCGTCTCGACTTTAACAAACATATAGTTCCGCGCACCGAACGGGGTACTGCTGGATACGGGAACTGGGGTTATGGCGGTTATTTTCATGGGGATGCGCTCCTTTGGCATGATTGAGTAGAAAGCCATATTTTGGGTAGTCCAGACATATCTGGAGAATAACTGTCGCGGTGACGGTGGCGAACAGGTTGACTGCGCTGTCCTGGTCACACAGGGTGTATCCGCCGATGTTGAGGGTCATCTGCGCGTGAACCCTGTCTCTGGTGTGGAGCGGGCGGAAACGTCCAGAAATTATACCACAATCGGACGGTCGCCGGATTTGAAATAAAGCCGGGATAGGAGGTCTTCTGTATACGCGGTTGCGGTCAGACTGCATCGCGGTTTCCCCATGTCTTCCGATGTAGAAGCGGTTCGGGGCGGAAATTTCCATCTGTATGCCCCACACGGTTCGAACGTCTAATCGGATTGAAAAGCCACAAGATGGTGGGCTGAAGTCTGGGATTGACAGGGAATCGTCCGGGTGGAATGTTATAGTAGGCATCAAATGAGAGGTTGGTTATATGAAAAACGAGGCCACCGCCCGCATTAAAATCAACCGTCTGCTCGAGACGGCGGGCTGGCGTTTCTTTGACGACGGCGACGGGCCTGCCAACATACAACTTGAACCGGATATTGCCATCAAGCCCGCCGAACTGGACGATATGGGGAATGATTTTGAGAAACCCGACAGGGGATTCGTGGATTTCCTGCTGCTCGATGATCGTGGGTTTCCGATTGTTGTTCTGGAGGCCAAGTCGGAGCAAAAGCAACCTCTGGTTGGCAAAGAGCAGGCGCGTACATACGCTCGTTCGCTAAACTGCCGATTCGTCATCCTGTCCAATGGCAACCTGCACTACTTCTGGAATCTGGATCAGGGCAATCCCCACATCATCACCAATTTCCCAACGCCGGATTCGGTCGGCCAGTATAAGCGGTTTACTCCCAATCCGAAGCGTCTGGTTGATGAACAGGTGGATGACAACTATATCGCGCTAACCCAACGACCCGGCTATGCGACCGAAGCGGCCTGGAGGAACGAGGATGAGCGTGAGGGCTTCATACAGACCCAAGGGTTACGCTTTCTACGAGATTATCAAGTCCGGGCAGTCCACGCATTGCAACGAGCAATTGAGGATGGCAAGGATCGCTTTCTGTTTGAAATGGCGACAGGCACGGGCAAGACGCTGGTTTCGGCAGCCATCATCAAGCTGTTTCTGCGTAGCGGCAACGCGCGCCGGGTTCTGTTTCTGGTTGACCGTCTGGAACTTGAAAACCAGGCAGAAAAGGTTTTCAAGGAACTGCTTTCCAACGACTTCGATACGGTGATTTACAAAGAGCGGGTTGGTGACTGGCGCAGCGCCGAAATTGTAATCAGCACAGTCCAGTCCCTCATGTTCAACAACAAGTACCAGTCACTCTTCTCGCCTACGGATTTTGACCTTGTAATCTCGGACGAAGCCCATCGCTCAATCAACGGCAACGCGCGCTCTGTGTTCGAGTATTTCGTCGGCTACAAGCTGGGGCTTACCGCCACGCCGAGGGATTATCTCAGGGGAGTGTCTAATGCTAACAGCGCCGACCCGCGCGAAACAGAGCGCAGGCTGCTGCATGACACTTACCGCACTTTCGGCTGTGAAAGTGGCGAGCCGACGTTCAGATACTCATTGCTGGATGGCGTTCGGGACGGAGTTTTGATAAACCCCATCGTGGTGGACGCGCGCACCGAGACAACGACCCAGCTTCTCTCGGACCGTGGCTTCATTGTTACGTTCACCGACGAAACGACAGGTGATACTCAGGAGGGGAGTTTCGAGCATAGAGACTTCGAGAATCGCTTTTTCTCGGAGGCTACCAACCGGCTCTTCTGCCATATCTTTCTGGAAAATGCCTTGACTGACCCAGTGAGCCATGAGATTGGTAAGTCCATTGTCTTCGCCGTCAGCCAGAATCACGCGGCTCGCCTGACCAACATACTCAACGAAATTGCCGACCGGATGTTTCCTGGCAAATATCAGTCGGATTTCGCGGTTCAGGTCACTTCGCATATAACGGACGCGCAGCAGTTCGCTATACGGTTCGCCAACAACAACCTGCTGGGCAGCGGCAATGTCATCTCCGAATACCGCACGAGCAAGGCCAGAGTCTGCGTAACAGTCGGCATGATGACCACGGGCTACGATTGTCCCGATCTGCTGAATCTCGGTCTGTTCAGACCAATTTTCTCACCCACGGACTTCATTCAGATCAAGGGGCGTGGCACCCGCAAGCACAGCTTTCTCGATCTTCTGCGGGACGATGAACTCAAAGCCGACATCGGGACGGCTGAAAAGAGCGCGTTCAAGCTGTTCGACTTCTTCGCGAACTGCGAATACTTCGAGACCGAGTTCGACTACGATGAAAAGATTGACCTGCCCCGAGCCGCTATTCGCTCACAAGGCAGTGGCGGTGAACAAACAGGTTCTGAAGTCTATGACGGCGACTATATCCACCGGGGCGATGACGCCCTTGAGTCAATATCTGAGAGACGTGTGGGCTATGAGGGGATGAAGATTGACAGGATGTTCTTCGACCGCTTCGCCGACACCGTACGAAATGACAGCGTCATCGCCGGCGCCGTGGACGCGGGCGAGTGGGACCGGGTCGTCGAGTATGTCAACCGCGAAATTTTCAATAAGCCGGAGGACTACTACACGCTGCCAAAACTGAGACGGTCTGCAGCTGTGGACCGTCGTTTGACAATCCGCGAGATACTGGAAAAGGTTTTCGACCTCATACCGCGCTTCAAGTCCAAAGACGAACTGCTGGAGGAGGAGTTCGCCAAGTTCATAGCCGACTACCAGCCCGATACAGTAGAATCCATTCCCGCATTGCGAACTTACTTCAAGTCCTACGCCACCAGCGACCAGACCCGGCATATAATTGACAGCGGCCAGTTCACCGACCTGGCTACCAATCCAGGGTTTACGATGGATGACCTCAGAATGGTGCCGGAGGAATACCGCTCTGCCATCCCCGAATACATAAAAGACTACGTTTCGCTCAACCAGTTCGCCGCCTAGGAGATACCCTTTGCTGGACGCAGTTACCAGACGCCGCATAGATACCGCCCGGGATATTCTGGTGGGCAAGGTGCCAGACCCGAAGAGCCAGGTTGAGCAGATTACCATTGCGCTCATCTATAAGTTCATGGACGACATAGACGCGCAGAGCGAGGAGTTGGGAGGTCAGCGCAAATTCTTCGCGGACGATTTCGCTCGATACGGCTGGGCCAAGCTGATGCGCTCGGGACTGGGCGGCTATGAGATGCTGAACCTGTACGCTGATGCGATTACCAGGATGCCTGAGAACCCGGGCATCCCTCCCCTGTTCCGAGACATATTCAACAATGCCTATCTGCCCTACCGCGACCCTGAAACGCTGCGGATGTTCCTTAAGGTCATTGACGAATTTTCCTACGACCATTCTGAACGGCTGGGGGACGCTTTCGAGTATCTGCTGTCCGTCCTCGGCTCGCAGGGCGACGCGGGGCAGTTCCGCACGCCGCGCCATATCATTGACTTCATAGTCGAGATCATTGATCCGAAAAAGGACGAGAGTGTGCTGGATCCCGCCTGCGGCACCGCCGGGTTCCTCATATCCTCATACAAGCACATCATGGACGCCAACACTGACGAGAGTGGGCAGATTACTTTAACTCCCGACGAACGGACACGACTTGCCAATAATTTCAACGGCTACGACATATCACCGGACATGGTGCGCCTGTCGCTGGTCAATATGTACCTGCACGGGTTTCCGCAGCCCAATATATACGAGTACGATACGCTCACCAGCGATGAGCGCTGGAACGAATTCGCAGACGTTATCCTGGCCAACCCGCCGTTTATGAATCCGAAGGGCGGCATCCGACCTCATAACATGTTTTCGATAAAGGCGCGGCGCAGCGAAGTGTTGTTCGTGGACTATATAGCGGAACATCTCACCTCTGCTGGGCGGGCGGGCGTGATTGTTCCCGAAGGCATCATCTTTCAGAGCCAGAACGCCCACAAGCAACTACGCAAGATGCTTGTGGATGATTATCTCGTCGCAGTGATTTCGCTACCCGCAGGCGTTTTCAAGCCCTACTCTGGCGTGAAAACGTCCATCCTGATAATGGACAAATCCCTTGCCAAAAAGTCAGACAGCATTGCTTTCTTCAAAGTGGAGAACGACGGATACGACCTAGGCGACCAACGCCGTCCTATTGCTGACAACGACCTGCCACAGGCCGAGAACGAAATCGCCGAATACCTGTGTCGCCTGCGGACAGATGAACCTCTTGACGATTTGGAATCAACAATCGGCCTTATTGTCCTCAGAGACAAAATAGCTGTCAATGAAGAGTACAGCCTGAGCGGCGAACGCTACCGAGAAAGTGTGAGACGCTTGTCTCATTTTCCTATCGTCCCATTGGGTGAAGTGGCGGAAGTCATTGCCGGGCAGTCACCGCCAGGAAGTTCTTATAATGACACTGGTGTTGGAACGCCATTTTACCAAGGCAAGACCGAATTCAGCGAGACGTTCATTGGCGTCCCTAAGAAATGGACCACTGATCCGCGAAGATTCGCGGAAGACGGCGATATACTCATGTCCGTGCGTGCTCCCGTCGGCCCTGTAAATTTTGCTACTCAGCAAATTTGCATAGGACGTGGACTAGCTGCAATTAGGCCGATGTCAGGCCGCATACTATCTGCCTACGCCTTTTATATTCTGCACAGCCTTGAATCAGAAATAACGGGTGACGCTGGTGCAGCGTTCGCCTCAATAAACAAAGGCAGCATTGAAAAAATTTCAATTCCCTTGCCCCCCGTAGAAGTCCAACGGGATATAATATCCGAGATAGCGGGCTACCAGAAGGTCATAGACGGAGCGCGGGCAGTGATCGAGAACTACCGACCGCATATCGCAATTGATCCCGAGTGGCCTATGGTAGAGTTGGGCGAATTATCAGAAGTCATAGCCGGTCAATCCCCGCCAGGAAAGTCTTATAACGATTTGGGCACTGGAACTCCGTTTTATCAGGGTAGAATAGAGTTTGGTGAACTGTTCATGGGCAAGCCTAAGAAATGGACTACCGATCCGAGAAAATTCGCTGAAGATGGCGATATTCTAATGTCTGTCCGCGCCCCTGTTGGCCCAGTCAATTTTGCTACGCAGCAGATTTGCATAGGCCGAGGTCTGGCCGCAATCCGCACAACGGCATATGATCGCTTACTACATACTTACGTCTTTTATGTCCTGCGCGATCTCGAATCAGAAATAACGGGCAGTACCGGGGCGATGTTCGCCTCTATAAATAAAGGTGAGATTGAGAAGATTGGAATTCCGTTGCCGTCTCTGGATGTTCAGAAGGAAATCGTCGTCGAAATCGAAGCCGAGCAATCCCTTGTTAATGCCAATCGGGAATTGGTGACTCGAATGGAAGGAAAGATAGCGGCGGCCATTGGGAGGGTCTGGGAAAGTTCCAAATAACTACGCAGGTCTATCTCCCATAGTCCAGGTACGTCTGGAGTATTATGGTCGCGGCGGCGGTGTCTAGCTGGCCCCTGTCGCGGCGACGGCGGCGGCCGGACTGGTTGAGCATATTCTGGGCCTGGACGGTGGAGAGGCGTTCGTCCACCGTCTTGATGGGCAGGTCGGTAAGGGATTTGAGGTCGCGGATGAAGGCGCGGACTTTGCCCGCCTGACTGCCGGCGTCGCCGGACATACTCAGGGGCAGTCCGACGACTATCTCGGCGACTTCGTTTTCTTCGGCGACGCGCACTATGTCGGCGAGGTCGGACGGGCCGCGTTCGACGACGCCGAAGGGCGACGCGAGCAGGCCGGTCGGGTCGCTGAGCGCGAGTCCGACGCGGCGGTCGCCCACGTCCAGCCCCAGGGTTCTCATTCGGACAGGCTTTCGCGCACTATGCCCGGGACGAGGGCGAGGGCATGATCTAGCTTGGACGCGTCGCGTCCGCCCGCCTGGGCCACGTCGGGCCTTCCACCACCACCGCCGCCTATCGCGCGGGCCGCCGCGCGGGCTATGTTGGAGGCGTTGAGTCCCTTTTCGCTCACGAGGTCGGCGGTCACCATGGAGACCAGCATGGGACGCTCGTTGATTACGGAACCCAGGACGACCACGCCGCTGCGCATCTTGTCCCGCAGATAATCGCCCATCTCGCGCAGGGAGTCGGCGTTCGCGGCCACGGCTCGGACTGAGAGTACCTTCACGCCATCCACATCCTGAACGGAGTCCAGAAGTGGCTCGGCGGACTGCAAGGACAGCCTGCGCTCCATTGCCTCGCGTTCGCGCTGGAGAGAGTCGAGTTCGTCCAGGAGCGCTCGGACTCGCGTTTCGACTTCCTGCGGCGCGGTCTGGAGCGTTCGGGCTACACGTTCCTCCCTGTGGAAACGGTCCCAGACCATGCGCTCGGCGGCGCGACCGCTGACCGCCTCGATGCGACGCATACCCGCGCCTATACTGGACTCGCCCAACACATATACGGAGCCGACCTCGCCGGTACGCTCGACGTGGGTGCCGCCGCATACCTCGAAGCTGAAGGTCCCGCCGTTGGCAATCTCGACAAGACGGACGCGCTCGTCGTAGCGGTCGCCGAAGAACGCGAGGGCGCCGCGCCGTATGGCCTCCGGGTAGGTGTCCTCGTCTCTGAGAACGCGGGCGTTCTGCCTGATTTTCTCGTTGACCAGAAGCTGTACCTGCCACATCTCGTCGTCGCTGACCTGCTGGACGTGGGTGAAGTCGAAGCGCAGGCGGTCGGGCGATACCAGAGAACCGGCCTGCCGGACGTGCGCTCCCAGTACCTGTCGCAGGGCGGCGTGGAGCAGGTGAGTGGCGGTGTGGTTGCGCGCGGTGTCCTCCCGGCGAGTGGGGTCAACGTAGGCGTCAACCGTCTCGCCCATGCTTATAGATCCCTGCGCAACCCCGCCGAAGTGAACGCTGAGCCCGGGCATCACCTGCTGGGTGTCGTGGACGACAATCCTGCCATCCGCGCCGACAATTTCGCCCGCGTCGCCGACCTGTCCGCCGCCCTCGGAGTAGAAGGGGGTGGCGACCATAACCACCTCGACTTCCGCGCCCTCGGAGACCGCGCCCACGACTTCATCGTCCGCAATCAGGCCGACGACGACGGAGGAGGCGTTGAGCGTCTCGTAGCCGAGGAAGGCGGTTCCGCCGACTCCGAGGCTTTCATAGACGCGGATCTTGGCCCTGTCGTCGCCAAATCTGGCGCCTGCGCGGGACTGCTCGCGTTGGGCCGCCATCTCGCGCTCGAATCCCTCCATATCGGCCTGAATTCCCTGTTCGGCGGCTATCTCCCGCGTCATCTCGACCGGGAAGCCGTGCGTGTCCCAGAGTCTAAACACGACGTTGCCGGAGAGAGTGTCCGCCCCGTCCAGCTCCTGCATGAGAAGCGCGTAACCGTTCTGGAACGCCTGCTGGAAGCGATCCTCTTCCAGCTTGAGGACTGTGAGAATGAAGTCCCTGTTGCTGACCAGTTCGGGGTAGGTGTATCCCATTTTCTGAATGGTCGCGTCCGCTATCCGACCCAGGAAGTTTCCCTCGACGCCGATGCGGCGGGCGTAGCGGATGGCGCGGCGTATGACACGGCGCAGCACGTATCCGCGCCCCTCGTTGCCCGGCACGACGCCATCCGCGACAAGGAAGGTCACACTGCGCCCGTGTTCGGCGACGACGCGGATGGCGTATGTGGTATCGGTGTCGTCGCCGTATTTGTGTCCGCTTATTCGCTCGACCTCCGATATGATGGGAGTGAACAGGTCGGTTTCGTAGCCGTTGTCCACGCGCTGCATGATTCGCACAAGACGCTCGAATCCCATGCCTGTGTCCACGCTAGGGGCGGGCAGGTTGGTTCGGCTACCGTCCAGATGGTGATAGTACTGCATGAACACCAGGTTCCAGAGTTCGACGTATCGGTCGCAGGCCTCGCCGTTGTCCATATAGTTTTTGCAGTTGGGAACGCAGTTGTCCCGCAGACAGCCGTGTCCGGGGCCAAAATCGTAGTGAAGCTCTGAGCAGGGGCCGCAGGGACCTTCGTCGCCCGCCGGACCCCACCAGTTCTCGTCGTCTCCGTAGCTGTAAACGCGGTCCGGGGGGATGCCCTTGTTTACCCAGAGCGCACGGGTTTCGTCGTCGGTGTCGTGAACGGCGGCGGCGAACATATCCAGGGGAATGCCGTAGCCCTCGGTCATAAGCTCGACCGCGAAGTCCACGGCCTGTTTCTTGAAGTAATCGCCGATGCTGAAGTTGCCCAGCATCTCGAACAGAGTGTTGTGCGTCGCGTCCCCGACCTCCTCGATGTCGGGCGTTCGGAAGCATTTCTGGGAGGTTGTCAGCCTATGATTGGGCGGCTCGGCCTCACCGGTGAAGTAGTGTTTGAACTGCACCATCCCGGCGCTGGTAAACAGCAGGGTGGGGTCGCCCACCGGAATCAGCGACGCGCTCGTCATGCGGCTGTGTCCGTGTGACTCGAAATAGCGCAGGAATGTCTCGCGCACTCGCTCACTTGTCCAATTATCGTTGCTCATGTCGAAACTCTCACTTTGTGTCTGGTAAGCCCGCCCGATGGCGCAATACGGCACAGAGGGGCTGTACGTGGTCGGAAAACGGATTGGAGTTGTGCGCCGGACATCGAAACGGCGCGGATCATGCCGCCACAAGGCGGGAATTCGTCAATGACGAACCCGCCCGCGCACACCTCTCAACCTGGGAAAGTCTGTATGACATCAGAGAACGCTCTGAGCTTGTATGGGGTAAATTGCACATAAGACAGGGTTGATTTTAGGTTACGGGTTCGCCGGGTGTCAATTCGGGCGATTCAAACTTCAGGGTCTTTCGGTTATAAGTTTTCAGTTATCAGTCATTCCCTGCCCAAGCCTCTTTCGTCAGGGCAAGAGACGCTTTCAATCAAAGGTCGAAACCTGGGAAACAGAGTGCGAGTCTATGGTGATGGATAACCGAATGACCTTGACTCCTAATCTCAGGGCGTTCTCAAAGTCTGAATGAATCGGGGTGAACGATTCGGTTCGAACAGCGGCGAATGGGCCGGATTGAAAGGGTTTCATATATTGTGGTTTATAGTTGTGCTGGTGAGTGCTGGTGACCCTAACAGGTGGCTGCTGGGAGGGTTCTGGTGTGAATTTTCACCTGTATTTGACCTGTATTCACCAGCATTTAGCTTTGGAGAGAAATTTTCTCGGGTGAGCAATTTATCATTGATAATCTTGCCTTTATGTATGTGAAGGTATAGGTCGTGTTTCTCATGCGGATATTGTAGCATGGAATTGGAGTGATTGTATAGCGATACAGGAAACCAAGCAGGGTATTTGCAAAGTCGGTGTTACCGATGTTTCGCTGGCATCGTAGCTCTGGGTTCCCGCTCCCCGTTTCCACGAGGACAGGCCTCGCGGGAACGACGGCTGGAGGCCAGAAGACTAAATTCCGAAATTTGAAAAGACTCTGGGAAACCAAGGCCGATCTGGAAAAGGCAATGTTCCTGTCAGGTCGCTATTGGTATTGTGTCCTGTGTGGGAAAGGGACATAATCTTGGGCATGAGGGTAAGCGCAGGATTCAGGGGCGATGATACGCTCCGCGTGGTGATGAGGAAATTGGCAGGCGTGTTGGTTGGCGCTATTTTTCTCTCACTGCTCGCCTGCGGGGGTGAAAGAGACATACTCGTTTTCGCGGCAACCAGCCTCCGCGATCCGCTGACGGAGATCAGCAATCGGTACGAAAGCGAAACTGGCAATAACGTGGACCTCAGTTTCGGTGGCTCGCAGTCGCTGGCGCAGCAGATAGTGAGCGGCGCCCCGGCGGATGTGTTTATTTCGGCGGGCAGCGCGCCTGTTGACTTTCTGGACGAGAAGGGATTCGCCTCGACTGAGAATTCCCATTCGCTGCTGACCAATGAGCTGGTGGTAGTTATGCTGGAAGAACACGCGGAGATGGAGTCATTGGAATATCTGGCCTCGGACGCCATAGACCGCCTCGCGCTTGCCGACCCGTCTCTCGCTCCTGCCGGGGCCTACGCGCAAGAAGCGCTCAGGGCGGCGGGCATATGGGAAAGTGTGCAGGGCAAGCTTCTTCTCGGAAAGGACGTGAGAGCCGCGATGACCTACGTTGAGGTGGGAAATGCTGACGCTGGCGTTGTCTATCGGACCGACGCGCAGAGTTCGGACTCTCTGAAGGTGGCGCATTCAGTTGATCCCGGACTGCACTCTCAGGTCATCTACCCGGCGGTTGTGGTGAAAGGCTCTCCCAATCGGAACGATGCGACACCGTACCTGGAATTCCTGTTCTCCGAGGAAGCGTTAGCTGTCTTCCGCCGATTTGGATTCTCCGACCTCCCTGCTGAGTGAAGCGGCTTTGCTGTTCGAAACTATACTCCTTACCCTCCGCGTTGCCGTCATAGCGACACTGTCGAACCTGCCACTGGCTCTGGCCCTCGGCTGGCTGGTGGTTAAGAAACGTATCAGGGGAGCTTTCATCCTGGATATTGTGGCCTCCTTGCCGCTGGCGGTGCCTCCGGTCGTCGTCGGATACCTTCTTTTGCTACTGCTGGGACGCAGAGGCCCGCTCGGTTCGCTTGTGGAACGCTCGCTCGGACTGGAAATAGCTTTCACATGGGTTGCGGCGGTTCTGGCGGCGGCCGTAGTCTCGTTCCCGCTGGTGGCCCGCGCTGTAATGACGGCCATGGAAGAGGTTGACGAAAGGCTGGAGAGGTCGGCCCGAATCCTCGGCGCGGGAACTCTGAGGGTGGCTCTCACGGTCACGCTTCCGCTCGCTTACAGGGGAATCCTGGCAGGTGTCCTGCTCGGATTCATACGCGCCCTGAGCGAATTTGGCGCGACCATCATCGTGGCTGGCAACATCCCCGGCAAGACACAGACTGTCCCCCTCGCCATATACGACAGCATTCAGCTCGGGCGCGGCGAGGAAACGAGAGTCCTGGTACTTGTGGCCCTTGCATTGGCCCTGGCGACGCTCGCTGCTCACAATTGGCTCCTGCGACGCTCACACGAAAGGGGTATATAGAGTACCTTATGCGGTTTATTGAAAGAGGGTTGGGTTGAGGGTTAGGTGTATGGAGCTTAGAATAGAATGAAGTGAAAGAACAGGCGATAATTGCCAACTGTGAAGAAATCGTCACATATTAGATTCCCCAAGACTTGGTTTCAGAACAGGATTTATGCGCCAAGCGCTGTTGATGCCGTCTTGGAGGACAGCGCAATCTCGGTTGACCGCCACAGCGTTGATATGCTGGCTGCGCCACCACCAGCTTGGAAAGTGGAACAGCTAGCTGGCTTGAAGACTGAACGACTGCTGCTGGGACTGTTGGCGGAGAAACTCTATGTAAATAGGGATTCAGTGATAGGACAACTGGAACAAGTCTCAGAATTCACCAAAGATATTGAAAACCTCTTCCCGTCGGTCTCATATCCTGCTTCTAAGGGATACTATGAAACTCCGCAAGACTTCTGGTGGGGAGGGACGGAAGAGATAGTCATTGCGAAGGGCAGCGACTGGTGCCATGAGGTCGCGAGAGTGTATTGCGCGCTCTGTCAGGTTCTCGAGATCCCGTGTCGGCTGGTTTACACTACCTCGGAGACCGATGGACATGTGATAACAGAAGCCTATTGGCGCAATTCATGGACGCTTGTCGACCCCCTGGCCGCCAAAGTATATCGCAAGCCTGATGGTTCCCCGCTCAGTGTCTTGGACCTGAAGTTCGCCAGCCCGGAGCAACTATCAGCCATTACAGCGTCCCGAGAGGGGTACTATGTCAACCCGGTCTTTTTCGAACATCTCTTTGTCGCTGAGTACTGGCTAGCCGATTCTGAAAAATATGATTACAGTTTAAGCCCTTGCAACGCCTACTACGCGCGATTCCTCAAGCCCATCTGGAACCAGTGACTGGGACTATTGTCAACAGACCGCTTTGATAGAATTGGGAAAGACGACATCCGCCCCTTCCTGAAATTCAGTGTGCGAAAGGCATATGACGGATTCACTCTGGACTGCGCCGGAGGCTTCGAGCGCGGAATCACCGCCGTCTTCGGTCCTTCCGGCAGTGGCAAGACGACGTTGCTCGATTGCGTCTCCGGTATGCTGACTCCCGACGAAGGCGATATAGAAGTTGGCGGAGCTATGGTTTTCTCGTCATCAGCGAGAGTCAACGTGTCTTCCGAGAAACGTCGCTTTGGATACGTGTTTCAGCATGGCGCGCTCTTCCCGCACATGAGTGTCCGCGACAACGTTGAATACGGCTACAAACTCACCCCTCGCGCCGAGCGTCAGTTCGAGCCGGACGCCCTGGCACACCTTCTCTCAATAGAGCTCCTCATGGACCGCGGAGTCCAGAACCTGTCAGGCGGAGAGAGGCAGAGGGTTGCGCTCGCCCGCGCTCTCGCCTCATCGCCCAGGCTTCTGTTGATGGACGAGCCTCTCGCGTCCCTGGACGCCGCGCATCGAGCTTCAATCCTCACCCATCTCAAGAGCATTTCAGGGCAGCTTGATGTCCCCATGGTCTTCGTATCGCACTCGTTGTCCGAGGCTCTCGCGCTTGCCCCGCGAACTTACGCGCTGGACGCCGGGAGAATGGTCGCCTATGGAGACACACCCGAAGTCATGGCGCATCCCGCAGTCGCGCGAATAGCGGACTACGGAACGCTCGAAAACATACTGCGCGCTCAGGTTCTGGAACTGGATCGGGAGGACGGCACTTCAAGGTTGGCGATAGGAGACGCTGTACTGGTCGGTCCGCCCACCGTAGCCAGTCCCGGTGAGACCGTCTCGGTATCCATCCGTTCAGGCGACATCATTCTCAGTCTCGGTGTTCCACCCCTTACCAGCGCCCGCAACGCTGTCCCGGCCGTCGTGCGCGAGGTGCGCGAGACAGGCGGCCGCGCGCTTATATACCTCGACATGGGGGAGATGATCGTCGCCGAGGTTACCCCCGGCTCCGCCCGCCAACTGGACCTGCGACGCGGGCGAGACGTTCACCTCGTCATCAAGACCAACAGCATCCTTACTTTCACGCTGGAAGCAGGCTAGACCCCTGTCTTCAGGCACTCAGCATCGAGTGGACATTCCGAACAGACGGGGCGCGTCTTGCATATCGCTTTGCCGTGCATGACTATGAGGCCGTGGTACTCGTTGTAGAGGGCAACGTCTCTCGGAATGTTCTCATGGAAGATTGCCTGGAGAGCACCATACTTCAGTTTTGGTTCCACCAGTCCCATCCTGCCGAATATCCGGCGCGTGTATGCGTCCACCACGAAATGAAGGCGCCTGAAAGCGTACAGCATTATGTCGTCCGCTGTCTCGTCGCCAACTCCGTATATGGACAGCAACTCCTCTCTCAGCGACTCGTCCGGCCGGGTTGACATCGCCTCTATGCTGTCCCCGTACTGTTCGCCCAGATGTTCACAGAGCGCGCGCAACTTCTTCGACTTCGTCCTGAAGAAGCCGGATGGTCTAATGAGCGCCTGAAGTTCGTCTTCGTCCAGTTCCCTGATAGCGCGTGGGGACAGTTTGCCCGCGCACTTTAGATTATCAATCGCGCGGCGGGTATTAGTCCATGTTGTTCTCTGTACGAGGATAGCGCCGACCATTATTTCGAACGGCGAGTCGGCTGGCCACCACTTCTGCGGGCCGTGATGTTCGCGCAGTCTGTGGTATATGTCTGTGAGGGATGGCTGGGAGGTGAGTTTCAAGATGGTTATTTATCCTGCGTATATGTTGGTATGGCGGACTGATGTCATGATAGCCGAAAACGGAGTAGGCGCAGAAGTCAGAAATCGCGCGAAAGTCCGACGTGTTACTGGCCGCCAGCACTCGGAAGGCGATGTCCTCGTGGAGACTCTGGGCGATACGGCGCGAGGAGGTCACCCTATGCAGCAGCCGTAGAGTAACGCCTTGACCATAGCCCGGTAGGTGTGGGCGTACTGATTCCGTGGAAGTGGACGAAGTGGAGACTGTTCTTCGAGAGGGCGGTGGCAGCCTTGTACAAAAAGTCCAGTTTACACAAGGACTAACACGATTCGCACAAAATCTCAGTCGTACACTATTCTGTCTGCATCTTGGGAGATTTGACCTACCGAGGTGAATAAGCGAATATAATTAAGGGCAATCAGGAGAGCATCTGACATGACGACAATCAACACAACTGACGATCTACTGTCGCTGTTGAATGAAAATAAGGAGTTCCACGAGGCCGTTAGACGCGCCATCTTGACGGAGGAGTTACTCGCGCTCCCGGCGACGCACAACGCGTTCGTATCTGAGATGCGGGAATTCGTATCCGAGATACGTAACTATACCAAGGCTACGGACAGGCGGTTGCAGGCTCTTGAAGAGGGTCAGCGAGAGCTCAAAGAGGGCCAGAAGGCTCTTGAAGAGGGTCAGCAGGCTCTTGAAGAGGGTCAGCAGGAGATCAAAGAGGGCCAGCAGGGTCACACAAACGACATAGGGGAGCTGAAGGGCATCGGACTAGAGACGAAACTCTATAATCGTGGACCGTCGCTGATAGCCACGCTGCTTAAAGTGCGAGCCAACCAGAGGGTCAGGGTCGCAGAGTCAGATAACAACTCAGAGGAGTTCAACAGCGCCATCTACAAGGCGTGGGACGAGGGTGTCATAAATGAAGAAGAGTATGAACGTATCATGGACACTGACATGATTATTAGCAGCCTCAGGCCGGGGTCGTCCAATCCCGTCTATACCGCTATCGAGGCTTCATACGGCGTCTCCCGAGACGACATCGCGAAGGTGAAGGAAACAGCGACCATACTCAGCAGGGTGTTCCATGAAGCCGAGATACATACTGCTCTCTACTACATTAACATCACGTCCGTTATCAAGGAGGAGGCTGACCAGCAGGGAGTCCACCTAATAACTGACCTTACGCAGTTGAGAGAGATTTCGTAGCTGAGCTGGCTCATTCTCGTTTAGGAATTCATAGCTAAGTGCGTAACATCAGCTAATAAGAACAAGAACCCTGCTCAACTAACGACAGCTCAATTTCAATATACATAGCCCCTGATGACATACCGTTATCGGGGGCTGTGGGGTTAGTTGCATCCGGCCAACGTGTATAATGAGCGCAGGAACTGGTACATGACTCTCGATTCACATACTGAAACGCCCCGTCCCGGCAAGGCGGTATTCCTCTACGATGAGCGGATGACGGGGCATATTCTGAGCGATACGCACCCGATGAAGCCGGTGCGACTCAGATATACCCGCCAGTTGCTCGAGTCCTACGGCGCGTTCGATGCCGATTTCTCCAGGCTCGAGATTCCGAGGGAGGCTACCAAGTCCGAACTCGGCTGGTTTCACACGCCGGAATACGTGAACGGGGTCGAGGCGATAGGCGCGGGACGGGGTGAAGTCAACCCCGCCGAGTTCAACTTCGGGCCGGGCGATAACCCATATTATCCCGGGATCTATGAAGCGGCGGCGCTTTCGACAGGCGCTTCCGTCGCAGCTGCCGAACTTCTAATATCGGGACAGGCGGACGCGGCGTTCAACATATCGGGCGGGCTGCACCACGCGATGCCCGACCATGCCTACGGCTTCTGCGTCTTCAACGACCCCGTAATCGCCATCCATCGCTTTCTGAAAGAGGGGATGAAGGTCGCCTACGTGGACATAGACTGCCACCACGGCGACGGCGTACAGCACGCCTTCTACTCTACCGACGGGGTATTGACCATCTCGATTCACGAGTCGGGCGCTTTCCTTTTCCCAGGCACCGGCTTTGTTCAGGAGACCGGCGCGGGTGTCGGCAGGGGATACTCGGTGAACGTGCCGCTTTATCCTTATACTTCGGACGAGGTGTATATGTGGGCCTTCCGGCAGACGGTTCCGTCCCTGCTCGAGGCGTTCAGGCCGGACGTGATAGTCACCCAGCTTGGCATAGATTCTCACTACCGCGATCCGATAACCCACCTCGCGCTGACGGTTCAGGGGTTTGCGGAGGCGGTGTCGGAGCTTGGCTTGGCCTCGCCCGGCCTGTGGCTCGCGCTGGGCGGCGGCGGGTATGACCTGCAAGCGGTCGCGCGCGCCTGGACGATGGCCTATGGCGTTCTGTCGGGGCAGAGTTTCCAGAACGACATTCCGAGCGATTACAGGCTGGAGCATGGAGTGGAGTCGCTGCGCGACCCTGACAATCTCGCCCTGGATGAGCAGGTTGTCAAGGACTCGCGGACGTTCGCGGAGTCGAGCGTTCAGACTGTTCAGAGGCTTATCTTTCCCACGCACGGCATCCGCGGCGGGTAGCCGCGCGCTAGATGCTCGTGTCTGTCAAGGCCCACCTCAGCGCGTCCTCCAGACGCGGGTGACGGAACTCGAAACCACTCGCGCTGAGTTTCGCTGGCTCGGCGCGCACGCTGGCCAACAGCATATCCGTTATCTCGCCCTGGGTGATTCTGAGCGCGAATCGCGGCACGGGAAACAGGGCGGGCCTTCTCAGCACACTGCCCAATGTTCGGGTGAACTCCGAATTGGTAACCGGGTTGGGCGAGCAGAGATTCACCGGGCCGCGCAGGTCATCATGTTGCAATATCCACTCTATGGCACGGACGATGTCTTCTCTGGAAATCCAGCTCAGGTACTGCGCGCCTGAGCCGAGCCTTCCGCCAAGTCCGAGCCTGAATATCGGCCCGACCGTGGCGACCATGCCGCCGGCCGCGGTCAGTACCACGCTTATTCTCATGTTGACCACGCGAATACCGGCGTCCGCGGCGGGGGATGTCGCGCCTTCCCACTCCGCGCTCACGTCCGCTAGGAAGTCCGAACCGGCTCCGACGTCCTCGTTCAGTATTTCGTCGCCCCTGTCTCCGTAGTATCCGGTGGCCGAGGCGCAGGCGAGTATTTCGGGCGGGCTGTCCAGCCCTGCAAGGGCATTTGCCAGCAGTTCGGCGCTCCTGACCCTGCTGTCCCTGACCCGCGCCTTCTGTTCGGCGGACCAGCGACGGGACGCGACGTTCTCGCCGGACAGGTGGATCACCGCGTCGAACCCCTCCAGCTGACGCGCATCGAGCGAGTCGGAAGTGGGATCCCAGGCGATGCCGTCCGGGGTGCGAGTCGAACCCGGACGCACCAGCCTTGTTACATGATGGGCGGAGGACTCGAGACTTCTCACCAAAGCCGTTCCAATGAGTCCGGTCGAACCTGAAACGAGGACTTTCATGCTCCACACTCCAATGCGCGCTGATTCAGGGATAGTTCCTATGAGTTAGCTATATTGACGGCAAAGACCTTACGCCAAGGCAAGGCGTTTTCAAAGTCAGTAATCAGCCGGTGTGGTCGAATCAGCCCGAACATGAGAGAAAAGCTAGAGCGACGCGATTACATATATCCGGGTTTATAATTGCCGAGTGAGCCGCTGGGCATACGCTGGGCGATTAACAGGGAGACGCTGGGGCAATTTTCATCCAGCGCTTCCCAGCGTTTCCCCAGCGTTTGCGGCTAAGAAACTTTTTCTGACGCAGGGGAACGTGATTGATAAGGTAGCATTTATGGATAGTCTGTCGTGGAAGTTGTTTATCCTGCGTACATTGTAGCCTATTGAAAGTATGTTTGTGTAGTAGAAGTGGAAGTTCAGGCAGACTTTGCGATAGGGTCTTTCGGTTATACTGATTTGACCTGCCGAGGTGGATAATCGGATATAATCAAGAGCCATCAGGAGAGCATCAGACGTGACTACAATCAACACAACTGACGACCTACTGTCGCTATTGCGTGATAATCAGGAGTTCCGTGAGGCTGTGAGGCAAGCTATCCTGTCCGAGGAGTTGCTCGCGCTCCCGGCAGTATTCAATGCGTTCGCGTCCGAGATACGCAATGAAGTCAAAGAGCTTAAAGATGGCCAGCAGCGACTTGAACAGGGCCAGCAAGGTCATACAGACGACATAGGAGAGTTGAAAGGCATTGGATTGGAAACAAAGCTCTATAACCGCGGAGTGGCGCTGATAGCTACCCTCCTGAAAGTACAAGATAGCCGGAGGATCGGGGTCGCTGAAATGGACGACAACTCGGCGGAGTTCAACAGCGCCATCTACAAGGCGATGGAAGACGACATCCTGACTGAAGAAGAGTATGACCGCGTTCTGGACACCGACATGATTATCAGCAGCCGCAGGCCAGCGTCATCCAATCCCGTCTATACCGCTATCGAGGCATCTTACGGCGTCTCCCGACGGGACATTGCCAAAGTGAAGCAAACGGCCGCTATACTCAGCAAGGTGTTCCATGAAGCCGAGATACATACTGCTCTCTACTGCATGAACATCGCATCCGTTATTGAGGAAGAGGCTGTCCCGCAGAGAGTCCACCTGATAAGAGCGAGGACCCTGCTCACCTAGCGACGGCTCGATCTCAATTTGAATAGCCCCCGATGGCATACCGTTACCGGGGGCTATTTGTCTGATCGTACACAGGGAGATTCAGAGCGGCTGACTTTCTGCGCGAAATTGCCGCTTTACGTGCAAGGTGGACTTTCCGCACAAAGCCAGAGCGACCTAGACCCACCGTATGGACGAACTGTAAACTAACAAGCGGCAACTTTCCACAAGAGCGAGAGCGATGACATCCCAGACCTGTATTCCGACCTTCGCCTGGTTTCTGGTGAACGAAGATGGCCGCCCAATGGGACAGGTGCATCGTCCGCACATCCCCAAAGCCCAAATGCGATTTGAGGGTGAGGGCCGCTTCGAGACCGCCGAGATAGTCGAATCCAGGGAACTGCGGCCTTCCTGTTCCATGCGCCGGTTCAGAGTAGTCATAAGAGTAATCCGATAGACGCGATTCGGCGCGGCATTCAAAGCGAGGCATATTGAGAGTCGAGACCACAATCACCATCAACCGGCCCGTAGAAGAGGTGATGGGATTCCTGACCAGAATAGAAAACCTGCCCACCTGGGCAGAAAACATAGTCGAGGCGAGACAGACCTCCCAGGGTCCCGTGGGACAGGGGACGACCTGCCATATAGTGAGCGAGGTAATGGATCGCCGGCTGTCGCATGAATTCGCGGTTACGGAGTTCAGCCCGGGCGAAAGGTACGCCGCGCACAGCACACAAGGTCCCTTTTCGATAAGCCTGATATATGACGTGAGGCCAATCGAGGGCGGCTCGCGGCTGCATTCGGTGTCCGAGGTCAGGCTTACGGGGCTGATGGCGCTGGCCGCATCCGCCATGAGCGCAATGACCCAAGCGCGCTTTGAGTCCGACCACCGCAATCTCAAGCGTATCCTGGAGTCCTGATACACCAAAATGCTGCTTTCCGCATCACAGCTCAAACTTTTCTACGGCGACGTAGAGGTATTCGCCGACGTGAGCGTCGAGGTGGGTGAACAGGCGCGGGTCGGGCTGGTAGGGTCTAACGGCAGCGGGAAAACGTCGCTGTTGCACGTTCTCACCGGCGGCCTCGAACCCGACGCCGGATATGTATCCACAGGCCCCGGCCTGCGGGTAGCGTACGTCTCGCAGATGCCCGAACATGACGCGCCCGGAACCCTGCGGGACGAGGTGCTGTCCGCATTCCAAAAGCTGTTCGACCTGGAAGATGAGCTTGCCGCGAGCGCGCTGGAGATACAACAGCGCGGCGGCGCGGCTCAGCGACGGGCCGAAACACGATATGCCCAACTGCTGGAAGAGTATGAAGCGCTGGGAGGGTATGACTACCAGAATAGCCTGGAGCGCGTCGTCGAGGGGGTTGGAATGCCGCTGGAAACGCTGGATACCCCAGCGGCGGCGGCCAGCGGTGGCGAGCGCACACGGGCCGCCCTTGCCCGCGCTCTTCTCACAGACCCGGACCTCCTGGTTCTGGACGAGCCTACCAACTATCTCGACTTCGACGGGCTGAACTGGCTGGAAAACTTCCTGTCCGGCTTCAAGTACGCCGCGGTGGTGGTGTCCCACGACCGCTACTTCCTCGACCGCGTATGCGCCGAAATCTGGGAGATGGAGCGCGGAAGCCTGCGGCGATTCCCGGGCAACTACTCGCAGTACCGCGAGCTGAAGCGCGCCCAGGTAGTGCGTCAGCAGAAGGAGTTCGAGCGTCAGCGGGAATTCATAGCCAAAGAAGAGTTCTTCATCCAGCGATACAAGGCGGGGCAGCGTTCCCGAGAAGCCAGGGGACGCGAAACACGACTGGCGCGGCTCGAACGCATTGAAGCTCCCCAAAACGAAAAGACCATCTCCATAGGCTCTGCCGGAGCGTCCCGCGCCGGACACATCGCGCTGAGGCTTCGCGACCTCGCCGTCGGATTCACGGACAGTGGAACCCAAACAAGGCTGCTCACATTCCCTGACATGGACGTCGAGAGCGGATCGCGGATCGCCATAGTCGGCGCGAACGGCATAGGCAAGACAACCCTGCTCCGTACCATACTGGGCGAGCAGCCGCCCCTTTCGGGCGCTGTAACCCTGGGACACAACGTTCAGACAGGCCACCTGAACCAGGGAACGTGGAACCTGCCCGACGACAAGACTGTACTGGAAGCCTTCCTGGAAGTTCGCAACCTTCCCATCGGGGAGGCGCGGGACTACCTCGCGCGTTTCCTGTTCCAGGGCGAGGATGTGTTCAAGCAGGTGAGCGCGCTGTCCGGCGGCGAGCGCACGCGCCTGTCCCTCGCCAGGCTGCTGATAACCTATCCCAACGTTCTCGTTCTGGACGAGCCTACGACTCACCTCGACATAGCCAGCCGCGAGGCGCTGGAAGACACGCTGGAGTCCTTCGACGGCACGCTGATGTTCGTGTCGCACGACCGCCACTTCATCGGCCTGATGGCGGAGCGGATATGGGCGATAGAGGATGGAACGGTGCGCCCGTTCAGCGGCGGATTCGAGGAATGGATGCGGGTGAATCGCCCGCCGGAGCCGGAGCCGGTTTCCAGACGCGCGCGGGCGCGGCACCGCCGGCGGGAACGCGAGTCCCGTAAACAGGAGCGAAAGTCGAAGACGGCCTCGCAAGCTCAGGCAGTGGACTATGAGAACCTGATCCATACGCTGGAGACGAAAGTGGCCGAGATAGAGAAGCGGATCGAAACCGCGTCGGCGCGGCGCGACACGGACGAAATATCGCGGCTCGGACACGAATACGCAGAGACCCAGAAAGACATAGAGGACGCTTGGGAGCAGTGGACCCGCGCATCGGGATAGTCTCACGTCCCACACCGCGTTCCCTGCTATAATTGACAGACAGGCAGCCCCGAGCGCGCTTTATATCCCTGAGCGGACGCAATCAAGACCATTTTGCTATGCCGTATGTCCCCCGTTGGCAGGAAGCGCGTCGCGGTGTCGGAGCATTTTTGCAAGTTATAGGAGAAGTATATTGATGAAGGAAAATGGAAATCGCGAGATAGCACTTCTTCTGGACTGGGAGAACATCCGGTTCGGATTGCAGCAGCAGAACCTCGCACCGAACATCAGCGCAATTATGGAAGAGGCGCAAGGGCTGGGCAGGGTCGTAGTGGCGCGGGCATACGCCGACTTTCAGAACCATGTCATGTTCAACGACCCCAGACGGCTCTATGCCGCGGGTATCGAGCCTGTATATGTGCCGGGTCGAGTTTATCAGAACGACCGGGATGGCGTTATGTCGGCTGTCCGGAAGAACAGCGTGGACGTCAAACTCACGGCGGATTGTGTAGAGTTCTGCTATCGCTACCCCAACATAGACACCTATATGCTGGTATCGGGCGACGGCGACTTCATACATCTGGTCAAGACTCTCAGACCATACGGCAAGTTCGTGGCGATAGTGGCCCTGAGCTGGACCGCGTCTCCAAGGCTGACCGAAAGCGCGGACTGGGTGAAATACTACGACCTCGACGTGGAGCCTTCGGTACATCGAAACATGACCGCATCGCTGCCGGACACGCCCCGCGCCCCGGACGAGCCGATTTCGGACGAACTCAGGCAGGTGTACGAGGGCATCCGGAATATAACGAATGATCAGAAAAGTCCCATAGTGCTCGCCGCTCTCAAGCCCCTGCTCACGCAGCGAATGGAGGATTTCGACGAGAACAAATTTGGCCACACCAAGTTCAAGCCGCTGGTCATGGACGCCTACGACAGGGGCTACGTAAAGGTGGTGACCGAGGGGCTGGTGGACTGGGTAATGTCCACCGGAGCCGATTTCGACAGCATCGAAGACGACGCCGAGTCCATAGACTTCGACAACAGCAGCCCCGTCTTCAGGAGCGAGTCAGATAATCATAACAGCTATGACCTGATGTCAAATGCCATCACCAAGGACACTATCAGGTTCTGCGACAGCCTCGAACAGCGCAGCCGATATATAACCTTCAGGTATCTGACTCAGAATCTCAGCCAGCAGCCCTGGATGCAACTGGATTTCGACTATCTGGTGAGCGCCATGAACAGCGCAATAGAGGATGGCTTGTTCGTCAGGGAAACGTATGAAGACTTCGACGAATATACCGGCTACATACGCCGCCTGCCGACGCTGAAGCTAAACCGCGACCATCCCGACGTCCAGGAGGCGCTCCAGACCGCGACTACTACCGACTGGGGCGAACGTCCCTGAGAAACACGTGCATGGAAACAGTACCAGTACCATTTCCATGTAATTTTGCTGTGTATAATCTTGCCGCAATCTCTGGATTCCCGCTCCCCGTTTCCACGAGGACAAGTTTCGCGGGAATGACGAAAAATGTTCGACGTTTGTCATATTCAGATGGAAATAGTACGACTTCGGCGAGGCCCGCAATCTCGACCAGTATGGGAATTGGCCCCGATTTGACGAAACCATACTCTGACCACCTTGGTAAGTTCTGGGATCACGGCTCGGTACGACGAAGTTGCTTGAGCCAGCGAATAATGACGGCAGAGGTGGTGACCAACAGCGCCGCGCCGATAATGGCGGACGTGCCAAGCGCGCCCGGATTCGCGATTTCGGTTATCGAGGGTCCTCCGGCCAGATGCCTCCGCCATCTCGTGTCTAGTTCGTCCACTCCGAATCCGTATGCGGCGTTCAGCGCGTCGTCTATTTTTCGCCCTTCGTTGATTTCTGTCAGCAGCGAATCCATCCGTTCATGGCCGAATTCGTCCATCATGAATCTTGCTATGCTCGCGGACTGCGAGTAGAACAGCCTGACCTCGGCGGGCCTGCCTGGAAGAGCCCGCATATAGCGCAATGGAATCAGATTCCCTGCCCTGAGCGCTTTCTGCACGTCGGACTCGCGGTAGTCTCCACCCGGCTCGAAATACATCGCCATGCCCTCGTTCAGCCACGCCGGAGGCTTGGCGCGCGGCGAATCAAGCCTCTCGGAAAACATAAGGTGCGTGAGTTCATGGATGAGGCCGGCCCTGTTGAGGCCGGCCAGCACGAGAACGCCGTACCTGTCGAACGCGAAACCGCCGTACAGGGATGTATCCTGCGCAGTGTCGGTTACGGGCGGAAAACTGCGGTTGGCCTCGGCGCGGCTATTTACAATTACCGCCTTGAAGTCATAGTCGTCTTCCAGTCCGAACAGGTCTCTGACTGCTCTCAGGCGTATGGAAACATCCGCCGCCATACTCCTGACCGCGCGCTCCGGCCTGTTGTGCCAGAGCAGCGTGTAATCATCCTGAACGAGCCGATGCCAGTCGTACCTGGGGTCCAGATACTCGAACGCAAGGGTATCGGACGTCGTGCGGTTGCCCAGCGAGTCTGTAAATACATAGTAGTATTCTATGTCCACTCCCTGGGGTATGAATCCGTCCTTGCCGGTGTTTACCACGAACTCCGCTTCGATCCTCTCCGCGTTGGTGAAGCGAGAGGGATATGTATAGACCTTTACGCTCTGGGGGCCTACGGTGTAGAAGAGACGAGCGGATTCAACGTCGGCCGGCGCTTCCGCCTCCAGCGTGAACACAATCCGGTCGGGAAATTCTATGCGATGGCTGGACTCTACAATCCTGATGGCGCGGCTATCCACGCTGCCGACCTGAAGGTCGCTGCCCGCGTAATAGCCGCCGAACAAACCCGCTATCGCCGCCAGTACCGATAGAAGAAGCACGCTTTTCGCTCCGTGGTGTCAATGGTCAATAGCCGGAGCGAAAGAGCGCTCTCTTAGCTCCGGGCTATATGCCTACTATTTTGATTGTCGAATGGGCCTTGTAGATTCGGTTGATGTTGATAAGCAAAGCCGTCAGTTCCTCGACGTATCGAGAGTTCTGCAATCCGCCGCCGTCAACCGCCCTGACCGCGTTGATAGTTTCGGCCAACTCCATGACCTGGGACTTGGCTTCCGAATCGTCGGCGCATACGATAACGTCGGACTCTATTGTCACGTCGGGTTGCAGAAGGTCTTCGGCGCTCAGATTATGAAACGCTCCAACGAGCTTGGAGTTAGGAAGGAGAATCTGGGCCTGCTGCGCGGCGGAACCCTCCTCCACCGCTATCGCGCTGGCGACGCCCCTGCTGAATCGCATCGGAGCCACCACGTCCACCACCAACTTGCCGTCCAGACTCTCGCGGAGGAATTCCAGGGTCGGGCGATGACCGGAGTATGGAACCGCGACGAAGACAATATCCGACTCGGCAGCAACACTCTCATTAAGCCCGCCGCTCACTTGCAAGCCGCCCATTGCCGCCTCAACCTCATCGGCGGCGGCCTGCGCTCGCCGCTCATCGCGCGAGCCTATGGACACCCGCTCCCCCGCCATTGCGAAGCGAAGCGCGAGTCCCTTGCCCTCCGGTCCGGTTCCTCCAATAAAACCTATCATCTCGACATCTCCATGTTGGTCGCTGGCCGAATTCAGTCGGCAAAAGTCTAACGCCTGGAGACGGCTAGGTAAACCGTCGGGGTGAACGATTCCTGTCGAACATCGGTCAGCGGACCGGATTGGAGCGGTTACATATATGACAGTTTATAATTGTGGTGGTGACGCTCTGGTGACGTAACAGGTGACTTCTGGTGGGGCACTGGTGAGAATTTGACCTGCGTTTAACCTTAAAACACCTGTGTTTAGCTTTGGGGAGAAGATTTTCGCGGGTGAGTGAATCGCATTGATAATCTTGTATTTATGTATGCACGGGTATAGATGGCGTTTTTCATGCGGATATTGTAGCATAGTACGGAAGTGAATGCGTAGTAATTTGGGAAACCAGAGTGGCTTTGAAAAGACCCTGCCCGCTACAAAGACCATCTTGACCATGCACCAAGTCCTTGCTAGACTTTAATCCTGACGGAACTCTCCGGGCGGTTAGCTCAGTGGTTTAGAGCGCTGCGTTGACATCGCAGAGGTCACCGGTTCAAATCCAGTACCGCCCACCACCCACATCCACTCTTTTCGCGTGGCAACGACGTATTTCTATCGCTGTCCATTGCAGGCGAGTCCTTACTTTTTCCGTAGTAGTACAGCGTCCATATATTTCTGCCGTGTAGAAGCCTGCCGCAATATCTGGATTGCCGAGCGGCGCGCCCCTTCGGGGGTTCTCTCTCCCCGTTTCCACGAGGACAGGTTTCGCGGGGATGACGGAAAATGGTCGGTGTATGGCATATTCAGGTAGAAATGGTAGTAGTTTCTGGGGTGTCCAGAAATTGTCAGCGGCTCTCACCGCATCTCCGGTTTCCACTCCTCGATGAAATACGTTCCGCGACTCAAACACCTGTTAGCCGGGGGCAGCGCGCTTGTCCTGGCGCTTCTGCTGATCGAATTCATAGATGAGTTCTTCTTTGGCGCGATAGAGGCGGCGTGGCCCCTGGTTCGTGACGATCTGGCGCTCACCTATGTACAGGTCGGCCTGCTGCTCAGCGTCCCGAGGATATGGGGAAGCGTCGCGGGAGTGGTGATCGGCATTCTGGGAGACGTGTGGAAGCGCAGGGCGGTCATTATCGGCGGTGGGGTACTGTTCGTCGCGTCTCTTTTTATGGTGTCTTCCAGCGTGAGCTTTGCCATGCTCATGGTCGGACTTATGATATTCAACCCGTCGTCAGGGGCCTTCGTCGGTCTGTCCCAGGCGACGCTGATGGATTACGATACGACTCGCTACGAGCAGAACATGGCGCGCTGGACGTTTGCGGGAGCGTCCGGAGTAGCGCTTGGCGCGCTGGCTTTGGGAGCCGCGCTCGCGCTCGGAATGGGGTGGCGCGAACTGGTTCTGGCGACCGCGGTCGTGGCCGCGCTGGTTCTGCTGGCCGCGCTGAGGCTGCCGCTGGGGGGCGTGTCCGCGGGCGGCGGCAATTATCCGACTTTCGGTGAACTGAAAGCGGGCACAGCGGGAGCTTTAAGCGCGCTGAGACGGCTGCCGGTATTGAGATGGCTTGTGCTGCTGGAGTTCTCCGACCTGATGGGCGACGGGCTGCACAACTTTCTCGCGCTCTACTTCGTGGACGTGGCCCGGGCGAGTGAAACCCAGGCCGCGCTGGGCGTCGCGCTCTGGACGGGCGTGGGACTGCTGGGCGACCTTCTGCTGATTCCGCTGCTGGAACGGGTGAGAGGGCTGACTTATCTCCGCTACAGCGCGCTCGCCGAGCTTGTCCTGTTTATCGCGTTTCTGGTCGCGCCGGGGCTGTGGCCCAAGTTCGTCATAGTCGCGCTGCTCGGATTCGGGAACGCGGGCTGGTACTCGATCCTCCAGGCGCAGGTGTACAAAGAGATGCCCGGAAAGAGCGGGACCGTGATGGCGGTGCACGATGTGTCTGCGCTTGCGAGCGGCCTGGTTCCGCTGGGAATTGGACTGGCGGCGCGAAGCTGGGGGCTGGGCGCGGCTATATGGCTGCTTCTGGCAGGCCCGGTCGCACTGCTGATTGGCATTCCCCGCCGCCGGAGCTAGGCAAAATCGGCCAGTCCATCGCTTTGCGCTTAATCCGCCAGCCTGAAGCTGGCGGGGGTCTCCTCTACGACGCTCTCCTTGCTGAGCTTCGCCAGATGGGTGGTCACATTGCGCTGAGCGGAGCGGCGCAGACCCTCCTTGAGGTCGCGCGGGTATATCGCGGTGGTAATGGCCTCGGCGGTGACGTGGCCTTCGCCCAGCGCATCGAGTACCTGCCGTTCGCGGCGCGCGCGGTGGTCGTACTGCCATCGAACTAGCCCCTCACCCTTGGGCGGCGGGACGACGGGGCCATGCGCGGGGCAGACGGTGGTATGCTCGAAACTCATAAGCAGTTCCAGCGACTTCATATACGCGGACAGGTCTCCGACCGATGTGGAGGAGCCGCCGAGAACGGTGTCTCCGGTGAACATCACGCCGTCTTCAGCCAGGTAGTAGCATACGTGGTCAACCTCATGTCCGGGCGTGAACAACGCTTGCAAGGTTACTCCCGCTACGCGCACAAGCTCATCGGACTCCAACGGCTCCACCACTTCGTCACTGCCCAACACCTTGCCCAGCTTCTCCGCGAGTTTGGGGTGGCATCGGACGGGGGCGTCCATCGCCTCATGTACGCGATCCAGACCGCCAACGTGGTCAACGTGGCCGTGGGTTATCAGTATGGCGCTGATATTGGGGCGTCCAAGCTCGTCATAGTAATCGAGTATGGCTTGCGTCCACTCTCGCCAGTGGTCGCCTGTGTCAATGAGTACCATTTCGCCGTCCGAGTTTCCGACAAAGTAGTTGTTGGAACCACCCGGATGGGAGATTGCGCCATCGTCAATGTGCATATTGTAAACGTGGGGGGTGATTCGCATACGAGCCTTGCTCCTGAGTTTCTGAGATTATTCGCAGCCGCCAATCGCATTGTCAAGTTCGCGCAGGTTGGGGCCAGGGCGTTTTCATTATCGAACATCGCATAGACGAAATAGTGTGGATCACCCTCACCCCAACCCTCTCCCTTGGTGGGCTGACAGGGGTATGTAAAGTCGAAGGACAGGTATGAGGAGTTGGAAAGCGCGTGGCATTGTGGCATCTTTTTGGTACCAAACAGAAAGGTTGCCACAGATTCGCCATGCGCCTCCCGCCCGAATGTTACCAGATCGCTCAGACCATACAATACCATCTGCCGCACCTCAGAGAGTCTCAGTCGCTGGGTCTGACCCTGTGGGTGTACGGCACTATTGTCATGGGCAGCGCTTGTCAGAACGCAGTTTCGACAGCGCTTTCGTTCATGGGCAGCTTCGACACCATGCGCCAGTATCTCAGACAGTGGTTGTACGACGGTCAGCACAGGCCCAGACCGACAGCGACACAGATCGACGTGGAGTCGTGCTTCGCTCCGCTGTTGAGATGGGTGCTGTGTCTGTGGAAGTCGGACAGACTGGCGCTGGCAATAGACCCGACGATGAAGGGAGACCAGCTCAACTCGATAGTCATAAGCGTGGTCTATCGAAGTTGTGCTATTCCGGTGGCCTGGCACGTGCTGGCTGCGAACAGACCGGGCGAGTGGATAGCGCCCACAATGAGGCTGCTCGATCTGCTGGCCGATGCGGTGCCCAACCATATGAGTGTGTTGGTGATGTGCGACAGAGGACTGAGGAGTCCGAGACTGTGGAAGAAGATATGCTCTGTGGGCTTCCATCCGTACGTCAGACAGTCGATCAACACCGTGTTCTGTCCGCAGGGAGGCACCCGCATCAGAGCGCGTCATCTGGTTCCAGGACCCAATCACGCATATGTCGGCTACGGCACGGCGTTCAGGGCCACCTCCAAGCGTCGTCTGGGAACGATGATCGTGGTGTGGGTGGACGGAGCGGACGAGCCGTGGCTGGTGATGACCGACCTGGCTGTGGACGCCGCCGGAGTGTGCTGGTACGCACTTCGGTTCTGGATAGAACTGGGCTTCAGAGCGCTCAAAAGTCTGGGCTGGCAGTGGAACAAGACTCGAAGGACAGACCCTCAGCGGGTGAGTCGACACTGGTTGGTGTTGTCGGTGGCGACACTGCTGACGATGGCGTACGGTAGCCGAGTCGAGGATGCCGCCGATCTGGGGCGAGAGCCGGGCAACCTCAGAGCGCCGCCGAAGTGTCTATCGCCGACTCATCGCAGCGCCCACAGCAGTCCTGGTCGGAGCGTCAGTGTGCTGAGACTCGGCACGGCCTGGCTGAGACGGCTTCTTAACAGGGGTAGAGTATGGAAGAGAGTGTGGCTGCTTCCCGAAGAATGGCCCAAACCACCACCCGGAATGAAGATCATTCAACATACACCACCATGAGCAACAGATACATACCCCTCTCAGCCCTGAGGGAGAGGGGGTTGTACGTTGGTATTCATACTTGGCTGTACACTTTTGCCTACCCCTGTCAGCCCAGAGGGAGAGGGGACTGTCATCCTGTTGATCAACTTGTCTCCTGAAAACGAAAAGACCCTGAGGGCGGGGCCAGGGCGTTTTCAGAGTCAGTAATCAGTCTGCGGGGGCGAATCAGCCCGAACATGAGAGAAAAGCTCTGTTCGACGCGGTTGCATATACCTGGATTTATAATTATCGAGTGATCCGCTGGGCATACGCTGGGCGATTAACGGGGGGACGCTGGGGGGACGCTGGGGCCATTTTCACCCAGCGTTCCCCAGCGTTTCCCAGCGTTTGTAGCTAAGAGGATTTTTTCTCACGCAGGGAAACGTGATTGATAAGGTAGCATTTATGGATAGAGTGTCGCGGAAGTTGTTCATCATGCGTACATTATAGCGCGGTGGAGGCATATTTGTATAGTAGAAGGGAAACTCAGGCTGACTTTGAAAAAACCCTGGGGCAAAGTGCACTCAATTGAAAATACGCCCATATGGTACTTTATGGTAACAGTCTTATCTCTTGGGCGGTGGCGGTGGCTTTCGGCCGGCTGGCGGTGGGATTGGTTTCTTCGCCATTGCCTACTCCATATGTTCTTCAGGAGACTCTTCTTTAAGAAATTCTACCATATCCATTTCCTTTGCAGGCACGACGATAGCTACAACACCGGTGGCGGGTATCCTTTCATCTCCGACCAGCCATTCGCCCTCAGCAATTCTGAAATGGCCTTGATCTGGACGGCTAGGCCACTCTTCCGGCCATCCATAAAGGCGACGCTGCCCCTGCAAATGAAGTACGACATAACAGTCTGAATTATGGTGGAACGCTGAGTACCATTCAGATGGATATGAGGTAATTGATTAGCGGCTGCTCAGGGCCTTTGCAAAGTCTAAGAAAGGGGTAGGATATGACGGGATGGAGGTGAGTGATGGAACACTTGTCAACGCTGCCGGAAGAATTCAGCCTGCTTCGAAACACGGCGGTGAGCCTGCTCAGGGGAATGTGCTCATTGTGGTCGGCGAAGGAACCGCTCACCGGCAGAGCTCAAAGACTCTGCGCACAGCCTTCTGTAGCGCTCAACCAATACTGACTTTGCAAAGGCCCTGGCTGCTGCTGCTTGGGGATTGCGGTTCTCTGAACATATTCTTATACTGCGGCCATGTGTTCAGGCAAAGACCTCCCACCCTGCCAGCATGGCGACCTTCTTGTCCAGGTCAACCGACTGCAAGACCGGAACGCTCGACAGTTGGCGACGATCAGGGAGTTGCAGAAGCAGCTTGTCGAGGCTCAGCGAGCGGGGAAGCGCCAAGCCGCTCCGTTCTCCAAGGGCACACGAACCGCAAAGCCCAAACGTCCGGGCCGAAAGCCGGGCAGGGGATCGTTCAGCTACCGAAAGCCTCCTTCCCATGGTGACCTAACGGAACCGATCATTGAGGTGTCGGTAGCCGGGGACAGTTGCCCGGGATGTGGGGGCAGACTCGAATATGAGGGAGTGAGCTTCGCCTATGTGACCGACATTCCCCCGATGCCCAAGCCCGATGTGAAGGGATACAGGGTACAGATATGCCGGTGCCAGTCGTGTGGCAAGCGGGTTCGCGGCCGTCATTCCGAAGTCGCCCCTGACCAATATGGCGCGAGCGCCCATCGGGTGGGCAAGCGGGTGATGGCGGCGGCCCATATACTGCACCACGGCGCGGGCGTTCCGGTGAGGAAGGTTCCCTCCATACTCAGGACTCTGGGCGGAGTGAGGATAAGTCAGAGCGCGATCACGCAGGACGCGCTGCGCCGCGCGAAGGGAGAGGTGGGTGACGCCTACCGCAGGCTGCGCGATTCGGTGCGCTCAGGCGCGTTCGTCCACACCGACGACACGGGCTGGCGTGTGGGTGGAGATCCCGCCTTTCTGATGGCGTTCGAGACCGATGAGACGACCGTGTACCAGGTACGCTCTCGCCACCGCAACGAGGAAGTCAGAGAGTTGATCCCCTCAGACTATGGCGGGGTGATGGTTGCGGACAGGGGTCGGAGCTATGACGCGCGTACTCTGTCCGGTGTGAGACAGCAGAAGTGTATGGCGCACGTGATTCGTTCTGTCAGTGATGTGGTTGAGACCAAGGTGGGTAGAGGGCGCAGCTTCGGTAAGGGACTGATTGAACGTTTCAGAGAGGCGATGGAACTGCGAGAGTCATACCATCGTGGAGAGTCGGATGACTTTGTGAGTGAGTCGGAGCGGTTGAAACGGGAGGTGTCTCACCATCTGCGCGACCGTCCGATGCCGGACCCGGACAATCAGAGGCTGCTGAATGAACTCGGCAGGCACAACGACCGTGGCAACCTGCTGCGCTTTCTGGATGACCCAGGCATAGAGCCGACCAACAATCGCGCTGAGCGGGCATTGCGTGGAGCGGTGATAGCTCGGAAGGTGTCTCACTGCTCGAAGAACGACGAAGGGGCTGAGGCGTTCTCAGCGTTCACGAGCGTGATCAAGACGCTGAGACGAGCTGTTGACGACGAGGCGCTGGTGGATGCTCTCTGCGATGTGTTCGGTGGCGGTCCCGTTCCCAGCCGTTCCTCCTGAACATCTTCCGCAATAATACCCCGCTAATCAATTACGATATGAGGTTTCTTTAGTAATGCCGATTTATCTCCTGTTTAATTTCATGTGATTCTGCCCATAAGGTTGTCTATCAGTAATTTCCCAGACAGTCATTCCAGAGTCCGAATGTAGTTGACTATGTGCCATATCTCGTCGTCGGACAGGGTGTCGCCCAAGGCGGGCATGGCCGCTCCCTGTATCCCGTCATGCACGAATCCGAACAGCGCGCGGTCGGGGTGGAGCGGGACGTGAACTATCAGGTTGGCGGGCGGCGGGTTCAGACCGGCGGAGGCGGAGCCGTCGCCCAGTCCCTTAGTTCCGTGACACTGCTGGCAGTGGACGGTGTAGAGCGACAGGCCGGCGGCGACCGACTCGGACGTGGGAGGAATGGGATTTCGTTCGGGAGCTCCATCTTCCGACCCCAGCGCCCCGGCAAGCAGTACAGCTGCGCCGATCACACCCAGCACGCCCAGAGACATTGCAGCCGCGCCCGCGCGTGTTTGCGATCCTCCAAACCGGAGCGCGGACACCAGGAACATCAGGCCGAGAACGCCGAATATCGCGCCGAGCAGAATGTAAGCCGTATCCCGGGACGGCGTGATGGACGAACTTCCACCGCCGCCGGACGCCTCGAACCTGAAGGCCGTCCGCGCGTCGAATGCGTCCGGGCGCTGCACCACGAGCGCGGCCTCCCACGCGCCCGCTATCCCGATTACCCGGTCGGGCAACTCGAATTCGCCGTCTCCGGCTGGCAGGGCAGACACAGCGGTTTCGCCCAGGTCGGCGTCGAGGTATGACAGCCGCACCCGGACGTCGGTCGCGTTGGTTATCGGGCTGCCGAAATTGTCCCTGAGCGTCACGCTTATGGTGTTCAGCCCGACCCGTCCGGGGGTGACCCGGATGGTCATGCCCGCGCCCTCGGCGGTGTCGGTGAATCTGAGTTCGTCCTCTATGCCGATGCCTTGTCTGGACGCCACCTGTCGGGCGGGTTCGAGCGAGGTGAGAAAGCCGACGGATAGAAGCGCGAGTACGGCCAGGACGGCCTCGGCGGTCACCAGACGCCTCAGCCAATACGCCGCCCTACCCTCCCCACGCAGGCGGGGCCTTACCCAGATGAGGTTGGCGGCAGCAATGAGCAGCAGCAGAACGACCAGAACGACCTTGATTCTCAGCGTCGCGCCGTATGGAGTGGCCAGAGCCTGCGGAATAGTCACCTGCGTCCACGCGCTATATATTCCGGTCAAGGCAAGGACCGCGACAGACATACCCGCAACCACAGAAAACCTGGGTATCAGCGCGGACAGCGTATTACGCCTCTCGCGCTCGTCGAGAAGGCGCATAGCCGTCGGAATATCGAGGGCGAGGCTGAACAGTCCGCCGACCCATACGGCGACGGCTATCATGTGGATGAAGTCGTTCAGCAGGGAAACGTTTCCAATATCCCGCAGCGCGGCGGCGTGACTGGACATACTGATGGTAAGAAGCGCGCCCGCGCCGAGCACGACTCCCAAAGCAGTGGGCGCGGCGTTCCCGGCGCGTCCGCGTATGGCGAACAGCACGACACCGAGCGCGGCGGCCAGACCGACACGCATCAGCCAGAGCCTGCCCCAGTCGGTGTCGGAAAGGAGCGACCAGACGGGGCCGCCCAGCGCGTTCAGGGGCGATGTGTCGAATACGACGGACGCCTGTACGACAAGTCGGAGGGCGGACATGGACAGGAATACGGCCAGCGCGCTCCACGCCAGCAGCGCGGTGTTGCGCGAGAGGGCGGAGCGCAGCCTGCCAATGCTCTCCGACTCCATTCCGGCCAGCGCGGGAGTAGAAACCAGCAGGCGAAAGGCGAGAACGCCAAAAAGAGCCAGTCCACTCACCAGAACGAGCCAGCGTATGAACGGCTCTAGGGGAGACTGGAGGAGCGGCTGCTCCGCTATGGGCGCGGACGCGGACAGCGGCTCGCCGACCGAGAACAGGAACGCGCCGCGCACTCGATGGCCGTCCACAGTGGACACGTTCGTCCAGGCGACGGTGTATGTGCCGTTGTCCAGCGTCCCGACGGATACGGACATGACAGTGGGATCATTGGAATCGAGCGCGCTGTCGCCGAGGTCAATCTCGCTGCCCCGCGAGTCCAGCACGCGGATTTCGCTCAGCGCAGGCTCCAGCGGCTCGGTGAAACGGATGGTGACCCGATCCGGCGGCGCGTCCAGTACGGAGTTGGGCGCGGGGTCGGACTCAGCCAGGTTCGCGTGCGCGGCGGCGCGTCCGGGCGTCAGAGCCAACAGCGTCACGAGCAGGATAATCGGGGCGACGCGCGTCATTCTTCGAGTTTCCCACACTCGCGCTATTGCGTAGGACATCTTACTTTGTCAGTCGATCAATCTCGGCCAGTATCTCCACGGAAGTAGGCCGGTCGGTGATGCTCTCCGCTATGTGCCGCCACCCGATAGCGCCGTCCGGGGTGATTATGAACGTGGCGGGGGCGGCCACGTTGTCGTTCAGCAGGTTGTAAACCCCATAGCTTTTAGTAACGTACTGGGTAGCGTCCGCGAGTACCGGGAATTCCGCGCCTACAAGGTCCGCCATGAGAAAGGCGTATGTCCTGTCGTCTATGCTAATGGCCGCGAGCGACACGTTTCGTTCCTGGAACTTCGGATACGCCTCAGCCAACTCTCCAAGCTGGCCTCTGCAAACCCCTCAGAAGAACCCTCTGTAAAACACCAGCGCGGCGGCTTTCCGCCCGTCCAGAAGCTGGGACAGGGACATCATGCCGCCCCGCGCCGCGGGAAGCTCGAAGGCGGGCGCCCTGTCTTCATCGGCCACTTGCTTTTTTTCGGCGACCCGCGGTTCGGAGTCGCAGGCCGCCGACAGTAGAATACCTAGAAGGGCGGCAGACAGAAGCCATGCCGGCAGTGAACGCTCTATTTCTTCCAGCCTGGTCTTCATGTCCGGTTCCTCCCAGTTTCTAGTACAGTTTCCATATATTTCTGCCATATCCCAGCCTGCCTGTATTCCCGCTTTCGCGGAAATAACGGTAGGGGCGCAGGAATGACGGAAAATAGTTAGTGTATGGCATATTCAGGTAGAAATTGTACTAGGTTACTTACCGCGTCGCAGCGATACAAACATGGCTCCACCGCCGAGGGCTATGCCAATAGCGCCGACTATGATTCCGATTATGCCCAGTGTGGAAGCGCCGGAGACATTGCTGGTGGCGCTCATGGCGTCCTCCTGCGCCTGCTGCGCGGTCGCCTGGACGCCTCTGACTGCCCCCTCAACCTCGCGGGCGGACGCGACCGTCTCCGGGAAGTGTATGACTGACGCCGCCTGTACATCGTCGAAGCCGCCGCCGCCCGCCATAGAGTCGAACGTCTTGTCCATCGGGCTGCCCTCTATGGTGCCGAAGAATCGGAAGCGGTAGTGGCCGGGAGACGTCGGTATCAGGTCGGCGACGTAGTGTTCCGGCTCGCCGAAAACGGTGCGCAGAGCCATTGTCCTGGACGCCCCCGACGGTACGTGAGTCACCTCTACCTGGAGCGTGTCCTGAAGCCCCTCAACTGGCGCGGTCTTCTCCTCGTGACCGCCGCTGTCCGTCGCGTCGCTCTTGTTTGTGTCCACGCTCGTCGAATGGCCTTGCGAATGGTCTTCTTCTTTCTCTTCCGCCGCTTCCTCGGGAACGACTTTTGTAACGCGGATGCTGACCGCGTTCTTCTCGCCTTCGTATGCGGGTTCGTGCAGGAATCCCACGACGAACCTGTAATCTCCTTCCTCCTCGCTCTCGTGCGCGAATACGGCTGCCGCCGCGACCGTCGTGAGCGTCATTACCAGCAATGTCGCTATGATTATCTTTATCAAGACAGACCTCCAAAGAGCGTTCAATGCCATGCGCGGACACCTGCCGCGCGGGATTTTGTATCTACGCCTTGCGGCGTTTCACTCTTTGGCCCTTGCCTCTCTCTTTCAGGAATGCCCGCATCGAAAGCCCGATTACGGTCAGGAAAGCCAGCAGCGTCAGCAGGGTTATTATCCCGCCGATTGGGTTGACCCGCTTCACGTCGTATGCAAACAGGGCCTCTCCTCTGCCCGCCTGTCCGTCCACAATCACGTTGAACGTCCAGGGGCCTGCGCTCGGCAACTCGGCGCGCGATTCATAGAGCGTCGGATCGTATGAGTCCGCTATCCCGTCCAGGGTATCAGGGTCGCCCTCTGAGCTTTCAGGCCCGCTTGGAACTATCGTCACGTCCAGTCCCCGAACCCGATCGCCGGTGTCCGGGTCGGTCACCTCTATTATGAGGATAGCCTCGCCCACTGTGGGAGGGTCGGGTATCGTGCCGATAGTGAGATTATACGGGCCTGCGCTCGCGCGCTTGCTCAGCTGGAAGCCGCCGCCGTGCGCGGACGCGCTGTTCGCGCACGACATCAAAACGACTGGCAGAACCAGAAAGGCGCAGAGGACGAGAACGTTCTTCGCGGAAATAGCGAACATCTCCTTGCCGCATACGGGGTATGAAACAGCGTGCGCCGTTCCATGCCTTGCGGGACACTTTCCTAGAGAGAAGCATGGGCCGGAAGGCCGTTCCTCGGGGGCCTGTCGGGGGGAGATATGTATGCTGATCTAAGAGCGTCAGGCTCCAGTCCGGGGATTCGGAGAGCCGAGTCGGTACCGGGCATAAGCCCACCGCCAAGCTCGGCGTCGGATGACAGAACGATTGTCAGCAGGGTCGGAGAGGTGTCCAGCTTGTACAGCGCGGGACTCCAGTCGGGCGCCCGCTCCGGATCGTGAGCGTGCAGGCTCCGGTAGCCGTGCTCATGGTCGCTGGCTGCGCCGACGTGGGCGTGGTAGGGCTGGCGTTCGGCGAAGTGGTGGTCGAACAGCGGCCCCAGCGACGGCAGGAATACCACCAGCGCCGCCACCGCGATCATCCATACTCTGGCCAATATGCGATTCATAACATATTGATTGTACCACGCGGACGGAGTTCGATTCCCGCGCCCTGAAGCGTGAATCAGGGTGTTCGCAAAGTCTGAATCAATCGGGGTGAACGATTCAGTTTGAACAGCGGCGAGTGGGCCAGATTGGAGCGCTTTCATATAGTGTAATTTATAGTTGTGCTGGTGAGTACTGGTGACCCTAACAGGTGGCTGCTGGTGAGTGCTGGTGTGAATTATACCATTCCAGGCTGATGTTGGCGTGAAGGAACTGGCAGGAATCTGATACTTCATCTATGCTCAAGCCAATTCAGACGTTGGAGGGCAGCAGATGATTGGACGCCCGTTCAGAATGGAATGGCATGAAGAAGATACACCAGCAGCGCTGAAAAGGACTTACCTGTCCCAGAGAGATGTGAGTATTCGTACCCGACTGCACGTACTGTGGCTGATACGCTGCGACTGGCAGATCAAAGCGGCGGCAGAGGCTGTGGGAGTTCACTATCGCAGCGCCCAGAGATGGGTGGAGTGGTACAGAGAAGGCGGCCTCAACGAAGTTGTGTCCCGCAAGATGGGAGGCGTGGGTCAGCCCCGCTATCTGAACTCAGAACAGGAACGCAAGCTGATGGAGGAGGTTGGTGGAGGACGGTTCAGAACCGCCGGAGAGATCGCGGACTGGGTGGAGTCGGAGTATGGAGTGAGATTCAAAGGGAACAGCATATATAGTTTGCTGCAGCGGCTGGGATGTTCACCGAAGGTTCCCAGACCCAGACATGAGAAGGCGAACATGAAGGCTCAGAAGTCCTGGAAAAAGGGGGGCTTGGGAGTTCCCTTCGGAGAGCGGGAGTGAGTTCGGGAACGCTGATTGGGTTTGCCGACGAGATGAGAGTGGGGCTTCGTGGTATGACGCGCCGGGTGTGGGGAGTTCGTGGGGTGAAGGTGGTACAGCGATTGCAGTTGGTGTATGAGTGGAAGTACCTGTTCTTGGTGGTGGACTTTATGCGTGGCAAGCTGGAGTGGGCGTGGATGGACTCGATGAAGTCTGAGACTGTGGCGCGCGCGGTGTTGAGTGTTAGGCGATACAGGGAAATGAGAGCGCTGGTGTGGGACGGAGCGCGGAGCCATCGCAGCGAGTTGGTGAAGAGTATAGCTGGGGTGAAGACGATAGTTCAGCCTCCGTACAGTCCTGAGTTGAATCCTGCCGAGCGGGTGTCCGAGGAGGTTCGGAGGTGGGTAGAGGGCCGGGTATATGGGAGCATAGAGGAGAAGGTAGCGGCGGTGAACGCCTGTCTGAGCAGGTTGGAATCTGATCCCAAACGAGTGAAGTCTCTTGTGGGTTGGGAGTGGATCAAGCGGAACGTTCAGGGGCTGCCCGAACACTATGCGGCTTCATCAAGCTGAAATGGTATTATCACCTGTATTTGACCTGTATTCACCAGCATTTAGCTTTGGGGAGAATATTTTTCAGTTGAACGGGTTGTCATTGATAACGTCCAGTTTATGGTTGTCAGTGTTCAGTCATCAGTAGTCGGTTCTCAGCCCTGGAACGTATTGTAGCACAGTAGGAAGTGAATATGTAGTGATGTGGGAAACTCAGTCCGACTTTGGAAAGGCACTGAAGCGTGAGCAACGAATTTAGTCCAGGGGCGTAGGGCATTGTATGAATGAGGGGCGCTGGGCAGGGCAGCGGCCTTGGGAGTTTACTGAATTGGAGAATTTTCGGGATGGGGGCTATGAGGGGCTGCACCGTTTGCAGAGTCCGCGAATGTTTCGGGGAGAGAGAAGGTTTCTGTGCGTACTGGTGGTGTCTGTGTTGACGCGGGTGGTGTAGATTTTTCCGCGTGGGTCATTGATTATCGCAGGATCCCTAAAGTCGTCTTGAAGGGCATCGTCGTTGGTGAATAGCAGTCGAGTATCACTAGCTATGGCCAGGGCGAGGATATGTTCATCGTTGGATCTGCATACAGACTGCGCTTGGAGGGATTCGGTCTCTGTATCTACAGCTTGGTCAGGTATTATGCTGACACGGCCAGATCTTATTGCGTCAGACAGCCAAGCGGTGAAATTGGAATAGCCGCTAAGCTCTCGCAGGAGTTCGCCCCCTACTACAAGCCTACCGCCCCTCTCTTCCAACCAATTGAAGAAGAACTCACCCGCACTTGGACGATTATTCCCAAAGACCTGGTCTCTGACATTGTTATCCACGATGGCGCACATATAAGTTACAGGCCGATGAATCGCCGTGTTTCATCACCAAAGAATCGCCTGTAACCAGGTGGGGCGTCCCAGAAGTTGCCGTCTCCATCCATTCTGATCGAGTGGATGTTCACGTCGAGTTCATCCCGCTCGAAGTAGAGGATGGAAACATCGGCAGGTTTCAGGTCTGTGTTTCCGTCGCGTATGTCCATTCGGGCGCGGTCGAGTATGTAGTCGCTGTGAGTCTCGACTATGATCTGCTTGCCGGACGAGGCGAGTTTGCAGAACAGGCTTCCGAGCGCGGCCTGCGCCCTGGGGTGGAGGTGGACTTCGGGCTGCTGCAGGAGGAACATTCTTGGCGAGTCTTCGCGCAGTAGTTCAGTGAGAATTGGCAGCGCCTGGCTGACGCCGTATCCCACGTCAATGAGGTTTCGCTTGGGGCCTTTCAGTCTCTTGCCGAACTTCCTTATCTGGACTTGGAATGGGGAACCCGCCGTCTTGCCGAACGACAGGATGGCTATCTCGTCGAACAAACCTGAATCCCGACCAAAGTCTTCGAGGTCGGACTTCAAGTGTTTCCACCGCTCTGGATTGCTCCGCGACATACTTGCCAGGAAGTCGGGGATGTATTCTCCTTCCGGGTCCTGTGCGGGGCGGGAAGGGTCGTAGGTTCGTTTTGGGCGTGAACGGACGGGGGCGCTGGCGAAGGGTGGGAATCCTTGGCCTACTGGGTGAAAACGACGATACGATAAGACACGGAGACTTTCTCGCAATTTATCTATGGTATCTTTTTTTCTGGTCAGATAAGTATGCTCAGCCTTGCCAAGTTTGTCATGCGCTTCCTGTCTTGTGTCATCGTAAACATACATGAGCGCGATGCCCAGAGGGAACAACATCCCATTATCAGCAAGGTTTGGATAGGACTGAGAAGTGTGTTCGTACTGGTTCTGGCAAGAACCGAAACGGGCGAGTCCTTTCCCATCTTCTATATTATTTACTTCAAGCCACATTTCCCCCGATGAGAAATTTCGTGTCGTCGGGAAGGGGTAGCCTCCTCGGTCTGCGAATGTCACATGGTAACTCATTCCAAAATCCGTAGTGGATGAAGCGCCGTATTCAAAGCCTGCCTCGAATGAGTCGGGGCGAGCGTTTCTTGCGCCGCGATGGTGGGCTATGTCCTCGAATGCGCCGAGGTCGTAAGGGGGCTGCCTGAAGTCGGGAATTCTGTCCTGAAACGCGACTTGCCAAAGCGCGCGCAGCAATGCGAGGAAGGAAGTCTTACCCGTGCTGTTTTCGCCTACCAGGAAGGTGAGCGGGGCCAAGCGGGCGGACTGCTTTTCCCGGAAGCAACGGTAGTTCTGAAGGGTGATTTTGTTCATGTGTCCAGTCTAGCGTATATAGCTTTAGTGGACAACGAAACGGCACCGCTTGTCAGTTCACTATCGGCTGGCCGATTATCCACAGGCTGCTGACGGTGTACAGCACCATGAGGGCGAGCATCGGTATCTGGCCTCTGAGCGTGTTGGGGGCGCGCGTCGAGAGGCGCAGCGATACTACGTGCGCCAGATAGACGGAGATCACGTGTCCCAGCACTATGGCCGCGAGGCTGATGAACCATACCGCCTTTGCCCCTATGATGTTCAGGTTGAGGCTGTATTCCGCGCTGCCGAAAATGTCCCGACCGGACCCGAATGGGTCGGACGCGAGCGGGATTATAAGCTGTCCCTGTATCAGCAGCAGTGTTATGAAGTGGGCGATGTTGTAGGCTAGGGCTATTGGCACAAGGGAGAACACGAAGGCCGCGGCCAGCGACGAAAAGTCGCCGCGGTCTCCGGACAACAGCTTTATCCCCCAGCAGAAGGCAGCGTACACGCAGGCGAACAGAAGCGGCGCGATGGCCAGTCCCAGGGTATCAACGACGTCCGTGGACGTAAGCGTCAGAAGGCCGGTGCGCCAGGACGCCCATGCTTCAGTATCCTGAAATCCGTCGAAACTGACCGTTGCCAGCGTCAGGATCACGAAAGCGGCCATTCCAACGGAAATACGCTGCTGAAGGGCCAGACCGACGGCGAATGGGCGAAGGTTCAGTTCCCTGCTATCGGCGCCCGCGCGCTCGTAGCAGTCGTAGCAGTCAACGCACTCGGACTCACGCGAACACTCCGAGTCGCAACGCCCGCACACGCCCCGCCCCGTAACCCTGACCTCGGTGGGCGAAAATCGCGCGAACAACCCGAAGAGAACCGTAAAGGCTTCGCCGTGCCTGAGCCAGGAGCGCTTGCCGAAAGCCGCCATACCCGCCCAGGTGATGATCGAGTACAGCAGAACCATGACCGACAGCGTGTAGGGGCGGAATGCCCCTGTATATACGTTTTCCGACCACGCGAACAGGAAGAACAGAAGCAGCGCGGGCCACACGTCCAGCCCTTCGGGATAGCTGAAGGGCTGGACGTCCGACTGGTCGGACTGCCCGGTTATCTTCTGGTACCACTCGAAGGTTATCTTCCAGGGGTTGACGAACATCCACACGTTGCCCAGCAGCGCGACGACATACCCCATTCCCACCCACCAGATAATCCATATGAAGGTCGGGGACAGATTGTCTATGGGGCGGTTGGTTCCCAGGAAGCCGGTCAGAAGCAGAAGCAGGAGCATAGCCACTGATAGCGCCCTGACCACAGCGCCTGCGACTCCACTCGACAGAACCGCGCCAAGCAGGGGAACTTCCAGCAGATTCAGGCGGGGGTAGGTGAACCTCTCGCGCCCCTTCTGAACGAACATCCCTATCACTACGAACGACAGGGCGACCGTTGCCGCGGCTCCCATAAGGAAATAGCTCAGCGGTATGGGCAGGTCGTAACGCTGCCCGAAAGCGTGTCCATATACGGGAGACACGGATAGCGAGAAAATGGCGAGCGCGACCACCATGAGCAAGGTTCGAGTCAGTCGCATAGGGTTGTGTTACTCCGGGGGGTGAATGCAGCAGGCTCTATACGCAGGGCTCCTGCCCAGAAACAGGAAGGGAGCGTTTGATGCGCTCCCTTCGTCCTCTAAATGGCAGGCAGGAATGAGCGTTACTCCGCCTTGCCGATACGGAACACGGTTGCGCTGCAAACGGAGCACTTCCCGCGTGTGGCAGGGCGACCGTTTTTGAGTGTGACCTGCTCGGGATTGGATACATCTCGGTGCGCCCGACATTTCAGACAGTAAGCTTGCATAAACGACCCCCTAGTGAAATATGTAGTAGTAGTGCAGATTAGTGGTAGTGGATGAAAATTCCGACAGCGTGAGGAGACCGCCGCGCGGAATGTGAATATGACAGACAGGATGAAGGATTGGGAGTGATTATATTCTGAATATAGTAAAAGTTCAATGCGGCGTTCATAAAATCGAGCGGACGATAGACCGTGTCCGGTTAATCGCGCTCTATCCTGAATGTTCCGAATGACAAACACGATAGCAGACCAACATCCAGTACAGCAACCATGTAATTATGTTGGGTAGATATGTCGGAGTTTGGTACGGGCGTCCTGAGTGGTGAACCGCCAGTCTATGGTAGCGCGGGTCGCGTTGCGCTCACGTTCCAGAGCCGCTATCTCCCGTCTCAAAGTCTGTTCATCGCCGATTCGACGCCTCAGGCACTGCCTGCTGAACACGCTCAGTTCTATCTCCGCCATGTTCAGCCAACTCCCGTGCTTCGGCGTGAAGTGTAGTTCAAGCCTTCTGGCTATGCGCCGAGCTTCGGCAGGCTCGAACGCCTCGTATAGCGAACCGAACTTGTGGGTGTTCAGATTGTCCAGTACCACTCGGATTGTCTCGGTATCAGGGTATGCCTCATCCACAAGCCACCTCATCTGCTCAGCAAAGTCCACAGCGGTGCGGCGCTCTGTAACTTCCAGGTGTCTCCATCCACCCTTCGGTTCGCACAACACGAACAGGTTGCGCGTTCCGTTCCTCTTGTACTCGTAGTCATAGCGTTTCACTCGTCCCGGTTCTGCGACTATCGGCTCTTTTGTATCCTCAATCAGTTGTTTGGATGTCTCGTCGAAGCAGACCACCGGACGCTCAGGGTCGTACTCCTCCTCATACAGGTCCAGCACATCTTCCATTCGAGCCACGAACTCACCGCTCACCTCCGGGATGCACCACTCTTTCTTCCTCCAGGGTTTGAGTTCGTTTTTTTCAGGATCTGTCTCACTGTCTCAGGGGAGACGCTCTCGACAAGCTCCATCCGAACCACCTTGTCGGCGAGCAGCTTCAGCGTCCAGTGAGTATGTCCTTCGGGCGGGTCGCTGCACGCTATGGCGACAAGGTGCGCCTCGGCTCTTCCATTCAGCTTTCGCCTCTGTCCCGGACGAGGTCGCTCATTCAGCGCGTTCTCCAGTCCCTCCTCACAGAAGCGTTTGCGCACTCGCGCCACGGTAGCCGGACTGATCGCGAGTCCTTCGGCTATCTGCCTATCGGATAGACCCTGATCGGTTCTCAACAGCGCAAGCGCACGCTTTATCTTGCGAGCGGGCGACCTGCCCCCGCGGACCACACCGGTTAACTGGTTTCGTTCGGCATCTGTCAGTTCAACTTTATACTTGCTCGCAGTCATGTCTTGCCACGTCCTTACAGAAGATTTGCTAGCAAGACTATCCGCTTTCTTAAACTATTGCAAAATCAGCTGGTTGCGGTACTAGTACAGCGTCCATATATTTCTGCCATATCCCAGCCTGCCTGGATTCCCGCTCCCCGTTTCCACGAGGACAACCCCGTATCGGAGTACGGGGTGGCGTTGCTTCGCGGGAGTATCTGTGTTGAAAGTCAAGTGATCCGAGGGGTAGAAGCATACTGCTCTTTCCATGGAGTTCCCCTTCGAGCGACGGCGTTCATCTGCAACAGCATCTTTCGCATCAGAGCCACCAGAGCCACTTTGCCCGGCTTTCCACGATCACGCAGTCTCTGATAGAACTGTTTGAGTTCGCCCTCATAACGCACCGCCGAGACAGCCGCCATGTACAGTGCGCCCCTCACCACTGATCGTCCGCCTCTGATGGAGCGATACCCTCGCTGTGCGCCGGAGTCTTTGAACCAGGGAGCCAGACCGCACAGCGAGGTCAGAGCCTTGGCGGAACACTGTCCCAGTTCTGGAAGATAGGCTGTCAGAGTGGCGGCGGTCAGTTCGCCCACGCCGCGCACACTACGATACAAGCTCGCGCGCTCAGACAGTCCGCTCTCGCTCCTCAACGCCTCTTCGTAGAGCTTGTCGAGCCGGTCTGTCTCCCGCTCCAGCCAGCGCACGTGTCGCTCTGTGGAGGCTCGAACACCCGGCGATATGCCCTTGTCCAACCGGTTGCGCTCCGAAACTCGCTGCTCGACAAGCTGACGACGACGACTCAGAAGCTCTTTCAGGGCTTCTGTGTCAGGTTCGTCCTCAGACTCGGCTCTGAACATGAAAGCCTGTCCATATCGAGACAGAACCACAGCGTCCAACTTGTCTGTCTTCGCCTCGTACCCACAGGCCCGAGCGAACGCTCTGACCCTGTTGGGATGAACCACAGCCATCTCCAAAGAACTCTTTCTCACACTGTCGACCAACAGCCTCTCATAGCCTCCGGTCGGTTCGCAGACAGCGAGAACGACTTCTTCGCTCTTCAGCCAGTCCAACAACTCGCCGATTCCACTGTGAGTGTTGGAAAAGCGTCTGACAGAACCGGCGTCCACCGACACGTCCAAAGAGGCCTTTCCAACGTCTATGCCCGCTACAACTTTCATCGTCTTCTCCCTTCTGTATAATGTCTGTGTCCTCCACACTTGCATATTCGGGCCTCTGGCCCATGTATCCGTTCGGAGCGACAAGCTTGGCGTGAGGGGTGTCTTACTCCCGCTCGGCGCAGCCGCAGTGGGCTCACCTAATGACGGACGACGCGCCCCTCACGCTTACCTCTCAGATTGGCCGACCTGAGAGATATTTACAACATACAAATGACGGTAGGGGCGCGGGAATGACGGAAAATGGTCGGTGTATGGCATATTCAGATTGGAATGGTACTAGCGCGCTGGTCAAATTTGTCATACCGGAAGAGGGGACTCACTATGCCAGGCGCCTGGTCTCACTCCATAGAAGCTCTGAGATACAACTGACCTCGCCCGACTTCCTTCTTCTCGAGTGCGCGAACGTGCTGTGGAAGGTGGCACGGCGTGTAGGGACTCCCGTCGAAGATGCGATGGCCTAACTTGCCAGGTTGAGAGGAATCAACGTTGGCCTTGTTCCGCAGGGCGACCTTCTCGAAGACGCGCTGCGGCTGGCGGTGAACATCGGCGTCACGGTGTATGACGCGCTGTACTGTATTCTGGCGCGGCGCGAGGACATTGAGCTAATCACAGAGGACTGAAGGCTGAGAAATGCCCTCGACCGCATGGGAATCCCGTGCCTGACGCTGCAAATGTGGGCGGAGTGACCTGGACGAGTACGCCAATCCGGGACACTGTCCATATATTTCCGCCGTGTAGCAGCCTGCCTCGATCCTTGGATTCTCGCTCCCCGTTTCCACGAGGGCGGGTTTTGAGGGAATGACAGAACATGGAAAGACGGGATTGCCCCGTATTCGAGAGCAGGACGATTGCAAAGTCAAGGTTTTTGTCCGGACAGACGCGCGATAGTCTGTCTGGGTCGGAAGGCGCAGGTCTTGGCTCGTAGGGGCATGGACATTGTGGCAGGGAACCATCCTTGCAGTCGCAGGACGTTCAGACTGAGGTTCAGCAGGGTGGCGAATACTTCACCCAACCCCGGACTGCGCAACGTGTGGCGGTCCTCATCCCAGCTTCGGTCTTTCACATGATGAAGGCTGTTCTCTACGCTCCAATGATTGCGGAACAGACGGAGCAGCGCGTCGGGGGCGCATCGTTCGGGCGGCAGGTAGCTGGATTGTGTGGATACTTCGCCTGTATCTATATCCACGCTCGCCTTCTGCACCATTGCGGCCTGCCGCGCTCCGGGAAACCCCAGTTCCTCTCGGACATAATCGGCTAACCGGGCGTCTGAGTAGAGCCGCCGCATCTCGATTTTGCCCCCTTTTGTCCACTGTCTCGGCTTGCGGTTTGTCCACTCCAGCCTCGCCAAACCCCTCGCACAATGCGGCTAGGAGCGTTGGACGATTGCCTTTGACCCGCACCAGATAGTCCCGTCCGTAACTCACTATCGCCTGGCACAGGTCCCATTCCGCATAAAGCGCGTCCATGGTCAGCAGTCGCAGACCCGGATAATGCTCAAACAGCAACTCTAGCCGACAGCGCAATACCGCCGGTTCGTAGCGCTTCTCAGTCATCGGCCACTGCGCCAGGCACAGCTTCAAGTCATGCGCCGGCACATTCACCATCCCGAGCGGATTTCCCCAGGCGTCTTCCGACTGCTTGGCCCACTTCCCGTCCACCGAGACGGTTACCCGATAGTCTCCCACTACCCCCTTGACCCAATCAATCAAGGCATCAGTCGCTCGAATGGGACTCCGTCCAATACACGGGAGATAGTGGTGGCGTGGGGAGCGCTCTCCCGCACAAAGCCCAAAGGCTCCTTCAACTCCGTCCAATGCAGTTTCCCGAACAACGCTATATGCGCCATGGTGGTTTGACCGCTTAACAGTCCCAACAGTGTCAACCGCACTATCGCCTGAAATGGATGTCTGACTCCCCGCGCTCTTCTCGGGTCTGGTATCTGTTCCAAACTCTTGAAAAGGGACTCTGCCGCCGCTTCCATAACTCCACCCACCTCCTTCTCTCTTTTACTACCACTACACCGACTTTGCAATCGTACTGGTGTCAGAGCCGGGCGACGTGGTGTTTTTCAACCAGCACCTGTACCATAGTTCATCCGGTGGCAGGGCAGGCCGTCGGATGTTTACCATGAACTTCGCGGAATATCCCTCGACAGACGAGCACATTGACCTGTTGCGAAGAGAGTACGAAGGGTCCGCGACGGATCCGAACGCATTGCAGTACACGAAATCGAACCGGACGTATGAAGAGGCGTTTTTGAACAGTGACCGTCCCCGTATACAGCGAATGGTCGCGCAGCTAATCGAGCCGGGGTTCGAATAGAGCGGTGACAGCAGTTGGCTGTGGTCCGCTAGGATTGCCACGTCAACAGCCCGGGCTGGGCACCCGCAACGAGACAGGAGGAGACATCATGCCATCCACTGACTTGGCTTTGGTCGCACATTTGAAGCGTCGAGCGGGCTTCGGTGCGACTCGCGATGAACTCGAGTGCTATGCCAAACAGAGTTACGAAGCCATCGTCGAAGACCTTCTGCACCCCGAAAGATTTCCAGATGTGCCGGACGACATCGTTGTCCGGTACTGGCTCGAGCTTAACAATCCGGACGAGGTGGAGCCGTGGAATACTCGCTGGGTTTACCGCATGATCAACACCGAGCGCCATCTCCAAGAGAAGATGGCGCTGTTCTGGCATCACGTGTTCGCAACCTCGGTTGGCAAGAGCGAGCACGGACCGTCGTCGAACACCCAGATTGATCTGTTCCGGAGGAACGCGGTGGCAGATATGCGGACGATTCTTGTCGATCTTGCCAAGGACCCCGCCATGATCCACTGGTTGGACAACTGTGAGAACCACAGAGATCAGCCAAATGAGAACTGGGGACGCGAGCTCTTAGAGCTATTTCCCATGGGTGTAGGGAACTATATCGAGCAGGACATCAAGATGGCATCTAGGGCGTTCACTGGCTGGACCTTCATACAGCCGCTTCCGCTGGACCCGTATGGTCGCTTCCCATCCGAATTCTTATATAGGGAAGATGACCACGACGACGGCGAGAAGACTTTCCTGGGACACTCATGCAGGTTCAACGGTAAGGACATCATTGACATTGTAGCGAAGCAGCCGGCCACCGCGAGATTCATATCCCGGCACTTATACAACTTCTTCGTGGCCGACGAGCCGCAGGTCCCGTCCTGGCATGACGAGCCGCCACGGGACCCGGAGCCGTCGAGGCCCTCTCCAATACTTACCTCGAATCCCATGGCAGCATCCGGACCATGCTGAGGACACTGTTCAATTCGGACTTCTTCAAGGACGCTCGATTCAAGAAGGTCAAGAGCCCGGCCGAGCTGGTTACTGGTACGATCAAACTCGCCGGAACACACTCGTTCCCCGACCCATCGCTCCACGGGGCACCTACCGCAGCTTGGATGATGGGGCAGCATCTTCTGACTCCTCCCACTGTGGAGGGTTGGCACACCGGTCAGGAGTGGATCGACTGCGGGACGCTCGCAGAGCGCGTCAACTTCGCGGTCAGCGAGCTTTCCGACCCAACTCTGCCCGGAATCCGCACTATCGTGGACAGGCTCGCGTCAGCCGCGGGACCGCTTACGCCCGACGAATTTGTGGATCGGACCCTGGATCTGGTGGGTCAGATAACCGTCGAATGCCAGACTCGACAGGCTCTGCTCGACTATGCCAATTCTGTGGGCGACTTGCGCTTCAGTACCGCTGCGGAGTACGAAGAAAGTTCCGCGCGGGTCGCTCGTATGGTGCAGTTCATCGTGGCATCTGTAGAATACCAGTTCGGTTGACCAACCAATCAGGAGGTAACCAGGAATGGAGATAAACGGTAAGTCCGCGGTCTTTGTGGTAGTGCAGCTTAATGGTGGCAACGACTTCATGAACACTGTGATTCCGTATGGGAATGACATCTACTACGATTCGCGCCCTGTGATCAGTATTCCGCATGAGCAGATTCTGCCCATCGATGACTACCTAAGCGTCTGGCCTGAGTTAATGTTCACAGTCGCAGGAGCGTTGCATAGTACCCGTCTTTCATATTCTGATAATCTTACGAATCCAGCAAATCCTGATTCAAACTCCGCCGCTTGAAAACTAATCTACACTATCCTTGGCCGAGTGCTTAGTACTGTTTCCATGTAAATTTGCAGTGTCATTAGAAATAGGTTAGTCTTGAGCATGATCTTTTTGTGAGGGAGCGCCGAGACATGACCGCCATAAAGTATAAAGTTGAGTTGACACAATCCGAACGGGCCAGTCTGACGGAGGTGACCAGCAAGGGAAGGTCGTCAGCACGCAAAGTGAAGCGAGCGCTTGCGCTGTTGAGGACCGACGAGGGAATGTCTGACCCTAAGATAGCGGAAGCGATTTCCATGAACGCCGATACGGTAGCCAGAGTTCGGAAACGATTCTGTGAGGAGGGACTGGAGAGCGCGCTCAACGAACGTCCCCGTCCTGGACAGAAGCGAAAGCTGGACGGCAGACAGGAAGCGCATCTGGTTGCCATAGCTTGCAGCGATCCACCCGAAGGACACACACACTGGACACTCCAACTGCTTGCTGACAAAGTGGTGGAGATGGAGTTTACACAGAGCGTATCGCTTGAGACGATTCGGCAGATACTCAAAAAAACGAACTGAAGCCCTGGAAGAAGAAAGAGTGGTATATCCCCAAGGTGAGCGGGGAGTTCGTGGCTCGAATGGAGGACGTGCTGGAACTGTACAGCGAAGACTACGATCCGGAGCGTCCGGTGGTCTGCTTCGACGAGACATCCAAACAGTTGATTGAGGAGACCAGAACACCCATAGCTCCCAGAGCCGGACGATTGAAACGCTATGACTACGAGTACAGGCGAAACGGAACTCGGAACCTGTTCATGTTCTGTGAACCGAAAGGAGGGTGGAGACACGTGGAGGTGACCGAGCGCCACGCCGCTGTGGACTTCGCTCAGCAGATGCGCTGGCCGGTTGACGAGGCGTACCCTGCCGTGGGAACAATCCGTGTGGTATTGGACAACCTCAACACCCACAAGTTCGGCTCTCTACGAAGCGTTCGAGCCGTCTGAAGCGCGCCGCATAGCCAGGTGTCTGGAGTTTCACTACACCCCCAAGCATGGAAGTTGGTTGAATATGGCTGAGATAGAGTTCAGCGTCTTCAGCAGACAGTGTCTGAATCGTCGCATAGGCGACGAAGAGACCTTGAAGCGAGAGGTTGCCGCGCTCGAACGGGAGCGCAACGAAGCCTGCGCCACCATAGACTGGCGGTTCTCCACCACAGACGCTCGCGCTAAACTCGAACATATCTACCCAGTATAATTACATTTAAATGGTACTAGCCTGGCGTTGTCCAATATAATCCGAGCGCTATACTGATAACCCTCATTGCAACTACTGTGGAGGAAAATGTCTTATGACAGACGAAACTATTCGCATCGGATATGTCGGCGCGGGAGGCAATACAAGGCTCAGGCACCTGCCCGGCTTTGCCGAAATTGACGGCGTGGAAAGCGTCAGCGTAGCGAACCGCAGCCGCGAGTCCGGCCAGCGGGTCGCCGACGACTTCGGACTGAGCGCGGTCTATGATTCCTGGAGCGACCTCATCGAGGCGGACGACACAAACGCCATCTGCATCGGCACCTGGCCGTATATGCACCGGAACCTGGTTCTGGCCGCACTGGACGCGGACAAGCACGTGCTGACCGAGGCGCGGATGGCGATGAACTCCGACGAGGCCCGGGAAATGCTCGACGCATCCCTGCTAACGCCCCACCTGGTAGCGCAGATAGTCCCGGCCCCGCACACGCTCAAGATAGACAACACCATCAAGGACCTCATCGGGGAGGGCTACTTCGGCGACGTGCTTTCGGTGGATATAACAGTGCATCAGGGCGGGTTCGTGGATCGTGACGCCGAATTCCACTGGCGTCACAATCGAGACCTGTCCGGGAACAACATAATGCAGATGGGAATATGGTACGAGGCCATAATGCGCTGGTTCGGTCCGGCGGCCGCCGTAACCGCCGTAGGTCGTGTCAACGTCAAGCGCCGCACGGGATGGGACGGTGGACTGGCCTACATCACCATACCCGACCATCTAGAGCTCCTCGTCGAGTTCGCCTCCGGCCCGGTAGCCAGAATGCGCCTGAGCACTGTTACCGGACTCGCGCCCGACGACCAGGTGTGGATATTCGGCTCAGAGGGCACTGTCCACGTGGACTCCGCCACTATGAATGTCAGGGGCGGACGGCGTGGCGGCAGCGCACTCGATGAGATCGCGATACCCGAGGAGAAGCAGGGCGACTGGCGCGTCGAGGAAGAGTTCATCAACGCCATCCGTGGGATCGAACCCGTAACCCATACCAGTTTCTTCGACGGTGTCCGCTATATGGAATTCACCGACGCGGTGAACATCAGTATGCAGACGGGCGAGAGGGTGACGCTGCCACTGGGTTAGACCCAATATACCTGAGGCTATACGCCGGGACTTCAGGCTGAAGAAGCCGAAGAACCTGCGACAAACTTCTGGCGTACTGTCATAGACAGGGGTTTCAGACTCTCAATCGTCAATTTTCACGGGGAGGCGGCACAGTATGAAAGGCGTAAGGCGAATCATACCGCACGCGCTCCTGGGGATATTTCTCATATCCCTCATTGCCGTTTCCCCCGTATTTTCTGCCACGGGGACGGTGAGATTCTACGATCTGTCCGACACTGATGAAGACCAGGAATGGGCGAGGCAGGGCGGAACGGTCGGTCTCGAAGTCGCCGACTCCGATCTGAATACAGTGGTCAAGCGGGTGAACACCCCGAACCGGAGTTTCTTTGGCTGTGACGAATGCACCATGGCTGAGATGATAACCCTGAACGGCCAGAGGACGTTCCACCTGACCTACATTCCCATTGCAGACAGCGGAGTAGCCGACAGTAATTTAGTCGCCGGCGCTCCCGACGGGTTTATCAACGAAGACGATATACGCCTGGTGAATGCGGACGGCGTTGAGGTCGCGCAACCCCAGGTGGACAGGCTGCGTATTGATGGTCGCGTTGACCTGCTTGAGCCATACATCGGAACGGTCTATGCCATCTACTGGGGCGGAGATGTAAACGACACCGACGACACCGTAACTGTCAAGTCGCAGGCAGATCCCACCGGGTTCAGGGTGACATTGACCGAAACCGCGCCGGTCAGTGGAGTTTTCCGCCTGGTGATAGACACCAATGCCCATAGGTCCGATGACGATTCCAGCCCCCCAAGCCTGAAGGTCGGTAAGGATGACGTAATCACGCTGACATACAGGGACGCGGACCCATCTCGAAGAACTTCCAGGACACTGAAGGTGGAGACCACACCGCCGACTTTCTCCAACTTAAGCCCGGCGCACAATTCGGCCGACAGGGCCGAGCCTGACATCGAGTTCAATGTCACCGACAGCGGTTCCGGCATAGCGGACGAGGATGACATATGGGTCATCTTCGCGGTTGACTCAGACTCGAACGGTGTTATTGATTTCAACGGCGAGTACGAGTTCCAGGTTGACGAAGCCTCCAAGGGTGACGTTGACGAAATAAACGGTGTTTTCAGCGCGAGGCAAGGTCTCCCCAGCGAGGTGGATGTTGACAGCAACGCCACCATTTACTGGTGGGCGCTGGCGCAGGACTCGGCCGGCAACTTGGCGGTTCTGGACCGCCAACCCCGGATTGACGGCAACAACGATCCCTGCTACGTCGCCGATTTTCCAAGACAGTCGCTGGCCGGGGTTGTCGTCAACAGGACCAGCCGGGTAGAGGGCTGTCAGCCCTACGCGACCAGAATTGACAACACCGGGCCGGTAATGAATAGTGTGACAACTGGCCGATGGTGGGATACCTCGAAAGACGGCGACGACAAGACCGAATACGACCCGACCAAAGCAAGGAACAACAGCATTCTTGTAGCGTTCAGTGAGGACCTGGACGCATCCTCTGTCCAGAGAGCCGACTTCAGGGTTGATGGCAAAGTTCCCCTGAAAGCCGAGGTCTTCAGCGGGCGCGAGGACTATGTATTCCTGACCGTACCCGCATTTCCGTCCGATGCGCGTCCGTCCGTCGAAGTGGCAGGCGGTATTTTCGACCCCGCCGGCAACCGACTTGGGTCTGGTGGAACAGACACAGATGGCGAAACGCCAACCTCTACCCCGGCGCATTCGAGTAATTCACTGGAGTTCCTGATTGCCGTTCTGCGTGAAGCCGGACTAATCGGAGTTCTCTCCGACGTAATATCCGATCTGCTGTCAGACTGGTTCATAGTGAACCTGATAGCCCCGAACACGGGCGAAACCCCGGACGAGGTGAGGGAAAGACTGTCTGCCCAATAGCAACGATAGCCGCTATCTTTGCCAGTTGGAGCATGGTCTTTTCAAAGCCGTCTTAGGCTCCATTCTGACATAACATTCCAATGACAGAACACGATGTCTGCCCACAAACTCTTTGAGGATGCGGACTTGGGACACCGGGGGCATACTCCTGCAACGGTCGGAAACCTACCGGCTTTCGAATGGATTCAGAATATCCACGCCCAGCTCTACAAAGTCGCGCGTGTTCCTGGTAACGACGGTCAGGTTGTGAACGACGGCCGTCGCCGCAATCATAGCATCCTCGGCTAGGGATGCTGATTTCCGGTGCTTGAGTCGCGCCCACTCTCGAAAAGAGTCCGCATCCATTGGAAGAAATTTATATGAGATAACTGACCTTACACAGTTGAGAGAGATTTCGTAGCTGAGCTGGCTCATTCTCGTTTAGGAATTCATAGCTAAGTGCGTAACATCAGTGAGATAAGGACTTTGTCAAGCCAGGCTTCGAGTTCCTCTGCTTTTGCCACATCTTGCTCGCGGGTGATCTCAATGCCCGCCTGTATCTCACCAATTGTGAATGCCGACACAAATAAATGATCCGTCGGGACATTCGCAATCCAATTCAGGACAGCCCCGTGCGGGCGCGAGCGTCGCAGTTCAGAAACCACATTGGTGTCGCGAAGATACATCGGCCTATTCGAAAGTCGGTGGCGGCCTATGCCAATAATTCTGACGTGGCGGCGTAAGCGATTCTGTCCGAGCTTCCGGAGCAAGAAGCCAAGCCTTGACGTCAAAGCCTGTTTTCTTAATCCCCTTCAGTCTTCGCCATTCCTCGATAGGGACCAGGACGGCGGTTTCTACGCCGCGCTCGACCACTACCTGAGGTCCCTCTTTTCGGCTGGCTTCGAGCAGTTCGTCGAATCTGGCCCCGGCATCCTGAGCCTGCCATTTCTTGCCCATGTCTTCCTCCAAGCGCGTCCATCTTGACTGGATATAAGACTAGCCTAAAACTCTCTCAGGAGCAATGTACGTTTCGGAAACGTTCACAATGTATAGCTCGTTACAGGGCTCATCTTTGATGTATCCTGTAATCGTAGCGCCCAATACGCGGGGAGCCGAGCGCGAGATTATCGCAGGACAGTGAGATTTCAGATGACACCATTCACGAACTCTTTGAGGGTGTAAAATGCCAGGAGTGCGAACATGGCCCGATAGTGGGTCTCTTGCTATTGGTGAGCTATCGCATTGCTACACTTTGCTACGACCACTCCTAAGCCAATGAGGGCGGGGATGAGACCTGGTAGGATCTCGTCTGCCCCTAGTAGAGTTATCCCGCAGCCCCCACGTCTATCCGATGGTATGCGTATAGCGTAACTGAGAAGCGGTAGTCTGGTGGAACAGACCCGGACGGCGAAACGCCAACCTCTACCCCGGCGCATTCGAGTAATTCACTGGAGTTCCTGATTGCCGTTCTGCGTGAAGCCGGACTAATCGGAGTTCTCTCCGACGTAATATCCGATCTGCTGTCGGACTGGTTCATAGTGAACCTGATAGCCCCGAACACGGGCGAGACCCCCGATGAGGTGAGGGAAAGACTGTCTGCCCAATAGCAACGATAGCCGCTGTTCGAGGCGGCACGTTCGCAATCCAACTCAAGACAGCCCCATGCGGACGCGAGCGTCGCAGTTCCGAAACCGCAGCCCACACGTCTATCCGATGGCGTGCAGATAGCTCGCAAACATAATCCAGCGCACGTAAGAATGCCAAAGAAATGAGGGGGCTGATGATTTGCCCCCTCATTAGACCATGTTACTCTTCGTCGGTAGCTTCGTCGTCGGTAATGTACCGGCCGAACAACCCAACAAGCAGTATGATAACCCCAACCACGATGAGCAGGTCATCCACTCGATCCACGCTCACCGCTAAGTTTGCCAAGGCTTGCGTGAAATCGCTTCCAAGTAGGTCGCTGTTGCTAGACAGGTACCCATTGATTACGGTTGCCACTACTCCTGCGATGGTCAATATCACGCCTAATCTTGTTAATCTAGACCATTTTCCGTCCATAGCGTGCTTTCCCCCCTGATATATGTTGTTGTGATGGATAAGCGAGGAAATATTCTATCTATGGGAGCGATTATAGTATATGTTAGATTATTGTGCAACCACTCCGTTGGATGATGTCATTGTGTGCGATTGATACCCCTTTGCGAGCGAGCGCGGACTCTCCAGTTTTCGTGTATCCTATGGTCGCAGCGCCCAATAGACGGAGAGAATCCCCATGACAGATACGCCACTCCACTTCAAGACCATTACTGAAATCGCCGCTCTTATAGAGGCACGGGAGTTGTCGCCGGTCGAGCTTACGAACGCGATGCTCGACCGGATTGACGCTATGGACGGCCACCTGAAAAGCTATGCGACGGTGATGTCCGATCACGCGGTCGCATCCGCGCGGAGAGCCGAGCAGGAGATTGCCTCCGGTCAGTATCGCGGACCGATTCACGGCGTTCCGATAGCGGTCAAGGACCTGTGCTTCACGGACGGGGTTCGGACTATGGGCGGCTCGAAGGTGTACGCCAACCATGTCCCGGATTTCGATTCGACTGTGGTGGCCAGACTGGAGTCCGCCGGAGCCGTGCTGCTCGGCAAGCTGAATCTCACCGAGGGAGCGATGGGTGGATACAACCCCGCGCTCCAGATACCACTGAATCCTTGGGACAACGACCGCTGGGCAGGGTCGTCGTCCAGCGGTTCGGGTTCGGCGACAGCGGCGGGGCTGTGCTTCGGCTCACTCGGAAGCGATACTGGCGGCTCAATCCGGTTTCCGGCGGCGGCCTGCGGCATCGTGGGGTTGAAGCCGACATGGGGCAGGGTCAGCCGATACGGGGTACTGGCGCTGGCGGAGTCGCTCGACCACGTTGGGCCTATGACGCGAAGTTCGGCGGACGCTGCCATCGTGCTCCAGGCCATTGCGGGTTACGACTCCAATGACCCCACGTCGCTTTCCGACCCTGTGCCGGATATGCTCGCGGGTATCGGGGGCGGTGTCGAGGGACTCAGGATCGGGTTGGACGAACATCACGTCAGCGACGAAGTTGACCCCGAACTGACACAGGCGGTACTGGACGGGGTGAAAGTCCTGGAAGGGCTGGGGGCGGAGATAGTGAACATCGAGATGCCCGACGTGGACAAGTATCTTCCGGCCTGGCCCGTTCTGTGCTCGGCGGAGGCGGTCGCGGCGCACCGCGAGAACTACCCGTCGCGCCGGGACGACTACGGCCCCTGGTTCCGCGGGTGGCTGGACATGGGCGCGGGAAAGTCAGCCGCGGACTATGCCGAGGCCAACAATATGCGCGCCGAGTGCAACGGACTCGTGCGGGAGGCGTTCAGGGATATTGACGTGATGGCGTGTCCGTCCACCACAGGCCCCGCCTACCCGGTAACGCCGGAGGCGCTGTACGGCCCGATGGACTCGAGGCGCGGCACGGCGTTCCAACGTTACACCGTGCCATACGACTTCAACGGCGCGCCCACGCTGTCCGTGCCATGCGGACTGAGCGCGGACGGCCTGCCGCTGAGCTTGCAATTCGTGGGCAAGCGACTGTCCGAGCCGCTGTTGTGCAGGGTGGGACACGCATACGAGGAGGCGACCGAATGGCATAGGCTCAACCCTCCCGTCTAACGCCGGAGTGTTCTATCCCCATTCGTTGAACTGCTTGGAAGGCAACTGGCCTATCGGAGAAGCCCAGCCCTGGGCATCCGGTTGCGCCGGGTGTGAGCGGAGCCAGTCTTCGTTCATTTCCCCGCCCAGGCCGGGGCCCGTCGGCACCGGCAGGTAGCCGTCCTTCTGCACAGGGAAGTCCCCGATGAAGGCGTCCTGGAACCAGGGCTTCATGCCTCCTTCGTGGATCATGAAGTTTGGCGTGCAGGCATCCAGGTGCAAGACCGCCAGTACGTCCATCGGCCCGTGGATGGCGTGGCCCTGGAATCCGACGTACTGCGCTTCCGCCATTGCCGCTATCTTCTTGAGTTCCAGTATTCCGCCGCCCTGTATGAGGTCGGGCTGAATCATCGCGACTATCTGCCTCTGCAAGAGATCGGCATAGTCCCACTTGGTGTATAGGCGCTCTCCGGTGGCTATGGGAATGTTGACCGACTCGGCGACTCTCTGCATCGCGTCGAGGTTCTGAAATGGCACAGGCTCTTCGTACACGAACGGGCGATACTGCTCTATTTCGTTGCCGACCCTGATGGCGGCGGAGGGAGTGAGACGACCGTGCACTTCGACCAGCAGTTCAATTTCATCTCCAACAGCTTCCCGGACGGCTTCCAGTGTGGCTATGGCCTTCTTTTCCGCCTCGAAAGTGATGAATAGGCCCTTGTGATCGAACGGATCGCCCTTGAGGGCGGTGACTCCCTGCGAAGTATAGCTCAACGCCTGTTCCACAGCGGCCTCGGGGGTGAGTCCGTCCCACCTTCCGTAAGCCCAGATCCTGTCCCGCATCATCCCACCGAGCAGCTCGTAGACCGGAGCTCCAAGTACCTTGCCCTTGATGTCCCACAGGGCCATCTCAATGCCGCTGATGGCCGAAAGCTGAATCGGGCCTCCCCTGACGAAGAAGTGGTGATACAGCGTCTGCCAGTGCTCTTCGATACGGCTGGGGTCCTTGCCGACGACGAGTTGACCGAACTCTTCCACCATCGAGGCGACGGTCAGAGGCCCACACGTCGCATCTCCCCAGCCGACGATTCCCTCATCGGTCTCCACCTTGACATAGACGTAGTTCCTGGTGGCCATTATCCCGTAGGAGTCGGGAATCTTGTCGGGAGCGCTGGGTATTGCCTTGATGGATGTGATCTTCATAGGACACCTCGCTGGGATACTTGCGTCGGATACGACCGTACCTTATACGGGATTTCAGGACAACAGCCCTCTCGGACTCAAGCCTTTCTAAATGCAGCAACCCGTCCGATGAGCCAGGGTCTTTCGGTTATCCAGATTCGATAGTACAGTGGCCTATGGATTCCCGCTTTCACGGGAATGACGAGAAATGCGGGGCTTTGGGATTTGCAACAATCGAAAGGCCCTGCCGATGAGCCGGGCTTGGAGCAAGGTGAGTTGACTCGGTATATAATGGCACAATGCGGCGGGCCGCTCGGCCCATGACACCGGATGTGGCGCAGCAGATTCGCGCATGGTCGGTCGCGCGGTTTTTTCAAAGTATCCGAATTGTCTCAAGCGGGGAGCAGAACATGAATCAGAGTAAAATCAACGGCGTTGACGGTCCGATGAAGGGGTTGCGGGTTCTTGACTGGACTATGTACCAGTTCGGCCCTGTGGCGGCGTCCATGATGGGCGACATGGGCGCGGACGTTATCAAGATCGAGGCGCCGGACGGCGACATCGGGCGCGCTGTCGCCCGCATGAGTTCGCGCCCAATCGCGCTGGAGGGCGACAGGAACGCCTACTTCGAGACGTGCAACAGGAACAAGCGTGGAATCTCGGTCAATCTCAAGACCGAGGAGGGCAGGGACATAGTCTATAAGCTGGTCGAGCAGGCGGACGTGTTTATAGAGAACTATCGCAAGGGCATTCCCGAAAGGCTCGGCATGGGCTACGAGACGCTCAGAAAGATCAACCCAAGGCTGATATACGGGTCGGGCAGCGGATACGGGCCGCTTGGCCCCGACTCGGCGAAGCCGTCCCTCGATGGCTGCGGCCAGGCGCGTTCCGGCCTGATGATGTCCGCGACTGCCGCGTCCCAGCCGGAGCCTTCGTATGTATCGGGCGCGGTCTCCGACCAGATGGGCGGAATAGTCCTGTGCCTTGGGGTGGTCTCCGCGCTGTACGCCAGGGAGCGGACGGGCGTGGGTCAGCGCGTGGACGTTTCGCACCTCAGCAGCACCATGTGGCTCCAGGGTCTGGCGGTGAGTATGCAGCTTCTGTCGGGGTATCACTACGGCCAGATGGACCGGAAGAACCCGATGAACCCGCTGGTCAACGCCTATGAGTGCCAGGACGGACGCTGGGTCCAGTTTATGAGCGCGCAGTTCCAGCGGTACTGGCCGGACTTCGCCGCCGCGCTCGGACTGGAAGAACTTATAGACGACCCCATGGTTGGCGACATTCGGGGGATGACGGCTGGTTCGCCGGAGTTGACCGCCATCATCGCGGAGCGGTTCAAGACCAAGCCGGCGGACGAGTGGATTGACATCCTGAATCAGTACGAGGACCTGATATTCGCCAAGGTGCAGACCATCCAGGAACTGGAACACGACCCGCAGGTCGTCGCCAACAACTATATTACCGGGTTCGAGCATCCGGTAATCGGCGACGTGAAGATGTGTAACTTCCCGGTAACTTTCAGCGAGACCCCGGCGGGCGTCTGGAAGGAGGCTCCCGAGCTGGGCGAGGACACGGAGATGATTCTGCTCGAGGAACTGGGCTGCGACTGGGACGACATCCAACGCCTGCAAGAGCGCGGCGCTATCTTGTAGAAACAGCGCGTCTTTGCAGGAACGGAGACGATGAGCGAGGCGGGTCCGGAGAGGCTTGCCTGTACAGAGTGGGAGATCAGGATTTGGGAAAACTAAATAGCCAGCAGACGGATGAGCTTCTGCGAGAGCCTATCATCTCGATAATCACGACGCTTCGCGCGGACGGCAGTCCGCACATGACCCCTGTCTGGCACCTGGTGGACGGCGACGAGATCGTCGTGGCAGTGGGCAGGGATACGATCAAGGCGCGGAATGCGCGAAACAACCCAAGCGTGGCGCTGTGCGTCGCGGCGAATGAGTCGCCGCAGCGTTGGCTTCTGGTCAACGGCTCAGCCCGCATATCGAAGGATAGGGTGGAAGACCTCGTGCGTGCGGTGTCTTTTCACTATCTGGGTCCGGAAGAGGGAGAGCCATACGTCGAAGATATTTTGAGCAAAGTGGACTTCGTGTTGCTCAGGATAACGCCGACGGAGGTTATGGCTTTCGACGGCCTGGAATAGTGGTTTGATTTATGGGTGATCTGTGTCCAGTTCTATGTAGTCGTCAGTATCCACTGGCTGATGTTCTTGTGGGTCTCGCCTATTGAGTCTGCTGTAAACGAACACTGCCGCCAGTCCTACAACATCTATCCCAACCACCGCCGCCGCTTCCCAGGTCGCACCCAAATAGGTCATGTATCCCGCCAGACCCAATACCGCCAATACTACAATCAGACCAAACCGCTGTCCCCTCAACGCCAGTTTGTTGTCGTCTTTTAGGGACTCGATATCCATATTTATTCTATGTTCGGCTTGCCGCTCGGCCATCCTGAAGAGGCGTTCCGCTCCATTTTCCACAAAATTGTACTCTGATAACACATTAGGAGGCGGTAACGGCCCCAGCCAACTCTCTTGCTCTACAAGTATAGAGGAGGGCCTCGGCGATTCAAGCGCGTTGGCTTCATCATCTGATTGACAGGGACGAGCAAGTTCCCGGTCGTGAGGTGGAACTCCGTTATCCAAGGCGTGTTTTCATACCGTCACGCTTGGATTTCTCTTTGACTGGTTTGAGTCGTTCCCAGTCGCCCATGACTGCTCGGAAGTCGTTGCCTACGGTAATCCAGTCGCTTCGCAGGGCCTCTTGGTCGGCTACCTCGTGCGGAAACTGGTTTCCAGGTTGTGTTCTCAGTGACCCCGTGAAATCGAATATGCGCGCTATTCCGTCAAGGAACGGATTTACAGGGCGATGGAAGCGGCGGCGCCTGACACGATGAATGCGGCGTCTTGTTGGTGGGTTCATATGTCGCTCTCTATCGTAAGTGTCTCAAGTAGGCTGTTAGCAATCCAGAGTATATACATTTTACTATACCTCAGACTGCATCTTCAGGTACTATGACGCTGGCGTAGCACAGCGCCTAGATCGCGGACTCGCCTCTTTCTCCGGTGCGGACGCGGACAACCTGCTCTACGGGCTGGACGAATATCTTGCCGTCGCCTATTTCGCCTGTGCGGGATGCCTCTACTATAACACCTACCGCGCGGTCCACATCGGAGTCGCTGACGACCATCTCCAGCTTCACTTTGGGTAGCATATCTATGACGACCGACTGTCCGCTGCGTCCGGTGTGTACAATGCCGCGCTGCGCTCCTCGCCCGGTTACCTGTGTGGTTGTCAGCCCTGAGAATCCGGCTTTGACCAACGCATCCTTGACCTGGTTGACTGTCTCCGGTCGGATGATTGCCTCGACTTTTTTCATAAGAAACCTTCCTAACTGATGCGTTTCATTGGCAAAATGGCGCGGGGGCTACCACCTGTACGCGGTTTCGCCATGTTCGGTTACGTCCAGTCCGACGGCTTCCTCATTGTCGGAGACCTTCAGGCCCACGGTTACCTTTATTATCCAGAGTATGATGGCCGTCATCACGAACGCCCAGACCCATGTGGCGACGATGGATATGACCTGGTTGAGAATCTGTTCGGCGCGGGAGGCGTCGGTGAACGCCGCTATGCCGCCGAATCCCACTCCGACGAACAGTCCGGTTGCCAATGCTCCCCACGTTCCGCCGATTCCGTGAACGCCCCATACCGAAAGAGCGTCATCGAGGTTTAGCCTGACAAGGAACCTGACCGCGAGGTCGCAAATTATGCCCGCGACCAAGCCAATGACTATGGCTGGCATGGGGCCGACGAATCCGGCGGCCGGGGTTATCGCCACAAGTCCGGCCACCGCGCCCGAGGCCGCTCCAATCACGGACGGCTTGCCATCCAGCAGCCATGCGGTGGTTGTCCATCCGATAATTCCAGCGGCGGCCGAGGTGTTGCTCACCACGAAGGCGTTTACCGCATTGCCATCGGCTGAGAGAGCGGATCCAGCGTTGAATCCGAACCATCCGAACCAGAGCAGCCCGGCGCCCAGCACGACCATCGGCACGTTGTGCGGTTCCATAGGCTCGGTGCCAAATCCGAGACGTTTTCCGAATATCCAGGCTGCCGCGAGCGCGGCCACGCCCGAGTTGATATGCACCACGTTTCCGCCCGCAAAGTCCAGGGTGCCGAGTTCTCCCAGCCAACCGCCGCCCCAGACCCAGTGCGCCACCGGGGCATAGACTATCGTTACCCACAGAATCGTGAAGATAACGTAGGACGAGAACTTCATTCGTTCCGCGAACGCTCCGGTAATCAGCGCGGGAGTGATTATAGCGAACATACCCTGGAATATCATGAACGCCTGGTGGGGTATATTACTCGCGTATGGGCCGGGCTCGGACGCGCTGACCCCATTCAGGCCCACGTAGCTCAGGTCGCCGATGAACTTGCCTACGTCCGGCCCGAATGCGAGCGTGTAGCCCCAAAGAACCCAGACCACTCCGACGATTCCCATGCTCATAAGGCTGTACATTATGGTGCTTGCGGCATTTTTGCTTCGCGCGAGTCCGCCATAGAACAGCGCGAGCCCCGGCGTCATAAGCAGCACCAGGGCCGAAGATATGAGAATCCAAGCTATATCGCCCGTGTTCATAAGAGGACTCCTCCTAAGCGTGTGAAATCAGCAGATATAATAAATTTCGGCAGCGAGACTGTTCCACCTTGATTTAGTGAATGGTGAATCTAGCCCAGATGCCGGTCAGCCGCAGGGTACATCTCTGGATATGCTCGGAACCCTCACGGGCCTATGTTCCTGTATAGTTCGCGGGAGCGGAGTCGAACCGGCTGCGGCAGGACAGGCTGTCGAAGTAGTACCACACGCCGTTCCAATACCGCTTGGTTCCCCTGGCAGGGTCAAGTTCGGGAGTGCCCGCGAAGGTCTTTCCCACGGGCGTGTCGAGCGTTTCGGACACGTCCTTGCCGCATACTTTACATTGTGGCATTTGGGGTCTCCAGTTTTTAGTTATCAGTTTTTAGTGGGTAGCTATGAGGGCTGGCCCTGCGGATGATCGAAATCTGGCGGGCGGGTTCGCCCTCGGCAGGGCAACCACGAGGGTTGCCCCTATATTGGCTCCGTCAAGGGACGAGGAATTCTTCTTGGTTTCGCTATACGGTCGAACCCTGAATCCGCATCTCGCGCCCCTCCCACTCCTTCTCGCGGAGGATGTACTTCTGGATTTTGCCGGTGGCGGTCTTGGGGAGTTCCCCGAACTCGACGTACTTGGGGGCCTTGAAGCGCGCTATCCTCTCGCGGGTGAACTCGATAACATCGTCTTCCGCGACCTCTGCGCCCATTCTTGGGACGATGAACGCCTTCGGCACCTCGCCCCAGCGGTCGTCCGGCACGCCGACGACGCACACCTCGAGCACACCCGGATGTTCCATGATGACCTTCTCGACCTCCTGGCTGGATATGTTTTCGCCGCCGGAGATGATGATGTCCTTGGCGCGGTCCTGGAGCTCTATGTATCCGTCCGGGTGCCAGACCGCGAGGTCACCCGAGTGGAACCAGCCGCCCTCGAACGCAGTTGCGGTCGCTTCGGGGTCGTTGAAGTAGCCGGACATGACGATGTTGCCGCGCATCACGACCTCGCCCATCGTCGCGCCGTCGCGCGGCACGTCCTCCATACTGGAGTTGACCACGCGCAGGCCGGGTTCGGAGACTACGAACGGCACCCCCTGTCTTGACTTGAGCCGCGCGCGCTCATCAACGGACATATCCGACCACTCCGGCTGTATGGCGCAGATGGTAGTCGGGCCGTAGGTCTCGGTCAGGCCGTAGGCGTGGTGTATGAACGCGCCCATCTCCTCGACGGAGCGTATGACCTGCGGGGCGGGAGGCGCGCCCGCGGTCATTATCGTCAGGCCGGACAGGTCCTGCCCCTCCGCTTCGGGGGCGGAGTAGAGCATCGTGAGCACGGTCGGGGCGGCGCACATATTGGTTACGCCGTGTTTTTCTATCAGACGGTATATCTCGGCGGCGTCAATCCGTCTCAGGCACAGGTGGGTCGCGCCAACCGCGGTTATGCCCCAGGTGTGGCACCAGCCGTTGCAGTGGAACATCGGCAGCGTCCACAAATACGTGCTGCGCCATGTGACGCCGGACTCCAGAATCTCGCCGAGCGCGTTCAGATACGCGCCCCGGGCGTGAAACTGGACTCCCTTGGGCAATCCGGTCGTGCCGGATGTGTAGTTGATGGTTATGGGGTCGGTCTCGGATTCGAGAGCCTCTCGGTGCGTCCCCGGCGGCGAAGAAGCCAGGAACTCTTCGTATTCCATGCCCGGAATGTCGTCCGCCTTCGGGGTGGTGTCAACGACCTGTACGAACGTCTCGACACCGGGTATTTCGTCCTTCATCCTGCGAACGGTGTCTGCGAACTCGGAGTCGAACACCAATACTTTGGCCCCGGAGTGGTTCAGAATGTAGGAGATCTCCCGGGCGGACAGGCGGATGTTGATAGCGACGAGGATTGCGCCCAGCCTCATCGGGCCGTAGTGTCCTTCCAGCATGGGCGGTATGTTTGGCACCATGAAGGCGACTCGGTCGCCCCTGTGGACACCCGCCTGGCGCAGGGCGCCGGCGAGCCTGTTCACCCTGTCGTCCATCTCGGAATAAGTGTAAGTCTTGTCGTTGTATATGATCGCGGGCTTGTTCGGGTAAACCGACGCGCTGCGGTCGAGGAACGAGAGGGGGTTAAGATCGTGAAAAGATACGCTGTTAGGCACTGCAAATATCCTCCATGTTTATTGAGACTGAGTTTACCAATGGCCGAAAGAGGCGTCAATCGAATGTGAATCGGGGAGTGTAGAATCAGGAATCGAGAACCTGGTGAGGCTTTACAGGAGGACAACATGACACAGGCAGACCCCGTTCTATATTCTATGTAGAGTGTGTCCGAGAAGTGATTTCATGCCGGATGCGCCAGCCTACAGCGCATCAACCTGAGCATGGCAGCATATGGGAACGACTCATCTGTCTCAGGCAGGCGCGCATAGTTTATTGACAGTCTGCAGTGGCGCACTGACCACGCGAATGTTCACTCCGCCGCCCATCGCCGTGGGAACACCACACGAACCCCCAGGGTCGGACAGATCTGGCGGATACGTTTCAGGATTCATAATGATCCCATCCTAACACTTCTCAGACATACTCCTAAGGTAAGCCTGCACATTATTGATTTCACGAAAATTCAGAATAAATCAACTGGCCTTGATTTCCTATCACTTGGCCATACAGATTTCTTAAATCAACAACCGCTCCGAACTCTATAAACACATCAAAGAATACTTCATAATTATCTCCCCAATAAATCATTGAACATGCCATTGGGGCTCCCTTAGTGTCACTTCTGCCATTTTCTAGGAATTTAAGGCGTGTATCATAAAGAAAGCATACTGCTGTGGCATTGCCCCAAACATATTTTTTCCAATGTCTGGTATTAGCTGCTACTGGAACCAATGCCAATACTTCTGAGTCGTAACTTCTATATGCATATGCACATTTGTGCAACCAATGCTTGATAGTTGTCTTTCGTTCCCGATCAGCTCCATATGGAGGATTCACATAGATGGTTCTGGAGTTCCATTCTTTAATTAGGCCATCATTTTCGGGTGTCATCCATTCTGTGTCAGCTCCAACAATAGACCACTTATTGGAGCACGGATCAAGTTCTATTGTTCCATCGAACACTCTTTTGACCGCTTCGACATATTTAGGAGGAGTGCACCAGTGGACACTCTGAGAACTCATACTGCGACCTGCCGTCATTTCAGAATCTCCTGCCAATTTTTGTTCGCAAGAGCATCAAGCTCGTCTTTTAATTCGGCAATAGACTTTCCGTTCGGAGATATTATGTCGAACCAATCCTCTATCTCTGACAGGTGACTCTTAAAGTATCTCTGAATTGCCCTATCTGCCGCCAAGTGCATGGTGACTTTAGTAAACCTGTTCTTGCCTTTTGTTCCACTGTAACTATTTATGAACGCTTCCCTTGCGTCTTGATAAAATTTACCAGGATTTAATAGCAAATCATCTATGAATTGAGCTAAACCTGCATCTGTAAGAAATATCAGCCAATCATAAGATTGGGATAAAACCCTGAGTTCCTTGTTGTGATCGTCAGATGTAAACCAATTTCCATGATTGCTTACGATACCTACTGTCAGAATAAAATGTCTCAATAAGTCCAGGTCATTGGATCTCACGATTTCTTGAACGAACTCATCATACGGCTTAACTTCCATACTGTTATCAGGCAAGGGTAATACTCCATACCGTGAACCGTCTGCTTTTCTAATCTTTTGCAATGACGAAACAGTTCGGGCAACATAAGCACCTTGCTTGGCTTTTTCAATCGTCTGAGGTCCTTTCCGCATTCCTTCTTCAACTCCGACTCTCTTACATTCAAACATTGCGAAAGGCTGAATATGAAAACTCTCAACTGAAATTTCCCATGCATCATCTCTCTTATTTTCGAGATATGCAAGAACTAATTCATCCGTACTCTCATAGATAGTGCATGAATTTCTCAGTAATTTTGTACTTGATAATAGTTGATTCCCCTTGAGATTATTAACATCCCAACTATCTTTCCCTACCTCCTTCTTTATCTTCTTAGCTGTGAATGGTAGTGCAGATTCTTCTAACTCTGTGTGGGCTATGTTATGAGTAGGGTGTAGCGTGAACTCAACATTATGAGTCAGGTCAGGGTTTGCGTATTCTGGAATGCGTCTCTCAATTGCAATTCGCCTTTCGTAGCCCCACGCTTTCAATAGGTAGAAGTTAATGATTTCCACCAATGTGCCAAGAGCGCGTCCAGCAGCCTTCTTCGAGTCACGTGTGTAGTGGAACACATCCCTGGCAAGAGCGTTTTGGAGAACATCAATAGATTCGTATGGCATATGTCTACCTGAACAGCGCCGCCGGCCTCTCCACCGTCGCCTGAAGCCTGCGCATGAATCCCCCTGCCACCGCGCCGTCTATTACCTGGTGGTCCGCGGTCAGGCTGAGAGTCATCATCTCGCGCACTACGACCTCGCCACGGACTACGACCGGCTTCTGCACGCTGCGTCCCACTCCCAGGATGCCGCTCTGTGGCCGGTTGAGAATCGGCGTGAAGCCGTCCACCGACCCCAGCGCGCTGATGGTGAACGTGCCGCCCACGACGTCGTCCGGCGACAGCGTACCCGCCCGCGCCCTGTCCGCCATTTCACCCGTGGCTCCCGCTACACGGCTTATGTCCATGCTGCCCACGTTGCGCAGGACAGGAACGATCAGCCCGTCATCGAGCGCGACCGCCACGCCCATGTTCACCTGGTCGAAGTAGTGAACCGCGTCGTTCGCAAGCACGCTGTTCATTACCGAAACGCGCCTGAGCGCCTCCGCGCACGCCTTGATAAGCACGTGCACCATCGCAATGGACGTGTCGCTTCCCTGCGAAGCCTCGCGGCGCAGGCGTTGCGCCTCGGTAACGTCAACTTCCAGGAAGTAGGAAAGCTGGGCGGTACTCCTCAGACTTTCGCTCATGTGCTGCGCGATGCCGCGTCTCATGCCGCTTAGCGGCTCGCTCCTGGACGGCTCAGGCAAACCGGGGGGCATAGCGGGAGCCTGTTCAGCCGCTTGGCGCTCCGCGAAAGCGCGAACGTCGGCTTCCACCACTCGTCCCCTGGGACCTGTGGCCGTGACCTGTGACATATCAACGTTCAGGCTGGCCGCAAGCCGCCGCGCTCCGGGCGTAGAAGGCGTCACCGCAGGCGCAGCCTTCTGCCGCTCATCGAAAGCGCGAACGTCCGCCTCCACCACACGACCGCCCGGGCCTGTGGGCGTGACCTGTGACAGGTCAACGTTCAGGTTGGCCGCGAGTCGGCGCGCGCCGGGTGTCGAGCGCACGGTGTCGCTCCCTCTGCCGCGCCCGCGGGCGGGTCTGCGTCCCCTGGACGCCCGCCTCGCCGTCCGCGCGGACGTAGTTGGCGTTTCGGGAGCGGGAACGTCTTCGCCCGCCTCAAGCACGTAGCCTATAAGACCGTCCACAGCCACCGTCGCGCCCGCGTCCACCACCGGGTGAAATACACCGCCAGCGACAGACTCGAGGTCGTAGTTCAGCTTTTCGGTCTCTATCTCGGCGATCACATCGCCCTGGTTGATCTCATCGCCCTGGGACTTTGCGAGACTGACTACGGTTCCCTCGGTCATAAAGTCGCCCAACCTGGGCATGACTATCGGAGTTGCCACAAAACGCTCCTTGGAAGTTTTTAGTTCGCAGTTATAGTTTTTGGTGAATAGTTGTTAGTAGTCAGTGATCGGTTCTCAGGAATCTGAGAACTGCAAACTGATCACTCCAGCACTCCGAGAGCCGCGTCAACGACCATATCCTTGTCGGGGACGAAAAGCGCTTCCAGCGGTCGGCTGTACGGGACGGGCGCGTGGGGCGCGTTCAGGCGGCGCGGCGGCGCGTCCAGATAGTCGAAGGCTTCCTCCGCGATCAGCGCGGAGATGTCCGACGCTATCGAACAGCGTGGATAGTCCTCGTCAACGATGACTATCTTGCGGGTCTTCTTCACCGACTCGATGAGCGTCTCGTCGTCCATCGGAGACAACGACAGCAGGTCCACCACTTCTACCGAGTAGCCCTGCTCTTCCAGTTCCTGAGCGGCCTGGAGGCAGGTGTTCGTGGTATAACTGATGCCGACCAGCGTAACGTCCGTGCCTTCCTGCACGACGCGCGCCTTGCCTATCTCGACCTCATACGACTCTTCCGGCACATCAACGTCGAACCTGATGCCCATAAGCTGGCGGTTGTTGAAGACGATCACCGGGTCGTCGTCCCGAATGGCCGCAGTCATAAGCCCCTTGGCGGTATATGGGTCGGAGGGCGCAACGCACTTGAGGCCAGGGAAGTGGGTGAAAATCGAGTACAGCGTTTCCGAGTGCTGCGCCGCCGAGTTGGTGCCGGCGCCGGTTCCGGTCATTATGGTCAGCGGTATCGTGACCTTGCCGCCGAACATATAGTGAATCTTGGCGGCGTTGTTGGTTATCTGGTCCGCGCACACGCCGTAGAACCCGACGTACATAAGGTCAACCACGGGCCGCAGACCCGAGGCCGCCGCGCCAACCCCCGCTCCGATGAACCCCGCTTCCGATATGGGCGTATCCCGAATCCGCTGCCGCCCAAACTGGCCCACCAGCCCTTTGGTCAGCCTCATCGGGCCGCCCCAGGCATCCTGCTTGTCCTCCCTGTCGCCGCCACCGGCTATATCCTCGCCCATGACGATAACATTGTCGTCGCGCTCCATCTCCTGCCGTATAGCTTCATTGATCGCCTGTATGTAAGACACTTGTCGTACAGCTTCCGCTACCATGGGTTTTCCTCCCTCTCGGTCGAGCGATTGGCATGTGATATGGTCTATTGCTCAATTTCTATTGACAGACTTAGTAAGCGATGTTAGCCTTAACGTGTTATAGATGAGGTTAGGCAGGTTCCCCGAAGCATGGGAGCCCGACCTAGCCTCTATTTTATTATGTCCTAATCTGAGTTTGTGTCATTGTAATGTCCCATTCACTCACGACTGAATAAAAGTTCGAATATCCGGCTTGTCCGATACCAGATCAGTCAGAGCCTTCATAGCCTCGGGCACACTGTCAAAAGAAGACAGAATCATCTCACCCTGATTGGTTTTCAGCAGGATCTCGACCTCTGCTACTCTGGTCGCCATGGAGTCAATGTCGGTATCGAGAACCTGAACCACTCCGTCCTGGAGACTAACCGATACACCGGATACCATTTTCACGCCGATCTCCAGCTTGGTATCCTCATCCAGTTCAGAGAAATTTTCGAGGGATACTCTAGCAGTGAGTTCGCCTTTATCTTCAGGCCAATCGAATTCGACATCATAGGTACGCAGAATGTTGGCCATGTGGTCGAACGGAACCTCGAGTGCTTCCACGCCAAAACTTCTTATCAGAGCTTTGGATGGATTGGACCAACGCCCTGCCAAAACCGCAAGAGACTTACGAATCGAGCGATGTGTCTTTCTCAAGTTGTAGTGGGCCACACATAACCAACTGCCTTTGTCTCTGTTGTGCTTGGTGTAACGGATGTATTTCGGATCTATGATGATTATGGGTTGGTTATCGGAGTCGAATACCACTGCATCAATCTGATATACGTTGCCTGTGCCGTTTCGCAGTCTGGCAGGTCGGATTGAGTACCCCCTGCTCTCGACCTCATCGCGCACAGACTCCAGCACCGCCGATTCAAACAGCTTGCCTACCTCTTGACCCAATGCGCTTGCAGCTCTGGCAACCAATAGAATTTATCCTGTCTCTACTTTGCTATTGTGAGAATACTTTCTTTCAGCGGCACCTTGTGGCGTTGGGTATTGTGCCCCCACTTTCCCCCGCGGGTACGGATCTGTTCTATTTCGTATGAGGAGAAACCAATGGCGACGGCCAGTTTACCGACAATCTGTTCTGTGGGAACATGAACGCCGTAAGGGGCCGAGTCTCCAAGCACGAGTGCGAAGTGACCACCCGGTTTCAGAACCGCCAAACCTCCCAATAGCACCTGGAGCATATCCTCGAAGTATCCGGCGACTACATAGTCGTAGGTCTTTTTGCCGCTCTTGATCGCTCTCATGTCTCCCAGCCTGCCGATTATGGCGGAGAGTTCATCGTGTATCCCTGCGTCCACCTGTCGAATTCGTGGGCATTCTCTGATCTCGTTCATAGTGGACATACGTACTTGGGTGGTAGCCGCCATAATCAAGTGGTCTCGAACTTCGCGGGTAATGTCTGCCCATGACTCATGGATACCCCAGAAGTATGTCTCGAGCCTAGTGCGGTCCGCGTAGTCGTAGTTGTTGAGATAAGGAGGGGAAGTCACTATCAGGTCAACGGTTTCGTTTTCCACATAAGAAGCGAACTGTCTGGCGTCGCCCAGTAAAACATCATGCGATGAATAAGGAATTCCCAATGTTTGGGTCTGCTGTATGTCTGCCATCATAAGGTGACAGCGCGCTCGGAATTCGGTATGCGCATTCTTGTCGGTTTTCCTAGAGTGCCGCTTGCCGGGGGCTATATAAGGCCACCCTGCGCCTGCGGTGGTCACTATCCGAAGAGTTGACGTCAGGGCCAGTTTCAAAAAATCGCGTACATGCTGCTCACCCTGTAACTCCAGGATGACCCTTCTCAGCGCGGCCAATTGCCCTAGGTTGTTGTCAGTAAAGCACTTGTACACCAATGGAGGCCATATGTCCGACCAGTCGGTCTCGCCCGTCAACGCCTGCGCTTGTAGTATCACTTCATTGACGGATCTGGATAGCTCGTTGAGGTCGTGATAGAAGAACATCTTGGTCTTCGCAACCCAGTGTACGAAGCTGTGCGCTTCGATACCCACGGAATTCACGGCCATCATCTTAGCCGCGACAGAGGTTGTCCCCGTACCAAGGAAGGGGTCGGCAATGGTCGAACCGCTGGTCAAGCCATACTCATTTATCTTGGATTCGACGAATTTGTGGGAATATCCCGCAGGATAGGTAAACCAGCGGTGAATTGGCGCGCGCAGGCTGTCCCTAAATGACCCGTATTCACTTTTCGCGTTGACGACCATTTGGGCAGGTATCCTTTTAGGCGTACGTCACATACACGTCCGTCATCAGCTCCTCTGGCTCAGGGAATGGGCTTGCGTCGGCGAACGCGGTCGCGTCGGCCACGTCCTGCGCCGCCCGCTCTTGCAGAGACTCCAACTCCGACTCGGTTCCAATGCCGTTGTCCAGAATGTGTCTTGTCAACTGCGCTATGCAGTCGCGCCCCTTGTAGTACGCCTCTTCCTCCTCCGAGCGGTATCCGAGCGGATCGTCGGCGCCGAAGTGTCCCTGGTAGCGGTAGGTCTGCGCCTCGATGAGAGTCGGGCCTTCGCCGCGCCGCGCTCGGGCAACGGCCTCGGCAGCGACCTCGTGTATCTCGATAACGTCCTGCCCGTCCACCGATACGCCGGGCATATCGTATCCGGCGGCGCGGTTGGCCACCGATGCGCCCGCAACCGTGAACTCGAACGGTGTGGACTCCGCGTAGCGGTTGTTCTCGCACACGAACAGCACAGGCAATTTCCAGATGCTCGCCAGGTTCATGGACTCGTGCAGCACACCCTGACTGGACGCGCCGTCTCCGAAAAAGACCACGCTCACCTGGTCGGTGCCTCTGACCTTCGCGCTCAGCCCAACCCCGGTGGCTACCGGAATGTTGGAGCCGACCACCCCGTTCGCGCCCAACATACCCTTGTTGATGTCCGCTATGTGCATAGTGCCGCCCTTGCCCTTGTTGGTGCCGGTGGACTTGCCCAGCAGTTCGGCCATCATCTCCTTGAGGTCAACACCCTTGGCTATGCAGTGGTGGTGGCTGCGGTGCGTGCCGAGAACATAGTCGTCATCGCGGAGATGGGCGCAGATGCCAGTCGGCACCGCCTCCTGGCCTATGGACGAGTGCATACCTCGCAGTTTGCCCGCATCCGCCTCGCGCCGCGATTGCTCCTCGAATGTGCGTATAGTGAACATCGTCCCGTACATCCACAGGAACGTATCTTTATTAAGGTCTGAATGAGTGTCGCTCATAGTGTCCTCCTTGGAGATTTCAGTGCGTCTGAGAAGCCTTTGGGACAGGCCCGCGGGAACTATCTCAGCCGTCTCGACAGCTATGGCGCGAGTGTAACAACCATCACCTGAGCCGTCAATCGAGTTGACCGACTGTGAAAGGCCCTCCCAGAGCTGGTAGGCGGTCTGGTCGCAATGCAGTTATATGGGAGACGCGAGCGGAGTTCAGGGCAACGCTGACCCGGATGCCAAAGCGCAGGAAGTGATACTCAGTTCACCGGGAAGCATCCAGAGCGCGCTTTATCTCGGATACAAAGGTCCGCGCGTTCTGAACAGCCTGGATAATCTCGTCCTCTGTATAGGACGTGATTAATTCGTAATCGCTCTGCCTTCGCAGTTCGTATGTGTCTTGCAAAGACTTTGCAAGTTCAGCTTCGATAATTCCAGTCGTGACATAACGCATACCGAACTGATTCATTACCCCGCCGTGCGTTCGTGGAAGGGTTCCTCCTGATTTCATCAGCGCGGCCATAGCAGCATAGAACATCGCGTAATATGCGCGATTCGCCGTTGCCTTGTAGCGTCGTCTTGGAGTAGGTACTCAGCGTCGTCGAGCGCCTCGTCAGCCGACTCCAACTGCTTGTCTATGTATTCCTGCGTAGGTCCCGTTGTCATATAAGGCCTGGCCTTCCTTCAAGATGCTCTGCACGAAAGGCGAACCGAGCCGCCTGAGAGTGAGCAGTTGGTCGCACTCGATTGTGAATGTCGAAATCAAGAAAGTGAATCCACCCTCATGGCCGAGGTCGAAGGCTATCCTGCTGGCAATGTCTTTTAGGTATCGGCTATTCGGGCCTACGACCAGAATATCTATATCACTCTCCGGCCCGGCCGTCCCCCGCGCGGTGGAGCCGTACAGCACAATCGAGTCGACCTGATCGCCCAGGGTCTGCGTGACCCTGTGGGCGAACTCAGTGGCCACGGCGCGATATCGCTCAGCGTGAGTTGTACTCTGTGTTTCTTGGGTGACCATTTTGCCGGAGTTCCTTGCGGTTTGCCTATCGTCTCTTACTCGTTAGTCTATTGGGTCGCGTGAAGTCATTCAAGGCTACTCCCCCGCCAGGGTCTTTCGGTTATTTTCATAACAATAGTCCGAGCAGTTGTAGAGCGCCGTTGGGTCTCCAGCCTACCCTCCTGATGGCAGCCGCTATATTCTTCTCACCACACATCCTGAGTATGTTCAGCGCCAGGTTTCTCAACGCAGCCATCACCTGTGGCGCTGAACCGGTTCGCACCTGGCTGTTGTCCTCGCCCATTGTAACGTCCCTCACATAGTGCAGACGATTTTCTATACCCCAATGACCTCGCACCAGACCAAGAAGCCTGTCTGCCGGTATCTGAGTTCCGAGACTGGTTATGGCATATCGCACCTGGCGAGTCTCCTTGCCTTTCACCATGCGCCAACTCTCCACCTTCATCACCTGCCGCTGTCCCGGCCAGTCCAGATACGTCTTCAGCATATCCGTAGCCCACAGTCTGCGACGCTCCCAGCGGTCTCCATGACTGTCCTCGGTCTCAGCATAGGCGTACTTCCCAGACAACGGCTCTTCAAAACAGAACTCTATGTCCTCGTACAGGCTCTTTTGGTTGCCCTTGACTATCAGCAGATAGTCCCCACCCTCGCACACAATCCGCTCGCACAACTGTCGCTGACAGTAGAGCGCGTCTCCGGTTACAACCCTGTCCGAAACAACCACTCTATCCAGCAGATTCCCCGCCATGTTCAGTTCGGACGCTCGCTTCTCCGAACAGTCCCCCCTTTTTGACCCACCACAAGACCCTTGTGATGGGTATAGGCCGCCACCAGTCGAACTCCTGGTATCTGATCCCCGTGTACCCCTCTCAGCGCCTTGACATCTATCGCTATTGCATCCTCCACTATTGCATCCTCTTGCGTTCCCAACCAGGACTCGACCCATTCTCCCAACACTGACTCGAACGCATCGGTGTCCATTCTTGCAAATACATTGTGCAGAGTGGATACCGCAGGGGTTCTGTCTCTTGTAAACCCCAGTTCCTTCAGTGTGTTAGGATCCTGCATCCTTCCCCATTGGGCGATGGCATAAAGACTGCGCGCGCCGCTGACCATCGCGCATACCGACAGTGACAGGATGGCGCTCAAAGGGTGGCGACGACCATGGGCTGAACGGGGATCGGGAACCTCCTCGAACGCTCTGAGTAGGCTTTTACCCAATCCCTCTGTATTCATACCCTAAGTCTAATACTGTTCCCAAATAACCGAAAGACACTGACCTTGCTGGAATGTTGGACTCGGTTACACACATGTGGTATTATCTATTAAGCATCATTCCTTATCATCTTCCAGGCAACCCCATTGGGCTTCTACGCCATCGGAGTTGTCCTTATCGGCAAGGCCCATTTCTCGAATACAGTTCGCCAGGTATCGCAGTTCGGTTATGTGAACTATTCTGCGAAGCGACAGGCGCGAGACCAGAATCTTTTGCGCTCCCACTTGCTGAACCTATATTCTGCGATTCCATATCCCGGTGGCCAGCGCATCACGAGATTCTGAGCTATGAGCGTTAAAAGCATCTACTAGGTGATTCCGACCCCCGCAACACGAATATGGTCGTACTCGGAATCACGCACTTGACGGGAAATTTTTCCCTCCGCCGTTTTGGAAGCGCTATCCCAGGAAACCTGAACAATAGAAACCCCGGAGCAGACAATGAACCTCGGAGAAATAATGACCAAGTCCAACGACGAGCTTACCAAGCTCGCGGCGGATCTTGGCGCGAACACAAACGGATCCAACAAACGCCACGAACTGGTCAACCGCGTCGCCAGGGCCCTCGCTGAAAAGGAAGGCCCCATCAGGGCGGGAGGAATACTCTCCATAGTCAACGACGGCTACGGCTTCCTCCGACAGGATGGCGCCAACACCGGCGCCAGCGATGTTTACGTCTCACAGTCCCAGATAAGACGCTTTGGACTGAGGACGGGCGACCAGGTGGAAGGCCAGGTGCGGCCTCCGAAGGATGGAGAAAGATATTTCGGACTTGTCCGAGTGGAAGACGTCAACGACGTGCGGCCCGAGTCGGCGCGCAATCGTCCCCGGTTCGAGAGGCTTACGCCGATCTTCCCAATCGAGCGCATCCAGCTCGAGACAGTCCCCCGAAACCCATCCACCAGGCTCATAGACCTTCTGGCCCCAATCGGACGAGGGCAGCGCGGGCTTATAGTTTCCCCTCCCAAGGCGGGTAAGACCTCCATCCTGAAAGAGGTCGCCAACGGCATATCCGTCAACCATCCCGACATACAGATCATGGTTGCGCTTATAGGTGAGCGTCCTGAGGAAGTAACCGATATGCGCCGCTCCATTTCCGGCGAGGTTTACAGTTCCACATTTGACGAGCCTGTCGAGGACCACTGCCGCGTCGCTGAGATGGTTCTGGAACGCGCCAAGCGTCTGGTCGAAGCCGGAAGCGACGTCGTGATACTTCTGGACAGCATAACCAGGCTTACCAGGGCCTACAACCTCGCGCTTCCTACAAGCGGACGGACACTCTCGGGCGGTATTGACCCCGTTGCCCTGTACCCGCCCAAGCGATTCTTCGGCGCGGCGCGCAATACGGAAGAGGGCGGAAGCATGACCATCCTGGCGGCGTGTCTTGTCGAAACCGGCAGCCGCATGGACGACGTTATCTACGAAGAGTTCAAGGGCACTGGCAACATGGAAGTGCACCTTGAACGCAGGCTGGCCGAGCGCAGGATATTCCCTGCGATAGACGTCGCTCGCAGCGGCACGCGCCGCGAGGAACTGCTTCTGGACGAGGCCACGCTCAAACAGGTGTGGCTGCTGCGCCGTATGGTCGCCATGATCTCTTCCGACGAGAAGTATCCGGGAGAATCTACCGAAAAGCTGCTCGGTCACATACGCAGGTCCAGAAACAACAACGAGTTCCTCGCCAACCTCGGCAAAGGCATCTAAGAGCGTGTACTAACCGCCCGACAAGTCCCGCAGCAGCGCCACCCGCGTCTCCCTGGGTATATTTGTCTGAGTAACGTTCAGGCGAATCTGCGTATCGGGCGGCTGTACGTTCATCTCGCCCAGCAGGGCGCTCACCGGCCCAATGCCGGTTTCGCTTTCGTCCGAGTCATAGTGGACAGGTATGACAATGCTCGGACTCAGCACGCTGACCAGCCTCGAGATGTCCCTGGCTCCCAGGGCACCGCGACCGTCTGCCGGAACGATCAGCACGTCCACCGAGCCGAGAGATTCCAGTTGTCGCGATGTCAACTTCGCGTTGAGGCTGCCCAGATGACACACCGCAAGTCCTTCTGATCGGATAACATACATAGTATTGATCCGGCGGCTGTCCTCGGCATCGTTCAACGCGGCGCCGATACCCGCAATGTTGTATCCCCTTACCTCGTACTGGCCAGGCCCGTTCAATACCCTGGGGTCTCCACCGACCGACGTGTACGCCGAGTGATTGGGATAGTCGCAGCTAACCGCCACAATATCGGCGTCTAAATTCCCTTCATTGCCCGGAAACGGGTCGGTGAGAAGCGAAACGTCTCTGCTCAACAGTCTGATGGACGAGTGTCCATGCCAGGTTATCTCCATGTGGCTGCTCTCCGAGTGTGGAACTTGTGAACCGTTATGTCTCCATGAGTATAGCCCAGACTTCCCTGAGTAAAACAGCCGCCCGCGACCCATGAACCTGTATCGGCTGGGCAGGCGGAGTAGTTTCCGATGATAGCTTTGCACCCACCTCGCCATCCCCGCGAAGCAACGTCACCCCGTACTCCGATACGGGGTTGTCCTCGTGGGAACGGGGAGCGGGAATGAGGAGTAACACGGGGCTTTGGGATTTGCAACAATCGAAAGACCCTGCCGAATGCACAATTTAACATTCACAACTCCCCGCTATATGCTATGCTAGACTGAATATCGCAAGACACTCCCGAACCCGGTGGCTCTGCCGTCCAGAGGCAGGTACGACTCTATAATTTCTGAACTCTATGGCGTTGGTTATGCTGACAGAGCGTCAACAGCTTATACTCAAGTACATAGTCAATGACTATGTACATAACGCGACGCCCATCGCGTCCGAGAGCCTGACCAGAAATCACAGCCTTGGCGTCAGTTCCGCGACCGTGCGCAACGAGGTCGCGGCGCTGGAGGAGCAGGGCTACATATCTCGTCCATACGCCTCGGCGGGCAGCGTTCCGCAAGACAAGGCTTACAGGCTCTACGTGGAGTCTCTTCTTGCCCACGCCGACCCGCGCATCTCCCCACAAGCCAGGACCGCAATCGAAGATCGCTTCGACCGCGTTCAGAACGACGTGGACAAGTGGGGAAACGTAGCCGCCGCGCTGATAGCCCAACTGATGGGAAACCTGGGCATTGCCACGTTTCCCAAGACCAACGTGTCCAGGATCCGGCATCTCGAACTGGTTCCGGTACAGGATGTTCTTGCCCTGATGATAGTCGTTCTGGAGCAGGCTAAGCTCCGCAAACAGCTAATCCGATTTGACGAGCCTGTCGAGACCTCTGAGCTCGAGTCAATGGGTGTACGGCTTCGCAGCCACGTGACCGGCCTGACCCACGAGGAGATCGCCCACAGTCCTCTCGAACTGACCACCCATGAACGCAGGGCTATCAACGCCGCCATCGTAATGCTCGAGGAAGAGGACAGGGCCGCCCACGACGACCCCTACGTTGACGGCCTCCGCAACCTTCTCGACCAGCCCGAATTCGACGACTACGAAAAGGTTCGTCCGATAATCCGCGGGGTCGAAGATGGAAGCCTCATCCAGGCCGCCCTGGACGAAGCGCCGGTCGGACAGGTCGTTCGTGTGGTTATTGGCGGAGAACACAGGGGCGAGGCGCTCAGGCCGCTCAGCGTCGTCATCTGTCGCTATGGCGTCCCGGGACACGCGCTCGGCACGCTCGGGGTTGTCGGACCGACTCGAATGGAATACTACCGCGCCATATCGGGCGTCAGATTCATCTCGACTATAATGAAAGATATGGTCGAGTCCGTGTACGGCGCAGCCTAGACTGCCCCGGCGAACTCGGCATACGGAGACAATCAATGTTCGAGGCCCTCTCCGAAAAACTCAATGGCATATTCTACAAGCTCGGCACGAAGGGCAGGCTGACCGAGAAAGACATTGACGCCTCGCTCAGAGAGGTGCGCATGGCGTTGCTCGAGGCCGACGTCAATTTCAGAGTCGCGCGCCAACTGGTGTCCGCTATCAAGGAGCGCGCGCTGGCTGAAGACCTGCTCACCAGGCTCACTCCGGGACAGCAGGTCGTCAAGATAACCCAGGAAGAGCTGACCAAGGTGTTCACGGGGGGCAGCCACAGGCTCGAGAACGCTCCCCGACAGCCCGGCGTGGTTCTGATAGCCGGACTGAACGGAGCGGGCAAAACCACACTGGCCGCCAAGCTCGCGCACCACCTCCAACAGGGAGGGCAGTCATCCATGCTGGTCGCGGCAGACCTGCACAGGCCAGCCGCGATAGACCAGTTGGAGACCCTCGCAAGCCAGATTGACGTCCATGTATATGCGGACAGAAAGGCGCGCGACACCAACAAGGTCGCAAAAGACGGAATCGCCAAAGCGCGCGAAAGCGGCGTGAACTGGGTCATCATTGACACGGCGGGCAGGTTCCAGGTGGACGTCGAGCTTATGGACGAGCTTGAATCCGTCCACAAGGCGGCAGCGCCCATTGAGACGCTGCTTGTCCTGGACGCCATGACCGGCCAGGAAGCCGTGCGTGTGGCCGAGGAGTTTCACGAGCGGCTCAGCGTAACCGGCCTTGTACTGACCAAGATGGACGGCGACGCGCGGGGCGGGGCGGCTCTCTCCATTACCAAGGTGACCGGCATACCCATCAAGTTCATCGGGACCGGCGAACGAACCGAAGCGCTGGAACAGATGCACCCCGACAGGCTCGCCTCCAGAATCCTCGGAATGGGCGACATGGAGAGCCTGATAGAAAAGGCGCAACTGGATTTCGATGAAGAACGCGCCTTGGAACTGGACCGCAAACTCAGACAGGCGAAGTTCGATCTCGAAGATTTCCTGGAACAGTTGCAGCAGCTAAAGAAGATGGGGCCCATGAGCCAGATACTCGACATGGTGCCTGGATTCTCGGCCGTTAAGGGAAAGCTCGACTCCGACCAGGTAAACGGGGACAACCTCAAGCGCGTCGAGGCAATCATATATTCCATGACACCGCAGGAGCGCAAGCGGCCCGATATAATCAGCGGCAGCAGGCGCAGGCGGATCGCCAGGGGCAGCGGAACATCCCCGCGCGAGGTGAATCAGCTCCTGAACCAGTTCCGCCAGATGCAGAAGATGATGAGGCAGATGTCCACGGGGCGGGGGCGCAACCAAATGATGAAGATGTTCGGTGGATAGCGCCATTCGCCCACGCGAGCGGCATATGAATCAAAACCGCTGAGCACCGACAACTAATGACTGACGCCTGACAATCAGTTCCCGCCCGAATCGTTGGACGTGGCCATATCGTCTGCGGGAACGGACTCGGCCAGCGGGCGCAGCGAGTCCAGCGCTATGAAGAGGGAATCGGCCGTTTCCATATCCGGCGCGATTATTACACGCGCTTCCCGCCCGCCGACCCCAATGCGAATCGAACCCCTCTCGCCGGACTCCAGGGCGAACGCGGACCCCGCAACGTCGGCAACCTCGACCCACTCCTGGCCGCTGACCGCCTCTCCGTAGGCCATCAACGTGTCCGCGAATTCGGTCGCGTCCGCCTCGGTATCCCATACGCTGAAGATGGCGAGCGCGTCATCGCCGTCCGGGGTCTCCAGCATGAGAAACTCATCCCCGCCCCATCCCGCCGCCGCGCCTGCCGCGGTTTCGGGATTCAGGTCGCTCTCGAAATACGACCGCAGGAACAACTCGCCCATTACGTTCCTGTCCAGTACTACCCAGCCTTCTCCCAATATATCCGTAGGGTCGGGAATGGACACCTCGACCGGATCCTCTCCCGTATCGTACTTATCCGGGTGTAGGATCTGCTCGGTAGATGCGGGGAGCGTCTCATACGCAAGGTCAATATGGCTGAAGTCATCTCTCTTCAGGTACAGGTTCACCGCGAACTGGTACCCCCCGGAATATGGGAAAGTTATGGTGTTCTGAATGAACACAGGGGCGGCGTAGAACGCGGACAGGTCATCATCGCCGCGATTGCTCTGAACCTCAGCCTGCTTCCGCTCGTCGAAATAGCTGAGCATATACAGCAGCTCCGACAATAGGGCGTCGCCTTCTATGAGCGCTCGTAGCGCGAGCCGCCTGTCGTCGTTGGCTTCCAGGCTGTCCCTCAGTCCGCCTATATCGAAGTGGGCCTGCTGAAGCGCGTGAGTGTACTCATGCGCCACAGTCAACTGGTCGTTCAGGGTGAACTTGTCCTGGTCGGCGAGAATGTACATAGTGTTCTCGTCTATGTCGAAGAAACCGAGAACTATGTCCGAAAACACGTCTGTCAGAAGTTCCGCGAGATCCACGTCCGGCGCGATGATGCCAAGCCTGCGATACAGTCGGCTTTCAAGGGCCAGCTCATCCGCGTCTTCCTCCAGGTCGGCCAGAAACAGGTTGCGAAACTCATCCTGGCTGATTAACTCCCGTGGTATATGTTCCGTAGCGGGCAGGTTTCTGGACACGGACGTTTTCAGCCCAATCGCGTCCAGCCGCTGGTCGAGATTGGTCGGAAACGAACTCGTCGGTGTCGGTGTCTCATACGTGATTTCCACGGTTGGCAGAATTATCGGTTCGGGGACGAACGTTGGCGTGGGAACAGGCGTATTGGTCGGTGACGGGGTTGGGGTCGAGGTTGGCTCGGGCGTGGCGGTTGGAGGGATCGGAGTCGGTGTCAACGTTGGGACGGGCGTAACCGTCGGAATCGCCGGGGTTGGCGTGGGCGCAGGAGTGTCCGCACAAGCTCCCAGGATAGTGACCAGTAGAATCAGTATTGCAGCTAATCTCAATTATAAGCTCGCGACCCTTAGATATAGACATCGTCGGAAAAATGCCATTGGAAGTATCGGGCCGCAAGCCGCCTAAGTCAAGCCAAATCCACGTTGAAGGGGGTGTTTCAGAGTCTTTTGGCTTTAGTTTCTTACCCGGAGCGGCATTATGCCCATGTTCTCCGGGCCGTGTAACTGGGGTTAGTTGAATGCGTCAACTAACTACGCACGATAAGGTGTGTCAGTTATTCGGATAAATCCCTAATCGTCCGACAGGAAGCCCAGCAGGTTCAGCAGGATGAGGAAGATGTTCAGCGCGTTCAGGTACAGTCCGATGCTGCCGATCACCGCCACCTGGTTCGCTGCCTGAGCGTCACCCCGCATCGCGGCCTCTTGCACCAGTTCCTTCATCTGCTTCGTCTCCCACACGGTCAGGGCCAGGAACAGTGGCAGCAGTATGATGTTGATGAGGAGGAACAACGCGCCGGACTGGATCAGAAGGACGTTGACCAGGCTGACCACCACCACGCCGATGAGTCCTATCATCAGCATCGGCCCCAGCTTGGACAGGTCTTTCCTGGTGGTCATGCCAACTACGCTCATCGCTACGAACAGGCCCGCAGTCAGAACGAACGCCAGTCCAATAGTGCCTGTGGTGAACCGTGTCAGGATCGGCGACAGGAACAGACCTGCCAGTCCGGTGAACGTCAGGTATAGAACTGTTCCGAATGCCGTGTTCCCTCTACTGACCACGGCGTTGGCCGCTATGAGCGTACCGAACATGATCCCGAACACGACAAGCATCCCGATCAAGCCGAAGCTGAAGATGATGTCGCCCACGCCGAGCATATCGCCAATCCATATGGCGGCCCCGGTCGTTACGATTCCAAGGGCAACAAGACCGTACATACGCGCCATTGCGTCGGTGAAGATGGCGTCGACGCGATCTTGGCCTATAACAATCCTGTACTGCTCGGTTGACATATCCGCCCTCCATACCATTGATGAAAACTCACACGCCTATTACATGATAACCCCATCTGACCGATATTTTACAATAGTGCGCGAATAATTGAAGGCAGATTAGGAATCGCGCGGTTACTTGAGTCTGTTAGGCGAGGCGCGATGCTGTACCACTGGTTGACGCATTGAATAAGAGCGTCGGACCTACCTCCAGACCCTTGTGGATTACCGCTTTCGCGGCAAATGCTGTTGACGGCCATTGTCGTTCCCGTGAACAGCATACTGGCGAAACTGCAAGGCACAGGTATCGTGTAGGGGCTGGCCCGTGTTGTATTATACGACAAAAAGTATTCTGAGGCGGTGAGGCTTGTTCAAGGCTCTGGTTTTCGATTTCGATGGGCTGATTATAGACACTGAGACTCCCTGGTATGACTCTTGGCGGGAACTGTTCGAGTCCTACGGCGTGGAGCTGGATCGGGGGGTGTGGGAAGGGTCCATTGGCGGAGCCGACTTCGATATATATCAACTCCTGGAAGAACTGTCGGGGCAACGCATCGAGCGGGACGTAGTCAGACCGCGCACGCGCCGCCGCTACCTGGAGCGCATCGAGCGCAATCCGGTTCTGCCCGGCGTGGAGGACTACATCATCGCCGCGAGGGAGATAGAACTGAAGCTCGCCGTGGCGTCAAGTTCGACTCCTGGATGGGCCGTGGGGCACCTGGAGAGCCGCAAGTTGCTGCATTTTTTCGAGTTCGTACTCAGTGCAGGAGATGTCGCCAATGTGAAGCCCGACCCTGAATTGTACGCGACAGCGGCGCGGCGTCTTAGAGTCTGGCCGCAGAACGCCATAGCAATTGAGGATTCCGCCAATGGCCTGGCGTCGGCTAAGGCCGCAGGACTTTACTGCGTGGTCGTGCCGAACCCAATGACTAAGGGCATGGATTTCGAATCGGCAGACCTTATTCTGGACGCGCTCTCAGATATGTCGCTGGACAACCTGCTTAAAGAGTTGCAGTAACTACTAATCAGGACGTGGAGGCATATGCCGGGCCAGTCCCTGGATTGCCGAGCGGGGAGCGGGAGCCCGCTTCTCTTCGCGCCAGCGACGGGGGCAGAGGTTGCCGCTTGAGCGAGCGACACGTCGAACCTTAAGATACGGGTTCCGTCAGAAAATCGCCTTCGACCGTTTCAGAGACTCCAATTCCGCTTCCGCGTGTCCGAGCAGGCCGCCGAACACCGCGTCGTTGTGCTCGCCCAGCAGCGGAGCGGAGTAGTAAGCGGGCCTCGCAATGTCGCTGAACCTTATGGGCAGTCCGGCCACCTGGCGCGGCCCGACCTCGGTGTGTTCCATCTCGATGATGATGCCGCGTTCCCGGAAGTGCGGGTCGTCCATAAGCGCCACAACATCCATGACCGGCCCGGCGGCAATGCCTTCGTCCTGGAGAATCCGCGTTATTTCCATAGGAACGTGGCGACTCGTCCACTCGGAGACTATGCTGTCCAGATTGTCCTCGTTCCGCTTGCGAGCCTGTGCATCCGAGAAGCGCGCGTCCGACGACAGGCAGGGGCTTCCCATAATGCGGCATAGCTTCGCCCACTCTTCGTTCGTCTGAACCGCAATCGCCACCCACTGGTCTTCGCCCGCGCAGCGATAGACGTTGTGCGGGGCCATATCGGGGTCGCGGTTGCCGATTCGGTCAGCGACCCGCCCGTTGATAGTGTAATCCAGAAACGCCTCCGGTATCATGCTGGTCACGACCTCGGCCATCGCCGCCTCTATGCGCTGCCCCTCGCCCGTCTTGCGCCTGTGCCAGAGCGCGCTCAGAACCGAGTGAACCATCATGGTGCCTACCAGGTAGTCGGGCCAGTTGCCGCCGAGATTCTGGGGCCTCCCTCCCTCATATCCGGTAACGGACGGCTGGCCGGCGTATGAGCACACGTTCGGACCGAAGCCCGTCGCCTCACGATCGGGCCCGAATGTGCCCATTGTGGAGCCGCTTATCATCACCAAGTCCGGCCTGACCTTTCGCAGGTCTTCGTAGCCCAGCCCGAGCCTGTCCAGCACCCCGGTCGAAAAGTTCTCCATCACCACGTCGCTCACCGATACGAGCTGCTTCACCAGTTCCTGAGCATCGGGATCGCGCAAGTTCAGCGTTACGCCGCGCTTGCTGTGATTCAGGCAGTTCCATATAGCCGACCTGTTGACACCGGGTTCGCCGTCCGCTGTGCCGCTAATCCCTATACGTCCCGGCTCCAGCCTGGCGCTTGACTCCACTCTGATGACCTCCGCGCCCAGGGAGCCGAGCCACCCACCCGCATACGGCACAGACAGTATCCAGCCGAAATCCACGATTCGCACACCATCCAGCGGCCTGTCGCGTATATCCGCGCTCACATTCTCGCGCGGCGCGACACGTTTGGCGGAAGGCCACACCGTCGCCGCGTCATCCTTGCCTAACTCGGGCGCCGGTCTCCGCAGTTCCCACGGAGTCGCGGAAAGTCGTACCGGAGGGCCGGGCTGTACTATTTTCCCCATATAGGGGTGGTTCTGGGTAACGAAGAAGCGGCGCGCCTTATAGTGACCTGAACCAACGATCTCATCAACACTCTGCACCGGGAAACAGGGTATTCCCCGCGACTGGAGCATCTCGTAGAGTACAGCCCTCGTGAAGCCGCTCACCCATTCGGAGACGCCCCGCTCGATTACATCGAGGCCCTGCCTGCGTCCGCCAAGCGTGTCGTACTCTTCATTCGCCGCCCAGTCGGGGTTGCCCATCAGCGTCTTGAGCGACTGCCACCAGTGATCAAGCAGGAACGTCGCCGAGGCATAACCGTCCTCGCACTCCCATATCCACCGAAAGAAGTTCTTTTCCCTCGTCTCCGGGACCAGCGAAATATCGTAAGAGAACATGGCGAAGTTGCCGCGTATGTGGCTGGAAACCGCGTCCATCGCCGAAACGTCAACTTCCTGTCCCAGACCGTACCTTTCCCTGTGGAACAGCGCGCACATCGCACCCGCCGCAGCCACCCAGCCCGCGAGATACATGGACTGGTTTCCGCGCCCCCTCAGCGGCGAATGGCGTTCGGGGTCGGTCACAAACGACGCCGGACTCTCCCAGCCCATTCCGCCCATGTGCCAGGCCACCAGGTCTGTTCCCTTCCAGTCCCTGTAAGGCCCCGTATTGCCGAACGGCGTCACATACACCCGAATCAGGCGTGGATCGAGTCCACCCACGGCCGCCGAGTCTATTCCGAGTTCCGCTGCCCGCGCGGGCTGAACGTCGGTAATAAATATATCGGCGCGGGAGATCAGGGAGCGCATACGACGCCGGTCGCCATCCTGGAGCAGGTCGAGCGCGACGCTCCGCTTGTTGGCGTTCAGATACACGAAAAGCGCGGACGACTCCGCATCCGACAGGTCTTTTGGAAACGGCCCCGCCCTCCGCATCGGATCACCATCGGGCGGCTCCACTTTGATAAAGTCTGCGCCGAGATCGGCGAACGTCTTGCCGCACATGGCGCCTGCGTGTCCAATGCTATACTCGACCACCCTTATGCTGGACAGCGCGCCCGAAGTCATACTCATCTCTCCGCGCTTACCCGGTACGTCCGGCCTTCCACAGCCTGGAGAACGTCAATGCCCTCGGGCAGTGGCCGTATGCCTCGCCTATCTCTACCACGATCCCCTGGAGTATCTTCGCGTTCTCATCCGGGTGGAATACCTCGAGCGCGACTTGCAGATCGTCCAGCGCCGCCCTGTCCACTATGCTCACTCTGCCATTGACGCGGACGGTTTCGGGAATGCCCGGGATGAAGAATATGAGCGCGATGTTCGGGTTTTCGGCCATGTTCAGATAGGACTGGAACAGCTTGTTGCCCGCGACGTCCGGGATAAGCAGGGTCTGATCGTCGAGAATCTTGACCCAGCCCGGCTTGCCGCCCTTCGGAGAGGCGTCGCAGCTTCCGTCAGCCGCGCTCGTCGCCATGACCAGGAACGGCGACTGGCGTATAAACTCCCGCGTCTTGTCGTTGAGAAAGTCGCTCACCTTGGTCGCCGGTCGTTCCTTCGGAAAACCGAACTCGCGCGTGAACCTATTGTCGAACTTGGTATCTATGTCCACTACTTGCACCATGCCAGCGCCTCCTGCCGGGATATTTTCGGATTCTCCGAATTGTACGCCAACAGCGTGGAAGGGGCAACGCGGCTTGACTGTGTATTCTTCCGTCGTACAATGTCAGCAGACTCTCATACGCGGTGTTTGATGCCCGTCCTATACATAGTCCCCACCCCAATCGGCAACCTTGAAGACATCACGCTGCGCGCCCTGCGGATCCTGGGCGAGGCTGACCTGATAGCCGCCGAAGACACGCGCGTAACCCGCAAACTGCTGGCTCGCTATTCGATCTCCACTCCGATGACCGCGTTCCACGAACACAATCGGGCAAAGAAGACTCCATACCTGCTCAGTCTGCTCCCAGATAAGGACATCGCGTTAGTCTCCGACGCGGGCACTCCGACCATAAACGATCCGGGTCAGGAGTTGGCGGCGGCGGCGGCGCGCGCGGGATTCGCGGTCATAGCCCTGCCCGGCGCATCAGCCATAACGACCGCGGTCGCGGTATCCGGCATCCGCGCCGAGGGCTTTGTGTATCTGGGCTACCTGCCAAGCAGGAAGGCCGCGAGAACCAGGATGCTCGCGGAACTTTCCTCAGAGACGAGAACACTAGTCGCGTTCGAGACGCCCCACCGCCTGGCCTCCGCACTCGGAGATATTCGGGACGCGCTCGGAGAGCGTCGCATTGCCGTATGCCGCGAGTTGACCAAGATTCACGAGGAAGTCTTTCGGGGAACAGTATCGGAGGCAATAGAGCGTTTCTCCGAACCGCGCGGCGAATTCACGCTGGTCATAGAGGCGCGCGAGAGCCGGCCGGACCCCGCCGCCAAAGAGTACGCCAAAGAAATGCTGACCCGCTCGAAAGAGCGGGGAACCAGCGCCCGCGACGCGATAGCATCCGCGAGCCGCATTACGGGCCTGTCGCGGCGCGAACTATATTCGATCTGGTTGTCTTTAGCGTAGCGCCGTTCGTAATAGCTCCTGCGCCATTGGAACACGGCTAACACTCTCAGCGGCACGGCGCGGTTACGTCTCAGAAGATGAGCCATCCAGGCGGCTGGAAGATAGACATCGAGTTGGGCTGACCACTCAGTCCCGATTAACTCGTTCGCGTAACGTCGGTGGCGGATACTATTGTCTTGACACGTTTGTCCAGCGTGGAGCGAGGCATCAACAGGCGCCTCTGGCAATTCAGGCACTTCAGTCCTATGTCCGCGCCAAGCCGGACCACTTCCCAGTCTGTCCCGCCGCACGGGTGACGCTTTCTCAGCCGTACCACCCATCCAAGCGCGTACTGCCTTACCAAGGTCTGCCCCGCCGTATCAGAATGTCGTTTATGGAGTCTCTCAATTCGAGCGCGGCGCGGCGCGCGGCCTGCGCGAACGTATCGGGGTCGGAGGAGGCGTATGTGATTCCTCTGGACGAGCTTATCATCAGGTTGGGCATATCGGCATCCAGCCCGTGAACGACGCTGGCTTCCAGATCTCCGCCCTGCGCGCCGATTCCAGGAACCAGCATGGGCATACCCGGGCATCTTTCACGCACCGCCCCTAACTCTTTGGGATGCGTTGCGCCTGCTACTATGCCTACATTGCCCGCCTCGTTCCATTCGGACGACTTGACGGCAAGCCATTCGTACAGAGGGATATGTCCATCATCGAGCGCGACCGGGATGTTCTGGAATTCTGCCGCCCCAGGGTTAGACGACCTGCACCAGACAATCACCCCGCGCTCTGTGTAGTCGAGATACGGCTCAATCGAGTCGCTGCCGCCCCAAGCGTTGACGGTAGCCGCGTCGAACCCCCAGGTATCGAATAGAGCCCGCGCGTACATAGTGTTGGTCGAGCCAATGTCGCCCCGCTTGCCGTCCGCTATCAGCAGCGCATCCGGAGCGGCTTTTCTTATGTAGCCGACCGTGCGTTCCAGCGCCTTCAGGCCGGGCAGACCCAATGCCTCATAGAACGGAAAGTTCGGCTTGTAGGCGCAAACCACGTCCCGCGTGGCCTCCACAATGGCCCTGTTGAACTCATACACGTCCGAAATTGGCATTAGGTCCGGGTCCGGGTCCAGTCCCACGCAAACCAGGCTTTCGCTCGCCCGCGAAGCCGAACAAAGCCTATCAACGAATTCCGACACCGCCTTCACCTCCGTCACCATATCTCTGTGCCTAAAGTGTAAGCCTCCAATGCCCACATTCACAAGACCACCTTCGGCCTCAGGGCCTTTCGACTGTTGTAAATCCAAAAGCCCCGCACTACTACCATTTCTACCTGAATATGCCATACGCCGACCATTTTCCGTCATTCCCGCGAAGCTTGTCCTCGTGGAAACGGGGAGCGGGAATGATGAGTGGGCAGGCGGCGGTAGGCGGATTGGGGAAATCAGACCTATTATGTGAGTGAAGTGTCTGCGCGAGGTGTGATAGTATGAGCTTCCAAGGGGTGAAAATGGCCCCGCGCGAAGGGTTGGACAGGGCATGAGCGGGCGGCGAAACGCGCCGTTAGGACGCTTGTGAAATCATTGACATTGGTTTTAGGCTTATGTATAGTTTTTCTCGGATTTGTAGGCTTCCATGCCCTGTGCATGGGCGCCGTCTGCTATATCTAACGGCATATTCATCAGTTTTTGCATATAGGGAAGCGTGAGCGGTGCGCCAACCGGTAATAATCATATATACCAGCGGACACTCCCGTTTCTTCAGTATGCCGCTTATGCAGAGCGGCCCGTCTCCTCCGGCCCTTCCTGCAATGGATGGGTCGAGGGGCGTTTACCAGCTATCAGTCACCTCTCTACAAACCAGTACCCAGAATCTTTTAGGGGGTTAGGAAGTGAAAAATAAGTTTGGGTTCATACCCATAGTCTTACCAGTACTAGTCATGGTCCTGATAATAGGGCTAATTAATATGACGGGACCGCAGGGCGCACAGGCGCACGAGGCGGATCCGCACGGCGCCGCGCACCCCGACGTAGAGCTTACGTTCACGGCCCTGAATTCGGCTGGCGATAACCTCAATGGCGGAGTCAGGCTGGCTGACGGGGAATTCGACGCGAACAGCCCGAGCGTGACGATCGATCTCGTAGAGATAGGTGAGGATGTTACCTACAACATCACGCCGGGCCTGGTCTTCAGTTCGGACGCCGCGCAGGTGCGGGTAACGCATACCGACTCTGACGAGAACATAACCATCAACGAGATACGGGTCCCGAATGGCGAGACCGGCCTGCGCTTCGCACTGAGCGAGGGAACGCATCAGATGAGGATCGTTGGTGAGGACCTGACATCTCCCGGGACCACCGGGCCGGAGACGCTCTACCTGCTCACTTACGTGAAGGAAGTAAGCGGTCCTCCCGCACTGCAGTCCAGCGACCTCGAGGATGCTAGTTACTACTTCCAGGTTGGGGTCGCCATTTGTGACGACGATCAGACGCCATGCGCACAGGATGCGCCCATAACGGACTTCCCGCTGTTCCCGCCCATAAGGTCGGGTACGGGCAATGGCGACCCGGTTTACACCCTGGTCGGAATAGGCGTAAACGGAGACGAAAAGGATCTTCCGGGTGGAATGACATTCCATCCGCCAGCAGTGAATGGCACGGACGTTCCTAACGCGGAGGACGAGAGTACTCGCTCCGACGGTTGGGGACACTTGACGGGTACGCCCACACTGGACAACGCCAGGTCGCAGGACGTCCACACGATGGAATTCCGGGTCGTGGACAGCGACACCGATATGTCCGCAAGCGACATGGTCGCGATTCGCTTCACGATCACAGTCGGGCGCAACCCCGATCCGACTCCAGGTCCTGGCGTGACTGATGAAATGGACGAGCCGGGCCCCGGCCAGCCGAATAGCATTGACATTCTTTACACGCCGGTGAGCGAGGGGGAAGGCACTACACCAACAACGACAGCCCTGGTCGCGAACGACGGTACGGTCGGGTTCAGGCAGGATGTAACCAGCTACAGGGCTTACATACCGACTGACGTCGTAACCGCAGACCTCAGAGTGGTGGTTGCGACCACGACGACCAGCGCCACGGCCAATGCCGCGATTGTCAGCGTAATTGAGAATAACACCGCGCAATGCGGCGGCGCTGATCCATGTTACAGGTGGAATGGTCGGAGAATAGATGCCGGTTCCGCGAACGAGTACGTAATCCTGGTCACCAGCAAGAACGATGACGGGGACGACGTAACGGGCAGGTACGAGGTTGATATCCGGCGGGAGCTGAACACGAAGCCCGCGTTCGCGCCCGCAGACAATAATGCGATGGACCTGCATTACTACAGCGGAATAGTGGTCGGCGGCGATATGGCCGAACTGCCCGCAGTCGATCTGCCGCTGGCAGCGTCAGGTACGGGCAACGGCGACACGTCGACGTTAATATACTCCCTGGAGGACAAGAACGAGCTTTCCAGAGGAGATAATCCGGCGAACTTCCTTGGTCTGGTGTACTCCGGTGGCAACTCCCTCCCAGGCGAGACTCCCGGCGACACGACGACCGCTCCGCAGAGCGCTCCCATGCCGATGCTGGCGGGCACGACGCGACCTGAACTGACCGGCGCGCGAGACGCGGACGTTTCGAGCGTATTCGCGTCGTACACCGCGCGCGACAGGGACCTGAACATCACGGCGGGCGACGAGTCCAGCATTGACGTGAACATCCACGTTTACAGGGATGTCACGCTTGCCAGCTACCAGGTCAACTTTGCAGCGGACGGCACCGGCGGTGAAGGTCCTGCGTCTCTCGACACGTCGACGAGAATGTTCGACACGTCCGAGGACTACAAGGAACAGTCGTACCGCTGGGACGACGACGACATAAGCAGCTACACGTACTACGTGTCGCACACGCTTGCGACGACGTCGTTCATGGTAACGGCCAACGACGCAGACAATACGCAAGTTTCGATCACGCCTCCGGGCGGAACGAAGATGGCTTCGACCACCGTGCCGCTGACCCTGGAAATTGGCGACAATGAAGTTACGGTGGAAGTCACGAACGGCGCTGTGATGGCGACGCACGTGATCAACATCAGGCGTCCCGGTCTGACGGCTGAGACCCTGACGGTAAGCTACTATGAGAACGACGGCGGCTTCCTGTATGCAGCGGACGATATGGACGCGCAGGTTGAGCTTAAAGACGCCGACGAAATGGAGTACGACCACGAGAACTACGGTCCGTACATGGGCAAAGTGCCGGTGGACGTAAACAGCGTTCGCGTGGGCGCCGAGCCTCTGGTTGACGGAGCCGAGGTCGCGGTGAACGACTTCAAGGTGAACGGGGGCACGGGCTACCGAGTGGTGGACCTGGCGTTCGGCAATAACAGGATAGAAGTGGCGGTAGTAGATGGACCTGTGAGCGAGTCCTACGTGTTGATGATCGAGCGGGAGGCGAACAGCCAGCCAGCATTCGTCGGTACGCAGAGTGACATCCGCGTGAAGGCGGACGTGCCAATGGCAACAGTTACACTGCCGATGGCTATGGGCGGCAACGGCGATCTGACGTACTCGCTCAACGAGGACGAGCTGCCGGAAGACGTGTCGTACGACACGACGACCAGGACGCTGTCCGGTACTCCCACGCTGGATGAGGGCTTCGAGTCCGACTTCGACCTGGTGTACACGGTAATGGACGACGACTCCTACACCGGCGCGGCGGACGAGGCTGAAATCACGTTCACGATCACTGTGACTTACGGTGAAGTGGCAGGACCTCCGGGTTCGACCACGACGCCAGCGGGCCAGTACCCAAACGGTGAAGGCGCGGCCACGCTGCACGACATAGATGTCACCTACACGCAGATGCGTGGCACTCCGGCCGCTGAGGTCGAGAGGGCGGCGAGGCTGGATCCCGAGTTCGATCCGCAGACGGCGGACTATAGCGTAATCGTGCCGCACGACAACACGGGCGTGAATGTACAGGTAACGCGCACGGAACGCGACGCGAAGGTAACAATCAACAATACAAGAATAGACCGCGGCGAGAAGACGATACTGCCGCCGACGGCGACGATCAGGGTCGAGCATGGCACGTCGAGCATGACGTACACGCTCACGATCACCGAGGGTGGTGACGACACGCCGTCGTTCACGGCGACGGTTGACGACATGACGTTCCCGATTGGCAGCAGTATCGCACCGGTAGAACTGCCGGACGCGACCGGCGGCAACGGAGATAAGACCTATAGGTTGTACAGTGAACACGACAAGACTGAGACTGGCCCTGACATCGTTCCTGACGGACTGGCGTTCAACGCGAGCACTCGGATGCTGACAGGCAGGCCCAGACTGAGGGACGACGCGTACAGGACCGTGTACCAGATGGTTTACATGGCGATGGACGAGGACGGCAGTTCGACCACGGACGAGTTCCAGATCACGATCTGCGACCCGGATTCCGAGTTCATAACCGGGGACTGCGAAGCGACGGGCGGCACTACGCCGGTCGATCCAGAGCCGATGCCGGTAACTATGCTGACGGCTATGAGGAGCGCCGATGGAATGTCGGTGGACCTGGAGTGGCCTGAGGTGATGGGCGCCAGCAGGATCGCGGTTATCGCGGTTCGCCTGCCGGACTACAACATAAATACAACCGACCACTTCATGCTCCTGGGCGGGGATGCTACTGAAGCGATGCTCTCGAACCTTGAGACGGACATGATGTACGCATTCGTGGTCGTTGATGGCTCGGCTACGGCTTGGAACTTCAGCGATATGCAGATAGTGGTTGAAGACGGCAACTAGATAATGCAAGACAAGGAGTGGCCTCACCCGGTAAGCCGGGTGAGGCCACTCCCGACGAAAAGGCTAGACAAACACCTCAAAGGGAGACCCACCCATATGAGAAATATACCTAAAAACCTCATACGGCCAGTGTTGATGGTGATGCCTCTTGCATTCATTGTCGGTGTTCTGGCAGTAACATTTACATTTTCAACGACAAACACCGTCCTAGCTCAAGATGATGAGTGTGACACTATCGCCGGACGGATACAGAGACTGTTACAAGGCAACCCCTGCCCGGACCAGGAGGAGGAAGAGGGGGCCACTTCTCCAGCGGATGCCGTGCGGACTGTCCTTGCGCAGGCTGAAGCGACTCAGACTGCGATGGCGGCTAACATGACTGCTACCGCTGAGGCGAATAACGCCAATATGACCGCGACGGCCGTATCTGCGGCTATGACGGCCACGGCGGAGGCTGGTGCGGCAACCGACGCCAACGCGACAGCCACTGCCAAGGCCCAGAGGACGGCCACGGCGGCCGCGAGGCTGACAGCCACGGCGGAGGCCAAACCCACTGACCCGGACGCTCCGCCGACGGCTACGCCGAGGGCTTCCGCTACGCCGGTGCATATCGAGAAGGTGGCTGTTACCGCGGTTGAGGGCGCGACCACAATCGAGCCCGATATGCAGGTCGAACTGATGGCGGGCAATGTGTCCGTCAAGTTCCCGAACCTGTCGCGCGACCGCACCTACCAGGCGATGCTGTCGGAGTCGGACGACTGCGGCGACATGGCTGTGGCCTGCGCGATGGTCTCCATCTATAACGCCGAGGGCGAAATGGAGTCGGACGTGCGGCTCATATCGGCGGCTGAAATCACCATCACGCTCGACGCGGACGCTGTGGCCGCGCTCGGCGGCGACCTTGACGGCGGCGCTGTCGCTCTCCAGGCTCACGCCCTGGGCGGTATAATGCTCCAGATTATGGACGACGCCAGCGGTGAGTGGAACAGCATCCCGTTCGACTTCGACGTGAACTCGGACGGCAGCGTTACGGTGACCGCGATGACGCGACGCTTCAGCACCATTGCGCTGAACGTGTACGCGGACGTGGTTGAGCAGGCCAGGATGCAGTTGAGCGCGGCTCTCGGTACGCCGACCGCGACACCCATCCCGACCGCGACACCCATCCCGACCGCGACGCCAGTGCCTCCGACGCCAGTGCCGCCAACCGCGACGCCGGTGCCTCCGACTCCCGTGCCTCCGACTCCCGCGCCTCCGACTCCGACGCCGATACCGCCTGCCCCGGGTGACGCCTCTGTGCCATCTGTTATGCTGATCTTCATGCTGCTTGCCGGCTCAATGCTGGCTTTCGTCGGCGCGAAGGTCATAACGGGCCGCATAAGGCGCTAGACATTCAATAAACGCTGAGTCAAGTAAGGGCTGCCCTGCTAAGAGGGGCAGCCCTTTTCGCTTTTTGTATTCAGTTGTTCTCACAGGGTCTTTTCGTTTTCAGGAGACAAGTTGATCAACGGGATCACCCTCACCCTCACCCTCTCCCTCAGGGCTGAGAAGGGTATGTATCTGTTGCTCATGGTGGTGTATGTTGAATGATCTTCATTCCGGGTGGTGGTTTGGGCCATTCTTCGGGAAGCAGCCACACTCTCTTCCATACTCTACCCCTGTTAAGAAGCCGTCTCAGCCAGGCCGTGCCGAGTCTCAGCACACTGACGCTCCGACCAGGACTGCTGTGGGCGCTGCGATGAGTCGGCGATAGACACTTCGGCGGCGCTCTGAGGTTGCCCGGCTCTCGCCCCAGATCGGCGGCATCCTCGACTCGGCTACCGTACGCCATCGTCAGCAGTGTCGCCACCGACAACACCAACCAGTGTCGACTCACCCGCTGAGGGTCTATCCTTCGAGTCTTGTTCCACTGCCAGCCCAGACTTTTGAGCGCTCTGAAGCCCAGTTCTATCCAGAACCGAAGTGCGTACCAGCACACTCCGGCGGCGTCCACAGCCAGGTCGGTCATCACCAGCCACGGCTCGTCCGCTCCGTCCACCCACACCACGATCATCGTTCCCAGACGACGCTTGGAGGTGGCCCTGAACGCCGTGCCGTAGCCGACATATGCGTGATTGGGTCCTGGAACCAGATGACGCGCTCTGATGCGGGTGCCTCCCTGCGGACAGAACACGGTGTTGATCGACTGTCTGACGTACGGATGGAAGCCCACAGAGCATATCTTCTTCCACAGTCTCGGACTCCTCAGTCCTCTGTCGCACATCACCAACACACTCATATGGTTGGGCACCGCATCGGCCAGCAGATCGAGCAGCCTCATTGTGGGCGCTATCCACTCGCCCGGTCTGTTCGCAGCCAGCACGTGCCAGGCCACCGGAATAGCACAACTTCGATAGACCACGCTTATGACTATCGAGTTGAGCTGGTCTCCCTTCATCGTCGGGTCTATTGCCAGCGCCAGTCTGTCCGACTTCCACAGACACAGCACCCATCTCAACAGCGGAGCGAAGCACGACTCCACGTCGATCTGTGTCGCTGTCGGTCTGGGCCTGTGCTGACCGTCGTACAACCACTGTCTGAGATACTGGCGCATGGTGTCGAAGCTGCCCATGAACGAAAGCGCTGTCGAAACTGCGTTCTGACAAGCGCTGCCCATGACAATAGTGCCGTACACCCACAGGGTCAGACCCAGCGACTGAGACTCTCTGAGGTGCGGCAGATGGTATTGTATGGTCTGAGCGATCTGGTAACATTCGGGCGGGAGGCGCATGGCGAATCTGTGGCAACCTTTCTGTTTGGTACCAAAAAGATGCCACAATGCCACGCGCTTTCCAACTCCTCATACCTGTCCTTCGACTTTACATACCCCTGTCAGCTCCCTGAGGGAGAGGGTTGGGGTGAGGGTGATCCACACTATTTCGTCTATGGGATGTCCGATAATGAAAAGACCCTGATTGTTCTCACTGCATTGTCGTCGTGCTATTATGGGGAGTAGTACAGTGTCCACTTAGTTTTGATGTATGCAACGAACCTTCAACTATCATTCGTCATTCCCGCTCCCCGTTTTCACGAGGACAGGCTTCGCGGGAATGACGGAAAATCGTCAGTGTATTTCATCTTCAGATGGATACGGTAGTAGCCTCTTGGCAAGCTAATTCACCATGCACTCCATATTTATGCTTCGCGCCCTTGAACTGGCCCACGCTTCAGTCGGGAAGACCAGCCCGAACCCTCCGGTCGGCGCGGTGGTAGCGCGCGATGGGCGGATAGTGGGCGAGGGCAGTACCCGGCCCACGGGCCAGGCGCACGCGGAGGTCGTCGCGCTCCGGCAGGCGGGTGAACTCGCGCGGGGCGCCACACTGTACGTCACGCTCGAACCCTGCTCCCACCACGGGCGGACGCCGCCATGTGCCGATGCCATTATCGCGGCGGGCGTCGCGGCGGTTCACGCCTCGATGGTGGACCCGAACCCACAAGTCACCGGTCGCGGGCTGGAACTGCTCAGACAGGCGGGCATATCGGTGACGACGGGCGAAGGCCGCGACCGCGCCGAGGAACTCGCCGCGCCTCACTCCGTATTCATAACCACCGGAAAGCCGCTGGTCACGCTCAAGTTCGCCATGAGCCTGGACGGTAAGATAGCGACCCGCACGGGCGATTCCAAGTGGATAACCAGCGAGGAGTCGCGGCGGTACGTCCATACTCTCAGGGCGCGGAGCGACGCGATAATGGCGGGCATAGGCACAGTACTCGCGGACGACCCGATGCTGACCGCCCGCGACGCGAACGACGCTCCCTTGCCCCGCCAGCCCGTCCGCGTCGTAGTGGACGCGCGGGCGCGCATATCGCCGGACGCCGCGATGCTGCGTCAGCCGGGCAGGACGCTGGTGGCGGTAGCGGACGCGCCCGCCGATGCCCGGGTCAGGCTCGAAGCGGCGGGGGCCGAGATATTCAGTGCTCCCGCCTACGATGGAAGCGTGGACCTGAATCAATTGATGACCGAGCTAGGACGGCGCGGGATAACCAGCGTTTTCGTTGAGGGCGGCGGAACGCTGGCCGGTTCGCTCTTCGACGCGCGGCTTGTGAACAGGGTGGTCGCTTTCGTCGCGCCGCTGATAATTGGGGGCGCGGGCGCGCCGTCTCCGGTCGGCGGCCAGGGTGCGGTGCTGATGCCCGACGCCATAAGGCTGAGCGGCGTCAGGATAGAGCGATTCGGCCCCGACATCGCCATAACGGGCCGCTGCTGACCGAATTCCCCCATCATCCACGACCCCGGAGTAATCTAATTCCCGATTCGCTATTCACAATTCCACCCGGTTTCGCTAATATCTGTTTCAGCCGTCAGAGGGGGTGAGATATGTTTACCGGGATTGTCGAGGAAGTCGGGAGTGTGGTGGAAGTTTCCGAGACCGGCCTGGCTATCCGCGCGTCGGTCGTTATGGAAGACATCGCGGTGTCGGACAGCATAAGCGTCAATGGCGCGTGCCTGACCGTGACCGCAATTGAGGGAGATGTCTTCTGGGTGGACACAGTCCCCGAGACCAAGCGCAGGACGAACCTGGGCAGGCAGGGCGCGGGTTCTCCGGTCAACCTCGAACGCCCACTGAGAGCGGACGGACGCTTCGGAGGCCACGTGGTGCAGGGCCACGTGGATGGCACCGGAACGGTCGTCTCCATCACCCCGGAAGGCAATTCCCACCTCTTCGAGTTCGACGCGCCCGACGGCGTGATGCGCTGCGTCGTGGAGAAAGGATTCATAGCTGTGGACGGAGTAAGTCTTACGGTTGTAAACTGTACCAGTCGCACGTTCCTGGTGGCGATCATCCCCTATACGCTTGAACACACGCTGTTCGCTGGGCTGAAAATCGGAGACGCCGTCAACCTGGAAGCGGACATTATGGCAAAGTACGTTCTGAAAGGGAATGAACTTTCAATGCATGGGTGAGAGAAGACTGAGGCGTGAGCGAGATACCGGCTAATGCCCCTTTTTCCGACAGCGAGGGTCTTTCAATGAGCATAGCGACAGTCGAAGAAGCGACAGCCGACATACGGGCTGGGAAGATGGTCATTATCGTGGACGATGAGGACCGCGAGAATGAGGGCGACCTGGCCATGGCGGCGGAGAAGATAACTCCGGACGCCATAAACTTCATGGCGAAATACGGACGTGGCCTGATCTGCGTTCCGATGCTCGGACAGCGGCTCGAACAGCTCAGGCTTCCGATGATGACCCATGACAATACCGCGAGGCTTGGCACCGCTTTCACAGTGTCGGTGGACGTTCTCAAGGGCGCGACGACCGGCATATCGGCATACGACAGGGCGGCGACCATCAGGGCGCTCATAGCCCCTGATACCCTGCCCGAAGACCTGGGCAGGCCGGGGCATATATTCCCGCTCAGGTACATGGAAGGCGGCGTGCTCAAGCGCGCTGGCCAGACCGAGGCTTCGGTTGACCTGGCGCGGTTCGCGGGCCTGTATCCGGCGGCGGTGATATGCGAGGTCATGGCCGAAGACGGAACCATGGCGCGGATGCCCGCTCTCGATGAATTCTCTCGCGCGCACGACGTGAAGATAATAACGGTCGCCGACATAATCACCTATCGCCGGGAGCATGAGAAGCTGGTAGAACGGGTCGCCGAGGCCCGGGTTCCAACCAGGCATGGTGAATTCAAGGCCATGTCGTACAGAAGCATCGTGGATCCGAACGAACACATCGCGCTCGTAAAGGGCGACCTGGACCCTGAAAAGCCCGTGCTGGTCAGGGTGCACTCGGAATGTCTGACCGGGGACGTGTTCGGAAGCGTGCGCTGCGACTGCGGCGGCCAGATGGAACTTGCGCTGCAAGCAATCGAAAAGGAGGGCCTGGGGGTCTTCCTGTATATGCGCCAGGAGGGACGCGGCATAGGCATTCACAACAAGCTGAAAGCCTACGCTCTCCAGGACGACGGATTGGACACCGTAGAGGCCAATATCGCGCTCGGCTTCGCTCCCGACCCCAGGCAGTACGGCGTCGGCGCGCAGATACTCATAGACCTGGGCGTGAAGAAGATGCGCCTGCTGACTAACAATCCGCAAAAGCGCGTGGGATTGGAAGGGTTCGGCCTGGAGATCGTCCGGCAGGAGCCTATCATAGCGGGCGTTACGCCCGAGAATCGCCGCTACCTCGAGACCAAGCGCACACGGATGGGACATATGCTCGATCCCATGCCTGAGATTATGCCGGAGGCCGCCGAGTGACACGCGAGATACATGGTTCGCTGAATGGAGACGGCCTGCGGGTCGGAATCGTTGTCGCGGCCTTCAACGACTTCATAACCTCCCGCCTTCTTGACGGCGCAAAAGCGGCGCTCGATAGCCATGGGGTTCGGGACAGTGCCGTTAGCGTGGTCTCGGTTCCCGGCTCGTTCGAGATACCGCTGGTGGCGAAGAAGCTGGCGGAGTCCGGACAGTACGACGCGGTTATCTGCCTGGGCGCGGTCATTCGCGGCGAAACGGACCACTATCACCACGTCGCGGGCGAGGCGGCGAAGGGTATAGCCAACGCCTCCCTATCGAGCGGCGTGCCTGTGATATTCGGTGTGCTGACGACGGACACGGTGGAACAGGCTATCAACCGCGCGGGCGGCAAACAGGGCAACATCGGCTACAACTCCGGTATCGCCGCTGTCCAAATGGCAAACCTGGTGCACGACCTGGAAGTGAACTGATTCAGCGTCCATTCAGCGACTTATGGATTCCCGCTCCCCGTTTTCACGAGGACAAGTTTCGCGGAAATGACGGAAAATAGTCGGCGTATGTCATCTTCAGATCGAAGATACCTCCCGTCCCACCAGCGCAAAGCCGCACAGCGGGAGGCAATAGAAGACAGCCGCGCAACGCTGCCTCATGAAAAATCCTACTCGTCCACCCCAGGCGACCAGTTGTAAATCTTCGCGAGGGTTCCGCCCATCAGTGCGGAGCGTTCTGAATCCGAGAGCTGGTCGGTAACCCTGAATGCCTCAACACCCTGCTCGTAGGTCAACAGCTTCACTGCCCGGGTCCAGTCTGTACCCCACATACACCGCTCAAAGCCGAACGCCTCGAATATCTTACCCAGAGGCTCCCAGATGTCAGGATACGGAAATGGCTCATGGGACAGGGTGCAGGCCCCTGAAATCTTGATGGCTACGTTGTCGCATTCCGCCAGCGAAAGCACGTTGGGCAGGTCGGCAAATGGTTCCGCCGCCGCCGGCGGCTCGAAGGGCTGGACCAGACCCACGTGGTCAACCACAATCTGGGTGCTTGGATTGCGGCGAGCAAGTTCACGTAAGAGAGGCAGCTTGCTCGAACACATGATGTTTATCGGAACACCGGCCTGGGCGCCGGCGGCGAGTATGCGGCTCAGACCAGGATCATCGGCTTCGAATGACCCGTAGCTAAGCATAATGCGGGCTCCGACAACACCGGGTGTCCCGGTCCACTCGGCCATCTCCTCAGCGACCGCTTCCGACTGCGGATCGAATGGCCTGATCAGTCCGAACCGGCCCGGATGCTTCGCGTGTACCTCGAGTGCGTAGCTGGCATCGTAGTGATACATAGAGAATGGCGAAACCAACAAAGCCCCGTCCACACCGACGGTATCCATTGCCGCCACCATATCGTCGCCGGTTACCTCGTCAGGCCCTTGCAGGAATCCGCTCCAGGGACGCTCAGGGCTGTTACGCTCGTAGGCATGAACTTGTGAGTCAATTGTGATAGTCCGATTCGTCATTGCCTTTCTCCTTGCCATTCATAGATGTCGGGTTGGTGTGTGAAGCTCCGCTCCCAGTCTCCCCAGGGTTGGCTACTCAGATATGTCAGTTTACACCTGACCGAAGCCCGGCGCACGAATACCTGACAGCCCGGATTGACTGTACAATGTCCAGCATCCCTAGACCCTCAGTCGCCGCAGCGTCGGCCTGAAGATCCCCAGCCAGAGCACGAACGCCAGCATTATCAGCGCGCCGCCCCCCAGCGACATCGGCCAGCCATAGTATTCGCCAACGGCGCCCAGCGGCCATGCGCCGATGTAGTGCATCGCCGCCCCGATAAGCCACAGGCTCATCATGCGCCCGCGAAGCTCCGGCGGCGTGCTCAGTTGCAGCACAGTCGTTCCCATCGAGATGAAGCCCGTGAAGCCCACTCCCGTGAAGAACAGAAGCGCCAGCGAGACTATGTATATCGGCGACAGCGCGAAGAGGAACAGGGTGATTCCGAATAGGATTATCATACCTAGCAGCAGCCAGTTCTTGTGCCGAGCGTTTCCCAGTGACGCCAAAAACACGTTGCCCGCCAGCGAGCCTATGCCCACTACCGTCAGCAGAAAGCCCGCGCCGTCGGCGTTCAGCTTCAGCGCTTCCTTCCCGAACGCGGGCAGCACTTGCACATACGCCGCCCCGAAGAACCCGAACGCGAAGCTCAGCCCCACCATAGTAAAGGCGATGGGCGTCATCGCCACGAAGCGCACGCCGTCCCAGAAGTCTCGCAGCATATTCGCGTCGCCGGACTGGCTGTGCGACTCCATCCCCTTCATCATAAGCAGAAACAGGCAGCTAATGGCGTAGCAGATGGCGTTGAAGTACAGCGCCTGCCCTATCCCTACATACTGGATAATCCATCCCGCCAGCGAAGGTGCCATGATCCGTCCGGTGTTGAACATGGCCATGTTCAGAGAGGTGGCGTTCAGTATGTCGTCCTCATCCACCAGGTCTGGCACTATCGCCATCTGCGCGGGCATATTAAGCCCCTGTATCGTACCCAGGATGAACGCTATGCCGTATATGTGCCAAATGGAAATGATCTGATACAGCGTCAGCGTCGCCGCCACGACAATCAGCGCGGCCACAATAGTCCGACTGTAGAACAGCATCCATCGCCGATCAAGCCTGTCCGCGAAGATTCCACCGAACATCAGCATGGCCAGGTTCGGTATGCCGTAGATAGCAATCACCAGCCCAAGCTGCGCCGGTGAGTCGGTCAGCTCCAGAACCAGCCAGCCCAGTATGAGAAACTGCATCCCCAGCGCCGCGGCCTGCCCAATGCCGGCGAACCAGTACAGCCGGAAGTTGCGATGCCTGAGCGCGCTGATAGCCTGAAGGCTGGTAACTTTCGCCGCGAGTCGTAGTGCCATGCCTCCGATTCTACCACAGCCTCAACCCCACCCATGCCCGCCCCGCCATGCACATCCCCGCAAATATTCCGTAATTGCCACCCTGATGGTTGCGCCAGGATCAGTGTGAACCGGAATCCCTCGTGGTTCCCTTTGCCCGAACGCATACTTATCACGCAGCCTGTCGGAGTCCAGAGTCTTCGATACGCTGCCGAAGATATACCAATCGGGGTATGTCCACCCGCTCGACAGCCCAGCGTTACAGATGTGACTCACTAATTTCATCGAGTGTGCCATTGTTGACGTTCGATATGTACATCGTCTGATGCGATACTGTTGTTGCGCGTCCATGGTCGGACGGCAGACATGTCGACAGGAGGACCGAGATGATCGGGGATTTCCGAATAGCAGCCACACCTGATCATTGCAGCGGGACTCTTGAAGACTGGTCTCTCTACAGACGCCGACCGCAAACACAGTAAGGAGTTGACAACATGGATAACATAAGAACGTTGCTGATAGTACTTTCCGCAATCGCGCTGCTTACGGCGGTGTTGGCCTCGGCGTGCGGCGGTTCCGAATCAGAGGACCAGGAGTGGGCCAGGCAGGACGGGACCCTTATGGCCTCCGCGCCTGCCGCGCCCGCGCCCGCGCCTACTGCCGCGCCTGCACGGGCGAGAGAGGTGACGCTCGAGCGGGAGGTCGTCAAAGAGGTGCAGGTGGTGGGCGAAACGGTTTCCGTTCAAGCTCCTGCCGCTCCCGCCCCCGCGGCTATGGCACAAAAGGCTGCGTCTGAGACTGCCCTCACCGGCTCCGACGGCTCCGCGCAGACACAGGCTCAGCTTGTTTCGCAGCAGCGCATCATCATTCGCACCGTCAACATGACGATTGTCGTTGACGAAATCCAGGCCGCCATGGACGACATCTCCGAACTTGCGGTCAGCATGGGCGGCTGGGTGGTGTCCAGCGACCGCCGCCAGAAACACACCGGCAGAGTGAGCGTAAGGATTCCGGCCGCAGACCTGGACTCCGCTATCGAAACGCTGCGCGGAATGGCCTCGGACGTCGAATCCGAAATCAGCACAAGCGAGGACGTGACCGACGAGTACTTCGACCTGCGCTCCCGCCTCAAGAACCAGCAGGCCACCGAGGCCGCGCTCATCAGGCTGCTGGACAGGGCGGAGAACGTGGAACACGCGCTCGCGGTTCAGCGGGAACTCAGCAACGTCCAGGAGAACGTCGAGCGCATACAGGGGCGCATCAAGCTGCTCGAAGAGACCTCCGCCTACTCACTGGTTACGGTCAACCTGAGGTTGGCTCCGGTCCGGATGTCGGTGGACGCGGGAGCCGACCAGTCGGTCGCGGTACACACTCCGACCAGATTCAGGGCGACGTTCAGACCGCCCGAAGGAGTTGACGGCCATGAGATTAGCTGGGACTTCGGGGACGGCTCGACTCCCTTGACCATCACTCGCACCGCGCCCACCGCCGAGGAGAGAGAGCGTGTTACGGCCACCGTCACACACGTTTACGACGACCCGAAGGACTCGCCTTTCATCGTTCAGGCCCGGATCAGCAGTTTTGGCGAAAGCGGAATAGCGGAGGGTGAGGACACGCTGATAGTCTCGGTGTCGGAGATTCCGGTCATAGAGGTGTTCGCCGGCGAAAGAGACTATCGAGTCGTCCAGAATGAAGTAGTGGAGTTCTCGGGTTCGTTCACCCGCCCGCAGGGACTGAGCGACGTCCGATACCAGTGGGACTTCGGAGACGGTTCGCCGCCCGAGGAGGGAGAACTCGGCGAGGGGATAACCCGCGTGGACACGACCCACGCGTACACCGATTTCAGATCCACTAGTTACAGGGTGAAGTTTACTGTCGGCGCGGACAGCGCGGTGGGGGAGATTACTGCATCCCACGAGATACGCGCCCTGGTGGAAGAGGACATCGGGCTTATCGTAGGCGGGTTCGAGGTTGACGACACGGCCAAGTCCGCTGTCAGAACCCTGAGCGTAGTCGTGTCCGGACTGACCACTGCCATTATATGGGTCGGAATCTTCAGCCCTATCTGGGGCATATTCGTCGCGGTAGCCCTGTTTTTCGGTCTCAGGGAGAGAAAGCGCGGCGCCGAACGCCCAAGACGCCAACGCCTTCAGCCGGAAACAGAAGCCGAACCCTATGACGGGCCACAGCCATCTTGAGCGCCGAACGGGGCGGCGTCCGCCAAAGTGAAAGCGTGGCTCCTGCCGGGCCGTTCCGCATTACATCCTGACCTTCTATCAGCGGAAGAGGTCCGTGGACACGCTCTACGGGTATTCCGGGGGCCAAAGGCCGGTCTGCAAGACATTCTCGCACCAGCGGGCGGCCCCCAATAGTCTGCCCTCCTGCAAGGGCAGCCCGGCCAACTGCACTGCCAGCGGCAACCCCGATTGGCTCATTCCCGACGGGATGACAATGGTAGGCAGCCCGCTGGAAGTCCAGGGAACTTGAAACGCGGTGTCCCCGGTGGTGGACAGGTCCCGGGGAGCCGGCTCCGGCGTGGCCGGCATCAACGTCACGTCCACCCTCTGAAGCGCCTCCACCATGTCGGCGCGGAAACTCCGGCGTAAACGCTGGGCCTGCAAGTACCTAACTCCGGGGACCAGCATCCCCGATTCTATACTCGCCCGAATCTTGGGGCCGTACTCGTCGGCCCGCTCCGGGAAATTTTCTTCGTGGAAGGCGGCGGCCTCGACGTTGCTGACGATGCGCTGGCAATTGTGGGCGGAGCCGAAGCTGTCCGGCAGGCCAATCTCTTCCACGCTGGCCCCTGCCTCGGCCAACTTCCGGGCAATTTCCTGGGTATGGTCTTGCACTTCCCGGGAGGAACGCTCGAAGAAGAACTGCTTTATCAGGCCAATGCGCGGGGGCAGGTTCGCCGATTCCATCTCCCGCAGGTAATCGGACGCCGGCGAAGTGGACGAGCCCGGATCGTTGGGGTCGTGGCCCGCCATGGCTTGCAACATGATGGCGGCGTCCTCGACACTGCGAACCAGGATACCCACCGTATCCAGCGACCAGCTTAGTGGCACCACCCCGTGCCGGCTGATGCGTCCGTAGGTGGGCTTCAATCCCACGATGCCGTTATAGGCGGCGGGCCGGCAGGTGGAACCGCCGGTCTGCGACCCCAGGGCCGCCGGGCACATACCCGTAGCGACGGCTACCGACGAGCCACTACTGGAGCCGCCTGGCGTGTGGACCGGGTTCCAAGGGTTACGGGTAGGGGAAGGGTCGCCGGAGGCGAACTCGGTGGTTACCGCCTTGCCCAGAACGATGGCTCCGGCCTCTTTCAACTTGGCTACACAGGTGGCGTCGTGGTTTGGCACGAAGTCGGCGTAGATGCGAGAGCAGGCCGTCGTTTTCATTCCCGCAGTATAGAAGATGTCCTTCAGGCCGATGGGTATGCCGTGGAGCGGTCCACTGACGCTGCCGGCATCCCGCTCTTCATCCCGACGCCTGGCTTCGGTCAATACTTCCTCGCGGTCAATGGTCACCCAGGCCTGGAGCGCGGGGTCAAGGGCCTCGATGCGTTCCAACAGGGCTTGGGCCAGATCAACAGCCGCAAGTTGACCCTCTCGAATCTGTTTCGCCGCCGCCGCGATGCCGAGGTTGTGTAATTCCGACATGACCCCTCCCTATCTTCTAAATCTGAGATTGTTGTTCCCCGGAGGCGAGAATTCCCAGCCCGGTCAGGGGTAAAAGCCCGGTTCGACGTCCCGGTCGGGCAAGTTGTGGCGCAGTTCCAGCAACATACGCGCGGTCTCTTCCAGGGACTGTTGCAGTTGGGCCGCCCGCCGCTCTCCCCACAGCGCCTTGGCCTGCTCGGTCAATTGCCCGGCTATGTCCGCAGCAGAAGGGTTGGGAGTATTATTCGCCATAGAAGCACCTCCAGGTATGCGCCGATTTCCAACCGCAGGCGGGCTGGCAATGGGGCAGGCAGTATCACATGGTTCAGCCAACCTAACCGAGCGAATTGTATTGCAATGGCCAGAGCCGGTCAAATGTCAACGCAACCCAGTTCACAGTTTTCGGGAGTGGCGTCCGTTCAAGAGTTTCGTATTGGTAAGGCATGGGACAATTATAGCCCGATTTAGAACAATTGTGCAAATACATTGGGCCGACTACCAGGGTCTTTGCAAAGTCTGAATCAATCGGGGTGACCGGTTCGGATCAAACAGCGGCGAGTGGGCCGGATTGGAGCGATTTCATATAGTGTCATTTATAGTTGTGCTGGTGACCTTAACAGGTGGGAACAGGTGAGTGCTGGTGAGTCTTGCTGGTGACTTTCGCCTGTATTTGACCTGCATTCACCAGCATTTAGCTTTGGGGAGAATATTTTTCAGTTGAACGGGTTGTCATTGATAATGTCCAGTTTATGGTTGTCTGAGTTCAGTCATCAGTAGTCAGTTCATAATCCTAGAGTGTATTGTAGCACAGTAGGAAGTGAATATGTAGTGATATGGGAAACTCAGTCCGACCTTGGAAAGACCCTGGGCCGACTGCGCGATTTAGATGCAATCGCCCTGTCCCCGACCCTATCCGGTGAATATGCACGATAGTTGGGCGGTGGCATAATCCCGGCAAAGGTGGGGATACGCCCTGGGCGGGATGTCGTTTAGCCGGTAGTGAATGTGTCGCCCGCCTCGAATCTCTGCCAGCCGTTGTTTCGATAGACCGTGACACTGCCAGGGCCGAGCGCGGTCCAGCCGTCTGGCCCGCTCAGTACGCCGCAGCGTCCATCCACGCCGAATACGGCGTCGAGTTCGTCCGGGGCGGCGGACGCGAGGTCACGCAGCGTCGAATCCGGGTTGGAGCGTTCGTGGTGGGGCAGTGTGGCGATGCCCTCCGCTATTCCCAGGGCGCGTCTCCACTCCCGAAACCGCATCCAGCTTCCCATGACCATCGCCCCCGCGCTCGACCCCGCCAGTATAGCACCGCGTTCCAGCGCGGCTTCGATACTGCCAAGCAGTGTGGATCCGGCGAGCGTTTCGAGCAGGTGCGCCGGATTTCCGCCGCTCAGATACACCACGTCGGCTGAATCAGTCTCGGCGGCGAGAGCGGCGTCCATAGCGTCTTCTCGGTCGAGTACCATAAAGGGGTGGGCGTTAGCGCCCAGGGCCGTGAAGTGGCGGACTCCATTTTGGGCGGCGCGCTCGGGTCTCTCGAACGCCGCCGCGGTCGGAACTACCAGCACGACGGGAGTCCGCTTCCCTGTCGCGCTCAGAATGGCCTCGTCCATCCGCTCACAGCCGTCTCTGAACTCGTCTCCGCCTACCAGCGCAAGCCTGCCCGCCATATTCATCGCCTCCGCAATATGAGATTATCCGGCATTGTAACAGGGCCTCTGCCTTTTCCAACTCTATTGTCCTTGCTTCCCGCCATCAATTAGGCTTTAACGGCGCGCGGCAGTTCTCCGACCTGCCGCCGCTTTGATTTTTCCAGACGGAGATTCTACCCGACATGAACTTTCTGCGACGCAGACCCGCATCCCTGCAACTGCTGGCGGAGCGCGACTTCAGAAATTACTTTGTTGCAGACGCGATGTTCGACTTTGCCGCCCAGCTTCGGCAGGTCGCAGTTCTGGGTGGGGTTGGTGATCGGCATACCCGGCCTGACGATGGCGCTTTTCGCGCCGCTCGCGGGCGTGGCGGTGGACAGCTACGACCGGCGAAGTACGCTGGTCTGGGTGCGCCTGTCGTTCGTTGTTATCGCGCTCCCGCTCGGTGTTCTCGCCATGTACGATCTGATTCGGCTGTGGCACCTGGTGGCAGCGTCTCTGGCGGTCGGCGCGATTCGCTCGTTCTCGTTTCCCGCGCTCAGGGCTTTTATTACCGACCTGGTTGGGCGCGAGCGGCTCTTGACGGCTAACGCGCTCACAGGCTCGTCCAGTTCGGCGGGCGAACTCGCAGGCCCTGTGATAGCCGGACTGATGATAGCTTCAATGGGAATCGGCTCTATTTTCATGGGAGTCGCGGTGACTTTCGGAATGTGCGGACTGCTCATACTCCGTGTCCGCTCCGTGCCTATGCGGGAGCGTTCCGAGGAGTCTCTAGTCTCACAGGTGCGGCAGGGGATAAGCTAAGTGGTGCGGACGCCGCCGCTGCCCGCGCTGCTGGTGGTGATGCTTACCCAGCTTCCCGCGGCGGTGGTGATACCGCTCATGCCCGTTTACGCGGACAGCGTGCTGAACGTCGGCGCGCCGGGATACGGGATTATGTCCGGCGCGCTGGGCGCGGGCTTCCTGTTCGGGTCTTTGGCCACAACGACCCTCCTGGACTTTCCAAAGAAGGGGCTGGCCCTGATTATCACCACCCTTCTGTGGGACGTTTCTTCTATAATGTTCGGTTTTTCGCGCTCGTACCCGCTGTCGCTTGCGCTTCTTTTCCTGATGAGACTGGGTGGCGCGGTGCACATCATTTTTCTGCTCACCCTTTTCCAGACCATCGCCCGAGACCGGATGTTGGGGCGGGTGATGAGCATATACGGGGTTCTGACGGCGTCATTCCCGTTAGGTCTGATACTTGGAGGCGCGCTCGCATCTACGTTCGGCAACGAGTGGGCAATCATGATTGGCGCTCTCGGCAGCACCCCGGTCATACTGCTCACTTACGCCCTGTCGCCGGAGTTGAGGAAGAGGTGAGCCGGACAGCCGGGCCGATTTTGGAAGGACGCCTGGGCACCAGGGCAGCGCAGTGTCTATGCCATGTATTGGAGATGCTTCAGAAAATCACCAATCCCTGACCCAAATTCACGATGCGCCAATCCTATAAAATCAATACTATAAATGTCGCAGGGCAGCATCTATCTCCTTAGTGAGGATACAATTTGAACACGAAGTTCGATAATGCCCGCACTCAGGTTTTGATTGACGACAAACCTGAAACACACATGGACAAGCCATCCTTCGGCATCAGGCTGTCGCTGGCGACGTTCCTGCAGGTGGGCTTCATGGCGCTATGTTCCATTGGCCTTGCCCTGATTCTCATCAAGTTCGGATCGCTTCTCGAATCGCTTGGTAACTGGGGTTATGTTGGAGTCGCGGCGGTAGAGTTCGGCAACAGCGCGATGCTGGCAATTCCGACTCCATCCTACGCATACACATTTGCGATGGGGTCAATTCTCAACCCGATTGTCGTCGGAATCATAGGGGGAACGTTCGCTACGCTCGGCGAACTGATAGGCTACTACCTTGGTCGCAGGGGCAGCGCGGTCTTACCGGATAGTCCGCGTATCGCGCGTTTCAAGACCTGGACGGGCAGATGGGGGTCGGTAGTGCTGTTCTGGTTCGCCATCCTGCCCGTTCCATTCGACATAGCGGGCGTATGGGCAGGGGCCGCGCACTACCCGCTCATACGCTTCGTTCCGACCGTGGCTCTGGGCAAGTCAATCAAGATAACCCTGATCGCGCTCGCCGGATACTTCGGAATGGATGCGCTTATGGGGCTTGATGTCGGTTTTGGCATTTAGTTCCTGGACAAGGCATCGCGGGTGACTCTGTGAGGCAGAAATGGGGAGGTAGGGTCGCTGGTACAGCGGTCTCCCGATTCCCGCTCTCCATTTTCACGAGGACATCTTCGCGGGAACGACGAGTAATTCGGAGTTTCTGGATTTGCAGCAATCGAAAGGCCCTGAAAGGGAGCGATGTTCGCTTTACTTGGGTGATGGTGTTCGTATAGCATTTATCTTATGCCGTACCTCGCCGCGCTTCAGGCGCATGGTGAGGACGGACGAGTTCAGAGAACGGATCGCGTAGTGTCCGATTACGATTTACTGGTAAGCCGAATCTCCAATTGTACAAACTGCGAACTATCCCAGGGGCGCATCCAGGCTGTGCCGGGGGCAGGCTCGCAGGACGCCGACATTATGTTCATTGGAGAAGGGCCCGGGTTTCACGAGGACAGGCAGGGTGTTCCTTTCGTGGGTCAAGCGGGCAGTCTGCTGAACCGGATGCTGTCGGTGATTGACCTGTCCCGCGAAGACGTTTACATCACCAATATGGTGAAGTGCCGCCCGCCCAACAACCGAGACCCCTTTCCCGGCGAACTCGAGGCCTGTGCGCCTTATCTTGACGAACAGCTTGAACTTATCCGTCCCAAGGTGATAGTCACGCTGGGAAGATTCTCTTTCACGAAATTCTTTCCCGGTGAATCTATCGGCAAGTCCAGGGGCAAGCCCAGAAGATGGAGGGATTACATGGTGTTTCCGATGTACCACCCCGCCGCCGCGCTGCACAATCCGGGCCTGCGTCCTGTTCTGGAAAGAGACTTCAGCGCGTTGCCCGATCTTATCGCGCAGGTAATCGAGCAGCAGGCAAGCGAGTCTGAGCCGTCCGAGAGCGCGGCGCAGCAGCTAAGTATGTTTGAATAGTTCCGATGCCAGAACAACCACTTCGCATAATTCCCCTGGGCGGACTCGGCGAGATAGGGCGCAACATGATGGCGCTGGAGTTCGATGACGAGATAGTCGTCATTGACGCGGGAGTGATGTTCCCTGAGGAGGATATGCCCGGGATTGATTTCGCTATCCCCGACTTCACGTATCTCAGGGAAAACCGGGCGAAGGTGCGAGCCGTCCTGATAACGCACGGGCATGAGGACCACATTGGCGCGCTGCCCTATCTGCTGGCGGATATAAATATTCCAGTATATTCTTCCAGGCTCACACATGGCCTGATTACGGTCAAGCTGCGCGAGCGCAAGATGCTGGATGAGGCCCGGCTGAACGTAATAGAGCCGCACACGCCCTTCAAGGTGGGGAATTCGTTCAGAGTAGAGTTCTTCAGAGTCTGTCACTCGATTCCCGACGCAATGGGCATCGCGATAACCACGCCGCTGGGTGTGGTTATTCACACGGGCGACTTCAAGATTGACCATACGCCGGCAGACGGCAAGCCCACCGACTTCACGACATTGAGCCGGATAGTTGGTGACGGCGCGCTGCTGCTCTGCTCCGATTCCACATACGCCGAGGTGGAGGGATACACCGCTTCGGAACAGGTTGTCGGAGAGGCGCTGGACCGGGTTATCGCAGAGGCGCCCGGCAGGGTGATGGTCGCCACGTTCGCGTCGCTCATTTCCCGAATACAGCAGGTGATAAACGCGGCGGTCAGATACGACAGAAAGGTGGCCGTGGTTGGCCGGAGCATGATAAACAACGTCAACATGGCGTTGAACATGGGCTATCTCGACGCTCCCGACAACACGGTGATTCCGCTATCCGCGGCCAGGCAGCTGCCACATGAGCAGGTTGTTATAGTGGCGACGGGGAGCCAGGGAGAACCGACGTCGGCGCTGGTGCGAATCGCCAACGGCAGGCACAGGGACATCGAGATAGCGCCGGGCGATACGGTCGTGATTTCGGCTTCGCCGATTCCGGGCAACGAGACTCTGGTCGCCAAGACGATAGACAATCTTCTGAAGCAGGGCGCGGAGGTTTTGTACAGCCGCATATCGCTGGTACACGTGCATGGTCACGCGGCCAAAGAAGAGCTGAAGATGATGCTCAGCATAGCCAAGCCGCGATATTTCGTGCCTGTTCACGGCGAGTACCGCCACCTGGTGCAGCACGCGGCGATTGCTTCGGACATGGGGATACCGCAGGCGCGCATATTCGTGCTGGAGGACGGGGACGTTCTGGAGCTGGATGAGGACAGCGGTGAAGTGGTTGACCGGGTGCGCGCGAATTACGTGTACATAGACGGCAGTCGGCTGTGGGACATGGACAGCGCAATACTCGGAGAGCGAATGCGCCTGTCCCGGAATGGCGTAGTAACGGTTACGGTTACTCTAAGTTCGCGTACAGGGCTGCTGCTGACGGACCCCGGGATAACGTCTTCGGGGTTTATAGCCGCCGACGAATCCAATACTTTGTTTGAAAAAATATCTAAAAAGGTTTCTTCAACACTAGAAGACCTGGGCAGCGAGACCTTAGATTTAGAACAGGTGAGGTCTCGGCTGACAAAGTCCGTCAGGGATTTCATCTACGGCGAGACAAGGCAGCGCCCCACGGTTCTCACGGTAATCGAACACATCTGATTTCCGTTACATATATTTCCACCGGCGCCGCCGGAATCCGCGTCCGGTCACCCCGGGCATAGACCCTGCCAGGTCTCCGATAGAGTCTCGCCACTACTGTTGTTTCTCAACACACTCTATCGAAAGGGTATCGCCATATGATGAGGCTAATGCGCGGGAGCAGTCCAGAGACCGATTCTACTTCTACACGCCGCGAGGTAAGGCGCCTGCTTTTGTTTCTGTTCGCCGCAGGACTGGTAATATCCGTAGCCTGGGTCGTGCTTCTGACATTCGATTCAGCGATGGACGCTTTCGGGCAATTCCGCGAAGGAATGTTCCGCCGGCTCGGTCTTGGAGCAGTGCCGCTTGCGGCGTGGACGCTGGCCTTTGTATTCGCGCTGGCCCTCAAACGCCACTGGCTGAGGCGGTTCAACTTCTGGCTGGCGTCCGCAGTTCTTATTGTCGCGGTTATCGGGACACTGTCCTTTTTCAGACCCGTCAGCGGACTGCCGGGCTGGTTCTCCCTTAATGGCGAAACGACGCTGGGCGGCCAATTCGGCGACCTGATTATCGGAAGCCAGAACTTGCTGGGCTGGCTACGGGTGTCTCTGGTATTCGTGGCAGCGGGAGCGCTGCTGCTGTTGCCGTCGCTATCGCCCTTATCTCAAGGTATGCGCACGGCCCTGGCGTCCCTGTTCAACAGGCGCCCGGAGTCGCCTCCGGCAGGAGCGGCGCTACCCGACAATCAGACAGACGACACGCGGACTTCGCCGGTTCCGGTTCCAGACTTGGGTATGTCCAATGGCACGGTCGGAGGCGATGGCGATCTCGGCACTCCGTACACGGGTTCGGGGTCATTCGGAGCGGTCGAGTCCTTTGATACTCAGCGCAGCGTCGGTTCCGGCTCTCCGTCCACCGATTCCAGCCAGTCCCTATCCCGCGAGCCTTTTGGGAATATACCTCGCTCGGCGCCGGTTCCGTCGCTGGCAAACTATCTCAATGGTATGTCTGGAAGCGCTTCCCTGGAAGCCGTAATCAAGAGCGCTCTGGCAGATCCCCCGGCTCCCGCGCCGGAGGCCGTGGCGAGCGAACCTCAACCGTATGAGGACGGTGACCCGTTCAAGCCGCTCAACCTGAGTAAACTCCCTGAGCCGGTATTCGCCTTCAGGGTGGAACCGGAACGTGCAACAGCGCTGGAGGAAGAAGACAAGTCCGATACACCGGATATTCCCGTGTCCGAATCGGTGGATTTGGGCGAGTACGAAGACCCTGTCCAAGACGCATACGACGATCCTGCCGACGAGTTCATAGAGGACGAAGATTTCGACGACGCCCCGTATATCGAGGCTGCTATTACTCCTGAGTCTGCGCCCGCATACAGCGGTCCGGTCATCGCGCAGGCTTCCGATTCAGGCAGCGAGTTGCTGGAGTACGATGATTCGGACAGGGGCGACTATCTGACCGATTTCGACCCGTCACCCGAGATAGCGACAGCCGAGAGGGGAGACCATCTGCCCGATATGGACTCGTCGCCCATGATAGTGGACGTGAGCGAGCAGGAGACGTTCGAAGATTCCTTCACAGATATGCCTTCTGATTCCAGCATCGAGTCAGCCAGCGAGTTGCTGGAGTACGATGATTCGGACAGGGGCGACTATCTGACCGATTTCGGTGCCCCACTCTCAGAGACTGAGGGGTTCGACAGAAACGGAGAACTCGATTCGGCGGACGCTATGACGGAGCCGCCCACGACACAACTGAAAACCAATAAGTACTGGACGATGGACTCGGATACATCCCCGGCTGCGCCCGCTCCACGCCCGCAGGGGTTAGACGGGGCGGGAGCTAGATCCAGCGGGGTTAGCGTACCCGTGATACCCGCATGGCGGAAACCCAGCATAAGAATGTTGAATACCGCGCAGAGCAATACGATTTCCGAAGAGGAGCAGCAGGCCACCGCCGACGCCATAACCCGGACACTGGCGGAGTACGGCATCGAGGTGGGAGTCAGGCATATCCGTCCAGGCCCAACGGTTACCATGTATGGGCTTACGCCCGGCTGGATTCGCAAGCAGAAGTCGGTCAAGCAGGTTGATGATGATGGACTGCCGCTGAAAGACGAAAAGGGACGACTGGTAACAAAGCAAGTCGAAGAGAAGACGCGCGTCAGGGTGGATAGTATTCTTGCGAGGGAGAAAGACCTGTCCCTCGCGCTCAAGACACCCTCCATCCGTCTGGAAACGCCCGCCATGGGCAAGTCTCTGATAGGCATCGAGGTGCCGAATCCGAGCCCGAGCCTTGTAACGCTTCGCAGCATAATGGAGGGCGCTGAGTTCCAGAAGATGCGCGATGACGGCGCGCACCTGCCCGTAGCGCTCGGCCAGGGCAGCGGCGGCGAGCCGATTGTGTTCGACCTGGCAAAGATGCCTCACCTGCTGGTGGCCGGGGCCACGGGCAGCGGAAAGAGCGTGTGTCTTAACGCCATCGTGTCGTGCCTCATCACCGAAAAGACGCCCGCGGAGATGCGCATGATCCTCGTGGACCCCAAGCGCGTGGAGTTGACACCTTACAACGGCATCCCGCACCTCATGGCCCCGGTGATAGTCGAAACGGATACGGTGGTCGGATACCTGAAGGGGCTGATACGCGAGATGTTCAACCGATACCGTCGCATGGAGGAAGTCGGCGTGCGCAACATCGAGGCTTATAACAGCCGTATGCCGGACAAGATGCCTTTCCTCTGTGTCGTCATAGACGAGCTTGCCGACCTGATGATGACAGCCGCGGTTGACGTGGAGCAGTCAATTTGCAGGCTCGCTCAGCTTGGCCGTGCGACCGGCATACACATGATAATCGCTACGCAGCGTCCGTCCGTGGACGTGCTGACCGGGCTTATCAAGGCGAATTTCCCCAGCCGGATCAGTTTCGGCGTCACTTCTCAGGTGGACTCGCGCACGATTCTGGACACGGGCGGCGCCGACAAGCTGCTCGGACGAGGCGATATGCTCTATCTGCCGCTGGACGCATCCAAGCCTTCGCGCGTCCAGAGCGTGTTCATCGGGGATTCGGAAATCGAAAAGTTGGTCAACTTCTGGCAGTCCACGCCCTGGCAGCCACGCCCTGAAATTGACCTCCTGGGCGGAGCCGACCCGGAAATGGGCGATGGCGTGGACGACGTGGACGACCCCGACAGGGACGAGATGATAGACAAGGCCATCGAAATCGCCATCAGCCATCGCAAACTGTCCACGTCGCTGCTCCAGCGCAGGCTTCGCATCGGCTACCCGCGCGCGGCGCGCCTGATGGACCAGCTCGAGGAAGAGGGAATAGTCGGACCCGGTGACGGCTCCAAGTCCAGAGATGTTATAATGAACCAGAACTAGCCATCTGACTTTCATACTCTGGACGGGAGATTATGGTCAGTAATCTGCCAAACATCTTTGGATCGCTTATGCGCGGCGGCGCCACTCGGGAACAGCCTGAGGAGGGCAGAAGCGAGTGTATAGTGTGCACTCTCGACCTGAGAGACGACGATATATACCTCGCCTACAAGGTCTGCCCCCGGTGCCGCTTCCACTACAGCATGAGCGCCGGGGAGCGCATCGAGTCCCTGATTGACTCCAATAGTTTCAGGGAGATAAACCGTTCCCTGATCTCGCTCGACCCCCTGTCGTTCGCATCCGTCAAGTCTTACAACAGCAGCATCTTCCAGGACCAGCGAAGAACCGGACTGACCGAAGCGGTTCTCACGGGTACGGCCTCGATTGCCGGAACACAAGTTATGCTTATCGTTCTGGATTTCGGGTTTATGGGCGGCACGATGGGGTGCGCGGTCGGCGAGAAGATAGCTCTTACGCTTGAACGCGCGACGAAGAGTGGGCTGCCCACGGTGGCCATTATCACCAGCGGCGGCACGCGCATACAGGAAGGCGTGCTCTCCCTGATGCAGATGGCGAAGACGACCGTCGCGGCCAACCGGCTCAACGAGGCGGGCCTGCCATTCATAACTATTCTCGCCAATCCGGCTACCGGACAGGCATACGGCAGTTTCGCCAATCTCGCGGACATCATTCTCGCCGAGCCTGGGGCGATAGTGGGCTTCTCGTCGCTGCGGGTCATAGAGAGGGCAAGCGACCTGCCGCTTCCCTTCGAGTCTCATACCGCCGAGTCTCACCTCAGACACGGTATGCTCGACGCCGTAGTTCAGCGTACCGCACTGCGTACTGTTCTCGGCGTGCTTCTCGATCTTCTGGGAACCAGATACAGGTTGTCCAACGTCAACGCGGGCAGCGGACGAACGACAGGGACTCCCAGGCCGCAGGCATGGACGTCGGTACAGATGTCCAGGCACCAGTCGCGTCCGACGGCGTCCGACTATATGCCTCGTATCTTCGGCCAATTCGTAGAACTTCACGGAGACCGCGCTTACGGAGACGACCCAACGGTTATATCCGGGCTGGGACAGATTTCGGGCCAGACGGTCGCGGTCATAGGACAGCAGAGGATTCTGGGGTCGAACGGCAGCGCAGGCAGTCAGAGCCGCACGGCCCCGGAGGGTTTCCGAAAGGCCCAGCGCGCGATAAACCTGGCCGCGAAGTTCTCACTGCCTCTGATAACCCTGGTGGATACGACCGGCCCCGACCTGAGCGAGGCCGCTGAGGAGAGGGGGCTGGGCAATACCATCGCCAATACGATGGCGCTGATGTCCGGGCTTGAATGCCCCACTATTTCGGTTGTGATCGGGCAGGCTGGCAGCGGAGGCGCGCTCGCTTTCGGAGTGGCGGACCGCGTTCTCATGCTCGAACACGCGATTTACACCGCTGTCTCACCGGAAGAGGCCGCCGAGGTTATCTACCAGGACGCCTCCCGGGCGGAGGAGGCCGCGTCCTCGATGCGCCTGACCGCGCGCGACTGTCTCGACCTGGGCATCATAGACCAGGTGGTGGCCGAGCCGCCGAGCGGCGCCCACTCCGACCCGGACGAGGCCGCGAGGCTGCTTCATCGCGTCATTGTGTCCGAGTTGTCCGGCCTCCAGTCCATGTCGCTGAAAAAGCGCGCCAGGGAACGTTACAAGAAGTACCGGAGCATGGGTGAGTATAGTTCCCGTATCAGGGTGAAGATAGCCAAAGAGGTCAATTCCTTTCAGAACATGGTCAGATCGGGGTGGGAGAGGATGCCTCGAAAAAAGCGGTCTCAGCCGACGCTGGATTACCCCGTCGAGCAGATTCTGAAGAACGGGAACCTCTACGGAACGGACGACTGAGCCGGACAAACTTCAGGCGCGGGACAGCAGCCCCACCCGTTCCAGCGCATCGGCTATCTCTATCCCGCCCCGTTCGGATACGGGCGCGAGCGGCGAGCGCGGAGTCATCCCATCGAAACCCATCAGCCCCAGGGCGCATTTCACCCCTGCGACGCCATACCTGATGATGGCCATGTCCAGCATGGTCGCGGCGCGCTGTAAGGGCCTGGCCTCGACAAAATTGCTTTTCAGCCCGTGTGCCATTATGCGGGCGCACAATTCGGGAGCGATGTTGCCGAGCCACATACACGCTCCATTCGCTCCCATGACCGCGCCCGCCAGCAGAAGGCCGCCGTTGCATATCCAGAATCTCCTGTCCTGCGGGAAATCCAGCCCCACCCTGCCCTCGAAACGTATGTCGTGGTCGGTTATGTATCCAAAGACGTTTTCGTGAGAGCAGACCCGCGCTATGACATCAGGGGACGCCGCGGGGACGCCGGTGAATGTCTGGTGAATCACTATCACCGGAAGCGGACTGCGCGAGCATACCTCGCCGAAGTATCGCAGGGTGGCATCGTTGCCGCTCTGCCTCGGAATCCTGACCCGAACCATGTCCGCGCCCGCTGCGGCATATCCGTCGGCAAGGCTGAGTGTGTGGGTCGTTGACGGCGTATCAATCCCCGCTATTATCATGCGGTCTCGCACTCTCGCTTCCGCAACGGCACGGACAATCAGCCGCTTTTCGTCGTCGCTCAGAGAAAGCTCCTCACCGTTGGCCGTACCCAGCACGAAACCGGACAGCGACGTTTGATTCCAACGCTCTATGTTGCGCGCCATCGCGTCCGTGTCCACCCTGTCGTCCGCGTCGAACGGCGTGGGGGTCGGAGCAACTACTAGCGGGTCGGGCAGGCGGCGGACATCCATCAACTTACAGGCCCAGCAGCCGGACGGCATTGCCGCCCAGTATCTTCTCGGTATCCGACTCGGAAAGCCCGGGCGCGTCCAGTATCCATTGGGCGGGCGAATCGAATCCCATGTCGAACGGAAAGTCGCTGCCGAGCAGCACGTTGTCGGCGGAGACGGTCTTGAGCAGGTAGTCCAGCGCAGTGTAACTGTGAGTCAGGCAGTCGAAGTACAGTCCCGACAGGTAGGAACCGGGCGCCCCCGCAATATCGTTGACCTTGCCCTCGTCGCGGACGCGGTAGCCCCTGTCCATTCTGCCGATTCCGTAACAGGCATACCCGCCGCCGTGCGCGAAACACAGCTTCAGGTCGGGAAACCTGTCGAGCAGGCCACCGAAGATTATGCTGGCTGCTGCGATAGTCGTCTCCAGCGGATTGCCTATGAGATTGCTGAGATAGTACGAGCGGGTGCGTTCAGCCGCCGTCGGAGCGTGTGGATGGAAAAAGATGAACGCGCCCATCGTCTCGGCGGCCTCGAAAAATGGCCACAGGTTCCGGTCGTCGTAGTTGACGCCGTTGACGTGAGTGCACAACTCCGCGCCCCTGAGTCCGTTGGTCATGCAGCGTTCGAGTTCGCCAATCGCCGCGTCCACGTCCTGAAGCGGGACGGTGGCGAGACCGCTGAACCTGTCGGGGTATTCACTGATCGCCCCGGCTATCTCGTCGTTCAACTCCCTTGACGATGCCAGCGCTTCGGCAATTGGCAGGTGGTAGTTGAAGAAGTAGGGCGGAGTCGAGAGAACCTGCATATCAACGCCGATTTCGTCCATCAGCGCGACACGCTCGTCCAGGCTCAGCCGCCAGTTCGGTTCCACGGGGCCAGCCTTTCGGTCGCGGGTATTGATGAACTGTCGCCCGCCCTCCACGTCAAGAGTCGCGCGATACCAGTCCAGCCCCCCGGCGGCGGAGTCCCAGAAACGGCGCGGTATAAGGTGGCAGTGAATATCAACCCGCATGGCTAGAACGTGAGAACTCCGCCGTTGGAACTCCGGCTCGTCTCGAACGACGAGATATCGTCCTCATTTTCCAGCGTCAGACCGATGTCGTCCAGGCCGTTCAGCAGGCAGTAGCGGCGGAACGGCTCGACACTGAAATCCGCGACCACGTCTTCATTGGTGTCCCGGACGCGCTGGGACTCGAGGTCAACGTTGAGGCTATAACCAGCGTCGTTCTCCGCGTTCTCGATAATCCTCTGCACCGTCTCTTCGGGCAGCACGACGGGGAGCAGTCCGTTCTGGAAGCAGTTATTATGGAAAATATCGGCGAAGCTGGGCGCTATGACGACCTTGATGCCGTACTGTCCGAGCGCCCAGGGAGCGTGTTCCCTGGAAGAGCCTGAGCCGAAGTTTCTGCCCGCGACGATAATCTCGGCGTTCTCATAGCCCGGCTTGTTGAGAACGAAATCGAGATTGGGCGAGCCGTCCTCGTTGTATCGCCAGTCGAAGAACAGGAACTCACCGAAGCCGGTGCGCTCCACGCGCTTCAGGAATTGCTTGGGAATAATCTGGTCGGTGTCCACGTTGACCCGGTTCATGGGAAGGACTACGCCGTTCATCTTGTCGAATGGTTCCATGTAAATTCACTCCTCAGTAATCTGCGTTCGGGGCCGGACTGCGCCTGCGAGTTCCCGCGCGTGTCGCTTCTGTTCTTCGCTATCTTCAGCCAAGTCTTTTGCAATACCCGAATGGAAAATTCGGGGCATATATTCAGATTTATAGTTGTGCTGGTGGGTGTGCAGGTGGTGTGCTGATGGGCTGCAAATGGCTGCTGATGGTGATGCGCACCAGCATATTACCTACAAAGACCTGTATTTACCAGTTCAGAGAATTTATTCGGGGTGGGCCGATTTACATTGATAAGTTCGACTATATATTCAAGCACTATTGTTCTGTCGCTCGTGTATTTTAGCATAGTGAGAGAGTAGTTGTGTAGTCGGGAGGAACGCTGGACAAGCGGTTGTGGCTATCTTATCCTAAGAGTCGGACGAAACGAGTCCTGTGGCATATTCTGAAAGGAGTTCCAGATTGGCGAGATTCAAGGTGGCTGTCCAGAGGCCAAGCAACGTTACCTATGCTTTGGGTGGTGGAGGATATGACTATGAAATGGAATATCTGTCCACAGTGGACGCCGAGATTGTAGAGATAGAGGCTGCCAGCGAAGGCGAGTTCATAGAGCAGGTGAAAGACTGCGACGCGCTTATAGCAAGGGGCGACAGGATCACTGACAATATCATCGAAAACCTACAAAACTGCAAGGTGATCGCGCTCGGAAGCGTTGGCGCGGACACAGTGGACGTAGGCGCGGCTACCGCGCGGAATATCCCGGTCACCAATGTCCCGGACACTTTCATCGAAGAGGTGGCCGACCATACGATGATGCTCCTTCTGGCTACTTTCCGGCGGCTGACGCTTATGGACAAGTATTCGCGCGACGAGAGGTGGGGAGAGGGCAGGCCATACCTGAACCAGTTCCCGCGCCTGTTTGGGCAGACGCTGGGATTCGTGTCGTTTGGACACGTCGCTCGCGCCACCGCCATACGCGCGCAGCCCTTCGGAGTCCGGATGCTCGCCTACGACCCATACATAGAAGAGCTTACGATTACCAGCTACGGGGTGGAGCCTGTCAGCCTGGACGAGGTTCTGCAACGCTCGGACATAGTGTCCATGCACGCGCCATCCACGTCCGAGGTTCACCACCTGCTCACCGAGCGACACTTCCGCATGATGAAGCCGACCGCCCTGTTTATTAACAACGGGCGCGGCCCGACAGTAGATGAGGCCGCGCTTATCAAGGCGCTTCAGGAGGGCTGGATTGCCGGGGCCGGTCTGGACGTGACCGAGATAGAGCCGCCCGCCCCCGATAACCCGCTGCTGGAAATGGACAACGTGATACTCACGCCGCACGTGGCATCGGCATCGTCCAGAATGTCGCCCGAGGCGCGCCGGAGAGTGGGGCAGGAGATCTCGCTTGTACTCAGCGGACGCTGGCCCAGAACGTGCGTGAACCCTTCGGTGCTGCACAGGACAGACCTTGTTCGCTGGCAGCCGTACTCCATGGAGCGAGGGCCGGGATCCGGCTAGTATAGCATCCATATCTTTCTGTGGTGTAGCAACCTGCCGGGGTCTCCAGGGTCTTTCGGTTATCCAGATTCACCGGTTCAATGACCACCGTCATTCCCGCTTTCGCGGGAATGACGAAAACTGGATGGTGTTTGGCATCTTCAAGCGGATATGGCGCTGAATACCCTGATTAGTCTGCGGGCGCGGTTCGATCAATCGCGCCCGATTCCTGGATCCGGTGCTTATTCACCCGCTTGCCGCGCGCTTGCGCGGCGGCTTCGCGAGCAGGACTATGAGCATGGTGAAGACCCCCAGCGCGGCGAATGCGGCAAAAGCGGGACGGTAGCTCTCGCTGCCCGCGGTGGTCAGATAGTCGAACACGATGCCCGGTATCAGCGCGCCCACAGCCTGTCCGAACGTGGTGAACGGCTCGGTTATCCCCCTGATGGCTCCCAGTGACTGTCGTCCGAAGTAGTCGGCATACGCGACCGGAGGCACGGTCAGCATTCCTCCCAGCCCGAACCCGAATATCGCGGAGTATGCCAGCGCTTCTATAGCTGTGTCCGTAGTGATGAAAAGGGCCGACCCCACCGCCATAACCAGCGCGACCGCGGCCATAACGTAGCGAGCGGGGATGTTCTCTACCACCCGTCCCCATACGATGCCTCCAATGCCCAGGAAAGCGGCGTTAAAACTGATGCCCAGCCCTGCGGTCGTCGCGGTGAGACCCTGGTCTCGGAAGAACGCCGCCGCGTGCGTATTCGTACCCGCCTGCATCAGAAACAGCAGGCCGGTGCCAATCGCCAGAATCCACAGCGCCGGTGTCCGCATCGCCTCTTTCAGCGTCCACTCGGGTTCCTCCTGCTGAGACACGGATTTGTCCGAGGTGTCCTCGCTCTCGTCGCCGTCGGGGTGAAGGCCGACGGCTTCAGGACTCTGCGCTATCAGCAGCGACACCGGAAGCAGCGCGACAACCCATACCATGACGCCCAGCACGAACCAGGCATCTCTCCAGCCGCTCTGAGCGATTATCATGGACGCTATGAGCGGGAACAGCACCATCCCTGCCGAATGGGTCATGGACAGAATTCCGTTGACTCTGCCCCTCATCCGTATGAACCAGCGGGACACGACCACCGACGCGCCTATCTGAATAGGACTGGAGAATATGACCCGTCCCGTCCCGTATGCGAGATAGAATGTCCAGGGAATCGCCGCGCCGAATATCATAACCGTGGACGTCGCCCAGGCCAGCGATACGGTGGAAATGCCGAGAATCAGTACGCTGGCTGTCAGCACGAGACGCGCGCCGAAGCGGTCCACAAGCCAGCCGATCAGGGGCGACGTGAACGTGGCCGCAAGGCCCCCCAGACTCGACGCGCCTGCTATCAGTGTGCGGCTCCAGCCGAGCTCGTCCGACAGCGGGTAAACGAAGACTGCTATCGTAAGACTGGCCGCGGCATTGCGGACGAATATGGACGTGCCTGCCGAAAAAAGGATAGCCCATCCGTAGAAAAATGGGGTTCGACGGGCTAGGCGCGGCGCCAGGTTCACTAAGGAGTCACCTTCCTGAATTGTCGTTGTCTTCGGGCGAACAGCGGGATGCTAACATCTTCGATATTGCCGGTCAAACGAGGTCAGTCTTCAGAATCGCCGCTATCCTCTCCGGTTGTCGAGGATGTTTCTGGCGAGCTCCCTGGCTTCGTCCAGATCGTCAACGAAGCGGTCCTCCGGGATGTCCCTGAATACATTGAATGAATTCAGGCTGCTGGCTACGGAGCCGGTCAGGTTCATTACAATGCACTCGGTGTCTTCTTCTCCGGCGCCGCTTATGAGCTGCTCCATTATGAGGGCTGCGCTGTCGTCCATGTAGGTGGTATCCGAGAAGTCGAAGATAACCACTTCGTGTTCGTGAATGTCCGCGCTGACCACTCGTACCAGCTCATTGGCGGAGGCGACGGAAAAGTGCCCGCGAAATGCCAGCAGGCCTGTGCGGGACTGGAACATATCGAAGTCGTCGTCATCGCCCGGGCCGGAGAGGAATGTCTGGTCCAGTAGCGGGACTGAAACAACGCTGTCAAGCTCCAGCCGCTCGGACTGTCGCGCGCGCAAGACTCCCGACGCTATCAGGCCCAGCGCCACGGCTGTGACGAGGTCAACGAAGACGGTCAGGAAAAGGGTCATGAGCATTACCATGAGATATTGACGCGGGATGTGGTGAATGCGGGTGATGAAACGCCAGTCAACGATGTCCCAGCCCACTTTCATGAGAATTCCCGCGAGCACCGCGTGGGGAATAGGTTCGGTGATTTGCCCCAAACCCAGGACCAGCGCCACCAGTAGGACAGAGCGCAGAGCGCCTGAAACCGGGGTGCGTCCTCCGGCGCGGATGTTGACCACCGTGCCCATTGTGGCCCCGGCGCCCGGAAGCGCTCCGACGATGCCCGCCGCCATGTTGCCAAGTCCCTGTCCCATCAGTTCTCGATTGGGGTTGTGGCGCGTGCGTGTGATAGAGTCGGCCACCAGCGAGGTCAGCAGGCTGTCTATCGAGCCGAGAAGAGCGAGAATGAATGCGGGTTGCAGCGCGCTCGCGATGAAGCCCGGCGAGAGTTCCGGCAGATAGAACTCGGGCAGTCCGGTCGGCACCGATCCGATGACCAGAGCATCGGTGAACCAGAAGAACGCCGCGACGGTTCCAAGAATCAGGGCGACCAGCGGGCCGGGTATGAATTTGCTTAACCTGCTGGGCCAGAAGATGCCTGCCGTCAGGGATACAATGCCGACGATAAGCGCGTCTGGATTGAGATTGGCGATTGCCTCCGGCCATGCCTGGATAGAGTCGAGCGGCCCTCCCGGTACACTTTCGGCTCCCAGAAATGGCAGCACCTGGATGGTCATGACGATGACGCCGATGCCCGACATGAATCCTGAGATAACCGAATAGGGCGTGTATGTGACGAAACTCCCGATTCTCAGCGCGCCCAGCGCCACCTGCAACATACCCGCCAGCATGACGATGGTGAAGGCTTTGGTGAGGTCGCCGTCCGCGTGCTGAGTGACGACGACCGCCATGGCGATGGTCATTGGCCCGGTCGGGCCGCTGATCTGGGAGGGCGTGCCGCCGAAGACCGCCGCGAAGAAGCCGACGGCGATTGCACTGTATATGCCCGCTATGGGGCCCAGGCCCGACGCTACGCCAAAGGCCAAAGCCACCGGCAACGCGACGACCGTCGCGGTAACGCCTCCGAAGATGTCCCCCGACAATCTGTGAAAGTCATATGGGAAACGCAATTGAATATATACTCCATATAGTGGCGCATGGTGAAAGGATGATAATATATGGGAATTATAGTCAGGTCAGTCCGATTGCGAAAGTTCGCATTCGGAGGACCGAGCCAGCGAGGCGGCACAGGAGGGGTAACGGCGATGGAAGCAGTCTGGAGATAGCGCGTCGAATGACGCAGGCTGTCTAGTACCATTTCAATGTAATTATACTGGGTAGATATGTTCGAGTTTAGCGCGAGCGTCTGTGGTGGAGAACCGCCAATCTATGGTGGCGCAGGCTTCGTTGCGCTCCCGTTCGAGCGCGGCAATCTCTCGCTTCAAGGTCTCTTCGTCGCCTATGCGACGATTCAGACACTGCTGCTGAAGACGCTGAACTCTATCTCCGCCATATTCAACCAACTTCCATGCTTGGGGGTGTAATGAAACTCCAGACGCCTGGCTATGCGGCGCGCTTCAGACGGCTCGAACGCTTCGTAGAGAGCCGAACTTGTGGGTGTTGAGGTTGTCCAATACCACACGGATTGTCCCCACGGCAGGGTACGCCTCGTCAACCGGCCAGCGCATCTGCTGAGCGAAGTCCACAGCGGTGCGACGCTCGGTCACCTCCACGTGTCTCCACCCTCCTTTCGGTTCACAGAACATGAACAGGTTCCGCGTTCCGTTTCGTTTGTATTCGCAGTCATAGCGTTTCAATCGTCCGGCTCTGGGAGCTATGGGTGTTCTGGTATCTTCTATCAACTGTTTGGATGTCTCGTCGAAGCAGACCACCGGACGCTCCGGGTCATAGTCTTCGCTGTACAGTTCCAGCACGTCCTCCATTCGAGCCACGAACTCGCCGCTCACCTTGGGGATACACCACTCTTTCTTCTTCCAGGGCTTCAGTTCGTTTTTTGAGTATCTGCCGAATCGTCTCAAGCGATACGCTCTATGCAAACTCCATCTCCACCACTTTGTCAGCAAGCAGTTGGAGTGTCCAGTGAGTGTGTCCTTCGGGTGGATCGCTGCAAGCTATGGCAACCAGATGCGCTTCCTGTCTGCCGTCCAGCTTTCGCTTCTGTCCAGGACGGGGACGTTCGTTGAGCGCTCTCTCCAGTCCCTCCTCACAGAATCGTTTCCGAACTCTGGCTACCGTATCAGCGTTCATGGAAATCGCTTCCGCTATCTTAGGGTCAGACATTCCCTCGTCGGCCCTCAACAGCGCAAGCGCTCGCTTCACTTTGCGCGCTGACGACCTTCCCTTGCTGGTGACCTCCGTCAGACTGGCCCGTTCGGATTGTGTCAACTCAACTTTATACTTTATGGCGGTCATGTCTCGGCGCTCCCTCACAAAAAGATCATGCTCAAGACTAACCAATTTCTAATGACACTGCAAATTTACATGGAAACAGTACTAGGGCGAATCACCCAGAGGTTCAAGGGCGAACGCCGAACGGGACATTTGGGTGCAAAGATGTCCCATCGGGCTGTTATTGCTCAGCATAAATGTCATGACTTAACTGCTCAGCAACAATGTCACAATGGAGAATGTGACATTGAACCAGAAAGAACAGACAAGACTTCGGGTCATTAACAGTCTATTGGCGAAGCATATCACGATAGACCAGGCAGCTACTCTGATGGGAGTGAGCACACGCCACACCTGGCGACTACTGGCGGCTTACAGAAAGGATGGCGCAGCCGCACTCGCTCACAGCCACCGAGGACGCAGGGCTCCCAACACAACGCCGGAGAAGACAAAGGCCGAAGTGCTGCGTCTTGCTCGAACCCGGTACTCAGGAACCAACCACACTCACCTTAGCGAACTGCTGAGAGAACGCGAGGGTATAGACATAGCTCGCAGCACATTGCGACGGATACTGGTGAGCGCCGGCGAGAACAGTCCGCGTCGGCGGCGTCCGCCGACGCATCGTGTTCGTCGTCAGCGTATGCCTCGCGAGGGGATGCTGATACAGATAGACGGCAGCTACCACAGGTGGCTTGGAGACGATGGTCCTCAGTTCATGCTGCTTCTGGCCGTGGACGACGCCACGGGTAGAGTCGCAAGCGCCCTGTTCTGTGAGTATGAGAACACCCGAGACTACTTCCTGCTGATGCGGGGTCTGATCCGGCGCCCTGTATACTGACCGCCACTCTGTCCTCAACCGCGTACCTGGGTCCGGACTACCGAGCGCTCCAACCCAGTTCTCTCGTGCTATGGACGAGCTTGGCATACAGATGATATTCGCCCTGTCTCCTCAGGCCAAGGGACGTGTGGAGAGGGTGGCGGGAACCTTTCAGGACAGACTGGTAACTGAGCTTCGACTCGTGGGTGCGACCACCATCGAAGACGCCAGGGTCGTTCTGAAAGCCTTCCTTGAGCACTTCAACGAGCGCTTCGGTGTGCCTGCGCAGGAGCCGGAGGGCGCCTACTGCACTGTGGAGGCAGAGACATGTCTGGACAGAGTGCTTTGCTTCAGGCACAGTCGCAGGGTGGCAAGGGACAACACGGTGAAGTATCGCCGGAGTACGCTTCAGCTGCTGCCCGGCACTGAGAGACCGACCTACGCCGGGTTGAAGGTGGACGTGCTTGAGAGTCTCGACGGCCAGTTGATCGTTGAGTACCAGGGCCGTGTCGTCCCCAGCCAGGAGGCTCCACCTCGTCCAAACACCCTGTGCGGTATCGATGGACACTCTTCACATACACCACCGGACCGTAACGGCCCGGGTAGTCGGTGGGCGACGGTTCTGGCATCGCTCGACAGGGAGAGAGCCGAAGAGAGCAAACGCCAAGCCGTCTATAGGGAACGGAAGAAGGCGACGCCCTTGCCATGGAAGCCCACCCCGAAGCAGATAGCGAGATGGGAGGCTGTTCAGGAAGCTAAGCGCAAGGGCCTGTCCATCAGAGGGATAACCCGGGAGACGGGCATCCAAAGGAACACAGTGAAGAAGTACCTGAAAGCTGCGAGTCCGCCCATGACACCCTCTCGGGTGAAAGTGGAAGTAACGTAGCCTGATACCATGACAAGCGAAGCAAGTGACATTTTTGCCGGTCACTTACCCTGACATTTATGCTGAACTTCGACATGCCGGCGACACGTCTTCAAACCCCTGTGTGATTCGCACTAGAACGGTTATGTCAACTAGGTGAAAGGCCGTACCGCATCTCCTACATCCACCTTTTGCAGCCGAATTTCTTGGAGATGCGAGCCGGCATCGCATTGGTGAACCCCACCCCTCCGGCGTATCGAGAGGCAATGCCAGGCTTGCCTCCCGTTCAGTAATTTCTCTATCCCATACCGGCGTCCTTTATCATATTCCCCAACTCAATAAATCGGTATGATCTCAATGGCGCCTCCGGAGGATATTGTCGGAATCTTGGCCGCCCCCTCAATGGCCTCGTCCATGTTCTCGGAGTCGATCGGGTAGTAGCCTCAGAGTTGTTCCTCCGTGTCAGCGTACGACCGAACCATCGTTACAACCTCCCCCTGCGAGTGACCGCCGCCAAAGAGATGAATTGCCCATGCGCCCAGCTTCACGCCACCGCAACCCGCCGTCCTTCGTCGCTGGACTGTCGGATGGCATCGATGAGTTGATGCAGTCCCACGGCATGGTCGAAGTCGGGAACCCTGGGTTCTACATTGGCCGCGCCCCGGATCGACGCTGCGAACTGGCTGTACAACTGGCCCACGTTGTAGGCCGCTCCGCCGGGTATTTCCGGGGCGGGATGCAGTTCCTCCGCCGGCGTCAAATCCTGCAGGTCGTTGCTGCCGTCCCGAGCCCCTCGGACGCTCACCCGCTGCAACTGGGGCGAGTCCACCGAAACCGCCACCAGCGTCCCCTCTTCGCCGTAGATTTCCATCCGGTAGCCGCTGCCGGCCCAGGCGGTGTTGCCAATCTGCGCCGACGCCACGCCACCGCTCCGAAGATTGCCGCTGACAAGCACGTTGTCCGGCGACGTCACCGGCAGGTCCCGCCCGGTGTCTGTCTCGCGCCAGGTGGTGGCCTGGGTACTTACCACGGCAGCCACGTCCGCGAACTCGCCCACCACGCTGCACAGCGCGTCAATAGTATGCCCGCAGGCGATTGTCAGGGTATTTGCCCCCAGCTCATCCTCTCGCTGCCAAGTCCTTCCCGAATCCCGCGACAGTACGCCCTCGCGCATCAGCCGCACGTGACAGGTCATCACCCGGCCCACGTACCCATCAGCCACCAGGTTCCTCAGGTGGACGATGGCGGGATTGGCCCGCGCCTGCAAACCCACCGCCGTCTTGACGCTCCGCTGCCGGGCCGCTTCAGCCATCTCGACGGCCTCGGCGGCGGTGCGACCCAGCGGCCACTCGGTGAAGGTGTGCTTGCCGGCCCGCAGGGACGCCATGGTCGGCTCGTAGTGTCGCGGCACCCGAAGCGAGATGGTAGCGGCCTCGATGTCGGCATCGGCCAGCATCCGGTTGTAGTCATCCCACGCGCTACCCGCGTTGAACGCCGCCATCGCCTCGTCCGCCGACTCCTGTCGCGTGGTGCAGACGGACGCCAGGTCAAATTCGCGGTGTGCCGCCAACGCCGGCAGGTGCGCCCGCGGCGACCAACCCTGGTGAATGTTCGCCCCAATCAGTCCAATGCGAATCGGCTGCTGCGTAGTCATGCTTCACCCCATGTCCCGTGTCTAAACGTCGCGTCATCCGAAATCGTGACCATTGTACCCGGGATCTCTTGGTTGTAGAAAGGTCTTGTGTCGATACTAACCTGCATTTGACCCTGTTCCGTGTCGATGTTCAGCGATGGGTCCTGGTGGGAGCCAGCCTCTCCGGTCCCCGCCGTCGCCGACCAACCAAGCGCAGGATACGCGGCCGGAGGGCGCTGCGGGAAGGGGAAGGCGATACAGATAGACGGCAGCCATCACAGGTGGCTGGAGGACCGGGGACCGCAGTTCACGCTGCTGCCGCAGGTCGATGATGCCACTGTCTATGTGGCCGGCGCTCTGTTCTTGGGCATTCGCGTCCTATCCCTTATGTAAACCAAGCGGCTGCGCACATTGCGGCGAACGGATGAGGGACTGGCGCGCGACGCGAATATCGTTAAGAATTTGTCAGGGCGTGAACGCACGCGACGGGTCGAAACAGCGTTCACAGCTCTGGCCGGCGGCGCTGAAGTCTCCGCGTTCACAGCGGGTTTCGCGCGCTTTCTAAATGCCGTATAATACTAACTGATGTTACGCACTTAGCTATGAATTCCTAAACGAGAATGAGCCAGCTCAGCTACGAAATCTCTCTCAACTGCGTAAGGTCAGATACTAATTAACCCGATGTGCAAGTTTTGAACAAAAGATGGGAACAGTTGAAAGTCTAGGTCATAGCGTCTCTAATGGGGTTGAATGAAACTCCAGAGGAGGACACTATGGACCTGGACGATTTCATCATAACCACTTTCTGCATAATTGACGACACCATCAAACAACTTCTCGGAATCACACGCCTCAGACAGAGAGGGCCCGCGCCCGCACTCAGCGACAGCGAGACACTCACCATGGAGATAGTCGGAGAGTATCTGTCCCTCAATCAGGACAAGGCTATCTATGACTACTTCCGCAGACACTATTCCCATTTCTTCCCAGCTCGACTTTGTACATTCAAGCTGCATAGGCTAGCGATTCTATGAACCTGTTGAACAGGGGCGTCGGGATTTGTTGCATATCGGGTTTTTGCGACGACGTGCAGAAAGTCTCTGAAGCGCTCCACAGCTGACGACGAACCAGGGCTATGGCGTCAACGAAAGTCGGCTCCGACTTGGCATACCAGGCGGCTGATCGTGGAGTCCCCAGACATCGATTGCCCAGCAGGTGGGCTGCGAGAGTTATCCAGGAGAACAGTCCCAACAGCACAGGAGTAGTACGTGCTATAGCGAGGTTCGACCACTGGCGTTGGGTCTCCACTCCAAGGTGGGCGCGAACTTCCTGGAAAGTAACTTCAATCCGCCAGCGCAGCGCGAACCAATGGATGACCTGAACAGGGTCAACCGTGGTCTCTGTACACAGCAGAGCCTGTGTGCGCAACTGTCCGAGAGGGTCTTGAATGAGTACCCATCGAATGGGCACAGGCGGCTTGCCCGCATGATACCAGAGCGCTGTTTGAGAGCTGAACTCCATAGTCCGAGTAACACCGTCGTACCACGCGAGCGCCGCGCTCATCCAGCGCGTATCGGGACAGTCCAGGAGTGTCCTGAGTGTGGGCAGACGATGGCCCTTGAGACGCGGACGCCCCATCTGGCCGGGCCGGCGAGGCGGAGCGGGTTTATAGAGTGCGGCGTCGAGACGCAGTCTGGTAATGAAGGTGACCGGATGAGTCATAGACTGACAGAAGTGGAGCAGGTCGAGGGCAGCATAGCTGCTGTCGGCGACCACCACGATGTGTCGGTTGGGCAGCCAGCGGCGCAGTTGAAGTATCATCCGGCGCGCCCAGTCGGTGATCTTCTTATGGGGTTTGCCTATCCTCTGATGGTAGCGTTCGGAGCGAGCGAGCGCTGTGATGACAGGGAGCGCCCAGGTTCGATGCGCCCAGGGAATGTTGGCGAGCCACATGAGGCTTATCCATCGCAGTCCACTGGCCTTGACCAGGTGGGACTCGCTGGAACGAGCGGCGTCTCGGTAGATGCCTCTGGCCTTGATTCGTCTGCCCCAGCGCCGCTCAATGGTCTCGTCTATGCCGAACACCAGAGTCTCATCACGCTGTGCGAGACGCTGTACCACAAGCAGTAGCATAACCCTGCTCAGTTGAAGGGGAGAGAAGACAGCGCGGTTTAGAACGTGGTGGTACTTTGCGAAGCCTGAGTCGTCGCTGAGACCCATTATTCGGAGCGCCGAGGTGATGGTGCGCTTGCGCGGACTGAGGATGGCCCCGACTAGAAGAATCTGAGCCTTTGTCCAGGTCCTCTGCTGGAACAGAGTTGAGAAAGGCTGGAGTATAGGTACAATGGCATTTGGCGGGGTGAACATGGCCGGACCTTTCGTCGTGGTTTGGTCCGGTTAGCTTATACCATTTCAGCTTGATGAAGCCGCATAGTGTTCGGGCAGCCCCTGAACGTTCCGCTTGATCCACTCCCAACCCACAAGAGACTTCACTCGTTCGGGATCAGATTCCAACCTGCTCAGACAGGCGTTCACCGCCGCTACCTTCTCCTCTATGCTCCCATATACCCGGCCCTCTACCCACCTCCGAACCTCCTCGAACACCCGCTCGGCAGGATTCAACTCAGGACTGTACGGAGGCTGAACTATCGTCTTCACCCCAGCTATACTCTTCACCAACTCGCTGCGATGGCTCCGCGCTCCGTCCCACACCAGCGCTCTCACTTCCCTGTATCGCCTAACACTCAACACCGCGCGCGCCACAGTCTCAGACTTCATCGAGTCCATCCACGCCCACTCCAGCTTGCCACGCATAAAGTCCACCACCAGGAACAGGTACTTCCACTCATACACCAACTGCAATCGCTGTACCACCTTCACCCCACGAACTCCCCACACCCGGCGCGTCATACCACGAAGCCCCACTCTCATATCGTCGGCAAACCCAATCAGCGTTCCCGAACTCACTCCCGCTCTCCGAAGGGAACTCCCGAGCCCCCCCTTTTTCCAGGACTTCTGAGCCTTCATGTTCGCCTTCTCATGTCTGGGTCTGGGAACCTTCGGTGAACATCCCAGCCGCTGCAGCAAACTATATATGCTGTTCCCTTTGAATCTCACTCCATACTCCGACTCCACCCAGTCCGCGATCTCTCCGGCGGTTCTGAACCGTCCTCCACCAACCTCCTCCACCAGCTTGCGTTCCTGTTCTGAGTTCAGATAACGCGGCTGACCCACGCCTCCCATCTTGCGGGACACAACTTCGTTGAGGCCGCCTTCTCTGTACCACTCCACCCATCTCTGGGCGCTGCGATAGTGAACTCCCACAGCCTCTGCCGCCGCTTTGATCTGCCAGTCGCAGCGTATCAGCCACAGTACGTGCAGTCGGGTACGAATACTCACATCTCTCTGGGACAGGTAAGTCCTTTTCAGCGCTGCTGGTGTATCTTCTTCATGCCATTCCACTCTGAACGGGCGTCCAATCATCTGCTGCCCTCCAACGTCTGAACTGGCTTGAGCATAGATGAAGTATCAGATTCCTCCCAGTTCCTTCACGCCAACATCAGCCTGGAATGGTATTACCCTGCTTTCATATTCTGTCCAGCTTTTGTACAAAGCATCCCTATGCCCTTGCCGCGCCGTGCGGAGGCGACTAACTGGGTCGCCGCATTGAACCGTGTATGATTATGGTGGGGCGTGTCGGCAACATAGAGACCGACCTCGGCATTGGTGCGCATTGCCCGTTACAAAGCATGGTACGGGCGCCTTACGACGGCGTCATTGGTGACGTCTCCCTTGGGGGACGCTCCCGTTCGATAGGTTGTGCTAAGCGTGTGGCGCCCATCGTCGACACGCCTACTCCATATTAGTAGAGGGTGTGATGGATAGAGACAAAGATGCGAAGGGAGAGCGAGCGAAGGGACTGCCTGTAGAGTTGTCGCGAGTGAACCTGAACGCGGCAGGGATAGACGTGGGGGCGAGCAGCCACTTCGTAGCGGTGTCGGAGACGCGTTCTGAGCAGCCTGTGCGCGAGTTCGAGGCATACACGGCGGAGTTGTACCGGATGGCCGACTGGCTGCGCGAGTGCGGAGTGGAGACAGTGGCGATGGAGTCGACCGGGGTGCATCAGGATACCGCTGTTCGGTGTGCTGGAAGAGCGTGGATTTGAGGTGCTGCTGGTGGACCCGAGGCGTCTGAAGAGTGTGCCAGGTCGCAAGACTGACGTGCTTGACTGCCAGTGGCTGCAGCAGCTGCACACGTACGGACTGCTCTCAGCGGCATTCAGGCCCGAGTCTGAGATAAGGCGGCTGAGGAGTTACCTGCGTCAACGCGCGATGCTGGTGGAGTATGCGTCTCATCACATCCAGCACATGCAGAAAGCGCTGACGCAGATGAACATCAAGCTCCAGCACGTCATAAGCAACATCACCGGCACGACAGGTATGAAGATCATCGAGGCTATCGTGGAAGGCGAGCGCAACCCGCGCGCACTGGCACAGTTCAGACATCCAACAATGAAGGCTGGTGAGAAGGAGATAGCGGAGTCGCTGCGGGGCCACTGGAGAGAGGAGCACGTCTTCGAGTTGACGCAGGCGCTGGAGTTGTATAGGACCTACCAGAGCAAGATAGCGGAGTGCGACCGGGAGATTGAGGCGCAGCTCGGGAGGTTCGAGGACCGAAGCGACGGAGGTATGCTTGCCAGCAGACGTGGCGCGAAGCCCGGTCAGGGCAACGCACCCAAGTTCGATGCACGCACGCACCTGTATCGGATGACCGGAGTGGACCTGACCACAATAGACGGTGTGGAAGCGTACACGGCGCTGAAGGTGGTGAGTGAGATAGGAACGGACATGAGCAGGTGGCCGACTGCCAAACACTTCGCCTCATGGCTCGGGTTAAGTCCCAACAACAGGGTGAGCGGCGGCAGGGTGATGAGTTCGCGTACGACCCAGAACGCGAACAGGGCGGCGACGGCTCTCCGACTCGCGGCCAACGCGCTGCACAGATCGGACAGTGCGCTGGGAGCGTTCCTTCGCAGGAAGAAGGCTCAACTCGGAGCGCCCAAGGCGATAACGGCGACAGCGCATAAGCTGGCTCGGATCATCTACTCAATGCTCAAGTATGGTCAGAAGTACGTGGATGCAGGCGCAGAGTACTATGAAAGACAGTACCGCCAGCGAGCGCTGAGCAACGCGAAGAGGAGGGCTGCTCAGCTCGGCTACAAGCTGGTGCCGATGGTTAATAGTCAACAGGAGTCGCCGCCGGGCATAACTCCAGAACCGGCGGCACTCGCATGACAAGCTAAGTTAGTCGATAGTCGAGCTAAGCTGGTAAACTAAATCTAAACTCGCACATCGGGTTAGTTATATAAAGTATATACATCCGTTCGGCAAGGGGCCGCGTGGGGGAATTTTGCGCTCTTCCGGCCCCACTCTTTCATCAAGCGAGCAGTGTAAGTCCTGCTTGGAAACGGTCCCATGCTCATCATCCACACGGGCGAGTCCGAGGGTTCCCTGATCATCTGGGCGGAAGAGTCGACGGAGAATGCCGCTCCCGCCGCCGCCAGACGCCGTCGGACGAAGAACTCCCCCATGTACCCCCATCCTTTTGGAAGCGGGGGTTCCGGACTTGCCCACGTGTTGCGTGAAGCCATACCCGGCTTCGAATCATTCCAGGACCGGGTCTGCGAGATCGCCGCGTGGCTGCCGAGCAGGGGCTCCAGCCCGATTCCGTCCAGCCCGCTCATACCCGATCCGCGCAGGTCCCGCGCGAAACTGAAGATTGTCCCATGGACAGTCTCCGCATATCGCCTTTCAACGGCAGGGATCGTGGAGTTTCTGTCCTCCTCCATAGACAAGCGAACGCTCGCGCCTGGGGCGGTCGTCGGCGCAGACACGGCATACTGGACGGAGGCGCTCCATTTTGCCGGATCAATCGTGGCTCGACAGCAGTTTCTGCCGGGACTTGCGGTCGTCGCGGGTGGGTACCGGGCGATCTGGCGCCCCGCCTTTACCGGGATGGACGCGGAACGGCTCACAGAACTTGCCACGCGTATGCCCGCGGCGGGAGGGCGCTCTCAGAGACAGACTCGACGGGACCCCGGCAAGGCGGCCCGCCGAGGTTCTCGGCAATTACGTCGCCACTCTAGTGGATCACCTGGTTCGGACGGCGGCGGCTGACCCAACTTGTTCAACAGCGGGCAGTCACATGGACGACGTGGATTTCGACAACGCGCATGAGGCGTGGATTCACGCCCTGACATCTGCGGACAGAGTAGTCAGGGGCGGCATGCCCGAACTCGCGCAGCTTGCCGCGCAGGTCCAGGAATGGCGGCGACCTATCGCAGTTTCAGCGAATTCGCCGTTCCGGCTGTGCTTCCGCCTAGAGGAACCTGCAGGCGCGGCAGAATGTGAACATGAAGACGACAGTGAACCGGGTGATTCATGGTATGTCCGCTAGCTTCTCCAACCACATGATGACCCGAGCCTCCTCATCCCGGTGGAAGATGCGTGGAAGGACCGGGACGGCGGGGTAGCCTCACTGAGGCGAGAGGGCTCGAATGTGGGGGAATTCCCGCTATCCTCGCTGGGACAGGCTTCCGGCATCTGCCCCGGCGTCGCCGCCGGCCTGGAAGCTGGCAACATGGGCGGTTGCCGGCTCGACACGGTGGGGGTCCACAGATTCCTGGTCGAGGCTTCCCTGGCGCTGGAGCAGGCGGGTTTCGGCGTCTTGCTTCCGTCCTAGTGGACCCGCAAGGGTGCGAAGGCCAGGATTAGCGCGCGTGCCAATGTCAGGACCCCGGCGATGCAGGGTGGGGGCGGCGTGAACCTGGACGCGATTCTCCGGTTCGGTTGGGAGATGTCCCTGGGAGACCGGGTCCTGACTATCGACGAGCTGGAGGAGCTCGCTCGGATGAAGATGCCGCTGGTAAGGGTGCGAGGCCAGTGGATGGAGGTGAACGCCAGCGAGATTCAGGAGGCGGTAGACTTTTGGAAGAAGAGAGGGACTGATGAGGCGACCGTCCGCGACATTATCAGGATGGCGCTTAGCGCGGGCGACAACCCTGGATGGTTCGACTTCGACGGCGTCAGTACCGACGGTTGGATGGAGGAACTTCTGGAGCGGCTGGAAGGCCATGAGGAATTTGAGGAGATCGAATCCCCGGAAGGCTTTTCCGGCGCTCTTCTCCCATACCAGGTTCGGGGGTATTCGTGGCTTTCGTTCCTGCGGCAGTGGGGATTGGGAGCGTGTCTGGCCGACGACATGGGTCTGGGCAAGACGATACAGACCCTGGCGCTCATATAGCGCGACTGGCGGTTTGGGGGAGAGAGACCCGTCCTTTTGGTCTGCCCGACCTCGGAGATCAACAACTGGCGGAAGGAGGCGGCCCGCTTCACCCCCGATCTCCCTGTGATGGTTCACCATGGCGCAGGCAGGAACCGGGATGAGTCGTTCATGGAGGAGGCGGGAAGGCACGCTATCGTGATTTCCAGCTACGGACTGCTGCGCCGGGACATCAGCCTTTTCAGGGAAGTGTCCTGGGGCGGTATCGTGCTGGACGAGGCGCAGAACGTCAAGAATGCCCAGACCAAACAGTCGATGGCGGCGCGCCCGGTCAGAGCCACTCGATAGTCGGCTCTGACCGGAACGCCGGTCGAGAATAACGTGGGTGACCTATGGTCCATAATGGAGTTTCTGAATCCCGGCTTTCTGGGCGCGCGGAGCGAGTTCAAGCGCAACTTCTTCCTGCCCATCCAGATTGATCAGGATCCTGCGGCAAAGGAGTGGCTCAGGCGGTTCACCGGCCCGTTCATCCTCAGAAGGCTCAAGACGGACGAGACCATCATCTCGGACCTGCCGGATAAGCGGGAGACCACGGTCTTCTGCTCGCTTACCAGGGAACAGGCATCCCTGTACGCCGCGGTTCTGAAGGAGACAGAAGAGACTCTGGAAGGCGCGGAGGGCATTGAGAGAAGGGGAGTGGCGCTTGGTGCCCTCTCCAAGCTCAAGCAGGTCTGCAACCATCCAGCGCAGTTCCTGGGGGACAACTCCGGCATCGCCGGTCGCTCCGGTAAGATGGAGCGGCTGACCGAAATGCTGGACGAGGTCATCGAGGTCGGAGACCGCGTATTGATATTCAGCCAGTTCGCGGCGATGGGACAGATCATAAGGCGGCACGCGCAGGAGACATTCGGCCTGGAGATCCTGTTCCTTCACAGGCGCGTTCCGAAGCGCCGGCGCGACCGGATAGTGGAGCGTTTTCAGGACGAGAGCGAGGGTCCCAGGATATTTGTCCTCTCCCTCAGGGCAGGCGGCACAGGGCTGAACCTCACGTCGGCCAACCACGTCTTCCACTTCGACCGCTGGTGGAACCCGGCGGTCGAAAACCAGGCGACCGACCGCGCGTTCAGCATTGGCCAGACACGGAACGTCCATGTCCACAAGTTCATCTGCGCAGGGACGCTGGAGGACACGATAGACGAGATGATCGAGCGGAAGAAGGAGGTCGCGAAGAGTGTCGTTGGCGCGGGAGAGAACTGGCTGACTGAGCTGTCCAACGAGGACCTGATGGAAGTATTGTCGTTAAGCGGGGACGCGACAGGAGTATAGAATGCCACGTTTTGAACTCGTTGACTTCGATCCCACCCGTCCCCTGGATGCGCGGGGCGGTATCAGGGCGCAGTCCAGGAGGGACGACTTCGGTAGGAGATGGTGGGCAAGACGCTGGATTGAAACGCTTGAGAGTTTTAATATCGGGGCGCGACTCGGACGCGGTAGGACTTGTGCCCGTCGGGGCCAGGTACTGTCTATCGAAGTCGAAGACGGCATGGTAAAGGCCAGTGTTCAGATTCGAGGGTCCGGCCCTATCGGGTCACAGTCAACGTTGGGACACTCGCCGGGGCGGACTGGGAAAAGCTGATCACTTGCCTGTCCGAGCATCCTATCTTCATGGCGCAACTCCTGGCCGGCCGGATGCCGGACAACATCGAGGATGTCTTCAGAGACGCCGGCCTTTCACTCTTCCCAGACAGGCGCTCCGACCTTGAAACCGACTGCTCATGCCCGGACTGGTCGAATCCCTGCAAGCACATTGCGGCGGTCTATCTCCTCCTGGGCGAGGAGTTTCACCGCGACCCGTTCCTAATATTCAGACTAGGGCGTGTTCACGCTAATACATTCAAATATGTTAAGATATTCGCATGGAACTGACACAATCGCAATACGAACACATAGCACAATATATGCCCGTGCAACGCGGCAATGTGAGCATTCCGAATATACAGGTACTCAACGCCATCCTGTACGTAGCCGAACACGGTTGCAAGTGGCGCGGGCTGCCTGAACACTTCGGCAACTGGCACACTATCTATATGCGTATGAATCGCTGGTCTAAAAGTGGAGTGCTCGACAGAGTATTTGAACAACTCCAGCGAGAAGGTATGGTGCGCGTCAAGGTCGAGGTGGCTTCGTTGGACAGCGCCAGCGTAAAGGTGCATCCTGATGGTATAGGCGCGTTGAAAAAAACGGACCACAGTCAATTGGCAAATCGCGTGGCGGCTGGACCACCAAGCTTCATATGGTTGCCGCGGATGATAGGACACCCGTAGCGTTCTCGCTCTCTGCGGGGCAGGCTCACGATGCGCCTGAAGGGCGCAAGTTGCTGAGTCGTCTGGGTATGCAGGAAGGCAGTCCGTTTCTGGTGATGGACAGGGCGTATGAGGGAGACGCGACGCGAGGGTTGGCATTGGAACTGTGCTACATACCTGTCGTTCCACCGCGCAAGAGTCGTGTAAACAGATGGGATTATGACAAGGAGAAGTACAAGAGACGGAATGAGGTAGAGCGTCTGTTCCGTCGTTTGAAGGGTTATCGGCGTGTCTTCACTCGTTACGACAAGCTGGATGTGGTCTATCTCGGATTTGTCGTGTTCGCCATCATATTCGATACCCTGCGTAGTGTGAACATGCCCTAAGAGGAATGGACCGGGAGCGGCTCATCGGGCTGTTTGACAATCAGGCGGCAGGGAACGAAATGGTGGTTCCTGGAGCCGAGCGTGGAAATTTCTACGGACAGTCGTCCGACCGCTTACCGCCGGAGCCGCTTCCGCTGAATCCCGAGGAGTTCTGGGGAGCGGACAACAGCGGCCAGGGCGTCCACAGCGCGGGAAGCGTACCGACTGTCTCCGCGGCGCTGCCAAAGAGACTCGGCGCATTTCCATTCTGGCGAGGCGAGGAGGACTTTCTGAGCGTAATGGAAAATATACACTGCAAGGCATCGCCCGCGGGTTTCAAAGAGCTTCTCGGGGAATAGCCAGGCCAGGGCAATCACGACACATGGGCCCACCCGTAACCGTTTGATCTGGAGTCGCTTCAATGGGACCTCATTCATTCGAGTTATGATCTTGCGCCCGTGAAACAGGCGATTGGCAATTGAAGTGATATTCCAAAGACCGGATACTGCATGAAGTGTCGAGAGAGCCGCGAGGTCCGTGAATCTCAACAGGTGACGATGGAGAATGGCCTGCCTGCCACCCGTGGTATGTGCGGCGAGCGCGCAGGCGCGATTTTCAGGATAGGCGAGTTATTCTGGCAATGTCCTAAACGGTGGCGCAGGAGACGTTGACAATTGTCGGGTGATTACACAACCACATGACCATATGGCGTCAAGAGGTAGCTCGAGAAATGGAGTGCCACAGGGAATCGTTCGCAGACTGTGAAGGCGTCTCTCCGAAAGGCCAGGAATGGCTTGATGAGGAATTTGACCTTTTCATCGGTGTGGCTCCGCCATTCTATCTGTGGACTGGCAATCGGGTGTATTTCGTGGTGTGTTACGATGCAGTCCAAAGCGTCGCATCCGTCCCTCGCTCCGTATCAGACGAAGAACCCGTGTACTTTGGAGGCAGAGGGGGATTATTTTACCCCACTGCCGTGATACCAGCGCAAAATCCATGGACAGGCCGATGAGTCACTTGTTGCGGTGGATATTGCCCTCGAAGAAGTTCTGCTGGAGTTCGGCATAGCGGACGGTTATGGCATGGCTCACGGGGACGGCGGCCATTGGCGGCCACGCAGTTATCATGCGGCTCAATCCATCGCGAGATATGAATCGGGAGAACGGTGAGATGGCGCGAAAAGCACAGGATATGACTCCGAGCAGTTCTGTCCTCGTTGCTGCGCTGATGTCTCCAACCATTTGAATGCCTCCTGTATTTGGGTAACACCCATTGTGAGGCAATAGCCTCCGTTCGGTAACAAATTCCTTGAGGCAACGCGATTGGATAACTGGCAGGCAAAAGTAGTTGCCGCTGATCAAGACGTTCATCACGCCACCGCGTGTTGAGGTCCCGCATCGCGCGGTTCTTCGGCGCCACGCTGAGAGCCTGGGTTGGCGGCCGTCACCATCGCTGGCCTGCATCCAGCAATGCGGCTTCTCCCAGTATGGGACGGCTTTCGTTACGTCTGTACCCTCTGGACACCTGGCGGACTTCCTGTTCATCTCCGGCCGGGAATGCCGTCAAGCGCATAATCCTCTCTTCCCGTGACTCAGGCTGCGGTCGGGCGAGCACGTCGATGTGACCGTGCCGAAAGGGAACCCGGATGGTTCGCTCAATGTCGTACTTCTCGAATGACCCGCTTGGGTCACGGTCCACTTCCTCCAGATACAGGGTGTACGCGTGATTCCAGAATTGATCGGAGAGACCGGCTTTCCGCGCGGCGGCATTGATGAAGAAGTCGAAGGAGGTTATGGGTGGGGTTTCAATCATGGCGCAGCCTCTTAAGCCAGGTCGGCAGTTTCATCGGTCGAGCAGTTCTTCCAGTACGTTCGATGGTCAGTGCAGGTCTGGATTATACCTCACAGCCAGATGGACGATGCGATCTGCAGGTGGACCGGGGATGGGAGCCGAGTAGCGTTCGCGTCCGACGAAGCGGCGGATGACCGAGCAGTTCTTCCGCCTTCTCCATGCCTGGCCGTTCTTGCGCTACGCCCGCACAGAGCGGAACATACGGACCCCGGCGCCAGTGTATATACTACACGCTAAACAAGATATGTCCGGCCTGGACAATACGCGGTCCGAGAGCGTGGCAGTTTGGAGGAGCCATGAAAGAACCGACAAGAGCGCAGTGGCGCGAGATGCACGTCGCTTTCAGTGAGTTCTGCAGGGCCGAACCCTGGGATACACTGGATGACACGGACGTCATCATCATTGAGCATCCCTCCGGACAGTACATGGGCTACTGTACGATTATGGGCGCCTCCGAGATGGAGTACGGTCTAACCGTGTTCATGGGCGACAAAGGACTGGCGGCTTATTTGGAGCTGGCCTTAGAGGAACCCGGACCGCGAATGTTCGACAGAATGAACGCGCTGATAGCGACGCTCGGCGACAGGAAGGAGCTGGATGCGAGGGAGCGCGCCGCGATGCGCAGACTGGGACTTAGGTACAGGGGGAGAGACAAATGGCCGATATTTCGCAGCCTGAAATCTGGGTTTCTGCCCTGGCGTCTGAACGAGGACGAGACCCTGTTCATGACGGCGGCTCTCAGGAACGTTGTGGACGTGGTCTCAAGAATTGCCGCCGGCGAACTGTCCCTGTACCGGTACGACGATCCTGACCGGGCGCTGGTCCGCATTCTTAGGGAAGGAGTCTGGCGTGACCAGTGGGAACGTCTGATGATGCCGGATTCTCCCGCGCCCACTCCATACTACACCCACCCGGAGCGTCTGCGGCGAATTGCCAGGACAAAGCCCCGGGAAGCGTCGATCTGGGAGGTGGGCATCTCCTATATTCACGCATCCATCCAGGAAGAGAGGGAATCAAGGCCCTACTTCCCGACAGTAGCCCTCATCGTGGACAGCGCTTCCTCGCTGGTGCTTGGCGTCAAGGCGCTGGGAGCGTCTCCATCGGGGGAGGAGCGTCAGAACGCTCTGGTGGAACTGCTTGAGAGTGTGGACAGTCTGCCGTCTGAAATAGTGGTGGATTCGGAGGAGATCGCCCTGCTCGTCGCTTCGGTCGCGCTCCAATTGGACATTGGCCTCTCAGCGGGCCGGACGCCAGCCCTGGACGCCGCGCGCGAGTCGCTATTGGACCACTTGGCCTGATCGCTCGCTCTTGGGGCATTCGACTTCCGAAGTGTGTGGTACGCCCCATTGGCATATGTCCCGCGCAACATTCTCTTCGAGAGATTGTTGCAAACCAGGGCTTTCTCGTCCGGTCTAAGGGAATGAGTCAGCTACGGCGGGGCAGCGATCATGCATCAAAAGTGGGTAAACGGAGTCGTGAGCGGCCAAAGCTGGGTTAGTTTACATAATGTAAGTAGTTCGAACCAGAATCGGCCCGTATCTTCCCGCGCGTTGCGGTTCTATCGCGGCGATTCTCAACGCCAGGTCCCTGCGACAGCGGGCGCATTTTCAGGCTACACGTTCAGCCGGTGGAGTTATGGTTGATTCCAGTTGGCGGGGGTGACGTTCCCAGGTTCCTCCAGCGCCTCAAGGATGCCTCGCGCGCAGTAAACCCGGTGGCGCCGCGCATCCCCGGCCAGTGAGACGATACCCAGCGCGTCCAGTCTGTCTATGGCCCGCTGAGCCGTCGTGAACGCCACTTCCAGCCTGTCGGCCACTCCGTTCACGCTCCAGTATGGATTCTCCGCGAACAGGTCCAGTACCCTCCCCGGAAGCGGTGAGCGGCCACGCGACAACTCCCGCCGCCAGGGAGACAGCAATTCGTCTATGCACTGAATCCTGGCGACCACGTCCTCACACTGGAGCGCGACGCCTGTCAGAAAGTATTCGAGCCACTCTTCCCACTCCCCTCGCTCCGTAACTCCCAGCAGTCTTGAGTAATACTCTTCCCTTGTGGATTCAAAGTACGCGCTGAGATAGAGCAGCGGAGAGGGGATTATGTCTCTACTGACGAGCAGCAGCGTTATCAGCAGGCGCCCAACCCGGCCGTTGCCGTCCAGAAACGGATGAATCGCCTCGAACTGGGAGTGCGTCAGGGCGGCGTGTACCAGGGGAGGAAGCGTCTCATCATGCAGGAACCTCTCCCAGGCATCGAGACACCGCATAAGTTCGGAAGTGGGGGCGGGACGTAGGTTGCGTCATTCAGGACACAACCGGGAGGTCCGATCCAGTTCTGGCTGCGCCGGAACTCGCCGGGCGTGGCCGCGTCGCCGCGGACATCGCGCATCAGAGGTTCGTGGATCTCTCTCACCAATCGCAGCGATAGGGGAAGATCGCTCAGGCGTTCCAGTCCGTATTCCAGGGAGGTCACGTAGTTGCCCACCTGACGCAGATCAGCGGGGCTCCGCCGGACGGCGGCCCCGGCCTCGGCGGCCAGAAGCTCTCCGAGCGTCGCCTGGGTTCCCTCTATGCGACTGGACAGAACCGCTTCCCTGCGTATGAAGGGTCGAATCAGGAGATTGGGATTGGGCAAGCGTCGTCCTTCACCCACAAGCCTGCCGATTGCTCTATCGGCGGCGGACAACTTAAGGGTCAGGTCTGCGCTCCACAACTGGGACAGGACAGCGGTTACGTGTATTCGGAGTTGCTGGGTCTGAGCGACCCGGAGATAGAGTCGCTGACCGAGGAGCGGGTTATTTACTGAGAGAGCGCTCAGTTACAGTGTGGCAACCCAAGTTTGTCCAAGTCGTTATTATGCACGTTCTTCAAATTGGTGGGTATGCATCCGGTGAAAGCGCCATCATAGGAGTACAGATAGAGGGACTCAAGATTGGTGAGGCTGCCCAACTCCGACGGTATCTGACCCTTCAAACTATTTTCATCAAGGAACAGGTATTTCAGCTTGGTGAGGTTGCTTAACTCAGCCGGTATCGGTCCTGTTAGCTTATTGCAACTGAGGTCAAGATAAGTCAGGTTGACCAGATTGCCTATCTCCGACGGTATATCGTCATTGAGACTATTGCAGGGGAGTTCAAGACGTTCCAACTTGGTGAGGTCGCCCAGCTCCGGCGGTATCGGTCCATTCAGTCTGTTGTTACCGAGGTGAATAAAGGTCAGATTGACCAGATTGCCTATTTCGGGCGGGATAGGCTCGGTGTAATCCAGAGAAGTTCAGAGACTGGTGGCGTGGCCATTTATCTGAAGCCTTCTTAGAGCGGTCAGGTCACCCAATTCGGGAGGGAGCTTCCCGTCGAGATTCAAGAATCTAAGGTCCAGATGCACAACCCGCCCGCTTTCGAAATCCGTATATACTCCTTGCCATTCTTCAAGCACTATAGGACTTAGCCAATTATGTGGTGAAGTAGTCCAATTATCGCCACCCAGAGCGTTATAGATATCGATAAGCGCGGCTCTGTCGGTTTGGGGCGAGCCTGCTATAAAGGGTGTGGGGGATGGAACCGCGGCGGGAATAAAGACGGTTCCGGGGTCGTCTCTGTCACCTTTCGGGCCGGGGTCGCCCTGTTCACCCTTCTCTCCCACGCTCACCACGCAGGCCCATCGTACCCTGAGGGCCGTTCACCCTTCTCTCCGCGCTCACCACGCAGGCCGACCGGACCCTGAGGGCAGGGATCACCTCTCTCTCCACGCTCGCCCCGCGGTCCCATCGGACCCTGAGGGCCGGGTTCACCCTTCTCTCCGCGCGCACCCCGCGATCCCATCGGACCCTGAGGGCCGGGTTCACCTCTCTCTCCACGCTCGCCCTGCGGTCCCGCGGGACCCTGTGGGCCTGGTGTGGAGTTCTGTTGAATAAGCTCTATGACTTCGGATTCGGACAACCCCGGTGAACAGGCAAATCCAAGCCCGAGAACGATGGTTGCGAATATGCCTACGACTAGCATAGCCCTCATATATACATAAGCTATACATAAGCGCCTTTAGGGTCTAGTTCGGTTCCTCGATGGAGCGGATCTCATCTTCGACCTGTCCGAGCATCACGTACTCCTCGGAAGTCAGGTGGAAGCATCTCTGCAAGTAGAGGCTGGTCAGGCGCGCGGCGTTTTCGCCTTCTGATCCGGCGGCGTTCGCCAATCTCGATACCTGGTGATTATCCGGGAGATGGCGTCCGAGCGCAATTATCTCGCCCCGGGTTTCGGCGGCGAGAGACATATCGCCGGAGCTTACCGCGTCCCGAAGCCGTCCGACAAGCCGTGTAAGCTCGTTCAGCTTGTCCTGGTCGCTCATAAGACCGTACATCACGTCGTTGACGCTCAATCCAACCTCATCGCCCCTGTCGGGGGACTCGGCTATGGCCGTGTCCGGCTCGGCGTACTGCTCCCACAGAGCCGAGTACCATGAGATCGCTTCATTGACAAAACCCATAAGCGATACGACGTCGGACACGTTTATAGAGCCGCCGTATATGATGTCGTCCTCACGGGATTGGGCGAGGCTCTTGATGTACTCCATGCCGCTGACAGGCTCCGGGGCCGGTGGGAAAGCGAACGCGGAAAGTTCCTTGGCCCCGGCCTCGCCAATCTGGTTCATCAGAAAGGGAGGGATGTACTTTGACACGTCAACCTGTATGGGAAGAACCACCAGGTAAGTCGCCAGAAGTTCCGAGGCGTCCTGCGAGTCGTGAAAATAAATCAGCGCATGACCTCGCGGGCTTTGCGCCGAACCTCTCTCGAATGTGAAATTCATATGATCGCTCACCCTGCCAAATGCAATCCTGATTCCTGCTCGCTCACTCTATTTTACCATACACTTTACCACAGCCCTCAGTATATTCACCTAGACGGCCGGGCATTTTCAAGGCCGGGGTGAGGGTGGTCTGCACGGCGATGATAACAAGCGAAAGACCCTGGTTAATCTGACTCTGACCTTTCCAATATGATAGCCTTGAATAGCTTTTCAAATGCTGGATGGCGCAAGAACACGCTGAGAGTCCATAGAGAAACATCATAGCCATGCAGAACGTCAATTCAACACCCAGACCCGGTAAAGTCCTTGTAATTGGCTCAGGCCCTATTATCATCGGACAGGCCGCGGAGTTCGACTACGCGGGCACACAGGCATGCAAGGCCCTCCGAGAAGAGGGCGTGACAACCGTTCTGGTAAACTCCAACCCCGCTACGATAATGACCGACGAGGACATCGCGGACATTGTTTACATAGAGCCGCTGACAGTCGAGGTACTCGAGCGTATCATCGCGCGGGAGCGGCCCGACGGCGTTCTTCCCACACTGGGCGGGCAGACCGGACTGAACCTCGCCGTCGAGTTGGCAGACGCCGGAATACTCGACCGCTACGGCGTTCGTCTGCTCGGCACGCCGCTCCAGACTATCAGGAACGCCGAGGACCGCGAACTTTTCAAAGACCTCCTGGTGGACATCGGCGAACCCGTACCCCCGTCCGCCGTCGTGGAATCTATGGAAGACGCATACGACGCGCTCGAACAGATCGGCCTGCCGGTGGTCATCCGTCCGGCATACACGCTGGGCGGCACCGGCGGGGGAATTGCCAACAGCCGAGAAGAATTCGACCAGATAGTACACGGTGGACTCGCGGCCAGCCCCATCGGGCAGGCGCTGATAGAGAAGTCCCTGGTCGGCTGGAAAGAGATCGAGTACGAGGTGATGCGCGACGGCGCGGACAACTGCATCACCATCTGCAATATGGAAAACATGGACCCGATGGGCGTCCACACCGGGGACAGCATCGTCGTCGCGCCCAGCCAGACGCTGACAGACAAGGAGTACCAGCTTCTGCGCTCGGCGAGTCTGAAGATAATCCGCGCCCTGGGCATCGAGGGCGGATGCAACATCCAGATGGCCCTAGAACCTGGCGACGTGGTGGCGGAAACGCTTCCGGGCGGCGGCAGGGCGGAGAGCAGCTACTACATCATAGAGGTGAATCCGCGCGTCAGCCGAAGCTCTGCGCTCGCGTCCAAGGCTACCGGATACCCCATCGCGCGGGTGGCGGCCAAGATAGCGGTCGGCAAGCGGCTCGACGAGATTCCGAACGCCGTTACCGAGCGTACCCTCGCTGCATTCGAGCCGGCTCTCGATTACTGCGTCGTAAAGATACCGCGCTGGCCGTTCGACAAGTTCCCGCGCGGAGACCGCCGAATAGGAACGCAGATGAAGGCGACCGGCGAGGTAATGGCGATAGACCGCTCGTTCGAGGCGGCGTTCCAGAAGGCCGTCAGGTCTTTGGAGATAACCAATCGCTCGCTTCTGTGGGAGGATAGCGGCTGGAACCAATCCGAAGACGACCTTCTCCAGCGCCTACCCATAGGACCGAACGACGAAAGGCTGTGGGCGCTTATGGCCGCGCTCCGCCGGGACGTATCCCCCGAGGAGCTTTCGCGCGCCACGAGCATAGACCCCTGGTTCACCAGGGCATTCAATCGCATCGCACAGATGGAAAGCAGGCTGATCCACGAAACCCTGACTCCCGAGCTTATGTGGATGGCCAAGCGTCTGGGATTTGGCGATGAGAAGATAGCGGCACTCGCGGACCGAACTCCCGACCAGGTACGAAATATCAGAAAAGAGTGGGGTATTTACCCCGTGTATAAGATGGTGGATACCTGCGCCGCCGAGTTCGAAGCTCAGACCCCGTACTTTTACAGCACCTACGAACAGGAAAACGAAGCAATCCCCTCTCCGGTCAACAAGGCCCTCGTTCTGGGCAGCGGCCCCATACGAATAGGGCAAGGCATCGAGTTCGACTACTGCTCCGTCCACGCGGCCTGGGCGCTCCAGGAAGAGGGCATACAGAGCGTTATGGCCAACTCGAACCCCGAGACGGTCTCAACCGACTTCGACACCAGCGACAGGCTCTACTTCGAGCCGCTCGACGAGGAGTCGGTGCGCGACATTCTCGAAAACGAGGCGGTGGAGACCGACCGGAACGGGTTCGTCGTGCCGCCCTCGATGGTACAGTTCGGCGGTCAGACAGCGATAAACCTGTCCCAATCCCTGGACAAAGCGCGTATGCCCATACTTGGCTCCACCGCGCAGTCAATAGACATCGCGTCCGACCGCCACCTGTTCGAAGAGTTTCTTGCCCGCGTCGGAATACCGAACCCCCCCGGCGCGGCGGTCATGGAGCTGGAGCACGCCCTGAACGTAGCGCAGGAGATAGGATACCCGGTTCTGGTAAGGCCGAGTTACGTCCTGGGCGGGCGCGCCATGGAGATAGTCAAGAACGCCACCGAGCTTGTGCGATATATGAACAGCGCGTTCGAGGCCGGTTCGGGACGCCGCGTTCTGATTGACAAGTACTTCGAGGGGCGGGAGGTGGAGGTGGACGCGGTATGCGACGGCGAGACAGTCCTCATACCCGGAATCATGGAACACGTCGAGCGTGCGGGCGTACACAGCGGCGACTCGATGGCAATCTACCCCGGACTCACACTCAGCGAGGACGAGGTGAACACCGTCGTTGACTACACAACCCGCATCGGCAACGCGCTGGAAGTGCGCGGGCTGATGAACATACAGTACGTAGTGGTCGGCGGGCCAGCCTATCGCAGTCCGCAATCCACTGAAAGCAGCCCGGACAAAACGTCCGTTTACGTGATCGAGGTCAACCCGCGCTCCAGTCGCACCATACCTTTCATATCCAAGGTGACCGGAGTCCCCATGGTCAAGCTCGCGGTCAAGGTGATGCTCGGGCACAAGTTGAAAGAACTCGGCTACAAGGGAGGGCTGTGGAAGCGGCAGAAACTTGTCGGCGTCAAGGCCCCGGTGTTCTCGATGTCAAAGCTGACCGGCGTGGACACCTATCTGGGGCCTGAGATGAAGTCCACAGGGGAGGTCATGGGCATAGACACCGAATTCACGCCCGCGGTTGCCAAGGCGCTCATGGCCGCGGGCCTTTCCGTCAAGCCTGGCGGCTCGGTGCTGCTGAGCATCGCGGACCGCGACAAGGCGGAATCGGTACAGATGATCCGCGAACTGCACGCCGCCGGATGTCCTCTTTACGCCACTGACGGAACGGCCGCCATGATCGCTGGCCTGGGCCTGCCCGTGATTGCCATTCCGAAGCGGCTGTCCGGCCACCCAAACGTCGTTGACATCATAGAGGACGGCACGGTGCAGGCAGTCGTCAATACCGTAACAGGCGACCGCGAGGTGCTGCAGGACGGCTTCGACATACGCCGGGCGGCGACAGAGGCCAGGGTCCCCTGCTTCACGTCGCTGGACACCGCGCGGGCGGCGGTCGAAAGTATGTCCGGCTCAGGGACGGGATACAGCGTCAAGCCGCTGCCCGAGTATCGCGGATAGGCTGCGGAACTGATAAACACCCCTACTCGACTATCACGAATATGACGGGAAGCGCAAGAGCTTGACAGAGTACTCTGACTTTATAGTTTTCGCCGACGAAAGCGGAGACCACGGACTTGATAGTATTGATCCCCAATTCCCTGTCTTTGCGTTAGCGTTCTGCGTGGTGAGAGTGGATGAATGCATCAACAGCATTGTCCCAGAGATGCAGAGGTTGAAATTCTCCACATGGGGACATGACAGTGTAGTCTTGCATGAACATGAGATTCGAAAAAGTGAGAAGGGATTCGCATCCTTTCGAACAGATCCTCTACGTCGGGAACGTTTCATGGCAGACCTGAGCGCTGTGACGCAGAAGGCGCGAATGAACGTCATATCCTCCGTAATCGACAAGAATCAATTGGCCGGAGAATTCGAGATCCCCGATAGCCCTTACGAAATCGCTCTGCTATTCTGTATGGAGCTTTTGCTTACACACCTGCTCAACGAAGGACAAATCGGAAAGACCGTTCACATTGTTTTTGAAAGTCGGGGCAAACGCGAGGACAAGGACCTTGACCTGGAGTTCAGGCGCATTCGCGTCAATCAGGGTGGCTGGGGTTACAGAAACATGGATTTTACTCAAATAAACTTTGAACCCCTCTTCGTTAGCAAGTCAGCCAACTCCATCGGGTTGCAACTTGCGGACTTGGTGGCGCGTCCGATAGCCCTGAGTGTATTGCGACCGAATCAAAGAAACAAGGCATACGAAACAATCAAGTCGAAGATACACATCCTGAAGATTTTCCCGTAGAAAAACAAATGGGCTTCGGTAAACCGAAGCCCATTTGTCGACCGGGAAGTGCCCAATCCTTATAGGGTAGTTTAGGATTCTGTCAATCCTATGTCAAGTCAATGTCAGCCAGCGAAATTTCTTGTTGGGCAAGATTGATTTTGGATTTACCTGACATTGGGCGGCTTGACTGTCCCACCGACTTGAAAGATACTTTGGCGAACCGACAATACTGGAGACTTCACCATGACCGAACAGCAATACGCCCGCCCCGAGCTACTGGCTTCCACCGAGTGGCTGGCCGAGCATCTGGACGACCCCGACATACGCATAGTTGACTGCGACGAGTTCGAACTTTATCTTCGCGCCCACGTGAAGAATGCGGTCGGAATCCGTGTTCACCACTACATCAAGCATCCCGAATACCCGTCCGCCCCCACTCAGTATCCGCTGGTGGCGGAGCCGGATGTCATGAAGGCGCTGATGGAAGAGATGGGCATAGGCGACGATACCTTGGTCATCGCCTACGACAACTCCGGCAGCCTCTATTCCACCCGCTTCTGGTGGGTTCTCAACTATTATGGCCACACCAACGTCAAGGTGTTGAACGGCGGCTGGAAGAAGTGGTTCGACGAGGGCAGGCCGGTCTCGATTGACCGACCGCCGGACGCGGGCAGTGTCGCATTTACGCCAAGGGCCGACGACTCCCTGGTATGCACCCTGGACTACGGCGTTGCCCACGTCGGCGACCCTGACACCGTCTTCCTCGACGTCCGATCCGACGGCGAGTGGGACGGCTCCAACAGCCGCGGAAACGCGCGCGCTGGCCGCGTGCCGGGCGCAGTCCACCTCGAATGGCTCAACCTCATAACCGAAGACCGACACCGCGCGTTTAAGCCCGCCTCCGAACTTAACGAGATGCTTGGCGCGCTCGGCGTAACGCCCGACAAGAACGTCATAACCTATTGACAGGGTGGCATCCGTGCGGCGCACGGAGTATTCACGCTCAGGCTTCTCGGCTACGACCGGACTCGCAACTACGACGGCTCCATGGGCGAATGGGCCAACCGGGAAGGCGCCCCCCTGACACTCGAAGACTAAAGACTGGAAGGTAACTGCCATGGGCTGGTCAATACATCATCCGGTCGGGCTGATATATCATTCCCCGATGTTCTCACACAAGGGCTACACGCTGGTGTCGTCCAACTCGGCCGATTTCGCGGTCTTAGTGGATATGGAGGGCCGTATCTGCCACAGGTGGGAGTATCATGAGGGCATCGCCTACGCCAAAGTCCTGCTCAACGGGAACCTGCTTATCAGAACCTGGCCTGACCCGGATTTCGAGGAGACGCGTGGACTGGGCGGCGCGTCCGCGTCCATGGTCGAACTCGACTGGGACGGCGTTAAGGTATGGGTGCATCGAGACTCCTCGATGCACCACGACTACGAGCGGCTGCTGAACGGCAATACGATCTACGTGCGCTGGGAGCCGATGCCCGCAGACCTCTCAGTTCGGGTCCGGGGCGGTTTCCGAACTCCCGAAGACCCGATGAACATTCTCGGCGACACCATCCGAGAAGTATCCCCGGATGGGGAAACCGTCGGAGAGTGGCGCACATGGCAGAATCTGAGCGTCGAAGATGATGTCATCTGTCCGCTCGAGGGCCGCCGCGAGTGGACTCACGCCAACTCGCTGTCTTCTACCGACAGCAACGACTTCCTTGTGAGTTTCCGCCAGACCAGCGCGGTAGTCATCTTCTCCCGCGAGACCGGCGAAGCGACTTGGAAATGGGGCCCCGGGGAAATCAGCCACCAGCACAACGCGACCCAGCTCGACAGCGGCAATATCATGATCTTCGACAACGCTGCCCACCCCAGGGGCGGCGGTAGGCGAGGCTCCCGCGTCATAGAGGTAAACCCGGAGAGCCGCGAGATCGAGTGGACATACCAAGGCAGGCCGCCAGTATCGTTTTACAGCTCATACATCAGCGGCGCGGACCGCTTTCCCAACGGGAACACCCTGATTTGCGAGGGCGCGCACGGGCGGATTTTCGAGATAACCGAACACGGCGAAATCGTCTGGGAATACGTCAACCCGTTCTTCGAGTCTGACCGCTCCGGTCACAATCCCAGCAACGCCACCTTCCGCGCCCACCGCTACGCGCCCGACTTCCCGGGCTTCACCAACCGCGACCTCGACCCCGCCCGGTACGCCAACCTGAACAGGACGTTAGGGCTGATGTGAACCGCGCTCCGTCCTCAGACGCTCCAGCAGCGCCTCGAACTCCGCTGGGCTCGACACATCGGAGATAGCCGCGATGAACTCCCCTATGTCCGACACGTAGGACCGCAGTTCACGCATCTGCTCACCAATTGGACTGATAGAGGCGGGGCTGTCGCCATACCGTCCGCGGAACGCGAAGTACGCCTGGTTCAACTTGCGGATGTAGTATCCGCGCAGACGCAGCTCCCACTGACGTTTCCGCATATATTCCTCGGCCTCCTCGACCTTGCCCTCTTCCAGCAGCCTTTCCGTCTCGATCCGCGTCTCGCGCATGAACTTCGTGAAGTTAGGGTCGGACCTGTCCGCCGCCTCATAGCGTCGCGCGTTCTCCGACAGGTCGCCTCCCATACGCTCGAAAGCGATGTCGCCTATTTCGTTTCCCGCCAGGGTCGCCGCCGTCTCGTTCAGCGTCGTCATCTCGGTCGAAGCGAAGTAGTTCCTGCCGAACGGGTGAAAGAACCAGTACGAGTGCAGCCACTCGTGCGCCGCCGTCCTGATAACCGTGCGCGTGGTGTACAGGTCGTTGACCATGTTCGGAAATGTGGCGAGACCTGCCAGGTCGTCCACGTAGGCAGCGTAATCAACCTCGTCATAGACGCGATTCTCCAGCTCGTCGCGCTCGAAAGGCTCGATATCCGGATCCAGGAACACCGCGCCTGTCATGTTTATCTCGTTGCGCGGCGAGATAACCAGCAAGGTGGGCGGCGCTCCGAAGCGTATGTCCACCGGCGGCCATATCAGCCCGATCCGCGACTCCAGCCCCAGCGTAGCCAACACCGCGCTGACCTCCGCCTCGATGCTCTCCTCCGCCTCCGGCTGAAGCGCGCGCTTCTGTGACAGCAGTTCTCGCAGGTATTCGTCCGTGGGTACGCTCTGCTTGGTGTCGGCTCCCTTGAAACTTCGCAGTTGCGCCGCGCCCTCGATTCGCCGCTCCTCCTTGTTCGCCAAACGCACTACACGCAGGTACTCGTCAACCAACTCCAGCCGCATCTCGCGCGAAGGCTTTTGGCCCGGCACAAGATTGACGAGCATATGCAGCCACTTCTTGGGGAAGTTGGCCGTCTCCCACTCCACCAGCGAGAACAGGTGATCGAAAGCTATCAACTCCACCGGCGTGATTCGGAAACTGTCCATCCTCGGGATGAACAGCGTAAGCAGTATGAGCGCGAGGAATAGCTTCCGCCACCATCTGAACCGGCGTACAGGTCGGAGCGTATCCAATTTCGTCCGGGTGTTGTCCGGCGCGTGTTCTGTTTCGTACATATCCTTCATATTGTTATATACGAGCGAACAACATACCAGACTCTAATCCCCGTCTGATAGTGATAGAATGACAAAACCGACAATGTATCCCTCTGCGCCATGTCTCCGATCTTCTAAGAACTAACAGTCAACCAAGAACTGACAGGAACTTGCCATGCCAAACACGACTGTTCTCATCACCGTTGACGGACTAGACCCCGAATATCTCAGCGCCTGCGACGCTCCCAACCTCGAGGAGATGGCGAGACGCGGGTTCCACGTCACCGGCAAGTCCATGATGCCGTCCGTAACCAACGTGAACAACGTGTCCGTGGTCACTGCCGACTATCCCTCCGAACACGGGATAAGCTCCAATTACCGCCTCGTCAGGGAGACCGGCGAGGACATCTATATGGAATCCGGCGAGTTCATCCTGACCGAGACGTTCTTTCAGCGCGCGAGCAGACTCGGCGCGCGCTCCATTCTCGCCACATCCAAGGACAAGCTCCGAACCTTGCTTTCGGATGGCGCCTCCGAGAGCATATCATCCGAGCGTCCGCCCGACTGGGTTGTAGGCGGGAAATACGGAATCGGAGAGCCGCCGCCCATTTACTCGCTGGATGTGAACGGCTGGACAATCCGCGCGGCCACGGAGGCTATGAAGCGCAATCCGGCGGACATCGTTTACATATCCACGACCGACTACGCGATGCACACATACGCGCCCGACGAGCCGGAGTCGCAGCAACACATCACAATTCTCGACGACGCAATCGGCGACCTGGTAGAAGCGCATCCCGACGTCACGCTGCTCCTGACCGCGGACCACGGCATGAGTCCCAAGACCCGAATGCGCGACCTGGCCGACATGCTCGCCGGACACGGCATCGCGGCCCAGGCCGTCCCTATCATCAAGGACCGCTACGTCGTCCACCACAACAACCTGGGCGGGTGTATGTTCATATACATGGACGCGGACCATGCCGACCGCGTGGACGAGGCCGCCCGTGTTCTGAGCGAGACCACCGGGGTCGAGAGAGTTTACACCCGCGATGAGGCCGTCGAGGAACTCAGGCTCAACTACGACCGCATCGGCGACCTGGTGGTCACCGGCGACCGCGAGATGGTCTTCGGCCCCAAGGAGTTGAGCGATTCCTGGAGCGATACCGGGGCGGGTCGCAGTCTGCGCTCCCACGCCTCCGCGCACGAACAGGACATCCCCATCATCGGCTATAACGGCGACTTCGACGGCTTCGAGTTCACCGAGAACCGCGACCTGGGCCGATACATATTCGAGCGCGTACTGAAATGAGGAGATTCCCGGTATGGGACGAACTACCGCCATAGCCACCATCATAGGCGCCAACGAAGCCCGCGAGTACGAATTCCTGGTTGATACAGGCTCAGTCCACATCGGCCTTTCTCAAGAGGACATTGACGAACTGGAGCTTTCACCCGTCCCCAACGGCGTTCTGCAAGTCCCGACCGCGACTGGCATTGTCGAAAGGCAATCGTACTGGGCTATTGGCGAGATAGACGGGCGCGGATTCGGAACCATGATAACCGAAGTTCCAATACCGCTGATTGGCTATCATCTCCTCGAAAGCCTGAGATACCGCGTGAACCCCGATACGCACACGCTGGAACGCATTCCGGCTGACGAGCCAAGCCCACCCTATATGCTGATAAGACGGTCCGAGAACGAAGGAGAACCAGAATGGTAACCACCCGCCAAAGGCCGGACGCAGGCCCAGATCCGAAAGCCAAGCTGACATACGAAGACTACATGAAGACATCGGACGAAGAACGCTGGGAACTTATAGACGGAGAACTGATAGAAATGCCATCATCGACCGTGCCGCACCAGAGAGTTGACGCTCTACTGGGAGCCAAACTCGTAATATTTGTAATAGAAGCTGGCTTGGGAGAGGTCTTTCACGCCCCCATAGACGTGGTCATTTCCGACACGGTTGTGGTACAGCCGGACCTGGTATTCGTCTCCAACGAGCGGGCGCAAATCATCACACACAACAACATCCGGGGAGCTCCTGACCAGGTGGTCGAAATACGCTCTCCATCCACCGCCGAATACGACTGGACCACAAAGTACAGGCTGTACGAAAGCTACGGCGTCAGGGAATACTGGCTGGCCGACCCCGAAGCCTGCACCGTGACCGTTTTCGTTTTGGGCGAAGACGGCTATGAGTTGGCAGGCATATACACCCGGGGCCAGACCCTGACTTCCCCCACGCTGGAAGGCTTCAGCCTCGATCTGGACGACATATTTGCGTAGCGCGAAATCAGGAATTTCCGCCATTCGGGATATGGAGTGACTTCTATGACTACCAAACTGACAACCGCGGATGCAAACACGCTGACCGCCGACGAACTGCTGCGACTGTACGCGCGGGGGGTTCGCGGCGAACTGATTAGAGGAGTCCTTTACGAGACCATGCCTACTGGGGGAGAACACGGAGAGACTGTATCGAATCTGCATTTTTTGATGGCGAGCGTGGTCAAGCCTCGCCGACTTGGAAGGCTGGCGACTTCTGACTCCGGCGTCTGGCTGGAGCGCAACCCCGATACGGTTCGCGAGCCGGATATAGCCTTCATATCCGCTGAAAGACTTCCTCTCGACGTGAGGGTCAGGGGCTACTATGAGGTTACTCCCGATCTGGTGGTGGAGGTCGTTTCGCCCAGTAACAGCCGCAGGGAGATGGACGAGAAGGCGCGTATGTGGCTGGAGTTCGGCGCGCGACTGGTATGGGTGGTGTACCCTGTTACGCGCTCTGTGGACGTGTACCCGGATGATGGCGCGATGGCAACGCTCGGCGAGAGTGACACGCTGGACGGCGGCGGCGTTCTGGTCGGGTTCAGTTGCGCCGTGAGCGAGATTTTTGAGCTTTAGACAGACTCATATAGAGTCTGCACCGCATATCTAAGAAACTATCTCAAAACATCTACTCTGGCTTCCTCTCCCTGGATGGGCTGAGAGGGGTAGGTATTCACCCCCACCCCAGCCCTCTCCCTGAGGGAGAGGGGGTCTGTTGATTGAATTCGTAGCTGACCGCGCATTTACCTACCCTTATGAGCCCTGAGGGAGAGGGGGTTAGTTGATTGAAGTTCAAGCCTGAAAGTCAGTTCTGCCTACCCCTGTCAGCCCGCCAGGGGAGAAGGGACTTTTGAGATAGTCTCTAAGTCAAGGACAACGGAGGAATAACTTGGCCGACACAAAGAAAGTCCTGCTCACCGGCGCGGCCGGACGCATCGCAACGTTCCTGCGGCACGGCCTGGGCGACAAGTACGCGCTCTACGGCACCGACCGCATACCTGTCGCCGACGCCGGATTCGAGTCCGTAACCGCGAACCTGACCGACTTCGACGCAATGCTGCCCGCATTCCAGGGCGTGGACACTGTCGTTCATCTCGCAGCCGAGCCGCGACACACGCCCGATATATGGTGGGACCTGCTGCTGCCGGACAACATCACGGCGACCGCGAACGTGTTCGAGGCGGCGCGGCAGGGCGGCGTGTCCCGCGTCATATTCTTCAGCTCCATGCACGTGAACGGCTTCTACGAACGCGACGAACCCTGGCGTTCCATCGCCGAGGGCGAGTACGACGGCCTGGACCCGAACGCGGTCCCGCTCGTCACCCACGATATGCCCGTCCGTCCCGACGGCCCCTATGCCGCGAGTAAGATATTCGGCGAGTCGCTCGGCCAATACTACTCCGAGGAGTACGGCATTTCCGTGATCTGCGTGCGGCTCGGAACTATGAGCGTGGAGGACAGGCCCGGAGAGGACGCGCGCAGTTTCGTCAGTTGGCTCAGCAGCCGCGACCTAACGACCATGGTTGATCGCTGCATCGAGATAGAGGACATAGGCTACGACATATTCTTCGGCGCGTCGGCCAACACCTGGAAGATATACGACACCCCGCGCTGCTGGCAGACGCTAGGCTACACGCCGCAGGACAACGCGGAGGAGTTCAGGTAGGGCGCCAAGGCAACGCCTGTCGGGGTATGGCACAGCCATGAGCCGGCGTGAGAGCGTGTCAGTCTGTCGTTGGAATTCCGTCGAGTCCGGGTCGAGGTGGATCTTAACCGTCGTCATAGTTATAGTGGTCTTTCCGTGTTGGGATTTTGACGCCGGACTCGTGCCAGCGTCTTTGTCGTTCGACCGCTTCGTGGAACAGCGCCGCTCCTATTCTGGCGTGTTCGGGAGTGATTTCGGGCTTGGGCAGGGTTTCTATGTAGTCCCACATGGAGTAGTCGGGCTTGTGACCCGAATCGTTTTCCTCCTCGAACTCGGATGGGTCTGTTTCGTCTATAATCTTCTGAATCTTCGCCAGAATCTTTTGCGTATTCGCTTCTTCTTCGGCGTCTTCGGTGTCGTCGGTCGCCGGTTCGTGGGTTTCGGTCGTGGGTTCGGGGCCAGCAGCGGCGGGGCGGACGCTTTCGGACGCGGCGGTCGGAGCGGGCGCGGCGCTGGCCGCTGTCTCACATTCGCAGGGGTAGCCGCGCCTGAGCAGTTCGCGGGCGGCGGCGAGCCTGGAGTTGTGGCAGACAGGCTTCTTGCGGGAAGGGTCTATGCCGTTCATTGTGTTGAGCAGGTAAGCGACGATGCCCTCGGCGTCGTCGGTCATTTTCCTGATTGTCTTGGCAATCCTGGCGTCGGAGCTGGCCTCGGCGCGTTCGGCCTTGCGGTCGGAGCAGTGAGAGAGTTTCTTCAGTCTTTCGAGCGCTTCCTGGCTGAGTTGTCCGTAGATGACGAGCAGGCGCGCGGACTGGAGACGGTGTCCGTGCAGGACTTCCGGCTCGTTGTCGTAGAAGACCTCGTAGAGGTAGTCGAGGATGTCGTCGCCATCGTTGGTCCTGGTTCGGATCTTGGAGGCGAGCCGGTCTCTCGGGCTCATGCTGTCGGCTGTGTGGCACATAGTTAGTTTTTAGTCCTCGGCTCTCGGCTGCGTGAATGGTTGTTGTGTGTGGTTAGTAGTTGGATACAGGATAGTACATATATTCTGTTGAGTCAAGGGCAACTTGGTGGGAGTTTGGAATTGAGAATAGTGAATTGTGTGATGTTTGGGATTGGGTGTGATTGTCAGAGTCAGGATTTGGGGGATGTGAGGATGTACGGGATTGTGGTGGGCGGTTGTGAGGTGAGGGGGCCGTGGCTTGCTGGCGGACATATTCACCGAAAAACGAAAAGACCCTGGGTATGGGACAGGGTTTTGGCAAGATTCTGGGAACACGGGCGCGAATCAGACGCGATTGCCCCGCGGAGCCTGGGTTCAGTATGCTATGGCTCGACTGAATTGTGCGATCATGTGAGGAATGGCTATGACAACTGCGCCTGATAATCAAACTTACCTTGAACGCGCCCGCGCTGACGGCCTCGCCGAACTGTCCGGCGAGGGCAGAACGGAACGCATTCGATATGTCGCAGTTGACCACTCCGAGCGTTGGTCTGATCCCGAAGAGAAGGTCCGCGCCGAATTCTGGGCGGAGCTTATATACAAGTATGACTACCCGCCCGAGCGGATCGGATTCGAGGTCAACGTTCCGCGCCGCACTCCCAACGACTACGCAGACCTGGTTATTTACAGGGACGATGAACTCAAGTCGCCCTGGTTCGTATTCGAGTGCAAGCGCGCCGACGTTTCGGACGCGGCGTTCAACCAGTCAATCGAGCAAGCCTGCGGCAACCGCGCCAGCCTGGGAGCGCAATATTGCGGAGCTATCGCCGGACTGACCCGCCGCCTGCTGCGATTCGATAGATTCCCAGCGCAGGAGCGAGACCGGAACCATCTCACCGACATCCCCATGAGCTACGGTGACCCTCCGTCGTGGCGCTTCTATAAGAACAAGCGAGGCCAGGACCTCGCCGCCGTCCCGCGTGAAGAACTTCGCGCCGCAATACGAAAGTGTCACCAGACCCTGTGGGAAGGCGGCCGGCGCAGCCCCATAGCGGCTTTTGGGGAGTTCTCCAAGCTGGTCTTTTTGAAGCACCTCGACGAGAAGAACGACGATATAGCAGACGGGCAGCCGTATGAGTTCCAGCGCCGCGATGGAGAGACCGCCGAGCAACTCGCCGGACGCATCGAACGCCTCTATGCCACTGAGCAGGAACGCGAGCCGGGCGTGTTCACAGACAACATAGGCGTTGACCCGCCGATACTCGCCCGGTGCGTGGAACACCTCGAAGGCATATCGCTCGACCGCACCGACCTTGACACCAAGGGGGTTGCGTTCGAAGAGTTCATAGGTGGCTTTTTCAAAGGCGATTTCGGCCAGTATTTCACCCCGCGCGAACTCATAGCCTTCGCCGTACAGGTCTTGAATCCGGGGCGCAGGGACCTCATTCTCGACCCAGCCTGCGGCTCGGGCGGATTCCTGCTTCACGCGCTTGACCATGTTCGGCGCGAGGCCGACCTCCGCTTCCCTAACCACAACACCGACCCACACCAGAGCGTTCGGCATTTCGCATACTGGCACGACTTCGCCCAGAACAATCTGTTCGGAATCGAGATAAACGATGAAATCGCCCGCGTCGCCAAGATGAATATGATTATCCACGACGACGGGCATACGAATGTAGTTGACCATGATGCCCTGGACTTCCAGCAGAACATTCAGGCCAGACACACGGGCTTGACCGAAGACAGGTTCGACATGGTTCTCACCAATCCTCCTTTCGGGGCCGTTATCAGGCGTACCGAGAAGGGGGACGGCTATCTGGAACAGTTCGACCTGCGCCGCTATCTCGGCAAGCGATACCCCGACCCAAAGGCGAAACGGGCGAGCGTCAAGACCGAGATACTGTTTCTGGAACGTATTCACTCATTCCTCAAACCTGGCTCAGGCCGCGCCGCAGTCGTGCTGCCGGACGGGATTCTAACCAACTCCTCGCTCCAAGGCGTTCGTCACTGGCTCCTTGAACATTTCCAACTGCTGGCGGTCGTAAGCCTGCCCCAATTCGCGTTCAGCCACTACGACGCGGGCGTGAAGGCGAGCATAGTATTCCTGCGCCGTCTCGATGATGGCGAGGTCGTGCCGAACGACGAATCAATTTTCATGGCCATGGCCGACAATATAGGCTACGACGCCACAGGTCGTTCGACGTTCGCAATAACAGTTGAGAAAGAGACCCCAGGCAGGGAGAAGGTTGAACGCCATAGCTGCGACCTGTTCGACCAGCGCGTGTTCTACGAGTGGAGCGCGGACGAATCGGACTGGAGCGAACGCCGCCGCGATGTCATACCTAACACCGGACTCGTCGCCCAGTGGAAGGCGTTTCAGCGGGACCCGACACTTTTTTTCGCGTAAGCCCCGCCAAACGGGGCAGTGTACAGTGCTTCGCTGTGAAGGGAGTCGAAATAGATGGACGTATAGACGTAAATTACTGGCAGATTATGCCGTCAGTCAATCAACGGCTTGAAAATTCCCTATTCGCTGTCAAACCTCTTGGAGATTTGCTGGCGCTCGTTCAATACGGTTGCTCTACTTTAGCTAAAGCAGATCCTCCGGGTGTCCCAATCCTACGAATGAATAACCTTCAAGACAATGGTTGGAACTTGAGTAACCTGAAGTACATCGAGCTTGATGAACGAGAACTTGATACTTACCGACTTGTCCCTGATGACATTCTGTTTAATCGGACAAACTCCAAAGAGCTCGTTGGTAAATGCGAAGTCTTTCGGGAGTCAGGCGATTGGGTGTTTGCGTCATACTTGATCCGGGTTCGGACAGATCAGAGCCGTCTGCTGCCACAGTTTGCATCTGATTTCTTGGGAGCCAGTATTGGACGACTCCAAATTGATTGCTTCTCTCGTCAGATTATAGGCATGACCAATATCAATGCAGAGGAGATACGTCAGTTACGTATCCCGTTACCAGACATTACTGAGCAAGAAAAGTTGGTTGCGGCTATGGACGCGGCGCGAGCCGAGCGCAGTGCAAAGCTGACCGAGGCCGACGCCCTGCTTGCCGGGATTGATGATTTCGTCCTCAATGCACTTGACATCACACGACCGTCTGAAGATTCGCGTCGGGTCTTTGCAGTCAACTCCGCTCAGATACCCAAAGGTGGAAGTCTTAACTCGGACTACTATCATCCCGAGCGCACTTTGGCTTTGCGCTCACTGGAAAATGCCTCCAATAGATTGACAATCACATCACTTGGCCAAGTCGTGAGTTTCGAGCGGAATCAAATCAAGACGCCCGGCGAGAATTATCTAGGACTCTCTCATATTCAGAGCAACACCGGAGAACTGACCGATTCGACAGATATGGCAAAGGGAACTTGCTTTACCTACAAGGCCGGCGATGTCCTTTTCGCCCGATTGCGGCCTTATTTGAACAAAGTCTATCGCGCTGAAATGGATGGCTGTTGTTCCACCGAACTCCATGTTCTCAGGGTGGAGGACCACAAGTCATTGTCAGCAGATTATCTTGCCGCCATCCTGCGTAGTCGGATTGTGCTTTCCCAAACCGTCCATATGATGACAGGCAATACTCACCCTCGCCTCACCAATGATGATGTAGCGAACCTCAGGATTCCGATTCCCAAACGAGAGATTCAGGAAGCTATCGCTGTCGAAGTCCGTCGTCGTCGTGAAAAATCCCGCCGCCTGCGCGCCGAGGCCGAATCAGGCTGGCAGGACGCCAAGCGTTGGTTCGAGGAACAATTGCTCAAAGCATAATCATCGCTGGTTACACTGCGCTCATCCATTCAGTCATCGCCTCGCGTCCCACTCTAACCATAGCAAAGTTGTCGCGTCCAAAGGTCTCTGTCGCCCTCCTGAGGAGTTTCCCCATCTTTCTGTCGAGCAGTATCTCACCCTCCAGGCTGATCGCGACAAATTCGCCCGTGTGCTCCTTTTCCAGCCCTTTCCCGTACTGTTCGTAAAGTCGGCGCTGTTCTTTTAGTTTGCGTTCCATCCAGTCTTCGGTACTTGGTATAGGCATAGCCTCACTTCAGCCTCTCTGCTCTGTGACAAAAGAATCAGCGGCATGAAGCCTAAGTCCCATTGCTCGCGTTACCTTGAGGATGGTCGCGAACTCGGGGTTGCCTTCGGCGGACAATGCCTTATAGAGACTTTCCCGTCCAAGGCCCGTCTCGTTCGCTATCTGGGTCATGCCTTTCGCTCGCGCAATGTCTCCCAGTACCACCGCGATTAGCTTGGCGTCTCCATCTTCAAGGGCCGCATCCAGATAGGCTATCATGTCTTCTCGTGTCTTCAGATAATCCACCGGGTCCCAAGGATATGTTTGAGTTTTTGCCATTTTTACTCCTTGTCATAGTCCGTCAGCCAACTCAATCGCGACGTTGATATCCTGCTTTTGGCTCGACTTATCCCCGCCCGCAAGCAACACTGCCCAAGCTGTATGAAATACACTCGGTATCCAGGCTGACAGGGGTAGGCATTCACCCTCACCCCAACCCTCTCCCTCAAGGGAGAGGGGGCCTGTTGATTGAATTTCATAGCTGACTGCACATTTACATACCCCTGTGAGCGGTAGCCAGGCCCGTAGTGAATTCTCATCTCTGACACGCCTTGGCCAACCGGCTTCACATCTCCAGGATTCCCTAACTGCAAACGCCTTATGCGTGTGTTAATTCGCGCCTTCGCCTGTACATCGCGCAACTTGCCAAACCAGTTGTCATACTCTGCGGTACTCTGAACTTCTATCATACTCTGGGGAAACTGTATTCTACGGGATACGGCTTGTCAATTGATATGTGTATTCAAACCTGATTCAATTCAGTGGGCGCGATGATTGGGTCAGGCTGTCCAATCCGGTCTATATCCAGTGAAACATGATGACGATGTTCCACATGAGCGAGTCCATCCTGTCGAGGATGCCGCCGTGTCCGGGGATGATTTTGCCCGAGTCGTCGAATCCGGCCAGACGCTTGAGCCTAGACTCCAGCAGGTCTCCAAGCTGGCCGGACACGCCGAGCGCAGCGGACATAAGAGCGATTCTCACTACGCCGGCGTCCAGGCTCAAGAGGGTATGCAGTCCTACGCCACAGGCCAGCGCGCCCAGGAAACCGGCTATCGCGCCCTCCCAAGTCTTGTTCGGGCTGATATTCGGGGCCAGTGGACGCGAGCCGACAGCCCTGCCGACGAAGTAAGCCGCGGTATCCGTTGCGGATGTTACGCCGAGCAGCAGAAACACCCACGAGCGTCCCTCGGCGAGGGAGCGGAGAAGGGTCGCGTGGAAAAGAGTTCCTCCGACCATCATCACAATGCAGAAGGTCACCAGGACGCTGGCCGCAAGCCCTGGCACAGTATTCGTATGGATTCCCGCTCCCCGTTTCCACGAGAACAGGCTTCGCGGGAATGACGGAAATGGGCGTCGTTTGTCATCTTCAAGCGGGTACGGCCCTCGGCGTCTGTGCGCCAGGAGCAGTATCGCCGCGGACGACAGGGCGAGAAGGGCGATGAGTATGGAGCCGATTTCCAGGATTAGCGAATCGGTACTGTCCGGTATGAGGTGGGGAGACATCGCGAGCGCCGCGGCCAGAACGGTCGCCGCCGGCGAAATCGGCCTTTGTCCCCAGGACTCGGCCATCCGGCTGAGTTCCCATGCTCCCAGACCGGCGACGAGTCCGATGAAGGCCGCGAACCACGCGCCGCCTTGCCATACGATAAACAGAAGCAGGGGAAGCGCGACTGCCGATGTGAGAATGCGTCTGCCCAATCTTTACCCCTGTCTCGCGTATAGGGTACGGGGGACTTCAGCCGTCCAGTTTTCCGAATCTGCGTTCGCGCCGCGCGTATGACCGAAGCGCTTTTTCCACTTCCACCTCATCGAAGTCGGGCCAGAGTATGGAGGTGCAGTAGAACTCCGCGTATGCCGCCTGCCACAGCAGAAAGTTGGACAGGCGCATCTCGCCTGCCGTGCGGATTATCAGGTCCGGGTCGGGCATACCCGCGGTATCCAGATATGCCGCGAACAAGTCTTCGTCAACGCCATCCGGGTCCACACAGTCGGCCAGTATTCTCCTGACCGCGTTGAGTATCTCCGTGCGAGAGCCGTAGTTGAACGCCACGCATAGCGTGAGACGGCTGTTCCGCTCTGTCATCTCGGTGCTGTTCTGAATTGCGTGGCGCAGGTTGTCGGGCAGGCGTTCGAGGTCGCCGATATGCTTTATTCTGACTCCCTCCTGGTGAAGGTTCTCGGATTCGGGTCCGATAACATCCAGAATAATGGACATGAGGGCGTCAACCTCGTCGGTCGGCCTGCCCCAATTCTCGGTCGAGAAGGCATACAGGGTAAGGTACTCCACGCCCGCTTCGGCGAACGCCTTGATTGTTCGTCTGATGTTGGCGACACCGGCGCGGTGGCCTTCCGACCTGGACATCTCGCGGCTTGCCGCCCAGCGTCCGTTGCCGTCCATGATAATGGCGACGTGCCGTGGGACTCGGACGGGAGCTAGGTCTGGAGTATAGAGTGGCTGGGAGCGCATGAGGGGAGTGACCGCCGGAAGAGTCAAACCTCCATGACCTCGTTCTGTTTGTCCTTCTTCATATCGTCCATCTCGCTGATATGAAGGTCGGTGAGGTCCTGAAGGTCGCCCTGTGCCCGTCTGAGCTCGTCTTCCGAAAGCTCTTTGTTTCTCTGCATGGAGCGGAAGTTTTCGAGACCGGAGCGGCGGATGTTGCGCACCGCCACGTGGCCGTCCTCGACTTTGCGCCCCACGAGGCGCACCAAGTCCCTGCGACGTTCCTCGGAAAGCTGGGGAATGTTGATTCGGATTACCGCGCCGTCGCTGTTGGGCATCAGTCCGAGATCGGACTTCATAATGGACTTCTCGATCTCCTTCATGGCCGACCTGTCCCAGGGCTGTATCATGAGCAGGCGCGCTTCGGGAACGGATATGCCCGCAATCTGGTTCAGCGGTGTCGGGACACCGTAATAGTCAACCATCAGGTTTTCAACGAGGGTAGGAGACGCTCGTCCCGTCCTGATGCCGCCTAGCGCTCTTTCCAAGGACTGTACGGATTTTCCCATGCGTGTACCGGCATCGTCCATAACTTCTTCCATCGTTGCCATAGCATTCATCCTCCGAAGGTCGTTTTCACGAGTGGGCCAGAGTCCGGCGCGCGGAGTCCAGCGTACTATGCGATGATACCACCGATCCGAGGGCTTCGCCTCTGACTATGCGCTGCAAATTACCGGCTTGAAACAGATCGAAGACGATAATCGGAACTTCGTTATCCATACAAAGAGAAAGCGCCGTCGTATCCATAACCCCCAGCCGCCTCTCCAACGCCTGGAAATAGGTGATGTGGGCCAGCTTTTTCGCGTCCGGGTTGGTTCTGGGGTCGTCTTCGTAAACACCGTCAACATTGTGTTTCGCCATCAGCAGAACATCGGCCCCTATCTCTACTGCCCTGAGCGCCGCTCCCGTGTCCGTCGTTACGAATGGGTTTCCGGTGCCGGCGGCGAACAGTACCACCCGCCCTTTCTCCAGGTGTCTTATGGCCCTGCGTCGTATATACGGCTCGGCGACCTGGGACACGTTGATAGCGCTCTGGGTGCGGGTTACAATCCCGAACTTGCGTTCCAAGGCGTCCTGCAGCGCAAGCGCGCTGATAATGGTGGCCAGCATTCCGGCATAGTCGGCGGTCGCCCTGTCCATTCCGTCAAGCTCGGCCTGGGTGCCTCGCCAGATATTTCCGCCGCCTACCACTATTCCCATCTGGACGCCGAGTTCCAGAACCGAGCATATCTCACCGCCCATGTATTCCACCGCTGAAGGATCAATGCCGAAACCGCGGTCACCTCTAAGTGACTCTCCGCTCAGCTTCAGCAGAATTCTTTGGTAGTTTGATGGGCTGGAACTGTCTATGGTTATTCCCCGAGAGAGAATCGCTTGAATCTGCGTATTCGTATGTTCTCCCCCAGCTTGCCGACCGTTTCGTTGACCATGTCCTGAACGGTCTTGGAGGGATCTCTGATGAAGGGCTGCTGCATGAGACAGTCCTGTGCGGTGTCCGCATCCTCGCCGTCGGGAACGTCGGACTCGTCAACGTAGGTGGGAGACATCGCGGCTATCTGCATAGCCAGATTGTTGGCAAGTTGCTGGAAATTGCCTGTGCGGGCCACAAAATCCGTCTCGCAGTTGAGTTCGATCATCGCGCCGATTCTGCCGCCACTGTGAATGTATGACTCGATTATGCCCTGGTTCGTGGCGCGGTTGGCCTTCTTGGCGGCTGAGGCGATTCCCTGCTGTCGCAGGAGTTCCTCCGCCTTTCTCAGGTCGCCACTTGCTTCTTCCAGCGCCTTTTTGCTGTCCATGATCCCTGCGCCCGTTATATCGCGCAGGGCTTTTATATCGTCAACTGTAACTGCCATTGTCGTCCTGATCTTCCTTGTATCAGAATGTGAGGGTTCGGAATCGGCGCTTATCGCGCGTTTTCAGGATTCTCGGCCACCGGCTCGCCGTCCACAATGTCGGATGGCCCGTCGCCGTCAGGGGCTTCGGACGAAATCTCCTCGGTCTCCAGCGACATACGGCGGTTCTGTCCGTCAATAACGGCGTCCGCCATCTTGGCGGATATGAGCCTGATTGACCTGATCGCGTCGTCGTTGCCGGGAATGGGATAATCAATAAGGTCCGGGTCGCAGTCCGAATCCACCAGCGCGACTATGGGTACGCCGACCTTGCGCGCCTCTGCGATAGCGATGTGTTCCTTTCCGATGTCAACCACAAACAGCACGCCCGGCATCTCAGTCATCTCCTTGATGCCGAACAGGTTCCGGTTGAGCCGGTTTATCGTGTCTTCCATCTTGAGGGACTCGCGCTTGGTATGCCGGGTGAACTCTCCCTTCGCCTTCTGGGTCTCGAGCTGCACCAGGTAATCTATGCGCGACTGGATGGTCTTGAAGTTGGTGAGGGTGCCTCCCAGCCACCTGTTGGTGATGTAGAAGGATTCGCTGCGGCCAGCTTCCTGTATAATCGTGTCCTGCGCCTGTTTCTTGGTGCCGACCATCAACACCTTGTTCCCCTCAGCGACCATGTCGGACATGAACGCGGTCGCCCTATCCAGCATCCGCAGTGTCTTCTGCAAGTCTATAATATGGATACCGTTGCGGTGGGCGAAGATGTACTGTTTCATCTTGGGGTTCCACCGCCGTTTCTGGTGGCCGAAATGGACTCCCGCCTCCAGCAGGGACTTCATCGTTACCGGCCCGGGTGGAACAAGAAAGTTCCGTATTGGATCTATTGGTGGCCTTACCGGCGCTTCGGCTGAAATCTGAACCATATACTCCCGCCTCTATTCGGGACTGCTTTGAGAACTCACCCTCTCACAGTTCTAATTATTGAACTCGTAAATTCCACAAAAGTATAGCACAGGCCAATATGCCTATCAAATGGAATCGTTATTGCCTGCGCGGTCTGTCGGTTATGTGTCCGCCGTTGACACCTCCATTCCCCGCAAATACACTCTGCACACGCCCAGCTCCATAGCCATGGCATCAGGAGAATTCGCGGGTATGGCTTAAGCGTACTCCTGATTCAGCGACTCTATGACTCGATATGGCGCCAGGGTCTTTGCGAAGTCTGAATAAATCGGAGTGAATGAGTCGGATCGAACAGCGGCGAGTGGGCCGGATTAGAACGGTTTCATATATTGTGATTTATAGTCGTGCTGGTGAGTGCTGGTGACCCTAACAGGTGGCTGCTGGTGGGGTGCTGGTGTGAATTATCACCTGCATTTGACCTGCATTCACCAGCATTTAGCTTTGGGGAGAATATTTTTCAGTTGAACGGGTTATCATTGATAATGTCCAGTTTATGGTTGTCAGCATTCAGTCGTCAGTAGTCAGTTCCTAGTCCTGGAGTGTATTGTAGCACAGCAGGAAGTGAATATGTAGTGATATGAGAAACTCAGTCCGGCTTTGGAAAGACCCTGCGGAAACCCAGGCCGACTTTGAATAGACCCTGGATATGGTGCTGTTATTGTTTCGCCGAACGCTTTATGATTTCGTAATAGAGAAACCAGCGGGAGTTGACCTATGACAACAACCAGCCCCACGATTGAACGGGTATTCCCTGACATCTTCTATGAAGATCCCGAGCCAGTAGAGGACGGTATGCAGCAAGACCCCACGATAAGCTATCTGTCATACACGTTCAGGCATCGGCTTGGAGGCAGGCGGGATGTGTTCGTTAGTGGAGGAGGGTTTATATTTTTCAATCCCGACAATGGAAATGAGCGAGTCGCGCCCGACTACTTTATTGTGATAGGCGTTGATCCCGACGTGATCATGCAGTTCCCCAACTATCTCATCTGGGAAGCGGGCAAACCACCCGACTTGGTAATAGAGGTGGCGTCCCCCAGTACGGCGTCGAACGACCTCGGACACAAGCGCGACCTGTACGCGGAATTGGGAATAACCGAATACTGGAGACTGGACCCGACAGGCGGCGAGCTGTACGGAGACCCGCTGGTTGGGGAGCGTCTGGTGAACGGTGAGTACATTCGATACGACCTGAACGTTGAACCGGGTGGCTCTATCTGGTCGCGCAGCGAAGTGTTGCACCTCGATTTCTACTGGGACGGAGAACAGTTCGATATACGCGACCCGCTTACAGGCAAGACGGTAAACCCCGCCGAGTTCGAGCGGCAGGCGCGTCTGGAGTCCGAAGCTCAGGTTGAATCTGAGCGACAGGCGCGTCTGGAGTCCGAAGCTCAGGCCGAGTTCGAGCGACAAGCGCGACTGGAGTCCGAGGCTCAAGTTCGGAGACTGATGGAAGAGAACGAACGTCTGCGCCGACAGCAGTTGGAGCGATAGAAACAACACAAGGGAATACACGCGGGGACGGGATTGCGAGTCTCCCCCGGAATAAGCTACCACTGCCATGTCCAGTTAAATATATGACAATCGCTGTTTATTTCCGTCATTCCCACTTTCGCGGGAATCAATAGATTGCGGCAGGCTGGTACATGGCAAAAATAACTCGACGCTGTATTACACTTCAGGAGGACAATCGTGGGAAAGCTTGATGGCAAGGTAGCCGTAATCACTGGGGCAAGCCGGGGTATCGGCAGGGACATGGCGGTCGTGTTCGCGCGTGAAGGGGCTAAGGTGGTTGTGTCCGCCCGCACCGAGAACGAGGGCGATTTCCGAATACCCGGCAGCATTCAGACCGCCGTGAACCGGATTACCGATGAGGGCGGCGAGGCTATTGGCATCCGCTGCGACGTGACCCAGGAGGACGACTTCGTGGCCATGTTCGAGCAGGTCGCCGAACAATGGGGACGCATAGACATTCTGGTCAACAACGCGGCGATACTCATACCAGGCACGGTCGCCGATATGCAGGTCAGGCACTGGGACCTGCTCTACCGCGTAAACATTCGCGGGCCGTTTCTGGGCTGCAAACTGGTCATCCCATATATGAAGGCGCAGGGCAGCGGGCATATCATCAACATAAGCTCGGAGGGCGCGATTGGCCCGGGCGAGGGGCCGTATGAGATGTCCAGGCCGGACGGCTCCGCCTACGGCTCAGGCAAAGCGCACCTCGAACGCTTCACCCAGGGGCTGGCGAGCGAACTGTTCCAAGATAACATCGCGGTGAACGCGCTCTCGCCCAGAGGAGCTATCGCGTCGGAGGGGCAGCGCTGGTTCAGGGGCGACAGGCCATATTCCGGCGCGCGCGAGGACGGCATAATCATGGGCGACGCGGGCGCGATAATCTGCGAGAAAGAGCAGAAGTCCTACACCGGCAAGATACTCTACGACGAGGACGTGCTTGCGGAGGCCGGAATAACGGACCTCTCAGCCTATCCCCGTATAGGATAGACCGGGCACGGTACATTAATATCCATATACCACCGTTAGGAGAACAAAAGTTCATGCTGATGACGGAACATATCGAGACTGCGCAGGACTTTCTCGACAAGTCAGATAGATACTTTGCCGAGGGAGATGTTCTTCAGGGTTCCGAGAAAATATGGGGAGCTGCGGCCCACGTTGTAATGGCTGCAGCTCAGCAGAATGGCTGGCCTTTTGGAGACCATCGCTCATTGAAAACTGCCGTCCGCAGGCTTGCCGACGAACACGACGAGCCGTACTTGGACGCTGCATTCGGAGTCGCCGAGAAGTTTCGCGCCAATTTCTATCATAAGTTCATGCAGGACTATGAATTCGACGAAGACCGCCCAGTTGTTCGTCGCTTCGTGGAGCGAATCCAAGTTCTGACAAGTTCTGATGGGTACAGGATAATCATCGGCGCATCCTACTGCGTCCCTGAACAGGAACACCACAATGCTCGCTGACTTCGTAGAAGTAACCACCCAAGACGGCGTCCTATTAGGGGGCGCGTACTTGGCGCCAAGTGTGGATCACCGGCTCACCGCCGTGGATGCCGTCTGCTTCTTTCACGGTGACGGCGGACACTTCTATCGCAAGCTCTACCTGGAGCTTGGAGTGCGTCTGGCTTCTCACGGGATAGCGTTTCTCGCGGCGAACCGGCGCGGTCATGACATCGTGTCCAACGGCGCGCCGGACGGCCCTCTGGCCGGATACGCTCACGAGTCGGTGGACGACTCGCGCCTGGACTATGCCGCCTGGCTCGACTTTCTGAAAGAGCGCGGTCACGCGAACGTTGTCATTGGCGGCCATAGCGGCGGCGCGGTCCGGGCGGTATATGCTCAGTCGAAAGAGAGATACCCGACTGTGGCGGGGGTGATAGCCGTCTCGCCCGGCGAGTACGATCACGAGGGGCTGTTCAAGCTCCACGCGGACGAATTCGCCGACGCCTATTCATGGTGCATCCAGAGGATAGAGGCGGACGACCCCAACGCCTATATAAGACCGGGCATACCCTGGGGGTCGTCCTGGACGGCGCGCGCGTTTATTGACTGCTTCAATCCCGACAACCGTTACAGCGTAACCCGACGCGCCGCCGAACTGGACTGCCCGGCGCTCTTCGTGTTCGGGTCCGAGGAGTGCGGCGACGGCCCGCGCAGGCTTCCGGTGTGCGGCGCGGCTATGCGAAGCCTGCGCGACGCGGCTTACGAACACACGAGCGTTCAGGTTATAGACGGCGCCGACCATGGCTACCGCGAGCGCGACACCCGGCTATTCTCCGCTATTCTCCGTTGGCTGTACGCTCTCTAATCCGTCGCTTGACTGTTCGGCGTCGTATATCATCCCGTCTATTCCATCGGACGGCGGCACAACCAGCTTGCGGACAGGATAGTTTATCTCTATGCCTTCGCGGTTGAACCTGGTGTGCAGACGCTTTATCAGTTCGTGCTTGACGTAGAACGTGCCTAGCCGGTCTTCGCCCTGTATTATGACCAGAAAATCAATGTTCGAGTCGCCGAAGTTGGTGAACAGCAGCGACGGTTCATAATCCTTGATAGCCGAATCGAGGTCGTCCCGAACCCCTTTCGCCACTTCCAGCGCGACCTTCTCCACGTGCTCCAGATCGGAGTCGTAGCTAACTCCGCACGCTACCATGACGGTCATCACCTTCGACTGGCTGTAGTAGTTGGTCATAATGCTGTCCATTATCTTGGAGTTGGGTATCATTATCAGGTTATTGAACCTGTCCCTTATCTTCGTGCTGCGCCAGCTTACGTCAACCACGAACCCGGACGGGCCGCCGTCCAGTTCGATGAAGTCGCCTTCGTTCAGTTCACCCTCGGATATCATGAATGTCCCTGAAAACAGGTTGCTCAGGGTCGGCTGCAAAGCGAGCGCGACAGCAATCCCGCCGATACCGAGTCCGGCGATCAGCGGAGTGATGGCGATTCCCACCACGTCCAACGCCATCAGCGCGCCCAGCGCGTAGATGACTATCGGAGTTACGCGGCGCACCTGCGGCAGAAGCCTGTCGTCGAGGTCGCTCGCCGTGCGCTGTGATATGTTCTCCAGATACCATTGCAGCAGCGCCTGAATTATGTGCGAGCCGAGGTATCCGGCCTCCGCTATCACGATGACCAGCCATATTCTGACCACCCATTCGCCGTGTCCGTTGAAGAAGTCGAACGCGGGGTGAGTCAGCTTGGTCATCAGGAAGTAGGCTGAAAAGACCCCCAGAATGACCAGGAAGAGGACGACCGGCCCTCTGGACGCGCTCAGTATCCGGGTGTCTAGTGTGTTCGGACCGCTGCGCTGGCTGAGCCTGATTGCGATGGAAAATGCGAAATGGGTAATCCCCGCCGCGACGCACATGGCAGCGACCACGCCCATGACGGAGAGGAGTCCAATAAGGCCGGACTCGTTTACGAATTCAGGAATCATCTCAATCTCCTCGCGTCGAGATGCGACAGACGCCGCGTCATTTGGTCAACGAACCTCCACGAGGTCGCGGATCGAATCGGTAATCTTTTCGCCTATCCCTCCAACATTTGTCAGGTCGTCAACGCTGTCGAATGGCCCCTCCCGCTCCCTGTAAGCGACGATGGCTGCGGCCCTGCTCGGTCCTATGTTGGGCAGGGACGTGAGCTCCTCCACCGTCGCCGTATTGATGTCCAGTTTGGCCGAACTTGCGGACCCAACCTCGCTAACCGCCGCGGCCGGGGGCCTCTCGGCTGCTCCCCTGTCGGACTGTCCGGGTATATGAATATGCTCCTCGTCGGACAGTCTTTTCGCCAGGTTCACGAGTTCGAGAGCGGCTCCGGACGTCGGCCCGCCCGCCGCTTGGAGCGCATCATCCGCGCGCGCGCCAGTAGGCAGTTCGTAAACCCCGGGATGCCTCGCCTTTCCGCTAATATAGACCTTTATGGTCGTCGGCGCATTCGCGGGGCGGTCAGTAACCGAGGGCGAGGTCTCCGGTTCGTCCAGCGTGATTGTAACGCCGTCCGGCGAACCGGAATCTCTGAACAGCAGCACGCCGCCGCCCGCCACAGCCGCCACAATGCCCACGGCCAGCAGAATGTTCAGTCCCAGCCTTACACTCATCTCAGCCTTTCGACATTATCAGGGTCTGGGAATTATATCGCATGGTGTCGGCGTCCGCTCCCTAAAACCTGTACAGCAGGTCGTCTCCCGCCGGCCTTGCGGGACCGCCGCTGAAGCCCGCCGGAACGCCGTCCGCGCGGTAACACGCCGCGCCCCGTATCAGGCCGCTCGCGTGATCGAACATGACTCCGTTCATCCCGCCCGCAACCCTGGGAGTAACCTGCACGTCGTGTCCCATCGCCTTCAGGCCGTCTCGGACGCTGCCCGCTATGCCGGGTTCGACCTCCAATGCCTGCCCCTGTGTCCAGACTCGCGGAGCCTCCACCGCCTCCTGGAGAGTCATGCGGTGATCTATAACGTTGACGATGGCCTGGAGAACCGACGGGAATATGCGTGTCGCGCCGGGCGTTCCGAGCGCCATGAATGGTTTCCCGTCTTTCATAACGATGGTCGGGGACATACTGCTGACCATGCGCTTGCCGGGCGCGATAGAGTTCGCGTTGCCCGGGTGCGGGTCGAATATGTTCATCGTGTTGTTCAGCAGCATACCCGTCCCTGGAGTGGTCACCTTCGAACCGAACACCGCGTGAATCGTCTGGGTGGTGGATACGACGTTGCCGTCGGAGTCCGCGGTCGTCAGGTGGGTCGTGTCCGCGCCTTCACCAGCATACAGCGAGGGGTTGCCGTAGCTGTAATCGCGGGCGCGGGACGGATCTATCTCCCGTCTCCGCTCGGCGGCGTATTGCTTGTCCGTGAGCGCGTTGACCGGAACCTCGACGAACGCGGGGTCGCCCATGTATTCGAAGCGGTCCGCGAACGCTATCTTCATCGCTTCCGCCAGCAGATGCGCGCCCTCTGCCGTCCCAAACCCCAGAGAGGCTACGTCGAACCCCTCTATAATGTTCAGTATCTCGATTATGGCGGTTCCGCCCGAACTGGTGGGGGCAACCGACACTATCTCGTATCCCCTGTAAGCACCGCGCGCTGGCTCCCTGAGATGTATGCGGTAGTTAGTAAAGTCGTCCGCGGTGATGATGCCGCCGTTCGCCGCCATGTCCGAGGCCACCATCTCGCCAATGCGCCCTTTGTACAGGACGTCCGGCCCATCTGCCGCGACCGTCTCCAGCGTCCGCGCATAGTCCGACCTCACTATCTTCTGTCCGACAGAGGGCGGCGTTCCATTTGGCAGAAAGACCTCCGCGCTCGCCGGAAACATGGCCAGGTCATCGCCGTTGAGCCTTATGATGTCCGCAAGGTAGCGGCTGGCCGCGAACCCGCGCTTGGCGTAGCGTATGGCGGGCCGGATAACCGTGTCGAGCCCGAGCCTGCCGTACTTCTCCTCAGCGTAGCACCATCCCATCAGCGCGCCCGGCACTCCGACCGACCTGTAACCCACAAGATTGGCGCGCTCCGCGGTCTCCATGTAGTCCGGCCAAGTGTCGGATACAGTCTCGTACATATCCTGCGCGGCAGCCGCGGGCGCGACCGAGTAGTTGTCTATGTTCACGAACTCGCCGCTGGATGCGTCGTAGTAATTGATGAAACCCGCCCCGAATATGCCCACCATCATAGGCTCCACGACGCTCAGCGCGAACGCGGAAGCAACCGCCGCGTCCATTGCGTTGCCCCCCATCGCCAGCATCTCCAGTCCGGCCACCGAGCCTAGCGGGTGATTGGTCGCCACCATCCCGTTGGACGCCACCGCGTCCCGCTTGTATGTTTCAAATGGGCTGCCCGTAGACTTCTTCCAGGACATTTCTGACTATCCCCACTCTTTCCCTGGCATGATGCGCAGCATAAACTCGTCGAACATCGGAGCAGTAAAGGCAGTGTCCCCATGACTCGGACTCCATATCATGCCCTTATTTATCAATTGGCTGCGAGTGGGAGCCAGAGAGGTTACGGGACGGTCTAGTACATTGGCAATATCACCCGAACGGTGAGGCCCTGCACCGAGATGCGCCATCGCTCGCATATATTTTTTCTGTGTGGGAGTAAGTCTATCAAATCTGACCCGGAAGAAACTCTCGTCGAGACCGGCGATGGCCTGCCTGGAAGCGATTTCAACACTGGAAACTGTGATGGGAGAACATTCTGCGACATCCCATACATGTTTCCCCCACTCCTGAAGAAAGTAAGGATAACACTGAGTTTGAGAAGCGATGGCGTCGAGTGCGGGGTCTTCTATCTCCACTCCCTCGTCTTTCGCGGGCTTGGCAATCGCGAGCTTTGCGTCTTGACGGGACAACGCGCCGATCTCGGGAAACTCAAAAAGCCTCTCAACGTAAGACTTCGCCTTACCCATGCGGCCTCGCACCTGGGGCAGACCGGCCCCCACCATGGTCAAAGGAAGACGGCGTTGGGATATCCTATGCAGTGCAATAATCAATGCCGCAAGCTCATCTTCTTTCACATATTGAAGCTCGTCAACGAAGATCGCCACGCAGCTATTATCTGCCCCTACCGCGACACCGACGACCTCGAACAAGTCTTGTAAGTCGGTTTCGAGGTCTCCGTTGTCCGCCAGCCCGGGTTCGGGGTCAAAGTCCAAACCGACCTCGATGTCCTGGTATTTCACCTTCAAGGCTCCGGCAAATCCCGCAAGTCCTCTAAGAGCGCGCTGCGCCAGTTGTTTAGCGGCCTGCCTGTTCGAGAGTTTCAGCAAAGCGCCACGCAGTTGAGGCGCTATGATAGAGGGAAGTGAGCGATTTTCAGGCGCTTCGATTCGCAAGGTGTAGATATTGCTCGCCTCGGCGTCCTCCCTGATTCGGTCCAGAAGCACAGTTTTCCCCACGCCCCTCAATCCAACCATAATCATGCTTTTGCTCGGACGCCCTATCCTTGTCCGCTCCAGTGAGATGCGCGCAGTCTCTCGTATCTCCTGACGGCCTGCCATCTCAGGGGGCTGAGTACCTGCCCCGGGCGCATATGGGTTGCGAATAGGATCCATGCAACCAAGTTTATACCAATATTAGACGTCTTACAAGGAAATCATAAGATCTCTAATCTTGGTATAAATCGGGCAGTGTCCCAGTTTGAAATTTTCAGAATACGGAGTAATGGTTCTAATGTTGTACTGATGATTATTGAATTTGTGATAACCACTCTCTCGGAGTTGACGACAACCTTGCAAGCCCAACATATACATAGCACACTGTCAACGAATAGCTGATTGCGGAGAGTCTTGCAAAGGTTGTCCTGAGTTTCCCACATCACTACATAGTCATTCCATACTATGCTACAATACTCGTATGAAAAATATGATCTACGCCACCATGTACATAAATAAGAACTTATCAATAGCAACTCTCCGGCCCACGAAAAAAACTCCTTAGCTACAAATACTGGTGAATACAGGTCAATATCAGGTGAAAATCCGCACCAGCGCCCACCTGTTGCGTCACCTGTTACCTACCAGAACGATTATAAAGTGCAATATATGACATTGCTCCAATCCAGCCATCTCACCGATATGCCCCCAAACCTCTGATCACAAACTGTTACCGGCTTTGAAAAGGCTCCGGACTACCGAAGCGCCATCCTCCCGAAAGCGAGAAACCATACCGGAATGAACCACTGGACCGAACCGCAGCTGGCCTCTATACACAAAATGCTCAACCCCCGCTCGATAGCCGTCGTCGGCGCGACAGAGCGGATGCAGTACGGAGGCCGCTTCCTGCGCTCCGTGATGGAGGCGGGAGACCGCGTGAACGTGTATCCTGTCAACCCGCGCTATGACGAACTTCTCGGCCTCCCCTGCTATCCAAGCGTCGCCGACCTGCCCGAAAGCCCCGACGCCGTCGGCATAATCGTGCCGTACCACCGCGTGATACCCGTCCTGCGCGAGAGCGCTGAAAAGGGAGCCGGTTCCGCGATAGTCATATCAGCCGGGTTCTCGGAGCGCGGTGTCGAGGAGCGGCGGCAGTTGCAGCTTGAACTTGGCAACGCGGCGCGCGAGACCGGCGTCCGTATATCCGGCCCCAACTGCCTCGGACTCGCCAACGTCAAGGACAATATATGGGCGTGTTCCTCATCATCGCTATCCGGGACGCAGCTCAAAAGCGGCAACATCGGACTAGTCTGCCAGAGCGGAGCGTCCGCTTTCGGCCCATTCCTGTCCAGGGCGATAGGGCGGGGTATCGGCTACTCCTACATAGTCTCCACCGGAAACGAGGCCGACCTCGAAGCCGCGGATTTCGTTCGCTACCTGCTGGACGACGACGACACGAAAGTTATCGCGCTGTTCATAGAGGGCTTCAAGAACGCGCGCAAGTTCCTGGAAGTCGCGCGGCTGGCTGCGGAGAAAGGCAAGCCCATAGTCGCGGTCAAGATAGGACGCTCGAATGCAGGCTCCCGCGCCGCGCGCTCACACACCGCGGCCCTCACCGGCTCCGACGACGCCTACGCCGCCGCGTTCAGGCAGTACGGCGTCACCCGCGTCCACGACTGGGACAAGCTGCTCGAGGTCTCCCAGCTTCTGGCCGACAGCCCGCCCACCCGAAAGCGCGGCGTCGCACTGGTGTCCCATTCCGGCGGGGTATGCTCGCTCACCGCGGACAACCTCGGCGAAGCAGGACTCGAACTGCCCAAACTGTCCGAACCCGCCCGCAACGGCATTAACGCGATTCTGGAAGGCTTCGGCTGGGCCGCCAACCCCGCCGACATCACCGGACACGCCAGCAGAGATACCGTCGCGCAGATAATGGAGCATATGATTACCGAACCCGAAGTAGGCGCGCTCCTGGTGGCCAGTTCCGCGGGCGAGGAGCAGGCGCGACACATAACTGACGCGCGAGACAGGCACAATAAACTGGTCGCCTTCCTCTATACCGGAAACGAACTCGGCGCCTCCACCGGGCTGGAACGGCTCAAGGATGCGCGAGTTCCCGTCTTCCACAGCCCGCAGAACCTCGCCTCCGCGCTGCGCCAACTCCACGACTACTATGACTGGCGCGACAGCCGCGCGGAATCCGGGTTTGCGACACTCCCCGCCATGTCGCGCGAACAGCGTGTGGTAGCCGCCGGATTGCGCTCGTCTGGCCGCGCCGCGCTGACAGAACACGAGGCCAAGTGGGCGCTCGAAAAGTGGGGCATACCGACGACCATAGAACGCCGCGCCTCCTCCGCCTCCGAAGCGGTAGAGGCCGCCCGCGAAATCGGATACCCGGTCATTCTCAAGATAGAATCGCCCGACATACTGCACAAGACCGAGATAGGCGCGCTCAGGGCCGGACTCGCCGACGACCAGGCAGTGCGGGATGCATACGAGCAGATAATGAACAACGTCGGCGTCCACGCGCCGGAGGCCGAAATAAGCGGCGTTC